>CAJXYU010000001.1 GCA_913063155.1 uncultured Desulfovibrio sp.
AAGGGAGGCGGCTCCGGGCCGCCCCTCCCTTTCCCCCTCTCCTGCGACCTCTCCCCCAAACCCTCCAGCCCACGAAGAGCTGCGAGTGATCGCCGCATTTCGAAGCCGACAACTGATCACTTGAAAAACTGAGTGGAAAGCTCAAATCATTGCGGGCACTCACTCCCGCTGGATTCACGAATCATGGAAACGTTCAGGCCGTGAGGTCAGAAAACAGCGGCGACCAACGGGAGCATTGCTGTTTTATCCGAACGGGCTGTAAGCGTTTCCTGATGAGAGAATTGCGGACTGGACGAGAGGAAGCGCGGTTTTTGCTTACTTTTTCCTGCGCCAGCGAAAAAGTAAGTCGCCTTCAGGGCGAAACCTGAAAACGACCGAGTTGGCCGATTAGCGATTGTACGCCAGCTCAAACACGGCTCTATCCATTCTCCACAAAATACATGGTTGCAACATATCGACAAAACACACAATCATTATAGCCCATTAGATTTCCATTGACGACATGGGGAGGGCAATAGATATAAAGACAAAACCATTTACCCAAAAAAACATCCAGGATGTAACTAGCTATATTTCAAGATAAACAGAAAGGCCGCGCTGTTTCCAGTGCGGCCTTTCACTTGTCCATCCCCTTCCCAAGGAGCTGGGCTTCTCAAAAACTATCCAATCATCTCTGCAAGCGTATCGAGTCCTTCCCCGGTCACCACGCTGGCATAAACAATGTCCCTGGCTCCGGCATTATTGAGAAACCGCTCGGCCCGAGCCACATCGGCCTCCGGTGCGTCCACCTTGGAGACCACGCCCACCACCCTGCGGTTGAAAATGGGGGCGAACAGGGGCGGAAACAGACTGCTGCCGCGCGTGGCGTCCTGGACAAAGACCAGCATGTCGCAATCCGCCGACGTGGTGATGAGCGCATTGTAGAACCAGCTGTTCTCCAGGAACTCTCCCGGGGTGTTGACGAACCGGCCGACGTATTCCACGGCCATGGCCCGGTGCGACGTGTACTCCTCGCCGGAGAGCGCCCGGATGAGCGAGCTCTTGCCCACGCGGGTCTCGCCCACGAACATGACCTTTTTCATGGCCGGGCCGCTTCCTAGGAGCGGGTAAGTTCAACCGACGAATAGTGCAGCACGTCACCGAAGTAATCGAGCACCGCACGCAGCCCCGCCTCCACGCTGGCCACGTCGCCCGTGAACAGCAGGGAACCGCCGAAGCGGTCCAGGAAACCGATCTCCACGTCCGCGGCCTTGGTGGCCACGTCCGCGGCGATGATCACGCCTTCGCTGGGGGTGATGGTCATGATGCCGATGGCCCCGGCCGCGTCGTTGTCCAGTCCCAGCTTCAGGTAGATGCTTTTCTGAGGGCTGGCGATCACATGGGCCAGCGTGACCTGCTTGCCCGGCACGTATTCCTGGATGACCCGCTGTTTCGGCTCCTCGGGAATGTACGACATATCAGCCTCCTCAAAAAAACGGTTTGCGACGGCCTACAGCAGCTGGGCCTTGAGTTCTTCGCTCGGGGACGGAATGACCACGTGGCTGTGGACCGGCCCAGCCTCGCCAACGCCCGCAACGCCCGCGTCCACCGAGGACTGCACGGAAGCGACGTCGCCGGTCATGGTCACGAAGGCCTTGCCCGCCAGACCGGAGGCCGTGCGGATTTCCAACAGATGTACCGAGCCGGACTTGGCGGCGGCGTCCGCAGCCAGAATGCAGGAGGCGGTGGTGCAGGTTTCGATGACGCCCAGGGCGTCGATGCGCGGGGCCATGGTGGTGCCGGTGAGGGCCGGGACCACATCCGGGTGCACGCTGGGGATGGTGAACCAGTCCACGACCATGTCCGCGCCTATACGGCGGCCGGTTTCCACGGAACTCTTCACGGCTCCAACGTCGCCGGTGACGATGACGATGTAGCGGCCCGGGCAGGTGGGACGCGCCATGACCAATTCCACTTCCGCGGCCTTGAGCATTTCGTCCGCAGTGTGCATACCCAGAGCGACGCTGTTCAGTTCGACGCAGCCGATTGTGCGCAAATTCATGATATATCTCCCCTTAAGCCTTGATGGTTACTATGCCGTCGGCAATGGATTCGACCACGCCGCCGATGCTGGAATGCACCCGGGCGGCCATTGCGCCTTCGGGAACTTCGCCGAGCAGGTCGCCCCTGCTCACCCGGTCGCCCACGGAAACCACGCAGGTGGACGGCGCGCCGATGTGCTGGCGTAGTGGAATACGCGCCAGAGAAGTACTGTATTCACCGGCGTACTCCGGATGCCCGTCGTATTTGGTCAGGCCCAGACGCTGGATGAGGCGCCTGGTGGGAACGGCGCGATTCTCCCGGAACGGGTTGGCCCTGTATTCCTTGTCACCCGCTTCCCAGGCCACGCGGTTGCCCATGAGCACCTTCTTGATCTGGGCGTTGATCTCTCGGGGAGACACGCCCATGGGACAGGCGAATTTCTCGCACAGTCCGCATTCGGAACAGAGCAACGCTTCCTTGGCCGCCTCGGTCTCCATGATCTGCGAATGGAGCACGCGCATGAGCTTGTGGGGATGCAGGGAATGACCCAACAGGTTGCGCGGGCACAGGTCCGTACACCGCGAACACTGGCAGCAGACCGTGGTGGTGATGCGGCGGATGCGCTCGGGGTCCATGATCTTCGGGGCCACCACCGGATGGTCGGGGGGCAGCACGATGAGACCGGAGGTGGTCTTGGTCACGGACTGTTCGGTGTCCGGCAACACGCGGCCCATCATGGGGCCGCCGTCCACCACCTTGTATTCGGAAATGGTGGGACCGCCCGCAAAGGCGAGCACGTCCTTGACCAGCGCGCCCACGGGAACCTTGACCACCATGGGCCGGGCAACCTCGCCGGTGACGGTGACGTAGCGGTGGGTCACGGGCGCGCCGTCCATGGCGCAGGCCACGTTCAGAAGCGACTCCACATTGCTGACCACGGCCCCCACCTGCAGAGGCAGGCCGCGTTCGGGAATGGTCTCGCCCAGCACCTCGCGCACCAGAACCTGCTCGTCGCCCGCCGGGTAGAAATCGCCCAATTCAAAAGCCTCGAGGCGGCCGGAGGCATCCTTGGACACACGCTCGCGGACCACTTCCATGGCCTTCCCGTGCTTGCCCTTGAGGCAAATGACGCCGCGCTCGGCGCCCACACAGTCCATGATGGTTTCCAATCCGCGAACGACCATGTCGATCTCCGTCTCCAGGAGGTGCGGGTCGCTCATGAGCAGAGGTTCGCAGGAAGCGCCGTTGACCAACACCGTATGCACGGTCGCCCCGGCCTTCACATGGGTGGGCAGGCCGGCCCCACCGGCACCCACCACACCTGCATCCTTTATCTTCGCCACAATCTGGTCTTGCATTGTCTTCCCCTTTCAGAAAAAACGGTCCTCGGGGTTCTTACCAGCACTGCTCCAGCAACAGCTTGACGTCGCCGTGGGACGGCCGTCTCGGGTTGCCTTCGGTGCAGATGTCTTCCAAAACATTCTTGGCCACGACGTCCATGTGGTCGCGATAGGCCTTCTCTTCGATCTTGAGCCCCCGCACCTGGGTGGGGATGCCCATGGATTCGTTCAATTCGATCACGGCCTTGATCAGGCTCTCGACGCCCTCTTCCACGGTTTCGGCGGGCATGCCCAGCATCCGGGCGATTTCCTGATAGCGGATACCCGCGTCAAAGCTGTTGAACCGGATGGCGTGCGGCAGAAGCACGGCATTGGCCAAGCCGTGCGGAATGTGAAAGATGCCGCCCAGGCTGTGGGCCACACTGTGGGTGATGCCCAGCCCGCTGTTGTTGAAGGCCATACCCGCCATGCAGGACCCGACCAACATCTGGCTCCTGGCTTCCATGTCGTCGCCGTTCACATACGCCCGGTGAAGATATTCGAACACGTAGCGCATGGCGTACTTGGCGTAGATGGACGTGAAGGCGTTGGCCTGCCTGGAGGTGTAGGCCTCTATGGCGTGGGTCAGGACGTCCATGCCCGTGGCCGCGGTCACGTGCGACGGCAGCGAGCGAGTGAACCGTGGGTCCAGAATGGCCATGTCCGGTATGAGAAGCTCGTCATTGAGCGGAATCTTGACCTCGTTCACCTTGTCCGTGACCACGGAGATGGCGGTCACTTCCGACCCGGTGCCCGCGGTGGTGGGAATGGCCACCAGGGTCGGCTTGGGCTTATCCGTCCGGGCCTTGTGGGCAAAAAAGGAAATGGCCTTGGCCGCGTCGATGGGTGAGCCGCCGCCCAAGGCGATGATCAGGTCGGCTTCGTCCCGCAGAAACAGCTTGGCCCCTTTGGTCACGACCTCCAGGGACGGATCGGGTTCCACGCCGTCGAAGGTGTGGTGAGGAATGCCCGCGCGGTCCAGATGGCTCTTGACACGGTCCGCGAAGCCGACCTTGACCATGAAGGGATCCGTAACGATGAAGGCCTGCTTCGCCGGGACATGCTCCAGGGTTTCCAGGGAATCCTCACCGTAGCATATTTTTGTTTTTCCGTAGAATTGTGTCACCGTATTCTCCAATCTATCCGAGACTCGGAAATCAATGATTCAACGTGTTCGGCGCTCTCCCGGAACGCCCGGCAACGCCTCGGGAGCGTTCGCCGCGTCGACCGGTGTTCAGGTCGACAAGAAAATTCGGCTCCCCTGCAGGACGAGAAGGACGGGAACAGGTCCCTGCAATGAAAACGGGCGTGCTTAGCCCAGCCCCTCGACCAGATGGGAAAAGGGCGCAGACCAAAGGGAGCGTATGGCCTGCGCCCCAAATCCCTACTCGCCGGAGCGGGCGGGAAGGATCAGTTCAACTTCGCTGTGCGGGCGGGGGATGACATGGACGCTCAGCAGTTCGCCCACGTTGTTGGCGGCGGCAGCGCCCGCATCGGTGGCGGCCTTCACCGCACCCACGTCGCCACGGACCATGACGGTCACCAGACCGCCGCCGACCTGTTCGCGGCCAACGAGTTCGACGTTGGCGGCCTTGACCATGGCGTCGGCGGCTTCAATGGCTCCGACGAGTCCCTTGGTTTCGATCATACCCAGTGCGTTCATCATGATGTTCTCCTCCTAATATCCAACGATTAAATGTTTTCCTTGATGGTTTTCACAACCTGACAGCTCAGGCTCCGCAACACTTCGGGATCGTCGATCCCGTATTCCTGTTTCAGCATTGCGGCCACGGCCAGGACAAATTTTTCCAGGCATCCGTCATCAGCGCATTCGGCATGTCCTTCCTGGGCGCAGGAGGCCACGTGCCCACCGGAAGCGCAGGACACCGGCTCGGGTTTCGGAGTGTACACGATGGAAATTCCCCGCCTGCACAGCTCGTCCTTGGCTCCCGGAGTCAGGATCATGTCGGGTTCCGCATAGAACTTGGCGCTATCCAGACAGATGTATGGATCGATACCGCCCACTTCCACGAGTTTCTTCTTCATTTTCTACCTCACCCCCCTGATCAAGGATTTTACGACCGAGGCGTCCGGTCTCGGAATGACGACCGCCTCTACAAGGTTCTTGCCCAATGCGGCGCTTGCGGCCCCGGCGGCTTCCTCCACCGAAGCGACATCACCGCAGATCACGAAATATGATTTCCCGTTGATGCCCTGCCCGGTCACGAGACGGGCCAGGTCGACGGCCGAACGCTTCACGGCCACGTCTGCCGCGGCCACCCCGGAGGAGACGCTGCGGCATTCGATGACGCCGAGAGCTTCCACCGTGCCGATACTGGCGTCCTTTTTCAGGACTTCCAGGACCTGCCGGGAGACGTTGGAGATGACGAAGCTGCCCTTGAGGGCGCGGCCGGATTCTTCCGCGTGGCGCACCGAGGTGGAGACGGCCTCGCGGTCGCCGGCCACGTGGATCATGTAGCGGCCGGAACAGATGGTGGAGGCCCGGACAAGTTCCACGTCGGCCACCTTCATCATGCCGTCCGCCACTTCCACACCGGCAGCGATGCTCCTGCACTCCACGACGCCCAGGGTATCCATGCCCTAGTCCTCCGCCTTGGCCTGCACTTCGTCGATGATGCCCACAATGGCCGCGTCGACCGGGGCGTGCTCATTGTCGAGCGCCTTGCGCGCGGAGCTGCCGGTCGTCACCAGCACCTGCTCGCCGATCCCGGCCCCGACACAGTCCACGGCAACGAAGCTTTCATGGCTGCCGCCTTTGGCGGCGTCCAGGCGCTGAACCACCATCAGCTTCAAACCGCTGAGGGTGTCTTCCTTGCGCGTGGCCCACACGTTGCCGATAACCTTGCCGATCATCATAAGCTCACCTTCCTACAAAGATTTCCGAATGGTGATATTCAGGTTGACGGCGGCTTCTGCCGCAAGCGGGGTGACCTGCGCGGTCACGGGCACCATGAGAACAGATGCACCCTGTTCCCCGGCCTCGTTGACCACGGCCTCCGTTACAAGGGTTTCCCGGAACCGGACGGTGTCCGGACGCTTGGGCCTGAATGCGCGAAGGCCGAATCCGGCCAGGGTGTCCTCGTGGGATTCATACAGGCTGTACAGCGGGCCGGGCGCGGTTTCCGCATGGGCCCTGTATTCGAATTCGAGAACTTCCACCTCGGTTCCATGCAACAGCAGCCTGAGCACTTCGGACATGCAGGGTCCGGACGCCTTGCCCGAGGCCATGTCGGCCATGTCGGAACAGGAGAGGAAAGGCAGGATGAAGCGGCCGGGCTTCCGATCGCGCAGGTCGTCGCCGAAATAGAAAAATTCGCAATCCCCGCCCAGGCATTCCCGGAGCTTGGCGTCCAGAAGGCAGTCGCGATCGGCCAGGACCGTGACGCAGTCTCCGGCGGATTCGCCCCGGAGCTGTTTCAGGACCTCCCGGGCGATGGTGGCGACCAATTCATTCACATCCATGGAGATCTCCTACACTCCGCAGTTGAGAGCGATGCCCAGGGGAGTGACAAGAAAGGGGTTGGCGGGTTTGCGGACCGGCACGCCGATCTCCTTTTCCATGACCTGCTCCATGCCTTTGAGACAGCAGGTACCTCCCACCAGATAGACGGCGGAAACATCCCGCCCCTCGATATGCCGCTTGACGATGGTGCCCATTTTCTGGACCACCGGGCGCACCACAGGAAGAATCTCGTCCTGCCTGTCGGTCTGCTTCTTGATTTCCTCGGCCTCCACAAAGGAGACGCCGAAATTGCCCGAGAGCACCAGGGAGACATGGGTGCCGCCGGTGGCCTCGTCGGCCACGTAGGTCACCTTGCCCTCCTCCAGCACGGACAGGCCGGTGGTGCCGCCGCCGATGTCCACGATGACGCCGTTCTCCAGGCCGAGCACGGCGTTGGCCGCAGTGGGCTCGTCCAGAATGGAAGTCACTTCCAGGCCCGCTCCCTCCACCACGTATCGGTGAGTCTTGCAGTCGCCTTCCCCGGTGCCCGGAGGAACGGCGATGGCGGCGTGGGTCAGGGTGCGCCCCAGCCGTTCTTCCAGTTCATCCACCAGCTTGCGGACGATGCGGGTGGCTCCGATATAGTCAACGACCAAGCCGTCCTTGACCACCTGGGCAAACTCCATGGCGCAGGCCACGGGCTGTTTTTCGGCGTTCAGGACCACAACGACGATGTAGGCCGTGCCGAGATCGACTCCCACGTGGAGCTTCTCGTCCGCGCCGACCGGGATGGTCTTTTCCAGGCAATCCTCAAGGGCGCCTATCTGCTGGTCGATGGCTGCAAAATCCATATCCGCTCCGTTAGTTCCTGCCGACGATCCGGCCGGTGACCTGGGAGTTCCAGCCGGAGCTGTTGCCTTCATCCGGGTCGATGTGCATGGCCAGATTGAACGAGTCGCCGACACGCACCAGCACCTCTTCGAGGGTCACGGGGCGGTCGGAATCCAGATGCACGCTGACCTTGTCGCTGTCGGCAACGCCGAACCTGGAGGCATCGGCCGGGGACATGTGGATGTGGCGCGAGGCCACGATCACGCCTTCTTCCAGGCCGACGATGCCGGTCTGGGAGGCCAGGATGATGCCGGGGGTTCCGGCGACGTCACCGGACTGGCGGACCGGAGCATCCACACCGAGGATGCGGGCGTCGGTCTTGGAGACTTCCACCTGGGAGCTGTCGCGGGAAGGCCCAAGCACGGCCACGTTGTCCATGACGCCCTTGGGACCGATGAGGCGCACGCGCTCCTTGGCCAGGAACTGGCCGGGCTGGGAAAGTTCACGGACCGGGGTCAGTGCATGGCCGAACAGCTCCACGGCGTCGGCTTCGCTCAAATGGACATGGCGCGCGGAGAGTTCCACCGGGATGGAGTCGGTGGTGTTCAGGCCCGCTGCGCTGACCGGGCTTTGGCCCTTCAGTTCGCTGAGGACATTCCTGATGACTCCGCCCAAAATTTCTTCAATGGCTTTTTCGTTCATCGCTCGTTTCGCTTACAAATGATAACCGGCGTTCCCTTGAAGCATCATGCAGGGACATGACGCAGTTCCCGTCAGTGTTGGTTCACGGGTGCAGCGGAGGGGGGCGAAGGTTCGACCCCCTCCTCCACTTTCGAAGGTCATGAAAACGCTCCCGCGAGGCTTTCACGACCAAACGTATTAACCTTCCGTCTTGGGCAGGATGGTTTCCACTTCGCCATGCGGGCGGGGAATGACGTGAACGCTGACCAGTTCGCCGACGTTCTTGGCGGCTGCTGCGCCCGCGTCGGTGGCAGCCTTGACGGCGCCCACGTCGCCACGGACCATGACGGTCACCAGTCCGCCGCCGACCTTGGTCTTGCCGATCAGGGTGACGTTGGCTGCTTTCACCATGGCGTCGGCTGCCTCGATGGCGCCAACGAGGCCTTTGGTCTCGATCATTCCGAGTGCGTTAGAAGACAACATGTTATTCTCCTTTAATTTATTTTATCCGGTATATGTTTATGTCCCTTCCGGGATTAAGCCATCTGCTTCAGCTGCTCGACTATCATCGCGGTGATGGCGTTGATGTCGACGGACGTGGACTGTTCCCGGCGACCAGCGTCATGGCGGCAGGTGCTGCCCAGGTCGTAGGCGATACGGCGCACGTTCATCAGGTTCAACGGAGTGACGTTGTCCGAGGTGGCGCTGCCGCCCACTGCGCCGCAGCCCAGGGTGAAGGACGGGAACAGGGAGGTGGAGATGCCCACTGCGCCCTGAGTGGACGGGGTGTTCACCAGCATCCTGGACACGGGCTTCTTCAGACCGAACTCGCGGATGACCTCTTCGTTGCGGGAATGGATGGCCAGGGAGTGGCCCACGCCGCCGTTTTCCAACAGGGCGTGGCAGAGTTCGCAAGCCTCCTTCCAGTCTTCAACCACGTAGAAACCGAGGAGCGCGGTAAGCTTTTCCTTGGAGAATGGATACTTGGGTCCAACGCCCTTTTCGTCGGAAATCAGCAGACGGGTTCCGGCGGGGACCGAGATGCCCGCAAGCTTGGCGATGTAGCAGGCGTCGCGGCCCACGATGGCCGGGTTCATGGAACCGTTGCCGCGTTCCATGACGCGCTTGACCTTTTCCAACTCTTCGTCGTGCAGGAAGTAACCGCCCTGCGCCGCCAGGGTGGCCTTGACCTTTTGGGCGATGCAGGATTCGGTGACGATGGACTGTTCGGAAGCGCAGATGGTGCCGTTGTCGAAAGTCTTGGAGGACATGATCTTGGAAACGGCGTCCTCGATGTCGGCGCTGCGTTCGATGTAGGCCGGAACGTTGCCCGCGCCCACGCCCAGGGCCGGGGTGCCGGAACTGTATGCGGCCTTGACCATGCCCGGTCCGCCGGTGGCCAGGATGAGGTCCGCGACCTTCATGAGTTCGCCGCTGCCCTGGATGGTGGGCACGCTCATGACGCTGACCAGGTCCTCGCTCACGCCGCAGTCGTGCAGCACGCCGCGGATGACTTCCACGGTGCGTCCGATGCATTTCTTGGCGCTGGGGTGCGGGGTGAAGACGATGGCGTTGCCGGACTTCAACGCGATGATGGACTTGTAGATGGTCGTGGACGTGGGGTTGGTGGAAGGAACGATCCCTGCGATGACGCCCATGGGCACGGCGATTTCGACGATCTTGTGCTCCTTGTCGTCCTTGAGCACGCCGATGGTCTTCATGTCCTTGATGGCTTCGATGAGCTTTTCGCTGGCAAGAATGTTTTTGACCTTCTTGTCCTGCACCTTGCCGAAACCGGTTTCCTCCACGGCCAGGGCGGCCAGGGATTCGGCCTCGGCCTTTGCAGCATCGGCGATGGCCTTGACGATGCCGTCAACGCGTTCCTGACTCAACTGTGCGAATTCGACCTGGGCCTTTTTCGCAGCACGAACCAGGGAACGTGCTTCCTGAATGGACAGTAAATCCTTATCTACCATTGGGTTACTCCTCTATCTGCCTATATGCATTTACAATCGTTTCAATCAGGTTCTTCTTGGTGGCCGATTTGATCTCGTCCTCGGTCAGGGAAACCCCTTCCAGGGAACGGGCAATCTGCCGCAACCTGTTGACTTTCATTTTCTTGAGCTGGGAGACGTTGTGCAGTTCGGGCGCGGCCTTGGGGGCCTCAACCTTCACGGACTTTTCCGCGGAAGCGGATTCTTCGGCAGGCGCCTCTTCAGCTTGCGGAGCCTCGTCGGACTCTTTGCTCACGGGAACTTCGGCCACGGAATCGGAAGCGCTTTCAGCCTCCTGTTCCTGCACCGTAACCGGCTCGGTGGCGATGATTCGGGAAACCTCCTCGTCCGGACGAGCGATGACATGCTCGGAAACAAGGACAGAACCGTCGATACGCCCGATGGCCGCAATGGCGGCGTCCACGGACGCCCGGACCGCAGACACCTCGCCCGCAACGGTGATGGTCACCAGACCGCCGCCCACAAGGTGTTTCTCCAAAAGGCGCACGTTGGCCGCCTTGAGCATGGCGTCCGCGCCCTCGATGGCTGCGAGCAGGCCTCTCGTCTCAATGAATCCAAGTGCTGTCATAGCGTCATTCCCCTCAATCATTGAAAATTACGTGTGCGTCTCAGTGCCTCACCACAGAGACAGGAAAATCGTATTTCCTGATCCAGCCCTCGATGCGTTCGAGGTCCGCGTCGCTCAGCTTGGGGTCCCCTTCGATGGGATATTCCCAGCCGAGCTGGTCGTACTTGTTCACGCCCATCTTGTGATAGGGGAGCAAATCCACGCCCTTGAAATTCTTGTAGTCCTGATACGGCTTCAGGAAGTCTATCAGCTGATGGATCTCGGACTCGCCGTCGTTGCAGCCCTTGAGCAAGGGCATCCTGATCTTCACGTTACAGCGATTTTCCAGGAGCCACTTGAGGTTGCCCAGGATCATTTCGTTGCGAACGCCCGTCAGTTGGTGGTGCTTGTCGGAATCCATGTGCTTCACGTCGTAGAGGAAGAGGTCCACGAACCCGGCCACCTTTTCAATGGTCTCGGGGCGTGCGTAGCCGCAGGTCTCGATGGCCGTGTTGATTCCGCGCCGCTTGCAGACCTGAAGCAGGCTCGCCGCGGCCTCGGGCTGCATGAGCACTTCGCCGCCGCCCAGGGTGACGCCGCCGCCGGACATTTCGTAGAACGGACGGTCCTCTTCAATGATGTCCATGAGCTCGGAAATGGTTTTCCGCTCACCGACAATGGCCAGAGCCTGTTCGGGACAGACCTTCTCGCATCGGCGACAACCGACGCATTCCAGGTCCCGGGCGATTTCGTGCCCTGTGCCCGGTGAAGACCGGTGAATTCCGGACGGGCAGACAGGCACGCACGCGCCGCAATGGACACAGGCGTTCTTTTTGAAGAGGACCTGGAAGCGACGGTATTGGCCCTCGGGATTCGAGCACCACTCGCAGCGCAGGGGGCATCCTTTGAAGAACACCAGGGTTCGCACACCCGGACCGTCATACATGTTGTATTTCTGTATGTTGAATATGAGTGCTTTTCTTTCGATCACGGTGTTTTCTCTGCTGCTTGCGGTTCTCGAATCCCGGGACGGTGTGACTAGGCGCTATATTTCATGCAGCATGGTGCGGCTGATGATCTCGTCCTGAACATCCTTGCAGAGTTCGACGAAGAAGGCGCTGTATCCGGCCACGCGGACAACGAGGTCGCGATACTTTTCGGGGTGCTTCTGAGCATCGAGGAGGGTTTCGTTGTCCAGGTAGTTGAACTGCATTTCGCCGTTGCCCAGCATGCAGGCGGTACGGATCAGGGTAATGATGCCGTTCTCGCCTTCCGGGGTCTCCAGCAGGCCGGACATGAGCTTGAAGTTGTGCACCATGCCGATATTCATGTTGTCGTTGGCCATCTTGGAAACGGACTTGATGATGGCGGTGGGGCCCTTGAAGTCCGCGCCCTGGGTCGGGCTGATGCCGTCGGAAAGCGGCATCCAGGCGTCGCGGCCGTTGGCGGAAGCGCCCAGCAGCTGGCCGAACGGAGTGTTGTTGGAAATGGACAGGGTGCCGTGGCTCAGGACCGAATACAGGGTCTTGTATTTGCGATGCTCCTGCTCGGTGAAGTGCACCAGGTCGGCGGCGATGAGGTCGGCGTAATCGTCGTCGTTGCCGTACTTGGGCGCGGCCAGGCAGTCGGCCTTGATCTGCTCGTGCCCCTTGAACTCGGCCACCAGGGCTTCGTTAAGCTGCTGCAGGGTGTACTTCTTGTCCTCGAACACGAGCTTCTTGATGGCGGCCATGGAATCCACGTAAGTGGCCAGGCCGCTCCAGACCACGCCCGGGCCGAAGTTGTACACGGCACCGCCTGCGGACACGTCCCTGCCGCACTCCATGCAACCTTCGTACATCATGGACATGAGCGGTTTGGGAGCGTGCGTTCTGTGGACGCGCTGGGAGATGACCGTGGCAATGCTGGTCTTCTCGGTGACCCACTTGATCTGTTCCTTGACCGCAGCCTCGAACTTCTCGTAGGTGTCATACTGGCAGATGTCGCCCATGTCCGGGGTGACCTGCTTGCCGTACCAGAGGGGCACGCCGTGGTTCAGGGCCAGCTCGATGCAGATGGGCCACTGGGTGTAGCCGGTGGAGGTCCACTGATAGAGTCGGCCGGACTTTTGCGGCTCGACGCAGCCCATGAGGCAGTAATCGCGCGCGTCTTCGATGCTCACGCCCTTGGCCAGCATCATCTTGATGTGGGAATCGTCGAAGTGCACGGCCGGGAAGCCCATGCCGGAACGGATGACTTCCACGATCTTCTTCAGATATTTCTGCGGGGACTTGTTGTGCACACGGGTGGCCAGGGACGGCTGGTAGATCCGCACATGACGCACTGCGTCCATGAGGAGATAGGTCAAATCGTTGGTGGCGTCCACGCCCTCACGGGTCACGCCGCCCACGCACATGTTCACGAAGGGCTGGTAACCGGCGAAGAACTTGGAACCCTCCTCGGAGGTCAGCCACATCATTTCGGACATCTTCACCAGCATGCAGCCAGCCAGGTCGAAGGCTTCGTACTCGGTCATGCGGCCCGCTTCGAGGTCGGCTTTGAAGAACGGGTACATGTACTGGTCCACGCGGCCGATGGACATGCCGGTCTGGTTCTCTTCCAGGGTCAGCAGGGATTCGATGGTCCACACGGCCTGGATGGCTTCCCAGAAGGTGCCGGGAGCGTGGGCCGGAACGCGGGCGTTGACCTCGGAAATCTTCAGCAGTTCCGCCTTGCGCTTGGGATCGGTTTCCCTGGCGGCCAGTTCGGCTGCGTACTCGGACATGCGCCTTGCGTAGATCATGACGCCTTCGGCGGTGTCGATGATGGACTTGTAAAAGTAGATCCTGTCGATATCGTCCGGGTTGGCGTAGTCCAATTCCTTCAGGTGGGCTCTGGCTTCGGCCTGGATGTCGAGCATGCCCTTCTTCATGAGGACGACGTCGTAGCCCGGGTTGGAGTCCCCGCCGCCGTTCACCGCATGGTAGGAGCAGTCGGAAACATAGGATTCACCGGACATTTCCCACAGGCCCGCTTCGCGGTACTGCCCTTCGCAATATTCGTCCACGGACTTGTTTTCCCAGAACGGGAAGATTTCCTCACGCAGTTCCTTCTTGTCTTCCTCGGAAATATAGAACGGATCCTGGGGGCGGGTGGCGATGGTATCCAGCTCGGCCTTCATCCAGCGCCATTCAATGTCCGGGGAGAAGGAGCCGGCGCGCGGTGCGCCGTTGGGCGCGCCCACGATGAGTTCGTGATCCTGGATGACCAGCGGAGCGGTCTCGCAGCAACGCTTGAAGGACTTGCCGCGCATGAGAATGGCAGGCATGCCGGGGTTTTCCTTGGCCACCTGGGTGATGGTGCGCGCACGGTGAATGCTGACGCTCGGGACCACCTTCAGGAAGTTTTCCTTGAGCTTGACGTGACGCTCGGTCGGGGCTTCGGGAACACCCGCGCATTCCTTGACCACGGCCACGGGTTCGGCCGGTTTGGGCTTGAGAACTTCTGCGGATACGCCCTCGAAAATTTTCTTCAACGAGGCCCGCTCCTCAGGAGTCAGGTTCTTTGTTGCCTCAGCAAGCTTATTAGAGAAACTTTGAAGATCCACTATGCTTCCTCCAGTTACAGGGATATTCTCATCATCGATCCGCAGGACCGTTTATGACTTCAATCGCCTCTTTCAGAATCCGGTGCAGAGCCGCCACCGTCTTCGAATCGTTCTCGTTCATGAGCGCACTGCCCGAACGGCAGGACGCCTCCTCGTTCACGCTCACACACTCCAGGCAATCCATCTTCCTGACGCCAAACCCGACCTTGCGGACATAGACAAGATTCGCGGGTGACACGTTATCGGACGTGATGCCGCGTCCCGCCGAGCCGCTGCCGAGGGTCATGGAGGGGAAGAGATTGGTGGTCGCCCCCATGCCGCCGAAGGAGGCCGGGGTATTGACCAGAAGCCTGCCCACGGGCTTCTTCATCGCGAATTGACGGATGACCTCGGCGTCGCCGGAATGAATAACCAGGGTGTGGGAATTCCTCTCGTGAAGCAGGAGCTCGATGCACTTTTCGCAGGCGTGCATCCAGTCGTCCTCCACATAGAGGGCAAGGACCGGGGAAAGAAGTTCCCGGGAATAGGGATCGGTCTCGGAAACGTACTTGCGGCGGGCCACCAGCACGGTGGTTCCTTCGGGTACGTCGAATCCGGCCCTGCGGGCCAGGACTCCGGCCGAAAGGCCGACCGTTCCCTTCTTGCGCTGTCCGTCGGGACAGAAGAAAAGTTCGGCAAGCTTGAGCGATTCCTCTTCGCACATGAAGTATGCACCGCAGGACTCCAGCGCCCGGCAGACGTCCCGGGCGATGCAGGCGTCCACGACAATGGACTGCTCCGCCGAGGGAGCCATGCCGTTGTCGAAGGTCTTGCTGGAAATGATGTCCTTGACGGCCTGCCCGATGTCGGCAGTGCGCTCAATGAATGCCGGACCGTTGCCCGTTCCCCCGTAGATGACCGGCTTCCCCGCGCAGTGGGCGGCCTGGAGCATGCCCGGCACCCCGCTGACGAGGATCATGGAGGTCGCCCGATGATTCATGAGCTCCATGGTCCCGCTCTTGGTCACGGTGTCCAGGTAGGCGAGGCATCCCTCGGGCAGTCCGGCGGCCTGGGCGGCTTCGATCATGATGTCGAGCACCCGGCCGATGCTTTTTCTGGCCGTGGGATGGGGGGAAAAGATGACGGCGTTTCCTGATTTGATGGCGATCAGGGTTTTGTAGATGGTGGTGGAAACCGGACTGGTGACCGGACACAGGGCGACGACGACCCCCACGGGAACACCGATGTCCATGAGATGCTTTTCCCGGTCTTCGCCAATGACGCCCACGCAGCGCATGTCCCGCAGGTGTTCGCGGACATGGCTGCAGACGAACCGGTTCTTGACGCACTTGTCCCGCCGCTTCCCGCTGTCGGTCTCGTCGGCGGACATGGCCGCAAGGGCTTCGGCGTGTTCTTCCACCGCCTCGGCCACTCGCTCGACGATCTCGTCCAATTTTTCCTGAGGAAAGGACGCCAGCCGTTTCTGGGCTTCAAAAGCGTTTTCCGCCAGGATCCTGGCCTGCTGGATGGAGAGCAGATCGTTGTCAACAATCATTTCGTTTCTCGCTCCCGTGCATGATCAGTGCGTTCGGTTTCCCCTGTTTCCACGCTTCAAGCACCTGCTAGGGAAGCAGGTTTTCGATGGCGTAGATTTTGGTGATCTTTTCCAGGTCCGGATGCGGAGTGGGGATGACAACGGAACTGTAGACTTCAGCGCCCATGGCTTCCACGGCCTTGACACCGGCTTCCACAGCGGCCTTGCAGGCGGCCACATCGCCCTGCACCAGAACGGAAATGTATCCGGAGGCGACGTTCTCATACCCAATGAGTTCGACGTCTGCGGTCTTCATCATGGCGTCGGCGGCTTCGAGGACGAAGACGATGCCGAAGGTCTCGATCATGCCCATGGCGCGCGGTTTTTCGGCGCTGGGGGCGTCGTTCTCATCGGCCTCCACGCCGTGAACGGAAACGATGTCGCCGACGCCGCGGATGGGACGGGGCATGACATTCTTGGCGGTCAGCTTGCCGATTTCCTCGGCTGCGGCGGAACCGGAGGCGACCGAAGCCTGGACAGCGGCCACGTCACCTTTGACCATGACGGCTACCAGGGTTGAGCCGATGTTCTCGTAGGAAACGAGCTTCACGTCGGCCGTTTTCAGCATAATGTCCGTACCGTAGATGGCCGGAACCATTCCAAGGGTCTCGATAAGGCCAAGGGCCTCTTCGCCGTAATACCTCATGTGTACTCCCACTGAGCGGTTACTTCAGTCCAAAGCTTTAACTACTGCCACAACGATGCGATCATCAGCAGGCAATTGCTTGTTCGCGTCGATTATCAACCCTAGCCCCTGCCCCATGGGGGAAGGTCAACACTCTTTTCCTCTTTTGGGAAAAGATAAATATAACAATTTGAAATAATTTATTTTATAGAATGAGAAAATTTGAACGACCAAAAAAAAGCGAAGTACTTGGCAACCATTCCCAACAAGAAAGGCTGCGTCTCTGCGACAAAGAGGAATTCCCGAAAGAAAAGTGGACGAACTTTCCTTTGCCACGGCCACGCAGGAAGGCCATTTTTGGCGCCTAAACTTCGTGACACAAAGGATTTTCGTCAGAAGCTGAACAAATTCTTCCCGAGGGAAATCTTCTCATCCAAAACGATTCCCCACACCAAGAGCGTTGCCTTTTTCTAAAGAAAAACTACAAAAATTCTTGATTAAACGAGGAAAAAAACGGCTGCTCAAGAAAGGAAATACAACCTGCCAACATTGAAGGAGAAACTCAGTCCTTCTTCCTGCCCGTCCGGTACGCGTCACCCACTTCGCGACACTAGTGACAAGATTCACATTGACCTTCCCCTTAAGGGAAGGGGTACAAACTTAATAGGGTCGACCTTCCCCTGCATGGGAAGGCTGTCCCGTCAAGTGAGGAGTCTCCGCGTTCGGTTTCGAGTTTCCGGGCGTGGATGTACTAATGAGGAAGTTTCACGTATTCATCTTTTAAGTGTGAGGAGACGACCATGGGGAATGCATCCATTGCAGTTAACCCGGCAGCCGTCGCTGCAAAACAGAAGCTGGTCGCGAGCTTCAGGAGCAGGGGAATCGTCATTGCTCTGCTCTCCGGCCTTCTGTACGGTTTTTACACCGCCTTCATGACCATGGGCATGTCCGAGGGCATCTGGACCGTCTGGTACGGCGCCGAGTCCGGCCTGTCCGCCTTCGCTGTCACCTATCTGCTGGCCGCCTTGGGCGCCGCAACCACCGACACCTGCAGCGCCATGTGGGCTCTCGGCTTCGCGACCGTCCGCGGCCGCTTCGGCGACTTTCTGCGGACCATCAAGACCAAGCCCGGCCTGGTCATGGTCACCGCCGCCATCATCGGCGGCCCCCTGGCATCCACCGCATATGTTGTCGGCCTGCAACTGGCAGGTTCCATCGTTGTCCCCATCGCCGCCCTGTGCCCGGCTATCGGAGCAATCCTGGGACGTGTCTGGTTCAAGCAGGAACTCAACAGCCGCATGATTTTCGGCATCGTCATCTGCTTCGGCGCTTCCGCCATGATCGGCAGCACCGGCCTGGACATCAACGCCGCCGACAACCTGATGATGGGCCTGCTTTTCGGCTTCCTGGCCGCCCTGTGCTGGGGCATCGAGGGCTGCGTCTGCGGTTACGGCACCTCCATGATCGACCCTGAAATCGGCATCACCATCCGTCAGGTCACCTCCGGCTTCTCCAACCTGATCATTCTCGTTCCCCTGTTCGGCATGATCTCCGGCGCCGACACCGTGGGCATGGTTGCTCAGTCCTTCGGCGATGCGTCCGCAATGCCCTGGTTCCTGGCCGCAGGCCTGGCCGCGTACCTGACCTTCATGTACTGGTACAAGGGCAACGCCATGTGCGGCGCCGCACTGGGCATGGCCTGCAACGGCACATTCTCCTTCTGGGGCCCCTTCTGCTGCTGGGTGGTCCTCGGCCTGGCCATGGGCATCGACGGTTGGTCCATGCCGCCCATCGCCTGGGCCGCAGCCGTGATCATGACCATCGGTATCTTCATCATCTCCATGAATCCCATGGACCTGTTCAAAAAGAAGGAGGCATAATGATCCCCCTCAACTACGCGATCCTGAAGATGTTCACCAAGGTGGATGAAGCCTGCGCCGACTGCGTCATGGACGCCCTGCGCGACCGGTACGGCAACTACAAGGCGTTCAAGAAGCCAGCAATCATCGAAGCGCTAATGACCGCCGAAGCCAACGGACTCATTGAGGAAACCCGCTTCGACCTGGATGGAAACAACGAACTGCGGGTCTACTACCGGGCTCATGAAGAAGGCGCGGCAACCATCAATGCCTATATCAAAGGCTAGGATTGACCGCTTGATATCCTGATTATATAAGGGGAGCCGTCTCGCAAGGACGCTCCCCTTTTTCGGATAGCAAAGACAATTATTCAAATCACAGGACGACATCAGAGGAAGTAAGTACATATTCCCCTATTGGCCGCTACGGTTGCCGTTTTCCGGCTTTTGATCTTTTCCAACTTCGTCGTTGATTCCGGAACTGGCTGAAGAAATGCGGTTCATGGGGATGCCAAGAGAGCGGTCCCGGTAAACCTGTGTGGGGCAGGTTCGGGACGGTGTGCAAGACGCCACAGGAGGGAAACGATGAAGGACAAAGGCCGCTATTTCATAGGCGACATGAGCAAAATTTGTAATATCTCCAAAAAAGCGTTGCGATATTACGACAAAATCAACCTCATTCCTTCCCACAGACACGACTACAACAACTACAGGTATTACACCTACGACGCCCTGCTGGCGGTTCCCGTCATCAAGTACTACAAACAGATGGGATTCAAGCTCGAAGAGATGAAGGAATTCATCGAAGGCAGCGGAACCAACGTCTACCGATCCATCCAGCGCTCTTTCCAGACCAAGATCAAAGAGCTCGAGGAAGAGCAGGAGCAACTCCGCAGGAGGCACGACTCGGTCAAGGACTGGTACGACCTCATCCTGGAGGCGGAAACGGTCATCGACAATGACATCCGCGAAGTTTCGGTCAAATACGTGGATTCCTCCAAATTCCTGTTCATGGACCAGGTCTATGAAAACGACCTCAAGGATTCCATCATCAACATCGAATTCACCAACTTCGTGGAGGAAGTGGAAAACGAAATCACCGGACCGGTGATGATCCGGTTCCATTCCATCAACGACCGCCTCGAAGAGCGGGAACAGCCCGTCAAGATATTGCAGAAGGCCCTCGCGCCCCTCAAGCAGGAAAACACCTACCGCTTCGGCGGCGAGATGATGGTGTCCTGCTATCATATAGGGCCCCACGAGGAGATTCACGCAACCTACAGGAAAATCAGCCTCTGGGCCAAGGACAAGGGGTATGAACTGGCCGGCGGGTCCATCGAACGGTACGTGACCGACTACTGGACCACCCGGAACACCGCCAAGTTCGTGACGGAAATACTGATCAAGGCTTCCCGGCCGGGCAGAAGGAAATCCAAGGACACCAGCCTGCAGTAAAGACGGGCAAACTCCATTTACAAACAAAAGGCCGCCCTTCCGGGCGGCCTTCTCATTCTTGAAATCCCTCGAGGCCGGTCCACTAACTGAACTGGGCCACCAGGCTTGCGACCAGGGAGTTCTTGTTTTCATACTCACTCAACAGCGAATCCAAAGCAGCGTATTTCCTGGTCAGGGAATCTTCCAACAGATCCAGCCGCTTTTCCTCGTTGTATATCTGGTTGTCCAGGCTGGTAACATCCTCTTCGTAACTGGTGATGAGAATGGGAAGAGTGCTGGTATCGTCTTCATAGATGGAGGACAACACGCTGGACAGTTCTCCCAGCTTACCTTCCTTGACCCGCACCGAACCGGAGTGATCACCGTCCGTCTGGTCCAGCACGGACAGGTAAAGCCCCGTCGAGTCGCCGTCCGTCCCCAGAATCGTCCAACCGTCCACCGAGGCCTCCTCGCCGTTGATGGTGGCGGAAACCAACGTCCCCCCGGAAACGGTATATTCGATGTCATAGTCACCCGCCGCTGTCACCGTATCGACCACGGAAAGAACCTGAAGAGAATCCGAATCGGATTCCGCCTCCCCGCTGACGGCAAAAAGCTCGGCCACAGCTTCGGCGTCCGTGCTCAAAGCCTCTTCCAGTTCTTCCTCGTCCACGAGAATCTGGCCGTACGTATCGGACCCGTTTTCGACATCGGTGGAAAAACCGATCTGGGAAAGCGCGGTGTACAAGTCGCCCCCGTCCGCTTCGGTATAGCGTTTGAACCCCTGTGCGCCGGTGGCGATGGTGCTCTTCAACTCACTGTAGACGATGTCCAGGGCATAGCTGTTGATGGAATAGTCCTCATCGTCGTCATCATCGTCATCATCGTCGTCCGAAGCCCCTTCCCTGCCGGTGATAGTCTGAAGATCAAGGACGATCTGATTGAACTCCTCCACAAAGGACAGGATCTTCTCCTTCATGGCGTCCGTGTCGTGGCTGATGCCGATCTGCACCCCGTCCTCGTCCGTGGTGTCGCTCAGTTCCAGGGTGAGCCCCTCGACGACGTCGTCCACAGTGTTGGTGTCACGCTCTATCCAAGCATCATCGTCCGCAGGGAATCCGTCCACCTTTATGCGGGAGTTCTGGGCCGTCTGAGTGTTGGTGAAGTCGTCCTCGTCCATGTCCAGACTCCCGGTGTCCGTGATGACAATGGCATTGTCCGCGCCGGAGTCTTCGCCGTTAAGGGAAAAGTAATACTGGCTGCCGTCGTAGATGAGCGAAGCACTGACCTTGTCCCTGGCATCCACGTTGCTGTTGACCAGGCTGACCAGACCTTCGAGCGTGGTTCCCGAAGTCACGTCTATGGAAATAGTTTCACCGGCATAGGTGAACTCCAGCGTGGTGTCCGACGAAGCCACTTCCGTATCCTCGGCAGCATAGCCCTGTTCCGTGTTGACCCAGATGTCGTTCTGGGCCAGCTGGCCCACCACGATGTTGTGGCTTCCCGTGGCGGCCTCGCTCGATGCGGTAACGCTCACCTCGTCCGATCCGGAAGCGGACATCTCATAGAACTCGTCGAGTTCATCCATCCCCCGAATCGTATCGTTGAAGTCCTCTATCTCGTCCTTGAGCGTTTCCAAAAGCTCTATGATGGCCTCTGATTCGGTCTTTTCCTCCTTGTACTCGTCCAGCTGAAAACTTTCCGCCTCAATGGTGGCGTCGATGATCTCGGAAAAATCCGTGCCGTTGCCCAGGCCTGAAAAGGAAATTTCCCCGGAGGTGGTCACCGGGGTGTAGGCGGAAACATCGGACGACAGGGAGGAAACATAGCTCATGACGACCTCCTAGAGATAGTCGAGCAGACTGGTGCTCATGACTTTGGACGTTGTGGACAGGACGGCCTGGTACACGGTGTTGGCCTGCTCGTACTCCACGAGGATCTGGGCCGTGTCCGCATCCTCCTCGCGGCTGATGCTGGTCGAGGTGGTGGAGCGCACCACCGACAGGGAGGCCTTGGTATAATCCACTTTACTCTCCCGGGCCCCGACGTTGGCATTGGCGGCCTCCACGTTTTCGTAGGCCGACCGGATCTTCTCCACGCACTCGGCCACGCCGGCGCTGTCGCCCGTTTCCATGTAGGCCATGCAGTCGCACAGCGTTTCAAACAGGTTCTCACCTTCATAGGGTTGCCCGGTCTCCGGGTCCACGCCGCCGAAAATGCTGTTGCCGCAGGTGGTCATGTCCACCTGACTGCTGCTGGAAATGGACACGCTCATGGTCTCGTCTCCGCCCGTGTAGCGCATGGCCTCCCGGACCATGAACTGCGTGCCGTTGCCGTCGTCGTCCGCCGCCGTCACCGCAATGCCCGCGGCCAGCTCCACCTCACAGGAGCCGATGGTCAGCGTGGTGTCGCCTGCGGCCAGGGTGGCGGTCTGCCAGGTATCGCCGTTGTCCGTGGAGTAGCTGTAGTTCAAGGCGTCGGTGCCCACCTGTCCGGCGGATTCAAAGCGCACCTGAAGAACGGTGGCGTCGATCTCGCCAGTGATGGAAACAAAATCCGCGTGGGTCAGGGAGTCGTTGGCCAGGGTCACGCCCAGTCCCTTTTCAAAGGCATTGGATTGGAAATCGTCCCCCGCGAAAATATAATCCGTGCCCATCTGGGTGTTGGAGATGGCGAACAAGCTGTCAATGTAGCTCCCAAGCTCATCGGCCATCATTTCCATCTGGACATCCGTGTAGGTTTCCGTGGCAGCCTGTTCGGCCTGCTCCAGCACGGCAGTGAGATTCTCGCTGGCCTGCTGAAGAACTTCGTCGGCCAGGCTCAGGTACTCCCCGGCAACGCCGCAGTTGTCCACGTATCCGCTCAGCGCGGCGTCATAGGCTCGCAGGTCCATGACCTTGCCCATGCCCGCGGGATCGTCGGACGGGTTGTTGAGGCGCTTCTGGGAAGCGTTCATCGCGTTCAACTCGGAGACGTCGCTGAGCGACGACCCCATATACTTGAGGCACTGGGAATACATCTGGGATGTGCTGATTCTCATGACAAACCTCTCTGATCAAATCATGCCGAGCAGGGTATCCATCATCGTTCTGGCCGTGGAAATGATCTCCGCGGCGGCCTGATACTCGTATTGGAATTTGACCAGATCGGTCAGTTCCTCATCCAGACTCACTTCGCTGGTTGAGGCCTGCTGGTCGTAATAAAACTGGGCGGAAGCCTGTACGTAGACCTGCTTCGCCTCCAGGGAGCTAACGGCCGACCCAACGTCCGTGACGATGTCCGAAAGATACTCGCCCAGGGACGTGCTCGTGCCGTCCACATTCACGGACGTCTCGGAGAGCCCGGCTATGGAAGTTGCAATGTCGTTGCTTGCCGAAGACACCAGACCGTCATCCCCCACGCTGCCCGCACTGATGTATGAAGAGTTCGCGACAACGTCGGAATCAATGGCGATGGTCTCGGCGTCGGTGCCGGAAAAGAAGGTGTTGCAGCCCATGGCGGCCATGAACCCGGTGGAGTCATTGGCCACCTCGAAGGACATGTCCGAGGCTGCGGAAAGCACCAACCTGCCGTCGGAATCCACGGCTGCCGTCAACTCCCCGCCGAACGAGGCATTGATGTCGGCGACCACGCTGTTCAGGGAGTCGGTGGCAGGATCAATGGAGATGATGGCCGTGGTGGAGACGTTCCCGTCCGCATCATAGGTGACGAACTCCATGCTCCCGGCCTCCAGCTTGTCCGCGAAATGCAGCCCGCTGTTGGACAGGGCGGCGGTGGAATCCTCCACCGAATAGGATCCGGTCAGGGAACTGTGATGTTCCAGCCCCGCCCCCTGGGAATGAAGTGAGTTGGTTTCCCAGACGATGGCCTCGGCCAGGGAATCGATCTGATCGGCAATGGGAACCACTTCGTCGTCCCTGGCATTGTAGAGCCCGGCCAGACTGCCGCTTGCAATGCGTCCCGACACGGCCTGGCCGCTGGTATCGGTCAGAGGAGTGATGTTGGTGAGCGAACCGTCATCTCCCTCCAGGTAGAGGCCTGACTTGGGCATGACAATGTAGCGGTCCCCGGCCGTGTGGTCGGCAGTCCCGTTCTCGAACCAGATTTCCACGCCCTCGATCTCCACGGCGTCGTCCTGGTCTCCGGCCGTATACAAGGCCACGTTTCCGCTCTCGTCGGTTTCCCAGGTCTCGCCGCCATCCAGTGACACCTTGAATTGGGCCGTGCCGTCCGCTCCGGTGGAGACAAACTCGATGAGCAGTTCTTCGCTGGAAGATCCGCTGAATTCGAGTTCGCCGTCATACCCGGAACCGCGCACCAGAGATTCCGTGACCCTGGACGATCCATAGGCGAGGTGTTGAGCTTGTGTTCCGTCTACCAAGGTTTGTCCCTCCTCGGTCAGGATGGTGACCTGGTTGTTTTCCTGCGCAATGGTCTTGATGCCGATGATGTCGTTGAGATCACGAATCATCTGATCACGATCGGAGATGAGTTGATTGTCGTACGGGTTGGCCGCAAGGGCGGCGTTGGCCTTCGCGATACTGTCGATGAGTTCGTTGGCGTCGTCGACCTGGCTCTTGATCTCCGTGTTGATGGTGGTTTCCATGATGTCCAGCTGCCCGGCGGTGTTGTTGAGCTCGTAGACCAGGCTTTCCGCACTTCCCAAAAGCGCCTCACGCGCCGACGAGGAGTCCGGGTCGGCAGCCAGGTCGTTCCAGGCGGTCCAGAAATCGGACAGGACATCGCCCAGCCCGTTGTCCTCGTCCTGGTCGAGCAAAGTGTCCAGCTGGGAAAGGTACTCCATGGCCGAGTTGAGTGCGGACAGGTCGGCCGAGGAGTCCAGGTACTGGGCCTCCACGAACTGGTCCCGCTGGGCCTCGATGGAATCCACGTCGGCCCCGGTACCCAGCGAGAGACCATTGATCGTGATGGAGTACCGCGTTGAATAATTGACCTCGGTGCGCTGGTATCCTTCGGTATCCGCGTTGGCGATGTTGGCCGAGGCGTTGTTGATGGCCACCTGGGCATTATTCAGCGCGCTGGAACCGATGCAGTAGAGGTTGTTGATCATGGCGGTACTCCCGATTTCCCGAGGTTAGCTCTTCAGGTTGATGGCCACCTGCAACAGCGTGTCCGCAGTGGTGATGACCTTTGAGTTGGCCTGGTAGCAGGACTGGAGAATGATCAGGTTGGTCATCTCGGTGGCCGTGTCCACGTTGGATTGCTCCAGTGAGTTGGAGATGGTGGTGCCGTATCCGGAGGAACCGGGCGTCCCCACCAGGGCCTGGCCCGAGTCGGAGGTAGCCGAAAAGAGGTTGCTCCCCTCGGCGTACAACCCTTGCTCGCTGGTGAATCTCGCCAGTCCGAAAGTGTACAGTTCCTGGCTCTGGCCATTGGAATAGCTGCCGGAGAGCACGCCGTTCTCGCTGATGGACACGTCCTTGAGCACGCCGGGCGCATACCCGTCCTGAGTCATGCTGTAGGTGGCCGAAGACAGGTTGGTGCTGGTGGTGGCGTTGGTGCTCAGCATGCTGGAGTTGAACTGGGGAAGATCTCCGTAGTCGGTGGTGGCGGTAATGTCGTCCAGGGAGTCGATTCCGCCCGAGGTGTTCCAGCCCGTGCCGGTGTTGTAGTCCGGGTTCGACATACCCATGTCGAAGGATATCTCCTGATTCTCGTCCGCCCCTGTGAAGTTGACCTCAAACATCGGCAGGCCGTTGCTGTCGAAATCGGCCAGGACCCAGTTTTCCGCAGCCATGGGGTCGGAGGTGTTGGTCGGCGTGTCGCTCAAGGTGAATGCGGTCATGGACTCCATCTCGCCCGAGGAGGAGAAAGTCATGGTGCCGGTCATGAGCATGCCCGCCCCGGCGCTGCTGCTCATCTCGGCGCCCTGGAAGTCGCGCCGGTCCGCGCTGGGGTCGCAGGTGACCACGTATTCCCAGACAATGCTGCCGTCGTCGGTTTCCACCGGATCGAAATAAGCGGTCACGTCGTGGGCAGCACCGTTTTCATCGTACACGGTAATGCTGGTGGAATAAGCGTACCTGGAATCGTCCAGGGCCGGATCCTGAGTGCCGTCGTAGACTTCGAACAAGGCCGAGTACGGGTTGGTGCTTGAAGTGCTGTTGTCCGTGGCCGTGGAATCCAGGTTCAAATAGAAATCCACGGTGGTTGTAGCGCTGGGCGGGGACTGGGAATTGTCGATCTGGATGTCCACCAACGTCCCCGTGATGGAGCCGTCGTCCATGTTCCAGCCCTGGACACGGTTGCCGTGGGCGTCCACCAGGTAACCGTCGGTGTTGAAGCTGAAGTTGCCCGCGCGGGTGTAGAAGGTCTCGTTGGTGTCCGGGTCCTTCACGATGTAGAACCCTTCGCCGTTGATGGCCACGTCCGTGGCCGAGTTGGTGGATTCGTAGGCGCCCTGCGAGTAGTCGGTATTGATTGAGGCCGTGCTGACGCCGTGCCCCACCTGGGAGGCGCTGCCACCGGCATAGACGGTGCTGTAGAAGACGTCCTCGAATTCGATGGACGAACTCTTGTACCCGATGGTGCTGGAGTTGGCGAGGTTGTTACTGACCACCGAAGTGGCTGTGGACTGTGCCTGAAGACCGGAAATTCCGGTATACATGGAGCCGGTGATACTCATGACTGAATTCCCCCTTTTTAAATATCTTCCTTATGATTGATAGCCGACGTAACTGACATTGAGCGCGTTCACTTCGGAACCGTCGTCCAGGGTGAGAACCACCCCGTCGCTGGTGCTGCTGACCCCGGTGACCGTCCTGGAGACGGACGTGGTCAGAGAGGTATACTTTCCGTCATCGTCTATCGAGGCGACGGATGCGTAGTAGGTGCCGTCGTCCACTTCATTGCCGTCGGAGTCCGTACCGTCCCAACTGAGGGACACAGTTCCGGACGCGATATCGGTCATGGTCACGGTGTCCACGATGTTGCCGCTGGAATCGTAGATGTTGGCGACGACCGCGGAAGCGTCATCCCCCACCTCGAATGCGAGGCTGGTGACGGAATCGCCCGACTTGACGACGCTGGAGCCTTCGACCACGACCTCCTTGCCCAGGTAGTCCATTCCGCTTGAAGCGGCGGCGGTCTCGGTCAGGGTTTCAAGCTGACCGGAAATCTCGCTCAACTGCTCAACCATGGTGTATTGGTTCATCTGGCTGACCATTTCGGCGTTATCCATGGGATTGGTTGGATCCTGGTTCTGCAGCTGAGTGGTCAGCAGTGCAAGAAAGTCGTCCGCAGTCAGCGAAGAGCTGCTGTCATCCGAATAAACTACCGAAGACGAGGAAGACGATGATGACGATGTCAGCGTGTCGTAATAACTGGTGGCATCAACGCTCATGAGATATTCCTCCTTGTTGCGGCGAGTTGGCGCCGTAATATTTGCGGAGTCTTTCCAAGGCCTGGAATTTGAGGCTCCGGACAGTGCGGACACTGATGCCGAGCGCCTCGGCTATTTCGTGGGCCACGAGCCCGTCCTTGAAAAACAAGGTGATGACCTGCTCCTGTCTGCGGGTCAGTATTCCTGCAGGCAGGCTGAAGAGAGTTTCGTCCACGCTCTCTCTTGCTGGGACTCCCTCAGAGTCAAGTGGCGCCGCCTCCTTCCAGTGCATATTTTTCCTGCAGTAATCGACGACAGACGTTCTACAAATTATTGTCAGCCATGTAATAAGAGAACTTTTTCCTTCATTATACTTTGACAAGTAGTCATATTTGACCATTTTGAGGGCAATTTCTTGAAAGATGTCATCAACCTCAGAATCAGAAAGAAACAACTGTTTATACTCGATGAAGTTGTAAATGCTCTTATATATGATCTTAGAACACTTCTTGAACAGTACTTCATATGAGATATGTTCATTACTGTTTTGTATTTCAGCAACTGCATTGTTCATATCTGACCTCTCTGCTTCAAATTGAGCAATGCGCATGCCGTTATACGTTCAAAATTCGTTTAGTATTGTTTCATAAACATTCATCAAAATTCAGCGACTATTTATTTTCTCTCTTGTTTTCATCTTGAGCAAAAATAAAACGAATAAATCTTAATGAAGAAAGTGAGGCGTTTCAGATGACTTTCGCACCCTTCGGAAACAGACGGACTGCCCCGGGGGAAACTTCTTCCCCCTTCCGAACGTCATAAGAAAAGGGGCCGGACCGGAAACCCGGACCGGCCCCTTCATTGAGGTTGCACTGACTATCCGATGAGACTCAGGGCCATCTGCGGAAGCGAGTTGGCCTGGGAGAGCATGGAAGTAGCGGCCTGAGTGATGATCTGCTGCTTGCTGTATTCAGTCATCTCGGTCGCAACGTCCACGTCGGAGATGCGGGACTCAGCTGCCTGCAGGTTTTCGGCTTGGATTTCCAGGTTGGAAATGGTAGCAGACAGCCTGTTTTCCATGGCGCCGAGGTTGGCGCGGACCTTGTCTTTGGAGACGATGGCGCTGTCCAGCGCGGCCAGGGAAGCTTCGGCGGCAGCCTGAGTGGACACGGTGTAACCGTCGTCGAGAGTGCTCTGATTGCCGACGCCCAAAGCAGCGGCAGAGCAATCGCTTATGTTAATGGTGTACTTGTCTTCGGCTTCATCGTTGCCGGTGCCGAAGTGCACGGTCAGCCCGTCGCCGGACAGGTTCCCGTTGAGAAGGTAGATTCCGTTGAAGTCGGTGGCGCTGGCGATACGGGTGATTTCCGAAGCCATGGCCTGGTATTCGTCATCAATAAGGGCACGCTGTTCATCGGTATAGGTACCGGTTGCAGCCTGCTCGGCAAGCTCCTTCATGCGGATGAGTTTTTCGTCGATGACCGAGAGAGCGCCGTCCGCGGTCTGGATCATGGAGATGCCGTCGTTGGCGTTGCGGACCCCCTGTCCCAGCGTGGAGACATCCGAACGCATCAGTTCGCGAACAGCCAGGCCGGCTGCGTCGTCGGAAGCGCTGTTGACCCGCAGGCCCGAAGACAGCTTTTCCGTGGAAGAGCTCAGAGCGCTGTAAGAGTCGTTGAGATGCCTTGCCGCCGAGTTCGCCATAAGGTTGTTGTTAACGACGAGTGACATAGTTGATTCCTCCTTGAGTAGTTATGCATCCATGCGTTCGCTCTTCCCCGGCGGGAGGAGCGGTAAACTGTCCAGTTATACGGAGGAGACACTGCATATCGTTTAGAGAGGAAATTTTTTCCTCGAAGGGCCCCTGCAGCAAAAATCAAGATTTATACATGCCATCTTAATCTTTCTTAATATTATTTACATTAATTAATAAATTATTGATTTCAATATTTACACTGAATAATTACTATCGATACGAAGGAGAGGTACATGAACAACATATTACTTATAGATGATGATCCCGAGTTGGCGGAAATGCTCACCAGCTATCTCGAGGGGGAAGGATTTATTCTCGAAGCCGCCTTTGACGGAAGGACCGGGCTGGAAAAAATCGACACAGGAGAGCACGAGCTCATCCTTTTGGACGTAATGCTGCCGGACATGAGCGGCTTCAACGTGCTTTCCTCCCTGCGGAACAACCACTCCGGCCCCCCCGTTATCATGCTCACCGGGCGAGGTGAGGAAATCGACCGGGTCGTAGGCCTGGAAATGGGGGCGGACGACTATATTGCCAAGCCCTTCCCTCTGCGGGAGCTGCTGGCCAGGATGCGCGCCGTGCTCAGGCGCTACGAAACCGGGCGCAGGGAAAGCGAGGCTGTGCCCACCCCGCCCGCCAACAGGATTATGGAATTCGGCGACGTCACCCTCAACCTGAGCGCCCGGACTCTGAGTCTGGAAAACTCCGCCATTCATCTTACCTCCACGGAGTTCGACCTCATCGAGCAGTTGGCCCTGAACATGGGCAACATCGTGGAGCGAACCGCTCTCATGGAGAAGGCCCTGGGAAGGGACGTGGAGTTCGACGACTACGTGCTCAACGTTCACATGAGCAACCTGCGCAAGAAGCTGGGCGGCCATGTAAGCATCAAGACAATTCGTGGACGAGGTTACCTGCTTGCTCCCCCAGCTGTGGAGCCGGCCAATGGGGTGCGGTAGGCTCGTCGCAGCCTTTCTGCTCATCACGACGCTTTTGGCGGCCTCGCCCGCCGCAGGGCAGGGAAACGGCACCAGGGCCCTGGACGACCTGGATCTCGAAGAACTCATGGATGTGGAGGTGGTCAGCGCCACCCGCCGCAACGAGCCCCTTTCCCAGGTGCCCGGCGCCATCACCGTGCTGGACGAGGAAGACATCTTCCGTTCAGGCGCCACTTCCATTCCCGAAATCCTGAAGCTCGTACCGGGTGTGCACGTGGCCCAGATGGACACGGAAAGCTGGGCCGTGGGCGTACGCGGCTTCAACGGCCCTCGCAGCATCAAACATCTGGTGATGGTGGACGGCAGACCCATAGCTTCTCCTTCGATGGCGGGTGTGCAGTGGGCCAACAACAACATTCCCGTGAGCATGATCAAGCGTGTGGAGGTGGTCCGCGGCACCTGGACCAGCCTCTGGGGCGCGGATTCGTTCACCGGCGTCATCAACATCATCACCAAAGACGCCTCCGAGACCCAGGGAGGGCAATCCGTGACCACGGCAGGCAGCACGGGTGCGGAGGAAATGATCCGGTACGGGGATAAACTGGGAGAAAGCGGACATTACCGCATCTATGGAATAGGGGCCTACAAGACGGGCAGCAAGCTCACAAACGACAAAGCCAGTAAACGCAAGCATGGCGGGGGAGGTTTCAGGGCCGACTGGACCAACGCCTATACCGACGCCCTGTCGCTGCAAGGAGAATTTTCCGCATCCACCGAGGAAAGTCCTCCAGGCGGCGACCAATTCGAGCCCTACACAAAAGAACGCGACAACTATCTCGGTTATATGCAGTTCGTCTGGGACCGGGCCACCGGCCTGGACGCCAACCTGCGGTACAGAACGTCCTACACCAGGGAAAAAGACCACATCGGCGACATGCTCGGCATCGTCAATATCTGGGACATGGAGTTGCAGCACGCGGCCGAGCAGGCCGGACTCCACCGCTTCACCTGGGGACTGGGCGGCCGGTATTTCTGGGACGACCATGTCAGCGGCGAAAGCGTGAGCACCGACAAGGAGCGCGAATACAATTTCACCACGAACGCCTTTGCGCAGGACAGGATCACCCTTGTCCCGCAGAACCTGTTCCTCTTCCTGGGCGCCAAGCTGGATTACTTCGGAAGCGAACAGGTCGAGATACAGCCCTCGGCCAGACTCCTCTACACCCTGGACCGGGAGGAATACTGGCTGGCCCTGTCCCGCGCCGCTCGAACGGACAACCGCTGGCAGCGCCACGGCAGCTACACCATCAAACATAGGGACGAGACGTACACGGTCGTCCCTTCGGACAACCTGGACACGGAAAAATTCTACTCCCTGGAAGGAGGATACCGACGCATCCTCTCCGAAGGTCTGCGCTTCGACACCTCACTGTACATCAACAGATACGAGGACATGACCATCCTCAACCTGGACCCGTCCACCCATATCGCCACCGTGGACAACTCGCTGGAAGGCACCGCCTACGGCATGGAATCCCAGCTGGAGTGGGAAAGCTCGCCATGGCTGACCCTCAAGCCGTCCGTGAGCCTCATCTACCAGGACATTGAAATGGCCGATATTCAGCTGGAGGGGGAATCCCTGCCCAACGCGGGATTCGGCACCGAAATCAAACTGCAGGCCCTGACGAATCCTACGGAAAACACAGGGTTCGATCTGCTCGTAGGCTATGTGGACGCCCCCACGGCCAGAAACTTGCCGGGTTACTTTACTTTGGACGCCCATGCATCATGGAAGGTTACAGATTCATTGATGCTGGAACTGATAGGGAAAAACCTTGGCGGGAGCCGTGAGCAATTCTCCTCCCTGGAGATCGGCCCCAGCCTGGACCTGAGGGTAACATGGGATTTCTGACCAGAGCGCCAACCGTCCTGCTGGCGTTGGTCCTGGCCGGGGTATGTCTTCTGTCCCCCACCGGGTCCTCCGGCGGACAACACAGGCTGAGCGCCACAGGCGACCAGCTCAGGGCGCTTTTTGTCCAACGCCTGGTCAAATACGTTGCCTGGCCGGAACCCGATCGTCCCAAACAAGGCGAACCGTTCATCATAGCGGCCACCAATCCCGACCTTCTCAGGCCCTACTTCGAGGGCGATGCCGGAGCCTCCTTCAAACTGGTACAATGGCCCGTGGAAAAGTGCCACGTGTTGGTCATGACCGGAACTCCGGAACGATCCGTGGCCGCAATCATGAAGCAGTTGGAGGGTCGCCCCATCCTCTCCGTGGGGCAGAATCCAATGAACCCACGCCTTGGCGTGATCGTCAATTTCGTCAAACTTCGGGGAAAATTCAAGCTGCAGATCAACCCGCAGGCGGCCGGCGAAGCTGGTCTGGCCATCAGCTCCCGGCTCATGAACATCGCCATCATTTACAGAGGGGACGAAAGTGCCCGATAAGCCGTTCACTCCCCTGGGCCGTAAACTCGTTGCCGCCATCATGGGCACCACATTGTTGGCGCTGGTGCTCTCCTTCGTGCTCAACATCCTGCCCATGGCCTACAGCTACCGCATGAACATCACGGCCAAGGCCCAGTCCCTGACCGAACTCATGGCCACATCGCTGGTGGCGGCCATCGACTTTCAGGACGCCTCGGCAGCAAAAGAGAACCTGGCCACCCTCACCCTGGTACCCAATGTCACAGGGGCTGCCGTGTACAATGAAGACAACGACCTTTTCGCCGCCTACGGTTCCCCTCCCGCCCCCACACCGGCACAGGCGCTCACCACCCGGGCCAGCCTTTCCGACCTGCTGGTGGCCGTGCCCGTGAAAAGCGCGGACCACAGCACCGTGCTGGTCATCGAATTCACCCTGACCGAGCAATGGTCCGCCTTGGAAAACTATGTATTCCTGGCTCTTACTGTATTTCTCGTGGTCCTGATCATTTGCTTCAAAGTGGCGGGTTTTTTCCGGAGGCAGCTGGAAGGCCCGCTCCAGAAAATGACGGAGACCATCTCGGGAATCTCAAGCAGCAAGGACTATTCTCGACGCGTCTCCCACGTGAGCAATGACGAACTGGGCATGCTCGTGCACGAATTCAACGCCATGCTCCGGGAGATCCAGACCCGCGACGCGGAACTCAACCGGCACCAGGAACACCTGGAGCACATGGTGCAGGAACGTACCCTGGAGCTTGAAGCCAGCCAGCAGGAACTGCTCCGGAAAAACCAGCTCCTGGTCCTGGAGATTCAGCGGAGGGGCAAGGCGGAAATGATCAAGGACGAGATCGAACGCATCAACCGGCACGACCTCAAGTCCGGGCTGAGCCTGGTCATCGGGTATCCCGAACTGCTGCTCAAGCAGGGCGGCCTGACCCAGGAACAATCCAAAATGCTGCGCCGCGTCAGTGCAGCCGGCTACAGGATGCTGGACATGATCCAAAACCAGCTCAACATATTCAAGATGGAAAAGGGCATCTACACCCTGAATTTGTCCCCCCAGGACGGTGTGGAGATCGTCTGTGCCCTGGAAGAGGAATTCACTCCCCTGCTGGCCAGCCAAGGGGTCAGCCTGGACATCACCCTGAACGGGCGAGAAGTGATCGGAGACGAAAGCATGATGCTCAACGGCGAGGGCCCCTTGGTGCGCGCCATGCTCAGAAACCTGATCCAAAACGCAATAGAGGCCTGCAACAAGGGGGACAGGGTCAGCATCGAACTGGAAGACTCCAGTTCCACATGCATCACCATAGCCAACCCCACCCCGGTACCCGTGGAAATCCGCCGTCGCTTCTTCGAAAAATACACCACGTTCGGCAAGGAAAACGGCACGGGGCTGGGAACCTATTTCGCTTCGCTCATCGCCAGGCTGCACGGGGCGAACATCGCAATGAATACGGACGACACAACCGGCACCGTCATCCGCATCCTGTGGAAAGGCCCCATCCAACAGAGAAAAACGAGCAACTGATCCGGTTCGCTACGATTCCACGATTTCCAGGGGAACCAGGGCGCGAATCGTCTCGGGCAGCCGCCGGGCCTTCATGAAGTTGCCGATACGCATGATCGCGGTCTCGGTCACTTCGGTGCCTTCGGCCATGAGGTGCACCTCGTCCACGCTCCACAGGGCCTCGTCCAGAATCATGCCCGGCCGCAGTTCCCCAAGTTCCAGCTCCCGACGAACGTATCCCTCTTCGCCCGCGGTTCCCCGCTCCAGCACGTCCACGATCTTCAAGTCGTAGACGCCCTCGCGCTGGCGCAGGGTGTCGATGGCGTCCTGTTTTTCCAGCCCGCGCTGCACCAGCGCGTCGTAATCCAGGCAGACCTTGAGAATACGCGCCTCCACCGGCATGGTGGGGTTGTCGGCCAGACTGTCATTCTGGTGCCTGATGATTTCGGACACCTTGTCCATGCGTGGAATCCGGGCCAGCATTCCGGCGGTCACGCCCGGATGCCTGTCGAAGCTCTGCTGTTCCTCATCGGTCAATCCCCTGCCTTCGTAAATCTTTTTCAACAGGGTATCCGTAAGGGTGACGCATCCCAATTGGCAGAGCATGGCTGCAAGGTCCAGGTTGAGCAGCTGCTTGAGGTTCAGGTGATGCCCGATGTACCCGGCCAAGCGTTTGACGCGTTCGCTTCGGCCGAAGGCCTCGGGATTGATCAGCCCGAGAATGTCGGTGAGTACCCGGATGCTGCCCCGCAAGGTGCCGCGCAAGAGTTCGCGCTCTGCCACCACCAGGGAATACTGTTCCAGGGCGACCTCCAGGGTGCGAATCATCTCGTCTATGGGAGTGGGCTTGGTCATGAACCGAAAAACAGCACCTTCATTCACGGCGGCAATGGCCGACTCCAGGTCCGCATGACCGGTGAACATGACCCGCACGGTATCCGGAGACAGGGCCTGCACCTTGGAAAGAAAGGTGATCCCGTCCATTTTCGGCATTTTCAGATCCGAGACCACCACGGCGTACGGTCCGGACTCCCCGACCTTCTGCAATCCTTCCTCAGGCCCCAAAGCCGTCTCCACCTTGAAGCGCTTGCGCAGGGAAGCCTTGTAGGTGTCAAGGATGTTTTGCTCATCATCGACAAAAAGAACTTTCCGGTCGTTTCTCATAGGTGCTCCATTTTTTCCTTGCATGCAGCCCGCCATGAATCCAGACGGTGGGCAAAGCCCTGTTGTTCGAGGTGATCCATGTACATGGGGGAAAAGACGAAATCCGATTCAGGGAAACCGATCTCGTGCTGCAGGCTGTTGGCCGCATGAACCACCAGGGCCGGGGTCAGCCCTCCGGGACAGCGCCAGGGCGCATGGTGCGCGTGTACGCCGTTGACCACGTCCGGCTTGAATCCCCACAGGCCCAGCAGGTACGCGCCCACTTCGGCATGGGTCACTCCGAGCAATTCCTTTTCCGAGGCAAAGATGGGACCGCTTTCCCGGCGCACCGATTCCAACACGGGCCGGTACATGTCAGTCATCTGGGTCACGAAAATGAGCTTGCCAACATCGTGCAGCATGCCCGCGATGAAACAATTCTCCACAAGGGCGTCGTCCGCCGATTCCAGCCTGGCGATCTCCTTGGCCAGATACCCTGTCTGCAACGTGTGCCGCCAGAGCTTTTCCACGGAATACCCGGGCGTGGAGGACAGGTTGATCTCCTGCATCAGACGCACCCCCAGCACCAGCCCCTTGACCGCCTCAATCCCCAACAGGGTCACGGCCCTGGCGGGCGACGAAACCTTTTCGTAAAAACCGAAAAACGAGGAATTGACCACCTTCATCAATGTGGTGGACATGCCCGCATCCTGCTCCACCATCCTCCCGATCCGCTTCAGATCCGGTTCGGGGACTTCCAGCTCTCTGCAAATTCTCACGTAAAGCCCCGGAATGACCGGCAGGGTACTCAGTCTGGACACCAATTTCCGGATGGATTCATCGTTGAGAATATGTCCCAGGGCCATGACCCTGCGAATGGTTTCGATGATGGTGTCCGAGCTGCACGGCTTGCTCAGAAACTGATGCGCATGCTTGACCGACTTGAGCAGCACCTGCATTTCCGAATAGCCGGACAGGATGATGCGGATGGCGCCGGGCTGACATTCACTCACGACCTCGAGAAAGTCGGCTCCGTCCATGCCCGGCATGCGCATGTCGGCAATGACCACGTCAAAGGGCTCCTTGTCGATGAGCTCCAGTCCCTGTTCCCCGCTCTCCGCAAAACGGCACTTCCATTCCCGCCGCTTGGAGTGCAGCATGGTCCGGAACCCGTCCAGGATGTTCCGATCGTCGTCCACAAACAAAATCTTCCGTTTCATGCCCCGTGTCTACTCCTTGCCCAAAGGCAATCCGATGATAAAGGTGGTTCCCCTGCCCACTTCCGACTCGAAATCGATGCTCCCGCCGTGCCGCTCCACGATGATATCGTGGACGATGGCCAGCCCCTGCCCCGTGCCCCTCCCCACTTCCTTGGTGGTGAAGAACGGGTCGAATATCTTGTCACGATTTTCGGGAGGGATGCCCGCCCCCGTGTCGCTGATCCGGATGAACACCTCGTTCTCGTTGACGCTGGTGGAAATGGTGATGGTCCCCTTTTTCCCGGAGTTGCCCACTACGTCGTTTATGGCATGCGCCGCATTGATCAGGATGTTCAAAAAGACCTGGTTCATATCGCCGGGCAGACAGGGCAGCAAGGGTATGTCGCCGAAATTTTTTTCCACGTCGGCCACGTACTTCCATTCGTTTTTAGAGACCAGGATGGTGTTTTCCAAGGCCCGGTTGATGTCCACTGCGCTCATTTCACCGTCGCCCGGGTGGGCGAAATTCTTCATGGCCCGGACAATGACCGCCACCTGCTCGATGCCTTCCAGAGCCCGATTGCAGGCCTTGGGGATCTCCTCCACCACGAACTCAAGGTCCGCATCGTCGGCCAGCTTTTCGAGCCTTTCCACCAATTCCCTGAACTTTCCCTCTTCGCCGCATTTCCGGGCCACTTCCTCATGGACCCGCATGATCTCTGCGATGTCGCCCATGGCCTCCTGCACGAACCTGATGCTGTCGCCCACATACTGAATGGGAGTGTTGATTTCGTGGGCGATACCCGAAGCCAACTCGCCTACCGACTCCAGCTTCTGGGCGATGTTCAGCCGACGCTCCAGGTTTTTGCGTTCGGTAATGTCCATCATGATGACGCCGATGTGTTCCTCGCCCTGAATCTCCATGGGAACCAGATAACGGGAGACGGGAAAAGACTGGCCCTCGGCGTTCCTGGCCACCCCTTCCATATAGGCCCCGTTCTTGGCGGATTCCGGGCAGGCAAGTTCCGCCATGAAGCCCTCACCGTCGCTGAAAGCGTCCGAGCAAGACCTGTCCGAAAGCTGCCACGGCGCCAGCCCGAACATGGACTGGACCACCGAGTTCGACCGGATGATGTTGCCGGAGACCGGATTGATGATGAAGAACGCGGCTCCGATGCCTTCCAACAGGGCACTGACGAGCTGCTCGGTCTCCCGGGCCTGGGTTTCGGCCTCGCGCCGCTCCCGTATCTCCATGAAAAGCTGATCGGTCTTTCCCATCAGATCCGCGGTACGGGCTTCAACTTCCCTTTCCAGTTCGTCATGCATGGCCTCCAACCGCGTATGGGGGACGACCAGCAGCTTCTTCCCCGTCATGCGCACCACGACGAACATGACGCCCGTTCCCGCAACAAGAGCCGCAACCATGATGCTCACGAGAAATTCGATGCGGCGGTCGATGTCCTGCCTGCTGACCTCCTGCAACAAACCAATACCCGGAAAACCGCTCTCAAGCACATGGCTGACCACCGGTTGAGGGACCTCGCCCAAAGACAGGACCGCCTCCCCGTGAACCAGCAAAGCCATGCGCACGGGCCGATCCGTCATGTTCAACAGGATGTCCTCCAGATGAATGGAGAGAAAGGCGGAAAGAACACCCGCAGGCGCCCCCTGATGAATGACCGGTACGCTCAACCTCCAGAAGAAGCCGTCGCCCGCCTCCCTGCCGCCTTCGATGACATCCACCGAGCTGCCGAGTTCTCCATGCATCAGGATCTGAAACCTTTCCTCGGGAATGATGCGGACTGGGGACTTCGGGCTGGAATAAATGACGGCGCCCCGAGAATCCTGCAGACAGAAAAAGGCCTTGCCCTGAAGCATCCGCAAGCTACGAAACAGGGCCGCCGTTTTCGCCGAAGAGCCGTCCGAATGAATGACCCCGGCGATCACGGCCGGAAGGCGCGAATAGTCCTCCAACAACATGAGACGGTCATTCAGATAAATTTCCAGGAATTGCCTGCGGTTTTCCAGCTCGCTCCGAACACCGGCCTCCTGCATCCTGGACATCTCCCGGCCAATGAAAAGAACGATGACCGCAATACCCACCACCAGCTGGATCAGAAAAAAGCCTACGAGCAGATACCTGAACAACTTTGCGAACGACTGTTTCCTTTCGCTCCCTCCGCCGGGAGGAGACTTCGGCCCCCGCTCCTTGCCGGACGAAGAAGATGACATTTCTCTTTCAGTATTCCCCAAATGTTCACCCCGAACCCGACGCCCTGAGAAAGGCGGTTGAAACCTCATAATGCCGCGGGGTCCTGCACGGACTTATTAAGCGGAAAAGACAGCCTCCCGGCCATGACCCCCCGATATCACAAAAACTATTTTTCCTGTTTAGCATGAGTGAAGGCCAAAAAGAAACACCGGATCAGGGAACAATAACGGAACAAAGAAGGGGGGAATGGACGTTGATCCGTCGTGACGGCAAAGCAAGTCATTCACCGCCAGGACTCCTGGGAGCCCCTCTGCCGGGGCATATGGAAACCCGACACAGGGGGAGAGGGATCAGGCAGGATGATCGGCCACGCCGGTCATCCTCCGTTTTCGTTGATGACCCGCACCAGTTCCTCACCGGCCTGTTCCAGACGACCGCTGTTGTCGATACAGACCATGTTCCCATGGGTGCAGTCGAACCAGTCGGCCCGATCCAGACGGCGCTGGATCTCCTCCCGGGTCTCCCGCCCCCGGGCCATGAGCCGCTCGCGCAATGTGTCGCGATCAACGGTGATCTGCACGGGCACCATGTCCGGATAGCGCCGGGCGGCCTCGGCCAGATAGCCTCGCGACCCGTTGAGCACCGCGTCCACCCCGTGACGCAGCCAGAGATCCACTTCCATGCCCACACCGTAGCGCAGGCCGTGGCTGTCCCAGTTGAGCGCAAACAGACCGTGGTCCAACCGAGCCTGAAATTCCTCGGGCGAGACCGAAACATAATTTTCCCCGCCCGCATCGGCTGGACGGGTGATGTAGCGGTGAGCGAAGATAGTGCCGTTCCCCGCGCAACGCTCGCGCGCATAGTTCATGACGCTGTCCTTGCCGCACCCCGACGGCCCCATGACATAGATAAGCCTGCCCATACCGGTCATGCCTTTCCCCCAAGGAACGGAAACCGCCGCACCAGCAGGAACGGGCTCTGCCTGTCGGGCTGATGGAAAATACACACATCGACCACAGGGTGGGACGCGGCCCGCAGCCCTGCGGTCATATCCATAAGCTGCCTCTTGACCTTCTTGAGCACGCCGCGGTCCATGATGGTGCCCGTAAGGCTGAGGTGAAAGCGGAATTCCTCCAGCACATACGGGTAGCCCCAGCGCACGAGGAGCCGTTCCTGTCGGGGGCTGAGCCCGCGCGCCCTGCGCCGCTCCATGTCCGCCAGGGAAGGCTCGGCCCGAAACGGTTCGAACTCGCGCAGACAGGCCTCGGCCAGATCGTCCATGGCGTGTTCGTCTCCAGGCCCCAGGGCCAGGAACGAACCGATATCGCACAGTTTGAGGCCCTTGATGGAAAAACAGCGCTGCCGGGCGGCAAAGGCTTCGGCATACTCGAAAAGTTCCTCGGCCGTGGCCCCCTCCCTGAGTTCAAAGGGAGCTTTGAGAGTACCGTGAAAGCCGTATTTGCGGGGAGTGCCGGTAACCGACTCCCAGACCTGCGTGTCGATGGCCCTGAGCGGCGGGGCACTGAGTTCCCGGCCGCAGACCGGGTCCCGCCCCAGCCAGGAATTGCCGAAGGCGTCCAACTCCGAGCCCAGAGACGGGGCATAGTAGACGGCGTAGCGCCCGCTCATCAGCACACCCTCCGGCCCCTGCGCCATGCGGCCATGACCACGGGAACCTCGTCCACCACCCGCACACGGACCAGGTCGGCGGACTTGCCCACCCCGATCTCGCCCCGGTCGTCCAGGCCCACGGCCCGGGCCGGATTGACCGAGACCATGGCGACGGTCTCATGCAACGGCAGCCCTTCCCGATGGTGCAGGGTGAAGGCCCCGCAGATCATGGACTGCGGCAGGTAGTCCGAGGACAGGATATCGAGCAAACCCTCGCGGGCCAGCTCCAACGCCGAGACATTGCCGGAGTGGGATTCGCCGCGCACCACGTTGGGCGCGCCCATGACCACCAGCATGCCCGCCTTGCGCGCTTCGCGGGCGGCCTCCAGGGTGGTGGGAAATTCCGAGACGCCGATACCCTCGACCACGGCCTCGTGCACATGCTCGGGCAGGGTGTCGTCATGGCTGGCGATGGTCAGGCCGCGTTCGCGGCAGCGTTCCAGCACGGCTCTGCGGTTGGGCTCGGCATGGGCTGCATGCAGCCGTTTGCGTTCGTCGACCACTTCCCGCAGTTCCTCGTCGTTCCAGCTCTTGCGCTGGTGGTACTGCCGGAATTTGCCGATATCGGTCCACTGGCGCTGCCCGGGCGTATGATCCATGACCGACACCAGCCGCACCAGCGGATTGTCCACGTGCGCGTCGAACATGTCCACCAGTTCTGGTTCGGCCACCTCGCAACGCAGATGCAGAAAATGCTCGGCTCGCAGGATGTCCTTGCCGCAGCCGCTTTCCAGGGCGCGCACCGACTTGTCCAGCAATGCGCGCCGGTCGGTGTTGGCCACGGTGACGCCCACACACAGGGAGTCGAACACCGTGGTGATGCCTGCGCCGGCAACCTGGGCGTCGTGAGACAGCAGCGCAGCCAGTTCCAAGGGCCAGACAACGCCGGGTCTTGGCATGAGATGGGTTTCCAGATGGTCGGTATGCAGTTCAACCAGACCGGGGATAAGGTAGTCGCCTTCGAAATCTTCGGCTCCGGCAACGGCGCTCGCCGAGGAGTCCATCCCGCTGACGACACCGTTTCCGACCTGCACGCTACCGTTGCGCACCTCGTCGCGCAGAACCAATCGCGCATTGGTAAAAATCATTTCCTGGTTCATGATCGTGTTCCTGTCTATTCGTGTTTGTCGAGAAACTCTTCCACGGAAAGCCTGCGAAAGTCAGCAACGGCCGCGCCGAGACGCTCGTGTTCCCAGTCCCACCAGCACAGGTCCAGAAACCGGGCCTTTACATTGTCCGGGAAGCGGTCCTTGATGGACTTGGCGGCCACGCCTCCCACAATGGTGTAGGGCTCGACATCCTTGCTGACCACCGCTCCGGCCGCCACCACCGCCCCGTGTCCCACCGAAACGCCGGCCAGCACGGTGGCGCCGTGTCCGATCCAGGTGTCATGGCCGATGGTGGTGCGCTGTTCCCGCCGCCAATCAAACAGCCATTCTTCGTCCGGACCAAATCCGTATTGCTCGCTCCTGTACATGAAATGGTGCAGCGAAGCGCGCCACATGGGATGGTTGGTAGGGCCGATACGCGCGAAGGACGCGATGTTGGCGAACTTGCCGATGTCCGAATAGGCCACGTCGCCCTGCCTGCAGATGTAGGAGTAGTCCCCCAGGGACGATTCCAGCAGCCTGCACTCGTGGCCCACCTCCACATACTTTCCGAAGGTGCAGTCCGTGACTTGCGCTGTGGCGTGAATCACGGGCTCGATCCCCAGCCTTTTCTTCTTGTCGGATAATCCGAGCATGACGGTTTCCATGAGTTCAGGTGATACTTTCTCGGTCCGCACATGGGAAGAGCGCCACTTGTTCATTTCGGAAACGATTATGACATCCAGGTTACGAAACGCTGAAAAAGCGGTGTGTTGCGAACAAGTTGGAAACTTGTCTAATGCCTTCTGCTCTCTCCTCCCGTAATCCTCACATCAGGGAAAGGCAATCGGTTTCGCGCCGGGAGAAAGAGCATGGAATCAGGAAGACGACTCGACAAGAATCTGCACCCAGTCGCTGGCAAAGTGGCAGACGCCGAACTCCACGGGCACGCCGAAACGGTCCACGTTGACGCTTTCGGTGACCAGCACCGGACGATTTTTGGGCTGCCGCAGTTCTCTGGCCTCTTCACCGGAGGGTATGCGGGCGATGACACGGGTGCGTTTGCGCGAATAGTCGCTGACGCCGAACCGCTCCAGGGTCTGGGTCACGGAACCGGTCTCCCGATAGATGCGGGCCATTCCCGGAAAACGCTCGGACGGAAAATAGGAATGAGAATAGCTGATGCGACGGCCGTCGGCCTCGCCCGCGTTGGTGATCCTGGTCACGAAAGCCCCCGGCCTGATTTCCAGGGCCTCGGCAACTTCGGGGATGGCTTCTTCGGTGACCGCCTGGATAAGCACACTGCCCGGAGTACGGTGCTGGCTGTTCAGGTTCTCGCTGAACCGGGTGCGTTTCTTCACCGAGTAGTTGATGACCTGTTCACGCACAAAGGAGCCGCGCCCCTGTTCCACACGGATAAGGCCTTCCTCTTCCAGGGCGGACATGGCCCGGCGGATGGTATGGCGATTGACCCCGAATTCCTTGGAAAGCGTGTTCTCCGAGGGCAGGCGTTGCCCAGGCTCCATGAAGCCTTCACGGATTCCGCCGGCAAGTTTTTCATAAATCTGCCGCCACAGGGCGACACCACTGCCTCTGGTGAGCATGCACCGACCTCCGCTGCTGGTGGAAAGCGTCAACCTACCCGGAACAGCCCCCCTGTCCAAGGGACCGAAAGCAATTTCACGAAAATGCAACCTTTAACTCATATGAAAACCATGGACAACCGACAACTGGATACACGGAAAAACTGGATGGGCGTCCTGGCCCGGGCAGGCAGCGTTCCCCTGGAGCGTTCCTACGCCGGGCTGACCTGTAAACCCGATTACGACTTCCTGAGACCGCCCGAAGTGGGAATGGTCATGGTCCAGGGCCGCGCCGACGGCAACGGGAAGCGGTTCAACCTGGGGGAGATGACCATGACCCGCTGCACGGTGAAGCTCGCGGACGGGGCTGTGGGGCACGGATACGTGGCGGGACGCGACAAACGCCATGCCGAGTTGGCCGCCGTGTTCGACGCTCTGCTGCAGACGGACATACAGAGCCGGATCATGAACGAAATCATCAGGCCCCTTGCCGAGGCGCAAAAACAACGCCGCAGTGAAAAGGCCGAAAAAACCGCCGCCACCAGGGTGAACTTCTTCACCATGGTCCGGGGCGAAGACTAGGAGAGCCCAATGCCTGAATTCGCCTATGAAAACATATCCCCGGGACTCCAGCACCCGGTTCTGGACAGCCAACGCATTTTCAGGGCCGTGCTCCTGACCATGTCCCGCCCGGGCACGGTGACCGTGCTCGGCAACTGGCCCGCGCCTCCGTCCCCGCTCAAGCCTGCGGCCGCTTCGGTCTGCCTGGCCCTGGCCGACCTGGACACCCCGCTCTGGCTGGAAAGCACCATCCATTCGGACATTCAGACCTATCTGCGCTTCCATTGCGGATGCCCGCTGACCCAAAAGCAGGAGGACGCATCCTTTGCCGTGGTCATGGACGGCAACGACCTGCCGGATCTGAAAAAATTCGAGGCCGGAACCGAAGAATACCCGGACCGGTCAGCCACCGTGATCATCCAGGTGCGCGAGCTGAACGTGGGACGCGGCGTAACGCTGACCGGGCCCGGCATCAAGGACAGCACCAAACTGACCGTGGACGGACTGGACTCCGGTTTCTGGCATGAATTCAAGAAAAACAGCGAACGGTTCCCTCTGGGATATGACGTGATCCTGGCCTCCGATACCGAGATCGCCTCCCTGCCCAGGACCGTGCGAGTAGAGGTATAACGTGTACGTAGCAGTAAAAGGCGGCGAAAAGGCCATCGACAACGCGCACAAGCTCCTGGCCGAGCAGCGCCGGGGCGACACGAACGTTCCGGAACTGGACGTGGCCCAAGTCAGGGAACAACTCAGCCTGGCCGTGGACCGGGTCATGACCGAAGGCTCTCTCTACGACCGTGACCTGGCGGCCCTGGCAGTGAAGCAGGCCCAAGGCGACCTGGTGGAGGCGATCTTTCTGTTGCGGGCCTACCGCACCACCCTGCCCCGCCTGGCCGTGTCCAGTCCCATCGAGACTTCCGAAATGAACGTGGAACGACGCGTTTCGGCCACTTTCAAGGACATCCCGGGCGGGCAGGTCCTCGGTCCCACCTTCGACTACACCCACCGCCTGCTGGACTTCAAGCTCCTGGCCGACGGAGAGGGCACCGAACCGGAAACCGCCCCGGAACAGTCCGGGCCCATACCGAGAGTCATGAACATCCTGACCGACGAGGGACTGTTGGACGAAAGCCGGACCGACGACGAAAATCCCGTGGGGGACATCACCCGCGACCCGCTGCTCTATCCTGCGGAACGGGACGTCCGTCTCCAGAACCTGGCCCGTGGCGACGAAGGTTTTCTCCTGGCCCTGGGCTACTCCTCGCAACGCGGCTTCGGCGACGTGCACCCCTTTGTCGGAGAAATCCGCATGGGAGAGGTAGCCGTCTCCATCGTGCCCGAGGAACTGGGTTTCGAAGTGGAGATCGGCGACATCACCGTGTCCGAATGCGAGATGGTCACCAGGTTCCGCGGCTCCAAGGAGGAATTGCCCCGCTTCACGCGCGGGTACGGCCTGTCCTTCGGCTATTGCGAGCGCAAGGTCATGGCCATGTCCCTGGTGGACCGCACGCTCCAGGCCCGCGACATGGGTGAGGATCTGACCTCACCGGCCAACGATGAGGAATTCGTGCTCTCCCACAGCGACAATGTGGAAGCCCAGGGATTCGTGCAGCATCTCAAGCTGCCCCATTACGTGGACTTCCAGGCCGACCTGGTCATGGTCCGCACCATGCGTGAGAAAATTCTGGCCGAACGCGACAAGGCCGAGAAACCCAAAACAGAGGAAGCAGCCGCATGATTGCCCAAGAAAACGCCGCTCCGGTCTCCACGGCCGCGACCGGCGAGGAATACAACTTTGCCTACCTGGACGAGCAGACCAAGCGCATGGTGCGCCGGGCCGTCCTCAAGGCCGTGGCCATCCCCGGCTACCAGGTGCCTTTCGCAGGACGCGAGATGCCCATGCCCTACGGATGGGGTACGGGCGGCATCCAGCTTTCGGCCAGCATTCTGGGGCCGGACGACGTTTTCAAGGTCATCGACCAAGGGGCGGACGACACCACCAACGCGGTGTCCATCCGCAAATTCTTCGAGCGCGTGGCCGACGTGGAAACCACGGAACGCACCAGCGAGGCCACGGTGATCCAGACCCGGCACCGCATTCCCGAGGAGCCGCTCACCGAAGAACAGATCATGGTCTACCAAGTGCCCATTCCCGAACCCCTGCGCTGGATGGAGGCCCGCGAGACCGAAACCCGCAAGATGCACGCCCTGGAAGAATACGGCGTCATGCATGTGAAGCTCTACGAAGATATCGCCCGACACGGCCGTATCGCCACCAATTACATGTACCCGGTCATGGTCAACGGCCGCTACGTCATGAGTCCTTCTCCCATTCCCAAATTCGACAACCCCAAGCTGGACCGGAGCCCGGCCCTGCACCTGCTGGGGGCCGGGCGCGAAAAACGCATCTATGCGGTGCCGCCCTACACGGACGTGAAAAGCCTCGATTTCGAAGACCATCCCTTTGAGGTGGAGACCTGGGACGAATGCTGCGGCCTGTGCGGCTCGGAGACCAGCTACCTGGACGAAGTCATTCTTGATGACGCCGGCGGTCGGATGTTCGTCTGCTCGGACACGGATTACTGCAGTCGCCGCAGGGAATCGGGACACCTGGGTCCCATGGCCGCGCGCGAAGACCTCGACGAACTCAAGGGTGACCGCCCTGCACAGGAAGGGGGACACAATGGCTGAATCCGTCAAACCACTCTTCAGCGTGCAAGGGCTGACCAAATACTACGGTGACATGATCGGCTGCCGGGATGTGAGCTTCGATCTCTGGCCCGGCGAGGTCATGGGCATCGTGGGCGAGTCCGGTTCGGGCAAGTCCACCCTGCTCAACTGCATCTCGGCACAGCTGGAGCCGTCCGAAGGAACCGTAAGCTACGAGTCCGGGCAATTCGGCAACATCGACGTGCACCGGTCCGAAGAACCCATCCGCCGCAAATTGCGCCGCACCGAATGGGGCATCGTGCACCAGAACCCGCGCGACGGACTGCGTCTGGGCGTTTCGGCCGGCGCCAACATCGGCGAACGGCTCATGAGCATCGGCGCGCGTCACTACGGCAACATCCGCAGGAACGCCCTGGAATGGCTGGGCGAAGTGGAAATAGACGCCTCGCGCATCGACCACCTGCCCAAGACCTTTTCCGGCGGCATGCAGCAAAGGCTCCAGATCGCCTGCAACCTGGTCACCGAGCCCAGGCTGGTGTTCATGGACGAACCCACCGGCGGGTTGGACGTGTCCGTACAGGCCCGGCTCCTGGACCTCCTGCGCAACCTGGTGTCCCGACTCGGCCTGTCCGTGATCATCGTCACCCACGACCTGGCCGTGGCCCGGCTCCTGGCGCACCGGCTCATGGTCATGCGCCGGGGCGAGGTGGTGGAAACCGGTCTGACCGATCAAGTACTGGACGATCCCCAGCACGAATACACCCAACTGCTCGTATCCTCGATACTGCAGGTTTAGGAGACGACAATGACCGTCATGATATCGGTGAAGAATCTCGACAAGCAGTTCATCCTGCACACCCAGGGCGGCACGCAGATACCGGTCTTCAGCGGGCTGGACATGAAAGTGCGCTCAGGAGAATGCGTGGCCCTGGCCGGGGCCTCGGGCGCAGGCAAGTCCTCGCTCATCTGCTCGCTCTACGGCAACTACAAGCCGCAGTCCGGCAACATTCTCGTCCGACATGAGGACGAAACAGTGGACATGGCCACGGCCCTGCCCCGGGAAATACTGGATATCCGGAAGCACACCATGGGCTACGTAAGCCAGTTCCTGCGGGTGGTGCCCCGGGTTTCGGCCCTGGACGTGGTGGCCGAGCCGCTCTTCAACCTCACGGGCGACGCGGCAAAAGCCCGCGACAAGGCCGCCTTCCTGCTCAAGCGCCTGAACATTCCGGGCAAGCTCTGGGACCTGCCCCCGGCCACCTTTTCGGGCGGGGAACAACAGCGCGTGAACATCGCCCGAGGATTCATCGTGGACTATCCCATCCTGCTGCTGGACGAACCCACTGCGTCGCTGGACGCGGACAACCGCACAGTGGTCGTCGACCTCATCAGGGAAGCCAAGAAACGCGGCGCGGCCGTGGTCGGCATCTTCCACGACCTGGAGGTGCGGGACAAGGTGGCGGATCAACTTTTCGACATGGGCCGTTTCAAGGAGGCCGCTTAACATGAACTACATCATCAACAACGCGACCATCGTCCTGCGCGACGAAGTCATACAGGGCTCGGCGCATGTGGCCAACGGCGTCATCCAATCCGTGGACGGCGGCAATACGTCGGTTCCGGACGCCATCGACTTCAACGGCGACTTCCTGCTGCCGGGCTTCGTGGAACTGCACACCGACAATCTGGAACAGGAAATCGAACCCAGGCCGGGCGTGTTCTGGCCCGCACCACTCGCCTCGGTGGCGGCCCACGACAACCAGATGATCGGCGCGGGCATCACCACGGTGCTCGACGCGGTTTCCTTGGGTGAATATCACGACGGCCCCAAACGCTCGGCCATCATGGACATGAGCATCAAGGCCCTGAAAAACGCCCGCGCAACCGGCGTACTCAAGGCCGACCACCACCTACACCTGCGCTGCGAATACCCGGACCCCAAGGTGCTCGACATGCTGGAACCGCACGTGGACGACCCGGCCCTGTTGCTGGTCTCCCTCATGGACCATACGCCGGGCCAGCGCCAGTGGAGAGACACGGCCAAATACCGACAGTACTACCGAAGCCAGGCCTGGAACGACGAGGAATTCGAACGGATGGCAGAGGAGTTGCGCTCCACCCAGGAGACCCACGCGGACAAGAACCGCGCCCGGATCATCGCTCTCTGCAAGGAGCGGAACATACCCATGGCCGGGCACGACGACACCACCGTGGCCCACATCGAACAGGCCGTGCACGAGGGTATCGGCATCGCGGAATTCCCCACCACTTCCGAGGCGGCCCGGGCCGCCCGGGCCGCAGGCATCCGCATCGTCATGGGCGGTCCCAACGTGGTCCGAGGCGGTTCCCATTCGGGCAATGTCTCGGCCCAGGAGCTTGCCGCCGACGGCCTGCTGGACATCCTCTCCTCGGACTACGTGCCGAGCAGCCTTGTTGCAGGCGCATTCATCCTGCACGAAAAGCTGGGCATCCCCCTGCCGGACGCCGTGGCGACCATCAGCGCCAATCCGGCCCATGCCGTGGGGTTGAACGACCGCGGCGAGATCGCCCCGGGCAGGCGCGCCGACCTGGTGCGGGTGCGCCGAGTGGACGGCGTTCCCCTGGTGCTGGGAGCATGGTGCGCGGACAAGGGGAAAAGCAAGGCCAGAGCTCGTGATGCCGCTTGAAATACATGAACATCCCCGATTTCATGAAACGGTAACAAGGCCATCATACTTCTGTTGCAACAGGCGGGTATTCATTCCACTCTGGAATACTTCAACCCAAGCCGCGGATCGGCTGCCGAACCAACACACGCTGAAGGACACGCCATGAAATCCATAGATATGAACACGAAACGCACCTGCGCCATACGCGCCAAGGATCTCTACAAGGTCTACCCCAACGGGACCGAAGCACTCAAGGACGTCTCCCTGGAAGTGAAGGACAAGGACTTCATCGTCGTCATCGGCCTGTCCGGCGCGGGCAAGTCCACCCTGCTGCGCTGCCTGAATCGGCTTGTACGCCCCACTTCCGGCGAGTTGGAACTCTTCGACGAGGACATCACCTGCGTCAGCGGAAGCAGGCTCAAGCATGTGCGCCGCCGCGTGGGCATGATTTTCCAGCAATTCAACCTGGTGCGCCGCCTCACGGTGCTGGAAAACGTGCTGGTGGGACGCCTGCGCTTCAACAGCTCGCCCGTGGGGCTGTGCATGACGCTGCTGCGCCGGTTCCCCAAGCGGGAGAAGGAATTCGCCTTCGAATGCCTGCGCCAGGTGGGCATCGCGGACCTGGCCTTCCGCAGGGCCGACGCCCTGTCCGGCGGGCAACAGCAGCGTGTGGCCATCGCCCGGGCCCTGGCCCAGGAGCCGGAAGTGTTCCTGGCGGATGAACCCATCGCCTCCCTGGACCCCAGGAGTTCGGAAACGGTCATGCAGACACTCATGCAGATCCACGAGGAAAAGGGAATTCCGGTGTTGGTGAACCTGCACCACATTGACTTTGCCCAACGCTTCGGCAAGCGCGTGCTGGGCATGTCCAAGGGAGAACTGATTTTCGACGGCACCTGCCGCGACCTCTGCCGCGACACGGTGTCCACCATCTACGGCGACAAGGCCGAGGAAGCCCTGCAAGAGCTTGACGCGGCCTAGAGCATACAAAAAGTGAATTCACTGCGTACCGAGGACCAGAAACAGCAAACCATCATCCTGTTAGGAGAAAACCGATGTTTTCCAAACTGTTCAAAACCCTGACCGTTGCAGCCCTGGTGCTGGCCTTCGCCCTTCCGGGCCTGGCGAACGCCGGGACCAAGGACTGGCCCAAGACCCTCAAGCTCGGCTTCATTCCCACCGAAGGCGCCGCAGACTCGGCCAAGCGCGCCAAGCCCATCGCCAAGGAACTGGAAAGAGACCTGGGCGTGAAGGTGGAGATCTTCACCGCCTCCGACTATGCGGGCATCATCACCGCCATGGCCAACAAGCACATCGACCTCGCCTACTTCGGTCCCAAGAGCTACACCGAGGCCTCTGAAAAGGCCAACGCGGAAGCCGTGGTCATGGAACTGAACAAGAAGAAGCAGCCCGGCTACACCGGCATCATCATTACCAAGAAGGGCTCCGGCATCACCTCCATGGACCAGGCCAAGGGCAAGACCTTCGCCTTCACCGACCCCAACTCCACCTCCGGCTACCTGGTGCCCAACGTCATGTTCGCCCGCGACATGCAGATCGATCCGAACAAGTTCTTCAAGCAGGTCAAGTTCTCCGGCTCCCACGGCGCTTCCATCCTGGCCGTCAAGAACGGTTCCGTTCAGGTCGCCGCCACCAACAACATCGACCTTGACCGCATGATCGAAAAGGGCGCCGTGTCCCTGGACGACTTCAACATCATCAAGACCTCCGACATGATTCCGGGCGCTCCCATCGCCGTGCGCAAGGATCTGCCCGAAAGCCTGAAGGTGGCCATTGCCGGTTCCCTGCTCAAGATCAATGAAGACCAGAAGGCCCTCGACATCCTGCAGAACGGCGGCTACTGCCACACCTCCGACTCCGCCTACGACATCGTCCGCTACCTGAAGCGCCTCAAGAAACAACTGGCCAAGAAGTAACATGAGCTGCCAACTGACACTCGATCAGGCAACCCCCAGGATGACCTTCCAACAGAAGGTCGCCCTGGGGGCCCTCATGACCATCATCGCCACGGTACTGGTCTCGTCGTACATCTGGACCGGCATCGATCCGTTCAAGCTGTACGACAAACGACAGAACGCCTTCGAGTACCTCTTCGGCCGCCAGCTGACCGAGGCGGACCAGCAGGCCGCGCGGGCCCAGGCAGAGCGCCTGCCCAAGATCATGGCCTTCGAGGACGCGCTCCAGAAGGTGAAAAAGGAACACAAGGCCGCAGGAAAGACCATGGACAGCATGGCCTTGCAGGCCGAGGCAAGCAAGCGCGCGGCCGCGACCCTGTCCGCCATGAGCGGGGCGGAGCGCAACGCCATGGTGCAGGAGGAGTACGACCGCATCGTGGATGAACGGAGCGGCGGCTACTTCCCGCCCGAAACCGCGCTTTCGCATCTGGCGGAATATTCGCGCGCCCTTGTCGAGACCGTGGCCATCGCCATCTGGGGCACACTCATCGCCTTCATCGCGGCCATTCCCATATCCATGTTCGCGGCCAAGAACACGCTGGAGCTCATGGTCCAGGGCGACCGCATGCAGCACCGGGCCGTCCGCTGGTTCGGTCAGTTCGCCGTGCGCCGAGCGCTGGACTTCTGCCGAGGTTTCAACGAATTCGTCATGGCCCTCATCTTCGTGGCCGTCATCGGCCTGGGGCCCTATGCGGGCGTGCTGGCCCTGGCCATCCACACCTTCGGCATCCTGGGCAAGGTCTTTTCCGAGGCCATCGAGCAGATCGACTCCGGCCAGGTGGAGGCGGTCGCAGCCTCGGGCGCCGGTCCGGCCCAAACCATGGCCTTCTCGGTCATCCCGCAGATCATGCCGCTCATCGTCAGCTACACGCTGCTGCGCTTCGAATCCAACGTGCGCAGCGCCACCATTCTCGGTTTCGTGGGCGCGGGCGGCATCGGTTTCCTCATGTTCGACAAGATCAACGGCTATCTCTACCGCGAGGTCTGCACCATGATGATCATGGTCATCGTTTCCGTGACCATCATCGACTACCTCTGCGGCATCCTCAGAAGGCGTTTCGCGTAAAGCCCCGCCGCCAACCAAGTGCAAAGAAAAAGGCCCTGCGTCATGCAGGGCCTTTTTTTGATTTATGCCTTGACCCAACTTATTCCGTCAGCTTCCCAAAATCGTATCGGCGTAGCCTCGCTCCAGGTGAACTGCGCGAATCCCCCAGCCCTGCCATGAAGAAACTAAAAGTTTACAATCCTGCACTGCCTCAGACACCCGCAAGGTCTTATTCTTCATAACCTTTTGGCACTGTCACCTCGTACCAGGACCAGATGAACAAGTTCACAGGAAAGTGAATTCACATCAACCCTCGTCGCATATGGTGGGGAAAAAGGAGGTAAGCATGAATGTTCAGCTGACTAAGGGTATCTATACGCAGGGTCGGTTCCCGGCAGTTTCAATCGCGTGTGGCTGCGGAAAAATTGGTGATATGGATAACTTTATTATAAAAACCGAAGACTTTAAACTCGGGAAATACAGAATTTCCAAAGTGGAATGCCCGAATTGCCCGAGTACGGCCAGGCTCTCCATCCAATGGAAAAAGGTTAATGATACTTTCAAGTGGACTCTCAGTGTAGGTTAGGCACAGTAACAAAGTCATAGCGTCCCCTTGCCCCCCGCGCTGGCGCATGTGAATACCACTTCTGCCCGATTGAAGCAGGGGAAAGAAGTTTGAAACAAATGGCGAGAGGAACATCCAGAAGAAAAAATTGACCTTCAATGAGTGGTCCTCAAAAAGGGTTGAGATGACAGGAACCATGAAAAAGTGGAGCCCTCGTGTATCAAGCATACACGAGGGCTCCACTTTTATCGCAGTGACGAACCAGACGGGCCTTTTTCAACAGCCAAACTAAGGCAAAGACTCCTGAATCCCCACAGCCGTGGGAGTCACACACAGGCCGCCCCGGTTGGTGCAGCGCAGTTCAGACGGCAGCATCCTGCCCACACGGAGCATGGTCTCGACGACCTCGTCCAGCGGGATGACCGGATCGAACCCGGCCAGGACCATGTTGGCCGAAGCGATGGCGTTGGCCGCGCCCATGGTGTTGCGGTTGATGCACGGAATCTCCACCAGCCCGGCCACCGGGTCGCAGATGAGGCCGAGCACGTTCTGCAAAGCCAGACCAGCGGCGGCAAAAGCCTGTCGCGAACTGCCGCCCAGGAGCTGCACGGCCGCGGCGGCGCCCATGGCCGTGGCTGCTCCCACTTCGGCCTGACAGGCGCAAACCTCGGCCGCGAACGTGGCCTGATGCGCGATGAACACGCCCACAAGTCCGGCCGCAAACATGGCCTCGGCCTGTTCTTCTTCGGAAAGGCCCATGCTTTCGGCCATGGGTAGAACAACGGCGGGCAGTACACCGCAGGAACCGGCAGTGGGCGCGGCGACCACGATGCCGCCCGCGCTGTTGTACTCCATGATGGCCGTGGCGATGAGCATGCCCCGGTTCATGACCCCGAGATCGGCCACGTTCGCATTGGAAAGATTGCGGGCCATGGCCGCGGCCTTGGGCCGCAGAAAGCCGGACACGGGCAGGTCCTTTTCCAACCCGGCCTCGGCGGCCCGGCGCATGGTGCGGACAATGGACTTCATGCGGAAAAGGATATCGTCGTCCCCCAAGCCGCTCCGGGCGCGCTCGTATTCCAGGGCAAGCGCCGAGGCGGACACGGCTTTGCCGCCACAGTGCTCCAGCGCCTGCGAAGCGGTGAAAAACGGGATGTCGTACTGGAACCGCCCGGCCACGGGCAGGATGGGATCGAGCATGGAGACCGTGCAGCCGGTCGCCTCCAGTTCCCTGGCGATACGCAGCAACTCCTCGGGGAACGGCCTCTGGAAAGTGACCTGCGCCTGCACGCCCGAGGACTCGGTGCTGCGGGAAATGCTCGCGCCGTGAGCCTGTGCGACCGAGCACAGGGAGTCCAGGGAGACCGACTCCGCACAGTGCACGAACAATTCCCGGAACGCGCCGGTGACGAGCATGGGATGACCATCCATACGCACGATGCGGAACATGCCCCCACCCGTTGACTCGGTCAGAAACTCGCGCTCCCGGCCACGGGAATCGACGGCGACGATGCGGGCCGTGTTGGGGTGCGGGTGGCTGTTGTCCTCCACGGCAAAGGAATATCCCAGACCACGCCTGTCCGCCTCGTTCAGGGCGTCGGCCAGCAGTTCGTTCCCCGGGCCAAACCCCAGAAGACCGCCGACAAAACCCTTGTCCGAACCCTGCCCCCGATAGGTGCCGGGATAGGAACCATCTTTCTTGAAGTAAATGGCCGCGCTTTTGATGTCGCCGCCCATGAGGCCGTGGATGGCCTTGCCGATGCGGGCCGGGCCCGCGGTATGGGAACTGGAGGGTCCGGTCATGACCGGACCGATGACGTCGTTGAAAATGCCGGCAGGCTCTGCGATCGTGGCGTTCGACATGCTGTCTCCTTGAAAAAAGCCTCCCTCCCGGCAAGGGAGAGAGGCCTTCATTCTGTCTCTTTTCTATTGCGGATCGCAAGCACACTTTCTGGTGCGCGCATCATAGGCCTTGGCCAGCCCGCCCGTTGAGGTCTCGCGGTACAGGCTGGGCAGGTCGTGGCCGGTGCGCATCATGACCTCGACCACTTCGTCGAAGGGAATGCGGTGCGTCCCATCCGAGAGGATGGCCATCTGGGCGCGGGAAAGCGCACGCGTGGAGGCGCAGGCGTTGCGCTCGATGCAGGGGATCTGCACCAGCCCATCCACCGGGTCGCAGGTCAGCCCCAGGTGATGCTCCAGGCCCATTTCCGCGGCGTACTCGATCTGGCGCACGGAACCGCCCATGACCTGGGTGGCCGCTGCCGAGGCCATGGCGCAGGCCGAGCCCACCTCGCCCTGGCAGCCCACCTCGGCCCCGGAGATGGAGCCGTTGTGCTTGATGACGTTGCCGAACAGCCCGGCGGTGGCCAGCGCGTGCAGGATCTCTCCTTCGGTCACGCCCTGGGTCTCACGCAGGTAATAGAGCACGGCCGGGACAATGCCGCATGCGCCGCAGGTGGGCGCGGTGACGATGGTGCCGCCCCCTGCGTTTTCCTCGGCCACGGCCAGGGCATATGCCGTGACCCGACCGGTCTGCTGCATGTCCGGACCGGAGAGTTTGGTCTTCTTGAAGTAGCTCCAGGCGTGGCGCTTGAGTCCGATGCTGCCGGGCAGCACGCCCTGGGTGTTCAGGCCGCGCTCGACCGAAGCCTCCATGACCGTCCAGACCTCCTTGAGGAAGTCCCAGATCTCCTTGCCCTCGCACTGTTCCACGTATTCCCAGTAGGTGATGCCCTTCCGTTCGCACATCTCCATGATGGCGGTCAGGGTCGGCAGGTCGTAGACGTGGACAGGGTTGACCTCGGCGCCGTCCTCGTAGCGGATGGCTCCACCGCCCACGGAATAGACCCGAACGGTATCCAAGACTTGACCGTCCGCGTTCAGGGCCTCGAACTGCATGCCGTTGGGATGGCCGGGCAGCTCTTCCTCGGGCTTCCAGGCAATGGAGGTGCGCTCCTCGCCCAGCACCTGAAGAATGGCCCAGTCCGTGAGATGCCCCTTGCCGGTGGCGGCCAGCGATCCGTACAGAGTGACGCGGAACGTTTCGGAATCCTTGTTGCGGGCAAGGAATTCCTCGGCCGCCTTCTTGGGGCCCATGGTGTGGGACGAGGACGGCCCCACGCCGATGCGATACAGTTCCCTGATGCTTTCCATTGCAGTCTCCGCTTATTTCATGAGCAGGTTGACGAGGCCGAGGGAAATCTCGGGCACGTAGGTGGTCAGCAGCAGCGTGGGCAACCATGCGAAAATGATCAGATACATGGTCGGCTTGAGCATCTGGTTGACCTGCGCGCCGGAGATACGGCCGGACAGATAGAGGAGCGGGGCCGTGGGCGGGGTGACGTTGCCCATACCCAGGTTGACGCCCATGATGGCGGCAAAGTGGATGGGGTCCACGCCCAGCTGGGTCACCAGCGGCAGCAGAATCGGAGTGCCCAGCAGGATGCCGGACACGTCGTCCATGAGCATGCCCATGATGACCAGGAACACGTTGATCATCAGCATGATGACCATCTTGTTGTCGGAAATGGAGGTCAGCACGTTCATAATCTGCTCGGGCAGGTTCTCCATGATGTACAGCCGCGACAGGATCATGACCGCGAACATCATGGCCATGATGACCCCGGTGGTGGTGGCGGACTCGATCAGCGTCTGCATGAGATTCTTGAACTTGAGACCCCGGTAGATGAACATGGCCACCGGGATGGCGTAGAGCACGGCTACCGCGGCTGCTTCGGTGGGGGTCATGATGCCGCCGTAGATGCCGCCCAGGATGATGACCGGCATCATGAGCGCCGGAGAAGCCTTGGCGGATTTGACCGTGAACAGCTTGGCGGTAGTCACGATATCTTCGCTGGGCTTGACCTCGATGTCCTTGTTGTTGCGCAGCAGCACAAGGTTCACGATGGAGAGCAGCGCCGTGACGATGAGCCCCGGAACGAATGCGGCCAGGAAGCAGGCCAGCACGGACTGGTTGCCCATCCAGGCATAGAGGATCATGAGCATGGACGGCGGAATCAGGATGCCGAGCACGCCCGCGTTGGCAAGCAGCGCGGCCACGTGCCCCACCGGATATCCGGCCTTCTTGAGCTTGGGCATCATGATGGATCCGATGCAGGACACGGTTGCGGAAGAGGAACCGGACACCGCGCCGAAGATGGCGCAGGTGACTACGGTGACGATGCCGAGACCGCCGCGAATGCGACCGGCGATGGTGTCGACCACGTCGACCAGTTTGTCGCCGATGCCGCCTTTGTCCATAACGCCTCCGGCCATGATGAACAGCGGGATGGTCAGCAGCACGATGGAGTTCATCTTTGCGAACCCGTAGGGCAGCAGAAAGCCCGGATCGTAGCCGCCGGCAAAAATCAGGAACGCGGCCGAGCTGAAAAAGGCGAACGGAATGGGAACGCCGATGAACAGCGTGACCACGAGGATAAGTATTGCAATGGTGATAGTCATTTTAAAAATCCTTCCGGTTTCGTGCTATTCGCCTGCGCGGCACATTCTGAAATGGGTGATGGTGTCCTGGACCAGGTAGACCACGTGGTACAGGGACATGAGCACGAAACCGAGGCCGATGGCCGTATGCGGAATGAGCATGGGCAGCCTGAACACCGGGGACTTGGGCATCATCTGGATTCCCCAGCCCACGAACTGGCAGGCCCAGTAGGTGACCAGCAGGCAGATGGCCACGGTGACGACGTCCTTGACCAGCCGGGCGATGCGGCACCATTTGGCGCTGGTCACGTAGCAGGTCAGGATGTCGGCTGAAATCTGGCTTTTCTCGCGGCTGCCCTGTGCGGCCCCCATGAAGTAGAGCCAGAAGGCCAGCATCTGGATGAGCTCTTCGGAGCCGTAGAAATCCGAACCGAAGACATAGCGGACCAGGACCGTGTAGCAGATCATACAGACGATGAGCACGCTGGTGACGGCCATGACCGTTTTTTGAAACTTGCCGAGCACGCCCCACAGCGGTATCCGTGGTGCAATTTCAATAGGTTGCATGAAAAGACCCCCTCTTGGGAAAATCAGCGGAATATGGAATTGGGCAGACGGCGCAGCGGGAGGGATGTGCTTTGCGGGAGGTCCCGCCGCGCCGTCAAGTGAGACTGTTATCCAGTCCGTTGGACTCTTAGTAGGAAGCCTTGATGCCTTCGAGCAGTTCCTTGGTCAGGTTCTGTTCCAGACGCGGCCAGGCGTTGTCGCGGACGTACTTGGCGCAATCTTCCAGCTGCTGGGTGGTGAGCATGACAACCTTGATGCCGGCTTCCTCGAGCTTCTTGCGGTACATCTGGTCTTCGCTCTCGGCCATGAGGAAGGACTGCTGGCCTTCGTCGGTGAATGCGGCTTCGACAACCTTGCGGTCGGCTTCGGGGATGGACATGAACTTCTTCTTGTTCATGACGTACTGGGTGGACTCGAAGTTCACGTTGTACTGGTAGTAGTATTTGATGACGTCGCGGAAGCCGAGGTAGTTCAGGTTCGGCGGGCCGCCGATCCAGCCCTTGACCACGCCGGTCTGCAGGGCGGAGTAGGTGTCGGCGTACGGCAGGGAGGAGGTGCGGAAGCCCAGTTCCTCTGCGCCGAACTTGAAGACGTCCAGGCCGGGAACGCGGAGCATGATGCCCTTTTCAACGCCGGGCTTTTCATAATTTTCCAGGGGCACGACGGAACCGGCGCCGATGAAGCCTTCACCGAAATAGGAGAAGAATTTCACGCCCAGCTTGTCGTGCATCTTGGCCATTTCCTGGGGCAGGAAGGCGTCGGATGCGAACACCTGGCGGATCTGGTCGTAGTCGCGGGCGATGTAGGGCAGGAAGCCTGCGCCGAGACGGGAGTCGAACTGATCGGGAACGGTGATGTGGGCGGCGTCGATGGAACCGCGGATGATTTCCTCGTAGATCTGGGAAGCGTCGCCCAGCTGGTTGGCCGGGTAGATCTTGACCTGAACGCGGCCTTCGGTTTCCTTCTCGATGCGGGCCTTGACGCGCTCGGCGGCCTTGTGGCCCATGTGTTCGATGGGATGCTGGGTGGCCAGCTTGATGGTAATGGTTTCGTTCTTAGCTTCCTTGCCGCCGTCGCCATTACAGGCGGCCAGCGCGAACACGGCAGACAGCGACAGGATAAGTGCGAAAATCTTTTTCATGATGTTTTTACTCGCTCTGTTTTTTTACTCGAACCTCTGCCCCCGAACTTATCGGGAGACCCTCGACAGACACAGACGGGCATCTGCCCGCCGCTCCTTTTAACCAAGTTCGATGCCAAAATATTAAAACTAAATAAATTCAGATTGTTATTGTAAAAATACAATAATCCCATTCCCAAAAGCCGCACTTCGGCCCCACCCGATGTTCACAAAAGCGGGACGGTTCATCCCGAAAAACGGGACAATCCCGTTATTGTGAACACAAAACGAAAACAGAGAGAAACGGCGTCGGATCAGAAAAACAGGAAAAGGTGGTTTGGTTCACATTACAGGCAGTTCACAGTTCAAAAGGGCTTGAGTGCCAGGCGCCGGGTAAAGACAAGGCCGCAGCGTATAAACAATACGTGAGGGCCTGTCTTTTTCGCAGCAACGCCGCAGTCAGGCCCTTGGGGACTGCCTGTTTATTTGGAAATGTTGTGCTCTTTCAGCAGCACATAAAGCCGCGTCCGAGACAGGCCGGACAACCTGCAGGCTTCCTTGATGCTGCCCCGGGCCTCGGCCAGCAGCCGCTCCAGATAGCGGCGCTCCACGTGGCCCAGGCACTGCTTGCGATACTCCTTGAACTCGGGCACACCGCCCGCCAGGAGATCGTTGCAGAAATCTCCGGATGCCGCGGAAACCGGTGCGGCCACACCCTCCCCGGCTCCGCCCAGACTGCGGCGCACGGCCTTGGCGCGAATGTCCACGGGCAGGTGCTCGGGGTAAAGCACGTCTTCATCCATGGCCCGCATGATGGTGCGCTCCAGGGTCTGAACCAGCTCGCGTATGTTGCCCGGCCAATCATAGTTGGTCATGGCCCGCACGAAATCCTCGGACATTTCCTTGGCCTGAACATCATATTTGTCGCACAGGCGGCCCAGATGAAACCGGCTGATGACCGGGACATCCTCCAGACGGTTGCGCAGTGGGGGCATCTGGATGGCGCAGGACTTGATACGGTAATAGAGGTCGCTGCGAAACAGGCCTTCCGCGCACATCTGCTCCAAATCCCGGTTGGTGGCGGCGATGAGCCGAAAATCGCTGGAATATTCCTTGGTGCTGCCCACCGGCCGGTAACGTTTTTCCTGCAGCACGCGCAAGAAGGAGGCCTGAATGGACAAGGGCAGTTCGCCCACCTCGTCCAGAAAAAGCGTGCCGCCGTCCGCCTGGCCCACGAGGCCGGTACGGGTGGCGTTGGCTCCGGTAAAGGAACCCTTCACGTGACCGAACAGCTCGCCCTCGGCCAGACTTTCCGGCAGGGAGGCGCAGTCCAGGACCACGAAGCTCTTGCCGGCGCGGGCGCTGTTGTCGTGAATGGTGCGGGCGATGACTTCCTTGCCCGTTCCCGTCTCGCCGGTGATGAGTACGCCCGCATCGCCGGACGCGGCGATGGAGATGTTCTCCAGGACGGGCTGGATGGCCTGGCTCTCGCCCACGAAGTTGTCCCGCTTGATGGCTATGAGAGCGGGTTTGCGTCCCTTTTCCCTGAACCTGAGGGCCCGGTCCATGGAGAACATGATCTGCTTGAGGGTGCTGGTTTTCTCGATGTAGTCCCAGGCCCCGTTCTGGATGGCCAGCTCGGCCCCGTCCGGGTCGCCGAGGCCGGTGATAATGATCACGTCCGGGCGGGAAGCGGCTTTGCGGATGTCCGGCAGCGCGTCGATGCCGCTGCCGTCGGGCAGGCGCACGTCCAGGAACACGAGATCCACTGCGGTCCCGGCCAGCAGGGCCAGCCCCTCGGCAATGGTCCCGGCCGTGTGCACGGTGTGCCCCGCATCCTCGGCCAGCTGCGAAATGATGGTGCTGATATCCGGATCGTCATCCAGAACAAGAATTCTCGCCATTGCTTCCCCCTTCACCCTTCTCAGAAACGCCGCACTTATGACCTTTTTTACGATTTTTGTCGAGCATGCCGCTTTCCTTTCCGAAACAATGAAAATTTCATCACCCGATTCAGGGAGTTGCGCAACGGTTGCAAAGAATCTCCGAGCACCCTATAGAGGGAGCCATTCTACTGCGGTAGGAAAATAGTGGCAAACTTCCTGCAAACAAATCATTTGAAGAAGTGCACCCTTGCCGCAAGAGAACACCATGAACAACATCATCGCCAAAGCAGCCAAACATCCCCTGACCATAGCCCTAGCCCTAGCCCTGTTGATGCTGGCCGGGGCATGGTTCTGCCGCCCCCCGGCGGAGGAGCTGCCCCTGACCACCGAGGAAAGGAAATGGCTGGCGGCCCACCCCACCATCCGCCTGGGTGTGACCCCGTCCACGCGTCCCCTGGAGTTCTTCGGCGAAAAGGCCGAGTACAAAGGCATGGTGGCCGACTACATGAAGCTGCTCGAAGACCGCCTCGGCGTGCACTTCGAGGTGGTGGAGACCACCAACCTCAAAAAACTGCTCAAACTGGCCGAAGACCGCAAGGTGGACATCATAGCAGCGTTCCGGGCCAACCCGGCAAACATAGATTACATGCGGTTCAGCCGCCCCTACCTGGAAATGCCCACGGTCATCCTGGTGAACAAGAACCAGAAGCGGTACCTGCAACTCGAGGACATGTCCGACATGGACCTGGCCCTGCCCAAGGGGTACGCGGTCATCGACTACGTGCGCAAATACTACCCCCAAATCCACATACAACCGGTCTACAACTATTTGGCCGCCCTGCTGCACGTTTCCTTCGACGAGATCGACGCCACCATCATCTCCCTGCCCCAGGCCAGCTATTTCATAGAGGACAAGGGGATCACCAACCTGCGCGTGGCCGGGCACACGGACTACAAGATATACAACCGCATCGCCAGCCGGTCCGACTGGCCCATGCTCAATTCCATCCTGCAGAAGGGGCTGGACTCCATCACCGAGAACGAACGGAACCAGATCTACCGCAAGTGGGTCACCCTGGACCAGCACTACCTCTCCTTCCTGCTGCACAACAAGCAGTTCTGGGGGTATCTCGGCGGCGCAATCCTGTTCATCTTCCTGTTCATCGTCTCCATCATCTCCTGGAACCGCACCCTGCACCGCAGGGTCAACGACCGCACCCTGGAGCTGCAGCAGGAACTGGATGCGCGCATGCGGCTGCTCGCGGCCATCGAGCAGGCACAGGACGGCATGTTCATTCTCAATACCGAAGGAATCGTGGAATACGTAAACCCGTCTTTTGAGAAAATGTCCGGCTACACCCTGGACGAACTCAAGGGCGGGCACATCGCCATCATACGCAGCGATCAGCACAGCCCTAACTTTTTCAACGAGATATGGGACGTTCTCGGCCGGGGAGAGCTCTGGAAAGGGCACACCATCTACCGCCGTAAGGACGGGACCTTGTACGAGGTCGACCTGAGCATTTCTCCGCTCTACAATTCGGCCGGGGAGCTGACCGGCTACGTGGAGGTGGCTCGCGACATCACCGAGCGCCTGCAGATGGAAAAACAGCTGCGCCAGAGCCAGAAGCTGGAGGAATTGGGCACGCTGGCCGGGGGAATCGCCCACGACTTCAACAACATCCTGGCTGCAATACAGGGCTACGCCGAGCTTTCCCTGCCCACGGTGGAACCCGAAAGCCGCGCCCACACCAACCTGCAGCGAATCCAAAAGGTGGCCGCACGGGCCAAGGAAATGGTGCACCAGATCCTGGTCTTCTCCCGCAGGCGCGAACCTCAGAAAAGCCTCATCGCCCTGCCTCCCCTGCTCAAGGAGGTGGTCAATTTCCTGCACACCTCCCTGCCCTCCACCATCGAGATCCGCCTGGAACCGGGTACGGAGGACGCCGTCGTCCTGGGCGATCCCGGCCAGATGCACCAGGTCATCACCAACCTGGGCACCAACGCGGCCTACGCCATGCAGACAGACGGCGGCGTACTGACCATTTCCCTGGAACGGGTGGAGTTGGGCGAAAAGGACCTGCCGCCCACGAACACGCTGACGCCGGGAACCTACTTCAGGCTGCGCGTGGCCGACACCGGCGAGGGCATCCCCGAGGAGGTCATGGGACGCATCTTCGACCCGTTCTTCACCACCAAACCCCAGGGCAAGGGCACGGGAATGGGGTTGTCCATGGTCCACGGCATCGTGGGCACCATGCACGGCGAAATCACCGTGGCCAGTGATCCGGGCCGGGGCACGACCTTCGACATCTTCCTGCCGAAGGCGCAGGGCGCCCCGCATGAGACGGTGAAACGCAGGGACGAGGTGGTCCCGGGCCGGGGCCGCATCCTGTTCGTGGACGACGAGGCGGACATGGTCAACGTGGGCGAGCAGATGCTGGGCGACCTGGGCTACACGGTCACGGGCGTCAACGACAGCCTGGACGCGGTGGACGTGTTCCGGCGCGCGCCCGCGGACTTCGACCTGATCATCACGGACCAGACCATGCCCTACCTGACCGGCGACCGCCTGGCCAAGACCGTGCACGCCATCCGGCCGGACATTCCCATCATACTGTGCACCGGTTATTCCGTTTCCCTGGAAAACATCCGGGAAGGGGAGCACGGCATCCGGGCCATCCTCATGAAACCCTTTACCGCAGCCGAGCTTTCCAAGGCCGTGGACCGGGCATTGCGGGACCCCTGAACGACTCGCCGGGGCCAATCACGTAAGCGCCATGGCTTTTCAGGACATGGCCTATTTCCCAAATCGCCTCATGATCTCCTTCAGCTTTTCCTTGTCCGTGGCCTGATACTCCAGGTCGCCTGATGCACCGCCCAGGGAGAGCCTGGCGTCGGCAAAGCGGTTCACCCTGCCGGACGCCGAGCAATGGACGTCCCGAACGCCGGTGCGTTCCACCAATTCGACAACATTGTCCGGGGAGACGCCCGCACCGGCCATGACGGCGATACGCTCGCCGAAACGGGCCACGGCATGGGCAATGCGCTCCGCTCCCTGGGGAGCCGTGTCGGCCTGCCCCGATGTCAGGATGCGGTCCACGCCCAGTGCGATGAGGGTCTCGATGGCCGCGTCGTAGTCCCGGGCAAAATCCACGGCCCGATGAAAGGTCACCTGCAACGCCCTTGCCTTCGCCGCATCGCACAGCTGCGCCGTGGCCCGTTCGTTGACCCGGAAATCCTCTTCCAGCACGCCGATGACCACTCCGTGCGCGCCAAGGTCCGCATAGTAGCCGACCTCTTCGACCATGGCCGCAACCTCGTCCTCGTCGAAGCAGAAGTCCCCAGGCCTGGGGCGGATCATGGGATGCAATTCCACATCGGCATGCCCACGAGCGAAACGCACCAGCGAAGGAGCCGGCGACAGCCCGCCCAGGGCCAAAGCACTGCACAATTCAAGGCGGTCCACACCGCCCGATTCGGCCACGGTGCGGACCGATTCGATATTATCCAAACACACTTCAATTCCGATCATGTCGACCTCGTTTCCTGTTGTTTGCCAATCTCCTTCCGGCAATAGCAAACCATACCGCCGGAGAGACAATACTTTTTTTTAATTCGGCCAATTGAATAACTCACCGTTTCCATGATAACAGGGCGGAAAACCCGAAACACATTTCCAAAAGAAAAAGGCGTCGACAACTTTCGGAAATTGCTCGGGAACTGTGACAGGAACGACAGGTTTCAAAATACTCGGCCCGGAATCGGAACGGTGGTTTGCTGTCGGCGATGTGAAGACGAACACGGCGTGACCGGGCTGCGCCCCCGAAGAGCTGCCGGACTTTTCTGCCGGCATGAACCCACAAAACCAAGAAACAGGCATGAACGACGTACGTATCCGAAGCATGTTCGCAGGTGAGGAAGAGCAGGTCTGCGAACTGGTGCTCGATGTTTTCATGAAGGATGTGGCCCCCTGCTTTTCCGGCGACGGCATCGCCGAATTCCGCAAATACGCCAGCCCGGTCGCCCTGACCGAACGGGCCGAGGACGGCCATGTCGTTCTCGTGGCCGAAATGGACTACGAGCCCGTGGGCATGATCGAGGTCCGCCAGGAAGAGCACATCTGCTTCTTCTTCGTGGACAGGGCGCACCAGGGCAAGGGCATCGGGACCAAACTGCTGCACGAGGCCATTGATCTCTGCGGCAAGCCCCCGTTCCTGACCGTGAACTCCTCGCCCAACTCGGTGCAGGTGTACGAGCAGCTCGGTTTCACCGCCACGGACGAGGAGCAGATAAAGAACGGCATCCGCTTCACGCCCATGAAGCTGGACCTCGTCTGACCCTGCGCGGTCCCCTTTCCTGCCGGATATTCGGTAATCCCGGATGCAGCGTTTGAAACGCAATTCCCGGTTCGCGGAGATTGCGGTTTCCGCGGCGGTGTTTCCGATCCTTTCTTGATTCTTTTTCCTGCGCATGCATAATAAGGACAGGTAGAGTTTCCTCCGCCTGTCCTTTTGCATGATCACACCTGCTCATCCACATACACCAAGGAGCCCCCCATGAGCCCGCTTTTTGAAAAGAAAAACAATGAAGGGAACGACTGGTTCCTGCCCGAGGAATCGCGCAAGCAGCTCCAGGAACATTTCGCCAACCTCAAGGACACGGTCACCATGGCCATCTTCACCCAGGAGGGCGAGAACGACCCGTTCAACGAATATGTGGAAAAATTCACGGGCGACATGGCCCGGCTGAGCGACAAGATCGAGCTTGAACACTACGCCCTGGACAGTGAGGAAGCCGAAAAGCACGGCGTGGACTCCTCGCCCACCATCCTGTTCAACCCGGGCACCTACGACATCCGCTTCCGGGGCGCGCCGCTGGGTGAGGAAGGCCGGTCCTTCATCAATACCCTGTTCCTGGTTTCCCTGGGCCAGAGCGGCATGTCCGAGACCTCGCGCAAACTGCTGGCCGAACTGGACGAAACCCGAACCATACAGGTGTTCGTCAACCCCACCTGCCCTTACTGCCCGGGGCAGGTCGTCAATGCGGTGCGTTCGGCCATCGAACGGCCCATGCTCGTGCGCGCCGAATGTGTGGAGACCAACGAGAACCCGGAATTGGCCATGATGTTCAACGTGGGTTCCGTACCGCACACCGAGATCTTCGGCCCGGAGGACGAGCGTCACACCATTCTCGGCTATGTGCCCGAGGAACGATTCGTCGTCGAGATGGCCACCCTCAAGGACGCGGAGGAACTGGCCCACGAGATGGGCGTACACCCCGGGCACGGGCATGAGGCGGCCGTGGAGGTCGACCTGATCATCATAGGAGCCGGACCCGCAGGGCTCACCGCAGGCATCTACGCCGAGCGCGCAGGCCTGCGTACGGTCGTTTTGGAAAAAGGCCTCATCGGCGGCCAAGTGACCCTGACGCCCGTGGTGGAAAACTATCCCGGCTTCCCCACCGTACCCGGCAAACAGCTCATGGACATCATGAGCCAGCATGCGCGAGAGTACGTGAACATCCTGGAAGGCGAGGACGTTTCCGAAATCAAGATCGGCCGCAACGTGGAGGTCTACACCAACCGGGGGACCTACATCGCGCGGGGCCTGATCCTGGCTACCGGAGCCACCTGGAGCAAGCTCGGGGCGCCCGGCGAGGACCGCTTCTTCGGCAAGGGCGTCAACTACTGTGCAACCTGCGACGGCTACCTGTTCAGAAAGAAAAAGGTGGTCATCATCGGTGGCGGCAACACGGCCCTGACCGATGCCCTGCATCTCAAAAACCTGGGCGTGGACGTGACCCTCGTTCACCGGCGCGATTCGTTCCGAGGCCAAAAACGATTGCAGGAATCCGTGGAGCGCGACGACATCCCGGTGGTCTGGAACACCGTGGTCGAGGAGATCGTGGGCGACGACGGGCATGTCACGGCAGTGAAGCTGCGCAACGTCAAGGACGACTCCATCACCGAACTGCCCGTGGACGGCGTGTTCATCGCCATAGGCCAACGGGCCAACACCGACCTGGCCAAAATGGTGGGCCTGACCCTGACGAACCAGGGATATGTCCAGGTGGATTCGGCCATGCGCACCAACATACCGCGCATTTACGCGGCGGGCGACATCACCGGCGGCGTACAGCAGATCGTCACCGCCATCGGCGAAGGGTCCGTGGCCGCCATGTCCGCCTTTGAAGACCTCAGCCATCCTTATTGGAAAGAATAAGAAGAATCGGGGAAAGGGAAGGAAAAGCCTTTTGAAAAGGCTTTTCCTTCCCTTTCCCCGTACCCCCATCCCATCCTTTTCCAAAACTTTTCATAAAAAATGCCCGGCGTCTCCGCGAGTCGCCGGGCATTTTGAACTTCGGTATGATCTTGAAAATATGTCCTGTCCGCAGGACAGCGTGCCTCTCGTTACTTGGCGAGGGCATCCCTGAAGGCCAGCCCCACCCGCCGAAGGTTGGCATACCAGTTGTAAGCCAACGGATCGATCTTGACGACCTCGCCATGGATGGCCTTGGCGATGGTCCGGGCGGAGCGCTCGGAGAACTGCGGCTGCACGAAGACGACCTTTATGTCGTGCTCCTTGGCATGCTCGATGAGCTCCGCCAACTGCCTCGGCCCGGGCGCCTTGCCCTCCAGCTCCACCGGCACCTGGACCAGGTGGAATTCACGGGCGAAATAGCCCCAGGACGGATGGTAGACCATGAACATCGCATTTCTGGGGACACCCGACAGGGTGTCGTGCAGTTCGTCGATAAGGGCGTCCACCTTCGCGATGAACAGCTTGTGGTTGGCGTGATAGGCTGCCTCGTGATCCGGGTCCACCTTGACCAATGCGATGAGGATATTGTCCGCGATGCGCTTCACCAGTTCCGGGGAGGTCCAGATGTGCGGGTCCATGCCTCCATGGTGATGATGACCGTGCTCGTGCCCCTCCTCGCCGTGATGTTCACCGTTCTCGTGATGTTCCTCTGCGTGTTCTTCATGATGTTCGCCGTCATGATGATGCCCGTGAGCCACCATGGGAATCTTCTTGATGCCCCGGTCCAGGCGGAATACGCGCAGATCCTTGTTGGCGCTCTTGAAACGGGAAATCCAGTTCCGCTCGAACTCGGTGCCGATGGTCAGGAACATATCCGCCCCGGCCACGGCCCGCATCTGGCTCGGTTTGGGCTCGTAGGTATGCGGATCGGCTCCGGGTTCAACCAGGGCGGTCACCTGCACCTGCTTGCCCCCGATCTGTTCCACAAAATACTGCACCGGCAGGATACCGGTCACCACTGAAATTCTGTCCGCCAGGGCCGGAGTGGCCGAGAGCATCATCGCCAGTACGAAAAATATAGTCAGCTTTCGCATGATTCCTCCTTGAAATCTATTATCATTCCTGAATATAAATACCCCTCACCCGGCAATGTCAACTTGAAAAGAGCAATACATCTTTATGGAAAGCTTCAACCTCTTCGCCTCCCTGGCCTCGGCAATCGTGCTGGAGGCGGCCCCCTTCCTCCTCCTCGGATCTTTTGTGGGAGCCCTGTTCGAGGTCCTTGTCCCGGACAGTTTCATCGAACGCATGATCCCGAAAACCGTTCCGGGCCAGCTCGGCTTCGGCCTGTTCGCGGGCATGGTGCTGCCCACCTGCGAATGCGGCGTGGTCCCCGTGGTGCGCAAGCTGCTCGCACGCGGCGTGCCTCCGGCAACGGCCATAACCTATCTCTTTGCCGCGCCGGTCATCAACCCGGTGGTACTTTTGTCCACCTATTTCGCGTTCCAGTCCGACCTGACCATGGTCTTCTGGCGTTGCGTTCTGGTGGGCATCCCGGCCCTGGTGCTGGGCGGTGTGCTCGGCAAGGGTACGGCCGCCGACATCCTGAACCTGCCCAAGCCCGTGCTGCGGCAGATGGACGACATCAGGAACGAAAACCACGGGCATGATCACGGCCACGAGTGCGGCTGTGCGGCCTGCGGCGAAACCCACGACGAATCCTCGCGCATCCGGGCGGTGCTCGTCCATACGGGAATCGAATTCCTGAGCATGTCCAAATTTCTCATTTTCGGGGCCTGCGCCGCCGCCCTGTTCAAGACCTTCACGCCTTCCTCGGTGCTGGATCTCATGCAGGGCAACAACTTCATATCCGTGGGTTCCATGATGCTCTTCGCCGTGCTCTCCTCGGTCTGTTCCGAGGCGGACGCCTTTGTGGCGGCCGGTTTCTCCATGCTGCCCAAGGCCGCCATGCTCTCCTTCGTGGCCATCGGCCCCATGGTGGACCTCAAGCTCATCCCCATGTTCCTGAGCACCTTCAAACGCCGCGTGGCCCTGGCTCTCATCGTGGTTCCGGTGGTCACCATATTCTATCTCTGCGTGCTTCTGGCGTACCTGGAGGGAGGCGTATGATCATGGACCGCCTGCACACCATCCTCGAAGGCCTGACCACGGCCCTGCTGGGCGCGTTCATGTACGCCTTCTCCATTTCCGATTCCTACTGGATGCTTCTCAGCCCCAAGTTCCAGCCGCTCACGGCCACGGCTGGATTCCTGCTTTTTGTGACGGGCGCGGCCATGACCACCCGCAAGCCGCCACGCAATGTGCGCCGCTGGGGAGCCTTGTGCGCAATGCTCGCCTTCCTGGCTCTGGCCTGTTGGGCCGTACTCGGGCCGGAGTCGGCCTTTGCGCCCGATCCCCCGAAAAAGCATACGCCCATGAGCCTCGAGCTTCCCGAGCCCGGAGAAGGCTTCGAGCCCCGGCTGACCCTGAACGACAAGGAATACGTCAGGATATCCACCCCCGAACTCTTCGCGCTCATTGAAGGCACGAACAAGGAGTATCCCAGGGAAATCGCCATGCGCGGCATGGTGGCCCGCAGCCCGGATCTGGACAAACGCGGCATGATCGCCGTGTTCCGGGTCAACGTCTTCTGCTGCCTGGCCGACGCCGTGGCCCCGGGTTTCCTGGTCTCGGTGGACGACCCGGACAAATATCCGCAAGGTTCCTGGGTACGCGTGGCCGGAGAAGTGGTGGAATCGGCCGAGTCCCACGCCAACGGGGAAATATCCCTGCCCGGTATGCTCATGTCCTTCGTAAGCCTCAATCACGAGATCAGGGGGCACGACGTCCGGATCATTGATCCGCCGGACATGCCCTTCACCTTCGAGGTGCGGGACAAGGAGCCCTTTGCCTACTAGCTGACGAAATCGACAAGAAAAAAGCACTCGTCCGACTCGGACGAGTGCTTTCAACTTTTTCAATGAAAAGCTTTTCGGAATGGCTTGAGCGCCGGGGTGCCCTTCTTCGGGGCGACGAAGCAAACGGACCGTTGTGGACGGCCGCCTAACCGACCACAGTGGTCTTCACATTCACGAATTCGCGGATACCCCAGGCGGACAGTTCGCGGCCGTAACCCGAAGCCTTGATGCCGCCGAAAGGCAGCTCCGGGGTGCTGCTCACCAACGCGTTCACGAACACGCTGCCCGTCCTGATACGTGCGGCCAGTTCCAGGCCTTTGTTCCCGTCGCCGGCCCAGACAGATCCGCCCAGGCCGTAGGGAGTGGCGTTAGCCAGTTCCACGGCCTCCTGCTCGCTCCCGACCTTGAAGACCAGGGCCACGGGACCGAACAATTCCTCCTGGACCACTGCGGCGTCGGCAGACACGTTCGTGATGATGGTGGGCGGATAGAAAGCTCCCGGCCCGTCGGGGACGCTCCCTCCGAGCACCAGGATTCCCCCCGCTTCCATGCAGCGGTCCACCTGATGCTGCAGCTCGGCGCGCAGGACTTCGGTGGCCATGGGGCCCAAATACGTTTCCGGGTCCATGGGATCGCCCATTTTCAAGGCCGTCATGCCGTCTTTCATACGCGCGACGAATTCGTCGTACACATCTTCCATGACAATGAAACGCTTGGCCGCGATGCAGGCTTGGCCCGTGTTCTTGCAGCGCGAGCACACGGCCACTTGTACGGCCTTGTCCAGATCCGCGTCGGCCAGGACCACGAACGGATCGCTGCCGCCCAGTTCCATGACCGAGCGTTTCAGATTCCTGCCCGCAACCGCCGCCACGCTGCGGCCCGCCGCATCGCTGCCGGTCAGGCAGACACCAGCCACGGAGTCGTGGGCCAGCACGTTCTCCACCTGGCCCGCACCGATCATCAGGGTGCGGAAGACGTTTTCCGGCAACCCGGCCTGGTCGAGCACTTTCTCGATGGCCTGGGCGCACATGGGAACGTTGGAGGCATGCTTGAGCACCATGGCGTTGCCCGCCATGAGGGTGGGCGCGGCAATGCGGAAAACCTGCCAGAACGGGAAATTCCAGGGCATGACCGCCAACACCGTTCCGAGCGGCTCGTAGGAGACGAAGGCCTTGCTGCCGACGCCTTCAACCGGCTCGGGCGCAAGATGCCTTTCGGCGTTTTCCGCGTAGTACTCGCAGACCAGGGCGGACTTGTCGATCTCCAACCGGCCCTGGGTGACGGGCTTGCCCATTTCCATGGCCATGAGGTCGGCCAGTTCGATGCGGTTGTCCCTGAGAATCCGGGCGGCCTTGCGCAGGATGGCGGCACGCTCGGACAATGCGGTCTCGCTCCACGGTTCCCAGGCGGCCGCAACTCCGTCCAGGGTCTCGCGGGTCGTGTCCGCAGACCATTCTTCAAAAGTTTGCACCACCTGCCCGGTGGCGGGGTTCACACTGCGTATCATGGGGAATCTCAGACCCTGCGGTCCCGTCGTTCTGTATAGGTTGTCTCTCCCGGCGCGCCCGAAGGGAACGCACCGCGCTGGTGTCGTGTCCGGCGGTATGGCGAGGGACGTAACGCGTTTTCCGGGGGAAGTCTATGCCTTATGGGCACAGCGCCGAGATCAGGGAACGGCAAAGCCTGTCGTTGCAGGTGGGCGCCTCGCGAACGCGTTGGCGAAGTTGGGTGATGGTGGCCTGCGGGAAAAACCCGGGCTCCCTGACGGACCCGTACCAGAGGTCGCAGGAATCGGCCCGGGTGCGGCAGGTGGGGATGTAGCCTTCCTCGATGACCGACGCCTCATGCTCAAGCAGGCCGGCGGGTGTCTGCGGACCAAGAGCACAGAGCCGGGCTTCGATGAAATGCCTGCGATCCTCCATGCTTTCCAGGTTGTCCGGGTGAAGCGACGCGGTCAGAATCCCGTGATAGACCTGCGTGGGCCGATGGATATAGCGGATGGGCATCTCAACCACGGTGTCGACAAGGTCCCGGTTGGCGCTGAACGCCCGACCGAGATCCTGCAACGTGCGGGAAAAGGCGTCGACAACCTCCTGCTCGAAACCCTGCACGGAGACGCGGCGCCCCGCCAGTTGAGGAAGGCAGTACGGGCCGTTGCAGGGGACCTCGCCCGCCTTCATGTGCAGGGTGTCCCTGCCCCAGTCGCACCAGACAAACCCGTGCACTCGTTTTGCAGGGTCCGGCGCACAGCCCAGCGCCGAATAATCGTACTCCCGCCCGTGAACCGGAACCATGCCCGACCGCTCCAGCAAATGCGTGCCGTCACGTACGGGCTGCATCACTGTTTCCAGATCCACAAAAATCGGAAAATCGGCGCAGGCGATCATGTTCTCGGCATGGAAATCCACACCGCCCAGCAGATACAGGAGCGCGAGATTGGCTCCCTGCCTCCGGAAAAAGAGCTTCACGGCCTCCTCGTCGCGACACGGGTCCTCGGCGATGCACTCCTGCCAGCCGTACGCCCCCATGTCCATGGTGGCCGGGGCCAGATAGGCTTCCCAGCCGAGTTCGGCGTTGAGCAAAGACACCAGCCTGGAAAAAAGTACGTCAGGGGCCATGGATCTCGGTTTATAGACCAGCCGCTCGCCTCCCCGGAATTCCAGGATACAGACTCCGGCCCCGCTCTCGTGCAGGTCCGCGCAGTCCGCCGCAATGTCCTTGAGCTCGTCCAGATCACAGGAAACGCCCAGGCACTTGGCAATGTCCTCCCCGTCCGTCTTGAGCCGCCGCAGCATGGCGTCGAACTCAAAGGTCCAGTCCGAAACCAGAGTCCATGGCAGCTCGCTCAGGCCCTCGTACTTGTCCAGCAGAAGATCCTGGAGCCGCTGCCGGGCCAACAGTTCGTCGAATTGGCGATAACGGCCTTCCGGGGTGGCGGCCTTGAAACGGCCTATTGCACGGGCCTCGGCCTGCTCCGCGGCCAGGGCCAGGTTCAGGACACGGGAAAGACGCCCGGCAATGATCCGGGCCAACATGTTCTGGCAGCCGTTTTCCCAGAGCAGGGGCCATTGAGCGCACAGCCCCATGACGCACCCCGTGGCCAGGGAGTCGATCGTTTGGGGGAAAAGGAAGTCGTCCTTGTCTATCAGCATGGGCATGAACAAAAGGCGCTGCCGCCCTTTGTGCGTATGGCGTCCGTTCAGGAGCTTCCGGGAATACGGGTATCAGGAACGAAAGTGTCGGGGACGCGGGTATCCGGAATCCGGGTGTCCGGTATGCGGGTATCGGGGACAAAGGTGTCCGGCACAGTGACGATGCAGGCCAGAAGTTCTTCAACACCGGGAATCACGTTGCGCTTTGCCATACAGGCCTCCTCATGAAATTATTACGATCATGTACATAATTATTGAATTCGCAATATAGATGTCAATCTTTAATCATATTTACACAACGGCAGGCGCAAATGCCCGGAAAATACGACCCCGCCCCTTGCCAAAATCCGAAACAGGATTAGCTTGTGCATTGACATGAAGACATGGACCATAGCCGACCGCGGGCTCGTCCTCATGCAGGGCGACCTGACCACCATGCGGGTGGACGCCATCGTCAACGCCGCCAACTCGCGCCTTGCGGGCGGAGGCGGTGTGGACGGCGCCATTCACGCCGCGGCGGGGCATGACCTGCTCCAGGCCGCCTGTCGGGAGATCGTGGCGGACATCGGCTCGCTGCCCGCGGGCCAGGCCGTGATCACCCCGGGCTTCAACCTGCCAGCCGAACACATCATCCATACCGTGGGCCCCATCTGGCGCGGCGGCTCGGAGAACGAGCCCGGGAAACTGCGCAACGCCTACCTGAACAGCCTCAAGCTGGCCCATGCACACAACCTGAAGACCATCGCCTTCCCGGCCATCAGCTGCGGCGTCTACGGCTATCCCGTGGAACAGGCCGCGCAGATCGCGCTGACCGCATTGCGGGAAGGCCTCGAACAAGGACTGGTGGAGGAAGCCTCCATGGTCCTGCACGGCGACGCCGCTTATGAAACGTGGCTGAAAATCGCCGATACCATCCTGTAGCCACATCGCAAGAGAGGAAACATGCAACTCAGAGGAACCACCATTCTCGCCATGAAGGACGAGACCGGAACGGCCATGGCCGGTGACGGCCAAGTCACCCTGGGCCAGGCCATCGCCATGAAACATACGGCCCGCAAGGTGCGCAAGATCTACAAGGACAAGGTCACCGTGGGCTTCGCCGGGGCCACGGCCGACGCCTTCACCCTTTCCGAGCGCTTCGAGAAGAAGCTGGAGACCTATTCCGGCAACCTGCTGCGCGCCGCCGTCGAACTGGCCAAGGACTGGCGCACGGACAAGTACCTGCGCAGGCTCGAGGCCATGCTCCTGGCCGCGGACGGCGAGCACCTGCTGATCATTTCCGGCACCGGCGACGTCATCGAGCCCGACGACGGCCTGGCCGCCATCGGCTCCGGCGGGGCATACGCCCTGGCCGCGGCCCGCGCCCTCGAGCAGAACACGGACATGCCGGCCCGCGACATCGTGGAAAAGGCCATGAACATCGCCGCGGACCTCTGCGTCTACACCAACGGAAACCTGACCATCGAAACACAGGAAAAATAATGAGCAATCTGACACCCCGGGAAATCGTCTCGGAACTGGACCGCTACATAATCGGCCAGCACGACGCCAAGCGCATGGTGGCCGTCGCCATGCGCAACCGCTGGCGCAGGCAGCAGCTTGATCCCGAGCTGCGCGACGAAATCGCTCCCAAGAACATCATTCTCATGGGCCCCACGGGCGTGGGCAAAACCGAGATCGCCCGTCGATTGGCCCGCCTCACGGGCTGCCCCTTCTTCAAGGTGGAGGCCACCAAGTTCACCGAGGTGGGCTATGTGGGCCGCGACGTGGAATCCATGATCCGCGACCTCATGGAGATAGGCATCAACCTGGTGCGCAAGGAAGAGACCGAAAAGGTGCACATCAAGGCCGAGCGCAACGCCGAGGAGCGCATCCTGGACCTGCTGCTGCCCGGCAACAAGCCCCAGACCCAGGGGGCGGGATTCCTCATGTCCAGCCCCGACAAGGAAAAGGAGCCGGAAAAGCCCAGGGATGAAAGCACCCGCGAAAAATTCCGCCAGATGTTCCGCCAGGGGCAGCTGGACGAACGCGAGATCGAGGTGGAGATTTCCGTCACCGGCGGGCCGCAGATGGAGATCATGGCCATGCCCGGCATGGAGGACATGGGCATGCAGATGTCCGACATGCTCGGCCGCATGTTCCCCAAGAAGAAAAAGACCCGCAAGATGAAGATCCGCGACGCCTACGAAGTGCTCATCGAAGAAGAGGCCGGCAAGCTCATCGACATGGACAAGGTCACGGACATGGCCCGCGAGCGGGTGGAACAAACCGGCATCATCTTCGTGGACGAGTTGGACAAGATCGCCGCGCGCCAGGATCACGGCGGCACGGACGTTTCCCGCGAGGGCGTGCAGCGCGACCTGCTGCCCATCGTGGAAGGGTCAGTGGTCAACACCAAGTACGGCATGATCAAGACCGACCACATCCTGTTCATCGCCGCGGGCGCGTTCCATTTCGCCAAGCCCTCCGACCTCATCCCCGAACTGCAGGGGCGCTTCCCTCTGCGCGAGGAATTGCAGGCCCTGGGCAAGGACGAGTTCTACAGGATTCTCACCGAGCCCAAGAACGCCCTCACCGTGCAGTACAAAGCCCTGCTGGAGACCGAGGGCATCAGCGTGGACTTCACCCGGGAGGCCCTGGAAGAGGTTTCCGAGTTCGCCCAGAAGGTCAACGAGGAGACCGAGAACATCGGTGCGCGCAGGCTCTACACCATCATGGAAAAGATCCTGGCCGACCTCTCCTTCGAGGCCCCGGACAAGTCCGGCCAGAGCGTCAGCGTGGACAGGGATTACGTCCGCGCCAAGCTGGAGGACGTCAGCGAGGATCAGGATTTGTCCCGGTATATCCTGTAATAACCGCCACATACATCAAAACAAAAAGGCCGCCCTCCGGGGCGGTCTTTTTCATTCCTGAAACGGAGAATAACACTCTTTTACACTCTTTAAATTGACACACCTGTCCATTAAAAAATAAATACGTGATCATGAGTCTACAACCGAGGAGCATCTCATGACCACGATTCGATTAATGTTTGTGTTCGCAGCCATGTTCCCGGCGCTGCTCGTCCTCATTCCTCAGCAGGCCATGGCCGCCGAAACCGACAGGAAGGTCACCCTTTCCTACAAGTTCACGTCCGAAGGCTACGAGTTCGGCGCCATGCAGGTGACCCGCTCCCCAGCCGAGCGCGGGGGAAAAAAGGTCATCAGACAGTTCAAGGACTCGACCATGACCCTTGAAGCCAACCAACAGGTGAAGGTTTCCGAATCGGCCGTATTCTCCCGCGACGGACAAATCTGGGAATATGCCGGCCACCTGAAGGGAAAGGACACGTATGACATCCGTCTGCAGCGCGACAAGGACACCCTCGCCCTCGAGCTTCGGGAAAACGGCAAGGCCATCCACAACGAGAAGGTGCCGGCAGCCGATGTGGACTACACAAGCCAGTATCTGCCCATGGACAGCCTCGATCCGGCGTCCCGGCCCTCGTATCGCCTGCTCAATCTGGACGAACTGAATGTGGTCGGTACAGTCTTGCACAAGGTCGGACGCGAACGTCTCACGGTATCGGGCGACACATTCGACTGCACTGTCATTTCCCTGGATGCGGGTCCGGCCAAGGCCAGAAAATGGATGGCCAGGGACGCCAACGGCTACTGGTTCGCGGTCAAGGAGGAAATACACTCCAGTGACGGAGACTTTGAAATGGTTCTGACGAAATACCGAGTCTCCCGATAACCATGCCCTGACCAAAGGCCGGCCTCCGGGGCGGCCTTTGTTACGGCCCCTGGGGCAGCAATTCCCTGCCCTCGGCCCGAAGCCTCCGTATCCGGGCCGCGACCCTGCGAATGGCTTCGTAGCGCTCCCCCGCATCCCAGGGACCGTCGCCCTCAAGGCGTAAATCGGCCTGTTCGCTGGCCAGCCTGCCCCAGAGGATATGCGCACGGCTCACATCATATCCGGCCCGGGCAGCCATGAACAAACCAAGGACATCGGCCTCGATTTCCTGGGCCAAGGGAAACGGGTCGTCATACTCTTCCATCTCGCCCCCCACGCTGAATCCCAAAAGCATACCCAGCGCCCCGTTCATCGCCTCCATGCCCGCATTGCGCCTCTCACGCATTTCCCCATGCCTGAGCACCACGTGGGCCATCTCCTGCCCAAGGAGTACGGCCAGTTCCCAGTCGGCCCGGCATAAACGCATAAGCCCTCCACAGACGTACACAAAATCATCCTCACTGAACTTCGAACCCGAAAGGATGTTGAGCGGCGCCGCCTGCACGGAGCACATGCGTTCCGGGGATACCTTCAGCTCAAGAAGTTCGCCGCCTCTCCTGATTTCAAGGACGACGGATTTCCCCTTTTCCGCAGCCATGCCCAAAGCGCTCATGACATTGGATGTTTCAGAACTGTCCGGGAAAAACGATCTGCCATTGACGGCGACAATCTCATCACCGGCCCGCACTCCCGCACGCTCGGCCTGTGTTCCGGTCCCTACGAAGCGAACCCGCGCCGCACTTCCCCCGTCCAGGCTGCGAAGAACAGGACCGTAGTGAGGGTGCTGATACTGCGCATCCTCAGTAACGATCCCAAGGGAAAAATGCGTCTTCTGGCCGCACAATCCGGCATTGTGCAAGAGCAGAGGGTACAGTACTGTATTCAGGCGGTCCTGCCGCGAACGGTACAGCAGCGCTGCATCCCGTACATGGGCTCCGGGTTTCACGTCGTTGACGACCCTGCGCCCATGGGTGCAGGCAGGCAACAGGAAAACCGAAACGCCCAAGACGAAAACAAGGCGCAAAACACTGAGCTTGTCATGATGACCCCCCCGCCCTTTCAGCCGCGTGACAGAGATGCCCATATTTCCGTCCGTTGAGAATATGATGGAAAATCAATTCAGCTTCGAATTTCATGCCGGTGAAACGCAATCCAATAAATACACCATATTCTTTAAATCGACACACATGTCAATAAAACAGGGTGATCCGCTTCTCATCCCAACCCGCCCAAGGAGACAGCCATGACCTGCCTGCGATCACTGATCCTGTTCGCAACCATGCTCCCGACCCTGCTCATGATCACGCCCCTGCCGGTCCAGGCTTCCGATGCCGCCAAAACGGTCACGATCTCCTACGAGCTCACGGCCAAAGGACGCGAGTTCGGCGCCATGCAGGTGACCCGGACTCCCGGCATGCACGGGGAAGAGGAAATACTGAGGCAACTCAAGGCCACGGCCATGACCCTGGAAAACGGACAACGGCTGCAGGTTTCCGAATCCGCCCTTTTCTCCCGCGACGGTCAGCTCTGGGAATACTCCGCCCGGCTGAAAGGAGCGGACACCTATGAAATCAGGCTGCTGCGCGACAAGGAAACTCTCGACATCAAGCTCATGGTCAACGGCAACGCCACCTCCTGCGAAAACGTGCAGACCGGCGACGTCGACTACACCAGCCAATATCTGCCCATGGACAAACTCGGACCAGAGCAGTCGGCCTCGTACCGTCTGCTCAGCCTGGACGAATTGAGCGTTGTCGGCGCGGAAGTACGCAAGGGCGGGCGCGAACGACTCGAAATTTCCGACAGGACGTTCGACTGCACGGTCGTTTCCCAGAGCACGGGCTCGACCAAAACCAAAAAATGGATGGCAAAAGACGCCAACGGCTACTGGTTCGCCGTCAAGGAGGAAATCCGATCCGACAAAGGCGGCTATACCGTGACGCTGACCGGCTATCGGATCTCGCAGTAGACGAGCGGCGACCTTGTCTTCATATTTTTTTACACTCTTTCGTTGGACACGGTGAACGACCGAAACTATTGCTGGCCGTATGAAATACTGTACTCTCCTCCAAAAAACGACTCGAAAGCCCCTCCTCGCGAGCCTTGCGTTCCTCTTCTGCCTGTTGGCGTTCCGCCCCCTTTCCGCCGCTGCCGCCGCGACAACGGCCAGGAAGCTCTCCCTCGACTATGAAATCAGCATGAAAGGGGAGCCTATCGGCCGAATGAAAGTGACCAGAACGCCCGTGGTGACGGACAATCGAGACGCGATCAAGGAGCTCAAAAAAACGCTCATGCACACGGGAAGCCGCTCCAGGCTGGAAAGCATGGAACAGGCAGAGTTCCGCAGGGGCGGGACCCTCCTGTCATACGACGCCGACATCAAGGAAAAGGACACCTACCGCATAAAGGCCCGTCTCAAGGACGGCAGCGTTTCCATCAAATTCTTTGAAAACGGGGTGGAAGCCTACGCCACCAGCATCAAGACCGAGGACATTGATTTCACCTCCCTGTACCTGCCTCTGGACGCTCTGAAGCCGGGCGCGAAGTCCTACTCCGTGCTCGACCTGGGGAACCTGGAAACGGAGAGCACCTCGGTGCGTAGGCTGGGAAAGGGAAACATCTCTGTCAAAGGCCGGAAGCTGGCCTGCACCATCGTCCTTCTCAAGGCAGGCGCCATGGAAACGCGACGTTGGCTGATCAGGGACGAAAACGGCTATTGGCTGCCGGTACGGGAAATCGTTCATACCGAAAGCGGCGACTTCACCACCGAACTGAAGGAGTATCGCATCCTGGACTAGAAGCCGACGCCCTTCCAGCCGGACACATGCCGGAGCACGGCCTCCTGCGAGGATTCGTCCAGCCATTCCAGGTAATACTTCAGGTAGACTCCCCGGTAGCCGTTTTCCAGCAGTTCGTTGATCTGTGCGATGGCCTTGCGCCCGGTGGGACTGTCCGAACATCCCACATAGATATCGACCATCTTTTCCCCCTGGATGGGAACGCTGGTGAACCCCACGCCGACGTCTTCCAGCCGGCCGAAGTAGACGACCTCGTTCGGGTAGGCCACAAGCAGATCCAGACGCCCGGCAAGAAAAGAGCGTACGCCGGCCGTCAACGTGGTCAGCCAACGGATGTTTCCGGATCGTCCCGCGTCCGCCAGGGGCTTGTCCACATAGTCTCCATAGGCGCGCCCCCGGACAAAACCGATGGTGAGCTTGCGCGCCATGAGGAGCTTCCGCAGGTCCACGCTGCCGTCGACCATATAAGGCGCAAGCCGCTTCTTGTTCTTTTTCAGGACAAGAAGCCGGTTGGGAACGTAGGCGACGGCCCGTTTGCTGTAATGCACGAACCGGTCACGCTCCGGACTGTAGACGAGAGACCCGTTGCAGACGTCGGGCGTTTCCGCGATCAGTTTCAGGGTCCGGGCCACCGTGCAAACCACTTCCCTGTGTTCGAACCCCTCCATGACGCCGAAAAGATCGTGGACGAACTGATCCGAGTATCCTTCGTCCTTCAGGGGGCCGGACGGGATGTTCATGGGCGGCCCGTCAAAGCGGCACCAAACCAGTTCCCCGCAGAAAGCGGTTCCTGCGGAGAACAGCCACACCCCGGCCAGCAGAGCGGAAACCAATGCGCGATGCAGCATACATCCTCCCACCAGTTTCCCATCATCTTATCCAAAGCCCCCGGCGGCGCAATCACTGAAGGACAATTATCACATCGCGTGGGCACATCCGTACGCACGTCCTTCGCCATGAGCTCCGTTTTCTGTTAGAGAGAAAAAAACAAGGGAGCGTTTATGCACATCGGATTCATCGGGCTGGGCATCATGGGGCACCCCATGTGCGCCAATCTCATCGACGCCGGACACACACTCACGGTCTACAACCGCACTCCGGGCAAGGACAAGAAGCTGGTCAAAGCAGGGGCCGAAACCACCCGGGATCCGCGCGCCCTGGCCAAGGCCTGCGACGTGGTCATCACCATGGTTCCGGGCCACGAGGCCGTGGACGCAATCCTTTTCGGAGTCAAGGGCATCGTCCGGGAGCTGAAAGGTAAGGTGTTCGTGAACATGAGCACGGTGCTGCCCGAATACTCCAAGGCCCTGGCGAAGAAGCTGAAGGCCGGGGAGGTCGACTTCGTGGACGCGCCCGTGTCCGGTTCCAGGCAGCCCGCCGAACAGGGGGAGCTGGTGATCCTGGCCGGCGGCGGGGAAAAGACCCTGAAACGCATCGACCCGCTGTTCACGGCTATGGGCAGGAAGACCATCCATTGCGGCGAAGCGGGCCAGGGATCCATGATGAAGGTGGCCGTGAACCTGCTTCTGGCCGTCATGGTCGAAGGATTGTCCGAAGCCGTGCGGTTCGGCATCGAGGGCAACCTGCGGCGCGACCTGATTTTCGAAACGATTCTTTCCGGGCCGCTTTCCTGCGCACTGTTCGAAGCGAAGAAGGACATGTTCCTGCGCGGCAAATTTCCGGCCCAGTTCCCGCTCCGACATATGGCCAAGGATCTGAACCTGGCCTCCGAAACCGCGGACAAACTGGCCACGGATTTCCCCTGCGCCACGGCGGCGGGCATCCAGTACAACCACGGCACGGCCGAAGGGCTGGGCGACGAGGACTTCGCCGCCGTGTTCAAGCTGCTTTGAGGCCCTATTCCCGAATTTCTTCCGGCCCCCTGCCGCACACAAACAACGCAGGGGGCGATCCTTTTGCATTCCGCACCATTGACTCCCGGCTCCGCACGCCTTAACACTTTCTGGACACGGTTTACGCATCCACAAGGAGTTACCTGCATGGCCGAATGCAAAGAAAACCCCATGAAGGGCATGCCCCTTCCGGAAATGAATTTCACCACCTTCATCTATTCCCTGAGTTCTTCCGCCATGGTGGCGCTGGGCGAGGCCCCGGACCCGTCCACCGGAAAAACCGACTACCAGCCGCACCTGGCCAAGCACACTATCGACGTGCTCGGCATGCTGCAGGAAAAGTTCGACAAGGGACTGGAGGAAGGCGAAAAAAAACTGCTCTGCGACCTGCTCTACAACCTGCGCATGTCGTACGTGAACAAAACCGGAAAATAGAATGAGCAGGAAAATAACCGCCGGGCTGGTGGGCGTCACGGGATACACGGGCATGGAACTGGCCCGGCTCATGGCCCAGCACCCCGTCATGGAACTGGTTCGGGCCACCTCGCGCTCCGAGGCGGGCAAAAAACTCGCGGAAATCTATCCCTTCCTCAACGGAATCACGGTGGGCGAGCTGGAAATCACCCTGCCCGATCCCGCCGACCTGGCCACGTGCTGCGACGTGGTCTTCCTGGCCGTGCCGCACAAGACGGCCATGGAGATCGCCGACGCCCTGCTCAAGGAAGGCGTCAAGGTGGTGGACCTGTCCGCGGACTTCCGTCTCAACGACAAGGACACCTACGAACAGTGGTACGCCACCGGGCACACCCGTCCCGAACTCCTTGCCGAGGCCGTCTACGGCCTGCCGGAACTCTATGAAGAGCAAATCAGAGACGCCCGGCTCATCGCCAACCCGGGCTGCTACCCCACCTCCTGCATCCTGGGCCTGGCCCCGGCCCTGAAAAACGGTTTCGTCGCCGCCGAAGACATTGTCATCGACTCCAAGTCCGGCACTTCCGGTGCGGGACGCGGGGCCAAGGTGGGCACCCTGTTCTGCGAGGTGCACGATTCGTTCAAGGCCTACGGCCTGCCCACGCACCGCCACACCCCGGAAATAGAACAGGAAGTTTCCAAGCTGGCGGGCACGGACATCACCCTGTCCTTCAGCCCGCACCTGCTGCCCATCGACCGGGGAATCCTGTCCACCATCTACACCAAGCTGACCGTGGACAAGGACCTGGACGCCATCCATGCGGCCTACACCGAATTCTATGCGGACAAGCCCCACGTGCGGGTGCTGCCCAAGGGCCGGCTGCCTGAAACCCGCTTCGTGCGCGGCACCATTTTCTGCGACATCGGCCTGGTGGCGGACCCGCGCACCAACCGGCTGGTCATCATCTCGGCCATAGACAACCTGTGCCGGGGCGCTTCCGGCCAGGCTCTGGCCAACGCCAACCTCATGTGCGGCCTGCCCTTGGCGGCCGGTTTGCCCGCCGCTCCCATGATGCCCTGAGCGCGACGCCGCTGAACGACACGAGACAAGAATCCCCTCACGCATGCACAGAAGTATGCGCGGGGGGATTTTTTTTACGTCCTGATGCCTGTACTTCGAACGATCAGCCCTCCTGCACCGCTTCGGCCCCGGCCTTGCCGAACCTGCGGCCCAGCCAGGATTGCAGTTCATCCATATAGGTGTAGAAAACCGGGGTCAGATACAGCGTGACCACCTGCGACAGGGCCAGGCCACCCACCACGGCCAGGCCGAGCGGCCGCCGGGCCTCGGCTCCCGCCCCCATACCCAACGCGATGGGCAGCGCTCCCATGATGGCCGCCAGCGAGGTCATCATGATGGGCCGGAAACGGATCAGCGCTCCGTTGAAGGCGGCCTCTTCCGGAAAAACGCCCTTCTTTTCCTCGGCAATGGCGAAGTCCACCACCATGATGGAGTTCTTTTTGACGATGCCGATGAGCATGATCAGCCCCACCATGCCGTAAAGATCCAGATCATACCCGAAGACGAACAGCGTGAGCAGCCCGCCCAGGGCCGCGGACGGCAGGCCGGACATGATGGTGAGCGGATGAATGAACGACTCGTAGAGCGAGCCGAGCAGAATGTAGATGGCCACGAGCGCGATGAGCAGCAGAAAGTAAAAGCTGTTCATGGATTCAGCGAACGCCCCCGCCGTTCCTTCGAACATGGAGTTGACCGTTTCGGGCAATGTCGTCTTGGCCATGCCCTCCACTTCCCGGGTGATTCCGCTCATGGAGGTGCCGGGCCTCCCGTTGAAGGAGAAGGTCACGGAATCGAGCTGACCGGTATGGTTGATGGTCTGGGGGCCCACGCCCTCCTCGATGGAGCACATGGCGTCCAGGCGCACGAGATCCCCGGATTCCGTGCGTACGTAAAGCATGTGCAGGGCGTCCATGTTGATCTGGAACTCGGGTTTGAGTTCCATGATGACCTTGTACTCGTCCGTGGAAGCGTAGATGGTGGATATCTTCCGCTCCCCGAACGCCGTAAACAGGGTGCTCTCGATCTCGTTGACGCTCACCCCGAGACTGGAGGCCATATCCCGATCGATGCGTATCTCCACCTGAGGGCTGCTGATCTGCATGTCGCTGGTAACGTCCGTGAGCATGCCGTTTTCGCGCAGAGCCTTCTCGAACTCTCCGGCGCTTTTGTAGAGTTGTTCGGAACTGGCGGACAGCAGGGTGAACATATAGTCGCCCTGGGCCTGCTTGCCGCCTATGGGAATCATGGGAGGATTGACCAGGAAGCAGGACATGCCCGGCACCGAGTTGGCCGGGCCGCGCAGGGCGTCAATGGTTTCGTCCACGGACATTTTACGCTCGCCAAGGGGCTTGAGAATGCCGATGGACATGCCCTGGTTGCTCAGGGGCACGCCTATGATCTGGATCTGCTGATCCATGGACGGCTGGGACGCGAACATGGGTGTGAGCTGCTCCTGCTTCTTCTTCAGGGCTTTATAGGAAATGCCTTGCCGCGCCTTCACAAAGCCCATGAAAAAGCCCTGGTCGTCACTGGGCAGAAATCCCTTTGGCACCACCACGAACAGGAAAACGGTGATCCCGAGCAAAGCCACGGAGCCCATCATGGTGACGAAGCGGTGCTTGATGCAGAACCTGAGCGATGTACGGTATTTGCCGAACAGCCAGTCAAACACGGCATCAGACTCGGCCAGCCTGCTCCTGGAACGCAGCAACCGGCTGGCGAGCATGGGCGTCAGGGACAGGGACACCGCCCCGGACACGAGTATGGCCGAAGTGATGGTGACGGCGAACTCGTGCAGTATGCGGCCCATTATCCCGGCCATGAACATAATGGGCACGAAGACGATGACCAGGGACAGGGTCATGGACACGATGGTGAAGCCGATCTCCCGGGCTCCTTCGCGGGCGGCCTGCATGGGAGACTTGCCCATTTCCATGTGGCGCACGATGTTCTCGATCATGACGATGGCGTCGTCCACCACGAACCCCACGGCCAGGGTCAGGGCCATGAGCGAAAAGGTGTCCAGGGTAAAACCCAGTTCATAGATGGCCGCAAAGGTGGCCACAATGGAAAACGGAATGGCCACGGAAGCGATGAAAGTGCTGGGGATGTTGCGCAGGAACAGGAAGACCACCATGATGACCAGGGCGACGGCCAGGCTCAAAGTGAACTTCACGTCCTGCACGGACTCCTCGATGAACTCGCTGGCGTCGTGCACAATGTCCATCTTGATGGAGGCTGGAAGCTGGGACTGTATCCAAGGCAGCTTGGCGCGGATGTCCCGCACGATGTTCAGGGTATTGGAACCGGGCTGGCGCTTGACCGCGATGGTCAGGTTGGCCTTATCGTTGTGCCAGGAACTGAACCGCTCGTCCTCCACCCCGTCCTCGACGACACCGAGGTCCGAGAGCCGCACGGGCTGGCCGCTCCCATAGGAAACAATGAGGCCCTTGTACTCCTCGGCATGAAAAAGCTGGCCGTCCGCATCCACGGTGAGATTCTGCCGGGCGCCTTCCAGGGAACCGAGCGGAAGGTTCTGGTTGGCGGCGGCCACGGACTGACGCACCTCGTCGATGCCCAACCCGCGCGAGGCCAGTTCCATGGGATTGAGCCGGATGCGCACCGCGTATTTCTTTTCACCGTAGATGATCACCTGGGCCACACCGGAAATCATGGAAATGGTCTCGGTCAGGAAGGTCTTGGCGTAATCGTTCACCGTGGACAGCGGCAGCGCGTCCGAGCGCAGGGAAATGTACAGGATGGGGCTGTCCGCCGGATTGACCTTCTGAAAACTGGGATTCTCGTCCATCTCGGAAGGCAGGTCGCTCTCTGCCCGCGAGATGGCGGCCTGAACGTCCATGGCCGCATCGTCGATGTTGCGGTCCAGGTCGAAGATCAGGGTGATGGTGCTGCTGCCCAGCGAATTCACCGAACTCATGGACTGGAGGCCGGAAATGGACGAAAACTCGCGCTCCATGGGCGAGGCCACGCTGGAGGCCATGACCTTGGGGCTGGCACCTGAAAAGGAGGCCGTCACCTGTATGGCCGGGAATTCCACGGCGGGCAGGTAGCTCACGGGCATGCGCAGGTAGGCCATGATGCCGAAAAACAGGAGTCCGAGCATAACCAGCGTGGTCATGACCGGCCGCTGGATGAAGAGTTCTGTGGCTTGCATCAGGAAGCACCTCCCGCAGAGGCGTCGGCTTTCTTCGCCTCCTGCACGCGGGTTCCCGGCGCAAGCAGGAACATGCCCTCGACGACCACCCTGTCGCCGTCGACAAGCCCTTTGGTGATGATCACATTATCGTCCTTGCGCATGTCCACTTTCACCGTCTTCATGACGGCCTTGGACTTCTCGGCCACGAATACATACGTGCCGTCCGGACCTTTCTGCACGGCCTGGGCCGGAATGCTGAAGGTTCCCGTCAGGGTGCCCAGCACCAGCGTCACCTGCACGAACTGGCCGGGCCAAAGCTGTTCGGCCGTGTTGCCGAACCGGGCCTTGAGGTCGATCATGCCCGTGGCCGTGTTGATCCAGTTGTCCACAAAGGTGAGTTCGCCGCGGGACGGCTCGCGTTCCCACTCGTTGGGCGCGGCATACACGGTCAGGCTTTCCTCCACCGCATGGCTGCGCACCAGCGGCAGATAGCGGCCCGGTATGGAGAAAAGCACATCAACCGGCTCCACGGTCTTGATGACCAGCAGATCGCTTTGCTCGGCCGTGACCAGATTGCCTTCATCCAGCTTGGTGCTTCCGGCAATGCCGTCAATGGGCGACGTGATCTTGGTCAGCTTGAGGTTGCGCCCGGCAATGCCCGCCTGGGCAAGGTCCGCCTCCATGGCCTGTTGCGCGGATTCATAGGCGGTCTTCTTCTGTTCGTACTCATCCTTGGAAACCGCGTCCTGCGCATAGAGTGCCTTGAAGCGGAGGTAGTCTTTGCGGGCCTGCTCGGCCTCGGCCCTATCACGGCCCACGTCGGCCCTGGCCCCCTGTGCGCTGAAGGCATAGCTTTCCGGGTCTATGGTGTAGAGCACCTGCCCGGCTTCCACCCGGTCGCCGTCAAGAAAGTGGATGCGCAGGATCTGTCCGGTCACCTGCGACTGGAGAGTCACGGAGTTGGACGCCTTGACCGTACCCACGGCCTTGAGCACATGCTCCGCATCCGCGGCCTTGGCCATGACCAGCTTCACGGGGACCGGCGGAGGCTCCTGCTTCGGTTGTTCGCTGGAGCACCCCCAGAGCAGAAGAAAGAGGGCAAGCAGAATCGGACAAAAGGCAAAGAAACGGATACGGCGAGATGCGGACATGGAACCCCTCCCGAACGGATCAAAGGTGACAGTTCCTTCCTTGGTATACGGCTGCCCGCCTCCGAACAATGATTTGCTGCAAAAAATACGGCCCGTCCTGTATGGAACGGGCCGCCGAGGGTATTTCGGGAGAGGGCTCTAGGCAGCGGGCTGCAGGGGCGCCACCTTTTGCTCCCGGCCGACAGGATGATGGGCCAGGAAGGAAACGGCTTCGTCCTTGCCCATGAACCGGCCCAGGATCTTGGGGTCGGTCCGGCGCAGGTCCACCAGAATCAGACCGTCCATGCAGTTGCCGAACTCCGGATCAACGTTGAAGCCCAGAATCTTGCCGCCCAGCTTGAGATACTGCTTGAGCAGCACCGGGATGGACTTGCCCTTTTCCACGTCGCCCACCACGGCCCCTATGTCGTCCGGATCGCTGAAGGCCAGTTCGGGCACGGACACGTCCAGCTTCTTGAGGCTCTTGAGCTTGGGAGGCAGCTTGGGACGCACCTGGCGGGACACGCCCTCCAGGGTACAGTGGCGTTCCAGAAAGTTGACTATCAGTTCATGGGAAAGGAGCGAATAATCCCCGGACACGCTCACGCAGCCGAACAGGTTGGCATAGCGAGGGTTGCGGGTCACGAACGCGGCAATGCCCTTCCAGAGCAGGAGCAGGGGCTGGTAGCTGCGCTGATATTTTTCGGTGATGAACGAACGCCCCATCTCCAGAGCGGGTTGCACGTTCTCGATGACGCCCGGATCGAAGTCGAACAGGGAGGCCGAATAAAGCCCCCGGACCCCGTACCGCTCAATGACCTTGTCGGCCATGGCGAAACGGTACGCCCCGGCCACCTCGCGTTCTTCATGGTTCCAAAGCACCAGATGGTTGTAGTAGTCGTCATAGGCGTCGATATCCAGGGGTTTGCCCGTTCCCTCGCCCACGGCCCGGAAGGTCTGTTCGCGCAGCAGGCCGATTTCGCGCATGAGGCGCGGGATGCTGGCGGCCTGGGCCTCGAAGACCGTGAACTTTCCGGATCTCAACAGGATGTTTTCGTCGGGTAGGGCCGCCACTTCGCTGGCCAGGATGTGCCTGGGCCTGGAGTTGGCCAGAGGTTCGAGCTTGCGTTCCCTGGACTTGATGAACTTATCCCGCTTGCGGCCCTTTTCCTTGCGCAGCAAGTGCGTGCGGAAACGCAGGTAGTCGACCATGTCCCTGTCGTTGTCGAAGGCGGCCAGCTTTTCGGCCGGGATGACGCTTCCGATGGTCATGGTCACGGGGCGCTTGGAGCGTTTCAGGTTCTCGTGGGGCAGCAGCACGGTGCGCAGGCGTGGATGGACCATGCCCGCGGCCTGGAAGAGCGCGCTGTTGCGGCCCTGAAAAAAGACGGACAGCACGGGCACGCCGGTTTTGCGGGCGATGCCCGCCACGGTGGCGCTCCACTCGGGATCGGCCACCATGCGCTTGTGCACCTTGAGGCTGGAGACCTCTCCGGCGGGAAACACGCCCAGCAGGCCGCCGCCCTTGAGCCAGCGCATGGTCTCCTTGAGACCCGCGATGTTGGCCTTGGCCGAACCCTGGGCGCCGAAGGGGTCCACGGCGATGAGGTGCTCCCGCATTTCCGGGATGGTCCCCAGCATGTAGTTGGCCATGATTTTGACGTCGGGCCGCACCTGACGGAGCAATTTGACCAGCAGCAGCCCTTCCACCGCTCCGAAGGGATGGTTGGCCACCACCATGAGCGGACCGGTTCTGGGAATGCGTTCCAGGGGTTGGCCTTCCAATACGTAATTGATGCCGAGCCGGGCGAGGGCGCGGTCTATGAAATCGCCTTCAAGCTCGCCGGCTTCGGCGTACATCCTGTTCAAAGTCTTGAATCTGAGAATTTTGGCGAGAGGCTTGGTGACGAGGGAGAAAATGGCTTTTCGAAACGGGTCGCCATAGGGCGAATCCAATTGAAACAAAGGGGCAGGACACTGCGACATACATACCTCCGTGGCATTGTTGCCGGGAACTCTAACAGCCCCTTGCTACAATCTCGACGAAGGATTGTAAATAAGTGTGAACGACTTGTTACAAAATGGTTTTACTGCACCACATGGTTGTGTTCGCGAAGCGCCCAATGGTCCCTGGGGATGGGCAGGCAGAAGCTGGTCTTGTCCAGGTCCGAACACATGACCAGACCGCCGGAACTCTCGATCCAGTAGACGCGGTCCACGAACATGGCCACGGCCTGGTCCAGGGTCAGCTTGTCCGGGTTGCAGCCCGGCATGTAGCGGCTCAGGATTTCCCGGGCCGCATTCGCGACCATGCGCGCGCCCGTGGGAGTCAGAGCCACATCCTGGTAATCCAGGGCGTGCATCATGGTTTGGCGACCCTCGATCCGGATCGGCACCGAAACGCTTGCGTCATAGGGGAATCCACTCATGGCGACCTCCTTTCCATATTTTCCTACCTTTTTGCTTGCAATTTACGCGCCGAGCACTCTGCCCAGGCGAGGGAAAACAGGATTAAAAAAAATTTCAATCCTCCTGTTGACAGCTGAAATACTGTGTTTATGTTCTGACGAGCTTTCCGGCGGTGCCCGGAAAATCGGGTTTCCACCGCCCACGGTCCGCGCGGCGGACAGTCGGAACAGTGGACAGAACCTACAAAAATTAGATTCACTCTGGAGGTATAGAGGAATGAAACTGAAACCGCTCAATGACCGCGTACTGGTGAAACGTCTCGAGGTTGAAGAAATGACCGCTGGCGGCATCATCATCCCCGACTCCGCAAAGGAAAAGCCCATGAAGGGCGAAGTCGTGGCAGCCGGTCCCGGCAAACTGGACGAAAACGGAAAGCGCGTCGACATGACCGTTAAAGAAGGTGACACTGTCCTGTTCGCCAAATACGCAGGAACCGAAATCAAGATCGACGGTGTCGAACACCTCGTCATGCGCGAAGACGACATCCTGGCCGTTGTCGAATAGACAACGTTCCGTTCCATACTGAATTCGAATTTCACTCAACCAATAAGGAGATCTGACAATGGCTAAAGAAATTCTTTTCGACGCCAAAGCCCGCGAAAAACTGAAATCCGGTGTTGACAAACTTGCCAACGCCGTCAAGGTCACCCTCGGCCCCAAAGGCCGCAACGTCGTCATCGAGAAGTCCTTCGGCTCCCCGGTGATCACCAAGGACGGCGTGACCGTCGCCAAGGAAATCGAACTGGAAGACAAGTTCGAGAACATGGGCGCCCAGATGGTCAAGGAAGTCGCTTCCAAGACCTCCGACGTCGCCGGTGACGGCACCACCACCGCCACCGTGCTGGCCCAGTCCATCTTCACCGAAGGCGTGAAGCTGGTGGCCGCGGGCCGCAACCCCATGGCCATCAAGCGCGGCATCGACAAGGCCGTTGAAGCCATCACCGAAGAACTGGGCAAACTGGCCAAGGACACCCGCGACCAGAAGGAAATCGCCCAGGTCGGCACCATCTCCGCAAACAACGACGCCACCATCGGCAACATCATCGCCGAAGCCATGAACAAGGTCGGCAAGGAGGGCGTCATCACCGTTGAGGAAGCCAAGGGCCTCGAAACCACCCTGGACGTCGTGGAAGGCATGCAGTTCGACCGCGGCTACCTCTCTCCCTACTTCGTGACCAATGCCGACCGCATGACCTGCGAAATGGAAGAGCCCCTGATCCTCATCAGCGAAAAGAAAGTCACCAACATGAAAGAGCTCCTGCCCGTCCTCGAGCAGGTCGCCAAAATGTCCAAGCCGCTGCTCATCATCGCCGAAGACATCGAAGGCGAAGCCCTGGCCACCCTCGTGGTCAACAAGCTGCGCGGCACCCTGAACGTTTCCGCCGTCAAGGCTCCGGGCTTCGGCGAACGCCGCAAGGCCATGCTGAAGGACATCGCCGTCCTGACCGGCGGCCAGGTCGTCTCCGAAGACCTGGGCATCAAGATGGAGTCCCTGACCGTCACCGACCTCGGCTCCGCAAAGCGCGTGGTCATCGACAAGGACAACACCACCATCGTTGACGGCGCCGGTTCCGCCGACGAAATCAAGGGCCGCATCGCCCAGATTCGCGCCGAGATCAACGAATCCTCTTCCGACTACGACCGTGAAAAGCTGCAGGAACGCCTGGCCAAGATCGTTGGCGGCGTGGCCGTCATCAATGTCGGCGCCGCAACCGAAACCGAAATGAAGGAAAAGAAAGCCCGCGTGGAAGACGCTCTGAACGCCACCCGCGCAGCCGTTGAAGAAGGCATCGTGCCCGGCGGCGGCGTCGCCCTGGCCCGCGCCTCCAAAGTCGTGGACGCGGTCAAGCCCGCTGACGACGACGAAACCGCAGGCATCGCCATCGTTGCCCGCGCCGTGGAAGAGCCGCTGCGCCAGATCTCCGGCAACGCCGGCTTCGAAGGCTCCATCGTGGTCGAAAAGGTCAAGGGCGGCAAGGACGGCTTCGGCTTCAACGCTGCCACTTCCGAATACGAAGATCTCATCAAGGCCGGTGTCATCGATCCCAAAAAGGTCACCCGCACCGCCCTGCAGAACGCCGCATCCGTGTCCGGCCTGCTGCTGACCACCGAATGCGCCATCGCTGAAAAGCCCGAACCCAAGGATGCCGCTGCTCCGGCTATGCCCGGCGGCATGGGCGGCATGGGCGGCATGGGTGGCATGTACTAAGCCATTCACGCTTACCAAGCGAATTAATAAAGCCCCGGCCAGCAATGGTCGGGGCTTTTTAATTAACAAGTCCAAGTCTCAAAAGGACGAAGCCTGCTGGCGCCCCATGCTATAAGAGTAGTGATGCCGGCACTTCCCCCAAAAAAGATCCCCGTTACGCCAACATCCGCCGAATCTCGGCGACAATGGTCTCGGAGTCGGAAAGCGGCTTCAGAAAAATTGTGCCCGAGACATTGGGGAGCGAACTCAGGTCTGTGGCGATTCGGAATTCCGGCGACCCGGTGTAGACGATGAACCGCATGTCGTCCCATCGCTTCATGGCCGCCTTGATGAAGTCGGGACCGTTCATGCCGGGCAGGCGCAGGTCCACGATGGCGAGGTCTGCCCACGCCTCCTCCAGAAGACGCAACGCATCTTCCGCGCTCCCGGCCTGGAGCACGATGAAGTCCTCGTCCTCGAGATTCATGGCCAGACTCTCCCGGACATGCCGGTCATCGTCGAGAACCAGAATGGTCAGAGGCATGGTCAGGCCTCCTCGTCCGTTATGGGCAGCATGACGGTAAAACGGGTCCACTGGCCCATCTCGGAGTGCACTTCCATGCGCCCCTTATGCTGATCGGCGACAATGAAATAGGACACGGACAACCCGAGGCCGATCCCCTTATCCACCTCCTTGGTGGTGAAAAAAGGTTCGAACACGCGCTTGCGGGTGTACTCGTCAAGGCCCGGACCGTTGTCTTCCACTTCCACCACAGCCAAACCGCCACGCCGCTTCAAGCTCAGGCGCAGGCGCGGCCCTTCGTCGCCGTAGTCCTTGTTCGCCATGGCTTCGGCCCCGTTCTTGAACAGGTTCAAAAAGACCTGCTGGATCTCGTTGCCCTCGCAGTGCACCTTGGGCATATCCGGCTCATAATCGCGGACGATCTCGATCTTTCGGAAATCATACTGCTTCTTGAGGCTGTAGTCGTTGGCGGCCAGCTCCAGCGTCTTGTCGAGCAACTCGGCCAAATCATATTTGCCCATGTGTTTTTCGCTCTTGCGACTGAAACGAAGCATGTTGCTGACGATGTTCGAGGCCCGCTCGCCGGATTCGAGAATGCCCTCAAGCATCATGGGAATCTCCCGCCGCTTCAGATATTCGCGGACGCCCTCCAGGGAAACGCCACACGCCTCGGCCACCTTGACGTTCCTGGTCAGACTGCCGAAAATCCGTTTCTTGACGTTGTGCCCATACCCCATGATGGCGGCCAGCGGGTTGTTGATTTCGTGGGCCATGCCCGCGGCCAGGCCGCCGACGGACATCATCTTCTCTGACTGGACCATCATCTGTTCGAGATTCACCCGGCTGGTCACGTCATCGATACGAACCACGGCCCCTTCCACTCCGTTGATGACCAGGGGGTAGATGGTGATGTCCTCATAGCGCGTGCTTCCGCCGATGCGGGAACGTCGTTTGGGGTCCACCATTTCCCGCCGGCTCTCGACGGCCTCCCTGACGCGGTCCATGTCTTCGGCCAGCCGGGGCATCACCTCGGAAAGGGAACGTCCCACAGCCTCCGCACTCGAAAGACCGCTCTCCTTTTCCGCCATGATGTTCCACTGGGTGACGAGACCTTCCGTGTCGACGCCGATAAGGATGGACGGCATGGAATCGATGATGTTGCTCAGATAGTTACGCAGGTGGCGGAGTTCGTCCTCGATCTGCTCGCGCTGAACAATCTCCTGCTGATACTTGTAATTCTGGGTCGCCATGTCGGAAAGAAAGGCGGAAAGGGCCACGTTGTGCTTGAGGATTTCCTCCACCTTTTCCCGGCTGAACCGGGGCACCTTGCGCAGGGCTTCCAGATAGGCCTGCTGATCAAAGCCGTACTTTTCGGCCTGCCGGATGAAAAACTTTTCGTCCACGAATTCGTCTTCGTAGTAGAACTGACCCAGAAAGCTGGTGGCGACATGATGTCCGGCGCAATATATGGGAACGCCGATGTCCCAGAGACCGTTGGCGCACCTGTACCCGTGGGGCTTGCCGTCCTTGATCTTGTTGACGATGGCGGTGTCGTTCTCGATGCAAAGGGCATTGGTCGTGGGGTGCGCACGGTGGAACTTCACGCATATGTCCTGCCAGCCCGCCCCGGCGTAGACCTCGCCGGTGACCGCGTCGATGATCCCCGAAGGCATGCCCGTGGCGGCATAGTTCACCTCGAGCATGTTCTGCAACTGGTCGACATTGACCAACCCCCGAAACGAGAAACGGGGAAGAGGGGCTTCCTTGTTATTCTCAGACGACACCCGTGCACCTTTCCTGCCATGGTCCAAAAAGGAATTCTCAATTATGAAACAATGCCACGAAGCCTTGGTACAAACAATGATAAATCAATAGGCATTAAAAGCATCGATGAAAAGAATAGATGCTTGGCAACCATCCCCGAGGAGGAGCGTTCACCAAAAAGGCGGCCCTTCCGAGCCGCCTTCATATCAAAGCTGGTAAGCACCCGCGAACCCACAGGCTACAACCCGCAACGATCTCCGCTTGTGGCGAAACGACGCATGACCTCCAGGAACAACGCCAATGCCACGGAGTCGTCACCTCGCCGCCAGACAAGCAGCAACTCGCTCATGGGCGGGTGCTGCGGCCACCGAAACTGCATGAGCTTCACGCTGCGTGGGCAGGCCTGCTCCATGCGCGCAGGCACGAAGCTCACGCCCATGCCCGCCGCAACCAGGGCCAGGCGGGTCTGGTGCTGATCCACCTCCTGAACGATGCGCGGCGAAAGCCCCCGCTCCTCGAACATGTTCATGATCGCCCCGTAGGTGGCCGGATAATACTCGCGCGGCGGCATGATCAGGGTTTCGTTGTGCAGCGTCTTGAACCCCACACGAACGCACCGGGCCAACCGATGATCCTGACGCATGGCCAGCACGTACGGGTCCATGAGATAGGCCATGCTCTCCAAGGCCTTGTCGTCCACCCCGCCCTGAATGAGAGCGGCGTCGAGCTCCTCGGCCTTGAGCTTTTCCATGGCCTCGGGGGTGTGGGTGTCCTGGATGTCAAGGGCGATGCTGGGATGGTCCCTCCGGAACGCGGCGACCGCGTCCGGGAAGTTGGACTGGGCCGCGGAGTTGATGAACCCCACACGCACCCTGCCGACCTCGCCCCTGGCCATCATGCGCAGTTGCTCCGCCCCGGTGTTCAGGGTGTCCAGGGTGTTGCGCGCCACGGCCAGAAACCGGCTCCCTTCACGGGTGAGCTTCACGCTCCGCTTGGTGCGGTTGAAAAGCATGACTCCCAGATCCTCTTCCAGCTTCTTGATCTGCTGGCTGAGCGGAGGCTGGGCCATATGCAGCCGTTCGGCGGCCCTGCCGAAATGTTTTTCTTCGGCTACGGCGATGAAATAACGAAGTTGTCTGAGTTCCATAATATTCTTTTCGTCTTAGTCCGGAACAAAATCCATATTGGACAATATATATTCCATGTCAATAATGGAGGAAACGGTTCGCAAAACGTTCACCACAGACATACGGAGGTCCCTATGCACCATACATGGTATGATGTCGAGCAGGAAATGCGTTGGAGAATGCAGGACAGCACACGGTTTTCCGCGGCGGAACGCCCCGGGCGGGGGATGGATCTTCCCAGCTTCGCGGCCATGATCGCAATGTTGACCTTGCTTCTGGCCGTGGCCCTCCCGGCCCTCATTTAAACGACAGCAACTTTCAGGCTATGGATTAAGGAATGAAAAATTTTCAAAAGATTTTTTTCTAAAAACGCAATTAATATCTTTTTCGTCTTGAAATCGAACAAAAACCATATTGGACTCTTCTGCTGACCAAGCATAGACGGAATGCAGACAAGACGCCGAACGGCAAACGAGGGAAATGGCCATGCAATACAGCCTCTATGAAATGCAAGCCGGCATTGAACGTGAAATCAGGGAAAACGCTTCCACCCGTTTTTACAGCCAGGAAGCCACCCGGGCCAAAACCGTGGTTTTCGGGATGCGCATCCTCACCCTTGTCGTTCTTGCCTTGTTCATGCTGCCGTTAAGTTTTTCGTAAAAGTCCTCTCCAACGGACTTTTTCAAACATGCGCCGAAAAGGCCCGGTCCTAGGACCGGGCCTTTTCATCTATCGGGCGCAATGTCGAGGTCAACCGACGTATGGAGCTGCAACAGTCTCCCGAACCGGGAAATATCCGGCTGTGCTGGCTGAACTGTTCCACAACCTTGAGAAAACAGGCCAACTCCGGGGTCTCTTTCGAAAGATTCCAGGCCACCCGCAGTTCACTCATAAGCGGATCGCCTTTCCATTCAAAGGGAATCATTTTCACCTCCGGCGGGCATACGGTCTTCATGCGCCGGGGCACAAAACCGACTCCCAGCCCCGAGGCCACGAGGGCCAGCTTGGTCTGGAGCGTGGCCGCTTCCTGAACGACATTGGGCTCGATGCCGAGCTGCTTGCAACGGGAGAGAACAGCACCGTCGGCTGTTGAGCAGGTATGCGGGTAAACCACAATGTTTTCCCGATGCAGGCTTCTGATGTCCGCGGAACAAGCCTTGGCCAGCGGATGTTCCAGCCGGACAGCAAGCAGGTAGGGCTCCTTGACGAAGGAATGAAACTCCAGGTCGCTGATCTCGCCCTGAAAATATTGGAGCACTCCGGCATCCAGGTCGCCCTTTTGGAGCTTGCGGCGTTGCTCCATGGTGTGCATTTCGCGCAGGTCCAGCACGATGTCCGGATGTTTCCTGCGGAACGCGGCCACGACCTTGGGAAAATCAGAATGGGCCACCGAGGCGCTGAACCCTACGCGCAGCCGGGCCTTTTCACCTCGGGACATCATGCGGACCGCTTCCAATCCCTGCTCCATGTTGGCCAGGGTCTTTCGCACCACGCACTGGAACGCACGCCCCTCCTTGGTCAGCTCCACCCTGCGGGACGTGCGCCGCAAGAGCGTAACCCCGATCTCCTCCTCCAGCCGCTTGATCTGCTGGCTCAGTGGAGGCTGGGCCATCCCCAGTTTTTCCGCGGCACGCCCGAAGTGCTCCTCGTCGGCCACGGCTATGAAATAACGAAGCTGCCTGAGTTCCATATCTTCATGAAAGGGTTTGGATGTTGGAAGTATTCCGGTTCATACCCCACAACCCGTTTCAAAGCATAATATTATCTTCGTCTTGGTGTTGAAGCCCGTGCATATCATACCCACGCCCTCAGCAGCAGATGTTGCAGGTCTTCCCCCCCTGGCAATGTTCCTTCATGGTGTCGATGAAACAGGCCAGCGCCGACGGCACTTCTCCTTCCTTCCAGATAAGCTTGAGTTCGCTGATGCCTTTTTGCTCACCCCATTCATAGTGAATGAGTTTCACGCTGGGCGGGCAGGCCCGCTCCATGCGCGCGGGCACGAACCCCATGCCCATGCCCGCTGAGACCAGGGCCAGCTTTGTCTGGTGCGTGCCCGCCTCCTGCACGATGTTGGGCACAATGCCCCTGTTATGAAAACGGGCGATGGTCTTGTCGTAGGAAACCGGGGAGTATTCCCGCGGAAACATGATCAGGTCTTCGCCATGCAGGTCTTCGTCGCAGGAGATGTCCTGACGCGCGATGGGATGGTCCTCATGTACGGCCAGCACATACTCTTCGCTCAGGAAGGTCAGCCAATCCAGTCCACGCATTTCAACGCAGCAACAATGCACCAGCCCGGCGTCCATCTCACCGGCGGCGACGGCATCGCGCTGCACGTGGGAATACATTTCCCGGATGTCCAGAGTGATGCCGGGATGATGCTTGCGAAACTCGGCAACCACGTTGGGAAATCTCGACTGGGCCGCCGTGTTCACAAATCCCACCTGCAGCCTGCCTATCTCGCCCCGGGCCATGCGCTTCACTTTCTCCACGCCGCAATCAAGACTTTCCAGAGTGCTCCGCGCCACACACAGGAACTTGCGCCCCTCGGGCGTCAGCCGCACCCTGCGGTTGGAGCGGTCGAAAAGCAGCACGCCCATCTCCTCCTCCAGCTTCTTGATCTGCTGACTGAGCGGCGGCTGGGCAATGAAGAGCCTGGCGGCGGCGCGCCCGAAATGCAATTCCTCGGCCACGGCTATGAAATATCTGAGTTGCCTCAGTTCCATGCGCCCTCCTTTCCGCCCTGAAAAAGTTGCCTGGCCCGCAATTTATTGAGTTTCATGCCTCCCTCCTCTCGATATGAAAAAGATATCAAGACTGGCATTCATATGTATTGGACATATCATTTTTCCCGGTCATACTAGCAGGAAAACTGGATTGCAAGACTTCCCGCAATAACAAACCGAACGGAGCAAACCATGATGAACGGCGACTTGTATGACATGGAAAGACACGCCTATGAAGAGATACGCAGAAATTCCGGCGCCGCCCGCCATGACAATGCCGGACACGACGTGACCAACACGCTGCGCGCCGTGGTGGTCTTGGTGTCCATTTGCGTGGCCCTGCTGGGGATGTGCACGCTCACGACCATCGCCACGGAGGAAACGCCCCGGATAACAGCGGCTGCCCCCTACAAGCGCTGAGCCTGTTTTTTGATCTCCTCAATGAAGTTCGCCACCAATTTTGAACAGTCCTTCTTCCAGATAAGGGAGATACGGACCTCCAGAAGATTGTCTGCAGGGTCGATGGGCACGAACGAGACATCCAGCGGACAGAGCCTACTGCTCATGGCCGGGACAAGTGCAAAGCCCACCCCTGCCGCAACCAGGGCCAAAGTGGTTTGTTTGGTTCCGGCGCACTGCACGATGTCGGGGGCGGCTCCCAGACGGTTGAAGGTTCCCAAAACCGCGTCATATATGACCGGGCCATCCTTGCGCTCGAAAAAAATCATGGCCTGTCCATCCAACTCCCCAAGGCTGAGCATCTCCTTCCCGGCCAAAGGGTGGCCCGATGGAAACGCGAGCACATAGGGTTCGCGCAGGAACGGCAAGGACTCAAACTCCTGATCCGGCCCCTGGCTGCGTACAAGGCCGACGTCGAGCACCCCTCTGCGAACCAACTCCCGCATCCTGACGCTACGGTGCTCATGGAGGTCAATGGAAACATCGGGGTGTCTTTCCTTGAACCGTTTGATGACATGAGGGAAACGCCCCAGGGAGGCTGCCGGAATGAACCCGACGGACAATTGCCCGTAGCGTCCGGAGCGCATCTCCTCCAACCGGGTCCGGGCGGATTCCAATTGCGACAGGACGCTTTCGGCGACTTCCTTCAGATATTCGCCCTCCCCGGTAAGCCGCACGCCGTGCCTTTCCCGTTCGAAGAGCCTGGTTTCCAGCTCCTCCTCAAGGTTCTTGATCTGACGACTCAGGGGCGGCTGGGCAATGTGCACCCGCTCGGCAGCCTTGGTAAAGCTCGACTCCTCGGCCACCGCCAAAAAATATTTCAACTGCCTCAGTTCCATGCTTCCTCCAAGCCATACCTGAAAAGTATCCAGTCATGCCTTAATATATATTAGACGCATACCTGTGTCAGGAATACAGTTTCCCCATCACACTTAGCAAGGAGAAAAACATGACGAACGAACGCTATGAGCGGGGACTGGAAAACCTGAATAAAGTGGACGGCCATGCTGCAGAGGCAGTCATGGAAGCGCTCAAGGATGTGGCCCCGGACCTGGGCGCCTACATCATCGAATACGGCTTCGGCGACATCTACAACCGGCCGGGGCTGACTTTCAAGGAGCGGGAAATCGCCACGGTGGCGGCCCTCACCGCACTGGGGCATGCTGCTCCACAGCTCAAGGTGCATGTGCATGCGGCCCTGAATGTGGGCTGCACCATGCAGGAGATCGTGGAAATCATCATCCAGATGTCGGCCTATGCCGGCTTTCCGGCTTCCCTCAACGGCATGTTCGCAGCCAAGGAGGTCTTCGTCGAGCGCGGCCTGATCGACAAAAGGGACTAAACCAAGCGGTAGCGCTCGATGACCTCAAAGAAACGGTCGAGGATGGCGCCTTCGCTGCCCGGCTGCCAAACCATGGTGATCTCCCAATAGGGGAGGTCGCCCATGATGGACAGAAACTGAACGCCGTCGCGGTGGTTCTTGCGTGACGAACTGGGCACCAGGGCGCTGCCGAGCCCGGCGGCCACCAGTGCGATGGTGCTCTGTTCCGTGTTGGATTCCTGTACGATGTCCGGACTGAATCCGGCTTTCTGAAAACTGGCGATGGTGGCGTCGAACAACTGAGGCTGCAAATGACGCGGGTAGAAGATCATGGGTTCGCCCTTGAGGTCGGCCATGTGGATCTTGTCCATGCCCACGAAACGGTGCCCGTCGGGCACGGCCAACATGTACGGCTCGCAAAGAAAAAGGCGGGTGTTGAAATCGCGGGTGTCGTGGCCGAACAAACGCATGAAGGCCACATCGATACGCCCGGAACGCAACATGCGGAACTGATCGCGCGTGGACGCGGCGGTCAGGTCGAGCCGGATGCCGGGATTCTCGGCCCGAAACTCCCGGATCGCTTCAGGCAGCCGGCTCAGGGAGCCGGGCCCCACAAAGGCGACGGCCAGACTGCCCTCTTCGCCCTGGGCCATGCCCTGCACGCGTTCCACGGCCCGGTCCAATCCGGCAAGGATTTTGCGGGCCTCGTCCAGGAAGAGTTCCCCCTCGGGCGTCAGGCCCACCTTGCGGCTGGTGCGTTCCAGCAACCGGGCGCCCAGTTCTTCCTCAAGCTGGCGGATCTGCTGGCTCAGCGGGGGCTGGGCAATGTGCAACCGCTTGGCGGCGCGCCCGAAATGCAGTTCCTCGGCCACGGTAATAAAGTACTTCAGGTGCCTCAATTCCATTATTGATATCTAGGACATATTGATCGCCGTGTAAATATATATTGGACATCTGGGTCCATATGGGAGAAATATCGAGTCAGCCAAAGGGGTGAAGACACGAATCCCGAGGCGACAAGAGACCAAAATTTTTTCGGCCGGCTTCCTGAAAAGGAAGAAAAATGAAGCCGGGGTGGTCCCGGCGCATTGTCTGGTGGTGTTGCGACCCGGCCGGAAAAAAGGCCCGCCGTCACAAGTGACGGCGGGCCTTTCTACTTTTCGACTGTCCATGAGCGCACCATTACGGCGGTGCTGCAAAAAGGGTATCTAAAAGTCCAGCTTGATGGGGCCGCTTTTTCCGCTCTTACGGCCCGAGGTGCCGAAGATGCGGGGCTCCACCTGCTTGACGATCTTCTCGGCGTCCGCGTTCAGCGGATTGCGCTCCAACACGGCCTTGGCGTTGTTGTATGCCTCGCTCCAATCACGGCGCTCCACACTGACCTTGGCCAGCTTGAGCATGAGAGTCTCGGAGCCGCCCAGGCGCCGCATGGCGTCCTTGATGGCCTCTGCGGCCTTCTCCATCTCACCAAGGGCCTCGTAGGCCGTTATGATCCCGTTGTGCGCCCGCTGGTCGGAAGCGTACTTGTCCAGGGCCTTCTTGAAATATTCCACAGCCTCGGCAGGCAGACCGCCTATGAGCAGACGATTGCCGATATCCGAGTCCAACCCGTCAATGTCGGTATAATACTCGGAAGCCTTGCGGAATATCTTGCGTCCTTCCAGCTGTTCACCCTTCTTGATCAACTCCTGGGCCTTGATCAGATTCTCGTCCAGCACGGCCAACCGCTTGCGCTGGCGGGCCAGCTTGGATTTCTCCATGGCCTCCTCCAGCTTGTCGTGCAGCCGCTTCAGGGTGACGAAAGCGGCCTTTTCCTTGCCGCGTGTATACGTAATGCCCTTGGGAAAAAGCTTCTGGATCATCTGCATTCCATTGAGATCCTTGAAAGCTTCCTCCAACAATGCCTGTACTTCGAATTTTTCGCGTCCGAAAACCTGGCTGCCATTGAGCGCATGGATGGCCCTGGCCAAAGCCGCGAGGGTCTTCAGGTAGTTGTTCTTGCCCGCATAGGCACGGGCCCGTGCTATATCTTCACGGATTGTCTTTGCGCTTATACTCATTCCTTCTCCAAATCCCTTCTGGGGGATGAGGCTAATACAGTAAAATCGTTTAATCAAGGAGACAATGATAAATCGCCACGTATACCAATGACTTCAGCCTATTTTGACCCCTATCGCCTCCAACCGTTCCCTCAGGCGTGCATGGTGCGATCCCCTCCAATAGAGCCGGTTGCACGCTTTGCACAACCTGAACTCATTGAAATATTTTCTGGTTTTCGGCTCCAGGCGATGCAGAACTTCCTGCTTGGCCACGGGAGTGGTGGGCACGTTGCAGCGCAGGCAGCGGACAAAGGGGGCCGGCGCCCTGGTGATCCCCAGGAGACGCACGGTTTCGGCCAACTGGCCGTCCGGGTCCTGGCTCTGAAGCAGCCTCCCCCACATGATTCGGGTACGTTTGAGAAGCGCCCGGTCCCGGCTGAGCACGAACCGATGCTCCCGCTCGGCCAGGTCGGCGATGGTCTCGTCATCCCAGGTGCGATGGTAGGCCGCGTCGAATCCCAGAGCGCGCAGCAGAAGGACAACCCCGGCCACGTTTTCGTCCACCAGAAACCGCAGTTCCGACAGAGGAGCAGGGCGCAACCGGGTGGGCACGGTGACGTCCACCGGCGGGACAGCAGGAAAAAGCATCACCCGATCACCGGGACAAAGCAGACGGCCCAGATCCGAATCCCGACTGTTCACCGTCACCCCGTAGACCTCGGTGTGGGGCACGCCCAAGGCCTCCACCACGTCCTTTATTGACGCCCTGCGCCGCACCGGATAGCGTATCAATCCGCCACAATCGGCAAACAGGGCGCGCCCGGACCGGCGGACCAGGGATGAGAGTTCTCCCGAAAACCGCAGTTCCGCCACCCGCGCATCCGACTCAAAGGACATAACACGTGAACGCATATCTGATCATCATTCTGGCTTCGCTCATCGGCGCATACCTCCTCCATTTCACGTCCCGCAGGCTCAATGCCAATGCCCTGGACCCGAACCTGCCCGAAGAATTCGCAGACTCGCTGGATGCCGATCGCTACGCACGTTCCCAGGAATACGCTCGGGCCAACATGGGATTCGACGACGTGAACGAAACCGTGAACCTGCTGATCATCCTGGCCTTCATCCTGCTGGGCGGCTTCAACGTGCTGGACACTGCGGTCCGCTCCCTGGGCCTGGGCTCCATCCTCACCGGGCTGGCCTACTTCGCGGGCCTGGGGCTGCTCAGCGGCGCCATCGGCCTTCCCTTTGACATATACCATACATTCGTTCTGGAAAACCGTTTCGGGTTCAACACCACCACCTGGGGCACTTTTCTGGCCGACAAGATCAAAGGTCTGCTCCTGGGTGCAGTCATCGGCGGCCTGCTGCTCTCGGCCATCCTCTGGTTCTTCCAGGCCGCAGGCTCACTGGCCTGGGTCTGGTGCTGGGGGTTCGCCGTGGCCTTCACCCTGTTGCTCACCTATGTGGCCCCGCAATGGATCCTGCCCCTGTTCAACAAGTTCACCCCACTGGAAGACGGCGAGCTCAGGAACAGAATCAAAGACTATGCGGGCCAGGAGGGCTACCGCCTCTCCGGCATCTTCGTCATGGACGGCTCCAAGCGCTCCACCAAGGCCAATGCGTTCTTCACGGGCTTCGGCAAGACCAAGCGCATCGCCCTGTTCGACACCCTCGTCGACAGCCTCGCCACGGACGAACTGCTGGGTGTCCTGGCCCACGAAGTGGGCCACGGAAAGCTGGGACACATCAAAAAACGCCTTGTGACCATGGTCTTCAAAACCGGCGCTGTGTTTTTCCTCATGAGCCTGTTCCTGAACAACCGGGGCCTGTTCGACGCCTTCAACATGGAGCATATGAGCATCCATGCGGGGCTGGTCTTTTTCGGCCTGCTGTACACGCCGGTATCCATGATCCTTTCCGTGGTATCCAGCGCGGTGAGCCGCAAGCATGAATTCGAGGCTGACGCTTTTGCCGCCAAAACAACGGGCGCCCCCGAAAAACTCGCGGACGCCCTGAAGAAGCTCTCCATAGACAGCCTGTCGAATCTGACGCCCCACCCGTTCACGGTCTGGCTGGACTACAGCCACCCGCCCGTGCTTCAGCGCATCAGGGCTCTCAGACGCGGCTAATACGTTTCAAACTCGCTGTCGTCGGTCTCGCCTGCGGCCAACTGCTTCGGTCTGGCCTGCGACACGTATACATGCCGCGCATCGCCGTTGCCGTTGCCGTTACCATATCCGTTCCCCCCCATAACCTGGTCCACCGAGAAGAAGGACATGGTGCTCACAAGTTCCTCGGCCTGGCCGGAAAGTTCCTGAGCCGTGGAAGCGAGTTCCTCCGAGGCGGAGGCGTTCTGCTGCACCACGGATTCCAGTTGCGCGGTGGACGCCGCGATGTTCTCGGCCTCATGGACCTGCTCGCGACTGCTGGCGGCCACTTCATGGACCTTTTCGGCATTTTCCTGGATTTCAGTAACGATACTCTTGAACAGTACTCCTGCCTTTTCCGACAGGGTCAGGCTGGAGGCGGACAATGCGCCGATTTCCGCTGCTGCGGCACCGCTGTGCTCCGCCAATTTGCGGACTTCCGCCGCCACCACGGCGAATCCCTTGCCGTGTTCCCCGGCTCGAGCCGCCTCGATGGCCGCGTTCAGGGCCAGCAGGTTGGTCTGCCGGGCGATTTCCTCGATGACGGCGATCTTCTCGGCAATGTTGCGCATGGCTCCGACGGCCTCGTTCACAGCCTCTCCGCCTTCCACCACGTCATTGGCGGTCTTGCTGACCATGGCGTGGGTCTCTTCGGCGACACGCATGTTCGTACGGATATTCTGGGTCATCTGATCCATGGAGGCGGAAATTTCCTCCACTGCCGAGGCCTGCTCGGTCGCGCCCTGTGAGATACGCTCCGCCGCGGCATTGAGCTGTTCGCTGCCTGCGGCCACATTTTCAGAGGCTCCGAGCACGCCCATGACGATGCTGCGCAGTTTGGCCACCATGCCGTTCAAAGCCATCACAAGCATGCCGAACTCGTTGCGGCTGATATCGGACATCTCCTTGGTCAGGTCGCCCGAGGCCATTCCCTTGGCAAAGCCGACCCCTTCGTTGACAGGCCGCAGAACGAGCCTGCGGACCACGAAGAAGATGAGGCCGATGGCGATCACGGCGATGAGCGCTCCCACTCCCAGCAGCACGTTGCGCTGGGAGATCGCAGCGGAGGCCAGGTCGCTCTCGTACGCGCTCATGCACACGACCCACCCGGTGCGGGGCTCGGTATTGAAGGCCATGACCCGATTTTCCCCCTTCCAGTCGTAAAGTATCCGCCCGTTACCGCGGTTCAAAGTATCACGAATAAAGTCGTACCGGCTGAGATCCTGCAAAATCAGACCGGCATCCTTGGGGTGATGTATTATTCTGCCTTGGGCATCCAGCACAAAGCCATAGCCCTTCTTCCCGATGGTAAAGGGATCGATGAACTTGGAGGTGAAGACGCTCCACTTGGGAAAAATGGCGATGCCGCCCAGGATATCTCCCTGGGGGCTGCGGACGCCGGTGGCCACGCCGAATACCAGATCGCCGCTGCCGTCCTTCGGTTGGAGGACCGTCTTGGCCACATAGGGCCTGCCGTTGCCGAGCACGGCTTGGGCATAGTCCCGGTCGCCCACGTTCACCTTCGCAATCCGCCGTCCGTCGGACTTGAGACCGGCAAGGGTATTTCCGTTCCTGTCGAAGATGATCATGCCCCACAGCTCATCGGAGCCTTTGACCACCTTACCCATGAGCTCCTGTACGCCACGGGTGTCTCCACCGAGAGCATCGAGGACGCTCTGGTCGTCGGCCAGCAGGCTCACGTTGTCCTCAAGGCTCGACAAATAGAGCGCAAGGGAATCGGTCACAGACCGCGAAAGGCTTGTGGCGGCCCTGGTCTCGCTTTCCAGAACCATTTTATAAGAGGAATCTGAAACATAAATGACAAGGATCCCCACCCCAAGCATGATGGTGAGCACCACAGGGACGATGACCATCACCGCAAGACTTCTTTTGAACACATTGAAAATCATGACAACTCCGCACGGCCGAAAACAATCTCCTCTTGAAGTTGATTGATCGACCAATCAGTTTCATGGACCGTACGTTCGCCCCCGGACGCCGATGCCACGCCGCTTTGCAGACAATCATTCGCAAAGCGGGAATTATATGAACGCGTTAGATTTATCCTTGAATCATTGACCTGTAAAGAAACAGATGGGCACCATTCAGCACGCTCCGCCTTGCTGACGATGTATATTTCGGACATAATATTCAAATGATTCCACGAGTTGGAAATATGAGACACCCGCAACGGAGGACACCATGCCGCTTCATGAACTGGCCGGGCGCCCAGCGCCCCAACATCTGCTGACCAACATCCCCAGGCTGGTTTCCGCCTATTATCTGAACAAGCCGGACCCGGACGATCCGTCCCAAGGCATTTCCTTCGGCACCTCCGGGCACCGGGGCTGCTCCGAGGACAACACCTTCAACGAGCATCACATCCTGGCCGTCTGCCAGGCCATCTGCGAATACCGAGCCCAAAACAAGATCGACGGGCCGCTGTTCATGGGCATGGATACTCACGCCCTGTCCGAACCGGCCCTGGCCACGGCCCTGGAGGTCTTCGCGGCCAACGGCATAGCCGTTCACATTCAGGAAGGGCTGGGCTACACCCCCACGCCGGTGATCTCCCACGCCATCCTGAGTTGGAACCGCGACAACGGCTCCACGGCAGACGGAGTGGTCATCACGCCCTCCCACAACCCGCCCCGCGACGGGGGCTTCAAGTACAACCCGCCCCAGGGCGGCCCGGCCGACACCTCCATCACCGGCGCCATACAGACCCGGGCCAACAATATCCTGAAAAACGGAGTGGAAGGCATCCGCCGCATGCCTTACGAAAGCGCACTCAAGGCGGATAACGTCACCCATCACGACTTTGTCATGCCCTATGTGCTGGACCTGAGGAATATCCTGGACATGGACGCAATCCGGGCGGAAGATCTCAAAATAGGGGTGGACCCCATGGGGGGCTCGGGCATTGCCTTCTGGGAGCCCATTGCCGAAACCTACGGACTGGATCTGGAAGTTACCAACAAACTCATCGACCCGACCTTCTCCTTCATGACCGTGGACAAGGACGGCAAAATCCGCATGGACTGCTCATCCAGATACGCCATGGCATCACTCATCCGGCACAAGGACGAGTACGACATAGCCTTCGGCAACGACCCGGACTACGACCGCCACGGCATTGTCACCAAAAGCTCCGGACTGCTCAACCCAAACCACTACCTGGCCGTGGCCGTGAACTACCTCTTCCGCACCCGCAGGGGGTGGAAACCAGAAGCGGCCATCGGCAAGACCCTGGTCTCCAGCTCCATGATCGACCGGGTGGCCGGGGAACTAGGCCGCAAGCTGTATGAAGTGCCCGTGGGCTTCAAATGGTTCGTGGACGGCCTGCTGGCCGGTTCCTGCGCCTTCGGCGGCGAGGAATCAGCCGGGGCGAGCTTCGCACGCCGCAACGGCAGCGTCTGGACCACGGACAAGGACGGCATCATCATGGACCTGCTGGCAGCCGAGATCACGGCCCAGACCGGCAGGGATCCCGGCGAACTGTACAGAAAACTGGAAGAACGCCACGGCTCGCCCGTGTACGAGCGCATGGACGTCCCGGCCACCAGCGGGCAAAAGGCCGCGTTCAAGGACCTCACCCCGGACATGATCACCGCCGACGCCCTGGCTGGTGAGTCCATCCAGGCGGTTCTGACCAACGCGCCGGGGAACAACGCGCCCATCGGCGGCCTCAAGGTGACCACGGAAAACGGCTGGTTCGCGGCCCGTCCCTCGGGCACCGAGGACATCTACAAGATCTACGGTGAAAGCTTCAAAGGCCAAAGCCATCTCAGGGAACTCCAGGCCGAAGCCCAGGAAATCGTCAATACGGCTTTCAAGGCCTCGGGCTGCTGACCAGATCAATGCGAAACGCAAATGGGGTGTCGCTCGATGCGGCACCCCATCCTTTTTAAGAATCTCACGGACTTCTTAACGAAGAAAATTTTATTTCTAATTTCTCCAGCTCCACTTTTGTGCCAACATTTTTCCCGTATGATCTCCGGCCCAAACCGGAGACATTCCCAAGGGAGGCAGCCATGAAGGCGGGAAACAAAGTCAGAGTACTCGGTTCAGGCGGGGCGGTCATCATCGTGGCCGGTCTTGTGGGCATACTTTACTGGAAGGCGGGCCAGCTCACCCCGATCCTGCAGCAGGCCGGCCAGGACCCGGCCGCCTCGGCCCTGGCCGTTCAGGTGGGAGACACACTCTCCTCCCTCAAGGCATGGACCCTGGGGCTGGGCATAGGCTTGGCGCTACTCGTCACCGGCCTGAGCTTCTACCTGGCCGACTACCTGACCCGGGCCATAGGCCGGGTGGCCGAGGTGCTCAAACAGTTCAATCTGGGCAACCTCAACGTGGACTACATTCCCATGGGCAAAGCCGTGGACTGCGGCCAGATGGCCGGATGCAACAACCCGGACTGCCGCTCCTACGGCAAGGAGTCCTATTGCTGGGTGGAAGCCGGTTCCTTCAATGCCGACCCGCACTGTCCCAAGGCCCAACGGGGCGAGGACTGCCGCGACTGCAAGATTTACAAGCATGCCGTGCATGACGAATTCGAGGAACTGGGCTCGGTGCTCAACACCATGGGCGACAGGCTCCGGGAGGTTATCGGCCACATCAAAACGGCCGCTCTCAACGTCTCCTCGGGCAGCCAGGCACTGTCGGAATCATCCCAGTCCATGGCTCAGGGGACCACGGAACAGGCCGCGTCCGTGGAGGAAACCAATGCCTCCATGGAGCAAATGTCCGCCAACATCCTAGGCACCGCCGATACGGCCAAACGCACCGCGGACATCGCCGTCCGCGCGGCAACGGAAGCCAAACGGGGCGGCAAGGCCGTTGCCGAAACGGTCGAGGCCATGACCATCATTGCCGAAAAGATTTCCATCATCGAAGAAATAGCCCGACAGACCAACCTCCTGGCTCTGAACGCCGCCATCGAGGCGGCCCGCGCCGGCGAGCACGGCAAGGGCTTTGCGGTGGTGGCCGCCGAGGTCCGCAAGCTGGCCGAACGTTCGGGCTCGGCCGCCGTGGAGATCGGCGAACTTTCCGCAAGAAGCATGGATGTAGCCAGAGAAGCCGGGAGCGTGCTGGAGAAAATGGTGCCCGAGATCACCCAAACCGCGGATCTGCTCCAGGAGATATCCGCCTCCAGCGATGAGCAACGCAGCGGAACCGACATCATTTCCCAGGCTGTCAGCCAGATGGACAGTGTGGTGCAGCAGAACGCCTCGGCAGCCGAGGAACTGGCTTCCACCGCAGAGGAGCTTTCCTCCCAGGCGGGAATGCTGGAACAGGAAATCGGCTACTTCAGCGTCGACGGCCACGAACGCAGCCAGCCGCACATCCACGCCGCGACAGAAACACAGGCCCTGCCGGCCGGGGAGGATTTCGCAAGGTTCTAGAGTTTGCCGCCCCAGAGATGCAGCACCTGCGAAGTGGCCCTGATCCCGCCGGGTACGCTGAAACGGGACTCGTAGTAACGGATGAAATCCCGGTACGCCTTGGGGCGTGCCGGGCTCTTTTGTGCGCTTGCCGTGGCCCCGGTGGCCTGGTGCGCACGCAAAAAGGAATGCACGTCAGGAAACACGACCACATGCTCGCAGACTTCCCATTGAAAGCGAATGTCCGGCATGGACTCCATGAGTTGCACGTAGAATTCCGGGCCCCACATCCGCAGCATGGAGCCGAATCCGGTTGCCGCACTCGCCTCGGCCAGTTCGTACAGGGAACCGCGCACGAAAGCAGACAGGGAAAATGAACCGCCAGCCCGCAGCAGCCCGAGATTTTCCGGGATGGACCGGGTCGGGTCAGCGTACCACTGCATGGTCGAGGAACTGAGCAGCAGGTCGAAAGTCCCCGGGTCGAAACCGAGCTCCTCACCGTCGGCCACCAGCAGCTCGGGCGCGGTGAGCAGGCCGGTGTCGATGCCTTCCAGCATGCGCGGGGCAATGTCCACGGCCACATAGCGTTCATGGCTGAAACGCCGGGCCGCCGAATGCGTGAGCACGCCGCACCCCGCGCCGATCTCCAGGATGGAGGGATAGTGCCCCGGCTCCACCTTGGCCGCGCAGGCGCGCGCCGCCTCGGCCTGCACCGAGGCGAACCGGGCATAGGTGGCGTGGGCCCGGTCGAAACTACGGCCGACGCGGGCCTTATGCGAGTAGGTCGAGGAGCTCATGTTCGGGAATCCAGTGCCCGCACGGCAGGGCCATGTATTGCGCGCCGTCCAGGTATTGCAAAATGTCTTCCGAGGCTTCGGGGAAGACGATGCGATCCTGCTCGCCGTGCACCAGCACCACCTTGTAGCCGCCGGTGAAGGCAGGATGGGCCTTCGACTGCATCAGATAGCGCAAGCCTTCGGCCAGCGGTCCGGCATGCTCCGGGACAAAGGAGACCGGCCGCGCGCAGCCACACTTTTTCAGGAACTCCCGGAGCACGGCTTCGGGCTGTTTGCCGAACTGGCGAAGCATGAGTCTGACCACCCGTTCGGGAGTGAATGAAGTAAAATCGTAGAACGGCGCAGCCAGGATGATGCGCTCATAGTGCGGCTCGATGACCCGCCAGTATTTAAGCACCATATGTGCGCCCGAGGACCAGGCGGCAAGCGTGCCCCGCCCCTGTTGCAGACGCCGCACCAGAGTGCGTTCGTCCATGTCAACGAAGGGCTGCAGAAATTCGCCGCGCTCTACCAGCCGGGGATAGATTTCAGGATATCCGGCCCATCCGGAAACAAAAGTCAGAGGCATGGCGTTTCCCTCTCCAGACCCGCCGCCAAGTGTGTCAAGGCCGACTCCAGCAAAATCATGTCATCGTCGGTCAAATCCGCACGCAGACACAGCCGCAGGCGCGAGCTGCCCCCGGGCACAGTTGGCGGACGCACGGCGCCGGCCCAGACGCCCTTCTCACGCAGCAATTCCTGGCCGTGCAGAGCTCGCTCGTTGGTACCCAGAATCACCGGCACGATCTGGGTGACCGAGCCGCCGGTGTCCAGGCCCAGTGCACGGCAGACCCTCCTGACGCGTTCAGCCATGGCCAGTACCCTGCCGCCAAATTCCGGTCGATCCTTGATCAATTGAACAGCGGCCAGCGACGCGCCCACGGTGGCGGGCGGCAAAGCCGTGGAAAAAATAAACGGCCGAGCCGCGTTGCGCAACCAATCGATAAGCGTCCGGTCGCCGGCCACGTAGGCGCCGTGGGAACCAAAGGCCTTGCCCAGGGTGCCCATGTGCACGTCGATATATCCGGCCACCCCCAGTTCATACGCCAGGCCGCGCCCGCGGCCGAAAACTCCCGCGCCATGGGCCTCGTCCACAGCCACGGCCACATCGTGCCGGGCGCACAGTTCCACGATGCGTTCCAACTCGGCCACATCCCCGTCCATACTGAAGACGCTGTCCGTGACCAACACCTTGCGCGGCGCATCGGCATGCCGTTTCAGGCAGGCGGCCAGATGGTCCATGTCGTTGTGGCGGTAGCGTACCTGCTTTGCGCCGGAAAGTTTGATGCCGTCCACGATGCTGGCATGGTTGAGCCGGTCGGAGAAGACCACGGTATGCCGGTCCGCCAGGGAGGAAAGAATGGCCAGATTGGCCGCATAGCCCGAGCCGAGCACCAAGGCGTCTTCGCACTCCTTGAATTCGGCCAGTTCGGCCTCAAGCTCTCCGAAAAGAAAATATGTGCCGGTGATAAGCCTGGACGCGCCACTGGATGCACCGTATTCTTCCGCAGCGTTCACGGCGGCCCGCCTCACCGAGTCATGCCCGGCCAGGCCAAGGTAGTTGTTGGACGCCAGGTTGAGGTAACGCCTGCCCCCATGCACGAGCAAGCGGTCCGCACCGCGGTCAAGATCCGGGATTTGACGAAACCGTGCCTCTTCCCTAAGGTTTTCGAGTCCGACCCCAATTCGTCTTTTCAACCAAAGTGCTTTCATAACAACTACTTATCTATAAGGAAATTCAATGAATAGGCACACCGTCTGGCATCCGTGCACCCAAATGAAGGACGTGGAGGATCACCCTCTCATAAACGTTCAGAAGGCAAAAGGCATATATCTTTTCGACCCGGAGGGCAATTCGTACATTGATGCGGTTTCATCCTGGTGGGTCAATCTGTTCGGCCATTGCAACCCGCGTCTCATGAACGCGCTCAAGCGTCAGGCCGACACCCTGGACCACGTCATTTTCGCAGGGACCACCCACTCCCCGGCCGAAAAATTGGCCGAAAGGCTCATGGAGCTGACCCCGCCCGAGCTGACGCACATCTTTTTTGCGGACAACGGTTCGGCGGCAGTGGAAGCGGCCATGAAAATGAGCTACGGCTATTGGCACAACACGGGCAAACCCGGGAAAACCAAATTCATCGCCCTGGACAACGGCTACCACGGCGAAACCCTGGGCGCGCTCTCCCTGTGCGGCGAGGAGTTGTACACCAACCTGTACGGCCCCATCATGCCGCAGAACATCCGCGTGCAGGGGCCGGACTGTTACCGCTGCCCCTACGGCGAACACCGCGCCACCTGCGACGCACCCTGTTTCGAGCATATGGAACGGGCCGTGGCCGAAAACGCCGACTCCCTCTCGGCGGTCATGGTGGAGCCGCTGGTGCAGTTCGCAGGGGGCTTCAAAATGTACCCGCCCGTCTATCTCAAAAAGCTCCGTTCCTGCACCGAAGCGCACGGCGTGCACCTCATCTTCGACGAGATCGCCACGGGATTCGGCCGCACCGGCACCATGTTTGCCGCCGAGCAGGCCGGTGTTTGCGCGGATTTCGTCTGCCTGTCCAAGGGCATCACCTCGGGCGTGCTGCCCCTCTCGGTGGTGCTGACCAACGACACGGTCTACGAGGCGTATTACGCGGACTACACCGAGCTCAAGGCCTTCATGCACAGCCACAGCTACACAGGCAACCCGCTGGCCTGCGCAGTTGGCTGCGAAACCATGGACATCTTCCGCGACGACGACGTCATCAACGCCAACCGGCCCAAGTACGAACACCTGCGTTCCTGCGTTGAGGACCGGTTCGCCGAACACAGGCATGTGGGAGAAATCCGGTCCACCGGATTCATCTGTGCCGTGGAGTTGGTGGCCGACCCTACAGCCAAGGCCCCGTTCGACTGGAAGCGACGCATCGGATTCCGGATATACCGAGAGGCGGTCAAACGCGGCGCACTGCTCAGAAACCTGGGCGACACCATCTATTTCCTGCCGCCCTACGTCATCACTAAAAACGAAATCGAGACTTTGGTGGACATTGCCCGCGAGTCCGTCAGCGTCGTACTGGATTGATCATGGAAAAACTCTACATATCCGGAACAGGAACCGAAATAGGCAAGACCCACTTCAGCGCCTGGCTGACCCGCGAACTGAAAAGCCAGGGCAAACGCGTCAAATACGTCAAACCCGTACAGACCGGCTATCCGGCCGACGACGACGCGGCTTTCGTACGCAATTACGCGGGATTGTCCGAAAAAGACGCCGTGGTGCTCTTCACCGGCGACGAGCCGGTGTCGCCCTGCTTCCTCTGGGAAACCTTCCCCTTCGACGAGGTCGTCTCCGCCATCACCAAGGTCAAGGACTGCGACGTACTTCTGGTGGAAGGAGCGGGCGGCCTCCTCGTGCCCCTGGACAAGCAGCGCAAGAACTACGAAATCGCCGAGTACTGCGGGCTGGAGACGGTAGTGGTGGTGCCCAATGAACTGGGCTGCCTGAGCAACGCGCAACTCAATGGTCACTTCCTGGCCAGCAACGGCATTCCGTTCAAGGGCTTCGCGCTCAACAACCACTTTGCAGGCGACGAAATCAACCGCGAACGCAACCATTCCATGCTCGCCCACCTCATGCCCGGCTCCATCCGCTGGGTGTTCGGGGACATTTAACGAATTTAGGGAGCAGGAAACCTTTTGCAAAAGGTTTCCTGCTCCCCATTCCTTCCGGAACTCTTCGACGATCGCTTAACGGTGTTTTGCCTCCCGTCATAAAAGGTATCGGATCGTACTTCCCAACCAAACAAGATTCATTGCGAATGCATTCCTCAACCGGTTGCGGGAGCCGAAGTTTGACGGGGCAGAAACATCACACCCCATGGTCCGGCACAAAAGCGGCGGAACCAGCAAGCCCATCCAGGGATCTCTTCAATGGAATGAACAGCAAGGACGCAAGCGCAAAGGACAATGCCTCGGCCACGGGCTGAGCATAGACCACGCCGTCCATTCCAAAGATTCCGGGCAAAATCAGAATTGCCGGGATAAAAAAGATCCCTTGTCTGCTCAGATTCAAGACCATCCCTTCCCCGGCCTTTCCCAAAGCCAGGAAAAGCGTTGAATAGACCATGAAAAATCCAAACAATATGAAGACAGCCCCGTTGTACAGGAGGACGCTTCCGCCTATCTCCACGATGCTCAAATCGCCGTGGCTGAACAGCTCCATAATTTCACGGTTGAAAAGGCAAAGCAACAAAGCCACGACGGCACAATACCCCCCTGTCCATTTCAACGTGGCTGTTGTGGCGTCCTTGAGGCGTCCGTAATCGCCGGCGCCGTAACTATATCCCGCGAGAGGCTGGAACCCTTTGACAAATCCAAAAATCACAAAAGACACCAAGGCCAATATTCTCAATGCGATCCCAATGCCGGCCACCGCCGCGTCACCGTATTCGCTGATCGCCGTATTCGTCATTCCCATGGAAAGACCAGACAGCAGTTGAAAGGCGAACATCGGAAGACCGAGCTTGAGCACAGCGAGGTATATGTTTTTTTCAAAAGCGATATGACTTGGCGCTATTTCAACATTTGCCTTGGACCCGACAAAATACCAGATAAAGATCGCAAGCATGACAACCTGGGCGATGACGGTTGCAACAGCGGCGCCATAGACTCCCAATTTGAACGTGAAAATGAAAACAGGATCCAAGAGTATGTTCAAAACTCCGCCCAACAACATGACAAGCATCGACATCCTTGCAGCGCCCTCAGAGATGACAACATTGTTTATTGCTATATAGCATACGGTGACCGTGGAAAACAGCATGTAAACGGTAAAATAGCTTTCAGCATACGGCAGGATTGTTTCCGAAGCACCCAAGTATACAAGTATCTGCTCTGAAAAAAACAAAGAGACGCCTGTTATGACAACCCCGGCAACAATACTGGAAAAAAGGGCGGAAGAAGCGGTTTTATTGGCGGCAGGCATGTTGCCGTCTCCCATATAGCGGGAGATGCACGATGCGGCTCCTGTTCCAAATGTCAGCCCCAGACCGATAACCACCTGCACGACCGGAAAAACAATGGAAACCGCCGCCATCTGGCTGGGACCGAGCCAACTGATGAAGTACGCGTCCACCACGTTGTACAGAGCCGAAACCAACATGCCTATGATGGCCGGAAGCCCTAATTTCAAGAGGGCTGTCGAAACTTTTTCATCACTGAGCACCTGAATTCTTTTGTCTTTTTCGATCATGAAATTCTTCCTGTTTGCCTGTTGGATCCAAGCGTATAGCAGCTATACGCTTGAGGTAAAAAAATTATTCTTCGTGGGCCTCGATCTCCTGCGCCATGGTGCGCAGAAAGTGCTTGAGAAAGCGGACGTGCTCTTCCGATTCCTCCTCCAACAACCGGGTGACCTTTTCATCAAACTCGCGGTGAAACCGCGCATGCGTCGCATAAGCGGTTTGCCCTTTCGAGGTCAGACTCAACAGGACCTTCGATTGGTTGTCAGGGTCGTTTTGCTTGGTCACCATTCCCTTTTTCTCCAATTTCTGGACAAGCTGGGAAACAGCCCCCTTGGTAACGCCGAATTTCTGCGCCAAGGCCGCCACATGAAATCCCGGATTCTCCTGGATCGCAACAATCAGATGAATCTCGGCTTCGAACAAACGTTTGTCAGTCCCATAAAAATGGGTCTTCTTGTCATAATCAAAAAGCAGCCACGCCACGCGCAACAGCTGATAGCTGACACCGGATTCTTCCTTACTGCGAACCAACATGCAGAAACCGTATAGCCACTATACGCTCCTGTCAAGCTCCTTTGTCGGCCCAACGTCCATCCGGATTCAACATCGAACCATATCATGAGAATTCCGGTAAAAGTTTTCAGCCCCAGGGCGAATCGGATAAAAAAAGCCCTCACGCATGAACGCATACGCGAGGGCTCATTTCTTTCAGCGGCGCCGCGGGTGCAACGACATGGACAGCCGCTACTCCACGATATCAGAACTTTTAATTTCAACCTGATGGCCCGGTCCGGCATCGAAGATGACCAGATAGGGCCCCTGTGGTTTGTTGAAGGTGAATTCGCTGTCCTCGTTCATTTTGCCCCGAGCCACGGTCTTGTCGTTCGCATCGCGAACAAACATGCGCACCCCTTTGGCGGAGGAGCCGTCTGAGAACCCACCCTCGCAGGTGATGGTTCCGTCTCCGTTGTCCAGGCAGGAACACAAGGCGGAATGCGCCGAGGCCGAGACAGGGACGCACAGGCAGGCAAAAAGGGCCAACACGGGAAACAGCTTCATGGTCTTGGTCATTTGAGATAGCTCCGTATGTATGATCGGCAAGGCACCGGTAACCCGCCGAAACGGATTCCGGTGCCCTGAACAGTCGTTACTTGGTGGTGGTGAAACTCAGGGAAAATGCGTACCAGACCCGCCGGGTGTCATCCAGCCGGTGCTCATACTTGCCGATGATGAGCTGGCGACCGGCCGGACCGACCTTGACATTGAACGGCTTGCCGCCCTTCAGGTCGGCCATGTCCGGATGCTCGATGCCCGAGTCCGAGGTTTTGGAAACGCGCGCGCCTTCAGTTGGCATGGGCTTGCCCTCGTAATAGAGCACCACGGGCAACAGATCGCCCTTTTTCAGCCTGGTGGGATCTTTGAGAGGCACGATCTCTACGCGTTGGCCCACGGGCTTGGCCATGAAAGGCTGCCAGGTCGGAATTTCCTTGGCCAGCTTGTAGGAACGTCCTTCGTCGACGATGGTTCCGCGCACTTCCTGCGGACCGGGGAAATTGCGCCAGCCGTCCTCTTCGGTGTTATACCAATACTTGTTGTCGAACTCGACGGTCAGCATGACGAACTCGTCGTTGAGCCAGGCATAGGCTTCTCCCTTGTGCTCTACCGGCTCCAGGGCGACGCGCCAGTCATTGGCGGTGATCCCCGTCATGGCGGTGATGCGGGACACGGGATACGGGTCGGTGTTGCCCGGGTGTCCGTAAAGCAGGTGAACCTTGTCCCCCCGTTTTTCCAGCCACATATCATGAGCCTGCGCAGCTGTCGCGGCAAACAGGATCAGCAGCAGAGAGCAGATGAAGACATGTCGTTTCAGCATCGTAGGGTTACTCCTTTTCTTTGATGATATAGAAAATCATTTTCAAATTCACTAGCCGCATGTAATACGGATGTCACATTTGTGTGTCAAGAAAAACCGTACGAATCCGGCGCAATTCAAATGGACGACTTGATAAAAAACCGAAGGAATGTTTTCAAAAGGCGATGATCAAAATGATTTAAGTGCGAAACTCAAAAAAAGCCCTCGCGATCAACTCGCAAGGACTTTTTCTTTCAGCAGCGGAGCTACACGCAAGCCATAAAAAACCACTTCATCAGCCGGCCCTACCGCGCACCTTGCGGGCCTCTTCATCCTTGCCCTGTTCCAGTAACGAGCGAACAAGCGTCTCCCAATATTCGTCCCTGTCCGGCCGAAGGGCAGCGCACTGGCGGGACAGCACTTCCGCGATCTGCGGGTCCTCACCCATGTCCAGATACATGGAGGCCAGCATGTGCATGGCCTGGTCGTCGTTATGGTTGGCGTTGAGGGCCAGATGCAGATATTCGCGGCTCTGGTCGTTGTCGCCCCGGGTCATGTGCACCCGCGCCAGCGACAGCAGCACCAACCGTTCGCCGTTGGGCAACTCCCCGGCCTTGGAATACCACTTCTCGGCGGCGTCCAGCTCCTTGTCCCGCTCGGCCAAGTTGCCCAGCCGGATCATGCTGAACACATGGCCGGGATCATGCTCCAGGCACTTTTCATAGGCCGCGCGTGCATCCTTGAACTTGCCCAGCCGATGGTTGGCCCAGCCGAGGTTGTACAGGGCCATGGCATCCGCCGGGTCGTGCCCCAACACGGTTTCAAACTCCTTACGGGCCTCCTTGAGGCGGCCCAATTGTGCGTAGCAGATGCCCAGCGAGTTCCTTGAAAGCAGGTTGGATTCATCCGCCAGCAGGGAAAGCTTGTACTCCTCCACCGCGCCGTAGATGTCGCCGTCCGTGAAACTGCGGTCCGCCGAAAGGTTCATGGAGACGGAATCGAACACGACCACGCGGGGCTCGGGCAGCAGAAGGGCGTGCTCCAGTGCCTTGCGGCAGTTGTCCATCATGTCGGTCCGCCGAAAATTGAGGTACGGGAAGGCCGACGCGCCCACGGCGATTTCCGTGTCCAGCTGCCTGGAAGCCAGCTTCTCCAGTTCCAGGGCCTTGGCCCGCAACTCTTCCTCGCCCAAGCCGGGCTGGTAGAAGATCATGCCGCCCAGGCCATAGCGTCCAACTACGGTATCTTCCCCGAACACCTCTCGGGCCAGGCCCGTGATCTTGCGAGCCATGGAGTCCATGAAGCTCTGAAAACTGCCGGGCTGATCTCCCAGCTCGTCCAGCATGCGCACCAGAGTCAGGCCGAAAACGTCCTGGGACTGACGATCCTTTTCCACATGGGCCACAAAATCCCGGTAGGCGTAAAGCCCGGTATCCTGCTCCTTAATGGGCATATCCGCCGCGTCGGCGGGTTCGAAAATACTCTCGTGCTCGGCCACCAGCCTGAGCCTGTCCCCGGCAACCACCGCCAGGGACGGGTCCGTGGCGTGCAGCAACTCGGCGAAGGCCATCTCCTCCTGTACCTCGATGAGTACAGCCTCCCCCTTATATACGGTAGGATACTGGGCGGAGAGGCGTTCGTCCTCGGTGATCTTGGCCGTGGTCAACCTGCCGGACTTGGGCGCGCTGATCAAAAAGCGCTGCCCCACCCGGGCGCCCACATTGGCCCCCAGGCTCACGACCATGCGCTCCATGGGCAGGATATCCACCACTTTGCCGCCCTTCTGCAGGATGTCGGCATAGGCGAACACGCGGTCGCGACCCAGGTCCTTGGCCGTGGATACGGCACGGCGGGCCTTCTGCAACAGGACGCGGGCCTGTTCGGCGGGCTCCTTGCGGAACTGAGGACCGTCCATGGCCTGCGGGTAATTCACATATCCCACGCTGGCGGAGATTCTGATGATGTCCTCGGTGATGTCATCCACAAACGACAACTTGCCGATACCGGCCCGGATGACCTCGGCCAGCTGGAAACAAGCTTTGGGCTTGGCGTCGGGCAACAGCACCGCGAACTTGTCGTTGGCGAAACGCGAGGCAGTCACGTGCTTGGGGCAAACCATGCCCAGCAGATGCCCCACCTCGGCCACAATATCGTCGCCGGTGAGGTAGCCGTACTTCTCACAAACCCAGCGAAAACTGTCCAAGTCAATGAAGATAACGCCGAACGTGCCGGTAAAGGACGGCAGTTCCATGTTCAGGGGCTTGGTGGAGCAGGCCCCCGTGTGCAGACAATCCTGCACCTGATCGATGGCACGGGTCAGTTCGCTCAGAAAGAACTCGCGGTTGAACAACCCGGTGAGCGGGTCGGTGATGACGCGCTTCTGAAGCACGATGCGCTCCAATGCAGCCGAAGCCAATCCCTTGATGTACTTCGGGGCCACCCTGGGAGCCGCAAGCCGCACGCCGCGAGCCACGAAATACCCCAACAGCGAGCCGCTCAGCACCAACGGCAGGAAGAGTTCGCCGTCCTCCTTGCGGAATTCCGGTTCCGCCCTGCTCGCCGCTTCCCGGGGATCCTCATCGGTGCGCGGGAAAAAGAGACTGTAGGAAGAAAAGGGCAGGAAATCCGAAATCGCATCCTTGAGCGCATGCTCGTTGTCGATGAGTTCCTGCCGAGTAAGTGCCATGCAGCCGTCCACGAAAACCTGTTGATTCGACTTCATATCGGGAGTTTACAGGCAGAGCCCGCTTTTCTCAAACGAAAAGTTGGCGGATACGCAGTCGAATCCGGAACGAACCTCTCCCCCACACCCCCGGGCCTTTCAGCGCCTCCTCGAGCCATAACATATATATAAGCATAGCCGACGCCAGTTCGACTATATCAAGACATAAAGATATAGACATCTTTTCCGATATATCATAGCAAGGAATTCCTGCGTGGCGTTAAACAGGAACGCGAAATGCGAAAAATCACCGACCCGAAAGAATTACAGGAACTCTGCCTCGAGTGGCGACGACAAGGTATGAGCATCGGCTTGGTTCCGACCATGGGCTTTTTCCATGCCGGACACCTCTCGCTCATGGATCATGTGCATCCCCTGTGCGACCGTATGGTGGTCACCCTGTTCGTGAACCCCACCCAGTTCGGCCCAAGCGAGGACCTGAACTCCTACCCACATGACCTTGAAAATGACGCAAGACTTGCCGAAAAGCACGGAGCGGACATCCTCTTCGCGCCCGAAGCCGATGCCATGTACAACCCAGACCACGCCACCTGGGTCCAAGTACCCGAACTGGCTCGGGGACTTTGCGGCCGCACCAGACCCGACCATTTCCAAGGCGTATGCACCGTGGTCACCAAGCTGTTCATGCTCACCCAGCCCACCCTGGCCGCCTTCGGCCAAAAGGACTGGCAGCAACTGGCCATCATCCGCCGCATGGTGCAGGACTTGAATATTCCGGTGGAAATCCATGGCAGACCTATCGTGCGCGAGGCCGATGGCCTGGCCATGAGTTCACGGAACGCCTACCTCACCGAGGAGGAGCGCGCCTGCGCACCCGGCATACACGCGGCCTTGAAGGCTGCGGAAAAACTGGTGCTGGAAGGCGAGTGCAACGCCGAGACTGTGAAGAATTTCATCCGCACCCGCATCACGGAAAGCGTTCCCATGGGGCGTGCGGACTACATTGAATTGGTGACGCCGGACGGCATCAAGCCCGTGGAGTCCATCAGCGGCCCGGTTTTGGCGGCAGTGGCGGTCTACATGGGCAAGGCCCGGCTCATCGACAACCAATACATAGAGGTATGACGACGTGGCACGGAGATGTTTCCTGAGCGCCAAGATTCACGGCGCCACCATAACCAGCGCCAAGCTGGAGTATCACGGCAGCCTGTCCATCGACACCGAACTGCTCAAGGCGGCAGGGATCCTGCCCTTCGAGCAGGTGGACGTGTACAACCTCGACAACGGAGAACGCCTGACCACCTACGCCATTCCGGGCGGTCCCGGTGAAATCTGCCTGAACGGGGCGGCCGCTCACAAGGGCGAGGCGGGCCAGCGCATCATCATCGCCACCTACCAGTGGGTGGAAGAAAACGAAGCCACAACCCGAGAGCCCCATGTTGTCATCACCGACGCGGACAACAAGGTGGCCGAAGTCATAGACTACAAAATCAGCCTGGGTCTCTAGGCCGGATTGAAAACAAAAGGTTCACAGGAGGAATCGAGAATGCAGTTTCCCAAAGGAAAGTACCTGTTTACTTCGGAGTCCGTAACCGAAGGACACCCCGACAAAGTCGCCGACCAGATTTCCGACGCTATCCTTGACGCCATCATCGCTCAGGACCCGGACTGCCGCGTGGCCTGCGAAACCTTGGTAACCACCGGCATGGCCTTCATCGCCGGCGAAATCTCCACCACCGCTTACGCCGAATTCCCGGAAATCGTCCGCGAAACCATCAAGGACATCGGCTACAACAGCTCCGACACCATGGGCTTCGACTGGCAGACCTGCGCAGTCATCTCTTCCATCGACAAACAGTCCGCCGACATCGCACAGGGCGTCGACCGCACCAAGCCCGAAGAACAGGGCGCGGGCGACCAGGGCATGATGTTCGGTTACGCCACCAACGAGACCCCGACCCTGATGCCCACTCCCATCTATTACGCCCACAAGCTTTCCCGCCGCCTGACCTACGTGCGCAAGGAAGGGGTCCTCGACTTTCTTCGCCCGGACGGCAAGACCCAGGTCTGCGTGGAATTCGAAGACGGCAAACCAAAACGCATCGACAACGTGGTCGTCTCCACCCAGCACGATGACCACATTGCCCAGTCCGACCTGCAGGAAGCCATCATGAAGGAAGTGATCCTGAAGACCCTGCCCGAGGAACTGGTCAACGGCCAGCTCAAAACCTACATCAACCCCACCGGCCGCTTCGTGGTCGGCGGCCCGGTAGGCGACTGCGGCCTGACCGGACGCAAGATCATCAACGACACCTACGGCGGCGCGGGCGCACATGGCGGCGGCGCCTTTTCGGGCAAGGACCCGTCCAAGGTCGACCGCTCCGGAGCCTACATGGCCCGCTACGTCGCCAAGAACGTGGTCGCTTCCGGACTGGCCGATGAGTGCGAAGTGCAGATCGCCTACGCCATCGGCGTTGCCGAGCCCGTCTCCGTGGTCGTCAGCTCCCGCGGCACCGGCCAGATTCCCGACGATGTGCTGACCAAGGCCGTCACCGAAGTCTTCGACCTGCGACCCTACTACATCATTGATCGCCTGAAGCTGAAGCAGCCCATCTACCGCAAGAGCACCAACTACGGGCACTTCGGCCGCGAACTCCCAGAATTCCAGTGGGAAAAGACCGACGCGGTCGACGACCTGCGCACCGCCTGCAAGATCTAGCACGGCGAAACGTCACACGCATACAAAAGGCGGAAGCTTCATGCTTCCGCTTTTTTGTTGACGGATGTGTTTAGCATCTATACACATTAAACATGCGAAGCCTTGAAGCAATGAAAAACGAATTTGAGCACCTGAGCGCAGTACTGGCTAAATTCAACAGAATCAGCAAGTTGCCACTTGATTTCGGTGTTGGCATCCTCATCAATCCGTCCGAAATCCACGCCGTGGCCAAGCTCTGCGATCACGGCCCCATGAGCCTGACCGAGCTGGCCGACATGGCCTTTGTCACCAAGGGGGCCATGTCCCAACTGGTGTCAAGATTGGAGAAAAAAGGACTTGTCTACCGCGAAGTGGCTGAGAACAACCAGTCCAAACAGATACTCCACCCCACGAAGCTGGGGGAAAGGGCCCAGAGGGGGCACATGAAATTTCATGAAGAGCACGACAGGGAGTTCTTCTCCTATGTGGCCTCCATGCCGGACGCTGAATACAACGTCTTCAAAGAAGTCTGTAGACGGATGGACCGTTGGATGGACAACTACCTGAAGTAATTTTTTTACCAAAAGAGTTAAGATGCTTAACTCCATAGGAGGCACCCATGCCCTTCCCAACCCCCAAGACATCTCTGGCCCCGGTCGAGCATGTGCTCATGGAATCCATCAGCGCCCAGGCGATCATCGACGCCGTACGCATGAACCTGTTCGACCATTTGAGCGGAAAACCCATGTCCGCGGCAACACTTGCCGAGACCATGGAACTGAAGGCCGAACCACTGGAAGCCATGCTGGATGTACTGGTGGACCGCCGGCTGCTCACCATAGACGGACGCACCTATGCCAACACGGAAATGGCCGAGGAATACCTGGTGAGTTCATCACCGCTCTATCAGGGCAAGGCGTTGGATTTGCAACACAGCCACAACGAGCTGCTCCGCAGAAGCCTGCCCACCCTGCTCAAGGGCGGCGAAATGGAACGCCAGAAAACAGATGAAGCCTGGGCAGAGGGAGACACCATGGACGGAACGCTCCAGCATGCACTCAACGGGCAGCTCCAGGGAGCGGTCGCCTACCTGAAGAATCTGCCGGAATTCGCATCCTTCCGCACCATGGCCGACATCGGCGGCAACCACGGCCACTATTCCATGGAACTGCTGGAACAGAACTCCGACCTGACCAGCACCATACTGGATCTGCCCCACGTGACCGGACCGGCCATGCAGCGTTGCTCAAGGCTGGGATATGCCGACCGTATCTCCTGCAAACCGTTCGACCTGCGTAACGACGAACTTCCCGCAGAAGCCTACGACTTCGTATTCGCCTCGCATATCCTCTACGCTTGCGTGAACGATTTCGAAAAGACATTCGGAAATATTCATCGCTCCATCAAGCCCGGCGGCTGCTTCGCCTCGCACCACCTCTCCCCTGAAGGCGGCGCAAGCCCTCTCTACCGGACCAATGTGGAGCTGATCACCCGGCTCATGGGCTATGAAACCCATTTCCTTTCCAGACAGGACCTGGAAAAATCGCTCACTGCTGCAGGGTTCGGCGGCTTCACCCACATCTTCACCGGCTGCGACGGTCAGACCCTGCTGCTGGTGGCCCGCAAACAATGAAAGGCAGGGCGGGAACCTCAAGCTTCCGTCCTGCCGTTGACAAAGAAGTAAAACCGCCGGACCAAGCTCCTCTCCAAGAAACTCCGGGCAGGAACATGGATTGAAAGCAAAGGCGCTACGCCTCGGCCATGCAGCACGTTTCATCCTGAATGTCGCTGATGTCCGCGCAGAGAATCATGTCCTTGTTCAACTTCCGGTGATGAAAGACGTGAGCGATAGTGATACACCGATTGCCCGATGCCAGGGAGATGTAGGGGGCGGTGGTGAACTTTTCCAACCCGGCCCGCAACGGCAGATAGTATTCCTTGAGGGAGTGATCGGTCCCCTGGTTGGCGGGTTCGTAAAGCAGGCGCTTGCTGCGCTTGAGTTTGTCCGGGTTGCAGACGGTGCTGGAAACCTGAACGCCGCGCATATCCAGGACGTAGAGGCATTCGATCATCGGGTGGGCGTCCACGAAACGAGCCAATTCCCGGTCCATATTTTTGCCTGTGTCCGCATCCACCGCGGCGATCTCCATGCCCAGAGTAAGCATGAGGGCATCGTACTGATTCAGGCGGTACTTGTTCTCGCTGACGCGGCGGGTGACCAAAGTCTCGTAGGATGAAGCCAGGGAATCCACGGCCTCGCGCAGGCCGGAATAGCCGGATGTCGGGTTGCCGGGCCTGGCGAAATGAAAACCCTGAAACACATCCACGCCGTTTTCCAGCAGACAGAGCGCTTCTTCCTGACACTCCACACCTTCGGCCACCACCAATGCCCCGATACGCCCGGCCATCTGCACGAAGCTCTTGACCACCTCCACCTTATGGAACTGCTCATGAATACCGGAAATAAGCGACCGGTCCATCTTGAGCACGTCCGGCTTGATGAGCGGAATGCGGTCCAGGTTGGAATATCCCGCGCCCACATCGTCCAGGGCAATAAGAAAATCCCTGCTGCGGTAGAACTCCACGAAGTCCAGCAATACGTCAGTGTTGTCGGCTCTGGATTCAATTATCTCTATGATGATGTTGCTGGGAGAGACGCCGTATTTGCGGACCGCCTTGAGCAGGTTTCGTGTTCCCCTGGCGCTCACCCCGAGACAGGAGACATCCATGTTTACGGAGAGCATGAGACTGCGGTCGGCCCATTGCAGGTGGGAAAAGGACTCCAGAGCCTTTTCCCGGCAGGCCCGGTCCAGTGCCAGGCGGGTCCGCCGCTCCGTGGCCAGGGCAAAGAGAAAGGAGGGGGGAATGGTTTCGCCCGTTGCCGGGTCGATGCCGCGAGTCAAAGCTTCCAAGGCAAAGACCGATTTACGCTTCAAGGAAACCAGGGGTTGAAAAACCGTCTTGAGATGCCCCTGTTCGATGATTTCGAGAACGGTCCTGTCCGGATGTTGCATGGAGGCTCCGCTGGGTGGCTTTGTTCGCGCGTCCGCCGGGGAGGCCGATCCTCCCCGGCGTGTCGGGTGGAGTGTATGTGATCGCGTTCCTTAGAGGATTCCGTCTTCACCTGTTCTGATGCGCATGGCCTTGGCCAGATCCATCACGAAGATGACGCCGTCACCTTCGTTGCCGGTCTTGGCTGCGGATTCAACGGCTTTGATGGTCGGCTCCAGGAAATTGTCGTTGACGCCGATCTCCAGGCGGACCTTCTTGAGCAGGTTCACTTCGATTTCCACGCCGCGATAGGTTTCGGTGAACCCTTTCTGACGGCCGGAACCGAGTACGTTGGTCACGGACAGGGAGTAGACCTCCTTGGCGTACAATGCCTGCTTAACATCGTTGAGTTTTTCGGGTCTGATGTATGCTATGACGAGCTTCATGGCTTTTCTCCTTATATAATGATTATGGATGCCCTATTCCGTGGTGAAGAGCTGGAAGCCATTGTAGGACTCGGAACCATGCTCGGCCACGTCCAGACCTTTGAGTTCCTCTTCCTTGGTGACGCGAAGTCCCAGAAGAGCCTTGATGACGGCAAACATGATGTATCCACCGCCGAACGCCCACAGGAAGAAAGCACCCACACCCAGGAGCTGCACGCCAAGCAGGGAGGCGCCGCCGCCCATAAACAGGCCGTCGCCCACGTTGAACAGGCCGCAGGAGATGGTTCCCCAAGCACCGCACACGCCGTGCACGGAAACCGCACCCACGGGGTCGTCCACTTTCAGAACCTTGTCGATAAACTCGATGGACAGGACCACCAGCACACCGGCGACAAGACCGATAATGATGGACGGACCGGGAGTGACCGTGGCGCAGGGAGCAGTGATACCCACCAAGCCGGCCAGCGCTCCGTTCATGGTCATGGAGATATCAGGCTTGCCGAAACGGACCCAGGAAATGACCATTGCACCGAGCACGCCTGCAGCGGCTGCCAGGGAGGTGTTCATGGCGATCAGGCCGATGGTGTTGTCTGCGGTGGTGGTGGAGCCGGGGTTGAACCCGAACCAGCCGAACCAGAGAATGAATACGCCCAATCCAGCCAAGGGGATGTTGTGTCCCGGGATGGCCTTTGCCTTGCCGTCCTCGGTGTATTTGCCGATGCGGGGGCCGAGCACCATGGCGCCTGCCAAGGCCAGCCAACCGCCTACGGAGTGGACCACGCTGGAACCGGCGAAGTCGTTGAAGCCCATACCCTCAAGCCAACCTGCACCGGAATCGCCCAGCCACAGGCTGCCCCAAGCCCAGTGACCGGAGATGGGATAGATCAGGCCGGTGACGATGATGGAAACCAGCACGTAGTTGGAAAATTTGGTGCGTTCCGCCATGCCACCCGACACGATGGTTGCGGAAGTGGCGGCGAACACGCTCTGGAAGAACCAGAAGGTATAGGTCCAGGGGAGGTCCGCATCGGCCACCCCGCTCAGGGAGAAGCCGGAACTGCCTATGAAACCGCCCACATCCGTGCCGAACATGAGGGCGAATCCAAACAGGAAGAAGATGACCGAACCGGCGGCAAAGTCCAGGAAGTTCTTCATCATGATGTTCCCGGCGCTCTTCGCGCGGGTGAATCCGGCCTCAACGCAGCCGAATCCGGCCTGCATGAACATGACCAGAATGGCGGCGATCAGGGTCCAGAGGATGTTGGCATTATCCTGCGTCAGATACTCGCCCCCCTCTCCCGCAAAGGCGATAGCGGGCGTAAGGGCAATAGTGGCCACCACAAGGTGCGCCAGGAGCCTTTTGAACCAGTTTTTCCGGGCATACAGTCCGAACAGCATCTTTGTTTCCTCCTTATGGAATGCGTTTTGCGACTCCCACTCATTAGGCAACCAACGTGCCAAAAAACTCAACACACTGAATTAACTCAATAAAATTATTTTCAAACTCAACGCGCTTAAATTGAAATTTACATTTTGGTCACATTGTTTTGTTGCTGACTTTTGTTATTTTCAAAATTGTAATATTAAAACTTTTGTTTAAAGATACAAAAATGTATTTTATACAAAATCGTGTATTAAATGTATTTAAAAAGACTTCTTGACAAGCGGGGCGGCTCTCCATTAGCCATATGGACATGGATAAATTCTTCAGCAGCAACACCTTTTCCTACCTGTATTTTTGGTACTGGTTTATTCGCGCCCGCGGGCACGGAAGGGTTGTGCTGTAGCCGAAAAAAGGTACAGAAAAAGAACTTCCAAGGGCCGCGGGCGAAAAAGCCGGCGGCCCTTTTTCTATAGCTGGGCCGACCCGGCCATCGCTCCGGCTCGAGGGCCACAAAGGAGAGACGTAATGCATATCGGCAAAGCCATCAGGTTGGAGCGCATCTTCGACCGCAACACGGGAAGAACCATCATCGTTCCCATGGACCACGGCGTCACTGTCGGGCCCATCGACGGCCTCGTGGACATGAAGGAAGCCGTGGGCCGAGTGGTCGAGGGCGGCGCAAACGCCGTTGTCGAACACAAGGGCCTGGTTCGTTGCGGTCATCGCGCCGAAGGCAAGGACATCGGCCTCATTGTTCACCTGTCAGCCTCCACCTCTCTGTCACCGTTCCCCAACGCAAAATGTCTGGTCGCATCCGTGGAGGACGCCATCCGCCTGGGCGCTGACGCCATCAGCATTCACTGCAACCTGGGGGCCGAAACCGAAGCCGACATGCTTCGCGATTTCGGCAAGGTCGCCACGAACGCCGCCAACTGGGGCATACCGCTGATGGCCATGGTTTACGCGCGCGGCCCCAAAATCAAGAATGAATACGACCCGGCCGTAGTGGCGCATTGCGCCCGAGTGGGCACCGAGCTGGGTGCGGACGTGGTCAAGGTCTGCTACACCGGCGACCCGGAAACCTTCAGCCGCGTCACCGACGCCTGCTGCATACCTGTGGTCATCGCGGGCGGCCCCAAACTTGACAGCACCGAAGACTTCCTGCGAATGGTGCATGATTCCATCGAAGCTGGCGGCGCAGGCCTTTCCGTCGGCCGCAACGTCTTCCAGCACAAGGACCCCACCCGTCTCGTGGAGGCGCTGAACATGGTCGTCCACCAGGACGCGGAAGTGAAGGACGCACTCGCCCACGTCGGCGAATAACCCAACGGAAAGATCGACATGAAACGTATCGTCTTCAAGGCCATCCCCTACGACAAACACCTCGTCACCCTTGCGCTCGAATCCGGTGTGGACGCGGTCATGGTGGAGCCCGACCAGGTGGAGGGCGTCAAATCCCTGAGCCAGATCGAAGTCATCACCCCCGACGTCATGCCCAGTGTGGAGCTCTCCCAAAAGGCCGACGAGGAAACCGCGGTCAAGCGCATACAGGCTGGGGAAAACGTGGTCCTGGCCAAGGGCTGGGAAATCATCCCCGTGGAAAACATCCTGGCCCAGGTTCAGACTCTGGCGCTGGAAGCGGAAAGCCTGGACCGCGCAGTACTGGCCGCAGGAGTACTGGAACGCGGGGCCGACACCATCGTGGTCCTGCCCGAGGGCGCATCCGACCTCAAGCAAATAGTCAAGGAACTCAAACTCTCCCAGGGAACCATGCAGCTCTCCGAAGCAACCGTCACGGAAGTCCGTCCCGCGGGACTCGGCCATAGAGTCTGCGTGGACACCACGAGCGTGCTCAAGAAAGGCCAGGGAATGCTGATCGGCAACTCCTCGGCCTTTACTTTTTTGGTACACGCGGAAACCGAATCCAACCCATACGTGGCCGCCCGCCCGTTCCGGGTCAATGCAGGAGCGGTGCACGCCTATTGCTCCATGCCCGGCGACAGGACCAGCTACCTCGAGGAACTGGCCTCGGGTGACGATGTGCTCATCGTGGGCGCGGACGGCGAAACCTCCCTGGCCACCGTGGGCCGCTGCAAGGTGGAGATCCGCCCCATGCTGCTCATCAAGGCCGAGGTGAAAACCAAGGAAGGCGTCGCCCAAGGCCAGGTATTCCTGCAGAACGCGGAAACCATCCGCGTGGTCTCGGCCAAAGGCGAACCGGTCAGCGTGGTCACCCTCAAGGTGGGCGACAAGATCCTGGTGAAGACCGATCAGGCAGGCCGCCATTTCGGCATGCGCATCACCGAAGACATCAAAGAAGGCTAAGGCCATGGCAGAGAAGAACGACTCCCCGCTCAAGGACATGCGCGTCCGCATCGACCAACTGGACAAAAAGATCGTCGCATTGCTCAACCAACGCGCCGACGTCAGTCTCGAAGTGGGACGCTACAAGGCCAAACGCGACGAGCCCATCTACATGCCGTTCCGAGAGCGCGAGGTCATGAACAAGATCGCCGAGCGCAACCCCGGCCCCATGCCGGAAAAGCACCTGCGCGCCATCTACAAGGAGATAATGTCCTCCTCGCGCAGGCTGCAACGCCCGGAACGCACCGTCTATCTCGGTCCGGAAGGCACCTTCTCCTACTTCGCGGCAGTGGAACACATGGGGCATTCCCAGCATCTGACTCCCAAGGCCAACTTCGAGGAAATCTTTCGTGCGGTGGCCATCGAGGGCGCGGAACTGGGCGTCATTCCCCTGGAAAACTCCCTGGAGGGCACCGTAGGACAGGTGGTCGACCTGTTCATGGCCTACCCGGTCTACATCCAAGGCGAAATATACAACCGCATCAGCCACTGCCTCATGAGCAAGGTGGACAGCATCGACAAGGTGGAAGCCGTCTACTCCCACCCCCAACCCCTGGAACAGTGCCGGGAATGGCTGCACGCCAAGCTGCGCGATTGCCCGCGACTGCCCACCGCTTCCACGGCCACCGCCGCCAAGGTGGCCCAGGAACAGCCCGGCGCCGCGGTTGTGGGCAACGCCAGGCTGGCAGACATGTACGACCTGAACATCCTGGCCCGGAACATCGAGGATTCCCCGGACAACTGGACCCGGTTCCTGGTCATCGCCCCTTCGCCCTGCCGCGAGGACGAGCGCGACAAGACCACCATCCTGTTCACCACCCCGGACAGCCCGGGTGCGCTGGCGGGAGTGCTGAACACCCTGGCGGGCAAGGGCATCAACATGACCAAGCTGGAGTCCCGGCCGATGCGCAACGAAAAATGGAAGTACGTCTTTTTCACGGACCTGGAATGCGACCTTTCCAAGGCCGAATACGAATCAATGCTGAACAGGCTGCGCAAGCAGTGCCATACCCTGCGCGTTCTCGGGAGCTACCCTTCCGGACGGCAGGAGAATGGAGAGAGATAGGACAATGAGCAACGACCCGAACGGAATCATCACGGTGCAGGCCCCGGCCTCCAAATCCATGTCGCACCGCACCCTCATCGCGGCTTCCCTGGCCAATGGAGAATCCGTCGTCTCCGGCCTGCTGGATTCGGACGATATCACCCGTACCCGAGGCTGCCTGGCCGCCTGCGGTGCAAAATTCGAGGAAACCGACGACGGCGCGCTGCGCGTCACCGGCGCCGAGAACGGCCCGCGCGGAGCCAACCCGGACGGCAGGGACCGCGACGCCGAACCGCATGAAATGTATATGCACGAGTCCGGCACCACCTGCCGCCTCATGACCGCCGTGGCCGCAGCGGGCAAGGGCAGCTTCCGCATCCATGGCGCACCGCGCATGCACGAACGCCCCATGAAGGAGCTGTGCGACGCACTCTCCCGCCTGGGCGTACACTTCACCTTCGAAGGCAAGGAAGGCTTCCTGCCGTTTGTCATGGAGACCAAGGGATTCCGGAAAAAGACCGTGGACATCACCCTGGAGGAATCCAGCCAGTATCTATCCGGCCTGCTCCTGGGCGCGCCCCTGTCGGAAAAGCCCACTCTGGTCACCGTGTCCGGCAAAAAAGCCGTATCCTGGCCGTACGTGGCCCTGACCCTCCAGGTCATGGAGGACTTCAAGGCCGGCTTCAATGTGGAGATCCTCAAGGAAGGCCGCTGGACCGAGGTTCCCTGGAGATCCATCCGCCGGGTGGAACCCGGTGAACTGCGCTTCCACGTGGAGCCCGGCAGCTACGAGCCCACCAACTACCGTGTGGAAGGCGACTGGAGCAACTCCTCCTATTTCCTGGCTGCCGGCGCCGTAGGCAAGAAGCCGGTAAGGGTCATGGGTATTCGCCCGGATTCCCTGCAGGGAGACCGTGCCATCATCGACATCCTGGCCGAGATGGGAGCGGGCCTGAACGTGACCCCGGACAAGGGCATCACCATTTACCCCCGAAAACTGCGGGGCGTGAACGTGGACATGGGCAAATGTCCGGACTTGGTGCCGACCGTGGCCGTGGTGGCCGCCCACGCGGTAAGCCCCACCACCATCCGCAATGTCGCGCACCTGCGGATCAAGGAATGCGACCGGCTCCAGGCCTGCGCCGAGCAGATAACCAAGACCGGCTGCAAGGTGGAGCAGTTCGACGACGGCATCAAAATCACTCCGGCTCCGCTGCCTTCGGGCACGAGCATCGATTTCGAAACCTACGGCGACCACCGCGTCCCCATGAGCATGTCCATCTTCCAGCTCGCGGGCATCACTCCGGTGTTCGACAACCCCAAATGCGTCGGAAAATCCTTCCCCGAATTCTTCGACGAATGGAACAAGGTAGTGAAAGGCCAGTAAGATGAGCGACCCCGAGTTTAAGAGCATAGCCATCGTGGGCGCACGCGGCCAGATGGGCGGCATGTTCGCAGAGCGTTTCGGCGAACTGGGCTGCGACATCCATCCGCTGGACCGCCCGTTCGATGAACAGGCGGCGCACAGGGCGGTTTCGTCCTGCGACCTCCTGCTGCTCTGCGTACCGGTCACGGCCATGGATCAGGTGCTCGGCCAGACCACCCCGCACATGCCCGAAGGCGCTGTCCTTGCCGACGTAGGGTCGGTGAAGGAACTGCCCCTGCGGGCCATGCTCAGGGCCTACGACGGCCCGGTGGTGGGCACGCACCCCCTGTTCGGGCCGGTCATTCCCGAGGGGTTCATCCCACGTGTAGCCGTAGTTCCGGGCCGCGAATCCGACACCGGGGCCGCGAACCGGGTGGCGCGAATTTTCGACGCTGCCGGGTTCACGTCGTTCCTGGCCTCCGCCGAAGAGCACGACAAGGCCATGGCCTTCATCCAGGGTCTCAATTTCACAACCACCGCGGCTTTCCTGGCCGCAGCCGGGCGCATGCCGGGCATCGAAAATTACGTCACCCCCTCCTTCAACCGCAGGCTGGAAGCGGCCAGAAAGATGCTGACCCAGGACAGCGAGCTGTTCGGCACCATCGCCGACGCCAACCCCTACCTGCAGGAAACCGCACGCCAGTTCATGACCCTGTTCAGCCTCGCCGCAGGCGGCGAGTTGGACCTTCTGGCATCTCTGGCACAGTGGTGGTGGCGCAACGACGAACAACAGGAGGGGTGCGTCCGATAGCCACGAAAACAGGAAAAGGACACCAAGGCCGCACCCCCCAAGGGATGCGGCCTTTTTATTTCATAACATGCCAACGGAGAAAAATGATGGAACCAATCAAGATCACACAGTACGGGAAATGGCTGCCCGCGGACGTACAGACGCCCATCAGCCTGTACCTGGGCCTGGTGGGCGATCGGCCCGGCATCCTGCTGGAATCCGCCGAGGTGGATGGGCGGCTCGGCCGATACAGCCTCATTGCCTGGGACTTCAGACTCACGCTCTACCCCGACAAGGGCAAACTGGTCGTAGACGTGAAGGACAAACGTTTCGAGCCGCTCAAGGAACTGGCGGGCATGGATTATCTGGAAGGCCTGCGCCGGGCCAACCGACTCATCCACATTGAGCAGCAGGCGGACGGCGGGCACGACGGCCTGCCTGGTCTGACCCGGGGCATGTACGGCTATTTCGGCTACGGCACGGGCGGCATGTTCGAACCCAAGCTGATGGACGCCCTGCCCCCGGAAAAGGCCGAAGCATGCATGGCTCTGCCCGGCCAGCTGGTGCTCTTCGACCACCTGCGGCACTCCTGCTGCTACCTGAGCCTGGACGAAGGAGCCACGCCGCGCCCGGCAGCAACCGAGTGGGGCATGGATCTGGCCGCTCCCGAAGCGGGCGAACCCACTATCCATCCGGGCAAGGAAGAATACATGGCCTCCGTGGAAAAGGCCAAGGAGCTCATCGCTGACGGCGAGTGCATCCAGGTGGTTCTTTCCACCCGTTTCTCGGTGCCCGTACCGGACGACCCGTTCCGCATCTATCGCAGACTACGGCAGGCCAATCCATCGCCGTTCATGTTCTTCATGCGCTTCCCCAAGTGTGTGCAGTCCGGCATGGTTCTGCTGGGTTCCTCGCCCGAGATGATGGTCCGCTGCGACAAGGGTGCGTTGGAAGTCCGGCCCATCGCCGGGACCCGGCCACGCGGCGAATCCGAAAAGCAGGACCTGGAGCTGGCCCAGGAACTGCTGGCCGATCCCAAGGAGCGGGCCGAGCACGTCATGCTCGTGGACCTGGGACGCAACGATCTGGGACGTATCGCCACCCCGGGCAGCGTGGAGGTGGGCAAGTTCATGAACGTGGAACGCTTCTCCCATGTCATGCACTTGACCTCCTACGTGGAAGGCGTCTTGCGGGACAACATGGACGCCATAGACGTGCTCCAATCCACTTTCCCGGCGGGCACGCTTTCGGGCGCGCCCAAGGTACGGGCCATGGAGATCATCGCCGAGTTGGAACCGCAGGATCGCGGTCCCTACGGCGGATGCATCGGCTGGATGGGAACCGGTAACGAATCCGTGAGTCTGGATACGGGCATCACCATACGCAGCATGTGGATACGCAACGGCCTGTGCAACTGGCAGGCAGGGGCCGGAATCGTCTACGACTCCGACCCGGAAAAGGAATGGCAGGAATGCAACAACAAGGCCCGGGTGCTGCTCGAGGTCATAACCGGCAAGGGAGCTGGCGATGTTTTTACTCATAGATAATTACGATTCCTTCACCTTCAATCTGGTGCAGGCCTTTCAACAGCTCGGGGCCGACCCCGTGGTCATCCGCAACGATCGCGAAGAGCTGCTGGAAATGGCGGGCAATGGCAAGCTGGAGCGGGTCTGCATCTCTCCCGGCCCCAGTCGTCCGGAAAACGCGGGTTTCTGCCTGGAGTTCCTGAAGCGGCTGCCCAAGGTGGTGCCCGTGCTGGGCGTCTGCCTCGGCCATCAGTGCCTGGGGCATCACGCCGGAGCCGAGGTCGTGCGCAACCGTCGCATCATGCACGGCAAGACCTCCAAGGTATTCCACGACAACTCGGGCGTGTTCAAGGGACTGCCCGACGGATTTGAGGTCTGCCGCTACCACTCTCTGGTGGTGCTGGCCAAGCAGGCGCTGGACAAGCTGACCATCACTGCCACGGCGGACCGCGACGAAGTCATGGGCATCACCTACAAGGACCGGCCGTGGTACGGGGTCCAGTTCCACCCGGAATCCATACTGACCCCCAAGGGACCGCAACTGCTGCAAAACTTCCTGGAAATGGAAGCATAGGAGACATGTCATGACCACCGTACCTGAAGTATTGGAACTGCTGGCCCAGGGACAACCTCTGGACGACGTGCAGGCGGACATGATGTTCGGCCTGCTCATGGATGGAAAACTGGAACCGGCCAGCGCCGGAGCCTTTCTCATGGGACTGCGGGCCAAGGGCGAGGATTCCACGGACCTGGCCGCCGGAGTGCGCGCCGGGCTGCAACACGCCAAGGCCATCCCCGGCTACACGGACGGCAGCGTGGACCTGCCGGTCATCGACACCTGCGGAACGGGCGGCGACGGCTCGCTCAGCTTCAACTGCTCCACGGCCGTGGCTCTGTTCCTGGCCGACATGGGCTACAAGGTGGCCAAGCACGGCAACCGCTCTGTATCTTCGTCCTGCGGCAGCGCCGATGTGCTCGAGGCCCTGGGCGTGCCTCTCATGCAGGCCCCCGAGGATGCGGCCGACTCCCTTTCCAGGACCAACTTCGCCTTCCTGTTCGCGCCCAACTACCACCCGGCCTTCAAGCACATCATGCCCGTGCGCCAGGCCTTGGGCATCCGTACCCTGTTCAACTTCATGGGGCCGCTGCTGAACCCGGCCCGCCCCACCCACCAGTTGCTGGGAGTGGGCGATCCGTCCAAGCTCCAGATCATGGGCGAAACCCTGCTGCTCACCGGCATCGAGCGGGCCATGGTTATCTCCGGTGCGGGGGGCTTCGACGAGGTGACCACCTTCGGTCCGGCCCGGGGCTATCTGGTTCATGACGGGATCATGGAAAAGACCACCGTCAATCCCGACCGGCTCGGCTTCAAGACCCACAGCGCGGAAGACGTGCGGGTTTCCGGCAAGGACGAAGCCGTGGCGGTCATGAGGGACATCCTGGCCGGCAAGGGGCCGGAGGCCATGATGGACATGGTGGCCGTGAACCTTGCGGTCTGCATCCACCTTGTGGAACAAGAGTCCATGCGCGACTGCGCGGACAAGGCGAAAAACGCCGTCAAACAAGGACTCACAAAGGGGTTACCCAATGCTGGATAAGTTCAGGAAGGCCAAGCAGCCCGAAATAGAAGCGCTGCGCGAGGAATTCATGGCCGGACAAATTCCCGCGAAATACGAGGGCGAGCGGCCCTCCTTTACCGGGGCCATCCGAGCCAAGGGACCAGGGGCGGTCATCGCGGAATTCAAACCCGCCTCTCCCTCCAAGGGAATTCTGCGCGAACACGCCAATCCCCTGGACTATGCCCAGGCCTATGCGGAAAACGGAGCCGCGGCCATGAGTGTGCTCACGGAAAGCCAATACTTCCAAGGGCACCCCAACTACCTGTTCATGTGCGCCCAGTACGGCCTGCCCCTGCTGCGCAAGGACTTCATCCTGGACCCGCTGCAGGTGGCCATGACCGCTTCCAGCCCTGCCTCGGCCATGCTGCTCATCGCCCGCATGTTCGGTTCCACCCACGAACTTCGCCAGCTTATCCAACTGGCCGAAATGGCCGGACTGGAGCCGGTGGTGGAGATATTCGACGAGCAGGACCTGGAGTCCGCGCGCGAGGCCGGAGCCACCATCATCCAGGTCAACAACCGGGACCTGAACACGCTGACCACCACCCTGGACGTGTCGCGCAGGCTCATGGACAAGCAGAACGACGAACTGTGGATCAGCGCCAGCGGGGTGGAATGCAGGGAACAGGTCCTGGAGATGGCCGACCTCGCCTTCGACGCAGTACTCGTGGGCACCAGCCTTATGCTGGCCGACGATCCGGGAGCGATGCTGGCCGAACTGACGGGAGCGGGACAATGAAACGGCCAAAGGTCAAGGTCTGCGGCATGACCCGCCAGGAAGACGTCAGTCTGTGCAGCGGCCTCGGCGCTCACTTCCTGGGGTTCATCTTCCATGAAGGCAGCCCGCGCAACGTACGGCGCGACTTCGCGGCCGGGGCCGATGCAGGCTCCGCTGCCAAGGTGGGCGTGTTCGTACGCCAGACCGCGGACGAGGTCAAAGAGATCATCCGCGAGTGCGGCCTGGACTATGCTCAACTGCACGGCGGCCAGGACGAGGAGTTCTGCGACGCCGTGGGGCCGGACCGGGTCATCAAGGTGCTCTGGCCGGAAAAGTACGACTCCCCGGAAGCGCTGCAGGCCGACATCGTCCGCTTCGCCCCTCACTGCTCCCATCTGCTCTTTGATACGGGCAAAAGCGGCGGCGGACATGGCCGGGCCATGAACCTGGATATATTCCAGTCCATTGCAATACCCAAACCCTGGTTTCTTGCCGGAGGATTGTGCGCCGAGAACACCCATGCGGCGTTGCAGGTTGAACCGGATGTGCTGGACCTCAACTCCGGCGTGGAAGCGGCCCCTGGCATCAAGGATGAAAACAAACTACGGGCAGTGATGCAAAAGCTGTCCGAAGCATCATAGGAATCAAGTTATGAAAAAAGGTTACTTCGGCGACTTCGGCGGCCAGTTCGTTCCGGAACTGCTCATGCCGCCGCTTCTGGAGCTGGAAGAGGCCATGAACACCATCATGACCACCAGGGAATTCCAGCGGGAATTCGCGGACCTGCTCCGCGACTGCGTGGGCAGGCCCTCGGCCCTGACCCATTGTCCCAACCTCTCCAAGGACACGGGCGTGGACCTCTGGCTCAAACGCGAGGACCTGAACCACACGGGGGCGCACAAGATCAACAACACTCTGGGGCAAGCCCTGCTGACCAAGAGGATGGGCAAAAAGGTTCTGCTCACAGAGACCGGTGCGGGCATGAACGGCGTGGCCACGGCCACGGCCGCGGCCATGATGGACCTGGAGTGCGTCGTGTACATGGGGGCGGTGGACGTGGAGCGCCAAGCCCTCAACGTACGGCGCATGGAACTTCTCGGAGCGCGCGTTATCCCCGTGGAATCCGGCACCAAGACCCTGAAGGACGCCATTAACGCGGCGCTGCGCTTCTGGATCGCCGAACAGGGAAACACGCACTATTGCTTCGGCACGGCAGCAGGACCGCACCCCTTCCCGCTGCTGGTACGCGAGTTCCAGGCCATCGTGGGCCGGGAGGCCCGCCAGCAGTTTCAGGACAAGACCGGAAAACTTCCGGACGTGGTCTGCGCCTGCGTGGGCGGCGGTTCCAATGCAATAGGCGCGTTCCACGCTTTTGTGCCGGATGAATCCGTCCGGCTGGTGGGTGTCGAGGCCGGAGGAACCGGCGAACCCGGCTGCTACAACTCCGCCCCGCTGAATCTGGGCTCCGAGGGAGTGCTGCACGGCATGAAATCCATGCTGCTCCAAACCGAAGAAGGACAGATTCTCCCTTCACATTCGGTTTCCGCCGGTCTCGACTACCCCGGTGTAGGCCCGGAACATTCAGCCTTGCATGCCAGTGGCCGGGCCGAATACGACGTCATCAACGATACCGAGGCCTTGAATGCCTTTCAGGTCCTGTCTCGGCGTGAAGGCATCATCCCGGCCCTGGAAAGCTCCCACGCCGTGGCCTGGGTGCTGGAGAACAAGGACAAGCTGCAGGGCAAGAGCGTTCTCGTGAACCTGTCGGGACGCGGAGACAAGGATATGGACATCGTCGAACGAGTCCTCGGGTAAGGAGCGAACAATGACATCTCCCATGAAAGAAAAGATACAAGCGGCAAAGGCACAGGGGAAAACCGCGGTGATCCCCTACCTCCCGGCAGGCTATCCGACCCGTGAACAGTTCTGGAAGGAGCTGGAAATGCTTGATGCGGCAGGCGCTGCAATCATCGAGATCGGCATGCCCTTTTCCGATCCCGTGGCGGACGGCCCGGTGGTGGAGGCGGCCTGCCTCCAGGTGTTGGAGGACGGCATCAATCTGAAATGGATATTCGACGGGCTCAAGGAACGCAAAGGACAGCTCGATGCGGGCCTGCTGCTCATGGGCTACCTCAACCCCATTCTGCAGTACGGTGTGGACAAATTCGCCGAGGACTGCGAGGCAGCCGGAGTCTCGGGCCTGATCATCGCGGACATGCCCATTGACGAGGCCGATTTCGTCATCAAGGCCATGAAGCCGCGCGGCGTGGAGTTCATCCCCCTGGTGGGCCTGAACACCTCCAAGGAACGCATGGCCCTGTACGCCAGGGAGGCCGAAGGATTCGTGTACGTGGTTTCGGTACTCGGCACCACGGGCCAGCGCGACAGCCTGCCCACCGAAGTCAAGGCCAAGCTCGCCGAGGTCCGGGAAGTCTTCGACATTCCGGCGGCCCTCGGCTTCGGCCTCAAAACCCCGAGTCAACTTGAGCCCTTCGGCGACCTGGTGGATGCCGCGGTCATCGGCTCGTCCCTCATCAGCCACATAAAGAACGGCGGGACATCAGAGTCCTACATGAAGGCCTGGACCTAGGAAACAAAAGGCTCACTCCACAACGGGGTGAGCCTTTTCATTCCGCAACGTAGTGAAAACCTGTTCATACACGTACGGGAACGAGACACACGAAGAAATCAAGCCCGGCGCATGGAAACGATACGCGAGTTTCTGATTTCTTTGCGGCAACGCCGTAGCCAAATGTTCCGGGGTACCCCTTAGACGGCTTCGGCCCTGCGGTATTCGAACCCTTCATACATGCGCTTCTCGGCCTGCTCGTAGATACGGTCCATGGCACTGAAGATGGAGTCGACCTTTTCCTCGTCCTCCCGGCTCAGGGACCAGCTGTCCAGCTTCCCGTTAAGGGATTCGAGCTGCTTTTCCAGGGCGTCCAGCTGTTTTTCCTCTTCTTCGCTCAGGACGACCTCATCCTCGCTGCCCCAGAGACCTCCCAGTTCCTGCATGATCTCGTCCACGCGCTCCTGCTCCTCGGTGGAAAGCACCTTGCCGGGATCATCGCCCTGGATCTCATCCAACTCGTTTTCCAACTCGTAAACGCGCTTCAGATCGTCAATGCGCGGCCGCTGCTCTTCAGGCATGTTGTGGATGTCCGAAATTTCTCCGAAAATACCTTCCACGCGTTCCCACTGGGTTTCAGTCAACTTGCGGAACCCTCCCGCGCCGCCGACTATTTCGTCCAGTTCGCCTGTGAGCTCCTGCATGCGTTTCCGATCTTCCTCGGAAAGCTGCTCCATGCCGGGAGGAATGGCCTCGCCGTTTTCCTGCATGGCCAACGCCTCGTTGGAGATAGACAGACGCACGGAAGGCTCATCGCGCCCCTTGGCCAGGGCTTTTCCGTTCCCTTGGGCGTGGCCGAATTCGGAACGCCCGGTCTCTTCCATGTTCTTCAGCAGATTGTTGCCGTACAGGCCAATGCCTGGCCTATTGATGGTCAATCCCATAACCCACTCCTATTTACCCATAATAAGAGAAAACCCTTCCTGGCCCCCTTTTGTGCAAAAAACGCTCCGGAAAAAATTACCGCGCAAAAAAGGCCGCCGGATCGCTCCGACGGCCTCGGTCTTCCAATGAAAAAAACTATTTCACCTTCTTCCTGAGGACGTCCAGTATCTTGGCGGCGTTCTTGAAGCCCGGCTCCCGGCCGCAGATGAAGTCGAACATGTTCAGCGCCAATTCCTCATACCCGGCCTTCTTGAAAATCATGCCCATATTGTAGGCGACCTGGAGATCTTCGGCATGAAAGCCAGGGTCGACTTCGGTGACCTTCTTCATGACCTGGGCGGCCTTGGCGAACTCCTTCCCCTCGCAGTAGGCCATGCCCGTGTTGAAGTACAAGCCCGGGTCCTCCTTGTTGTAGCGGACGCCGTCCATGTAGGCGGAGACAGCCTCCTTCCACTGCCCCAGTCTGCGCAGGCAACGGCCCAGGCGGTTGTAGTAGGTGCTGTCCAACTCCAGCTTCGCCTGCTTGCGCAGCCGAATGCAGTCCTTGTACATGAAGGCCGCATACTGCGGATTGTGGTCGGCCACGCTGTCGGCATACTCCTCGGCCATGTAAGGCGCGTCCTCGTACTTCTGGCTCCCGGCCAGGCTGACGGCACCGGCCAAAAACTGCCCGGCCATTTTGTATTCTCCGCGCCGCAGCAGGGTTTCACCGATCTCCTTCTTGCGCTCGAAAAGCAGTGGCGAACTCTCGTCCAACTGGATGAGATATTCAAGAACCTTGTCCTCGTTCTCGTCCTCCCGGTAGAACTGGACCAATTTTTTGAGGGGGACCAGATAGGACGGCGCATTCTCGGCCGCGGCCTCATAGCACTCCAGAGCGTCCTTGCGCCGGTCCAACCCCTTGAGGGCGTCGCCCATGATCATAAGGGCCGCTGGGCTGCCGGGCTTGGTTTTCAAAATGCCCCGAGCCACACCGTAGGCCAGGGCGAACTCCACTTTCTTGAGGTGCGCCTTGGCCCTGCGGATCTCCTGCTCCAATTCGTCCTGGGGAGAAAGGATGAAGGCGATCTTCTCGATGATGACGTTCACGGACGCGGGCTTGATGATGAAATTGTCCGCCCCGGCCTCCATGAACCTGGCCAGAATGCCCTTGTCTGCCTCCGTGGACATGACAATGACGTAGACATCCGGAAAATCGGTCTTGAATTTTTCCAGGAACGGCAGGGTAGACACCCCACCCACATCGCTGTCCATGAACAGAAACGGCCTCTTCTGGTAATCCAGATAAACGCCGACCTCATCCCTGACCCGATCAGGGGAATTCACCAATCGGACTCGCTCCATCTCGATTTCCAGCTCCTTGTAAAAGGAGTTGCGGAAATTGATGTAAAAGGTCCTGTCGTCGCTGAGAACTATAAACAGACCGTCCGCATCCACGAAGTCCCAGACCGTGTCACTATATTTGTGGACGGCCTGGTCCTCCTCCTTGAGCAGGTAGACGTTCCTGGTTTCGGCTTCCTTGCGTCGTTTGATGTCTTCAAGGTCCTCGGCCGAGGTCTTTACGACATAGACGTTTTTCGATCTTCCCTTTTTCCGCATGGCTTGATCCGGCTGTGTGTTCGCACAGTTCTCCTTTTCCGCTACATGATCGACTTGTATCATTTTTCCCACGGCGCACGATAGTATTTTTGCACAAGCGCAAAAAGGCCGCCGGATTTCTCCGGCGGCCTTTCCATTTTTCCGTATCGGACGACGCTATTTCACATGGCATTCGCCGCAGGCCACCGGGCCTTTGGCGGCATCCTCGTGGCACTGGATGCACTGCTGGTGGTAGGCGGTCTTCAAGTCCGTGGAGTCGTCAGTGGGAGCCACTTCGTGGCAGTCCGCGCATTTGGCGGGATCACCCTCGACGAACTCGCCGTTTTCCATGCCCTCGTGGTGACAGGGCAGGCAGCCGTCCAGACCGGCCTTTTCATTGTGCTCATCGTGCATGAATGGAACGGCCGGGCGCTTGAGCGTCTGGAAGGCCGGGTCCTTGATTTCCGTGATATCCTCCTGGCAAAAGGCCGGAAGGATGAAGACGACGACAGCGGCAAGCGCCAGCATGAGTGTGATGCATTTCTTCATGGTCTTGCCTCCTATTCTTCCACGGCCTTGGTCTTCACCATATTGGCGTAGATGATGTCGCCCAGGAACTTGATTTCCATGTCAATGCCGTAGTGGTGGATGATGTCTTCCAGACCGCCATGGCAGTTGTGACACGGCGCCAGGATCGTACGGGCGCCCTTGTCGTAGGCGGCCTTGAGTTGATCGGCCTTGGCCTTGTTGCCCGACATGCGCACGTTCTTGAACGGAGGTCCGCAGTTGATGATCCCGCCGCCGGCGGCACAGCAGTAGTTGTGCTCGCCGTTGGGGGCCATTTCCACTATCTCCTCGCAGACCTCGTGGGCCAAGAAGCGCAGGTGATCATACAGGCCACGGCCGCGAATGATGTTGCACGGGTCCTGAATGGTGGCGATGCCCGGATGCTTGGCCTTCATCTTGATCTTGCCGGCCTTGAACAGCTCGGTGAAGAATTCCACGGAGTGGACGACTTCCACCGGGTAGTCCTTCCAGCCCAGCCAGCGGTTGCCCTGGTCGTAAATGGACCGGAAGGCATGGCCGCACTCGCCCATGACGATGCGCTTGACGTGCAGCTTCTGCGCACACTCGAAGTGAGCGCGCTTGAGGCGGCCCATCATCTCGAAGTCGCCGGAGAACATGGCCATGTCGGAGTTGTCCCAACCGGGCTCGCTCGGCATGGTCCAGTTGGCGCCGGCCTCGTGGAAGATGGCGGCGGCCTGGTAGATCAGATGAGTGCGGAACTTGGGTTCCGGTCCGATGACCGAGTACAGGAAATCCACGCCGTCCACGTCCAGCGGGATGCGCATGTCCGGAAACTCGTCGCGGGCTTCCTCTTCCTGCCAGAGCAGGGAGTCGACCCATTCGTCATCCTTGACCCACATCTGGTTCATGGTCGCGGAATGGGAATGGGCGGTGTCCTGGATATACTGCGGGGTGACGCCGAGCTTATGGCAAATGCGGCGCATGGTGGACATCATGTATGCGGTGTCGATGCCCAGCGGGCAGTAATGCACGCAACGGCGGCACAGGTTGCACTCGGTGTAGGCGATCTGGGCGCACTGGTAAATGAAGTCCGGCCCCACCTTGCCGTCTTTCTCGATGAGCACTCCGATGCTCTGGTGGATTTTGGCCACCGGGGAGTAGCTCGGTTCCAGATGGGACTGGTAGAAGTGACAGGCCTTGGCACACATGCCGCAGCGAACGCAGGTGTCGTGGTAGACCTTGAGCTTGGCCCCGGTCTCTCCTTCGAGAACCTGCTTGACGGTTTTTTCTATTTTCTCGGGAGTCAGGCGGTCAATACCGGTTTGCAGCCCGACGTCCTCGATCTTCCTGTCGAATATTTCGTTGTACACGACTTGATCCTCCTTGTGATCGGGCTACCAGTCCTTGGCGTGCCGCACACCCTGGAATTCGGATGCGATGTAGACACGGGAATACCAACCGAGAATGGCGTGGCTGAGTCTTCCGAAAGGAATGAACAACAACCAGGCGATGCCGGTGATGACATGCAGGACGATCATGAACTGATAATTGAAGATCTGGTGATATGCCAGGAACCCGGTAATGAACGGGCCCATGGTCACGCACAGGGCGAACCAGTCTTTCCAGGTGGTTACAAAGGCCACAGTCTTGTCGACGACGCGCCGGTAGGCGAAGAAACACCCGGCGGCGATGACCAGCACGGTCATGATGTCCGCCACATGGTCGGGCAGTGCGGGCCAGGAAACGCCGAAGTTGAGATCCCACAGGTCGATATGGGCACCCAGGAATATCGGGGTGGCCAGCAGACAGATGTGGAAGACGAAGGTGACCACGGTTATGACCGGATTCTCCTTCCAGCCCAAGGTTCCGAACGGCGTAATCCAGTGCAGGATGGACCGGATGCCGTATTTGGCCTTGTTGTAGGCGATGGAGCTGGCGTCCTTCTTCTTGGCCAGGGAGTACAGGGAAACCATCCTGAACAGGCCGCCGAGCACCAGCACGCCGAAGCCGAGCCAGGTCAGGGGGCCGGTTACGAGGTCGTAAATGCTATGATACATTGCGCTCCCCCTATTTGAATTCGCTCACGTCGGCGACGATGCGGATGTATTCATCCCCATTGAGCGCCTTGATGAGCACCTTGCTGCTGTCCGGGCTGAAAGCCGGGTCGAAACACTGGTCGAAGTCTTCGCCGTAGGCCTTGCCGTCGACAATGACGGTCTGACGTCCGTTCCTGTCCACGCGAACAGCCGTATGGGAGCTGTCGGCGCTGAAGACCGGCTGCCACACCATGTCGTACTTGCCGTTCCAGGCTCCGGTGTCGGTAAGCACCGAGAACATCCTGTCTTCGCCACGGGCCATGGCGGCGGCGCGTTTGCCGTCCGGGCTCACGGCCAGATCATAGACAACCGCGGCGGTTTGGCTGAAGGGCTTGTCGTTCTTGACAAGGGCGAATTTGCCGAACTCGGGGGCGCAGATGGCCCAGATGTCGCCTTCGGCGGTGAACTGGTGATGCCAGAGCTGGGCGTACTTCGGGGCCCAAATGATTTTCCCGTCTTCGGCCATGCCCCATTTGCCGCCCTGACGAACCGGAGCGACCACGCCGCCGGTCTTGGGATTGAAGCGAGGCTCCCACACGGTCTGGAATTTGGCGTCCCAGGCCTTGCCGTTCACGGCGATGGAATAGTCATAGAGGGTTTCGCGGACCTGTGCGGCCACCTTGGAGCCGTCGGCGTTGAAGGACGGAGTCCAGACGTTCATGAACACGTCGCCCAGGGCTTCGCCGTCAACGGCGACCTGGAAGACGCCTTCCTGGAAGGTATAAATATCTGCCTGGCCCAGGGACTTGACCTGGACGACCGCGGCGGATTTCTTTCCGTCAGGGCTGAGGGTGAAGTTGTTGCCGTTCTCGAACAGGTTGTCCCAGATCTTGCCGCCGACAATCATGCCGTACTGCATGTCCTGCTGCACTGCCGCGGCGACGGTGCCGTCCGCCCACATGGAATCCCAAAGAAAGCCGTAACCTTCTTCACCGACTTCATTGTCCACGGACAGAAACCACTCCATGTCCTGGGACACGAAAGCGACCAATTTACCGTCCGGGGTGAACTTGGGACAGATGATTTTCTCGTACACGTTTTCCGAAAGCTTTCCGTTGACGCACAGCGCGAATTCAGCGGGAGCCGTACAGGCCACACGGGCCACGGTCTCGCCATCCGGGCTGACGCACCACTCTTCCAGCCATTCGGAATTCTGAGCACAGTCCGCATAGGTCTCAACCTTGCGGCCCGGCTCCCAATTCCAGCCGTTGGTGTTCTGCATCTTATTCCTCCCAACCGGCCAATAATAGCCGATTATCTTCACCGTTTCATCGATGCGGTCTGAGCACCGTTGCTCTTTCATTCAACGCCCCGCCGAATGAAATATCCTTGGCCACCAACGAGAACGATGGATCGCTCACCTCGCCTCGCACTTGATCTCGCACGAAAAAAGACCTCCGCAGCACGAAAAAATGTGCACCATGCCTTCTCACCAGTTGCTCCGTGAAAACCAGGCTTGTGCGCATTCCCCCCTCTGAAGAAGTCGTTTCTTTTCGTAATTCCAGTCGTAACAACCTTACACTACGTCATTTTCCTGGGCCGACCATAGTTCATATCCGCAAATGGATCAATCGGATTCGCCGACGAACCTCGGCCAAAGACGAAATTACGGAGTTCTTCCCTCCTTGCGGTCAAGGAAAAGGCACCGCTCTCCTGCCGAAGCCTTCCGAAAGGCCGACACGAGTATCGCCGTTTTTTACAGGGTATTAAAAAAGGCGGACTAAACCGCCTTTTGAATTTCGTCAAGTACTAACCTGCATTATGAGGCGGTGCTCCTCCGAATTAATCCGGTCCGTCCACATACTGTTGACAGATGAAGACAGCCTGCCCGAAACCCAGGTTCGACCATACTAAAGAAGTTGCCGTTCCTCCAGATAGCGCATGACACGAGTGGCTTCGGCTGCCCCCATGGTCCCTCCCAGAGACACGGCGACCGCAAGGACTTCCAATATATCCTCAACAGTCGCTCCGAGGCTCAGGGCATTGTCCGTCTGATAGAGGATGCAGGCGCGGCAGCCCTTGACCAATGCCGCACACAGGGCCATGAGCCGTTTGTCCTTGGCCTTGACTGCCCCATCGGCGTAGGCTTCACTTGACAGCCCGTCGTACATCTCGGCGAACTCGGGCATCAGCCTCCGATATTTATCCCAGTCCTTACCGATCTTTTCTTTCAGCTCCATCTGATTTTCAACCATGATCTTCTCCTTGGATTTTGTTTGGTGTTTTCATGGATATGCAGCGGGCACTGAAATTAGACAAACAAATTGATTTGATGTTAATCATAAGCATGCTTGATAGCAAAGCCGTCCAAAACCTTCCCATCGACATTCTGCGCACTTTCACGGCTGCGGCGGATGCGGGCAACTTTACCCGCGCCGCCGAGCGTGTGCACCGGACCCAGGCCGCGGTGAGCATGCAGATCAGCCGACTCGAAAGTGATGTGGGGGTGCGGCTCTTCCAAAGGACCGGACGGGGTGTCTCCCTGACTTTCGAAGGAAAGGTAATGCTCGACTACGCCCGACGCATCCTTGAACTTCACGACGAGGCCCTTTCCGCCGTGACCATGCCGGACATGGAAGGTCGAGTGCGGCTGGGCGCTCCCGAAGATTACGCCACATGGTTCCTGCCCGGCATTCTGGCCGCGTTCCACGCCGCCTATCCGAGGGTGCTGGTAGAAGTCTTCTGCGGCGCCACCCGATCCCTGGCCGAGCAGTACGCCCGGGGCGAATTCGACCTGACCATCCTGACCCATACCGAAGAACCGGTGGACGACGCCCGGGTAATACGCCGCGAGCCCGTCGTCTGGGTCACCAGCGCCACACACGTCGCGCACGAACAACGCCCCCTGCCCCTGGCCGTTTTTCACGAAGGATGCGCCTACCGCCGCTGGACTCTGGAGGCCTGCCGAAAGCACGGCATAGAACATCGCGTCTGTTTCGTAAGCCCCAGCCTGACGGGTGTGCTGTCAGCGGTGCGGGCGGGGCTGGCCGTGGCCCCGGTGGGCAGAAGCACCGTGGACAAGGGGTTGCGTATTCTTGAGGAACGGGATGGTTTTCCTCCCCTTCCCAGCTCCATTGTCTGCCTGCATCAGCGCCCGGACGAGGATCGGCTCATGGTCCGGAAGCTTGGCCAATTCATCATGCGAAAATTCGGGGAATCACCAACCGTATTTCCAGAACAACACAAAAAAGCATCCTCATGAAAACGGGGATGCCGTATGATTTCTCGCCGCATCGAACCATGCGTCACTTGCCGGGAAGCTTTCCCATCTCCCTGACGATGTCCGCCAGGTCCGGTCTCAGATTGATGTCGTAAACATCGATAAAACGGATCACGCCCTGCTTATCGATGAGGAACAGGGCCCGCTCGGCAGTCCCGTCCAGACGCAGCACGCCGTAGCGCTCGGCCACTGCGCCGTGAGGCCAGAAATCCGAGAGCACCGGAAATCCGACACCGCCCATGTGCTCGGTCCAGGCGGAGAGAGCAGGCAGGTTGTCAACGGTGATGCCGATGAGCTGGGTGTCGTATCGCTCAAAAAGTCCCAGAGCCGGCTTGTAGCCCGCCCACTGGTCCGAACAGACCGGGGCCCAGGCTGCGGGCACAAAGGAAAGCATCACGTTCTTTTTGCCGCGATAGCCGGAAAGGGTCACCAGATGACCATCGATGGACGGCAAGGAAAAGTCTGGGGCGACCTCCCCCACCGAAACCCTGAGCACACTGTCGCGCGGCTTGAGGCTTTCCGCCTGGAATACGCCCGCCGACTGCCGGGCAAAAACGGATACGGCCAGAAGTACGGCAATTCCGGCCACGATGCTGAATATTTTTTTCACGGCACGAGTTTCCTGCTCTGTCAGCCGTTGTAACCGGCCGCCACCAGAACGGCTTTTATGAACCGGTCCTTGTCCTTGATGTGCCCTGCCTTGCTGAACACGGACTCCAGGCGGCCGTCCTCATGCTTCCTGACCAAAAAAAAGTAGGGGGTTCCCATCCCGCCCACGGCCCTGTAAGCCACGTAGTTCTGGTCCGTAAATATGGGCATGGGCACAGAATATTTGTTGCGGAAGAAATCCACTTCGAACTGGGAGTTGCCCGCCGCGATGACGACCATCTTGACGCGGCTGGAATAACCCCGGTTGTCCAGGTACTGGTAGACCTCGTTCACTGTGGGCGCATCTAGCTGACAGTGGGAGCAATACATGTTCATGATTTCGATGAGGATATATCCGGTGCGGATGTCGGACAACGACGGGGGATCGTCGTCCACGCCCAGATATTCCCTCTGGAAGGCCGGCAGCCAGCCTTCCAGGACAAGGTCGGGAAACGGCTCTCCGGCCCGGGCCTCGGCCACGGAAAGTACGATCAGCAACAGGACGATGACAGGCGCAATTCGATGCATGAGACTCTCCCCTTCCTGAAACCTTACTCCAAAATGACCGCCGGGAGCAAGAATTCCCGGTCCGCGTCCAAAGGGGTCTCAACAGTACTCCTGCACAAGGCCGCAGAGGCGCTGGGCCAGAAGAGGAAACAGGTCCTGTTCGCGATTGTTGAACCTGAATTCCAGTTCCTTGAGATACAGGGGAAAACGCCGGCGGGGAATACCGCGGAAACGCTTGAGACGGTTGCGGGCGAACGCCCAGAATTGCGAGTCCATGGCATCGATGCGCGCAGGGGCGGAATAGTACCGGATGCAGTCGTAGGGCAAAGTGTCATTGCCGCAGAAGAGCATGGCGTCGTATTCCCTGTACCGATCCGTGTAGACCAGATTGCCGGAACGCACCAGCTTGAGGTGGAAGTTGAGATGGAAATGAAAAACCGTCTCGGCTTGAAGTCCGGGAACCAGATCGATGAACACCCAGCCGTTCTTCTCCAGAATGCCGTATACCGGGATGGTGTCCATGGACATATCCTTGGGACCGCCCGTGAGCCGGTTGCCCTTGAGATAGGAGTTCAGCCCGGTCCGGGGCCCCAGAAATTGCGGAGCGTCCAAAGCGTGGGCCAGGATGGAGAAACGCACAGCCGTGAGCGCCTTGTACACGGTATTGTGGGAAAGCCCGAGCAGCTCGGTCATCCGGCGCACGGACTTCTCTTCCGCAAAGAGTTTGATCAGGGCCACCCACTCGGAACAGGCCAGCCCTCCGTTGTTCAGCCAACGGCCGCTGAATTCCCGAAAGGTATATTTGCAGGAGGCGCAACGCATCCGCCTGCCTGAAAGTGAATAAATCTTGCGGTGGCTGCAGCGCGGACACAGGGCTTCACCGTGGGGCCAGCACAGGGAAAGCAGATAGTCCCGCGACTCGGCTTCAGAGGTCGGCAGCGTCCCCGAAGCAGGGCTGCCGGACCTGACGGGAATTTTCTGCGGCATGACAGGTCTCCAAAGTACGGTTGCTTTGAACCATCCCGTTACTGGACGCAAGAACAGGCCGATGGGGACCCGTTTGCGGCCCTGCTTGCCGGCCACAAGGTCCGGTACCTGGGAGGCCCGTCCACCATGCCGAGGATTGGGTGCTCCCGCAAGGCTGGGAACCCGATTTTATTGACTGGGAACTCTTATCATCCGATCACACAGGACGAAGAGCCCTCAAAAGGAGCACCCCCACCTCGTCGCCTTTGTTGAACTGAATACCAGGCGCAGTGACGATGAACCCGTCGGTTTCGAGCATGGCCTGCATGGAGGGCATGTCCCTGCCGATAAGAGGGGTGGCCGTAAGGCGCGTGCCCCGCAGGGCCAGTTTGCAGTGTACCAGCCAGATGAGCCCGGGCTTGACCCCGAAGCCCTCGGTAAGCTGGGCCGAGACGGCTCCCTCGGATTCCCTCATGCCCCGCATGAACTGCAGTGCGGGCAGCACCAGGACCCGGAAGCAGGTCAGCACGGCAGGCGGCGGACCGGGCAGCCCGAAAAAGAGACGGTCGTCCTTTCCGGCCAGAAAGGCGTGGTGGCCGGGGCGCATATCCACTCCGTCGAAGAGCATGGTGTACCCGGCTTCCCTGGCCGCAATGCGGGCCAGGTCCTTTTCGCTGTCGCCAGTGCCTCCGGTGGTGATGGTGAGCCGGGCATCGCTGTGTTCGATTTCGTGCATGATCTCCAGCATGGTGTCCGGCACCACGTGGTAAAGCGTATCCCCAGCCCCGTGTTCGCGCAGCAGATCGCGCAGCAGCACCGGATTGTCCGCCGGAAAACCGTCGTCCATGAGCACCACGTCCTCGGGGTCGCGCAATTCGTTACCCAGGGCCAGCACCATGCACTCGGGCGGTTTATGGACCTGCACCTCGGGCACGCGCGAGCGCACGGCCGCGGCGCACATCTCCGGGGTCAGGCTGACGCCTTCGTCGGCAATGAGCGTGTCGGCGGGCAGATCCACGCCGGGGCGGCGCATGAAGTCCCCGGGCTTGGGGCTGATACCTATGAGCACGCAGCCATCCTTGACCTTGGCGTCCTCGGCCTGGACAACGCAATCCGCGCCCTTGGGAATGGGGCCGCCGGTCAGGATACGGGCTGCATGGCCTTTTTGCAGCGGAGGCGGATTTTCCGTGTCCGCGTAGAGGGTTTGGACAATGGGCAGGGAGACGGGCTTGAAATAACTGGCCCGAGCCGCCACCGAAGCATGAAAGGTGAAGCCGTCACGGGCCGAGCGGGGGAATTCCGGGACATCGAAATCCGCGTGCACCGGGGCCGCGGTAACCAATCCGGCAGTGATGGCCGGAGGCAGGGAATGAACCTCGCCCGGCCGGGTGTGCTCACGTATGATTTCCAGGGCCCGGTCCAGGGAAACGCTCATGTATCCTCCGTCCACTGCCGACGATCCGGCCGGGGCGTTGTAAATCCGAAATCAGCCATTTTTCGGGGTGTCCTTCCCCGAGGGCATTGACCAGCATGCCCACCAGTACCATTTTGGCCGAAATTCCGAAAGCATCTCTCTGTTCCTTTTCCGGATACGTCCGACATGGTATGCATGGCTTCACCGCATCATGCCTTGTGCTTTCGGCATGATATCACAACCTTTCCACGACCCTAAGCCCGTCGCCACAGGAGGAACCATGACAACGCCGCCCATTGTCTGCATTGTGGGAAAAAAACAATCCGGAAAAACCACGTTTCTGGAAAAACTGCTCCCCGCGCTCAAAAAACAGGGCGTGCGCGTGGGAACCATCAAGCACGACATGCACGGCTTCAGCATGGACCACGAAGGCAAGGACACCTGGCGGCACCGTCAGGCCGGGGCGGATACGGTCTGCATTTCCTCGCCCAATCAGGTGGCCCTGATCAAGACCGTGGACCGGGAACTGAGTCTGCCCGAACTGGCTGAGATATTCTTCCAGGATCAGGACCTGATGCTCACCGAGGGATACTACAACTCGGATCAGCCGAAAATCGAAATATTCCGTCCCGAAGCCCATGCCCAGCCCCTGTGCGAAGCGGACAAGGCCTGGACAAAAAAACTGCTGGCCGTGGTCACGGACGCGGACATCGACCTGGGAGTACCGAAATTCGGACTGGATGACGGAGAAGAAGTCGCCAAGCAGCTCAAGGAATGGTTCGGCTTATAGACGGCGCCGGGCCGCTTCCAGCTCTTCCGGCGTGTTCACGTTCAGGAAGGATAATAAATCCGGGTCGCCCTTTCTGAGCTTTTCCCCAGGCACCCGCTTGACCCGCACCTTGTCGAAAAAATTGATGACCTTGTAGTCCCTTGCCCTGAGCTGGGCCTCGATGTGGGGCAGACAGCGCTTGGAATAAATGGCGCAGAGCGGTTCCATGTAGCCGTCGGCCTTGATCGGAACGATCACGTCCACGTCCGGGTCGGCTTCCTGCAAAAGAATCTCCACCAGCCCGCCCTGCAGGAAGGGGGCGTCGCAGGCCGTGACAAAGGTATGCGCCGCCTCGCATGCGATCAGCCCGGCCTGAATGCCCGTGAGCGAGCTGCGGGCGTCGAAATTGTCCGGTGCGAGCTTCACGCCGTCAAACTCGAACCCTTCCCGCTCGCGGCATGAGATGATGACTTCGTCGAACAGCGGACGGCAGACCGAAAGCAGGCGGTCGATGATGCGTTGCCCGTCCACTTCCAGAAAGGCCTTGCGGGCCCGCCCCATACGGGTGCCGAGCCCCCCGGCCAAAATGGTGCATGCGATGTCCAAGAAGTATTCTCCGGTTGAATTTCCTATGGAATGGTTGCTACCATCTACGTCCATGTTTCATAGAAAGAGTCAAAAAACAAGACAGGCTCTCCGGCCTGTTTCAGCATCATAAGGAGATCCGATGCAAGCAGTTGCCATTGTCGGCGGCAATGTGGAAACCCGGGCCGCCCTGTGCGCCCAGGTGGCGGAACGGTTGCAGGAGGACGGACTGCGCTGCGCCCTGGTAAGCGGCGGCGGTGTGGATACCGGAGGCGGCCCGTTCAACTCCCGGGCCGAGATCAGCGCCTTGGGCGTCAGCGTTTCCTGGCCCGGAGGCAAGAGCCTGGACGACCTGATGCCGCATCTGGAAGCGGACTTCATTTTCTTTGACGGCGGCGGCGAACCGCGCATGCCCCGCGTTCTGCTGGAAGGATATGCAGAGGACGACCTGACCCTGGGTGCGGCTTCCTACGGATGCAACGCACCGAACGTGCCGCGCATGGGCGATGTGGATTCCCTGGCCGAACATATCAAGGAACGCGCCTTTTTCCTTCCCGGCCTCAACTGCGGGGAATGCGGTTTCGACAGCTGCGCTTCTTTGGCTGCCGAAATCGTGGCCGGCAACAGAGGGCAGGACGACTGTACATCCATGCAACCGTCCCTCACAGTGCGTTCCAACGGCAGCACCATGGCCATGAACGCTTATGTGGAGCGTACGTTCCGGGCGGTGGTCACGGCCATGCTGGAACAGCTCAAGGGCTACAGTCCGGGCGAAATCGAAATAACCATGGACACCGAGCAGGAAACAGGGGCATGAATTCCAGCGCCCCGCTCTTCGGTTCCGCCGGGCAATCCGGAAGCCGTCCTTTGCAGACGAGCCCGGCCGATTCGATGATTTCGAGAAGCCTTGTTTGCTGTCCCGCTTCGGTGTAGGTTACAAAACCCGTTAACGCTGTATGGTTTTATTGGAGTTTTGAGTGGCCGGCATTGAACACCCGCATTCCTTTTTCTACCCCGACACTGTGGCTGTGATCGGCGCGTCCGGAACCCCCGGCAAGGTGGGACACACCATCGTCTCCAACATGGTTGCCGCTGGCTTCAAAGGCCGTCTGATTCCCGTGAATCCCAAAGGCGGTGAAATCCTCGGCCTGCCCGTGATTTCAGAAGTGACCGCCCTGCCCCGCAACCTTGACTTGGCCGTCGTTTCGGTACGCCGCGACCTGGTGCTCCCCACCCTGGAGGCACTGGGCGAACTGCGCTGCAAGTCCTGCATCGTCATCACCGCCGGGTTCAAGGAAGTCGGCCTGGACGGCTACCATCTGGAAGAACAAATCACCGCGATCTGCGACCGGGCCGGAATGGCCCTGCTCGGTCCCAACTGCCTGGGCATGATCAACACCCAGGCCGGGGTCAATGCCTCCTTTGCGGCCAGCCGGCCCGGACCGGGCAATATAGCCTTCTTTTCCCAATCCGGAGCTCTGTGCGTGGCCATCCTGGACTGGGCTCTGGGCGCGGGAATCGGATTTTCCAAATTCATCAGCCTGGGCAACAAGGCGGTCCTCGACGAAGCGGACATGCTTCACTACCTGAACAGCGACGAGGACACCAGGGTCATCCTCGGATACCTCGAGAACGTGGAGCACGGAGAAAAATTTCTGCAGCAGGCACGAATAGTGAGCCGCAACAAACCGGTGATCATGATCAAATCCGGAACCACGGCGGCCGGGGCCAAGGCCGCCTCGTCCCATACCGGAGCGATCGCCGGTTCAGACCAGGCCTACAGCGCGGCTTTCCACCAGACCGGCGTCATCCGTGTGGGCGACGTGGAGTCGCTCTTCAACCTGGCTCAGGCCTTTTCCGAGCAGCCGCTGCCCAAGGGGCCGGGGCTGACCATTGTCACCAACTCGGGCGGGCCGGGCATCATCGCCGCGGACACCACCGAGCGCTCCAGACTGAACATGGCCCAGCTCACCCCGGAAACCGTGCAAAAGCTTCAGGAACTGCTGCCCAGCTACGCGGCTTTCTACAACCCGGTGGACATCACGGCCGACGCCGATCCCATCCGCTACCGCAAGGCTTTGGGCATCGTGGCCGAAGACCCCATGGTGCACTCCATCATGGTTCTGCTTACGCCCGCGGGCGCCGCGGACATCGAGGGCACGGCCCAGGCGGTCATCGATACGGCCCGCAAGTACGGCAAACCCATGTTCGCGGTATTCATGGGTAAAAGGCGTGTGGCCACGGCCCGGAAGATGTTCCGGGATGCGGGCGTTCCCTGCTACGCCTTTCCCGAACCGGCCGTAAAAAGCATCGAGGCCATGTACGAATACGCCCTGTGGCGCAGGCGTCCCGAGCTGGAATATCCCGAACTGGAGCGGGATGTGGAACGCGCCGGGGAGGTCATCGAAACCGCCATCCGGCGCGGCGAAAACGAAATCGTGGAGTTCCAGGCCCAGGAAGTGCTCAAGGCCTACGGCCTGCCCACGCCGCAGACCAGTCTGGCCCGTTCCAGCAAGGAAGCCGTGGAAATTGCCGAAGACATCGGCTATCCAGTGGCGCTCAAGATCGCCTCACCCCAGATTTCCCACAAGACCGACGTGAAAGGCGTCAAGGTCAACCTCAGGAATGCCGATGAGGTGGCCCGGAACTTCAAGGACATCACGGCCCGCGCCCAGCGCATGCGGCCCGACGCCTACATCGCCGGGTGCCTTGTCCAGGAGATGGCTCCTGCGGACTCACGCGAGGTCATCATCGGCTTCAAGCGCGACGACCAGTTCGGACCGCTGCTCATGTTCGGACTGGGCGGCATCTACGTGGAGATACTCAAGGACATAGCCTTCCGGCTGGCCCCGCTCTCCAGGGCCGACGCCAGGGGCATCATCAGTGAAATAAAATCCTACATGCTCCTGAAAGGATTGCAGGGCGACAAGCCCGTGTGTTTCGAAACCTTGGAGCAGATCATCCTGGCCATGTCCCGGTTCGCCCAGGACTTCCCCAATGTCCTGGAGGCCGAGTTCAATCCGGTGCTGGTGAATAATGACCGCGCCGTGGTGGCCGATGTGCGGATGACGCTGGACCCCAAAACGATGGGGTAAAGCCTTTCACGCACGTTGCCCTTCCTTGGAGCAAGCCAGGCGACACGCATGACCGCCCTCCCGAACATCATTGCCAATAATACGGAAATTACGTAGAGAATTCACACTGTCGCAGTCTGCTCCCCTTCCGGGACAAGACGACGATTTCATATATACTGTGCCCCTTTACCAACATGGAGGACATTTCTCCCATGCCCAAGTTCCTTTACGCTTTGATGGCCTGCGCCATGGTTCTTTTCTCCGTTTCCAACAGCCAGGCCCGCAGTTTCGATGACATCGTCGCCAGCGGAACGCTGCGCGTCGGCACGACCGGGGACTACAAACCTTTCTCCTTCAACAACGACGGCACGTATGAAGGCTTCGACATCGCCGTGGCCGAAAGCTTCGCCAACCGCCTGGGACTCAAGCTGGAATTGGTGAAAACCACCTGGCGGACGCTGATGGCTGACCTGCAGGCCGGCAAATACGACATCGGCATGAGCGGGATTACCCGGACCATCGCCCGCCAGAAGCAGGCCCGCTTCTCTCAGGGCTACGTCATGTTCGGCAAGACCGTCCTGGTGAACAAGGACAATGCGTCCCGTTTCAAATCCCTGGTCGATGTCGACAAGAAAGGGATTCGTATCGGTGTGAACCCCGGAGGCACCAACGAAAAGTTCGTCAAGGCGAACATCAGGAACGCCAAGGTGATCATGTTCGAATCCAACCTGGCGATTCCGGTGGCCGTTGCCGACAAAAAGGTGGACGTGATGATCACCGACAGTGTGGAAGCCCTGTACTATGCGGCCACCAATGAGAAGCTTGCCGCCCCCCTCGCCGACGCTCCGTTCACCCGCGCCGAACTGGGCTACATCATGCCCGCCGGCGCCGAACGTCTTCAGGATACGATCAATTTCATGATGGACCAGATGATCCTGAAGGGCGATATGGCGACGCTCAAAAAGCAGTACCTGCACATCGGAGAATAAAGACGCCGACACGCCGATCTTACGGCCCGGAATGATGAAGCCCCCGTATGAAAATGCGGGGGCTTTGCAGTTGTTCATCAGAAAAGGAGGAAAATCTTTTCAAGAGTCTCCCCTCCTCGGCAAATCGATAATCTGCAAACCTTCTCCAGTCATTCCGCAAACATCATCAAAATTTTCAGACTTCATTCCGGTATATTTTCCTGCCGTCCCTCCAGTTGTCACCACTAATTCAGAAAACGGAGAAATATGTGTTTCAAGAGAAACTTATGCACTTATCCTGCCGTCAGACATATGAACATGCTTACGGGCATTGCGTATATCCATACGATTCTATATCAAGAGAGCATTAATTCACTACGTCTCTGGAGGGCACCCATGAAACGCATCTTCCTGCTCATACTGGCGGTCGTTCTCTTTGCCGCCCAAGCCGCCACGGCAGAACAGCCCAAGGTCACCTTCGCCACCGGGGCCGGGGCCATGGCCGGCACTCTCAACATCGCCGACAGCAAGGGGTTCTTCACCGAAAACCACGTCACGGGAAAGGTCAACACCTACAAAAACGGAAAAGCGACCTTCGACGCCTACCTGGCCGGCAAGGACGACTTCGCCGTGTGCAGCATCATTCCCATCGTGCTGACCGACTTCGACCAGGCCAAACACCGTATCGTGGGAGTCCTTGCCTATACGGACAACCAAACCAAGGTGCTGGCCAGAAAAAGCGCCGGAGTGACCAAACCCTCGGACCTTCGCGGCAAGACCATCGCCACGGTCAGGGCGACCACGGCCCACTACTACATCTGCAAATTCCTGGAGCTCAACGGGGTTTCCTGTGACGACACGACCATCGTCTACCTTTCGAAAAAAGAGCTGCCCCATGCGATCGCCTCGGGCCGGGTGGACGCCATCTGCCAGCACGGCATGCCCGTGGAGAAAGCCCAAAAAGCCCTGGGCGACGACTGGGTCATGTTCCAGGACGACACCATCATGCGCAAATGCGTCCCCATGGTCACTTCCACGACAATGGTCACCGAGCATCCCGCAGCACTCAAGGGAGTTCTGCGCGCCACCCTCAAGGCGGACGGTTTCGTCAAAACCAACACGGCGGAAAGCATCCAGATCCTCGCCAAGGCCAAGCACTACCCCTTTCCCGCCATGAGCACCACGGTCAGGAACGAGATGGATTACGACTTGAGCCTGCGGCAGTCCCTGTTGCTGATGCTTGAGGATGTCGAAAAATGGGCCATTGAAAACAAACTGGTTGCCCGAACGACACCGCGAAACTATCTCGACATCATCGCCAGCGCCCCGCTCAAGGAAGTGGCGCCGGCCCAGGTGACGCTGTTCCAGTAATCATGAAGGTCAAAACGCACATACTCGTTCTCCTCTGCAGTGTGGTGGCCGTCATCGGCGCCACGTTGGGAGGGATGCTGTACGCCGACCACAAAATCGAGCAGGCCATCATGACGAGTCAGAAGGCTTACGGAATAGTCAGGGAAGTAGCCTCGCTCAACCGCCTGGCGACCGAGGTCAACCAAGCCGGGATCCAGCGCGTTCAGCAGCAATGGAAACGAAAAACAACCACCTTGCAGCAAGCCATTGCCGACTACCCGGGCGAGGCGGACGCCACCACGGCCATGGCCCACGAGCTGCGACAGCTCGACGAGACCTTCAACAAGATGTTGACCCTGTATCAAAACGCGTTGAAATCGGAATTCACCGGCGACTTTACCCAGGCTCGTTTCTATCGCCTCAATCACATCTCCGTGCTCCTGCACACCCTGGCGTCTCTGGCCGACCGCGTCGCCAACCGGAATTTTACCCGGGTCCACACCCTGCAACGGTACAGGGACATTTTCCTTGTAAGTCTCGGCGGCATATGGCTCCTGGCCATTTCGGCCTGGTCAGTCACACTCTGGACGGGAATCATGACTCCGGTCCGCAAGCTGCTGAAAACCATAGGCGCCGTGTCCGAGGGCAGGCTGACCGACAGGGTCAAGGTCACGGGCGACAACAACGAGTTGAACGCCCTCGTCCTCTCCTTCAACACCATGCTGGATCGTCTTCAGGATCTGACAGTCACCCGAAAGGCTCTGCTGGACGCCACGGAAAAAGAGCGCATCCGCATAGGACGGGAACTGCACGACGGCGTCTGCCAGACCATTGCGGCGGCCCGCCTTCAATTGGCCGGACTGGAAACCGAATGTCCCCGACACGACAAGATTCAGCACGTCAAAACCCAATTGGCCCAGGCCCTGGAGGACATCAGGCTCATTGTGAAGGCGCTTCACCCGGTTATGCTCGACGAACTGGGACTCGCTTCCACATTGTGCTGGTTTGCCAAGGAAAACCGGAACAACATCGAAACCCGGCTGTATTTCAATGTGGAGGAATCCACCATCCCCCCCCGGCTCCGAACCCCCATATTCAGGATAGTGCAGGAAGCCGCCAACAACGCCATCCGACACGGCAAGGCCACCACCCTGGATGTCCAACTCAACGCAGCCGACGGCATCCTGGACCTGGCCATAGAAGACAATGGGCAGGGCTTTGATCTCAAGGTCCGCCCCACCGGCAACGGCCTGGTCAATATCCGCGAACGCGTGGAGGCGGAGCAGGGAGAATTCTCTCTCGACGCAACCAAAGGACGCGGCTGTTGCATCATCGCCTCTTTCCCCATGGATAACGTTCCTTCCTGAGAATCCGCACTTCAAGAACAGCGAACACCCCGCCCTGGGTCCGGCCTGTCCGAAACCCGGCTCCGGACGGCTGCAATACGTTTTTGCACGCGATTGTTTCAAAATAAAATGCCATCGTTACAAACCTTTGCGAAAAACGTAACCGCAAAAGGAGAATAATGGGATATACGGCCCGATCAGAAGACACTTCAGCTCTTTAAAGGAGTTCGCATGAAACGCATCGTGTGCCTTATTTCCCTGTTCGCCTTACTGCTCCCTGCGATGGCAAACGCCGCATCCGGCAAACTTGTTCTCTATACGTCGCAGCTGGAACAAGACGCCCAGCAAACCGTGGAAGCATTCAGGAAAGCCAATCCCGGCGTGAAAGTGGAATGGACCCGCACCGGAACCACTGCGCTGATGAACAAGCTTCGCGCCGAATTCGAAGCGGGAGCTCCCAAACCGGATGTGATCCTCATCGCAGACATGATCACCATGGAAGGACTCAAGCGCGAAGGCCGCCTGATGGCCTACGAAAAAGCCCCGGTAAATGACTATGCCCCCGGCCTGTATGACAAGGACCGCACTTATTTCAGCACAAAGCTGATCTGCACCGGCATCATTTACAACGACAAAGCTCCTTTCAAACCCACCTCCATCAAGGACCTGTTCCGTCCCAGGGCCAAGGGCCTGGTGATCATGCCCAGTCCCCTCTACTCGGGGGCGGCCGCGGTGCACATGCACACCCTGATCCAGAATCCGAAGCTGGGCTGGGCGGCCTATGAAGCCCTGGCCGAAAACGGCGCGGTCAACAGCAAGGGTAACGGCGGCACGTTCAAGGCCGTGGCCAGTGGTGAAAAACTCTTCGGCTTCTGCATCGACTTCCTGCCCATTCGCAACAAGCTGAAAGGCTCTCCGGTCTCCTTCATCATCCCCAAGGAAGGGGCCAGCGCAGTCACCGAACCCGTGGCCATCCTGAGCACTGCCAGAAATCCCGAAGCCGCAAAACGCTTCGTGGATTTCCTGCTTTCCAGGCAGGGGCAGGAGCTGGCGGTCAAGCAGGGCTTCATGCCCGCCATGAAGGGCGTGACCCCACCCAAGGGCTTTCCCGCCAACGTCACGCTCATGCCTCTGAACACCGGGGAAGCGCTCGTCAAGGATAAACAGAACAAGAAGAAGTTCGCCGAAATCTTCGGCGGTTGACATGGATTGGATTCACCGTTTCCGGGCCGGGGCTCTCCCGGCCCGGGGCAGCGGTCTCGGGCTGTTTCTCTTTGTTCTGGCTTCGGTCTGCTGTCTATCGCTCCTGCCCATCGGCCGCCTGCTTCTGGAAAGCATCGCTCCGCACGGCAACTTCAGCCTCGATACCCTCAGGGACGTACTGAATTCCAAAAGCACCTGGCGCGCTTTGGGGCATTCCCTGGAAACCGGCGTCCTCGCTACCCTGCTCGCAACAGCCATGGGCGCGTGCATGGGCGTCCTTGTCGCGCTCACGGACATGCGCTTCAAAGGCGCGCTGACTTTCTGCTTCATGATGCCCATGATGATCCCGCCACAGATCACCGCCTTGTCATGGCTCCAGCTTTTCGGCCCATCCAGCGTGCTCCTGAACATGCTCGACCTGGCTCCCGCGCCCGGTTCGCCGCACCCCATGTATTCCCGGCGGGGCATCATCCTCCTGCTCGGCATCCAACAGGCCCCGCTGGTATTCCTTTCGCTCAAGGCCGGGCTGGCCGCCATGCCGCGTGAGATGGTAGAGGCCGCCAGAACCTGCGGGGCGGGGCACTGGAGGGTTCTGCACACCATTGTCCTGCCGCTCATGACTCCGTCCCTGACTGCCGGCATGGCCCTCGCCTTCGTCTCCTGCATCGGCAACTTCGGCATTCCGGCCATGCTCGGCATTCCGGCCGGGTACACCGTGCTCACCACCCTCATCTACCAACGACTGGCCGATTTCGGCCCGGAAATGATCTCCCAGGTCGCCGGACTCTCCATGCTCATCGGCCTCATGGCTCTTGCGGGCGTCCTGCTGCAATCGTGGGCACTGAACAGCCGCGACTACAGGCTCGTCGGGTCGCCCTCCGCGCCGCTCAACTACCGACTGGGAGCCCTCAGACCGGTAGTGGAAAGCTGTTGCTGGCTGGTGATCATCCTGATACTGATTGTTCCGGCATGCGCCCTGGTCTGCTCCTCGCTCGTGCCCGCCTTCGGAGTAAAGCTCGGCTGGGAGACCGCAACACCGGGCAACTACGCCAACGTCCTGCTGTCCCACGAGGCCACGACGCGGGCGTTTGCGAACAGCTTTTTTCTGGCCGGTTCAGCGGCAGCGATCCTGGCCTGCATCGGCATTCCCCTCGGCTATTTCCTGGTCTGGCGAAAAAATCCGCTTTTCAAGCTGCTCAATCCGCTGGCCGAGTTGCCCTATGCCCTGCCGGGAGTGGTGCTGAGCATCGGGTGCATTCTGCTCTTCCTCAAACCTCTCCCACTTGTGGGCGTCAGCATCTACGGCACGGTCTGGATCATTCTCGCGGCCTATCTGGCGCGCTTCCTGGCCATGGTTCTACGCCCGGTGGCCAGTGGCTATTCACAGACCGACCAGGCGCTGGAGGAGGCAGGACAGATGTGCGGGGCGGGCTTTTTCGAACGCATGCGCAGTATCGTCATCCCGCTGATTTTCCCGGCGGCGGCCGCAGGGGCGTTGTTCGTCTTTCTCGCGGCCTTCAACGAACTCACCGTTTCCATGCTCCTGTGGTCATCCGGGGCGGAAACAGTGGGCGTGGTCATCTTCAACTTGGACGAGAGTGGCAACGCGGCCCTGGCCTCGGCTGTTTCCGTGCTCGTCATAGCCGCCGTTCTGCTGCTCATGGGCTTTGTTTCCCTGGTAGGCAGAAAGGCGCCTCAAGGAGTCGTTCCGTGGCAATAATGAATAAGAACAGGCTCAGCGCCTACCTCCGCACCGTATCCGAAGAACTGGGTCCATCGGCCCGGACAATGAGGAGCATGGATGATCTGGAGCCGGAAGAATTGCTGGCCGACAATCCGACCCGCCTCGAGCACATGAAGGGCGTGGGCCGCCGGGCGGCGAGCCTTGCGCGGCAACTGCAGCTGCCGGACTATGAAGCCGGTCTTCTCCGCCGCGCCGCATTCATGCACGATATAGGCTATGCTTCGGGACTGAAGCGGACAGGCTTTCATCAACTCGACGGCGCATTGGCCCTCGCCGACGCCGGAGCGCCGGAAGGAATCACGGCCTCCGCGCTTCTGCACAGCTCGGCGCAACACGGACTCTCCGGACGAATCGGGGAGATATATGCACAGGCGCCGGACACCAACGGGTACTCGAGGCTGGTGGATCTTGTTTCCTGGTGCGATATCCGGACCTCCGCAACAGGGCATGGCTGTTCACTCGGCGAGAGAGTTCTCGACATAGCCAAAAGGTTCGGCCCGGACCATATCGTCACCACCACCAGCTATGCCCTGAAAGGCGGATCGCTGGCGTTGTGCCGACGCATCAGCGCCCAGTCCGAATTGGCGGCAAGCGCCCGCCCCGTGATGTACGTGGACGACCACCTCGTGTACGGCGAGGCCGGGGTCATGATTTTCGAACACATGGAGCGGCTCCAGGACAACGGCTTCAGGGTTCGTGTGGTGGACGGTCCCAATGCACTGTCCGACCTGAACGTCAACAGTCTTCTGCTGGCCGGAAACGGGAGCATGCTCCCCGCCGCCGCGAATGTCGGTCTCTCCGTCGCCATAGAGAACGGAAGCAAACCTCCGGCAGGCTATGACATGACAATGACCTTGAACGAGTTGGCCGCCCTGCTGCATCGCTTTGAGAAGTTCGACGGCTCCGGAAGCGCCTGGCAACATTGTTTCCCGGACGGAGAATGATCACATGGCCGAAATTCGACTGGAAAAGGTGACCAGGCGTTATGAACGGATAAACGCCGTTGCATCGGTCTCGATGACCGTACGCGATGGAGAACTGCTTTCCCTGCTCGGCCCTTCCGGATGCGGCAAGACGACCCTGCTCAGGCTCATCGCCGGCTTCGAACAGGTGAACGAGGGTCGCATCGTCATAGGCTCCCGCACCGTGTCCAGCCGAGACTCGCATGTGGAGGCGGAAAAACGCAACGTGGGGGTCGTGTTCCAGACCTACGCCCTGTGGCCGCACATGACGGTGGCCGGAAACGTGGGCTACCCTCTCAAAGTGGCGGGCGTGGACAAGACGCAACGTCGAAAACGCATTGACGAGGCCCTGGACACGGTGGGGCTGTCCGGAATGGGCAAACGCCGTCCGGCGGACCTTTCCGGCGGGCAGCGCCAGCGAGTGCCCTGGCCCGGTGTCTGGTCATGAAGCCTGAGGTCGTGCTTCTGGACGAACCCCTAGCCAATCTCGACGTTCATCTACGCGAATCAATGCTGCGGGAATTCAAGGAATTTCATGCCCGGACCCGGGCGACCATGATCTTCGTCACCCATGACCAGACAGAAGCCATGGCCGTCTCCGACCGCATCGCGGTCATGAACTCCGGAAAATTGGCCCAAATCGCCACGCCGCAGGATATCTACGACCGCCCCGAGGACAGGAACGTGGCCCGCTTCGTGGGCAAGGGAAGTATCGTTCCCGTTCTTGTCACCGATGTCCATGGAGAAACGTGCTCGGTCGATGTATGGGGGCACAAAACGGTCTTCAGATGCCGCAGGGACCAGCCCCCGGGCAAGGCCTATGCGAGCCTCAAGCATTCCGACCTCGGCAACGGCGGAGGCGGCCTGCCCTGCACCGTGCTGAACAGCGTCTACCGAGGGGGCTCCACGCTTTTCGAAGTCATGCCCCAGGCCAACAGAAACGAAGCCGATCCCCTGCGGCTCATCCTCCCCGGGCATGTGGTACGCAAAACCGGAGAACAGCTTGCCGTCAGCATCAACACAGGCTGGGTCCTGCCGGACGCATAGCCCGCGGCGCCGAAAAACAGTTCCCACCAAATGGACCAATACCCGGCTACAGCTTGCGAGGTATTGGTTCATTCTGCATTGTCTTAGCCCACATTCATTTCCATTTCGCGGACACTTCGCCCTCTTCACGCAAAGAGACATAATATTCCCTCTTATTCCCCAAAAAGACTTTACATAGGAATAAAAGAGAACATATAAGAATATCATGAAAAGGATGTACACGGTTACCGAGGCGGCGGAGATCATGAGGCTTCACCCGAAAACGGTGCGGAAAAAAGTCCGGGAAGGCGCGATCAACGCGGTTCGCGTGGGCGGGCAGTACCGAATCAGCCGCCAGGAAATCGACTCGATTTTAGGCAGGGAAGCAGGAGAAGCCCCCCCGAACGCATCGGGAATGCACGCCACCGTCGCCAGCATCATCGACATGGAAAACGTCTCCCCGGAACAAGGCATGCGCATGACCAACACCATCATGGCGGCCTTGAACAGCACAGAGACGCGCACCCATGCCAACTGCGTGTATTACGAAGATCTGGCCCGGCTCAAGGTCATGGTGAACTGCGACATGGAATCGGCCCCGGACATCCTGCTGATGCTCAAGGGACTCTTGAATATGAATAAATGAGGACACAATGGCTTCCATCTACAAATCCGAAGCAGGCAGGAAAGAAGTCCTCGGCAGATACCGGCAGATCCTGTCGGCATGGCCGGTGGAAAACAGGCAATACAGCATACCCACATCATATGGCGAAACATTCGTGATCGAGTCGGGGGAGAAATCGAATCCTCCGTTGATGCTGCTTCACGGAGGTTCCTCCAACTCGTTCTGCTGGTTTGGGGATGTCGAACCGCTGAGCCGGAAATTCAACGTCCATGCGGTCGACATCATCGGCGAACCGGGATTGTCCGCATCGGAACGACCGGACTATAAAAGCGGTGCTTATGCGCAGTGGCTCAAGGAAGTCATCCAGGGGCTGAGCCTGAAATCGGCCTCCGTGGTCGGACTCTCCCTCGGCGGCTGGATGGGCCTGCAGGTCTCGACCGCTTTTCCCGAACTGGTGGACAAGCTAATCCTGCTGTGCCCGGGAGGCCTGGCCCCGGTACAGCCCGGTTTCCTGTGGAAGTACCTGCTCTATTCCGTCACCGGGAAATGGGGCAAAAAGAAGATCCAAAAGCTGATAAACGGAGGCAAGACCCCGGCTTCCATCTCCCCCGGCATGGAACGGGCCATGGAGTTCATGTCCGTGATCACCAGAAATTACGTGCCCAAATGGGAAAAGTTGCCGATCCTCGGCGGGGAAAAGCTCTCGCGGCTGACCATGCCCGTGCTGTTGATCTACGGCGACAGGGACTACCTGCTCGACGCAACGAAAAGCGCCCGCCATCTTCAGGATTGGGCCCCGGACGCGACCGTCGAGATATTACCCGACACGGGCCACGTGGTGACGGGCCAGTCAAGCCGGATCATGGATTTCATGACCGGATGAGAGACGAATTCAACACCATGAAAAAAGCCAGGGAGTGTTTCCAGGCTTTTTTTCTTTTTGCCGCCCCGACGTCGCGGTCAGATGCCAACGCCCGATCCGACTCCTGTATACCCCGGGCATACGGAATCGCCCCTTCCCGAAAAAAACAACCCCCCGGTCATCCGGATAGTAACCGAATGACCGGGGCTTGAAGATGACACTTTCATGAGAGAGTGTCAGGGAGGCTAAGGGCGATTATACGGTGTACACGGTCACGCCGATCATAACGGCCAGGTAGATGGCGCCGAAGACGGCTCCCAACGTCCACCAGCGGGCCTGGGAGATGAATCCGGAACCGTACCAGATGGGCGAAGGACCGGTCGCGTAGGGGGTGATGATCCCCATGACGCCGAGGCTGCCTGCGAGCAGCAGGGCAAGCTTGGGAAGCAGAACCGGGGAAACCAGCGGAGCTGCGGTTGCCAGGAACAAGGGCAGCAGCGCAGTGGTATGCGCGGTTGTGCTCGCGAAGAAGTAGTGGAGCGCGAAGAACAACAGGACCAGCAGGATCGCCACGGTCGCTTCCGGCATACCGACCAGATGGGCGGAAACCAGATCACCGAGCCATGCGAGCACGCCGACCTTTTTCAGGCCGCCGGCCATGGCGACCAGGGTGGCGAACCAGACGAACACATTCCATGCGCCCTTGTTGGTCAGCACGTCTTCCCAAGTGATAATCTTGCTGAGCACCATGAGGGTGAGCACCAGCACCGCGGCGACGGTTCCGTTGATTCCCAACTGCTTGCCGAATATCCACATCACCAGCGCGAGGACTGCGTAACCGAGCATCATCAGTTCCTTGGCCGTCACGGAACCCATCTTCTTCAGCTCCTGGGTCGCCCAGGCCGGGGCCTCGGGAGAGTGCTTCTGGGTCGGCGGATAAATGACGTATGCGAGCCACGGAGTGAGAATGAACAGGGGCAGCATGGCCGGAACCATGAGCGAGGCCCATTCTCCCCAGCTGACGGTATACCCGATCCCCTTCTCTATGAGGTTCACGGCCAGCAGGTTGGGAGCAAGGGCGGTCAGGAACATGGAACTGGTAACGCAGGTGGCGGCAATGCCCACCCAGGTCAGATAGCAACCGATCTTGCGGGGATCATTGTCCGGAGTGGAGTTGAACATGGGCGGGATGTTGCTGACCACCGGATAGATGGTGCCAGCGCTGCGAGCGGTGTTGGAAGGCATGAACGGCGCAAGGATGCCGTCGGCGATGGCCACCGCGTATCCCAGGCCCAGGGTGTTCTTCCCCAGGTATTTGATGAGCAGCAGGCTGATGCGGCGCCCCAATCCGGTTTTCTGGTATCCGAGCGCGAACATGAAGGCGGAGAAAATCAGCCAGATGACGCCGTTGGAGAAACCGGAGAGCATCCAGTCGCGACAGACTTTTCCGTTGGGATCAATGAGCCCCAGCGCGGCCACTATGGCAACGCCGAACAGTCCCACAAGTGCTGCGGGAACGGGTTCGACTATAAGACCCACGACGACCCCCACGAAAATGCTCAGGAAATACCAGCCTTCGGGCGAAAGACCGGCGGGGGTGGGCATCAGTGCCATGAGAACGGCAACAATGACAGGAGACAGCTTTTTGAGATAATTCATGAACCTTCCCTTGTTACGCGCTGCCGGAAGAGGCGAGCAGCGGTTTGGTGTCTACGATGTGGCGGCCGAGACCGATGGCCTTGGCATCCAGGCCCAGAGCCATTGCCAGCAGTTGGGTCAGGTGCAGCACGGGCACGGGGGTGTCGCCGCAGGCGGTGGACAGTGCGTCCGGCTGGTACATGTCCAGCTGCATGTGGCAGAGGGGGCACGGGGTGAGCAGGCAGTCCGCCCCGGCTTCCGCCGCGCTGTTCACGGCCGAGGCCGTCAGGCGGTGGGCCGAGGTCTCGGCCGGAAACACGGCGTGGAAACCGCAACATTTCAGCCGCTCGGGAATGGTCACCGGCGTTGCGCCGCAGGCCCGGATGACCTTTTCCAGACTCTGCGGATTCAGGTGGCTTTCGTAATCCATGACCTGGGGCGGGCGTACGGTGTGGCAGCCGTAGAACGGAGCGACGCGCAAATGAGCCTGCGGATGGCTGACCTTGGCGGCCCACTCGTCGCAGCCGTCGGCGAGCTCCCACAACAGGTGGCGCACCTCAACGGTCCCTTCCAGCTTCAGTCCGGCCTCGGCAAGGCGCTCGTTGGCCCAGTCCAGCCTGCCGTCCAGCAGGGTGGCCTTGGCCTGGCGCAGCATCAGGGCGCAGGTGCTGCAGGCGGTGACCAGGGTCAGGCCCATGCGTTCGGCCAGGGCCAGGTTGCGGGCGTTGGCAAGCAGCGCGGTTTCCGGATCGATATCCTGCACGTGGCTGGCGCCGCAGCAAGTCCAGCCCGGAATTTCCTTCAGGTTGATTCCCAGCCGCTTGGCCACGGCAACAGCCGAAGTCTCGGCTTCCTTGGCTGCAGCATGCAGCACGCAGCCCGGGAAAAAGGCGTATGTCTTTTGCATGTTATTTCCTATTGGCTTTGAGAATGCGTTTCAGACCGTCGTGGTCCTCCACCCGATGGTTGTCGGCCACAAAGAGCCGAGCGGCCTCCACGGGACCCAGTTTGCCCCGGGCGAACATGCGCAGGGTGAAGGGCAGCCTCTTGGTTGCGGCGCTGACCATGCCTTCGGTGCGCGGCACCAGCTTGACCTCGTTCAGACGGCCGGTGTTTTCCAGGTCGGTGCGGAAGGCGTCGGCATGGCGCGGCCCCGGGCCGTCGGTGTGTCCGGCCTTGAAGGCGAGCTCGCGCAGCGAGGCGATGGCCCCGGCCGGGCTGATGCCCTTGGGACACTTGGTGACGCATTCCATGCAGTGCAGACACTTCCACATCCCGGACTTTTCCATGTTCTCCATGTGCTCCAGAGGATTCCGACTGCGGGAGTCCTCGGCGTAGCGTGCGGCGTGGGTGTAGGTGAAGGGCTCGAGGAAGTCCTTGCTGCTGTCCGAAAGCTTGTTGCACTCCGACATGCAGGAGCCGCAAAGGATGCAGTCCCACTGCTTCTGGATGGCCTGCATGTCCTGCGGAGCCTGACGGCACCCCTCGTGGGCCGAGAATTCCTTCTTGGCGTGCAGGCCGGGATTGGCCAGACGCAGCCGATTGACCTTCTCATCCCACTTCACCACCAGGTCGCTGATGACTTCCGCGTTGCCCAGCGGGCTTACGGTCAGGGGACCGTCGCCCCATTGCTCGCGCAGGTCGTCCACCATGGTATCGCAGGCCAGCAGGGCGTTGCCGTTCACCCGCACGGCGCAGGCGCCGCAGATGGCGCTGCGGCAGGAGGCCGTGAAGTTCAGGGTCGGATCCAGGTTTTCCTTGATATGGATGAGACAGGTCAGGACGGTCATGCCCGGCTTGTGTGGGAACTCGTAGCGCTGCCGCCAGGAGTTCGTGCCGTCGAAACGGTCGATAAGGAAGATGAAGTTCTGCATTAGTACTTACGCTCCTGGGGCTGATAGCGGTTGATGGACACCGGACGGTAATCCAGGTGGTAGTCGCCGTTCACGGTCACCAGGCTGTGTTTCAGGAAGTTCTCATCATCGCGCTGCGTAAAGTCTTCGCGGGTGTGAGCGCCGCGGGACTCCTTGCGGGCCACGGCCGCGACCAGGGCGCAGCGGGCCAGAGTGAATATGTTGCCGACTTCCAGGAAATGGGAATAGGCGGTGTTGCACACAGGGTTGTCGTTGCCCACCACGGCGGTCTCGTATTCCTTTTGCAGGTCCACCACGGTATCCAGCGCGGCCTGGAGCTTTTCCTCGGTACGGAAGATGCCCATGCCGTCCCACAGGGTGGCGGCCAGCTTTTCCCGTAACTCCGGCGCGGTGGCGCCGCCCTTGCGGGCAGTGGTCTCGCGGAAATGATCGCGCCATTTGGCGGCCAGCTTTTCCAGGGAGGAATCCCCTTTCAGCCCTGCGCCGCCCACATAGGACGCCGCGCCGATGCCGGCCTGCTTGCCGGTGACCATGGCGTCGGCCAGGGAGTTGCCGCCCAGGCGGTTGGCCCCGTGGATGGACACGCAGGAACACTCCCCTGCCGCGAACAGGCCGGGCACGGGCGTCTTCATGTGCTCGTGGTCGATAACGTCGATGCCTCCCATGGAATAATGGGCCGTGGGCCGGATGGGCACGGGTTGTTCCACCAGGTCCAGGTTTTCGAACAACAGAGCCACGTGGCGAATCTGCGGCAGGCGCTCCAGGATGCGTTCGCGCCCCAGGTGGCGCAGGTCGAGCAGCACGTGAGCGCCCAGCCCTTCGCCGTAACCACGGCCTTCGATGATCTCGGTCTCGATGGCGCGGGCCGTGATGTCGCGCGGAGCCAGCTCCATGCGGTCCGGAGCGTAGTTGGCCATGAAGCGTTCGCCGTCCTTGTTGATCAGGTAGCCGCCTTCGCCGCGTGCGGCTTCGGTGATGAGCACGCCGCCGTTGGCCACGCCGGTGGGGTGGAACTGGACCATTTCCGGATCCTTGAAGGCCACTCCGGCGCGCAGGGCCGCGGCCACGCCATCGCCGGTGGCGATGTAGGGCGTACTGGTGCGGGCCCAGAACATACGGGTGTAGCCGCCGGTGGCCAGCACCACAGACTTGGAACGGATGGCCGTGACCTCACCGGTGTTGGTGTCGCGCACCACCACCCCGCAGCACACGCCGTCCTCAACAGCCACGTCCAGCAGGTGGGAGTTGATGCGGAACTGCACGCCGCACTTGAGGGCGTAGTCGAAGTTGGAGTGCAGGAGAATATGGCCGGTCTTGTCGGCGGAATAGTTGGTACGGGCGTGCTTGTGTCCGCCCATCAGGCGGCAGGCCACCCGACCGTCGTCGCGACGGCTGTAAGGCGTGCCCCAGAAGTCGGTCTCACGGACCGCCTCGGAGGCCTTTTCCACGAAGAAGTCGATGGCTTCCTGGTCGCCCAGGTAGTCGCTGCCCTTGACCGTGTCGAAGCTGTGGGCTTCCAGGGTATCTTCCTGGCCAGCGAATTCCAGCACGCCGTTGATGCCGCCTTCGGCCATGCACGTGGCGGAGCGGGTGGGCATGGTCTTGGTGACCACCAGGATGCTCAGGTCGGGGTTGGTCTGCAGGGCGCCCACGGCCGCCCGCAGTCCGGCGCCGCCGGAGCCCACTATGACGATGTCGTATGATTGCATGATATTCCTTTTACAGAGCACGGTAAGGCGCCTGGCCCTGTTCGTAGTAGTTGTTCCCTTCGGCATCGATGACCACGATGGCCGGGAAGTCTTCCACTTCCATGGCCGCCACGGCTTCGGGGCCGAGCTCTTCATAGGCCAACACGGTGTAGCTGCGGATGCTGCGGGCGATAAGCGCCCCTGCTCCGCCGACAGCCGCCAGATAGGGGACGCCGTTGGCCTTCATGGACTCCACCACGGCCTCGCTGCGGTACCCCTTGCCGATCATGCCGCGCAGGCCGTGCTCAATGAGACGGGGGGTGTATGAATCCATGCGGCCGGAGGTAGTGGGACCGGCAGCTCCGATGACCTGACCGGGTTTGGCGGGGGACGGCCCCACGTAATAGACCACCTGGCCTTCCAGGTTCACGGGCAAGTCCTCTCCCCTGTCCAGGGTTTCCACCAGCCGTTTGTGAGCGGCGTCGCGGGCCGCAATGATGGTGCCGCTGATCAGGACACGGTCTCCGGCCTTGAGGGAGGCCGCGGTTTCCGGGCTGAAAGGCGCCTGAATGCGTTTTTCGTTGCTCATGATCGGCCTCCTACAGCACGGCTTCCGCATGCCGGGCGGCATGACAGTTGATATTGACGGCCACGGGCAGCGAGGCGATGTGCGTGGGGTACCACTCCACATGCACCTTGAGGGCCGTGCAGACCCCGCCCAGGCCCTGCGGGCCAACGCCGGTCTTGTTGACCATTTCCAGCAGTTCCTGTTCAAAGGCCGCATAGCGCGGATCCGAGTTGGAGCTGGCCAGGTCGCGGGCGGCAGCGCGCTTGGCGCACAGTGCGGCCATTTCCATGGTGCCCCCGATACCGACTCCGATGACCATGGGCGGGCAGGAGTTGGGACCGGCGGCCTGAACACAGTCCAGCACCACCTTGCGCACGCCTTCGATGCCGTCGGCCGGCACCAGCATTTTCAGCACGCTCTTGTTCTCGGAACCGGCGCCCTTGGGAGCCAGACGGATGCGCACCTGGTCGCCGGGCACGATGCGGACATGGATGATGGCCGGAGAGTTGTCCTTGGTGTTGGTACGCTCAAACAGCGGCTCGGCCACCATAGACTTGCGCAGATAGCCGTCCACGTAGCCCTGGCGTACGCCCTGGTGTACGGCGTCCTCAAGGTCGCCACCGTCGATGTGGACATCCTGGCCCAGCTCGACAAAAACCACAGCCATGCCGGTATCCTGGCAGATGGGCATCTGTTCGGACGATGCGATTTCCGCATTGCGGATGAGTTGATCGAGAATGTCACGGCCCACGGGGGAGGGCTCGGTTTCCTTGGCTTGCCTGAATCCAGCCATCATGTCCTTGGGCAGGTCGCAACAGGCCTTCACGGCCAGTTCAGCCACCGCCCGGGTAATGCTGGATGCTTCTATTGTTTTCATGGTTCCTCCTCATATGATCTTCAGCCGCAATAAACGGCTGCCGGAGGCCCAGGAAAGCAAAGCTTGTGCCACACTTCACAAATTCACAACATATTGTTATATAAGAACTTCAACCTTAGCATAAGGTATATCCGCTTAAGGAATTTTTATTCTTTTCTTACGGGACAGGAATTTTTATTGCCATGCAGCAAAAAAATGCGGCTCGGCAAAAAGGAAGAAGGGTCAGTCAGACGGACACGGAGTCAGGATCGGGAAGGGAGTCGTCCAAAAGAGCGCGGATGCCTCGCGCCAGCATGTGAAGGTCCGCCGGTTTGCGGACCACGGAACGGATGCCGGCGGCAAGCAGGGCCGCCTTGTCCGCCGGAATGTTCCGGCTGTCGAAGCCCGTGACCAAGATGACCGGCAGGTCCGGGGTGACGGTATGCAGTGCGTCCGCCAGCTCCAGGCCGGACATACCGGGCATGTCGTAGTCCGTGAGCACCAGCGAGAACAGGCCGCCGTCGCCATAGGCTGTCAACGCCTCCGACCCGGATCCGGCCAGGGTCACGGCGTAACCAAGCCGCTCCAGATTGCGCTTCAGTCCTCGGGCCACGTCGCGATCGTCATCCACCACCAGTAGGTGCTCATCGCCGCCCATGGGCAAGGTTTCATCACCTTCTACCTGGTCGGACAGCTCGGCGTGGGCCGACGACGGCAGACGGACGTTGAAACAGGTCCCCTGACCGGGGGCGCTTTCCACCGATATGGTTCCGTTGTGGCTGCGGATGATACCGTCCACCACGGACAGCCCCAGCCCGGTGCCTTTGCCCTTGGGGCGTGTGGTGAAAAAAGGGTCGAAAATTCGCTCCACAACATCCGCGGGCATGCCGCACCCGTCGTCCCGCACCTCCAGCAGCACCCCGTCGCCCGCCGGATCATCGGCAGCATGCACACCCAGGGTTCCCCTGCCCTGCATGGCCTGAATGGCGTTGGTCAGCAGGTTCATGATCACCAGGGACAGCTTGTCGGGGTCACCCAGCACCGTCGAAGTCTTGCGGATGTCCGCCTCCACACGGATGTCGGCAGGCAGCAGCGGACGGATCATGTCCAGGTTTTCCCGGGCCAAGCGGCTGAGGGACATCGGGCGCACGCGGCTGGGTTCGCGGCGGCTGAAATCCAACAAACGGCGAATGAGTGTCTTTCCCCGTTGAGACGATTTTAAGGCCTGGCGCACGTCACCGCGCGGGTTGGGCAGGTGGGTCGGAATCTCATCCAAAGCAAGTTCGCAGCAACTGGCGATGGACGCCAGGATGTTGTTGAAGTCGTGGGCGATGCTGCTGGTCAGGGTACCCAGAGCCTCCAACTTTTGGGAATGCAGCAACTGGTTTTCCAATTCCTGGCGGCGGGCGTCCTCCAGGCGCTGACGGACCAACCGAAGCAGGTCGTGGCAGAACAGGGATATATCGCGGTGTTCCTCTTCCCCGAACGCCTCCTGCCTGTCGGCCACCGCCAACACCAACGATGCGTGCTCATCCAGAACCCGGGACGCCGCAATCTGATTACGGACCGGTTCCTTCAACCCCATCCAGAGAGAAGCGGGGGGATCATCGATGGGGGCGACATCCAGCTCCGCCAGGGCGTCCAGTTCCTTCAGGTCGACCAGGGTTCCCGCGTCGGAGTTCCGGACATGGCGCAGACTGCCCGCCTCCCACAACAGCACGTGGACCTCGTCGCTTTGCCGCAGGCGCAGGAAAAGCAGGCCGGCTCGGGCCGCCATATGTTCCACTATTTTCGGCAGAGCATGTTCCAGAACTTCGGCCAGGGGCACGGCAGCCATATGCGAAAACTCCAGCAACAATTCCAGTTGGGCTTCCTCATGGCGCAGACGGGCCTCGGCTCTCTTGCGCCGCCGGTTGCTGATGAGCAGCCAGATGATGAATCCGGACTGGTACAGGATGAACGCACCAACGCCCAGCACCAGTGTCCTGTTGCGTTCGAAGAGATTCTGGTCCAGGTGCAGGACGATGGAATCTTCCGGCAGCTCTTCCAACCCGATGCCGAAATGCTTGAGCATGGGGTAGTCGAACATGTAATAGGTGGGTGCATTTTCCAACACCGGGATATCCTCGACCCTTTCCCCCCGTAGTATGCGCATGGCCAATCGGGCGGCCGTGCGGCCCTGCTCCTCCGCGCGGAGCATCTTGCCGCCCACCATGCCGTCCTCCAGCAGGTAGGACCAAGCCGAAAACATGGGCAGCCCCGAATTCTGGTAAACGAAATCGATGCTGTCCTGCACGGTCATTCGGGAGCCGTTGGGCGTAAGATAGTAGGCTAGGTACAGCAGCACGGAATCGCGCGGCGCCTCGCGCAACCTCGCGGCCAATTCGTCCGGATCGAGGCCGTAGAGATCGATGAAATCGACCCGGTCCCTGAACTGCGGCATCAGGTCCACCACTACCTGGTGGTTCATGCGACTGGAGGTGTCCACCCCTCCCACCACCACCATGTGTTTGGCCGTGGGCACCAGGCGCAGCGCCAATTCCATGGTTCCCTTGAGGTCGAAATGTTCTCCCACACCCGTTACCCTGGTGAAATTCTTCAACCAGGATTTCTGAAAATTGTTCACCCCGCAAAAGACGACCGGCGTGCCCGGAAACAATTCGTCACGATAGCGGCGCAGAAAGTTGAAGGCGTCGTTGTCCGAGGCGATGATGACGTCGAAATGAGCATTGCCGTATTTCTGGCGATACAGGCTGCGCAATTCGCCCACAAAGGCGTCCGACGTGTAATGCTTGGCGTCCATGAACTCGTAGCGCAACCGAAGCGGAATCTCCGAACGGTTGAGCACGTCATGCAATCCTTCCAGCAGGCCGACGTTCCACAGGTAGCCCAGATGGTAGGAGTTGAGCAGGAGCACGTGCTTGGGTTCGGTCTTGTCTTGCGGCCACGCCTGCCCGGCGGGCAGAAGCGCGAGCAAAAGAACGGCGAGTGACAGCACGGTCCTGGGGATTGAAAGGATGCGGCGAACCGGGGTGGCTTTCATGGAAAAGGAACGCCTCCGCCCTATGAGCCGGAGCGCCTCCAGCCCGGGGTGGGCAGCTTGAATTCCTTCAGCAATGCGTACAGGCGGGACTGGGACAGCCCGGACATGTCGCAGGCCGCCTGCATGTCGTTACCGACCAGGAGCATCAACTGCTCCAGGTAATGGCGCTCCGCTTTCTGCAGGACCTCCTTGCGGTGGTCGGCCAGGGTGGGCAGCGTGTCGGGCAGTGCGGACGGCTCCTCGCCCCGGGCCGGACGGACCCGCCCTCCAAGTACGCTGGCCCGCAACTCCCGAGGCAAATGCGCCTGAAAAAGCGTTTGTTCGAAAAATGCTGCGTTCACTGCATAGTCCACGGCATTGACCAGTTCGCGCACGTTCCCGGGCCAGGAGTACTCGTCGAGCATATCCAGAAAACCATTCGAGGCGACTTTGGTCTCTATGCCCCGCTTGCGGCAGCATTCCTCAATGTAATGGGCCACGAGAGGCTGGACGTCCTCCATCCGTTCCCGAAGCGGCGGCAGAGCCAGATGCGCCCCCCGCAGCCGGAAAAGCAGGTCGAAACGAAATTCCCCGTTCCGGGCCATGGCGTCCAGGTCGCGGTTCGTGGCGGCCACCAGGCGAAAGTCGCTGCTCTCCTCGGTGGACGCGCCCACGGGGCGAAAGGTCTTCTGCTGCAGGACCCGGAGAAAGGTCGCCTGCAAAGACAGAGGAAGTTCCCCCACCTCGTCGAGGAACAGGGTGCCGCCATGCGCCTCGCGGACCAGACCGATGCTGTCGTACGAGGCTCCGGTGAATGCGCCGCGCACATGCCCAAACAGGATGCTTTCGGCCAGGGAATCGGGAAGACTCGCGCAGTCGACAATGACGAAGGGGCCGCCCCGCCTGGGACTATTCCGGTGCACGGCCCGGGCAATGGCCTCCTTGCCGGTTCCGGTCTCGCCGGTGATGATGACGTTGGCCTCACCCGGCGCGATGTCCGACAAGGCCACCAGACAGGCCTTCATACGTGGGCTGTCCCCGACGATGCCGTCCCTTTCAAGGGTGGAGGATTGCTGCTGCCGTGCCGCGTACCGTTCCTCGCGATACCGCAGCACCTGCTCCAGGGCCTGGGCCATACGCCGCGGCGAGGATTTTTCGATGTAGTCCCACGCACCGCAATGGATGGCCCGTTCGGCGTCGTCCGAAGCTCCGAGCCCCGTGATGACCACGATCTCGGGATGTCCGGGATGAGCGGCGAAGGCGTCCATGGCGTCCATGCCGTTGCCGTCGGGCAGATGGACATCCAGCAAAATGACGTCGAAATCGCTTTCCCCGAGTAGCCGTTCCCCCTCGGCAAGCGACCCGCAGGACACGGCCTCATGGCCCATCCGCTCGGCTGTCCGCGTCAGGACGTGACAGATTCCCTGGTCGTCGTCGATGATGAGAAGTCTTGCCATATCAATAATAAAAACGAGAGTGCACCAAGCCGGACAAGACCCGCGGGTCAGGCATTGCCCAGCAGCGTGCGTTCATGGTTTCGGGATGCCGGCAAATCGGAAACTCCTGCCGGTCGGGGTTATCTACGCCCAGAAAACGCTGTTTGTCAAAGACGCCCGGTACTCCTTCTCACTCCACGTCGTCGAATCGCCCTCTTACGTCTTCCAGTTCCCGGCGGTATGCTTCGGCATCGCCGTATTCAAAAAAGGTCTTGTAGCGACTGTGCACCGATTTCACGGGCCGGGCGTGGCGCACCGGGCACCAGTACTGTTCGGTGCGGGCGGCGACCTCCCGCACGTAGCTCATGAGCCCGTTGAAATAACCGCAATACATGCAATTCACTTTCTCAAGCCAGTTGAGATACTGCAGATGGTGACGGTCGACGACCACATAGTCGCCGCGCTTCACACGGGGAATTCCGTAAATGGGAAAGCAAATGAGCTGGTAGGCGAAGACGAACAGGTCGAGAAACACGGCGGGGATGAGCGCCACCCAAATGATGGGAACGGTTAGAACGATGAATAGACCGTTGTCGTAGACGTAGTCGGAGAACCTGGTGACCATGTCCCGGTGATGCCGCCGCACCTCCTCGCTGAAACGCACCTTTTTTTCTTCGATGGTGTAACGCAGCTTTTCATGGCGTTGGGCCAGCTCCCGGCTCAGTTCCTTTTCCAGGACGCTTATCCGCTCGAGCAGGTCGGTCAGGGTGTTCATGGAGGCTCCTCGGGTAAGAGTGTACGGGGTGCATACAGCATGGCATGGACCGGAAACACGAACCATCCGAGCGCGCAATACGCCGAAAAGAATTCAGTAACAAACCCACAAGGCCGCGCCCTGCAAGGCCTTGAACAGGGTCCGGGCCACCGACCCCACAAGCAGCCGATTCCAGAACCCCCGACCGGCTCCGGCGCTGCCTATGGCCACGGCAGCATGCCGACCCTCGGCATATTCCTCCTGAATGAGCCGGGCCGGGTTGGAGCCGCGACGGACCATCTGCACGATGCGGTTCAGGGGCAGCCCCGCGTCGAGCAGCACCTCCACGGCATGGTTGACGATGGCGTCCGCGTCCAGTGGGTCCGACTTGGAAGGATCGTGCACGTGAAACACGGTGACCGTATGCCCCGGACTGCGGGCAAGCATGTAGCCCACGTGGTCGGCCATCCGGTCGGACGGATTCGATCCATCCACGCAGAGCAGAACGTCCCTGCGCCCCGCCTCGGGCAGACGGCACAGCCAGAGGGGAAAACTGATGGCGTGAGTCAGGCTCTCGACCAGTTCACGGCAGATGGACTGGTCGAAGACGTCTTCCAGCGAGGTCTGGACCCGACGGCCGAGCACCACGGCATCGTAGCGCCCTTCCCTCGCCTCCCGGATGATGTCCCTGGCCTTGCCCATCTGGTACGGGGCCACCTTGCCCTCGACCCTTTCCGGATCGAAACCGGCGGCGACCAGCCTGCGCCGGGCGTCGTCCAAGACTCTCCTGCCCCGGGCCTCGGTCATGGCCGACCGGGCCTCCAGGGCGTCAAGGCTCTCGTAATTCCTTTCCTCGACCCAAACTGCCGCCTGCGACGGAGGGATATGCATGAGGGTAAGCCGGACCGAACCCTTTTCACGGAAGAAATGGGAAAGAAAATCCAGGCCCGCTCCTGCCATGGAGTGCTTGGACAAGGGCACAAGCAGATGCGGCTCCAGCGTGTCCGCACCGGATTTCTCCCTTCCCGAGGGAGACAAGCCCTCGGCCATCACGTAGCGGGCAATCTTCTCGGAAACACGAACCACCATGAAAAACCTCCTCGATTACTGGGAGGATAGCATACCGTTGTCCGGTCTCCATGATTTTGTTCCGCCTCCTGTCATATGTCTCCTTCCGGACGCACACCTAAACTCTTTCGTTGCAATGAGCTCGATTGCGTATTAATGAGTTGTTTTGAGTTCACAAACCTTTTTATTCACGGACAGACGCCACCATGAAACTCATCAAAAACGGCACACTCTACGCTCCTCAAATCCTTGGAAAGCGCGACATACTCATTGGCGGGACCAAGATCCTCGCCATCGAGGAATCCATCGCGGCAAGCAGCCTGCCCGGCGATGTCGAAGTCATTGACGCGGACGGCATGATCGTCACCCCCGGGTTCATCGACGGCCACCAGCACTTCACCGGAGGCGGCGGAGAGGGCGGCTTCGAAACCAGAACCCCGGAAATGACCCTTTCCATGAACACCTGCAACGGGGTGACCACGGCCATAGGGCTGTTGGGCACGGACTCCCTGACCCGTTCGGTGGAGGCGCTCTTTGCCAAAACCATGGCCCTGCGCAACGAGGGCATGAGTACCTTCATGCTCACGGGATCATATTGGTATCCCTGCCCCAACATCACGGGCAGCGCCCCGCGGGACATCGTCTACCTGCCGCCCGTGGTGGGCGTGAAGCTGGCCCTGGCCGACATCCGCGGCCCGCACATAACCCTGGACCAGCTGGCAACGCTGGCTTCGGACGTGCGCGTGGCCGCCCTGGTGGCCGGAAAGGCCGGGTTCATCACCGTTCATACCGGCGTCAAGGAAGAACGACTTGACCTGGTGGTCCAGACCGTGGAAGAACTCGGTATTCGTGCCGACATGTTCGTGCCGACCCACATCAACCGCAATGACGAGAAGCTCGAGGAACAGGTCTGGAAGCTTGCCCGTCGCGGCGGCTTCGTGGACGCAACCTGCCACACCAGCCTGCCCCCCAAGGGCTCGCTTTCCTGCGCGGCCTCGGACTTCGCCGTCCGGGCCGAGAAACAGGAACTGCTCGACAAGCTGCTCTTCAGTTCGGACGCCGGCGGCTCCATGCCCAAATGGAACCGGGACCGCAGCAGAATCGTCGGCATGGGAGTGGGCAAACCCGACGCTCTGCTCTTCGAGCTGCGCAGATTGGTGAACCACCTGGGCATGCCCCTGGAAAAGGCGCTGCGCCCGCTGACCGTCAACCCGGCCGCCGCCTACAAGATGACGGGCCGCAAGGGAGCCATCGTCCTTGAGGCCGACGCGGACCTCCTGGTCATGGAACCGGGCACCCTGAAAATCCGGGACGTGCTGGCCATGGGCAAGACCATGGTGCGCCATGGCGAGGCAGTGGTCACGGGATACTTCGAATAGCCGCCACTCATAAGGAAAAGCAGGCAATGACCGCAGAAAAGAACATGGGCATGGGCCCCGACGACATTCTCTCCATCCAGGACCTTTCCCTGAGCTTCCCGACCTTCGGCGACCACACCCAGGTGCTGCATGATGTCTCCTTTTCCGTGAAACGGGGCGAGAATCTCGCCATCGTGGGGGAATCGGGATCGGGTAAAACCGTGACCATGCGCCGCGTCATCCAACTGCTCAAACTGGCCCGCACCGACTCCGGCAAAATCCTGCTGCGCGGCAAATCCGGCCAGGTGAAGGACATCACCGACTTCACCAACGCCGACGCCCGCGCCATCCGCGGCAGCGACATGTCCATGATCTTCCAGGAGCCCATGACCTCGCTGAACCCGCTGTTCACCATCGGCAACCAGTTGGCCGAGGCCGTGCTGCAGCACAACGAGCTCTCCAAAAAAGATGCCTGGAACCGGGCCGTCGAACTTCTGGAGATGGTGCGCATCCCGGACGCCGCCAAGCGCGCACGGGAATATCCGCACCAGATGTCCGGAGGCATGCGCCAGCGCGTCATGACCGCCATGGCCCTGGCCTGCAACCCGCAGCTGCTCATCGCGGACGAGCCCACCACCGCGCTGGACGTGACCATCCAGGCCCAGATTCTGGCCCTCATCCGCCAGCTCCAGCAGGAGATCGGCATGGCCGTGATCTTCATCACCCACGACATGGGCGTGGTGGCCGAGTTCGCAGACCGGGCCATCGTCATGTACAAGGGGCGCATCGTGGAGGAAAACGATGTGCGCACCCTGTTCAAGTCGCCCCAGCACCCTTACACCAAGGCGCTGCTCAGTTCGGTCCCCAAGCTCGGAAGCATGACCGGCAGCAAATGTCCGGCAACCCTGCCCGTGCTGGACATGGAGGCCGAGCTCAAAGGCGATCAGGAACGCCCGGCGCCGCAGGACATAGATACGGCCGACTACGACAGCGACCCGATCCTCGAGGTCGGCGACCTGACTACCCGCTTCGTGGTCAAGAAAACCTTCTTCGGCAAGCCCACCCACCGTGTGCACGCCGTGGAAAAGGTCAGCTTCAAGCTCTACCCGGGCGAGACCCTGGGCATCGTGGGCGAATCCGGTTGCGGCAAGTCCACCACCGGCTACTCCATCCTCAAGCTCGTGGATTCCACCGGATCCATCCGCTTCCGGGGACAGGAGATATCCGGCCTGGGCGACAAGGCCATGCAGAAGCTCAGGCAGGACATCCAGATCATCTTCCAGGATCCGTTCGCCTCGCTCAACCCGCGCCGGACCATCGGCGCGTCCATCGCCGAACCCATGATCATCCACGGCCTGGCCAAAGGCGACGCCATTCGGGAACGGGTGGAATACCTGCTGGAACGGGTGGGCATCCCCAAGGGACACGCAGCCCGCTATCCGCACGAATTCTCCGGCGGCCAGCGCCAGCGCATCGCCATAGCCCGGGCCCTGGCCACCAACCCCAAGGTGGTCATTGCGGACGAGGCGGTCTCGGCCCTGGACGTCTCGGTGCAGGCCACGGTGCTCAACCTGATGATGGAGCTCCAGAAGGAACTGGGCCTGGCCTACCTGTTCATTTCCCACGACATGGCCGTTGTGGAACGCGTCAGCCACAGGGTGGCCGTCATGTTCCTCGGGCAGATCGTGGAGATGGGGACCAGGCAGGACATTTTCGAAAATCCGCAGCACGGCTACACCAAGCGGCTGCTGGCGGCCGTGCCCGTTGCCGATCCTGACCGCAAAACCGACTTCACCATGCTCAAGGGAGAGATCCCGAGCCCGATCCGCTGCGTGGACGATCCGCCGCCCGTGCTCACCTACCGGGAGGTCTCTCCCGGCCACGTGGTTGCCGAAGGCGAATGCGGAGCCATCATCACCGAATGAGGATTTCAGGTCCGGAAAGGCCTGTCGCAATACCCGTCGAACCTATGAGAGGAGGATTCACATGCTGTTCAAACGATTGTTGCCCCTTCTGCTTCTGGCGCTGCTTGTAAGCAGCCCGGCATACGCCGCAGGAAAAGACATCATCTATGCGAGCGATTCCACGGCCAAGTCCCTTGACCCGCACAACACTTCCGACACCTATTCCGGCTCCATCGAGCGCACCATGCTCCAGGGCCTGATGGGCTTCGACACCAACCTCAACATTGTGCCGGTGCTGGCCGAGTCATACAGCTACAACGACACGGCCACCGAGTTCACTTTCAAACTGCGCAAGGGTATCAAATTCCATGACGGCACCCCGTTCAACGCCGAGGCCGTCCGTGTGAACATAGCCCGCATGATGACCGGCAAATACAAGCGTTCATCCCTGATGAAACCGGTAAAGGAGTTCAAGGTCATCGACGACCACACCGTGAAGTTCATCCTCAAGGAACCTTTCGGCGCATTCGTCAACGCAGTGGCCCACCCCGGCGCCCTGATCGTTTCTCCCAAGGCTCTGGAAAAATGGGGCGACAACATTTCCAAACACCCCGTCGGCACCGGTCCCTACGTGTTTGACGAGTGGGTTTCCGGCAGCCACGTCCGCATCAAGAGAAACCCTGACTACTGGGGTGAAAAGGCCAAGGTCGATTCCATCACCTTCCGCCCGGTCCCCGAAGGCGGCGCACGCCTAGCCATGCTGCGTGCCGGACAGGCCCAGTACATCGACCCGCTGCCCGCGGAACTGGCCAAGGTCGCAGAACGGGACGGCAAAATCGACATCATCCGCCAGCCCTCCATCGTCGCCCGCTACCTGATTCCCAACACCCAGTACAAGCCCCTGGCCGACGTGCGGGTGCGCCAGGCCATCAACTATGCCTTGAACAAGGAAGCCATCATCAAGATCGCCTGGGGCGGCGCGGCCACGCTCCTGGATTCCGTGATCCCGCAAAACCTCCAGTTCTACTCCAAGCAGGGCGCATGGCCCTACGACCTGGAAAAGGCCAAGGCGCTCATGAAGGAAGCCGGGTATGAAAACGGTTTCAAAGTCGTGTTCCTGACCCCCAACGCCTCCAACCGCCTGCGCGCCACCGAAATGATCAAGCAGCAGCTCGAAAAGATCGGCATCAAGGGCAACATCATGTCCATGGACATCGCCAGCTTCTACAACAAACTGGAATCCCACCGCGTGAACGATCCGGATCCGATGCCGTTCCTGGCCTTCGGCGGCTGGTCCGCATCCACCGGTGACGCAGACTGGGGCACCCGCCCGCTGTTCTCCACCGCCGCATTCCCGCCGGCCATGTCCAACTTCGGCTTCTTCTCGGACAAAGAAGTGGACGACCTGATCCAGGCCGGGCTCTCCTCGGCCGACCCTCAAGTGCGCCGCGCCGCATACGCCAAGCTGCAGGACGTGATCTGGGAAAAGGCCCCCTGGGGCTACTTGTTCGTGGACACCATCGTCGCAGGCCGGCTGAAGACCCTCAAGGGCATCGTCCCCATGGCGGACGGCGGCTTCGACGTGCAGAAAGCCGAACTGATCAACTAAGACAAGGATGTAGTCCGTTTTGCTGAAATACTTCATCAAACGACTGATCAACATCATCCCGGTGCTGTTGGTCGTCTCCATACTGGCCTTCGCCTTCGTGCATCTGCTGCCGGGCGACCCCGCCCGCATGATGGCCGGTGAGGACGCCGACCCCGCAACCGTGGAAATGCTTCGCCAGGAGCTGGGTCTCAACGACCCGCTCCCGGTGCAGTATTTCACCTATATGGGCAAGGTCCTGACCGGAGATCTGGGCAAGAGCCTCCGCACGGACCTGCCCGTGTATGACGAGATCGCGCTGCGCTACGGCCCCACCATGTACCTGGCCATGGCCGGACTGTTGTGGTCCGTGCTCATCGGCGTCTTCGCCGGAGCCGTCGCAGCCATCTACAGCGGCAAATGGCAGGACTACACGGCCATGTTCGTGTCGGTTTCGGGCATTTCCATCCCCCAGTTCTGGCTGGGGCTCCTGCTCATACAGCTTTTCGCCGTCTACCTCGGCTGGCTGCCCGTGGCCGGATATACCGGGAAGCTGTCGGAACTGGTCCTGCCCTCCATCACTCTGGGAGCGATGGTTGCGGCCATCATGGCCCGCTTCACCCTGTCCGCGTTCCTGGACGTGCTGGACGAGGAATACATCTCCACCGCCCGGGCCAAGGGAGTGCGCGAGTCCATCGTCATGTGGAAACACGCTTTCCGCAACGCGCTCATTCCGGTCATCACCATGATCGGGCTGCAGTTCGGCTTCCTGCTGGGCGGCTCGGTGGTGGTGGAAACCGTGTTCGCCTGGCCCGGCCTGGGGCGCTACATGATCGAGGCGGTGGCCGTGCGCGATTACCCCGTGCTACAGGCGCTGCTGCTCCTGTATTCCTTCCATTTCGTCTTCATCAACCTCGTGGTGGATATGGTCTACGCAGTCATCAACCCGGAAATCCGGTACGATTAAGGGAGTTCCCATGGACGAAACCAAAACGACTCCCTTCGGGATCTTCTGGCACAAGTTCAAGAAACGCAAAACCGCCATGGTGGCGGGCGTGTTCATTCTTCTGTTGGTCTTCACCGCGGTCTTCGCGCCGTGGATAGCGCCCGACGACCCTTACGAGGTGGACTACGCGCTCTCCATGGAGCCGCCCAGCGCGGCCCACCTCTGCGGCACGGACGTATTCGGCCGCGACATTCTCTCGCGCATCATCTACGGCGCGCGTATATCCCTGGCCGTGGGCCTGACCTCGGTGGTCATCGGCGCCGTGGTCGGCGTGGCCCTGGGCCTCATCAGCGGCTTTTTCGGAGGCTTTCTCGACGGCCTGATCATGCGGACGTCCGACGTGCTTTTCGCGTTCCCGGGCATCCTGCTGGCCATCGCCATTGTAGCCGTACTCGGGCCGGGCCTGATCAACGTCGTGGTGGCGGTCTCGGTGTTCAGCATGCCGACCTTCGCCCGAATCGTGCGCGGCAGCACGCTGACGCTCAAGGAAAGCCTTTACGTCAAGGCGGCCAAAAGCACCGGCGCATCCCGACGCCGCATCATGTTCGTACACATCATGCCGGGCACCCTGAGCGGTGCCATCGTCTACTTCACCATGCGCATAGGCACCTCCATCATCACGGCATCCAGCCTGAGCTTCCTGGGCCTCGGCGCCCAGCCGCCGACCCCCGAGTGGGGCGCCATGCTCGCCGAAAGCCGCGACTATATCGGCGTGGCCGATCACATGACCCTGTTCCCGGGCATCGCCATCTTCCTGACCGTGCTCTTCTTCAACCTCTTCGGCGACGGCTTGCGCGCCGCCTTGGACCCGAAGGTCAAATAACCGGATACCGAGATGAACAAGAAACCGATCATCGCCATTGCGCCGAACCTGGAACAAAACAGTTTCGGCATCGACTGCAACATCGTCCCCAGGACCTACAGCAACGCCATCGAGCGTGGCGGTGGCGCTCCGTTCATCCTCCCCCTCACCCTTGATGAGCATCTCGTCCGCAGCCTGCTGGGCGTGGCGGACGGAATTCTGTTCATCGGCGGCAAGGATGTTAACCCGGAACGCTACGGCGAAAAGCCCGCCACCGAACTCATGGACTCGCCCCCGCTGCTGGACGACGTGCAATTCCTCATGGCCCGCACGGCCCTGGACATGGGCCTGCCCATCCTGGGCATCTGCCGGGGCGCGCAGGTGGTCAATGTGGCCCTGGGCGGCACCCTGGTACAGCACGTGCCCGACGCGTTCCCGGAAAGCACGTTGATCCACATCCCGGAACCGCTCGCCTCAAGCAGCGGCATAGATCACGAGGTCGACGCCGATCCCGGTTCCATCCTGCACGACATATTCGGCCCGAGCATTCCGGTGAACTCGATCCACCATCAGGCCATCAAGGAACCGGGCACAGGGCTCAAGATCACCGCACGCGCCACCGACGGCGTCATCGAGGGGACCGAGCACGAAACCAGGCCCATCATGACCATCCAGTGGCATCCGGAAGTGATGCTCACGAAAAACGACGCCATGCTGCCGCTCTTCGAACATTTTGTCGGCATCTGCGCCAACAACGAATAACGGAAACCCGGAGCCGCCTCGTGCACGCAGCCGAAACAGACGGACCGCGCCGCCTCGTTCTCCTGACCTTTCAGACCAAGTTGGGAATGACTTTGACCGACCAACTGCAAGGGATATTCGGGCGGCGGCTGAACATGGACCATGTTCTCTTCGGCCAGCTGGATCAATACGAATTCACCGAAGGCGACATGCTTCTGGCTCTGACCAAAAGCAGCCTGCGCATCGCCGGAAAGTTCCACCCGAATCTTTCGCACACCTTCCTGGGCGCCCGCTGCATCAATCAACTCTACCTGACGCACATCCTGGCTCTGCCCGCAGGACAAAACATTCTGGTGGTCAACGACTCCCTGGACAGCACCATGGAAGTGGTCCGCGAACTGGAGGCCTACGAACTGCCCCATAACTTCGTGCCCTTTCACCCGGGCAAAACACCCGAAGAACATATCGACTGGGTGGTCACGCCGGACGAGGAAGCGTTGGTGCCCGCGGAATACAATCAGGTCATCAATCTGGGCACCCGGCTCATCGGATTGGATACCATACTGAACCTGAAGGAACTGTTCTCCTTCGGAAACGGGCTCGACCGCAAAGAGATCATCGACAGCTACTTCAAAACCCTGGTCTGCATGGTGGACAAACAGCTCGCTCCCACCTCCAACCGCTACATCTCCAACTGGCTGGGCAGCCGTACCGAAAGCAGAAAGGACGTTTCCTTCGACATGCTGGTGGCCAAGAGCAACGCCATGCAGGAACTCGTCACCCGGGGCAGGATGTTGGCGGTTTCGGCCACTCCCGTTCATGTAAGCGGTTCCATAGGAGCGGGAAAACGCCGCATTGCACGGATGATCCACCACGAATCCCCGCGCTGCATGCACCCGTTCAACGCCCTGCACTGCCCGTCACGACCGATGGACATGCTGGAGCGGGAACTGTTCGGATGGGAGGACGGCAAGGACATCTACCCGGGCCTCCTGGAGAGCAGCCACCTCGGAACTCTCTGCCTGGAAGGACTGGAGTCCCTGCCGCGCGAACTGCAGAACAGGCTGATCCAGGTCATTCAGGAGCAGAGGCTGGTGCGGCAGGGCGGAAAGGTCTTCGTGCCCGTGGACGTCTGTCTCATCACCACCAGTCACGCCCCCCTCGGCACACTCTACAACCGAGAACAGATCTCCCGCGAGCTGTTTCTGCTCCTGCAAAAGGGCGTCTGCCCGCTCCCCGCGCTTTCCGAACGGGCCGAAGATGTGGAAGAGCTGGTTTCCACCTACCTGGAGGAACGGTTTCCCGGCCACCCTGTCAGGCTGACCGGCAGCCTCTTGGAGTTCCTGAGGAATCACACCTGGGAAGGCGACATGCAGGAGCTTTTCAACGTGCTTTCCCTTATGGCCGCTTCGGAAAAGAAAGTGCTGGACGTGGGAGACCTTCCCTACCACATCCTGGCCAACGTCAGCCAGAACGCTCCGGCAGAGAGCGAAACGGACGCACTCGTCTCCGAGATCGAAAAGCGTGATTTCCTCCCGGAAATCCTGGCCATCCTCAAGGTCTACCAGGAGGGGAAGCAGGCCAACAGCCGCTACGGCAGGCGCACGGTCATCTCCCTGTTGGCCGAAAAAGGCATTTCACTGACCATCCAGCAACTGAGGCTGCGTCTCGAACGCCTTCAGTCCCTAGGGCTCATCGAGGCCCGCAAAGGTCGGGCCGGCAGCACCATTTCCCGTTCCGGCGAAGAATTGCTCGTGCATTTCGCCGACGACGGCGATACCCCCTGATACAGACAATGAAAAAACAAGGGCCGATACGGTGATACCGTATCGGCCCTTGCCTCTTCCCAAACCCGGGAAATGAATGTCTTGAAAGCTACCAGCCCTTGCTGCCGATGATGTCCTTCACCTTGGCTTCGGTCTCGGTCTCCACCAGCACCATCTTTTTGGCCTGGGCTTTCTTGATCTTCTCGGTCAGCACGTCGATGTCGGCAGGCTTTTCCATGAAATCCATGGCTCCGAGCTTGATGGCCTCGACTCCTTTTTCCAAAGTGGCGTGGCCGGTGAGCAGGATCACCTGCATGTTCGGATTCACCTTGCGGATATGACGCAGCACCTCGATGCCGTCCATACCCGGCATCTGCAGGTCCAGGACAATGGCGTCGTACCCTTCGGCATCGATGCTTTCCACGGCCTCCTTTCCGGAGGACGCCGTGGTCACGTTCATGCCGCGCAGCCTCATACGTTCGGAAAGGTTTTCCAGGAATTCGACTTCGTCGTCGATAAGCAAGACTTTCTCAGCCATTTGTATCTCCTTGCATCTCGTTCGATGCACACAATTATAGCGTGGCATCGAGTGCCTACTTCATTTCTTTGCCGATGACCAGTTCCAGGGTCTTGGTTCCCGCGTCGGCGGCCAGGACAACGTCCTGTTCGCCGGCCAGGGCAGTCAATTCTCCCGGCAGTTCGGCCCCGGTCCCCAATCCCGCGCCGGTGAGCGTAGCCATGGATCCGCCCCCCGGGGAAGAACAGGAAAAGGTCAGGACCCCGCCGTCCTCCGCATGGGCGAGTGCATGGGTGACCATGCCGTGCAGCAGGTATTCCAGAGCGTACACGTCGATACGCACGAAGACCTCGTCACACGCGCCGACCTCCAGCGACACGTTTCTGGCCCTGGCCAGGCGGGCGGCCAGGGAGACGACCAGAGATACGACCTCAGCCAGATTCACGGAGGACACGGGCTCGTCCACGCTGTGGGCAAAGGTGTTCAGCCCCTTGATGATCTCGTCCCCTCGCCTGATCTGGGCCTGGATGGAACCGGCCACGGACCTCAGCTTGGCCGGGTCCAGAGGCATGCCCTTCTCGGCCATGAGAGAGAGGTCGGACAACAGACCGGCCCCTTCGTTGACCACGGCCAGGACATTCTTGAGGTCATGAGAAACGGATGCGCAGATGCGCCCGAAAAACTGCAGGTCCTCGCGGCTTCGGAAATCGTTCATAGCTGTTCTCCCTCCGCTATTCCCCGACGGCTTCCCGGATCTTGGCCAGGAGGTCCTCGATGCTCACGGGCTTGATCAGATAGCACTCCGCCTCTGCCGACCCGGCCTTGAAATCGCTTTCCGACCCATGACCGGAAAGAAAGATGAACTTCATGCCCGGGCACTTTCCGGACAAGGTCCTGCGCAGGTCCAAGCCGCTCAGGCCGGGCATCTTCACGTCCAACACGGCCACATCGTAATCGCAGCCGTCCACCAATTCCATGGCCTGCTCACCGCTTACGGCCCAGTCGGCATCCACACCACGCAGAGACAGTCGCTCGGCCATGGCGGTCACCAGTTCCATCTCATCGTCCACTAGCAGTATCTTCATAGCTCTCAGCCTTGTTGCCTTGTTGCCGCAAAGGCAGGGTGATGGTAAAGGCGGCGCCCTGTCCCACTTCACTTTTCACGGTCATGGAACCGCCCAACTCCTGGACCAGGCCGTAGGTGATGGACAGTCCCAGCCCGGTGCCTCCCTTGCTCTTCTTGGTGGAAAAAAAAGGTTCGAAAATCCGTTTGCGATCGCTTTCCGGAATGCCGCAGCCGTCGTCCTCGACCATGAACTCCAACCGGTCGCCCTCCGCCCGGCGGGCCATGATGTGCAGATGCCCGCCGTTGCTCATGGCCTGAAAGGCGTTGTTGACCAGGTTGAGGAAAATCTGCTGCAGCTTGCCCCGGTCCGACTCGAAATCGGGCAGGTCGTCCGGAATATCCTTGATGATCTCGATGCTCCGAAACTCGGCCTCCTTCTTGAGAAATCCGAGGACCTCGCCGACCAGATCCTTGAAGGCGATCCGGTCGATACTCACGTCGATATGCCGGGCAAAACTCAGCAAACGCTTGGTGATGGTCCCACAGCGCTGCACGGACTGAATAATGGAATCGATGTTGCCCATGAGCCGGTCGTCGGCCTGGTACTTGTTCATGTAGGTGAACATGTCCCGGATCAGGCCTGCCTTTTCGTTGATGATGGCCAACGGATTGTTGATCTCGTGGGCCACGCCGGCAGCCAGCCGTCCGATGGAGGCCATGCGGTTGGTGTGTTCCATGTGATGCAGGGTCTTGGCCCTGTTATGGTCGGCGATGAATATCTTGCTGACCATGCGGGTGGCCACCCCCACGATCACCAGCAGAATGACCGCTATGCTGACCGCGAGCATCCAGAACAGTTCCATGCGGATGGAATACCAGGGCTGCATGATCTCGGAGCTGATCTTGACCACCATGAGAATGTACGGAGTGTCCGTAATGTAGGCATAGCCGGCCAGTATTTCGCGGCCGTCGGCATCGGCTGCGTAGTATACGCTGGTCTTGTCCGAGTAGTCCGGGATGGGCAGATGCAGAGGAACCAGCACCTGGCCGTGCCAGCGGGAAGGTGTCTGGAGCACACCGTCCTTGTTGATGATGAACACGTCGCCGCTGCCCTCAAGGTCGATGTCCGCAAGGATGGCGTTGAACTGGGCCGTGCTCAAAGTGGCCCGAAGCACGTAACACTCGCCGCTTCGGGTGGGCGGGCACTTGACCGCCACAATGAGGTGCGGCACCTCGCGAAAGCCGCGATACACGTCGCTGATGTATGCGCCCTTGTTCAGGGTGCGCAGGTACCATTCCTGGTCGCTGTAATCACGGCCCAGCAGTTCATAGGGCCCCACATAGGCCACCTGACGGCCGCCGCTGTTGATAAGCCCCAGATCCACGAACCCGCCGAAACTGCTCTGGAGTCCCCGGAGCAATTCGGCCAGCCTGGCCGGACTGCTCATGCTTGCCAGGGTTTCGTGCCGGGCGATGAACTCCAGGGCGTTCTTGCGTTCGTCAAGAAAGTAGGTCACGGCCCGGCGGGTGTTGGAAGTCACCCGCGCGAGCCTGAGTTCGTTTTCGGATTTGAGGGAGGTCCGGGTGACGTTATAGTCGATGAAAGTCATGACCAGCAGGGGCACCAAGGCCACCACCGCCAGGAGCATCACGGTCTTGCGCCAGGTCCTTCGGTAGTTGAAGAGACTCTTGTTCGGCCCTGCCTCGGGATTGGCATCCCAAAACTCCGGCCTGAATCTTCTCAAGAACGACATGACGCTTTCCCCGGCCAATTGCCCTTGTTACCGTTGCTGAATCTTTTCGTTGGCGGCCTTGAGGGTTTCGCTCAAGACATCGATATCCACCGGCTTGTGCAGGTAGGCGAAAGCGCCCAGTTCCATGCACACCTTGCGATCGGCCTCGGAGCCATGGCCGGTGAGGATGATGACCTCGATATTGGGCCTGCTGGCCTTGACCCTGCGCAGCACCTCGATGCCGTCGATGCCGGGCATCTTGAGGTCCAGGATCATGACCTCGGGCTCGTCCTCTTCCACAAGGTTCAGAGCGGACTCGCCATCGTAAACCACTGCGGAGCCCATGTCACGCAGCAGAAGTCTTTCGGACAGCGTCTGCACGAATTCCCGCTCGTCGTCCACCAGCAGGACCTTGGACGGGATGTCGAAGTCCATCTTGCGGTAGATGTCGGTCTGGTGGAATCCCTTGCCCACCTTGGTGGCCACGGATTTCACGCCTTCCACCTTGCCCACGATCTCCTTGAGTTCGTTTTCCAGGCGTTCCAGCATAAGCACGTGCTTGTTGATGGTCAGAAGCACGTCCCCGTTCCTGGAAGAGACGGATACGTTGTGCCCCTCCCCGGCCAGCACGGTCCCGACCGTGGCGGACAGCAGGAAGTCGGCAACGGCGCTCCGGGTGGCCGGAGTGACCGTGACGGCCGTGTTGGCGGCCTGTTCCACGATAAGAGCGGCGCTCTCCTCCACACCGGTGGAAGACACGGGAACGACCATGTCGTAGACGTCCGCATTCCAGGGGTCTTCGACGTTCCTGAGGGTCTTGATCCAGGCAGCGCGGTCCTTGTCGTCATGATGGATGATTTTCTGGGCGTGCTTTTCCGCATAACCCTCTTCGCGCTCGGCCACGGCCAGGCGATTCTTCATGTCCGAGATCAGGCAGACCTTGAGGATATGCGCCATCCCGGCCGGAGGCAGCATGGCGGCGAATCCGGAAAAAAGCAGGTTGTCGGCGTCCACAAGTTTCCGGGCCATGGCCAGCCGCAGCCAAGCCACCGCGCGTTCCTTTTCATGGCTGAAGGAGTTGAAGACCGAGGTCTTGGCGGAGAAGGCGCGTGTTATCTTGTCCTCGGCCATGCCCGAGAGCTTGGAGGCGTCGGCCACGATTTCCTGGTCCGGAACCAAACGGTTGCCGGTGGCGTCCACCACCCGCTTGACCACGACGCCGGCTTCGCAGAACAGTCCGTTGAATACAGTGATAATCGACATTGCAATCTCTCCTTACACCCGCCTTACACGAGACGGCATACGGTGGTAAGCGGACAGTTTTCTTCGTCTCCATCCTGATGCGCGCCCGCATGGGTGGCGCACAGGGCCGTTTCCATGGTCGGGTAGACATGATCCTCGCCGATCTTTTCCAGCAGGTGGGTGCGCCGCAGCACATCCATGACCGCTTCGTTCACGCCGGAGAAGGAGATGTCCACCCCGCTGCTGCGCACGCGATCCACAATGAGGGACAGCGCTTCCTCGCCTGAGGCGTCCATATCGTTGATGCCGTTGGCGACCACGAGAATGTGCCTGAGCTTGTCGTTGTTCATGAGCCGTTCCGTGATCTGGTCCTCCAGAAAGCTGGCGTTGGCGAAGAACAACGGGCCGTCGAAACGAACCACGGAAATGTGCTTGCACTCCTGCAGGCCGAAGACTCCCGCGTCGCGCAGGGTTTCGTCTTCGGAACGGGACAGGGACGCCACGCGCGGGCGCATGCTCTTGTACAGGAACACCAGCAGAGAGAGCACCACGCCGATCATGATGCCCTTGTCCAAGTGCGGGGCGAAGGCCAGGGTGGCCACAAAGGACAGGATGGAAATGGCCCCGTCATACCACTGGGCCTTCCAGGCATGGATGAAGCCCGAGGCGTTCACTAGACCAATGACGGCCATCATGATGACTGCGGCCAGCACGGCCTGGGGCAGGTGATAGAGCAGCGGCGTGAAGAAGAGGAGCACGATGACCACCATGAGCGAAGTGAACACGCTGGACATGCCGGAAATGGCTCCTGCCTGGAGGTTGACCGCGGAGCGGGAGAACGACCCCGAAGCCGGATAGCTCTTGCCGCATGCGCCGAGAATATTGGACAATCCCTGTCCGATGAGTTCCTGGTTGGGGTCCAGGCGTTGGCCGGTCTTGGCGGCCATGGCCTTGGCGATGGAGATGGCCTCCATGAAGCCCAGCAGGGAGATGATGGCCGCGAACGGAATCAGGTGGAGCATGACCTTGAGGTCGAGCTTGGGCACGGTAAGCGCCGGAAGCCCGGAGGGCACGGTGCCCACCACTGCGCCGCCGCCCATGGCCCTGAGCTTGGCGGTGTCGAGCTTCTTGTTGCCCACCTTGATGCGCCAGGTGCGGCCGTCGGCCTGCATGTCCGCCGGGGTTTCACCCTGCGGGAAAAGCAGCAGGGAACCGCCCTGCTCCACACCGTCGAAAAGCGTGGCGCGCAGCCCCTCGCGCAACAGGTGCGCCTCGTGCTTGAGTCGGGCAATCTCCACATTGACCACGCTCACGTCGTGTTCCGCATCCAGGACGCCGATGACATCCTTGGCGCTCTTGACCGTGTCCAGCCTGGCGTTCAGTGCGGTGCGCTCGGCTGCCAGGGCGTCGATGCCTTCGATGGCGGCATTGAACTTGACGACCTTTTCGTGCACGGCCGGAGACTGGATGGCGTCGAGGGAAACGGCGGTGTCGTGGTTGAAGCCCGTGCCCCAGGAAATGACCGTGGTCAGGGCCACGGCCACAAGCACGTTGGGGATGCGCGGATTGATGCGTTTGAGGACCACCATGACGACGATGGCCCCCACCCCCATGGCCAGGGTGGGCCAGTGGGTATAGTGGACGGCGCTTTTGACCACGCCGATGATGGTCTCATAGTGGTGCTCGGCCTTGTCCACGTAAACCCCGAACAGCTTGGAAAGCTGGGACGTGGCGATGATGATGGCCGCGGCGTTGGTGAAGCCGTTGACCACCGGATGGGACAGAAAATTGACCACCAGGCCCAAGCGCAGCACGCCCAGCAGGAACTGGAACACGCCGACCATGAGAGCCAGCAGGATGGCGTAGGCGATGTAGCCTTCGCTGCCCGCGGTGGCCAGCGGTTCGAGGGAGGCCGAGGTCATGAGTGAAACGACCGCCACGGGGCCGGTGGCCAGCTGGCGGCTGGAGCCGAACAGGGCCGCGATGAGCGGCGGCAGGAAAGAGGCATAGAGCCCGTAGTATGCGGGCATGCCCGCCAACTGCGCATAGGCCATGGACTGGGGAATGAGCACCAGGGCCACGGTCAGTCCGGCGATGGCGTCCGCTCGGAACGCCGCCATGGTATAGCCCTTGAACCAACCTAAGAAGGGAAAAATTCTCGTCAGCATCAACCGATTCCTCTAGTGAGCCTGCAACATCCTCCGGCAGGCCTGCATCAGCTCCCTGAGCAGCGCGCCGGCGTCATACAGATTGTAGTTTTTGAAACGTACAAGACCATCAACCATCGTGAACAGAACGAGCGCCGACTTCCTGGGTTCGACGTCGGGTGTGATGGAGCCGTCTTTCTGCCCCGCCGCAATGGCCTGCTCGAAGAACTGGGTTATACAATTGTATATGGCTTCGAGATTGGCCCGGAACTCGGGATTGGTTTCCGAGTACTTGTAGAGGAAATGGCGATGCAGGAGGAGGAATTGATCCTCCATGAGCCCGGCCATGTAGAGATAAAAGGAGATCATTTCTTCCACCATCTCCATGCCCGAATCAAAGCTGCGCTTTTCGAGATACTCGTCGAACTGGCCGACGATGCTCTCCCGCGTCTTGTCCAGAATGGTCAGGAGCAGGCCTTCCTTGCTCTTGTAGTGGTAGAAAATGGTTCCCTCGGCAGCGCCGGTGAGCTCGGAAAGCTCATGTACGGAAGTATCCGCGAACCCTTTGTTCGCGAACAGCACCGTGGCTACCTTGAGGATCGCTTCCTTTTTCTTCATGGTGACTCCAACACGTCTGTCATAAAAAACTGAGCGACCACTCAGTTTTTCGAAAGATAGATTGGAAGAGTCCGGATGTCAAAGAAATCCCTAAAACTGAGCGACCACTCAGTTTTTATATTTAAGATGCTGTAATGCTTGAAAACCGTTGACTGGAGCGGACTTTCAAGAGACAGAAAAATGTGAAAAAATGGACAAGCGAAGATCCCTCCCTTCGCCTCCCCAAACAAAAGGAGCCCTTCGGCGTTCACCGAAGGGCTCCTTCGTTATCTCTCTTTTACAGAGCGGAACTCGAAACTAGTCCTGCTTGCCGGGGTAGCGGTCGGCGGTCTCCAGTTCCTCTTCCACGCCTTCGACGACGTTCTTTTCCAGCACCAGTTGACGCCTTTCGTGCATGCCCTTCTTCAAAATCGGAGAGATGAGCAGGATGAAAAACCCGATGCCCATGGCCAGCATGCCGACCTTGCCGTATACCGCGACATAGTTGGCCTTGGCGTCCGCCAGATTGGCGAACACGTCGCCGCCGTGGGAATTGCCGCCGGTCATGGCCGCGATAAGGCCCGCGATGTAGTAGGCGAAAGACGAGGCCAGGAACCAGACGCCCATCATCATGCCCACGATGCGGGGGGTGGACAGCTTGGTGATCATGGACAGGCCCACCGGGCTGAGACAGAGCTCACCCATGGTGTGCAGCAGGTAGAGCAACACAATCCAGTACGCGCCCACCAGGGCGGTGGTGCTTTCGCCGGAAAGCTTGACGCCGGCCACCAGCGCCAGGAAACCGAGGCCCACGAGCAGGATGCCGAAGGAGAACTTCACCGGGGTGCGGGGCTCCAGGCCGCGCTTGGAAAGGCGGACCCACAGCCAACTGAACACCGGCCCCAGCAGAACGATGAAGATGGGGTTCAGGGACTGGAACATGGAAGCGGGCACGCCTGCGCGATCCACGGCGCGGTCGGTGAACAGGCTCAGGGAAGACCCCGCCTGCTCGAAGAGCGCAAAGAAGACTACCGAGAAGAAGATCAGAGCCGAAGCCACGAACAGTCGGTCGCGCTCCACCTTGGTGCATTCGCGGGTGGCGTGCAGCGCGATGACCGAAAGCATGACCGCGGAGAAGATGAGCAGGATGATGCCTACCGGGGTGAAGTCGCCCCAGACGGCACCGACGACCTGGTCCATGCGCAGAAGCACGAAGCTCAGGGCCACGATCACGAAACCGCCGAGGTAGATCCACCATTCGCGGCTCAGTCCGGCGAACTTCTCGGCCAGCTTCGCCGGGTCGTGAGGCTCGCCCACGAGTCCCAGATGCCTACGGCCCCAGGTAAAAATGCCCAGGCCCACGAGCATGCCCACACCGGCGGCGCCGAAACCGTACGACCATCCGTACGTCTCACCGAGATACCCGCACAGCAGAGAGGAAACCAACGCGCCCAGGTTGATGCCCATGTAGAAAATGGTAAAACCGCCGTCGCGGCGGGAATCGCCCTGCTTGTATAGGCCGCCCACCATGGTGGAGATATTCGCCTTCAGAAAGCCGACACCCGTGGCGATAAGAGACAGGCTGAAGAAAAAGCATTGCAGATGGAAGGCGCTGCGAACGACGACCTCGCCGTTCACAAAGCTGGGCGGACCTTCGAAGGCCATACCCAGGTGACCGAGCACCAACAGCAGTGCGCCGTAGGTGACGGCCTTGCGGGGGCCGAGATATCTGTCGGCGAGAATACCGCCGATGACCGGGGTCAGATAGACAAGAGCCGTATAGGCCCCGTAAATGAGGCTGGCCTCACCGTCCCGGAACAGGAAGTGCTTTGTGAGGTAGAAAATGAGCAGAGCGCGCATTCCGTAGAAGGAAAAGCGCTCCCACATTTCTGTTGCGAAAAGTATAAAGAGTCCCTTGGGGTGTCCCAATAGATTGCCCGAGTCTGCATTAGGTACCGTAGTTGTAGCCATGCCTTCCTCGCTGACTTGCGGACCACGCACTGCCGCGGCAGACCGCCAAAACAGCGCTCATGCTCCGGGCCATGCGTTTTCCTGGTCGGTTAAAGTTCAAAATTCCCCATTCTCCTGCCGGTTTTTCAAACTGCGCCCTAAAAAAGGGGCTCCTTATATGCCTCACAATTCCATATATTGCAATATATAATTATGTTTTTAAAAGAACGCTTAAAAGAAAAATATTATTTTGCTTTTTTCGTAAAATACCAACATGAACACACCTTGAATTGACGCCTCAAATTACCCGATCGGAAAAAGGGAAACCGCCGGAAAGCCGGGCCTGAAAAACCCGCAAGGGAAAATCCGGGCTTGATTTTGTCGGAAAAAAGAATCAGGAAGAGCTGCCGGTGATCGTCAAGACCGGCGTATGAGGGAACAGCAATGATTCGGGCTGCGCAGCAAACAGCCCGCAGGACGATGCAAACCATGCGCTTCATGCCTTTTTTCCCGCAGGATTCACTGCAGGCCCATATCATCCATGGCGTCAAGGCCGGCCTGGCCGCATTGATGGCCTACGCCCTGGCCGATGTCTTTCAGCTCAAATTCGGGTACTGGGCGGCCCTGTCCGCAGTCATAGTCATGCAGATCAGCGTGGCCGACTCCGTGCGGATGTGCTGGTACCGCTTTTCCGGAACCGCCGTGGGCGCAGTCATAGGCATTCTGGTCATCCTGATCTTCCCGGAAACCCCGGCCATGATCTACGCAAGCCTCTTCCTCTCGACCGCCTTCTGCGCCTACATGACGCGATACAACGTGCGTTACAAAATGGCGGCCATAACCACGACCATCGTGGTGCTGGCCAGCCTGGGCATGCCGGACCGCATCACCTTCGGGTTATTCCGCGTACTGGAAATCGCCGTCGGCGTGAGCAGCGCCTTCGTGGTCAGCATCCTGCTCCTGCCCCAGAGGGTGGGCGTGGACCTGGAACACCGCCTGGCGGAACGATTTCGGGAGTGCGGCAGGCTCTATCACGCCCTCATGGAAGGATTCCTGTTCCTGCAGGAACACATGGACCCGCGCATGCTGGACACGTTCATAAGGGAACTCGGCAAGGACCGGGAAATCTTCCACAAGGTTCTCAAGCATGAACGATATATCTACCGGGACAACACAGCCCTCCTGGGGCTGAACCTGGCCACCCTGGAAAAATGCGCGGCCCATGCCCAGGCCATGCTCGACGTCCTGAACAGCCACGAAGGCAAAGGGTATGAAATCCTGATGGCGCGGGAGCTTCGGGAACTGACCGCAGCCACGACCACGGCCATGCGTCATGCGAGCGAAGGAGTTCCGCCCAATCCGGAACGGCTGGCCGAAGTCATCCAGCTCTGCGAGGTCAGGCTGGCCGAACTGCGGGGCGAAGGCGTTACCAAGCGCTTCTACCTCCAGAAGCTGACCCAGTTCTTCGCCTTCTACCACGGCGCCCACTTCATGGCCCAGGACATGCTTCATTACGCCAACGAGCCCATGGTCATGTGCATGAACAACAGCGGCAGACTTCCGACGGCGAACAAGACATAGACGTTACCCGCGCCTTTCCGCCCGCAGCTCCAGGATGCCGGCGCAGAACGGGATGCTCAGACAGCAGAACACGAACCCCATCACCCCGCTCCACCCTGCGGCCTCGAAGGCGAAACCGGCCGCGTTGATGCCCACCCAGCCACCGGCATAATAGAAAAGCACGTACAGGGCGTTGGCCTTGCCGTGCCCGTCCGAAAGCGTGCGGTTCAGCAACCCGACGGCCACGGCGTGAACCGTGAAGAATCCGGCGCACACACCCAGCAACCCGGCGATGACCGCAATGATGGACGGCGCCAGCAGCAGCCCCAGGGAGGCTCCCTGAACAACAACTCCGCCAAGGAGCATGGGCCCTCCACCGAACCGGTTGCTGAGCCTTCCGGCCAGCGGTCCGAGCGGCACGCCGATGACGTAGACCAGATAGACGAGGGTGATGAATTCGGTGGAGAATCCGAAGGGGGGAGCGGCAAGCCTGTAGGGGAGATAATTGAAGACCGACGAGAAGATCATCAGCCCGCCCGCGCCGCACCCGAAGAAGAGCAGCAGATCAGACCGCTTCAGCAGGGACAGGTACCCGTTGCTTTCCCTGCCCGATCGAGACGCGGACGGCTTGCTGCACGCACGGGGCAGGACGAGCACGGCCATGACGGTGGTGCAGACGATGAGGGCCGCCGCCGAAAAAAAGGCGTAGCGCCAATGCAGGGGAGGATGGATCCAGCCGCCCAGCAGGCGTCCGCCGAGACCGCCCAGCACCGTGGCGGACACGTAGGCCCCCATGATCACGGTGAGACGCTCGACAGGCAGGGTGCGGGCCAGCCAGGCGGCAAGACTGGTGGTCAGGGCCGGGACGAACAGCCCTTGCACGAGCCGGGCCGCCACCAGCAGGCGAAAATCGTGGGTGACGGCGCAGACCAGCCCGCCCAAGGCCACGAACGCCCCTCCCACGCTCAGAATGGGATGGATGGGGAAGCGGTCCGACAGGTATCCGAAAAAGAGGTTGGAAAGCACGATGCCCAGGATGACCGCGGAGACGGTCTGGGAGACCTCTACCGGACTGACCTGAAACTCGTGCTGCAGCACCGGCAGGATGGGCTGGGTCAGGTAGAGGTTGGTGAAGGACGCGGTGACGAGCGCGAAGACGGCGAGTTGGAGCATCCCGGTATTGTTCTTCATTTGCCTGCCTCGAACGGTGATAAGTGGTGTGTAAAATGTTAGCAGCAAAAACGATTTATAAAAACCACTCAAATCAGATCCCTCTGAATGCCCTGTTCCGAAAATGCTCAAGCATCAGGGAGAGCTGGATAGTCATGGGTTAATGGGATAGACAAGAACGGAACGGAGCGAGTAAATGCATATCCTAGTGGACGAAAGCGGCAGCCCGGAGACTTTGGGCCGGATGCTCGCAGAAATGGACAGCCGAGACGACGTCGGCAGTATGCTTGTGCTGGCGGCGGACGGCAACGGCTGGACAGTGGAAGCCATAGACCCTTTGCTCTCCCAAACGGGGAAACCCGTGTTCGGAGGGATTTTCCCGGCCGTGATCCACGATGACCGGTACATGAAGACCGGCACCGTCGTCACCGGGCTGAAGACCGAGGCCACGCCGCACCTCATCCCCGGCCTGAGCGCCGAAAACGCCGACTACGAATCCCAACTGGAAAAACACATCGAGGAAAGCGACTCCCTGCGGACCATGATGGTCCTGGTGGACGGCCTGTCCACGCGCGTCGGCCAGTTCCTGGAAGCCCTGTATGCGGTCTTCGGCCTGGAGATCAACTACGTGGGAGGTGGATGCGGCTCCCTGACCTTCCGGAAGAAGCCCTGTCTCATCACCCCCGACGGCATGGTCGGGGACTCGGCCCTGCTCGTGGAGCTGGAAACGGAAAGCGGTGTCGGCGTCGCCCACGGCTGGCGGCCCGTAAGCACCCCGTACAAGGCCACCGAGGTCGGCCCCAACAGCATCCGTACCCTGGACTGGAAACCAGCCCTGGAAGTCTACCGGGCAGTGGTGGAACCCTCGGCGGAAGAGGCCCTGACCAACGAGAATTTCTTCCAACACGCCGCGAATCATCCCTTGGGCGTAGCCAAAATGGACGCCGAGATGGTGGTCCGCGATCCGTACCAGCATACCGAGGAGGGAGAGTTGCTCATCGTAGGCAATGTACCCTGCGGGGCGTACCTCTACGTGCTGTCGGCCACCCCCGAGGATCTCATCAAAGCCGCGGTACGGGCCAGGGACATGGCCGCCAACGCCCTGCGCAGGAAAGGGGAATCCGCCCTGTACCTGTTCATGGACTGCATTTCCCGCGAAATGCTGCTAAAAGAGAAATTCAACCAGGAGATTGAAGCAGTCTTCACCGGCAAGACTCCGCTCGTGGGAGCATGTTCCATGGGCGAGATAGCCAATACGGGCAAGGAATTCCTGGAGATCTACAACAAGACCGCCGTTCTGGCCCTTTTGGAGGACGTGTGAGCAGCGCATTCTGGGAACACCTGTATTTCGAGATCGCCATGTCCCTGGGCAACAGCCTGGACCTGAAGAAAATGCTCAAGGAGAGCGTGTCCACCTACCTGCGGAAACTCAACTGCATGGCCGCCCAGGTCTATCAATTGGACACTGCCGGCTGTCGCTACGCCTCCTTCGAGCTGGTCTACAGCATGCCTCGCCGCATGGGGACGAACCCGGCCATAAACACTCTGCGCAGCCTGCTCCCGGGGCCGGGCAACTGGAACCTGGACGACTTCTTCGCCTCGCTGCCCATGGTAGGGACCGTGCCGGACGGGCAGAAAGACGGCGGTGAAATGCATTACTACCTCATGGAGTTGCCCGACTTCGGCCTGCTGGCGCTGATCAAAAGCGGGCCTCCCTTTGACGGCTCCGTGCTCAAGGCGTTGGCCCCGCTCAACATCAAGCTTGCCAGGTCCTGCGTCTCCTGCCTCAAGGCCGAGCAGGCCGAGCAGATGAACGAGGCTCTTCAGGTGGAGATTGTGGAACGTGTGGCCGCAGAAAAAAAATTCCGGCGCATTTTCGAAAACGCGGTGGAAGGCATGTTCCAGTCCACCACGATCGGCGGCCTGGAAGCCGCCAACCCGGCCTACGCCCGAATTCTCGGATACGACTCCGTGGACGATCTCATGGACAGCGTACAGGACATCCGAGCCCAGCTCTACTTTCAGCCCGAGGAACGGGACGAACTCATCAATATGCTCACGGAAAAGGAAGTCGTTGCCGGGCACGAAATTCAGATGCGGCGCAAGGACGGCGGCCCGGTTTGGGTGTCCGTATCCGCGCGGCTGGTGCAGGACCATCCGGGCGGACCCACCTATTTCGAAGGCATCCTCGAGGATGTGGGCATGCGCAGGCGGGCCGAGAAAGAACTGCGCCAGGCCAAGGAAAAAGCCGAGGAACTCTCACGGCTCAAGTCCGAGTTCCTGTCCATGGTCTCCCACGAACTGCGCACGCCGCTGACCTCCATCCTGGGATTTTCCAAAATCATGAAACGCCAGTTCGAGTCCGGCGAGCACGCGGACGCCATTTGCAGCACAGCCGGGCTCTCCAAGAACCGCGTAGTGGGCAACCTGGACATCATCGCCAGCGAGAGCAGCCGCCTCACCGAACTGATCAACAACGTGCTGGATCTGGCCCGGCTGGAGTCCGGCCGATTCGAATGGAAGACAGAACAAGTCTCCATGAATGAAGTTCTGGAACACTGCATGGAGCTGACAGCGGTTCTCTTCGACGACAAAGGCCTCAAGCTGCGTTCGGAACTCGAGGACAGCCTGCCCGCCGTCCGTGGCGACCGCGACCGGCTCATGCAGGTATGCATCAACCTGCTTTCCAATGCGGCCAAGTTCACCGTGGCCGGAAGCGTCATCTGCCGGGCGAGGCGGCGAAACGGAGACCTGCTCGTGGAAGTGGCCGACACGGGCATCGGCATTCCCCCGAAAGAAGCCGAGTCCATCTTCGACAAGTTCCGCCAGTTGGGCAACACCCTCACGGACAAGCCCAAGGGCTCGGGCCTCGGCCTGCCCATCTGCAAGGAGATCGTGGAACATCATGGAGGTGAGATCGGGGTGCGGGCCGTGCCGGAAGAAGGCAGCGTCTTCTGGTTCACCGTTCCGATTGCCGGGCAGGCAGGGTGCGGGCTCTTTTGAAAACAGACCGGAAACGCCGTGAATGCGGCCATGGCCCAAGAGGATATTCTCCATGACACAAGATCATTCCCGGCGGATAATCGAGGCCCTGCAAGCGGACGCCAATTTGCATTACGCATCGGAACAGGCCCTTGCCGAACTTGCCCGACACGCCCGGCTGCAGGACTTCGACAAGGGCGAATACATTTTCGCCGCAGGCGACGATTCGGACCATGTCTACATAGTGGAAAGCGGCCGGGTCGTGCTCTCCAAGGAGTCGCCCTCGGGAAAGGTCTTCACCTACCTGATCGCCCTGCGGGGAATGACGCTTAACGGAGTGACCTCTTTCATGGCCCGGCGCATCTTCTCCGCCCGCGTGGCCGAGCAGTCGACCATGGTCGTGATCCCCGACCAGGTGTTCAGGCTATGGGTGCTCGGCCAGCCCGAGGTCGCTTCGGGCATCTTCAACACCATGGGCGAACTGCTGAACGGAGCCTATGCCCGCATCCTGGACCTCATCGACGAAAGCGCCGAAAACCGCATCCTGAATGCTTTGAACATGCTTTCCTCACGGGTCGGGGCAGACCTCCCGCTGACGAACAACGACGTTGCGGAGCTGACCGGCGTCTCGCGGGAAACAGCAGCGCGGGTCATCTCCAACCTGCAGAAACTCGGCCTGATATCCAAGACACGGGGAAGCATACGAATACTCGACGAAACCCAGTTGAAGGATCTGTCCACCAGCCCCTTCTTCATTCTCTGAGCCATATTTCCTTATCAGTGACCTGGGTCATTGTTTCCTACCCATCCCTTCCTATAATCATCCGGTACGGCAAAACGCCGGTAGCGGACCACGCCGTCCGAAACGACTGCGAAAAATGGGAAATATGAATGCAAGGATATCTGGTTACATTTTTTACCCAACGAAACCGAGAGGTTGATGGAATCCCCATCGCCAGCTGGATCGTCGAGAAAGCCAAAAAGCTCAGCGTCCGGGGCGCCACCCTCTTTTCCGGCAAGGAAGGATTCGGCCACGACGGACGCTTTCATTCCGAAAACTATTTCGACAATGAAGACGCGCCCATGCAGGTGGCCATGGCCCTCACCAAAGAGGAGTGCGATCGGTTGATGAATCTTCTGGAAGAAAACAAGGTGCGAATTTTCTACACGAAGTCGGGAATCGAGTTCGGCTACACCTGCGACGCTTGATGCCTTCGGCTTGAATTGTTTCTCCGTGCCCCTTTCACACGACGGCCGCATGATGAACGAGGCCGCCTGTCTTTTTTTATCCTTATTTCATCAAAGAACAGCGGAACACGGCATTGGTTCGTGTTTCCAAAGGAAATAGTATGATCGGTCCTTTAGTCAACGGAACTGCGTTGCTTGCGGGAAGCCTGTCGGGTGTGGCCATAGGCCCGCGCCTCAGCCAGAATCTCAGGCTTCGGATGCCCATGGTGTTCGGATGCGCCTCCATGGGGCTCGGGGTGGTCATGACCGTCAAGGTCAAATTCCTCGCGCCCGTGGTGCTGGCTCTGGTGGTGGGGTCTGTCCTCGGTGAACTGATTCAGTTGGAATCGGCCATCCAGAAAGCCGCCAACAGTGCCCGAAAGTGGATTGAAAAAATCACGCGCCCTGCCGAGGGACTGAGCCAGGAAGAGTTCCTGGATAAATTCGTCGCCCTGCTTGTGCTTTTCTGCATGAGCGGAACCGGCGTCTACGGCTCCATGCAGGAGGGCATGACCGGAGACCCGACCCTGCTCATCATCAAGTCCATACTGGACTTTTTCACGGCCCCCATCTTCGCCTCCACTATGGGCTGTTCCGTGGCCCTTCTGGTCATTCCCCAGTTCATAATCCAGGCGCTGTTGTATTCCGGGGCCTCTTTGATCATGCCCCTGACCACGACCGACATGCTGGCGGACTTTTCCGCATGCGGCGGGCTGGTCATGCTCGCCACGGGATTCCGCATCTGCGGCATCAAGCAATTCCCGGTCGCCAGCATGATCCCGGCCCTGCTGTTGGTCATGCCCATGTCCTGGGCATGGTCGATCTTCATGGGATAATGAATCGAGACACTTTCCAGGTAAGAATCCAATCTCCTCTCAGGGCCGGGGCGCCGGTCCTGAGCATCACTTTCTCTTCTTCCGCTTCCTCGCCACCAGCCCCTTGTACCGGGGTCTGTCCCGAACCTTGCGTTTCTGCTCGATGATGGCCGCGGCGGCCTCGGCCGCCTCCTCGAGAAGCTTGAGATAATTGCCCACCCGACGCGGGTCCAGCCGTCCGGCGTCAAGTGCCTCCCTGATGGCGCAGCCCGGTTCGTGCCGGTGCCCGCAGTCCGCGAAACGGCACTGCCCGGCCAGTTCGGCGATGTCGTTGAAGGCGAGCTGGATACCGTCCTCGCATTCGTAGAGATGCAGTTCGCGGATACCCGGCACGTCCACCAGCAACGCACCCGATTCCATGATGTGCAGGGACCGTGTGGTGGTCGTATGGCGGCCCTTGTCGTCCTTTTCGCGCACGGCCCCGGTCTTGTGCCGGGTGGTGCCGTTGATGGTGTTGAGCAAGGTGGTCTTTCCCACGCCGGAGGAGCCCAGAAAGACGATGGTCTTGCCCGGCTCGCACCAATGGCGCAGCGTCTCCACACTGTTCCCGTCGTGGCTGTTGACCGTACGGACAGGCACACCTTCGCGCAGGGTCTCGGCCTGGCGGCGATACTCGTCCGGGTCTTCGGCGGTGTCCGACTTGGTCAGCACGATGACCGGCTCCACCCCGGCGTCCAGAGCCAGACAAAGATAGCGCTCCAGCCGATTGAGGTTGAACTCCTGGTTGCAGGAGGAGACGATGAACAGGGTGTCCACGTTGGCCGCGATGGGCTGCGGCTTGGTGTCCGTGCCCGGGGCCTTGCGCTTGAACAGACTGCGCCGCTCCAGCAGGCGAACGGGAAGGTAGGTGTCCTTGTCCAGCAGGAGCCAGTCGCCCACGGTGGGCTGCTCGGCGAGCCGCAGCAGGCCCTTGTCGGCAATGGGGATAAGGTGCTCGTCGGCGCCGGTGAAGGCCACCACATGGCCGCGATGGGTCAGGGTGACACGGGCGGGCACGGTTGTTTCAAGGTCCTCCGGGCCGACCTGCTCCCCGAAAAAGGAGTCCCACCCCAACTCGGGCAAGGTGTACTGCTGTCGATTCATGGCAGGCTCTATAGCACCGGGGAGCACAGTGGGCAATGGAACAGCCGGGGGCGTCCCGACAGGCTTGACGATGGGACGCCCCCGGAAGGAACGACTAATCCAGCATCATATCCTCGTAGGACTGGCGCCAGGGTTTGGGATGCAGGGTCACGCCGGGCTTGAGATAGCCCACGGCGATGAGCATGGGAACCCAGTAGTTGTCCGGGATGCCGAAGGCCTGCTTCACGCCGTCGTGGTCGAATCCGTCCATGGGGTGGGTCTCCAGGCCGTGGCTGCTGGCCGTATACATGAAGGACATGGCGAACAGGCCTGCGTTCTTGTTGGCGAAGGCCTGGGCCGCTTCGTCGTCGCGGCCGTAGAGGCCCTGAGTCACGCCCAGGAACCAGTCCTTCTGGTCGGGCTGCATCTTGCCCGCGGCCACGAAGTCCTTGAACACGCTCTCCAAGGTGGCGTTGCCGTCCTTCCAACCGTCGCGGTCGGCCAGGACCATGAGAACCACCGGGGCCTCGGTGACCTTGGGCTGGTCGAACGCCAGCTTGCGCAGCTCTGCCTTTTGGCCCGGGTCGCGCAGCGCCTTGAGTTTCCAAGGCTGCAGGTTGTAGCTGGACGGGGCCTTGACCGCCGACTCGACAACGGCCCGAAGCAAGGTTTCGTCCACGTCCCGGTCCGGGTCGAAGTGGTTGACGGCTCTTCTCTTTTCCAGAATATCCTTGAAATCCATGATGGCTCCTTGGTTCATGATGCGTGCGATGACAATGGAAACGGCGGCGCATGCCACGGTTCCGACCATGGTACCACGCATCACGTGCAAGGCAACCGAAAAAAAGAAACGGCTAGACCGGCGCCTTGACGATGACCTTGTGCAGCAGGTCGCCGCCGACCATGGGCTGGTGCGCGTCGCAGGGAAAAAAGATGGCCATCATGCCCGGTCCGACGGGCGTCCACATATGCGGGACATCCGAGAAAAAGGCCACGTCCTTTTCGTCGTCAAAGGACTGTGCGACCTGGGCGCAGGCCATGGCGGGTTTCCAGCCCATCTCGTCGACTCCGGCGACGACGTACTGGATATCGATGTACTTTCGGTGAATTTCCAGTTGGGCCTCGGCCTTGTCGCGCCCCCGCCCTTTCGCGACCACGGCGAACAGGTCGCCTTCGATGTCGTGACGGCCTTCGGCGAGTTCGGCAAGATCGGCCCTGCGCAGGAATTTGAAGGCTGCGGCAAAATGCTTATTCACGGCTTCGTACCGGCCCGCGTTTTCCAATATATCGATGATCATGGCTGCTCCTGTGGCAAAAACCGTTTCAACAACGTCAGCAAGTTAGCCCAAAGACAGGAAAAGAAAAAGGGAGGACCGGAATCCGCCCTTGCCGGGCAACGCGCACTGAACGATGTCTTCAAAAACACCGCTGATCATGTTGTATTATCCCCTGTGGTATGTTCACTGTATTTTCCTCATGGGACAAAAACAGAACACAAGATGAATCCCACCCATCTTCATAAAGAGATCAAATCAACAAATATATTATTGCAACCTTCCTATTCCCTTGATCGCCTTGAGATCTTCCAGATCCTTCACCAGAACCGTTTCCGTCACAATACGCTTTGCAACAGGCTTTCCCTCAAACGCGTCGCAAGCCGCCATGACACCTTGGTATCCCATCTCGTATGGAATCTGTATCATGGCCCCCTGTAACAACCCTGTCGCCAAAGATTCATGAATCTCCTTTGTATAGTCAAAACCGACCACTACGACCTTTCCGGCAAGACCCAACTCTTTCACGGCCTTCAACATACCCACCGTGGTAATCTCTCCGGGCGAAAATACGGCGACGGCCTCGGGGTGCTCCCGAAACAACTCCAGAGTCTTGTAATATCCGTTCCCTGCGCTGACGCCGACGTAACCTGCATCGATGATCCTGATGGAGAGGGGAAACGGCGGCACCGCATCCAGAAATCCCTGCTCCCGGGCCAGGGTGGATGCATTGTTCTCCATGTAACGCAACAGAATCACGCTGCCTCCGTCAGGCAGCAGGGAAAACAGGTATGTCCCGGCCCTTTTCCCGGCCTGGTAGTTGTCGGACGAAACAAAACTGACACGCGGCTCAAACTCCATGTCCGAGTCTATGATCACCACCTTGATGCCCTTGTGTGCGGCCACCTCGAGCAGATCCTTCGCATGGGTGTCATGGCTCGGGGCAATGACCATGGCGTCCACGCCGTCCTCGATGCCGTTTTTGATGATCTGCAACTGGGCCATATAGTCGTCGGACTCCCTCGGCCCCCGGAAGATAACTTCCGCACCCCGCTCCTCCCCGGCCTGCATGGCGCCCTGTCGAACCCATTTCCAGTGCTGGACACGGACGCCCTTGGGAATCACAAGTATTCTCGGCCCTTCGGCACGTGCCTCGGAAAGGATCATGACCAGCATGCAGCAGGCCAGCAAAAAAGCATCTCATGGCGCACCACCTCATGGTTGAAGGAACCCATCAATTCTCTCCGGCGACCTGAAAGCAGACTATTATTAATGCAATACCGCACGGTTCCCCATCTTTCCCCCGGCGGTTGACAATCCGTTTCGAAGGCGCTAGGCATTTTGGTCATGCAGATGAAGAACGTTTTTACCCTCACCGACGGCAACTGGTGGTGGCGCTCCTAGAAAGCGCCGTGGTATCCGACGTCTGAACATCTGACTGAAAAAAAGACGAAGAATCAACGAACCGCGGCAGTGCAGACTGACCGCGGTTTTTTCTTGGTCGATCTACACCCGCTGGAAACAAGAGAGGAGATTTCAAATGGCTGTGAACGTAACTGCTGACGGCTTTTTCGGTGACTACGGTGGACAATATGCTCCGCCGCCGCTGGTCCCCATCCTGAACGACCTTGCCGACGCATTCGAAAAATACCGCAACGACCCGGAATTCATCGAAGAGTACAACTACTACGTCAAGCATTTCTCGGGCCGCGAGACTCCGCTCTACCTGTGCGGCAACCTGACCGAAAAGCTGGGCGGCGCAAAGATCTACCTCAAACGCGAGGACCTCAACCACCTGGGCGCGCACAAGGTCAACAACACCATCGGTCAAATTCTGCTGGCCAAACGCATGGGCAAGAAGAAGATCATCGCCGAGACCGGCGCGGGTCAGCACGGCGTGGCCACCGCGGCCACCGCGGCCCTCATGGGCATGGAGTGCACCATCTACATGGGGGCCGTGGACGTGGAACGCCAGAAGCTCAACGTCTTCCGCATGCAGATGATGGGCGCAAAGGTCGTGGCCGCCCAGTCCGGCCAGCGCACCCTCAAGGAGGCCGTGGACGAGGCGCTCGTCGCTTTCGTGGAAGAGGCGGACACCGCCTTCTACCTGCTCGGCTCCGCAGTGGGACCGCACCCCTACCCGCTCATGGTCCGCGAATTCCAGTCCATCGTGGGCCGCGAGGCCAAAAAACAGATCCTGGAGGCGGAAGGCCGCCTGCCCGACTACTGCATCGCCTGCGTGGGTGGCGGTTCCAACGCCATCGGGCTGTTCGCCGACTTCATCGACGACACGGACGTGAAGCTGGTGGGCGTGGAACCCTCGGGGCGAGGCCTGGAATACGGCCAGCACGCCGCCACGCTGTGCCTGGGCGAACCGGGCATCATGCACGGCTTCAACTCATACATGCTCAAGGACGACAAGGGCGAGCCCGCCGAGGTCTACTCCATCTCCGCAGGCCTGGACTATCCCAGCGTGGGACCGGAGCACGCCCATCTCAAGGATCTGGGACGCGCCGAATACGTCCACGCCTCGGACAAGAACGCCGTGGACGCCTTCTTCATGCTCTCCCAGATGGAAGGCATCATCCCGGCCCTGGAAAGCTCCCACGCCCTGGCCCATGCCATCCGCATCGCGCCCGAACTCTCCAGGGACACCATCATCATCGTCAACCTGTCCGGCCGCGGCGACAAGGATGTGGCCCAGATCGAACAGATGGTGGCCAACGGCGATTTCGAACTTCCCCATTACAAAAAATAGCATCAAAAGTTGATGCAATGAAAAGCCGCGTTCCCCTATGGGTTCGCGGCTTTTCCATTCGCGTCCCGAAAAAACGCCTCCGCCTGTTCACCTCGCGCCCGAGCCGTGCTATCCCTTGTGGACATTACGCATATTTTCGGAGGTAAACCCATGATTCGACGCAGCTACGCACTGCTGACGCTCCTGCTGTTCTTCACTCTCTCGCTCCCGGCCGGGTGCAGCCGGGAACCGGACACGAAAACCTTCCAGGCGAACCAATCCTGGACCGACACCCTTGACCAGGCCAAGGGCAACACGGTCCGGTTCTACATGTGGGGCGGCGGGGCCAACATCAACAAATGGATCGACACCTTTGTGGCCGGAGAACTCAAAAAGCGCCACGACATCACCCTGGTGCGCGTCCCCATGGACGCCTCGACCTTCGTGAACAAGCTGCTCACGGAAAAGGGCGCGGGCAAGAGGACCGGCGCCATCGACCTGCTCTGGATCAACGGCGAAAACTTCAAGAACACCAAGGAGGCCGGCGTGCTCTTCGGCCCCTTTGCCCAAGACCTGCCCAACTTCGAAAAGTACGTGGACCCGGACTCCGCGGCCACTGATTTCGGTTTTCCGGTGGAGGGATACGAAGCTCCGTACGGCCGCGCCCAGTTTGTCTTCGAATACGACGCGGCCCGCGTGCAGCAGCCGCCCAAAAGCTTTGCCCGGCTGGTCGCCTGGGTAAAGAAACACCCCGGCAGGTTCACCTATCCGCAGCCGCCGGACTTCACGGGCTCGGCCTTCATTCGCCAGGCCCTGTACGCCACCACGGGCGGCCACGAACAATACATGCACGGTTTCGACAAGGAGTTGTACGAAAAAAACGCTCCCAAGCTCTGGACCTACCTCAACGAGATCAAACCCTACCTCTGGGAAAAGGGAAAGACCTACCCCAAGAACTCGGCCACCCAGGATACCTTGTTCGCCCGCGGGGAAGTGGACTTCAGCATGGCCTACCATCCCACCCACGCCCAGAACATGATCCTGCAGGGCAGCTATCCCGAGACCGTCAGCACCTTCGTCATGAAGGAAGGGTCCATCTACAACACGCACTTCACGGCCATTCCGGCCTCTGCCCCCAACAAGGCGGGCGCCCTGGTGACCGCCAACTTCCTGCTTTCGCCCGAGGCGCAGCTCTCCAAGTACGACCCGACCAACTGGGGCGACTCGCCGGCCATTTCCATACACAAGCTGCCGCAGGACTGGCAGGCCAGGTTCCATGAAGTGGATCTCGGCCCGGCCACGCTTTCGCCCGAAGCGCTGGCAGCCGTGGCGGTCCCCGAAATCCCGGCCGCCTATCTGGAACTGTTGGAAAGGGATTGGGAGAGGTTCGTGCTCAACGCCGAATAACCTGACAAACACACAAGGAGGTCGTGATGGTCGAACTCAGTTCCCCCTCTTTCATCATTCCGGTGACACTGGCGGTGCTGCTTACCATTGCGGTCTCCCTTGTGCTGGCGTTCCGGGCCAAAACAGACTCCGAACGGCAGCAGTGGCTGCGGTTCGCCAAGTTCGCCCTGGGCTCTTTCGTCCTCGCTCTGGTGTCCATTTCCGTAAACCACCAGATCCAACTCAGAAGCGTGGAACTGGAGGAGCAGAAGCACCTGACCACCCTCATTCCGCACATCGTGGACAAAAGTCCGGCCACACGGCTGGAGCTGGCCCGCTTCTTTGCCATGGTCTCGGTCTCGCCCACCATCAAGGCCGGCTGGACCGACTACTTCAACCGCGTTCAGGTGGAGGTGAAGCGGGCTGAAACCGCACTGGCCGAAAAGGAAAAGCAGGAACGGGACCAGAAAGCAGAGCTTGCGGCCTACATGGCTTCGACCGGGGATGCGCAGCCCGCAAAGAATCCGCAGACCAAGGATCTCTTTGAATCCCTCAATGCCACCAAAACAGAAATCAGGCACCTCAAGGAACAGCTCCAGGTCCAGCAGATAGCGCCGGTCCGACAGGAACAGCAGCAGTCCGGTCCGCCGGTGATATACACCTACCAGCCCCCTTCGGGGCAATAGCCGACCGCAAAACGAGAAGAGCCGGATTCCGCAGGAAATCCGACTCTTTTTTTTGACGGTTTTGCTTTATCTCACTTCATAAATGGTGGTAGTGCCGCTCACCTCGCTGCCGACAATAAGCAAGTTGGTGCCGGTGTGACTTTCGGAGGCGGGAACAAACTTGAAACCCTCGGGGCCCAGGTCGCCAGCCGTGCCCTTTTCCGGGTCGCCGGAGAAGTCGCGGTCCAGGCGGTATTCCACAAACTCGGGATTCTTCGGGTCGGTCACGTCGTAAACCATGATGCCGCCCATGCGCTCCAGGCCGATGAAGGCATAGGCACGGCCATCAATCACGCCGACGGCCACGGCCTCGGGCTCGCAGCCCTTGTCGTCGCTGCGGTTGTCGAACTTGTTTTTGTCGTTGCCGGCATTGAACCACTGCGGATACCGCACGGCCAGGACATGCTCGAACTCGTCGCCCGAGTCGTAGACCAGCCTGCCGTCCTCGTCCCAGATGGAGAAGGAGCGCCCGCCGAAGGCCACAATACGGTCGAAATCGCCGTCACCGTCCCGATCGCTCAGGTCCTGGATGACCTTGAGACGGCCCAGGGCCTTTTCATCCTGCAGCGCCTTGGCATAGCTGCAGGAATCGCCATCAATGGCCGCCTTGCCGAAGCGAATTTCGTCGGCGTAGTCGCCATACTCGCGGCTGTCGCCCTCGTTGGCGGAAACGATGTAGGTTTTGCCGTCCACTTCATAGGCGGCCACTGCATCGGGCATGTATGCGCCGAACACGGGCCAGAAGTGAAGGTTGATCCGCTTGTCCTTGTCGCTGGCGTCGAACTTCCAGCCGTTGCCGTCCCAGTCCTTGAGTCCCAGGGGCAGGATATCCCTGATTTTTGCTGAACGAATGTCCACCACGGCCAGGGCGTTGTTTTCCTGCAAGGCGACATAGGCGATGCGGGAGTCCGGGCCCACGGCGATGTATTCGGGTTCCACGTCCTGGGCGACCGTGGAGCCCGGGTGGGAAATGCGCACTCCCTTTTCGCGCAGCGTATCCAGCTTTGAATTGAATCCCCTGAAATCGGCCTGCCGCACGCGGGCCTTGGCTATGCCCCGGGAAATGTCGATGACCGTGACGGAACCCTCGGGGTCGTTGTCGTAGGCGTCGTTGGGCTCGCCTTCGTTGGCGGCCAGGATGTACTTGCCGTCCGGAGTGAAAGTGACCATGTCGGGCAAGGCGCCGGCCTTGAACGCACCGAGTTTCCTGCCGCGTACGTCCGTGACCACAATGACGCCCGGAGCCTGCTTGTCCTTTGCCTCCACGGCCACGGCGACCATACCGTTCATGCAGGCCACGCTGTTCACGGTCCCGCCGAATTGGGAATAGTCGAAATGCCTGACCTTGCGCGGCCGGGTGATGTCCGAGGCATCGAGTACATCCACGTGGCCGCTGTTGGCATTGACCACGAACACTTGGCTGGTGTCCCTGTCATAGGCAACGATTTCAGCGGCGCTTTCATCGAAGACGCCGGAAGAGTAGGTACCTGCCTTGTGCAGCCTGACTCCGGCATCGGCCACGCCCGGCGCGATCAGCGCGGCGCACAGCAACATGAAAAAGACAATACGGTTCATCCGGATTCCCCTTGTGCGATTGAAAGTTTATGGATTTCGATGGTCCTCTATACGTCACCATGTCTCCGCTTTGGCGTCGCTTTCTTCACGGACGTGAAACAATTGTATTTCAAGCCGCTCAAAAAAGAGAAAACGGGATCAACGAAGAAATCCGCAGTACAGCTTCGGACGTTGCCATTCAAGGCAACGCCTGCAGGGCGGACCGAATCAATCGTGCTTTTTCGAGCAGCCGGATCTGGCAACCGCCGCCCTTTTAAGGCAAGCTGACGCCATGAGCATACCGGTCATACTCGACATGGATAATGCGGCGGGCATTGCAGGACGGGATGTGGACGACGCCCTTGCGCTCGCCCTGGCCTTGGCTTCCCCGGAAGTAAATCTGGTGGGCTGCACGGCCTGCGCCGGCAACTGCCGCACATTTGAATCCGCCAAAAACACCCTGCACATGCTTTCCCTGGCCGGCCGCGAGGACATCCCTACGGCCGCAGGACGCGAAGAGCCGCTCCTGCGCGACCGCAGCACACATTTCGCCTGCATGGATCGCACCCTGAACGAACCCGGGGCCGCATTCTGGCGCGGCATGCCGGCCCAACCCGATCAGCCGCCGCTCTCGCAACTCAAGGCCCACGAACTGATCATCGAAAAGGCGCGCGAATATGCCGGAGAGCTCGTGCTGGTCATGGTGGGATCGCTCACCAACCTGGCACTGGCCCTGCTCACCGCCCCGGAGATCACCCCACTCGTCAGGGAAGTCATCCACATGGGCGGTGCGTATGAAGACAAGGACGTGAGCTGGGAGAACAGCACCCCGGATATTCCCCCCGAGGTCTGGCGCGACACCCTGCGCTTCAACCCGCTGTTCGATCCCGAGGCTTCCCTCGTGGTCTTCCGTTCGCACATTCCGATTACCGTGGTCCCGGCCAACGTGACCATGAGCGTTTTCCTGCGGCCCGGCGACCTGGAACCGCTGCGCGAATCCATAAGCGCCTTTCACCGCCATCTTTTTGCCTGCTGCACTCCATGGATCGGGTGGTCCTGCGCCTGCCGCAACCTGGAGGGCATGCACCTGCACGATCCGCTGGCCCTGGCCCTGGCCTTCCGGCCCGAACTGGGCTGTTATGAAACCATGCAGGTGAGCGAGCAAAAGCTTTTAGCCTCGGAAGCTGATTTTCTGGTAAAAGCCACAGACGGCCCGGAGGTGCGGGTTGCCACCCAGGTGCAGCAGCGCCACTTCGAGTCCATTCTGCGTGAACGGCTTCTTTCAGGTCTTTCATAATCAAAGCCATCCATGCGTTGAAATCTCTCTGGCGAGCCCGGCCAGCAAGGTTGTTCAAAAATGAGACTGCAAGACGCGCGTGAAACCGATACGGCAATTGCGCCAGCCCTACCCCGAGGAGGAAAAATGACAGACAGAACCTGGATCAGGAATCCCCTGGCCATATACACCGGCAACGACATGGACGCCGCGTCCGGCATCGTGGTCGAGGGCGACATCATAACCGAACTGGTTCCGGCCGGCGGCGAGCCGTCCCGGCCCGTGGACAGGACCGTCGACGCAGGCGGACACGTGCTCATCCCGGGGCTGATCAATACCCACCACCATTTCTACCAGACCCTGACCAGGGCCTTTCCACCGGCGCTGAACAAGAAGCTTTTTCCATGGCTCCAGACCCTCTATCCCGTCTGGGCCGACCTCAAACCCGAACACATCGAAGTTTCCACGGAACTGGCCCTGACCGAAATGATGCTCTCCGGCTGCACCTGCGCCGCGGATCACCACTACGTGTTCCCGGAGGCCGCCCCCGACTGCATCGACATCCAGGCCGAGGTCGCCGAACGCCTGGGCATCCGTGTCATGCTTACCCGCGGGTCCATGAGCCTGGGGCAGGAGCAGGGAGGCCTGCCGCCGCAGTCCGTGGTCCAGAGCGAGGATATCATCATGGCCGAAAGCGAGCGACTCATCAGCCGCTGGCACGACGCCTCCGAAGGGGCCATGTGCCGCATTGCACTGGCTCCATGCTCGCCCTTTTCCGTCACCTCGGCACTCATGAAGGCCTCGGCCAGACTGGCTGGAGAAAAAGGAGTTCTCCTGCACACCCATCTGGCCGAAACACTGGACGAAAACGACTTCTGCCTGAAGTTCGCCGGCAAGCGTCCGCTGGACTACATGGAATCCCTGGGCTGGATGGAATCCAACGTCTGGTACGCCCACGGCATCCACTTCACGGACGAGGAAATCGCACGCATGGGCAAGGCCGGTGTCGGCGTGGCCCACTGCCCGTCCTCCAACATGGTCCTGGCCTCGGGCATCTGCCGCACCAAGGAACTGGATGCCGCAGGCGTGTCGGTCGGCCTGGCGGTGGACGGTTCCGCCTCCAACGACTGCTCCAACATGATTCAGGAAGTACGCATGGCCCTGCTCATGGGCCGCCTGCGCTACCAAGCCGACGACCTGACCCATCTGGACGCCCTGCGCTGGGGCACGACAGGCGCCGCCGCCGTCTTCAGCCGGGACGACATCGGCGCCCTGGCTCCGGGCAAGCAGGCCGACCTGGCCATGTTCAAGCTGGACGAACTGCGCTTTTCAGGTGCGGGCGACCCGCTGGCGGCCCTGGTGGTCATCGGCCACAATCGCGCGGACAAGGTCATGATCAGGGGACAATGGAAGGTGGAAGACGGCCTGCCCATCGGCACGGACCTTACCGACTTGATGACGCGTCATTCAAAAGCGGCCCATGAGCTCATCACTCCTCACCGCTAGACCATATTGCATCTACTGGCCGCCCCCGGGGCAAAATGCCCGGGAACTTTCTTCGTCATTGCTTCGATCCGGCTTTCTCGCGGCGTACGATTCACCATTTTCCTGTCAAACGGACTGAAAATCTCATCCCTTAAACCTTCTCGAAATGAGAATTTTATCACCATGATAAGGCACCTAAGCATTTTTGAGATCGGACACCACTCCTGAAATCCATAATGCAAAATATTTTCGGCTTAAAATTAATAATAATAAAAAATAAAGGCCTATTTTGCGCATTCAGAACCACAGCAAAACGGCATCATTCTTGCCAAGTTGAAGACCGTGCCATTGTCGGCTCCAGACAATGCTACGGATTACGGCATTGATGTATTAAACTCGGCGACTCGGAATATGCGAAGCAGAGAACAACAACGCACGACGGGGTCGCCCGGAAAAGGACAGCTGCATGAAATTCACATATAAATGTACCGACTGCGGTTCCACATTCGAGATCAAACCGGAACTGACGGTCTGCCCCGCCTGCGCAACCAAGCAGGAACCGGAAACCCCGCTCACGGGCGTTCTGGAAGTGGTGCTTGAAGGGCAAGCCCCCGAGGGCTGGGAGGTCATGGACTTGCTGCCCGTTCCCGAGGAGTTCTTCCCGCCCGCCCCGGTCGGCGACACGCCCCTGTGGGAGCCGCGAAACCTGCGCAGGGAATACGGCGCCCCGAATCTCTACATCAAGGATGACGGGGCCAACCCGACCTCGTCCTTCAAGGACCGCGCCTCCTACCTGGTGTCCGCTTTCGCCAGGCAGCACGGCATTGAGGACATCGTACTGGCCAGCACCGGCAACGCGGGTTCCTCCATGGCGGGGATCGGCGCGGCGGCCGGGCAGCGCGTCACCCTGTTCCTGCCCGAGGCGGCCCCCCCGGCCAAAATAATCCAGGCCCTGCAGTACGGCGCACGCGTGTTCAAGGTACGCGGCAACTACGACTTCGCCTATGCCCTGTCGCAGGAATACAGCAAAGCCCACGGAGGCATGAACCGCAACACGGCCTACAATCCCATGACCATGGAAGGGAAAAAGACCGTATCCCTGGAGATATTCCGGCAGCTCGGCCGCGTTCCCGACCACGTGTTCGTGCCCACGGGCGACGGCTGCATTATCGGCGGCGTGTTCAAGGGTTTCCTGGACCTCAAGCGCCTGGACATCACCGACCGCATGCCCACCATCTGGTGCGTGCAGTCCGACAAGAGCGACGCCATCAACCGCGCCTTGGAAAACGGAAAATTCGAAAAGATCAGCTCCTCCACCCTGGCCGACTCCATATCCGTGGACGTCCCCGCCAACGGGCGCCCGGTGCTGCGCTGGATGAAGGAACACGGCGGCCGCGCCGTGACCGTCGAGGACGCCTCCATTCCCAGGGCCCAGGCCAAACTTTCCTCCAGCACCGGCCTCTTCACCGAACCTGCCGGAGCTACAGCCTTTGCCGGATTCCTGGCGGTGAAGGACCAACTGCCCAAAGACGATACGTTCGTTGTCCTGGCCACAGGCAACGGACTGAAAGATACCAACACGGCCATGAAGGGTGTGAATGCCCCCGACGTGGTCATCGAATCTTTGAACGATATTCCCTAAAACGGAGACAAGCCAATGATCGATCTGACTGTCGACAAAAAAAGAATGGAACGGAACGCGGCTTACTGCCGCGAAAAAGGCATCAAGCTGCCGACCTTCGAGATGATGCGCAACCCGGAAAAAGTGCCGGGAAAAATCAAGGACAAGCTCAAGAACACGGGCCTGTGGGACATCGATCCCGTGAACCTTTTCCGCATCTGCTGGAAGAACGAACCCACGGAAAAGGGAGGCCTGTACGGCGGTGTGAACCACATCGTGCTCCCGCCCGAACTGACCGGCTGCAAGGCCTCCATCGTGCTCCTGCTGGGCAAGTGGTTCCCCACCGGGGCGCACAAGGTGGGCGCGACCTACGGCTGCCTGGTGCCGCGTCTGGTCACCGGCCAGTACGACCCGCAGTCCACCAAAGCCGTCTGGCCCTCCACCGGCAACTACTGCCGCGGCGGCGCGTATATTTCCGCCCTGCTGGCCTGCTCGGCCATCGCCATCCTGCCCGAAGGCATGAGCAAGGAGCGCTTTGAATGGCTGCGCAGCGTGGCGGGCGAAGTCATCGCCACCCCGGGCTGCGAATCCAACGTCAAGGAAATCTTCGACAAGTGCAACGAACTGTCCGCTTCCGGCCAGGACCTGCGCATCTTCAACCAGTTCGACGAACTGGGCAACCCGCTCTGGCACTTCAACGTCACCGGCCCGGCCGTGGAAGAGGTCATCGCGCCCATGCTGGCCTCGGGCAAACGTTTTGCCGGCTACGTGTCCTCCTCGGGTTCCGGCGGCACCCTGGGCGGCGGCTACTACCTGAAGCAAAAATTCCCGAAATCCAAGCTCGTGGCGGCCGAAGCGCTCCAATGCCCCACCCTGCTCAACAACGGCTTCGGCGACCACCGCATCGAAGGCATCGGCGACAAGCACGTGCCCTGGGTGCACCACTGCCGCGACACCGACTTCGTGGTGGCCGTGGACGACGAGCAGCCCATGCGCCTGCTGCGCCTGTTCAACGAACCCGAGGGCCGCGAAATCCTGCGCAAGCAGGGTGTAAACCCGGAACTGGTGGAACAGCTCGACCTGCTGGGCATCTCCGGCATCGGCAACACCCTGGCCGCAATCAAGTTCGCCAAATACAGCGAACTGACCGAAGATGACGTGGTGGTGACCATCGCCACCGACTCCATGCAGCTCTACGGCTCCCGCCTGGCGGAACTCACCGCCGAGCGCGGCGAGTACTCCGAGGCAGTGGCATGGCAGGACGTACAGCTCATGAACGACATGACCTACGACAACGTCGAGGAACTGCGCCACTACGACAAGAAGCGCATCCACAACCTCAAGTACTTCACCTGGATCGAGCAGCAGGGCCGCGAACTGGACGAACTCAATGCCCAGTGGTACGACGCCGACAATTACTGGCTCGGCACCTTCAACGAGGCCGAAAAAATGGACGAACTCATCAACGAGTTCAACGACATGATCGGCTGACAAGTCATCATAATAAAGAAATACAAATCCCCCGGCCGCAAATGCGGCCGGGGGATTTGTATATGGGATTCCTTTTGGCAAGCTTCGTGCAAGCAACCTGACGAATGCGTCGGAAAAATGATTTTTCCGGCCCACCGTGCGTTGAGAAAACGATAACCAACTTGTTTCATGGAACAAACAGGCAGGTAGCTATGGCCGAGTACATTCACAGCCCGAAAATAATCTGCATCACGGGTCCCCGGGCGGCCGGGAAAACCACCGTTGCCAAACAGTTGGCCGACGAACTGGGGTACCTTCACGTTTGGCTGGACGGTATAAACGGCCAAGTCTGCGAACAGCTGGGCATCGAATTGGCTCAGGTCAATGTGCCCACCCAGGAAAACTGGAAGGCTTACGCCGATATCTTCAGGGACCTGCTTAAAGGAAATCGCTACCGGAACATCGTCTTCGAGGGCGAGCGAATTCGATTCCCCTACATCCTGACCGCGTTCCTCAACAACGTCATGAATTACTACGGAGAATACGCCATCATCCGTGGATTCTCGCTGGTTCCGGACAAGGAACAACATTTCAAGCAGTTCCAGCTCCGGGAAATTCAACGGCTCAAAAAATACATCAAGAAAAACGCAAACAAGCCACCGGAAGAACGCCATGGCGACTCCAAGGTTCGGGAGTTCGACCTGAACACCATGCCCGACCCCGAAGGTTTTGAAGTGGTGGATGATCCTGAAACCATCATGCAATGGGCCCGGGACAATGCCGACGTTCGCCATCCCGACCTGCCGGAGAATTATGCGGATATCATCAAGGTGGTGGCGGATTCAGAAACCTACACCCCTTTCTATCAGACCATCGAGGTGGATGGAAACGTCCTTATCCGGGGCATGACCCGCTCGGACAAATCATGGAAGAATGTGGAGCTTCTCGGCGTGGACTTCCGCGATAAAAACACTGTGGATCTCGGGGCCATGCACGGCTACTTTACCTTCAAGATGGAAGAAAGGGGCGCCCAGGCCATCACCGGGCTGGAAGTCAACCCAAGTTCCGTGGATGCGGCCCGCTACATTGCCGAAGCCAGAAAATCCAAGGCGACCTTCGAAGTCTGCGACGTCAACACCGACCCCCTGCCAAAATGTGATGTCATGCTGGCCATGAACATGCTGCACTGGGTCGATGACCAGAAAGCATTTGTCACAAAAATGGCGGAAGTAGCCGATGAAATCGTCATGGAAATCGGCGAAGTCCAAATCAAGAACATCATGAAGACCCTGCGCGACCTCGGATTCGCGGCCCAAAACACGGTGCAGTCCCATCGGCCGGACAAAGTCATCGGACAACGCTATCTTTTCCACCTCGTGAAAAAGCAAAAAGTCGGGGCGGGCCCGGTACAGGCACAGGCAGCAACCAGCTGACCGGAGAGTTCACATATCCTGTAATATTCCCCCCGGAGGCAAAAACTTCCGGGGGATTTTTCGTTTAAATATGGATTTTCAGTTCAGGCTTCATTGTCAACTGCGCTTTTTCCAGTCTTGTCCGCAGATCCCGCCAGTAGGCATGCTCCCGATCGAAAACGACTTCTTCAATACGTTTTCGGTTGGCAGGATAGTGCCCTGCCAGAATCGCCTCGACATTTTTCCAGTTCAGCCCGTTCCTGTCCCGGATAGTCAGGCCGTAAACCCATATGGTGTCGGTGACGGGTGCAAGACTGTCCAACAACTCCATGGCGTCCGTGACATAGGGAATGATCGGACAGAGCAGGGCCGAAGTCTGAAGACCGGCATCCTGCGCCTGCTTCAGGGCGTCCATGCGCATTTCCGTGGGCGTGGTGTCGTGTTCGAAGAGCCTGCGCGTTGCATCGTCGTTGAAGGCCACGGAAATGCTGACCCGGGCATCCTCCATGCGCGTCAACAGGTCAAAGTCGCGGGCAAAAAGATCGGATTTGGTCAGGAAGCTCGCCGAATGGCCGGTTTCGACAAAAAGTTCAAGCGCCTTGCGGGTCTGCCGTTGCTCCGCCTCCACGGGCTGATAAGGGTCGGAATTGTAGCCCATGTAGATGGTCTGGGGAGGAATGGTGAGCAGTTCGTGGAAAAGACGGCCAGAGAGGTCTTCATGCACGCGCACCTCCTCACGCCAGTCCGTTTCGGCATGATTGAGAGCGTAGCAATAGGAGCAGTAGTGGCCGCACCCCACGTAGGGATCAACCTGATATACCAGGTCCTCGAGGCCGCAGGATTCCAGAATGAGTCGCTTGGAACAGGTGGTCACTCTCATGACGATGGTCTCCTCAAGAAAGACCATACACCAGAACAGGCCGAAGGGCTTGAAAAAAACGCCTAGCCGACCACATTCTCCAGCACGCCGAGCCCTTCGATCTCCACGCGGACCACGTCGCCTCTTTCCATGGGACCGATCCCCGGAGGCGTGCCCGTGATGATCACGTCGCCGGGCAGCAGGGTCATGACCTGCGACACAAAGGAGATCAGGCGCGGCACCTTGAAGATAAAATTGGAGATGTCGGAGGACTGTTTTTCCTCTCCGTTGAGCGTCAGCCGGATGGGCGCGCTGTCCGGCTTGAAGCGGGTATCGATGCACGGGCCGATGGGCAGGAAGGTGTCGAAGGACTTGCAACGCGTCCATTGGCCGTCCCTTGCCTGCAGGTCACGGGCGGTGACGTCGTTGGCGCAGGTATAGCCGAGGATGCACTCCCCTGCCTCCTCTTCGGAAACGGCCTTGCACCGTTTCCCGATCACAATGCCCAGCTCCGCCTCATAGTGCAGGTTTTCGGTCATGGCCGGATAGACGATGGTGTCTCCCGGACCGCAGACCGAGGTGGACGGTTTGAGAAACATCAGGGGTTCAGCGGGCAGGTCCATGTTCAGTTCGGCGGCGTGGTCCACGTAATTGAGGCCGATGCAGACCGCCTTGCCCGGTTCGCACGGAGCCAACAACCGAACATCGTCCAACGCCAATTTCCTATCGCCGATGTGGAACACGCCGAACACGTTGCCATCCACAAGGCTGATCTCGTCGCCCTTCAGGACGCCATATCCGATTTCATCCTCGTGCCTGAACCTGACTATCTTCATGAGGACTCTCCCTATCTGTCTTCTGCGGTTTCCTTGTTTCCGGCCTCGGCCTCTTCCTCTTCAACAGCCTGGGCCACGGCCGCTCCCACCTGTTGCATCCTGGCCGCGTCGGCCCTGATTTCCTCCGGCAAGGCAACGGAAACCTTCCGGTAAGCGAACTGCAATCCCTGCTCCTCGAACTTCTTGCGCAGCTTGGCCAGAATGAGTTTGCGGATGGTGAACTGGCTGCCCGGTTTGGTCATGAACTTGATGCGCATGCGCATGCCGTATTCTTCCATTGCCTTGACGCCCTGGGACTTGATGTCCGTGAGCATGCCGCCAGCCAGCTCCGGTATGGCCTTGATCTCCTTGTTGATCTCTTTGACGATCTTCTTGACCTGCTGGATATCCGTGTCGAACGGCACCAGGTATTCCAGCTTCATCATGCTCCAGTCGCGGGTCATGTTCCGCACCTCGTGGATGGAGCCGTAGGGAATGGTATAGAGCATACCCAGGTGATGACGCAACTTCATGGAACGCACGGAAATCTCCTCCACCGTGCCCTTGGAGTTCCCCACCTGGATATAGTCGCCCACGCGAAAGGCGTCGTCCATGAGGAAGAACACGCCGGAAATGATGTCTTTGACCAGGGTCTGGGAACCGAAGCCTATGGCTATGCCGAACACCCCGGCTCCGGCCAGCAGCGGTCCGGTGTCCACGCCCAGGCTGGAAAGGACGATAAGCACCACCACCACGATGAGCACGGCGAAGATGAACCGCTTGAGCAGTTCCAACAGGGTGGTCAGCCTGTCGCCTCCGGCGCCGCCCTCCTCGCTCTCCTCGTCTTCCTCGCCATCCTGGCCGCGCAGTTTCTTTTCGATGTAGGCCTTGGACACGGCCCAGAAAATATAGGCAAGCACCAGGGTCACCAGCACGCTGAGCGCCCCCTCGGCCACCCTGCGGGCGATGGGCAGGTCTATGCCCCAGATGCCCAGTATGATGAGCACGGTGGTGGCCAGAAGAACCACGCTGAACATCTTGTGCAGGAAACGCCGCAACCGGGCCACCGGGCATGTGGCGACCATGGGCGCGCCCTTTTCGTCCACCAGGAAATCCGTACGCGGATCGGCGGCCACCTGCCCTTCCTCCAAGAGCGCCCCCTGGGCCAGTTCACCGGCGAAAATCACGGTGCGATCCACCACCCAAGTGAGCATCAGATAGGCGGGAACAACGACCAGGGTCAGCGCCCCGGCAGCGAGGGCCTCGTATCCGAAGGCCAGCAGGTTGATGACCCAGAAGGCCCAGAACACGAGCACATAGGCCACGGTGAGCCAATGCCAGGATTTGGACAGCCTGTGACGGATGGTGCCCGGGGGGAATGCGGCGCGCAGGGCTTCGGCCCCCTTGCGGGCATTGGCCAGGGCCATGATGCAGAGGCTCAGGCAGACCAGGAGACCAGTGCTGGAGATGGCCATGAGGTACAGAGCCTCGGTGCTGCCGTACAACTGAACGATGCCCACGAAGACAAGCCCGAGGCCCAGTTCGCAGCCGATGATCTCCGCATAGTTGAACATCCGCACGGCGGCCCGGTCGGAAACGGGCAGCAGCCTCAGGGCCGGCGCCTTGGGAGAAAGCAGAAAACGGGCGGCCATGCGGAAGAGCTCATGCAGCAAGACGGCCAGAATCCAGACCAGCAGCACGGGCCGTTGGCGCATGGGATCATGGAAAACCAGCATGTAGACGATGCCCAGCAGGATCATGACGGCCAGCATCGTTCCGAAATCGATGCACAGACGCAGGGACAGCCGCCCGGCCTTGATGAACCAACCCGTCTCCCTGGGCGTGGCGTTGATGTCCCGGCGCAGCCGGGACGTGAGCCAGTGAAAAAGCCACTTCACCGCGAACCAGATTGAAGTCAACACCACCAGAGCCGCCATCAACCTGCCGAATGGAATCTGACGTTCGGCAGGGTCCACCGCGCCCAGCAGCTTGGGGTACAGCGCCGGAACCAGCTCTGCCCCGGAAAAGACATATTCCACGCGATCCCTGATCAGCTTGAGCTTTGCGCGCATGGCCTGGAGAGCGGCATGTATTCCCGTGCTCTCCCCGCTCTCCTGCTGTGCGGCGGCCTCCTTTTTCAGGTAGGACAGGAACACCCGGCGCACCTGTTCGTCGCTCATGCCGCCCAGAATCTCCCCTATCTGCTCGGGCGTTGCGTTTTCGGGAATTCTGACATCTTCGGACTTGGTGCTTCCGGACTCCATGACCATGGGAATCTGGGCCCGCCCCACGCCCGCGTAAAATACCAGAATGAACAGAACGACGGCGGCAAGAGACTTCCGGCTCATGGCTCCTCCTCATGGCTCCGAGTCAAAACGGCGACAACGTCGGCACATGCCGACAGGTACGATGCACCACCATAGTCGGCAATTCAATGCCATTATTTCCGTTAAAGCGGTACTATTTGCCTAATTTCGGGAGCCTGGGCCGCGCAAAGCCCTTTTCCTCGTCCAGCGCCTCGCAGGTCTTGTCGCCCAAGTGGACGAGAAAGGCCTCCAACTCGGTGCCGGGCAGAGGCTTGCTGTACAGGAACCCTTGGACCTGGGCGCAACCGAAGGAGGTAAGCAGATCTTCCTGCTCCTGGGTCTCCACCCCCTCGGCCACCACGCCGATGCCGAGATTCTGGGCCATGAGGGTAATGGTCTGTACAATCTGGGCGTCGTTGGGATCTTCGCAGATGTCGCGAACAAAGGAACGGTCGATCTTGAGGGTGTCGATGGGGAAATTCTTGAGATAGTACAGGGAGGAATACCCGGTGCCGAAGTCGTCGATGGAAATGCGGATCCCCATGTCCACCAATTCGTTGAGCTTGCGGATCGTCTCGCTCACGTCCTTCATAATGGTGGATTCCGTGATCTCCAACTCCAGGCGGGAGGGAGACAGCTCATGGATTTCCAGGGTGCGGACGATCATCTCCACCAACCCCTCCTGACGGAACTGGCGCGGGGAAAGGTTCACGGCCACGGAAAGTCCCTTGAACTCGGTCTCGTCCAGCAGGCGCAGGAAGGCGCAGGCCTTGTCCAGCACGCGCTCCCCTATGTCCACGATCAGATCCGTATCCTCGGCAAGCGGGATAAAGTCGCCGGGGTTCATGAGACTGCCGTCCAGGCGAACCCAGCGCACCAAAGCTTCCATGCCTGCGACACAGTGGCGTTTGAGGTCTACTTTGGGCTGGTAGTAGACCATGAACTCGTCCCGTTTGAGCCCCCGGCGCATATCATTTTCCATCTTGAGGCGCTTGTTGACCTTCTCGTTCATCTCCGGGGTGAACAGATTGTAGGAGTTCTTGCCGCTATCCTTGGCCTGGAACATGGCCATGTCCGCGTTCTTGATCAGGGTTCCGGCGTCGCTGCCGTCCTCGGGGTAAAGGGTCATACCGATGCTGGTGGTGATGAAGAACTCCGCATCCTCCACCTTGAACGGTTTCTCGAACAAAGAAAGAATCAGGTTGCCGTACTCCGCCATCATGCGGGTATTCACATCATCCTCGATCATGATCACGAACTCGTCGCCGCCCAGACGGGCCACGGTGGCGTGCTCGCCCAGTTCCGCGGACAGCAGATTGCCCACCTGCTGCAGCAGTTCATCACCCCGGGCGTGTCCCAGAGAGTCGTTGACGTGCTTGAAATTGTCCAGGTCGAGATACAACAGGGCGACCCGGGACCCCTGGCGGGCGGCATGGGCGATGGCCACTGTGAGGCGGTCGCTCAGAAGCTCACGGTTGGGCAGGCCGGTGAGGGCGTCATGATAGGCCTGAAAATGGATCTGCTCCTCCTTGAGCTTCATATCCGTTATGTCGTGGAACACCGAAACGTAGTGCGTGATCTCCCCTTCCACATCGCGGATGGCGCTGATGGAAAGGAGCTCGGGGTAGGACTCGCCGTTCTTGCGCCGGTTCCAGATCTCGCCGGACCAGCGCCCCGTGGAACTCAGCTCGCCCCACATTCCGGCATAGAATTTCGGGTCATGCCGGTCGGATTTGAGTACGCGCGGATTCTGGCCGATGACCTCGTAGGATTCGTAACCGGTGATGGAGGAGAAAGCCGGATTCACTGCGATGATCTTCCCGCCCTTGTCCGTGATGATGATCCCTTCCAGAGCGCTTTCGAAAACCTTTTCGAAAAGCTTGTGACGGTATTCCACCTCTTCCCGGACCTCGACTTCCTTTTCCAGGGTCTCGCGGGAGAGCTGCAGGCGGCCCATGAACATGTTGAACTGACGAGCGAGCAAGCCCACTTCGTCCTTGGTGTCGATGCCGCTGCGGAGGGTCAGCTCCCCGTCGGCCGCGCGCTCGAAATCACGCACCAGCCGGTGGAGCGGCCTGGTAATGCTCTTGGCCAGTATCCGACTTATGGGCAGCACCAGCAGGAGGGCCAGCAGGGCCGAACCGAGGATGAGCCATTTGATCTTGCCCAGGGGAGCATAGATTTCATCGGTGTAACTGGTGGAGGCGATGATCCAGTCGAAATCCGGCAGGTAGCGGAAGACCATGACCTTTTCGCGAGCATGATCCTCGCCGGGGTTCTTCCAACTGTATGAGAGACTTCCGGATTTTTTGGCCAGAAGGTCGTGGACCACGTTCCGGCCTTCCTCTCCGGCCGCGTCGAAAAGATTGCTCGTGATGAAGGGATGAAGAACGACATTGCCGCTCCCGTCCACGATGAAGGTATATCCGGACTTTCCGAAATGCAGTTCGCCGATGCTGTCGCTGAAGTCCCGGGCGTCCACCAGGGAGTGGAACTCCGAACGGTAGGAGGAGACGGAAATGATCCAGTCCCACGGCTCGAAGTAGATCATGTATTGGGCTTTGGCCCTGGGGTGCTCGTCTTTCGGGTTCCGCCAGTCATACTCGAGGTAGCCGGTGCGCCTGCCCATCTGCTTGCGAACGAACGGACGGTCCGCCACGTTCAAGCCTAAAAGCTCCTCCACCGGGTGGATTACGATGTTTCCCTTGCTGTCCAGACAGTAGATATACCCGGTTTCGCCGACGGTCTGGCCAAGAAGAATTTCCCGGGCCTGGCTCTTGGCGGTCTGTTCGTCGATTTCCCCGCGCTGATAACGGCGATAGATGTTGCTGACGATCTCCAGGTTCTTTTCCGCAATGGCCCGCAGGCGGTTCTTTACGGAAACGCTGACGGCTGTCTCGACCAGGTTGACCACCGTATCGGTGGAAACCTGCAGTTCCTTTTCTATGTTTTCCTTGAGTGTGGAATGGACGAAGGAAAAAATGATGCCGCCGGCAATGCCCACGGTAAAAAAGAAGAGTACCCCGTACCCCACCAGGAGCCGGTAGCTGATCTTTATGTCCTGTAAAAACTTGTACATCTGCTTCGAACCCTTTCCTCTGCGGGACACCTTAGCAGAACCGCCGAGTTCTTAGCAACGAAACCGCAATGATTATAAGGCGATGCTCAACCACCTATGGCGGACATGCGCGTATGGCACACCCCGCCGCCCGAAGGCATGGTTTCCAGCAGCTTATGGCCCATGGGCTTGGCCTGGGTGGCCTTCCGAATGATCCGGTCCACAAAAGGCAAACCCAGTCTGGGATGACGCAAAGCCGGACGCAGGCGGTAGACCCGATCCGAAAAAAGGCAGGTACGCAGATTGCCGTCCGAAGTCAACCGTAACCGGTTACACGATGCGCAGAAATGGTTGCTGTATGGGGAGATGATACCGATGCGTCCCTGACCGCCCTTTATGTCGTACATGCGCGCCGGGCCGCCGGTGCGTTTTTCGCGCGCTACCGGCTCCAGCTCGACCAGGTCCTTGATGCCGCCCAGGATGTCCTTGGCCAACCAGACCGCATCGCGGGACCAGCGGGTGCCGTCGCCGATGGGCATGAATTCGATGAACCGCAGGTCGATGGGCAAAGAGCTTGCCATAGACACGAAAGCGGGCAGTTCGTCCTGGTTCACGCCGCCCATGGCCACCACGTTGACCTTGACGTTGAGGCCGGCCTCCACGGCGCGGTCGATATTCGACCGGACATCGTGAAACAGGTTACGCTTGGTGATGCGCTCGAACTTGGCCGGGTCAAGCGTATCCAGCGAGATGTTGAGACGCTTCACGCCCGCTTCGGCCAGACGGGGGATGAACGGCTCAATGAGGGTGGCGTTGGTAGTCACGCAGAGTTCCACCGAGGGATGACGCAAAGCCGCGGACTCCAGAAACCCCATGAACCCCTTGCGCACAAAGGGCTCGCCTCCGGTGAAGCGGATCTTGTCCACACCCAGGGAAACGCCGATGCCCATGAGGTCGAGAATCTCCTCGTAGCGCAGGATGGTCGGGTGCGGGATAAAACTCATGTCCTGGCTCACGCAATAGGAACAGCGCAGGTTGCAGCGGTCGGTGACGCTGACCCGCATATAGCTGACCTTGCGGCCATACCTGTCGGTCAATGGGGCTTCGGACATATCTTTCTTCATTCCTTATATAAACCTTCAAAACAACCCAGTCGCCAGTCGAAGGCTGTTCTGAAGAATCCAATTGCGCGGAACCGGGAAAAGTCGGATCGCAACGTATTCCCACCACGTAAGAATCCGGTTCTCGGCGCCAACAAATCAGATGATTCCTTATGGACAACCTACTTCCCGAAAGGACACTTCGGGAACGTGCACGTACGGCACCCCAGACAGAAACCGCCTTCACCCAGGCGCGCCATGTCCCTGCGAGTGATGCGCCGCCCCGCCAACAACATCGGCAGCAGCAGGTCGAGGCTGGTGGTTTTGTAGAACAGGGCGCATGCGGGAACGCCCAGAACCTGCACCCCGCCCATGCGGCCCACCAGGGTCATGGTTCCAGGCAGTACGGGAGCTCCGTATACGAAATCTTCGAGTCCGGCGTCAATGAGCGCGGGACGGGTCACATCGTCCGGATCCACAGACAGGCCCGCCGTGGTCACGATGAGATCGGCCCCGGCGTCCAAAAACCCCTTGACGCTCCCGACGATGGCTTCGCGGTCGTCCGGGACGATGTTCGAGGCTACAACCTCGGAGCCCAACGCCTCCACTTTGCTGGTCACAATCGGGATGAACTTGTCTTCAATCAGCCCCTTGAACACCTCGGTGCCGGTGACCAGCACGCCCACCTTGGCCTTACGTAGGGGCGTGACCGAGAAAAGCGGCTCCTCGCCCAGCACGGACACGGCCTTGCTGAAATTCTCGCGAGAGATATAGAGAGGAACGGCGCGGGTTCCCGCCAGGTTCTTGCCTTTTTCCAGCACAGTGTCGCCCTGGCGCGTGGCGCACATGACGTCCGGCACCAAGTTGAAGGCTTCAAGCTTTTCCCGATCGATGGTCAGCAGGCCGGAACAGGCGGCGCGGAAATTGACCTTGCCTTCGCTGGCGGGCAGGTCGAACTCCACCCCTTCTCCGGCCATTCTCCCGGCAAAGCTTTCCACTGCGGCGTCCTCGTGAATCCATTCCCTGCCGGGATCGGCCAATTCCTCCACATAGACGCGGCTGCGGCCCATCTGCTGCAGACGGCAGACGTCGCCCGCTTTGATCCTGTGCCCGGCCTTGAACTCCACGTCCTTGGTCTCGCCGGGAACGATGCGGGTCATGTCGTGCAGGGTGGTTTTGCCCACGGCCTTTTCCACTGGCACGGCCAGGAGCTCGGGATCAAAGGTGTCGGCTATGCGCCGCTCCTGAGAAACATGAAAGGCCTCGCCCTGGCAGCCGCGACAGATGCCGCCGTCCACTGTGGGGTAGGCTTCGCCGCAGACCGGGCACACACCAATGCCGGACATGTGCTTGTGGCCGAGACGATGCTCCGGAATACGGATTCTTTCCATGGAACATATGGTGTCCCCGGCTTCCTCAATCTCCCTGAAAAGCCGTTCCGTGTCCTGGGCATCCTTGGGCTTGAGCTTCAGGAACCACCCCTTGATCTCGGGAAAATCCTCCAACTTGGGCACATCCACCCAGACGCGCACGCCTTCGCCCGTGAACTTGTCGAACATACACAGGGCGTAACGGCCCAGGTTGTTGATCTTCATCCAGTTGTTGCCGGTGCTGCACAGGGTCAGCAACTGAACGGCGTCCGGCAGACATTTACCCGTTTCAACGACCACTTCGAACAAGGTCCCTTCGGGCATTTCCCGTTTGGCCATCTCCACCATGTATCCGCCGATGAGCAGGCCCGGGGCCGGGTAGCTGTGAAACTCGGCGGCTTTTTCCTTGAATGCCTGAAACGTGTACTGACCTATGTCCATTGATCCTCCCTGAAATGGTCACGAGCCGCCCTGACGAGGGCAATCATGTCTCCGGTAAAGACATCCCGCCGCATCGGAAATGACGCCGCAGCGGGACATCGGCGCTGCAATGCGTTTTATTCGGCGAATATTTCGCGTTTCGTCACCGCCTCGGACTTGATCCGGTCCAGGAGGTCAGCCAGGGCTGGTTTGACGTTCTCGCGAATATCCCCGGCAACGATGAGAAACAACACGTCATCACCGGGCTGCATCAGGCCCTCGTTGGCCTTGCAGACCGCCCGCCAGATGCCCTCACGGGCCTCGATTTCCTGGCGGATCTCCTCCATCTTCTCGTAATCCGGCGTAATCTCGATGCCGGTGACCGTGGAACGGTCCCGGCGCGACCAACCGCGCACGGTTCCGTTGTGTACCAGCACCATACCCACGTTGTCGTTGAAGCCGGGTTCATTTTTCAGTCTTGCTATTTCCTTGCTTATATCCATGGCTGCTCCTTGGCTCCTTCTTTTTGGTCCTTTATGGTATGTTTTCATCCACTTTCGTCAAGAAAACCCCACTCGCGCGGGAACAGGCACCGCATTCTCGCGAAGGGTTATAACGCGGGAAAATAATACAACCAGACCTCGGACCGTGTATACTCCAAAATAAGTGAAAGAATAATCCCCGGATTGGCAGACACTTACGCTAAAGCACCACTCGACCACTCCTCCCTCATGCGCGTTCCGGCCCGGTATGAGCCAGCCCGATTCCATCTCTGCGCGGATCAGGCCCGAGTCCGCAGAATGGAATAATACCGGGATTCATTGTTCGGCATTGGCGGCCTGACGACGTCACCGGCTCCCCCGCCTGACCTCCACCAGGCACAGCCGGCGCTATCCAAGGCCACCGACACCATGACCCTCGTCGGACAATGAGTCGGACGCAACTGATATGAGGGGCCAGGCAGCTTCCGAAATGCCCGTCTCGGAACCTCCTGGCCCCATCCTTATTTACGGATTTGGGCATAACGCGGACAAGCCCTGACGGACGGGGTGCATGCGTTTTGATTCCGGCTAGCCGAACGATTCAAGTTTCCTGATCACCGCCTCGACCAGGTCGCGGGGAGTGGAAGCCCCGGCTGTGACGCCCACGCGTGCAAACTTTCCGTAGACCTCGGGGTCCAGTTCGTCGGCGGTCTCCACATGCACGGCCGGAGTGCCCTGCTCCTGGACCACTTGGGCCAGCCTGCGGGTATTGCCGCTGTTCCGCCCGCCCACCACGACCATGGCGTCCACTTCGCGGGCGAGTTGCATGGCCTCCTTCTGGCGCAGTTTGGTGGCGTCGCAGATGGTGTGCAGCACCACCACGTCCTTGGCGGAATCCGCTTCCAACTCCTTTGCCATACGCTCGAAGAGTTGCCTGTCCTGGGTGGTCTGGGCGGCCAGTACGTAGCCCTTGTCCGCTTTCCAGGAAAAAGCCTCCAATTCCCGAGGATCGCCGAAGACCAGGGCCTTATTGTGGGCATAGCTCACCAGGCCGCGCACCTCGGGGTGATCCTCCTCGCCGTAGAGCAACAGATCGCGGCCGTCCTTGGTGTGGCGGGCAATGAGAAGCTGGGCCTTTTTCACCTTGGGGCAGGTGGCGTCCTTGATGGTCACGTTGCGGGCCTCGAGCTCGGCCTCCACCTGGCGGGTGATGCCATGGGCCCTGATGACCACATACCCTCGTTCGGGCACATCCTGCGGTTCCTCGGCAATGACGACGCCCTTGCGGGCATAGCGTTCCAACACCTGGGGGTTGTGGATGATGGGCCCAAGGATGTGGATGGGTTGGCCCGCACGCTCCTCGATGAGCCGGTCAAGACGCTGGAGGGCGAGGTCCACCCCCATGCAGAATCCGGCGGTTTTGGCAAGTTTAACGATCAACTGTGACATTCTTTTCCACTCAATTTATGTTTATTTTCACGAACTACATGTTTTTTCACAAATACTTTCTTGACTCCGGCCCCTCTTCCGACCTTTACACTATTCCACCCTTGACAATTTGCGCAACACAAGGGAGACTTCCTGTTTCAAACGCCCGTTTTAAACGATTTTGAACAGGAGAGAACATGAACAAGAATGACGTGAGTACCAAAACCGCCCTGCTGGAAGCAGCAGTCAAGGTATTCGCCGCCAAAGGGTTTTCCTCGGCCACTGTGCGCGAAATCTGCCAGCTTGCCAACGCCAACGTGGCGGCGGTGAACTACCATTTCGGGGGCAAGGACGCCCTGTACAGCGCAGTATTGGAGCATGTCATCGGCAGGCGGACCGAATTGTTCCGCACCGGAGACAGAGACCCCGACGCAAGCCCGGAACAGAGACTCGAGGCCTACATCAGACGCAAGCTTCGGGACATCTATGCCTTGGACGGCGTCACGGGGCTGGCTTCGGACCACTGGGCCATTTTTCTGATGGAAGTGGCCAACCCCAGCGAAAACCTCAATCTCCTGGTGGAGCAATATGTTCAAGCGGCCGTTGATGAACTGCGCGGCATCGTCGCCGAACTGCTGAACCTCCCGCCCATGGACCAGGAAGTGCAGGACAGCGCACTCAGCATCTGGGGACAGTTGCTGGACCCGTTGGTCATGATGCCCATCACCGACCGCCTCACCCCGCCGCGAGCACGGGTGCAGGAAGATCTGGACCGCTTTGCGGAACACATGGTCACGTTCACCCTTGGAGGCCTGCTCGCAATACGGGACTCCTGACGTCGCGTCCATCTTTTCGTTCACTGTAAAGAACTGATGCGGCGCCGGAACGGCCAGGAAATTCAGCCGCTTTTTTTTCAGTGAACGATCCGACCGGAACGCCCCTGCGTCCCGCGGACACAACACAGGAGCGTATCGCAATGAACTCTTCCAACAAGAACAAGGCCATCAATCCTCTCTACAAAAAACGCTGGCTGGTCGCAGGCATAACCGCCCTGGCGGCGCTCCTCTGTCTCATCATGCTGATCGTCTGGGAAACCTGGTCCGACGTCATGGCCCTGAGCGCCGACAATGCGGTCAAGGTCTCGACCATGACCGTTGCTTCCCGGGGAACAGCCGACGGGATTCCCCAACTCCGCCGGACGCGTTCTTCCATGAACTGAGCCCTCCAGCGAGCGTCCCGCAACAGGAAGAGGGCTTTTGTGAACGGCCGTAGCGTTACCTCTCAACAGTTACAAGCATCCCAAAGGGTTGACCCCTGTCCGGGATAGCGTTTATTTGAAGAGATGGCCCGCTTCCCCTGCCTGACACCGGCATTCCTTTTCCTGCTCTTCTGGAGCCTCCCGGCATTGGCCACCACCCCGACCTTCAAAGCCAAGGTCATCGCCGCCTATCCGCACGACCCGCAGTCCTCCACACAAGGGCTGGTCTTCATGGACGGCATGCTCCTGGAAAGCACCGGAGGCTACGGGCATTCCACCATCCGCGAGGTACGGCTCGAGACCGGGGAAGTCCTGCGAACCACCAAGTTGAACCCGGACCACTTCGGCGAGGGCCTTGCCGTCCTCCACGGCAAGGCCTACGTACTGACCTGGCTTTCCGGCGAAGGATACATTTTCGATCTCTCGGATTTCAAGGAGAGCTGGCCCGATTTCATCCAGACAGGGACCTTTTCCACCCCCCCAATGGACGGAGCCACCGAAGGCTGGGGCCTGGCGTTCGACGGCAAACACCTGCTCCTGAGCAACGGCTCCAGCAAACTGCGATGGCTGGCCCCGGCCACAATGGAGGTCGTCCGGACGGTCACGGTCGTCAATGGAGAAAAGGAAATTCCTTACCTCAACGAACTGGAGTGGGTAAACGGCTTTATCCTGGCCAACATCTGGAAACGGGAGCGCATCGCCGTCATCGCCCCGGACACCGGGCTGGTGCGTGCCTGGATCGACCTGTCTCCGCTCATCACCCGACGCAACCGCCGGGCCGGCGTGCCCAACGGCATCGCCTACGACGCCGTAGGCAAACGGCTGTTCGTCACCGGCAAACGCTGGGACACCCTGTACGAGATCAAGGTGCCGGAGATGTTGCAAGCCGAGGAATAAAAAAGCTCCCGGGCGGCAGAAGCAATGGCCGCCGTCATGAGGAAACCATACAACAAGGCATGCAAAGACTCTCAGTGAGCCGCAAAAGCATACGGCCACTGAAGCCTGTCGCCTGCACAAAAGAGAGGATGCCATGAAATTGTCGGAAGTGGTCCCGTGGGGAAGATCCCTGGGGGAATACAGGGAAATGTTTTCGCTTACAGGCAGCGATCTCGACAAAAAGATACTCGGCTGCGGCGATGGTCCCGCCTGCTTCAACGCGGAATTGTCGAAGACCGGCGGCACAATCGTATCTGTCGATCCGGTATACCAATTCAGCGAAGAGCAGATACGCATGCGCATTGACGAAGTCTATTCTCAGGTCATGGGACAAGTGGCAAAGAACATCGGCGACTATGTCTGGAAAAACATGGGCAGCCCTGAGGAACTGGGAAAGGTCAGGATGGATTCCATGATCACGTTCCTGAACGATTACGAAGCCGGGAAAAAAGAAGGCAGGTACGTCAACGCATCACTGCCGGAACTGCCGTTTGCGGACAACGAATTCGACTTGGCGCTGTGCTCCCATTACCTGTTCCTGTACAGCAGGCACGTGAATGAAGCGCAGCATATTGCATCCATGAAGGAACTCTGCCGTGTGGCCGGTGAAGTCCGAGTCTATCCGTTGCTGTCGATCGACGACAATACGCAATCAAGGCACCTGGATTCCGTGAGAACCGCCTTGTCCGAGAACGGCATCACCACCTCGCTGGTCCCGGTCGAATATGAATTCCAGAAAGGCGCCACTGAAATGCTGGTGGCAAAACAGGAGCCAAAAGGCTAGGCCCTCCGGAGTCCTGATGTGCCCGCAACCATATTGATGGAAATACATTGAGAAATTGAGCATGAAGCGACAACTCAAGGCAGCTTTTTTCGACATGGGGGAAACGTTGTATACGTACAAGGCTCTTCCCCTCAGCTGGAAAGCCCACTATCCGCAAAGCTGGACAAGGGCGCTCACCCGAATCGGGGTGGAGCCGTCAGGGGCGCGGCTGGACGCCTTGGCGGATTACCTGACGCAATTCGACACGAGAGAGGTCGCCCGCGAAGTGGAGTATGACGCCGAGCACATCTTCTCCGGGGCAATGAATGCCATCGGGGTTGATGTCCAATTGCAGGAGGAGGCCTCCAATGCGTTTTTCGATTACTTCAGGCAATCTCTCACCCCTTATGAAGAGACCATTGCCGTTCTCAACCATTTTCGGGAAACCGGGGTATATATCGGCGCCTTGACCGATGTTGCCTACGGCATGCCGGAACACTTCATTGCCGACGACCTGAAACAGGTCGGTGTTCTTGAGTTTATGGACAGCTGGAAGACTTCGGTTCAAGTGGGCTTGAGAAAGCCCAACCCCAAGGGGTTGCGGCTGTTGTGTCTTGAGGCGGACTGCAGGCCGAAAGAAGCCGTTTATGTGGGCAATGAACGAAAAGACATCGAATGCGCCAATGCCGCGGGACTGGTTGCCGTGCTCATCCACCGCTCAGACAGCGGAGCGCCGGCATGGGGACAGGACCATACAATTACATCACTGGCCGGATGTGAAGCCATTTTCAAAGAGACGTATTGAGATGAAGCCCTGTCTCAAAGATGCCCCGGGCCGGAAAGAGCCAAGCCTTTTCCATCAATCCCGTGAAAACCGGAATCAAACGCCCGCCCGGCAACTCGCAGGGCAGCCGGGCGGAGCGTCATGAAATTCTGAAAAAGGGGTTGCGGGGGAGATATCTTTTTCCGAAGCCTTCTCCCCCATAAACAACTTCACAAAAACACAGTTACTGCTTTCTGGACATCAGCCACACGCCCAGGAGAATCATCGGGAGGCACAGCACCTGGCCCATGCTCATCCAGTTCATGGCCACAAACCCCAGCTGGGCGTCGGGCTCGCGGGCGAACTCCACCAGGAACCGGAACACGCCGTATCCCAGCAGGAACAGGCCGCCAACGGCTCCGCGCGGCCTCGGCTTGGACGAATACCACCAAAGGATGACGAACAGGGCCAGCCCCTCCAGCAAGGCCTCGTAGAGTTGGGAGGGGTGCCGGGGCAGATTGCCCGCGCCAGGAAAGACCATCCCCCACCAGCCGTCCGTGTGCCGTCCCCAGAGTTCGCCGTTGATGAAGTTGCCCAGGCGGCCGAAAAAAAGCCCCGGCGGCACCAGCGGAGCGACGAAGTCACCCACGGCCAGCAACGATTTGCCCTTGTTGCGGGCGAAGAGGGCGCAGGCGGCGATCACGCCTAAGACACCGCCGTGAAAGGACATGCCTCCATTCCACACGGCGATGATTTCGGTGGGATTGGAGAGATAATAGGACGCGTTGTAGAAAAACACATAACCCAGGCGGCCGCCCAGCACGATACCGAGAATGAGATAGGTAACGAAATCGTCCATTTCGGAGGCGGTCCAGCCGCTGCCCGGCCGACTGGCGCGCCAGCGGCCCAGGGCCCAGCCCAGTACCACGCCGACGACGTACATCATGCCGTACCAGCGGGCCTGAAACGGACCTATCTGAAAGATGACCGGGTCGAATTGAGGATATTGCAGCATATTTTCTCCGGTAAATCGGATTGTTGGAGTGACTCTTGCCGCTCTGTCATAGTCGCATCGACGGGTCCTGACAAGACGCTTGCACTCAGCAGGAAAACAGGCGGGGGCCGCACATTCCGCATCCCTTTGTTTTTTTGAAAGTTTGCGCTAAAGTCGTCAAGGAATCACCCCCAGCACGAGGCACGCGATGAGCACCGAACAGGAACTCGACATACTGGAAATGCCCTTCGAGGGGCTGGCCGCCTACTGGCTGTCCATCAAGAAGATCATGGACGGGCGCAAGGGCAAGACCATCATCAAGGACGAAATCGCGGGAACGCAGGAGACCTACATCAAACACCTGCTGGAAACCGTGTTCACCAAGATGGATCACACCCTGGTGCGCAAGCTGGCCGAGGTAAAACGCGACACCCTGCTGGACGACTACCGCCGCAAGATCGACCTCATGCGCCTGGCCCTCTTCGCCATCGCCTCCCGGGAAAATCCGCGAGTCACCCTGGTACGCATGGACTCCAAGTTCTCCCACGCACCTATGAGCGAAAAAAGGGCTTTCGACATGGCCCAGGGCCTCATGGACGCGGTCAGGGAAAAAGGGGCGGACAAACCGACGCTGTTGGCCGTGGACCACAAGATGCCCTATGACCGTCTCGTGGTGAAGCTGCTCTTCTACGTCATGTATTCGCGCCCGGACAAACACAGCCTGACCGGGCTGCTGCGCTACACCCGATCCCGCTATTTCACCGAAGGCCTTTCCCTGGCCATCGACAACTTCGAAGCCGATTTCGTGGCCTACCACCTGGAAGGAATCCGCGACCAGACCATCTCCGAAACCCGGCGCAAGATGGATATGTCTCTGGAAATGGCCGTGGGCATCAGGGACAAGCTGCACTACGACGACATATTCAGGATCGCCAAGGCCTACATGCCCACCTAGCGGACGACGACCCGCAACCCTGCCGACAACAATTCCTCTTTCTGGTCTTCCCGTGCTTCGCATGGTATACGCTTTCCCAAAGGAGTCACCATGCGAAAGCGCACAATCTGCATCACGTTCCTGACCGTGCTGACATTGGTCGCCCCGGCCCTGGCCACACCTCCGGGCATGGTGGGCGAGCGCAATTTCGAACGGGCCCTGCGCTCGGAATGGGCGAACAAGGATATGAAAAAGGCCGAGAAATATTACTCCCGCGCCGCCAACGCCTTGGCAACGCTCATGGAGGAAAATCACAAGGACGGCGTCAACACTCGAGTTTCGCGCCTGATCATGGCAGGCATCAGCCAGTTCAAAACCGGGCGTTATCCCGAGGCGGCAGCCACCATGCGGACAGTCGCAACACAGGACAGGAGCCTTTGGGAAGCATGGCTTTATGGAGGCCTGGCGTATGCCATGACAGGAAACAGCCGGAAAGCGCTGGACATGTGGCGGCGGTTCCCTCCCGACTCGGGCCAGCGCTACCTGTTGCCCGCCATCAGAGCTCAGGTCGCGGCTCTCGAAGCCGAAGAAAAGAGCCCGCGGCAGGCTGCCAAGGCCGTCCTTTCCGCCGTGGCCGACCAGTTCCACTGGAACTATTTCAAGCCCAAGTCCCGTCGTTCCCTGGCAGCGCAGGACGACTGCTCGGGCCGATTCTGGTGGCGCTACCACTATTCCCCTTGCGATCCCAGAGTGATTGAATGGTAACGGTTCCTCGGGGCTCTCCGGCCCCGAGCCCGGATTCACAAAACAGTCACTGCCCTGAGTCAAAAAATAACCTTCCCCATCATTCATGAATTCAACCGATATCGTTGATGATCCGCAGTTGTGCGCTCTCTTTCGGCTGAACAACGCATAGGCATCGGGCACATTCCGATACCGATTCCCGTTTCCCCATGCTATGTTTCCCGCAAAACCATTCGCCGGGGACTGCGGACGCCGAAAAGGACTTCCCCTTCCGGCACGAACGCCAAATAGCACAGGAGAAACCCATGCCGACCAAGAGAAAAACATTGACCGGGGCCTTCGGGCAGCCCGTGGGAAACGATCTCAACACCTTGACCGCCGGACCACGCGGTCCCGCGCTCATGCAGGACGTGCACCTGCTGGAAAAACTGGCCCATTTCGACCGTGAGCGCATCCCGGAACGGGTGGTGCACGCCAAGGGAGCCGGAGCATACGGATTCTTCGAGGTCACAGCGGACGTCACCAGATACACCAAGGCCGCGTTCCTCTCGAAGGTGGGCAAAAAGACCGACGTGTTCGTGCGTTTCTCCACCGTGGGCGGGGAAAAGGGCAGCGCAGACGCCGAGCGCGATCCGCGCGGATTCGCCATCAAGTTCTACACCGAGGAAGGCAACTACGACATGACCGGCAACAACACCCCGGTCTTCTTCATCCGCGACCCGCTCAAATTCCCGGACTTCATCCACACCCAGAAACGCGACCCGGCCACCAATCTCAAAAGTCCGACCATGGCCTGGGACTTCTGGTCCCTGACCCCGGAGTCCATGCACCAGGTGACCATCCTCTTCTCCGACCGTGGCACCCCGGCCACGTATCGGCACATGAACGGATACTCCAGCCACACCTTCAAATGGTACAATGCCGAGGGCGACTATTTCTGGGTGCAGTATCATTTCAAGACCGACCAGGGCATCAAAAACCTCACCGGCCCCGAAGCCGCGGAAATGTGCGGCAAGGACCCGGATCACGCCACCCGGGATCTTCATAAGGCCATCGAGGCCGGGGACTTCCCGTCATGGACCCTGGAAATGCAGATTCTCAGCCCGGAACAGGCCAGGGACTTCAAGTGGGACATCTTCGACATCACCAAGGTCTGGCCGCACGGCGCGGTGCCGCCCATCAAGGTGGGCAGGCTGGTGCTCGACAGAAACCCGGAGAACTACTTCGCCGAAGTGGAACAGGCCGCCTTCAACCCCAGCAGCCTCGTGCCCGGCATAGGAGTGTCGCCGGACAAGATGCTCCAGGGGCGGCTCTTCTCCTATCACGACACGCACCTGCACCGGCTGGGGCCGAACTATCATCTCATCCCGGTGAACCAGCCCAGGCATGCGCCTGAAAACAGCTACCAGCGTGACGGAGCCATGCGGGTGGACGACAACGGCGGAGGCGGCCCCAATTACTGGCCCAACAGTTTCCACGGCCCGGAGCCGGACAACGTCTCCATCGAACCGGACATCCCACTGGAAGGAGAAGGAGCGCGGCGCCCCTACACCTTTGACAACGACGATTTCGTCCAGCCCGGCAACCTGTACCGGCACGTCATGAGCGAGCAGGACCGCACCAGCCTGGTCAACAACATCCTCGGCAGCATGAAAGACGTGCCCAAGCCCATTCAACTCAGGCAATGCGCGCTCTTCCACCTGGCCGATGTGGACTACGGCGCCCGGGTCGCCCAGGGACTGGGCCTCGACCTGGACGAGGTCAGAAAGCTGTCCGCCATGTCCCAGGAGGAACGGGTGGCCGCCACGCCGGTGAAGTAACAGGACAACCCACAGCGGGTTTCGCGGCCGTTCCCCGGAGCGGCCGTTTCCTTTTGCGAAATCGGCACGGTGCGGCAGGCCATCGTGGACGCGCAGTGCCCGATACCTGAAAGCGCGCACGTCGCCCCGGACCGCAGACACGCCTCCCTGTTTCCCACTGAAATTGCCACAAAGCGGTAGTCATGATATTCGTGAAATGTTCAAAACCATGACCGACTGCCTCGGACCGGGCTCCGTCGCAGCCGTTTCACGTCGGATTCATTAGTTTTTCACACTTTTACCGCGTGAGGTCAGTCCATGAAATTTCTCAAGAACTCGTCTCCGGTCATTGTCGCCGTTCTCATGGCCCTGCTGCCGACACCCCAGGGGCTCGCCCCTGATGCATGGTATTTTCTCAGCATCTTCGTCGGCGTGGTGGTGGGCCTCATCATCGAGCCTGTTCCGGCAGCCCTGGTCGGCCTGACCGGCGTATCCGTCGTCGCCATGCTCGGGCTGATCGACCCCAGCGCCACGGTGAATCGCAACTGGGCGCTGTCCGGCTTTTCCAACGGCGTCATCTGGCTCATCTTCGCCGCCTTCATGTTCGCCCTCGGTTACAAGAAGACCGGGCTGGGAAAACGGATCAGCCTGCTGCTGATCAAGCATCTGGGAAAAAGCACCCTCGGGCTCGGTTACGCCATCGCCTTTTCCGACGCGGTCCTCGCTCCGTTCATGCCGTCCAACACCGCCCGCAGCGCGGGCACCATCTACCCGATTGCAAGCAACATCCCCCCCATGTTCCAGTCCACCCCGGAAATCGCTCCGCGCAAGATCGGGTCCTACCTGATCTGGGTAGGCATTTCCGCCACCTGCGTCACCAGCTCCATGTTCCTGACCGCCCTGGCCCCGAACCTGCTCGCCGTGGACATGATCCAGAAATCCGCCGGCATCTCCATCAGCTGGGGACAGTGGGCCAAGGTGATGATTCCGGCCATGCTGCCGCTCTTTCTGCTGACGCCCTGGCTCGCATACGTCATCTACCCGCCGACCCAGAAGCATTCCCCCGAGGCCCCGGTCTGGGCCGACTCGGAGCTGGAAAAAATGGGCAGGATCACCACCAAGGAACTGATGATGCTCGGCTACGCCGTTCTGGCCCTGTTCTTCTGGGTGTTCGGCAAAAAAATCGGCGTGAACGGTACCGTGGCCGCAGTCTTCGTCCTTTCCCTCATGGTCCTGACCAAAGTCATTTCCTGGGAAGACGTCATTTCCAACAAGGGGGCGTTCAACGTCTTCATCTGGTTCGCCACTCTGGTCGCCATGGCCAGCGGCCTGAAAAAAACCGGCGTCCTGACGTGGATGGGCGAACTCATCTCCACCAACCTCCAGGGCATGGCCCCCGAGACCATGGCCATCATGCTGGTCATCCTCTTTTTCGTGCTCCATTACTTTTTCGCCAGCACCACGGCGCACACCACGGCCCTGCTTCCCCTGTTCATGGCCACGGCCGCTCCACTCGTTCCACCGGAAATGCTGCCCAAGCTGGCCCTCATGCTCGCCGGTTCCCTCGGCCTCATGGGAATCATCACTCCCTACGCCACCGGCCCCTCGCCCATCTGGTACGGCGCCGGATACATCAACCAGGCCCGATGGTGGGCGCTGGGCGCCATTTTCGGAGGCCTTTATCTCGCGGCCATGATCGGTGTGACCGTCTTCTATCTCTGAGTTTCCGCCCGGCACACAAAAAGAACCGACGACACCGGCGCCTAACCTTTTTCAACACCCTGATGAAAACTTGACCTTTTCCATAATTTGATTATGACCAGCGGGGCCGCAACCGATGCGGCCTCATTTTTCGTGCACAAGGAACAGACACGTGGAAAAGATACTCAAGAAAGAAGTGGAACGTCGCCGCACCTTCGGCATCATCAGCCACCCGGATGCGGGCAAGACCACGCTCACGGAAAAACTGCTGCTCTTCGGCGGGGCCATTCAGATGGCGGGCACCGTCAAATCACGCAAGGCGGCACGCCATGCCACCTCCGACTGGATGGCCATGGAACAGCAGCGCGGCATCTCCGTGACCTCCTCGGTCATGAAATTCGAATACAACGGATACGAGATCAACCTGCTGGACACCCCCGGTCACCAGGATTTTTCCGAAGACACCTACCGGGTGCTCACTGCGGTGGACTCCGCTCTCATGGTCATCGATTCGGCCAAGGGCGTGGAAAACCAGACCCGCAAACTCATGGACGTCTGCCGCCTGCGCGACACGCCCATCATCACCTTCATCAACAAGCTCGACCGGGACGGCCGCGACCCCCTGGATCTGCTGGCCGACATCGAGGAAACCCTGAACATCGAATGCGCCCCCCTGTCCTGGCCCATCGGCATGGGCAAACAGTTCAAGGGTGTCTATTCCATTTTCGAAAAAAAGCTGCACCTCTTTTCGGCCACCCACAACGGCGGCATCATGGAGGGGCTGGTCATCGACTCCCTGGACGACCCGAGGCTGGACGAAAAGCTGGGCCCGCAGGCCGACCAGTTGCGCGAGGAATTGGAGCTGCTCGAAGGCGCCGGCTATCCGTTTGACCCGGAACGCTACCTGAAAGGCAAGCAAACCCCGGTTTTCTTCGGCTCGGCCATCAACAACTTCGGCGTCAAGGAGCTCATGGACACCTTCGTGAACCTGGCCCCCTGCCCGCAGCCGCGTCCGGCCGTGGAACGCGAGGTATCCCCCTTCGAGACCGACTTCTCGGGCGTGTGCTTCAAAATCCAGGCGAACATGGACCCGCAGCACCGGGACCGCATCGCCTTCGTGCGCATCAACTCCGGCAAGTTCACCCGGGGCATGAAGGTCAGGCACCACCGCACCGGCAAGCCCATGCAAATATCCAAGGCCACCATATTCATGGCCCAGGACCGCGAAGGCGTGGAAGAGGCCTGGCCCGGCGACATCATCGGTGTGCACAACCACGGCACCATCAAGATCGGCGACACCTTCACCGACAAGGAACCGCTCAAATTCACGGGCATCCCCAACTTCGCCCCGGAAATCTTCCGCCGCGTCATCCTCAAGACTCCGCTCAAGGCCAAACAACTCCAGAAAGGCCTTATCCAGCTGGCCGAGGAAGGCGCCGTACAACTTTTCCGCCCCATCCAGAACAACGACTACATCCTCGGGGCCGTCGGCATGCTCCAGTTCGACGTGATTCAGTCGCGCCTCAAGGACGAATACGGCGTGGACGCCATCTACGAACCCGTGGAGTTGTACACCGCCCGTTGGGTGACCGCCGACGACCAGAGCAAGCTCAAAACCTTCAAAAAACAGGCCGAACGCTATCTGGCACTGGACGCGGACGAAAATCTCACTTACCTTGCTCCGAGCCGCTGGAGGCTGGATGATGCAGTTGAAACCTGGCCGGACATCAGTTTCCACAAGACCAGGGAACACGTTTAAGCGCAGTTTATGACAGTTGTAGAGATACCAGAAGAACATCTGCGGGCATTCACCAAGGAAGAAATCAACGCCCTGCCACTGAGCCGGTACGAAGGCCCGGTGCACGTGGTTCGCACCGAAAAACAGCGCGAGGCCGCGGTCAAGGCCCTCCGGGGAGACCCCCTGCTCGGCTTCGACACGGAAACCCGCCCCGTCTTCAAAAAGGGCCGCAAGCCCAATCCGCCGTCCCTGATCCAACTGGCCAGCGCCACCGACGTCTACATCTTCCAGATCAATCTGCTGCCCATGGACAACGGCCTGCTGGACCTTCTGTCCGACAAGACGGTCATCAAGACCGGCGTATCCGTGCACGACGACATCATCGGCCTCAAAAAACTGGCCCCGTTCAAGCCCGCCAATTTCATCGACCTGGGCGAGGTCTCCCAAAAAAACAAGATGCAGACCCACGGCCTGCGCAATCTGGCCGCCAACCTGCTCGGATTCCGCATCTCCAAGTCCGCGCAGTGCTCCAACTGGGCCAAGGAAAAACTCACCAAGCAACAGGTCGCTTACGCAGCCACCGACGCCTGGGTCAGCCGCGAGATATACTTGGCCATGCACGAGCTGGGGTTAGTCTGAAAACGGGCTGACTGCGGGTGCCCACCAGCAGGAGAGCTTTTTCATGATTCGACGCGTCCCGGCCATCTCCTTCCCACGGTACAGAATATGGCTCGCCTGCGTCGTCGGCCTTGTCTTTCTCATCGGCGCCAACATGGCCTGGCTCAATCCGAATCCGGGCTTCAAAGCCTATCGCACCCACCCGACGATCCCGATATTGTGGCAATACAACCCGGACGCGGGTATTGAAATCCTGACCGCCGCTTATTTCCCGGACATCTTCAAATCCTACCGCATCCGCATGGACAGACCCGTCTATCCGGCCGTGGCCAAGGGGGGGGCGGCCTGCCTGCAGGCCGTGGCCAAACCGTTCAGGCCCCTGAGCAACCTTGAGGCTGCGGGGCTTGCCTACATTGCGATGAAACTGGCCGTCTACCTCACCGGCATTCTGGCCCTTTTCAACCTGCTTTCGCGCTACATCGGAAAGCAGGGCGCTTTCATCGCCTGCTTCCTGTGCTTCACCCACTTCGTTTCCATTGAATACATTGCAGCCTTTCACACCACGGAACTGCAGTTCATCACTCCCATCTTCACCCTCTTCCTGCTCCAAAAGCTGGTGGACAGGTACTCATTGGGACGCAATGTCCTTTACTCAACCCTGATCGGGCTTCTCATGCTCTGCAAGCCCAACTACGCCACCTACCTGGCAGTGCTGGCCTTTTTCTTCCTCGTCAAACGGGAGTACTCGGCCGTACTGACAAGTTTTGCCGCCCACTGCATCCCCATGCTGCTCTATCTCGGCTACCTCGAACTTCTGGGGATGAAGTATTACAGTTTCAATGCCGACTACTACGGACAGGGCGTCTGGCTTCTCGACCTGCTTCAAAATGATTCCTGGAAGATATTTCCCGCCATGGCGAACTCTCTGATTCTCTTCGCCAAGCTTTCCTGGAACTACTATACGCTCTGGCTGGCAGTAGCCCTGACCGCATTGGTTCTCTTTCGCAAGGCAGTGCTCCTGCCCGCCCATGCCTGGCTGCTCATGCTCGGCATCATCGTCATGACCTGGGTGCAGATGTTCATGGCCAGACAATGCACACCGCACATGCCCTCGGACTTTGCGTTCCTCGTTTTCGGGATGTCCGGCTTGGCCCTGGCGCATTGGGCCATGTCGAGTCGCCTGTTTTCCAAAGCCGTCCCGGCCATTCTCGCGGTCTGGCTCGCCCTCAATACACTCCACTTCCTGCACCTGCCCTGGGTGCCCCCGCTTGAGCAGGCCCATCGGTCGCAAGACAAACTCAAACAGCGCCTCGACATGGCCGTTCACCCGAAAAACTACACCGCCCAGGAGCATGAATGGTGGCGTAAAAAGCACAATGGGCGGAAATAAAAAACGCTCCAAGTTATTGCCATTACCGGCCCGGTCCAATATTGTTCCCCTCTGGCAAATGGGGCACCCGCCCTTTGAATATCGCTAACTAATTAAGGAAAACCGTGACATGTCCCCTACCACTCTGAGCATCATCATCCCCTGTTACAACGAGGAAAGCACCCTGAAGCTCTGCGTCAAAAGGGTTCTTGAAATAGCCGATGAGAAAATTGCCCTGGAACTGATCATTGTCGACGACCACTCCACGGACGGAAGCCTTGAGATCGCAGAAAAGCTTGCCGAGGATGATGAACGCATCCGGGTGGCGGCGCATGAAGTGAATCAGGGCAAAGGGGCTGCCCTTCGTACCGGGATAGCCCTGGCCACTGGAGATATCGTCGCCATCCAGGACGCCGACCTCGAATACAACCCGCAGGAATTGAAGAAGCTGGCCAAACCCATCCGGGAAGGCCACGCCGATGTCGTTTTCGGTTCCCGCTACCTGAACACAGGCAACAGACGAGTGCTGTATTTCTGGCATTCGCTGATGAACAAAAGCCTGACATTCTTTTCGAATATGTACACGGATCTGGGCCTGACGGACATGGAAACCTGCTACAAGGTCTTCAAACGGGAAATAATCCAGTCCATTGAAATCAAGGAAGACCGTTTCGGATTCGAGCCCGAGGTGACCGCCAAGATCGCCCAACTGCGCTGCCGGGTATATGAAATGGCCATCACCTATAATCCGCGCACCTTTGAGGAAGGAAAAAAGATCAACTGGAAGGACGGTGTCAGGGCGCTCTACTGCATCCTGCACTATGCTGGCCCCAAGGCCCCCCTGCCGGTGCAGTTCCTGACCTATTTCTTCATCGGCGCCGTGTCCTGGCTCGTAAACATCACTACCTTTTCCATCTGCATCGCGTCGGACATCGGCATCGCGACCTCGGTGGCCATCGCCTATCTCCCGGCCATTGTGGTCAACTACTTCCTGTGCATCGTCCTCCTGTTCCGCCATAAGGCTCAATGGAGCACCAAGACGGAAATCGCGATGTTCCTGCTCATAACCGTGCTGACATATCTTATCGACACAGGTCTGACTCTGGGCCTGGCCTCCGTCGGCACTCCCGTCATGCTGGCGAAGATGCTGGCGAGCGCCGCCACGATCATCTTCAACTTTCTGGGCAGAAGGCGCCTTGTCTTCTACGAACCGGCTCCACCGGCATGGGAGAAAACCGGGATTCTGGATTCAAACGATCCAGACTGATCGAATGTGAGCCAAATAACGGAGAAGAGGAAAAGAGTGATCATATCACTCTGTGGGAATATTATTTCACAACCTGTTTAGCGGCAGCTTGGAAGCCGCGACGCCAAGGCGCCAAGACGCAAGAAAAGGGCGGTCCCCCATGTATTGAAACATACACGGGGGGCCGCCCCTTTTTGCAGTAATAAAGTCGGCGGGAGAATTTCACCAGCCGCTTACGAGCAACCGCTTCCGCAGCCGCCTTCAGTGGTGCCGCAGCAACCTCCGCTGCCACAACCGCCGCCACCGGGCAGCTGCTTTTCGCTGGCGACCTGGAACCCGTATTCGTTGGCGTGGATGTTGATGTCGCCGGTGAATTCGAACAGCCCTTCTTCGGCGATGAAGGTGAATCCGTCGATATCAAAGGACTTGTCCCCGTCCTTGACGGCATCGAGAGCCAGGCCGAGCATGGGACCGGAGCAGCCGCCCTGGGCCACGTACACGCGGATGGGCTGGCGGTCCTGGCCGTCAAAGTGCTCTTCGAGCTTGCCGATAGCTTCCTTGGTAACTTCGATCATAAAGATCCTCCTTGTTGTCTACCTGTTGAGGTAGGTACGATCATGGTCTCCGTCAAATGGAAATTTGATGCGGTTTCAGGTCCGTCCCATAGAGCAGGCCTATGCCGTGCGCAAATGTTTCCCTCGGGACCGAATTCTACAGGTAAACATCATGGTCGCCCGCGTCAAACGATCGGACAAAAAAAAAGCGCCCCCGAAGGGGCGCCGTACAGTCAGGGCGCCATAATGCGCTAACAGGCGCAGGAACCGCTGGAGCAGGCGCCGGAAGAGCAACCGCCTCCACCGCCCACGGGTTTTTCGGAATCCACAGAGAATCCGTAGTATGTCATATCGATCTTGATGCCGCCGGTCTCCTGGGAGAGATCCTTATCCAGCAGAAACCGGAACCCGGCAACTTCGTACACTTCGTCAGTATCCTTAGGCTCATCCAGAGCCAGAGTCAGCCTGGGGCCTGCTCAACCGCCGGATGCAAGATAGACCCGGATGGGCGAAGCTTCTTTGTCCGCGAAGTAGCCTTCAAGCTGCTTCTGAGCGGATTCAGTCACGTTAATCATTGATGCCTCCTTTCAATCATAGGGAAATGAAGAGGTAAGTCCTATACATGAGTTTGTCAATTCATAAATAGGAAGCAATCCTAAAACACACTGTTGACCGGTGCTTCCGCTTGGATTATCCCTTTATATTCCTAGAAGGATCATCCCCTTTGCTGCATCTAAAAAAAGGTGGAACATATATGCGCGAATGCGGAACCATACTCAACGGCAAGGACATGAACCGGACCCTTGAGCGTCTGGCCATGGAAGTCATAGAGCGCCGCGGCGACAACGAGCGTCTGGCCATCGTCGGCATCCAGCGGCGCGGAGCCGACTTGGCGGACCGCCTGAAACGGCTGCTGGACAAGGAACTGGACCGCAAGGTGCCTCTGGGCAAGCTGGATATCAATCTTTATCGCGACGACTGGACCACCCTGGACATCCAGCCGGCCATCAACTGTACGGAAATCCCCTTCGACATCGAGGGCGCGAGCATTGTTCTGGTGGACGACGTGCTCTTTTCCGGGCGCACCATCCGCGCCGCCCTGGAAGCTATCCTGGACTACGGCCGCCCCAAGCGTGTGGAACTGCTGGTGCTCATCGACCGGGGCCTGCGCGAACTGCCCATCCAGCCGGACTACGTGGGCAAAAAAGTCAAAACCGTCAAGGGCCAGCACGTGAACGTGAAGGTGTTGGAACGCGACGCCGAAGACCAGGTCTGCATCGTCGAGGAGTAACCGGACAACATGGGTTTCAAAAAGGTTGAGCAGGAGGAACCCAAGGTCCCCTGCATTTCCCTCATCGGCATGGCCGGAGCGGGCAAGTCCACGCTGGCCCCGTTGTTGGCCAAGGTCCTGAACTGGGCTCATCTGGACTCGGACCACCATATTGAGGCTTACTACGCCATGCCCCTGCAGGCCATCTACGACACGTACGGTCACGAAAGATTTCTTGAAATCGAAGGCCAACTCGTGAGTGAACTCATGCTGCACCGCACGGTCATCTCCACAGGCGGCAGCGTGGTCTATTCGGAAAAGGCGCTCGCCAAACTCAAGAAGCTTGGCCCGGTGGTGCACCTGGACGTTTCAGAGGATACCTTCATCCAGCGCGTGGGCGACGCCAGCGAGCGCGGCCTGGCCATAGCGCCCGGCCTGACCCTGCGCGACCTCTACAGAGAGCGGGAACCCCTGTACCTTGCCGCCGCCGACATCACGGTGCGTACCGACGACTGCACGCCGGAGGAATGCGTGCGCCGAATCCTCGAACAAGTGAATCTTTCATGAAGAAACTGACTCCCAAGGCTGCCTTCCGCAAGGCGGCCGCCCTCTACAAACGCATGGCCGACGGATATGCAGAGGCCGCCCAATCCATGGGCCTGACCTGCGAGAACTGCACTGACAACTGTTGCTACAGCTTTTTCCAGCACCACACCTACATCGAGTGGGCCTATCTCTGGGAAGGGCTGAACCAGCTCCCCGAGGAACAACGCAACGAATTCATCCGCCGTTCCGAGGAATACGTGGACCAGGCGCGAACCGCCCTGCAAAAGGGGGAAAAGCCGCACATCATGTGCCCCCTGAACATGGAAGACGGCAAATGCGGACTCTATGACCACCGGCTCATGATCTGCCGAATGCACGGCGTGCCCAACGTCATGACTAGACCGGACGGCCGGTCCGTAACCTTTCCGGGCTGCCGGCGCTGCCAGGAACTGACCGCTGGGCTGGAGGCCGAGGGCAGGCAGGTTCCCATGGTCGACCGCACTCCTCTCTACAAGGACCTGGCCCAACTCGAGATGGCCTTTGTGGGCAAAAACCTGCGCGCTCTCCCCAAGGTGGACCACACCATAGCCGAAATGATCGTCATCGGCCCGCCCAAGTTCAAGTAGCGCATCATGATTTTACGAACGGTTCCCCTGGTCCGCCACCGGAACCGTTTTCTCACCCTGGTTCTCCCGACCGGCCACTTTGTCACGCCCATGGGAAGACGGAACCGCCCTTTCCTGATATGCTGGCGGCAAATGCCAAGGAGTTACCGTTGCCTACTGAAAAGACGCCTGTTGAAGAACACGGAATCAACATCTTCCCCTACCTCGACGCCAATGCGATCTACCATGTGGCGGACCACCCCGATGGCGGCCGGCGCCTCAAGAACGACATCCTGGCCCTGGCCCTGATCCGGGCCACCCCCGAAACCCGCGACGTGGTCCTGCGCAGCCTGAACATGATCCGACGGGAGCGTGTTCAGGAACTGCTCGAGGCCTACGAATCCATCGACCCGGCGGACATGCGCAAGCTTGAACCCGCCGTGGACAGGGCCGTGGAGGACATCCTCGCCACGGTGCAACACCGCATGACGCACGGCTTCGTCTTTCTGGGCGACGGCCCCGAAATCGAAGACAGTCCGCTCCTGAACCGTCCGCTGCCCCACTGCAACATCGCCGAGTATTCGCCCGAGGGGCTGCTGGCCTTCTGGGTCTTCACGGCCGTGAAGTACCGCAGCCTCTTCAACCCGGTCATCGACGAGGCCATGGAAGCGATTGAAGACGGCTTTTCCGCTGGCGTGCTCGCCCTGGCCGTGGACGATCTGGACGATTCGCGCTTCATGATGGAGGCCGAGGCGCTGCAGCGGGAGATGACCGGACACCACTCGGACATGCTGGAACTGGTGCGCCGGGGAGTCATGGGCATCTGCCGGGGCACCCTGCTGGAGACGATCCTCAACAACCTTTGCGACACCACGCCCCTGCTCTTCCTGGAAAGAGACCGGCTGCCCAACCTGGCCGCGGAGCTGGAGACGATCCGGGGGGCCCTGCTTACCGAAGAACTGAACCTGGCCGCCGATCTCTACAAGCTGGCCATGCTCGCGGACGAGGGCGGGCCGGAGGCTATCGCCTTCCTCGTCGCCTCGCTGGACGACGGATATCTTGCATCCGGCCTGGATATGGTGGTGCAGGGATTCAACCCGGATGTAGTGGCCGAAGTCATGGACCGGCGCAAGAAGACCCTGGAATACGAGATGGATATCAAGACCAGAATGGTGATTCGCGCCTGCCGGTGTCTGCGCGAGGCATGCTCGCCCCGCGACCTCAACGAGATGGTGGGCGCGTTCCTGCCGAGGCCGCTGGATTATGAAGGATTGCTTGAAGCCCTTGCCCAAGATTTGTAAAAACGGACTCCGGGAGGAAGCTCTTTAAGAAAGGCACCTTCCAAAACTTTTGTCGCAACCTCCCGGCTGCCCTGCGAACAGCCGGGAGATTTGATTATATCTTCCTCTCGTCAGCGCGAATTTGTTTTTGAGTGCAGCGAAAGACAAAGACGCACTGACAGCCAGGGTTTGCAAAGAGGATTTCCCCCTTTGCCCACCGGAGGCATCCTTTTATCGCAACTGAAGATAACTGATGAAATCCTCAATGCCGGCCAACCGCGCTTCGATGTAGTTCGCCGCGTACTGGGCAAAGGTCTTCTTCCTGCCGTAGACCTCATACTCGGTGTCCGACCCGACGAAGTGCAATCCATGAAAGGCGGCCACCTGAGGATGAATGGGCAACTCGAACTCGGGGAAAGCGTCGGGCATGGCATGGACGCTTTCCGGCGCCTCCAGGTCCAGACGGCTCAGAATTCCGGCTGCCGCATGATTGAGCAACTTCGGGCCGGGATGATTGACGGTATTGAACAGCCGCTCTTTTCGAAAATCCCGCTCGATGATATCCACGTACTTGACGGGGGTATGCGACTCCCGCTCCCGCTCGAGCCGGAAGGTCCGCTCCAACAAGGCGGCCAGGTCATGCTTTGCCGCAAGTGAAGAACGCATGTACAGGGTCAGGACCTCCTCGCCCGAAAGTCCCCCGGCAATCAACTCTTCAAGGACGCTGTCCCGATAGTCGAAGCCAGGATCGCCGGACCAAAAGGGCCAGTACCCCAAAAAAAACATGTTGGGGATGCACAAACTCAGCGAACTGCGGGGCAGCCTGGACAGCAGAAATTCCGAACTCAGCTCGCCCCACTCCTTGCCCAGATGCTGGTAGAGAAACAGCCCACACCGCTCCAGCACTCCACCAGGAATGGGTTCGCGGATGTAATTGGTGAAGAGCCGACAGTCGTAACGGGCGGTGAATTCCGGACTGACCATGAGCCGTTCCAGCAAAGGCTCGCCCTGGCAGTTGGCGTGGATGACGCAAAGCTGTTTCGTCATGGGAACCGACTAGCACTAAAACAAGCCCTCTTCAACAGTGATACGGCGCATTTACATCTCCACGCCCCGCGTGTATCACAATGATCCAACTCATCGTGACTCACATCGGAGAAACAAATGCAAAAACAATTCGACTCTATTCTCAATGAAATACAGCCTGTGGACCAAAACCTCGCACCCAAGGGGCAGGCTCACCTGGACAGCCTGACCAAACCCTTGGGCAGCCTCGGCAGGCTTGAGGAGCTGGCCCTGAAGATGTTCGTGGCCCAGGGTGGGAACAAGCCGCAGCTGGACCCGTGCCGCATATACACTGTGGCGGGCGATCACGGCGTGCACGAAGAAGGCGTCAGCGCATATCCTCAGGAAGTGACGCGGCAGATGGTGCTCAATTTCATGAACGGCGGCGCAGGCATCAACGTTCTGGCCCGCACTGTGGGCGCGGAGCTTTTTGTGGTGGACGCCGGTTCCTGCGACGGTGATTACCCGGAGCATCCCAACCTGATCCAGCGCAAGATCGCGCCCGGCACGGCCAACTTAGCCAAGGGGCCGGCCATGACCCGTGAACAATGCCTGAAGGCTCTGCTGCTGGGCATCGAACTGGCCGACAGAGCCCATGCCGAAGGCGTCCGCACCCTGGGCACCGGCGAGATGGGCATTGCCAACACCACGCCGTCCACGGCCCTGTTCTGCGCGTATCTCGGACTGGACCCCGAGCCCATCACCGGGCCCGGCGGCGGCCTGGACAGGAACCGCCTGCCCTCCAAGGTCCAGATCATCCGCAAGGGGTTGGCTGCCAACGCAGCCGCCGTCGAATCCGGCGACCCCGTCGAAATCCTCGCGGCCCTCGGCGGGTTCGAGATCGCAACCCTGGCGGGCCTGATTCTCGGCGGAGCGCGCAACGGCCAGATGATATGCGTGGACGGATTCATTTCCACTGCGGCGTACACGGCAGCCGCAAAAATCTGCCCTGCAGTGGCCGGATACTGCGTACTTTCCCATGCGTCCGCAGAGCCGGGCTACACCGCCGTGGTCGAGGCGCTAGGCCAACAGCCGCTACTGCATCTCGGCCTGCGCCTTGGTGAGGGAACCGGAGCCGCCTGCGCCATGTTCCTCCTGCGGTCCGGAGCAGCCATCTTCAACGAAATGGCCACCTTCGCCGATGCAGGCGTCTCAGAAGCAGCCAAATAGAATCAACAATCAAGAGGCGAGATGCCAGACTGCCCGGAGCGCTTCTCGCCTCCTTTCAATTTTTTAGTAATATCCGATACGTTCCGAATCATATCAGCAAAAAAAGACTGTCCCCGAAGCAATGGGCGTCTTCTCTTTTTCACGACTTCTCCACTGGTAGAACATCGAACCACCAAAAAGCCGTCATCCGAAAACAAAAAGAATCACAGCTGCCGGGACAACTCCCCTCTCCCATACACTCTTGCTTTTTCCCCGCAATCGGATAGTCTTTTCGCGAAGAAACTTTCCCCGGAAATGTGGTCCACTTTCATACCATTAAACGATATAAGCTGTCATTGTCCGGCGACCACGCGTTAAACAACAGACAACCTTACCCTCCTGCCAACGGGCGCCACCACGCCTTGCCAGCGAGTGAAAAACAGTGACCGAAAGCAAAAAATTCAAACTCATTTTCAGGGACCGCATTGGAATTGTTTTTGACATAACAAAGCTTCTCCTTGAGCACAGACTGAACATCATCCGCATGGAAGTTGAGCAGAAAGACGGATTTGCCCAGGTTTCCATAGAAATAGACCGCAGAAGCAGAAGCATCGATACGCGTGCACTCCTCGACATATTTTCCACTCTGCCCGGCATTGAAGACCAAATTGTTCTGAAACGACTGCCGCAGGAAAGAAGAGAGCGCTGGTTCCGGACTTTGTTCGACGGCATGAGCGAAGGCATTATGTCGGTGAATTCAAGAGGCGTGATCAACACAGTCAACAGCGTGGCCTGCCGCCTTCTGGACCTTCCCTACGAAGACTTGCTGAACACTTATGTGGGCGAAATAACCCCCGAAGACAACCTGTTGCAGGAGTGCGTCCAAAAACGTATCCCGGTCAGCAGGAGGAAATCGGTCGTCACCAGCACCGGCAGGGTCGAATTCTACGGATCGGCAAAGCCCATCCACGACTCCCAGGGTGAATTCGTCGGCGCGGTCCTGCTGATGAAGGACCTCAAGGAAGTCAAGGCAATGGTCGATGCCGTCATGACTCCCATCGACGTCAACTTCGACGACTTCATCGGGGAAAGCAAAGCCATCAAGAACCTCATTACGTTCGCAAAGAAAATCGCGGAACTGGACACGACCATATCCATAACCGGAGAGAGCGGAACCGGGAAGGAACTCTTTGCCAAGGCCATACACTATGAAAGCGGCAGGACCGGCCCTTTCATCCCCATCAACTGCGCGGCTCTCCCGGAGTCGCTCATCGAGAGTGAATTGTTCGGTTATGTTGACGGGGCCTTCACCGGGGCCAAGAAAAAGGGCAAACCAGGACTGTTCGAGGCCGCCCGGAACGGAACTATTTTTCTCGATGAAATCGGCGACATGCCCCTCGGCCTGCAGGCAACGATCCTGCGCGTGCTCCAGGAAGGCTTTGTGCGCAGAATCGGCGGTGTGGAGGAGATACCCGTCAACGCCAGAGTGATCACCGCCACCAACAAGAATCTGGGCGACATGGTCGAGGCCGGCGACTTCCGGGAAGACCTGTTTTATCGCATCAATGTGCTGACCATCCACATCCCGCCGTTGCGGGAAAGAATGGCGGACATCCCGCTCCTGGTCAGCAATTTTCTCAAGCGGTTCAACCAAAGGCTGGAAAAAGAGAATCAAACCATCAGTCAGGCTGCTCTGGAGGAACTCTACAACTACAGTTGGCCGGGCAATGTGCGGGAGCTGCAAAACACCATTGAGCGGGCATCCATCCTCAGCGACACCTGTGAAATAACGGCCGAGGCGTTGAACCTCAGTGCGAAACCGGTCAGTTGCGGAAAGCTGTGCCGCTCCACCCCGACACCAACGGGGGAAAGGCCGTTGAAAGCCCTGCTGGGTGAATATGAAATGAAGATCCTTATCGACGCCCTCAACACCACGCAAAGCATACGCAAGGCGGCCAAGAGGCTTGGTCTTTCCCACACCGCTCTGCTCCGCAAGATCCACAAGTATCAGCTGCGCAATGAGAGCGGGTCCGCTCCTTGGGAACTCCCGTCCCATCAGGGAATCTCCCTGTAGGATTACTTGCGCGAAGTGGTAATCGGACGCCGGCTCTGTTCATGGCTTTGCGCAGACTGTCCCGCTGCCCCTTTCCGTACGGTAACATATCGTACCACCCTCATGACGCAGCCAGAGTTCATCGGCCTTCTACAGCCTCCGGCACTGAGAATACTCAGAACTTTGGAAACAAAAAGAACCACACATAATAACAATACATATTGAAGACTTATCACTGAACACGCATTCATATGGAAATATAACGAACCATTTCCACCTTCCCGAGCTTCCCCCCAAGCCCCTTTCTGACGCGGTGTGCGCCCGCCCCCCGAATTTCCGGAAACGCATGACCCACAAAGGTTGGTGCCCCTCTTCTTCGTGGAACAAATGGGCTGAGACTCCATCCCTTCCGGGAATTGGCATGGGGATTGCGATAAGGGCTGCAACAAAATGCCAGTGCCCTTTTTCGATAGGACGGAAGGTTCTGGAGAAAAACTTTTAATCAGGAGAATTGGAAGTGAAAGTAGGAATCTTGAAAGAAATCAAGGCCGCGGAGAACAGGGTCGCCATGACGCCCACCGGTGTCGAGGTCATGTGCGCCAATGGCCATGAGCTCATGGTCGAGGCTTCCGCCGGTACGGGAAGCGGTTTTCCGGACGAGGCCTATGTCGCCGCCGGAGCCAGGATCATCGACACCCCGGCCGAGATATACGCGACCTGCGACATGGTCATGCACGTGAAGGAACCGCAGCCTTCCGAATACGAACTGGTCCGCGAAGGACAGATCGTCTTCACCTACTTCCACTTCGCTCCCGACGAACCGCTGACCCGCGCATTCATCAAGAACAAATCCGTCGCCATCGCTTACGAAACCGTTGAAGGCCCTTCGGGCGATCTTCCGCTTCTCACGCCCATGAGCGAAGTCGCGGGCCGCATGTCCATACAGGAAGCTGCCAAGTTCCTTGAACGCGATTTCGGCGGCAGAGGCCTCCTGATGGGCGGCGTCACCGGCGTGGCTCCCGCAAACGTCGTCGTCATCGGCGGCGGTGTGGTCGGCACCAATGCCGCGCAGATGGCCTGCGGCCTTGGTGCGAAAGTGTCCCTGCTCGACATGAACCTGGCGCGACTCAGCTACCTTTCTGACGTGATGCCCAAAAACTGTTTCCCCATGATGAGCAGCCCCGCTCTGCTGCGCGAGCTGGTCCTCGACGCCGACGTCGTCATCGGCGCGGTTCTTGTCGCCGGTGCCAAGGCTCCCAAGCTCGTCACCCGCGAAATGCTGAAGTCGATGAAGAACGGCGCCGTGATCGTGGACGTCGCCATCGACCAGGGAGGTTGCTTCGAGACCTCCAAACCCACGACTCACCAGGACCCGGTCTATGACGTCGAAGGCGTGATCCACTACTGTGTCGCGAACATGCCCGGAGCCGTCCCGGTCACTTCGACCATGGCGCTGACCAACGCCACCCTCCCTTACGCCCTTGAGATCGCCAATAAGGGCTGGAAGCAGGCCGCAATTGAAAGCAACCCCATCAAAACAGGTCTCAACATCGTCAACGGGCAGGTGACCTACAAAGGCGTGGCCGACGCCTTCGGTCTCGAGTACGTGCCTGTCGACAACGTCCTGTAAAAAACACCGCCAGGCAATGCAGCGGAGATGTTTATAAAGGAGCATGTCGTTCGAAATCCAAGGTAACAAAACCAAGGAGATCTGATGGAATTTCTGACTTTATTGGATGGAATGGTAGGTAAAATCGGTGCCTTCGCATGGGGACCGCCGATGCTGATTCTGCTGGTGGGCACGGGTGTCTGGCTCACGTTCGCACTACGCGGTCTCCAGCTCAGAAAGCTGGGGTACGCCCTCTACCTGGCGCTCATCAAGCGCAAGGAAGAAACCGACGAACCGGGTGACATCACCCATTTCCAGGCCCTGATGACCGCCCTCTCGGCAACGGTCGGGACCGGTAACATCGCAGGTGTGGCCACGGCCATCGCCGTGGGCGGACCGGGCGCGTTGTTCTGGATGTGGGTCACCGGCCTTGTGGGCATGGCCACCAAGTACGCCGAAGCCGTTCTGGCCGTTAAGTACCGCGTTGTGGACGAAAACGGCGAAATGAGCGGCGGACCGATGTACTACATCGCAAAAGGCCTGAAGATGCCCTGGCTGGGCGCTGTCTTCGCCTGCTTCGCATCCGTGGCCGCATTCGGCATCGGCAATATGGTCCAGTCGAACTCCATTGCGGACGCGGTTCACGCCACCTACAACATATCCCCGCTCGTAACCGGGATAATCCTCATGGTGTGCATTGCCGCCGTCATCCTGGGCGGCATCAAGAAAATCGGTCAGGTGACCGGCTTCTTCGTGCCGATCATGATTGTCTTCTACATGGCCGGCGCCGCGTACATCATCATCGCCAATATAGCAGAAGTTCCAGCCGCACTGGCGCTCATCATCGAACAGGCGTTCAACCCCACTGCCGCTGTCGGCGGTTTTGCAGGCGCGACCATCATGCTGTGTATCAGGATGGGTGTGGCCCGCGGGGTCTTCTCCAACGAATCCGGCCTGGGCAGCGCTCCCATCGCTGCGGCCGCCGCCCAGACCAAGCAGCCGGTGACGCAGGCTCTGGTGTCCATGACCCAGACCTTTATCGACACCCTGGTGGTCTGCACCATGACCGGACTGGTCCTGATCCTCACCGGTGTATGGTCCAGCGGCGCCACCGGCGCCGAGCTGACCACCATCGCCTTTGCCGCGGGCATGCCCGGCGGCGCGCATGTGGTGACCATAGGCTTGGTCCTGTTCGCCTACTCCACCATTCTCGGCTGGAGCTACTACGGCGAGAAGTCCATCGAGTACCTGCTCGGCGTGAAGGCTGTGATGCCTTATCGGCTCCTCTTCATCTGCTTTGTCGGTGTCGGGGCGGTGGCCAAGCTCAGCCTTGTCTGGAACATCTCGGACACCCTGAACGGCCTGATGGCCATCCCCAACCTTGTCGGTCTGCTGCTCCTGACGCCTGTCGTCGTCTCGGAAACCAAGCAGTATTTCGAGAAGATCAAAGGCCGCAAGGAAGCCGCAACGCTCAAGCCTTCGGCCGCATCGCAAACCGAAAAGTAGGATTGCCTCGAGCCTCTGAACAATTACCCCGTCCCGGACAAGAGCCGGGACGGGGTTTTCTTTTTTTCGATCACATTGAAAACATTATTGATTATGAAACAGGCATGACTCTGTTCTGGAACAACTTCTTCTTTGAATGCATGCCGAAGAGAAAACGCACCGGGTTGAAAGGACGGATCAGGACAAGATAGGCGGCGAGAATCAATGCGAAGCTCGTCGCGGCGTTCAGCGCATACTTCGCCGGAATGCCCCAGTCCAGTTGAACCACATACCAGCCAACCACAAGGATGACGGTCTGATGCAGAATGTAGAAAGGAAGCACAGCCTCATTGCCCGGTACAGTCCATCGATATTTGCCGCTCAGGAATTTTGAGCCGTACCCCAGAATGGCGATGATCCACCCGAGGGTCTGCAGGCTCATGGTCAGTTGAAAGAGTGTGTAAGGCAACAGGGGTGTAAAGGATTGAGTGTTCGTTGCGTAGCCCATTTTGAGAATGAAATGCCCTTCCGCGCCGAAGCCGAGAGCCCCTATCAGAAGCCCCCACTTGGCGCAGGATTGCAACGCCGGAACAAAGCGTTTATCCGAAGCCAGAATATACCCCACAAACGAATACAGGGCGAAGTACACGAAATCGGCCCAGGAGTGTTCGCCATGGAAATGGCCGCTCAGTCCCATGAGAGCCGCAAAAAGGGGAACGACGAACAGGAACGGACCGAACCTGCCGGAGCAGGCGGTTACGATACGTTTCCGTACCCTGTCGCCGCCCCCGGTGCCCATCCACAGGAATACGGGCAACGTGACAAGCGAAATATAGAACAGAAACCACAGGAACCAGAGATGGCCATTGAAGAAATAGACAAAGGGCGGCAAGGCGCCGAGGGCTGAATGTTCGAAAAAGCCGGCACAGCCGTTAAGCCAGCCGCCGAAGCTCATGCCGTGGGTGACGCCGTCCAAGGCGAACTGGGGCGGCAAAAGCAACACCACACCCACTGTATACAACGGTAAGAGCAACCGAAGGGCCCGCTCCCTAAGAAATTCGAGCCAGGTACGGCGGCTCAGGGAATACCACGCGGCCATGCCTGAAAGCAGAAAGAAGAGCGGCATGACCCAGGCGTCGATGATCCCCACGAAAATGGTGCAGGGCACAGCGGTCCGGAAGTTCTTCACATGCCAGTCCAACGTGTCGAAAAGCCTCGCGTTGTGGAACAGGAAAATGGTCAGCGTGGCCAGGATGCGGATGTTGTCGATGTCGTATCGGCGAGTTTTCATGCAATCTTCTATAGCGCTTATCGAAATTTTGCAAAAATTCTCCCCTGATATTTTGTAAAAAATCGTTAACTCCGTCAGGTACGGGCTTCAGCGTTAAGCAACTTCACCCACCCCGCCCTCGTCATCCGTGTTATGAACACAAAAAAAGCCCCGGCTCCAAAAGCCGTGGCTTTCCCATATCGTCTTATCCCGGCGGAAAGGTTATTTCCACTGGCCCTTGAAATCATCCGGATCGACCAGTTTGAAACCGCGAGCCCGCAGGGCTGCCTCGACCGGAGCGACGTCCTCTGTGGCTACGCGCAGCACGATGAGGCGGCGTTCGCCCATAAAGAAGGTGGACGAGGAAATGATGGACAGCTTCATGTTGGCGACAACGCCTGCGGCCTCGTACAGCACGCCGGTCTTGTCCTCAACATCCACGGTGATGCGGCAGCCGCCCTCGCGGAAACCCATTTCCTCCACCAGCACGTCGAGCATGGCGTCGCGGTTCACGTAGCCCAGAATTTCACCGTCGCCGTCCACCACGGCCAGGCCGGCCAGGTTCATCTCATGCATCATGTCCGCGGCGGCCTCCACTTCGGCCTCGGGAGAAATCTTCTTGATGTCGCGGCGTTGGATATCCTCGACGGTCAATTTATCCATGAAAACGGCCTTGCCGTGTTTCTCCATGGCCTTGACCATGCCGGACAGAGCCCCGGCGATATCCTCCTTGGGCACGTATCCGACCAGATCGCCGGACTCATCCACCACAAGCAGCATCCAGAGCTTTTCCTCTTCCAACTTTTTCTGGGCGTCCTTGACGAGGGTCTGCGGGGTCACCGTGGCGAAATCCTGCAACATCTTGAATCCTACGAACATTCAACTTCCTCCTGGCAATCGGTCTGCCCGACCAGGCTCTTTTGTTTATGGCTGTTCAAAAAGGTCGGGGAGCAAGGCGGTCGGCCGCAATTCCGGCCCTTGGCAAGGGCGCCGGCCAAGCCATGCAGCGGGTATGCATCTATGAAGCAGGGTCCGGAAGGGAAGTCAAGGAGTAAGTCGTCCGGAGATCAGCCTCCCATGGACATGTACACGCGCCGCACCATGTCCGGAGGCATGTCGGAACCCCAGTGGCCCGTGACCTTTGCCAGCGCATAGGCCGCTAACAGCATGGTAACCGCTCCCAGGGCAAGCACCCAGAACGGCAGCTTTTTCTTCCCGGCGCTCACGGACAGGCAGCCTTCCACGGGGCACGCGCCCACGCAGGCGGTGCAGCCCATGCATTCGGGCGAATTGACGCTGCTTTTCGCCGACACGGCGATGCCGCCCGGACAGATGAGGTCGCATTTCCCGCAGCCGATGCACTGGTGCGCGTCCCGACGGATGCCAAGCGGGCTGAGCATGGCGCACAGGCCGAGGAGCCCGCCGTAGGGGCACAGGTAGCGGCACCAGAAATTGCGCAACACCACGCTGAGCAGAGCGAGGACGGCCAGTACTACCAGAGCCGTTCTGGAGGGCGAAAGGAAGAAATCGAGCATCTTGGCGTCGGCCACCATATTGAACGGGGCGCGAAGGAATTGCTCGATAGCCCGTGGACTCATGGAAAGGGAGGTGTACAGAAAACCGCCGAGCAGCACGTATTTCACGGCCAGAAGCGGATAATCCAGCCATTTGGGCGGCACCAAAGCCAGCCCCAGCTTCCTGCCCAGCTTTTCGGCCAGATTGGACAGCAGACCCACCGGACAGATGTAGCCGCAAAAGCCCTTGCGAAAGAGCCAGGCCATGATCAGGGCGGCCACAAAAATGGCCAGTCCTGCCGGGTGCACCGGGTCCCACTGCGCCGTGAGCAGGAGGCGTTTCAGGGCCAGGAGGGCGCTGATGGGCAGGAATCCTTCCACGGACGCGGGCTTGGGCACAAAGGCCGAGGAGCCGCCCCTGGCCCAGTCCACGAAAAGGTAAAACCGCCAGCCCACATAGATGCAGAACAGGGTGAAGGAGATCTGGATGATGCGCCGCAGCGCGAACGGATCGAGAGTGTGACGAATCTTCTTCATATGCATGGCGGCAGGTATACGCCGCCCTCCTGGCAAGTCAACCTACGGCCGGAGGCATACATGATCTGTCGTTCGTCCGACAGTCTCCCCGTCTTTTTTGCAAAAGACGGAAGGCGCGGTTTCCCGCGCCTTCTGTCTTTAGGAATGGAGGTGTTCAGCGAATGAACGCCAACTAGTGATCGCAGGTGTTCTGACCGGTGGTCAGGGAACCCGCAATGTACTTGTTGACGAGATTCTCGGGATCTTCGGCCGGTGCGCCGGTGATGACCTTGACGTTGCGGCCGGTGAACATGGCCTGGGCCTTTGCGCCCATGCCGCCCGCGATGACCAGATTGACCTTCTGGTCCGCGCACCAGTTGGGAATGACGCCCGGCTCGTGCGGCGGCGGGGTTTCAAAGGTGGTGGAAATAATGCTCTTGAGTTCCGTGTCCACGTCCACGATGGCGAAACGTTCGCAGTGGCCGAAGTGGTTGCACAGAACCTCGCCAACCACCGGCACGGCGATGCGAACCTTGCCGCTTGCGCCTTCCAGATCGTCGAAACAGGGCATGTCCTTGTTTTCCTGCAGCAGGTCGGCGAGTTCCAGCATGGGCTTGATGACCGCGTTCATGGCCTTGGCCGTGGCGCCGTCGTGATCCACCTTGACCAGGGGATACCCTTCGTCGCCGGAACGGGCCACTTCCGGATCCATGGGAATGCGGCCCAGGAAGCGGACGCCCATTTCAGCAGCCAGCTTCTCGCCGCCGCCGGAGCTGAAAATGTCGTGAACCGCGCCACAGTCGGGGCAGGCAAAGCCGGACATGTTCTCCACGATGCCCAGCATGGGGTTGCCCACCTGGCGCACAAAGGAGACCGAACGGCGAACGTCGTCCACGGCCACGCCCTGCGGAGTGGTGACGATGACTGCGTGGGCGTCGTGGCCCAGGGTCTGAAGCGCGGTGAGCGGTTCGTCGCCGGTGCCCGGAGGGCAGTCGACCACGAGATAGTCCAGATCGCCCCAGTCGACGTCCTGGACGAACTGCTTGATGAGCCCCATCTTGACCGGGCCGCGCCAGATGACCGCGTCGTTCTTGCTGGGCAGCATGAAGCCCAGGGACATGACCCATAGGTTGCGACTCCAGGAAATGGGTTCGATGACCTGGTCGCCGATGTGCGGCTGTTCGCCTTCCAGGGAAAGCAGCCGCGGCACGCTCGGTCCGTGCACGTCCACGTCCAACAGGCCGACCCGCTTGCCCGCCAGGGACAGGGCCACGGCGATATTGGTGGCCACGGTGGACTTACCCACCCCGCCCTTGCCGGACATGACCACGATTTTATGCTTGATGCGGCTCAAAGTGGTTTTGAGCTTGATGTCTTCGGGACCTTCGGCACAACCGCCGCTGGAGCATCCGCCGCCGGCTGTGGCGGAGGAGCAGCTTCCGCATGCGTCACTCATGTTCTTTTCTCCTGATATGGAATTCCGGCCCTATGCCGGTACAAAGCTGTAAATAAGCATTCGGGCGGCCCTGTCAAACCGCCCGGACGGATTTTACCAATGCCCTTCCTTGTCGGGCCCGGCAGCAGTTTTCAGCCGCCCGGCCTCGTAGGCGTCGATGGCCTCCCGGACGGTGCCGCCGGGGCCGAGGTACACCCCTATGCCACCGTGACTGAGCGCTTTGTAGGCCTTGGGGCCCACATGCCCGGTAATCACTGCCCCGGCCCCGGTGGCGGCTACGTTCTGGGCGGCCTGTATGCCCGCCCCCTGAGGGAGAGTCAGGTTCTGCGTGTTGTCCACAAATTCATGTCCGCCGGTTTCCTCGTCGTAAATGATGAATCCGGACGCACGTCCGAAACGCGGGTCCATGGAACCGTTCAGGTCCGGCCCGCCGCTGCTGATGGCTATCTTCATGATCGCCTCCCTTTGTTGCTTTTATTCAGGTCGCCGCCCGCTCCCGCCCTCTGCCGTCCGAACCCTTTTCCGGACCGACAGCAACTCATTCCCGGCTTGGCGCCGCCGTCGGCTACGGCACGGCATCCGGGCATGGCCAGGCTGCCCAGAGTGTCTTGAACGAACGCGTCGAGAACGTCCTCAACGCCTCCCCTGACCCAGGGACGAACGGCGATGCCTGCGTTGCAGAATTGTTGCTGTGTGCGCCTGCACACCGCGCCGCAGATGAGTGTGTTTACCCCGCAGGCCAGTATGGCGGATGTCCTGTCCAATGGGTCCTTTGAGGGAAGGGATAGTCGGCCTGCGGGGCAAATTTCCTCACCATCGACCTTGTAGAACCGAAACTCGTCCGCGTTGTCGAACACGGAGGCAAGTCGGTCGCCGTAGCAGGCCAGGCAGATGATCGTTTCACTCATGCTGGGTAACTCCTGACCGCACAGAAGCATAGTCCGTGCCAATATTTTTATCTCTTAATTTCAATATATTATGAAAATCAAAGGTTCACAGGAGCGACGCAGAGTACGCCGCCCGGGAAAACAAGGGCGTATTATTCGCCCGGCTTGGCGGGTTCCTCCCCGCAGCGCTGGAGCATGCGGCGCAGGGTGTCCTTGGAAATGTCCAGCTCGCGGCAGGTGGCCATTTTCTTGCCGTTGTTCCGCTCCAGGGCCTCGTGAACCGCCCGGCATTTGATCTCCTCCAGAGTGCCCACCATGCCCAGGGGATATCCGGAAGCCTCGAGAGGACGAATGCTGTCCGGCAGGTGCTCCAGCTGAATGAAACCCGAACCGCAAAGGATGAAGGCGAACTCCAGAATATTCTCCAGTTCGCGTACGTTTCCGGGAAAACCGTGACGCAGCAGAAGAGCCATAACGTCCTCGGAAACGCCTTCCACGCATTTTCCCTGCAGCGCATTGTATTCGCGAATGAAATGATCCGTAAGCAGGGGGATGTCCTCTGGCCGCTCACGCAGGGGCGGCAGGCGCAGGGTGACCACGTTGAGCCGATAATAAAGATCCTGACGAAAATCGCCGTCGGCCACCAGGGCTTCCAGATTACGGTTGGTGGCGGCCACCACGCGCACGTCGGTCCGCACGGGGCTGACCCCGCCCAACGGCTCATAGACCCTTTCCTGGAGCACACGCAGCAGTTTTACCTGCAGCTTGGCAGGCAGATCGCCGATCTCGTCCAGAAAAATGGTGCCGCCGCGGGCCAGTTCGAAACGGCCGGGCTTGTCGGCCTTGGCGTCGGTAAAGGCCCCTGCCTTGTAGCCGAACAGTTCGGATTCCAGCAGGGTGTCGGGCAGAGCCCCGCAGTTCACGGCCACGAACGGCCCTTTGCGGCGGTCGCTCAGATTGTGCACGGCCCGGGCAAAAAGCTCCTTGCCGGTGCCGGATTCACCCAGCAGCAGCACAGTGGCTTCGCTGCGGCTTACCTGCGGCAAAATCCGAAATATCTTTCCCAGAGCCTCGCTGCGGCCGACGATGTCCTCCACGGAATAGAGGTCCTCGACCTTGCGGCGCATGAGGTGCAGTTCGGTGAGGTCGCGGAAGGTCTCCACGCCGCCGACCACCTCTCCCCTGGCGTTGCGCAGCGGCGCGGCCGAGATGGACACGGGTACGCGTTCGCCGTCCGGGCGGACAATGAAGATGGACTTGCCGGAGATGACGCCGCCACAGTCGATGCACTCCTTGAGGGCGCACGAACCGTCACACAGACTGGAGTGAAACACGTCGCGGCATTTCTGGCCCATGGCTTCCTCCGCCGGGATACCGGTAATGCGTTCGGCGGCCTCGTTGAAGTAGGTGATGTTCCAGTCGGTATCCACCGTGAACAGACCATCGGCAATGGAGGACAAGACGTCCTCAAAGGGGAGTTCTTTGGGAAACGGCATGGGCGAACCTTACGCCCAAAATTTCAGTATGAAAAGTACCGAAATATAATTTTCGGGCATATTTTGAGCCATCACGTAATGCGGGACACCGCCCCTCACCTCGCAAAAGCGGCCCGAACACGTCAGGGGTGCAGGGGGATTATTCCCCTGCCCGCCGGAGGCGCAAAAAAAGCCCCGCACAAGGCGGGGCTCATACTTACGAATATCGACCGGCAGCCGCTATTTCTTCTCAGCGCGTTTATTGCGCAGCCACTCATACCAGGCATCCAACCCGTCGCCGTTGCGGCAGGAAATGGGCATGACTTCGATGTCCTTGTTCAGGCCCTTGGCATGGTTGGTTGCGTTCTCCAGGCTGAAGTCCACATAGGGAAGCAGGTCCACCTTGTTCAGGAGCATGACGGCCGAAAGATGGAACATGAGGGGATATTTCTCGGGTTTGTCGTCCCCTTCGGTGACGGACAGCAGGGTGACCTTGTAGTCTTCGCCCACGTCGAACTCAGCCGGACAAACCAGGTTGCCCACGTTCTCCACGAACAGGATGTCGAGCCCATCCATGTCCATGGACCTGATGGCGTCCAGCACCATGCCGGAATCCAGGTGACAGCCGCCCTCGGTGTTCACCTGCACGGCCTGCGCGCCGGTTGCGGCCACGCGGCGGGCATCGTTATCTGTCTGGAGGTCGCCTTCCACCACGGCCATCCGGAACTCGTCCTTGAGGTCCATGAGGGTGCGCTCCAACAGGCTGGTCTTGCCCGCGCCCGGAGAACTCATGAGGTTCAGGCACAGAATGCCCTTCTCCCGAAAAGTCTTCTTCAGTTCTTCGGCGATCCGGTCATTGGCTTCCAGCACGTTTCTGACGATGGGGATTTCCATGCTCATTCAAAAGCTCCTTATTCAGCCGGGACTTCATTGTCGGCGGGTTCCACAAAATCGATATACAGTTCCTTGCCTTCCAGGACTTCGTGACCAAGCAGGGCATCGCACTTGGGACACGGCATGTACTTGGTGTCTTCAGGCAGAAACTCCTCGCCGCAGTCGCCGCACTTCACCTTGAGGGGGATCTCCTCCAGTTCCAGGACGGCCCCGTCGAACATGGTGTCGGGCGTCAGGGCGGTCCAGGCGAACTGGAGCGCTTCGGAGACCACTCCGGCCAGAGCGCCGTTCTTGATGACCACCCGCTTGAGGCTGGTGATGTCACGCTTGGTCATCTCGTCCTCAAGGATGGACAAGATACTTTGGACTATGGACATTTCATGCATAGGAAGATTGGCTTACCGCAAATAGGCATCCACGGCAAGATTGCCGCGAACAAAAGCCCGCATACTGTGCCGTTCCACTCCGAAATTACGATCTCTCCCGGCTCTCAGAGCCGTTCAAAAGCGTCTGTATACGCGCCCCTCAAAAGAGTTGGGATGCAATAAACAAAAAAAGCAGGCCCGACGCGTATCCAAACATACGCGAGGGGCCTGCTCGCTTTTGCAGCGACGCCGCAGACGGACCTTTTTAAGCCGCCTAGCGGGCGATCATGTTGCGCAGGCTGTCGACGCAGTTCTCGCAGCTGTGTCCCATCTTGGCAAGGCAGTCGATGAAATGCGTGATCTGGTAGATGTCCTTGAAGTCCAGATCGGAATTGAAGAGCTTGCTCTGGAGCTTGTAGGCGGCCTTGCGGATAAGCTCCCGCTCGTGCCGGACCTTGCTGTAGCTCTCCTTGGTTCCCTGACGGTCCAGGGACTCGCCGTGCACCAGGGCGATGGTGTTCTTGAGCGCCGGGCCGAGCAGTTCGGTGACGTGGCGCACGCTGTCCAGCAGGTTGATGAGTTCCTTCTGGAACTCGGGAGGCACGGGAACCGGACGCATGCCCAGCCAATGCAGGGCGTCCTGGGCCGCGTCAAGGATGTTGTCCTGGAATTTGGTGTAGTTCAGGAACATGCCCTTGTCCACGGCCATGAACAGGCCGCGCGGCAGATGGTTGCGGATGTTGCGCTTGATCTTGTCCGCGTGGTTCTCGATGGCGTCGATGGTCTTGGCCAGTTCCTCGAATTCGCGGCACACGCCGCCGGAAACATAGCATTCCAGAGATTCGTCGATGGTGGCGATGCACTCGGCGATCTTGTCGTAGTGCTCGATAAGCCCGTCCATGGGGGAACGCTTTGCGATAAGCCCGAAAAAGGGAATCTTCAGATACATGTGGTCACTCCGTAAAAATGTATGCGATCAGCAAATTGCCGGTTTTTATCCAATGAGGGCTACAAACACAGCCACTTGAGCAATTCGAATATCAAAATACTGGTGAGGGCCGCAATGGGGACCGTGAGCACCCAGTAAAAGACGATCTTGCCCAGGACGCGGAAGTCCACGGCGCCGAATCCGCGGGCAACCCCCACACCGACCACGGCTCCCACGGCCGCATGGGTGGTGGAAACGGGCAGCCCCAGATTGGAGGCCACCAGCACGGTGCTGGCTGCGCCGAAGTCCACGGCGAAGCCGCGGGTGTTGGTCAGGGTGGTGATCTTCTGCCCCACAGTGGCCATGACCTTGTGGCCGAGAACCGCGATACCCACGGCGATGCCCACGCCGCCCAGCACGAGCATGCCCAGGGGCACGTCGGCCTTGGCCAGGAGCTGGTGTTCCTTGGCGATGAGGTAGATGGCGGCCACCGGTCCGATGGCGTTGGCCACGTCGTTGGCTCCCTGGGAAAGGGCCACATAGCAGGAGGTGCCCACCTGCATCTTGCGGAAGACCATTTCCACGCCTTCGGCTCCTTCTTCCACGTCCACCACGATGCGGGAAATCCACATGCGGGCCAACAGGAAAACCAGAGCGGACAGCGCGGCGGCGATACACAAGGAAACGGGCCAGGGCAACTTGAGGCTCTTTCCTATGGGTGTCTTGTACAGGAAGGACAGGGAGATCAGAGCCATGGTGACGGCGACCCAGAACGGGGCCCAGCGTTTGGCCTGCTCGATGAAGTGCTTCTTGTACAGGATGTACCGCCGGATGTGGGAAAAGACCACAAATCCGATGGCGGCCGCAAAGAACGGCGAAATGATCCAGGACATGACGATGCCGCCCATCTTGAGCCAGTTGACCACGTCGATGCCGCCGGCCACGATGCCGAAGCCGGTGATGGCTCCGACAATGGAGTGGGTGGACGAGACCGGCAGGGAAGTCAGGGTGGCGATGAGCACCCAGACGCCCGCCGCAAGCAAGGCCGAGAACATGCCGATCATCATGATCGTGGCGTCTATCCGGCTCGGATCGATGATGCCCTTGCTCACGGTCGCAGTAACATGTGACCCCAGAAATACCGCGCCGGCAAAATTGAGCACACCGGCGATAACGACCGCCTGTCTGACGGTGATGGCCTTGGCCCCCACAGCCGACGCCATCGAGTTGGCCACATCGTTGGCGCCCAGGTTGAACGCCATCATGAAGCCCGCAAACAGGGACATGTAAAAGAACAGATCGTATAAATCCATTTATCCCCCTCCTGAGGGGACGGGTTATGGAAGACTCAGGACGCTTTGGGCGCTTTCAAGCGGAAACAGAACCTCGCACCCCTTTTATCCTCACCATAGCCGTCGTGCCAGATTTCTCCCCCGAAGTTCTTGACGATGCGGCGGCAGATCGCCAGGCCGAGGCCCGCGCTGCCGTGCCCGTCGATGGTGTTCTCGTCCACGCGGTAAAAGCGTTCGAACACCTTGAGACTGTGCTCCTTGGAGATTCCCGGCCCCTGGTCTTCGACACAGAAAGCGACCGAATTCTTCTCCACTTCGGCGGTAACGGTGATGACCCCACCTTTGGGGCTGTATTTGACGGCGTTCTGCATGAGATTGTGAAACACGTGCAGCAACCCGTCCGATTCGCCCATGACCTCCAGTCCGTGTCCCTCGGGGAGCTCCGTGTCGAAGCTCACGCCGAAGTCCTCGGCCAGGGGGATCAGGTCATCGAGCGCCCGTTGCAGGACTTCCCTGCCGGACACCGGAGCTATTTTCAAAGCCTTGCCCATCTGCTCGGATTTGGCCAACGCAAGCATGCTGGAGATGACCTTGTTCATATGGTCGGCATTCTTGAGAATGATCTCCAGGAACCCGCGCGCATCGTTGAAATCCTTGGGAGGATTGTCGAGCAGGGTTTCTGAGTATCCCTTGATGCTGGTCAGCGGCGTGCGGAGCTGATGAGAGGCGTTGGCGACAAAATCACGCAGACCTTTTTCGGCCTGTTTGATGACGGTGATGTCGTGGAACACGAGAATAAGTCTTCTCGCGCCGTGATGATCGTTGTACGGCAGGCCGCTGACGTCAACAGTGCGGCCATCCATGAGGTCTATCTCGGTCTTGACGAAATCGATCTCTTCGGAAAGCAGCCTGTCCACGAGATTCTGAATTTCGTAGCGCCGGGTCACTTCGATGGGCGTACGCCCCACAGCGGTTTCCGGCATGGAAATCATCTCGTCCATGGCAGCGTTGTAGGAAATGACCCGCCCGCCTGAATCCAGAGCCATGACCCCTTCGTCCATGCCTTCGAACATGGCCCGGAGCTGACCTTTCTGGTCCTCGATGGTCTGGATGTGAAACTCGATTTTCTTGGCCATGGCGTTGACTGAAGAGGCCAGGGGCTGGAACTCGCCGCCCGGCGAAGAACGCAGGCGCATGGAATAGTTGCCCTCGCCGATCTGGCGGGCCACTTCGGAAAAGGCGCGAATGGACCGGCCCATGTTGCGGGAAAGATAGGCGGCCAGCCCGGCGGCCACAGCCAGTATGCCCAGGAAAAGCCAGAGGAAGTTGATTCGCAGCGAATTCAGGCGTTCCTGCACCTTGGAAAACGGTACGGCAAGGCGCAGGACCCCGGCAGGCATCCCCGCACAAGAGGGCATGGTGCTGGCCACGTAGATCATGTCCTTTTCCAGGGTGGTGCTGTGGCGCAGGTGCATGCCGGAACCGTCCATGAGCGCTTCGACCACCTCGGGGCGTTTGCCGTGATTCTCCATGAAGGCGATCTTGTCGTATTCCATTTCGGAGTCGGCCACGACCCGACCGTTCACGATATAGGTGATGCGGCTGCCGAGCTTATGGGAAAGAGTCTTGGCCCAGACGTCCATGGCCTGTTCGGAATCGAACTCCGCGTGCTCCCGCAGAAGCCACTTGACCGTGTCGAGCTGCTGCCAGGAAATGTGTTCGGTGTCCCGAACCAGTTCAGACCCCACCAGAGTGGAAGAATAATAAAAGGCCACGGCCAGGGCCAAAATCAGCATGGCCCAACCCCACAGCAACAACCTCATTTGAAAGGAGCGCAATTTCATTCTTGTCTCTCGTTTCCGATACCCGGCACCTTGGATTACGAACTCAGTATTCCGTTCGCGAGGGCAGCCCTAACACAATTGTTACAACTGTGTTACAATAAAAATGTTACAATTGCGTGACGGGAAATCCAAAGGCCAATATCATCTTTCCGTTCATCCACCCCGACGGGCGCAAAAAAAGCGACCGGCAGGCCGCGCCTCAACAAAGGCAGTCCCTCCCGGAAAGGGCAGGGACTGATATTCCTAATAGTCTGAAACCATGATGTAATCCATGTCCGCACGCGCGCTGCGGCAGGCGATGCATCCTTTGGGCATGCCCGCCTTCTCGACCGCTCCCTCCGGGGTATACTTGACCCAGAACCAGTCACCGGCGACAGGGTTGTAGCCCGGCGCCTTGTACATGACTGTGATCGCGGTCAATTTTTTGTCCGGAGAGAAATTCTCCTTGACCACCATGGAACCGACAGGTTTGGGATGGCCCTTTACCAGCCCGACATTGTTCACATACACGATGTGAAACGGGCCATGCGGCGCCTTGCCGGGCTGCATGCCCTGGTGGTCGGGCCAACTACCCCAGCTCCTGTAGTCCGTTTCGGTCAGGTGTTTCCACAGCGCATCCGCGTCTGCGCCAGGCATGTCGGAAGCGGCATGGGCCGCGACGGCCAGAGCCATCAACACAGCAAGAAAAATCAATTTTCTCATCATTTCCTCCATACGACCGGGTTAAGGGATAGCATCTTTGCACATACCGATTGTCACAAAGGCATGTTTTTTTCACGAAACCCTCCCCCCCGACCAAATAAAAACCGCCGCTTCGGCCGTTCACCTGAAAGAATCGGGAACACGTCGTTTCAAGGCTGGACAAATCGATTTCGCCACAGGAAATACCGTACCACGAAAGAAAACGGCAACCGGGTGAAAGTCCGGAGGAAAAACGCCCAAAGCCGGACGGAAACTGTAAAAAGAAGGGAGATTACAACAGATAGAGATTCACGCCGAGGACCACGGCAAGCGAGGCGACAAGAGCCCGAATAAACCCGAGACCGAGGCCCGCCAGAGCGCCTAAAACGCCAAACGCCAGGGTCAGGAACTCGTCGTTGGTGTTGATGCCGCAGGCAAAACCGGCGGCCATTCCGCACGCTCCACCCAGAATCCGGTTTATGAGTGCGTTGTAGTTCATTCCAAGACTTTTCTGAAAGTTGTCGTGCATACGCTTCTTGCCCACCCGAGGACTAAATAAGGGTATACGTATAAATATGTCAAAGCCTATCACCAGACACCGGCCTTCTGTCAACACAGTTGCCTTAAGATGCCTTAAGATGCCTTAATTAAATCGGAAAACAGGAGATCCCCCCAAAACAACAGGGGAATCTCCCAAAAAAACTTCCCGATCGGAAAAGCGACTATCCGCTTTTTCCGGCTCCCTGGGCGGGTATTTCACAAGTCGATACGACGCAAAAAAAGACCGGCCCCGTGCAATGAAACTTACACGGACCGATCTTTTCTCTGCGGCGATATAACAATCGCGCAGCGCCGGGCCGCCGGCGCTACATGCCGCGCATGCAGGCCATGAGCTCCTCGGAGACCTCCAGAAAACAGACGCCGTTGCGGATCTCGACGCGAACGTTCGTCTCGGGAATGAGCGCCATGTCCTCGGCGACGTTTTCCCATTTGCCGCGCAGCCACTCGGGGCTCACGCCTTCCTTTTCCATTTCTTCCACAGGGTAACTTTCAGCGACAACCCAACCCATATCCATGCTCCTTACGATTCTATGAAACTTCTCTGGTTCATTCCCAACAGACACAACACTTCATAAGTGATGGATCCCCACCACTCCGCCAGATCCTCGGGCGAAATCCGCCCCGCTCCGGGGCCGCCGAGCAAATGGATCGCATCACCCACGCGCACGGTCAGATCCTGCGCTTCCAAGCCCGAAATGTCCACGCAGGTCATCTGCATGCAGACCCGGCCCACGATGGGTACCCGACAGCCCTTGAAATTCATCCATCCCTCGTTGGAAAGCCCGCGGCTGTAACAATCCGCATAGCCTACCCCCACCACGGCGACAAGCATGTCCCTGTCCGCCACAAAGGTGTGGCCGTAGCTGATTCCCTGACCTTTTTCGAGAGGGTGCACGCTCAGCACTGGGGCGGTCACATCCATGGCTGGCTGCAGATCCCGGCCCAGATGCTCCCACGCCGTACCGCAAAACGGGTTGGCCCCATACAGGGCCAGGCCGCCGCGCTGATAGTCGCACAGGCATTTCTCGTGCCCCAGGATGGCCGCTGAGTTGGCCAGATTGGATTCTGGGCTGAACCCGGCTTCGCGCAGGCCGGACAGGATACGGCTGAACGTCTCGTACTGGGAGTCGGTCAGGGCGTTGCTCCGGGGGTCGTCGGCCGCAGCCAGATGTGACGAGAGCATGACCGGCCTGATATGCGGATGACTGCGCAAAAACTCCACGAGATCCGGAAGCTGCTCCTCCCGGAAGCCGAGGCGTGACATGCCCGTGTCGAATTTGAGGGCGATGTCTATGGGACTGTCTCCTGTCGCGGCCAAAGTCTCCAGGGTAGCGGCATGGCCGATGAAGGGAATGATGTCCGCCTCGCGCAACGCTCCGTAATCTCCTGCGTCCACCGGGCCGAGCAGGCTGATGATCCGGCCTTGGCACCCTGATTCGCGCAGTTGCACGCCCTCATGGACGTAGCCGACCGCAAAGGTGTCCGCGCCCTCTCCGGCCAATGATTGGGCCACCTGGCACAGGCCATGCCCGTACGCATCTGATTTGATCACCGGAATGACCTGGGTGCCCGCCCTGCACAAGAGGCGGTAGTTGTGACGAATGGCGTTCAGATCAATTTGGACGCGAATCTTGGAGTAGGAAATCATGAGGAATGGTCCTATTTGCGTTTGAAAAGTTTTTCCAGTTCCGAAGCGCCCCAACGGATGGTCACCGGCCTGCCGTGGGGGCAAAATTCCCGGTCCGGCGTGGCCAGCCAAGCCTCCAGCAGGGCCATGACCTCATCATGAGCCAGGGGCTGGCCCGCTTTGATGGCCGACTTGCAGCTGAGCATGGTCCAGAGTTCCTCCAGCCCCTTGGCCTTTGAGACCAGTGCGTCTGAAAGATACTCCTTGGCCTCACCGGCATCCAGGGTGGGGGGAATGCCTTTGAGCAGCACCCGTTGACGGCCTTCCATCTCCAGCAGGAAGCCCATGGACCGCAGGTCGTCCCACAACTCCTGCAGCCGATCCGCCTCGCTGGGGTGCAGAGGCATTTCCAGAGGAATGGCCAGGGGCTGGGAATTGCCGGATTTGCGTTCGCGCTTCATGGCTTCCAGCAGGACGCGCTCGTGGGCCGCGTGCTGATCCAGCAGTACCAGCTGCCCTCCCTGCTTGAGAATGAGATAGGTGTCCGCAAACTGCCCCAGATAGGAAATATCCGTTCCCCCAAGGCCCATGGCTTTGGCAGGTTCCACAGCGGGAATGGAAGCGGCTTCCGGCCCACTTTCGGCGTCCGCCGGGACCGGGGCGGCGACCGGCACAGGCGTAATGGGCAACCGCGGCGAGGCCTCGGTCATGGACCGGTATTCCTTGTAGGAGGAAAATTTGGGCTCACCCGCAGGCAAGTGGGAGCGTTTGGACGGCGATGACGAAGCGCTGGACGGTGAGTAGTCCGATACGGGCTCGGCCGGGCGTACCGGCGCGGTCAAGTACTCCGGAACCGGGCCGGCTTCCGCCGAGGCAAGGGCCTGCATGATGCCTCTGCGCACTGTGGCGAAGACAGCGCTCTCGTCCATGAAACGCACTTCCATCTTGGCCGGATGCACGTTCACGTCCACCTCGCCCGCAGGCAGTTCCAGAAAGAGAACCACCTGGGGATATTCGCGGGAAAGAAGCATGCCTTTGTAGGCTTGGCGCACGGCCTGGAGCATGACCTTGTCGGCCACGGGCCTGCCGTTGACGAAAAGCAGCATGCGGTCGCCACGGCCTTGGGCCGAATTGGGCGACCCGGCCAACCCATGCACCCGGTAACCGTTCCGTTCGGCGTCGAAGGCCCGCAGCCCTTCGCAGACGGCGGGCGGCCAGAATTCGGCCATTCGCGCCTCCAGGGTCTGCGCCGCAGGAAGGCGGAACGCATCGCGGCCATTGAGGGTCAGGGAAAATCCGGTCTTCAGGTGAGCCAGGCTGATGCGCATGAGGCTGTCCTGGCAGCGCTTGTTCTCGGTGGCCTCGGTCTTGAGGAACTTGAGACGGGCCGGGACATTGGAAAAAAGACCGCGCACCTCCACACGGGTGCCCGCAGCCAGGGCCGCCGGCCCTTCGGCTTCGATCTCTCCCGCACGCACCTCGATGCCCCAGGCCGAGTCGGCGTCCTGTGTTTTGGAAGCCATCTTGAAATGGGAGACCGAGGCGATGCTCGGCAAAGCCTCACCTCGAAACCCGAAGGAAGCGATGGAAGTGAGGTCGGCAAGGGCGCTGATCTTGCTGGTGGCGTGCCGGGTCACGGCCAGCCCCAATTCCCCCTGATCAATACCCCAACCGTTGTCCTGGACCAGGATAAGCGACCTGCCCCCCTGCTCCAGGGTGACGTCCACCCGGGTGGCGCCGGCGTCCAGGCTGTTTTCCACCAATTCCTTGACTACACTGGCGGGGCGTTCCACCACTTCACCGGCGGCAATCTGGTTTCTCAGGCTCTGCGGCAGGGGCTGGATTGTGTGTTTCTCGGCCATGATCTTGCGGGTTAGAAATTGAAAAGATCGAACTTGACGCCGAAATCGTAATCGCCGGGCTCCGACTTGCCGTAGAAAATGACATCATAGCATTCACGCTTCCAACGCAGGTTCACTGTCGTCTCCAGATTCCTATTGTCGTCGATATCCTGACGCCAGTCCAGCCCGAGTTCGAAGTTCTCCGCCATCTGCCAGTTCAACCCGGCCTTCAGGATGTTCATCCGATCATCCTGATAACGCGTGTATTCGTCCACTGGTTCTCTGAAGTCCAGCCCCACATAAATGTCGCCCAGGCCATCTTTGTAAAATCTGAGTTCATGCTCATGTTCGGTAACCTTGCCCATGTACGGTGAGTACCAGGCGCGCATGGTCAGGGAGACAAAGTCCTCGGGCTTAAGGATGGCTTCGGCCAGGAAATCCGAGAAGGGCCTGCGCTCGTATTGGTCGCGTTCGTCGTTTCGCGTGGCTTCGTTGCGGTCGTAGCTCTGGGAAAAACGCACGGTCAGGAAGTCCAGATAGTCGGTCTTGAGCACCGGTGTGCTGGAGCCGTCCTCATTGGCCACCATGACCACCTCATCGCGCCTGCGGTCGAACACGTTGGTCAGCGAATAGGTGGTTTCGTTCACTCCGTAAAGCCTGTCGCGCGAGTCGAAATACGGCAACTTCGACTGGCCGGTCAGGTTGGGCCTGTAGGTATACTCCACGCGGGGCGAGACCGAATGCCGCAGCCGTGTCCAGCGGCTCACGCCCGAAGTGCTCAGGGAAGGTTGCAACGGTTCGTTGAGCATGTAGATGCGTTCCAACTCGGAGAACAGACTCACGCCGCCCTCCCACGAAGTACGGGAGTGGAATCCGTCCTCGGTGGCGTTGTTCTCGATGTTGAACCGTGAGATGGTGAAGTTGCCGGCATCTTCCTTGTCCGTTTCGTAAAAGGTCTGGTAGAAGCTGGCCTTGGGAATGACGGTCAAATACCGGCTGCGCAAGGGAACGCTCAGGGAGGGACGAAGGTCGAATCGGTGTCCGGAATCGCCGTAGTTGCGATGGAAGTAGGCGTATTGCGCATTGCCTTCGAATTCGAACATGGATCCGAAAAGGGAATCCTTCCACAGATAGGAATCCAGGGCGGGCAGGGTCTGGACCGTGGGATTCTCGTCTTCCTTGCCGTTGCCGTTCATGTATTCGAGATTCTGCAGGTACTGCGCATGCGCAACCACGCCGCCCTTATCCCAGCTCCGGGAAAGAAAGACATTGTTGGTCCGGATGGTGGAGTCGGCTTCGTCCACGCTCCGGCCCATCTTGTCCAGCAGCTGTTCCGAAATCGCTTCATATCCGAGCCGGCCGGAGTTGAATTCGCGCAGGTAGTTCTGGTCCGAAACCAGGTCAAGGTCCGCCTTGAACTTCCACTGCGGACTGCCCAGCCAACCGGTATACTTGCCGACGGCCCACCAGCGGTTACGGTTGGGACGCGTCAGCCCGTCGTCGTTATAGGAATTGTCCTCGTCGCCTTCCGTCTTGTCCACGCGCTTGTCGTTGAACCAGGAACCAGAGAACATGGCCCGGGTCTTGGAATCCGGGGCATAGCGCAACTCGACGCCCTGCCGGTAGCCTCGCTTGCTCATCCAGTTCTGGTAGAAGGTGGCGTCGGCCTCTTCGTTGATGACCCAGTAATACGGCTGGTTGATATGAAAACCGAGCCTGTCGCTGGTGCCCACTTCAGGCATGAGCCAGCCGCTTTCCCGCTTCTGTCCCGAGGGCAGGGACGCCCAGGGCCAGTAAAGCACGGGCACGTCCTTGATGCGGAACACGCTGTGCCAGATGCGCACGTTGCCGTCCAGCTTGATGTCGCCGTATGCGGCGGACACGGACCACGCCGGTCTCTCGCCGCTGCACCGGGTCACCCGGGCGTTCTTGAAGCCATAGGTGTCGCCGGGTCTGCGCTCCAGGAGATCGGCCTCGACATAGACGTGGGGCTTGGCCACGAAAATGCGGCCGTTCTTGAGCCAGCCGAGCATGTTGTTCAGGTCGAACTCGGCTTCGTCGGCCTCCAGGAAGTCACCCTCCCACCGGGCGCGGATGTTGCCCTTCAGGAATATCCAGCCGGTTTCCCGGTAATACCGGGCGAAATCGGCGCGCACCGTGTTCTCGCCCAGCACGAGGGTGCAGTTGCCCGTGGCGTCCACGTATTCACTGACATGGTCACCCACCACCTTGTCGGCGGTGAAGACCCATTTGTCCTTTTCCACGGGCTTGGGCAGGTCACGGGCCGGAACATAGCGGCGCACCTCGGAGATACGCGGCGTCTTGCCCAGCAGGCCCAACGGCAGGCACAGCAGGAGAATGACGACCAGGGCCGCCAGAAGAACAGAGCGTTGCGGTTTCAGCTTCAAAAAAACCTCTCGGCCGACCCGTTACGGTTTCAGGTAGGGATCGTCCTGAGCCAGGTAGTTTCTCACGTAGTCTCCGGCCGCGTCCTCAAGAGGCGTCATTTCCACGTCGCACCCGGCATCGCGGAGCTTCTGCATCTCTGCCTCTGTAAAATACTGGTATTTATCACGAATCTGTTCCGGCATCTCGATATATTCGACGTCGGGCGTGCGGTCCATGGCCGCAAAAACTGCATTTGCCAAGTCATTCCAGGTCTTTGCAGTTCCCGTGCCGATGTTGAAGATACCGCCGACCTCGCGGTGCTCCAGCAGCCAGGCCATAATGTCCACGCAGTCCTTGATGTAGACGAAGTCGCGCTTCTGGCCGCCGTGTTCGTATTCCTCGCGGTAGGATTTGAAGAGCTTGAGCTTTCCGGTTTCGCCAATCTGCTTGTAGGCCTTGCAGATGACGCTTCTCATGTCGTCCTTGTGATATTCGTTGGGGCCGAAGACATTGAAGAACTTGAGACTGGCGATCTGATCCAGGATACCGCCCTTGAGAGCCCAGAGATCAAAGAGCTGTTTGGAATAACCATACATGTTCAGGGGCTGGAGCCTGGTGATGCCTTCGTGGTCGTCGTTGAAACCGTGCTGTCCGTCGCCGTAGGTGGCCGCGCTGGAGGCGTTGATGAACCGGGCATTGTTCTCGATGCAGAAACGGCAGACCATCTGGGTGTAGCGGTAGTTGTTCTCCATGAGGAAGTCCGCGTCCAGCTCCGTGGTGGAGGAACAGGCGCCCATATGGATGACGCCCTCGGTCTCGAAGGGGTCGTCCCCTTCCAGAATCAACTTGAGGAACTGGTCCCGGTGCAGGTAATCCTCATAACGCAGGTTCACCAGGTTCTTCCATTTTTCCGAGGTGGAGAGGTTATCCACCACCAGAATGTCGTCGATGCCCATCTGGTTGAGTTTCCAGACCATTGCACTGCCGATGAACCCGGCGCCTCCGGTGACTATATACATAAAAAGCGCTCCTTGCGTCTGTCTTCGTGATGCGTCCCGGAACGGCATTCAGCCGCCCCGCATAATTGAACATGGAATCATACGCGGAACGCCGACACTTCGCAAGCTGCGGCCGCCATAGGATTTTTAGCCTCACCCTCCCCGGGACAGCGTGCAGGGCGTTATTAATTTTCCTATGCTCTTGCAGACAATATGGAACTTGTATACACGATAAAAGGACGTGTATTTTGTTTATAGGCCGCCGGAATTCTGGCGAATACAGAAAAAGGAGATTAGGCATGCATTACCGGAAACAAATCATGAAAGTCGTCCTGCTCGCGGCGCTGGTCGTCATGTTCGCATTCCCGGCCATGGCCAACGCAGCAGACATGGTCCCCAAAATCGACAACTTCATCTTCTTTGTGGACCACTCTGGCTCCATGGCGCAGGTACACAAGAGTCTAGGCCAAAAGAAAATAGACATGGCCAAGGAAACCATGGCCCGCATGAACGACAAGATCCCCTCCCTGGGATACAACAGCGCGCTGTTCCTCTTCGCCCCGTTTGACGGCAAGTCGCAGCCGGCCAGGTACAACAAGGCCGCCATGGCCGACGCCATCGACGGCATCGACAGCGACTTCGGCATCTTCAACCGTCTGACCCCCATGGGCGACGGCCTCATGGACGTGGACCCGGTCATTTCCGGAACCAGCGGCAAGACCGCACTCATCATCTTCACTGACGGCGCTTCCAACATCGGCGCAGACCCCATCGCCCAGGCCAAGGCCCTGTACGCCAAGTACGGCGACCGCCTGTGCATCCACGTGGTCAGTTTCGCCGACACCGCCAAGGGCCAGATGATCATCGACGAAATCCGCGCCCTGTCCGGCTGCACCGTGCCCGCCGACGTGACCAGCCTGGCCGGCGATGCCGCCATGGACAACTACGTCAGGGATGTCTTCTATGAAATGGCCGCTTCGAAACCCGCTCCTCCGGCGCCCATGGAAGCCGCGGTCATCACCTTCGACCTGCACTTCGGTTTCGACAAATACCAAATCACCGACGAGATGATCCCCATCCTCGAGCAGGCCAAGATGATCCTGGAAGAAAATCCCAGCGCGGCCTACGTCATCGAAGGGCATACCGACTGGACCGGCACCGAGGAATACAACCAGGGCCTGTCCGAACGCCGCGCCAATTCCGTGCGCAAGTGGCTCATCGACAACGGCGTCTCTTCCGGCCGCCTGCAATCCGTGGGTTACGGCGAGCTTCGTCCCAAGTACGACAACAGCACCCGTGAGGGCCGCAGACTGAACAGAAGAGTTGAAATCCGCACCAAGTAACAGTATTGTAGACGGGCCGAGTGGGAGACCGCTCGGCCCGTATTCTGTTAACTGGTGGAGATCCCATGCATAAAAAAATTCTTGCCTTCCTGATCATGACGCTCATGGCCGTTCCCTGCCTTGCCCAGGACAACGCAGGCGGCGCCAAGACAGTGGAAGTCGCCATTTCCAAACCCGGCGACAAAATCAAACCCATGACCGGGAAGAACCTGCCCTTGTACCTCGACGAGGACTTGGCGGTCCGTTACAAGGAATTCCGTTCCTTTGCCCGGCTCAAGATCGGCTCACTGAACCGGAATCACCGCTTTTCCCGTTCCCGCATGCTCATCGAGCAGCAAGCCGACGGCACCTGGAAAGCCCGCTATCACCAGATAGAACAAGCCTCCATGACCTGCCAGGTTCGCCGTTCCAAATCAAAATCCGTTCCCTATGTAGGCGTTCTCTCCTACAAGGAACAAATCTATGAATCCATCGGCGCCACTGCCGCCGAATGCCGCAAGGGCACTTTCAGGGCCGTACGCGCCATCCCAAACAAGCATATTTTCTGTTACAAGAAAGGCGGCTGGAACTAGCTTTGAACCGAAACGTTCAAGACAAAACCCCGACGGAGCTTCCGCCGGGGTTTTGTCTTTATCTGCGTCTGCGACGGAACAAGGCCACAAGGACCATTGCCGTCAGGGCCGTCAGCCCCAGAGCATAGACGGGAACCGGGGCAAGGACGAGGCAGGTCCACAGCCAACACAGACTGAATCCCAAAGCCGCCACTATTTTTGCCAGACCGCGTCCCCCAAAAATCATGACGAGAATGAAGAGCCCCGAAAGGAAGATTCCGGCCGCCCACAGATAGTCGGGAAGAGGCGAGAGCGCCACACCGGGACCGGCTTCGGCCCGGGCCTTGATGCCCAGGAGCATTCTGCGCTCCATGATGTAGTGCAGGGGCATCGTCACTTCATAGCCGAGCCGGCCCAACCATGTGGGCGTTTTCCAGCCGTGGGTGCGCACCAGCAGTCTGGTTCTGCCCTGCCCTGCATCACGCAGCACGAACGCCCCCCAGTCCTCCAGCACAAAGGAAGTCCCAGGGTCCACGCCGACCACCCGCCAGTTCAGTTCGCCCGCCTTTTCCGTCCCCGGAGGCGACGAGGGGACAATGCGGCCCACGGGCATGTCCTGAAACTCGGGGACGATCTCGGCCACATTGTCGTTTTCATAGCCCAACAGCTTTTCCAGGAAGGTATAGCTGTAGAATCCGCCGCGGTCGGCGCCGAGCTGCACCAGCCACGGCCAGACCTTTTCCCTGGGCGCATCGATCGTCACGGCGCGGGTGGAGCTGACGAACGGGGCGATGTCGTCGCCCGGCATGGAGGCGGCCGCCTCCTCATGGGTCGCGCCCCAACGCATCATGTCGGGTTTGATGAACTGTCCGTAGAACAGCACATCAACGGCGAGGATGACCACAAGTATGAGGAGTGAACGCTTGAACTTGGACATAACAGAGTTCCTTCGATTGTTTTCTGGTGAATAAACCATTGGATATTGCATCACTTAACACAAGGAGAGCACTGCGTCAGCAGATGTTAACAAGGTTTTACAGAATATGGCTTGAAAAAAGGCATCACACGCAGGCGCATGTCAGTTATGCAGGTGTAGTCCATTCCGCGCCCTTCCGGCGACCCGGAAAGTACGACCGCCTTACCTGATTTGAGAACCATTTGAGGAAAGGACGGAAAGAGAGGGGCTTGCCGCCCCTCTCTTTCCGTCCTTTCCTGCGACCTATCCTCCTTTCCCACCCCGCTTCAACTCCGTGCTCCCTGGCTGACAAAAGCAAAGGTTAAGTCGAAGTCGACTTAACCTGCCCAATGAGCACACAAAAGACAGCAGTGTTGAACGAGACGAGAAAGCACTAGAAGGGGAGCCGGTCAATTGAGCCGGTCCCGTAGGGACAGTTGGCTCAAACGGTAAACCTTATCAACCACCGACCAAGGAAGAAATTCGGGTATAGGACAACTTGGGAAATCATTGAAGAACGGGAACTTGCAGAGGTGTTCAGTTTAGTTTGACAATTTGCCCCGGCAAAAAAAGAAGGTCGCCCGAGGGGGCGAAACCCCTGAGCGACCAAGCTGGCTCAATTGGCGACTGCGCGTCAGCGCACACACTTCATGAAAACAAACTACCCTGCTCAATCTTCTTTTCGGGCGCCACGCCTTGATGCCACCCCCAAGCCACCGCCCGACCTTGACAATTCGCCGCCCCCTGTGGCTAACTGACCGTGGTGCTAGTCACACCAACACAGACGGCTACCACACCCGTTAGAAGTGGTTTTTTTGTGTCCTCCCAGAGGAGGCGCAATTTTCTCGCACTTCATGCCGGGTGGGGGCCGAATACAATACCCTTCGGGGGAATACGCCCGCAGCTTCTGTGGCTGTGACTACCTCCCGGCATTTTGCATTTCGTGGGATGCCGATAGTCAACACACAGGAGGTGCCGCATGGCACAAATCACCTTTCCCCCTTCCCGGAAAATCCGCATCGCGATCACGCAACCGGCAACGCAGGAGGCAACATCATGACTCCTGAAAACGCCCGGCACCAACTCTATCTTGTTTCGTATTCCCTCGAGGAACTGGCCAAGATATCCCAGGATGGGGCCGCCCCGGTGAAGCTCGACAGCACTTTGGACCTTCTTTCCGAGATCATGCTGGACGCCATCGCTGTCATCCATCCGTATATCCCGGAAACAACGATCCCGCCTTTGGGCAGCGTGAGATGACAAACGACAATAAACACCCCGGTCAGCTTATCGCCAACCGGAGTTTCATTTCACTATCCTGGGAGCAACCTAGAACAAGCTGCCCTGCTCGATCTTCTTCTCGGGCACCACGCCCCTGAAAGTCAGCCGATGCATCCGGCAAGGCCCGTGCTCTTCAATCGCCGCATAATGCGCCTTGGTGCCGTACCCCATATGCACGTCGAAACCATACCCCGGGTACCGCCCGGCCAACTTGCACATGAGCCGGTCCCGAAAGGTCTTGGCCATGATGGAGGCCGCCGAGATGGCGGGTATCTTGCCGTCGCCCTGGATGACGTACTTCTGGGGAATGTCGTCTTTGAGCGCGTGAGGAGGGATGGTCTTGTTGCCGTCGATGAGCAGCTGCAGGGGCTCGCCCTTCAGATGGCGTACGGCCCGCCCCATGGCCATGAACGTGGCCTGGAGAATATTGATGCCGTCAATCTCCCGCGGCCAGGCCACCCCGACGGCCCAGCACACGGCCTGTTCTCGGATGGCCCCGTACAGGGTCTCGCGCGTCTCGGGGGTGAGCTTCTTGGAATCGTTCAGCCCCGGCAGGTCGTAGGACTCGGGCAGGATGACCGCACCGGCCACCACAGGCCCGGCCAGACAGCCGCGCCCGGCCTCGTCCACCCCGGCGATGCTCTCGGGGTCGAGATACCTTCCATCAAGCAGGGAAAGCATATCCATGGGGCCGCCTTTCAAGTTTTTCAGAGGAAACAAAAACAACTCCGCCGCCGCACCGGACGAACCGATACGGCGGGGAGTTCAAATTCGTATCAAGACGCCAACCCGTCATGCGGGTCGAAGCAGCGGGATTATTCCCAGATCTGCTTGGACTTGATGCGGGCGGCCTTACCGCGCAGGTTGCGCAGGTAGTAGATGCGGCTCTGGCGCACTTTACCTTCGGAAACCACTTCCACGCGGTCGATGAACGGGGAATGCATCGGGAAGACGCGCTCGACGCCCACGCCGTCGGAAATCTTGCGGACGGTGAAGGTGGAATCGGTGGTGCCGCGGCGAACGCGGAGAACTGCGCCCTGGAAGACCTGGATGCGCTCTTTTTCACCTTCGATGATGCGGAAGTGAACCTTGACGGTGTCACCGGCCTTGAATGCGGGAACATCAAGGCGAAGGTGTTCGGATTCGATTTTTTTCATGATATCCATGACTAAACTCCTTTCTCGAAAAACTATTCTAAAATTCATCCGCCAGAAGCCGGTCCACCGTGATGGTTACCGCACTGCGCACAGACAGATGATTGTATTCATCCAGATAACGGATCGGCCGGATGATTCCCTCGGCCCTGTCGAGCACTTCGTCGGCCAGGCCGTGCCCGGTGCCGAAGATCAACAGAACCGGTTGTCTTTCCAGCCTATCGCGGACCCAATCGTAGGTCAGCGGGGCCGGTGCGTTCTTTCTCCGATCCAGCTTCGCAGACGTTGCCGCGAGCAGGGGACTTTGCCCTGTTCTGGACTGGATGTCAAGGATCGCAGACTGAATATCGTCCACGACGCTCACGACGGACAAGGCCTCCGCCCGATCCGGGTTCGCCTTGCTTCCGGCTCCTGTAAGCCAGTGACTTAACAGGTTTTCAGCAAGCGCCTTCTGATCCTCGATGGGCGTCACCGCATAAAACCCGCCTACATTGTAGGAACGGGAGACGCGGGAAATATCGTGAATGTCGAGGTTTGTCAAAGACACGGCCACCTTTTCCCCGAACTTGTTCAACACCGGGTAATGAACCAGCGCCAGATACAGATTCCGGCCCAGCATGGTCCGGTCCAGACCGCGCAGGCAGTCGATGTCTTCCTGGATCAACTCCGACCCGGCCAGCATGTCCGGCCTGCGGTGCAAAGTCTGCTTCAGCGCCTCTTCGCGCCGCCACTGCGCGATCCTGCCGTGGTCGCCGCAGGAGAGCACCTTCGGGACCTTGTGGCCCTGATATTCGTCCGGCCGGGTATAGTGCGGATATTCCAGCAGACCGGCCGAATGACTCTCCTCTTCCCCGGAATCCTCGTGCCCCATGAACTCGGGCAACAGCCGGGCCACGGACTCCACCATGCACACGGCGGCGGCTTCCCCACCGTTGAGCACATAGTCGCCCATGCTGACCAGCTCCACCGGGTAGAGATCCAGCAGGCGTTCGTCAATACCCTCGTAGCGACCGCAAAGAATGGTCACGTCCTGTTCCCGGACCAGTTCGCGGGCCATGGATTGGTCGAACCGACGACCACGCGGGGACATCATCAGGATGCGGCCGGGCCGCTCAATGGAGTCGAGGGCCTTGCCCAGCGGTTCCAGCATCATGACCATGCCCGGCCCGCCGCCGTAGGGACGGTCGTCCACGGTTCGATGCTTGTCGACGGTGAAGTCGCGCGGATTGACGTGATCGAAGGCGACAATGCCGGATTGGACAGCCTTGCCCATCAGCCCTGCATTGAGCGGGGAGTCGAAGAACTCCGGAAAAAGACTGACGAAATGGAAATTCATAAGAGCGTCCGCTCCGGACGGGAGCTACTTGGAAGAGGGTTTCTTCTTGTTGGTGCGTCTGGGGGCCGCTTTTTTCTTTTCGGGCTCGGGGTTCTCGTAGAGATCCACCAAACCTTCGGGCGGAGCGACGACAATGGTCTCCCCTTCCATATCCACATCCAGAACGAACTCAGGGACGGCGGGCAGGAGCACTTCCTTCTTGTCGGGCGTGGCAATGACCCAGACATCGTGGCCCGGGGCCTCGATGAATCCCTTGAGAACGCCCAACGGCGCACCGTCCTCAAGGACCACGTCGAATCCCTCCACCTGGTAAAGGTAGAACTCGTCGTCCTCTACTTCGGGGAGGTCCGCAGCGCGCACCAGTACCTCGGCGCCGCGCAGCTCCTCGGAGCGGTTGCGGTCGGCGACCTGATTGACCGTCATGAGCACCATGCCCTTGTGCATGCGCCACGACTGAACGGTGACGGGCTGTGGCCGCCGCCTGCCTTCCCGCAGGAAGATCCGTTTTATCTCATCGAAGAGAAAAGGGGAGTCCGCAAAGCTCTTGATGCAGAACTCCCCTCGGATGCCATGCGGCTTGACCACTTTCCCGACAAGGATGAACTCCTTGTCGTTGAGGGCGGTCTTGTTCACTGGACTCTATTCGAGGATTTCCAGAACGGAACGCTTCTTGGCCTTGGTGGATGCCGCACCCAAAAGGGTACGCATTGCACGCGCGGTCCGTCCCTGCTTTCCGATCACCTTGCCAAGGTCATCCTTGGCGACCTTCAGCTCAAGAACAGAGGTCTGTTCACCCTCGACTTCAGTCACTCGCACTTCGTCCGGGTTGTCCACAAGGGACTTGGCGATGTACTCAATCATCTCTTTCAGCATGTCGAACTACCTCCAGGTACAGGCACAATGTTCACTAGCGCCCTAGGACTAATATGAGCTTCCACCAAGCACACCGGAACGAGGCCAGCGAATGACTACTTTCCAGCCTGCTTGAGCAGGGAACGAACGGTGTTGGAGGGCTCGGCGCCGCGCGCCAGCCACTTTTCAACCTTTTCCATGTCGATCTGCATTTCGGCAGGTTCAACCATGGGATTGTAGTGTCCCAGGTACTCGCTCGGACGGCCGTCGCGACGCTTGGCGCCGTCAATGGCCACGATGCGATAGAAGGGACGCTTCTTGGAACCCATACGGGTCAGTCTGATCTTCATTGCCATGGTGTTAATACCCCCATTAAATTATTTGATAAGTTTTCAACCCTGAAAAGGCAAGGTCGTGTGCAAGTTTATAAAAGCCAAAAGCTTTCTGCCTGATCATTAACGCTTTTTCTTTTTGCGCTGCTTCTTTCCAAGCTTTTTCTTCTTGCGCTCCTTAAGCGTCTTCTTGGAAATGGAACGCTTTCCTGCGTCCTCCATTCCATCCATGCCGGGCATTCCGGGCATCCCCGGCATTCCAGGCATTCCCGGCATTCCGCCGGGCATCCCACCCATTGCGGCCATGCTGTCCATGTCGGTCGGCATGCCCTTGGGCAGTTTGGGAAATTTTCCTTTCTTACCTTTGCCGCCGCCCATCATCTTGGACATCATTTTGGACATCTGGTTGAAGTTCTTCAACAGCGCGTTGACGTCCTTGACCTCGTTGCCCGAACCGCGCGCGATACGTTCCTTGCGGCTCTGATTGATGACCTTGGGGTTGCGGCGTTCCGCCATGGTCATGGAGTTGATGATGGCCTCGGTGCGATTCATCTCGTCTTCCGGCAGCTGGGCGTCGCCGAGCTGCTTCATGAGGCCGCCCATACCCGGAATGAGCTTGAGAAGCCCTTCCAGGGATCCAAGCTTTTTGATCTTGCGCATCTGGCTGCGAAAATCTTCCAGGTCGAACTGAGCCTTGGCCATCTTCTCGGCCATGTCCTTGGCTTCGTCCTCGTCGATGGTGGTCTGCGCCTTTTCGATGAGGGTGAGCATGTCGCCCATGCCGAGGATGCGGGAAGCAATGCGGTCCGGGTAGAAAAGCTCCATGTCGGACAGCTTTTCACCCACGCCCACGAACTTCACGGACTTGCCTACGACGGACTTGATGGACAGGGCCGCGCCGCCTCGGGCGTCGCCGTCCATCTTGGTCAGCACCACGCCGGTGATGTCGAGCTGTTCGTTGAACTTGTCGGCGACGGTTACAGCGTCCTGACCTGTCATGGCGTCGGCCACGAAAAGTATTTCATCCGGGGTGCACTGGGCCTTGATGTCGGAAAGCTCCTCCATCAGGGGCTCGTCGATGTGCAGCCGCCCCGCGGTGTCGAACAGGATCAGGTCGCATCCCTGTTCCTGCGCCTTGACCAGCGCGTCCTTGCAGATGTCCACCGGATTCATGTCCGGAGTGGACGGATAGGCGGGAACGTCGAGCTGCCTGGCCAGCGTATGCAACTGATCGATTGCCGCCGGGCGGTAGACGTCGGCCGGGACCAAGTACGGTTTGCGCTTGTGGTTCTTGCGCAGGAAAAGTGCGATCTTGCCGGACGAAGTCGTCTTACCCGACCCCTGCAGGCCCACCATCATGACCTTGAGCGGCGAGGCTTTCAGATCCAAGCCGGTCTGTTCGCCGCCCAGCAGCTCGGTGAGCTCCTCGTTGACGATTTTGACCACCTGCTGACCGGGATTGAGCCCCTTCATGACGTCTTCGCCGAGGGCCCGCTCCTTGATCTGGTCCACAAATTGTTTGACGACCTTGTAGTTGACGTCCGCTTCCAGCAGGGCGAGACGAACCTCGCGCAATCCCTCCTTGATGTTGTCTTCATCAAGGCGGGCCTTGCCGCTGAACTTCTTGAACGCGTTGCTTAATCTGTCTTGAAGGCTGTCGAACAACTCACATCTCCCGGTATTCTCTCATTTTCCACGCACCAAAGACCCCTCCAGCGCGGGCAAAGAGTTCGTGAGTTATGATATTGTCAAGGATTAGTCAAGCACAGGCTTACACCCGTCACAAACCGGATCAGAGCGAGGAGCCCTGCCGGGGCTGTCCGGACACCCGCTTCAGCAACTCAGGACCGTCGAGTCCTATCTTGTTCACCCCGCAGGACACGGGCCAGACTTTAAGCCGTTCCGCGGGCAGGGGGGCGAAAACCCGTCCGAACCAGTCGGCTTCCGTGACGGAATGGTCCAGCCACAGATCCCGATACCCTTCCCGGACGATGACCGGCATGCGATCATGAATGGGAGCCATGAGCTCATTGGCCCGGGTGGTCAGAATGCAGCAGGACCGAAGCACTTCGCCCGAACCGGAGTCGGTCCACCGATCACAGATGCCCGCAAACCACAGGAGGCGGCCCGAGGCATGGGCGATGGCATGAGGATATTTGACGCGCCCCCGACGCTGCCATTCGTAAAAGGCTTCGGCGGGAATAAGGCAACGGCTCCGACGCATCGGTTCCCTGAAGGCGGGCTTGTCAAAGGCGGTTTCGCACCGGGCGTTCATGATACGCACTCCCATGCGGTTGCCCGAAACCTTGTCCTTTATCCAGTACGGCACCAGCCCCCAGAGCAGCATGGCGCAGCCCTTCTGGGTCCGGGCCGGTATCCACGCACCCGGCGCCACGTTCCAGCTGGGCTCATACTTCGCGGGCACCGACGCACCGATCAGCTCTTCCAAACGTTTCCTGGAAACTCCCAAGGCAAACCGACCGCACATATATACCTCTATCTATGGCCCGTCTCACTTTTCATTTTTCAGCCGTCAGTTGCCCCCGGCTGCACAAGGCGTCAATCCATTCACAATCCTCCCCTTTGCGCAACTCTTTCTCGGCATGTTCGGCAAAACCGGCCCCTGCATCGGAATACAGATTGAAGGCCGCGTCGGCGCCCGCTTCAAGAAGTTCGGGGACCTCGTCCTCAAACCGGGCCACGGCCACCAACCGCCCTCCGTACCCCATGCCCCGCGCCTGACGCAACATCCGCAGGTTGGCGGCATGGCTCAGGGTCGTCAGCACCAACCGGGCCTGACCGTCGTCGCTTCGCCGGATGCGGTCCAGCAGTTCCCGGTCCGTGGCGTCGCCCACGAACACGTTGCGCCCCGCCACCTTGTTGGCTTCCACCACGGCGGGCTTGATGTCCGAACCGATTACCACGTCACCATAACGCTCTCGCAACCAGTCGTACGCCCCCTGCCCCACTCGGCCCATACCCACCACGATGACCGCCGGAGATCCGATGTTCACCGGCTGTTCCTCGGGATGAAACCGCTCGCCTTCAAAACGGGCCAAGGGAATCTCGAACCTTCCGTAGAGCTTCAGAGCCATGGCGTTGAGCGGCGCCGCCACCACGAACGACAGGGCCACGGCAATGGCCATGGCCAGCAGCCACATGGGCTCGAGCCAGCCGTTGCGCACGGCCAGCGCGCCCACGATGAGCCCGAACTCGCTGTAATTGGTCAGGGTCATGGCGGAAAGAAAGGAAGTGCGCGACCGCAGGGAAAAGCGCGTCAGCAACAGATGAAAGAGCGGCCCCTTGAGCAGGATGAACGGCAGCAGTCCCAAGGCCACCACCACGGCCTCGGCCGTGGGCGATCCGGACAGGCCGATGCTGAGAAAAAAGCCCACCAGGAAGACATCCTTGAAGGACAGCAAAGATTTGGAAATTTCATTCGCCTTGGGATGATTGGCCACCAGCAGGCCAATGACCAAAGCGCCCAGGTCGGGTTTGAGTCCTACCAGGCCGAAGAGCCCGGCCCCGACCACCAGGGACAAAGTGATGCCCAGCAGCACCACCAACTCGCCATGCCCGGTACGGTCCATGATCTTCATGCACACCCAGCGGATGCCCGGCAGGACGGCGATGAGCACCAACGCCCACCAGGAAGGGGCCTTGCCCGAGGCAAAGGTCATGAAAAGGACCGCCGCGATGTCCTGCACGATGAGAATGCCAACGGCCAGCCTGCCGTACAGGGAGGAGGACGCCCCCTGTTCCTCAAGAATCTTGACCACAAAGACCGTACTGGAGAAACTGAGGGAGAACGCCAGCAGCAGGGCCGTCCCCAGACCGAGGCCGGCGAACGGCCCCGAACCGGCAAAGGCCAGCCACATGAACAGGATGGTGAAGAAAACGATGGTGGCGGCCATATGGATAAGAGTAGTACCCCAGACCTCGGGCCGCATGAGACTCTTGATCCTCAGCTTGAGCCCGATGCCGAAAAGCATGAGCATGACGCCCGCGTCGGCAAAATTCTCCAGAGTCTCGCCGCCCCGCACGCCCAGCGCCTGAAGCACGAACCCCGCGGCCAGGAATCCCACCAGGGGCGGGAGGTTGATGAAACGCGCCCCCAACCCCAGCACAAACGCCAGCGTAATCCATAACGGGTCCATCCATTCCCTCCTCGACTGTCAAAGGGCCTTTATAATCCGAATGATTGTAGCGAAACACTGTGCTATTCAGGGTACAATCCAATGGCATATAGTAGAGGCAAAAACATTTGATGGCAACGACACCAGAGGTTTTTTAATGGACTCCACCCACGACCCAGCTTCGCGCATCATCCTCCGGCACGCGGTGCCGTCCTTCTTCCTCGGGTACATCCTGCTGGCCATGATCTCGCTGGCCCTGGAGCAAACTTACCGCTCCGGGGACTTCGCCACTCAGTTGAAAGTGGCTCTGCTCGTTTCCATGGCCTGCGGTACGGGCGCCGCAGTCTTCAACTACGTTTTTCAGAGAGTTTTGCGACGCAAGGTCAGCCGGACATTGTTTGACGAACGCATCCGGGAGGAACGCTTGCGCCACGCCAACATCAGCGCGGCGACCGGTTTCGTCTGCGGCGGTTCCACGGTTTTTCTGCTCATCGGCGACACCGGCCTGATCATTTCCACCATCCTCCTTGTCTCCCTGACCTCCTCCCACATCAAGCGTTTCGGCCGCAACATGATGGAAATGCTCAAGCCGGACCGCTACTCCATGTGGTCCGAGGTCATGCGGCTGGTGGAAATCTACGTCAGCATCATCGCCAGCTTCACCCTGATCAACGCCACCCTGGAACTCGCCCACACCACGGGCCTTCTGAGCAACCAGCAATTCCCGTTCGAGACGGGATCGCATTTGTTCATCGACGCGTTCTACTACACGGTGGTGACCATGACCACCTTGGGCTACGGAGACCTCACTCCGGTCTCGGCCGGGGCAAAACTCCTGACAACCTTCGAATGCATCATCGGCTACGTCATGTTCGCCCTCACTGTGGGCATCATCACCCGGGGTGTGGTCACCTCGGACTGGACCGGGGAGGAATGATGAGGGAAATAAGCATGCGCCAGGAACTGGCCCGGATGCCGGTCTTCAAGGGAATGACGGAACAGCAACGGGAAATCCTTGCTTCGCGCTTCAAACTCCTGGACTTCGAGGAAGGCGAGATCCTCTATCGGGAGGGCGGAAGCTGGGACTATGTGGGATTCGTCCTCGAAGGCTCGGTTGACGGGCGCGTACGCAACGACAAAAACGTGGAAACCCTTCTGGGCAGAACCCACGCCAGGAGCGCCATCGGTCTGTTTAACCTGCGCGCAAACCTGCGAGCCCCGGTCACCCTCGCCGCAGCCACTCCTCTACGCATCGCCGCCATCGCAGTGAAGGACCTCGACGAGCTCAAGCGGGAAAACCCCGCCCTGGTGCTGCTCTTCTACGAAGGCATGATCCAGCATTTCGCGGACGTCTCCCGCAGGCTGGCCACCTACATCAGCGACGTTTGCCCGCCTCGAGAACCCTGACCCGACCGGTCAGTTCCAGAACCATGCCGCCGCGCAACACCTTGAGCCTGAGGGACTTGTTCTTCTCGATGTCCCGAATCAGTTCGTCGTACCTGTCCTTGAACTCGTTGATCCTGATGCCGTTCGTCTCCAGGATGATGTCCCCGCCCAGATGGTATTCCTTGTCACCGACCTCGGCGACGACCGTACCGGCAAGCAGGCCCATTTCCCGCCCCAGGGAACCATCGGCCACCCGTTCCACCAGATAACCGCTCTGTTCCGGAAGATTGAGCACCCAGGCCATTTCCTCGTTCAGATACTTTCCGCTGATTCCGGTCCATATCGCCGGCTTGCCGATGAGATATTCCCGGGCGGTTTCCGTGGCCACGACAAAGGCATGCCCCTCGAAGGCCCCGGACCGGCTTTTGAGATGGCTGACGATCCCGATGCACTCGCCCTTCATGTTGAAGAGCGGCCCGCCCGAGCTGCCCTTGTTCACGACCGCGTCTATCTGGAGCATCTCGGCCAGCCAGAACCGGGGGTGTGTCCCCGCGGCGTAGCGGGCGCTGACAATGCCGGAAGTGATGGTGGACTGCAGCCCGTAAGGTGCGCTGATGACGAAGATTTCGTCCCCTGTCTCCACGGATGTGGAATCCACCAACCTGACAGGCTCCACGCCGGGGGGAACGGACTCGGCCCGGACCAGGGCGATGTCCGCGGACGGCAACGTGGAAATGACCGTGGCCGGAATCAATTCGACGTTGTGGAACTTCACCCCCACCCTGTCCGCCGCCTGGACCACGTGGGCGGCGGTGAGAATGAGCCCGTCGTCGGAAATGAGCACACCGGACCCGAGCCCCTTGGCGGCGGTCAACTCCCCTTCCGGCCCGCCCAGAGCCCGGCCCACGGTCATAAGCGTGACCACGGACTTGTACAACGCCTTGTAGTTCCTGCTCAATTCCGAGGCATGGACATGGGTGGCCAACAGGCTTCCCAACAGAATGACGCACAGGGCTCGTTTCATGGCGACGACCTCCTTCCTGGTATCCCGAAACGTACCCAAGGAGCGCAACACGTGAAATTATATTGAAAACAAAAAAGCCCGCGCAAGGCACGGGCTTCAAATCATTGTACAATCGGACGAAATTATTCTTCAAGTTCCCGGGCCAGGGCCGCGATCTCCTCGCGAATGATCCGGGCCGCCTCTTCGGGCACCAGACGTTCCACTTCTCTGCGGACGATGTTCTCGACCTCCTCGAGCTTGGCCTCCATGGCGACGATGCGCTCTTCCAGATCGCCGACTTCCGGCTCGCCCGCCAGAGCGGCAAAGCGCTCCTCCAAGGCGGCCATGCGGGACTGAAGATCATCCACGCTCACGGTCTCGGGCTTCACATCTTCCAACAGGGCGTCCATGTCCACGTCCTCGGAGACGTCATGGCCGACTTCGTAGGGAATTTCAGGTCCTTCGACAAAATCGATGTCGCTTATGTCCATTTCGGGAATATCGATCTCCTCCTCGTCGACGCTTTCGTCGATGATATCCGAAACGTCCACGCCTTCGAGCAGGTGTTCCATATCTTCCAGCTCAGCTTCGTCTTCGGGCTTCAGGCCGGCCAGTTCATCCATCTGATCGTCCTCAAGTCCTTCGATGGCCGGGCTTTCTCCGTTACCTACAATCTCGGCGTCCGCAGGAATTTCAACATCCATGGCCTGTTCAAGGGCTTCGGAGTCGAACACGCCCTCTTCTTCCGGCTGCACAGCCTCGGCTTCGGGAGAAATTTCCTGGTCGGGTTCCGACAGGTCGGCAGCCACATCCTCCAGAACCATATCTTCCAGGGCGGCCTCTTCCAGGATCGGAGACTCGACTTCCGGTTCCTCGACGGCAGCTTCCACTGCAACGGATTCCTCGACGACAGGCTCTTCGGCAGCCGCTTCTTCCACGACAGGCTCTGCCTCGACAACTTCGGACTCGGCTGCGGCGGGTTCCTCCACCACGTCTTCAAGCAAAATTTCGTCGGCCGCTGCAGGTTCTTCAACCTCACCCAGCAAATCATCCAACTCCGGCGCCTTTTCCTGTGTTCCGGCTCCTGTGCCTTCATCCAACAGATCGTCCAGATCTATGGCCGCTTCATCAGCGGGCGCAGGCTCGGCATCGTCTTCTTCCGCGACACCCTCAAGCAGGGCGTCGAGATCTGCTTCGTCAGCAGGGGCCGCAGGCTCTGTTTCGTCCAACAGGGCGTCAAGATCCATGTCGCCGGGGGCTTTTTCGGCCTCGTTTGGAGAAGGGGCCTGGGCCGGTTCCTCGGCGACCTGATCCAGAAGAAGGACATCTTCTTCCCCTTCGTCTGCTCCGTTTTCCTCGACAACGTCCTCCAGCACGACGGCGTCGTCCTTTTCCTCGACCATGTCGTCGAGAAGCAAAACATTTTCTTCGTCCGCAGCCTGATCGGCAACGTCCCCGGCAATGTCGTCAAGGCCGTCAGCGACCTCGTCGAGCAAAATGGGCTCATCCTCCGAGTCCGAGCCATGGCCGTCGTCGAGCTCTTCGGAAAAGAGATCTTCGAGTTCCTGCTCAAAATCGGCGTCAATACCGTCCTGCTCGGCTACATCCTGTTTGTCTGCGGTGATGTCGTTCAATTCAAGGATGTCCTCATTGGGATCGGACGGGGGAACCGGGGGCATATGTTTCACCTCCGCGAATGGGTGAATTCCTTAAAAAGGGGGGCCGCTGCTGCAACCCCCCTCAACAACCCTAAGTTATTTCTTCTTGGGGTGGCACTGCTTGCAGGACTTGGGTCCTTTCTTCTCTGCCTTGTGGCAGCCCACGCAAGTCTTCTTGTCCTTGCCGTGGAAGGCCTTGTAGAAGGCCATCTTGTCCTTCTTGCCTGGCTGATCGTGGCAGCCTGCGGCGGCACAGCCTTTCACTTCACCGGTACCATCGAAGGTATGGTGACAGACCTTACAGTCTTTGAGCATTTCTTCATGCTTTCCATGCGGGAAAGCAACCGGGCTTTTCTTCGCCTTCATGCCTTCAGGGGCCTTCAGGACCATGTCGGCGGGAGCCTTGGTGGCGGCAGAAAGGTTGGGAAGCGCAAATGCACATACCAGTGCTGCAACCACGAGGCCGATCAGAAGTGTCTTCTTCATTCTCCTCGTTCCTCCTGTAGCAAATAGATAAAACGTCACACTCTCTACTTTAGTCGGGATAAATGACATATCCCCCACTGTCAAGCCGACGCGACTTGGTAGAGGCTTGCTTTTTACTCAAAAAACGCATGGTTGCGCAAGGGTATTGTTACAAAAATCACATCCTCAGCCAACCGTATATTTGGTGTGATAGCCCCGAGGGGTAAGCATCCTTTCCCCGGCCATTCGCGTTGTTGAATTCCCAATAATGAGAATGGATTGCATATCAACCAACTCGGAGTCGAAGTCTCCCAGAGTCGTTACGAAAATTTCCTGGTCCGGGCGATAGGCCCGTTTGACGAGCCCCACAGGGGTTTCCGGGCTCCGGACTCGGGCGACGATATCCAGGGCTCTACGCAGATGGTCGCTGCGCCGTTTGGACCGGGGATTGTAAACGGCCAGCACGAAATCGGCCTCCGAAGCCAGGCGCAACCGTTTCTCAATGGTCTCCCACGGCGTGAGCAGGTCGCTCAGGCTCACCGAGGCGAAGTCGTGCATCAGGGGCGCGCCCAGCAGGGCGGCGGCGGCGTTGAAGGCAGGCACTCCGGGAACGACTTCGAAACCGACCTTGTCCAGCAGTCCACGCGCCTCCAGGGTCTCGAGGATAAGCCCGGCCATGGCGTAGATGCCGGCGTCCCCGCTGCAGACCACGGCGGTGTCGCGACCCTCCTGGGCGAAATCCACGGCCCGGTTCACGCGCTCGACCTCGCCCATCATGCCCGTGGAAAAGACCTCCTTGCCCTCCAGCAACGAAGAGGAAACGAGCTCCATGTACCCTTTGTAACCCACGACGACTTCGGCCCGCTCCAGGGCCGCCCTCGCCGCAGGGGGCAACAGGGATTCGTCCCCCGGCCCCAGACTTACCGCAACAAGCATGCATTACTCCTGGCCACGGCCACCGTGACCCGTTCGCTTTTCTGTTTCGCCACCAGCAGTTCCCCGCCCCTGCTCAGCAGCAGGGCCGCGGCCTCGCTGACGCTGGCCGTACCCACGTACTGTTCCACCATGGAGGACGGAGTGGGCGTTGATACCGAGGCCAACTCCTCGGCTTCGAAAAATTCCAGGGGCACGTTGAGTTCCCGGGCGGTATCCAAAAGGCCCTCCTCATCATGCTTGATGTCCGCCGTGCCCATGACGGCCACACTCTTACGGGCCAGTCCGTTCTCATCCAGCACGTGATGAATGAGATCCAGGACCTCTTCCATGGGCGTGCCGCGTCTGCATCCCACCCCGAGAGACAATACCGGGGCATGGAGCCGCAGCACTCCGGGCCTCGACCAGCCCTCCATCCAATGCACCCAGACGCCGGGGTCCCCCGGCTTGAAATCACCCGGACTCTCCACCATGGAAAAGGAAACGGGGTCCAGCTCGCCCAGGCAGCCCAACGGATCGTAAACCGGCACCATACGCCCCTCCAAAAGCGCCGCATTGACGTTTCTGACCTCGTCCAGGTCCGCGAGATGCAATCCTCTGTCCCGGGCCAGCACATCGACGGAAACAACACCGGCCGTGTCCGTGGCAGTGGTGATGACCGCCTGCCCACCCGTAATTTCCGCGCATTTACGAGCCAAATCATTGGCCCCGCCCAGATGCCCGGAGAGCAGGCTGATCACGAACCTTCCTTCCGGGTCCATGTTCACCACGGCAGGATCCCTGTCCTTGGCGGCAATGTGCGCGGCGATGGTGCGCACCACGATTCCTGCGGCGGCGATGAACACATGGCCGTCGAAACGGCCGAAGGTGGCGGCTACCAGTTCACGCAGAGAATCGAACCCTTGCATGCCGGACTTCACAAAACGGTTGGGCGCATAGATGGGCGCGTCCAACCCCTGCCCGAGGGAACGGGCCAGCGGCAGCGCGGATTTGCTCAGAACGTAAACGATATATCGGGACATATTCTCTATGTAGCAGACCGAAGCACTATTTGTCTTTCTGGAGCAGAACCGTGCAGTGCGGCACGAATCCGTACCGTTCATAGAATCCACAGGCCTGTTCATTGCCCGAAACCACATGAATGATCTTTTCAACGGCCCCCTGTCTGTCCAACCATTGAAGCGACCGCTCCATAAGAACGTCACCAATCCCCCGCCCACGATGGCTTTGCTCCAAAAACAGGGACTCGATCTCTCCCCGTCCACTGTCCTTGAGCGTGCTGATGCAATATCCGATATCCCGGATTTCAGCCGGGTCGTGGGCCACGACGATGAGAAACTGCCCGCCCTCCGCTTCGGCGAGCAAAGACTTCTTGCGTTTTTCAAAGGTGTAGGCTTCGAAACGTTCCGTGAAATGACTGGAAACATCCGCATGATGCACATTGAGCTTTTCCCAAAGCGGCCGGATTTCATCAATCCGCGCTGCCCCGAACTCGCGGTATTCAATTGCCATGACTCACCTCAACAAAAAGGGCCGACAGGCGAACCGGCCGACCCTGTGAACGTCAATTCGCGACTTGCTAAAACTCGACCTTACTGGCCGCTTCGAGCGTTTTTTCGAAATCCTCGTCGGTGTGGACAAAGGAAGTGAAGGCGCACTCGAAACCGGCAGGGGCCAGGTAGATGCCCTGGGCCATCATCCGCTGCCAGAAGGTTGCGTACTTGTCCGCGTCACAGGCCGAGGACTCGGTCATATTGGTCACGGGCACATCCGAGAAGTAGATGGTGAAGGCCGAGGCGACCTGCTGCAGATAAACAGACTGTCCCTTGGCCTTGAGAATCTCGGTCAACCCTTCGGCCAGTCCCCTGGTGCGGACTTCCAGGGCGTCGTAGTCGCGCTCCCGCAGGCCTTTGAGGGTAGCCAGCCCGGCTGCCATGGCCACGGGATTACCAGCCAGGGTTCCGGCCTGGAACACGCCGCCGCACGGAGCCATATGCTCCATGATCTCGCGCTTCCCGCCGTAACAGCCCACCGGGAATCCGCCGCCGATGATCTTGCCCAGGGTGGTCAGGTCCGGAGTGATGCCGTAGCGCTGCTGCGCACCGCCCAGGCTGAGACGGAAGCCGGTGATGACTTCGTCGAAAATGAGCAACGCGCCGTATTGGGTGCACAGATCGCGCAGGCCCTGCAGGAAGCCGTCCTTGGGCAGAACCAGACCCATGTTGCCCGCTGCGGGCTCCACTATGACGCAGGCGATCTCTTCGCCCTGATTCTCGAAATATTCACGCACCTTGTCCAGATCATTGTAGTGAGCCAGCAGCGTGTGCTTGACGATGTCCTCGGGTACGCCGGGTGTACCGGGCACGGTCCCTGCCGCGGAACCGGCGGCTGCCAGAAACGCGTCGTTGTGGCCATGGTAGTTGCCGATGAACTTGACCACCTTGTTGCGTCCCGTATAGCCGCGGGCCAGGCGCAGAGCCGACATGGTCGCCTCGGTCCCCGAAGAAACCATGCGCATCATCTCCATGGACGGAATGAGCTTTTGGATCTCTTCGGCCAGGGCCACTTCGCCATAGCAGGGGGCGCCGTAGCTGGTTCCCTTGTTCACGGCCACATATACGGCCTCGGCCACGCTCGGATCGCAGTGTCCCAGAAGCATGGGGCCCCAACTGAGCACATAGTCGATGTATTTGCGGCCTTCCACGTCCCAGAGGTTCGCGCCCTCGGCGCGGTCGATGAAAACGGGATCGCTGTTGACGTAGCGGCAGGCGCGCAGGGGGCTGTTGACGCCGCCGGGCATGAGGGTCTGGGCTTTGGCGTAGAGAGTCTTGGAATCCATTGTCGGCTCCTATTTGAAATAGACCATGGAGGTCTTCTTGAGTTCCTTGATGCTGTTCAGGATGCAGTTGTCGTCGATGCCGGTGGTGGTCTCGAGTTCCTTGACGACTTCGGCGCACTGGCCTGGACGTTCGCCATGGATCATGGTGTAGAAATTGAAGGTCCACTCCGGATAGGTGCGGCGTACGTAACAATGGCTGATCTCGGGGCGGCCCGTGAAGATCCGGCCCACTTCCTCGATGCGCTCCTCGGGCACCCGCCAGGCCACCATGGCGTTGTGGCCGTAGCCCGCCTTCTGGTGACGCAGGGTTGCTCCGAAACGGCGGATGACCTTGTCGTCGCGCAGCCGGGCCAGCAGTTCGATGACAGTGGCCTCGTCGGTTCCGGCCTGTTCGGCAATGACCTTGAACGGCTCGGGATGGTCCGGGATGTCGCCGCCGGCCAAGGCCAGTATCCTTTCCTCAGTTTCGGTGAATGTCATGCGTGCCATGCGGATGGGTATTACCTCCATCCCGGCCCGGTTGCAACAGCCGCGAAAGACACGCTATTCAAACACATGCCGATCATTATAATAATGGATTCCTTTCAGGCGGGCTCGTATTCTACCGCCATGAAGGGGGTGTGGCGCACTGCACGGCCCATACTGCAAACGACGAGGGGGAGTTTATGAAGATGAACATCAAGGCGAAGATAGTCATCGGGTTCACGGCGGCCCTGGTGGTCATCGGCGTGGTGCTGTTCTCCATCGTTTCCGTCAACACGTACGTGGCGTCCTTCACGGCCAAAAACGAATCCATGACCTCCCAACTGGCTCAGGTGGACACGGCCATCAACATTTTTCTCGACGAGGCCAGGCAGAACGCGACCATGCTTGCGCGGCATCCGGATCTCTTGCGCGCCGACAAGATCACCACCTCCTTTGTCGCGACCACGGCAAAACAACCGGCCGTGCCTGAGCCGAACGATGTGGTGGGCAAGGAAATCGTCAGCCTGTTCAAACTGACCCAAGGTTCCCACCCGAGCTATGTGGAAGTCTACGTCGGCACCAGGGAGGGCGGCTTCGTCTCATCCGCGACAGACAGCAACATGCCCGCAGGCTACGACCCCCGCAAACGGCCGTGGTACAAAAAAGCCATGGAAGAAGGGAACAAGGCTTCCCTGTCCAAGGCGTACATGTCCACCACGGGAGAAGCCGTGGCGGGGGTCATGCATCCCGTGATCCGCAACGGCGCGACCATCGCCGTGGTGGGAATGGATATTTCGCTCAAGAACCTGACCAACATCACCGAAAACATCAAGCTGGGCGAAACCGGCTACGTGGTGCTGGTGCAGGATGACGGCGTGGTGCTCGCGGATTCCAAGGCTCCGGACAACAACTTCAAGAATGTCTCCGATCTGGAACCGGCATATTCCGAACTGTTCTCCCTCAACTCAGGTGAAGCGGAAATTTCCCTGGGCGGCGTGGACATGGTGGCCGTGGTGCACACCTCCCCGGTCCTGGGATGGAAGATCTTCGGAATCATGGAAAGAAGCGAGGTCATGGCCCCGGTGTATGAAAACCTCTGGGGATTCTCCATCGCCATAGTAGCCTGTCTGGTCGTGGTCATCATCGTGATCTGGTTCTACATCGAGAAGACCCTGATCTCCCCCATTCATGCCATTGTGGGCTTCCTGAACCGCGCAGCAAACGGCGACTACACCAAACGGGTGGATATCGCGCGCAAGGACGAAATCGGCACCATGGTCAACGCCTTGAACGTCATGTCCTCCAAACTGGTGGAAGTGGTCACGCTGGTGGTGGACGGCAGCTCCCAGGTGGCCGCAGGAAGCGAAGAACTCTCCGCCACCTCGGAATCACTGTCCCAGGGTGCTACCGAGCAGGCGTCCTCCCTTGAGGAAGTCTCCTCGTCCATGGAACAGATGGCCTCCAATATCGAGGCCAACGCCAAGAACGCCCACGACACCGAGGACATCGCCCGCAAGAGCGCGGGCAATGCCGGGGAAGGCGGCAAAGCCGTCTCCGAAACCGTGGAGGCCATGAAGCAGATCGCGGAAAAGATCTCCATCATCGAAGACATCGCCCGCCAGACCAACCTCCTGGCCCTCAACGCGGCAATCGAGGCGGCGCGCGCCGGCGAACACGGCAAAGGCTTCGCCGTGGTGGCCGCGGAAGTGCGTAAGCTGGCCGAACGGTCCGGGGACGCAGCCGCCGAGATCAGCGAGCTCTCCTCCAACAGCGTGGCCGTGGCGGAAAAGGCCGGGCAGATGCTCAGCGAACTGGTCCCGGATATCCAGAGAACTGCGGAACTCATTCAGGAAATATCCGTGGCCAGCAGCGAGCAGAACACCGGTGCGGAACAGATCAACTCCGCCCTGCAGCAACTGGACAACGTGGTGCAGCAGAACGCCTCGGCTTCCGAGGAAATGGCCTCCACGTCCCACGACCTGGCCGAGCAGGCCAGCCAACTGCAACATACCATATCCTTCTTCAAGGTCGGCTCCGGTACAGGAACCATGAGCGGGCCGGTGCGGCGCCCTGCCCAGGCACGCCGCGCCACGCAGCAGCTGCCGCCCGCCAAACCAGCCAAACCAGCGGCAAAGCCGAAGGCCGGCCCCAAGGAGCCGGGAGTCGCGCTGGAAATGGAGATGTCCGACGACGACTTTGAAAAGTTCTGATGCGCATATTCTCACCCCTTCTGATACTGACGGCCGTGCTGCTCCTCGTGGCGCGGCCGTCAGCTGCATTTGACTGGCGATCCCTGGCTGCGCCCGACTCGGAGCTATACGAATGCCTGGTGCGCGAACTCGGCGAGGAGAGGGTCGCAGGCCTGGGCAAAGGACGCCCCGAAGACAGGAAGCAGCGCCGAAAAGCCAAGATGGCCCTGCTCAAATGCAAAAACGAGGCTGCCTTGGCAAAAGGCACGGGAACGCCTCCTTATGACGGCCCCCTGTTCGACGCCATGAGTCAAATAGACGAAACCGCCGCCAGAAAACGGGCCATGGCCAACGTGATTGACGCGGGGGTGGACAAACTGGCCCTGTTCGCCCGCAGTAGGAAAAGACTGCACCAGAACGAACGGCTGGTGCTTGATTTGGCCAAGCATCACCCGGACCTCATCGTGACCGGCGCACCAAAGTATTTTCGGCTCAAGAACGATCTGTCCGACACGTACATCCGGGCCACTGTGGAAGGAGTGAAGAAGCATGACTACCGTTTCGTAGGCGAAATTCTCTACACCCACGGAGACAAGTCCGAAGGGGCCACAACAGCACAGGGCGAACGTTTCGTGGAACCGCTCGCTCCGGGAACCCGAAAACTTCTCCAGGCCGTAGCCCCGTTGGACATCCCACTCATGGTCCATTTCGAAAATTATGCCTGGGACCGGGACGCGCCGAAATTCCACCGTCTGTTCGCCCAATGGCCGGACCAGACGTTCATCATCCCGCACATGGCCTTTGCCACCCCCGAACAAGTCACGGAACTTCTCTCCCGCCATCCCAATGTATACATGACCATCTCCAAGAAGGAACGGGCCATGAAGGGCTTCTCGGACGCAGACAAGGCCGATGCCATCGGCTCCAGCCTGGTGGACAGCGGATTCAGGCTACGCCCGGAGTGGCGCGAGGTGTTGCTCCGTTTCCAAAACCGGCTGCTCTTCGCCACGGACCCGCACTGGCCCTCGCTCTGGGACAGTTATCAGCAGCCCGTGCTTGTGCACCGGGTCCTGCTGGGGCAACTCCCTCGTGAGGCGGCCGAAAAGATAGCCTACAAAAATGCCGAACGACTGTACGGAGTGAAGGTGAACGCAGACTAGTCCAGGAATTTCCTGAGCCAGTACTGCATCTCGTGGCAGACGGGATGGGAACAGACCGCCTCTCCGGTGAGTGGCCAAATCCCCTGAAACATGGTGCAAAGCATCCGGGGTTCCAAACTATTCGGATGACAAGGCCAAGGCCGCTCCGGCCGATACGAACAACCCGCCGGTCACACGCGCAAACCATTTCGAAACAAGGCTTGAACGCAACATCCCGGACACCCGCGTGCCGCAGGCCGTGCAAAGAGTCAGACAGCCGAAGGTGGTCACGAACAAAATCGTGAGTAGGGAAACGTATTGGGGCAGCAGAGCGGCCCCCGTGTCTATGAACTGGGGGAAGACCGCCGTATAGAAAGCGATTGCCTTGGGGTTGCCCGCTCCCACTAAAACGCCTTGGCGAAACAACCTGCCGATGCGAACATTTTTTCCGGAGGAACACGACCCGGCCAGAGCCTCCAACCCGCCGGAACGCAGCAGCTTGATCCCCAGCCAGACAAGATAGGCCGCACCGGCAAGGCGGATGGCGCTGAAGACGGCTTCGGAGACGGCAAGGAGCGCACCCAACCCTGCCATGGCTACAAAACCGTAAACAATGGCCATGAGGGAAAGCCCCACGTTGGTGGCCAGGGCAGGGCAAAGCCCAAAACGGGCGCCATGGGTCAACGACAAGAGCATGGCCGGCCCGGGAAGCAGGCAGGCAATGATATTGGCCAGGGCGAAACCGAGCAGCAGTTCGAAAGACATGGAAACTCCTTGATGGGAAATATGCTCGAAGTTTTCCGGCAAGTGATCGAAAAGTCAACCTATCCGGCGCATCGTACAGGATACGACTGTTCGGAAGGCGGCGAAGGGTGAGCACAAGAAAACGCCGGCCCGCAGCGTAGGGAACACTATGTGGAGAGCCGACGTTTTTGCGGCAATGAAGTCATCAAGCCCCGGCTTTCGTCGGTCAGTGCCTTCGTTCGCCGTGGTATTCAAGGGTCTTCATGAGCTGCGACAGATCGAACGGCTTATGCAGCAGGCCGTCCATGCCTACGGCCTCGAAGCGTTCGCGGTCTTCGTCTCCTGCATAGGCGGTCAGGGCGATAACCGGCACGTTGAGGGACATCTCCCGGATGCGGCGGGTAGCCTCCAGGCCGTCCATGACCGGCATCTGGATGTCCATAAGTACCAAGTCGTATTCCTTGCGACTCAACAACTCCAGAGCTTCCGCCCCGTTGGTGGCCACTTCCACGTGGTGTCCGGCCTTGTCCAGAATGGATTTGACCAGAAGTTGGTTGGTGCTGTCGTCCTCCACGTAGAGGATGCGCATGGGAACAGTGGCTGCTCCCTCCGAAACACTTTTTTCCTGGGTCTCGGCGACAGCCTCGCGCAGCGCCAGGGTAAAGGCGAAAGTGCTGCCGGCCCCCACTTCGCTGCACATGTAAAGGGTGCCGCCGAGCATTTCCACCAACCGGGCGGCGATGCTCAGTCCCAGACCGGAACCGCTGTACTTCTTGGTCATGATATCTTCGCCCAGGGTGAAGCTGTCCATGACCGTACGTTGTTTTTCAACCGGGATGCCGATACCGGAATCCGAAACGATGAACCGGATACGCCAAACTCCGTCGCGGTCCTTGCCCGCATCCTCCACGCGGAAGGAGACTTCGCCGGAAAAGGTGAAGTGAACCGCATTCTTGAGCAGGTTGGTCAACACCTGTTTGAGATGAAGGATGTCTCCATGCAGCAGTTTGGGCAGAGAAGGGGCATAGGATACATTGAATTCAAGACCCTTGAGCTTGGCCTGCACGGACGTGGACGCCAGGAGAGCCTCCAGGCTCTTGCGCAGGCCGAACTCGATCTCCCGACGTTCCATGCGGCCGAATTCGATGTTGGAAAGGTCGAAAAGATTCTTGACCAGTTCCAGGAGCTTGACGGAAGACTGCTTGACCATTTCCAGGTATTCCAGGCTCTCCTCGTTCTGTTCCTGGTCCAAGAGCAGCTGAATCAAGCCCATGATGCCGTTGAGCGGCGTACGCAATTCATGGCTCATGTTTGAAAGAAACTGAGTCTTGGCCACGTTGGCGATCTCGGCCCGGTCCTTGGCCTCCAGCAATTCGGATTCGATGCGTTTCTGTTCGCTGATGTCGCTGAAGGTGACCACCACCCCCTCAACCCTGCCCTTTTCCACAATGGGCATGCATTTATAGGAGATGGGGAACTTGGCGCCGTCCTTGCGCCAGAAATATTCATTGTCCCCCTGGCTCGGCCGTCCGGTTTCAAGGGTTCTGCGGATGGGGCAGCGCTCCACGGGATACGGCTGGCCGTTCCGCATCGTATGATGGCAGGTCAGATGGTTGTTCTTGCCCATAAGTTCCAATGCATCCCACCCGAGCATCCTGGCGGCCGCGGGATTCACGAACGTGTTCCGCCCGTTTTTGGCGATACCGAAAATACCCTCCCCGGCCGCATTGAGGATCATGGCGTTTTGCTGACTGATCTTGGCAAGAGCCTCGTTGGAACGCTTGCGCACGGTGATGTCCTGGGCCATGCCGCAAAAGGCGTAGGCGTCCCCGAACTCATTGAGCAATGGAAAAAGCGTCGTGGAATAGCAACGCTTTTCCCCCCGGACCTCCATGCAATCGTCCACAGTCAAAGGCTGCTGGCTTCCGGTAAGGTGCGCAAGCCGGGCATGAAAATTCCGGGCCACCTCCGTGGGCAGCAGGTCCGCAAAGGTTTTGCCCACAATCTTCTCATATGGAAGCCCCATCAACTCGCAGCAGGCCTTGTTGACCACCAGGTAGCGCCCCTCCTGGTCGAAAATGGTGATCATCATGGGGCTGAAATCGAGGATGGACTGCAATTTCGTGTGCGCCTCGCGCAATTCCTCGACGCCCTCTTCCACACGCTGCTCAAGGGATTGTTTGGAGCTTCTGAGTTGCCGCTCCATATCCTTGCGCCTGGTGATGTCGCTGAAAATGAGCACCGAGCCGGTGAACTTGCCCGACACGTCGGCCATGGCGCTCCAGTCCACGTTGTAGATACGCCGCTCCCCGGCGACGTCCAACGTCTGCTCAAAGGTCTTTTGCCGACCCGGTTCGGGTGGAGCGGACCGCAGCATGTCCATGGCGGACAACAATTCATGGATGGGCATGCCCAGCCATTTCTGCACCTCCAGCGCGCCATTCGTCCCCAGTCCGCCGTAATGCAGCGGACCATCTGCTTCACCGTATCCGCACAAGGTCGCCGCCGCCCGATTCATATGCACCACGTTCCCCTGCTCATCCATGAGCAACACCGGGGAATGCAGGCTCTCGATGGCGGTCATGAACCGGTTCTTCTCATTGGTCGTCAGGCGGTTCTTGAACTGGAGTTCGGCAATGAATTCCCGGTCGTCCTTGCCGGTCCATTCCACACTGATGCCGAGTTCGAAACGGTCGAAACACCCCAGTACAAACGCGAGGTACTCCTCATGCTTGGGGTCGTCTCCCAAGAATTCATTGATGAAGTCCATATAGGTACGACGGTAATATTTGAGCAACCCCAGGAACATGCCGATGGGGATGCCTCGCTCGCGGTGGCGCCGTCCCTCCAACACGCCGAAACTGGCCACAGGGTCGCCGATGAAGTTGTCGTTGGGACCGAGCAGCGGCAGAGCGCCGCCGTAGGATTCTATCTGGCCGACCATGGCGTCGGTGAGCCCGGCGACGGATATGCGCCAAGCCTCCAGCAGGGTCGAGGTATAATGAGTGTATCCATGCTTCTTCGCATAGTGCAGGATACGATGCATGAGCCAGTCTTCGTTTTCGGGCAGAAGCTCCGCAAGAATCCGCATCTCTCACTCCGCTGGTTTGCCCGTCCACCAACCGGCAGGCAGGACATGCTCCCTTAGTTTTTCATTACACTTTCAAGGGCAGTGGACAATTAGAATTCCCGGAGCTCCGGAAACGCAAAAGGCCGTCCCAAGAGAGACGGCCTTTTCACAACGCGGGCTGGAAAAGCTATTCGCCGAGATAGGCCTTGCGGATGTCGGAATTGCTCAACAAGGCACTGGCGTCATCTTCCATGACCACCGAGCCCGTCTCCAGCACGTAGCCTCGATGGGAGGCCTGCAGGGCCAGATTGGCGTTCTGCTCCACCAAAAGAACGGTGACGCCCTGGCTGTTGATCTCCTCAATAATCTTGAATATCTGCTGCACGATGAGCGGGGCCAGCCCCATGGACGGCTCGTCCAGGAGCAGCACCTTGGGGCGGCTCATGATGGCCCGGCCGATGGCCAGCATCTGCTGCTCGCCGCCGGAGAGTGTGCCGCCCAGCTGTCTGCGGCGTTCGCGAAGCTTGGGAAAGAACTCGAAAGCCCGCTCCATGTCGTCCTTGATCCCCGCTTGGTCTTTGCGGAAAAACGCTCCCATTTCCAGATTCTCGGTGACAGTGAGCCGTGGAAAGATGCGGCGGCCTTCGGGAACCTGGCACAGGCCCATGGTGGGCAGGACCTCCGAACCCAAGGCGTTGATGCGCTCGCCCTGGTAGAAGATGTCGCCCTTCACGGTCGGAACAATGTTGCAGATGGTCATCAGCGTGGTTGACTTGCCCGCGCCGTTGGCTCCGATGATGGAAACGATCTCGCCTTTGTGCACCTTCAGGGAGATGCCCTTGAGGGCTTCGATGTTGCCGTAGGCCGAAGTGACGTCCCTGAGTTCGAGAATGACTTCCTTGCTTTCGCTCATGATATCTCTTTTCTTCGAATTGCTTGAAAACTAATCCATTTCCTCGGAACGGCGCCCCACGCGCTTGGCCGGCCACAACCCCTTGGGGCGCACCAGCATCATGACGGTCATGACGCCGCCAAAGACCAGCATGCGGTAAAGGTCGAACTCACGAAAAACCTCGGGCAGGGCTATGAGAGCCAAGGCACCGAGAATGACGCCCGGGATGGAGCCCATGCCGCCCAGGACCACCATGGCCAGCACCATGGCCGATTCCAGGAAGGTGAAGGACTCGGGGCTGACGAAGCGCATGCGGGAGGCGAAAAAGGCCCCTGCGAAACCGGCGAAGACCGCTCCCGAGGCATAGGCCAGCAGCTTGAGCAGGAAGGTGTTCACTCCCATGAGCTCGGCTGCGGTCTCGTCCTCGCGGATGGCCTCCCAGGCGCGGCCTATGCGCGAATAGTTGAGACGGTAAACGGCGATAATGGTGCAGATGGCGATGAACAGGATCACGTAATAATACATCCAGACCTTCTTGACCCAGAAGTGCTCCAGGGTCCAGCCGTTGGTCATGTCAAGCCAGTAGACGCCCGGACGCTTGATGCCGGACAGGCCGTTGGGACCGTTGGTCAACTCCATCCAGTTGTTGAGAATGAGACGCACGATTTCCCCGAAGCCCAGGGTGACGATGGCCAGGTAATCCCCGCGCATGCGCAGGGTCGGATAGCCGATGATGCAGCCGGCGATGGCAGCCAGGCAGCCAGCGATGGGCAGGCTCATCCAGAAAGAAAGCTGGTAGTGGATGGACAGCAGCGCATAGGTGTAGGCCCCCACTCCGTAGAAGGCTATGTATCCGAGGTCCAGCAGGCCGGCCAGCCCCACCACGATGTTCAGTCCCAGGCCGAGGCAGACGTAGATGAGCACGTTACAGGCCACGTCATGACCATAGCGACCGGTCATGGACGGAAAAACCAGGGCCAGAGCCAACAATATCAACAGAAGCAGCCACTGGGGGATGGCGGCATAGGCCTTTCGCGTGCTTCCGGTGATGGCGGAGCCCGCTTTCTTGGCTCCGTCGAAAACGCCGCGCACGTTCAGCTCGTAGACGATCATGATGCACAAGGCTGCGACGGCCAGCTTGCCCCACAAGGCGAATGTCGTGCCGAATTCAAGACCTTCGGGCTTGATGCCCAGCAACGGCCACAGGATGACGAACAGCCAGATGAGGCCGATGCCGAAGGACACCCACCTTTTCTTAAACTCGTGTATCATCGACGTTCTCTCCCATGATGCCGGTGGGCCTGAAGTACAGTACCGCGATAAGAATGATGAAAGCGAACACATCCTTGTATTCACTGGACAGATATCCCGCGGCGAAAATCTCGACCATACCGATGATCAGGCCGCCGACCATGGCCCCGGTGATGTTGCCGATGCCGCCGAGCACGGCCGCGGCAAAGGCCTTGATGCCGGGAACAAAGCCCATGGAATAGTTCACCGAGCCGTAGTAGAAGCCGACCATGATGCCCGCGGCTGCGGCCAGGCCCGCGCCGATGGCGAAGGTCAGGGAAATGATCTTGTTGGAATTGATGCCCACCAGTGCGGACATGACCTTGTCCTGGGCCGTGGCGCGCATGGCCTTGCCGATACGGGTCTTGAACACGAGCAGGTTCAGGCAGATGAGCAACGCGGCAGTGATGAGGACTATGTAAATCTGCATGTAGGATACGACCACGTTGCCGAAATGGAAACCGCCGGCGGTCATTTCCGTGGGATACGCCTTGTCGTACACGCCCTGGGTGAGCATGAGTCCGTTCTGGAGGAAAATGGACATGCCCAGTGCGGACAGGAGCACGGACAGACGCGAACTGGAGCGCAAAGGCTTGTAGGCCACCTTTTCCACGGCCATGGCCAGCAAGGCGCAGTAGCCCATGGTCAGGCCAAGCCCGAGAGCGATGCACAACACAGGGCTCATTCCTTGTGCGGACAGGTAGCTGATGATGATGACACCCATGTACCCGCCTGCGGCAAAAAACTCGCCGTGGGCGAAGTTGATCAGCTGAATGATGCCGTAGACCATGGTGTAACCCAACGCAATGAGGGCGTAGACTCCTCCGAGGGTTATACCGTTGACGAGCTGTTGCAGAAAATAGTCCATGAAATCTCTTGGGTGGAAATGTTGGCGGGGCCCCAGCGGGAGCCCCGCTTGAAATCGTTACTTAGTATTTTTTACCGGTCTGGGCGTTCCAGAAATCCACATACTTGCCGTTTTCGATCTTGCGGATGATGTAGTTGGAACCGGAATCGCCGTTCTCCTTGTACTTGAAGCTCTTGGAAGCTCCCTTGAATTCCATGGACAGCAGGGCCGCACGGACCTTGTCCAAATCGGTGGAGCCGGCCTTCTTCACTGCGGCCATGTAAGCCATTGCCGAGTCATAGGCATAGGTGGAGTATGCGCCGGGCTTGCCGTACTTGGGTTCGTAGAACTTGATGAACTGTTTGTAGGACGGAGTATTGGGATCGACATAGCCGAAGGTCAGGAACATGCCGTTGGCGTCCTTTTTGGCGATCTTGATGAGCTGCGGATGATACACGGCGTCCTGGGCAAGATACACGGCGTCGATGCCCATGCGCTTGGCCTGGATGATGAGCAACGCGCCTGTGGCGGAGTTTTGCAGGGAGACGTAGAAAACGTCGGGTTTGGCGGCCTTGACCTTGGTCAACACTGCGGAGAAGTCCTTGTCGCCCTGGTTGACGTGCTCATGACCCAGTACCTTGATTCCCGCTGCCGGGCAGCCCTTTTCCACGTTGTCGGCCAGTCCCTGGGAATAAGCGGTCTTGTCGTCCACCAGATAGATGGTCTTGGCCTTGAGGTATTCCTTCATGAAACGAAGGGCGGCCTTGGACTGGTCGTCGTCGCGGCCGCAGGTGCGGAAAATGTTCTTGAGCCCCCGTTCGGTGACCTTTTCGTTGGTGGATCCGGGAGTAAGCATGATGATGTCTTCTTCATCCAGGGTCTCGGATGCGGGCAGGGTCGCACTGGAGCAGTAGGCGCCGATGACGGCCGCCACTTCTTCGTTGATGAGCTTGTTGGCTGCCGCGACGGCCTGGCGGGGGTCGCATGCGGTGTCCTGGGCGGACAGGGTGATGTCGTCGAAGCCGGGGATGCCGCCTTCGGCCTTCACGACCTCGATGGCGGTACGCACGCCGTTGGCGATGTCGTTGCCGTCTGCGGCGTAGGGCCCGGTGAGCGGGCTCATGCTTCCGAGCTTCAGGGTTTCCGCAAAGGCGGAGGCGGAGGCCAGGGTCATGGCCAGGACGAGTATCAATGCCAAAATGCGTTTCATTACAGCACTCCCGTAGTTAATGGTTTCCAGCCAAGGTGGCTATTGGCCGAGATATGCCTCGATCACTTTCGGGTCCCTCTGTATTTCCTCTGGTTTTCCCTCGGCGATCATCACACCATGGTCGAGCACCACGATCCTGTTGCAGATGCCCATGACGACCTTCATGTCGTGCTCCACCATGAGCACGTTGACGCCCAAGCCGGAAATACGGCCTATGGTCTCCATGAGTTCGTGGCTTTCTGCGGGATTGAGCCCGGCGGCGGGCTCGTCCAGGAGAATGGTGTGGGGTTCGGAAGCCAGCGCTCGAGCGATCTCCAAACGGCGCTGATGCCCGTACGGCAGGTTGGAGGCCACCTCGTCCGCATAATCGGCCAGCCCCATGAAGCTGAGCGCCTCCATGGACTTCCCGGTGATGCGCTTTTCCTCGCGCTTCTGGGCCGGGGTGCGGAAAATGGCCCTGAAAACGCCCGCCCTGCTGCGGCTGTGCTGGGCCACCATGCAGTTTTCGAGCGAAGTCATATTTTGAAAAAGGCGAATATTCTGAAAAGTCCGCGCTATCCCCATGGACAGCACCTGATAGGGACGCAGCCCGGTGATGACCGTATCGTCGTAGATGACTTTGCCGTCCGACGCCTTGTACACGCCCGTGATGACGTTAAACACGGTGGTCTTGCCCGCACCGTTGGGGCCGATCAAACCGACGACCTCCCCTTCCTTAACGGAGAAGTTCACATCGGTCAGGGCCTGCAGGCCGCCAAACCGAACACAGATGTCTGAAAGAGTGAGATTTGCCATAATTAACTGTTAGCTTTACGAAAAATCCCAAAAAAACACAAGATGAAAAATAATTTTCACTATATCACCAGATTATCTTGCCAAATTCGAGCAATCACCCAGTTTACCCGCACAAAAATCAGAAAAAAATACTTTTTTTGTCAATCCATTCTGTTTACCCCACACCAAAACCGAATTTTTCACTGCCTGATCATCCAATCAATACTCATCGACAGCAACGGCTCTTCTTTTCTCCTTTTCAAACCTCATTTTTCGGAAAACGCACCTCACATTTTCTCACAACACCAAACTTGACTGAAAGCCTCTTGAAGATGTGTTTCATGTATCTCCAACTCGACTTCTATCGAGTGTACCACAAAAAATCCCCCTGCCTAGAGGCAGGGGGATTGGAATTGCACTCGTGCCGCGCAAACGCAGCTCAAGAACCCTTGAGAACTACCAGTCGGAGTCTGCAAAGGGATTGGAGCCGAAACCGAAGTCGGCTTCGGGCTCGCCACCGGTGGACGGAGCGTCACCGGAAGCGCCGGAAGCGGCAGCGTCACCGGCCGGGGCCGCGCCTTCGGCGCCGGCAACGCCGGCGACCACAACGCCTTCCTTCTTGACCTTTTCCACTTCGGCGAGCAGATCGTTAAGCTTCTTGATGTGCTCGTCGATCTTGGTGTTGGAGCTCAGGATGGCCTTTTCAGCACCGGCGGAAGCAGCCTCGAAGGTCTTCAGCTTGGCTTTGATGTCGGCCACTTCCTTATCCTTGGCGGCAACAGCGTCTTTCAGCTGGGCCAGTTCCACCTTTGCGGCGGCGTTTTCATCCTTCATGGTGACCATGGACTCCAGCACAGCCTGAGCGACTGCGGCATCGGCCATGGGAGCGATCTTGATCTGGTTGCCCAGCTTGGCGATATCGCCCTCGGCGTACTTGGTCAGTGCAGGCTCGGTTTCGTAGATGTAAGCCTTACACAGAGCCTGCGCCACGGGAGCGACAGCGGCGTCCACAGCCTCAACCTGCAGCAGGTAGGCGAGCATTTCCAATTGGGAAGCGTCAGCAGCCTGGCCGCGAAGGACGGACACGAAGGTGTTCATCGGGAAAACTTTAGCTTCAGCCATTTTGATCCTCCTTAAGAGAACAGCTTTCTAGTATTTCCAACCCATGCAGCCTTACTTCGCGGCGCCCATGGGGATACGACCTGTGGTCTTGGCATAGGCCAGGGCCACCGTACGGTACACAAGGTGGCCCAGTTTGGACCAGGGCAGGTATGCCAGGAGCATGAACACTGCCACCAAATGCACGAAGTAGGTGGGATAGGCCAGTACGGCAACATTCAGCAGACGGAAGATCTCGGCACCGATACCGGTGAGGGCGATGACCCAGATCACACCGAGCAGATACCAGTCATAGAAGCTGGAGCCCTGCTTGCCGGGGTCCAGGGACTGGCGGCGCTTGGTCAGACGTATCAGGCCGAAGAGCATCAGCAACGCGCCGATGTTGGCCAGCACCTTGATGACGCTGTGCTGCGGCATCGGAGTGGAGCCCAGCAGCGAGAGCAGCTTCACCGGTCCGCTTTCCAGACCCATGATGTGCTCCAGGAACCAGGCGCCGAACCAGTGCCCGGTAGCCACGACGCCAGTGACGAACAGCAGGATGATAAACGCGTACATGAGCATCTTGTGCCCGAAAGCGCGCTTCACGTCGGCATCATCCTCACCGCAGTCATTGAACTGGGTGTGCTGCAAAACCTCGTTCTTGATGGTGTCGATCAAGGCGGAGCAGAAGCAGGGCTTCTCGGCGCCGGTGAGGTCATACACGGCCGGGACTTTCTTGAATCCGGCGAGCAGGTTCTTCACCCCCACGAAGAAGCAGATCACCATGAAGGCGAATGCCGCGCCGAAAATGGGGTCGATGAAGTAGTCGCCCGGGAACAGGCCCCCATAGATGACGGCGCCGTCCACGGCAGGCACCCAGCCGTGCGCACCGTCGGCCACGAACTTGGGTAACGCCGTGCCGAACTTGGCGGCCTGCATGGACCAGATCAGCAGGTAGATGACGGCCGGAACGACTGCGAGCATGAGCGTGCCGCCGATGTTGGACATCAACTTGCCGATGAAGCCAAGGGGGGCCAGCTGGCGGTAGGCCATGTTCCTCAGGGCGGCCAGCAGGTCGCCCGGCTTTGCGCCGCGGGGGCACAGGTCGGAACAGGTTCCGCAGTTGTGGCAGAGCCAGATATCGATATCGTTGACCAGGCGGTCCTTGAGACCCCACTGCGCCCAGACCATCTCCTTGCGGGGATAGGGGCTGTCAGCCGGGGACAGCGGGCAAACGACACTGCAGGTCGCGCACTGGTAGCATTTCTTGAGGGAGTCCCCTCCAACAGCCTGCAACTCTTTCACGAATTTCAGGTCCGGTTGTACCCTGACGTTGTTCGACATGGTCCGTACCTCCTAGTAGCCCTTGAAGGGGTTGGGGCCGAAGTTGGTGGTGATGTTGGAGACGAAGTCCTCGATCAGTCCGGGTACCTTGTCGTACTCGTCGATGGACAGTTCGTACTGCTCAACTCGTTCGGGCTCGACGCCGAGGCGGCCAAGGGATTCCGCAATATTTTCCTTGCGGCGGCTGCACAGTTCGGAGCCTTTCACGAAGTGGCACTGGTAATCATCACCATACTTGCAGCCAAGCATCATCACGCCGTCCACGCCCTTACTCATGGCGTCTGCGACCCAGATGGCGTTGACGGAACCGAGGCAGCGCACCGGAATGAAGCGCACGTACGGGTTCCACTTCCTGCCGCGCATGGCTGCCATGTCCAGAGCCGGGTATGCATCGTTTTCGCAGGCGAGAACGATGATGCGCGGGCCGCCTTCCTCGATCTTGTCGGGGACGTTGACCTGTTTGATCGTGGTGCCGATCTGGCCGATGTTGTAGTTGTCAAAGGAAATGACGCGTTCCGGACACGCCCCCATGCAGGTGCCGCAGCGGCGGCAGCGGGTGGGGTTCGGTTTCGGCGTTCCCTTTTCGTCATCGTCCAGAGCGCCGAACGGGCATTCTTCAGTACAACGCTTGCACTGGGTGCAGCGGGTGAAGTTGAAGACCGGATAGCTCAGGTCGCCGGAGCGGGGGTGCACCGCAACGCCGTGGTTGGCGGACTCGATGCACTGGATGGCCTTGAGGGTGGCGCCTGCGGCGTCTTCCCTGGACAATCCCAGCCCCATGGGCTGACGGACGGCGCCTGCGGCATACACGCCGGTACGTCGGGTTTCGTACGGGAAGCAGATATAGTTGGAATCCGCGAAACCGTCGAAGAGTTCCAGATCCGGGAATGCCGGCCCCTGGCGATACACCAGGTTGATGGTCGGGTCGGCGGCAGTGGTCGGAACCATGGCCGTAGGCAGCACGACCAGGTCGGCGGCGATCTCGATGCGGTCGCCGAGCAGAGTGTTCTTGGCGACAACCACCACGGAACCGCCCTCTTCCCTGACCTCCACGACGTCGGCCTTGGAGAGCATGACCGCCGGATTGTCCTGGGCGGCCTTGTAGTACTGCTCGTTGATGCCGGGGACCATCATGTGATCGTAGAGGATATAGGCCATGCCGCCGGCTTCGGCGACATAGTTGGCCTGCTTCAGGGCGACCAGGGAAGTCAACTCGGAGCTGTAGGCCAGATGCTTTGCGGATTCCTTGTCCGGGTAGACGAAGGTTTCGCATTCTTCGCCCTCACCGCCTTCCGCGGTCTCGTCGCAGGGCAGTTCCTCCACGGGCTCGCAGACTGCGCCGGCCTCGTAGGAAACGCCTTCCATGAACTTGCCGGGATCGCAGATAAAGCACACGGTCTGAGCGCCAAGGGAGCCTTCTGCCGCCTTGAGCTCGAATTCGCGTGTGGTAAGTACGTTTTTAATTTTACCGTAACCCAGGGGCTCAAGATACTTGGCATCGCCAGGTACCCAGCCGGTTGCCAGAACGATGGAGCCGATCTCAAAGGCTTCACCGTTGGCCAGGGTCACGTTGTAGTTGCCCGGAGCACCCTCCACGGCCTTGACCGTGGTGCCCTTGAAAACCTTGATCTTGCCGTTGCCTTCGACATCGGCGATCAGGCCCTCCACACCGGTTTCCTGGTTCCGGTCATACGGGTAGGCCAGGGGGAAGGAAGCCTTGAAGACGGCAGCCTTGCCGCCCAGCTTGTCTTCCTTTTCCACCAGGACAACGTCGTAGCCGAGGGAAGCCGCGTTCAACGCGGCGTTGAGACCGGTGAAACCGCCGCCCATGACCATGACGGCCTTGACGGTTTCGGGCAATTCCGGATTGGGGATGTTGCTGCCGTTGATCTTGGCAATGCCCATGTTGATGTAGTCCTTGGCGATGACTTCCATCTGACCGGGCAGCTTCGGATCGTCCTCAAAGGACCAGACACAGAATTCGCGCAGGTTGACGCGCTCCACCTGGGTCGGACCGTCAAACTTGAACACATCCCATTTCACGCGCGGGGAACAGGCGCAGCAGACGACGCCGTCGAGTTCGTTCTCGGCGATGTCGGCTTCGATCATGGCCTTGCCTTCCGGGCTGCAGAGCACCTGGTTGGACTTGGCCACTTTCACGAAGGAAGAATGCCTGCCGTTCTGCGCGAATTCAGCAAGGGCGTCGACATCGAGGTTGGCCCCGATATCGCAGCCTCCACAGATATATACACCAAGCTTTTCAGCCATTTTCACTACCTCCCAACAACGGTTTGGATCGCTTTCATCGCGGCGCTGGTGCCGGACTGGGCGGTCTTCATGACGTCGAGCGGCTGCTTGGCGCAACCAGCGGCGATAATGCCCTGCTCGTCTCCGCCGACAACGAAGCCCTCTTCGTCCATCGGGGCGCCGGCAGGCACCTGTGCGCCGGCCATGCTCGGCTGCATACCAGTGGCCAGGACCACCATGTCGAACTGTTCGTCGCTTTTGATACCCGTGATCGCGTTTTCAACGGTGACGATGGGATTCTTGGCGGCGTCTTCGGCGATGGCGGCGACCTTGCCCTTGACCAGACTCAGTTTCGGATTCTGCTCGGTCATGGCCTTGAACTTGTCGTAACGGCCCGGGGTGCGAAGGTCGATGTAGTAAACGGTGACGGCCGCATCCGGGTACTGTTCACGCAGATAGCGCACGTGCTTCAGGGAAGCCATGCAGCAGATGTACGAACAGTAGTTCAGATGGTTCTGGTCACGGGAACCGGCGCACTGCACAAAAGCGATGCGCTTGGGCTCGGCCTTGTCCGAAGGACGCAGGACCTTGCCGCCGGTGGGACCGTTGGGAGCGGCCAGACGTTCAAACTGCATGTTGCTGACAACGTTGGCCAGCTCGCCGCCGCCCAGGTTGTCCAGCTTGGACATGTCGTAGGGTTTCCAACCGGTGGCCCATACAACAGAGCCGACCTTGAGGTCGAAAACCTTTTCTTTGTCGTCGAGTGCGACGGCATCATAAGCACATGCGCTCTTGATGCTTTCCAGTTCGCCGGCATCGCAAGCGTCCTTGTCCAGAACATAGCGCTGCGGGAACGCGAACGGGTGGGTGATGTAAGCGGCCTTGCGCTTACCGGTACCGAAATCGAATTCACTCGACACGGTGGTGTTTGCGGCCTTGGCACAGTCGCCGCAAGCGGTGCACTTTTCGTTGATGTACCTCGGGCGCTGTTTGATTTTCACATCGAAGTTGCCGGGGCCGCCCGAGACGGACTCGACATCAGCCATTGTGAAAACCTTGACCCTGGGATTCTTCTTGATGCGCTGGAACTGGATTTCCAGGCCACAGGAAGGAGGACACATCTTCGGAAAATAGTGCTTGAGCTGCGCCACCCTACCACCAAGGTAAGGGTTGGTCTCTACAATGTACACCTCGTGGCCGACTTCTGCGGCTTCGAGGGCGGCGGTGATTCCTGCGAACCCTCCGCCTACAACGAGAATACTGTTATTCGACATTCTCACACTCCTCCCTAATGATGTTGAGGCTCAGCCAACAAAATGGCCTAAACCCAGACTGGAAAATCCCCTGTTCCAGCCTGGATTCAGACCATTTTCACCAGGTCTGAGAAAGGTAAAAAGGCGGCTGCGGTCTTGCCGCAGCCGCCTTGGAAGTCATCTCTTATGCAGGGATGATCTGGTAGTACGCGCGTTTGAAGATCTTGGTCTCTTCGGTGGCGGGATCGTACTTGGAGTTGACGAAGCACTTCCACTTGCTGTCGTCCAGGCCCATGAAGTCGCCGCGGTAGTAGAAGCCCGGGTAACGGGATTCTTCACGGAACTCGATGTGCTGCATGTGCAGGCGGACAGTCCACAGGCGGTGGAACTGTTCCCAACAACGCATCAGTTCGTGCAGGTCACGGGCGGCCAGGTTCTTGGAGTCTTCTTCCAGCATGCCGAGCAGCCAGAAGCCGGTGTTCAGCAGAGCCTTGGAAGTCATGTACAGAGTGGCAACACCGCCGCCGTATTCATCGGTGGCCTTGATCAGGCGCATCATGAAGTTGTGCGGGGTGATGTAGTTCGGGTTGACGACCGGGTCGGTGGAGATGGCTGCACCGGCCTTGTAGGTTTCCCAAGGCTGGTAGATCTCTTTGGCCAGATCGGCAGCATTTTCCTTCAGGGACGGCTTGAAGTCCTTGTGGTCAACAACCCAACGGACCATCTGCTTACCGACGATGCGGCCTTCAGCGTGGGAACCGGAGGAGAACTTGTGACCGGAGGCGCCGACGCCGTCAGCGCAGGTGAACAGGCCGTTGACGGTGGTCATACGGTTGTAGATCTTGCCGTTGTCGGCTTTGACCTTGTACTCGTCGGGGACCCAGGACTCGTCCGGGCCGGAAGTCCAGATGCCGCAGCAACCGGAGTGGGAGCCGAGGAGATAAGGTTCGGTGGGCATGATTTCGGAACCGCGGTCTTCCGGTGCGCAGTTGGTGGCGGCCCAGAGGTTGGCCTGGCCGACGCACATGTCGAGGAAGTCTTCCCATGCTTCGGACTCAAGGTGCTTCCACTCGGGGCTGGTCAGGTCACCGTTGACGGTGTTCAGCAGAGCGGTCTTGGTGTCCATGTAGATCGGGCCGCGACCTTCGCGCATTTCGCGAAGCATCATGTGGTTACGCAGGCAGGTCGGGATGATGTGACCCTTGGCGTAGCCGCGATCTTCGTAGGGCTTCAGCATGGCGCGGTTGGTTTCGCAGTAGTCTTCGCCCTTGTAGTTAGTGGCTTTGGCCTTGAAGAGCAGGAACCATGCGCCGACCGGACCGTAACCGTCCTTGAAGCGGGCGGGGACGAAGCGGTTTTCCATCATGGTCATTTCTGCGCCGACCTGAGCACACATGGTGTAGGTGGAACCAGCGTTCCAGACCGGGTACCATGCACGACCCATACCTTCACCAGTGGAGCGCGGACGATAAACGTTGACGGCGCCGCCACAGGCAACAACAGCGGTGTTGCAGCGGATCAGGTACACTTTGTTTTCACGGGTGGAGAAACCGACGGCACCGGCAATGCGGTTGGGCTCGTTGGCATCCAAGAGCATCTTAACGATGAATACGCGCTCAAGGTAGCGTTCTTCGCCGAGAGCGTTCTTGGCGGCCTCAGCAACGATGCACTTGTAGGATTCACCGTTGATCATGATCTGCCAGCGACCGGAACGGACCGGAGCGTCGCCGTTGCGGATGGCGAGGCCTTCGGACTTGGCCTTGGCGCCGTCAAGGTTCTTGCCGTCTTTCTTGACCCAAACGGGGAGACCCCATTCTTCGAAGAGGTGGACGGAATCGTCGACGTGGCGGCCGAGGTCGAAGATCAGGTCTTCGCGGACCAGGCCCATGAGGTCGGTGCGGACCATGCGGACGTAATCGTCAACATCGTTCTCACCGCAGTAGGTGTTGATTGCGGACAGGCCCTGCGCAACAGCGCCGGAACGCTCGAGGGCGGCCTTGTCAACCAGCAGCAGGGAAATGGACGGATCAACTTTTTCGATCCAACGGACGGCTTCGAAAGCGGCGCCGCAGTTACCCATACCACCGCCGACCATCAAAATGTCGACGTCTTTTTCGATGATTTCGGGTTCGGCCAGAGCCACACCCTTGGGGGCTTCTTTAGTGGGAAGCAGAGGCATAGTTTCCTCCTACTGTTATTCGGTTCAGTGTATCAAACCTGTTGAGCAAGTAGCGAATAAGATTAGAAGGGACTAGCCTTCCAGTTCGCCGGCCTTCCAAACGCGAGACATGTCTGCGTCGGAAACTTCAGCCTTCTGGCCCAAAGCTTCCTTCGGAGCAATCAGTTCGGTCTCGGTGAACAGCAGTTCGCTGTCGAGATCGCCGGGCTCGGGCTTGCCTTCAAAGGGTTTGATGGAACCTTCCGGGGTGGTGCGGATGGGGAATTTGAACCGCTTCACACTGCCGTTACGGAACTTGATGGTCCACATGATGTCTTCAGCGGAGCGCATGGGGATGGAGGTGCCTCCCATGGGTGCGAAGTCAGCATAGGGGCGTGCTTCGATGGCGCCCTGCGGGCAAATCTTCACGCAGGAATAGCATTCCCAGCATGCGGACGGTTCCTGGTTGTATGCCTTCATTTCGTCGGCATCCAGGATCATCAGGTCGTTGGGGCAAATGTACATGCAAGCGGTCTTTTCGCCACCCTTGCAGCCGTCACATTTTTCCGGGTTAACAAAGGTCGGCATAACTTCTCCTCCTAAAGGGTTTATTGATGAAAACAATTACCGACATCCTCTACCGAATTGGTGTCCACCTAACTCATAGGTGGAGACTGCGGATTAGCAAGACGACAGGCCGATGTCAACGTGAAAGTGAATTTTTGAACAAGCTCGGACTCTTTCAAGCCTCCGAGAGACCGAATCAGGGAACACCCCGTCATCCCTCGACTTTTCAGCTATTCCCACTATCAGGATGTACGACCGGATCATCCGCCAAATTACTAAGGGTAGTAGTTCATCTCCGCGATTCTCCGCAAGCAATTTCTGAAACAGAACAACAATAATAATGTTATTTTTTCAACTATCCAAAATAACTACTTTTTTCCACTTCATTCAAATCGCAAGTGTCTAGACTTTGTTTTGATATAGTCTAAGTCTATCTTTTCGCCGTTTACCAAGTGATTTCGGGGCTTGCCGCCGAGAAAAAATCTGCTTGACACTACTTTCACAAACTGCAAGAAAAGGTTGCCTTATTTGAGTGAAAAAGTATGGCTGAATTTACTCCACGTGGGAGTCTGGTCATACATTGTTAGGTTGTAAAACCTTAATAAATAAAGCGTGTTAGGAGGCTTACACATGTCCAAGCTGGTACCCCCTCATGGAGGCAAAGGTCTCGTTTGCTGTCTGCTTGAAGGCGCTGAGCGCGATGCAGAACTGAAAAAGGCTGCGGGCCTGAAGCAGCTCGAAATTTCCGCCCGCGCCAAGGGCGACCTGATCATGATGGGCATCGGCGGTTTCTCTCCGCTGGATGGCTTCATGACCAAGGCCGACTGGAAAGGCGTTTGTGAAAAATTCCTGATGGCCGACGGCACCTTCTGGCCCGTCCCGGTCACCCTGGACACCGACGACGATTCCATCAAGGAAGGCGACGAAATCGCACTGGTGAACAAAGGCGAAGTCTACGCCACCATGAAGGTCACCGAAAAGTACGAAATGACCGACGCCGACAAGAAGTGGGAATGCGAAATGGTCTACAAGGGTGAAGGCGAAGACTCCGTCGACGACAAGTTCTGGGAAGTCGCCCTCGAAGATCACCCGGGTGTCCAGATGGTCATGGCCCAGGGCAAGTTCAACCTGGCCGGTCCCGTCAAGGTTCTTTCCGAAGGCGATTACGCGGAACGTTTCCCGGGCGTCTACCTGACTCCCACGCAGATCCGCGACGAAATGGAAAAGCGCGGCTGGGCCAACGTTGCCGCTCTGCAGCTGCGTAACCCCATGCACCGCTCCCACGAATTCCTGGCCAAGATCGCCATCGAAGTGTGTGACGGCTGTGTCATTCACTCCCTGATCGGCAACCTGAAGCCGGGCGACATCCCGGGCGATGTCCGCATCAAGTGCATTCAGACCCTGATCGACAACTACTTTGTCGCCGACAACGTCATCAACGCCGGCTACCCGCTCGACATGCGTTACGCCGGCCCCCGTGAAGGTCTGCTGCACGCCACATTCCGCCAGAACTACGGCATCAACAACATGCTGATCGGTCGCGACCACGCAGGCGTGGGCGACTTCTACGGCCTGTTCGAAGCCCAGGACATCTTCGACCGCATCCCGTACGTGAAGGACGCCTGCCCCGAGCAGGGCAAGGCTCTGATCTGCAAGCCCATGAAGATCGACTGGACTTTCTACTGCTACAAGTGCGACGGCATGGCTTCCATGCGCACCTGCCCGCACACCAAGGAAGACCGCGTCATCCTGTCCGGCACCAAGCTCCGCAAGGGCCTGTCCGAAGGCGCAGAAATCCCGGATCACTTCGGTCGTGACGAAGTTCTCGTCATCCTCCGCGATTACTATGAGAACCTGACCGAAAAGGTCGAAGTCAAGATGCAGAAGGCCGCCTCCGGCGCCACCATGAAGTAAGCACCGCTTACCTCGGCATCGAGTATAAAGAGGGGGCGGCTTCAAGCCGTCCCCTTTCTTGTGCCGAGACAAACGCCTGGCCGTCCTGCGCGCTCGTCCGCCCTTCCCTCCGTCCCGCATATCGAACGAAGGAATTGCTACAGGCACATGCAAATCAATTATATGATGCTATTGACGCTTGCCACCCGGGCATTTTCTCGCTACACGGGTTTCCTTCCCTACAGGGAAGAAAAATCACATAGGAAAAAACGGTAAGAACAATGCCCAGAGAAATGTCCGAAGAGATCAGCAAGTCTCAGATCGTCAAAGACAAGCGATATCGCGAGATCGCCGACATGGATCGGAAGATCCTCGCCTACATAGAACAGCGCGCCGCCATCCTGCGCAGGGAAGGCTCCTGGCGTCGCTCCAAACAAATGTCCAAGGTGGACCCGCAGCTCGAGAAAATGCTTCGCGCCTCCTGGGAGGAAGCCGGCGCCGGTCTCGGCCTTGATCCGCGCCTTTCCCGTCAGGTATTCGGGCTCATCAACCAATTCGCCCTTCAGCAGGGCCGCGCCGCCAGCCCGGCTGGGGCCTACAATCTCGCTCCCGGCCGCGAGCCTGCCCAGGCAAACATCGACGGCCCCCGCTCCCGCCGCCTGACCTGCATGTGGGCCGCCATGGCCGCTTCCGCCGGTCGCCCCATTTCTCTGGCCCACGCCTCCGAAGCGGGCTCGGTCAAGGATTTCGCCAAAGCCCTCGCCCAGGCCGGTGTCACATCCGAATGGGACAACGGCGCCCTGAACATCCTGGAAAACGAAGGCTTTGCCTTTGACAACGCCATGATTTTCACCGGCGGCACCCCCCTGAATTTCTATCTGCTTCTCAGCTTCGCCATAGGCTACATGGGACGCTGCAAGTTCACGGGTCAGCCCATGCTCCAAATGCTGGACCTCGCTCCCCTGAACAAACTGCTGCCCAAGCTGGGCGCACGCCTCGCAGCCATGAACCCCAACAACCCCGGCCTGCCCGCTCGCCTGGAAAGCGGCGGCCCCATGGACGAAGACATCACCCTGCTGCCCGGCATTGACGCCGAATTCGCCGGTGCGCTGGCCTTGGCGGCATGGAGTTTCCCCGGCGGTCTGACCATCAAGGGAATTCCCCCGACGGCCCGGCCGGCCGTGGAGGACGCGGTCTCAGTACTCACCGCCTGCGGCATTGACGCCTCACTGAAAAGGGACACCTGCACCGTGTCCGACGGAATCCCAGAAATCCCGGAGGCTCCCGAGTTGCCCCTGGACGTCGAGTTCTGCGCCACTCTGCTGGCCTTGCCCGCCTTCAGCGGCGGCGCCGTGACCGTGGAAGGCCACTGGCCGGAAACGGCCCAGGCCGCAGCCGTGCTGGAAGCCCTGGAAGGCATGGGAATCACTTTTGAAAAGAGCGCCGGGCGTATCCAGGCCACGGGCGGCGATCTGCCGAAGACTCCCGAAATCACCCTCGGCGATTTCAACTCGCTCTACCCCCTGGCCCTGGCCGTCGGTCTACGCTGCGGCAACGCCACCCTCAGCGGCGCAGTCCCCGAGGTGGCCGTCGAGTTGCTGGACCGCATGAACGCGGACTACGATGTGGACGGCGACAGATTGATCCTGCGCCCCACTTCCCTGGACTGGCACGGAGCATGGTCCAGCCCGGACATTTCCTGGACGCTGGCCTGTGCGCTCATGGCCTATGTGCGCCCCCAGATCGCCCTGGAAAACCACAACGAGTTGACCACCGAATGGCCGCAGTTCTGGAATTTCTACAACTCGCTTCCCACGGGCCGCATGAAGCCGAAGCCCGTGAAGGAGGACCCCAATGGAAAACGCAGGCGCATCAAGGTCGAATAACGGACCGGCACGGCTTTCCGACGACATCGCCGTCCTTGAAAGCGAGATCGCCCGGTTCACCCTGCAACGGGAAAAGGCCCTGGCGCGAGTTCGCGAACTCATGGCCGCGGAAGACCCCGGGAAAGGCATCAGCCACCATGAGGAAATCTTCCGGCTCCAGCAGGACAAGCTGCGTTTTGACGTGGAGATCAAGTTCCGACAGAACAAGATCAATCGCATCAACCTCGGCATGGATGAAGACGGAACGCCGGGCGGCGGCCTTTCCGACGGCTTTCTTTTTTAGGACGACACCACCCCCCTGCCGGTACGGCGACCGGCAGGGGTTTTACTAACAGCACGGCTATTCACTGATGATTTGAGTGCAGGACGCATGAACAGGGCAATACCGGCACGTTGAAACAGCACGTGAGGCTTGACCCCGTTCATAACGACCAAAGTATAAGATCTTGTTTGACTCGTTCAATACTCGTCAACCATTCATCTGAGACTGCAGTCAAACATGTGGGATAGCCGGATAGGAGTGCATCGCATGGGCAAGAACATCACCCGGAAGATCATTGAAAAGCACCTTCTCGGCGGCGAAATGACTCCCGGCAGCGAAATCGACCTGAAAATCGACCAGACCCTGACCCAGGACGCAACCGGCACCATGGCCTACCTCCAGTTCGAGGCCATCGGCCTGGATCGCGTCAAGACGGACCTCTCCGTCAGCTACGTGGACCACAACACCCTGCAGATGGGTTTCCGCAACCCGGACGACCACCGTTACCTGCGCACCGTGGCCGAAAGATACGGCGTTGTCTTCTCGCCTCCGGGCACCGGCATCTGCCACCAGCTCCATCTTGAAAATTTCGCCAAACCCGGCGCCACGCTCATAGGCTCGGACTCGCATACCCCCACCGCCGGGGGCATCGGCTCCCTGGCCATGGGCGCGGGAGGTTTGTCCGTGGCGCTGGCCATGGCGGGCGAAGCCTACTCCATTCCCATGCCCAAGGTCGTCAAGGTCAATCTGACCGGCAGGCTGCAGGGCTGGGCCGCCGCCAAGGACGTGATCCTGCACCTGCTGGGCATGCTCACGGTCAAGGGCGGCGTGGGCAAGGTCTTCGAATACGGCGGACCGGGCGTCGAGACCCTGACCGTTCCCGAGCGCGCCACCATCACCAACATGGGCGCGGAACTGGGTGCCACCACCTCAATTTTTCCCAGCGACGAGCAGACCAAACGCTTCATGGCCCAGATGGGCCGCCCCGAGGACTTTGTGGAACTGCTGCCCGATGCGGACGCCGAGTACGACGAGATCGTTAACATCGACCTCTCGGCCCTGGAACCGCTGGTGGCCCAGCCCCACATGCCCGATCTGGTGGTGCCCGTGCGCGAATTGGCCGGCCTCAGGATAGACCAGTGCGCCATCGGTTCCTGCACCAACTCCTCCTACGCAGACCTCAAGACCACGGCCAGGATACTGGAAGGCAAACGGGTTCCGGCAAGCACCGACCTGCTCATCTCTCCGGGCTCCAAACAGGTGGTCAAGATGCTGGCCGCAGAAAACCTTCTCGAGCCGCTGCTGGATGCAGGCGCGCGCCTGTTGGAATGTACCTGCGGTCCGTGCATCGGCATGGGCGGTTCGCCCACGTCCGAAGGCGTGAGCGTGCGCACCTTCAACCGCAACTTCGAAGGGCGCAGCGGCACCCAGGACGCCAAGATCTATCTCGCCTCTCCGGAAACCGCCGCACGCCTGGCCCTGGACGGTGAATTCACCGACCCGGCCACCTGGGGCGAACGTCCCGAGCGCGTGGAACTGCCGGACTCCGTGCCGAGCATCCGCGACCTGTTCGTATTCCCGCCCAAGGACGGAAGCGGTGTGGAAGTACTGCGCGGCCCCAACATCGTAGCCCTGGAAAGGTTTGAGGAGCTGCCCCAAACCGTGGAGGCCAAGGTGCTGCTCAAGGTGGAGGACAACATCACCACCGACCACATCCTGCCCGCCGGGCCGCAGATCACGGCCCTGCGTTCCAACATTCCGGCCATCAGCGAATACATATTCTCCCGCGTGGACAAAGAGTTCGTGGGCCGCATGAAGGAAGCCGGAAAGGGTGTCATTCTGGGCGGAGAAAACTACGGCCAGGGTTCCAGCCGCGAACACGCAGCACTGGGGCCGCGTCATCTGGGCGTCAAAGCCGTGGTGACCAAATCGCTGGCCCGCATCCATCGCGCCAACCTGATCAACTTCGGCATTCTGCCCCTGCTCCTGGTCAACCAGGACGACTACGGCAAGCTGGAACAGGGAACCGGACTGACCATTCCGGCCTCGAAACTGCAGCCCGGGCAACCCGTAAACATGATCACGGACAGCGGCGAATCCATCCCGGTCACAAATGATTTGACCGAAAAGGAACTACGGATTATCCAATCAGGTGGCCTGCTGAACGCGGTTCGCGACAGGCAGTCATAATCAGTAATCGATAAAAAACGAATTGGGGTTCAAATGCTGGATATAATGCGCGAAAACGCTCAGAGCTGGATCATCAAAATCCTCTTTGCCATCATCATTCTCGCCTTCGTGCTCACCTTTGGCATCAGCAGTTTCACGGACAAGGGAGATCCCATCTTCGCCTACGTGAACGATGCCCCCATCACCAGGCAGGAATATGAGGTGACTCTCGCGCGTTTCGTGGAGAACCTTCGCAACAACAAGAACATCACTGCCGAGATGCTGGACAGCCCGCAACTCAAGGAGATGGTGCTCAGCGACATGATCACCAAGCGCCTGGTGCTGGCCGAAGCCGAACGCCTGGGCATCACGGTTTCCAACGAAGAGCTCTACAAGGCCATCAGCGCCATGCCCGCCTTCTGGGGGCCGGGAAACATCTTCGACAAGGACCGCTATGCCGTTGTGCTGCGCGGCAGCCGAACCACGCCCGAGCAGTTCGAACGGGAGTTCAAGCAAAAGCTGCTTCAGGGCAAGCTGCAGCGCTTTGTGGCCAAGACCGCCAAAGCAACTCCGGAGCAGGCCCGCTCCATCTACAATTGGCTGCGCGAAGAAGCCCGCATCAAGTACCTTACGGTCAACCCGGACGACTTCATGAACGTCGCGGTCGTCACCGACGACCAGGTGGCCAAGTTCTACCAGGACAACGTGGACCGTTTCCAGAAACCCCAAACCGCTTCCTTTGAATACATTGCCTTCACTCCCGAGCAACTCGCCTCCCAGGAACAGGTTTCCGAGGAGGAAATGAAGGCCTACTACGATAACCACAAGGACTCCTTCAAGCAGGATGAGCAGGTTTCCGCACGGCACATTCTCATCAAGCTCGACAAGACCGCCTCTCCCGCGGAAGTGAAGAAGGCCACCGAAAAGATCAAGGGCATCCTGGCCAAGGCCAGGGCCGGCAAGGACTTCGGCAAACTGGCCGAGAAGTACTCCGAGGGCCCGTCCGCCGCTACCGGCGGCGACCTGGGCTGGTTCGGCCGCGGCGCCATGGTTCCTGCCTTTGAAGAAACCGCCTTCGCCCTCAAAAAGGGTGAGGTATCCGACCCGGTGCGCACCGAATTCGGTCTGCACATCATCAAGGTGGACGACCGCAAGGCGGCGCGCACTCTGAGCTTCGACAAGGTCAAGAACAGCGTCAAGGGCATGATCGCCGAGGACAAGGCGTCCGACCGTGTTTCCGACTTGTTGGACGACTCCATGGACCGTCTTTTCTCCGGCATGAGTCTGGACGAGATTGCCAAGGAACTGAAACTGCGGACCATCAAGACCCCGATGGTCTCCGCGCAGCAGATCCAGCAAGCCTTCGGCATGACCAAGGAAGCTGCCGAGACCCTGTTCTCTTCGGTTAAAGGCGCCAAGCCCAAAACCCCGTTGAGTATCAAGGGCGGCTACATGCTGGCCGTAAAGTTGGATGATGATCCGTCTGCACCGATTCCCCTGGAAAAGGTCAAAGCGACCATCGCCGAGAACCTCAGAGCTCAGGAAGCCGCCAAGCTGGCAGAAACCAAGGCCAACGAGATCTTGGCAGGCCTCAACGGCGACAAAGCCGCGGAAACCTTGGCCAAGTACAAGAAGGACATCAAAAAGTCCAAGCAGTTCCGCCGCAACACCTCCATCCCGGCTTTGGGTCAGAACCCGCAACTCATCGCCGCCGTGTTCGCCGCCAAGGAAAACACCTGGCTGCCTTCAATCTACCGCGTACCGGCCGGTTTCGTCATAGCCAGCCGCACAGAACTGATCCCGGCTCCGAATGATGCCTGGGAGCAGGAAAAGAACGCCTGGATCAAAACGGCCACGGAACGTTACGAACAGGAAATGTTCCAGTCCTACCTGGCCGACCTGCGCCAGAACGCCACCGTTGAAATCGTCCGCAAGGACCTCCTCAACTAGGCGGTCTCCCGAAAGACACAGGCCTGCATCCATGAGGATGCAGGCCTTTTTTTATGCGGCAATTGCCTCGAGATCAGTCGGCAAGCATGACGCAGACGGATTCCCGCCCGTCCACCTTGACCCTGAGAGGCTTTTCCAGGGTGACCCAGGCCATGAACTCGCCCTCCTGTCGTGAGGGGAGCGAGACGATCCAGTCCCAGTCAAGCCGGCTTTCACCGGTCCGGGGGACCATGACGTAGTTAATGCCCAGCGTGGTGATATTGTGAAAGAAGTGCGAGCCTTGAGACGGTTCCACCTTGAGTTCGTCGGCCCAGGTTTCAATGATGACCGAAACCCCGGAGATGTCGGCCCAGCCCACGGGAATGCCCAGCCAGCGATCCGATGACCCCCAGCGCCCCGGCCCGATGAGCAGGTACTTGCGCCCCTCTTCCACCATACGGCGGTTGATTCTGCCTATTTCCCGGGCGATTTGCTCGGTCCTGCCTACGTCGAAGACATCCGGGCGCACATAGACGATATCCATGATGCCCGTCTTCTCGGCGTTGCCCAGGGCGTGTTCGGAGTAGCAGAAGGCACGCTCCCTTTCTTCCGGCTCGATGGCCACCTGATGCAGATCGGCCAGAGCGCTCATGGGCCGCACTTGCAGAAGGGAGAATATAGGCTTGCGGCCGTCCCGGTACATGTTCACCGCAAACTCGATTTCCACTGGGCCGCCCATGGCCTCCTTGGCCACTTCCAGCACGGCGCCCAGCACTTCGGCCAGTGGGATGGCCTTGTGCTTGAGCACCGGCGCGAAGACCATGACCTTGGGCCCGTCGATGGAGGCGGTGTCGCGCAGGATGTCCTGATCGGGCAGATAGGTGGAAGCCAGCATGCCCAAGGGACCGTCCGGTTCGGCGTCGGCCACGTCTCGACGGACCAGATTCTCGCCCGTTCGGACCCGCTGAATGCCGCATTCGCCGGGCATGTGCAGACTGTAAAAATTGTTCTGGGCATTTTTGAGAGTCTCCTCCATGTCGGGACACTGAGGCAGCACCTTAGGATAACGAGGAGAGAATCGCAGGCACTTTTCTCCGTCCACCACGGTCTTCCCCAGGCCCATGGCCACGGTGGCCACCCCTTCTTCCGGTTTCATCCGCCCAAAGGGATAGTAGTTGTAGGATTGGGCGACTCCGCCGATGGCCGGGTAGAAATGATCGCCGTAACGCTCGCCCACAATCTGCTGGATGATGACTCCCATGCGCTCCTCGTCGGTGCGCAGATTCACACGCTTGGAAAACGCCTTGGGCGCCTTGAAATAAGTGGAGGCGAAAACCATCTTCACGGCGTGAACGAGCTGCTCCAGGCGGCAGTCGATGTCCGAATGATCGTTGGGCAGCATGTAGGTGGAGTAGAGCCCTGCGTAGGCCTGGAACTGGGCGTCTTCCAGCAGGCTTGAGGAGCGCACGGCCAAGGGATAGCGGATCTCCATGAGATAGGCCCGAAGCTGGTCCACGATCCATGAGGGCATTTCCGCCAGCCCGAAAATGCGCGCCACCTCCTCATCTTCCACCTCTCTGTCCGCCAGGTACTTGAGATCGTTGAAAGTCACGAACTCGTCAAAGCACTGGGTGGCCATGGTCAGGGATTTGGGGGCTGAAACCTCGATACGATCCCCGAAATCCTCCTCCAGGTTGCCTGCCCGGTCCAGCAGTGCGAACAGAAAGGCCAGGCCGCGCGCCTTGCCGCCGAGGGACCCCTCTCCGATCTTCATGAAATCCGTGACCGGGTCAAAATTGACGGGACTGAAATTGACGATGACCCCCTTCTGACGCTCGGTGCGCCGCCGTTTGAGGTCGTTAACCAGATATTCCCGCATGGCGCTCACGTCCGCAAAGTCCTGTTCTGTGAGGGGACGCACCCCGCAGGCCAGATTGAATTCGGTACGGGCGAAAAACCAGCGCGAAAAATCATTGCTTCGACAGTGGCGCAGAAACACGTCGTCCGGAACCACGCCCAAGAGCTTTTCCAGGGCGTAGAGACTGCTCGCCCGGGCAACCTCGCTGCCGTCCGGCGTGCGGAAGATGAAATCGCCGAATCCAAGTTGGTCGGAGACGAACCTCTGTACCTCCGCCAACAATAATGGCGAGTTCTTGTCCACGAAAAAAGTCGGGATATCCCGGGCCTTTTCCTTGTTCAAGGACTCGTTGCTGGCCATGAGCAGCGGAATGTCCTGCCTGAGACCTTTGACCTCCTTGAGGAACCTGACCCCGGCTTCGGGGTGTTTGGCGCCTCCCATAGGGAAGCGGACGTCCGAAATAACACCCTGCACGAACTCCTCATAGGTGTTGAACAATTCCATGGCCTTTTCATAGGTCTCGGCCAGAAGAATCTTGGGGCGGGCGCGCATGGTCAGAAGCCTGTGCTCCTGGTTGAGCCCCGCCTCAATGACTTTCTGCGTCTGGAGCACCAACTCCTTGTACAGGATGGGCAACATGGAAGAAATGTAACGCGGAGAGTCCTCCACGAAAATGATGACCCTGATACCCGTGGAACGAGTGTCGAAATCCACGTTCCAGCCGTCCTCGGTCAGTTTGACCAGGGCCACCAGGAGATCCGCATCCCCGGACCAGACAAAGTGGCGGTCGAACCACGGCGGCCTGCCTTCCGGAAAGTCCACATCCCTGTGGGTCAGCAGAATGATGGGCATTTCCGGATCCTTCTCTTTGATGGCCCGGCCCGAGTTCACGCCCTCCAGATCCGCCAACTGAGGCATGTGGATGACCAAATCAAATCGGCGCTCGCCGAGCTTGTCCAGGGCTTCTTCCACCGAGGAAACCCAGGTCAGCCGGGGCGGGTGGCTCAGGTTCAGCCCTCGGTATTCGCTGACGATACGCTCGGACAGTTTGCAGTCCTCCTCCATGACCCATGCGTCGTATGGGGTGGAAATAAGCAGGATGTCGCGCACTTTCCTGGCCATGAGATCATGGTAGGTTCTGAATTTCGCGTCGGTGCCGCCAATGGCGCAGAAGTCCCAACCTCGAATCATGGGTACCGCCTCTGGGAGTGCAGCGGGGACGGCCGAAGCCGTCCCCGAAGGTATCTGGGTATGGAGATTATGACATCAGACCACGCCCTGGTCCAGCATGGCGTCGGCAACCTTGACGAAGCCCGCAATGTTGGCGCCGTTGACGTAGTTGAAGGGGGTGCCGTACTGCTCGGCGGTGTCCATGCAGTTTTTATGAATGGTCTTCATGATGATGCGCAACCTGTGGTCCACTTCCTCACGGGTCCAGTTGAAACGCATACTGTTCTGGCTCATTTCCAGGCCGGAAACGGAAACGCCGCCCGCGTTGGCCGCCTTGCCCGGACCGTAGAGCACATTGTTGTCCAGGAATATCTCCACGCCTTCCGGAGTGGTGGGCATGTTGGCGCCCTCGGAAACGACGAACACCCCGTTGTCGACCAGATTCCGGGCATCCTTGCCGTTGATCTCGTTCTGGGTGGCGCTGGGGAAGGCACAGTCGGCCTTGTGGTTCCACAGGGGGTTGTGATCGAGGGACGGGTCCACCGGTGTGTACACGGCCTCGGAGTACTTTTCGGCATACTCCTTGACACGACCGCGCTTCATATTCTTGAGGTGCATGATGTATTCAAGTTTTTCGCGATCAATGCCGGTTTCATCATAAATGTATCCGGAGGAATCGGAAACGGTAAGGGGGGTACAGCCGAGCTCAAGAAGCTTTTCAATGGTGTACTGAGCCACATTCCCTGAACCTGAGACCAGAGCGGTTTTTTTGTCCAGACTGTCACCCTTGGCGTTGAGCATTTCCGCAGCAAAATAAACCGCACCATACCCGGTGGCTTCGGGACGAATGAGGCTGCCGCCCCAATTCAGGCCCTTGCCGGTGAGCACGCCGGTAAACTCGTTGCGCAGGCGCTTGTACATGCCGAACAGGTAACCGATCTCGCGCGCGCCCACACCTATGTCGCCGGCCGGAACGTCCGTGTTGGGGCCGATGTGTCTGGAGAGTTCAATCATGAAGCTCTGACAAAAGCGCTCCACTTCGGTGTCGGACTTACCCTTGGGGTCGAAATCGGAGCCGCCCTTGCCGCCGCCCATGGGCAGCGTGGTCAGGGCGTTTTTGAACACCTGTTCGAATGCCAGAAATTTGAGAATGCCGAGGTTGACCGAGGGATGGAACCTGAGCCCGCCCTTGTAGGGACCAATGGCGCTATTCATCTCGACGCGGAAACCGCGATTGACGTGCACCTCGCCCTGATCGTCCACCCAGGGCACGCGGAAGATGATCACCCGCTCCGGCTCAATAATTCTTTCCAATATGCCCGCGCTTCTGTACTGCGGGTTGCGGTCCATCACGGGAAGGATAGATTCGACCACCTCGCCCGCTGCCTGATGAAACTCGCGTTCGTTCGGGTCCCTCGCCTTGATCAGTTCCAGAATTTCCATGTATTCCGGTCTCCTGTTTTGGTCGCGATGCGACAAGACATACAATTCCGGGATTGCTTGCACCCGGTCGCCAAAACACTTTTCACCCCTCATTGCCTCATTTGAGAGTTTCGTCAACCGTTTTCTGGGAATTTTCTTGTCAATACGAAAGAAATAGGATCATTTTTTGTGCATTATCGCCCACAACCTGGCTGACCATTCTTTTTTTACGCATTGATTGACAAAAAACGGCTATTTTTTACAACGAAAACCAAGCGCTTTCACAATTCTGCAACTTAGCTGCCAAAACACAATACGGCAAAATAAAATTAGGAATTATCAAAGATAATCCTAATTAAAACAATAAACGGATAAATATGCCCGTAGATTGTGCAGCGCTACTGGAAATCAGAAATCAACGGTAAGGAATTGACAGTCCATGGACTTGTCGTCATGGACTGTGATGAGAGCCAGTGAGCCCGACTCTCCGAAGCTGCCGGGGTTGCAGAGTTGCACGCCCTCCACCACAGACCAGTCCCGCTTATGGGTATGCCCGTAGCAGACCAGGTCGTATTCGGGACCGAATGCTTGGGCCACCTTGGAGGGAACCTGCGGACGCGGCCCCCAGCCATGGGTCAGCCCCACTTTCAGACCGCCAATGTCCAGAGTGACCATAGGGTCCACCATGTCCGCAAGCTGCGGGTCCCAGTCGCAGTTGCCCCGAACCGCATGAAAGCTGGGATGCTGCAGGAAGAAACTCCAGCAGTCAAAAGAAGTGATGTCGCCGCAATGCAACAGAAAATCCGCCGGCTCAAGCCAGGTCTTGTAGACCGACTCAAGTCCGGCGGGACAATGCTTGAAATGGGTGTCTGAAATGACCGCGATCTTCATGCGGCCGGTTATTCGCTGACCTTCTTGGCGCGCAGCTTGATGTAGGCATCACGGACTGCGGCGTATGGATCTATGGAGCTTTCGGTCAGGGACTCGTACCGTCCGATCTCGAAGGTGAGCCTGTTGATACGGTCGTAGGATTTGGCCGCAACAGACCAGTACCAGGGGTTCAGATAACTGGTGGGTGTCAGGAAATAATCGCCTACGGAACCCACACTGTCACGCAATGTGCTGGGCCCGAGGAACGGCCATACCAGATAGGGCCCATTGCCGATTCCCCACCTGCCGAAGGACTGCCCCATGTCCTCGTCGCCCGTGGCGATGGGACGAACCGTGGCGCGGCCTTCTGTCAGGTCGGCCACACCGGCCAGGCCGATGGTGGAGTTGATGATGAACTTGGAAGTCTCCATGCCGGCCGAGTCGAACTTGCCCTGCATGATGCAACCCACGAAGCGGACCGGGAACATGAGGTTGTGAAAGAAATTCCTGACCCAGGTACGCGGTCGCTCAGGAATGATAAAGGAATATCCCTGGGCAATGGGCTTGAACACGCCGTGATACATGGCGTCGTTGAAAGTGTACCAGAAGTAGTTCCAGCCTTTGAGCGGGTCACTGATCTGAACGTCTTCCTGCCCCAGCTTCTCGGTGATGAGTTTACCGGAGTCGTCCCAGATCTCGTCGTCGTCGAACTGGGCGATCTGCATTCCCCCTGCAGGCCCGGTTCCATCTGCGGCCATGGCCGGAGCTGCCCCCAGCAACAGCGCGGCCACCAGCATCGCGAACAAAACTTCTATGCGCATATCCTCTCCCCGTGGGATTTCCAAACCCGATTATTCTGGATCCGCAACCTTGCCCGATTCGAGCGCGGAAACTTTTTTCTTAAGTCTTTCAACGAGTTCTTCGAGGCTACTCTTTTGAAGAATCTCGTTGAACTGCTGACGGTAGTTCTTCACCAGACTGATGTTTTCACCGATGACATCATACACCAGCCAGCGGTTTTCCCGCTTTATCAGTTTGTAATTAACCGAATAGACACTATCCTTGGCTTGGACGTTCGTCAAGACCATTGCTCTGTTGCCTTTGACAAGCTCCTTTGTGAACTCGACTTTTTCGTCATGATATTGACGAATCTTCTGCAGATAGGTCAATTCGAGCAATTTGCGAAAGGTCTGGACGAATTCGGTGCGCTGTCCCTCGCTCATGTCCAGCCAGGGCTTGCCCACGGCGCGTTTGGTCAATTCATCGAAAGCGAAGTAATTGCCAGCCATCTCACTGAGTTCCTCGATGGCCTCCCGCTTGCCGCTCTCCGTGTTGACTTTGGGGTCCTTGAGGACGGCAACGATCTTGTCGATGCCTTCCTCAAGCGTCTCGGTCGGGGTCATGTCCGCACCGGCCACGCCGACAGTTCCCAGGGACAGCCCCACGGCCAGTACCAGAACAGACAGGATGGAATATATTCTCTTCACACTTTTCTCCACGTTATACAGAGCCGACCGCAAATTTGCTGATCAGATCTTCGAGATCGATAGCCGGCTGCGTATCAAAGAGCGTGTCCCCATCTTCAACGGGGTCGCCGACGCCTCCGGGTGAAATACTGACATATTTGTCACCAATAAGTCCGCTGGTTTTGATAGAAGCTATGGCATCGTCTGTCAACTTGACGTCCTTGCGGATCATCAACTCCAGGTGGGCCATACCGTCCTTCTGATTCAGGCTGATGCTCTTCACAAAGCCCACTTCCACGCCGTAAACCTGGATGGGTGCATTGACCTTCAGGCCTGCAACATTGGTGAAGTCCGCCTTGAGCATGTAATACTGATCCGAAAACAGGGTCACGTTGCCAAGTTTGATGCTCATGTAGGCCATGGCGACGATTCCCAGGAAAACGAAAATGCCGACAGCGGTCTGCTTGTTGTACTTTCTCATGATTCCTCGCTCTTCCCCTTCTTTGGAACCTACCCCTCGTCCAGGAGTTGCGTGCAGTTGAGTTTCATCTTGGTGCGGTCAATGGGCGGCATGGTCAGCCGCGGCGTGTCCCGCTCGTGGGCCTTGCGATCCAGGAACCTGCGCAAATACGGGTCCTGCTGTTTTTCCAGCTCTTCCACCGTGCCCTGGAACAGGCACCTGCCGTCTCCCAGCACCACGACATAATCGGCGATGGAGCGCATGCTGGCCAAGTCATGGGTCACCACCACCATGGTCATGTCGAAATGGCCCATCATTTCCAGCAACAACTGGTCCAGCTCGGCGGACATGACCGGATCCAGGCCCGATGTGGGCTCGTCGCAGAAAAGCACCTGAGGATCCATGACCAGGGCCCTGGCAAGTCCGGCCCTCTTGCGCATGCCGCCTGAGAGTTCATTGGGATACAAGTCCAAGGCATGTCCGAGGCCCACCAGTTCCAACTTATGCCGTACGATGTCCCTGATCCGGGATTCCTTGAGACTGGTATGCTCACGCAACGGCAGGGCCACGTTGTCCACAAGGCGCAGGGAGCCGAGCAATGCACCGTCCTGGAACAGGACGCCCATGCGTTGCCGCAGGCAGCGAAAGGCCTTGCCTGAAAGGGAAAACACATCGTGCCCGCCGATACGGATGCTGCCCTCTATGGGGGCGTTCAGCCGGAGAATATGTTTCAACAGAGTGGACTTGCCGCACCCGGAGCCGCCGACCACCATGGTCAGCTTGCCGCCGGGAATCTCGATATTCATATCGCTGACCACAGGGTTTCCCGAGTAGCCGACGGTCAGATTCTTCAGTTCTATTCCTGGTGCAGTCGTCATGGGTCCGTCCTTACCACAGCAGGGAAGTCAGAATGTAATCGGCCATGAGGATGATGACGCAGGACTTGACCACCGCATTGGTGGTGGACTGGCTGACGCCTTCAGGCCCGGCATGGCCGCGGGTGTGCGTGTAGTAGCCTTCATAGCAGCAAATGGTGCAGACGAGCACGCCGAACATCAGGGCCTTGAGAAAACCGCCGTAGATGTCGTCCCAACTCAGGGCCGCCTCCACCCGGTACCAGTAGACTCCGGCGTTGGCCCCCAGAAGCTTGACCCCGGTCAACCATCCGCCGGTGATGGCGATGAGGTTGAAGAGCGCGGTCAGAATGGGGAAGCTGATGATGCTTGCCGCCATCTTGGGCGCCACCAGATAACGCATGGGGTTGATGTCCATAATGGTCAGGGCGTCGATCTGCTCGGAGATGCGCATGACCCCGATCTCCGCGGTCATGGCCGATCCGGCCCGGCCCGTAAGCATGATGGCGGTGAGTACGGGAGCGAGTTCGCGGACCATGGACAGGGCCACGCCGGTTCCCAGGAAGCCGTCCGCGCCGAACACGGACAGGGCGAAGTAGAGCTGCATGCCCATGACCATGCCCGTAAACAGCCCGATGAGGGCGATGACGCTGATGGACTGGAATCCGATGAAATATATCTGGCGAACGGTTTTGGCAAACTGCCCCCATCCGGCGAACATGAGCCGGACGGAGTCCAGAAAGAAAATGAACAATGCGCCCATTTCTTCCAACACGTGAAGGCAGACAGTGCCAAGTGCATTGAAGGGGGTCGCCACACCCTCTAAAACTCGCGACATGAAATCCTTCCCTGGATTAAAGAATCGAACGCGCTTTTCCAAGCTCCCCAGCATAACGCGATTCGACGACTTACCCTTTGACGCCGGTTACAGCACCCGCAGACCGACGAATAACCAGTTAGTCACTTACAAAAAGTGACGAAAAACGGCAAGGGGTGTAGATAACTATAACATTATACCAACACTTTTTTACAACTCGCCCGCCTATTTCGGCTTGGCGCTGCCGTTCTTCCTGGTCCACCAGGACTCATCCCGGGTCAGGAACCACCAATCCTTATGATCGGTGGTGGCGATGGTTTCGGCAAGTTGCCTGCCCCATTCGGTGCGGACGCGCTTCAGGGCGAGCTCCATCCACTCCCTGGCGTATTTGTTGCCCATGTCGGTTTCTTCCTTGAGGTTGGCAATGAAATCGAGTTGGTCCGCATCCTGGGCCAGTTTGGCTTCCAGGGTTTCGGTATCCTCCAACTCTTCCCAATAGCCGATGATTTCCTCTTCAAGCCCGGTCCCGGCTACGGAATGTTCAAGAGCCTTGGTGCGCTCGGACCTGTTGTAGATGCGGTTCACGTAGTTGAAGTCGCCGGTGCGGGCTTCGTGGAGATCGTGAAACAGGCACATGTAGGTGGTACGGGCCACATCCGCCCCGGCCATCTCGGCCAGGATATGACCGATGACCGCCGTGCGAAAGGAATGCTCGGCCACATTTTCCGAACCGCTCCCCAAAAACTGGTAGCCGGTCCTCGGTGTTTTGCGGAGCATGCCGCACTCGAAAATAAAGTCTGCCAGCCGCGTCAACCGACCACGGCCTTTACCACCGCTCATGTCGTCTCCTTTATCGATCTGAAACATAGGCTACGTAAGGTGGGGTCTATATACACAATCGCAAAGCCTTGCAACCGGCAACCGCCCGCGGGACAAAAAACGGCCCCACCTGAGCAGGGCCGCCGAACATATGCATCAATGCAGAGCTAGCCGATCTTTTCCTTAATCCGTTCGGCCAGAGCAACGCCCAAGTCGTAGCAGCTCTTGTAGTCGTCGTGGGTGGGCACGTGTTTGACCTTGAGATTGGGCTCCACCACTTCCATCTTCATGTCCTCAAGCCAGCCGTTCAGGATCTTCACGCACTCGCCGGACCATCCGAAGGAGCCGATGGCGGCGCCCAGCTTGTTCATGGGGCGCAGGCCCTTCATGTAGGTGAGCATGTCGCCCATGAGCGGCAGGATGCCGTTGTTGTGCGTGGGAGACCCCACCACCACTGCTGCGGCATCGAAAATCTCGGTCATGATGGTGCTGTGATGATCGGCCTTCATGGACATGATCTTGACGCTGACACCCTTGTCCGCCAGCCCGGAAGCCACAGCCTCGGCCATGTGTTCGGTGGAATGCCACATGGTGTCATAAACGATGACCGCCTTGTTCTCGGGCTTCTGCTCGACGTATTCGCGGTACTTGTTCATGACCCAGGCCACGTCGTCGCCGCGGAAGATCAGGCCGTGATCGGGGCAGACCATGTCGAGCTCGATGCCCATGTCCCCAATGGCCTTCAGGGTCTTGAGCACCATGGGGGAGTACGGCAGTACGATGTTGGCGTAATAGTGCTTCAGGGACTGCTCGACCACGTGACTGTCGTATTCGTCGGCAAAGCGTTCGCTGCTGGCGATGTTCTGGCCGAAAGCGTCGTTGGTGAACATGAGCTTGGCCTCGGGCACGTAGGTGGCCATGCTGTCGGGCCAATGCAGCATGCGGGTTTCAACGAAATGCAGGGTATGCTTTCCGGTGGAGACCTCGGTGCCGGTAGGCACGACCTCGACCGGCCAGTCCTCGTAATGGAAATGGGCCTTCATGGCCTTTTCTCCCATGGGCGAGGTGTAGACCTTTTCGGGCTTGTAGTATTCGATGGCGTCCGCCAGGCAGCCGGCGTGGTCCGGTTCCAGGTGGTTGATGACGAAATAGTCGATCTTGCGATCCCCCAGAACGTGGGCCAGATTGCACTTGAGCCTGCTCCAGAACTTCTTGTCCACCGTGTCAACCAGGGTGACCTTCTCATCCACGATCAGATAGTTGTTGTAGGTGGTGCCCAAGGGGGACAGGGAATAGCCATGAAAATTGCGCCGGTTCCAGTCCACACAACCGACCCACCAGATATCTTTCTTCACTTCAACCGGTTTCATCAGAGCTCTCCGCAGTAGGGCTTGTGCCGCTTGCCGCAGCGTTGATACAAAAAGATGCGGTCCACCTCGTAAGGTGGACCGCGATCCTTACTTCGTCAAGAAAATATGTTTCCGGGCAAGCCGAGTCTAAGATTCGGGCGAAAAACTGTCCTTGGTTGCACCGCAGATGGGACAGGTCCAGTCGTCCGGGATATCCTCGAACTTGGTGCCCGGCGCAATGTCGTTGTCCGGGTCGCCCACTTCGGGGTCGTACACGTAGCCGCAAACGTCACAAACATATTTTTCCATACCTTTCAACTCCTGTTGGTCAGATTCTTTCGCAGTTGTGGCAGCAGATGTCAACTCGCCGGACTCGGATACCGTGGGCAACTCGCAGTCCGCCTTGGTTGAAGTCGGCCCGGCCAGAGGCTTGAAGCACTTCTTGGTTCCCCCGCAAATGGGGCAGCACCAGTCATCCGGAAGATCCTCAAACTTGACGCCCTTGGGAATCCCGCCCTTGCGGTCGCCCTTGTCCGGGTTGTAGATGTAGCCGCAATTGACTGTCTGGCATTGCCACATATCTTCCGGAGCGGCCATGATTCCTCCAGCTTCCTGCGTTATATTCATAATCGGAGGAGACTGAAACAGTCCCCTCCGCAAATGCTTTGGTTCTAGGCTTCGGCCGCCCAGAGGCCGTGAATGTTGCAGTATTCACGAGCACTCATGGAGCCGGAAAGCCCCTTGACGCAGAAGGTGGCTTCCGGCGTATCGCCCGGCTTGAGCATCTTATACAGGCACGTGTCGCCGATACAGAGCTCGATCCATTCAATGTAATGCTTTTCTTCCATGGGATGGGGCACGCCGCCGACCTTCACGGTCACCTCATCACCGTTCTTTTCGATAACGGGCACGTGCTTTTCCTGTGCCGCGTCCACGGTGTTTTCCTTGAAAAGCTTCATTTCCTGGCCGCAACAGACCAAATCTCCGTCGCCTTCGTGGATTGCCATGACGATGTTGCCGCAGACTTCACATTTGTATACTTCACCGAGCTTGATAGCCATGTCTTTTCTCCTGTGATTGTCGATTTACCAGTTGGTGTCCTTGATTTCGAAATGAGCCTGGGGATGGGCGCAGGCCGGACATTTTTCCGGGGCCGTGGTGCCCTTGTGGTTGTAACCGCAGTTGCGGCAGCGCCACACGATCTCCGAGTCCTTCACAAAGACCTTTCCGTCCTCGATATTCTTGACCAGGGAAAGATAGCGTTCCTCATGGTAGGTTTCGGCCACGGCAATGTTCTCAAACACGGCCGCGATCTCGTTGAAACCTTCCTCCCGGGCGATCCGTGCGAATTCGGGATACATGGTCGAAAACTCGTAATGCTCGCCAGCGGCGGCTTCCTTGAGGTTTTCCAAAGTGGTTCCCAGCACGCCGGCCGGGTAGGACGCCGTGATCTCCACCTCGCCGCCTTCCAGGAACTTGAACAGGCGCTTGGCATGCTCTTTCTCATGATTGGCGGTTTCCTCGAAAATCGCGGAAATCTGCACGTATCCTTCTTTCTTGGCGATGCCGGCGAAGTAGGTGTACTTGTTGCGGGCCTGGGATTCACCTGCAAAAGCTGTGAGCAGGTTCTTTTCGGTACGGGTGCCTTTGACGGACATTCGATTCCTCCTTTGGTCAACTCGAGTAGTCCGGCCCAAAGGGCCGGATCAGTCAACGATATAGCACAATGAGAACGTGAAAGTCACCCGAGGCGGATTATAATCAGCTGCTACTGCATTTCCGTCTTGCACTTGGGGCAGATGCCCACAAACTCCACATTGCAGTTATGAATATCAAACCCCCGGGTGTACTCTTCGGGGAGCGCGGGCACGTCCACTTCGCACATGACGTCTTCGATCTTGGAGCAGACCGAACAACGGATGTGCGGATGCGGCTTCGGATTGCCGTCAAAACGTTTCTGGGTTCCGGGTCCGCCGAGCTTGAGCACCAGGCCCTGGCTGCTCAGGAACTCCAGGTTGCGGTAAACGGTCCCGAGACTGATGCGCGGGATGATCTCCCGCACCATGTCATAAACCTCGTCGGCCGTAGGATGGCTGGTCACCTTCCTCAGCTCTTCGAGGATAACCTTGCGTTGTTTTGAAAGCCTGAAACCCATTTCAGTGGACATGTGCAATCCCCATAGTTTTTATTAACGATAATTATTCCTAAAAATTTTCACTCTTCACGTCAAGAGAAATCGACCCTTTTTCATGAAAAAAGGCCGTGGCCGACCATCGCGACCACGACCTCATGGTATTTACCAGCCTTTGCCGCCTTTGCGCAACTGGGGCTCTCAACTCTTGAACTTTTCTACAAGCACCGTAAGTTTATGTGATATTTCAGCAACTTCCTGAATCCCACGATGGGATTCGCGAATGCCGCCCAATACCTGTTGTGACAGATCATTGATCTGGGTCACACTGGAGTTGATCTCGTCGCTGGTGGCCGACTGCTCCTCCGCAGCGGCGGCGATTCCCGCCACCATAGTGGCGATGTTGCCGGCTTCCTGCACAATTTTGCCCAGGACCTTGCCGGAACCTTCTGCCATTTCCGAGGCATTGACCACCCGTTCCCTGGTACCCTCCATTTCACGGACAACTTCGCCGGAACTCTGCTGAATCAGCAGGATGGCCTCCTCCACTTCCCTGGTGGCCTGCATGGTCTTTTCGGCCAACTTGCGCACCTCGTCGGCAACCACCGCGAAACCACGTCCGGCCTCTCCGGCTCGGGCCGCTTCGATGGCCGCGTTAAGCGCCAGCAAATTGGTCTGATCCGCTATGTCGTTGATAACACCGATGACCTGGCCGATATCCTGAGCCCGCTCCGAAAGATCCTCCAGAGACGAGGCCAGGCTTTCCGTGATGGAGGCCACTCCGTTGATCTCGGCCACAGCCCTGCGCACCACTTCCCCGCCTTCCACGGCAACCTTGTTGGCCACGTCCGAAGCCTCGGAGGTCTCGGTGGCATTGCGGGCGACTTCCAGGACCGTGGAATTCATTTGCTCCATGGCCGTGGCCACCTGGCCGGTCTGGTCCGCAGTGGTGTCCACGCCTCCGGCCAGCTGATCCATCCGTCCGGACAAGTCACCGGCGGCGCGGTTCAGGGACATGGCGACCTCAGTGACCTCGTTGGCCACCTGAAGCAGGTTCCACCGCTGGGCTTCGATGTCCGCCTTGTCCTGTTCCTCGCGGGTCAGGTCGATGAGAACGCCGATGGCCCCCACGGTCTTCCCTTCCGCATCCAGAAGCGGCGAGCACTCGAAATGCAGAGGATAGGTGACGCCCTGGTCGTTGGTGTAATGGAACCTGCCGCTGACGGTCTCGCCACTGTCAATGACATGGGCGGCGTCACAGGTTTCGTCGCCCTCCAGACAGTCAAACACCTCGGTGACGGTCCGACCTTCCAGGTCTTTGCCGCTCAGGCCCAGAATGTGCTCGAGCGGTTCGTTGATGAAAGTGAAGCGCTCCTCGGCGTCCGTGACGAAAAGCGGCACGATGATTCCCGAAAGCACGGACTTGTTGTACTGGAGCTGATCCTTGATCCGAGCCACCATCTCGGACAGATGAACGCCGAGCTGGCCCAGCTCATCCTCACCTTGAACGCGAAACGCGGTGTCCAGATTGCCCCTGCTGATCTCCTTGGCGCTGGACGCTATGCTGGCCACGGGCTTGATAACGTTGCTGCGCATGAACAGGATCAGCGCGGCAAGCAGCGCAGCCACGCCGAGCACTGAAATGCCCGCGGACTTGAACTGGTTCTCTTTCAGAGCGCCGAATTGCGGACTGACATCCACGGTCAGGACCATGGCTCCAAGAATCTTTCGGGATTTTCCGTGGCAATGGTAGCAGAACGGATTGTTCTTGATGGACTTCACTTCCACGAACTGCCGCCTGCCTTCGATCTCCATGAGCCTGCCCTTGGACATGTCAACTCCAAGGCCGGACTGGACCATCTCGGGCAGGCCCTTTTCCTTGCGCACGTCGAAAATGCTCTTGCGGATGGCCGCATCTTCCGTGGAATAAGTGATCTCACCCTTGTAGTCCACAAGGTAGGCCTTGGTATCCGGATACCGTTCCGCCATCTGCAGGAATTTGATCTCAGTGCCGTCGTTGTCACCGATGCTCATGGGGTCTTCAATGGCCATATAGAGCATGTCGGCCACGCGGGAAGAGGCGGACTCCATCTCGTCCAACGCATGCCCGTAGTTGGAGTAGGAATTATAGAAGAACAACCCGGCAAATGCCACGAGGGTGAGCAGCGAGGACAGGAGAATGACCTTGGCGCCCAGGGAATTTCTGAATAGCATGCCCGCCTCCTAATGCGCCCCGCCGTAAAGCAGCGGTTTGTAGTCGAACGCGGCCACCCGCTCCGCATTGTGGCAGGTCTCGCAGTCGGAAACCTGCAGCGTTCCCTTGATGAGTTCGGGATCGCCGTCGGCCTCGATGTGGTCGTAGCCCGGTCCGTGGCAGGCCTCGCACCCCGCGTCCGCCATTGCCGGAGTTTCCTCAAAGGAAACGAACCCTCCGGGTTTTCCGTACCCAGTGACATGGCAGGTGTAGCACTCCTTGAGTTCGGAGGGCGTCAGGTCCCCGGCCATTATTTTCACGGATTCGCCGGAGTGCGCCTTCTTGGAGAACTTCTTGTAGTTCTCATATTGCTCCTCATGGCAGTCGGCGCAAGCATCGGAGCCGACGTAGCGGCCCGAATTCGCCACTACCGCAGCCGACTGGATGCAGACAAAAAACAGGGCTGCCGCGACGCACGCGAGACAGCCCTTTTTACACAGGTATGAAAACTCCATTGCCAGCCCCCTACCAGGTCTTGCACCCGGAATCGATGAAAAGTAAGACCCTACAAAATTCAACCCTTATCATGGGCTATAGCGTCTTTTTTCCATTAAGTAAAGGGGGATACCTGAAATATTCTCCTCTTCAAAAGGCGGGAAACTACCAATCCAGGGTAGCCTTGAAGGCTTGGGCAAGTCCCTCCACGCCGGTGCTGACCACCGGGTTGCCGCCGCTGGTCATGACCAGAGTCTCGTCGGCCGCCACCTCACCTACGCAGGCGAACTTCTGGCCCGCGAACCGGGCCTCGAACGCGGCTTGCTTTTCCTTGGGCACGGTGACCACGAATCGGCTGGCCGACTCGCTGTACAACAAACCGGTGAGATTCATGTCGCCGCATGCAGGCGCCTTGTCCAGATCAATGGTCGCGCCCAGACGTCCGCCAATGCACATTTCGGCCACGGCGCAAGCCAGGCCGCCGTCGGACATGTCGTGGCATGCCGTAATCAACCCTTTCTGCAGGGAGTTGAATACGCCCGCATAACGGGCCTTGGCCGACAGCAGATCCACCTGCGGGACCATTGCGCTGGAAAAACCGAGCTGCGAGGAGAGTTCGGAGCCGCCCAATTCGAGACGGGTCAAGCCCAGCACGTAGACCAATTCGCCCGGCCGTTTGAAGTCGGAAGTGGTGCATTTGTTCACATCCGGCACCACGCCGATGACCGAGAAGAGCACGGTGGGCGGAATGGAGATCTTCCGGCCGCCGCCTTTGTAGTCGTTCTTCATGGAGTCCTTGCCCGAGACGCATGGAACCCCGAAGCCGAGACAATAGTGGGACAGGGCCTCGTTGGCGCGCACCAGCTGGGCCAACTTGTAGCGGCCGTCCGGGGTGGCCTCGGACTGCACCGGGTCGCACCAGCAGAAGTTGTCCACACCGGCCATGTAGTCCGGATCCGCGCCCACGGCCACGGCATTGCGGATTCCCTCGTCGATGGCGTTTGCCATCATCCAGTAGGTATCGATGTCCGAAAATTTGGGGCAGATGCCGTGGGAGACCACCAGCCCGCGTTCCGAGGAAAGATCCGGACGCAGCACGCCCGCATTGGACGGACCATCGTTCTTCGCGCCGATCATGGGTTTGACGACACTGCGGCCCTGCACTTCATGGTCGTACTGGCGCACCACATATTCCTTGGAGCAGATGTTCAGGCGGCCGAGCATATCGTGCAGCAGGGCTCCGTGATCGGCAACGTCGGGAACGGGGGCGTCCTCGATGACCGGGCGCTCCCACACGGCGTCCAGCTCCATCTGGGGCACTCCCTTGTGCAGGAAGTCCATGTCCAGGCAGGTGACGATCTTGTCGCCGTACCGCACCAGATACTTGCCCTTGCCGTTGAACGTGCCGAGTGCGGTGGATTCCACGTCCATTTCCTTGGACAGGGCCATGAACTCGTCCAGCTTGTCTGCGGGCACGGCCATGGTCATGCGTTCCTGGGCCTCGGAGATGAGAATCTCCCACGGGCGCAGGCCGTCGTATTTGAGCGGCGCCTTGGACAGGTCCATGTCGAACCCGCCGGAATCCTCGGCCATCTCGCCCACGGAAGAGGACAGGCCGCCCGCGCCGTTGTCGGTGATGGCGTTGTACAGGCCCCGGTCGCGGGCACGCATGAGAAAATCGTACATCTTTCTCTGGGTGATGGGGTCGCCGATCTGCACGGCAGTGGCCGGAGACCCCTCGTGCAATTCCTCGGACGAGAAGGTGGCGCCGTGAATGCCGTCCTTGCCGATGCGGCCGCCGGACATGACGATGATGTCGCCGTCCTGTGCCTGCTTTTCGTGACTGGGACGGCCGGCCACGGTCTTGGGCATGGAACCGATGGTGCCGCAATACACCAGGGGCTTGCCCAGGTAACGCTCATCAAAGACGATGGAACCATTCACCGTGGGGATGCCGGACTTGTTGCCGCCGTGTTCCACCCCCTCGCGCACGCCTTCGAACACACGGCGAGGATGCAGCAACCTGGGCGGCAATTCGCCTTCGTGAAACGGCGAGGCAAAGCAGAAGACGTCCGTATTGCAGAGCAGGTTGGAGCCCATCCCCGTTCCCATGGGGTCGCGATTCACACCCACAATACCGGTAAGCGCTCCACCGTAGGGGTCCAATGCAGAGGGACTGTTGTGGGTCTCCATCTTCACGCAGACGTTGAGGGTCTCGGAAAAACTGATGACGCCTGCATTGTCCTTGAACACGGACAGGCAGTAGTCGCCATGAACGCCGGATTCGGCATTGCGCTCGCGAATGGCCTTGGTGCTGTTCTGGATATAGGTCTTGTACAGGCTGTCCACCAAAGATGTCTTGCCCGTCTCCTTGTTGAGGTAGCTGATTCTGGAGCTGAAAATCTTGTGCTTGCAGTGCTCGGACCAGGTCTGGGCCAGCACTTCGATCTCCGCATCCGTCGGGTCGGCGGACAAGCCGAGGGAAGCCCGTTCCTCGGCCACTTCCGGACGGGCGTAATAGTCGCGGATGGCGTGCATCTCCACCAAGGAGAGGGCCAGGGTGTTGGCCCGGGAAAAATCCATCATCTCTTCGTCGCTCATTTTCGACAGCCCGATGACGGCAACCTCGTCGCTGGCCCGGCCCGTGACCAGGGCGGCCTTGGCCTCAAAGCCCGGGGCCTCGGCCCACTGGGCCGCTGACTTGTATTCGTAGCGCTGGATGAGTTCGTTGGCCAGGAGGTCCTTGGCGATATGCTCCACGGTCTCCTGTCCCAACTCGGCGGAGAGGAGATACTGGTTTGAGGTGTAGACCTTGATCCCGTCCGCGGGAATGCCGAGCACCACACCCAGGGTCTCGCGGGCGGTACGGCCGGCGTTGTCGGTGACTCCCGGCCGGAAACCCACTTCCAGGGCCCAGTCGAAGTCCCTTGCCAGGGGGGCAAGGGAAACCTTGTGCAGGACCGGATCGTGCAATGCGGCCCGCTCCACGGCCAGATCCACCTGCTCCTGCTCCAGTCCCTCCAAAGTATAGACGTTGATGATGCGGACGCCGTCCACATCCAGGCCAAGCTCGTTCCCGATCTTGCGGGCGACCCGTTCGCCCAGCACGTCACGCACATGCGCCTTCAAACCAACTTCAACACGACACAGCATCTCTCTGCTCCTTAGTGTCCTTATTAACGTAAAAGGCCGACCGGAGTCCCCGGTCGGCCTTGTCTACTTCGTCCTGGTCAGCACGTAATCGGCTGCCTGCTTGAGCACCGTCACCTCCCGGCAATCCGGGAAACCGTCCAGGGCTCGCTTGGCCCGCGCCACAAATTCCGCGGCCTCCTGCCGCGTCCTTTCCGCGTAACCGCCCTCCACGACCTGCTCGACGATGTCCGCACACTGGTCCGGAGAAAGACGTCTTTCCTTCAAGGCCCCCAACAACTCGGCATTGGCAGCCTCGTCCGCATCCTCCATGAGCAGGATGAGCGGCAGGGTCACCTTGCCCTCCTTAAGATCGCCGCCTTCGGGCTTCCCGGTTTCGGTCGTCGGGGAAGCATAGTCCAGAGCGTCGTCCACCAGTTGGAAAGCTATACCCAAATTCAGGCCGTATTCACCGGCCGCATCCTCGGCCTCCAGGGAGTCCGAAGCCAGAGCCGCCCCGCAGCGGCAGGCCGTCTCGATGAGCCGGGCGGTCTTGCCGATGACGATGTCCATGTAGACATCCCGGTCCAGCGCGGGGTTGCGGGAAAATTGGATTTCGGCGATCTCCCCCTCGGCAGTCGCCATGATGCCCCTGGCCAGCAGGGCGGAAAGCCGGGCCTTGCCGTAACGCGAACCCATCTCGTTGGCCAGGGCCAGCAGCGCGTCTCCGGCCAGGATGGTCTCGGCGCGGCCGAAAACCAGGTGTGCCGCAGTACTGCCGCGGCGCAGGTCCGCGTCGTCCAGGTAGTCGTCGTGCAGCAGCGTGGCCGAGTGCAGCAGTTCCAGCGCACAGGCCATGGGCAGGTAGTCGTCGCGACCGTATCCCAGGGCCCGCGCCGTGAGAATGGTCAGCATGGGCCGAATGCGCTTGCCCCCGGATTTGAGGATGTGCAGGGCGACTTCACTCACCAACCCGTTGAGCTTCCCGGCCTCTCCCACAAGGAAGTCGTTGACGCCCGGCAGTTCCTCATCGAAATACTTCAGCAGTTCATTCATGTCAGCTCGCTTGTAATACTCGGGAACAGGCGTCCCCCAACGCGGTCAGCGCCCCCTCAAGGTTCCAGTCCTCCTTGCTCCTCGACCCAACCAGATTGGACACGGTACGCAATTCGAGGAACGGTACGCCCGCCTGGGCGCAACCGAGTGCAAAGGCAAACCCTTCCATGTTCTCCAGCCGCACGTCAAACATTTTCCTGAGCGTACGGGCGCGTTCGTCGCCGCCGGTCACCGCACTCACGGTCAGAAAGGATGCGTTGGGAAATTCCCCGGCCGCAGACAAGCCCATGGCTGCCCAGACATCGTGCGGCGCAAGCTCCACCCGATCAAAGACAGGCTTGTTCTCCACACTGCCGAGAGGGAACCCAATGCCCCGGGCGTCGACGACGCCGTCTTCCCTCCTGAGCCCGTACTCCGGCCAGACCTCCCGGTCGGCCAGCCATACGGACCCCATGGGGGTCGTCTCAAGGTCAAAGGAACCGGCCACCCCGGCATTGATCACTCCTGAGACGCCTCGTTCCAGCAGGCGCCCCGTCATGATTCCGGCGTTGATCACGCCGATGCCGCTGACGCCCAGCAGCAGCCCGCGTCCACCGCAGCGCCACGAAGCGCACTGCCCCTGTCCCACTTCCGGGGCGTCGAGACCGGCCAATGCGGCCTGCAATTCCTTGGCCGTGGCCGTGACGAACGCGAGCATCACACATTCCTACAGACGCCAGCAGGCGATGTTTTCCGCTTCCATTTCCTTGCGGTCGAAGAAGCACTTCACGTCGATGACCGTTGCTTTTTCCGGGCAACGGAACCAGGATTTGATCTCGGGCAGGGGAATGCTCTTGTATGCGTCGTGAGACACGGTGAGAATCAAAGCATCCAAATCCCGCAGGTCCTCCATGGGACGGAGGTTCATGCCGTATTCTTCCTGGGCCTCCTCGGGATCGGCCAACGGATCGGTAACGATGACGTCCACGCCATAGTCCCTGAGTTCCGCCACCACATCCACCACGCGGGTGTTGCGCAGGTCGGGCACGTTCTCCTTGAAGGTAAAGCCCAGTACGCCCACGCGCGAGCCCTTGATGACCGCACCGTCCTTGATCATACGCTTGACCGTGGACTCGGCGATGAACTTGCCCATGCCGTCGTTGATCTGGCGACCGGCCAGGATGACCTGGGGATGCAGGCCCAAAGCCTCAGCCTTGAAAGTCAGGTAGTACGGGTCGACGCCGATGCAGTGACCGCCCACCAGTCCGGGCCTGAAGGGCAGGAAATTCCACTTGGTTCCCGCAGCCTCAAGCACGTCCATGGTGTCGATCCCCATGCGGTCGAAGATCACGGCCAGTTCATTCATGAGCGCGATGTTCAGATCGCGCTGAGTGTTTTCAATGACCTTGGCGGCCTCGGCCGTGCGGATGTCGGCGGCGCGGTGCGTCCCGGCTTTGATGATGGCGCCGTAGACGGCATCCAGCAGTTCGGCGCTCTCCTCGTCCATGCCGGACACCACCTTGACGATGGTTTCCAGCCGGTGTTCCTTGTCGCCCGGATTGATGCGCTCGGGCGAATAGCCCACCTTGAAATCCTTGCCGCAACTCATGCCGGACTCGCGCTCCAGAATGGGCACGCAGATTTCTTCGGTCAGCCCCGGGTAGACGGTGGACTCATAGACCACCACGCTGCCCTTGGACATATTCCGGCCCGCGGTGGTGCTGGCGCCCACCACCGGACGAAGATCCGGGGAGCGGAATTCATCGATGGGGGTAGGCACGGCCACGATAATGAGCCGTGTCTCCTTGAGGCGGGAAACATCCGCGGTGAATTCGAGGTCCACATCGCTGACCTCGCTGAAGTCCACTTCTCCGGTGCGGTCGAACCCCTTTTCCAGTTCGAGCACGCGTTTCTGGGAAATATCCACTCCCAACACATGGAAATGTTTCGCCAGGGACACGGCCAGGGGCAGTCCCACATAGCCCAGTCCCAAAACGGCGATACTGTCTTTTTTCTTTTTCAGGCCTTCAAAGGTGACCATACTCATCTATAACAACACTCCGCAAAATGGTTTTGATATCTACGGGTGGACAGAAGACTTTGCCCAGTTTAAAAAATCCGTATGAATATCGATTGGACACTTTTGCTCAGCGCCCTGGGTCTGGCCCTCGTCTTCGAAGGCATCCCCTATTTTCTCTTTGCCGAAAAGATGCCCAAGGTTCTGCTGACCCTGGCCAACCAACCCAAGAAACATTTGCGCATCCTGGGGCTGACATCCATCATCCTCGGCATTCTCGTCGTTTCGTTCGCCCGCTCCGCGGCCAATTAGCGTTTCTTTTCCCCCGGCCCTTTCTCGCCGACATGGAGGAACACGATGCCCGACATCATGGGCACGTGGTAGACTCTTTCAAAACCGGCGGACACCATCTCAGCCGCCAGCCTACGCTCGTCCGGGAAGGAACGGATGGTGTCCGCAAGATAACGGTAGGCGTCGGCATCGCCGGAAACAATCTTGCCGATGAGCGGCAGGAGTTTGTCCAAATAAAAATTGTAGAACCCCTTCCAGACCCTGCGGCTGCCTGTGCCGAACTCCAGGATACAGAACCTGCCGCCCGGTTTGAGCACACGGAGCACTTCTCTGTATGCGGCCTCGCGCGGAAGGATGTTTCGGATCCCGAAGGCGATGGTGGCGGCGTCCACGCTCTCGTCGGGCATGGGCAAGGCACGGCCGTCGGCCCGTACCGGGAAAATATGGTTTTCCCGCCCCTTGCGCAACTTGCTGGCTTTACCCTGGGACAGCATCTCGTAGGTAAAATCCAGGGCGGCCACCTTGATTCCGGGGTACTGGCGCAACAACTCCACGGATACGTCCATGGTCCCTGCGGCCAAGTCGAGCACGGCTCCGTCCGGTGCGGGCTTGGCGGCCCGGGCCAGGCGGTAGCGCCAGTAGACGTCCTGGCCCGCGCTCAGGAAATGATTGAGAAAGTCGTACCAGCCCGCAATGCGGCTGAACATGTCCACCACCTTGCGGCCATGTTCCCGGTGCGCACCGGTTATTTCAACGGAACTGCCGTCCTTGTCTCCCATGGGCCGGTTATTCCTCGTCCTTGTCCGCCGTTTCACAGGCGGACACGGTCTTCAGCACGTCGTTGTATATGGTGTCGAAGTGCTCACCAAAATTGGTGGGGGAAATACGGCCCACCTCGATGAACTTGATGATGACTTCTTTGGCCACCTGCATGGCCTGCTTCTGATACTTTTCCATGGATATTCTCCCGTTACGGGTCTGCAAAAACCCGCCCGGCGGGAAATGGCCTTGACCAACAGCGGTAAAGGTGTCCGGGCGGGAAAAGGAAAGAACCGGAAAGCCCTCTCCATTTTTCGGCGGTCATTAGCATGGGCCGGGGTGGAAGTCGAGTGCGGGTGTCCAGGCAATATCAGCCTCAAAAAGTAATGGACAACATACAGCAAAGCAAATACGTGATCCCCTTTTGTCAATTCACAATTTCTGCAGGAGAAAATAATGATTGTCTACGGAACAAGAGGAAGGGAGATCAAGGGCCCAGTCGTCAACGACATCACCTGTCCCAACTGTGGCAAAACCGAACACAGCCTGTTCGGAATCATGCGCTACTTCCATGTGTTCTGGATACCGACCGTCCCGACTTCGAGAAAGGCAGGCGCGGTATGCCACCACTGTAATGCGGCCGTCATGGGCGAAGACATGTCCGAAAATACCGCGCAACGAATCAAGGGCATGGTTTTCAACATGAAAAACACACTCCCCATGTTCACCGGCCTGATACTGCTGCTCTGCCTGGCCGGCTTTGCGCTTTGGGGGGCACAGGAAAGCAGCAAGCAGAAACAGGCCTACCTTGCCGCTCCGCAGACGGGCGACATCTATGCAGTCAACCTGCAGCAGTTCTTCCCCGACGTGGACACGGACGGGTACAAGTACGGAGCATTGAAGGTGGCCGAAACGACCCCCGAGAAAATATCTTTTATGGTCGGCAACACAGCCTACAACAAGATTTCCGGCGTCAACAAGGCCATCCGCAAGGGAAAAGCGAACAGAAAAGATTACTTCGGGGACGCTGTCGTCGAATTCTCTGCTGAGGAATTGACTGTCCTGAACAACAAGGGAGCGATCCGAAACGTCTTCAGGGACTGATCTGCACCTCCATGTTTTCCTGTTCCTTCAAAGCGGCCTGCGGGCCGCTTTTTCATTCTCTCCTCCAGCCTCTCCAATGACCATAAGTGAAATAATGTTCATTTTATTCACTTGACTCTTTTTTTTGGGCGAATCTAGGATTGAACGACCGTTCAACATGCTGTTCTTTTAACCGCCAAGGGAGGCAAGCATCATGGCTCTGTTCACCAAGGAAGAAGCGCTCAAGTATCACAAGCACAAACGCCGCGGTAAACTGGAGGTCATCTCCGTCAAACCCTGCGAGACCCAAAAGCATCTCTCCATGGCCTACAGTCCCGGCGTGGCCGAGGCCTGCCGCGCCATCCACACCGACAAGGAAGAAGTGTACAAGTACACCAACCGTGGCAACCTCGTGGCCGTGGTCTCCAACGGCACCGCCGTGCTCGGCTTAGGCAACATCGGCCCGGAAGCGGGCAAGCCGGTGATGGAAGGCAAAGGCGTTCTTTTCAAGATCTTCGCGGATATCGACGTTTACGACCTAAACATCAAAGCCACCGACCCCCAGGAAGTCATCGACTTCTGCAAACAACTCGAGCCCACCTTCGGCGGCATCAACCTGGAAGACATCAAGGCGCCGGAATGCTTTGAGATCGAACGAACTCTCATCAAGGAAATGGGTATCCCGGTCTTCCACGATGACCAGCACGGGACCGCCATCATCTCCGGCGCGGGCATCCTCAACGCCCTGGAGATCTCCGGCAAAAAAATCGAAGACCTCAAGGTGGTGGTTTCGGGCGCGGGGGCATCCGCCATTGCCTGTTCCAAGTTCTATGTATCCCTCGGTGTGAAGCGCGGAAACATCTTCATGTTCGACTCCCGGGGACTGCTGCATACGGAACGCGAGGAGCTGAACGACCACAAGATGAACTTCGCCCAAAAGCGGGACCACGGCTCTCTGCGCGAGGTCATGCAAGGCGCGGACATGTTCCTGGGCCTGTCCGTAAAGGACGCCATCGATGCGGACATGGTCAAATCCATGGCCGACAACGCCATCATTTTCGCTTGCGCCAACCCGGACCCTGAAATCCCCTACCCAGTGGTCAAGGAGGTGCGCCCGGACATCATCATGGGCACGGGCCGTTCCGACTTCCCCAACCAGGTCAACAACGTGCTCGGCTTCCCGTTCATCTTCCGCGGCGCCCTGGACGTACGGGCCACGGCGATCAACGAGGAGATGAAGATCGCCGCCGCCAAAGCCCTGGCCGCCCTGGCCAAGGAACCGGTGCCGCAGGACATCTGCGACGCCTACGGCGTGGACAAACTGGAATACGGCATCGACTACATCATACCCAAGCCGCTGGACCCGCGCGTGCTCACCCGGCTGGCTCCGGCGGTGGCCAAGGCGGCCATGGACACGGGCGTGGCCAAAATCAAGCTGGACCTTGACGAATACCGCAAGGAACTGGAAGATAGGCTGAACGCATCCCGGGCGAGGACCAGGTCCGTGGTGCAATCCTTCGGCTACGACTTCTAAGCAAGGAAGTTCAAGACATACGGGGCGGCCGAAGGGCTGCCCCGTTTTTTTTACCATGAAAAAATACGCCGCCGTCCTTTTCCTCTGCCTGCCGCTCCTGATGGGAGCCTGCAAGAAGATGAAGCCTGCGGACCTGTTCCAGGACTCGCATACGGCCACATACATGAACTGGATCGATGCCGAGAAGGTGGCCCAAGCCCTGCAGCGGTCCTCGGACCGCCGTAGTGTGAAATGGGAAAATCCGCATACCGGCTACCAGTATTCGGCCTTCATCTTCAAGAGTGCCAGAAAAAACGGCTATTTCGAGCGCAAGATCACCCTGCTCTCCATATCTCCCGATGGGCAGGGGGAAAGCCTGGATCTCATTGGCCGCACCCAGGGCGGCGGCATATGGTACGTATTTGCGGAAAAACCGGCCACACCGGTAGGCAAGGTTCTGCGCGAGCCCCTTATCGTGGCAAAGGCTCCTTCCGGCCCGGCACACCCCTTTGCAGGCTATCCGGTCCTGACGGTGGACCAATAGGCAATACCATGAAAGAAATTCGGGACGAGGTGAAAAAACTCCTCAAGGAGCAGGGAGCTGACCAGAACCTGGCCGACAGGACGCTGGACACGGACGGCTCCATTCCCCAGAATTTGCTGGATACAGTATGCGTGGTGCTGGACGCTTTCCGTACCGAGTCGCCCAATCGTGAAGAAAAAGACGAAAAAAAGTAACCTGTTACCAACAAAAACACGCGCTTGCGGTTGACGCAACGCTTTATTGAAGCTACCTATGGTCCGCAAATAACGCAAAAGGGAAGACCAATGGACCAATCCATCAAAAGTGCACTATTCATTGATTTCGACAACATATACATACGATTGTACGATCAGGACCCTGAATTGGCCGAGAAGTTCGCCACCCAGCCGCAGCGCTGGCTCTCCTGGCTGGAGAAATACGCTCTGCCCGAAGGCAGCGAAGACCGCAAACGGTCCCTCCTGATCCGGAACTGCTACCTGAATCCCCAGAGCTTCCACGATTACCGGCCCCACTTCATAACCTCGGCCTTCGGGGTCACCGACTGTCCTCCTCTGACCAAGCAGGGCAAAACCAGTGCCGACATTCACATGGTGCTGGACATTCTGGACACCCTGAACCGCGAGACACATTACGACGAGTTCATCATCTTTTCCGGGGACGCGGATTTCACGCCCGTACTCATCAAGCTGCGCGAGCATGCCCGGTTGACCACAGTGTTGCCCGTAGGACCGACCTCTCCGGCTTACAAGGCGGCCAGCTCGATGCTCATCAGCGAGGACCAGTTCATCGAGGAAGCCTTGGACTACGCGGAAATCCCCTCGGCCATGCAGGACATCGCCTCGGTACAGAACCTCAAGGGCCAGGTGCGCGACTTCATCATCGAAACCGTACGCGGCTCGGGGTCTCCTGTGGTCATGGCCACCCTGGCGGCCAAGATCCGTCAGCGTTTCACCCGTTGCCTGCCCTGCGACTCCTGGTTCGGAGCGGAAAAGTTTCGCGACTTCCTCTATGCCCTGGACCTTGGCGAGTTGCTCATCTCTTCGGTGATTCCGGGCTACGTGTTCGACCCGGCCAAGCACGAGCCGCCCAAGGAAACCTCGCCCAACACGGATTTCGAACAGAGCCACCCGGAACTGTTCCAGTTCGCCAAGCTGGTTCATCAGGTCACGGACGTACCTTTGCTGATCCCTGATCACTACCGGGCCCTGTTCGAGGAGATTTCCCGCGAGGTTTCGGAAAACGGGTTCCAGCTCACGGCCACGTCCAAGAGCGTACGCGACAATCTGGTGGAAAAGGATGTCCCGGTCTCACGCCAGCACGTCAACTTCGTCCTCATCGGCATCGGCCGCTCGGGCTACGTCTACCGCAAGGACGGCAGCGACACGGCTCTGGAACTGGCCACGGCCTTCGTGCAGAACGTCAAGAACCTCTGCGTGGCCGCCCAGCTCAGTCTGGACGAGGACCGGATCAAAAAGCTCTTCAGCTGGCTGCTCCCCCTGGCCGAAGGCGAGAGCGGGCTGCCGGACCAATAGTACGGACGAAAACGAATCAGCAATGAAACGCCTTGCCTTCGGCAGGGCGTTTTCTTTTGGCGGAATCAAAGACGGCCCGGGACAGTCCAAACCCTTCGGTCGGTTCGGCGTCACAAGCGTGCAGACACCGGTCAAGGCGTCCGGGCACAAGGACTTTGCCCTCCCCATTTTCAAGCCGTTCAAGCAGCACGCCCCATGCATTGAAAGGCTGCACGCCCACCTGTACTCCCACCAGGGCGACATCGCCTTTGAGCGCCGGGACGTCGAGAGTCACCATGGACGAGCCGTCCAGCACCGGCGCACGTTCCCCGGAAGCCCGGCCGCCCACGCCGAGAATCGCCACCAGCCCGGCCAGAGCCGTGTACAAAATCGCGTAGCGTTGAATATGGAAAAACATCTGGTGTTTGGTCAGCATACTCACTCCCCGTTGTCATGCCGTATTCCATTAAGGCACCTTACCCGCACAAAAGCCACGAGGTTTTGTCTGAGGGCTAAAAAGTGTAAACAAGTGTAAAACGCACCCGGGCCGCTGTAGTTTTTTGCGCAAATGGGCCTATAGGGAATAAATGAGCGGCATGAGAACTGACAAAAGCGGCTCAAAATGACTTGGGCGCCGAGCGCCAGGGGACAGCCTTTGCCGGCGCAACATCCGCTCCGTTTTCTGCAGCCCGTTGGAGAGAAAAATGAATGAGACCATCCTCATCGTGGACGACGATGTGAAACTCAGGGAAATCCTGAGGGAGTATTTCGAGGAGTATGGGCACACGATCCTGGATCTGCCCGACGGCACGACCGCCGCGGACACGGTGGCCTCCAAGCGACCGGACATCGTGCTTCTGGACGTGATGATGCCCAAGATGGACGGATTCGAAGTGCTGCGCGAAATTCGCGGTATATCCCAAACGCCCGTGATCATGCTCACGGCCAAGGGCGAGGATTCCGATCGCATCGTCGGCCTGGAACTGGGTGCGGACGACTACATAGCCAAACCCTTCAACCCTCGTGAGCTGTTGGCCCGCATCCGGGCCGTGCTGCGCAGGACCTCACTGCATGCGGTCAGGGAAAACGAAGGCGGCATACACATCGAAGTAGGCGGCCTGACACTGGACACGCCACGCCAGATGCTGCTGGTGGAAGGGGACGAGCACGAACTCTCCTCGGCAGAATTCAACCTCATGTCCGTCTTCATGCATCATCCGGACGTAGTGCTTTCCCGCGAAAAGCTCATGAACCTGGCCTGGGGTCGGGACTATGAAGCCTATGACCGGACCATCGACGTGCATGTAAGCAAGTTGCGCAGCCTGCTCAAGGAATACCAGGCGCACGAAAAACGCATCCGTACGGTCTGGGGCTCGGGCTACAAATTCGTGGGGACCATATGAGAACCGGCCGACTGTACGTCAGGTTCTTCTTCTCGATCATGATCATGCTGGTGATCCTGTTCTTCGTGGTCTCCCTGACATTCGAAGTGGTCACCGAAAAGATGAAGACGGAACACGACCGTCCCGTGGCGTCCATCATTGCCTATATCATGGCCGACGACCAGGGAAGACAACCGCCTCTCGACCTGCCGGAAGTCATCAAGGTCTTCAAGAAGACGGCCATCGGCACCCAAGGAAAGCTCTGGGTCATGGACCAGAACGGCGCCGTCCTCCTCAAGACCTTCGACGGTCCGATCCCCAGCGTCACGGACGTCGCGGACTGGGATGACGAAGGAGAGGTTCCCATCACGCTTCACGACGGATCCCCCGGCACCATGGCCTTCATCTTCGACGAAACCGTCCACAGGGAGGGCGAGCGGCTGTTCTTCATGGGCCTGGTCGCCGCGATCCTGACCATAGCCCTGTTCTCCTGGCCCGTCGCCAGACACATCACCAAACCCCTGCAGCAACTGCGAAAGGCCATGGACCGTTTTGCCGAGGGAGACCTGTCGTCACGTGCGGGAAGAGTCTGCCGCGGCAGGGGAGAGATATCGACGCTGGCCAAGGCCTACGACAACATGGCCGACAACATCGAAAAAATGATCCAGAGCGGCCGGGAACTGACCGCCAACGTCTCACACGAACTGCGCAGTCCCCTGGCTCGGCTGCGCATCATCCAGCAGATGCTTTCCGACAAACTGGCGGCGCCCGGCAACGAGCGGCTGCACAAGAACCTCGAGGACATGGAGCGGGAAATCGAAGCCATGGACCGGCTCATCGGCCGCATCCTCCAGTTCGCCAAGCTGTCCATGCGACCCGAGGAACGCCTCCCGGTCAATGTGGCCCAACTCTTCGCCTCCATCCTGGAGTCCTACGGCCACCTCATCGAGAGCAAGAACATCGAGTTGCGCGTGGATTCCCCGGAGGACTATTACCTTCAGGCGGAGGAGGAATCCATGGCATGGCTGCTGGCCAACATCGTCGGAAATGCCGTGAAATTCACGCCCCAGAACGGCCGCATTCAGTTCACCGCCACAGACACACCCGACCGATGCACCCTGGAGACGGTCAACTCCACGGCGCGCCCTCTTCCGGACGACGAGCTGGAGAACATATTCGAACCGTTCAGGCGCGGTGCGGGCGAAACAGCCCCGGGCACGGGACTCGGCCTGGCCTTGGTAAAACGCATCGCCGAACGCCACGGCGGCAGCGTGCAAGCCGAGAACACGCCCCAGGGCTTCCTGCTGCGGGTGACCTTCAACAAATGATCCGCTCCGACAACAGAACGAAAAAAACGGCGGCTCTCACGAGTCGCCGTTCTCTTTTCCGTTGGCGTTCCCGGCTATTTCCGAGATGGCCTTGAGCGCCTGCCCCCGTTCCTGGGCAAGCTTCTTCCATTTCTTCTTCTCCCGCTTGACCGAATCCACGGTCTGCAACAGGTCGCGGATGGTGTGCGCAGGGTAGCCGTGCTTGGCGTACTGGCCCTTGCGCAGTTCTTCGTCGTTGCGTTGCTGCAGGGCTTTGAGTTGGCTGGAATTGAGTATCATTTTGACTTCAAAAAGCCCCGGAACGGCCAAACCGTTCCGGGGCAATTCCGTTTATCCGCAGCAGCAAACCGATTCCATGCCGTACTCGGTACGGTCCTTGTATTCTTCACGCTTGCCCTTGTTCCAGCGGGACACGGGTCGGTAGTAGCCCACCACGCGGGTGTACACTTCCGCTTCCCTGTCGCAGTGCGGGCAATTGAAGTGCTCGCCCATCAGATAGCCGTGCTCCTCGCAGATGGAGAAGGTAGGCGTCAGGGAGATGTATGGGATCTTGGTGTTGGTCATGGCTTTGATCAGGAAGCTCTTGACGCTCTCCTCGTCCGGGGCGGACTCGCCGATAAAGGTATGGAACACGGTGCCGCCGTTGTACTGGGTCTGCAGTTGATCCTGGTGTTCCAGGGCAAAAAGCACGTCCGTGGTGATGCCCACGGGCAGCAGCGTGGAGTTGGTGTAGTACGGCACGTCGTCGCCCGCGGTGATGATGTCGGCGTAAAGTTCCTTGTCGATCTTGGCCAGACGGTAGCAGGTGCCTTCGCCCGGGGTGGCTTCCAGGTTGTAGAGGTTGCCGGTATCCTCCTGGAACTGGATGATGAGACGGCGCAGCTGCTGCAGCACGCGACGCATGAGACGAACGCCCGCCTCGGTCTCGATGCCCTTGCCCAGCAGGTTCAGGCAGGCCTCGTGTCCGCCGATGACGCCGATGGTGGAGAAGTGGCCCTTGTAGCCGTTCTTCAGGTAGCGGCGGGAGTACGGGAACATGCCCGCATCCAGGCTGCGCTGAACCATCTTGCGTTTGAATTCCAGAGAGTCGCGGGCCATTTCCGCGTATTCGATGATCAGATCCAGGAAATCTTCCTCATTGTTGGCGAGGTAGGCCAGCTTGGGCAGGTTCAGGGTGACCACGCCGATGGAACCGGTCAGGTCGCCGGCGCCGAACAGGCCGCCGGTCTTCTTGCGGATCTCGCGCAGGTCCATCTGCAGGCGGCAACACATGGAGCGCACGTCCTCGGGGTTGAGGTCCGAGTTGATGAAGTTCTGGAAGTAGGGAGCGCCGTAGCGGGCCGTCATCTTCAGCAGCAGCTTCCCGGCCTCGGATTCCCAGGGGAAGTCCGGGGTCACGTTGTAGGTGGGAATGGGGAAAGAGAAGATACGGCCGTCCGAATCGCCCTCGAGCATGACTTCCAGGAAAGCCCTGTTGATCATGGCCATTTCCTCGGCATAGTCGCCGTAGGTGGAATCCTGAAACTCGCCGCCGATGATGATGGGTTCGTTGGCGATGTGGGACGGCGGCGCGAAGTCGAAGGTGAAGTTGGTGAACGGGCTCTGACCGCCCCAGCGGGACGTGGTGTTCAGGTTGAAGATCAGCTTCTGCATCTGCTGCTTGACCTCGTCGTAGGTCAGGCCGTCGTGGCGGATGAAGGGAGCCAGATAGGTGTCCACGTTGTTGAAGGCCTGTGCCCCCGCCCATTCGTTCTGCAGGGTGCCCAGGAAGTTCACGATCTGGCCGCAGGCCGCGTCGAAATGCTGGGCCGGAGCCGAGCTGCAGCGGTCGCGCAGGTTGAAGCCTTCCAGCAACAGGTCGCGCAGGCTCCAGCCGGAGCAGTAGCCGGCCAGACCGAAGGAAAGGTCGTGAATGTGCATGTAGCCGTGCTTGTGAGCATCCCGGACTTCCTCGGGATACTTTTCCAGCACGTAACGGGCCTGCACCGAACCGGCCATGTGCAGGATCAGGCCCTGAAAGGAATGCACCATGTTGGAGTTCTCACTGACGCGCCAGTCCGAGTTGTCCAGGTAGGCGTCCACCATGCCGGCGACGTCCACGAAGGTCTGGTCCTGCTTGCGCATTTCCCGGCGCTTTTCGCGGTAGATGATGTAGCGTTCGGCCACTTTGTAAAGGCGGGCTTCCATGAGCACCTGCTGGACCGTGTCCTGCACCTGCTCCTGCTCGGGGATGTCCACCCCCTTGAGCTTTTCCTCCACCTTGCGGGAAAGACGCTTGGAAAGCAGAGGGTCCTTGATGCCGCTGCCCTTGAGGGCCTTGAAGATGGCGGCTGCAATGCGGTCGGAGGACCAGGTTTCGATGCAGCCGTCGCGTTTGAGAATCTGTTTGGGCATGTAAGAGAAAACTCCGAAACGACACGCGGAGAACCATGCTCCCATGTCGTATTTGGGCCGATCTGAATCTGCGGGGCGGCGGAACCGCCCGGCACGCCGGCCGTTGTGATTGCATGTATTTCGTGCCCGTTGGCAATATCCTCGTACTGCTCACGGTCGGAAATGCTTCAGGCAGGTCTTCTGGCTCTCCCCATCCTGCCCTCCTTCCCACCTCGCGGCAGTGGTTCCACGTGCAGGACTGGTGCGGGGATTACAGCGGCGGGACCGCTCCGGACTCGCACCGGATTCCCTCTTGGTTACGGCGAAATTCGCCACCTGAAGTACTTAACGTCTGATCTGCGGAATATAACCAAAAAACAGGTCCCAGCGTCAACCGGAAATACTCTGATCCGCGCTATCAACAGGCTGTTCAAACACCATTTTTTTCAGCGTTCCCGGTAAACAATGCAAACCCGAAAAATTTACTTCCCCATGTTTTCAACAGGCATCAATCTAAACAGATGCTCCACCCGATCATTCGGCTGTTCAGAGTGATATTGAGTGCAAGGCGCAAAACAAAATCAGCCCGCAGCGTATTCGGCAATACGTAAGGAGCTGATTTTGATGCAGCAACGCCGCAATCAAGCCGCTATGGACAGTCGATTACCTGAGAATGGCCATCAAGCCGTTGATGGCCGCCATGACGCTCTGCGCCTTCACTGCGTCCCTGCCGCCGTCAAATGTATACACTTTGGTTTTGACGCCGTAGGGCCAGGACCAGGCCATCCAGACCGTGCCCACGGGCTTGTCCGGAGTGCCGCCCGTAGGCCCCGCAATGCCGGAGATCGCCACGGACACATCCGCGCCGATGGCTTTGCGGACCCCCTCGGCCATGGCTTTGACCACAGGCTCGCTGACGGCCCCATGTTCCGCGAGCGCGGCTTCGGGCACGCCGAGCAGGTTCTGCTTCACCTCATTGGAATAGGCCACCACGCTTCCCTGGAACCATTCCGAGCTGCCGGAAACGTCCGTAAGCGTACTGGCCAGCAGGCCGCCGGTGCAGGATTCGGCCGTGGCCAGCTTGTAGTCCTCCAGGCCGAGCAGTTCGCCCACTTCCTGGACCGCACGTTGGATAAGCATTCTGTCCATATATTCCTCCGAGAATCAGATTCGTGATTGGTTTGAAATCTCTACAGGATGGTGCAAGCGGTTGCAATAATCCGGAATCATGTTCTCACCGATTACCGGGAGGCATGTTCCGCAGGCCGTTCAAAAAGTGTGAAATGCAAGGAAGCGGAAAAACAGGACACACGGAGCATCGTGCATCCATAAACGGCCTGCTTTTCATCGCCGGCGAAGCAGATTGCGATTTTCAGGCGGCCTGGTAGACTCGACCCATGCTCACCCCGCGAGAACTCATGGATCTGGCCCTCAGCCGCCATCGCCAACCGTGGAACTTCACGGTGCAGACCTGTGGACTGTGCTGCCTGGCAACGGCCCTCCTGCTGCACAACGGGCTGCTGACGGCTACGGCCCTGGTTCTCTTTGGCGTGGGATTCCTGGTGTTGCCCCTGCCGCCCATGCCGCCTGGTGTGTGGCGCAGGAGCATAGACCGGTTCATCGCCGCGGAAATCCGCTGGCTGAACACACCCATGAGCTGGCAAAAACTGCTCAAGGGCGGAATCTGGACGCTGATCCTGATCACCACGATCTGGGCGCTCTGGGTAAGGGAGTTGCTGCTGCTGACCTTCCTGGTCGCCATGTGGGCCGTGTACCGGGCCTACCTGTACAACAAGACCACGGGCATCGACGCCTAGACGGCAAGGCGGCTGACCCGGCCTTCCTTGTGCCACCACTCCAGAAACGAGCCGGGACCGGTGCGGAAGGGGTCCGGGAAGCGGCGAAGCATACCGGGCATGCGGCGGTAGGCCATACGCATCTCGGTGCTGACGGGCTCGCCGTTGTCAAAGGTTCCGTAATGCCAGGGGACATCGCCCAGCTCTTCCTGGCCGTTGTCGGCCAGCTGTCTGTCATACCAGGCCCACAGTTCGACCAGGGCCGCATTGTCCGGGTGTTCCCGGCTGATGATGGCCCGGCCTTCGCCCGAGTCGTAGCTGGTGTAGTGGTAGAACTTGAGAGGCGAACCGTTGACCGTGAACCCGGTTTCAAAGGAGCCTTCCACCAGGCGCCGCGTCAGGTTCCAGGTGGACACGTTGCAGGCAGGATCACGCAGCACATGGGTTTCCGGAAAAAACACCGGCACGAAATCGCACCATTTCTGGTCCGTATACATGCCGTTGCAGACCTCGTCGAAGCACAGCGTGGTCAGGCGTTCGCGCCAGAACCGGGCGAATTCGACACCCTGCCCCCGGTTGGCCACGGCCAGGAATCCGAGATTGAAGACTCCGTATTTCATGCTGTACAATTCGTGCTGCAGCACGTTGCCCAGCCCTTCCTGAGGCACGATCTGATGCGGGGTCAGGATGACCGGATGCCGATCCAGGCGTTTCACGGTCTCGTCCAAGGAGCCGAACACGGCGATGTCCGGGTCCAGGAAAACCACCTTTTCCGCGCCCAGGTCAAAGAGCTTCCGCAGGGCGATGCTCTTCACCGCCGTACACAGTTCCACCACGTTGTGGCGGAAAATCCAGCCCCGGTCCTTGGCGACACCCAGGTCGTCCAGGGTCATGACCGCGTCGAACGGCTCGGCGTTCCAGTCGACTTCCGGGCCGCATTCGTCGGCCAGCACGCAGATGAAGCGCCAGTCCGGATGAACCTTTTTCAATGTCCTGGCCAGGACGCGCGCCTTGGGCAGGTAGCAACAGTTGATGGATGTATAACAATAAACAGGCTGCATGATCGTTTGTTTCCGAATATGTTTCTAGCCGGGCTATAAGCCCCGGCCCGCACGCGCGTCAACCGGGCCCCTTGGCCGCCCGATTCCGCATCCGCACTCTTGGGGCTTCAATTCTGTGCCGAGTTCGGGTATCAGCGGGGAAGCAAAACGAACGCAGGAGTAAATTTTACCATGCTTGACCTGAAACTCATGCAGAGCAACCCGGAAGCCGTCCGGGAGAGCCTGAAGAAACGCAGCTCCAAACTCGACGTGCAGGAATTCCTGACTCTGGACGAAAAACGCAAGGAACTCATCGGCCAGTCCGAAGAGCTCAAGGCCGAACGCAACAGGGCCAGCGGCGAGATCGCCCAGCGCAAGCGCAACAAGGAAGACGCCTCGGACCTGATCAAGACCATGGGCGAGGTTTCCGGCCGCATCAAGAAACTGGACGCCGAGCTTTCCGAGGTGGAAGCCGCCGAGAAGGAATGGCTCATGGCCGTTCCCAATATTCCGCATGAATCCGTGCCCTTCGGAGCATCCGAAGACGACAACCCGGTGGTGCGCTACTGGGGCGAAAAACCTGAAATGAGTTTCACGCCCAGGGAGCACTGGGATCTGGGCGTCGAGCTGGGCGGCCTCGACTTCGAGCGCGCGGCCAAGCTCACGGGTTCACGTTTCGTGATCACCCGGAAATGGGCGGCCCGGCTGGAGCGCGCCCTGGCGACCTTCATGCTCGACACCCATCTGGACGAACACGGGTACACCGAGATCACTCCGCCGTTCATCGTCAACCGCGACACCATGACCGGCACGGGCCAGCTGCCCAAATTCGAGGAAGACCTGTTCAAGCTGCGGGACACGGAATACTACCTGATCCCCACGGCCGAAGTGCCATTGACCAACCTGCACTCCGGCGAGGTGCTTGAGGAAGACCAACTGCCCATGCTGCTCACCGCCCACACGCCCTGCTTCCGTTCCGAAGCCGGGTCCTACGGCAAGGACACCAAGGGCATCATCCGCCTGCACCAGTTCATGAAGGTGGAGATGGTCAACCTGGCCCACCCGGACCATTCCTACGAAGCGCTGGAAAAGATGACCGCCTGTGCGGAAAAGATCCTCCAGAAACTCGGCCTGCACTACCGGGTCATCGAGCTGTGCACCGGCGACATGGGTTTTTCCGCCGCCAAGACCTACGACCTGGAAGTGTGGCTGCCCGGCCAGGACAAGTACCGCGAAATCTCGTCCTGCTCCAACTGCGAGGACTTCCAGGCCCGTCGCGCCAACATCAAGTTCCAGCCCAAGGGCTCCAAGAAGAAGCAGTTCGTACACACCCTGAACGGCTCCGGCCTGGCTGTGGGCCGCACCCTGGTGGCCGTCATGGAGAATTACCAGCAGGAAGACGGCTCCATCGTAGTGCCCGTGGCCCTGCGCCCTTACATGGGTGGTCTCGAGATCATCAAGCCGGAATAAAAACGGCCTGATCATAATGAGAATATGAAAGGCGATCCTCAAGAGGGTCGCCTTTTTGTTTTTGTCTATTCGGAAAGAGCCCGGGTCAGGAATTTATCCAGCTGGTTGGTGAATTCCTGTTTGTCTTTGGGACCTATGGGGGCAGGTCCGCCGGAAGCCATGCCGCCGCTGCGCAACTCTTCCATCAGATTGCGCATGCGCAGCAATCCCTTGATGTTGTCCTCGGTGTACAGCTCGCCGCGGGGGTTGAGCCCAGTCGCCCCCTTATCCACGATTTTGTCCGCCAGCGGAATGTCGGCGGTGATGACCAGGTCGCCCGGCCGGGCCGATTCGGCTATCTCGTCGTCGGCCACGTTGAAACCGGCGCCGACCCTGATGGTCTTGATGAGCGGCGAGGACGGCACGGAAAGCGGAGTGTTGGCCACCAGGGTCAGATCCACCCCCCGGCGCACCGCCACCTTGTAGAGGACTTCCTTGATGATGTTGGGACAGGCGTCGGCATCGACCCAGATATGCATGAATGATTCCCGGTGTTGAAGGTTACGTGTCGCGCCAGAAGCGCAGCCCGGAACTAGCATGTCACCAGCTCCGGAGCAATATCCTCAGCCCCCCCCTCGACACCCACCTTCCCCTCGGGTAAGACTGTCAGAGTCGAACAATCCTCCAAATCCACAGGAGACCTCCATGCCTATCATTCGAGTTGAGACCTGGGCCGGAACATCGTTGGACAAGAAGCGCGAACTGGTGGAAGACATGACCGATACGGCCTGTCGCATACTGGGGTGTCCGCCCGAAGCGGTCACGGTCATCATCGACGAGGTTCCCAAGGAAAACTGGGGGGCGGCGCGCCAGCTGTGCTCGGAGCGTTTCCCGGACAAATAAATGCTTATCGGACGTTACAGAATCCTCGGTCTGCTTGGGCGCGGCGGCATGGGCGCGGTCTACAAGGCGGCCATGCCGGTGACCGGCCGCGTGGTGGCCCTGAAGGTCTGCAAGCCGGCAGAAATCATGGAAGACCTCATGGGCCGGGACACGGTGGAAAGGATGTTCCTGCAGGAGGCCGTGACCATGGCCTCCATCGGCCACCCCAACATCACCGGCATCTTCGACGTCCGCGAACGTGACGGCGACAAGCCGCCTCATTTCGCCATGGATTACTACTGCAACAACCTGGGAGTGGTCATGGGCGAAAATTATGAGGTGGAGCGCCCGTCCCGGCTGCTTGGCGTGGACCGGTCCCTGTCCATCGCCCGTCAGATGCTTTCCGGACTGGACCGGCTGCACTATGAGGGCATCATCCACCGGGACGTGAAACCCTTCAACGTCATGCTGGCGGAACATCCGGGCTGCGGCGACGAGGTCAAGCTCATCGACTTCGGCCTCAGCCGGCTCCGGGGCGAAAATCCCCCGAGCCACAAAGGCATGGTCGTGGGCTCGCCTTATTACACGGCCCCGGAACAGGAGGCAGATCCGGAAAGTGCGGACGCCCGGTCCGACTGTTACTCCGTCGCCGTGACGCTCTTTCGCATGCTGGTGGGCAGGCTGCCCAAAGAAGGCAAAATAGGCACGAAAATCTCGAGTCTGCACGCGGACCTCGACTCGCGCTGGAATATTTTTTTCTCACGTGCTCTTGCAGATAACCCGGATGACCGCTTTGACGACGCCCTGGACATGATGCACGCTCTGGACGAACTGGCCGAGGCCTGGGTTGAACACAAGGGCGAGATCTGCTCCTATTTCGATACGGATATGGTGGAACGCCACGACACGGGCTGGCGGCCGAGACGCGGCCCCGGCAAATTCACCACCCGGCAGGGCCGAGCCGCTTTCGGCCTGGACGAACTGTGGCGGCCCGTGGAATACGGTTGCGGCGGATTCGAGGACAGGGGCGACGGCACGGTTCACGACAACTGCACCGGTCTCGTCTGGGAGCAGTCCGGCTCGCGTTACCCGCTCACCTGGCAGCGGGCCGTGCAGCATGCGGAACGGATGAACAAAAAGAATTTCGGAGGCCGCAACGACTGGCGACTGCCCACAGTCGAGGAATTGTCCACTCTATTCACGGGCGGCACCGAACCGGGACGCTTCTGCATCGAATCCGCCTTCGACCAGGCCCGATCCCGGCTCTGGAGCGCAGACCGCAAGGCCTTCACTGCCGCATGGTATGCGGACGCGGAACTGGGCTTCATCTGGTGGCAGGATCTGACGTGCCGTTTTTACGCCAAAGCAATCGCCGGTTGATGCATTTTTTCAACGGGCATGAGACAAGGAAGCCATGAAGACAAAACAGATATACCGCTGCTCCGAATGCGGGGCGCAATCGCCCATGTGGCAGGGACAATGCCCCAAGTGCCGGGAATGGAACACCCTGGAACCGCTTACCGTGGACAAGAAGTCGTCCCGGGCCGTACGCGACCCCAAGGTAACGACCAGGGCCACCCTGCTGGAGGATCTCAAATCCGAGGAACACCAGGCGCGACCCACGGGCATAGACGCCCTGGACACGGTGCTGGGCAAGGGACTGGTGCCCGGTGCGGCCATTCTGCTGGGCGGCGAACCCGGCATCGGCAAATCCACGCTCCTGCTCCAGCTGGCAGGCAAACAGGCCGATCTGAACGGCAAGGCCGTGTATCTCTCGGGCGAGGAATCCCTGCCTCAGCTGCGCACCCGCGCCGACCGCCTCGGTCTGCTGGGCCCGGGACTCATGGCCCTGGCCACCAACCGGGTGGAGGACGCCCTGGACATCCTGGACCATGAACCGCCCGAGCTGCTCATCGTGGACTCGGTGCAGACTCTTGCCTCGCCCAGCGCCGAGGGCATTCCGGGCAGCGTCAGTCAGGTCAAGGCCGTGGCCCAGGAACTGGTGGAAAAAACCAAGAAGACCGGTACCACTCTCATCCTTGTGGGGCACGTGACCAAGGACGGCCAGATCGCCGGACCCAAGCTGCTGGAACACATGGTGGACACCGTGCTCTACCTGGAGGGGGATCGGAAACATTTTTCCAGGGTGCTGCGGGTACTCAAGAACCGCTTCGGCCCCAGCGACGAGCTGGTGGTCTTCACCATGCGCGACACCGGCCTGGAGGTGGTGGAGGACCCGTCCACCTTTTTCCTGGGCACGCGCGACGCCGGCCTTTCCGGAACCGCCGTGGCCATGGCCGTGGACGGCCAGCGCCCGTTCGTGGTGGAAATCCAGGCGCTGGTCAGCCGTTCCTACCTGACCATTCCGCGTCGCACGGCCCTGGGTCTGGACACCAACCGGCTGCACCTGCTGCTGGCCGTGCTGGAAAAACGGCTGCGCCTGAACTTGAGCAACTACGATATCTACGCCAAGGTCAGCGGCGGCTTGGCCACCAAGGACCCGGGCCTGGACCTGGCCGTGGTGGCGGCCATCCTGTCCTCGCTCTATGACCAGCCTCTGCCCGAGGTTTCGGCCTACTGGGGCGAGGTGGATCTCAACGGGCAAGTACGCCCGGTGACGGCCCATGAAACCCGCCTCAAGCAGGCGGAACGCCTGGGTTACCAGGGCGTGCACCCGGACTCCTGCCGCACCCTTGCCGACCTACAGCAGCGCCTGTTCGGCAAGGCCAATCCGCCCACTTGATGGCCACGCCATGAAGGGCTATATCAATAATCTTTGAACGCCCCGAACTGAACACTCTCAAGCGACAACACCACAGGCCGTTCAAAAAGGCTGAAGTGCAAGGCGCAGGGAAAATTGAAAGCCGAAGCGTATTAAAACATACGCGAAGGGCTGGATTTTTCGCAGCAACGCCGCAAACAGACCTTTTTCAACAGTCTGGCCGGAGACTAGATGGCTGCTAATATACTGGTTCTTGACGACGAAAAAAACTACCTGCTCATTCTGGAAAGCATCCTGGAGGAGGAAGGGTACAATGTGACCACCCTGTCCGACCCGGAGATGGGGCTGGCCTATCTCGACGACTCCGAGGTGGACGTGATCCTCACGGACATGAAGATGCCCAAACTCACGGGACAGGACGTGCTGGAACACTGCAAGAAAAACTACCCGCACATCCCGGTGCTGATCATGACCGCCTTTGGTTCCGTGGAATCGGCGGTGGAGGCCATGCGCATCGGCGCGTTCGACTACATTACCAAGCCGTTCGCCAACGAGGAACTGCTCCTGTCCCTGTCCAAGGCCGTGAGCTACGCCGAGACCCAGAAGGACAACGTGCGCCTGCGCCAGCAGCTGGCGGAAAAATTGGGGTCCAACAACATCATTGCCCGGGGCAAGGGCATGCGCGAGGTGCTGGAGATGGTCAACCGGGCCGCTCCCACCAAGTCCACGGTGCTGGTCATGGGGGAATCGGGCACGGGCAAGGAACTCATCGCCCGGGCCATTCACGACAACTCCACCCGCAAGAACCAGCCGTTCGTTTCCGTGAACTGCATGGCGCTCAACCCCGGCGTGCTGGAGTCCGAACTCTTCGGCCATGAAAAGGGCAGCTTCACCGGGGCCACGGCCCTGCGCAAGGGCCGTTTTGAACAGGCCGACAAGGGCACGCTCTTCCTGGACGAGATCGGTGAGCTGACCCAGGAACTCCAGGTCAAACTGCTGCGAGTGCTCCAGGAACACCAGATCGAACGCGTGGGCGGCACCGAGACCATCGACGTGGACATCCGCATCGTGGCCGCCACCAACAAGAACCTGCAGGAAGCCGTAAGCAAGGGCGAGTTCCGCGAAGACCTCTTCTACCGGCTCAACGTTGTCTCCATCTTTCTCCCCCCCCTGCGCGAACGGCGTGAGGACATCCCGTTCCTGGCCGACCACTTCCTGGACAAATATTCCAAGGAAAACGAAAAGGAATTCAGCGGATTCACTGCCGCGGCCATGGATTACCTGTCCGCCTATGAATGGCCGGGCAACGTGCGCCAACTGGAGAACGTCATCGAACGCTGCACGGTGCTGGCCCAATCCCAGACCATCGGTACGGACGACCTGCCGCCGGAAATCAAGGACGAGGAATCCCAGTTCAAGAGCGCCGTGGACCTGTTGCCCGCCCGCCTGAACCTGGCCGACACCATGGACAAGATCGAGGGCGCCCTGGTTCGCCGCGCCCTGGTCCGCTCGGAATTCGTACAGGTCAAGGCCGCCGAGATGCTCGGCCTGTCCAAAAGCAACCTGCAGTACAAGCTCAAGAAGTACGGTCTACTGGGTAAGGCGAAATAAATGATCGTTCTCACTCCTCCCTATGTTTCCGATACACTCCTGGCCTCCGTGAAAAAACTGGGGCTCGGCGTTCTGGATCTGCCAGAGACCCGCAAACTTTGCGGCGACGGCCTGAACTACGTGGCCGACAAGGCCTTTGTCTCCGGCCTGGGCCCTCGGCTGTACACCAACTCGGAAAGTTCGCTCAAGGCCGTGGGCGAATTGTTGGGGCACACCGACACCCCTCGCATGGTGGAAGCCTGCAAGGACAAGGTCCGTTTTCGCGAACTGACCGCGCCCATATTCAAAGACTACTGGTTCACTTCCGGCTCGCTGGACGAACTGGAAGCGATGGATGAAACCGGATTACGGTTTCCCCTGGTGGTCAAGCCGGCTCGAGGCTTCTTCAGCCTGGGCGTTCATTGTGTCGATACCCGGGATGACTGGAAGCCCGTCCTCGAAAAACTGCGCAACGAGATCGCCGAATTCAACGCCAACTACCCGGCCGACGTGGTGGATGCGGGCAGATTCATCGTGGAGCAGGCCATCGACGGCGACGAGTACGCCGTGGACGTGTACTGGGACAATGCGGGCAACGCCGTGCCGACCAACATCCTGAAGCACGTCTTCTCCTCTGGAGACGACGTGAGCGACCGGCTCTATCTGACCTCGCCCGAAATCATGGAGGAATATCTGGAGCCGTTCACCCGGCTCATGCAGGAGATCGGCGAGGCATGCGGATTCAGAGATTTTCCGGCCCACATTGAAGTGCGCGCCGATGCGGCAGGCGACATCCTGCCCATCGAGGCCAATCCTCTGCGTTTCGCGGGCTGGTGCGTGGCCGACATCACCCGGCACGCCTGGGGCTTCGACCCGTACGAATATTATTTCAAGGACCGCCGCCCGGACTGGGAAGCCATTCTGGTTTCGCGCCGGGGCAAGACCTACAGCATGCTTCTCGCCGACCTGCCGGCATCCGTCGACCGCAGCAAAATCGAAGCCGTGGACTGGGACGGTATCGAAGCCCTTTTCGATACCGTGCTGGAATTCCGCAAAATCGACTACCGTGAATTCCCTGTGCTGGCCTTCGTCTTCATCGAAACCTCGCAGGAAAAGCTGAACACCCTGGACCGGGCCTTGAGGGAAGATTTCACAAAATATCTGAAGTAACTGCCGTTCCGACGGCGGGAATGACGTTGGATGATTAATCACGTCGAGGAATACATACAATCGCTCCTCGAATCAGAGCGCTTAGGCCACCAGGTGGCGCACCACCGGCTGCTGCCCGGCTCCGAGGCGCGCTTCAGCGAGCCCAAGCGTCCCTGGCACAAGGCCGTCAGACGTGCCCTCGACACCCTCGGCATCGATCACCTCTACACCCACCAGGCCGAAGCCCACAACTACATCCGGGCCGGGCGCAACGTGGTGGTGGCCACGCCCACGGCCAGCGGCAAGACCCTGACCTACAACCTGCCGGTCATCGAGGAATGCCTGCGCGACCCGGACGCCAGGGCTCTGTACATGTTCCCGCTCAAGGCTCTGGCCCAGGACCAGCTCAAGAGCTTCAATGCTTTGACCGCCCTCATGCCCGAGGAACGCAGGCCCACGGCCGCCATCTACGACGGTGACACCACGGCCCACTTTCGGCGCAAAATCCGCCAGAATCCACCCAACGTGCTGCTGACCAACCCGGAGATGGTTCATCTCTCCGTTTTGCCGTACCACGACAAGTGGGCCGAAATGCTCTCGGGTCTGACCCACATCGTGGTGGACGAGGTGCACACCTACCGGGGCGTCATGGGCTCGCACATGGCCATGGTCTTTCGCCGCCTCCTGCGACTGTGCGAATACTACGGGTCAAAACCCACCTTCGTATTCTGCTCGGCCACCGTGGGCAACCCCGGCGAACTGTGCGAAATGCTCACCGGGCTGGAAGTACACGAAATCCGCGAATCCGGGGCCGCCCAGGGCGCGCGGCACATGGTTTTCCTGAATCCGCACGACGGTCCGGCCCAGGCCGCCATCCAGTTGTTGCAGTCCGCCCTGCACCGGGAGATGCGCACCATCGTCTACTGCCAGTCACGCAAGCTCACCGAACTCATCGCCATGTGGTGCGCCGAACGGTCCGGGCCGTACAGGAACAAGATTTCCGCCTACCGTGCCGGATTCCTTCCCGAGGAACGACGCGAGATAGAGCAGCGCATGTCAGATGGCGACCTGTTCGCGGTCATCTCCACCAGCGCCCTGGAGCTGGGCATCGACATCGGCGGGCTGGACCTGTGCATCATGGTGGGCTACCCGGGCACGGTCATGGCCACCCAGCAACGCGGCGGCCGCGTGGGGCGCGCCAGGCAGGACTCGGCCGTGGTGCTCGTGGCCCAGGAGGACGCTCTGGACCAATATTTCATGCGCAACCCGGACGATTTCTTCTCCCGGCCGCCCGAATCGGTCATGCTCAACCCCTTCAATCCGGTGGTCATGGACCGGCACCTCATCTGCGCGGCGGCCGAGCTGACCATGCGCCGGGGCGAAACATTCCTGAACCAGCCGGAACTGGCCGAACGCGTCGAGTTCCTCGTCCAGCGGGGACAACTCTTCGAGGTCATGGAGGATGCGCCGGGCCTGCCGCCCGAAATAGTTTCCCAGCGCAAGCGGCCGCACCGGGACGTGGACCTGCGCAGCGCCGGACGCAGCCTGCACATCGAGGACGTGACCAGAGGCGGAGACAAGGCCCCGGTCATCGGCACCACGGATCAGTACCGGGTCTGGACCGAGACCCATCCGGGCGCGGTATACCTGCACCGGGGCGACACCTACGTGATTCAGGAGGTGGATTCGGGCACGAGCGCTGTCCTGGCCATGAAAAAACGGGTCGGCTACTACACCCGGGTGCGCAAGAACAAGTCCACCCAAATCCTGGAGGTGTTGGGCCAGAAGGCCTGCTACGGAACCCGGGTCTTTTTCGGCAGGCTGCGCGTCACCGAACAGGTCACGGGCTACGAGAAGCGGGCCGTGCGCGGGGGCAAGCTGCTGGGCATCGTGCCCCTGGAAGTACCGCCCAACGTGTTCGAGACCGAGGGCGTCTGGTTTGAGGTGGGGCACGACATCCGGCGACGCTGCGAGGACGAATTTCTGCATTTCATGGGCGGCATCCACGCTTTCGAGCACGCGGCCATCGGCATCCTGCCCCTGCTGGTCATGACCGACCGCAACGATCTGGGAGGAATTTCCACCCCCCTGCACGAACAGGTGGAAGGGCCCGCGGTCTTCATTTATGATGGAGTACCTGGCGGTGCCGGACTGACGCGCCAGGCCTTTGAAAAAGCCGACGAACTGGTGGAAACCACACTCAAGACCATTCGTGAATGCGAATGCGAACTGGGGTGCCCTTCCTGTGTGCATTCGCCCAAGTGCGGCTCGGGCAACCGCCCCATCGACAAGGCCGCCTCCCAATTCGTGCTGGAGGCCATCCTTTCCGGCGATCCCAAGACAATCAAACCCAAGGAAATAGACGTGAACCTGCTCGACTACGATGACAAGCCGCAGATGCCCGAACGATACGGAGTGCTGGATATTGAAACCCGTTACAGCGCCGACGAGGTGGGCGGCTGGAACCGGGCCGACCGCATGGGCGTGTCCATAGCCTGCCTGTACGACTCGGAAAACGACGAGATGTACGATTACGAACAGGATCAGGTGGATGAACTGACCAGGCACCTTCAGCAGTTCGATCTGGTCATAGGCTTCAACCATATCAAATTCGACTACGCCGTGCTGGGCGGCCTGCACCCGTTCAAGTTCCGTACGCTGCCCAGCCTGGACCTGCTGGTCAAGGTGCAGGAGCGCCTCGGCTACCGGGTCAAGCTGGACAACATCGCCCAGGCGACCCTGGACGTGGGCAAGTCCGCGGACGGGCTCATGGCCTTGAAGTGGTGGAAGGAAGGCAAGCTGGACCTGATCACCGAATACTGCCGCCAGGACGTCATCGTCACCCGCGACGTGTATCTCTTCGGTAGGGAGAACGGGTATGTCTTTTTTACGAATAAAGCCGGACAGAAGGTAAAATTGCCCGTGAGTTGGTAATGAGGCGACAAGTGAGCAGACGCGCAACAGCCAAAATACGCCCATCGCACCTTTTTCGAGAACCATTTGAGGAGAGGGGGCACCCCTCTCCTGCGACCTCTCCCCCAAACCCTCCAGGCCACCAAGAGAGACGTACGAAAGCTCAGTTCGGGTCTTGCCACGGACAAGCTGCATCCATGAAACGAGAGTATGCGCAAAAAAAGAAGGTCTCCCAAGGGGGCGACCTCCCTGAGCGACCAATGAACTCAATTGGTGATGCGCGTCAGCACACCTACGCGAACTACCCTTCCAACGCCTTCTCCACGGCCTCGGCCACGGCTTCGGGCGACTCGGCATCGCCGGTCTCGATGAGTCCCTTCTGGATGTTCAACTCACGCAGCAGGGCCACATTGGAGATGTCGAAGAAATCTTCCCAGACAGCGGCGGCCTGTTCCAGATTGCCGCCCCGGGCATGGGTCAGCCCCAGATAGACGAGGGCCTCGCTCTCCTTCTCCCGCGCCTTGAGCACCCGCTTGAACTCCACCCGCGAGGCAGTGTGTTTGCCCGCCTTGTACATGCACTTTCCCAGCTGCAACCGGACGGCGATGTCGTCCTTCTCGATCCTGAGATACTCGCGGTAGACCTCCACGGCTTCGTCGAACTCGCCCCGGTCGTAATACTCGTTGGCCCGGGTCAGCAGGGGAATGGTCTCGGTGGTGGCGGCAATGGGCGCGTTGTCCTGCTCCTCGCCCTTGATGCGCCGAACCGCGCCGAACAAAAAGCTGCGGCGGGATGCGTTGACCTTTGTTTTCTTTGCCATAATCACTCCTGCATGAAATCTTGCCCAAATCAGGAAAGAGGTCAACCGGCCTTGCCCAGTTCGCCGCCCAGGCTTACTTTTGCCGGACAACGAATCACCCCCTGCAAATCACAATGGGAGCGGACATGAAGAAAAGCATCATCCACGGCACTGAACTGGAAAAAGAAATCGGATACTCACGCGCCCGCCGCATCGGCAATACCATCGCCGTGACCGGCACCGCTCCCATAGCCGACAACGGCGGCGTGCATGCTCCCGGCGACATGTACGAACAGGCCAGGCGCAGCCTGACCATCATCAAGGAAGTCGTGGAACTTGCCGGTGGCGCCCTCGACGACGTCATCCGCACCCGCATCCTCCTGACCGACATGGAACGATGGAAGGAAGCGGCCAAGGCACATGGCGAATTCTTCGGCGACATCCAGCCCGCCTGCACCTTTGCCGAGGTGAACCGGTTCATCAACCCGGAATGGCTCATCGAAATCGAGGCCGACGCCGTGGTCGAAGACGAGCGATCCTGATTCCACACAGGCCTTCAACCGATTCATCGCACGTATCTTGACGCAATTGTCACAATATTTTGATTGCCATGCATCCGCATATGCGGATAGATAGCTTTCATGGAAAACATTGCAGAAGCGTTCAAGGGTCTTTCAGAGCCCGTCCGTGTGCGCATTATCGCCCTGCTCTACCTGGGTGAACTCTGCGTGTGCGACCTCATGGCCGTGCTGGACATGCCGCAATCCACCATCTCCCGCCACCTCTCCTACCTGAAGCGCACCGGCTGGACCCTGAGCAGGCGCAAAGGCAAGTGGGTCTATTACCGTTGGAACGGCAACGCCGGCCGCCTGCAGCGCGACGTGCTCGACATGCTGCCGGAATGGCTGGCTGGCAACAAGGAGTTCGCGGCCGACCGCAACGCGCTGGCCGTGCACCTGAAGAACAAAACCGAAGAAGCATGTAGCGATTAGGAGGTGGTAATGTCCGAGTCCCTCACCAAACAGCTCTCTTTTCTGGACAGATTTCTGACCCTGTGGATATTCCTGGCCATGTTCATCGGGGTCATGGCCGGATACCTGTATCCCGGCGTCAAGGATGTCATCAACCTGTTCCAGGTGGGAACCACCAACATTCCCATCGCCGTCGGCCTGATCCTGATGATGTACCCGCCTTTGGCAAAGGTCCGCTACGAAGAGCTGCACCGCGTTTTCCGCAACGGCAAGGTGCTCGGCCTTTCCCTGGTACAGAACTGGGTCATCGGCCCCGTGTTCATGTTCGTACTGGCCATTGCCTTCCTGTCCGGCCACCACGAATACATGGTGGGGCTGATCCTCATCGGCCTGGCCCGATGCATCGCCATGGTCATCGTCTGGAACGACCTGGCCAAGGGCGATTGCGAATACTGCGCAGGCCTGGTGGCCTTCAACTCCATCTTCCAGGTTATTTTCTTTTCCTTTTACGCCTATATTTTCATCACCATTCTTCCGGGCTGGTTCGGCCTTTCCGGCGCAGTGGTGGACATCTCCATGGGTGACATCGCCGAGAGCGTGTTCATCTATCTGGGAATCCCCTTCCTGGCGGGCATGTTCTCCCGGTTCGCGGGCGTAAAACTCAAGGGTCGCGATTGGTATGAAAACACCTTTATTCCGGCCATCAGCCCCCTGACCCTGGTGTTCCTGCTCTTCACCATCTTCGTCATGTTCTCCCTCAAGGGCGACGTCATCGTGGAACTGCCCTTCGACGTGCTGCTCATCGCCGCTCCCCTGTGCATCTACTTCCTGGCCATGTTCCTGGTCTCGTTCTTCCTTTCCTTCAAGGCCGGGGCCAACTACGAGCAATCCACCACTCTGAGCTTCACGGCGGCCTCCAACAACTTCGAGCTGGCCATCGCCGTGGCCATCGCCGTGTTCGGCATCGACTCGGGCGTGGCCTTCGCCGCGGTCATCGGCCCCCTGGTGGAGGTTCCGGTGCTCATCGCCCTGGTGAACGTGGCCCTCAAATTCAAGGCCAGATACTTTCCCCATGCGGTGCAGACGCCCGGCGGTGTCTGCCACGTGGCCTGCGAGCCGGGCGTGGACAGCCCAGGCAGTTAGCACATCTCTACTTTCACGAAGTAAAGACATATCGCCCCGGATATTGCCTTTTCCGGGGCGATATGGTCAGTGGCGGTAATGCGCGCAAAACCCATCCTCCTCTTCCTTGTCCTGACCTTCGGCCTGACCTGGGGCGTTGAATCGTATCTCATTGCAGACGGCCTATCCTTCCAGGGCGTCATCGACGCCGGCGCCATGCTCAAACTGGTGGCGATCATGTGGATACCCGGTCTCTGCGCCATGGCTGTACACCGCTTCGTGGAACGGAGGAGCATGAAGGAACTGGGCCTGCGCTTCGGCTCCTGGCAAGGCTACCTCATCGCCCTGTTGCTCATTTCACTGGGCTACTTCATGATATACGGTCTGACCTGGCTCCTGGGGCTGGGCAAACCGGACTGGGACATGTCCGCACTGCTGGCCCTGAACGTGGGCGCATCGCCCGGCGAACTCTCGATCATCACCCTGTTGGGGGCCAGCATCCTCATCGGCCCCATCGGCAACATCATCCCGGCCCTGGGCGAAGAGCTTGGCTGGCGCGGCTTCCTGCTGCCCAGGCTCATGCCTCTGGGCAAAACGCGAGCCTATCCGCTGATCGGCCTTATCTGGGGGCTGTGGCACGTCCCGCTCATCCTGGCGGGGTTCAATTATCCGGGCTATCCGACACTCGGAATCCTCATGATGATCCTCGGATGTACGGCATTCGGCGCACTGTTCAACGAAATGACGCTCAAATACCGCTCCGTGCTCCTGGCCGCTTTCCTGCACGCCGCCCTCAACGCCCAGGGGTACGGTATCTGGCACTATCTGTTCCCGAACGTGAATCCCGTGCTCGGCGGCGATACCGGCCTCACGGGTTTCATCGTCTGGTCGGCCATGGCGGTGATCGCCGTAAGGACATTCAAGGCACAGCCGGAATAGCGTGCTGATCATTCCCTTGCCTGACGCCGCCCATTTCGAAAAGGTGACGTTCAGGCATCGAGTTTTATCAATTAGCAAAATATATCCAAAATCATGGTTCAGGCTCCCGGAAATCGGCTATGGTGGATCGAGTTCGATGCGAATACCCATTGCGCCAAGCGGAAAAACGAGGCATTACAGCAAGATGCTCATGGCGTACGCCCCAACAATCTTCAGGAGGACATCATGGCGGATATACTGGATTGGAGCGGATCGAAGCTGGAAAAACTGGATGTGGCGGCATTCGAATCCCGTGCAAACGAAATGGCCGACCGGCTGCGCAAGGATGTTGCCGACGGCAAGCTGCCCTTCCTGAGCATGCCCTACATGGACACCCTCCTGGAGCGGCTTGAGGACCTGAAAAAATCCCTGAAACAATTCGATCACATGCTCCTGCTCGGCATCGGCGGCTCGGCCCTCGGCGCCCGCGCCCTGCAGCAGGCGTTCTTTCCGCGACAGGACCAACCCTGCCACGAAGGCCCGTGGCTGTGGATCGCGGACAACGTGGACGCCTACTCCCTGGAGTCCTACATGGCCAAGCTGCCACCCGAAAAAACCGTGGTGGTCACGGTATCCAAATCCGGCGGCACCATCGAAACCGTGGGACAATATTTCATCATCAAGGAATGGATGCAGAAAAAACTCGGCGAATCCTGGGCCGAGCACATGCTGCTGGTCACCGACGAGAAACAGGGATTTCTGCGTGAGGAAGCGAACAAATTCGGCATCAAGGCCCTGCCCGTTCCCGACAACCTCGGCGGCCGCTACTCCGTGCTCTCCGCAGTGGGCCTTATTCCGGCTGTGTTCCTAGGGATCGATGTCCCCGCACTGGTGCAGGGCGCCCGCGAAATGGCCAATGCCCTGGCCGACCCGGGCCTGAACGGAGACAAACTTTCCAGACTGCCGTCCTTCCATCTGGCGACCTGGGGCAACGGGCTCATGAAAGCCGGATTTGATGAGCTGATCTTTTTCGCCTACATTCCCCTGTGGGCGAGCTGGGGCGATTGGTTCGCGCAGCTCTGGGCCGAAAGCATCGGCAAGGAAGGAAAAGGCAGCCAGCCCATCCCGGCCATCGGCGTCACGGACCAGCATTCCGTGAACCAGATGTTCCTGGACGGCAAACGCAACAAGGCATGCCTGTTCCTGACCTGCCCCGAGCTTCCGGCCGGGCCCAAGTTCCCCACGGACCTGCCCGACAAGTTCGACTATGTGCGCGGCAAGGACTTCGGGGAGCTGATCCAGGCAGAAGGACTCGGCACCCGCATGGCCCTGCAGAAAAACGGGGTGCCGCTCGTGGAGATACGCCTCGAATACGACGATGCGAGGCAGGCCGGAAAGATGATCGTGCTGCTGGGCGCGGCCACCATCCTCACCGGCTGGCTCATGGACATCAACCCTCTGGACCAACCCGCAGTGGAGCTGGGCAAGCGCCTTGCCAAGGCGCGCCTGGGAGCGGACGGCCTCACCGAGGAAACCGCGGACTTGGACGCATTCCTCACGTCGCAGAGGGACGAACGGGAGTTCTAACCATTTGAACCAGACGCAACAGAGCGCCGAAAGGCCGCTGCAGTTCGTCAAGCTGCTCTCATGGAGCGTCATGACGCTCATCCTCGGAACCAGCCTGGCGCTTTCAATCTTCATATCCAAAACGGCCGAAACTGCCCTGCTGAAAAAGCAGGAGCAGTTCGGCCTTTTGCTGGCCGAAAACCTCAGCCACCAGGTCTATACCCGTTTCGCCCTGCCGGTGATGATCCGCTACGGCAACATCAGCCTGAGCAACAAGGAGCAGTTCACCCGGCTGGATCAGGTAGTGCGCAACACCATTCACAGTTTCCGGGTGCACGAGCTGCACATCTTCTCCAAGGACGGCACGATCACCTATTCCCTGAACAAGGACGAACTGGGCAAAAAAAGCCCCCGTCCCGCAGACCTGGAGGCGGTGGACGCGACCTACCAAAACGAGAGATTCAACGCCAGCATCATCGAAAACATTTCCAAACTCCGGGCCCTGTTCAGCATCGAGAACCCCAAGCCCGGCTCCATCATGCTCAAGGCCTACTATCCCCTGCGTGCCGAGCAGAACCTGGCCGCCATTTCCGACAATCCCATCATGGGCATCCTCGGTTTCGAGCAGGACATCACCGAGGAATACATGGGCGTCATCAATCTGGAACGGCTCATCGTGGCCCTTTCCCTGCTCACCTCCCTGGTGCTGTTCGTCGTGATCATGACCCTCATGCGCAGGGCGGAACGCCTGAACATGCAGCGCGTCGAGGAAAAGGAACGGCTTGAACGGGAGTTGAACCAGCAGGAAAAACTGGCGGGCATGGGCCGCATGGTGGCCGGTGTGGCCCACGAAATACGCAACCCCCTGGGCATCATCTGCTCCAGCTCGGAGCTGATCCTCAAGAAGGCCAAAAAGGAAAACCATCCCCACACCAGGCTCATAGAGGCCGTGCACGAGGAGGCCAAACGGCTGTCCCGCACCGTGGGGGAATTCCTGGACTACGCGCGCCCCAAGCAACCCAATCTCTTTGATTTGGACGTGGGCAGGATTCTGGATCAGGTGGCCGTCTTCCTGGAGCCAGAGTGTGAAAAACTGGGCGTGACCATCGACCGCCTTTACCATGGAGACCTTTCCACCAAGGGGGACAAGGACCTCCTGTACCGCGCCTTCTACAACATCGTCTCCAACGCCATGCAGGCCATGGATGGAGGCGGCATGGTCAGCATCCGGGCCGTGGGGGAAAACGGCGTGGTCCACGTGACCATTGCGGACACCGGCCCAGGATTCGACGAGGAAAACCTCAACAAGGTGCGTGACCCGTTCTTCACCACCAAGGACACGGGTACGGGCCTCGGCCTGGCCATCGTCAACTCCATCATGGAAAGCCACAAGGCCCAGTTCCAGATCGGCAACAATGCCGACGGCGGCGGCCGAGTGGACATGATCATCCCCAAGGCTTGAGGGGGTCCCCATCACAAAAGCAAACAGCCCGGCACAACGTCGGGCTGTTTTTTTCATGCCTCCGGCGGGCAAGAGGGATAATCCCCCTTGGCTATCCTTATCAGTTGGGCCGGATTTGTTATCAATTCGCCTTTTTCCAAAAATCGGGCCACAGTTCAAGCATTTTGCGAATGGCCTTGCCGCGATGAGAGCGGGCATGCTTCACCTCGGGCGGAATCTCGGCCACATGCTTGTCCAACTCGGGGTCCACGAAGATGACATCATAGCCGAAACCGCCGTCGCCGCGATATTCATAGCCGATGCGTCCTTCGTAGGAACCGTCGGTGGTTATTTCCACGCCGTTGGGGGCCACGGCCGCCATGACGCAACGGTAGCGGGCCGTACGCTTCTCATCGGGCACGTTCCGGAGCTCCCTCAACAACTTCTCGTTGTTGGCGTGATCGTCGTGTCCGTCCCCGGCAAACCGCGCGGAGTAGACACCCGGCGCGCCGTTCAGATAGTCCACTTCCAGGCCGGAATCGTCGGCCACGGCAACCAGTCCGGTGGCTTTGCACACGGTGCGGGCCTTGATGAGCGCGTTGTCCCTGAAGGTTTCGCCGTCCTCGACGATCTCGCCGATCTCGGGATAATCGGACAGGGGCTTCACTTCAACGCCCAGCGGTTTAAGCAGTTCCGCAAATTCCCGAATCTTCCCTTTGTTGTTGGTAGCCAGAACAATGGTATCCACGAATAACTCCCTCTACGGTTGCCCCTGAGCGCGGGATTGCGACGCTGCTTCGTAAAAGACAATCCCTCGAGTGCCATACGAGTACGCGCCGGCCTTGCCTTTCCCTCTTGTGCTCGTACACTCTTGAACAACCTTGGTGTTGATTTCAACCCCATCGCGCAGCGATAGCCAAAAAACTTTGGGAGGGAGGGATGGGGGACCACGGGGAAGCGGGCGCTTTTTGAAAAAGGCGCCCGCTTCCCCGTGTTTCTCTTGAAGTGCTTACTTACCCGGCGGTCTCGGATTCCGCAACCGCGAGAACGGGCGGCAAATACAGGGTGATGCGGGTGCCCTTGCCCACGCTGCTGGTCAAGTCCACTTCCCCGCCTATCTCGTCCATGATCTTGCGGGTCATGGCCAGACCGAGACCGGACCCCTTGCCCTTGGTGCTGAAAAAGGGACTGAAGACCTTTTCCCGGATCTCGGGTTCGATTCCCACACCGGTGTCCTCCACGGTCAGGACGACGTAATCACGGGCCATGCCCGTGGAAATGGTCAGCACACCGCCGTTCTCTTCCATGGCCTCGATGGCGTTCTTGACCAAATTGATGAGGCACTGCTTGATGACCTCGGGGTTGGCCTTGACCATGGCCATGCCCGCCTCGAAGTTCATGACCAGTTCTATGTGCATGTTGGACAGACCGAGCCCCATGACCTCCATGGTGCCCCTGACCAGCTCGTTGAGGTCCACTCTGGTGATTTCGGCCTCTGTGGGGCGGGTGAAGTTTATGATGCTCTTGAGAATGACATCGAGCCGCCGGGACTCGTCGAGGATAATGCCCAACTTTTCCCGCACCTTCTCGTCCACGTCCTTGTTGCGCACCAGAGAGTTGGCAAAACCGCTGATGGTGAAGAGCGGGTTGCGGATCTCATGGGCGATGTAGGTGGACAATTCACCGATGGAGGCCAGCTTTTCAGACTGTTGCAGCCGCTGTTCCATCTCCATGCGGCGGGTGATGTTGCGACGCATGGCCACCACATTGCAGAGATTGCCCGCCTCGTCATGGATGGGGTAGGTGTAGATGCGATAGTACTGGACGCGACCGTCCTCTCCGACGTATGAGGCCAGAGCTTCGCCCTGTTCGTCCGTCTGCAGTGTCTGCTCGAAAGGACATTCATGGTTCCCGTTGCCGGGAGTTCGCAGCCCCTTGAAGACCGAATGCAGGTCGCAGCCAACGAGCTTTCTGCCGTGCGTGTCGGCGCTCTCGCGGGCCTTCTGGTTGGAATCCAGGACCCGACCGTCCAGGTCGAGAAACAGGATTTCCTCGTCCATCTGGTCAACGATGGTTTTGAGCATGCTCTGGGTATGCAGCAAATCCAGCTTGCAGGCCACCCACATCTTGTCCTGGGTAAGCAGCTTGATGAAAAAATTCGCGGCGGCCCGTTCCACCAGAGTAATGTGCGGCGGCAGGGCCTTGCGAAGCTCCGCCAGAAGCGAAGAACGGCCCGTGGCCTCGATGATCATGTTTATTTCGGGATGCTGGTCGAGCATCTCCTGATAATCATTGTAGGTACGGATGGTATTCACAGGCTGGTAAACGCCCGGCAGGGCGCTCTGGCCCGGAAACGCGGCGGCGACGATGCCGATTTCGCGCATGGCGGCGTCATTGGCCTGATCCCGGAACATTTCCCAGAAGGCCATCAGAGCGGGGAGATCCCCGATCACGCCGATGGTGTAGCGCTTTCCATTGATTTGTTGACTGGACACCATACAGACTCCCGTTTGCTTGGCACTGTTTGTACTGTATCATCCTCCACAATGCACGACAATGCGCAATCTCATTTTGCCGCCATCTCGACAGAAAAAGGCATTAATTATAATCAGTGTAACAGGAAATGATCCCATGACAAAAAACAACGGCGCCATAACCGTCCTGACCATCAGCCTCGGCTGCCCCAAAAACCGCGTGGACACCGAACGTCTCATCGGCTCGCTGGGAACGGACATGCGCCCCGTGGAAGAGGTGGCCGCCGCGGACCTGGTGCTCATCAACACCTGCGGCTTCATCGAACCGGCCGTGGAGGAATCGGTCTCCACCATCCTGGAAACCGTGCAGGACATGGAGGAACTGAGCGGCGACCGCCCGGTGCTGGCCGTGGCCGGCTGCCTGGTGAGCCGATACGGCGGCGACTTGAAGGACGAAATGCCCGAAGTGGACCTGTGGCTGTCCACGGACGAACTGGAAAAATGGCCGGACATGGTCGAAAAAACCTTGGGCCGGAAAGCGGATTCGTCCCTGCCGCGCAACCTGAGCACCGGTCCAGGCTACGCTTACCTCAAGGTCAGCGAGGGCTGCTCCCACGACTGCAGGTTCTGCACCATCCCGTCCATCCGCGGCGCACACAAAAGCCGGCCCGTGGACTTCCTGGCCGAAGAGGCCGCAAAGCTGGTGGGAGAAGGAGTGCCCGAACTGATCATCGTGGGCCAGGACTCCACCCACTACGGCTCGGACCTGGGGCTCAAGCACGGGCTGCAGCAGCTTCTGGAAAGGCTTCTGCCCCTGCCCGGCCTGGAATGGCTGCGGGTCATGTACCTCTATCCCGCCGGACTGACCGAGACCCTGCTGTCCTTTCTGCGCGACGCGGGCAAGCCTTTCCTGCCGTATTTCGACATCCCGCTGCAGCACGCCCACCCGGAAGTGCTTTCGGCCATGGGCCGCCCCTTTGCCCGGGATCCCAACAAGGTCATTGACCGGGTTCGCAAATACTTCCCGGAAGCGGCCCTGCGCACCACCTTCATCGTGGGGTATCCAGGCGAAACCGACGAACATTTTCAGCACCTCATGGATTTTGTGGAGCGAACCCGTTTCCACCACCTGGGCGTGTTCCCCTATTGGCCTGAAGACGGTACACCCGCAGCATCCATGAACAACCAAGTTCCCGACGAGGTCAAGACCGAACGGCGCGATGCGCTCATGGAACTCCAGGCCTCCATTTCCGGGGAGATCATGGCCGGATACGTGGGTGAAAAGCTGCCCGTGCTGGTGGAAAAACCCTCGCCGGAATGGCCCGGGTTGTTCACGGGCCGGACATGGTTCCAAGCCCCCGAAGTGGACGGCATCACCTACGTGAGCGCTGAACCCGGGGTGGAGTTGGTACCCGGCGCCATTGTGGAAGCCGAAATCGAACAAGCCAAAACCTACGACCTGGTGGGACTGGTGTAGCCTTTCCAGCTTGGTGAACCGGGCGGTCTTCGGATATTCTTCTGAAGGCCGCTTTCGTTCCCGCTCCAGGCCGAACGGGACCGCCCACCCAACCGTTGACACCCCCTTCATCCGGGCATACTTTCCCAACCTGCGCATTCCGTATACAAACGCATCATGCCCATGGAAAACCTCACCCCAGAACAGGAAACATTCCTGGCCGATCTTTTTCCGAGCGACGCGCTCCTGCTCAGGCCGGAACAAACCGCCGTCTTCTCGACGGACGCCAGCCGCCTGCGGGCCGCGCCCCTGGCCGTGGTGCGCCCAAAAAACCGGGAACAGGTGGCCGAGCTGCTGCACTGGGCTCACAGCGAGCGCATTCCGATCTACCCGCGCGCCCGGGGCACGGGCACCGTGGGGAATGCCGTTCCCGCAAAACCGGGCATCGTGATTTCCATGTTGGCCATGAACCGCATACTGGACATCGACGACCGGGACTTCGTGGCCGTTGTCGAACCGGGTGTGGTCACCGGCGACCTGCAACGGACCGTGTCCGAGCGCAATATGTTCTACCCGCCCGACCCGGCCAGTTCCGGATTCTCCACGGTGGGAGGCAACGTTTCCACCTGCGCCGGGGGATTGCGTGCCGTAAAATACGGCGTCACCCGCGATTATGTGTTGGGCCTGGAGGCCATACTGCCGGGAGGCAGGGCGTTACGCTCCGGAGGCAGGGCCCACAAGGATGTGGTGGGCCTCGACCTAACCCGGCTCTTCGTGGGCTCGGCAGGCAAGCTCGGCGTCATCACCGAACTGACGCTCAAACTGCTGCCCAAACCCGAGACCACCGCGTCCGTGCTGGCGGGCTTTCCGGACATCCGTCGCGCCATGGACGGAGCCGCCGCAATCTTCCGGGCGGGCATGCTTCCGGCCGCATTGGAATTCATGGACAAGGCCACGCTGACCGCCCTGGACATAGCCGGGACCTCTCCCCTGCCCAAGGAAGCGCAGGCCGCCCTGCTGGTGCGCGTGGACGGTTCCGAAGCCGTGGTGAATGCGGAAACGGATCGTCTGCAAGCCGCCCTGCAAAAGGCTCGTCCCGTCCATCTCATGACAGGACGCGATGAGAATGAAGAGGCACTCTGGGATGTGCGCCGGGGCATAAGCCCTGCATCGTTCCACCTCAAGCCCGACAAGCTCGGCGAGGACATCGCCGTGCCCCGCGGCAAGGTGGCCGAAGCAGTGGAAGGGGTGCACGCCATCGCTGCAAAATACAACCTGACCATTATGTGTTTCGGACATCTGGGCGACGGCAACATCCACGTGAACACCATGTACAATGCATCCTGGCCCGAGGAGGCCGACAACGCGGCCATGGCCAAGGGTGAAATATTCCGACTGGCCCTCTCCCTGGGAGGTTCCATTTCGGGCGAGCACGGCACCGGTCTGACCAAGGCCGCTTACGTGGACCTGCAACTGGACGCTGACCAACAGGCCCTCATGGCCGACATCAAACGAATTTTCGACCCCCACGGGATCATGAATCCCGGCAAGGGCTGGTAGCCATATGCTCAATCGCGAAAGCCTCATCATCCTCAGCGTCTGCTTCGGCGGCTTCATCAGCTGCCTGGACAGCTCCATCGTCAACATCATCCTGCCCGAGGTGGCCACGGCCATGAACACGGACATTGTCAGCGTGTCCGGCGTCACGGTCTACTATCTGCTGCTCATGACCTGCACCATGCTGGTCTGGGGCAAGGCCGCCGACAAGTTCGGCGCGCGGCGGCTCTATCTGCTGGGCTACATCATCTTTACCGCGGGTTCGCTCCTGTGCGGGCTGTCCCACACCCTGAACATGCTCATCCTGTCCCGCTGTCTCCAGGGCCTGGGTGGGGCGGCCATATTCGCCATCGGAATGAGCATCATCGCCATCTACGTGCCTCGGCACATGCTGGGCAAGGCTTACGGTTGGGTGGCCACCACCGCAGCCATCGGCCTGACCCTGGGCGCTCCCTTGGGCGGGTTCATCACCAGCGCCTTCAGTTGGCGCGGGGTCTTCCTGGTCAACGTGCCTCTGGGCATCATCGCTTGGGTCGTCACCCACCGGGCCATCCCCAGAAACAAGGAACAACTGGAGGTCCACAAGGGTTTCGACTTTCCGGGCGCGCTGCTCAGCTCGACCTCGCTGTGTTCCTTCATCTGGGCTCTGGCCGCCTGCGAACGAGAAGGATGGCGATCCCAGGACTTCATGATCTTCCTGGGCATCGGCATGCTGCTGACCATCCTGTTCGTGTTCCAGGAACGCCGCCATTCCAACCCGCTGCTCAACCCGGCCGTGTTCGAGCAACGTGGGTTCGCCCTGTGCGTGGGCATGGGCCTGATCCTCATGATCGTGCTGGGCGGCATGGGACTGGTAATCCCCTTCCATCTCATCTGGAGCAAGGGCCTTTCCGTAGGGGCCGCAGGCATGCTCATGGCCCTGAACTCCGTCATCGGTTCGATATTCAACCCGTTATCAGGCGCGCTGGCCGACAAGATAGGCGCGGCGCGCATGTGCCTGGCCAGCATGACACTGGCATTCCTCATCTCCCTGTATTTCGCATTCAGCGCCCAGGAGCCGGGCGTGTTCAGCACAGTAGTCCTGCTGTTGGGCCTCGGCCTGGCCTCCAGCCTTTATTTCCCGGGCGGCAATGCCCTGATCATGAAGTTGGCGCCCAATGGACACAAAGGCGCGGCCAGCGGCGTGAACACCACCGCCAGAACCCTGGGCATCACCATAGGCGCGAGCATCTTCGCTGCTCTGCTGCCGCCCCACGAGGCGGGAGCCCATCTGCCCGAAACCGCCATGCGCGCTCCCTGGATATTTGCCGCCGCCATCCTGGCGGTGGCCATTGCCATGTGTTTCCCCCTGATCAGGGATGAACGCCGCAAAAAGCGCGAGACCGTCAAACTCGAATCCACTCTGGCCGCATAGCACCAGATCGGGCGGCAAACATCCATGAGCGGCATCAAACGGCAATCCACCCTCAGCGGGAGCATGAATCCCGACAAAGGCCGACAACCATATGTTCAATCGTGAAAGTCTCATCATCATAAGTGTCTGTCTCGGCGCCTTCATCAGCTGCCTGGACAGCTACATCGTCAATATTTCCCTGCCGGACATCGCCACGGCCTTCGGCACGGACGTGGTCAGCGTCTCGGCCGTCACGGTCTATTACTCGCTGCTTATGAGCTGCACCATGCTGGTCTGGGGCAAGGCTTCGGACAGGCTCGGCGCACGCAGGCTCTTTCTGGCCGGGTACGCCGTCTTCACCCTGAGCTCATTGCTCTGCGGACTGGCGCCCAACCTGGAAATACTGGTGCTCTCCCGATGTCTCCAGGGATTCGGCGCGGCATCTCTCTTCGCCATAGGCATGACCATCGTGGCTCTGCACATGCCGCAGAACATCCTGGGCAAGGCTTACGGCCTCGTCGCCACATCCGGCGCGCTGGGCCTGACATTCGGCGCGCCCCTGGGGGGGCTCATCACCGGCCTGTTCAACTGGCGCGGAGTCTTTCTGGTCAACGTGCCCATAGGCATCCTCGCCTGGCTGCTGACCCGTCACTCCATTCCAAAGGCTGAAGAAAAGAACGAAGAGGGAAAACCTTTCGACGTCATGGGTGCATTGCTCAGTGCGGCGGCCCTGTTCTCTCTGGTCTGGGCCCTTTCCGCCTGCGAAAGGGAAGGCTGGCAATCGTTCGGATTTCTCTGCTTCTTCACTCTGGCCCTGGCGCTCGGCATCCTTTTCGTGTTTCAGGAGCGCCGGCACCCCAGCCCGCTCATCAACCCGGCCCTGTTCACGGACCGGGGATTCCCCCTGGCCGTGGGCGTGGGTATGATTCTCATGCTCGCTCTGGGGGGCGTGGCCCTGATCCTCCCCTTCCACCTCATCTGGGGCAAGGGACTTTCCGTGGAAATGGCCGGGCTGATCATGGCCATGTTCTCCAGCGTGGGGGTCATGCTCAACCACTTGTCCGGACGGCTGGCAGACAAGGTGGGAGCCGCCCGCCTCTGCCTCGCGGCCATGGTCCTTACCGCCGGGTCTTCGCTCTTCTTCGCCTTCTCCGCCCAGGCCCCGGGGCTGACCACCACAATCATCTTCCTGTTGGTTTTCGGCGTAGGATGCAGTCTCTTCTTCCCGGGCGGCAACGCCCTGATCATGAAACTGGCCCCGCGGGAGCACAAGGGAGCCGCAGGAGGCGTCAACGCAACCTCGCGTACTTTGGGCATGACCATGGGAGCTTCCATTTTCGCCGCCCTGCTGCCGCACCATGGCGCTACCGGGCAGTTGCCTCCCGACGCCATGCGCTTGCCCTGGCTTTTCGGCGCTGCGATCCTGGCCGTGGCGTTCTTGATGTGTCTCCCACTGGTAACGGATGAACGCCGCAAAAGGCGTGAACAAGAGAGGAGCATGGTCGCATGAACTGCATCCTGTGCGGAAAATGCCTGGAAGTCTGCCCGCTGTTGCGGGCCACGAATCGGGAAGAACTCAGTCCACGCGCCAAGGCGGACCTGGCGACACTCCTGAAGAACGGCGAGCTCCCCCTTTCCGGCGAGGACGTGGCTGGGCTGACCGGCCTGTGCCTGGGCTGCCGACGCTGCCGAGACAAGTGCCCGCAAGGTGTGGACGTGCCCGCCTTGGTGGCCGATCTGCGCGCCGCGCACCCGGATTTCAGGTCCTGGCTCTGGAAGACCTGGCTCAAACGGGCCCGCGAGCTGTGGCCCAGCTCCAGCCTGGCGGCCAAGCTCATCCCCGAAAAATTCCAGCCCGAACGCCTGGCCCCCTTCCTCAAGGCCCTGGCCCTACTCGAAGGCGGCCCCCATATCGTGCCGTTCGTGAACATAAGGGAGCTGCCCGACCACAAGGGCGAAGCCATGCTGCTCTTTTCCGGCTGCACGGCCAGATACGTGCAGGGACATTGGCGAAAAACGGCTGAAAAACTGCTCTCAGCCATGAATATCGAGCTGCGAAAGGACAAATTCGAGTGCTGCGGCATCGGACTGGAGTCCGCCGGGTTCGGCGCGGACGCGGGCAAGATGCGCGAAAAGAACGTGCAGACATGGCGCAAGGCGGGCAAACCCAAAATCGTGACCCTGTGCGTTTCCTGCCACAAAGGACTGACGGGATACTCCGGCTGCTTCAAGAATCCGGAAGAAGCTCTCCAATGGACGGAAGCGCTGACCCCCATATCCGAACTTTTATTCGACGGGCGTTATGTGCTGTCCGAAAACACTCCTGCACGGGTGGGGTATCATCGTCCCTGCCATGCACCCAAAAACGACACGGACCATACATTGCTGACGGCAGTCCTCGGAGAAAGGCTGCGGTCACATGACGGTCGCGAATGCTGCGGGTTCGGCGGCATCATGCAGTTGGGCGCGCCCGAGCTCTGTGCACGGGTCAACGCCCGTTGCCGGCAGAGCCTTGAAGGCGCAGGAGTTGTGCTCACGGGTTGTTCGGCCTGTGCCGCGCAGCTGACGGCCACTGCCCCCGAAGGGATTCGGGTGGGACACTGGCTGGAGATACTGAAAACACCATGACAAAAATCCATCCCCTGACCATCGCCAGACAATCATACGCCCTGCTCTGGCAGAACCGGCTCACGGCCGGGGCGTTCTGGTTCGCGTACGTGCTCGCGTATACCCTGGCGGGCATGGTCCCTCTCTATCATCTCGTCCCGGTTCCCCATGTTTTCTACAAACTGCTCACCAGCCTGCTGCTCGCCCCTGCCGCAGTCGTCTTCTACCAAACACTGCTTGCGCCCCCGGATGAGCCGAGCCTGCTCATTCCTCACGATATCGTCAAAAAGGCGCTCTTTTTTACAGTTGGGTTGTTTTCTGTAAAAATCTTGTACTTCCTGGTTTACTCTTCGCTCACAGGACTTATATCACCCCCGGCAGACCCGGAAGTGGCGGAACGCATGACCGCCGTCATGGCGGTCATGGGATACGCGATACCCGCAGTCTTCTATTACTGCGCCGTCAAGACGGCCCTGTTTTTTCCGGCAGTCGTCCAGGGCAGGGACAGCCCCCTGGCCACGGCGTACACTCTGACGCGCGGCAATACCCTATGGGTATTCCTGGGACTGGCCATGGCTCTGGCGCCTGCGTACGTGCTCGTGACAGGCCTCCTGTTGGGCCCCGGCGCGAACCTGATTTTTTGGCTTGGCGACCTGCGGCTTCCCTTGTGGCTTCAGACCATATATATGAATGCCACCGGGGCGGTGTTCGACGGCCTGCTTTTCATGCTTATTGCCGCAGGACTTTGCGCCGCATACGTAAAACTGCTTTCCGCCCCCGGGATTAACGCCGAAACCGACGAACCAACTCCCGCTAAGGAGAATCACCAATAATGCTCAAATTCCTTTTTGGATCCAAAAACGACCGTTACCTCAAGAAACTCACCCCCACCATCGCTGAGATCAACGACCTGGAACCCCGAATGGAAGCGCTTTCCGACGAGGACTTCCCGCTCCTGATCACCCAGTGGAAAGATGAAATCCAGAACCAGGGCCGCTCCCTGGAGGACATCCTGCCCGAATGTTTCGCCCTTGTACGCGAGGCGGGCAAACGCGCCATGCAGATGCGCCACTACGACGTGCAGCTTATCGGCGGCATAGTCCTGCACCAGGGCAAGATTTCGGAAATGAAGACAGGTGAGGGAAAGACCTTGGTCGCCACCCTGCCGGTAGTGCTCAATGCGCTCACCGGCAAGGGAGTGCACGTGGTTACGGTGAACGACTATCTGGCCAAGCGCGATGCCGAGTGGATGAGCCAGCTCTACAATTTCCTGGGTCTTTCCGTGGGCGTCATCGTGCACGGACTTTCCGACGAGGAACGCAAGGAAGCCTACGCCGCCGACATCACCTACGGCACCAACAACGAATTCGGCTTCGACTACCTGCGCGACAACATGAAGTTCTACCAAGAACAACTCGTGCAGCGCGACCTGCATTACGCCATCGTCGACGAAGTGGACTCCATCCTCGTCGACGAAGCCCGCACCCCGCTGATCATCTCGGGAGCGGCCGACTCGGCCTCGGGCCTGTACCGCAAAGTGAACGGACTGGTACCCAGCCTGAAGATGTCCACTCCGCGCGATCCCGAGGACAAAGACACTCCGCCGGACGGTGACTTCGAACTGGATGAAAAGGGCAAGACCGTGACCCTCACGGACGCGGGCGTGGAAAAGTGCGAGCAGATGCTGGGCATCGACAACCTGTTCGACCCGCAGAACATCGCCCTGCAGCACCACATCCTGCAGGCCCTCAAGGCGCACAACTGCTTCCACCGCGACGTGGACTACATGGTCACCGACGGCCAGGTGGTGCTCGTGGACGAGTTCACGGGCCGCCCCATGCCGGGTCGCCGCCTGTCCGAAGGCTTGCACCAGGCCATTGAAGCCAAGGAAAACGTGAAGGTGGAGTCCGAAAACCAGACCCTGGCCTCCATCACCTTCCAGAACTATTTCCGCATGTACGAGAAACTGGCGGGCATGACCGGCACCGCGGACACCGAAGCCGTGGAATTCACCCAGATCTACGACCTGGAAGTCATCGTCATCCCCACGCACAAGCCCATGGTGCGCAAGGACCACCCGGACTCCATCTACAAAAGCCAGGAAGAAAAATACAACGCCATCGCCCTGGACATTCAGGAATGCTACAAGCGCGGCCAGCCCGTACTGGTGGGCACCGTGTCCATCGAAAAGTCCGAACTGATCTCCCGCATGCTCAAGAAGCTCAAGGTGCCGCACAACGTGCTCAACGCGAAGCACCACGAAAACGAAGCCCAGATCGTGGCCGAGGCCGGAGAACAGAAAAAGGTCACCATCGCCACCAACATGGCGGGCCGCGGCACCGACATCAAGCTGGGAGAAGGCGTCAAGGACCTGGGCGGTCTGCACATCCTGGGCACCGAACGCCACGAATCCCGACGCATCGACAACCAGTTGCGCGGCCGTTCCGGCCGTCAGGGCGACCCCGGTTCGTCGCGCTTCTATCTGGCGCTGGACGACGATCTCATGCGCCTGTTCGGATCGGACCGCCTCAAGGGCATCATGGACCGCCTGGGCATGGAAGAAGGTCAGGCCATCGAAAACAAGATGGTCTCGGGAGCCATTGAGAAATCCCAGACCCGCGTGGAAAACCACCACTTCGAGATCCGCAAGCAGCTCCTGGAATACGACGACGTCATGAACCAGCAACGCCACGCCATCTATGAACTGCGCCGAGACCTCATGTCCGCCGAGACCATGGACGGAATTGTGGAGGAATACACCGAGGACCTGTTCGAGGAAATCCTTTCCCCGGCCCTGGACGACAAAAATTTGGACGACGAAACCAAAATCGCCGTGCGCAGCCGTCTCGAAGAGGTCTTCGACTTTGGACGCTACGAGGGCTTCCGCAACTCCACCGAGCTGCCGAGCATGGAACAGGCCATGGCCTGGACCAAGGATATCCTCAAGGTGCTGCAGGCATCCGCTCCCACCCACTACCAGGAAATTCTGCGCTACTTCCTGCTGGAATCCCTGGACCGCAACTGGAAGGACCACCTGCTGAGCATGGATCACCTGCGCGACGGTATCGGCCTGCGAGGCTATGGCCAGAAGGACCCCAAGCAGGAATACAAGCGGGAAGGCTTCGAACTCTTCCAGGAGATGGTCTATACCATCAAGGAAACCGCTCTGCGCGCCTTCTGCCACCTGCGCATAGAGGCCGAGGTCAAGGAAGAGGAATTCCAGCACGAAACCGACAAGAATGTGGAATACCACGACAGCGAATCCGCCCAGAAAAAACAGGAAACCGTGCGCCGTTCCGCCCCCAAGGTAGGCCGCAACGATCCCTGCCCTTGCGGTTCGGGCAAAAAATACAAGAAGTGCTGCGGCCAGTAAGCCGAAGCACAGACAACAGCATCAACAAGGCCGCCGTCCTTCGGGATGGCGGCCTTGTCTTTTTCCTCCCCAACGAGTCAACAATATCAATCCACAAATATTTCATTAAGAAATATAAAGAAATTTTCCTTTTATCCGAAACAGAAAAGACAAGGCGGCAATTCCGACACAAATAATACGCAATTAAAAATACTCCAACGGAAAAACGTCATGAGCGGAATCAGCAAATTCAATCCGGTCCTCGGGAACCCCACTTCAGCAACCTTCACCGTGAAGACAACCGAACGGAACGCAAGTGACTGGAGTCAGGCCGTCAAAGGGGACACGGTCGACATTTCCGAAAAGGCGATTGAAAAATATGACGCGCTGTCCATGGCCGAGTCCGGTGACATTTCTGCCGACAACCGGGAAAAAATGGATATCCTGAAGCAGGAGATGGCGGAAACAGCCCGGCAAAAAAGGCAGGAATACCGAGATGCCGTCAACGGCACACCCGCCGAGAAAGAAGAAGGGGAAACCCCTTGGGACACCCGATACGGCCTGAAGGCCGGAACCAGCATCCTTTCCAACGGAAACAAGCAGGTGATCTCCATCAAGGACGATGAGATCAGCATTCTGGAATACAAGGGAGACAAGCTGGTAAGCAAGACCACCGGCTTCATGGATGACGATTCCCTCACCACCTCGGCCGAGTACTACAACGAAGCCGGTGAAATCGTTCAGACCGTGAATACCTTCATCACCGGCCAGAGCGATTCGTCCTCAACACAAACCCAAGCCGCCATGAAGAGGGATATCAACTGGTACGAGCACGGAGAACTTGTCCGCGAAATGCACGACAGCCAGAATGTGAACGCCTCATACTCAGGCCTGAACAGGCAGCAATGGCCTCCGACGGAGGGAACCAGTCTTGAGGAAATGGTCTCCTACTTTACCAGAGATAAGCTCAGCACCAACTACAGTTCCAGTATTCTGGAATATGACGACGGTCGACTGATACGTTCTGCTACCATCAATCATACAGCGCAAAGCGACGGCGGCACGGACCGAAGGCATGTCATGGAACGGGTCGAGACAGGGGACAAGAACAAGCCGCGTACCGACTTTTCCCAGCCGACGTACAGCCTCTCCATGTCGGTGACCGATTATGACCATGAAGGAAATGTCAGCCGCGATGCGCGGTTCACGGAATACAACGGCAGTAAATCGAAAGGCCTCTTCAGGCCCTCCGTTGCTTTCCAGAAGCAAACTTCATCAGTCTCCTGGTACGATAACGGCCAGCTGGTCAAACGCAGCGAGGGTTCCCTTGAGGCTGAGGGCAGCCCTTCGGAGCAACCGTCCGAGCGCTCGGGAATGCTCGGCATTCTGGGGTTGACAGGGAGTGAGTACGCCACAGCCCAGCCGCAGTCGGCGGGAGAAATCCTGGCAACAAAGTACGGAAAACAGCAGAGGGCCACGGATGGGCAGGCAACCGGTTGGGAAGATCATTTCGGCGATGCGGGAGAGCCGGACAGCATGCTCAGGTCCGGTTCGGCATATGAAATCAGCATAACCAATGAAATATACAGCAAGGGAAAAATCGTTGCCCGCCAGACGGACACCCAGAAGGCCAAGGACAATACCTTGCCCATCCGACCTCAATTCCGCACAGGCAAGGGACTGACCGAGGATGATATCCCGGCTCTGCTGCACAGCTCGGAACACACCGAAGAAAGTTTTGACGAGAATGGTCAAGTGGAAACACGGGCCGAGCTCTCCACGCATGAAAGTATGAAACGGGGTGAGAACGATACTTATTCTGTGGAGACTTATCAGCACGGAACGATAACAAGGAACTCAGCCACCAAGCACCTGTCCGCCCTTGTGGATGGGTACGCCGAAGATGTTGACAAGGAATTCGACAAGGCCCGCGAGAAGTGGGAACTGGACGCCGATCTCACCGTGGATGATGTCATGGATCTGATGGACGAAAATGATGACAAGCCACAGTGGAATGTCCGTCTCGAGGCTGACTAGACGCCAACTTCCCATGCCTTATAAAACAACAAAGGCCGTCATCCTCCAAGGACGTCGGCCTTTTTCCGTGCCTGCCTGGAACTGACGGTCAGGGCAGCAGCTTCATGAAGATGCCCACGGTCTTTTCCGCATGCAGGTCCATCTCTTCCTGCGTGGGAGAAGCGCACCGCCCGATGAGCACCTCCGTGGTCATTGAAAGCAGGGTGCTGAGCAAAACCTTGATGGCGTACTCGGGGTCCTCCATCCCAAACCGCTCAACCAGGAAGCGGGCCAGGTGTTCCCGGGTCTCCCTGGGCCCCAGCGCAAAATGGGCGCGTGTCATCTCCGGAGCCTCCGGCCCCTCCGCCATGAGAAGGCGCATGGTCGCCAAATGCTCGTTCGAGAGATGCTTGCCGACAAACCCCCTGGCGAAATGCAGCAGGGCTTCGCGCGTATCTTCCCGATCCAGCTCATTGATGAAACGGGAATGGGATTTGTCCCGCTGCGCTTCCAGGGCAGCCTGGTACAGGGCCTCCTTGGATTCGAAATAGCGATAGACCGTCTGCTTGGTCACACCGGCCTTGCGGGCAATGTCATCCATGCTCGCGCCGATGTATCCGTCCGCCCGGAACGTCCCGATGGCGGACTCAAGGATGGCAGCCCGCTTTTGTTCTCTTTTCCGCTCCATTTTCATCACAGCAACTTCCTTTCAGTCAGCCCAACGGTAAAATCATACTAACGGGTATGATTGTTCTTGACAAGCCTGAAAGTGAATCTTAAATCATACTCATTAGTATGATTTTTACCAAAGGAGTCAAACCATGATTGAATCATCAATAAAGTCATTGCTGCCGAAAAACGCCAGGGACCGCGGCTTGCTGGCGGCTCTTGGAGGATGCTTCCTCATCAGCTTCGACCCCTCTTTCATCCGTATGTCCGGCGTGGCCGGGTTCGACACCGCTTTCCTGTTCGGATTGTTCACAACGATTTCCATGTCCCTGATCATCCAGACAACGGACAGCCGAGGACTTGTGGGAACGCTTCGAGAGAGCGGCTGGCCCGCAGTGGTATCAGGCCTGCTTATCGTGGGCAGCGCCCTGTCGTTCATACTCAGCGTCAAGCACACGTCCGTGGCCAACACCGTGGTCATCCTGAGCGGCAGGCCGGTGCTCACGGCCGTGGTTTCCTGGATATTGCTGGGCGAAAAAACCACCAGGAACCTGTGGCTGGCCATGGCAGGGGTCATGAGCGGCATCTTCATCGTCATGTCCGGTTCCCTGAAATCGGGCCACCTCGCCGGGGACGGATTCGCCGTCATCGCCGTACTTTGCCTGGCCCTGAACGGCACCCTCTGGAGACGCTACAAGGATGTGAGCCGGACCGCCATCGTAGGGTTGGGCGGTTTCTTCCTGGCTCTGGCCACATTCATCCCGGCCAGTCCATCGAACTTTTCGTCTGATACGTGGTTGATCATGGCGGCCATGGGCCTGGCCACCGCGCCCATCGGACGTGTGCTGAACGCCACCGCCACACGCTATATTCCCGCAGCCGAAGCGGCCATGATCACACTGGGCAATGTCGTGCTTGCGCCCCTGTGGGTCTTCATCTTCTTCCAGGAGCAACCTCCGCTGACCACGCTGCTGGGCGGGGGCATAGCCCTGTCCACCATCATCACTTACATCGCCCTCACCCGCAGGCGTTTGGCCCAGGCCCGGGCATAAGGCTTGAGACAACAAGCGTCCCCGGTAAAATCAAGCCGTCGACGGAGAGGTTTTTTTTATACCCCAAGGGGATCCACAAGGAACTGATCAAGAAGGGAAAAAATACAGAAAAAAGCCAAGGACAGTCCCTCGTGTCCGCTTCGATCACGCTGGGACTGCCCTTGGTTGGATAAGCCAGTGGACATGCCTTTCCAAGCTGAATCTACTTGTCTTCGCTGATGACTATCCCGTCGCAGACAAAGGAGATGCCCTGGGTGGAGGCTGTGCCGATCATGACCGCCTGAATGATGGGCGCATTGACCTTCTGGGCTGCGGTCCAGTGCACCAGGAAGTTGGCGCCCGAACCGCCGGAGGTGTCCCGTTCGGGAATGTGGAACTCAATCGTGCCGAGAGGCTGGACGATGACGGGCCGCTCCAGATGGTTCTTCACCAACACGCCGTCGGAGTCGTAGTAGCGCACAATGGTGACCTTGATGGCGTTGGACGGGTCGGTGTTGCGAATGCTCAAGAGGGCCGAAAGATTATAGGGCTTGCCCTTGATGCCTTGGTATATGTGAGAATAGACAGGGACATAGACATCTTGTCCCTTGGACAGCTTGACTGTTTCCGCCGCCAGCGGAGCAGCGGTCAGCAGTAGGACGAAGACGGCGATAACGAACTTTCTGAACATGAACTCTCTCCATGCAGGATTATGCTTCTGCTTCTGTATGCCTTGTCCGGAAGCTTGTTGCAAGCGCATTCGGTTTTCCGGCCTTCAACTCCAGCCCCCTCAATTCCAAGGTTCGTGGCTGGATCAACTCAAGGAGTGACATGAAATTCATTTGCCGCATTACCGGCCCTGAGAAGATTCCACCTGGATGGATGACCGGGGACGAAACAACAAACACACCTCGAAGCACTCTGTTCATACGAAATATCAATATCCCCCATAGGATCGACAGGACAGCGCATGGAAAGTGCGATATTCCGGTTTAAATATTGCTATTCTCCCCCACCAGGAAACAATTTCCGGCACAAACCGTTCAAGGCCTTCGAAAAACCACACGATGACACAACTCAAGAGGAAAGCTATGGACATTGCATCAACAGCAAGCACATGCCAGACTCAACGAACCAGCTCGCCTCAGCTCTCAAGGAACATTCCATCCGGCCGGGTAAGCGGAAACACTTCGACAACTTTCGATGAAGCGGTAAAAGAGCAGCAAGGCTCCATCCCACGAGAGGAACTGAACGAATTGTTCGCGCTTCCTCCCTCCCTTGCGCAATACACCCCTGAATTCGCCACCATGACAAAGGCCGACATGACCCTGGGGGCCCACGTCGTACCGCTTTCGCAAAGGGCAAGCGGCGCGCAGTGGCAGGCTTGGGCCGAATACCAGGACATATTCCGTGAAATCTATTCACAAACCCTTTCCGAAAATGGAATCAAGGGAGGTTTTGACTTAGGCGATCTTCCCCAGGCGCAACAGGAGGAATTCGCTGAACTTCTTCACCACAACCTATCCAAAGCGCCCAACAAGGAAAGGATACAGGAACTGATGGATATCATGGGTTTGGATGTACCCAGGCTTTAAGACAAGCGGAGCGGAAAATCCCCTTTGCCCTGCCATGGGGCCAAGCTCTTCCCCCGGAAAAGACCTGCGGCTGAACGCTATCGGCCTCCAGAGAGATCCGATGCCCGGAAAAACGGCGCTCGGCAGGGCAGCGCGCGGCGATAAGCGTCGCTTCAGCGTAATATCCATGCCGGGCTGCGCTTCTGCCCATGAATGCCATTTCCGACACGCTGCGGCAAGGGCATTCGGCTTTCAGGCTTCTTGTATCCCACTCCCATACTTGCTAAAGACCTCAAAGTACGCACGAGGAGAGAAGCATGATCCGTTGGGTCCTCACGGCATTGATGACCATATCCATGACCATGCCGGTCATGGCGGGCCAGAAATTCCTCGTTGGAGTGGAGGATATCCGTTACTACCCGCAATCCTCCACCAACAACGGAATCTACACGGGATACGGCCGGGCCGTGCTTGACGAATTCGCCCGCAGCCGGGGTTACGAATTCGAATACGTTCCCTTGCCCGTACTGAGACTGTTCGACCGCTTCTTTCAGACCGACGAACTGGATTTCAAGTACCCGGACAATCCGGAATGGCAACGCTCCCTGCGCCCGGTCAGGGGAATCTGGTACAGCGACCAGATCTCGGAAGCCTACGACGGGGTCATGGTCCTGCCTCTGCGCAAAACCATGAAGGTGGCCCACTTGCGCGTCCTCGGCACGGTGCGGGGCTTCACGGCCACCAAGTACGGGCACCTCATCGAATCCGGACAGGTCGAGCTCATTTACACGGACGATTACCTGTCCCTCATCCGGTTGGTGCTTCAGGGAAGGGTGGACGGAGGCTTCGGCTGCCTCGCAGTTGCCCGGTACAACCTCGAACATATGGAGCGGTCATCGGAAGCCCTTACATTGGCCCCCAATTTGCCGTATACAAGGGTCGGCTACCGCCTCTCCACGCGGAAGCATCCCGCAATAATCCGGGAACTGAACGAATACCTGCAAAAAAACAAGGAACGACTCAAGCTGCTCCTGGACCGTTACGGACTGGGCAGACGAATCAGAAAACCTTAATCAGGCGGCCCTGCCGCACCCTGCTTTCCATAAATCATTCATCGGAGACACCCATGAAACGAGTAATCCTCTTGCTTATGCTATGCCTGTGCCTTGGTTGCGCCAAACCCGGCCCAAAGCCCGGCCATCGAAGAAAAACTGCTCCTCACCCCGCGCCCAAGGTGCAGTCGAAGCCGCGCCCAAGAGCCGAGGCGGAAACCATGTCCCCCACTTCCGTGGCCGTCTACGCCTTGGCCGATCAGGTCAAAGCGGAAACACCTCGAGATAATCCTGGGACTGAATGAACACCTGAAAAGGACAAGGAACGACTCGAGCTGCTCCTGGACCGTTACGGACTGGGCAGACGAATCAGAAAACCTTAACCAGACGGCCCTGCCGCACCCTGCTTTCCATAAATCATTCATCGGAGACACCCATGAAACGAGTGATCCTCTTGCTTATGCTATGCCTGTGCCTTGGTTGCGCCAAGCCCGGCCCACAATCCAAACGTCATGAAAAAACGGCTCCTCACCCCGCGCCCAAGGTGCAGCCGAAGCCGCGTCCAAAAGCCGAGGCGGAAACCATATCCCCCACCTCCGTGGCCGTCTACGACCTGATCGATCGGCAGTGGAACGTGGACCACAACGATCGCGCCTCCGAGGCCTTTCTGCCCGCCTCCACTTTCAAGGTCCTCCATACGCTCATAGCCTTACAGTCCGGCGTGGTCAAAAAGGACGAGGTCTTCAAGTGGGACGGCGTGAAACGCAAATACGCGCCGTGGAACCAGGACCTGAGCCTGGAGCAGGCCTTCCGCTATTCCGCCATATGGGTCTACCAGCGTATCGCGAAACGCATCGGCAAGGAGCGCATGCAGAACTACGTGGACCTGGTGGGGTACGGCAACGGCGACATCGGCGGTCGCCTGGATTCCTTCTGGCTGGACGGCAGGCTGCGCATCACCTCGCGCCAGCAGATATGGTTCCTCAAGCAACTCTACAAAGGCACCCTGCCATTTTCCAAGGGACACATGGACTTCGTGAAACGGATCATGCGCCGGGACAGCGGCAAAGACTGGGTCATGCGCGCCAAGTCCGGCTGGGCTCAAAGGGTCAACCCCCAGGTGGGCTGGCTCGTGGGCTGGGTGGAAAAAGACGACAACGCCTGGTTTTTCGCCACCAACGTGCGGATCGACGAACGGAAGGACGCCGCCAAGCGCTACGAACTGACCATGGCCCGGCTCACGGAACTGGGCGTCATCCCCGCGAAAAAGTAACGGAAAAGAGCTTGGAACCCGGACCGCTCTGCGCTATTTTGCAGCGTCAAAAATATAATTATCGGAGTGTACCATGACCGTCATGCCCAAGGGCTTCCGCTTCGCAGCAGTCGAGGCCAACCTGAAATACAGCGGCCGCACCGATCTGGCCATGATCGCCAGCGACACGCCCGCCTCAACCGCAGGCGTGTTCACCACCAACAAATTCCAGGCAGCGCCCGTTCTGCAGTGCCGGGCCATGTTGGAGCGTTCGCGAAAGCATTCCGCATTTCTCACGAATGCGGGATCGGCCAATGCCTGCACCGGCGACGAAGGCATGCGGAACTGCCGCGAAACCCTGAACATGGCGGCCGAAGCCACGGGTGTTCCGGCCGACGAAATCCTTCCGGCCTCCACGGGCGTCATCGGCATGCAGTTCGACATGGACAAATGGCGCGCAGCCATGCCCGCTCTGGCGGAGAGTCTCGGCAAATCGGCCCCCGAGGACGTATCCGAGGCCATCATGACCACGGACACCCGCCCCAAGCTGGTCTCCACGTCCGTGGAGCTGTCCGGCGGCGAGGTACGCCTGCTGGGCATGTGCAAGGGCGCGGGAATGATCAGCCCGAACATGGCCACCCTGCTGGCCTTTGTCTGCTGCGACGCGGACGTCGATCCCCTACGCTGGCAGGAAATCTTCGAATACTGTGCGGACAACAGCTTCAACCGCGTCACCGTGGACGGCGACACCAGCACCAATGACACCTACATGGGCCTGGCCAACGGCGCATCCGGAGTCAGGGCCGAAACCGAGGAAGACCTGCGCACCCTGTGCGACGTGCTGCTGCGCATCTCCCAGGAACTGGCCTACATGATCGTTGAGGACGCCGAGGGCGGCACCAAGGTGGCCCGTATCGAGGTCAAGGGCGCGCGCGACGAAATCGATGCCGAACTGGTGGCCCGGGCTATCGGCGCTTCCCCTCTGGTCAAAACAGCCCTGTTCGGTTGCGACGCCAACTGGGGCCGCATCATGTGCGCGGCGGGCTACTCCGGCGCAGAGTTCGATCCCGGGGCCGTGAGCCTGGACATCGGCGGCATCCGCATCTTTGAAAAAGGCATGCCCGTTCCAGGTGACATGGACGCCCTGCTGGAGCCGGTCATGAACGAGGTGGACATTCCCATCACCGTGACCCTGGGCAGCGGCCCGGGCACGGCGTCCCTGCTGGCTTCGGACCTGACCAAGGAATACGTGGAAATCAACGCCGATTACCGGAGCTGAACAATGCCCATACTCACAATGAAGACATGGTCCGGCATCACCGAGGACCAGAAACGCGACATGGTGGAGACATTTACCCGCGAATCCTGCCGCATCCTGGACTGCAAACAGGAACACGTCATGATCGTCATCGAAGAGGTGGATCGGGGCAACTGGGGACTGGAAGGCGGCCTCGCCAAGGACCTTTACCCGAAAAAGAAATAAACTGCGCACCACACGCAGACACCGATTCCGTTTGCCTGGCCGCTCCGGGAGTTCCCCTGGGCGGCCTTCTTTTTTTGGCGACGGCATACGCTTGATCGGCGCAAAACAAAGGGCGCCCCGAACAGGGCGCCCTGGCGATGGTCCGGTTGTCTACTTCACGGCGATCAGCTCGATTTCCACAAGGGCGTCCTTGGGCAATGCGGCCACCTGATACGCCGCCCGTGCCGGGCAGTCGCTTTCGAAGAACTCCGCATAGACCTCGTTCATGGGAACAAAATCCTTGATGTCCTTCAGGAGCACGGTGGTCTTGACCACCTTGTCCAGTCCGCTGCCGGCCGCTTCGAGAATGGCCTTTGCATTGGTCAGGGCCTGGCGAGTCTGTTCCTGGACGCCGCCCTCGCGGAATTCCATGGTTGCGGGGTCCAGCGGCAACTGGCCGGAGACGAAGATGAGGTTGGCGGCGGCCACGGCCTGGGAATAGGGGCCGATGGCGGCGGGGGCGTTGTCGGTGCTGATGATCTCTTTCATTGATTACTCCGGAACGCTTACACGTTCATTTTCGATTTTGAGAGCGATGCTCAGGCAGACCAGCAGGCCGCCCCAGACAAGGGCGCAACCAACGGTCATCATTGTGATGGCGGATGTACTCATCATTAGTTGTATCCTCCTGCCGGGCATGCTCCCGGGACTTCATTGCGCCAGGGACGGCGCATAAACAAAGCTGCCACGATGACCATGCCGATGGCAACAGTCCATCCGAAAGCGAAAACCGCATCGGCAGGATAGCCGCCGTAGGGCCGGGCAAGCTCGTCGATGATGTTCCTGACGATCATGTATCCAAGCACGGCCGGGGTCAGGAACTTGATGCAGTATTCCCACCACACGCCGATCTTGAAATCGGAATATCGGTTCACTTCCGCGCGCATCCTGGCCGCGTTGTAGAACCAGCCCAGGATGAAGGCCTCCAGCAGGCCGCAGGCGGCGATGCCGTAGTTGCCCACGAAATGGTCCACGATGTCCAGGATGAGCACGCCCGCGCCCGTGGTGTACAGGGACGAGCCCGCAAACCCGAGGATGGACACGATGGTGATCAGCTTGGGCCGGGATATGTCGAACTTGTCCAGGGCCGAGCAGCAGAAGGACTCGAGCATGGAAATGCTGGAGGAAAGCCCGGCGATGAACAAGCAGAAGAAAAACATGAACCCGATGAAACTCTTGGCGAACGGCATCTGGGAAATGGCCTGCGGGAAGGCCACGAAGGCGATGCCCGGGCCGCCCTTGGCCACCTCGGTGAAGTCCACGCCCATGGAATGGGCCACGAACCCCAGGGTGCTGAACACGGTGATACCCGCGATGAGGTCGAAGCTGGAATTGGCCAGCACGGTCATGAAGGCGTTGTTCACGATGTCGGATTTCTTGGGCAGATAGCTGGAATAGGCGATCATGACGCCCACCCCCAGGGTGGCCGAGAAAAAGACCTGGGCATAGGCGGCCACCCAGACCTTGGCTTCCAGCAGGATGCTGAAGTCGGGCCTGAACAAGTAATTCAGGCCCACGGAAGCCCCTTCCAGGGTCAGGCCGCGGATCATGAAGCAGATCATGAGCACCAGCAACAGCGGCGTGAAAATGCGCGAGGCTTTTTCAATGCCGCCGGAAATGCCGTTCTTGGTGATGAACCAGTTGGCGAACCAGACGATGACCGTGGCGCCCAGGATGCCCCAGTTGACGCCGCCCAGGTTGAACGGGCTGTCCGAGACGTTGAGGAAATCCACGCCGAAGAACTTGCCCGGGTTGTCGCCCCAGCTCAGGTCCAGGGAAAAGACCATGTAGTTGAGGCTCCAGGCGACGATGGAGGAGTAGAACATCATGACCAGCAGCGGGATCATGACCTGCCACCAGCCGAGCCACTCGAACTTGCGGTTCAACCGGGAAAAGGAATAGGCCGCCCCGCCGCGCATGCGGCTCCCGAATCCGTATTCCAGGATCATCAATGGGATGCCCGCGGTGAGCAAGGCGAAAAAATATGGGAGGAGGAACGCGCCTCCGCCGTTGTTATAGGCCTGGAAGGGAAATCTCCACAGGTTCCCGAGGCCGATGGCGGCGCCCACGGAAGCGAAGATGAACCCCTTCCGCGAGATCCACTGGTCTCTGTTGTCCTGACTCATGAAAACGCCTCCACGTTGTATGGTAAAAAAAGGGCATGGCCGTTTCAGCCACGCCCAAATGATTACTCTAGTTGGCGACAGGCTCCAGACGCGCGGTGAAATGGCGCAGTATCCTGGGCTCGTAAGTGAAGTCGTACCCGGTGATGCGCTCGGCGCGATTCCTGATGTTGATGAGCGAGTCGGCGATCACGTCCATGTGATTGTAGGTGTACACACGGCGGGGAATGGTCAGGCGAAGCAACTCCATGGGAGAAGCCTGCTGCTGCCCGGTCTCGGGGTCGCGGCCCAACAGCAGGGAGCCGATCTCGACGCCGCGGACGCCGCCCTCAATGTACAGCTCATTGGCCAGGGCATGGGCCGGAAACTGTTCGGCCGGAATGTGCGGCAGCAGACGCTTGGCATCCACGAACACGGCGTGCCCACCGGTAGGATACTGGATGGGAACGCCACCGTCCAGAAGGCGATCACCCAAATATTTCACTTGGTTGATACGGTAGCCCAGATAGTCTTCCTCGGTGCCCTCGTACAGGCCGCGGGCCAGGCACTCCATGTCGCGCCCAGCCAGACCGCCGTAGGTGGGAAAGCCTTCCAAGGGCACGGTCATGGCCTGGCAGGTATTGAAGAGTTCCTCGTCGTCCTTGAAGCAGAGCAGGCCGCCGATGTTCACCAGGGGGTCCTTCTTGGCGCTGACCGTGGTACCGTCACCGTAGGAGAACATTTCCCGGATGATCGCGCGCACGCTCTTGTCGGCGTAACCTTCTTCGCGCTGCTGCACGAAATAGGCGTTTTCAGCGAAACGGGCGGAGTCGAAGAACATGCGCACGCCATGTTTCTTTGCGCAGGCGTGAACCTCCCTGACGTTCCGCATGGAAACCGGCTGGCCTCCTGCGGAGTTGCAGGTGATGGTCACCAGGATGAAGGCGATGTTCCCGGCTCCCTTTTCGGTGATGAAGGCGTCCATCCTCTCCACATCGAAGTTGCCTTTGAACGGGTGATACGTCTCGGTATCGAAGGCTTCCTCGATGACGAAATTGCGGGCCCGGCCCCCCGCCAGTTCGATGTGAGCCTTGGTGGTGTCGAAATGCATGTTGCCGAGTACGAACTGCCCATTCCCGATGAGCTGGGGAAAAAGCACCTGCTCCGCGCCGCGGCCCTGGTGGGTGGGAATGGTGTACTTGTAACCGAAGACCTCCCGGACGGCGTCGGCCAGATGATAATAGTTGCGGCTGCCGGCATAGGCTTCGTCGCCCAGCATGAGGCCCGCCCACTGGGTATCGCTCATGGCGCCCGTTCCCGAGTCGGTCAGCAGGTCGATGTAGACCTCTTCGGACTTGAGCAGGAACGGGTTGTACCCGGCGCGGGCCAGAGCCCGCACGCGCTCTTCGCGGGAAATCATGCTCAGGGGTTCAACCATCTTTATCTTGAACGGTTCTGCCAGATGTGCGTTGGACATTTCCATGCTCCTGATAGGTGCTCTTGCTGCCTTTCGGCTTGGTGAAACTTTTCTCGTTCCCCGTTCCATGGGACCGGCCCATGAAAGGGAACTTGGATGAAATCATACATCAAAAAAAACACCGCGCAAGAAAAAGTCTAAATATTACAAAGTCTTATTTGGCTTTTCAACTTCTTTCAAAATCTTTGAACAAAGTGTTGCGGCACATTGCAAAAATCATATAGACAAGCAGAAAAGAAATTTCGGAGGAAGGTCATGGCCAACAGAGGCCTGGACGACATTTCAAGATTCGAAAGCAAGGTGCAGTTCGCGCTCATGGCGCTGCCCATCTCCGATGTGGTGCGCATCGTCCGCGAGGAATTCGGAAACAACCTGACGTCCGTCACGTTGGAATCCTGGAAGGCCGGGCGCAACCGGCCGAGCCGGGCCAAGCTCTCACTGTTCAGCCGCGCTCTGGGATTGCGGCTGGAGGACTTCTATGAGGATTTCCACGGATTCGTGGACATTCTGGCCGACAGGCTGGGCATTTCTGACCGCGACAGGGAGATCTACCTCAAGCGCATCGAGGAGCGCAGGTCCGGCAGCGTGAAGCTCGAGGTTTTTTCCCGAGTGGACAACGACTACACCCAGCGGCTGTTCGCCAAGATCGGGGGCAACTACATCCTCTACAACCACTCGGTGAACAACACGGCCGAGGTGGACCAGACCCTGATCTCGATCGAATGCACCTGCCATCCCTTCATCCGCGTCACGGCCGGGAGCGTGCGCGACGACGGACACCTGACCACCTACCAGGGGAGGCTCTTCCCGGTACGCTCCAACCTGCACATCGTCATGGAAACCGGAGAGACGCACCACGACGAGGTGGTCATGATCGTGACCAACAACCCGGTGCACCAGGGCGGCAAGGTGCGATTCCTGTACGGCATCATCCTGTCCGGCTCCGAGGACTTCGTGTCCCATCCGTCCGCCGCACGCGTGTTCATGGAAAAGATGCCCGAGGGCATGAGCGCCGACCAGGTGCTGGACAAAATACGCGCCACAGGCCAGGAGCAGATTTCCTCCTACTGCCGCAAGCTGGTTTCCAACGACATCAACCACGGGGACGGCCAGTACGTGCTGCGGGCCGAGCAGTTGAACATAGCCTACGCCCAGGGATTGATGAATGAGGATAATGGAGCGGAATAGGCCTTATTCGAAACGTTCGCCGGAAAGCAGGCCATGCTCAATGAAAAGTATGTACGGGCAGCCGTCGCGTTTCCCTTGGTGAAAGCTCGGAAACGCTAGCGGTCCGGCTTCGGCGCGCTCAGGACCGGCAGTTCGACGACGAACCGGCTGCCTTTTCCTTCCTCTGAAAAAACACTGATGGCGCCGCCGTAGTGGCTGACGATCTGCCTGGCTATGGTCAGCCCGAGGCCGGTCCCTTTCAGGGTGTCGTGCAGGGTGTCGCCCGTGCCCAGTTGGTAGAAGGTATCGAAGATGTTCTCCAGCTCGTCCTTGGGAATCCCCTTGCCCGGATCGTCCACCTCCATACGCATGATGGCGTCCTTGGCCGAGACCCGGACAACAATTTCCCCCCGGGTCGTGAACTTGACGGCGTTGTCCAACAGATGGGTCAAAACCTGCTCCAACCGCCGCCCGTCCATATACAATTCCGGAAGGCCGGGAGCCACTTCGGGGCTCACCCGCACTTCCGGCTTGGCCTGAAGCCGTTCGCCGATATTGTCCAGGGCTCGTTCAAGAGACGCGGGCGCCGCCACAAGGGAATCCTTCCATTCCATCCGGCCGGACTCGATCGTGGAAAGGTCCAGAAAATCGTCCATGAGTTTGGTCAGCCGCGCCCCTTCGTTGACGATAATCTCCAGGTTGGAGACGATGCGCGCGGCCTTGCGGGCCAACTTGTCGTCATCCTTGACCAACGGCCCGAAACTGCGGTTGAAGTCGCGCTTCATGATCTTGGCGAACCCGAGCACCGAAGTCAGGGGCGTGCGCAGGTCGTGCGCCACGGTCGTCACCAGTGCGGATTTTGTCTCGTCCAATCGCATGAGCCTCTTGTTGGCCGCCTCCAGCTCTTCGGCCTTTTCCCGCAAATCACGGGTCCGCTCCGCAATCACGTCCTCGAGATTCCGATTCAACTCGGCCAGTTCATCCTGGGCCAGCTTGGTGTCGGTGACATTCAGCAGGGACATGAGAATGGCCGGGCGTCCATCATAATCAATGGTCTTGGAATAGATTTCGAGCCAGCGCACGCCGCCATCCCTGTCCAGGGCCCGAAACACGTAATTGCCCACCGCGTCCTCGTGTCCATGCTGCTTCCTGCGGGCCTGCCGCTCCACGAACGCCCTGTCCTCCGGATGAATGAGCTTCAGGACTTCCCCCGGTTCCAGGGCCATGAGGGTCTCCCAGTCATGACCAAACACATCGGCCATGGCCCTGTTGCCGAATTGGAACCGATCATCCTGCATGACCGCCACACCCAGCATGGTGTTCTCCACGAAAGAACGGAACTTGGCCTCGCTTTCCTGAAGGGAACGATAGGTCAGAAGACTGCTGAGCGCATCGCTCAGGCGACGTCCTATCTCGCGAAAAAGCTGCTGTTCCTCTTCCTGCCAAACACGAGAGTAGCCGCACTGGTGCATACCCAGAAGCCAGGGCTTTCCCGTCCGGGGAAAGAGAACCATGACCAACTGCGCCTTGACCGAAAAATCACGCTCCAAAATCCCGGGCACATCCAGACCATCGCCCGAATCATAGGCTACCGGCCCTTCCGCGCCCAGAGCCTGAATGAAGACGCGGCGCATGTCCGGATTCATGGGAAGGCCGGTCTCCAATTCCCCCGCACCGGGATAATGCTCCGAGGTGCGCTCCATGGGGACCTCCCAAAACGCGGCCTCAGGATCACAGGGGTACAACAGCCAGGCCCGGTCCGAGCCATAGATCTCTCTCATGGCGTCCAGCGCCCCGGACATCATGCTTTCCAGGTCCATGGACCCCCGGGTGGCCCGGTCCACGCGGTCCAAATTCTCCAGAAGGCGTACGTGTTCCTGCTGCTCCGCTTCGGAAAGCTTGCGCTCGGTGACGTCGAAGACGGCCCCGTCCACCCATTTGAACATGCCCCGACCGTCCAGCACGCCTCGGCCGCGCTCCTGCATCCAACGGATCCGGCCGTCCTTTCGGAGGATACGATATTCAACGGAATAGTCCTGGCCCTTGACGGCCTGCTCCCAATAGGGAGCCTCCGCTTTTTCCAGGTCGTCGGGATGGATGACGGTTGCGAGAGGACGCGACTGGTGACGCCCCAGCTCCGCGGCCGTACGGCCGGTGACCAGTTCCGCCGCCTCGCTGAGAAACAGGGTGACCCACCCCTTTTCCGCCGATGCGCAACGAAAGATGATGCCGGGAACATTGGCTTCCAGGGAGAAAAAGCGGTCCTCGCTTTCGGCAAGGGCCTGCTCGGCCTTGCGACGTTCGCGGACCATGAACCGGGAAAGCAGGGTGGCAAGCACGCCGGTGACCACGAGAGCCCCGATCTCGATGGACCAGAGCCTGCGATCGGGCGCGCCCTCAAGAAAAAGCAGGACCGTGCCCACGGCCAGTATCACGAGCCAGCAAACCGCCATCACGCCCATGAGAATCGTATATCCGTCCAACGGGAGCAGCCTTCGCATATCCTTCCTTGCCTTCATGAATTTCCGGCATCGTCGGGATCACCGTCCTGAATGCTACCAAAAAGAGCCGCCCGTGTCCCTTAGAATGATATTCGAATATCCCCGTCTTTTATGGGAAAGCGATGTTTCGGGAGTGTTTTCGCCCTTCTTTCGGCCTGCCGGACAAGACACCCGACAGACTTTCAAACGCAAGGCCGCCCGCATGGGAACGAAAGAACGAGGGCAGAACGGGCCGAGCCGGAAAGCGGAAAGTCAGTGCGTCTTGTCCTTGAACTCGGCGAGTCGCGTGATGCCCACCATGTCGAATACGGTACGGAAATTTTCGGACAGCCCGGAGATGATCACGTGGCCGCCCCGCTCGCGAAATCCGGAGAGCAGTTCGCTCAGGGTGGTGATGCCCGCCCCGTTGATGGAAGCGCTCTCGTCGAAATGCAATTCGATGCTGCCTTTGCCGAGCCCGATCGCTTTGGCAAAGGATTCCTGAAGATACTTGCCCGTCAGGCCGGTGACGTTTCCCTGAATGCGCAGTACGGCCTTGCCCGGCCCTTCCACGAGAGAGACCTGGCTCTGTTCGGTGCGCGACAGAACCAGGCGTTCGTCCGCCCGCTCCAGGGCCTGGGAAAGCGCCTGACGCTGCACCGGCTTGTTGATGAAGTCGGTGGCGTCCAGGTTCAAGGCCTGGATGGCCAGGTCCATGTCGCCATGCCCGGTGATGACGATGACCTCGGCATGCGGGTTGATGCTCTTGATGTTCTTGAGCACCTCGATGCCGTCCATGATGGGCATCTTGATGTCCGTGAGCACGATGTCCGGTCGCTCGGAGCGGAAAACATCCACGCCCGCCCGGCCGTCCTCGGCGGTGAGCACCCCATACCCCAGCGCCTCCAGCAGAAGCGTGAACATCTTCAGCGTCGGCTTTTCGTCGTCAATGACCAGTATCTTCTTCATGAATCGTCCCCTAGGCGGCCGGGAAGACCAGCCGGAACACGGTTCCCCGGCCCGGTTCGCTTTCGATCTGCACCTCGCCGCCATAATCCTTTACGATTCCATAGGAAATGGCAAGCCCCAGCCCCATGCCCTGACCCGTCTCCTTGGTGGTGTAGAACGGTTCGAAAACCTTGCTGCGCACATCTTCGGACATGCCCTGGCCCGTATCCTCCACCTCCAGGTGGACGGAACCGCCGTCGGCATGGGTCCGTATGGAGATGGACCGCTCGCAGCCCGTATCCTGGGCCCGGCACTTGTCGTTGATGGCGTCACGAGCATTGGTCACCAGGTTGAAAATGACTTGCTGCAGCCTGTTGCCGTGAGCCAGCACCGCCGGAATATCCTCAGTCAGGCCCAGCCGGAAGCGGATGTTGTCCAGCTCGAACTGGCGGCGCAGGATCGACAGCACCGCCCACACCGGGTCGTTGATGTCCACCTCCTCCCTGACCAGGTCGGCCTTCCTGCCGAAAGCCCGCAGGGTGTTGATGATGTCGGAGGCCCGGTCCACCTGCCGGCTGATCTCGGAAATGACCTCGAGGCGCTGCTGCGGCGGCACATCCCGGCCCGTCTCGTTCATCATCATCAGAAATTCGCTGCCCATCTTGATGGCGTTCAGGGGTTGGTTCAGCTCGTGGGCGATGCCCGCGGACATTTCGCCCAGGGATTTCATCTTCCCGGCCTGAATCAGCTGGGCATCCTTTTCGATCATCTCGGTGATGTCGGTGACGGCCACGATGAAGGCATGGCGGCCCCGGTAGGATATGGGACAGGCGTGCATGTTCACATAGAAGGGCTCGGCCTCCTTCCGGTAGTGAATGACCTTGGGGTAGTAGACGCAACCGCCCTCCTCCTCGAAAAACTCCAGACACCGACGGCAGTGATCCGGAGCAACCCTGCGGAATTCCATGCCCTTGAGGGCGTTGCGGGAATACCCATACAACTCCTCGGCCCGGGGATTGGCGTCCACGATGACGCCGTCCGCGCAATCCACCACGAAAATGGGGTCCGGCCCGGAGTCGAACAGGGACCGGTACTTTTCCTCGGATTCCCGCAGCCGGTGCCGGTAAAGCTTGATGGACCACACCATGTTGCGAAAGGAATCGGCCAGTTGGATGACCTCATCGCCCTCCTGCGTGCGGTAAAATACGCATCGGCCGCAATTGCGGTATTCCTCGGGTACTCTGGAGGGCCGTTCCTCGGACGGAAGATCGAAATGCCAGCACGGCAGCTCGCTGTTGGCAAAGGCCGGGCAGTCCGAGAAGTCCCAGTCGTCGTCGGCCGCTCCCACCTTGATGGGAGTGTTGAAATTGCCCCGGCTTATCTCGTCGGCGATGGAGGTCAGGTCCCGGATGGGCTTGGTGATGTTCCGGGACAGCAGGTTGGAAAGATAGAAGGAGATGAGAACGACCCCGGAAATGAATCCCAGAAACGCCACCCGCAGCTTGGAGATCAGGCTGTCGATATGACTCTTGCGCAGCCCCACGTGCACGGTGCCGATACGGTACAGGCCCTCGTTGATGCCGGCGGCAATGTCGTAGACCCGTTCACTCCCCAGGTCCACGAGCCGTATGCTCTGGAGTTGGTCCGCGGGAACCTCGTGCTCCAGCAGCGAGGAGGGCAGCCGGCGCGTCAGGGTGTGCGCCAGCACCTTGCCGTACTGGTCCTCGATCACGATGTAGGAGATCAGCTTCTTGCGCTCGTGCAGCCGGCGCTCGTCGAAAATGAGGCTCAGGAGCTGGGGGATGTTGTCGTCCAGGATATAGCTTCCCCCGCGCTCGGCGATGGAATGGGCGATGGCCGTGCCCCGCTGCTCCAGTTCGTTGGTCAGGGAGGAGACCAGAATCCAACGGGCGATGAAGGCGATGGCGGCGGAGATGAACAGGATGCCCACCAGCATGGACAGCGCCAGCTTGTTTTTGAGGGAGGCCCGTTCGAACCCCCTCCTCGCCTTCTCGATGAAGCTCATGAGCCGTCTCCCCCGGCGCCCGGAAGCAGGCCTTTCCAGTCGTCCAGGGGTTCGATCCTCCCGCCTCGCAACCGGGTGAAATAGATGCTGTCCAGCCCCTGGTGGTCGCTGGGCCCAAAGGAAATGTCCAGTCCGGAGCCCAGGGGATAGTCGGTGACGGATTCAATGGCCCGGATGAACCCTTCGCGCGTCAGCTCACGGCCCGCACGCAAAAGGCCTTCCACCAGGATGCGGGCGTTGAGATACCCTTCCATGCCCACGAAGCTGGGTGTTTCTCCCGGATAGTAACGGGCCAAAAGCCGCACATAGTCCAGCGCACTCTCATTGGTGACCTCGGCCACCGGGGCGGGAACCACCTGGGAGACGACCACGGTCGCGCCGGAAGCGGAACTCACCAGGCGGGCCAATTCCTCGGCCCCCACGAATGAGACGTTATAGAAAACAGGGGTGAACTCTTCGGCCGAGGCCAACTGGATGAACCGGGCGCATGCGCCGTACGTGCCGACCATGACCACGGCCCGCGCTCCGGACGCCTTGATCCGGTCCAGCCCTTCCTCCACGTCCTGTGTGCCCCGGATATAGGACCCGCGGGCCACCGGCTCCAGCCCGAACCGCTTGAGGGCCAGCTCCGTGCCCACCAGCCCGTCGAAGCCATAGGCGTCGAACTGGTAGAAGACCGCAATCCTGCTGATGCCCAGGTCCCGCACCAGATGTCGTACGGCGGCTTCGGTTTCCTGATAGTAGGAGGCCCGGATGTTGATGATGTATCTGTTGAAGGGGTCGCGCAGGGCGTTGGCTCCGGTGAACACGCCCAGCAACGGGATGCGCGCCTCCTCCAGCATGGGCATGATCTTCACGGTGGTCGGGGTGCCCACATAGCTGAACAGGGCGAACACGTCGCCGTCGATGATGAACTTCTGGGTGTTGGCCAGGCACTTGGGCGGGTCGTAGGAATCGTCCGCGGCCACCACCTCGATGGTGCGGCCGTGAACACCGCCCGCCTCGTTCACCGCCCTGATGTAACTCATGGCCCCACGCAGGGTCTGGGTGCCCAGGTACCCGGCATGGCCGGTGAGCGCCAGCGAAGAACCCACGCGCACCATGGTGTCGGTAACGCCGGGCGTGATCGTCTCTTGCGGCTCCACCGGGTCGGCGGCGTCGCATGCGGCGCAAAGGCAAAGAAGCATCAGCAAGTACGGCGCGAATCGTTTCAAGAGTTCCTCCGGAAGCCATGACGGCATAGTGTTGAAGCACACTACGTATCCCGAAGCGAAAATACAAGAAAAGCCGATTTCCCCAAGGGTTCGCATCAACCGGACATCGTCCCGCGGAACGAAAACCGCACCGCCGCGAGCCGACGCCTTGAGCGCACTTTCCTCTTGACCCCCGGCCGGTTGATCATATACAAAATCTATCCTCGCCAGGATAGCTCAGTTGGTAGAGCAACTGATTCGTAATCAGTAGGTCGTCGGTTCAACTCCGATTCCTGGCTCCAACGAAATCAAGCACTTACGACAAGTCGTAAGTGCTTTTTTTGTGCCTTGGTATACGCCTTGGTATACATTTGAGTGCAAGGGGATGCACTGGGGTGGTTGGGGTGTATACCCCAACATCTTTGTTTTTTACGAGTATAAAGCTCGGCAAGCTTTAGCCAAAGCCGGATATCGAATTTGCTTAACTGTTTCTTCCTCTTCGCTCTTAAGAAAAGCTGTGATCGATGGCTCGATGTCTGCCCGTAGAAAGTCCATTGTCTCAATAGTGACATTGGACTTTAAGCTACATGCGACGACTGACACAAGACGTGGAGCATATCCTAACTTCTGTAAATAGTATCTCAAGTCATCTGCACATTCTTTCGAAGCATTCCCGCATAACAACGAACGGCGAACTAAAATCAGATGAAGATAATGCGCCCATATATCATTATTGCCACGTACAGAATTCAACCATGAACCATAAACGGCTGTCCAAAGGGCGTCCCACAAGAGCGCAGCCTCGGAGAGACGACCCTCCTCAGGAGATGACAGCCAGTCAAAAGCAGCAATACCAATCATTGGCAAATACCTATTTGCGTCATCAGGAATGCCATCGCGTTCGTAAGGAGTATGCTTAAGCCGGAATCTGACAGCTGACATAGCACCCCACAACTCTTCCCAAGTACCAGCAGGGTCCGCAGTTTGTGCTATCAACGCTCCAAGAGCATAGTCATTACTAATCGGCTTCGATCCAATGTAACTTGGCTCACTGGAAAAATAGATATCGTTAGTGGCCGAAAATAATACGGCTATTAACCAATCTACCAGTTTAGGCTGACTGTCCTCACTTTCACCGATCTCGACGCTCAACGCGGCAACAAACTCATGGATAGTAGGAACACCTTCATATATGAACTCTTTTCCGACACTCTGAGCACGACTCAGCATCTCTATGGGGGGTAAGCTCCAGCCCAAAACTTCGCTAAAACCATCGAAGGAATAATCAGACATTTCTTTGGTTAGAACATCCCGGAAGACCGAACCTGGCGACCATTGCTCGTTATCATCACCTCTGCGGATTGACTTCGACAAATAGCACAGCCAGCTACATGCCAACAGCTTCCCATCCTCACGAGATAGTAGCTCCTCAGTTGCTTCTTTGAACAATTGAGGGGCCTCAACTGTTCTGAAATCTTCCAATTCTGGGTTTGCTGGACTACGGTAGCCTCTTCTGCGAAGAGAATCAGCTATTCGTGTCACGTGGAGCAGGTAATATCCCAACACAAATGGCGCGACGATCCCTGACACCTGAGAATGTTCACTACCAGCAGTAAACGAAGGTGCTTTGAAAAGGATTTCAAACATTAGCTGTCTATCGTGAAGGATGTCAGAATGGGTCAAAACCATTTCGCAAACAGGCGGCAAACATACCGTTTCCAGTAGTTCGACACCCAATTCAATATTTAGGCGCAGAGCCGATGAGAACAGCCCAACACCATGATAGCGGCAATGAACATAGTCAAAGGCCCTGTTATAGCTCCACATCATTTGAATGGACGGTGAACGTCTGAATTTTTCAACCTCTCGTAAATAGTAATCGAGCTCATCCTTGCGTATTCCAATTAATGCCGGATCATCTGCGTAGGCTAAGGCAAGCTCACGAAAAGTTGTTTGCACTTTTTCTTGCTCACAAGAAAACAACTCTTCAAGCCCTTCATCAAAGCCTTCCCATGCGCAATGCTTATGGGGCAAAGCACGATACGCCAACAAAAGAGATTGATGATTATCAATACCAGCGAGAGCAAAGGCCTTAGCAAACAGCTTGACACATAAATCCGAAGAACAATTTGAGAATCCACCAGAAATACCATCCAACAACTTGGCTTCTATGGGGAAGTTACTTTCGACAAACTGCGAAGGGACCGAAATTAATGTCAATGCACTCAAATTCACAACACTCTGACTCTGCATCTCGCTTAAACAAGCCGTGGCCCAATCAACGAGCTGGCTCAACTGCTTTTCTGTCATAGGCGGTAATTGCACAGGCTCAGACGACCTTTGAATATGTTCTTCATTCAACCGTTCATCAATCATCGTCTTCTTCTCCCCAGTTCATTAAATACACGCTCAAAGAACTTAGAAAACTGAGCTTGAGAGTCATCCCACCCTCGGCTAACCGCTGTTTGGCCTTGATATCAGCCACCGACGGTAGCTCCAAAACGCCATAGTTCTTGGTCAGTAACGGCAAATCTACCGTGAGGGTATGGATAGTACCGAGTTAATTCACACTTCAACGTAAGACGGACGTTCTCGTTGCCTGCCTTCAATCGAAGATCTTTTTCCGCGGTTTTAAAATCAGGGTCATTATCAAGATATTTTCCACATAGAATTTTTACGACTTTAAGCCCTGAGTTATCCGAAATGACACGACCGAGTGATTCTATAGCAAACACATCCAAGTGCTTATCGAACATTAACAACTTGTTAGAATTCTTTACCTGTTGCCAAAACACGCAACACTCGTAATTGCTATCATCCCGTGCATCTATGTCAGCCCTATCCAGAGGGCAGGAAAGGAAATCGCTCGCTATGCGTTTCCCATCAACAATCTTACTGGATGGCCAAATCAGTTGAGGCTCAAGGTCTTCTTGGACCGCCACAGGGACTTGTCCAACTTGAGGAGAATCAGGAATCCTCACAGCAAGACTCCTGCTTGTTTGATCTACGATCTTCAACCCAAGCACCAAGCTCTTTAGACCGATTTCCTTTAACTATATCCTCTAACCGCCCCAGCATTTGAGAGGGGTCTGGAAGTTTAATCATCATCCCAGCTCGCTTGCCTAACGAATTAAGAGAGTTGCCAACAAACCAAACAGCAGCATCAATGACAAGAAATCGATCATGGATTGGAGACCTACTGCCGTTTAGCACACGCACAGTGAAAGTATAGTCGTTCTTGAACTGTTCAAGATTCTTCATGAGTACCTCACCAGCTTCCACATGTTCTGCGATGCTATCATCACCTTGTAAATGTTCTGCCGAAGTGGCTATAACCACTTCTACCGCAGGGGAAGTCGCAGCAAGAGCAAACCTGAATAAGTCAACTGTCGAAAAATATGGATCAATAACCCAAACCCTTTCTCTGGCTTTGGAAATAAGTCCCCGAACAAAATTTCTCGCTTTAATCGGTTCATTTTCAAACCATTGTTGTCCAAGCTCCTCGGCTTGACGCTTCAGCTTGCGCACCTGTTTTTTGCTTGAATATAGACGCATGGCATCGGGTACTTCACTCTCTCCGATAACGGAATTCCTGTCGTAAGAAACTTTGTCTACGATGTATGTCTCGTCAATAGCCCCTCCTTTCCCTGGAACCGCTATTGAAGCTTTTTGAGAATGGAGTCCTAGAGAAAACGATATTTGACGCATAAACCCACAAGGATTGCTCTTATCAAGCATTCCCCGTTTTTTGCAGTAAACGACATGCTCAACTTCATCAGCAACACCAGACAAAGGCAGCGCAAATGATTTTTCAGTGAGCTCTCTGGCCTGAAACCCGGCATAGTCGTCCAAACGCTTTTCGATTTGGTAGAGAGTTACCCCCTCTAGGGATTGTTGGTGCCGCAACTCGATTTTATAGGCCACCGACTCCACGCCATCATCTGTTCGTCTGAGCTTTACACTCATACCCCGATATAGGGGATTGTGCGCGAGAATATGAAAACTCCCAATCAGTTCATCGTAATCTGCAAGAGAAAAAAAGAAACGATCTTCGATCCAGCTGATGTCATCGTCGCTGGAAAGAACTCCTCTCAACTCGCTCCCAATGGATTCTGGAAGTAGATGGTGACATCTGGGTTGGACTCCATAAGGAAGATACGGTGCTCCCATAGTCAAACTCAAATTTGGCCACCTAGGCTCAGCCAGGCAGCGAGGTAGTTCCATCAGAGCAGGCTCGCCAGAGTCCCCCTTAACAGGAAGAAACAGCCCCTTCCCTGATATTGCATTTGAATACAACGCTACAGCCTCTGTGGCTATCATCCGAATTCGTGAAAAAAACAGGCGGAAGCCTTTACTACCAGCCGATTTAACCCATTGTTCGTTTATCACATCAACAGGAGGCTGCTCCACTGCGAATAGCTCAATAAAACCAAATACGAGAATACGCCTATCGCCTTTCACGAGCCAGACGGCATGAACAAGAGCTTCGCCGTAGTCTTCATCAAGAAGCATTGGAGGTGAGTTAAGTTCAGACATGTGGCACTCACTTATGTTAGTTTGCTAATGCCACGACGCTACGGATTAAAGCATCCTTTATAAAGGACTTTTTCAGCATTGGGTACAAAACAACCCACTCTACCCCTCTCTCATCTCCACAATCACGTCTGCAAACCGCCTGACCGTATTCCGGCACATAACCATCATTCCCGGCACGGTCATCAGCTCGGACAAGCGGAAGTAGCCCCACTCGGCGTTCTGGTAGTCCCCACTTAAAACGGCGTAGCCGAAGTACAAGCCCTTGCCGTCTGTCTCAGCCGCCATCCAGTGAGAGTCAGCCCCAAGGACGAAGAAGTGCAGCCAAATCTCCTTGTCATCGAAAGGGACGCCCTCGGTCTCGTAAAGCCTGGGCATCTTAACCTCATGCCCTCTGAATCCGTCAGCCATGCACTGTGCCTCCTGCCGCGCCGCCTGGGCGCGGCAGAAGTGGGTCCACTTTGGTTTGAAAGCTAAACCCATGGTGGACAAACCCAGAGTGTACAAACTTCGTCACACCCCATATAATGAGTTCGGAATTTGACACTAAACTTTAGGTTGAAATTTTACCATTTAGTGGTAAATATTTTATCATGATTAGACGAAATATCACCCAAGAACTCCTTGAGGCACTAGCCGACTCACCCGTTCTCTTTCTGCGCGGAGCGCGACAGGTAGGCAAAAGCACTCTGGTCAAGGACCTGCTCGCTGATGCGTTCGAAGCCAAGTATGTCACCTTGGATAACGCCACGGCCCTGGCCTTGGCTGGCGGCGATCCTACGGCATTCATCGCAGGTCAACCAAGGCCGTTGATCATCGACGAGGTCCAGCGGGTGCCGGAGTTACTGCTGGCAATCAAGGAGGCTGTGGACAGAGATCGGAAGCCGGGAGATTTTCTGCTGACCGGATCTGCAAATCTTCTGACACTCCCCCTTGTGAGCGACTCTCTTGCCGGACGCATGGAAATACAAACTTTGTGGCCGCTCTCTCAGGCCGAAATTCATGAGCGCAAGACGGATTTCGTACAAGCTCTGTTCGACAAAGACTTCGCGCAGCAGGACGCAGCCGAAGAGTACGACCTGCCGGCCCTCTTGATAGCGGGAGGATACCCGGAAGCCATGACGCGTAAAACGCATAAGCGAAGAAGCGCATGGTTCGATTCTTACCTGACAACCATCGTTGAGCGCGACATACGCGATATTGCCCGTGTCCAGGAGACAGCCACCATGCTCAGATTGGTGCGCCTGCTCGCAACGCGCACGTCGAGCCAGCTCAACCAGTCCGAGGTGTCCAGAACCATGCAAGTGCCGAATGCGACGCTTGGACGGTACATGGACCTGCTTGAGAAGGTCTTCCTCATCCATTTTCTTCCGGCCTGGGCTCCCAACCTCGGCAAACGCCTCGTCAAGTCGCCCAAGCTTTACATGGTGGACTGCGGCCTTGCAGCCCACCTCATGGGCACAGACGCTGATAGGCTGGTAAGCACGCCGGAACTCGCAGGCCAACTCCTCGAAACCTTCGTGGTCAACGAAGTGCTGAAACACCTGACGTGGAGTAATGTTTCGGCCACCCCCTACCACTTCCGCACCCACGCTGGCCTTGAGGTAGACCTTGTTCTGGAAAAGCCGTCCGGCGAAATCGCGTGTGTGGAAATCAAACACTCCGCACAAGTCGCACCGAAGCACTTCCGTGGGCTGAAAGCGTTGAAGGAAGACATTGGGGCCAAATTCCAATCGGGGGTGGTGCTGCATGGTGGGACGGAGGTGGTCCCATTTGGTGAGGATATGTTTGCGGTCCCAATCAGCGCACTATGGGGATAGGCGCATGGAACGCAAGAGACGTCCAACAAAGTGAACCCACTTCTGATTCAATGCGTCTTCATCAGACAATCTTATTATGTCCATGATGCCAAGGCTTCTGGCAGATGCTGAAAGGAGAAAATGTTGCGACATGTTTTAGCCCCTTAATTTAAGAATAGTCTACTTAAAAGTAGACTATTCGTCCAGTTAAAACTGGAAAAAACTAAGTTTGACATGATTTATCTTTTTTTGTATTTGAAACTTCATGGAAGAACGAGAAATATACGCCACTGAGGCAAAGCGGATCTTGGAATCCTTGATGGCCAGAAAAGGTGTCAGCTTGAAGGAACTGCACCGGAGACTTCGTGAAAACGGTGCACAAGGCGGCTACAAGGCTCTGTCGAACAAAATTAACAACGGAAGGTTTCAGTTTGCATTTTTTCTTGAGTGCATGGAACTTCTCGAAGTCAAAAACATTGATACAAAGCAGATATAAGGTGTGAAATGACAGAAGCAGGCGAATACGCATACGAAGACATCATTTCTTCTTTTACGAAGAAACAATTTTATACAGTTCTCGCCGATCCGCCGTGGAGATTTGCGAACAGAACAGGAAAAATGGCCCCTGAACACAAGAGGCTGAACAGATATGAGACCATGAACTTGCGCGATATTGAACGTCTACCGGTTGGCGATATCGTACAAGATGCTGCACATCTTTATCTTTGGGTTCCCAATGCTCTGCTCCCGGAGGGAATCAGCGTCATGAATGCGTGGGGGTTCAACTACAAGACAAACCTTGTTTGGCATAAAATCAGAAAGGACGGCGGTCCTGATGGTCGTGGCGTTGGGTTCTACTTTAGGAACACAACGGAACTGATTCTTTTTGGAGTTCGGGGCAAAAAGGCCAGAACCCTGCAACCCGGAAGAAGCCAAGTAAACATCATCAAATCCAGAAAAAGGGAGCATTCCAGAAAGCCGGATGAGCTTTACGATATTATCGAAGCGTGTAGCCCCGGTCCCTACCTTGAACTCTTTGCCAGAGGTCCCAAAGACGGATGGTCCGTATGGGGCAACCAAGCCGAAGAGTACAGCCCCAATTGGGCCACTTACGCGAATCATTCTCAAAGTCATATTTCCAAGTAACATTATGAAATCATTCCCGTTAGTACGAAATTTAAAAACGTGCTACCAATCGAATCGTGAGCAAAAGCGAAATGACCAACGATACATTCAAGAAACTCTTCAAAGAAGAGTTGTTCCCCTCCGGCGACACTTCCCTACAGCCTGGAATGAAGGCTGATGCTCAGTCTGAAGTTGAACAATTTGTTTGTTCTGATATAAGAGAAGTTTATGATGTTTACAGTTACAATCATGCCGCCGCGATTTTAAAAAATTCCTTCCCCAAGCTGTTTCAGGAAATTGAAGATGTTTTGCTCGATTTTGAAATAAATCTCGACGATATCAGTGCTCCGGGAAAGAATGAGTCAAATATTCCGCAGAAGCTTTCCAAAGCTCTTCGCCCTTTAGAGTGGTATGAAGCCAAAATCAAAGGCTCTTTGGTTATCATTCTTGAGAGGCACAAAGAGACATTCATTGCTGAGACAGGGAGAATGAGAAAGGAAAAGCTTCCTGACAGTGATCCTACCATCATCCATGATTACATTGATGGGCATAAGATTGATTACGTAAAGGAAAAGATTGCGTTGGATCTGGAATGGAACAGCAAAGATCAAACCTTTGACCGGGATCTCTACGCTTTTCGCCTTTTCTATGAAGCCGGGGTCATAGAGGTGGGCGTTCTTATCACGAGAAGTGAAAAGCTCACGCCTATTTTTGAGCAGATTCCACGGAAAAACAAAGATGGTGTTATCGAGCGAGACAAGGAAGGAAATGCTATCTCGGTGAAGGCAAAATACGGAGCCAGCACAACTTGGATGGGCAAGCTGATTCATCGTCTGAATGCTGGCCGGCATGGCGGCTGTCCTGTCCTTGTTTTTGGGATTAGGCCTGATATCGTTCAGGGTTGGCCTGTCAAACTGGAAGATTTCAATTCGGAGTCTTTTTGATCATTGTGCAACTGGTGCATAATACCGTTTAATGCAATATATTAATTATTGATTGTAAATTAAGATTTGCACACAATAATGTTCTTTTATTCTAATCAATTTGAACTATTTTTCCGAAAAATAAATCGTTTTGTAAACATATCATCCCCAAAACAATAAATTTCAACAACTGCATATTTAAATTTGCTAGGTTCTTTAAATCTAAATATAACAGGGTTATCATTTACAAATGACAAAATTCCATCATCTCTTGGAGTAAAACTAATAAGCAATGAGTCAACTCGTGTATTAATATCGTACGGTGTAATTTGTTTTTTCCAAATATTTATATTATCTAATGAAGTAATCGTACTATCAGCAATTGAAGCATGCCATTTTTCACCCAAACATGTATCAATTTCTTCAAAAGTTAAGTTCTCTTGCGAGTGACATCTTATAAAATCTTCTACAGAAAGGGTAGTTCCTAACCGCATATCACCATCAAAATGATCTTCATTATTTTCGTTTCTGACCCATCCTTTATTTCTATAAAGCAATGTAGGCTCACCATGTCTTTGATTCATATATTTTATAATTCTTATAGAAATATATGTTTTTTTCTTTACATCTGATGTATGATTAATTTGAAAATAATGAACTTGATTTGCAGTCAATATGTAATCACTTCCCTTATCATTAAGTATTTTAAACTTATTAGCATTTTTAGCATCTTTCTCGCTGAAACATCCTACAAGGTAAGCAACATCACCTGAAATTGTATTTGAATAAAAATCACCAACACCTGTAACAGTGTCTATAACATCAATAGATTTACTTTGTGCAAAAACAAGAGATGGGCACATTATAATTATAATAATCACTCTAATCATTTGGACCTCGCATGACTATTGTAGAAATTACTCCCCAAACAATAATTAAAATAGAGAGTGAATATAATGGAAATCCTAATGAAAGGTATTTATATGATACAACAATCCACCAAACAGGAAATGTAAGTGTTGAAAATATAATATATTTCCAACTTTTTACTTGCCTAATCAGCCATTGATAAAATGGTGTTAATATAAAAAAAACAATCCCACATCCATATAATATATTTTTATCAACTACATTTTGATCCGATATAATATTTATTATTGCTAAATATGCAAATATTATTTCAGTTGGAATAATTTTAGAAAAAATATCTAATTTATTATTTGTAGTACTACTATCTAAGTTCATAACCCCTCCAATATATAGTTATATTACCATTAAATTATCAACAAAATACTTACCCCACCAAAACAGTATTATATCTTTAAATTTAAAAAAACATTAAATTTACAATCTTAATGATCATACTATGGCGTATGCACTGTATTAAATTAACCTGACAGGCCCTCCAAATAACATTAACTACTTACTCACACTTCGGAGTACTCCACTGAGTAAATTATCCCCCATTTCATCGTATTGGAATTATAAAATCTCAGAACCAGAAGGGATGGTCAGAAGTGGGTCTAAAAAACTGGACCACAGTTTAAGGTGAACGATTCTTCCCCAGACGCCCGCAGATAAGGGCACGGCGCTGGAATGCCGCCCTGCCCTCCCCCCCATATATGCGTTGAGATTTATCCGCGCTTCAAATGCAGCCGCGCCCGCTCCCGTATGGCGGCGATCTTCAGACCCCAGAACGGGCAGTTCGGAACATGGCCCCGGGCCGTGGCGGCCCCACAGCAATCGTACCGGATTTCGCCGGTCTCCGAGTCAAAGCTCGTGGGCGGCTCGTATTCCTCCAGGAACTGTTCGACCGCCGCGAGCAGGCCCGTGGAGGTCAGGTTGCCGCCCGTGCGGAAGTCCGTCTCCAGGGTCTCGGCGCGTCGGATCAGCGGGAAAGCGCCGTCCACGGCGGCTGTCCGCAGAACCCGGCTCATGCCCCGGATAAGGGCCAACTGGAGCAGCGCCTGCGTCTCAACGGCGTGCAGCCGCGACAGCGGGATTGTTTTTTCGGCTACCATGTCCCGGTCCTCCCATGATTGACCTTTGTATGCTCCGGTTCCTCCCGCTCCGGCCAGGGCGCTCAAACCTCGGGCACTCGACGGCGCTCCGAAAACCGCACAGGAGGAACCGGAAATAACGGAAAACGAAGAGTTGAACGATTTCGACCGCAGCCTGATCCCCCTCCCCTTTCGCCCTCTTCCTTCCTTACAGCCCCGACCGGCTCCACAGCGGACGTGCGATTAGACATTGCGGACAGCCCGTATTGTCGCTACAAAGTTGAACATATCCGTCAGGCGTTGATGGCCGTGACACATTCGTTGTCCGGAACGATTTTGCCGTCCTCGAGCCCGGCTCGACGGCGATGTTGTGGGACCGGCCCCGAATGGGGCGCGTTCGTCAGGTGGAATTGTGCGGGTAAAGATCAGCGCCGTAGCCTATGGCTCGCGCCCAGACGGCTACCGGAATGCCCGTGCGGGCAAGATCTTCGAGTGCTTCCTTGGAGGCTCTTGGCATAGTCCAATACCTTGTTTTTACAGGGTTCGCATTGTGCGAAAGTCGTCGTTTGTTATGTAGCGCACCTATTGTCTGACACCATTCAGGTGCATTGTCAAGCACCCAATTGGATATAAGAGTTTTTATGACCAAATCAATATTAGGGGAAAGAATTACGCAACTCAGAGGAGAGCTGAGTCAAAAAGCTTTCGCCGACAAACTAAATGTTAGTCGCAATACACTGAGCCGTTATGAAAACGGTGACCGTACCCCTGACGCGGAATTCCTACAAAAGCTAATTGAAGAATTTCGAGTGGACGCCAACTGGCTGCTGCTTGGCGCGGGCGAACCGCCCCAGGAAGAGGACCGGCGGGAAGCGATGTTGCTGTCCCACTTCCGGCACTGCGACGAGACCGGCAAAGACGCCATGCTCACCACCGGGGCCGCTCTGGCGCAGCCACAATCCAAAAAGGATTAGACGGCCAGGCGGTTCGAAGCCGCTTCCGCGGATACAGCCACCGCCAAGCGCATAACAAATCGGTGGATCATGAAATCAAACGACCTCCCGGGGCTTCCCCGGGAGGTCGTTTCGTTCATGGCTTTCAGGTTCGATACGTGTAAGAGCCTTTCACATCCGCAAATATCAGCGCATACCTTTCCCCCGCCACTGAGCGGCGCTCTCAAGGTGGACGGCCTACACGCCGCGCCGCCGTCTATTTCGTGACATCAACCCCGTATTTCTTGATCTTGTTATCCAAAGTCGTCCTGGTGATGCCCAGCAGCTTGGCTGTTTCGCTTTTGTTGCCTCCCGTCTGGGCGAGCGTTTCCGCTATGGCGACCTTTTCGATCTCCTGCAGGGATTTGCCCCCAACGCGGTGCCGTCCGCCGGGGGCGCCGCAGACTTCCTCGAAATGCCTGGTCAGCGCCGGAGGCAGGTCCTTCTCGGACACGTATTCGCCCGGGGCCATGATGACCGCACGTTCCACGGCGTTTTCCAATTCACGGACATTGCCGGGCCAGTCGTATTTCACGAGCACGTCCATCGCCATGGGGGTGAAGCCCTTGATCGGTTTCCTGTTGAGCTCGGAGAACCGCTTCAGGAAGAACGTCGCCAGCAACGGCACATCCTCTCCGCGTTCCTTCAAGGGCGGAATCCAGAGATTGACGACATTCAACCTGTAGTACAGGTCTTCCCTGAAAGTTCCCTTTCCGACTTCGGCCAGGAGATCCCTGTTGGTGGCCGCGATGATCCGGACATCGACCTTCAGCACCTTGTCGCTGCCGACGCGTTGGATCTCGCGTTCCTGAATCGCCCGCAGCAGTTTGGCCTGCATGGGCATCGGAATCTCTCCGACCTCGTCCAGGAAGAGAGAGCCGCCGTCGGCCCGCATGAACCGGCCGTCCCTTTTCCTGTCCGCGCCGGTGAACGCACCTTTTTCATGACCGAAGAGCTCCGACTCCAGAAGCGTGTCCGTCAAGGCCGCGCAATTGACGGTGACAAGCGGAGCCTCCTTTCTGTTGCTGTTCGCATGGATCGCTTTGGCGAAAAGCTCCTTGCCCGTGCCGCTTTCCCCGGAAATCAAGATCGTGGCCTCGGTCGAGGCCACGGTTTTCACCATGTCGACGAGCTCTTTCATCGGCTTGCCGGCGCCGATTATGTTCGTCAGGCTGGCGTCTTCCGATATGCGCTCCCTGAGAGACCGGTTCTCCTTGAGGAGCGTCATGTGATCCAACGACCGTTCCAGGGTCATCTTGAGTTCATCAAAGTTGAGCGGCTTGGTCAGATAGTCGTACGCCCCCAACTTCATCGCCTCCACGGCGGTGTCGACGGAAGAGTATGCCGTCATGATCACGATGGGAATGGCCGGGTTGTAGTCCTTGATCCGGCTCAGGGCCTCGATGCCGCCGACCTTCGCCATGCGCACATCCATCAAGACCGCGTCGAACGGTCTTTCCTTCACCTTGTCGATGGCGTCCGCGCCATCCTCGACACCCGCAACGGCATACCCCCACCCCTTGAGCATGGTTTCAAGCATCGAGAGATGCGCCTTGTCGTCGTCCACAACTAAAATCTTGGCGCTCATGCTACGCTTCTCCTGTTTCCAGTGGAATGAGGATGGTGAAAGTCGTTCCATCGGGCCCCGTCCGCTCAACCTTGACCTCGCCCGAATGGGCTTCGATGATCTTGCTGACGATGGCGAGCCCCAACCCGGTGCCGGTCTGCTTGGTCGTGAAGTACGGATCGAAAACGCGCGAGACGTCTCCACCGGGAAGCCCCGCCCCGGTATCCGCCACCTTCAGTTGCAACATCGCGTCCAGCCTGTCGGCGCTGACGCTGAGCTTCCCGCCTTCCGGCATGGCCTGGATGGCGTTGACGTAAAGATTGATCATGGCCTGCGTCATGCGGTCCGGATCGAGGGCGACCAGCCCGACATCCCGTGCCGTATCCAGGGAGACGGACACGCCCGCTCCATCGGCCTCCTGCCTGATCAGCCGCAGGGAGCCTTCTAGAAGGGTCGAAACATCCGTGTCGCGCAGCTTGACATCGGCAGGGCGGGCCATCTCGAGCAGCTCGGATATGACCCGGTTCAGCCTGTCCACTTCCGAGGTCATGACTTCCGCGGCCTTGCGGTTGTCGCTGCCCTCTTCAAACAGGGAGCCGAAATACGTCGCATACCCCTTGATGGAGCTGAGGGGATTGCGCACCTCGTGGGCGACGCCTGCGGCAAGATGCCCTACCGCCGCCATCCTGTCCGCCTTGCGGATCTCCTCCTGGAGTTCCTTGACCTGGCTCAGGTCGCGGACCATGAACAACTGCCCGACGGAGGCCCCCTCGTCGGTGACGATGCCGGTGACGGCCGCCGCAATGGGCAATTTCCGCCCGCCGTTCAGCACAAGCTCCATTTCCCTCTCGACAACCGGCTGCTCCTCGTTCACGGAGGAACGCAGGCTCCACAGTTCGTCGGGCAGAAGCGCCCCGGCCTGCCGGCCGACAACCTGGGCCGTGTCCTTGAACCCGTGCGGCAGTATGCTCATGGCGATTTCATTGACATAGGTGATTCGTCCATCAGGATCGCACACGACCAGCCCCACCGGGATGCTCGCCACCATCTCCGCGGTCAGGGCCCGGGAATCCTGCAGCAGCTTTCTGGACCGCAAGTGACTCTGCATCCAGAACAGGGACATCACGCCGCCGAGCCCCAGAAGCAACAGGATGCCGGACATGGTCAGCGTCAAGGAAACATCCTTGGCGACCGCCGCCTCGAAAGGCGCCACATCCATGCCGATGAAGATGACCGGCCTTCCGGCGGGGTCCAGGATCTTGCGCCTCTTCAGCCCCCGCATCCAGCCCGGTGGACCCCACGCTTCGGGCGTGTCGCCGGAACCGTTCCCCATCATGCCTTGCATCATCCGCCGCTTCCGGTGGTGCATGGAACCGGGGTGCCCGGGCAGCGGGCGTCCCTTCATAACGGGAAGAAACAATTTGTAGGCCACGAACGCCTTGGGTTCGCCCGGCTTGTCCACCACGCGCCACTGGGTTTCCCTGGTGACGTTCAGGTCGGCCATTTCCCCGGCGGAGAGGAACCGCTTGCCGAGTTCCTCCTCGTCGCTGTGGGCCAGTATCTCGCCGGCCCCATCCACCACGGCGATGTAGAGAATGTCCGGTTGGGTCGAAATCTCTTCCAGCAAGACCTGCAAGGTGGGGCCGTCGCCGAACATGCCCATCATGCCGGTCCGCGTCCCGGCCTCGAAGGCCTTGATCAAGGCCGCGCCCTTTTCGCTGAGCACCCGTCCCATATATTGCTTTTCGCGATTGTAGTTCATGGCCGCCAGCACAAGGACCACAACCACGAGAATAAGACTCATCCCGATAACGACCCACGGCGAAATGCTTCCCAGAAAATTATTGAATCTTTTTGTCATGATTCGCCTTCTCCCCCCGCACCGAAGAGGTTTGTCCAGATTTTAGACACATGCCGTGCTCCTTGTGTACATTTTTTAAGCATATATGCCTGATTCCGCAATCATGATTTCGCTGCCGAATCCAACAAAAAATCAAATTCATTAATTATTATCAGCACGTTATGCCAAACAAAGCCTTTTTGGCACCGCTCTTGCCCTAGTCAGTGCAAAGGTTGTTCACAAAACACTCAACAGGAGAAAGTATCATGAAGAAGAACATCATCGCTTTGGCGCTGGTTGCGGTTATCGGTCTCGCATTCGTCTCCACCGACGCCATGGCCAGGGGACGCGGCAACTGCCCGGGCTGGGGCGGCAACGCTTATAATGCGCAATCCTTCGACACCAAGGCCTACCAGGATTTCCTGAGCTCGACGCAAAAGCTGCGCATTGACATCGCCGCGGACCGGGCTGAACGCGCGGCCATCATGGCGGGGTCGGAACCTGATGCGAAGAGGGTTCGCACCCTCACCATACAGATCAATGAAAAGATCGCCACCCTGAACGAAAAGGCGGCTGCCCTGAACCTCCCGCCCTATGAAGTGATGGGACGCGGTATGGGTCGCGGCATGGGCCCCGGCATGGGCCCCGGCATGGGACGCGGCATGGGACGCGGCATGGGCCCCGGTAGTGGAAACGGGTGCCTCTGGTAACAGGCCCGGTTGTTTGGACACGAGAGGGAGATCATTCCCTCTCGTATCTCATCCTCAATAAGGAGATCGGCTCATGTGGAATTGCGGTTGGGGAATCTGGAACGGTGGCGGCCCAGGCTGGTTCATGGGAGGCGGCATGTTCGGATTCATTTGGATGATTCTTCTCATACTGGCGGCGGTGTACCTCGCAACCAGGCTCTTTCAGGCTTTCAACGCCCGCCGAAACGGCGGCCCGGACAAATCCGACTCCCTGAATATCATCAAGGCGAGATTCGCCAAGGGAGAGATCGGCACGGAGGAATACGAACGCATGAAGGAAGTCTTGACGAAATGACACGGCCTGGCGTCTTTGACGGTATGGCACATCGGGAAATCAAGGGGCCGACTGGAGTTTCCACCCAGGTCGGCCCCTTTTGATTCCGTCAAAACACCACATTGCCGGTGCGTCGCATTCAACCCACCGGCCTTGCCTCGAAATCGAATCCCCGTTCCGGGTTGAACGCCGCTTGAACGGCATCAGACCAGATCATCACGCCTGAATGAGCTGTTCTCCAACGATGACACCAGTTCCTGAAGGTCCGGCGGAAAGTTGTTCTCATCAAGAAAAACCAGGGAAAATCTGGCGGTCGGCAACCCCTCGGCCACCCTGATCTCCTGAAACACTCCGCTGTCGAGCTCATCCTGCACCGTGAACCGCATCAAAATCGCCCCGCCCATGTCCTGCAAAATGAACTGCTTGATGACATCGGCGCTGATATTGTCCATGACGATGTTCGGTGGAACTCCGGTCTTCTTGAGATATTCATCGACAATATAGATGCTATGCTCCTGTTGCAGCAGGGGAAACGACGCAACCTCCTGCGCGGAGATCTTTTTCCTCCGAATATGCCTTGACCCCTTCAGCGCGACGAGCACCATTTCTTCGAAAAAGAGAGGAATCGTCTTCAAGCGTGACTTCGGGGGCAGGCTGGCCGTCAGGACAAAATGCAGTTCATTGGCGTGAAGCCGGTCAATAAGCTGAGGAACGGAATCCAACACGATCTTCACGTTCAGCTTCGGATGCAGCCGTTTTATCCGCGCAATGAATTTCGGCAGGATGTATTTGGCAAGAATGTGGTGGGAGCCGATGATCACCTCACCCTTTTGCGATCTCATCTGCTTTTCCAGCAGTTGCTCCAGGGCTTCCGCTTCCCGAAAGACCTTTTCCGCCTGCGCATAGATCGCTTCCGCCCCATGGGTGAGCTTGATGGCGTTGCCCTCGCGCATCAGCAGCCGAAATCCAAGCCAGCGCTCCAGCTTCTTTATCTGCATGGTGACGGCCGAAGGGGTCACGAAGAGTGCTTCCGCCGCCCTGGAAACGCTCTTAAATTTCGCTGCGAGGTAAAAACAACGCAACTGATTCAGATTGATTCGCATTTTTTTCCCGAAAAATCGTCAATTCAGCAACTTCCGGCACACGGCTTCCGCCCCTCATGACATGTTCAATTTTTCACAATGATTTCCGCAAATTCTCTTTCCCCCACCTGGAAAAAACGCTTTTCGGGGCACTCGATTTCCATCTGCGGATTAAGAAAAAATTAAAAGTATCTCATTTTAATTGTCTTGTATACACCCAAATGAGCAGGCAGATATCCCTGAATTCGTAAGGAATCGTATACTTTTCGATTCCGTGTCAGGAATAGATTTATTCAACTCATTGGAGGACGTTACATGAATGCTACCGTAGCATCATCCCCCCCGGCAAAAATCACTCTCTTGCAAAAAATCGGCTGGATTTTATCTCTGGCAATCCCCGTTCTCATCCTGCTGACCGCCGGCGGCGAAGGCATCACCCGTTCAATGGTGCTGTTTTTGGCGCTGACCGCCTGGGCGGTAATCTGCTGGGCCACCGAAATCCTGCCCGCCCCCATGGTCGGCATCATTCTTCCCATTCTATATTTCTCCGCCAAGATCGCCCCGGCGCCCATCGCCCTTGCCAAACCCTTCGCCACGGTCATCCCGTGGGCGGTCATCGGCGCTCTCATGATCGGCGTCATGGCCCAGAAAACCGGCCTTGCAAAACGCATCGTACTGAAATGCATGGTTATGACCGGCTCCACCTATCCCGGACTGTTCTTCGCCATGTTCCTCAGCGGATTGATTCTCACTCCGTTGGTGCCTTCGGCTACCGCCAAGTGCGCCATCATGCTCGCTCTTGGCGTCGGCGCTTGTGACGCTTTGAACTTGGAGAAGGGAACCAGGGAAGCGACGGCCGTCGTCTTCGCCTCCTTTCTCGCCGTATGCGGCCCCCGCTTCGGCATCCTCACCGCATCCCTTGAAAACCTGACCGTCACCAGACTCATGAGCTCCGTCACCGGCTCTTCCATCGGATACGCCGACTTCGCCGCCCAGAACTTCATCCCCGCCATAGCATACAGCGCGCTTTCCATGTGCCTGGCGCTCCTGATGGTCCGCGGCAAAGGCAAGCTCAACAAGGAAGTGCTCCTTCAGCAGTATCACGACATGGGCCCCATCACCCGCGACGAACTCATTGCCGGGTTCCTCGCCGTGTTCGCCGTGGTCCTCGCCGCAACCTCGAAGTATCACGGTCTTCCGGGCATGCACCTTTTCGTGGCGGTCGGTGCGCTGGCCTTCATCCCGAAAATCAACATCCTGGACCAGAAGGCATTCGGTTCCGTTTCCTTCCCCATGGTCTTTTTCGTTGCGGGCTCCCTGTCCATCGGCTTTGTGGCGGGACATGTCGGCGTCGGCAAGTGGCTGAGCGCGCAGATGCTCCCTCTGGCCCAGTCCATGAACAGCGTTTTCGGCCTCTCCACGCTTTCCTATGCCTTCGGCGCCGTCCTCAACTTCATCCTCACCCCTCTGGCCGCCCAGGCGCTCATGACCGTCCCGCTTTCGGAACTGGCGGTATCCATGCACATACAGCCGCATGCCGTCATCTACAGCTTCCTCTACGGGACGGACCAGTATCTCTTCGCCTACGAATTCGCCCTGCTTCTCCTGTTCTGCTCCACGGGGCACCTGCGCCTGAAACACGTCATGTCGCTCCTCGCCGTCAGAATGGTCCTGACCCCCGCTTTCCTGGGGCTCATCGCCATCCCGTACTGGTCGCTGGTGGGAATCATCTAGCCGCCGAAACGGCAAAACGAAGACAACCTATTTAATTTATAGGAGATATAAACATGATCAAAGAAATCAACACAGAAGAATATGACGCCATGGACAAATCCGGCGCCATGATGCTGGAGTTCTACTCCAAAACCTGCGGTCCGTGCAAAATGCTCGCTTTCGTCCTGAAGGACATCGCCAAAATGCACCCGGATTTCCCCATCTACACTGTCGATTTCGACGAAAACGTGGAGCTCAAGGAGCGCCTCGGCGTCAAAGGATTCCCCACCATGCTGCTCATGAAGGACGGCCAGGAAGCCTCGCGCATGGAAGGTCTCAAGCAGAAGCCCGCAATCGCCAAAGAAATCGAAGCAATCGCATAGATTGGAGATAATATCATGAGCAATCGTATAACCTACACTTGTGAAGACCACCTGATCACCAAGCAGGCCAAGGCCGAGAAAGCCTTTCTGGAGACCTTCGAAAAGGGCGACTACACCCTGGGGAATCCGCTGGTCATCGAAAACCCGTACTTCATCAACCCGCTGTGCGCTCTCGTCCTGTTCACCACCCCCCAGGAAACGGCAGCCACCGTCACCGTCCGCGGAAAGCTCGTCGAGCGTGAAGACGTGACCCACACCTTTGCCCCCGGCAAGGTGCACAGGCTTCCCGTCCTCGGTCTGTATGAAGACTTTGCCAACACCGTGGACATCACCCTGGCCGACGGCACCTCCACCACCCTGACCATCAAGACCGGAAAGCTGCCCGCCCGGGTGAGCCGCTGCCGGCACATCAGCACCTCCAAGGACTACCTCGGCGATGATCTGATGTTCCTGAGCACCGCGGGCAAGAACAGCCCCGCCGCCTATGACTACAAGGGCAACATCCGCTGGATGTTGACGGTCAACACCATGTTTGACCTCAAGCGGGCCGAAAACGGCAACCTGCTCACCGGTTCCCCCCGTTTCTGCCGCATGCCCTATAACGCCACCGGCCTCATCGAATTCGACATGCTGGGCAAGATCTACAAGGAATACCGCCTTCCCGGCAACTACCACCACGACCAGTGGGAAATGGAAGACGGCAACCTGCTGATTCTCACCCAGGATTTCCATACCGACACCGTGGAAGACCAGTGCGTTCTGGTGGACCGCAACACCGGCGACATCCTCAAGACCTGGGACTTCAAGGACTGCCTGCCCCAGGACGTGGCCGGTTCCGGCTCCCAGGACCCGCATGACTGGTTCCACAACAACTCCGTCTGGTACGACAAGAAGACCAACAGCCTGACGCTGTCCGGCCGTCACCAGGACGCCATCATCAACATCGACTACGAAACCGGTGAACTGAACTGGATCGTGGGCGATCCCGAAGGCTGGCCCCAGGAAATGGTGGACAAGTACTTCTTCACCCCGGTTGGCGACGTGGACAACTTCGACTGGCAGTACGAGCAGCACGCAGCCCTGATCACCCCGGAAGGCGACGTCATGTGCTTCGACAACGGCCAGTACCGCGCCAAGTCCAAGGAAAACCACCTCAAGAACAAAGACAACTTCTCCCGCGGCGTCCGCTACCGCATCGACACCGAAAAGATGGAAATCGAACAGGTGTGGCAGTACGGCAAGGAGCGCGGCCAGGAGTTCATGTCTCCCTACATCTGCAACGTCGAATACTACGCTGACGGCCACTACATGATCCACTCCGGCGGCATCGGCTTTGAAAACGGCTACGCCGCCGACTCTCTCGGCGCTTTCCTCGACAAGAGCGATCCCAAAGTGGAACTGCGCTCCACCACCGTCGAAGAAAAGGACGGCATAGTGCTGTACGAAATGGAGACCGAAGGCAACTTCTACCGTGCCGAAAAGCTGCCCCTGTACCACGACGGCGACAACGTCACTTTCGGCCCCGGCAGGCTCCTGGGCAAGCTCGACGTCACCCCGACCTTCGACACCGATCCCGACATCGAAGAGTCCGAAGAACTGCCGGATGAATGGCACAACATCATCATCGAGGAAGATGAAGACCGCCTCGTGTTCCACGGCAAGTTCGAACGCGGCACCCTGGCCATGCTCTGCCTGGTGGGTGAGGAAGGAAGCCACAACTACTTCATCAACACCGCTGCGGTCCGCCACCTGGCCATGTGCTCCGGCGCATTCCTGGAAGACGACGACCGCGACGTGAAGCTCAACGTAAGCAAGGAAGGGCTGAAGGGCAGATACACCGTGAAGCTCATCATCAACGACAAGAAACACCATCTCGGCGTTTCCATCCACGCATAACCAGAGAGTGCATCGGCCCGCCCGCGGCAAACGCCCCGCGGCGGGCGGGCAAACCCCTATTTTCAAGGAAAAGCCATGAAAGTATATGACGTTCTCATTATCGGTGCGGGTCCGGCCGGAATGACCGCGGCAATCTATGCGATCCGCGCCAACATGTCCGTTCTCATGATCGACAGACTTGCCCCGGGCGGACAAATGGTCAACACCAACGAGATCGAGAACTATACCGGTTCAGGCGCCGTGAACGGGGCCGAGCTGAGCATGCAGATGTTCGAGCACACCCAGGAACTGGGCGTTGAGTTCGACTACAAGACCGTCCTGGACATCGTGGACAACGGCGACACCAAGACCGTCATCTGCGAAGAAGACGACGCGCGCATTGAAACCCGCACGGTCATCATTGCAACCGGCACCGTGCCCAGAAGACTCAACGTGCCGGGCGAGGAAGGTTTCGCCGGAACCGGAATCAGCTGGTGCGCAATCTGCGACGGCGCCCAGTACCGCGACAAGAACGTGGTGGTCATCGGCGGCGGCAACTCCGCCGTGGAAGAATCGATCTACCTTGCCGGCATCGCCTCATCGCTGACCATCGTCACCATGTTCGACCTCACAGCCGACCCGAAGGCCTGCGATCAGCTGCGGGCCATGGAAAACGTGACCGTCTATCCTTACCAGGACGTGCTGGAGTTCACCGGCAACGGCGCTCTGGACGGAGTGCGCTTCAAGTCCACGAAGGAGGACGCCACCGAGCGCCACGTCGAATGCGACGGCGTATTCGAATACATCGGGCTCATGCCCACTTCGGACTGTTTCAAGCATCTCGGCATTCTCAACGACTTCGGGTTCATCGAAGTCGACGACGAAATGCGCACGTCCATGAAAGGCATTTACGGCGCCGGCGACATCACCAGCAAAAAACTCCGCCAGGTCATCACCGCCTGCTCCGACGGCGCCATTGCCGCCAACAGTGCCGCCAAATATGTCGAAAGCATGAAGGGATAGCCCTTCGGAAAACGTCACACGGAGTTCTCTTCCACGGGGCGGTACGGCTTTTCGCCGTGCCGCCCTCTTTTTGTCTTTCGGCCGGCAAACCGATTCTCAAGACATGGTTGCAGGCACTCGCCGAGTACGGCCCCCAAGCCGTCCGTCTTGAGAGACACCAATGAAGGCAGCGCCTACCGCAACGCCTGGTCCAGGTCGGCCTTGAGATCCTCCACGTCCTCGATGCCCACGGAATAACGGATGAGACTCTCCGGAATACCCATGGCCTGGCGCTCTTCGGGCGTGCATTCCACATGGCTTGTGGTGACCGGAGTTCCCGCGATGCTTTCCACTGCCCCCAGGTTTGCCGCCCGGTGGGCCAGCTTCAGCCGGGACAGGACACGGCAGGCGGCTTCGTAGGTGTTGCCCTTGGCCACAAAGCTGAGAATACCGCCGAATCCCCGCATCTGCTTGCAGGCGATGTCGTGGCCGGGATGGGCGGCGAGGCCGGGATAAAAGACCCGCTCCACGCCGGAATGGGCGGAAAGGAACTCTGCCAGTTCCAGGGCGTTCTCGTTCTGCCGCTCGACGCGCAATTTCAGTGTCTTCATGCCCCGGAGCAGCAGATAGGCGGCCGAGGGATGAAGCACGTTGCCGACGATTTCGCGATAACCGTCGATCTTCGCGATCAGTTCCCTGTCGCCCGCGGCAACACCGCCGAGGGCGTCGGCATGCCCTCCCAGGAACTTGGTGGCGCTGTGCAGGGCCAGGTCCGCACCCAGCGCAAGCGGATTCTGGTTGATGGGCGTGGCAAAGGTGTTGTCCACCATGACCACGGCCCCCGCGGCCTTGCCAGCTTTTGCCAGCCGTTCCAGGTCCAGAATCCTGATGGTCGGGTTGGTGGGCGTTTCCAGATAGAGCACGTTGCAGCCCTTGGCCACCTCGGCCTCGATGGCTTCGAAGTCCACGGTGTCGCACAGGGTCACGTCGACCTTGTTCCTGGGCAGGTATTTGGTGAAAAGCCGGTTGGTGCCGCCGTAGGTGTCCTTGACCGACACCACGCGGTCGCCCGGGGCAAGCAGCGCAAAGAGAGCGTTGGAAATGATGCCCATGCCGGAAGAAGCGCTGGTGGCCGCCGCCGCTCCTTCAAGCAGGCGAACCTTCTCCTCGAACACCGCCACGGTCGGGTTGGAGTTGCGGGTATAGATATGCCCTTCGCGCCTGCCCAGGGACACTTCCAGCCACTCGTCCATGTCGTCATAGGCAAAAGCCACGCTGTGCACCACCGGCGTCTGGGTCGGGCCGCCCGGGTGGATCCGTTCTTCCCCGCCATGGACCGTCAGGGTTCCGAGTTCATATGTTTTGCCCCGGCTCATACACTCTCCTCAATCCGCTGGTGAAAGTTGGGTGGTGGTTTCAGTATGGTATCTTCCGGTTTTCACGACTGCAAGTGGGATTTGAAGCCACTTTCAGAGCTCAAACGCAGGCAAAGGATGCTTATTAAAAGGATGCGAGCGCATGGAATAAGAAAAGCCGGCCCACAGCGTAGTGAAGATACGCGTGGAGCCGGCTTTTTGAAACAACGCGGCAGCCAAGCCCTATGGGCGGCCTTTATTTATACGCGGCCAACTGTCTCGCGGTATCGCGTTCGATATCACGGGCCTTGATGGTCTCGCGCTTGGAATGCACGTCCTTCCCCTTTCCGAGTCCGATCTCCACCTTGACCTTGCCGCGCGCGAAATACATGCGCACCGGCACCACGGTGAGCCCTTTCTGCTCAACCTTGGCCTGAAGCGTGCGGATCTCATGACCGTGCAGCAGCAGACGGCGGTCCCGCTCCGGTTCCGGCTGGTCGTAAGGACCGGTATTCTCGTAAGGTGCGATGTGCACGCCCACCAGCCAGGCCTCGCCGTCCTTGAACCGCACGTATCCTTCCTTGAGGGTCACACGGCCTTCGCGCAGGGATTTGACCTCGCAGCCGCGCAGGGAGATACCCGCCTCGATCTTCTCGACGATCTCGTAAAGGCGGTGGGCCTGCTTATTCTTGGCTATCAATTTCTGCCCGGGCTTGGCCGGGGCTTTCTTTTTCTTGCTCATGAAATATATCCGTATCTTGGGCTGCCCGAACGAATCGGCGCCAATGTGGGGGCAACTTACGCGGGAGCTTCGTCGTTTTCAAGCAACGAAGCAAAGAAGGTCAGCTCTTCGGGGTAGGACTTGAAGATGCTGTCCATGACCAGACTGTTGATGCGGTGCACGGTACGGCACTGCATGACCTCGCGAAGCAGGTTGCGGCACTCGCGCATCTGGGTCTGGCGAATGATACGCTTGATGCCCGGGATGGCCTGGGGCGTCAGGGACAGGGAATCGATGCCCATGCCCATCAGGAGCGGCACGCAAAACGGGTCGGACGCAACCTCGCCGCACAGGCTGACCTCGATGCCGGCCTGATGCGCGGCGTCCACCACCAGCTTGATGGACTTGAGGGTGGCCGGGTGCAACGGCTGATACAGGTAGGAAACATGCCTGTTGGTGCGGTCCACACCGATGCTGTACTGAATCAGGTCATTGGTCCCGATACTGAAGAAGTCCACTTCCTGCGCCAGGAATTCCGCCACCATGACCGCTGCGGGCAGTTCAATCATGATGCCGATGGGCATGTCCGGATCGTACTCCACACCCTCGCGGCGCAGTTCGGCCTTGGCCTGAGCCAACCATGCCTTGGCCTGGCGAACCTCCTTGATGCCGGAGATCATGGGGAACATGATGGCCACGTTGCCGTGAGCGCTGGCCCGCAGGATGGCCCGCAGCTGAGACTTGAAAAGTTGCGGATGCTTGAGGCAGAAACGGATGGCCCGCAGCCCCATGGCCGGGTTGGGCTCGTTGAGCTCTCCATAGTGGGCCATGAACTTGTCCGCCCCCAGGTCCAGGGTACGGAAAACCACCTTGCGCGGAGACATGATGGAGGCCAGCTCACTGTATTTCTCGGTCAACTCGTCCTCGGTGGGCAGAGTGGTGCGGTTCATGTAGGCGTACTCGGTGCGGTACAGCCCGATGCCCTCTCCGCCGTTATCCAGCACGGCGGCCACTTCCTCCACCAATTCGATGTTGGCGAAAACCTGGACCCGAAACCCGTCCAGTGTCTCGGCCGGCAGCTGGCAACGCCTCTTGATCTTGCGGGAATATTCCTCGAACTTGGCGGCCCGTTCGTTGTAGTCGGCCAGCACATCCTCGCCGGGATTGACGATGATCTTCCCTGAAATTCCGTCGATGATGACCAGATCGCCGTCGCTGACCTTTTTCTGCAGATCGGGCACGCCCACCACGGCGGGGATGCCCAGGGTCCGGGCCATGATGCCCGTGTGGGAGGTCTTGCCGCCCTGCACCGTGGCAAAGGCCATGATCTTGTCCACTTCCATGGCCACGGTGTCGGCCGGGCTCAAGTCGTGGGCCATGATGATGAACCGGCCCTGCATGGCCTTGAAGTCGTTGCTGCGCCCGGCCAGCTTGCTCTGAACACGGTCCGAGACCACGCGTACGTCCTGCATGCGCTCGCGAATATACGGGTCGTCGATGGCCCCGAACTTGGCCTCCTGGTCGGCCACGGCCTTTTCCAGGGCCCATTCCGCGTTGAGACTCAGGGTGCGGATATATTCACCGGCAGTGCCCTTGAGCTGCGGGTCCTTGAGCATGAGCAGATGGGTGTCGATGAGCATCTTGTAGTCCTTGAGCTCATCCGGAACCTGACTCCGGATATCGGCCAGTTCCGCCTCGGTGACGGCAAAGGCGTTTTCCAGGCGCTCCACTTCCTTTTCCACCAGCGACGAAGCCACGGTCTGACGAAGCAGCGTGGCCTTGTGGCTGCGGTTCACGAAGATGGCCTTGCCGATGGCAATGCCGGAAGCGACCGGGATACCGGTGATGGTTCTGCCTGACACTATTTCTCCTCTTCAAAGCGGTTGGCGAAAAGCCTTTCCAGCACATCGAGAGCCTGCTCGGCGTCTTCGCCCGTGGCCCGTATTTCCAGGATGCATCCCTGCCCGGCGGCAAGGGTCAGGATATCGAGAATACTCTTGGCATCCACTTCCTGATCATCAAGAACAATGGATATGGACGACTTGAAGCCCAGGGCTTCCTGCGCAAGCTTCCCGGCCGGCCTCGCATGCAACCCGTGCGGATTGGCGACCACGACCTGCCTGGAAAGGAGTTCCTCTCCGGCCTGCTCGTCATTCTTCATATTGTTCCGTGCATTCATATATAAATCTCGTCGGATCGTCAGTTTCATTTCGACCCCAGCGGCCCTACCCCATGCCCCCGAGGAAGTCCAGAACAGTATTGCGCAATATGGGATACAAATGCGTCAGCCCCAGAAACGCAGCCGCGGCGAATACCCGAGACACCAGCCCGGTACGTACGAAACGGCCGAAAAGCACCAGGGCCGCCACACCCATGAGCCACTGCCACCAAAGCAGGGGCTGAGGCCAAATCAGGGTCCAGAGCCAGACCAGCAGCACGGCGTTCACGTATTTGATGCGCGTGCCCCAGTTTATGAGGTCCCAGCGACGCAGACGTTCCAGGAACTGGAACCCGTGCCGCAGTCCGGCCACGAAAGTGTAGACCCGGAAAAACTGCAACCCGAAGAAAAAGAGCAGGCCCACGACCAGGGCTGTTGCGGAATGCCCGGCCAGATACAGGCAAATGGTGGCCAGGGCCCAGAGGATGAGCAAACTGCCCGCGAACACGGAATCGCCGATGGCCGAAAGCGTGTAGGCTGTAGTGTCCTTGACTTTGGAAAGCATCTTGGCCGGGAAACGGCCATGGGCGATGGCCTGTTCCATATGGAGAAAAATCCCCACCAGGCAAGGCATCCAGAAGGGATGAGACTGGTAGTGACGCACATAGCGACGAAGGGCCATGCGGTATTCCCTGGGGTCCTCGTGAATGGCCGCGAGCCCGGGCTGCATGGCGAAGGTCAGGCTGATGTTCTGCATGCCGCGGGTGTTGAAAGCCGCCCCGGCCAGCAGGCAACGGGCGAAACTGCGCACCATGGCGAATGTCTTGGTATCCCCTCGCGACAAACTCATGCTCTTTTCGATGGTGATGGTTACCGCTCCCCGTCAATCAAATGTTCGGCGCAAGGTTGTGCTTCTGCAAATACCGGCAGCAGCCCACGGCCCCCACCAGCTTGAGCTGGTCCCAAGGCGCAAAGGGAATAACCCCCACTATCAGACTCTGCCCCCAAGGTATGCCCATGGAAAACTTCAACCATGTCGCGCCCACGGCATAAATGAAGGCGATGGCGATAATGCCCCAGAACAGGCCTGAAAGCCAGCGAATTTGTCCGGCGCCTCCCTCGTGAGCCTGCCCGGTGATAAGCGGCGAGAGCAAAAAACCGATGAGGTAGCCGCCAGTGGGGCCGAAAAAGTGCCCGATGCCCGCCCCGCCCCCGGAGAACACGGGCAGTCCGGCCAGCCCGGCAACGATGTAGAGACCAACGGCGAAAAGTCCATGAATGGGACCGAGCAGGAAGCCGGAGAGAAAAACGAAGAACGGCTGCATGGTGAAGGGGACCGCGCCGATGGGGATGACCAGGAACGCGCTGGCCGCGGTCATGGCCGCCAGCAGTGCGATCCAGACCATCCGGTGGGTGGATGTCAACGAGGAGTTTTTCACGAGGGTTCCCCTTTTAAAGCTGTTCGATCTCCATGCCCGCCTCCCGAATCTCGCGCAGGTCCGATTCGACGGCGCCGCCTTTGGTGGTCAGATAGTCCCCCACCATGAGCCCGCTGGCGCCCGAGCCGAGCAGCTCGGCCTTTCGCGCTTCGCCGAAAACCGCCAACCGGCCGCCGCAGATGCGAATGGCCCGATCCGGCAACAGAAAACGGTACAGCGCCACAATCCTGAGGGCCTCGGCCGGGTCCATCATCGGCCGGTGCTCAAGAGGCGTCCCGGGAATGGGCGTCAGAAAGTTCACGGGCACGGACGGCACTTCCAAGTCCCGCAGCAACAGCGCCATTTCCACCCGGTCGTCCCAGGATTCTCCGATGCCGAAGATGCCGCCGCTACAGACGTAAAGGCCGCATTCCAGGGCAGTCTTCACGGCCTGCACATCCTCTTCGTATTCGTGGGTGGTGCAGACCTGTGGGAAATAGGTCGCCGAGGTTTCCAGATTATGATGGTAGCCGAACAAACCGGCCGCTTTCAATGATTTGATCTGTTCGGTCGTCAAAATTCCGGGAGACATGTCCGGCAAAAGCCCGGCCTCGGCAACCAGTCGCACGGCCCGCACATATCCTTCGAAATCGCTGCCGCCCACGAATTTTCCGCTGGCCACGATACCGAAACGGCGTGCGCCGGCGGCGGCGGCCCTGCGCGCAGCTTGTGCTATTTTTTCGGGAGCCAGCAACGGGTATTCCGGAGCCTGCGTCCTGTGGTGGGAGGACTGGGCGCAAAATGAGCAATTCTCGGAGCAGCGCCCGCTCCGGGCGTTGACGATGGCGCATAGGGACACCGTGCCGCCAAAATGGTGAGTGCGAACCGCATGGGCCGCCCGAAGCAACTCGGGGAGCTGCTCTTCCTCGGCCTCCATGACCGCCCGAATTTCCCTATCCGTGGGGAGATCACCCGCAAGGGCCTTGTTTGTGATGGATGTAAACGACATATGATTCAATTCAGCGCGGCATGACCGCGTATATTTCCTTGGCGGTCCAGCCTGTGACGCGTTCGGCCACCCGGCGGGCGATTTCCTTCGGCTTCCCACCGATTCGCCGTTCCTCTTCAATCAAATCCAGCACGCCCTGCTCGGTGGCCTTTCCCTCTTCCGCTGCGGGGCCGATGACCACGGTGATCTCGCCCTTGAGGTCGAAGCTCACGTCCTCAATCCTCGACAGGGAGCCGGAGATGAATTCCTCGAAATCCTTGGTGAGTTCCCGGGCGATGCAGAAATCCCGTTCGCCCAGGACGCCGCGAGCCGCACGCAGGGTCGTCTCCAGCCTGGACTTGCGCTCGAAGAAAATCAAAGTGGCCCCTGTGTCGCGGTGCGTTTCAAAGAAACGATGCAACTGAGAGTCCTTGCGGGGCGGAAAACCGAGAAAAGTAAAGGGTAAAGGCGGCAGTCCGCAGGCGGAAAGGGCTGCCAGGGGCGCGCTGGGACCAGGCACCGGAGAGACCCGTATATCCCGGTCACGACAGGTCCGCACCAAACGATACCCCGGATCGGACAGCAAAGGGGTTCCCGCATCCGAAATCAAGGCAATGCTTTTGCCCTCTTCCAACCACTCCAATACTGCGGGCAGCTTCTTGTCTTCGTTGTGTTCGAAAAAGCTGACCAGTTCTCCGTCTCGCTCTATGCCCAGACGCTTGAACAGCAGTCCGGCCCTGCGGGTGTCCTCGGCCAGAATGACATCGGCATGGGAAAGAATGTGCGCGGCGCGCGGTGAAAGATCCCCGCTGTTGCCCAACGGCGTGGACACCACCCAGAGAACGGGACCGGTCATGGTTTCAAATGCGTCCTGGTTCATGGGCTCACCATGTATCATCGAACCGTGCGGAACAAAAGCGTGGAAGTACGGCTCAGCCCAGACCGGACGCGTCAAAGGCGTCCCGGTAGTGCGTCAGGTCCAGACCCGCTCCCGTATCCACCACGGCCACCAGGTCGAACCTGCAGGGAAACTCCCAGCAGTCATGCTCGGAAAGATACAGGCTGGCGGCCCGCACCAGCCGTTTGATCTTCTGTCTGCCCAAGGCGTCCTCCGGGCTGGACAAAGAACCGTCCTTGCGCGTTTTGACTTCCACGAAGACCAGATCCTCGCCGTGTCTGCAGATGAGGTCCACTTCCAACCGGCCATGCCGCCAGTTGCACTCCAGGATGCGGTATCCCTTGCTCTCCAGATATCTGGCGGCAGCCTCCTCGCCGACCTTGCCGCGCTTTCTGCGGCGCGCGAACTTCTCCAGCAATTCTCTCATGTTGTTACCGGGTTACAGTTGGGGCACAACAAAATAAAAAGGCGGAGCGAACGCCCCGCCCCACCTGAAAGACCCTGTTGAAATCTAGTTGCCGAGGCTTACGTCGCCTTCGGCGCCGGTGGAAAGATCAAGCGCTCGGACGCGGCCTCCGCGCAGGGAAAGAGTGTTTTCCCTGGCCTGCAGAAAAGCCATCCTCCGCATTTCCAGGCGTTCCATCTGCAGACGCCGCACCTTGATGCGCCTTCTGATCCGCTGCTTGCGGGTCATGGTGCGCGATGAACCCAGATAGGAATCCATGCGCTCGGATTCGGCGTCCGCGGTCACGACGGGAGCCGGTCCTTCCTGGTTCACCGGAACAACTCCGGCGCCGTCATCCTGGTCGAAGACGTCGGCAATGGAATACAGCTTGGCCTCAATGACCTTGTCCGGCGTCTTGCCGTTCTGCGCATACTCGTAGGTAAACTCACCCACGGTATAGGCAGTGGATGCATACTGCAGCGGTGTGATCCATGTGCCGCCAAGCGTCAACAGCGGCCCCACGGCCGCGCACCCGCTCATGCTCATGAGCAGAATGCCGGACATCACCAACTTTCCGAGCAGCCCGAACCAGCTGCCCCAAATACGACCTTTCATACAATCCTCCATGGAGGAAATACTCCCCGAAAAGGCCCTTTAACATAGCCCCTGTCTTTGCTGAGTATACACATTTTCTATGCGTCAAACAATATTTACAAGCAAATTGGACACTTGAAGAATCGTCACCCGAAAACACACGCTACGTACCTTGAATATACTTATATCTCAGTATGTTGCATAATCAGCAACCTATCAAACCCGGCTTCCGATATATATGAATTCTAAATTTTTTCTAGAAAATATCCGCATTATCCCCTCGGGGTGGCAACTCCCTTGTGACCCGAAAGAACAGATGAAGTACAATTTCCCAATCCCTGATTTCATATCCCCATGCTTTACCTCGGGGCCCTGAAAATGTACTCCTTGTTCATGGAGACAGCCGACTTCAACACCGCCGCCCAGCGCTGGGCATCCACACCGCTCATCACGGCCTTCCTGATCGTCCCCCTGGCCTTTTCCGCCGTCCGAATTTCCACCGTGCCCGTGTCCGCACACCTGACGGACACGGCTGAAACAGCCCTCTGGCTTGTGCTTTGCGGGCTGGGGGCCGTCGCTTCGATGTTCCTTTCCGCACAGGCACGCCCCCGGCGAAGCATCGGCCTCCCCCTGGCCGGGACCGGAGCATTTCTCGCCGCGGCAGTGCTCCTGTTCCTGTTTGCCGCCCCACTTCTGCGGGCCACTGCCGGACTGTACCCGTACCTGTACGAGGCCAAGCCACTCATTTTCTTTATGTTCGCCTGCGCTTGGGCAGCCACCTTCGGCCTGCCGGACCGCGCGACCATCCAACGCGTCGCGGCCTGGCTCGGCGGGCTGGCGGTCTGCGATGCGGCCCAAGCCCTGTTCCGGCAATCCCCGGAACGTTTTCTGGGCAACACCGACGTGCTGGCCACCCTGCTGCTGGTGGGGCTGTGCGCCGGACTGAGATCACGCGAGGCTGATGACGAGGAACAGCACCCGGCCCTTCGGCCCTGGATCATGCTCGGGCTGCTGGCGACCCTTTCCCGCACAGGACTGTTCACCGCAGCCTGGATTTACGCCTTTTTCGGGCCGGGCAGTACCTGGAAACGACTCCCCTACGTAACCCTGTGCGCCGTCGCCGTGGCGGGGTCGCTTCTGCTTGAGGCCCACTGGGGGCTGGGCGGCGTCCGGTTCATGGAGTACTGGGTCTGGCTGGAATGCTTCCAGCAGCTCGCCGAACCAGGCAAACTGCTTACCGGGTTCGCCCTGCACGCTCCCGTACCCATTGTGCCCCCTCTGGATATCATGTCCCTTTGGCAAGTCCTGTTTCCGACTTCGCCTCTGGACGGCCTGTATGTACAACAGATCCCGGCCTTCTGGATCCGCTCCATCATGGCCTGGGGCCTGGTCCCGGCAATGACATTCCTCGCTCTCCTCTTCAGCCTGCTCATGAAAAGACCCACCCGTTTCGGTGCGGGACTGACGGCCGTGTGTATTTCCCAGGGCATCAGCACCACCTTGTTCTACTCGCCCGGACCGGCCATCACGCTGTTCCTGGCATTGATGCTTGCCTTCCGCTCCGGGAACAAGTAGCCAGTGCCCATGTCCATTTTCACCGAACGTACCACCATACTGGCCACCTGCCCGTTGGGCATGGCCCCTTTCTTGGAGGCGGAGCTGCAGGAACTCGGCTGCAGTGACCTGAGACGGCTGGATTCCGGAGTTCTCACCACCGGCGACATGGAAGACTGCATGCGCCTCAACCTGCATCTGCGGACGGCCCACCGCGTCCTTTTCGAACTCAAACGGTTCCGGGCCGAAGACGCGGACGAGCTCTATCACGAGGTCCGCCGTATTCCCTGGGAACGGATCATGGAAGTGGACGGTTATCTGTCCGTGTCCTCCAACGTACGCAACGACGCGGTCAACGACAGCCGATTCGCCAATGTACGTATCAAGGACGGCGTAGTGGACAGATTCATGGACAAATTCGGCAGACGGCCCGACTCGGGCCCGGACCAGGCGCGCGGCATCTGCCTGTTCCTGCACTGGCGCGGCGACCGGGCCACCCTGTACATCGACACCAGCGGCGAACCGCTGACCAAGCGGGGCTACCGCAAGATGCCGCACAAAGCTCCCATGCAGGAAACCCTGGCGGCAGCCTGCATTCTGGCTTCGGACTGGCGAGAACGTGCGGAACAAGGCGGTCATTTCGTTGCGCCCATGTGCGGATCCGGAACCCTGGCCATCGAAGCTGCCCTCATCGCCCTGAACCGGGCGCCGGGCATGCTGCGCGAACAGTTCGCGTTCATGCACCTGAAGAACTATGACGGCACGGCCTGGAAGCGACTGCGCAATCAAACCCGCAAGCGGAACATTCCCACCATTCCCGGCAGAATCATCGCTACAGACCGCGATCCCCAGGCTGTGGAGGCAGCACGCCGCAACGCCCGCGTGGCCGGCGTGGAGGAATTCATGGAATTCACGGTCTGCGACTTCACCGAGACGGAGGTGCCCGAGGGCGGGGGCGTCGTCATGCTCAATCCCGAGTACGGCAAACGATTGGGGGACATCAAGGCTCTGGAGCCCGTGTACAAGGGCATCGGCGACTTTTTCAAGCAGCACTGCGGCGGGTACACCGGCTATGTTTTCACCGGCAACCTGGATCTGGCAAAGCGGGTGGGCCTGCGCACCAAACGGCGCATCATTTTTTACAACGCTTCCATCGAATGCCGCCTGCTTGAATACGAGCTCTACGCCGGAACCAGAAAAACGAAATAACTCTCCCGCCCCTATCTCCAAAATTTTTGGGGCGAAGACGACGGGTTGCCCTTTTTTGAAACAACAAGATGGACGGGCCCTCTCCAACAACTGCCATGCCACATGGAGCTCTTATTTTTTATTCCGCCAACTTGACAATCCGCGCACCAATCTGAAAACAATTTGAATGACGGGGTGAAAACACATCTTTCGCAAAGGGGGGAACATGAGCAGAAAGGTGAAATCAGTGCGGGTTCCCAAGGAACTGGAGACCATGAATCTTTCCGGCGTCATTCGGGAATGCGAAAAATATCTTCGCGACCTGGAGTCCGCCACCATGCTCAAGCAGCAGGGCAACAAGGAGGCCGCTGAAGCGCTCCTCAAGACCCGTCAGGCTGACTTGGGCAGACGCATCGGGCATCTGGTATGGGAAGCCAGAGTCCAGTTCGGCAAATCCAAGGAGATCGACAAGTGAAACCCAAATCTGCATCCGAATCTGCAGTAATCATGACCCACCTGGTGATGCCGGGCGACGCCAACCCGGCAGGCAACCTGCACGGCGGGGTCATCCTCAAGCACGTGGACACCGCCGGAGGCGTGGTCTGCAAACGCCATAGCCGCGCCAACACTGTCACAGCCTGCATTGAACGCATGGACTTCCAGCAGCCCGCCTACATAGGGGAACTGCTGATCTTCAAGGCCAGCCTCAACTATGTGGGACGCACCAGTATGGAAGTGGGGGTGCGTGTGGAAGCCGAAAACCTCAAGACCGGTGAAGTACGCCACACCAACTCGGCCTACCTGACCTACGTGGCTCTGGGTGAAGACGGCAGGCCCACCCCCGTGCCCCCTCTGCTGGTGGAAGACGAGGTGGCCGAACGCCGTCAGCGTGAAGCCATCGGCAGAATGGAAATGCGCAAAAAGCTGAAGTCGCAGGAAAAATAACCTACCGTTTCCTGCCCCCGACCGTCCCCAGATAGATAGCCGCCAGGGCCGCCCCGGCACCGACAAGTTCCGTGGCGGCCAGGGGTTTGGCAAAAATGAGCACGTCCCATACATAGGACAGAGTGGGTTGCAGCAGCAGACCGAGCCCCACCAGGGCGGCGCTCACCGCCTGCATGCCTCGAGTTATGAACAGCCATCCGGCAGCCTGGCAGACGACTCCCAGCAGCACCAGCCAAAACAGGTCCATACCCAGGGGAACGGCAAATGACTGCCCGTCCAACAGAATGTAACCGCCGATGCACAGACAAGTGGTCCAAGGCACCATGGCCATGAGCGCCAGCCGCCGTTCCTGCCCGAGCCGAGGAATGAAAAGCTTGAGGCAAAGCAAATAGGCGGCGTAGAACAAGGCCGTGAGCAGTCCCCAGAATACGCCGGTTTTGTAGTCTGCCGTGGCGTGTTCCCACCCCACGCCCACCACGAGATACAAACCCAGAAAAGCCAGAGGCAGGGCCAGGTAGAAAAGTTTTCCCGGCCGTTCGCCCAGCACCAGCACTGACGCGGCCGTCAGCACGAAGACCTGAAAGTTTCCCAACAGCGTGGCCATGCCCGGGCCGATGGCCAGAATGGAGCGGTGCCAGCACATGATGTCCAAGGCAAAAAGAAGACCGGCGAGCACCGCGTATTTGATCACTCGAGAATTCACTCGCCGCACATGGCCTTCGCGCCACATGAAAACGGCCAATGCCAATCCTCCGAAAAGCATGCGGTAAAACGCGGACACGTCCGGGCCGACGGTGGTGAGACGCACGAAAACAGCTGCGAAGCTGATCATGGCCGCGCCCAGCAGAAGGTTGATCATGGCCTGACCACCTCCAAACGTTTGCCGAGCCTGATGCCTTCCTCATCCACCACGGCCACATGGGGCCAAACCTCCACTCCGCTCTCCAGAGCTTCGTAAAAGAGGTCCGCATAAACCGGGTCTATATAGTCCGCAGGGCCGAAACAGCGACCGTCCGTACGCTGCACCAGAAAAAACAGAGCCACGCGCACGCCCTGCGCAGCCAGGGCCATGAGTTCGCGCAGGTGCTTCTGCCCCCGTTCGGTGACCGCGTCCGGAAAGGCCGCGACCTGGTCCTCCACCAAAGTCACATTCTTGCATTCCACCCACAGATCCCCTTCCGGGCCGGAAAGGTGGGCGTCCAGACGGCTGTCGCCCACTTTGGCCTCGGGCTTGAAATGTTCAAACCCGGCCATCTCGGAAATGACTCCGGATTCCCATGCCGCCCTGATCATACGGTTGGGGGTTGCCGTGTTCACACCCACCCAGGTGTCGTGCAGGCGTACCGCCTCCAGCGTCCACTTGAGCTTGCGTTTGGGGTTGAGGGCCGGAGAAAGCAGAATCTCACGACCGGAACGGAGGAGCCCCATCATGGAGCCCGTGTTGTTGGTGTGAGCCAACAACTCATCACCGGAGACGGATTGCGCCTCCACGGTGAACCGCTTGTGCCGATTGACGAAGCACGCCCTCCGCATGCCTTGAGGATATGGTAGAATGCATTGTGTCTTCATGAAAAATAACCGGTGCCGGGTGTCGGCAATGACAAGTGTCTACTAGTAAGGAAAATGCCATGAACCGCCTTTTCACCCTTTCAGGAGCAAAAGGCAAGTCCGACAAAGGGGGAAGCATCATCAAATCGGCTGACCGGGAAAACCGGACTTGGTCAAGCTGTTTTTTTTCAGTACCGATAGCCGGGCCGCAAAGGAACCTGTTTCCGTTCAGTCCCGTTTTCACGTCTTGTTCTCGACCTGCGCTTCGTATACTTATACAGAGAACTCTCAGACTGTTACGGATACCGTATGGGAAAATGCATCACCGACCTGCTTGAACCGGGAATGACTCTGGCCTCCGACCTTGTGACGCCGGACGGACGGATCATGCTCGCCTCCGGTTCGCCATTGACCGAGGCCGTGATCCGGGCCTGCAAGATGTGGGGGGTCTCCGAAGCGGACATCATAGGCGGAGAGCCTGAGAGCGGACAAGGCGAAGAACAGAAACAGGGACAGATTCACGAAGCCTACAAACGACTTGCCGCCAAGCGCTTCAGCCTTACCAACACCCGACACCCGGCCGTGCGGACCCTGGCCCTGCTCTTTGCTGAAAATGCCCAAATACGCCTTTCACCGGAAGAGGCCGAGACATGGTTGCAAGGCCTGAACCGTCCGAAGAAGCCCGCCCACTCCGGATCAAAGCCCTGCCCCTTGACCGAAGTACTGGACAGCGAAATCAAACTGGCCAGCCTGCCAGGCGTATTCAACGAAATTTCCGAAGCCCTCAGAAACCCGCGCAGTTCGGCTTCCTACGTGGCGGACATCATCAGTAAAGATGTTTCCCTTGCGGCGCGGCTGCTGCGCATGGTCAACACGCCCTTCTACGGGTTCCCCGGAGCCATCGACACCCTGTCCCGCGCCGTGACCATCGTAGGCACCAAACAACTCACCAGCTTGGCCCTCGGCATCTCCGTCATCTCGGCTTTCAACAACATTCCCGAGGAACACCTGAGCCTGGAAGGCTTCTGGCGACACAGCATAACCTGCGGGACCACGGCCCGATTGTTGGCCACCCACCTGCGACTGGGCAACGACGAACGTTTCTTCGTGGCCGGGCTCATGCACGACATCGGACGGCTCATGCTGCTGCGCAACCGGACGGACATGGCCCTGGCCGCCCTGGAACGCACCTGCGCCGGCCGCAAGCCCCTGCACGAACTGGAACAGGAACTGTGGGGCTGGGACCACGCCGAACTTGGAGCGGAACTGCTCAAAGCCTGGAGACTACCGGGTTTTCTCGAACGTCTGGTCCGATATCATCATGCCCCGGCCAGAGCTCCCCAGGCGCTCGAGGCGGGAGTGATCCACGTGGCCGAAATCACGGCCCATGCCGTGGGATCAGGCGCCAGCGGCAGTCCGTTCGTACCGCCTCTGGATGAAGGCAGTTGGGATATGCTGGGCATTTCCACCAACGACCTGCGGGAAATCGCAGCCCAGGCGACCCGTCAGGCTGATGAAGTAATGGCGGCTTTTTTCCATGAATCATAAAAGTGACAAAAAACTCGTTTTCGAGCCGGAGCATCTGCTCAGACGGGTGGAACACCTTGAAGAGGCCAGTCGCTTCACTCTGGAAGCCCTTGAAATGGCCGGTCGCCTCGGCGATTTCCAGCAGGCGGCCGACGGATACGGCACGCCCGAGGCCATTCTGGAGGAAACCGCCAACCGCATTTCCCAGCTCATACGGTTCAAAGCCGTCGTCCTGTATCTTGTGGACGACCAGACCCTGGAATTCAGGAAAAGGTACGAACACTCCGATCCCTTCGGCGATTTCATGGACGCGGAGTTCGAGCGTCTGGTGGAAAATCGCACCATAGCCTGGGCCTTGCAACGCAAACGCCCGACCTTCACCCAGACCGAAGACGGCAACGACACTGTGCTGGTGCACACCATTGCCACGGCCGCCAAAACCAAGGGGCTGTTCGTGGGGTTGTTGGACGAAGATGTGAAGACGATCTTGGACAGTTCGGTGTCCGTCATTTCCATAGTGCTTCTGAACAGCGCCAACACCTTGGAAAATTTTCAGCTCCAGCGTCTGTACATGGAAGCCAACGAGAAGCTGGAGGCCAAGGTGGCCCAGCTCAAGGAGGAAGTGCAACGCCGCACCAGGACCGAGGAGAACCTGGAAAAGACCCGCATTTTCCTGGATCAGGTCATCAACACCATGCCGGCTCCCCTGGTAGTCAAGGACGCCAACCACCGCTGGATCATAGTCAACGACGCCTTCTGCCTGACCCTGGGGCGCACCCGTGAGGAAATGCTGGGCAGGACGGCGCACGATTTTCTGGCCCGTGAGGAGGCCGACGCCATACAGAGGGCCAATTCCCTGGTGCAACACACCGGAAAGCCGCACTCCATAGAATTCACTCAGACCAAGCCCGACGGCATGAACCGGATCTTCGCCATCAACACGGCCATGCTCTCGCACCCGGAAACCGGCGAAAGCATTCTGGTGAGCATGCTGCGCGACCTCACGGACCAAAAAATGGCCGAACAGGTGCTGCGCGGTGAACGGGAACGTTTCTTTTCCCTGCTGGAAGAACTGCCCGCCTATGTCTATGTGCAGAACGCGGACTACACCATCGACTACGCCAACAGGAGCTTCCGAACCCTTTTCGGCGAACCGGGCAAGCGCCCCTGCCACGAAATATTCAAAGGAAACGGCGCGTTCTGCCCAGACTGCAAAACCCGCCAAAGCCTGGCCGAGAGCAAGCCCTATGTGCAGGAAGCCCGGTATGGCGACAAGACCTACAATGTCTATGTCTACCCCTTCGTCGATACGGACGGCACCTGCCGCGTGCTGACCATGGGAATCGACATCACCGAGCAGAAACTGGCCACCGAAGCTCTCGTGGAAGCCAAGGATCACGCAGAACTGGCCAACCGAGCCAAGACCGAATTCCTGGCCAACATGAGCCACGAAATCCGCACCCCGCTCAACGGGGTGCTGGGCATGCTCCAGCTCTGCGCGGACACGGACCTGGACGAAATACAAAGCGACTACGTGGAAACCGCCCTGGAGTCGGGACGCAGCCTGCTCACGGTCATTAACGACGTACTGGATCTGACAAAAATCGAAGCCGGTAAGTTCGAAATAGAAGAGAGCCGGTTCGCCCCCAGGGTCATGATGCAATCGGTCATGCAGACCTTCACCCATTTTTCCGCCTCCTCCAAGCTGGAACTCCTTCTGAACGTCGACGACAATGTCCCCCAAGTTCTCATCGGCGACGGCGGCCGTTTCAGGCAGATCCTGTTCAATCTGGTGGGCAACGCAGTGAAATTCACGCCCAAAGGCAAGGTGGCGGTCCATGCCCGGGCCCTGCCCGGCAGCGACGAAGATCACACAAAGCTGCTCTTTTCGGTGGAGGATACGGGCATCGGCATCCCCGGCGACCGCATCGAGCACGTATTCGAAGCCTTTACCCAGGTGGACGGCTCTTTCCGCCGCAAATACGGCGGCACGGGATTGGGGTTGGGGATCGTGCGCAGGCTGGTGGACCTCATGGGCGGAAGCATCGCCGTGGATTCGGATCTGAACGCGGGCACCACGGTCTACTTCCGCCTGGACTTCAAACGCCCTGACCCGGCAGAGGTCCGAACCACCCCCGACTTCGAAGGCTCAGCCTGCCCCATCCCCCCCTCCAGGCGCGTACTGGTGGCCGAGGACAATCGGGTCAACCAGATCATGGCCAAACGCTCGCTGGAGCGACTCGGGTGCATCGTGGATTGCGTGGGAAACGGGCAAGAAGCCCTGCTGGCTCTGGAAAGAAATTTCTACGACTGCGTGCTCATGGACATCCAAATGCCCGAATTGGACGGCATGGAAGCCGCCAGACGCATCCGAAGCGGCGAGATAGGCGAAAAAAACCGGGATATCCCCATCGTGGCCCTTACGGCCCATGCCATGAAGGGAGACCGGGAACGTTTTCTGGAGGCGGGCATGAACGCCTATGTGGCCAAACCGTTCGAGATCGACGACCTCTGCCGGACTCTGAGTCGCCTCCTTTCCCATCCGGACTTGGCGTCCTAGCCCCTGCCTCGCACCCGGTTCATGAAGGCGATAATCTTTTCGCCTTCACCGTCGTAGACCTCCCGCTCGTGCAAGGGCGTTGGCCGTCGTACCGGCGGCCACTTGCCCGGCTGCGGCTCGGGCCCTTCACGGGTGATGTCCGTCGGCTTGGGGTCGAGCATGGCCGGGATACGGCGCACTTCATACTCCTCTATGGGGACGCTGAACTCGATGGGAATGTTGTTGGGATCGAAGGCGTAGACGGAGTGGATGAATCCGTGGTCCACCACTTCGGAAACCCAAAAATCGGCAGCCTCCAGACGATCCTTGAGCTCCCAAAGGTCATCGGAACTTTGCACGGCAAAGGAAATGTGGTCGAAGGCCACGGGGCCCCGCACCGGGACGCCGTGGTCCTTTTCCGGAAGCCTGTCCACCCCCTCCCACTCGAAAAAGGCGATCATGTCTTGGGCGGAAATCTCGAAAAAGTAATGCCTGTACCCCGGGCGCCCCAGCCCCACCACCAGCCGCATGCCCAACAGGTCCCGCCAGAAGCGTACCGTGGCGTCCATGTCCCCCGTGACCATTGCCAGATGATTGATGCCTGTGTATTTCACCATGCCGCTTACTCCCAGTATAAGATATTTTCCACAACTCCATGGGGATCCGGCAAAAAGCCAAGGGTCCGGACTTTGACGGCCCGCTTGCCCGCCACAACGCCGGAAACACGGAGGCTGCTTCCTTTATGCACGAAATCATTTCGTTGTCGCGAAATATAATAACAATAATAACAGACTGGAATTTTCCTTGAAATAGTTCATTGTGATATCCAGCTTGCAAGTCAACCGACACTATAGGACAAGATGGCGCTAAACCAACTCCACACCCTGCTTGAAACCCATGAGGACCGGCTCATGGAATGCATCCTCGCGTACGCCCGAAAGCAAGGATATACCCGATATACCTCCACCCTGGTGGAACCTTGGCGCATGTCCATCGCCGGGCTCACCGACGCCATCGGCAAGGCGCTGGAAGACTCCGATTCACTACGAGCCGGCCTGGGCCCGGACGACAACTTCACGGACGATCCGGTTTCCGCTTTCGCCATCAAGGAGGCCCGGCTGCACCGGGATCGGGGCGTAAGCCTGCCCATGTTCATGGGCCTGCTCAAATATTATCGGGCAAGTTACCTCGACCTGGTAGGGGAAAAGGCGGCAGCCGAAAACAAGGGCAGCTTCCACGGATTTCTGCTGGACTTCTTCGACCGCCTGGAAGTGGCGCTCGCAGGCGACTGGATCTCCGACGACCCGTCGTCGACCATGCAGAAGAGCAACCGCCGGCTCGCCAATGAAAAAAACATGTTCCTGACCCTTGTGGAAAGCCTGCCCAATCCGGTTTTTCTTTATGACAAAAATCATTCCCTGAGTTTCCACAATGCCGAAGCGACCAAACTCATCGGCCTGGCCTGCGATCCGGGTACGGCCTACTTCCACGAACGTTTCGATGCGCCCCCGGCCTGCTTCGACGCCCAGGCCCAGGCAACCCGACTGCTTCCCTGGATGGAACAGCACGTCCACAACACCATGACAGGCAGGGACATCAGAACACATTTCGAGGAAACCGCCACTGTCGCGGGCCGCGACCGGCACTTCAGCGTATCCCTGTCCCGCATGTCCGACGTGTCCGGCAAATTCGACGGAGTCATCGTCGCCCTGGAGGACATCACCAAACAAAAACGGGCCGAACAGGCACTCAAGGAATCCGAGATGCGCTCCCGCGCCCTGTTCGATTCCGCAGCCGACCCCCAATTCCTCATGGATTTCGACGGCCGGCTCATCGACGTCAACAAAGCCGCCACCGAGATTTTGGGCTACTCCCGGGAAATGCTTTTGAACATGAGCGTGGAGGACATCGTTTCGGGGCCCCTCCGAACAGAGGTCCCTCGACGCCTCAACGAAATCGCCACCAGAGGGAAGGCGGCCTTCGAAGCAGTCAATGTTCGGGTCTCGGGCGAATTATACCCGGTTGAAGTCAACGCATGCGTCATCGACACCGCGGAAGGCGAAGCCATCCTGGCCACGGCCAGGGACATGACCGAACGCAAAGGAGCCGAAGAGGCTTTGCGTAAAAGCGAGGAAAAATTCCGACGCATCTTCGAGACAATGGAGGATGGGTATTTCCTGTCCAGTCTGGACGGAACAATTCTGCTGGTCAACCCGGCCGCAGCCCGCCAGCTCGGCTATGCAGTCCCTGACATGAAGGGGATCAACGTAAACGAGCGCCTGTATCGCGATCCTGAGGACCGCGAATACATCATCCAGCTTCTCCAGGAAAAGGGTTCTGTGGAAGGACACCGGGTGGATTTCAAACGCAGCGACGGCACCCTGATCAAGGCCGAAGTGAACATTCACTTCGTTTTCAACGAGGCGGGGCAGCCCATTGCCTTGGAAGGAATCTTCCGCGACGCCACAGACCGTATCCTGGCCGAGGAGGTTCTGCGCCAACGCGAGCAGCAATACCGTGGGTTCTTCATGAACAACCATGCGGTCATGATCCTCTCCGACCCTAAAACGGGCGACATCGTGGACGCCAATCCGGCCGCCGAGCAATTCTACGGCTATGACCGGGACGAACTCAAAAACATGAACATGAGCGAAATCCAGGCACTGAGCGATGAGGAAATCTTCCAGGAAATGGCCAGAGCCCAAACCGAGCATCGTACCCATTTCCTGCTCAAACACCGAATCTTCGGAGACCAGATCAGGGACGTGGAAGTTTACAGCGGCCCGGTCCTGGTCAATGAGCGCGCCCTGCTCTATTCGGTCATCCACGACGTAACCGAGCGCAGGCGGCTGGAAGTTGAACTGCAGAAGCTGGCCACCACTGATTCCCTTACCGGCGCGCTCAACCGCCACGAATTCATGCGCCGGGCCCAGGAAGAACTTTCCCGCGCCCGCCGTTACGGACACCCCCTCACCGTGCTCATGCTCGACCTGGACCATTTCAAACGCATTAACGACACCTATGGACACAGTGTGGGCGACGATGCCCTGCGTACCCTGACGGAGGCCTGTCGGGAATGCCTGCGCGAGACCGACCTCTTCGGCAGACTGGGCGGCGAGGAATTCAGCGCCGTGCTCACGGAAACCGAGGCCTGGGCAGGGGAAAAGGCGGCGGAACGCTTGCGCAGGGCACTGGCGGAAGCCCCCATCGAAACCCGCAATGGGCCTACCACCATCACCGCAAGCATCGGACTGTCGACCATGACCGCAGCGGACGAATCCATCGAAGACGTCCTGAACCGCGCAGACAAGGCCCTGTACATGGCCAAGGACAGAGGCCGCAACAGGGTGGAGCGCCTCTGACCAGCCCTGTCGACAATCCCTTGTCCCACAACGTTTAATGCCCGTCCAAAACGCCTTTTACTACCCGGTTTTTTTCGGGAAAACCCTTGACCTTTCCACGGTCGCGTGGAATATGACTTGTCAGTTTAAAGTGAGGCTTTCCGCGTACAACCAAGCACTACCGGGACACCCGATGAGAACCGGACAAAGGGTTCTTTTCAGGGGGTCTTTTACGGGGTTTTGAGATCATAATTATGGGTATCGAGGCACTCATCGCCGAACGCAAGGCCGAAATGGCCGACAAATGGGCTGACCTGATTTTTGAGACCTACCCCGTAGAGACTCAAAAAATTTGGAAAAACAAGAAAAATCGTTTTTCCAACCCAGTGGGTGCAGCGATTCGGGAAGCCACGGGGGAACTGGTCGATCACTTGGTCACGTGGGAGGATGCCGACGCCATCTGCACGTCCCTCGACAAGCTGATCCGTATCAGGTCCGTGCAAAACTTCTCCCCTTCCCAGGCGCTCAACTTCCTGTTTCTGTTCAAGAAGTTGCTCAGGGACGAATTTTTCAAAGAAATGCGGAAAAATGGGGAGCTGGAACACCTTCTGCGTTTCGAGGCCAAGGTGGACAATATGGTCCTCATGGCCATCGACATCTACTCCAGGAGCAGGGAGCAGATATTTCAACTCAGGGTGGATGAACTGAAGCGGTCCCAGCACACCCTGTTGAAGAAAGCCCGCATGATTGTGGACGTTACGACCGACAAGGTCGAGGAATAGTGGAGGGTTCTCCGGACACCCCGGAGGGCCAAACCATAAGCGAGGTGACGGTAGATGAATGCTTTGTACTCACTCGTTTTCGTCTTTATCCTGGTGTTGATACCGTTGTTCGCGGTGGGCGCAGGCCATATGGAATTTGGCTTCGGCGTCTGTATCCCGTACACGGCGTTTGCACTCTTTCTGATCGGATTCGTGTGGAAAATCATTGGGTGGGCCAAAAGCCCTGTCCCCTTCAGGATCCCCACTACAGGCGGCCAACAGCTGTCCTACGATCCGGAACTTTTCAAACAGAACAAGCTGGATAACCCGTCGAACGGTTTCCAGACCGTGGTCCGAATGATCCTTGAGATCTTCGCGTTCCGGTCCTTGTTCCGCAACACGTCCGCGTCTCTGCATGAGACCAAGGGCGGTCCCGTGGTGGCGTATGCCTCCGCCAAATGGCTGTGGCTCTTCGCAATCCTGTTTCATTACTCTTTCTTCATCATCGCCCTGCGCCACCTGCGCCTGTTCCTGGAACCCATCCCGTTCTTCGTGAAAGGCCTGGATTTCATGGACGGCATCCTGCAGATCGGCGCCCCGGTGATGTACCAATCCGACGTCCTGATCGTTGCAGGCCTCCTTTTCCTGCTGCTGCGCAGGCTGGTGGATGCCAAGATCAGGTACATTTCCCTGGTCACCGACTATTTCCCCCTGTTCCTGATCCTGGGAGTGGCCCTCTCCGGCATCTGGATGCGCTACTACGCCAAGGTCGACGTCGTGGCCATCAAGGAACTGACCATGGGCCTGGTGACCTTCAATCCGCATGTTCCCGCGGGCATCGACGTTTCCTTCTTCGTCCATGTCTTCCTTGTCAGCACGCTGATGGTCTACTTCCCGCTCAGCAAGTTGATGCACATGCCCGGCGTTTTCCTGTCTCCGACCAGGAACATGCCCAACGACAACCGTTTCCATCACCATGTGAACCCGTGGAACCCGGACATAAAGCCCCTGTCTTATGAAGCCTACGAAAAGGACTTCGGACCGGCTATGGCTGAGGCTGGGCTTCCCCTGGACAATCCCGAGAACGCCAAGGCCCCGGAAGAAGCCTAGGCTCTGGTTAAACGGTTCGACCACAACGACAGGAGAGAAGAATTATGTCGATGCCCAGCGCAGACGAACTCTTCAAAAGCATAGACTACACTCCGCCGGCCACCGGCTGGATGGAAACCCCGGTGAACTTTGCACCGGGCAACTGGTGCTACCCGGCCAAAAAAGAAAAGGTCGAGTACATGCAGGGCTATCTGCCCAACGCCTTCGGCAACCCGCGTGAATGGTCCCCGGAAGACGCGGACTGGAAGCTGCCGCCGAACTGGAAGGAAATCGTCATGAACGGTTTCCGCGAGCGTCTGGATAAATTCCGTTCGCTCAAACTGTTCATGGACATCTGTGTCCGTTGCGGCGCCTGCGCGGACAAATGTCACTTCTTCATCGGTTCCGGCGACCCCAAGAACATGCCTGTTCTCCGCGCCGAACTGATGCGTTCCATCTACCGCGGCGAGTTTACCCTGGCCGGGAAGATCCTGAGCAAGCTGACCGGCTCCCGCGTCATGGAAGAAGATGTATTGAAAGAATGGTTCATCTACTTCTACCAGTGCACGGAATGCCGCCGCTGCTCGCTGTTCTGCCCCTATGGAATCGACACTGCCGAAGTGACCATGATGGCCCGCGAACTGCTGAACCTGGTGGGCGTGAACACCAACTGGATCATGGAGCCGGCCTCCAACTGTAACCGCACCGGCAACCACCTCGGCATCCAGCCCCACGCCTTCAAGGACATCGTGGACTTCATGGTGGACGACATCGAGGAAATCACCGGCGTCCGCGTCAAGGCCCCGTTGAACGAAAAGGGCCACGAGATCCTGTTCATCACCCCGTCGGGCGATGTATTCGCCGACCCGGGCATCTACTCCTTTATGGGCTACCTGATGCTCTTCCACTTCCTGGATCTCGACTACACCATGTCCACCTACGCATCCGAGGGCGGCAACTTCGGTCTCTTCACCAACAACGAGACCATGAAGAAGCTCAACGCCAAGATGTACTCCGAAGCCAACCGGCTCGGCTGCAAATGGATCCTCGGCGGCGAGTGCGGACACATGTGGCGCGTGATCAACCAGTACATGGACACCATGAACGGCGACCTGCAGGGCCCCCAAATGGAGACCCCGCGCAACCCGATCACCGGCACCGTGTTCCACAACTCGGCCGTGACCAAGATGGTGCACATCACCGAGTTCACCGCCGACCTCATCAAGCACGGCAAGCTGAACCTGGACCCCAGCCGCAACGACCGGTACAAGGTCACCTTCCATGACTCCTGCAACACGTCCCGCGGCATGGGGCTGCTCGAAGAGCCCCGCTACGTGATCAAGAACGTGTGCAACAGCTACTTCGACATGCCCGAGGGCACCATCCGTGAAGAGACCTTCTGCTGCGCGGGCGGTTCGGGCCTGAACACCGAAGAGATCATGGAAATCCGCCTTCGCGGAGGCCTGCCTCGCGGCAACGCCCTGCGCTATGTGCAGGAAAAGAACGGCGTGAACATGATGGCCTGCATCTGCGCCATCGACCGCGCCACCCTGCCTCCGCTGGCCGATTACTGGGCTCCTGGCGTGGAGGTCTGCGGCGTCCACGAACTTGTGGGCAACGCCCTCATCCTGCCGGGTGAACAGGAGCGCACCATGAACCTCCGTCAGGAATCCCTCCCCGGCTTCGAGGACGAGGATGACGACTGGACTCCCCCGAACATGTAGGAGGATTGACGAATGCATTACGGTGGAAAAATCATACTCGGCATCGTCATCTTCGTCGGGCTGCTGCTTTCTCCCTTCGCGTACAACGCGATGACGGTGAAAGCGAATTACAAGCAGCCTGAGCTGAAGCTGCCTGCCAATGAAAAGAAATGTATTGAATCCCTCGAGTTCATGCGCACCAAGCACATGCAGCTCCTGAACGAATGGCGTGACTGGGCCCTGCGCGACGGCAAGCGTGTCTACGTGAACCACGAAGGCAAGGAATTCACCATCAGCCTGCAGAACACCTGCATGAAGTGCCACAACAACAAAGCGGAATTCTGCGACAAGTGCCACAACGACGCCGGTGTCTCCCCCTATTGCTGGGACTGCCACATTCAGCCGGAGGGGTTGAAATAATGAAAAACAACAGACGTAACTTCATCAAGTTCGCGGGCCTGGCAGCGGCCTCCCTGTGCGTCGCTCCCAAGGCCATGGCCTCCGGCCACGCAGCCCCGGTCAGAAAACACCCGGAAGGGAAAAATGGCAAACGCTGGGCCATGGTCGTGGACACCCGCACGCTGAACACCGAGGAAGCCATCGCTCCTCTGGCAGAGGCATGCCATTCCGTCCACAACGTGCCACACATCGAGTCAAAGCAGGACATCAAGTGGATCTGGGCCGCTCCCTACGAGCAGAGCTTCCCCGAACAGCAGAACCCGTATCTGGACGACGCCGTAAAGGAACGCCGGTATCCCCTGCTCTGCAACCACTGCGACAATCCCCCGTGCGTGCGCGTATGCCCCACCAAGGCCACCTTCAAACGCCCGGACGGCATCGTGGCCATGGACTATCACCGCTGCATCGGCTGCCGCTACTGCATGGCAGGCTGCCCTTACGGTTCCCGTTCCTTCAACTTCAGCGAGCCCAGAAAACACCTGGACCTCACCAAGCTGAATCCGGAGTTCCCGACCCGTATGCGCGGTGTTGTTGAAAAGTGTAACTTCTGCGTCGAGCGCCTCTCCGTCGGCAAGCTCCCCGCCTGTGTGGAAGCCTCGGGCGGCGCGCTGACTTTCGGCGACCTGGCCGACCCGGAATCCGATGTCCGCAAGGTCCTGCGCGAGAACTACACCATTCGCCGTAAACCTACCGCCGGCACCGAGCCGAGCGTCTACTACATCATCTAGAGGAGGCGAGAATGCTTGAAAGAGCTCTGAAAGGTTCTTCCAGATACTGGGCCTGGATCGGCTTCCTGCTGGTGATCATCGCAGCGGGTGGTGCCGTCCTGGTCAACCAGTGGGTGGTCGGTCTGGAAATCACAGATATGAGCCGCGATGTCTCCTGGGGATTCTACATCTCCCAGCTTACCTACCTTGTGGGTCTCGCAGCATCCGGTGTGATGATCGTGCTGCCGTACTACTTCCACCATTACAAACCCAACAAGCACATGGTCATCTTCGGTGAGTTCATGGCCATCGCGGCATGCGTCATGTGCCTGTTGTTCGTCATTGTCGACATCGGGCAGCCGCAGCGCATGCTCAACATGATCTTCCACCCCACTCCCAACTCCATCCTGTTCTGGGACATGATCGTCATCAACGGCTATCTGTTCCTGAACATCCTGTGCGGTTGGGTGTGCCTGGAGCATGACCGCATGCACCTGTCGCATCCCAAATGGATCAAGCCCTTCATCATCATCTCGATCGTCTGGGCGTTTTCCATCCATACCGTCACCGCGTTCCTGTACCAGGGCCTGCCCGGCCGCCACTACTGGCTCACCGCCATTTTGGCCGCCCGCTTCCTGGCCAGTGCGTTCTGCGCCGGACCCGCCATCCTGCTGCTGGTCCTGAAGGTGACTGAAAAGGTGACCACTTTCCAGATGCCCAAGAAGGCCGTCGCAACCCTGACGAAGATCATCGCCTACGCCATGGTGGTGAACATGTTCTTCTTCATGCTGGAAATCTTCACCGCATTCTACTCCAACCTCCCGGGGCACATTCACTCCATCGCGTACCTGTTCGCCGGTGAGCACGGTCATCACGAGTTGGTGCCGTACATGTGGACCTTCATCATCTGCGCCATCCTGTGCCTGATCATGCTCATCCCGCCCAAGCTGCGCGACAACCAGAAGCTGCTGCCCTGGGCGCTGGGTCTGCTGATCATCGCGACCTGGCTGGACAAGGGACTTGGACTGCTCATCGGCGGTTTCAACCCCACTCCATTCGAAACCATCACCCCTTACTGGCCCACGGGCAAGGAACTGATGATTTCGGCAATGATCTACGCCATCGGCGCACTGATCGTCACCGTCCTGTTCAAGATCGCAACCGATGTGAAGCAGGAACTCGGACACTCCCAGGCGCTTCCCTGCGGCTGCTCCACCGAAGACACCGACTGCGAATGCGCCGGTGAGGAAGCCCCCGCTGCGGACGAGGCTGCCGAAGAGGCTCCCGCCGTTGAAGAAGCTGAAGCTACTGCCTAACCACCTCGCATAGGCATAAGGCGAAAACGAGTACCAAGGCCCGTCACCAAAAGGTGGCGGGCCTTTTTTCCCTGCAAACAAGAACACTCATCACCATGGCTTAAATACATAAGAAAGAGGCCGCTCCTCTCGGAGCGGCCTCTTCATTTCATATCTGAACTATTTTACTCTTCAGAAACTTCCGGCTCGCCTGCCGGAACCTCGGCGGATGATTCGGAAACAATCTCTTCGGCTTTCGGGGCTTCCTCTTTGGACTCTTCGGGCAGCGGTTCCATGTAGCGGGAAAAGACCAGGAAACCGGTATGGGCCACCATGCGATCGTCCGGACGCAAACGGTCGGCCACGGGCTTCCAATGGCGCACCAGGATTTCCAGCACCTCGGCGTCCTCAAAGGGCCCTTTTTCCAATGCACGCAGCAGGTCGGACACCTGGTTGGTGGTGGGCAGCAGGAAACCGCACATGGCGCCGGGCTTCACGGCCTTGGGGATATGGTGAATGTATTCCCACGGGGTGCGCACGTCTAGGAACAGTGCGTCGGCTCCGGTATGGTCGAAGCCGTCCTCGATGTTCTTGTTGGTCTGCGTGACGCGATGCTCCAAGCCCACGCGGCGCAGGTTCTTGCCCGCCAGCTTGTAGAAGTCCTCGCGGCGTTCGTAGGTGTACACGTGCCCGGTGTCGCCCACGGTCCAGGCCAGGGCCGTGGTCAGGCCGCCGGAGCCGGTGCCGGACTCGATGACCGTGGTGCCGGGAGCGATGCCCAGCTTGAGAAGCACATACCCGATTTCCTTCGGGTACATGATCTGGGTCTGACGACGCACGTTCTTGATCAAATCGTGCAGGGTCGGCTTGAGAACCAGGTAGGGCCTGCCCAGATGAGTCTTGGCCTGACGGCCGAAACCGGCGGCGCCCACATCGGCCATGAGAATCTTGCCGTCGTTGGTGTGGATTTCGCCCTCGGGGTCGTATTTATACATGTACCGCTTGCCTTTCGGGCTGATGAGCAGTACCAATTCTCCTGTTTCAAACATGTCGGCCTCCGGTAGAAATTTGGAACCATCTCCTACGGTGTGGGGGGCCTCAAGTCAAGAAAAGCGTGCGCACGGCGGACCCGGCACGCACACGCCACTTGACAGGAAATCATTGCGGTTTAAATAACCCCTTGATAACAATGTCCATACGTGGATGTGTAAAAAAGCATATCCATCAGGTAAAATACATGAAGTTCAATTATGTTTTCGGGCCGGTAATGAGCGGCAGATTGGGCCGCTCTCTCGGACTGGACCTCCTCGGCGACCGTATATGCAGCATGGACTGCGTATATTGCGAAGTGGGGGCCACCCGTGAACTGACCCTTGAACGCAGGCCCTACGTCCCTGCCGAAGACATCCTCCACGAACTGGAAGAATGGAAGAAGGAAGGTCATGCTCCGCCAGACATGATCACCCTCGGCGGCCTGGGCGAGCCCTGCCTGAACACCGAGATGGAGTACGTCATCAGTGGCTGCCGGGACCTGTTCCCGGACGTCCCCGTGGCCGTGCTGACCAACTCGACCTTGATGCTGGACCCCGAGGTCCGGCGGGAATTGGCGCTGGCGGACATCGTGCTGCCGTCCCTGGATTCGTTGGTGCCGGAAGAATTCCATGCCCTCAACCGCCCCTGTCCGGGCGTCGGCCCGGAAGAGGTGGCCCAAGGGTTGCTGGAATTCAAGAAAATGTTTGACGGCAGGATCTTTCTGGAAATTTTGCTGGCCGAGGGAGTCAATGACAGTGACGCCAACCTCGGCAGGCTAGAGGCTTTTTGCAAACGCTTGCAGCCGGACCGCGTCGATGTGGTCACCCTGTCCAGACCGGGAACGGTCAAAAAGGCCAAGGCCGTGGACAAGGAAACGCTGGAGCGATGGCGCAAGGCGCTGCACGCCGGGGACGCCCCGGTGCAGGAACGGCAGCTGGCCCGCGGAGCCACCCTTTCAGAAGCGCACGTGGAAGACATGATACGCGCTTCCCTGGCCCGCAGGCCCCAGACCGTAAAGCAGCTCGGCCAGGCCCTCGGCATCTCCGAGGAGCAGGCCGAAAAGGCAGTCACCCGGCTCGTCCAAAACGACGAAGCGGTTTCAAGAGATGAAAGCGGCACCCCTTTTTATCATTCCTGCCGCCATGAAATCGAGGAATAGCCGTGCACGCCTTGCCTGAACACCAATTTTTTTCTCTGAGAGGGTTGAATGACCACAAAAAAGAAACGGCAGAAAATGTTCATTTCCGTTCTGCCTGGCGAGCAGGTGGAAGTAGTCCTGGCCGAAGAGGGCCGCGTTAACGAATACTATGTGGAGATGCTGCACCAGGCCAAGACCAAGGGCAACATCTACAAGGGCTACATCCACAACATCGACAACGGCCTTCAGGCCGCCTTCATCAACTACGGCGCGGAGCGCAACGGCTTCCTGCAGATCGACGAGGTCCACCCGGAATACTATTCGGGGGGCTACAAGATGAAGAAGGGGGCTCGCTATCCCCTCATGCAGCACGTGCTCAAACCCGGGCAGGAAGTGCTCGTACAGGTGGTGAAGGAGCCCACCGGCAAGAAGGGTGCGTTCATGACCACCTATCTCTCCCTGCCGGGCCGCAGCTTCGTCTACACCATCGGCCGCGATCAAATGGGCGTCTCCCGCAAGATCGAGGACGACAAGGAACGCACCAGGCTCAAAAAGGTCCTGAGTCAACTCAAGCCCGAACCGGGTGTGGGACTCATCGCCCGCACCGCCGCCGTGGGCCAGAGCAAGGCCGCCCTGGAGCGCGACTTCAAGTACCTGAATCGCCTCTGGAAGGATGTACGCGGCAAGGCGGGCACGGAAAAAGCTCCGTCCCTGGTCTACAAGGAAATGGATTTGGCGGCTCGCGCCGTGCGCGACTATCTGACCACCAACGTCACCGAAGTCTGGGTTGACGACAGGGAGACCTACGAACAAATCAAGAAATTCGTCGAGTTGGCCTTCCCGCGCAAGCCGGGCCTGGTCAAATTGCACGGCCAACATGAAAAGCCCCTGCTGGAAAGGTTCAATCTCACCAAACAGGTAGAGGAAATCTACTCCCGCGAGGCCACCATGCCGTCCGGCGGTCGCCTGGTATTCGACCAGACCGAAGCTCTCACGGCCGTGGATATCAACTCCGGAAAAATCGGCGGAGAAAAGAACTTCCAGAAGATGGCGTTGAAGACCAATGTGGAAGCGGCCGAGGAAATAGCCCGCCAGTTGCGCCTGCGCGACATCGGCGGCCAGGTGGTCATCGACTTCATAGAAATGAAGGACCCCAAGCACTGCCGCGAGGTGGAAAAGACCATGCGCGCAGCCCTGAAACACGACCGCGCCCGCACGGATGTGAGCCGTATTTCCAGTTTCGGCCTCATGGAACTGGTTCGCCAGCGCCTCGGCTCCTCCGCAATAGCCATCAGCACCGAGCCGTGTCCCTGCTGCAAAGGCACGGGCATCCGTCGCAACATGGAGTGGCAGTCACTGCAGGCCCTCAAGGACATCTACCGCCAGCTCGTGCGCGGCAACTGTCCCGACCCGCTGGTGTATGAAGCCGAGGAGGAACTGGCCATCTACCTGCTGAACAGCAAGCGTTCAATGTTGGCCGACATGGAACGCCGCTTCGGCAACAAGATTCACATCGATATCAGCTACGAATACGATTAAACGAAACGGGGAGCCCAGAGGCTCCCCTTCTTCTTTTTCTCAAATACGATCAGGCGACATCGGCCAACGACTGCCGTCAAAGAAATTTTTCCCGAAACAACTGATCGATGAGCGCCCCGGCATCACGGGCGACGAACTCGGCGCCTGCCTCGCGCAGGGCGCCCTCGTCCATGCTGCCGGTCGTGACGCCTGCGGACACGGCTCCGGCCCTGACGCCGACCTGAATGTCCATGGCATGATCCCCGACCATGAGAGTGCGCTCCGGGACCACATCGAGTATATGCAGGGCCTGGAGCAGGTGAGTGGGGTCCGGTTTGACCTTCACGGCGCCGTCACGGGGAATGAAGGCTCCTACATGCCGGGGCAAATCCGGAAAGACCGCAAGTACGGCCGGGGAGATGTTGCGGGTAATGACGCCTGTGGCCACACCGCGTTCGCGCAGGGTGTCCAGAAGCGGACGGGTGAAACCGAAGAGAGCCCCCCGCCTGGCGGCGTCGATCTCCGTGGCGTTGAGGGTGAGCCGCGCCCGGCAGTGAAACTCCTTGCCAACAGCCTCGCCTTCGGCTTCCGCTATCTGTCGCGCCAGCTTGTCGACCCACTCCAGAATGGGTTGGCCGTTCACGGTGGGCCGCTCGCACAAAAAGGCCTCGGCCAAGGCTGCCAGCCGGGTACGCATGAGGTCGAAATCCAGCGGGACCTTGGCCAAGGTCCCGTCAAAATCAAAAATGATGGCGTCGAATCTTCGCATATCTCCTGCCTACCCGAGGGGGCGGCACCGCGCAAGGGAAATGGGGCATGGCAAGCCAACGGCGGATATGATAAAATATAAAGCTATGATCGTGAAACATGACATCTCACAACTCTGGCTCCATATTCCCGAAGAAATCCCCCAAAAGCTGGATCGCATCCTGGACGCCGCCCCCGAAAGCAAGGTCTTTTTCCGGGCCGACGACGTGGCCGCACCCGGCAAAAACATGTCCCGCATGCTGGAAGTCTTTCGCACCAATTCCATGCCCTTGTGCATGGCCGTGGTTCCCGCTTGGCTGCATGAAATGCGCTGGCAAGAGCTTCGCACCGCCGCTGGAAATTCCAACCTGTGGTGCTGGCACCAGCACGGCTGGCGGCACCAGAACCATCAAACGCGGGGAAAGAAAGGCGAATTCGGCGACGAACGCACCTCAGCCGTCAAGAAAAAAGATCTGGCCCGGGGCCGGGAAAAGCTGGAAAGCATTATGGGAGATGCATTCGAACCCTTTTTCACCCCGCCCTGGAACCGCTTTGACGCGGATACGGGGAAAGCCCTCAAGCAGTTGGGCTATACCGCCGTTTCACGCTCCGCCGGAGAGCTGAAAAAAGTACCCCTGCCCGAGGGACTGGCCGACCTGTTCATCAACGTGGACCTGCACACCCGAAACGAGCCGACCCCCAAGGAGGGCTGGGACGCCCTGTTCAACGAACTGGAAGCGGCCCTTGCGACCGGGCGTTGCGGTCTCATGCTCCACCACCAACGGGCCAACGACGCGGCTTTCGCATTCCTGGACCTGTTCATGAAGAAAATGGCCGGCCACAAGCATCTGCAACCGGTCACCTTCAGGGACCTGTAAACTACTGCATCGGCGGTGGGCCGCCCACACCTCTGTTTTTGCTGCCCGGAGGCGGGCCGGTTGGAGCTTCATCTTCCTTGACGTAGCCGTCTCCGTTGCGGTCCAGTAGATCGAAGTGCCGGGGCGGACCGTCAAACTCGGCCCTTGAAACACGGCCGTCTCCGTCCTTGTCAAACCGCTTCATGAAGCCGCCTGCGCCGGGTTCCATTCCCCGTTTTTGTCCCCTGCCGGGTTGTCTCATGTTAACGCCGCCGGGTTTGGGACTCACGTCCACGCGACGGTAAGGCACATCCACCAATTCGGCTGCGCCGCCACGCACCAGAATCACGTAATTCGTCATGCGGACCTCATCCTTTTGCGGACCATGTCCGCCCGAATAGCGCGACTTGCTTCCCGCCTTGGGATCGCTGCGCACGGCTCCTGCGCCATGCACGTCCATGAGCCTGCCGCCCCCGCGCGGACCGTAGCCGGAGCCTTGGCCGATGGCCACGTAATATGCCCCTCCACCTTCCACATGGGTGGTTGAAGACCACAGCCATGCCTCCTTGATCGTAAGTTTGAACAGGGAGTCGATGGCCGGACCATAAGCAGAGGGGGAGCGGGAGTTAGTGGACCGGTTGTAATCCACGATGGTCTGAAGTTCCTTGATGTTGGGCAACCGCCAGTCGCTGTGCCCGCCGACTCTGGCCCTGCCTGCGTAAGCCAGGGCTTGCTCCCAGGACACAGGGCGCCCGTTATCGGCCTTGGTCCACATGAGTCCCGTGGCCTTGTCCGTCAAGGTGCCGTCGCCGTTGTCCTTGAAATTGTTTATTCCATAATTTTGGGGACCGCGTACGCAACGAATCCAATTGCCCTTGGATGTCGGGTAACCCTTGATACGACCATCCGCGAAGTTGAAGCCGAACACGGCGCGCTGGCGGCCCATAACCGTGCCCACGTACTCGTTGGAAGACCAGAACTGGGCGTCGATGTCCCGTTCGCCGTCCGTGGGATACTGAAAATCGAAGAAGCGAGTATCTATATACGGCGTCTTCGTGAACACGTTGCCGTTGAAATCGGCAATGGAGAACAGTTCCTTGATGGTGGGCAGCCGCCAGTCGGCATAGCCGCCCAGGCGCAGAGCGGCGGCATAGGACGGCGCCTGGTCAAAGGTGTAACGTTTGAAGTCGGGCGTTTTCTGCCACATGAGGCCGGTCACCAGATCCGTGACCGTGCCGTCCCCGTTGTCCCTGTAGGATGGCACATTCCCCTTGTACTGGGCGTCCTGGCCGAAAAAGTCCTGTCCCTTCTCGGGGCAGGGGATGGAACTTCCGGTGCCGTAGCACTGGTCCTGGCCGGTATCCACAACCGGATAGGAAAGTTCCCCGGCCGCACACGCAGCCCCGGAGGTCCACAGCCCCCCGACGACAAACGTGAAGCAAAATACCGCCAAAGATTTCAGCATGTCGAAACTCCTTACGTTGTTTTCCCCGAAGAGCAGGGCTTCCGGCATGCTCTTATTTTTTTGTCGATATTGAAAATGATAAAGTTACTGCATCTCCTTCCGACGGTTCCCTGCCATTATGGAAACAATTCTCAAAAAATAATCAGCACCCACTTGTACTGGCAAGCAACGCTGCGTATTGTCTTTGAATATGAGTAAAAAAGTGTTCGACGCCTCCGGCGGAAGCGGTCAGGGAATCCAGCGGGCCATCAGCCTCCCGTGGGGCAAGTCCGTGGAGATCAGCTTCAGGAGCCTCAGGGTCAGGCTCTTCCGCTCCATGATCACCGTGAGCAGTCTGGTGCTGGCGGTGTCGTTCCTCTCCTTCGTGCTGGTGAACCTGGACGTGGCCGCAGGCATTCTGAAGGCGGGCGGCAAGGCAGCGGGCAAAATACTGCTTGCGGCGGGCTACGACGTGGACCTGGAAACGGGACGAGTAGCCATGAGCGCCAAGGAACGCTGGATCGTCATCCTTTCCCTGCTGGTCTGCACCGTGGGCATCGTCAATGCCCAGCTCATGTCCGTGACTGAACGATTCTCCGAGATCGGGGTCATGAAATGCCTGGGAGCTCTGGACTCCATGGTTCTGAGGCTGTTCTTGCTGGAAGCCGCCATGCAAGGTCTGCTGGGCGCAGGAGGCGGCGCCGCGCTCGGATGCATCTTCTCTCTGCTGGCCGGGCTGATACGCTTCGGCGGCAAGGCGTTCAACGCCCTGCCCTGGCTCGACGCTCTCGGCTCCGTGGGACTGGCCACGCTCGCCGGGTTGACCCTGAGTCTTCTGGGCGTGCTCTATCCCGCCATCCTGGCCATGCGCATGCGGCCCATCAATGCTCTTCGCGCCGAACATTAGAGGACGAGAACATGAACGACGAACGTCACACCATAGTCCGCGTCATCAACGTGAAAAAGGACTTTCCCCTGGGCAGACAAACAGTACGCGTACTCAAGGGCGTGGACCTGGAGATCATGGCCGGAGAATACATTTCCATCATGGGCCCTTCCGGCTCGGGCAAATCCACTCTCTTCAACATGATCGGTGGCCTGGACAAACCCACGGACGGCAAGGTTTTCATCGACGAAGTGGATATCTCTCAGCTGGACGCCTACGAATTGGCCTGGCTGCGTAACCGCAAGATCGGGTACATCTTCCAGACCTTCAACCTCATCCCGGTTATGACCGCTCTGGAAAACGTGACTTTGCCCATGACCTTCGCGGGCATGCACGGCGACGACGCCCAGGACAAGGGCATCGAACTGCTCAAACTGGTGGGGTTGGGTGAACGGTTCCAGCACAAGCCCCTGGAACTCTCCGGCGGCCAGCAACAGCGCGTGGCCATCGCCCGGTCCCTGGCCAACGATCCGGCCATCATCCTGGCCGACGAACCAACCGGAAACCTGGATCTTTCCACCGGCGCGGAGATCATCGAACTCCTGAAAATGCTTTCTGCGGAACGGGGCGTTACGGTCATTTCCGCCACCCACGACTACAAAATGCTCAATGTCTCGGACCGTGTGGTCTGGATCCGTGACGGCATGATAGACCGCATCGAAAACCGCGACGAACTGGACATCTCCGTGGGCGGCATCACCGAAGTGGAAGGAGCACCCGCCTGATGCAGCACTTCCGGCCCGCTCTGTTCACCCTGACGGTGCTGGCCGTCCTGTTCGCCGTGTCAACGGCTCCAACCGCCTTCGCCAGTGAAGGATTCCTGCGCCGTATGGCCGCATTCGGAGACCGCAGCCCAGGCACGCCCGGCGCACATGCCGCTGCAGACGCCGTGGCCGAGGAGTTCCGCAAACTCATCCCCGCCAACACGGATACGGGCAAAACCGGGCGCATCATCGGCCGCCAATCCTTCCGGGTGCCGGTGGTCCAGTCCCTGGGCGCGGAACTTGTGCTGCCCGAGCAGGGACGTGTCCATCTCAAACAATTGCACACCAACGTTCTTTCCCCAGGCGCCATCGCCCCACCGGGCCTGAGCGGTCGAATTCTTTACGTAGGCCCGGGACATCTGAGCGACTTCAACGGGTTTGAGCCTGAAAACGCCATTGTGCTCATGGACATGGACTCGGGCAAAAACTGGAACAACGCAGCCACACTCGGAGCGCGGGCTCTTATCTTCGTGGGCACGGGCGGCGGCCCCACGCCCAAGGCGTTTTTCGAAAACAGGGTGGAGCTGACGCCAGTGGACTTTCCCATGTTCTGGATGTCCAAAGCCGAGGCTGCCGGTCTTTTCGGAGACGCAATCAATGGATCCCGCCCCACCGATCTCGGGCGTGCCCTGTTGACCTCAAGCGCTGTCTGGCGCCCGGGAAAATCCGAAAATGTCTATTGCTTCATGGAGGGGACCGCTCCTGCCCTGGGCGAAGAACTGCTCATCATTGAGGCATTCTACGGCTCCACGGCATTCGTGGCCGGGGAAGCACCCGGCGCGGACGAGGCGTCTTCCATAGCCACGCTCATGGACGTGGCCGCCATGCTCGGGCGCGAACGCCCCAAGCGCCCCGTACTGCTGGTGGCCTCGGGTGCGCACTCCCAGGCCCAAGCCGGCATGCGTGAATTCACCTGGGCCCTGGTGACCAAAGATAAAAAACTGGAATCACTTAAACAACATTACACGGAGCGGACCATCAATGCGGCCCGGGCCCTGGAATTGCTCCAGCGCAGCGACCCGCTGACTCTCGATGGCCTTTCCGACCGCGATCTTTCCCTGTTGCGCGAAGCCTACAAAACCGTGGTTCGCAACGCCGAAGACGACATCACCAGCCAACTTATGCGGCTTCGTCTCATGGGCCGCCACAACCAAGCCATGCGGCGCATGAGGTCCCAAAAAACCGAGCTTCCCCTACCCGATAAAGGCCAGCGCAACCACGGTGAGATGGACCTGCAACGCAGAATCAAACAACTGGCCGCCAAACGGTTGGCTCTCAAACGTCTCAACTGGGTGCAGGCCTCCCAGGCCGACTTTCCCCTGGGAAAAGAGGAAAAGACCCTGCTGGCCCGCTACACCCCCAACGCCCTGAAGTGGCAGGACCGAGTGCTGGACGACGCCAACGCCCAGCTCGTCCAGATCAACACGGCCCAGAGCCTGCGCAAAACCATCGGAAAACGCAAGATAGCGGCCCACATGTCCCTGTACCTTTCCAGCCACGGCAAAGGCGTGGGCGGATTTGACAAAGGCTGGCTCTACGACCTCAAACCGGGAGTGAACCGGACCCGCTTCTTCAGCCCTATCCACGATTTGTTCGAAGCCAAGGCCAGGACTCTTCCAAAAGAACTCTCCGCCCTCTACCACGGCACCCTGCGGCCCAGTCGATTGCGTACCTGGGAAAGCTATCTGCCGGACGCTCCGGCCCTGGGCGGCGAACCCATGGCCATAGCCGGATTCCCCGGCTTTACCCTGGCCACGGTGCACGATGTGCGGCCCTCCTGGGGCACCCCTTACGACACTCCGTCCCGCGTGAACTTCGAATACCTGAAACGCCAATCGCAACTGGTTCGGCTGCTGGTCCGCGATCTGGCGGAAAAACCCATTGCCGAAGCCGGCAAGCAGGGCAAGGATCGTTTCTGCTCGCTGCTCGGGCGGGCCAACCTGCTGCGCAAGGGAGAGCTGTTCCCTGACAAACCGGGAACCGATACGGTCTTTCTCTGCTTCCAGTGGGGCACACGAATGTACGCCATGGTGGACACCGAAGGTCGATTCCACATTCCGGGATTGGCCAGCAAGAAAATCAGCTATCACAAGGCAGTGCTCGAAGGCATGCGCTTCGACGAACGCACGGGCCTGGCCATGTGGGCCGTGGACAAGCCCAAGACCGGCAAGGCCGCCTACCGGGTCAAAATGAGCCGCAAGGTCATGGAAACGGACATGACCATGTTCGCCTGCACCCAGACCACCATCTTCAACATGTTCGACCCACGAACCTTCAAATATCTGTACCGGCCAAAACTGATCGACGCACGAACGGAAGCCCCGCCCGTAAGCTACTGGTACAGCCGATTGGACACCCGTTCCTCCACCTTGGGAACCCTGTTCCTGGAGCCGGACGTCCCCATCAAGCTGACCCTTTCGGATACGGTGCTGGACAAGAAGGAGCTGTTGCTCAACGCCTCGCCCGATGACCCGCTGGGCGACGGCTACCTGGCTCGCAACTGGCCCACCATTCCCATGACCGAATTCCGTGCGGCCAACGACATGTGGAACCTGCTCACCCCACGTGTAAAGAACCTGGAAAACAGGGGTATCGTCAACGAGCGGATCCGAAGTCTCACCGCCCTCGGCCTGGAAGAACTGCAGGAGGCACGCCGGTACCGGACCGAAAAGCGCTGGGACAAATTCATGGAATCAGCGCGCTCATCCCTTGCCAAGGCTTCCAAAGTATACAACGACGTGGATAAAACCCAGAAGGACGTACTCATAGGCGTGCTCTTCTATGTGGCCCTGTTCGTCCCCTTCGCTTACTGCATGGAACGGCTGCTCTTCGCCTATTCGGACATCAGAAAGCGGCTCGCGGCCTTCCTGGGCCTGCTGGCGGGGATCATCGGCGTGGTCTACATGATCCATCCTGCCTTCGAACTTACCTACAGCCCCATGGTGGTCATCCTGGCCTTTTTCATCCTGGCCCTGTCGCTGCTGGTGAGCCTGATCATCTTTTTCCGCTTCGAGCGGGAGATGGTTGAGCTGCAACGACGGTCGAAACACGTGAAGCTTTCGGACATCAGCCCGGCGGCCGCCTTCACCGCCGCCTTCATCCTGGGGGTCAACAACCTCAAGCGCAGGCCGGTACGAACCTTCCTGACCCTGGCCACCCTGGTGATCCTGACCTTCACCATCATGAACTTCACCACCGTGAAATCCGTGCGCGAAAAGGGATGGGCCACTTTCAGCCCCCACGCCAGCTACACAGGGCTGCTCATGAAACATTTCAACTGGCAGGACCTGCCCGTGGAAGCCTATTCCGTGGTCTCCGAAGCTTACACAGGCAAGGGAATCGTGGCCCCACGGGTCTGGTACGATACAGGCGTGACGGGCGACAAGTCCCGCGCTCCTCTCATTCCCATCACCTTCAAGGACAAGGAGGCGCAGGCACGCGGCGTGGTGGGACTCTCCCATGCGGAGCCGCAGGTGAGCGGCCTGGACAGCATCCTGGTGGCGGGCCGCTGGTTCCGAAAGGAAGAACGCCACGTGACCCTGTTGCCCGAACGCATCGCCAGGACCATCGGCGTCGAGGTGGGCGACTCGGTGACGGTATGGGGCGTGCCCTACGAAGTCGTGGGCATCTTCGAAGACACGGGTCTGCGCGACCGCCCCGACTTGGACGGGGAACCCATCACGCCCATCGTCTACCCCAACGAAGCGGCCGTACAACTTTCCAGCACAGAGGCCGAAGCCATTGAGGAGGGCGAGGACGTCATCGACTATCAAAGCCGCTACCAGCATATTCCCGGCTACGAGACGGTCATCCTGCCCGCAGAGTTGCTGCTTTCCCTGGGCACCACCGGCAAGCTCAAAGGCCTTGCCGTGAAGCAGACCGGCCACAGGAACCTCGGCACGGCCCTTGGCGACCGCTTCGGGCTCATGCTCTTCCGGGGCGGGCCGGAAGGAACCTCCCTCTTCTTCACTTCGGACGCGGTGAGCTACTCGGGCATGGCCAACATCCTCATCCCGCTGGCCATTTCCATACTCATTGTGCTCAACACCATGATCGGCTCGGTGTATGAACGCCGTCCCGAAATCGCGGTGTACACCTCGGTGGGCCTGGCCCCGCCACACGTGGCGTTTCTGTTCATCGCCGAGGCATTGGCTTTCGCGGTCATCGCCGTAGTCATCGGTTATCTGCTGGCCCAACTGTCCGCCGTAACCCTGGCAGGGACCGCCCTCTGGGCAGGTATGACCGCCAACTACTCGTCCACGGCAGGCGTGGCGGCCATGCTCCTTGTCATCCTGGTGGTACTCGTGTCGGCTGTTTATCCGGCGAAGGTGGCATCGCGCATCGCCATCCCCGACGTGAACAAATCCTGGAGCATGCCCAAGGCCGAAGGCGACACCCTGTCCGTGGTTCTGCCGTTCCTCATCAACCTGGCGGAACAGGCCAGCGCCGGAGGATTCCTGCGCGAATACTACAAGACGCACCACGATGTTTCCCACGGTGCGTTCTGTACGGCGGACATAGCCTGCACCTACCTGGACAATGAGGCCCAGCAACAGCTGGAGAAAGACACCTTCCTGGGCCTGACGCCCGAACAGCTCACGGGCGAGGACTTCTGCTTCAGTATGAACTTGCGCGTCTGGCTGGCCCCCTTCGACTTCGGAGTCCGGCAAAAGGTGGTCCTGACCTTCTGCCCGTCGGACCTTTACAAGGGCTACCGGCAGATCCGGGTCACGCTGACCCGCGAAGCAGGCGAGCACAAGGCATGGGAAAACCTGAACCGCAACTTCCTCAACGACCTGCGCAAACAGCTCCTGGCCTGGAGGTCGCTGGACGATGTGGCCGTACAGAGCTACGCGGGCGACCTTACCGGACATTTCGCCACGCGCATGAAAGCGAGCGAGGAGGCAGGCCGGCATGACTGACCACATCCGTTTCCGGGCCATACTCACGGGCCTTTTCTTCGGGCTGCTGCTCTGCGTGTTCACCCCCTACAACGACGCCTTCCTGCGCAATACGCCCATCGGCAACGGCAACCTCCCTCTGGCCCCGTTCTTCGTCACGTCCTGGCTTTTCGTCATAGTGGCCCTGGCCGGCAAGATCAGTAAGAAACCGCCCCTGCTGAACGGTATGGAGCTGCTCACGGCCTGGGTACTCATGATCCTGTTCACCTCGGTAGGCTGGAACGGACTGGCCGAGACCTTTTTCGTGAACGTCACCGCCCCCCAGCATTTCGCCAAGGACGCCTTCCGCTGGACCGAAGTGCTGCGCCCCCTGCTGCCGGACGCATGGTACCCGGACAACGCCAAGGCGGTGCGGACGCTTTACAACGGCCTGCTGGGAGCCAAGGACATGGACGTGGCCCAAGTCCTCGCCCACGTATCTTGGGGCGTCTGGCTCCAGCCACTGCTGGTCTGGTCCGCTTTCATCCTCTGCTCGTTCTTCGTCATGGTCTGCCTCATGCGCCTGTTCGGCAAACAATGGGTCATGAATGAACGGGTCATGTTCCCGCTTTTCCGGGTGCCGCAATTCATGGGCGAAGCCCTGGACCAGGAACGCTTCGGTGCGTTCTGGGCCGACAGATTCCTGCTCGCCGGGCTGATCCTGGCCGGTTCGCTGCACCTGCTCAACGGCCTGCACTTCTACATGCCCGCCGTCCCCGAGCTGCCCACCATCATCCTGGCGGGCAAGTACTTTCCGAAGTTCGGGCTCTTCTCGGGCTTCCACAAGCTGAAACTGTATGTCGTACCCGCATTCATCGGCTTCGCTTTCCTGACCACGCGGCAGATATCCTTCAGCTTCTGGTTCTTCTTCATCCTGGCGGGTCTCTCCCACGGCCTGCTCTACGTGCTGGGTCTGCAACTGCCCGAGGCGGCTCTGGGCGTGACTTTCGGGGCCGATCTCTACCGGCCCGAGGGGGCGCAGGCCATAGGCGCATACGGCATATTCTTCATCTTTTTGCTCTGGCTGGCGCGCCACCACCTCAAGGAAACGATTCTCTGCCTGTACAAGCCTATGTGCCGCGACAGAAAGATAGTGGAAGAGGCCAAGCCGGGCACTCCCGAGGAATGGTTGCCGCCGTCCTGGCCCATGTGGGGACTGATCTTTGGTGTCCTGTTCCTGGCGACATGGAGCTGGTGGTTCGGGCTTCCGTTACTGGCCGCACTGCTGCTGCCCTGCGCATTCCTGGTGGTGGCGCTGGTTTCGGCCCGCGTGGTTTGCCAGGGAGGGTTGCCCTATTTCACGCTCACGGCCTCCCCCATGGACGGCATGGTGGGTTTTTTCGGTACAAATATGTTCGGCCAGGCGGGAATAGCCATGGCCGCCGTCATGCAGAAGGTTCTCTTCCTGGACATGCGCAGCGCAGTGTTGCCCACACTGTTTCACGGCTCCAAGGCCTGCGAGAGAAACAGGACCCGGGGCATTGTACTCTTCGGCGTGGGAGCGGCCCTGATCCTTGCCGTGGCCACGGCCTTCGTGACCATGCTCTATCTCGGCCACAAGTACGGCCTGCGCGATCTGAACCTGGAATGGGCCACCCGGACCGTGCTGGCCAACTACGAAAATGCGCAACGGCTGGTAGACGTGCCGGTCGGCCCCAACAAATGGACCATCATCTATTCGGGCGTCGGAGCACTGGTTATGGGCATCCTGATTTTCTGCTACTACCGGCTGCCGTGGTGGCCGCTGCACCCGCTGGGCTATCTGGTGGCCTATTCCACCGGCATGAAGATGCTCTGGTTCAGCTTCTTCATCGGCTGGCTGTGCAACCACCTCTGCCTGCACTACGGCGGCACGGCCCTGTTCAACAGGCTGCGCTTCCTGTTCGTGGGACTGATCCTGGGCGATTTTCTCATGGGAGGCTTCTACGCCCTGCTCAGTTTGTGGACCAAGACCGTGTACAACGTGTTCCCGATTTAGAGAGCACTCGGGAAACCCTCCAGCACTGTCTGGCGACGCCGCGGAAATATCGGAGGTTCACAAAAAAAGAGAAATGACGTTGTTGAAAGAAAAAATACCCCCGGCAACCATCCAGCGCGAAGCGATCGCCTGAGAATTTTGAAGAAGGAATGAGGGACCTTCCCCCCAGACAACGAGACAAAACATGTACGACGACAAGGAACTCAAAGAGTATCGGGACTTGATGAAGCCGCCGGAGCGCTTCGAGGAAGGCTTCGACTGGAAGACCATCATCGGCGCCATCTTCATCGGCTTCCTGATGATGCCCGGCAGCATGTATCTGCAACTGGTCATCGGCCAGGGCATCGGCCCTGCCGCCCGCTGGGTGACCATCATCCTGTTCGCGGAAATCGCCAAACGGTCGTACTCGGAACTCAAGCAACAGGAAATCTTCCTGCTCTACTACATGGCGGGCGCAGCACTGGCCTCACCGTTCCAGGGCTTGTTGTGGAACCAATACCTGGTGCAGTCCGATGCGGCCCGCATGCTCGGGCTCACGGAATTCATCCCGTCCTGGGTGGCTCCGGGGCTGGAATCGGCCTCCTATCTGGACAGAAGCTTTTTACACGGCGACTGGCTCATACCGATTCTGCTGCTGGTGGGCGCGCAACTGGTACAACGCATCGACCACTTCGGGCTGGGCTACAGCCTGTACCGGCTGACTTCCGACGTGGAAAAACTGCCCTTCCCCATGGCCCCGGTGGGAGCGCTGGGCACCATGGCCCTGGCCGAATCCACCGAGGACCGCAAAACCGGTTGGAAATGGCGGGTCTTTTCCATAGGCGGCATGATCGGCCTGGCCTTCGGATTCTTCTATGTGCTGCTGCCGGCGCTGTCCGGACTCCTGTTCCAGGAAACCATACGCCTGATCCCCATCCCCTGGATCGAACTGACCAGACACACCGAGGATATCCTTCCCGCGGTGGCGACGGGATTGCAGTTCGACCTCGGCCTGGTGTTCATCGGCATGGTCCTACCCTTCTGGGCGGTCATCGGCGGGCTGGTGGGATTGCTCATCACCGTCACCGCCAACCCGGTCCTTTACGCCCACGGCGTCCTGCACCGCTGGCATCCGGGCATGGAGACCGTGGAAACGGTCTTCGCCAACAACTTCGACTTCTACATGAGTTTCGGCATCGGCCTCGGCCTGGCCATCGCATTCATCGGGGTCTGGTACGTGGCCAAATCCTTCAAAGGCAAGAACGGCGACAGGCTCGACTTTTCTTCCCTGCTCAAAACCAACATGAACCGGGGCGACATCAACATCTGGGTCTCACTATCCATCTACATTTTCTCTACCTTGGCCTATATCTTCCTGTGCGTCTGGCTGGTGCCTTCATTCCCGTGGATATTCTTCGTACTCTATGGCTTCGTGTACACACCGGTGGTCTCCTACATCACGGCGCGCATGGAGGGTGTGGCCGGACAATTCATCAGCCTGCCCATGGTCCGCGAATTCTCGTTCATCGCCGGCGCCAAATTTTTCGGTTACCAGGGCATCGAGATCTGGTATGCGCCCATCCCCATCCACAACTACGGAGAGGCCACAGTGCAATTTCGCCAGATCGAACTGACCGGCACCAGCCTCAAGGGCATCATCAAGGCAGAACTCGTGGTCTTTCCGGTGGTCATGGTGGCCTCGCTGCTCTTTTCCCAATTCCTGTGGCAACTGGCCCCCATCCCTTCGCCCCAATACCCCTTTGCACAGGAACTATGGCACTTGCAGGCCTTGAATACGCTGCTCATGCAGACCTCGACGCTGGAAGGCAACTCGCTTTTCTTCGAAGCCCTTTCCGGCCCCATCGTCCTGAGCGGCATCGGACTCGGGGTCATCCTCTACGCGGTGCTCAACGTACTCGGACTGCCGGTGTTGCTGGTCTACGGCGTTGTACGCGGTCTGGGACAGTCCACCCCGCACGGCCTGATCCTGGAGGTGGTGGGCGCGCTGCTCGGCCGTTTCTATTTCCTGAAAAAATACGGGACGCAATGGCGGCACTATGCACCGGTGCTGCTGGCGGGTTTTTCATGCGGCATGGGCCTGACCGGCATGTTCGCCATGGGGTGCACACTCATCCTCAAGTCACTGGGACGGCTCGCCTACTGACGGATTCTAATAGCGCGGGCATACTTCATACTGTTAATCAAAAGTATGAGGTACTTCCTTTTTCTGCTCACGACGCTGTTGCTCGCCGCCGTGCCCTGTGCAGCCAACGCCCAGATGCCTTTGCGCATCGCCATGGACCAATGGCCCCCCTATGAACACCACAAGGACGGAAAAAGCACCGGCGTATCCCTCGAGGCCACCACAGCCGTCCTGAAAAGCATGGGCGTCGGGATCAGGTCAATGGAAACGGTGCCTTGGGGCCGGGGCCTGGAAATGCTGAAAGGCGGAGAAATCGATGCGCTCGTCAGCGGGGTATACACCCCGGAGCGGGCGAAATACTCCTATTATCCGAAAGAATCCATCCTCACGGCCGAGTGGCGGGCTTTTGTTCATTGCCACCGGAGCAACCCGGCCATATTCGACTCTATCGAACAACTCTACAGGAAACGCATCGGGATAGTTCGTAACTTCAGCTACCCGAAAGAATTCATAGACAGGGCCAAGCAAATCAGTTTTCTCGAACCGGTGAACCTTGATGAAACCAACTTCCGAAAACTGATCACGGGCCGCATCGACGTGGTGATCAGCGATTACCTCAATGGCTTGTGGCTTTTGAACGAACTGGGAATCGACTCCGTGGTCTGCGCCACTTCCGTGCCCATCGGTTCTCGCGAAATCTACGTCCTGTTCAGCAAAAAGACGGTGAACAAAGAACTGGTGGGACGTTTTTCCGAGGAATTGCGCCGCTTCAAATCCACCCCCGCTTATAAGGAGCTGCTCAAGAAAACCAGGCGATAAGGCAAATACTCCACCCGACTGCCAGCTTTCGCGTGGGCATCGCCTCAGCCTGCGTGGCTTAATCCATGGGGACAACCTGCCGTTCCGCGATACTCGATCCCCGGCAGCGTATTTGATGACGCGCATCAGTTGGTCTGAACGCCCGGGTAGTCCACCATGCTTGACGGCGAACAACTTTACATTTCGGCCGAGAGCACGCACACTTGACTCCTCCCAGGATATCGGAGAAGGGTTCGCCATGACAAAAAAGATACTGCTGCACATCTGCTGCGGTCCATGCAGCATCACCACGGTGCAGACTCTGCAGAATCAGGGATTTGAAGTTACCGGGCTGTTCTACAACCCGAATATTCATCCCCTGACCGAATATGTGAAACGACGCGACGGCTGCCTGGAAGTGGCCGAGAAACTGGATTTCAAGATCCTGCTCAAAGACAACGAGTACCGTCCTCAAGAGTGGTTCCGGGACGTCGCTTTCCGGGAAAACAACCGCTGCTTTCACTGCTATGCGCGCAGGCTGGAGCGCACGGCCTCCATAGCCAAACGGGGGGGATTCGACTGTTTCAGCACCACCCTGCTCTACAGCAAATTTCAAAAACACGATGAAATCGCCGGACTGGGACGCGACCTGGAGGGAGGCAAAACCCGCTTTCTATACCATGACTTTCGCGAAGGCTGGAAGGACGGCATTGAGAAGAGCAAGGCATGGGGCATCTACCGCCAGCAATATTGCGGCTGCCTCTACAGCGAGAACGAACGGTTCCACAAAGAACTCAAGGCGAAGTGACACATGCCCAGACTGGAGGAGAGCAAGTTCGGCTTCCTGTTCCGCACGGAAGCCTTTCTCGTGGGTTTCGTGATCCTGGCAGTGGTCAATGCCGGGCTGGCCTGGGTGTACCCGGCCGCCGAAAACCCGCTGCATGTAAGGCTCATCTCGGTGTTCGTCTATTCGGTGCTGGGTTGGTACGCCCACAAACGCCAGCGTGTGTCTACGCTTGTGCTCTGCTTCCTCATGCTTTTCACCGGCGTGGGCACCCTGTTCCCATCCTTCACCGCCCTGGTGGCGGGCGCATCCGATCAGCCCGGCATGCTTCTGGTGAACCTTTTCGTGGGCGGCTATTTCACATACGGCGGCATCAGGTTGTTCCTCGATCGCCCGAAACCGGACGGGGCTGCGTAGCATGGCCATCTACAGCGGCGACGACCTGCCCATACGTCCGGCCTTTCCCGCGACAGCCGGCGGCAAGGAAAAGAAGATCACCGGCGAGGTCGCAGGACTGCTGCTCTACATCCATGTACCGTTCTGCCGATCCCGCTGCCACTACTGCACATTCCACTCCCAGGCGTACAACCAGGTCACCTTCGCCTGGTACCTGAAGACCCTGCTCAAGGAAGCCGAGCTCTGGGGCCGGCGGCTCAAGAAACCCAAGCTCAAAACCGTCTACTTCGGCGGCGGCACCCCCAGCCTGATCCCGCCACATCAGCTGGACATGATCATGAAAGGTCTGCGCGAGCACTTCACTTTCCAGCGGGGCATGGAAATCACTCTGGAAGCCAACCCGGATTCGGCCACGGACGTCAGCTATTTCCGCGCCCTTCTCAGCATGGGTTTCAATCGGCTCTCCATGGGCATACAAAGTCTCAATGACGATGAACTCTTCCTGCTGGGCCGTCCGCATTCGTCCCAGCAGGCCGTGCAGGCCTATGGTTACGCCCGGCAGGCAGGCTTCCACAACATCAGCCTGGACTTCATCTGGGGACTGCCCGGCCAACGCATGCAAGGCTGGCTCAAAACCCTGGAGACTGTGGTCAAAATGAAACCCGAACATGTCTCCGCTTACAACCTGACCCTGGAACCGTACACGGTCATGGGCAAACAGTACGACGCCGGAAAGTTCAGCCTTCCCCGGGAAAGCGAAATGGGGCGCATGTTCATCTACGGGGCCGAGTATCTGGAATCGCGGGGCTACATGCACTACGAGGTCTCCAACTTCGCGCGCATGGGATTCATGTCCCGTCATAACAGCGGATACTGGGCCGGTGAGGACTACCTGGGCCTCGGCCCCTCGGCCGTCTCCACCCTCGGCAAACGCCGCTTCACCAATCCGCGCTACATGGACGAATACGATGCAGCCGTACGTGGAGGGTTCGCCGGAGAAGATTTCGAAGAGCTTTCGGGCCTGGACCGGTTGCGGGAGTTGGTCATGCTCAGCCTGCGCACCACCAAGGGCCTGGACCTCAAGGAATTCCGCAAACTGGCCGGGTACGACCTGACCAAACGCCAGGGGCAGCTCATGAGCGCCCTGCATCGTGAAAACCTGATACGCATCAACCGGGGCAGACTCATGCTGACCAAGAACGGCATGCTGGCTTCCAATCTCATCATCAGACGGCTGGTCTTCGAGGATTGACCGACCGCCAAAAACAGCGGGAGAGCGAATTTCCCATGAGCAAGACACTGATCACCGGCGGAGCCGGATACATCGGTTCCCACACGGCTAAAACCCTTGCCGTGCGAGGCAGGGACGTGGTCATCCTGGACAACCTCTCTTACGGTCATCGCGACTTCCTGAAATGGGGCGAATTCGAAGAGGGCGATTTGGCCGACACCGCCTTCCTCAAAGACGTCTTTTCCCGGCACGACATAGAAGAAGTGGTCCACTTCGCGGCCTTCATCGCCGTGGGTGAATCCGTTGCCGAACCGCGCATGTACTACGAAAACAACGTGCGCAACACCCTGAACCTGCTGGGAGCCATGCAGGACGCGGATGTGGAGCGCATCGTTTTCTCCTCCACAGCCGCAGTCTACGGCGAGCCGCAGACTGCGACCCTGGCCGAGGACCATCCCCTCGCGCCGCTTTCTCCCTATGCGTGGTCCAAACGCATGGTGGAGCAGGTCATCCGGGACTACGGCGAGGCCTATGGTCTCAAGAGCGCCATCCTACGCTACTTCAATGCAGCAGGAGCCGACCCGGCCGCTGAGGTGGGAGAACGCCATCAGCCGGAAACCCACCTCATCCCGCTCATCCTGCATACCGCGTTGGGCATCCGGGAATCCATCAAGATTTTCGGAACGGACTATGATACTCCGGACGGCACCTGCCTGCGCGACTACATTCACGTCACCGACCTGTCGGTAGCCCACGCCTTGGCCCTTGAGCACTTGGCGAACGGCGGCGAGTCCGACATCTTCAACCTGGGCAACGGAAACGGTTTCTCGGTCCGCGAAGTCATCGACATGGCCCGCGAAGTGACCGGCGGGAATATCCCGGTGGAGACCACCGAACGCCGCGCAGGCGATTCCCCGGCCCTGGTCAGTTCCTCGGAAAAAGCCCGGAATATCCTTGGCTGGCAACCGCAGCATGCGGACGTGCGAGACATCATCGAAACCGCCTGGAAATGGCACCAAAAGGACTGCCGTTGACGGCAGCATATCCTGAAGTTTGAACAGGATTATTATTTCATGGTAACAAATGAAATACCTCCCTTTTTCGTGTAGGGTCAGGACAACATCCGAAAATAGCACGAAAAAGGTGGATATCATGCTCGTGAAATTCCAGGGCGCAGGATTTCTGCTCGCACTCCTATTGGTCTCGCTCCCGGTTTTCTCGGGATGCGATTCCTTTTCGGCCGTGGATATCGGTTTCGTGGGCCAGCTCACCGGAAAATTCTCGGATATAGGCGTGGCGGGCCGCAACGGCGCACGCATGGCCATAGAGGACGCCAATGCTCAGGGTGGCATCGACGGCAGGACCATACGGTTCCATCCCAGGGACGACGGCAACACTCCGGCAATGGCCGCCCAGGCCGTTCGCGAACTTGCGGATGAAGGATGCGTGGCCGTCATCGGCCCCATGACCAGCGCCATCGGCATTGCGCTCGCCGCCGAAACGGAAGTGGTCATGATCTCCCCCACGACCTCCTCGCCCTCCCTGAGCGGCAAGGACGACCTGTATTTCCGAGTAGTGGACGTGAACAGCTCCCGGGCCGAGGCCCTGGCCGCCTATGCCAGGGAGAAGCTTCATCTGAACAATGTCCTGATGATCGGCGACCAGGACAACGCCAACTACGTCAACACCTTCAACAAGGCGTTTGCCGCCAAGTTCACCGCCCTGGGAGGCGCCATCGTCGGGGCTCTTGAATACTCCTCCAATGAAATACGCAACTGGGACGAATTGCTCGACCCCATCAGCGAGTACGATCCCGACGCGCTGCTTCTCAGCGCTTCGGCCCGGGACGTGGCCGCCATTGCACGGCATATGAAGAGCAAAGGCATAACCATACCGGTTATGTGTCCGGCCTGGTCCTACACCACGGAAGTCATCCGGGTGGGAGGCGATTCAGTGGAAGGATTCATTTTCGCAACACTCTATGCCGTCAACAACACACGCCCCGAATTCGTGGACTTCAAAAAACGGTTCATGGACCGGTTCGGCTACCAGCCGGGATTTGCGGAGGCCTACGGCTACGAGGCCGCCATGGCGCTCATCGTCGCGCTTCGAAAAACCGACGGCAACGCGGAAGGGCTGAAGGAGGCTCTGCTGGCCGAGAACCGTTTCAAAGGAGTCAGCGGAGAGTTCCGCTTCGATAAATACGGCGACGTGAAACGTTCGGTCTTCATAGCCTCAGTAAAAAACGGAGAATTCGTGCTTCTGGACCAGGAGTAACCATAGTGCGCCCCACCTTTCTGCAGATACTCCGGCGCACACTGCGCACCTGGATATTCCTCCCGGGTATCCTCTTCATCCTCGTCCTCGGCGCGCTGCAGGCCAACAACGCCTACCGGGCAATCGAAAAACGCAACAGGGTGGTTTCCGGGGCCATTTCCTATTACATCACCACCTACATTTCCGATGCGCTCTACGCCCTCAAGCATTTCAGCAAGGGAATCGGCCCGGCCACGAAAGACATGAATAAAAACCTGGAAACTTTCTACAACGCCTATCCCCACTTTGAACGGCTCCTCTGGCTCTCCAAAGACAAAATCATCCTTACGGCCGCTCCGTTCGGAGCCGAGGGTCTCCCTTTCCCCATCAGGATGGATATCCGGCATGAGGGAGGCATCATATCCAAACCCATCGTTTCACCGGGCTCAGGCCAGCCGGTCCTCTATCTCGGCGTAAAGTACCACACCGGCAACATACTCGTGGGAGAAATGGATACCCTGGCCCTTTCCCAGCATCTGGGGGGCCTGCTGCCGCCGGGAAACACCATCATCTTGGCCGACGCATACGGCAACATCGTTTCTCATCCGGATCTATCCAAGGTACTGCGCCAGGAAAACATCGGGGACCTGCCTCTGATGGCCGCACCCCACAGCGAAGAACGGGTGCGTACGAGCTTCTTCACGCACGATGGGACTCTGTACATAGGCTCCCTGGCCACCATTCCCGGCGAGAACTGGAAGATCATCATCAGCAGCAAGGCGTCCACAGTGTTCATCCCCATCCTCGAAACCGTCCTGGCTCTGTTGGCCCTGTTGACCACCCTGTTTCTGCTTTTCAGCGCCCTGCTCAACAACGCCCTGAAAGCCGGTCTGGTGCTTCCGCTGGACGACCTGATCCACGACATCAAGCAGCTGGGCATGGGGGCGGATATTTCCGACAAACCCATACGCAGTACGTACCGGGAGTTGGAAACTGTGGAAGAGGAATTCCGGAAAATGTGCCGAGAGGTTCGGGGCAGGGAAGAAGAATTAAGCGAAAACGCGGAACGTTACAGGGCGCTTTTCCATGACAACCAGTTGGTGCTGTTGCTGGTGGCCCCCCTCACCGGCGATATTCTCGACAACAACAAACGAGCAGTAGAATACTACGGCTACGCGCAGAATACTCTCAGATCGTTGACCCTGTTCGACATCAACGCCGAATCCGGAACCGTGGCGAAAAAAATCATGGAGCGCCCCTGGAATTCGGGAGCAGCCACCACGATTCGCACCAAACATACGCTGGCCAGCGGTGAAGTGCGCGAGGTGGACCTGCTCATCAGCCCCATGACCATCCACGGGACGCCGCGCAACTTCGTCACGGTCATCGACGCTTCACAGACGTCCCGCGGAAACTCCGATCCGCGGGACAAGGCGGAAAGCTAGCGTTCTCTGTCGGGATCGCTATTTTTCTTCATCGTGGATGAGATCAGTCCCGGAAGCCGCAGTCCTGGCAAGCTCATCGCAGCGTTCGTTTTCAGGATGACCGCTGTGGCCCTTGACCCAGCGAAAATCTATCTGGTGCTTTTCCAGCAGCGGCATAAGATCCCGCCACAGGTCCTGATTCTTGACCGGCTTCTTGGCCGCGGTCTTCCAGCCGTTCTTCCGCCAATTGGCGAGCCATCCCTTGGTGATGGCCTGCTGCACGTATTTGGAGTCGGTGTACAGCTTCACCGAGCAGGGTCTCGTCAGGGTTCTGAGGCCTTCGATGACCGCCCGCAGCTCCATACGGTTGTTGGTGGTGTCCCGGTAACCTTGGGAAAGCTCCTTGCGGTGTTCGCCGAAAATGAGCACAGCACCGTAGCCGCCCGGGCCAGGATTGCCCAGGCAGGAGCCGTCCGTATACAAAAAAACATCACTCACTGAGTGGTATCCTCCAAGGCCGCAAGACGCGACCAGATCATGGTTGTCAGAATCTGCAGCTCACGGCCCAGTTGCCCGGTTTCAAAGGCTTCAGTGAAGTATTCCGTCCGGACGGACTTGATGAAGTCCGCACCCAGTGCCGGTCTGAGCAGGGCGGGAAACTCCACGACCACCTGCCGCCTGGCCGGAGACAGACCGATGTATATGGTCTTGGCGTCCAGCTCGGGCTTTTCCACGTCCTCCTTGAAGACCTGTATCTTGACCTCCACGCCGAACGTACTGCGCATGGTTTTCACAAAATCGCGCAGATAGCCGAGTTCGTCTTTGGTCAACTGTCCGGTCTCGTCCCAAACCGAGCGATTCTTCTGAACCCGCTCCAGCACGTTTTCATTGTTTTTGTAAAAAGCCCAAATGACCACCAGAAAAACCAGCAGCATGGCCAGCGTTCTGAGCACCCGCTCCAGGGCATTTTTCCCTTGGGGGGCCGGGAAGTTGATCTTCATGAAAACTCCGTTGGCTGCGTTGATCATCACTGAGTAACCGTTGATGTCGTTCCATGCAAGTTCCCAAGGCGCTTGCCGAAAAAACAATTGCGGGTACAATGATCGAAACACGCAACGGAGAAAACAATGTATCTCGGATCACACATGTCCATATCCGGAGGCCTGCATCGAGCCTTCGACCACATCATGGCTGTGGACGGCACGGCCCTGCAGATATTTACGCGCAACCAGCGTCAGTGGAAGATCCCACCTCTGAGCGAAGAGGATATCGCCCTGTTCAAAGCGAAATGGCAGACGTGGGGAAGTTATCCGGTGGCCGCCCACGACTCCTACCTCATCAACCTGGCCAGTCCCAAGGAAGACGGTGCAGCCAAGTCCATGGCCGCTTTCACCGAAGAACTGCGCCGCTGTGAAGCTCTCGGCATCCGTTGGCTGGTGACCCATCCCGGATCGCACCTGGGAGATGGAGTTGAGGCGGGCATAGCCCGCTATGTAAAGCGCCTGGATAAGGCCATAGAGGACTCCGGCACGGAATCGACCCTGGTTTTGCTGGAGACCACCGCCGGACAGGGTACCAATCTCGGGTCTTCCTTCGAGGAACTGGCCGAGATCATCCGATCCAGCAGACACACGGACCGCCTCGGCGTATGCTACGATACGTGTCACACCTTTGCGGCCGGATACGACATCCGAACCCCCGAGGCATATGCCGACACTCTCGCCCGCTTCGACCAACTCGTGGGCATCGAGCGCATCCGCTTCTTTCATCTCAATGACAGCAAGGTCGGGCTGGGGGAGCGCAAGGATCGACACGACCATATCGGCCAAGGCCATATCGGGCTGGAGGGATTCCGCAACATCATGAACGATCCCCGGTTCAAAGAGATCGGGATGAGCTTGGAAACGGACAAGAAAGAAGATCTTGAAGACGACCGCCGCAATCTGGCCGTGCTCAAGGGGCTCGTGCAAAATGCCTGACAAGTTTTACAAACTCCCCTCATATGGGTACATAGGTCCCCATGGTTGAGGTACAACATTTATCCTACAATTTCGGTTCCCAGTGGGCCCTCAAGGACATCAACTTTTCCTTGGGCAAGGGAGAGTTCCTGTTCCTGACCGGACACTCCGGCGCGGGCAAGACCACCCTGCTGCGCCTGCTTTATGGTGCGCTCCCACTGACCAAAGGACGGGCCACAGTGGCCGGATTCGAGCTGCACAGGCTCAAACGCCGCCATGTTCCGGGTCTGCGCAGACGAGTGGGCGTGGTCTTCCAGGACTTCAAAATTCTGCCCAGGCGGTCCGTGTTCGAAAACGTGGCCATGGCCTTGGAAGTACGTGGCATGGCGCGCTCTCCTCTCGAACGGCGCGTACGAGCCATCATTCGAGCCATGGGACTGGAAACCAAAAGCTATACCTTGTGCGAACGCCTTTCGGGCGGCGAACAGCAACGTGTGGCCATCGCCCGTTCCATGGTCACCAATCCGGAACTGATCCTGGCAGATGAACCCACAGGCAATCTCGACTTCGACCTGACCATGCACCTTATGGATATTTTCAAACAATTTCACACTTACGGCACCTCCATCATCATGGCCACGCACAGCCGCGAAGTTCTTGAGGCCGTTCCCGACGCCCGCATCCTGCATCTGGAGCAAGGGCGCGTGGTGGAGTTGGACGGCGAAACCATAATGGAATCCGAGGAGGAGTTCGCATGATCGGGCAACTCTTCCGACTCTCCGGACGAGGGCTGGCCGATTTCAAAATCCACCCCTGGGCGCACCTGCTGACCCTTGTTGCAGTGGCCATGGTCACTCTGCTGGCCGGATTCATCCTGCTCTCCCTGCACAACATCAATATTCATCTGCTCAAGTCGCGGGGGGAAGTCCAGTTCCAGATATACTGGCGCTCCGACGCTTCTCCGGAGCTGATCCAGACCCAGTGGGAGAAAATCGGAACCATGGAGTACCTGCAGGAAATCAAGGGGTTCACTCCGCAGGATGCACTCGTGGAACTGGCCGAGACCCTCGGCAAAACCGGCGATTTTTCCTGGCTCAAAGAGCAAAACCCTCTGCCCTATTCGGCTCTGACATCATTCGCCGTGCCCCCCGAGGCGCAGCAAGAGGGCTGGGCTGCGGACCTTCTGACCAAGCTCAAGGCGATGGACGGCGTCGCCGAAGTCCACTACACTCCCCTCCAGGCCGATCTGGCCAAGGGATGGCGCGTCATCAGCCGAGCCATCATCTGGCCCATCATCGGCTTCCTGGGCATGGTCGTGGCGCTCGTGGTAGGCAATACCATCCGGCTCTCCCTGCTCACCCGCCAGGATGAAATAGAAATTCTTTCCCTGGTGGGGGCCCGGCCATGGTATGTGCGCTGGCCGCTCCTGACCGGAGGCATGGTCCAGGGGCTGCTGGGAAGCGCTGCAGGCGTGGGACTGCTCAAACTGGCCCAGAACGCTCTGGCCGACTCCCTGAACATCGCGCCCCTGTTCATCGAAATCCGTTTCCTGCCCATGGAGCAAGTCCTGGCACTCTGCGGCGCGGTCACCCTTGTCTCCGCAATTTCAAGCTGGGTAGCCGTCAGATAGAAAGTGCAATATATGATTCACAATTGCACTTGTTTGCGCATTCTTGCCAAGAACACCAATGTGATCTAGTAGACTGCTTGCACTTCCCTACGGGCCGGGCTGAGGGGAGCCTGAGCAAAATCGGCAATCCCCGAAGAGTGAAAATTATGAATAACAAGTTGAATATCCTGATATTATTGTTGTTGTCAGGCACCCTGTTGACCACAGGTTGCGTCCGGAAGAACATCGAAACCGAACCGCCGGTCAAGCATACTCCTGCGCAGTCCGCTAAACCCGCGCCAATCAAAAAAACGGTCAAAGTAGAGAAGAAATCTCCAAAGAACAAGCCTGGGAAGGAAGATGGGGAACTCCTTGAGCGCGACCTCAAAAAATTCCAACCCGCGGCCCATGGCTTGGCCTACATTCAGGTCGGAGCCTTTGCCGATCGCGTTGGCGCCAAGGCAGTCACGAGTGCACTTATTGCCGACGGCTACAAGGGCTCTCGTTTTTCCAAGGATGAGGCTGATGGATACTTCAGGGTACAGGCTGGGGTTTTTCCGGACAGGGAAACCGCTGAACGCGCTCTGAAAAAACTGCGCCTCGACTATCCGGGCAGCTTCATCATCATGGAACCAACAAAAAAGGAAGCGCAGTAACTGCGCTTCCCCTGACCCGGAAAACCAGACCTTCTGCCCGCGAAGGCAGAAAGAAAAGCCAAAGGTATTCGGGAGCTTTCCTTAAGCGGGAAAGCTCCTTTTTTATCGCTTCCAATTGCGTCGGGCCATCCCCGGCCTAGGGGTTCAGCTCGGAGCGGAACTTCCTGGAAAGGCGGAACACGACAACCTTGCGCGGCGGCAGCGTGATGGTCGCACTGGTTTGGGGGTTGCGACCTTTGCGGGCGCGCTTGTCGTAGGCCTCGAACTTGCCGAAGCCGCTGACCAGCAAAGCGTGATCCTTTTTGATGGCGCCTTTCATGATGTCCAGAATGGTTTCGACGAGGTCCTTGATCTCGGCGCGGTTTTTGTCGGTACGTTCATAGATGTAATCGACGATTCCGGCCTTGGTCAGTGTTTGTCCACTCATCATAGCCTCCATATCGGGTTGCGGGAGCTACCCCATAGTGCTGCGGATTCTTTCCGCGAGCGAATTCATCTCATCATTGTCATCGTAGGGCTGCTGTGCCCATAACTTCAAGCCGTCAGTCTCGAACCGGGGAATCAGATGGAAATGGATATGCGGCACCAACTGGCCCGCGGCCTCGAGATTGTTCTGCATGACGTTCAGCCCATCGGCACCAGTGGCCTCTTTGACGGCGGCGCCGACCTTGCTCAGGGCCTCCATGAGCCCTTTGCCCAGGCCGGAGGGCACATCCCAAATGGCCGGATAATGCTCCTTGGGCAGAACCAAGGCATGCCCCTTATTCACAGGGGCAATATCCAGAAACGCAACACAGGTTTCCGATTCATATATTTTGGCGCAGGGAATCTCCCCAGCGACGATTTTACAGAAAATGCAGTCTTCAGCCATGCGACCTCGCTTTCTCCATATGCCGCAGGCTTTCGCCACGCAGAGAGGAGAAGAGAAAATTCATAGTTAATCAAGGTATTAACCGACAAAATCAGTTAAATCAAGTCAATTTGGGATTTTTACAGGACTTTTATAATAGGAACCGGGGTGAACAAATGTGGTTCACTTTCAATCAAGCTATTGAAAAGACTAGCCTACTGCAAGAAAAAAGTTGAGCGCCGGCTGTGCCCGAACCGACGCTCACAAGGGAAGGGGGGAGCCCAACCGCTAAAAGCGGCGCCCTATCTGCCGTGAGGGTCTACGCGGCAGCCAGGGAAGAGGCTCCGAATACATAGTATTCGATACAGCAATACCACATATTCCCATGCGGTCAACCATTTTTTTAAAGAAAAAATTACTACCTTGCGGGGGTGTATTCCGGAACCAGTCCGCTCAGGAGGACACGGATGGTCTTGCCGTCATGGTTCTTGGCCGCTTCAACGAGCTTGCTCACTTCGGCATAGAGATCGAGAGCCTTCGGCCCAGCCTCGGCAGAGGGGCCGAGCACCAGAATCTTCCGGTGCTCGGTACGGACAATGCCCTCCCCTTCGGTAATCAGCTCTTCGTAAAGCTTCTCTCCCTCTCGGAGCCCTGTAAAAGTAACGGACACGTCCACATCCGGTTCCTTGCCGGAAAGACGGATCAGGTCCCGGGCCATATCCGCGATCTTCACGGGCACCCCCATGTCGAGCACGTAGATTTCCCCGCCATTACCGTTCTTACCCATGCTCCCGGCCTGAAGGATAAGTTGTGCAGCCTCGGAGATGCTCATGAAGTAACGGGTCACTTCAGGATGGGTCACGGTGACCGGGCCGCCCTTTTCAATCTGGCGGCGGAACAGGGGCACCACGGAACCGCTGGAACCGAGCACATTGCCGAAGCGTACGGCCATGAACTTGGTTCCGTGCCCCTGGCAACTGCGCATGAGCAGCTCGGTAACGCGTTTGCTGGCCCCCATGACGTTGGTGGGCCGAACAGCCTTGTCAGTGGACACCACCACGAAACGGTCCACCTTGTGGCGGACAGAGGTTTCCATGATCACCTTGGAACCGAGAATATTGTTGCGAACGGCTTGCCAGGGATTGCGCTCCAGCATGGGCACATGCTTGTAGGCTGCGGCATGAAAAACAACCGAGGGCTTGTACTCGGCAAAAACCCTGTCCATGAGTTCGTCATCGGTGATGTTGCCGAGAACGGTCACGGGATTGGACACGCCCAATTCGTGCACCAATTCCATCTGGATCTGGTACAGGTTGTATTCGCCGACATCCACAAGCACTATACGGCCGGGCTTGAAACGTACGATCTGGCGGCAGAGTTCCGAGCCTATGGACCCACCGCATCCAGTGACAAGCACCGTTTTTCCGGAGAGATAGGACTCGATACTGCGGGTGTCGAGATTGACCTGAGATCTGCCGAGAAGGTCAAGATACCTGATATCACGAAGGGCCTTGACGTCCACCCTGCCATCCATGATCTCCGACATGGCGGGAAGAATCCTATAGGGCAGTCCGGTCCCCTTGCACTGTTCCACAATACGACGCATGGTCTCGGGCGTGGCTTCGGAAACCGCAATGAAAACCTCGTCCACGGCATAGTCGGCGACGGCGTCCTCCAGCACGTCCATGCCGCCAAGGACTCCCGCGCCGTGGATGGTGCGTCCCCGTTTGGACAAATCGTCATCCACCAGCCCCACCGGAGTATAGTTCAAGCGGGGGTTGTCATGCATTTCCCTGATGATCTTCTCTCCGTCATCTCCAGCCCCTATGACCAGGATTTTTTTTCTGTCGGCAACGGAGACCGCGCTGGCAAAAGAATGGGCATAGAAAACCCGAATCGCGAGACGCAGCCCCGCAGTCAGGGCCAGGGCCAGCCCCCAGTCGAGAATAAACACGCTGCGAGGAAAACCTTCGGCGTTGAAAACGAAAAGCAGAAGGGACAACAGAGCGGCCGACTGCAGAAAGGAAAGCCGAAGCAGCTTCCAGAGATCGCCCAGGCTGGTATATCTCCACATGCCACGGTACATGCCGAAGAAGAGAAACACGCCAAGCTTCACCGCCACGGCATAGGGCAACAGGTTGAGAAACTGGCCCACATATTGGGAAGGCATGCGAAAATCAAAACGAAAAAGATAGGCGAACCACAGGGCAATGGCGAAAAGGCAGGCGTCCAACAGCAGCATGACGTAAAAATTCATGTTGCGAAGATTGGGCAGATAGTGCCTCATGCCAAACATCTCCGTATGATAGTGGCCACCCGCTCAAGATCCGCTTCGGTCATGGCCGTGCCCGAAGGCAGGCACAGCCCGCGTGCGAAAAGTTCTTCGGAAACCGCGCCACCAACCACGGGCGCATTCCGAAAAACCGGCTGCAGGTGCATGGGCTTCCACACCGGACGGGATTCGATGTTCGCGGCCTCCAAAGCCAGTCGAACCGCCTCCGGCGTGACACTGCAGACAGCCTCGTCAAACAGGATCACAGTAAGCCAACGGTTGTGCACCCCATAGGCTGCCTCAGGAGCAAAGGATACTCCCGGCAGGCCGCCCAGCGTCCGTTCATACCAGGTGAAAATCTCTCTTCTGCGAGCCACCCGCTGCTCCAGCACCTCCAACTGCCCCAGACCTATGGAAGCCGCCACATTGCTCATACGGTAATTGTAGCCGATAGTGGAATGCTCGTAATGAGGCGCATCGTCACGGGCCTGCTGTGAAAGCCAACGGGCTTGGTCGGCAAGCTCCTTGTCGTCCGTCCCCAATATGCCGCCACCCGAAGTGGTGATAATCTTGTTGCCGTTGAAGGAATAGACGGCCGCGCGCCCTCCCCGGCCCGCCGGACGATCCTTGTAGGTTGCGCCTACGGATTCGGCGGCGTCCACCACCATGGGGATGGAATGGCGGTCGCATATTTCCCGAATGCGGTCGTAATCGGCGCATTGTCCGTAAAGGTCCGTGGGAATGACCGCCGCAACGTGTTTGCCTTGGGAAAGGACCTGATCGACGGCCCGCTCCAGCAGTTCGGGATCCATATTCCAGGAAGTACGGTCCGCGTCCACAAAAAGGAGCTCGGCCCCCAAGAAGGCGACCGAGGAAACCGAACCGATGAACGTCAGAGTGGAGGCGATGACCACGTCGCCCTCGCCCACGCCGAGATGGCGCAAAGCCAGATGCATGGCTGCCGTGCCGCAGGTGACGGCCACGCAATGGGCAAAGCCGGTCAGCTCGCAAAAGCGGCGCTCGAACTCGGCCAATTGCGGACCTATCGGGGCGATGTAGTTGGCTTCGAAGGCGTCCTGGACATATTCGAGTTCACGACCGCCCATGTGAGGCGGAGAAAGAAATATCCGATCTGGTTTGTTCACGGTTCTATTCCGGGGCTGTGGTCATACGCAAAAGGAGTTCACGCAGTTGGTCCATGCCACCCACGGTGTGAGTGGGCTCGACCAAAGCCTGTCCCTCCTTGTCCCGAAGCTGGCCAGGCTGCTCCAGCAAAATGGAAGTCCAACCGAGCTTATGGGCTCCAAGAAAATCTTTTACTGGATTATCGCCCACATAGACAAGAGATTCATTCAAGAGATTCATATTGTGGGCCACTATGTCCAGAGACAGGGAAGAAAGTTTCCACGGCTCCCGATCGAAATGATGGGTCAGAAGCACGCCGTCAAAAAGCTCATCTGCCCCCAGGGCCATGGCTTTACGCTCCTGAACTTCGGTGTCCCCATCAGCCACCAGACCGCATCTGATCCCCCTGCCCTGCAGCTCCTCCAGCAAGGCGCGCATCCGAGGCAGCACCTCTATGGAGGGTTTATGCGTCCGGTAGATTGCCGCCAAGTCCTCGGCGGTCCTACCACCGCCCAGTTCAGGTTTCTCGTTCAGCAGACGGCTAAACGGATCCTGTTCGCCTGCCTGGCCCAGCATGGTCCACAGCAGATCGAAAAGACCTTCGACCATTCCCCCGTCTTTCTCATCGGCCAGAGAACGGGCCACGGCCATAAGGCCACTGCGCACATAGTCGCGCTCCAGATAAATCACGTCGTCCATGTCAAAGACGACACCCTTGACTCCCTCGGTCATCCCTTGTTCACCCATTTATCATTGCGTCGAACAGCGCCGACAATTCTTCCACAGACCGCACTTCATGGGCGGGACTCGCCGCCTCGTCGGCGGGCTCCATGCCACAGCGCAACTGCTCCTCCACCCGCAACCGGATAGTCGCCCACCCCAGCCGGTTTGGAGCAATGAAATCCTTTTCCACGTTGTCGCCCACATAAACCAAAGCATCCGAGCCCAGGCCCAATTCCGCCTCCAACCTCCGAAACCCTTCGGGCGAAGGTTTCCAAAACTCGCGGCCAAGGCTGTCGGTGAGCATAACCGCATCCGCAATCTGGTAGACCCCCAAGGCAATGGCCTTGGCCTGCTGCGACGAAAGCGGACCGTCGGACAGCACTCCTATCTTGATATTTCGGCTCCGTAAAGTCGTGAGCAGCCCCCCCATTCCCGGGAGAAAGGCGATGGTGGGCGTATGGTTGCGGTAGACGCCGACCAAAGCGGGAACGCCGAATGCCTGCCCCACCTCGGGGAACCGGCCCACCAGACGGTTGAAGGTGTCCCCGCGGACACCTTCCTTGAACATGGCCCACATGGCCCTGAAAACTTCCCCGGCATCGGCCACATCCCGCACGTGATGCGCCACGGCCCGAAAGCCGCTCTTCACATAGTCACGCTCCAGACAGAGCGTGTCATCCATATCGAAGACGACGCCTCTTACAGCCACTTGGGCTCCTCGGTAAACACTTCGCAGTAGTAACGGGTCATGGACAGGCCTACCTTGTAGTCGCCCAATCGAGGCTGAACCTTCTCGCCCCGCAACAGGTTCACCAGCCACTCGGGATAGGCACCGCCAGCCGCACGGCCCAAAGGATAGCCGCCGCCGAAACGGGGATTGATCTCAAAAAGCACGAATCCTTCGTCCGTAAGAAAAGCCTGCATGCACATGGGACCGACGCCGCCCATGCGGCCGATGATCTCCAAAAGGCCCTCTAACCAGACGCCCAGACCGGACTCGGAAATGGTCACGCCCTGCACGGACTCGCCGCCCACGGTCTTGATGCGGACGCGCGGCACGTAGTGGATGGGTTTGCCGTCAAAATCCAAAAAGGCGTCGATGGTGATCTCGCGGCCGTCAATGCGCTCCTGCACGATGGCGTTGGGCACACGGGCCATGATGCCCTTCAAGCCTTCCCTGTTGGTTCCGTAGGTATTAATGCTGGCGCTTCCATCACGCGGCTTCACGAACAGGTTGTCCGGCAGCCCGGCGATGGTAGCGTCGTCCAGTTCCTCTGGCAGCCAGGACTTGGGAGTCCGAACGCCCAGTCGGTCGAAGAAGGTGAAGGTATTCCATTTATCGCGGCAGGCGCTGATAAGCTCAGGTTCGGAGATGAGCAGCTTGCAACCACGAGAAGCAAAACGCTCCGCATTTTCGGCAAAAACCATGAGTTCGGTGTCGATGGTGGGCACCACGAGTTTGATGCCCTGCTCGGTGACATAGTCCAGGAGGAACGGGACGTACTCGCTGGAAAGCACCGGAGGCAGCTTCACGGACTCGTCAGCCAGGTACAGGGACGGGGCCAACCCGTCCATGTCGCCCGCAAAGACCTTGCAGCCGCCGGGGTTGGATACTTCCTTGAAGGCCTTTACCAGAGAGGTGCGGCGTCCCGCGGATGTGATGAGTACATGCATGTTACTTTGCTCCGAGAGAGATGTTCACTGCTTCTATGACATCGGCCACATCGCCGTCCGTAAGCTTGGCCGAAAGAGGCAGGCTCAGGGTCTGGCGGCCGATGCGCATGGATTCCGGAGTGTCTTCCGGCTTCCAACCGTAATTCTGCTGATAATACGGGTGCTCGGGCACGCTGAGATAATGCACGCCGACTCCGATGTTTTCCCTGGTCATGCGATCCAGGAAACGGTCGCGAGAAACGCCGCAGACTTCCTCGTCCACCAGGATGGTGTACAGATGGCGGGCGTGACGGGTGTCCGGCTCCTCGGGCGCTGGAAGACCGATGGGCAGATCCGCAAAGCCCTCGTCGTACATCTTCCAGATTTCCTGACGACGAACCAGGCATTCCTCCACCCTTTTGAGCTGGTGGATACCGATGGCGGCCTGAATGTCCATCATGTTGTACTTGAATCCGGCTTCAACCACCATGTAATGCTTGTAGCCCTCGTCGCTGAACCGCTTCCAGGCGTCGGCGCTCATGCCGTGCAGCCCCATCACCTTGATGCGCTTGATGTCCTCTTCACTGCGTGTGATGACCAGGCCGCCTTCGCCCGTGACCACGTTCTTGGTCACATAAAAGCTGAAGCAGCCGAAATCGCCGAACGTTCCCGCATGTCTCCCCTTGTAGCGGGTTTCGATGGCATGGGCGCAGTCCTCAACCACGCGAAGACCGTATTCCTGCGCCAGGGCCATGATGGCGTCCATGTCGCAGGCGCGTCCCGCAAAGTGTACCGGTAGAATGGCCTTGGTGCGACTCGTGATCTTCTCACGAATGCGCTCCGGGTCGATGTTGCCTGTAGTCGGGTCCACATCGGCCATGACCGGAGTGGCACCGGCATGTATGATGGCATTGATGGATGCACAGAAAGTCAGCGGCGTGGTGATAACCTCGTCGCCGGGCTTGAGATTCAGGGCCACCAAGCTCAGATGCAAGGCCGCAGTGCAGGAATTGAAGGCCGCAGCATGGGTTGCGCCTGTGTAGGCGGCGAAATGGCTTTCGAAACGGGCCACTTTGGGGCCGGTTCCCAGCCATCCGCTCTTCAAGCTGTCCACGACTTCGTCTATCTCCTCCTGACCGATGAGAGGGGAACCGAAAACAAGAAATTTATCTTTAGATCGAACAGGCATGTCCGTTACTCCTTAATATTTCAGACTGGGTACGAAGTACCAGAATCCGCTCCGCCCTGCCAGCTATACCATAATAAGCGGATTGCCGGGGCGGGGGGCAATCGCCGTTCCGATGTGCGCGGCAAGGTCTCCGGCCTGTTCAAGCATGCGCCTGGCCTCTTCCAGCCGCGCAGGAGGCACGGCCAGAATCAGTCCGCCCGAAGTCTGAGCGTCGAAAATCAGGTCGAAACGGATGGGATCGTACCGTGACGGCACGAGAGTCTTGGTCTTGTAAAAATTGCGGTTGCAGATGCTGCCCGCCGGGAGCATACCCATACCCGCCAGATCCACGGCCTCGGGAATGAACGGAACAGAGTCGAGCCGCAATTCGATGGACACGTTGCTGGCCTCGGCCAGTTCTATGGCATGGCCGCCCAGGCCGAAGCCGGTCACATCGGTGGCGCCTCTGAGTCCCAAGTCCCGAATGACCTGCCCCCCAGTCCTGTTCAGCCGCGAGGCCCACCGGTACAGAAGGTCTTCCAGTTCATCACAGCCGTCCCATTCCGCTTTGACGGCCGTCGCCAGCACCCCGGTCCCGACCGGTTTGGTCAGAAGCAATTCGTCGCCGGGCTGCACACCGCGATTGGATGCGAAGGCATCCGGGTCCACGAACCCGGAAACCGCAAGCCCATACTTGAGCTCCTCGTCCTCCACGCTGTGCCCGCCGGCCAGCACGGCTCCAGACTCGGTGATCTTGTCCAAGCCGCCTTTGAGCACTTGGGCGAGCACCTCGCCGGGCATGGATTTGATGGGAAAGCAGACAATATTCATGGCCGACCAGGGCTCGCCGCCCATGGCATAGACGTCGGACAAGGCATTGGCTGCGGCCACCTGTCCGAAGCGGTAGGGATCATTGACGATGGGCGTGAAAAAGTCCACGGTCTGCACCAACGCCTTGCCTTGGGGAAAGCGCATGACGACCGCATCCTCATTATCGCCGCCCATACCGGCGATGATCCGATCACCGTGAAGAGCTCCCAACCCGGAGAGCGCCTGCTCCAGTTCACCCGGAGCGATCTTGGCGGCTCAACCGGCGGCTTTCACAGTATTCACAAGCCGCAACTTGGCCATGAAATCCTCCTTTCAAATAATGGGGCAGCCTAACAAAATGAATTCCCAGCCGTAAAGTTCTTATACGAATGACCGATATGGGACAGTAAGGAAGAACGACCATGATCATCCAGGCAAACCATCTGAATTTCAATTACCAGCAGAAGGTGCAGGCGCAGCAGGACGGAAAGACGTCCGGCCTGTCCCTGGGTGGTGTCATGGGCAACGGCCTCAAGGTGGGCAACAAGCATGCGGCCGGACTCTCCCCGCAACTCACTCGCGTTTCCAAAACTACGGAAACCACCACGAGCACATCCCAAATCCAGGACCGGGTGGACGTCTTCGGCGACCTCATGGGCCGCTATCTGAATGGGTTCCAAGACGAAAGCGGAGAAACCAAGGACTCCACAGGCCTGGTTTCCTCGCTCAAGAACACGGTCAGTTGGATTGAAAATCAGTACGGCAAGGACGCGGCCACCGCCTCCATGGGAATGATCGTGCAATCCGCCTCACAGGGCCAGTCCGAGGAAGCCATCGGCGAAGGACTGCTCAACGTGCTGCGCATGGTGGACCGCAACTTCGGCATCGCCGCAGGGGACACTGCCATTGCCCAGTTCAACTCCGGGGTCAACCAGGAGCTGAACGATTTCTTCGACAATGGCTCCAACGAAATCTTCATGGCCTCAAGCCCTGCGGCCGCAGCAACAGCAGGCAGTGAAACTGCCGCCCTGAGCAGCCGGGTGCTGACACAGGTCCAGGCAACCTTGGACACCGTCGGCGATGACGACGGTGACGACGAAGAGATCAATCCCACCAAGGAACTGCTCAACGCCCTGCTGGCCGACATCGAGGAACAGGGCGGCATTGAGGCCGACAAGGACGAATTGGACAAAACCGCCAAGCAGCAAAGCAGACAACAGGCCCTTGCCGCCTACACCACGATGCCCGCACCCGACGCCCAACTCCTGAGCGCGTCCGTCTAGCGCAATCTTCAGTGCCTCTCCTGGCTATTTACCGACACCCTTCTCAGTGAACCATGGTACCTATTCTGCTCCAACGAATATCCGTGAGCGACGCCCAGGACCAGTAGATGAAGAGCGCCTTGCCGATGATGGCCGAACGGTCCACAAATCCCCAGAAACGGGAGTCATAGGACCCGTCGCGGTTGTCGCCCATGACGAAATACTTGCCCTCGGGGACCGTGAGTTTGGGCAGGTTGTCGCGTTTGGCCAGATTGTTGTTCCCGTTGAAATAGGCGGCGAACATGCCCGGCGTCAGGGCCTCGGGCATCCAGGACGAACGCTGGTAGACCGAGGGGTCCTTGTACATGGTATAGGAGCCCTTCTGCGGCTCCCCGTTGACGTAAAGTTCTTTATCACGGATCTCGACGGTGTCGCCCGGAACGGCGATCAGACGCTTGATGTAGTCCACATCCGGGTTTTCCGGGTACTTGAAGACGATGACATCACCACGCTCCGGATCGGACACCGGGACGAGAGTCTTGTCCGTGAACGGCAGCTTCACGCCGTAAAGAAACTTGCTGACCATCAGATGATCACCGATCTGCAGGGTCTCCAGCATGGAACCGGACGGAATCTTGAACGCCTGGACCACGAAGGTGCGGATGAAAAGGGCCAGAATAAGGGCCACGATGAGAATTTCGAAAGTATCGCGAACGGACTTGCCCACATCTTTACGCATGGTTTTTCCTCGCATGTTTTTCCCGCGGCAGGCTGCTGAAAAACGTTCGATTGCCAGAGCGCTTCGCCACTCGGACCTTTTTGAACAACCTGCATGCAGTTTCTGGGAAGAGTCAATCAAGCAATACGGGGGAGCTTGCACTCCCCCGTCCTATCTTCTTTCAAACCGACAAAATCATCACGCCATACCGGCGGCTTCTCTTTCCTGCATCAATGAACAATGGTGCCGATGCGGCTCCAACGAATATCCGTGAACGACGCCCAGGACCAGTGAATGAAAAGCGCTTTGCCGATGATCGCCGAACGGTCCACAAAACCCCAAAAACGTGAGTCGTGTGAGCCGTCGCGGTTGTCACCCATGACGAAATACTTGCCCTCGGGAACCGTGAGCTTGGGCAGGTTGTCGCGTTTGGCTCGGTTGTTGGTCCCGTTGAAATAGGCGTCAAACATGTCCGGGGTCAGGCTGGCCGGAATCTGGGGCACGGGCGCATAAATGTTGGGGTCCTTGTATACGGTGTAGGGCTCTTTTTGGAGTTCGCCGTTGACGTAAAGCCTTTTCTCATGGATTTCGACGGTGTCCCCCGGCCCGGCGATGACCCGTTTGATGAAGTCCACATCCGGGTTTTCCGGGTACTTGAAGACGATGACATCACCGCGCTTCGGATCGGACACCGGGATGAGAATCTTGTCCGTGAACGGCAACTTCACGCCGTAAAGGAACTTGCTCACCATCAGATGATCGCCTATCTGCAGGGTTTCCAGCATGGAGCCCGAAGGAATCTTGAACGCCTGGACCACGAAGGTGCGGATGAAAAGGGCCAGAATAAGGGCCACGATGAGAATTTCGAAGGTATCGCGAACGGATTTGACCAGGTCTTTACTCATTATTACTCGTTCCTAGGTTGAAGAAGAACCTTTGTTCTTCGGTGCTCTTAACGTAGCCACTGTACATCAAATAATTGAACGACCGACGCCAGTGAAAGAAGATTCGACGCTCTCGCAGCAGTGGGGGCGGACAAACCCAAGCCCTCAAGCCATTTAGTCGTCGCCCGCCTTCAGGACGGATAAAAAAGCTTCCTGGGGTATTTCCACGTTACCCATGCGGCGCATGCGCTTTTTCCCTTCCTTCTGCTTTTCCAGAAGCTTGCGTTTACGAGATATGTCCCCGCCATAACACTTGGCGGTTACATCCTTCCGGAACGGTGCGTTGCGTTCCTTGGCGATGATCTTGCTGCCGATGGCGGCCTGGATGACCACCTCGAACAGCTGGCGCGGAATGGAACGCTTGAGACGCAGGGCTATGGCGCGTCCCTGACGGGCCGAGTTCTCGCGGTGCACGATGCAGGAGAAGGCGTCCACAGGATCACCGTTGATGAGGATGTCCAGCTTGACCATGTCGGCCTCACGGTAGTCGATGATCTCGTAGTCCAGGGAAGCGTAGCCCTTGGTGCTGGACTTAAGCTTGTCGAAGAAATCGTACATGACCTCGGAGAACGGAATCTCGTAGGTGATCATCACACGGGTTGGCGTAATATAGCCCATGTTCTTCTGGATGCCGCGCTTTTCCTCACACAGGGCCAGCACCGGCCCCACAAATTCGTTGGGCACGTGAATGTCCATGCGGACAAACGGCTCGTAGATGGTCTGGATCTTGGTGGGGTCGGGCAGCTTGCTGGGGCTGTCGATTTCCAGGTGTTTCCCGTCGACGGTATCCACCTTGTAGACCACGGACGGGGCCGTGGTAATGAGCTTGGCGCCGAATTCGCGCTCCAGGCGCTCCTGAATGATCTCGATGTGCAGCAATCCCAAAAACCCGCAGCGAAACCCAAAACCGAGCGCCTGGGAAACTTCAGGTTCAAAGGTGAAGGCCGCATCGTTGAGCTGGAGCTTTTCCAAAGCAGCCTTGAGAGTTTCATACTCGGCGGGCTCAATGGGGTACAGACCGGCAAAGACCATTGGCTTGACCGGCTTGAATCCCGGGAAGGCATCCCGAGTGGGACGTTCGGCGAGGGTGATGGTGTCACCCACGGGCGCATCGCCCAGTTCCTTCATGCTCGCGCACAGGAACCCGACCTCGCCCGGCCCCATTTCCTTGATGTCCACCGGTTCGGGCATGAATGCACCGAGACGGGTGACGTCGAAGTCCTTGCCCGTGGAGAAGATACGGATATCGTCTCCCTTGCGAAGCTTGCCGTCCAAGATGCGGAAAAGGACCACCACCCCCTGGTAGGAGTCATACCAGGAGTCGAAGATGAGCGCCTTGAGGGGCGCATCCGGATCTCCTTCTGGGGCGGGCAGCTGTTCCACCACGGCGTCGAGCACCTTTTCCACGTTGAGACCGGTCTTGGCTGAAACATGCAGGGTATCCGAACAATCCAGACCGATAACTTCCTCAATCTCCCGGGAAATGACCTCGGGATCGGCGCTGGGCAGGTCGATCTTGTTCAGCACCGGGATGACTTCCAGGTCGTTGTCCAGGGCCAGGTAAACGTTGGCCAGGGTCTGGGCCTCCACCCCCTGGGTGGCGTCCACCACCAGCAACGCGCCTTCGCAGGCGGCCAGGGAGCGGGACACCTCATAACTGAAGTCCACGTGCCCCGGGGTATCGATAAGATTGAGCACGTACTCGGCGCCGTCGGCAGCCTTGTAGGGAATGCGTACGGTTTGGGCCTTGATGGTGATGCCCCGCTCGCGCTCAAGCTCCATCTTGTCCAGGTACTGGTCCTTTTTCTCACGGTCGGAAACCATGCCCGTGATCTCGAGGATACGGTCGGCCAAGGTGGATTTCCCATGGTCGATATGGGCGATTATGCTGAAATTTCGTATATTTTTTGTATTCATGTTGTTGTCTGGCTAAAGGCGATTCATTGTTTCATGGCCGGCATTAACCACAAACGCAAAAAAGCCATCGCGACGGTAATCCGCCGGTTGGTCAGGAATGGCTATGTACGGTATTTGCCCGTTGGAGTCCACTATAATGGGTACGGGTCACATGCTGTTGATCAGGATATTTCCGCCCTTGGTCTTCAGCCTGCCTCCGTGCATGGCGGCATAAGCCTTGAGATCCTTATTCATCTTCCGGGAAATATCCTGCACCAGCTTGCCCCAGGAAGTCCGGCGCACCGGCGATTCGAGCCGCGCGCCGCCCACAAGGATCATGTGAACCTCAAACAGCACCTGGGTGCCGGGCTTGAGTTCGGCATAGCTGTCGTCCTTGGAAACCATGATTTCCACCCGCTCCAGCACCTTTTCATATCTGTTTACGAAGGCGGAAAGCCGGTTGAGCTGATCTCGACTGAATTCCGTGCTTTTGACCTGCCCGACGAAATGCAGCTTGCTGGACATCTTCGGCCCGAACAGGCCCCCCTGATTCTTCTCGTCAAAAAGATCCAGAGAAAAAAAGAAAACCACCGCGCCCAAGGCGATGATAATCAGGGCGACATTGCGGATCAGGGGCCCGACCCTGCTCTTGCCCGTTTCAATGTTCATGCTTGTTCCCTCTCGTAGGCTTCTTTATTTATATACCACAAGGGACTGATATCGCCAAATGGCGACACACCCTCTGATCAGCCTTCACCCTTGAGCGCTCTGATGGGATCCAGCCCGGCCGCATGGCGAGCCGGCTTGAGCCCGAACACCAAACCCACCGCCAAAGAACTGAACATAGCCATGCCAAAGACTTTCCAGGAAAACTGGATGGTCAGAATATCCAGCCGCGACAGAAACTTCCCCAGCCCGTACCCCAGCGCCAACCCCAAAAAGCCGCCCAGCAGAGTCAACAAAGACGCCTCCATGAGGAACTGGAACATAATGGCCGAGCGGTGCGCGCCCAGAGCGCGCTTCAGGCCGATCTCCTCGCAGCGTTCGCTGACGCTGATGGTGAACAGGTTGGCCAGCACGAACCCACCCACGAGCATGGCGATGGTGGCGGTGACGCCCAAAAAAATGGTCAACCCGCCCTTGAACACGGACAGGAACTTGAGCACTTCGTCGGCCGTGAGAATGGTGAAGTCATCATCCTCCTCGGGTTTGAGCTTGTGCAGATGGCGCAGAAGCAAACGCAAATTCTCGATGTGGGCGTCCATGTATTCAGGCTCGTAGAATTTGACGCGCAACGCCCTGAAGTACTTGCGGTCCATGTTGAACCGCCTGGTGAGAGTGGACAGGGGGATGATGATGCGGTTGTTCGGGTCACCACCGCCGGCCCCTCCCCTGTGGGCCAGCCTGCCCACAACCTGGAAAGGAATATCCTTGATGAAGATGATCTTGCCCACCGGCGACTCCTCACCGAACAGTTCCCGAGCGGGCTTGTCGCCGACAAGTGCAACCCGCGCTCCCGCCTGCTCGTCCTCGGGGCGGATGTCCCGCCCCTCGACCAAAGGCCAGTTCCAAACCTGCCCATAATTCTCGGTGGCCCCGACGATGAACACGTCCTGATAGTTCTTGTTGCGATACTTCACGGTCCGGCCGACTTGGGCCCGCATGGGCACCACCAGATAGGCCCCGGGCAGGGACTGGCGGATACGCGTGGCGTCTTCGTGACTCAACGTCAGGGTACGCATGCCCGCCGCACGCTTCTTGAAGTTGCCACCCAGCACGAAGGCGGCATCCGGCCCGAACATCTCCACGATCTCCATGGCTTTGCGGTTGGCTCCGTCCACGGACATGATGATGAGCGTCAGGGAGGCGATGCCCAGAGCCACGCCCAGAACCACGAAAAACGACCTGAGCTTGTAGGCCCAAACCGCTTCGAAGGCCATGGAGTGGATGCTTGAAAACACGGTGAACATACTCTGATCCGGCGCCGACACCTTTTCTAGACTTTATCTAAACATCGTACGCTCAAAAGAACGAACGCCTCCGATTTCCAGCGTCACTCTTAAACGATCTTTCCGTCGGCAAGATGAACGGTCCGCTGGGCCACCCGGGCAACTTCCTCATCGTGGGTTACGAGCACTATGGTCTTGCCGGATTCATTCACATCTTGGAACAGAGCCATGATCTCCCGGCTGGTGCGTGAGTCGAGCTGGCCGGTCGGCTCGTCCGCCAGGATGATGTCCGGCTCGTTGAGCAAAGCCCGGGCCATGGCCACTCGCTGCTGCTGCCCCCCCGAAAGGCCTGCCGGACGAAAATCCATGCGGTCGCCCAAGCCCACACGTTCCAGCAGCTCCGCCGCACGCCTTCGCAACTCGCTCCTGGGAGTATGCGAATAGAGGCCGGGCAGGACCACGTTCTCCAGAGCCGTGGCATAAGGGATAAGATAGAAACTTTGGAAAATGAACCCAAGGGCCTGGTTGCGCAGATCGGACTGGGCGTCGTCATCCAGCCCCTGGGCGTCATGACCCAAGAGCCTGTAACTGCCGCTGGTGGCCCGATCCAACAGCCCTATGATCTGCAGCAGCGTGGACTTCCCGGAACCGGACGTCCCCTGCAGCGCCATGAACTCGCCCCGGGCGATCTCCAGGGAAATGCCCTTGAGCACATGGACGCCCCGACGTCCTTCACTGCTGTCGCCGTTCTTCCGCGGCTCCTGCCAGAACGTCTTGGTGATGTTTTCCAAGCTGATGGCCGACGTCATGCTAGATGCCCTTCTCACCGAGCTTGCTTCCGGGAATGACCAGTTGCGTGGCAACATGCTCCCCTTCCTTGAGCCCGGAAAGCACTTCACTGCGTTCCAACCCCTGCAGCCCCAGTTCGGGGTCGACCTCACGAGGGTCCCCGGCGTCCATCCCGCCCACATAGACCACCTGACGGCCAGCCACCCACTTGAGAGCAGCGTTGGGGATGGAAAGCACGTTGGTGCGGGTTTCCACTATGATCTTGCACTGGGTGGTCATTTCAGGACGCAGGAAACGGGCCTGCTCGCCGGAGACCGTGACCAAAGCACTGTAATAGACAATGTTGTCCCGGACTTCCGGCTCGGGATAAATACGCTCCACCACCCCTTTGAAGACCTTGTCCGCAAAGGAATCGACCGTAAATTCCACGGGCATTCCTTCGGTGACCCGGCCGATGTCGGTCTCATCCACGTATATCCACATTTCCAACATGTCTGGGGCAAGAATGGTCACCAGGTTGGAAACGTTGAGGCCGGAAACTATAGTCTCTCCTTCCTGTGCCGCCACCTGGCTGACCACGCCGTCGATGGGGCTGAAAATTCTGTAATAAGTCAACTGGATCTTCAGGGTCTTCAAGGTGGCGCGGGCAGCCTCCAGCTCAAAACGAGCAACCTTGGCGTCCTGCTCCGCCTGGTCCAGGGTGTCCTGGGGCTCCAATTTCTTCTCCACCAATCTTCGCTGGCGCGGCAAATTCTTGGATGCATAAACGTACTTGGCCAAAGCAAGATTGATGCGCGCCTCCGCCTCGGCGATTCCGGCCCGTATTTCGCGATCGTCCACCACGGCTACAAGATCGCCCTTCTTCACGTGGTCGCCCACTTTGACCCGCACCTCCTCCAGGGCGCCGGTGGCCCGTGCACCTATTTTGATCATGGCGCCGACTTGGGCCTTGATGATCCCGGTGGCTTCCAGCACCTTGCGCACCGTGTCCCTCTTTACGACATCGGTCTTAATGATCTTGACCCTCTCCTTGCCGCCCGACAGAAGGAAATAACCTCCACCGCCGAACGCAATGACGACAGTCAGAAAAATGAGGAGGTATTTTTTCATGTGCCCGATTCATCCTTTCGTTTCTGATCAATTTTGCCCTTGAGGACCTCTGCAAAGGGCGGCGAGACCTTGCCCCGGAGCTGCCACCACGCCCGACGAAAGGTCAGCGCCTTGAAGGAGTATCCGCAGTCAAGACGCAGGTCACAGCCTCGATAATAAATGCGCGGAGTCGGATACCGCCTGCAGATGGCCGGCCTGTTCTCGTGGTCTCTGCACAGCCCGTCGTCCCCTAGATGGATGCAACAAAAACAGAGCGGTCCGGCATCGTCCTTTCCCGTGGGATAAAACCGGGCGTATTCCGGTTTTTCCTCCACCAATTTCCGGAAGGCCGCTTCGCTTCCGATCCAGGATCCGCCGTCCAGAATCATGATATCCCGGCAACATTCGCCGCACATCCGACAATGGCCTTCAACGACCACTTCGCTGCGCAGCAACTTGGCCCGCAGCCAGCGAAAGACTCCCTTCCAGGAAAAAACGACCGACATTATTTTCCGCTCAGCTCCCCGATCCACCGCATAAGAGGCCTTTCAATGACTTGCCTGATCTCCGCAAGCCTTTCCCCGGACTCGGCCTCGAAACGGAGCACGAGTACGGCCTGGGTATTGGAGGCCCGCAACAGGCCCCAGCCATCCGAAAATACCACCCTGACGCCGTCGATGTCGATCACTTCATGCTGTTTTGCAAAATATTCCTGTGCCCTGCGGACCACTTCGAATTTAATGTCCTCCGGGCATTCCATACGGATTTCCGGTGTATTGAAGACCGTGGGCCAGTTGTCGAGGTATCGGGACAAGGGCAGAGGGCTGCGACTCAATATTTCCACCAAGCGCAGAGCCCCGAAGGTGGCGTCGTCAAACCCGTAGTAGTTGTGACCGAAGAACATGTGACCGCTCATCTCGCCGCCAAGGCCCGCTCCCGTCTCCTTCATGCGCGCCTTGACCAGGGAATGCCCTGTGGCGCACATGACCGGGTTGCCGCCGTGTTCCGCAATGTCCCTGAACAACAAGTGGCTGCATTTCACGTCTCCCAGCACGGTAGCCCCCGGAGCTTCCGCGAGCAGTTCGCGGGCGTAGATGGCCAGGAGCTGGTCGCCGAAGAGCAGGCGCCCCCGCTCGTCCACGGCTCCGATGCGGTCGCCGTCACCGTCCAGACCGATGCCGACATCGGCCCCCACCTCCAGAACCTTGTCCTTGAGATCGCCGGCATATTCCTCAACCACCGGATCTGGATGGTGATTGGGGAAACTGCCGTCCGGCTCGCAGTAGAGGCAGGTCACCTCCGCCCCGGCCCGGCGCAGAATGTCGGCGGTAAGTTCCCCGCTGGTGCCGTTGCCGCCGTCCACCACCACCTTGACCTGCCGCTCCAGATGTACGCGGGAAAGCAGGTCCTCGGCATAGGACGGCCGGATGTCGTGCCAGGAAGTCAGGCCCGTGCCTCGGGCGAAGTCGCCGGAGATCATGAGGTCGTATACGGCGACGATATCCTGCCCATAGATGGTGGATTCGCCGCCCCAGATCTTGAACCCGTTCTGATCCGGCGGGTTGTGGCTGGCCGTGACCATGATGCCTGCCCGGAAGCCCAAATGTTTGGCCGCATAATAAAAAACAGGGGTGGAGACCAATCCCAGAACCACCACGTCCACACCGGTGTCATTAATCCCTTTGCACAACCGCTCCACATATTCCGGAGAGCTGGCCCTGCAGTCGCAGCCGATGAGCGCTCGGCTCCAGCCGTGCCGAACAAAAAAAGTTCCGCAGGCACGTCCCAGAGCCTCCACCCATTCGGAATCAAAGTCCCGGTCCACAACGCCGCGGATGTCATAAGCGCGGAAAATTTCTCTGCTGATCGGCCTCATGCTCATTCCCCATGATGAAAAATATCTCTTCCAATGGTTATTATTTACGGGGTTTTCTTGACCAATCCCGCGCAAATGCCTATTTCTGCCCTATTATGAACTGGGACTGGGACAAACTCCAAAAGCAACGGCAAGGGCACTCCGGCGGCGGCACGCCCCCCGGATTCGACGATTTCAACGAGCAGTTCAAGAGGTTCAAGAACTTCAAACTGCCCGGCGGGAAGCTAGTATTCCTTGCCCTGGGCCTGCTCTGGCTGCTCTCCGGCATCTACATTGTAGAACCGGATGAAGTGGGCGTCGTCAAGCGTTTCGGCGCATTTTCACGGATTACCACCCCTGGGCCGCACTACCACATTCCATATCCGGTGGAAAGCGTGCTCACCCCCAAGGTGACCCAGATCCGACGCATCGAGATCGGCTTCAGATCCATGACTCGCAGCCGTTCCGTACCGTTCCGGCAGGGCCAGGAGCGCGGCGTGCCCGATGAATCCCTCATGCTCACCGGCGACGAGAACATCGTCAGCCTGCAGTTCATTGTGCAGTACCAGATCAAGGACGCGCAGGAATATCTTTTCAACGTCATGGACGTGGAAGGCACCATCAAGAACGCCGCCAGCGCGGCCATGCGCGAAGTCATCGGCAAGAGCAAGATCGACGACGCCCTGACCACCGGCAAGCAGGAAATCCAGGCCAACACCCGTGAACTCATGCAGGGCATCCTGGACTCCTACAAAAGCGGCATCAGCATTGTCGCGGTGCAGCTCCAAAACGTGCATCCGCCGGACCAGGTGGTGGACGCGTTCAAGGACGTAGCCTCCGCCCGCGAGGACAAAAGCCGCCTGATCAACGAAGCCGAGGCCTATGAGAACGACATTCTGCCCAAGGCGCGCGGCCAGGCAGCCCGCATAGTCAACGCGGCTGAAGCATACGAGGAAGCCAAGGTCCGCCAGGCGAAAGGCGACTCCTCGCAATTCCTCGCCGTGCTCAAGGAATATGAAAAGGCCAAGGACATCACCAAAAAGCGTCTTTACCTGGAGACAATGGAAAATATTCTTTCCAACCCCGAGGCCGAAAAGCTGATCCTTTCCGACGACGCGCTCAAGAAATCCGTGCCCTACCTGCCGCTGGACCGTATCCAACGCGGCAAGGGCGGAAACAATTCCAAGCAGTAGGGCACGGAGGCAATCACCATGAAAAAGAAAACTATCATATCCATAGCCGCCATCCTGATCGGGGCGATCATCCTGACCCAGAGCATGTTCACCGTGGACCAGACAGAACAGGCCATCGTACTGCAACTGGGTAAGCCGGTTCATCCGGACCCCCTCGGACCGGGGCTGCACTTCAAGCTGCCCGTGATCCAGGACGTGGTCTACTTTGATTCGCGCATACTCGACTACGACGCCAAGCCCGAAGAGATCACCACTGAAGACAAAAAATACATGAACATCGATTCGTACGCCAAGTGGCGCATCTCCAACCCGTTGCTCTTCTACCAGAAGGTACGCACGATTCCGGGTGCCCAAGCGCGACTGGACGACATCATCCGCTCCCAGCTCCGCGTCAGCTTCGGTCGTTTTACCCTCATCGAAGTCGTTTCCCACAAACGCAGCGAAATCATGGCCAACGTGACCGAGCGCACCCAGAAACAGCTTCTGCCTTATGGCATCGAAGTGGAGGACGTACGAATCAAACGCACCGACCTCCCCCCCGAGAACGCCAGCGCCATCTTCGGCCGCATGAAGGCCGAGCGCGAACGGCAGGCCAAGCAGTATCGCTCCGAAGGCGAAGAGGCCTCGGCACGCATCAAGGCCAGGGCGGACAAGGCACGCACCATCATCCTGGCCGAAGCGAACAAGGAAGCTACGGTCATCCGGGGCCAGGGAGACGCGAAAGCCACCAAAATCTACGCGGAGTCCCTGGGTAAATCGCCGGAGTTCTATGCCTTCAAGCGCAGCCTGGACGTCTATCGAAGCAGCTTCAAGAAAAACTCCCGATTCATTTTCACGCCGGAAAGCCCATTTCTGAGGTACTTCCAATAATTTTTATAAAACATCCATACACGGTATAAATTCCAAGAATTACAGGGCCATCATATATGATGGCCCTTTTCTCGTTCGCCTTTCCGATCAATAATACCTATCATTACCTTGACAAAACCGGGAGAATCCCCCAATTTATCTAGGGAAAGCCCCCGAGCGCATTCGGACAAACGCTATCTCCGGTAGATTCAGGCGAATTTAGTCCGCTTTATTATATAGATAATCGAAAATTCGCATCACGTAACCTTTATCCGAATACGGGGGACTCTACACTGGAGAGAATGAAACCAATTAACAGGAGTGCCCAACATGCCTAAACTGAGAAAAAAATGCGATGAAGCGCAGCACAAGTGGTTCGAGGAAGCCCTTGAGCGTATCAAGAAAGCCACAGGGGCTCGCACACAAGTCCAACTGGCTGAAGTGCTCGACGTTCGCCAGTCCAGCATATCCGACGCCAAACGACGTTGCTCCATTCCAGCCGAATGGTTCCTGAAACTCTACCGCAGCCACGGCCTGGACCCGGATTGGCTGGCCGATGGCGTTGAGCCGGTCTACCTCAACGCCAGCAAGGCCAAGATCCCGGCAGATACCATCCTGCGCGAGGCTCCGACCCCATATGGCCGCATGAACTCCCGTGGCCGAGTCGTGTCCGTTTCCTCCATGGCCGGAGCTTCCTCCAACGGAACCTGGGAACCCCAGCCCGTGGAAGAGCTGTCCATCCCGGAATCCTACGCCCGTCCGAACCTGCAGGTGGTCAGGGTCGATACCGCCAGCATGGAACCGGTCATCAACCGGGGAGCCTTCGTCGGCATTGATCAAAACCAAAAACAACATCCGGACGGCGATCTCGTGGCCGTGCACTTCCCGCACCAAGGCCTCCTGATTCGCCGTGCCTACCTGAAAAACGACGAGTTTGTGCTCAAAGCCGATAACGACCAGCACGCCGACCTGACCATCCCGGCAAACGAGATGGCCAAACGTACGGTGGGCCGCGTCATCTGGGTTCTCCAGAACTTCGGTGCCATGTAGACGCATCACAGGGGAAGCAAAAAAAAACCGCCGCCTTCGGGCGGCGGTTTTTTTCTGCCCGCGCCCGGCATTGCTCTTTGCCACGCGCAACACATTGGTTTATGAAATTCTTCGAAGGAAACGCCTCGTCGACCAAAGGAGAAACGCCATGAGCAAAGACACCAACACGGCCCAACCTTACGGGGGCGAAGCCAAATCCCGTGCAAGGACCGTCACGGTCCCCGAGATCCTGTCCATGAAAGGCGGGGACACAAAGATCGCCTGTCTTACCGCCTATGATTACGCCACGGGCGTCACTGCTGACGAAAGCGGGGCCGACCTCATTCTGGTGGGAGATTCTCTGGCCATGGTGGTCCTGGGCCATGAAGACACCCTGTCGGTGACCATGGACGAGATGATCCACCACACCCGCGCGGCCGGCCGTGGCGTGAAGCGGGCCCTGCTCGTGGCGGACATGCCCTTCATGTCCTACCACGTCAGCCTGGAGCAGGCCGTGTCCAATGCCGGACGCTTGGTGCAGGAAGGTCGAACCAAGGCAGTAAAGCTGGAAGGAGGACGACTGATGGCCGATCGTGTCAGAGCGATCGTGGACGCAGGCATCCCGGTTATGGGACATCTCGGACTCACGCCGCAGAGCATCAACACCTTTGGCGGCTTCAAGGCTCAGGCCAAGACGACGGACGCGGTCAAATCCCTGCTGGAAGACGCTCAGGCCCTGGTGGAAGCAGGAGTGTTCTCCCTGGTACTTGAAGCCATACCCGTGGAGGCGGCGGAAATCGTCACCAACCACATTCCCGTACCCACCATCGGCATCGGTGCAGGCAACGTCACGGACGGACAGATCCTGGTCTGGCACGATGTGCTCGGCATGTTCGACCGATTCACGCCAAAATTCGTACGCCGCTACGCCGACCTGGGCAAGGAGGCCACCGTAGCTCTCTCCCGCTATTGCGAAGACGTGCACCATGGCCGGTTTCCGGCCGAAAAAAACACCCTCCACATGAGCGACGAAGAGCTCCCCGGCCTGAGAAAGGTCAAGCCACGCAAAAGGAAATAAATCTGAATGGAACCACTCACCTGGCCCGAAATCCAACACGGGCTGATCTGGCCGCTTTTGCGGCTGATCTTTTTCATCAGCATCGGCCTGTTTGTCGGCATTCTCATCGAAGCACTGAACTGGACCCAGCGCGTGGCTGTCTTGGCCGCCCCGCTGGCCCGGCTCGGACGGCTCAAGGATATCGCCGCCGCCAGCTTCTCCATGGCCTTTTTCTCCGGCTTCACTGCCAATAACATGCTGGCCGAGGCCTACGACAAAAAACAGATCAATGATCGTGAACTCGTCTTCTCCAACCTCTTTAACAGCTTTCCGACCTACTGCCTGCACCTGCCCAGTCTCTACGGCATGATTCTGGGCTATTTCAGCGGCTCGCCAGGCACCGGGTGGGCTTACGTGGGCCTGACCGCCTTCGCCGCACTGATGCGGACCACAAGCATCATCTTTGTCGGGCACTTCGTACTTCCACCACTGCCCGAGGGATGCATTCCCTGCCGCCTGGACGAGGCCGACACCCGCCGCAAATTGGAGCATCCCCTGATCAGAAGCTGGAAGCGGTTCAGGAAAAGACTGCCAAAAATCGCCTACATAACCATACCCATCTTCACACTTGTCTTTTTTGCCAAACACTGGGGCCTCTTCCAATGGATGCAAAAGTCCGTGGGCGAAAACATGGGCTTTTTCGATTTCCTGCCGCCCGAAGCCATCAGCATTATCGCAATCTATCTGCTGGGCGAAATCCACGGGGGGCTAAGCACTGCCGCCGCCCTGCTCTCAGCCGGCGCGCTTATGCCGCATCAGGTTGTGCTCGCCTTGCTCATTGCCAACTTCTTCTCTTCACCCATGCGCGTCTTCAGACACCAGTTCCCCTATTATGCAGGCATATTCAAGCCGCGCATGGCCATCAAGCTCATTGCCTACAACCAGAGCTTGCGGGCCCTGAGCATCGCCCTGGTGGCTTTCGGCTACTACCTGTTTATAGCTTCACGTTAACCACTTGTGTGCAAAAGGATATTTTCTGTGCAATCCGTCTGCACCAACGTGTGCAAGATTGTGCAGCAATTGCACAGGTCGGTTGATCGCCAAATCAATTCAACCGGCTGTTTTTGCTGATCTTCCATGTTTGGCACACCCTATGCTTTAAGCAAAACAACAAGAGCAAAACAGCATGAAGACCTTCACTCTCACCACTCTGACACAAGCAGCTAGAAGGCTGCTGGACCTTCTCAAAAGCCGGAGTCCACTGCGGCTCCGGCCGAGGAGGAGGGTGAAAAAGCTGAAATTTGTTACGGGGACCTGTCGCTTCGTCACCTTTACGGATGGCGCTTTCAGCCCCCTCGCCAGGGTGTATGTCCGGACCTCTCCCCACCCCCTCGAACCGGACTACTCCCCACCCCGCACTCTGGCACTGCGCCGCAGGATCGGCGAACGATAGGTCATTACCATACAGCCCGCATCCGTGGCGGCCCGGTTTCCGAACCAACCGGGCCGCCCAAGCGGACACCCCCACAAGGCCGACTCAAAGCCGGCCATAAAAATACAAGAAACATCCTCCACTTGATTCAGGGAAAGGACCGGAAATTCGGTCCTTTCCTTCCTCATAAGGCATAAAAAAAGGCGGCCCCACGGCCGCCTTTGCTCTTCCGCTTGCCTGGAAGACTACTTTTTCTTGTCGTCCTTGACTTCACGCACTTCCGCAACGCCTTCGGACAGGGAACGGACGTGACGCTGACGCTGCAATTCAACGTCAAGCATGTTCTCGGACTTGAATACGGAACGTTCTTTATCGCCAGTGGTGATCACGAGTTCAAACATGTCGAATCCTCCTCAACGGCCTGCGGGTTAGCTGGCGCTCCCCGCCACTTCGGCCTGATGTTCTTCGTTTTCCTCGGGAAACTCCTCTGCGAACTCGGCGGCAGGAGCGAATTCGGCGCGAACCACGTTGTCCGCGGGCGCCTGCGTACTCTGCACGGAGCCACCGCTCATGGACAGGCTTCCCTGAAGCACTGCTCCCTGTTCCACAACGAGCTTGTCCGCCACAAGACTGCCCTCCAAGACCGCAGTCTTCTGGAGCACAGCTTTACCTTGCACAGTCACCTCGCCCAAAATGGCGCCGCAGGAGCTGAGTTCCCCGACACGAACAATTCCCTTGATGGAGGCTTCACGCCCCAACACAAGGGTACCGTCGGTTGAAATTTCTCCTTCGAAGGAGCCGTCTATACGCACCGTGCCGACGAAGTCAAGCTTACCCCTATACTCAGTACCCACGCCCAAAAAGGCGTTCAGTTCACCCGGGTTGCCTTCAACGTCGTTCTTTTTATTGAAGAGAGCCATTGGTATCCTCTTGTTATTTTACAGGCATTCAGCCTTGTTGGCCGGTTCTTCTATATCGACCATTCCCCTAAAAGGCCATAGCTTTGTGAAGCATGAGGTTATAACCGGGGCATGCATTTGTCCACAAGAGACTTGAATATTTCTCTACCAAACTACGAAATTCGCACAGCCACATATCCCATGAAAAAAAATATTCCCCAGCCCCAAAAGAAAACACGGCTGTTGTTGTATATTCGGGAAATACTGGCTAAAAAAAAAGAAATTTCCTATGGTTCGGAAGAATACTCAATCTTATGGGAGCATGAAGGGGTATCATGACAACCAAGAAGAACGTCCAGAATATCAAAACCTTCTATAAAGATCAGATCATTTTCAAGGAAGGACAGCAGGCCAGCTACGCCTACATGGTCAAGAAAGGCACGGTGACATTATATCGTACCGTGGACAACAAAAAGATTATCCTCGACCAAGTGGGCAAAGGCGAAATTTTCGGCGAAATGGGAGCGCTTACGGGCTCGCCCCGGTCCACCTCGGCCGAGGCCTCGGAATACTGTGAAATCATGGTTCTCACCGAAAACGTCATTCAGGCTTTGCTGGACAAGTGCCCCAAGACCATTCAGCATCTCACCCGCCTGCTCATCGAGAAGCTCAGAAAAAAAACACGTCTCAGCGCGGCCCAGGCCAGCGGCAGCACCTTCCTGAGTATCTGCCGCATTCTGGAAATGGCTTGGAAGACTCACGTCAACCTGCCGCCAACAGAGAGAAAGCGCCATCCCAATCACAAGGCGGGCATGAGTCTCTCCGAGCTCTCCAGGCAGATCAAGGACATTCTGCTCACCCCCCAAAGCGAGATAAAATCCACAATCGATCAGCTTCAACGCCTCAAGATCATTGAGGTAACCAAAGGCAAGGGAGCCAAAGCCTTTGACGACCTGTTCATCAGCATCAAGGACGCCGAAAATTTTTTCCAGGTGGCCTCCAACCTGTACAAGGAATTGAACAAGAGCGGTTCCCTCAACCCGGAACTGGAACTGGTGGACATCTTCGACCTGGCAAAGGAGCTGGGGGCCGACCCGCAGATCCTGTACAAAAAGATGGCCAACAGCGAGGTGCCCGAAAGCCTGTTCTTTTTCCACAAGAAGAACGCCCTGACCTGGGCCGGGGAACAGCCCGAGGACTACTTCAAAAGGGTCAAGCGGAAGAAAAAGAAGATCGAGGACCTGGAGGACGTCAACGACATCATCTTCGTGGACAACGCCACCCTCAAACAGGTCTTTGCCGAGTTGGGCTACTATAAACTCGGTGTGCTCATGTCCCTGGCCGACGGCGACGCCATCAAGAAGATTCAGAACAACCTGGCCAAAAAAATCGCCCGTGTGGTGATGGAAGAAGCGGAAAACCGTGGGCCCGTGGACGACATGGAAGCGGAAGATATCCAGGATGAACTCATTGCGCGGATCAAGAGCGTCAAGGGGGTCAAAGAGTCGTGAACATAGCCACCATCTTCGGAATAATCGCCGGCATAGCCGTTCTCTGTACGGCCACCTTTTTCGCCACCGACTCGGTAGCCGTATTCATCAACCTGCCGGGGCTGGCCATCGTGCTGGGCGGCACCATCGCAGCCACTTTCATCTGTTATCCGCTCAAGGAGGTCATGCGTGTTTTCGCCCTGTTCATGACCGCTTTCACGGCCGAAGAACTGCCCATCGCCAACTACATCAAAGTTTTGGTGGGAATCTCCAAGGATGTGGCGGGCAAAGGGGAAGAATACCTGGAAAAATCCCTGAAAAAGATCGACAACGAATTTTTGCGCGACGGACTCCAGATGCTCGTGGACGGATATGACAAGAAGGAGCTGCGTGAAATCCTGGATAACCGCATCCAGCAGTATCACGACCAGGAGCTTTACGCCACGGGCATCTACCGGACCATGGCCGCGCTTTCCCCGGCTTTCGGCATCATCGGCACACTCATCGGACTCATCGCCATGATGCAGGGCATGGGCGACGACATCACGCGCATCGGCCCTGGCATGGCCACGGCGTTGACCACGACGCTCTACGGCGTACTTTTCGCCAATCTGCTCTACCTGCCCATCGCCACCAAGGTGGAACGCAGGGTGGAGGAACGCACCATCCTCATGTGCGTGTTCCGCGACGGTATCCTGCACATCAAGGACAAAACCCCGGCGGCCATCATCCAGGACAAACTCAGGGGCTACCTGCCGCCGCGCAGTTGGTCGGCCATCTCGGCCCGCTAGGAACTCTGCCATGCTTGAGCACAAGCCCCCCTTCCCCAAACGCCATTCCCGGCGGCACGAGCAAGGCAACTGGACCTTGTCCTTCGCCGACATGATGACTCTGCTGCTCTGCTTTTTCGTGCTCATGCTCGCCGTCTCCAAAGTGGACAAGACCCGCTATGCGGCCATGTCGTCCATCATGGCCGAGGCCATGAAAGGCAAGGCCGCCCCATCCAACACCGACAAAGATGCTCCGCTCCCCCCCGGGAAAAAGGAAAAAAATCTCTTCGAACTGCAGCTTGAACTCAGCCGGACCATCGGCAGGGACAAGGAGGCTCTCTCCCTCAAGCTGCGCCCCGACGCAGTAGCCATCAACCTCAAAGGCGCGGTCTTCTTCAAACTGGGAGACGCCACCCTGACCAATCGGGCCAAGGACATCCTGAATCGCATCGTGGGCCCGCTCACCGAGCAGCGTTACGACCTGATCATCGAAGGTCACTCGGACAACATTCCCATCCATTCGGACCGGTACCCATCCAACTGGGAGTTGTCTTCGGCCCGCGCCTCCTCGGTGGCCCGGTTCTTCATTGCCCGAGGCTTCCCCAAGGACGACATCAAGGTCATGGGCCTGGCCGACACCCAGCCCCTCGCCCCCAACGTGGATGACAAGGGAATTCCGCTTCCTCTGAACCAAAGCAAAAACCGGCGTGTGATCATCCTGGTCAAACCGGGCAAGGCGTCATAACAACCAAGCCGCACTTGTCCTACGCCGAGATTATGCTATTGAGGCCCCATGGACACCATCATCACCTGGAAAAACCTGACCGGAACTTTTCTGAAGTCCGAGCTCACTGACGTACTCACGGCCCTGGCCGTGCTGCTGCCCGCTCTTGGCGCGGCCGCACTGCTGCGCCGCATGGCCGGAAACCGACTCACCCGCTGGGCCGAACAGGGCGGTTCCAGCCTCGACCCACAGCACGCCAAAAGACTGCTGGGGTCGCTGTACTGGTTCTTGAACCTGGGGGCGGTCTACGCCTTTTTCGAATCCCTGGAAATGGAACAAGGCGCCCAGGCCCTCATGGGGCACCTGTTCCTGATCCTGTTCACCCTCACAACCATCTCCCTGATCTTCAATGCGCTGCGCTTTTTCCTGGACATCTACCTGCGCAAACAGGGGTCGTCATTGGCCGGGACCAGGGGCAAGGTGGTGCTCCCCGTCGTCAAGGGCGTTGTCTGGGTGTTGGCTCTGGCCTTCATTCTGGACAACTTCGGAGTCAAGGTGGGTACCCTGCTTGCAGGCCTCGGCGTGGCGGGCGTTGCCGTGGGCTTCGCAGCCCAGGCCATCCTGGGAGACCTGTTCAGCTACTTCGCCATCCTCTTCGACCGCCCCTTCGCCATCGGTGACTTCATCATCGTGGGTGACCTCATGGGCACGGTTGAACATATCGGGCTCAAGACTTCACGCATCCGCAGCCTGGCGGGCGAACAGATCATCATAGCCAACTCGGACCTGACCGGAGCCCGGGTCAAGAATTACCAACGCATGTCCCGCCGCCGCGTGGTCTTTTCCTTCGGCGTTCTCTATTCCACTCCCTCGGTTAAACTGGAGGCCGTACCCGGGTTCGTCAAATCCATCATCGAAAAGACTCCGAAAACCACATTCGACCGGGCCCATTTCTTCCGCTTCGGCGACAGCAGCCTGGACTTCGAAGTGGTCTACTATGTGGAATCCCCGGACTTTAACGAGTACATGGATACCCAAGAATGCATCAATCTGGCCATTTTCCGCAAGTTTGAGGAGGAAGGAGTCGGCTTCGCCTTCCCCACCCGCACCATCTACATGCGGCAGCCAGAGGGGTAGCTCATGTCCAGACTCCTCATCCGCAAACGCTGATCGCAAACCGGTCAGAAAACCTTTGAAAGCGGAGAGAATTCCCCTTACGTTTTGCTATCGATCAACACGCAACGAAGCGGAGGGCCGCAATGTACTGGATTGCGTTCGGCGACATACACGAGTCCACCAGCGTCCTGGCTGAAATCTCCGACCTGGCGGAGGCAGAAGGGGTCATCATCACCGGGGACCTGACCAACCACGGCACCAGCTATGCGGTCAAGGGCGTCATCGGCGCCGTGGAAACCTACAACAAGTCCATCCTGGCCCAGCCCGGCAACATGGACACGAACTCGGTCATCGAATATCTTGATGATCAGGGCATCAACCTGCACCATCAGGTCAAAGAGCTGGCTCCGGGCCTCGGCGTCATAGGCATCGGCTTTTCCACGCCCACGCCTTTCGGCACGCCCAGCGAGGTGCCGGAATCCACTTTGGAGCAATGGCTGGAGGAATGTTTCGAAATGGCGGAAGCCATGAACTTCGACAAGCTCATCCTGGTCATCCACGAGCCCCCCGCCGACTCCAAGGTGGACATGATCGGCAATGGCCAGCACGTGGGCAGCCGGGCGGTGCGCCGCATCATCGAGGAACGGCAGCCCGATCTGGTGCTCACCGGTCACATCCACGAATCCAAGGCCGTGGACACCATCGGCAGGAGCACGGTCATCAACCCGGGCATGCTGGCAGGCGGCGGCTATGTGCGCGTGGACTATTCGAACGGCAACCTCAGCGCGGAACTCAAGAACGTTTAGACATGAGCAAGGTCGGATTCATCTGGGTGGGCAAACCCAAGGAAAAATTCTACCGCGAAGGATGCGAGCACTACTGGAAAAAACTTTCTCGATTCTTCAAGCTGGAGGAAAGCACGGTCAAAGACGGACCGGGCAAGCTCCCGGCGGCGGCCCGCAATAAAAAGGAAGGAGAAGGCATCCTGGCCAAGGCCAAGCCTTCGGACATGCTCATCATCATGGACGAGTTCGGAGACCGAACCACCTCCAAGAAACTGGCGAAAGACCTACGCAAGTGGATCGAGGACCCGAACCTCCGTCCCACCTTCGTCATCGGCGGGCCTTTCGGCCTCTCCGACGATGTCAAGGCCGCGGCACGTGTCAAACTGCGCCTGAGCGACATGACCCTGCCCCACGAGCTGGCCCGGCTCGTGCTCCTGGAACAACTCTACCGCGCGGGCACTATCCTGCGCGGCATGCCATATCACCACGAATAACGGAGACCATCATGTTGGACATGGACTATCTCAACAGGTTGGAAGAATATTTCAACAACGGGGACTGCAAATTCGAGTTCGACAACGGAGACGAGACGAAGCGCCACGAAATTCTCGACTTCCTGGAAAAACTCATGGACCTGAGCGAAATCGCAGACGAACTGGCCACCAAACTGATCTTCAAGGACGGCCTGAACGCCATGCTGGGCGCTCGGGAGCACTAGTCATGCTCAAAGTGGAGGTCCATGGAATCGGTACTCTGGAACTGGAGTACCTGGTGCTGGACTATAACGGAACCCTTGCCCATGACGGGGAACTGCTGCCCGGCGTTGCGCAACGCATCAAGATACTGGCCGAGCACATGGAAATCACGGTGATCACAGCCGATACCCACGGCACCTGCGAGGTCCGGTTGGCAGACCTGCCCTGTGCCGTGCACGTCATCGGCGAAGGGCACGAAGGCAAGGCCAAACGCGACTTTGTCCGCGCCTTGGGCGTGGATGCCTGCGCCTCCATCGGCAACGGCCGCAACGACTGCCTCATGCTCAACGAATGCACCATCGGCATCGCCGTGATCCAGGGGGAGTGCGCTTCGGCCCGCGCTGTGGCTTCGGCGGACCTCATCGCCCCGGACATCCTTGCCGCCCTGGACCTCTTGCTGCATCCGGCGCGACTCAACGCAGGCCTACGCTTCTAAAAAAAAGCCCTCGCCTCACAGGAGGCGGGGGCTTTCATTACGTCACGTGAATCGGATTCAATCCTTCTGCATATGCTGGATGAGCTCCTTGAGTTGTAGCGCCAATTGAGAAAGGTCTTCGATGGCACGCTGGGATTCCTGCATGGCAGTCGCAGTTTCCGAGGAGATGACATTGATCTCCTCCGTGGCCCGGTTCACTTCCTCGCTGGTGGCCGACTGCTGTTCGGCGGCGGTGGCGATATTGCGCACCTGATCCGCAGACTGTTCCACCAGACCCTGAATTTCCTCCATGGCCTCACCGGATTGGTTGGCGAGCCGGGTGCTCGTCTTTACGGACTCACGAGCCACTTCCGTGGCCTCCACATTTCTCTTTGCCCCTTCCTGGATGTCGGCAATGGATTGGCCGACCTGTTTGGTGGCGTCCATGGTCTTTTCGGCCAGCTTGCGGACTTCATCGGCAACCACGGCGAAACCTCGGCCCGCTTCACCGGCGCGAGCAGCCTCGATGGCCGCGTTGAGCGCCAGCAGATTGGTCTGGTCGGCGATGTCCTCGATGACCTGCATAATGGCCCCGATACTGTCGGTTTGCCGTCCCAGAGCGTCCATGCTCTCCTTAAGCTCCGAGGAACGGGCATCCACCTGGGCGATGGCCTCCACCACCTTGTCCACCAGTTGTCCGCCTTCGCCGGCCTTGATCTTGGCCTCGTCCGCATTGGCGGACGCATCCGAGGCATTGCGGGCCACCTCCAACACGGTGGCGTTCATCTCTTCCATGGCTGTGGCAGTCTCTGCCGCGCGTTCGCGCTGAACCCTGGTGCCCTTGGCGGACTGCTCCACCTGGGCGGAAAGCTGCCCGGCGGCTGCGGAAAGCTGCTCGGCAATGGTGTCGGCCTCATGTGCGGTCGCCACGATACGTTCGCGCTGCTCGTTGGCACGGCGCTCGTTGGCTTTCAAGGCCGTGGTTTCCGTAAGAATGGTGAACGCACCGATGACCTTCCCGTCCAGGTCCTTGAGCACGGCCATATCCACAAGCACATCGTACTCTCGGCCTTTCTCGCCCGTGCCGTGGCTCTCCTGCCCCTCCATGGAGCAATTGTCCCGCAGGCACTGCCCCAGCAAGGTGTCGCGAGCCGGATCGCCATATATGAATTCAGCCAGCTTCAGGCCGGTATAATCCTCGGGCTTGCCGTCCCGTTGCAACAGATCCAGCTCCTGCTGGTTGAGAAAAGTGATCCTCTCCTCGGTGTCCACCACCACGCAAGGATAGGTCAGGCTGCGCAGGATCCCTTCGGAGAATCCGAGCTTGTTTTTGAGTTCCATAATCATCTCGCGCACCGCAACAATGGTGTCACCGATAGCATCCTCGGCGGCATAGGAAATATCGGCGTCAAAGTTGCCCTCGGCCACCTTGCCGGTGAACACGGACAGTTCGCGCAGAGGTTTGGTGACCACCCTGACAAGCAACAGGAGCACCACGACCACGGCGACCAGGGAGAATACAGCCACGGCCACGTTGGACAGCAACAGTTTCCGGTCCACGCCGTTGAATATCTCGTTGCCGGTCATGGCATAAACATAAGTCCACCCCCAAGGTTCGAAGGTCTTCACAAAGGCCTGCTTGGGTTCGCCGTTGTAGACATAGGTAATAAAATCGGTCTTGGCGTTCTTGAAGTTGTCCCAGATCGGAAAAGTGTTCATGAACTTGCCTTCAATGGCTGGGTGCAACACCAGTTGGGAATCGCGGTTATAGATGAAACCGTAGCCCTTGCCCCCGATCTTCGGCTCACCGACGGCCTTGCGGAAATCCGGCGTCAGGATCTGGCGCCCCACGCAAATAGCTCCCAGTGCCTCACCGAAGATGTCCTTGAGGGGTTTGTAGGCCGCCAGATACCACTCCCCGGCCATGGACACGATGCCCATGTAGGTCTCGCCAGCGTTGATGGCCTTGAAAATGGGACTGCTCTCGGGGATCAGGGAACCAACCAGGCGCCGACCATCCTTGCTCTTCACGCTGGAGGAAATGTCCACCAAACCGCCCGGGCCGAACAGGAATACCGCAATCTCGGTCCCGTAATCCTTTTTCATGCGGTCCACGTAAATGTGGTTGTCGTTGACCACGTACCCACCGAACTGCAACGTGGGCACGGTGGCGTCTCTTTTGTCTCCAGTCCCGGGATCGATGATGGTGATGGGAACCTTGTTATCCGCGTAGAGGAAGGGGTTGCCCAACTTGAAAGCGGCCTTTTCCACGATCTCCAGATCGCCCTTGAGCTTGTCGGACAGCAAAGCGTGCTTCATTTCCAAAAGACTGTACATGCTTTCGCCAAAGGATTGCATGGATGTGTCGCCCATCTGACGCAGAGAATTTTTCACCTGTACCTGCGTAACCACGGCCATGGCGATAATGGCGATGGCCACGATGCCTATGGTGCCCACAAGAAGTTTTGTCTGGAAGGCCAATCTGGAAACTCGAGACATATTTCCTCACTTGTTCTGTTGGACCACAAGAAAAGTGTTTCAGCATCCCCCGGAAGCCAGCCCTCGGCACAGGGGATTTCCCTCATGATGAACAGTACCCATAGGCATGTACAGTGTCAAACGCTTAAAAACATGAGAAAAAACAAGACCAGCATCAAGACGGCGGACGAATCATCCCCCCAGAAACACGGCCAGTACACCACCGGCGCAGACCACCCAAAGGATGTCCACACGCAGACGCAAGGCCACCAAAGCAGCCACGGCGATCCCAGCCGAGACAATATCCCAATGGGTGGTGAACATGAAACGGACCGCGACCGCGGCAATGAGGCCGACCAGAGAGATGAGGCTGCCTTTGAGCACTCGTCGGGAAATGGCCGAGGAGGAAAGCCGCTCGTAAAAAGGCGTGGTTCCCAGCAGGATGAGCAGGGAAGGGGAGAACACGGCCACCGTGGCAATGGCCGCTCCGGGAAGTCCTTTGACGGCATATCCCACAAAAGTGGCCGTCATGACGATGGGACCCGGTGTGATCTGGCCCAGGGCGATGCCGTCCATGAACTGGGGTTCGGTGAGCCAGCCCCGCGCCTCCACCACCTCATGCAGCATGAGAGGAACGGACACGTACCCGCCGCCAAAAGCAAACAGGTCAATTTTGGCCATAAGCGCAGCCAGATCGAACAGGGCGTGGTTCAGCCAAAAAAGCATGCCGAGTCCGACGGCCATGAACAGAACCATTCCGAAGGCCGCGCGCCGATGATCGCAATGCAGGCCGCCGTCCCGAACAGGGCCGGACGCATTCCGTTCCTGTCGAAATACGAATACGGAAAGGATGCAGACGACCGCCAGGGCCAGGATGGGATTGCCTTTGAACCCGAGCCAGACACCCGCCAGCGCGGCCAGGACTACAGCAGCGACGCTATTCAGGTAACGACGGCCCAGATTGATGGCCGCATTGGCGACAAGGGCCACGACCACGGCCTGAAGGCCCCGGAAAAGCAAGCCCACCCACGTTATGTCCCGAGCCGAAAAATAAAGCGCCGAAAGCCCCAGCATGAGCAGGAAGGCAGGCAGGCTGAAACCGAGATAGGCCACCACCGCGCCCCAGGCCCCTCGCGCCCGGAGCCCCGTATAAGCGGCCATCTGCATTGCGGTCGCGCCGGGAATCATCTGGGTGACGGACATGCCGAACCGGAACGACTCGTCCGAAAGCCAGCCATGCCGGTCCACGGCCTGACGGCGGATATAGGGAATCATGGCCGGGCCCCCGAACGCGGTCAGCCCAAGCCTGAGAAAAATGAAAAAGATACGCAGCAGTCCCGGTCGATTCATTCCCACCTCTCCAGGATTGGTGCCACGGACGGAAGCCTATTGCAACCCGCTGGAGCGGTTGAGTAATCATGCTCGTCCTGATACCAAGGAAAGCAATATGACAACTCCAACCTGGTGGTGACCATGTTCGACGCCGACCGACCGTACACCTTCGACCGCGTGGTGCGTATCGCCCTGGGCGTCGGCCTGCTCTGGGCCGGCGTAAACCTGGCGGGCTACCTGAGCGAGGCGCTCCTACCCTTTGCGGCTGCGCTGGTGCTGGCCTACATGGTCAACCCTCTGGTGGAGCTGCTGCAAAGGGTGGTCAAGTCACGCACCGTGGCGGTACTGCTGACCCTGCTTCTGGTCACGGCCCTGTTCACGGGTCTCGTCTGGATGCTGGCGCCGGTGATCATCAAGGAGTTGACTCACATGGGCTCCACGCTTTCCCAACTGGTCAACAACTCCGCCCTGGCCCAAAAAGCGGCGGACCGACTGCCGCCTGATCTATGGAAAGCAGTTCGCGAATTCGCGCAACGCGAAGACGTGCGTCAGTTCTTCAGCGAATCCGGCCTTTCCAGCATGCTTCAGGCAACAGCCAAGAAGGCCCTGCCCGGCGTTTGGAAAATCATCAGCGGTACGGCCAATATTCTACTGGCCCTCACGGGCTTGGTAGTCATCGGCCTGTACCTGACCTTTATCCTGCTGGACTTCGGCAAATTCCGCGACAACTGGCAGAACTACATTCCCGGCAAATACCGGAACGCGGTGGTGGACTTCTTCGACGAGTTCACCTCGGCCATGAACCGTTACTTCCGCACCCAGGCGCTCATCGCCCTGATCATGGGAGTGCTCTTCTCCATAGGATTTTCCGTCATCCATCTGCCTCTGGCCGTGGTGCTGGGTATGCTCACTGGACTGCTGAACCTGGTGCCCTATCTCCAGATCGTCGGGCTCATCCCGGCCTTTATCCTGGCGGGGCTGGACGCAATCATTCACGGACACAGCCTGTGGTACGGATTCGCTTTGGTGGGCGGCGTCTTCGGGGTGGCTCAACTCGCACAGGACATGGTGATCGTCCCCCGTCTGCAAGGCAAGGCCATGGGCCTCTCCCCCTGGCTCATCCTGCTCTCCCTGTCGGTCTGGGGACAACTGCTCGGCTTCCTGGGCCTGATCATCGCCCTGCCCATGACTGTATTGTGCCTGGCCTACTATCAGCGCTACCTCAGGCAGCATGATCAGGCAGGGCATTTGGATGGGAGTTCGGGAGCCGGTTTTCCTTCCAACTCGAAAGGAAGAATGAAGTAGAACTCATTGCCGTACGAGTAGGGAACGTACCCAACTTCACCTCGGTGCAGCTCCACCACCTGACGCACAAAATAAAGCCCGTGGCCCGTACCACTTTCGGACGGCACGTTCATAGCCCGGAAGCCGGGATCGAATACCTCCATGGGATCGACGAGCCGCAGGGGCTCACCCGTCGAAAAAACGTACATTCGGATGCCGTCCACACCCGTGGTGAAATGATCTTTGAGGATCTTCCAGCCGTAGGACAGGAAACGCCCTTTCCGACCGTCGGGCAGAGTAGCCTCGCGGGTGTACTTGACCGCATTGGAAAAAAAATTGGCGAAAACCTGGGAGATGAGGCCCACGTCCATCATCATTCGGAGAGTCTGGTCCGGCGGGGCTCCACCAATAGTCAGATCAATCTGGATGTTGCGATCCTCCAGGCGGTCACGGTAGCGTTCGAGTTGCGGCTCGATGACCTGGGTGAGTGGGTTGCACGGCTTCTTCTCCAGCACATAGCGACCTTCCTCGAAATGACGACGGCGCAGCAGTGTCTCCAAAAACATGCTGGTCTGCACGTAATGCCGGTATATCTGGTCGAACTGCTCCTTCATCCGCCCATGGAGACCGATCAATTTGGCCGCGCAATTCTCGCAGGCGCCGTTTTCGCCCTCCCCCAAGGCATCCATGTTCTCCCCAACATCTTCCAGCTCGGTGATCATACGGCGCAACTGATTGAAATACAGTTTGAAGTAGATATTGGGCACAATGACGTTATGCCCGATATCCTCCACAAGATTGCGGATGAAATTGAGGTGCTCACGGTTGCGGGCCCGCAAGATACGATTATGCAACTGGTACCCCACCCTGTTGACGTATTTTTCCAGAAAAAGCTTCATCTCCGGAAACAGAACCCGGCTCTTCTGAACCACGAAATTACCGATGATGTTTTCCGGAGGAACAAACGGAAGCAGGTCGTTGTATTCCGGGTTGCAGCGGATGGGATAATGAAGATGAGTATCCGTTTCCACAGTTTCCACCGCGAACTCGCCATCCCAGTTGCGGACCTTGTCCTGTGCCCGTTCGTACCCTTCCGAACAGGCCCCCAGGGCAAAGGTCTCCTCGTCCTCCAGAACATAGATGCAACTCTCCAGCCCGAACATGATACGCAGGATGTTCAGGCTGGTGCCATAAAACATCTCTCGGGTGCGGAATTCCTGACTCAGGTCGAAAAAAATATTCAGGGCTCGTACCTGGCGGGGAGAGAAGTCGTACTCATCGTAGTCGACCAACTTCTCACGGATACGGCGAGAAACGTAATTTGAACGCTCGGCGCTTGAAATGAAACAGAACTCCCCCTCGGCAATGAGTCCATTGCTGTGACCATTGGGATTGTCCGACTTCATGCATCCTCCATGCTGGCGCCCAAGATAACAGATTTACTTCTGTATATATTGCCGCCGGTTTTATGACAAGGTGGATGCGAATTCTATTTGATTATTATCACAAAACTCTTCGATTCATCCCCCGAGTAGCTGGTCCAGGGCTTTTGAGGCAAAGACGTTGGCCGGAAAGTCCGGCACGGGAACGAGGACGGCGTCTCCCGGCCCGAGTTTCAAACCTTGAGCTACGGCGTTAAGGCCCATTGAAGTTTTGCCCACAAAGGCGATCTCTCCGCTATCGGCCCCGATAAGATCGGCTGCCGTGCACCGGGCTTCCTCGGCCTGGTTCATGTAGTGCGGCAGACAACCCGGGCCTTTGTGCGCCCAATCGTCGAAAAAACGCATCACGGCCTCCACCTGCAGGGTGGAGGCCGGAGTTGCCGCGGGATTACTCAAATAAGCGGTATGGCAGGATTCGATATCCATGGCCTAGAGTACCAAGTTGAACAGGTATCCCACAATCAGAATGCCGCAGCCCACCACAGCCACAAAGGTAAGGATGAGCCGCATCTTGAGCACTTTCTTGAGAATAAGCATTTCCGGCAGGGAAAGGGCGATGACCGACATCATGAAGGCCAGGGCGGAACCAAGCGCGGCCCCCTTTCCGATGAGAGCGTGAATGATAGGCACAACACCCGCTGCATTGGTATACATGGGAATGCCGATGAGCACGGCCAAAGGCACGGACCACCACGCTTCCTTGCCCATGATGGAAGCCATGAAATCCTGGGGCACGTAGCCGTGGATGCCCGCGCCCACGGCTATGCCGAGCACCACGTAGATCCAGACCTTGCCCACGATGTCGCGCACGGCCTCCACACCGGCACGGGCACGATCCGACAGAGTCAGTTGATTGCGTACCGGGTCCCCGCCCATGGAAAGCTGATTGCGCACCCAATCCTGCAGATGACTTTCCATGCGCAACCTGCCGATGACCCATCCGGCGACCATGGCGATCCCCAGGCCGGTTCCCAGATACAGAACGGCCACCTTCCAGCCGAACATGCCGTACAGCAGGATAAGGGCCACCTCATTGACCATGGGCGCGGCGATGAGGAAGGAAAAGGTGACACCCAGGGGAACCCCCGCGGACACGAAGCCCACGAAGAGCGGCACTGCCGAACAGGAACAGAACGGAGTGAGTACGCCCAGGCAGGCGGCCATGCCGTTGCCCACCACCTCCCGTTTCCCGGCCAGCATGGCCCGGGTGGTCTCGGGCGTGAACCAGGAACGGATCACGCCTATGAAAAAAACTATGAGAGCCAGAAGCATGAGCACTTTGGGGGTGTCATAGACAAAAAACTCCACAGCCTGGCCCAGGTGCGAGGTCATATCCAGCCCCAACAGCGTTCCCGTGAACCAGGAGGCAAAGGGGCTGAGCCGGTAATAGACCGCCGCCCAGGCCGCCAGCAGTATACCTCCCACCAGCAGGATGCGCGGCAAGGTCCACTGATCCTTTTTCGCTGCTCCTCCGCCCATACAGGCGCAGGGCTGTTGCGGTGCCATTTTCAATTCTTGCATGCCGATCTTTCCTTTATTCGGAGAGTGTCCGTTCAATGCACGTGAGGAACCTGCCGACACATTCCAGCTCCAGGCGGTAGTAGGCCCAGTTCCCCTCTTTGCGTGACGATACGACTCCGGCGTGTTTGAGCACGGAAAGGTGCTTGGACACGGTGGACATATCCAGGCCCACCAACTTCTGCAGCTCGCAGACGCACTGCTCGCCGCTTCCCAGAGCCGCCAACATCCTGAGGCGGGCAGGATGCCCCATGGCCTTGAAGACGTCGGCGGACCGTTCGTAATTCTTGTTTACTTCTATTTCCTGCAGCATGAACTCCTCCAGCGCTTGGCTATTTGGCAAAATAGCCAAGCGCCTTGTGCAGGTCAACCCTTTATGTACGATTTACTGCCGCACAAAATTATGCGAAGGTCCCCGGGAATTTCACGAGAGGAGCCGACATGCCCAACGAACAGATCATCCTCATTCACATCACCGGCCAAGACCGCCCCGGCCTGACCGCCAACCTGACTGCGGTTCTTGCCGACTATGCCGTGGACATCCTGGACATCGGCCAGTCCGTCATTCACGATTTCCTGACCCTCGGCATTCTGGTCCGCCTGCCCACCAATTCCAAGCCGGTGCTCAAAGACATGCTTTTCAGGGCCCACGAACTGGGTGTGACCATGAAACTCCACCCGCTGGAAAAGGCAAAATACGAAAGCTGGGTGGGAGCGGCCAACCGCCAGCGTCACATCGTCACCCTGCTGGCCCGGCATATTTCCTCAAAGCAAATTTCGAGCATCACCTCCACCATGAGCGACAGCGGCCTGAACATCGACACCATACATCGACTGTCCGGCCGCATGCCCCTGGACAGCGACCTTTCCCTGTCCCGCGCCTGCGTAGAGTTCACGGTGCGCGGCACGCCCGACGACATGCCCGCCCTGCGTGCCAAACTGCTGGATCTTTCCGCGGAGCTGCAAGTGGACATCGCCTTCCAGGAAGACAACATCTTTCGCCGCAACCGCAGGCTGGTGGCGTTCGACATGGACTCCACCTTGATCCAGGCAGAAGTCATCGACGAACTGGCCAAAGAGGCCGGTGCGGGAGACAAGGTGGCCGCCATTACCGAGCAGGCCATGCGCGGCGAGCTTGACTTCACCCAGAGCCTGACCAAACGGCTGGCCCTGCTGGAGGGGCTCGATGAGTCCGTGCTGGAAACGGTCTATGACCGCCTGCCTCTTACCGAGGGAGCCGAACGCCTGATTCGGGTGCTCAAATCTGTGGGATACACCGTGGCCATTCTCTCGGGCGGGTTCACTTATTTCGGCAACCGCCTCAAGGAACGCCTGGGCCTCGACTACGTTTACGCCAACCAACTGGAAATCGAGGGCGGCAAGCTCACCGGGAAAGCCTTGGGATACATTGTGGACGCGAACAAGAAGGCCGAACTGCTCAAGCACATAGCGGACAAGGAAGGTATCAGCCTCCAGCAATGCATCGCCGTGGGCGACGGGGCCAACGACCTGCCCATGCTCAATTTGGCGGGACTTGGCATCGCCTTCCACGCCAAGCCGAAGGTCAAACAGGGAGCGCGCCAGTCCATCTCCACCCTGGGGCTGGATTCCATCCTTTACCTCATCGGCGTGCGCGATCGCGAAACCATGCAATAACCCCTTTCCACACTTGCACCTTTAACAGGCCCGTATCGGATGCATCGATACGGGCCTGTTTTCGCTTCCCCTGTTCACAATGTGCGCGCGCCTGCGCAAAAAGGGTGCTCCCCGCCTGCCCGGCCACCCTGACCATGATTATTAACTCAATAAATTCAACATATTATACTTTTGGCACATCCAATGCTTATGGTTGAACAAGGAGACGACAACCATGAGACAATTGATCCTGCTTCTGATCCTGGCCGTTGCGGCCACAGGCTGCGCCAACAGAGCCCAATCCGGCGCAGGACTCGGCGCGCTGACCGGGGCCACCATAGGCGCGCTGACCAGCAAGAACAAAATTTCCGGAGCTGCCATAGGAGCCGGTATAGGCATGGCGGCCGGTTACATCATCGGCAATGAAATGGACAAGAACGACCGGCAACATATTTCGAGCACCTTGGAACACACGCCGTCCGGCGAGGTAACCGAGTGGCGCAACCCGGACACGGGCGTTCAGTACCACGCCCGGCCAAAGCCCCCCCGCAGGCGTGAAGGGCGCATCTACCGCGAAGTGGAATTGAAGGCGGACATGCCCAACGGCAAAACCGAGACCGTCTATGCCGATGCCTATCGCGGCCCGGACGGGCGCTGGCATCTGGTGCAATGAATCTCATCCACCCCAACCCCGCCGCATAGCGGCGAAAACCTCCCCTGTCCCGGTTCTCTCTCCACCGGGGCAGCAGACAGACCATGGGGACCTGCCGTTGTGGCGGGTCCCCCTCGATTTTCTGGCTTGGGCAAAACTCTTCGACCAGAGTCTCCGAATGTCTGTTTCGCGGCGCATGCGCAACCGAAGCAGCAGTAAGCGTTGGACTTATACAGCCCAAGACTTCAACCGCTTGGCGGGACTGATCATTCCTGTTCGATGGGCAAAGTGAAGATGAAGGAACTGCCCTTACCAAGCTCGGACTGCACCCAGATGCGGCCGCCGTAATGCTCGATGATCTCGCGGCAGATGGTCAGGCCGAGACCGGTGCCCTGGGGTTTGTCCTTGATGGTGTTGATGCTCGACTGGTGGAATTTCTCGAAGATGGTCAGCCGGTCTTCCGGGGCGATGCCCATGCCCGTGTCGTTGACTTCCACACGGATGTAACTGTTGTCACGATGGGCCTTGACCGTAACGTTACCGTCCTCGGTGAACTTCGCCGAGTTGTTGAGCAGGTTCATGAGAACCTGCTGAATACGGTCCGGGTCGGCCACGATTTCAGGCAACCCGTCCTGTACCTCGTGCTTCAGGCGTACATTGGGTTTCTGGGCGAACAGGCCTTTGACCGACTGAATGGACTTGTCCACGATGTCGCTTATGCGGACCACCTCGTCACGCCATCCCATACGGCCGGATTCGATCTTGTTCAGATCCAGCACATCGTTGATGAGCCGCGTCAGGCGTTCCCCCTCCTCGGTGATGATCGAAAGATTCTCCTGGATACGCTTGCCCCGCTTTTCCAACAAAGAATCACCGTCGGCCTTGGGCAGGAAGGAACGCACGAAGTCCTTGGTCAACAACTTGGCGAATCCGAGAATGGAGGTAAGCGGCGTGCGCAGCTCATGAGAAACCGAGGACAAAAACGCGGACTTCATCTCATCCAGTTCTCGCAGCCGCTTGTTGGCCTGCTCCAATTCATGGGCCTTGCGCACCAAATCCTCGGTTCGGGCGCGTACCAGTTGCTCCAGGTGACGGTTCAGGTCGGCAAGATCCTGCTCGGCCTTTTTGCGTTCGGTGATATCTTCAAGAATACCTTCGATGGAGTGGAACTCGCCGTTGTCGCCATGAACGGCGCGGGCGTTCAAGGACCCCCAGAACTTCCGACCGTCCTTGCGTTTGTATTCGGCTTCCAGGCGCAGAACCTTGCCGCCTTGCTGAATATCCTCCAGAAAGGCGCGGGCTTGGTCCGGGTCCACAAAGAGCCTGCTGCGCATCATGCGCACATCCTTGAGAAACTCATCCACGGTTTCGTAACCGAAGAAACGGGCCAGCGCCGGGTTTGCGTTGGTCATTTCCCCTTCCGGCGTCATTTGGAAAATACCTTCCACCGCATTTTCGAAAATGCCGCGGTATTTTTCCTCCGCTTCCTGCAGGGTGCGGTTCATGGCCTGCAGCTTACGTTCGCGAGCCTCGATCTCCGCGCTCATGATCCGAAAACGGCGGGCGATATCCAAGAGTTCCGCATGGTGAATCTCGCCGAAGTCATAGGAGAAATCACCCTTTGCCACCCGGGCGATGCCATGCTGGAGAATGGAAAGGGGCTTGCCCAGAAACACGCGTAACAGAATGCCGGTCACCGCCAGAATGACCACGACGGAAACCATGATAAGCATAACCGAGACGAGCATCTGCCCTTCCAGGCGCTCCTTCTCCCCGCGCAGGGTGAAGTCGATCTCGGCTCGGCCGATATTGCGCCCTTCGAAAACAATCTTGCGTACCCGTTTCACATCCGGCTTGGACCCGATGAACTTTTCGTGGGCGTAGATGACCTCGTTGCGGGAGCCATAGATGCGGAAGCCCTGCACCATGTCGTTCTGAGCGTAGACCGAACCTATGAGCCGGGCATTTTCATAATCGAGGTTCCAAATGGGCACGGCCAGAATTTCGGCCACGCGCTCCACGGTTTCGTCTGCCTTGGCCCGGGCCGAGGCCATCATGTCCTCGGACTGGCGCCAGTACGTGTAAGCGGACATGGCCGTGGCCACCATGACAACAATGACGACCAAGCTGGCAGTCAGATCCCTGGACAGGGACCGCCCCCTGGCTGGGAAAAAAGGCCTTCTCGCCCCGTTTTCTCTCTGCTCTTCGCTCATCGTAGCCTCGGTGCTTTGCAAATTCCGCCGCAGCGTTGCACTAACCTAGCAACGGTTGCCTCTTTGTGCAATGAGTCCAGTACTTTTATAAAACGGATGGGACATTCAATATATGGAAATACCAAGCAGGGACGCTTCTCCTGCACAATGAAAAACACGGTTGGCAAACATACCATCCAGGGGCATCAGGCAAAACAACCAATTCAGCTCAAAACAAACCGGAGCCATTTTCCAGCCTTTCCTCGACGGACCAGGCAAGGCAAGACCCACGGGATACAGACTATATCTGAAACTAAACAGCCAAGTAAAAATCAAAGATCTCAAAAACATCACTTCTGAAAAGGCTTGACGGAAAACAGCCGCCCTTGGATTCAAACACTGACAGACCGCAATCTTCGCCCGAAGGTGCGTGTGCAATGGGCCACCCGCATCTTGCCCGACCACACGGATGCGGGTACACACAGCACATCATGAAGCAGATTCTGAAAAAATATATCCTCGCAACAACCGTGTTCATGCTGTTTTTCGTGTCCGTGGCCCGGGCCCACCCACACGTATTCATCGACGCCTCGCCGGTCATCGTCATCGATGAACAGGGGGTTGCGGGCATCCGCCAGCACTGGGTCTTCGACGACATGTTCACCAGCGCCATCCTGAGCGACATCGGTGTGGCCCCGGACGACATCGGCACCACAGCCGGCCAGACAGCCATACGCGACGGTGCGTTCTCCTACCTGAAAAACTTCGACTACTTCACGGCCGTGCATTTGGACGCCGAACAGTTGCCCATCAAGGAAGCCATGGATTTCCGCGCCTCCACCACGGAAGACAACCGGTTGGTATACGATTTCTATCTGCCCCTGAACATACCGGTGGAAAAACAGCATACTCTGCGCATCGCCATCTACGACAAGGAGTACTACTCGGACATTCTGTTGAAAGAGGACGAGATTTCGTTCGAGATCAACGGGGCAATTTCCGTAAGCCACACGGTGTCCCCGGCCAAGGACCTGGCTTACTGGGGAGGTTACAATATACCGCAGGGCATCACACTGCACCTGGCCCCGGCCGGCGTGGGCACAGGCAAGACCCCTTCCGCTGCAGTCGCTCCCAGGACAGCGCCCGCTGCCGACGAAGACGCTTCCCCAACCATGCGTCAAACCATCATGAAACAGGTAACCATGCTCCAGAAAGTCATCAAGCAACGGATGACCGGCTTGGGTAACGACATCCGGAAAAATCCGCTGGGCTCGGCCTTCTGGATGTTCCTGTTGCTTTCCTTTCTGTACGGCGGAGTGCACGCCATCGGCCCCGGCCACGGCAAGACCGTTGTCTGTTCTTACTTCCTGGCCCGCCCAGGCTCCTTGTGGCTGGGCGCAGTCATGGGCAATACGATCACCTTCGTGCATGTGGGGTCCGCCGTGCTGGTGGTCGCCGTCGCCTATATTCTGCTGGGACAGGGCATGGGTGGTTTCCACGAAGCCAACAAATACATCCAGCCCGCAAGCTTCGGCCTGCTGGCCTTGGTGGGTGTAGGATTGGCGGTCAAAATCGCCATGGATCTGCGCAAGGGAGGCCTGCTCCAGGGGCCGGCCTGCCCCGTTGATTCCAAGGATGTGATCCGCTCGGGCAACACGAAAAGCGTACTGCTGGTTTCCTTCATAACCGGCGTGGTGCCCTGTCCGGGGGCAGCCGTGATTCTGGCCTTCGCCATCGGCCTGAACATCCTGGGAGCGGGGCTTGCGGCCATGCTGGCCCTGGCCCTTGGCATGGGCCTGACCACCACTTTGTTTGCCTGGACGGCGGTAAGTGCCCGGGGCCTGACTTTGAAGCTGTCCAGTCGCAACCGAACCTTCTTCAATTGGTTTTACGCCATTATTTCCATCTGTTCCGCCCTGAGCATCGCGCTGTTCGGCGCGGCCATGTTCGTGGGCGGCTTCTAGTTATCTTTCGATGATCAACACCTGCCCCGGATGGATGGTGCTGCTCGTTTTCAGATTGTTGAGCCGCAGCAACTGCCTCAGGGATATACGGTATTTCTGTGCGATACGCAGGAGAGATTCGCCTTTGCTGACCTTGTGCACCCGCCCCCGAACCTCTGCCCGGTACTTGGTGATGAGCGGCTCGTACTTTTCAGCGAAGGCTTCCGCCGCCCCCTTGGGCAGGAAGACCAGGTGAGTTCCAAGGGGCAGCTTGTCCCGCCGGATCTGCGGATTCAGATCCCGAATATTCTTATAGGTGGTGCCTGCGGCCTTGGCCACCAGCATGACCGGCGTGTACCTGCGGCAGCGAAGCCGGATCCGGTCATATTCCACAGGTTGGTAATAGTCCTCGGGCAAAAGCCGGAAGCCGTACTTTCCGGGATCGGACATGATCATCTTGGCCACGATGGCCCGGATCACGTAACGCTGGGTCTCCTCGGGCAGATGTAGAGAATAGTAATTGCCGGTCTCCTGGTTCTTCACAGCCTTTTTCAGCCCGGACTCGCCCATGTTGTAGGCAGCGGCTGAAAGCGTCCAGGAACCGAACATGGCGTGCAGGTCCTTGAGATAGTTGACGGCCGCCTTGGTGGAAAAAATGAAATTGCGCCGCTCATCAATGTACCGGTCCACGCGAAGCCCATACTTCTTACCCGTGGAGGAAATGAATTGCCAGATGCCCCGTGCCCCGGCATGAGAACCCACGGTGGGGCGCAGAGCGCTTTCGATGACCGGCAGATACTTGAGATCGTCCGGCATATGGTTGAGCCGGAGCATGCGCTCGATATGCGGGAAATAGCGCCCGGTACGCTTCATCCACAAAATCATCTGGGCCCGGTCCCACTGGATGAGCAGAATTTCCTTTTCCAGACGTTCTCGCACCTCGGGATTGTCCAGGGGGACAGGCTCGCCGCAGAAATCCAGCGGCCCTTTGATGCGCATGACGGATTCCAAAGACGGAAATCGGGACGGAGCAAGCTCCTCTGCTGGACAAACGCCGGTGGACATAAAAAGCATGCACAAAACCAGCGAGGCCAGACGCGGCAACCTGAACATAGGGAATATTCCTCTCTTCTCCGGCTGCCGCGCCGGCCGCCGGATCTACAGTTTCGATTTCAGCACGATGTCCGTGATGGGACCGCGAGAACGGTCGCCCTTCAGGACCATGTGCGCATAATTCCTGTACCCCCGAAGCTTCTTCACGGTCCAGTTCAGTCCGTTATTTGATTCGTTGAGGTACGGATTGTCCACCTGCCGGGTATCGCCCAGGCAAATGCACTTGACGTTTTCGCTCATGCGAGTCAGCAGGGCCCGGGTTTCACTCCGGGACAGGTTCTGCATTTCGTCCACGATGACCACCGCGTTTTCGATGTTCATGCCCCGAATGAAAGCCACGGGCTGAATCTCGAATTTCTTGGGATTAAGCTTCAGGTTGTCGGCCGCCGGGTCCACAAAGATGCGGTTGGCCGGACGGGAGTCGTGGAGCTTGATGAGCAGGTCCTGCACGTACTTCACGTACGGCAACATTTTTTCCTCAATGTCACCGGGAAGATAGCCCATTTTCGCGCCAATCTCCACCACGGGCTTCACCAGGTAGATTTTCCTGAAGTTGTTGTCCTTGCGTTCCAAGACCAGATAGAGCGCCGCGGCCAAAGCCAGAAAGGTCTTCCCGTACCCGGCCTCGGACTGGATGGACATGAGGTCGATGTCCGCATTGAGCATGAGCTCAAGCGCCAGGTTCTGGTATACGCTGCGCGGCTTCACCCCCCAGACTTCGTGCTGGTAGGATATGGCCTTGGGGCCATCCGGGCCGTGAAAAACAGGCACGCCGTTTTCCCACTGGAAGCAGTTGGGTTCAGGCTCCTCACCTTCCTCCACGAAACCGGTGAATTGCTGGCTTTCGGACTTGAACGGGTCCGAATCCCGGTATTCTTCGCAGGGAATGCCGTAAACCTTGGCCTTGATCTGCAGAATGCGGTCGTTGGTTATCAGGATGGCATCCTCGGGAGCCATATGCAGGATTTCCTTGAGGATGCGGTCGTCCATCCACTCGTCGTCCAGGGTAATGGCGAAATCAGGCGGAAAGACGTTGACGTCGTCGTCGCAGAGAATGGCTCGGACCGCCTGCGAGACGATGTGTCCGATTCTCGAATCTTTTTTGAGTTTATCGAGTTCCGAAAGGACCGTGTAAGGAATGTGGATGATGTTTTCCTGCCCGTTTCGAAGGGCAGCGATGCTTTTGGGATTTTCCAGCAGGACGTTGGTATCGAGGACAAAATTCTTCTGGGCCATTAATCCCCCGTCCAAAGTACTAATGTTACTTTTTGGTGGCTACGGATAAACGCGACTTGATCACGAGTATTGCTCGCCGGGTTCCATCAAGACCTCCTTTTGTTCCTATGGAACCAATGTGCTGGGTTTTCGTGAGAAAGTCTAGAGTGAAATTACGCCATGGAAGGAAACATGAACATGTCGGGCACGTGACGAATTGGTCATAACAGCCTGTCCTGCTGCGAACCGTTTGGATTTGCGATTCAGGGGTTCGAAGGGTATAGCCATCCCACAATAAGGAGATCACATCATGAAATATATCGCCCTGCTTGACGAAGAGAAAAAAGGCTACGGCGTCACCTTCCCGGATTTTCCGGAATGCGTCACCTTCGGCGCGGACGTGGACGAGGCCGTGGACATGGCCCACGAATCACTGTCCATGTTTGTGGAACTGCTGCGGGAAAACGGCGAGTCCCTGCCCGAACCCAGCACGCCATCGTCGGCCAAGTCCCAGGCCGCCGGCCGCAAACTGATCACCGTGGAAATATCCGAAGACGACGACGATTTCGAAGAGGTCGAGGTCACCATGCACAAATTCCTGCTGGAACGCATCATCAAGTACTCCGACAAGTACGGCGTCTCTCCGGCCGACTTTCTGGCAGTGGCGGCCCGCGAAGCCATCCGGAGGGACGTGTTCAAGGATTAACCACACAGGAGGCTCCCGACATGCCCATCGTTACCATCACGGCCTTTGCGGGGCGCAGCGCAAAGGAAAAGAAGGCACTTTTCGACGCCGTGCACAACGCTCTGCGTCACGCCTTCAAAATTCCCGAGAACGACCGCACCCAGCGGCTCATTGAGCTGCCGAAAGAAAATTTCGAAATCCAGGAAGGCCGTACGGAAAAATTCGTATTCGTGGAGATCGAGGCTTTTGCCGGGCGCAGCGTGGGAGCCAAACGAATCCTGTACAAAGCCGTGGCCGATGAATTCGTTGCCTTGGGCATGAGCGACAACGATTTCATGGTCCTGCTCAAGGACCATCCCTTGGAGAACTGGGGCATTCGCGGCGGCCAAGCCGCCTGCGACGTGGATTTGGGGTTCACGGTAAATGTATAATTAAGAAAGGCAATGCATAAACACCGCCTTTTTCAATTCGAGCCCAATCTTCTCCCATACACGGCGGGAAATCCTCTGTCTTTGATCCGTTTTACCGTTCTTTCGATGTCATAGGGCACAAAGCACACCTCAAGCCTACGGGTGTGCGGCTCGTAAATGACGTACTTTGCATTGGGGTTGCCGTCGCGGGGCTGACCCACGGCCCCCACGTTGATAATGTGCCTGGTCTCCGGGTCCAAAGTCACGACCCTGTCCAGCGCCTGTCGTGTGCCTTCTGCACCGTCGAACTCGTAGTGCCACAGCTCGTGGGTATGCCCCACAAAGCAGACCGACTCGGCAAAGGAGGCAAAGACCTCACCCAGCCTGGCATGGCAACTGTAGATGTAGGTACGCACGTCCGAGGGCGGACAGCCGTGCACGAACCGGCAACCACAACGTTCCATGCTTTTGGGCCTGGATGTGAGCCAGCGAAGGGAATCGTCGGAAAGCAGGGCGCGGGTCTTAAGCAGCATGTCTCTGGCCTGAGGATTGAACCAGGACAGGTAATAATCCCCCAGAAGCCCCTGTTCATGGTTGCCCAGGACCATCTCGATACCGCGTTCGCGTACCAGCCGGGTACACTCCTCGGGCTCCGGACCATAGCCCACCACGTCTCCCAGGCTGTAGACTTCATCCACCCCCAGCCTGTCCAAGTCCGACAAGACGCTCTCAAGCGCGGCCAAATTGCCGTGAACATCGGAGAAAACTGCTATTCGTCGTGCACAATCGCTCATGTTTTTCATACTATCTCCTGCCTGCCGCCAGGGCAACCACCACCCTTGCACAGAATTGCCTCAGCTTCATTCCTCTGCTACAGAGAGCTTGCGGGAGTGGGTAGTAGTTTATTATGTCTATACGAACAATTGTGACCACAATCCTCGGCCTGCTCGCACTCACCAGCCTCTATGCGGTGAGCCGCTACAACTATCTGCTGTTCCATTCCCTCGCCGAAACCATCAGTATCGCCGTGGCCTGGGCCGTTTTCGTCGTTGCCTGGAATTCTCGCCGCGTTGTGGAAAACAACTATGTGCTGCTCATCGGCATCGGCTTCCTGTTCTCGGGTCTCATCGACTTTCTGCACACCCTGGCATACGGCGGCATGGGCGTTTTCCCGAATTACGGTCCCAACCTGGGCACTTCCCTCTGGCTTGCCGCACGCATAATCCAGACCGGCGCCCTGCTCCTGGCTCCCCTGTTCGTGCGCAAGGGCTTCAACGCCTACGTAGCTTTTTCCGCCTTTGCCCTGACTACGGGCGTCCTCATCGCCTCCATTTTCGCGGGGATCTTTCCGCTCTGTTATGTGGAAGGTTCGGGCCCGACCCTGTTCAAGCTCTTCAGCGAATACACCGTCTGCCTGGGAATGGCCGCCGCTGCCTTCAAGCTCTTCCGGGAGAAAAAATTCTTCAGTGACCCGGTCTTCCGCATGCTCATGGCCTACATCATATTTTCCATGCTCCAGGAACTCAGTTTCGTCACCTACACAAGCATGGGCGGCGGCAGCAGTCTTGTAGGCCATATGCTCAAAATCTTCGCCGTGTACTGCCTGTACAAAGCCATGGTGGTCACCAGCATTACCACCCCCCAGGAACTGCTCTACTGGAGGCTCAAAAAGAATGAGCAGGAATTGCGCAGCAGCAGGGAACGCTTCAAAACCGTGGCCGACTTCACCTATGACTGGGAATTCTGGCTGGACGAAAACGGCAAGTGCGTCTGGGTTTCGCCCTCGGCCAAACGAACCACCGGCTACGATGCTCAGGACTTTTACAACGATCCCGACCTGTTCCGAAAAATCGTCCACCCCAATGACGCGGCCGCCTACATGGCCTGCGGCTCCAGGCACTGCGGCGAGGAGCCTCCGCGAACCGCCCAATTCCGAATCATCCGCAAGGACGGCCAGACGCGCTGGATAGGCCATGTCTGCCAGCCGGTCTACGACTTTGAGGGCAACTGGCGCGGCCGGCGCGGCAGCAACCGCGACATCACTGAAATCAAGAAGGCCGAAGCCCTACAGCACGACGTGGAACGAATTGCCCGCCACGACCTCAAGTCGCCCATCAGCGGCCTCATCAGCGCGGCCGCCGCTCTCAAGGATATGAACAACCTCACCCCCCGGCAACGAACCCTGCTGGAACAAATGGAACAGACCTCGAGACAGACCCTGAACATGGTGGACCTGTCTCTGACCCTGCTCAAGATAGAGGAACACAAGTACGAAATGCAGCCCGAGCCGCTCAACGCGGCCAACATGGTGGAAAAAGCGATGCTGGACGTGGAAAACATCCTGCGCGCCAAACGCATCAAGGCCGAAACCGTATTCGATTCCGATCGGAAAAACGCCCCCAGCGTCCTCATGGGTGAAGAACTGCTGACCAGGTCCATGCTCGGCAACCTGATCAAAAACGCGGCCGAGGCCTGCCCGGAAAACGAATCCATATCCATCCGTGTGGTGCGCCGCAACGAAAACTGCTTCATCACCATCGAAAACCCGGGCGAGGTTCCACGCTCCATGCGGGACCGTTTCTTCGAAAAGTACGCCACCCACGGCAAACGCGCGGGCATGGGCCTGGGGACCTATTCGGCCCGCCTCATGGCCCAGGTACAAAAAGGAACGGTGGTCCTCGACACCTCCGTAAAAGGAAGGACCACCGTCACCATCACCATGCCTGCGGCCGGCTGACCGCAAAACACACTATCTTTTCAATTCATTTCGAACCATGGCCGCGGCTTCCACCATATTGGCCAGGGCCGCCATGGTTTCGGTCCATGCCCGAGTCTTGAGGCCGCAATCCGGGTTGACCCAGAGGCGCTCGGCGGGCACCACCCGGCAGGCCCGACGGATGAGCTCGGCCATCTCGTCCACATCCGGCACGCGCGGGCTGTGGATGTCATAGACGCCCGGCCCTACTTCGTTGGGATATTCGAAACGCCCAAAGGCCTCCAACAGTTCCATATTGCTGCGGCTGGCCTCGATGCTGATGACGTCCGCATCCATGGCCGCGATCCATTCGATGATGTCGTTGAACTCGGCGTAGCACATATGAGTGTGGATCTGCGTTTCGTCCCGCACGGACGAGGCGGAAAGCCGGAAGCACTCGACACCCCACTCCAGGTATTCCTTCCAGTCCCTCCTGCGCGGGGGCAGCCCTTCGCGCAAGGCGGGCTCGTCGATTTGGATAATGGATACACCGCCCGCTTCCAGGTCAAGCACCTCGTCCCGAACTGCCAAGGCGATCTGGCGACAGGTCTGTACCCTTGGCTGATCATCGCGTACGAAGCTCCATTGCAGGATGGTCACCGGGCCGGTGAGCATTCCCTTGACCGGTTTGTCCGTAATCGACCGGGCATGGCCGATCCACTCCACGGTCATGGGCGCGGGCCGGGAAACGTCCCCGAAGATGATGGGCGGTTTGACACAACGGCTGCCGTAGCTCTGAACCCAGCCGTTGGACGTGAAGCAATAACCGTCCAACTGCTGACCGAAATATTCCACCATGTCGTTGCGCTCGGCTTCACCATGGACCAGAACGTCCAACCCCAGCTCCTCCTGGCGTTTGACGGCATCGGCAATAAAGCCGTGCATGGCCTCTACATAGACCTTGGCGTCGATCTCTCCGCGCTTGCCGGCCAGCCGGGCCTTGCGAATCTCCGCTGTTTGGGGAAAGGAGCCGATGGTGGTCGTGGGCAACAAGGGCAGACCCAACTTTTCGCGCTGTACCTCGGCCCGTGTCTCATACGGGCTGGTCCGCCTGGTCATGTCCGGGGTCACGACAGCCAACCGTTTTTCCACGGCAGGATCATGGATGAGCGGGCTGTGGCGGCGCTCCTGCCAGGCGCGCCTATTCTGCCGCATCGGTTCCACGGCGTTCAGGTCTTGGGCGGCCATGCTCAACACATGCAATTCCGTGCACTTCTGCACGGCAAAGGCCATCCAGTTTTTGATACGTCCATCCAGTTCGGATTCCCTCTCCAGATCCAACGGGCTGTGCAGCAACGAACAACTCGGGGCAACCATGATCCGGTCATTGCCCAACACGTCCGCCGCCTTGCGGATCAACTTCAGGACGCGGTCCATCTCCACCTTCCAGACATTTCTGCCATCCACCACCCCCAGGGACAGAGCCATGACCTCGGGCAGGGATTCCAGGAATACGTCCAACTGTCCTGGTGCGCGCACCAGGTCCAGATGCACCCCGGCCACGGGCAGCTCGCGGATAATATCCATATGATGGTCCACACCGCCGAAGTAGGTGGCCAGCAGCAATTTGGACGGTGCGGCGGCCTGAGCCAGGCGCTCATAGACGGGCTTGAAGCGGTCGAGCACTTCCGGCTCCAGATCCTGAGCCAGAATGGGCTCGTCCACCTGGATCCACTCGCACTGCTGCCCGAGCAAAGCCAGGATATCCCCGTAGGCGGCCACCACAGCATCCAGATGATCCCACTTGTCAAACCCGCTGCTCACGGATTTTCCCAAGCCGATGAAGGTGAACGGCCCCGGCAACACGGGCTTGATTTTGTACCCGGCATCCAAAGCTTCACGCACCTCATCGAAAATTTTCGTAGAAGAAATGAAAAACTTCTGGCCCCGATGGAACTCGGGCACGATGTAATGATAATTTGTGTCAAACCACTTGGTCATTTCCATGGCCGTGGTTCCTCCGGTCCCAGAATCGCCTCGCGCCATGCGGAAATAGGTGGAAACGTCCACATATCGTCCTGTCCAGCCGTACCGTTCGGGCACCGCGCCCAACAGGGCCGCCATATCCAACATGTGGTCGTAAAATGAAAAATCGCCCACAGGCACAAGATCAACGCCCCGCTTGCGCTGCAGTTCCCAATGACGCAGCCGCAATTCACGGCCGGTTTCGGCCAGTTCGGCCTCGTCCTTATCTCCTTTCCAAAATGCTTCAGTAACCTTTTTCAATTCCCGGTCGATACCGATACGCGGAAATCCAAGATTGTGCGTCAACATTGCATGCTCCTCATGAAACCATTGATCCCTCGATCATGGGAATGACTAAAAAAATGGACATCATTTCCTCCAAAAAAATATCAGGGCATCAACCCGGCCCGCTCCACCACCTCCAGGCACAGTCCCGCGCGGTTGAACGGATACAGGTGGACACCCGGCGCACCCAGATTCACCAAGTTGCGTAGCTGATCGGCGGCAAAATCCGCCCCCACCTCCCGTACGGCCTTGTCCCCGCCTTTTGCATCGGCCTCCTCAAGGGCGGCCAGCAATTTTCCCGGAATGGGCGTACTGCATATCCCCATGAGACGGCGCACCTGGCCCAGACTGCGGATAGGCAGCACACTGGGAATGACCAGACTGGTGCAGCCCTTCCGAGCCAGGCGATCCACCAGGTCGAAATATCTGCGGTTATCGAAGAAGAGCTGGGTCACGGCAAAGGACGCTCCCATATCGAACTTGCGCAGCAGGCAATCGATATCATCTTTGAGGCTCGCCGATTCGGGGTGCGCGTCCGGGTAGGCGGCCACACCCACATTGAGTTCCGAGTCCGCCTCGTGGATACGGCGCACCAGATCCGAGGCGTACCGCAACCCTTCGGGGGCGGCGTCTTGCCCTTCCGGGAAATCCCCGCGTACGGCGAGCACATTTTGAAACCCGCACTCTCGGATCTCCTTCACCAGCGCTCTCACGGATTCCACGGAATTACGCACGCAGGTCACATGCGGCATGGCCGTAAGTCCGTACTTTTCCCTCAGGCCGTAGGCAGTCTTCATGGTATTGGTGGTTCCGCCGCCTCCGGCCCCGCAAGTCACGGCGGCAAACAAGGGATTAAGGCGCATGAGCCGCTCCACAGTCTCATGAAAGGCCGGTATGGCCTTGGCGGTACGCGGCGGAAAAAACTCCAGTGAAATGAACGGATGGTTGGCTTTAATCCTATCGGGGATACCCATATGATTCCTCTCTCTCAACTTAAATCAATATATCTGGATATTCTTATATCTTGATTAATTGATATAGAGCGGATAAAATAAAGTCAAGCCCGTTTTTAAAAACGGACTTGACCTTTATGAATTATGCGGGGAAATACCTCGGCCTGATCGCCAAAGACTAGGAAAGGTTGCTGGTATCCAGGATGCGCAACATGCCCGACCAGGAACACAGCACAAGAAGACCGGTGACGAGCCCCAGCAGGCCGGTGACGGTCTGGTACCCAATGAGCCCCGTGGTTGTCGCTGCCATGAACACGGCCCCGAGCAGGAACTGGATGAACGTCATGAACGAAGCTGCAGCCCCGATGTTCGTCTTGACTTGCTCCAGCACGATGTTGTTGCTGATGGGGCGACTCATGCCGCAACAGAACGATATGAGCATCATGGGAAGTGCAAACCCGAGCGGCGAGCCGTATCCGAGCAAAAGAATCAACGCTCCTCCCAAAGCCACGCCGGCAAACCCGACTCCGTTCAGACGCAGGACGGAAATACGCTTGGAAAGTTTGGCGCACATGAAGGCCCCGGCCATCATGCCGAAGGCATTGAGTGCAAAGAAGTTGCTGAATGTCTGTCTGGAAAGCCCGAAATATTCCATATAGATGTAGGGGGAAGTCGCAATGTGCGCATAAAAAGGCCCCAGAATAAGGTTCATGACCAGTGCCGGGAGCAGATATCTGCGGTTGCGCAACAACCCGGAATAACGCGTCACGAACATCACTGTCTTGACCCGATTTTCGGGAGCAAGCGTCTCCTCCATGCACAGGACCAACACGAGCGCCACCAGTCCGTATGCTCCCTGCACCCAGAATATCCACTCCCAGGAGAGATGGTTCAGGAGCATGCTTCCCAAGGAAGGCGCAACCATGGGAGCCACCGCAATGATCACGCTGATGTAGGCCAAGACCTTCTGCCGGATATGCCCTTCAAAGGCGTCCCTGCAGATGGCCATGACCATGGAGGCGCAGGCGGCGCCGCCCACCCCCTGGAGAAGACGCGCAAGCACCATGACCTCTATGCTCGAAGCCATTGCGCACAGCATGCAGGCTACAAAAAAAACGCTCAACCCGATGGTGAGAATGGCTTTTCTGCCGAGCCGGTCGGAAAGTGGACCGTACACGAGAATGCTGACGCTGAAGCTCAGAAACCACAGGGTCAGGGTCAGGTTGGCCACGGATTCCTCCACCCCCCACAGGCCCGTCAGATGGGGCAGTGCAGGGAGATACATGTCAATTGACAATGGTGCGACGGCGGCCAAAAAAGCGAGGCACAGGGTCAGAACGCCCTGTCGTTTAGCTGTAATCATTGGGCACACTCTTCCCTAAAGTTAATACATTAACTAATTAGGCATAAATTAAGGTTTTATGTTCGTTATGATCTGCCGAGCCACGGTCCGGAAGGTATCCAGGTCATCCGGATCTATGCCCTGCTCGGCCTGTTGCAAATTCTGTTTGGCCAGGTCCACCATTTGCCGGTGCAGTTCATATCCGGCATCAGTGAGGAAGACCCGATTCCCACGCCGATCCGCTTCAGAGCGCTCCCGGTAAACAAGACCACGCTTTTCAAGGGGGGCGAGCAGCTTGGAAATCGACACCTTGTTCATGAAACACCGGTCGGCCAATTCCCGCTGACTAAGGCCCTCGGAGTTCCATATGACCATCATCACCCGCCACTGCTCTGGCGAAACATCCAACCCGGCTTCGGAAAATCGTCTGCTCAGATGCAAACGCATCGACTGGGAAGCCACGGAAAGCAACACACCGATGGATTTGTCATAGTCATATTCAATCTTCTTGGACATTTTCACCCCATGAATTTGGTTAACGGTTTAACCTTTATCTTTCAGGAGTCAAGGACAATTTGAGTCAAAACTTGCGAACGGCCGTAATACAAGGTAGGAGTCGCATAGTGGGTATAGTAGCCATTTTGTAAGCAATCAGCCGGTGTTGCGCCCATGCCGAAACTCAAGACTCTGCTCATCCATCCCGACCCGCAGACACGGGTCGAGCTCCGTAAGGAACTGGACGGCGTTCCGTTCATCCAGTTGCTTGGTGAAGCCGTGTCCGCCTTTGAGGCCCTGGAGATGTTGGAGTCAATCCCTTATGGCGTCTTTTTCCTGGGCGTCGACCTCCCGGGCGGAGCGTCGGGCATTGAGATGGCCCAAATGCTGGCCGGTCGCAAAAACAAGCCGGCCCTGGTATTCCTTTCCGACTCGGAATCCCATGCCTATGCAGCCTTCGAACTGGGGGCCACGGACTACCTGCTCTGGCCGCCCGCGCCGGGCAGGCTGGCCCGGACCATGGAACGCCTCAGCGATTTCAAGGCCCGGTTCAAGGAGGTTCCCGTGCCGGACGAACCCTGGCAGGACCCCGAAGCGGATGAGCCCAGCGACGAGCGCACCGTGCAGTTACCTCTTGAGGAACATGAGGAAGACAGCTTCCTGGCCGCCCTGCGCCAGGCATGGGACCTGACTCGCACCCGTACGCCAGAAATCGAAAAACTGGCCGTGAACCAGGACGGCCGCATGTACCTCATCCCTTACGACCAGATCATCTTTGTGGAGGCTTACGAGGATTACTCTTATGTACACACCGCCCAGCAGAAGTTTCTGACCTCCTATCGGCTCAAGAACCTGGAGGACCGTCTCAAGCCGCACCGTTTCTTCCGGGTGCACAGAAAATATCTGGTCAATCTGGATATGGTTACTGAAATAGCGAGCATGCCGGGCAGCAACTTCATGCTCAGAACCGCGGGCAAAACCCGCATCGAGCTGCCCATCAGTCGCAGAAGGATCGCCGAGCTCAAGCAGATACTCGGCCTCTGACCGTTCGCCCGTGCTCTGAAGCCGCTGACCGAATAGCTGGTGGCATTGGCGCGTGGTTGTGTTTTGAATAAAACTCGCAGCCTTGAACTATGCGCGAGGAGGAATATATGGACCAGTTCGGAGCACTGGACAACCTTCTTCAGGAAGAACGGGTTTTCCGTCCCCTTCCCCAGTTGGTTATCGAGGCCAACGTCAACCCCCAGGAGCTGGAGGCGGCTCGCCGTTTCGCCATGCACGACCCCATGGGTTACTGGGAAGAGGCCGCAGACGAACTGGACTGGTTCAAAAAATGGGACCAGGTCCTGGACGAGTCCGACGCCCCTTTCTACCGCTGGTTTCCGGGAGCACGCTGCAACATCGTCTACAACTGCCTGGATCGGCACATCGAGACCTACAACAAGAACAAACTCGCCCTCATCTGGGAAGGCGAGCCCGGCGATTCGCGCAAATACACCTATTTCGAACTTTACCGCGAAGTGAACCGTTTCGCCAATGCTCTGCGTTCCCTGGGCATCAAGAAGGGCGACCGCGTGGTGATCTACATGCCGCCCCTGCCCGAAACGGTCATCGCCATGCTGGCCACGGTCAAAATCGGCGCCATCCATTCCGTGGTCTTTGCGGGATTCTCGGCCAAAGCCCTGCGCCAGCGCATCAACGACGCCCAAGCCAAGCTGGTGGTCACCGCAGACGGATTCTACCGCAACGGCCAGATCATGCCTCTCAAGGAAACCGTGGACGAGGCCCTTGTCGGCGCCTGCGCCGACTGCGTGGAGTCCGTGGTTGTGGTGCGCCGCTGCAAGGTAGGCGTCGACATGGTCGACGGCCGGGATTTCTGGTACGAGGACCTGATCCGCAACGAACGCAATACCGCCACCACCGAGGTCATGGATTCGGACGAGCCTCTTTTCCTCATGTACACCTCGGGAACCACGGGCAAACCCAAGGGCATCGTGCATTCCCACGGTGGCTACATGGTGGGCGTGTACCGCACCCTGAACCACGTCTTCGACATCAAGCCCACAGATATTTTCTGGTGCACAGCCGACCTCGGATGGGTCACGGGGCACAGCGCGGTGGTCTACGGCCCGCTCATGGCCGGGACAACCACGGTCATTTACGAAGGCCATCCCAACTACCCCCAGGCCGACCGGCTTTGGAACATCGTGGGCAAATATGGAGTGACCATCTTCTACACTGCGCCAACCATGATCCGCATGCTCATGCGTTTCGGCATCCAGTACACCAAGCAACACGACCTCACGAGCCTGCGCCTGCTCGGGTCCGTGGGCGAACCCATCAGCCCCGAGGCCTGGATCTGGCTTTACAAGCACATCGGCCGCAACGAATGCCCGGTACTCGACACCTGGTGGCAGACCGAGACCGGTATGTTCATGATCAGCCCACTGCCCATTTCGCTCCTCAAGCCCGGTTCTGTGACCAAACCGTTGCCCGGCGTGGAGGCGGACGTGGTGGACAAAGACGGCAATCCGGTTCCTCCCGGCAAAGGAGGCCTGCTCGTCATCAAGAAGCCATGGCCGTCCATGATGACCGGCCTATGGAACGACCCGGACCGTTACCGCGAATATTGGGACAAGATTCCGGGCATGTATCTGGCGGGCGATGTGGCCCGCAGGGACGAGGATGGCTACATCTGGATTCAAGGCCGAGCCGACGATGTGCTCAACATAGCCGGACACCGCATCGGCACCGCCGAAATGGAAGCGGCCTTCGGTGCGCATCGAACCGTGCATGAGTGCGGCGTCATCGGCGTGCCCGACAAGATCAAGGGCGAGGCGGCCAAGGCCTTCATCGTCACCCACCCCGACGTGGAGGAAGGCGACGAGCTCATCAAGGCCCTCAAGAAACATATCCGCAACGAGCTCGGCCCGGTGGCGGTCATCAAGTCCATCGAATTCCGCGACAAGCTGCCCAAGACCCGCTCCGGCAAGATCATGCGCCGAGTCTTGAAAGCAGAAGAGTTGGGCCAGGAGATCGGTGATTTGACCGGTTTGGAAGATGATAGTTAATATTTTTTGAGGGGACCTCTAAAAAAGGCCCCCTCAAACTCCCCCTCCAAAGCATTTTGGTGATCGGCCGGAAGGATTGCACCTTCTCAGTGCGGTTAATTTTTCATTTCATTTATATTGACTTTATCAATATAAACTCGTAATTCTAAAACCATGAAGGAAATAGCCGCTATCAGACAATTCAACCGCCTCTATACCCGCATGCTCGGCCTGTTCCGGCCCAAGCTCATGGGCAGCGGGCAAACCCTGGTGGAAGCGCGTATCCTTTACGAGGTCTGGCGGCAGCCCGGCATTTCCTCGGCAGACATCACCCGACTGCTGGACATGGATCGCGGCCAGCTCAGCCGAGTCATCGGCAAGTTGGGCAAACTGGGCTTGCTGCTCAAGAAGGAAAAGCATGCCGGTCGCAGGGGCATCCCGCTCACGCTGACGCCCGAAGGCACTCGGCTGGCTGAACAACTCAATTCCATGTCCGAGCAACAGATAACCGAGTTGATCCAGCCCCTGGAGCCCGCAGTGCGCCATCGGCTCGTGTCGGCCATGCAGGACATCACCGCCGCCCTGTCCGGCGGCACGCAACTTCGCCCGGAAGTCATTATCCGCCCAGCCCGCTCCGGAGACATGGGCTGGGTCATCCAGCGCCATTGCGACTTGTACGGCGCATCCCACGGATTCGACGAAGCTTTTGAAAAATACGTGCTTCTCGGGCTGGCTGAATTCGTGCAAAAGGACAATAACCGCAGTCGACTATGGATCGCGGAGCAAAACGGTAACCGACTGGGATGCATCGCCGTGGTCGAGCAGAACAACAACCAGGCGCAACTTCGCTGGCTGCTGGTGGAGCCGCTGACCCGGGGGCTCGGCGTGGGCCGCAAGCTGGTGGAGACGCTCGTTACCTTCTGCCGAGAGCAGAACTACGAATCCATCTTTCTCTGGACCATCGACTCCCTGGAACCGGCCCGCAAACTTTACCAGTCCTTCGGCTTCAAGCTGACCGAATCCATAGACGGCACCATGGGCGGCAAACCTTCCACCGAACAACGATGGGAGTTAATCTTCTGAAATAAATAACCATCATGCAAAGCGCGATGAACACAAATTTCTGAAAGAGGCTGGGGGAAGGGGAAACCGCTTGCAAGCGGTTTCCCCTTCCCCCCGAAAGCAATAAACCTACACCTCTTTAATTCCGGATCGTTTTACCGTATCGTGCCCGGATACCGACACAAAGAGGAGTCTTGAGATATGCAGCTTATTTCCAAGCAGATAGAAGGATACATGGAAAGCAGTTCCTGGATCCGCAAGATGTTCGAAGCGGGCATTGCCATGAAAAAGGAGTTCGGGGAGGACGCGGTGTGCGATTTCAGTCTCGGCAACCCGGACCTGCCGCCGCCCACAGCTCTGAAACAGGCCATGAAAGACATCGCTGAAGAGGCCGACAAGCCGTTCTTCCTCGGCTACATGCCCAACTTCGGCTACCCGGACGTCCGTGTCGCCCTGGCCGAACAGGTCGGCAAGGAACAGGGAGTGGAAGTTCCGGCCGACAGCCTGGTCATCACCTGCGGGGCCGCCGGAGCGCTGAACGCCTTTTTCCGCGCCGTGCTCGAACCGGGCGACGAGGTGCTCACCCCGGCCCCCTACTTTGTGGAATACGGATTCTACTGCCAGAACCACGGCGGCACGCTCGTTCCCGTCCCCAGCAAGCCCCTGACGTTCGAACTGGACTTGGACGGCATAGACGCGGCCATCACCGACAAGACCCGCGTGCTGCTGCTCAACTCGCCCAACAACCCTTCCGGTGCGGTCTATTCCCGAGACGAACTCACCGCCCTGGTCAAGATTCTCGAAAAGCACAATGAGGGACGCGAACGTCCCATTTTCATTCTTGCGGACGAGCCGTACCGTTTCCTGGCTTTCGACGGCGTGGAAGTACCCAGCCTGCTGGAACTCTACCCCTATTCCGTGGTCTGCTCCTCGTTCTCCAAGAACCTGAGCATGGCGGGCGAGCGCATCGGCTACGCCTGCATCAACCCGGACATGCCGAACAAGGCCCAACTTGTAGGCGCGATCATCCTGACCAACCGTATTCTCGGTTTCGTCAATGCCCCGGCCCTGGCCCAGAAGCTCATGACGCGCTGCCTGGGCAGCCAGGTGGACACCTCCATCTACGAGACGCGGCGCAACGCCATGGCCGAGGTGTTGGACAATGGCGGCTACAACTACACCATGCCCAAGGGCACCTTCTATTTCTTCCCGGAAGCGCCCGGCGGCGATGACGTGGCCTTCTGCGAGCTGCTGCAGGAGGAAAAGATCCTGGCCGTACCCGGACGCGGTTTCGGCTATCCCGGCTACTTCAGGCTGACCTTCTGCATCGGCGAAGATGTCATCCGCCGCTCCAGGGACGGCTTCAAGCGGGCCATGAAAAAGGCCAAGGTCTAGTTTAAATCAGAAGACGAAATGCAAGAGGGGGACCCTTTGAAAAGGGTCCCCCTCTTGCGCGCTTTCCTTCCAAATTTTCTTGCAAAAGGCCGGAAGCGACGATTTCGTGCGCGGTCAACGTTTCGCCCGGCAGCAGAAAACCGGCGCCAGCAGCGAAAACAGAGCCACCACGTTGGACAAATACTCGTTATTAACCATCTGCTTCACCCATATACCGAGCTTCCCCAGCGACTCTTATGCTTGCTCCCGAGTCGGATGTGAACTCCACAAACAAACGTGACGGGCAGCCCATGTCTTCTCCCTGTACAATCTCGAAACTTCTGCTTCCCTGCCAGCCAACATCCCGCAAATAACCAGCCAAAGCCGCAGCTGCCGCTCCTGTAGCCGGATCTTCATAGACGCCGCCGGGAGCAAAGGCGTTACGGGCATGAAAGAGCCCATGGGACTCCTGCCAAAGCAGACTGATTGTGGCCACATCCTCTTTCAACATCAGAACCCTGGTTCGCTCGAAGTCATACTTCATTTCTGCAAGGGTCTTGCGCTCTTTCAGAAAAATGATGAGATGTTTTGCACCCGCAAAAGCGAAGTGAATCGGGAACTTCGAATCAATGTCAGTCGCTGTAAATTGAAATTGTTGAATAATATCTTCAACATACTTTCGAGGCGCCGCTTTCGACCATGTTCCTGGAGACTGCAGCGCTGCTACAAATCCGCCATTCCCGGATTTCGTGACGTCAATACTTATTTCATCAGTGTTCAGAAAAAGCTTATACACTCCCTCGCCATAACGGTCGCCCAAAGCGGCTCCACAGGCAATCGTCGCATGCCCGCAAAAGGGAACTTCCATTTCCGGTGAAAAATAACGAATTCGCCAACCGTCCTGAAAGGACTTCAAAAAGGCTGTTTCGGAATAGCCCAGCTGCTTTGCAAGATTCAACATTGTCTTTTCATCTGGCATTTCATTACAAAAGACGACTCCGGCAGGGTTGCCGCCTTTATCACCATCCGCAAATGCTGCTATTTTAAGTATGTTCATAGGACCTCCAAAAATATTTACCCCCCTTGCCGGGGCTCCGTAACAGCGCCGCGAAAAATACGCTTCACAGGCAGACGGCTTCCAAACACCACCAGGAATACTCCCCCCAACAGGAGACAGGAAGCGGCGATTTCATGTACAGTCAACGTTTCTCCCAGCAGCAGGGAACCGGACCAGATGCCGAACGCCGGCACCAGCAACGAGAATGGGGCCACCACGTTGGGCGAGTATTCGCGGAACAGGTAGGCCCATGCGCCAAAGCCGAAAACCGTGCCCACTATGGCGATATAAAAAACAGCCCCGAATCCGGCCCAGGTCATGTCCGTGATAGCCTGCCACTGCCCCGTTTCCGCAAGCAATGAAGCACCGAGCATGGGCAGAGGCGGGATGAGGCTCATCCAAACGATAAGTGCCAACATGTCCACTTTACCGGCCTTTTTCATAAGAATATTGGAAATGCTCCAGAAGAACCCGGCGGCAATGACCATAAGCAACCCGAGAAAGCTGGGGCTGGTCGACATGTCGACCACGAGCAGTACCATGCCCCCGAATGCCACCAACACGCCTGTCCACTGCCAGAAAGTGGGCATATCCTTGAGGAAGGCCGAAGCCAGGATCAGGGTAAAAATCGCCTGGCACTGGAGTACAAGCGAGGAAAGTCCGGCGGGCATCCCCAAATCCATACCCACGAACAACAGGCTGAATGTCATGACACCGAGCGCCCCCCCGATGGCTATGATATACTTCCACGGGATATTGCCTCGTTTGATGAAAAAAACGGCAGGGAAGGCGGCCAAGGCAAATCGCAGGGCAACGAACAGAAAAGGCGGAAACGAACCGAGCCCCACTTTGATGACAACGAAAGTAGTGCCCCAAATGAAGGCGACAAGAGTAGCCAAGACAATATCACGAGATTTCATGTGGATCCTTTCAATGAAGTTGGCCGATTGCCAGGGAGAGCAAAACAGCCACCACAAACCAGAACAGGGTTTTCAGGGCGCCGTAAGCGCGTTCCGTACGCTTCTGGCTCGTGGTGTCTTCCATCTCCAACAGTGTTTCGATAATTCTGAACACGGTCATACGCACCTCCCGGCAATTGTTTTCCGAGCATGCCCCTCCTTTTAGGGCAAGGCTTCCTGCACAGTCCAATCGCAATACCCTAATCCAGGGTTCACCTATCTTGATTGCACAGAATTGCGGTCTGGGATAGAGGACAGAAATGGAACTGTATCAACTCAAGACATTCGTGGTGGTGGCGGATGAAGGCAACCTGACCCGCGCTGCAACGCGGTTGCACGCCAGCCAGCCTGCGGTGAGCGGACACATCAAGTCCCTGGAAGAGGAATTGGACCTAACCCTGTTCATCCGTACCTCCCGCGGCATGGAACTCACGCCCGCAGGTGAAAAGCTGCGCCGCAAGGCCCTGGCCGTGCTGAACGCGGCGGAGGATCTGGAAAACAGCGCCCGGGACATGCGTGACGAACTGGAAGGCGAACTGCACATCGGGCTGAACACGGACCCGGACTTCCTGCGCGTGACCGAGCTTGTGGCCGAGATGTCCGAACACCATCCCAGGCTCAAACTGCATCTTTCCCAAAGCAGCTCAGGCGCCATCCTGGACGACGTGAAAAACCGCACCTTGGATGCGGGTTTCGTCTTCTACGAAAACCCCTATGCCGAAGTGGTCACCACCCCGATCCACCGGACCCGACTTTGCGTGGTCGCCCCCAAGGCGATGGCCGAACATGCCTGTAATTGTACGCTTTCAGAGCTGGCCGAACTGCCATGGGTCTGGCCGGCAGGCCGCTGCTTCTACCGCAAGGTGCTGGAAGCGGAATTCACGGCCTTGGGCAAACGGCCAACGGACGTGATCCAGGCGGACGGCGAAGAGGTCATCCGCAAGTTGGTAAGCATGGGCAAGGGCATGTCGCTCATGCGCATTGACGAAGCCATCAAGGAAGCCGCCTGCGGTGTTCTGGTCATCTGCGATTTGGCTCTCGACCTGTATGTGGACCTCTTCTTTGCGCACGCGAAAAGCCGGGCCAAGGACCCGGCATTGAAAGCGCTCTCCGAAGCGGTGAAAAGATTGTGGGAAGTGGAAATAACGAACCGCCATGCAGCCTAGTAAACAAACGTCAAAGGCAACTCCGGCTCAAAGCTGTGCCGTTTTCCCGATTTGCCCTCATCAAAGGCGATGGTCGCCAAAGCCGAATTCCCTGAAACGAAAAACACCTCACCGCACTGTTCCAGACTGCGCGACACTGACGAGGGCCGTTCATTGCCGGGGTTGGCTATCTCCACGCGGGTGACGCGCTTCACCCCTGCGGGATGCTCGAAATCCGTCTTGTGCTCCGCATAGGATTCCGCCCCCCAAAACGGCAGAAAGAACGTCATGGGTTCATTGATGTTTTCCGAGTTCTCGCCGACCTTGATGGACAAATTTTCGGGCAGATAGCCGGGCTTGTAATCCCAACTCGGGAACGGACACACCGCCCTGCCGGTATCCAGCGGCCGCATGCAAATCCCGAAGGGAGAACGCTCAGCACGTTTAGTCCAGCGGTCCCAAAGTCTTGTCTTGCCGGGGACCGGACTCTGCGCCGCCTCGGAATCCTCCACCCAAAGCAGCTCAAGCATGGCGTTTTCGAAAAAGAAACGCCTGTTGGCCGTTCCCTGCCCGGGATGCGTGTTCGGCGCCCCCTCGGCAAGGCCGAAATCGATCAGGGCTTGGGCTTCGGGCGCTCCCTTGGAGCAGCAGATGAAGATATGATCCAGTTCAAACATGCTCAACTCCAGAAAACTATGACGTGAAATACATCTTGAGCCCGCTCATGATCATCTCCAGGGCGATGAACGAGACCACCACGGCTGTGAGCTTTTCCAGGCCGCGGGTAAAGGCCTTGCCGAAAGCCTTGAGAATCACCGAAGAGACCGACAACAGCGCAGCCCCGGCCGCCACGGAACAGGCGATGGCCACGAAAAGCATCACTCTGCCGTCGGCGGACAACTCCAGGTATTTGACCATGGCGAAGGTCATGCAGCCCGGCCCGGCCAGCATGGGAATGGCCAGGGGCGAGATGATGATGCTCTGCTGGCCACCCTTGTTGTCCGCCAGGGACTGACCGCCCATGATCATCATGAAGGCGATGTAGAGCAACAGCAGGCCGCCACCTACCTTGACCGCCTCGATGCTCACGGCAAAATAATGCATGAGCCCTTGCCCGAACAAGGCAAAAATGACCACAATGGTTCCGGCAACAATGGAGGCCAGCACGGCAGTGCGTACCCGCTCCCGGAACGAAAAATCCTGGGTCAGGCCGATGAACACCGGGATAGTGCCTATGAAATCCATGAGGATGAACAGCGGAATGAACAGGGAAAGAAAAGTACCCATACAATCTCCTTAAGCGATATTTTCAAACCCAAGTATATATCCCAATATCGCTCTCGGCCCAATTGAACTCTTTGAATTCCCTTTATCAGAAAATCCGAAGCACCACCCATATTACGTGAAGGGTGCAGCCCCCTTCTGTCAGAAAAATGGCCAAAGAAAAGGCACAGAAAAACTCCAGTTCCGCTGTGAACTGATCGTATACAATGGGCTGTTTCTTTGCAGCAATGAAATAGGTGGACACTGATCGACAAAAAGAAAAAAGGGGTTCCTTCCGCCAAAGGAACCCCTTTTCATTCGACGACTGCCAAAGGAGAGAGGAATCGAGAGGGAGCAGTCGTCGACCCGTTGGAAACCAATTATATCAGTTCTGTTGTTGCCTTATTGAAGCTGGCTGATGCCCACGGAAAGCATGAAGGCCATGCAGGTCCAGAGCAACACCTTGGCGGTTCCCAAGGTGCGGGTGACCAGCGTAGAACGGCCCTTGCAGTTGGCCCGGGCGGCTCCCAGGATGGTGCTGTCTTCGGGACTGAAAAGATCCATGAAAATTGCTTGTGCGCTCATTTTTCTTTCCTCCTTGCCGATTTTCGGCATTGGAATCGTTCGTTGAAAGGACTCTAGGCGGCATGCGTGCCAAAAATCCAATCGTTTTGTCGGATATGGACTTCAGAAATCCTGATTGCCTTCGATCTGCTTTGCGCATACTCTCCGCCCCATGGAACTGTACCACCTACGGACATTCATCGCTGTGGCCGAAGAAGGCCACCTGACCAACGCCGCCAAACGGCTGCACACGAGCCAGCCGTCAGTGAGCGCCCATATCAAGGCGCTGGAGGAGGAACTGGAGGTCAAGCTGTTCAGTCGTACCCCCAAAGGCATGATGCTCACCGAGGCCGGCGACATTCTCAAAAAACAGGCGGAGCTGGTGCTGAGTGCTCTGCACACCTTCACACAAAAGGCGAAAAAACTGCGAGAGGAGCTTTCCGGAGCGGTACGTATCGGTCTGAACACGGACTCGGAGTACCTGCGCCTCACAGAGTTGATCTCCATGGTTTCGGAATCGCATCCGGGCTTGGAATTGCACCTGAACCAGAACTCGTCAGGTAAAATCCTGGCCGACATCCGCAACGAAGACCTGGACGCGGGCTTCGTGTTCTACGACAACCCGTATACGGACATCAAAGCGCACCAGTTGCGGCGCTCACGGGTGCTCATCGTGGCCCCGGTGGAGTGGAAAGGCAGGGTCCAGGACGCCAGTTTCGAAGAATTGGCGCAACTTCCCTGGGTCTGGCCCGCGCGCTATTGTCCGCTGGGAACCCTGGTGGAAGACCACTTCGAATCCAAGGGATTCTGTCCGGCACGAACCATCATGGCGGACAGCGAGGACGTGATCCGCAGGCTGGTGGTAGGCGGCAAGGGATTGTCCATCATGCGCGAAGACGAAGCTGAGTTGCTCAGCAGGGAAGGCAAGGTCTACTGCTGGCCCAACGCGGACAATGAGATCGGCATGGACAGCTTTTTCGTTTACCACAGGGACCGCAAGGATGACCCGGTCATTCTTGCCTTGCTGGAGGCCGTGAAGAAGATCTGGAAAATATAGAAATTTCCGGCAGTGGAAAATATTTCAGCCCCGATCCGTTTTCCCGGGTCGGGGCTGAAATATAGGGGAGGTCACTGCAACACATAAGGAGTGCACAAGTCATGCGAAGCAGCCGCCTCCCCGGGTCAGTTCGGCGCGTATTTATGAAAGCCCCACGAACATTGCCGCAAGCGCCAGCAGCACGGGAAACGCACTGACGGCGGTTTTGCCGACCTTGGCGCGGGGACGCTTTTCCGCAGAGACGGAGCTGTGGTCGCCGGCATCCGGGGCGGAATCACGCTCCATTGCGAAAATCGCCAAGCGAGTATCAAAATCCATGCTGCTCACGGCACACCTCCGGCAAACTCATTTTCGCTGAATGCGTGAGCTTGTCCTAAAACCTTTGACTGCCTCAAATCCAATCGTTTTGCCCAATGAACGTGTTCGGTTTTTCTAATATTAAGGTTTTTTTTGCGCGAATGCATTTTTTATCCTCTTTTTCCAACTTTTTTCATGTAAAAACTCATTTCCCTGCAGGCCCTCATCAAGCTTGAAGCAGATATCCGAAAGCCAAGTTCGGAGTTGCAACAACTATGAATAGAGCTTAGTAACCCCGGATGGAACTCTATCAACTACGCACCTTTGTGGTCGTGGCCGAGGAAGGGCACCTGACAAGGGCTGCGGAACGACTTTTCGCCAGTCAGCCTACGGTCAGTTCACATATCAAGGCCTTGGAAAAGGAATTGGGCGTCCCCCTGTTCCTGCGCACCCCACGGGGCATGCGTCTGACCGAAACCGGTCGCAGACTGCGTGATCGGGCCGAAGAAATCCTCAAAGGCGCCGAAGATATGATCCGCGAGGCCCAGATGCTCAGCAAACAGCTGGTGGGCGACGTACGGCTCGGCCTGAACACGGACGCGGAGTTCCTGCAGGTGGTGCCGCTCATCGCCTCCCTCTCCGACATACACCCGGGCCTGAACCTCCAGTTCATCCAGAGTTCCAGCGGAACGATTCAGGAAGAACTCAGGGCCGGCACGTTGGACGGTGGCTTTATTTTCGGCAACCCGCGCAGCCGGGATATTGTCGCCGTGCCCCTGGCAGAAACCGTCTTTTATGCTGCCTATCCAGCAAGTTGGGAGAAAAAGGTGGGCAAGGCCTCCCTGGAGAAGTTGGCGGAAATGCCATGGATCCACACGGCCAAGGACTGCCCCTGTCAGTCTCTGCTGGACCGCCTGTTCGGCGCACACGGGCTCAAAATATCCAAAACAACCGAAGTGGACGGTGACGAGGTGACCAAGGTGTTGGTGGCCTCGGGAAAAGGCATGGCCTTGTTGCGCGAAGACGAAATTATCGCCGCAGGCCGCTCTGGGCATGGTGTTTATTACAGGGAATTGGACGGGCTGACCCTGAATCTGAATTTCGCCCACCTGCGGCGGCGTGAATCAGACCCGGTCATTCAGGCTGTGGTCCGTGTACTCCTCCGGGTCTGGAACCAAATCTCCAGCGCCTAGCTGACAAGAAAAGTCCGCAGGCTGACCCGTTGACCATCCAATCCCAGTTTTTTGCGCAGGGTCGACCGGTAATATTCCACGGTCTTGACGGACTTGCCGATGATGTCTGCGATCTCCTGGGACGTCTTCCCTTCCACGATAAGATGAGCGATGTGCTTTTCCCTTGAGGAGAGGGAAGGGTTGAGCCTGTATAGCTTCTGATCCAGCTCGGGCTTGTAGTTGAGGATGGTGGCCTCGATGGAATCCGCCAATTCCGCGGTCCTGTGGGTGGAATCTTCTCCCTTCAACGCTTTCAGGTACGGGGCAATGCTCTCGGACACCCGCTCATAGGCCATATTCTCCGAAGTTTTGCGCTCCGACATGACTCCTTTCAGTAATTGCTGCAGTTGCCGGTTGCTTTCGGAAAGCCGTTCCAGGTTGGACTCCAGCTCCCGGTTCTGGGCTATGACGTCCCTGAGCAGAGCTCTCTTGTCGGTCAGATCGTGTGCGACTATCGCCGCTCCCAGGACCTCGCCTGCCACGATGTGCGGAAAGTAACGCACATCGACGTACCGCTCTCCCACTTCGGGCAGTATCATCCAGCCTTCAGAGGCCGCCATGCGGCCGGCAAAGCAGTCATCAAGGTTGGGCTTGAAAGCGTTTTCAAAAACGTCCTGTCCCATGACCTCTCCAATATGTTCTCCCAGACAAGAGCTCAACGACTTATTGAAAAAACGGGAATAGGACTCATTGATGTATCTGAAGGTGTAGCCACGGTCCACGTAAGCGATGAGCGCCTTGACCGCGTCCATAACCGAAAAGCAGAATTCACCGAGAGCCACATCGCATCGTTCGTGCAAACGTTCATTATCCGGCAAGCTGTGCATGTATTTCCCCACATGAAATCGATAGATTGGCAATCTATACCGAAAGTAGGAGCACTATTAAAGCCCACAATCACAATATTTTATAATTACTAATCTTCCTAGCAAAAGATTAGTGGGAGTTCAGGTTCTTTCCAAGCCGGCTTTCACGTATATGTTCATGTACCCCTGTGGATAAATCCTACCAACCCACCGGGGTACACAGTGTATTGCTGTGCGGAGCCGCCACCATACGAATTCGCCCTCATACGCGTGGCGGCTCCGCGCCCCTTTCATCATGCCAGCCTTGAAAATTCGCCCATTTTCCAATACACACGTGACAACCAAACACAAAGGGGACTTGTGATGAAAATTCTGGTTGTCGGATCGGGCGGCCGCGAGCATGCATTATGCTGGAAGCTCAGCCAGAGCCCGAAAGTGGAAACGATTCTCTGCGCGCCCGGAAACGGGGGAACCGCTCAGATGGGGACCAATATTCCCATCAAGGACGACGATATTCCTGCCTTGGTCGCCTACGCCAAGCAAGAGTCCGTTGACTTGGTGGTGGCCGGTCCCGAGCTGCCGCTGGTTCTCGGCCTGGAAAACGCCTTGATCAAGGAGGGCATTCCCTGCTTCGGCCCCAGCGCATTCGCCGCCAACCTGGAAGGCTCCAAGGCATTCTCCAAGAATGTCATGCATGAAGCGGGCGTACCCACCGCAGACTTCCGTGTCTTCGACGAATTCGAAAACGCCCGGGCCTTCATCGAGGAAAAAGGCGCCCCCATCGTGGTCAAGGCCGACGGCCTGGCAGCGGGTAAGGGCGTGGTGGTGGCCAAGACCAAAGAAGAGGCCATCGAGGCCGTGGAAGAAATGATGGTCAAAAAGGCCTTTAACTCCGCGGGAGATCGCGTGGTCATCGAGGAGGCGCTGTCTGGAGAGGAGGCTTCCTTCCTGGCTTTCTGCGACGGGGAGAATTATGCCCTGCTGCCCTCAAGCCAGGACCACAAGGCCGTGGGTGAGGGCGACACCGGCCCCAACACCGGTGGCATGGGCGCTTACAGCCCGGCTCCCATCCTGCCGGAATCGCAGTATGAGGAAACCGCCGAACTGGTCATCCGCCCCATCCTCAAGCTCCTGGCCTCCAAAGGAGAGCCCTTCAAAGGCATCCTCTATGCGGGCCTCATGTACACAAAGAACGGCCCGAGCGTCCTGGAATACAACGTACGTTTCGGGGACCCGGAATGCCAACCCCTGCTCATGCGGCTGGAGTCCGATTTGGTGGACATCATGCTCGCCTGCATTGAGGGCCGCTTGAACGAAGTCGAAGTGAAAGTCAGGTCCGAAACAGCCTGTGGAGTGGTCATGGCCGCTGACGGTTACCCCGGAGCCTACCCCAAGGGGATGGAAATCACCGGCCTTGAAGATGCGGACGCCATGAACGGGGTCAAGGCATTCCAGGCGGGAACCAAGCTCGTGGACGGAAAGATCGTTACATCCGGCGGACGAGTGCTTTGCGTCACGGCCCTGGGCAAGAACCTGGCCGAGGCTCGGGAAAAAGCCTATCAGGCTGTGGACAAGATCCACTTTGACAAGAGTTATTTCCGCCGAGACATCGGCAATAAGGGTCTCAATCGCTAACAACGGGCCGCGCGGAAGCGCGGCCTTTTTATTTAGGGAGTTAAGTTATGCCGCAAGTAGCCATTTTCATGGGTTCCATCTCTGACGAAGAGAAGATGCGTCCCTGCGCCGATCTGCTCGGCGAACTGGGGATCGAGTATCTGTTCACCGTAAGCTCCGCGCACCGTACCCCAGAGCGCACCGCCAAACTTGTAACCGAACTCGAGGCCGACGGATGTCAGGTGTTCATATGCGCCGCAGGCCTGGCCGCACATCTGGCCGGAGCCGTCGCCGCCAAAACCACCAAACCTGTTCTTGGCGTGCCTCTGACCGCCTCCCCGTTGGGCGGCATGGACGCAATGCTGGCCACCGTGCAAATGCCTCCGGGATTCCCGGTGGGGACCCTGGCGCTGGACAAGGTGGGCGCCAAAAACGCCGCATGGCTGGCCGCACAGATCCTGGCCCTGCATGACAACGAACTGGCCGCAAAAATCAAGGCTGCCCGAGACGGATTCAAGGAATCCGTCGAAAAAGCCGCAGCAAGTCTGTAATTGGAAATAAACGGGGAGGAAACCTTTTGAAAAAGGTTTCCTCCCCGTTCCCCCTCCAAAACTTTTCAGCGAAAACGCCCGGCGGCTCAGCGAGCCGCCGGGCGTTTTGATTATATTTCTTGAATGTCCCTATTCCGATGGATTCGACCAGAGTGGAGCGAAAGGCAACGACGCCCAGACACTCTGGGTTTGCAAAGGGATTTATCCCCTTTGCCCGCCGGAGGCAAACGTCTCTATTTTTCGCCTACATGTATCTTGAACGCTTCAACCGTATTGACCATGAGCTGGGCAATGGTCATGGGGCCGACACCGCCCGGGACCGGAGTGATGGCATGGGCCTTTGCCTTCACCGACTCGAAATCCACATCGCCGCAGAGCCCTTCGTCGGTGCGGTTGATGCCCACGTCGACCACTACAGCTCCCTCCTTGACCATGTCGCCGGTAACGAACTTGGGCAGACCCACGGCAGCAAAGATAAAATCGGCTTCACGGCACTCTGCGGCCAGATCCGCAGTGCGTGAGTGACACAGAGTCACGGTGGCGTTGGCGCAGGGGCCGGACTGGGAAAGCATCATGGCCAGCGGCTTGCCCACGATGTTGGAACGGCCGATGACCACGGCCTTCTTGCAGGCCGGGTCCAAATCATAACGCTTAAGCAGGTTGATGACCCCGGCCGGCGTGCATGGGCGAAAACCGGGCAGCCCCAGGCTCAGTTTACCCACGTTCACGGGATGGAAACCGTCAACATCCTTGTCCGGATCTATGAGGTCCAGGCACTTCTGGCTGTCCAGCCCTTTAGGCAGTGGCAATTGCATGAGGATGCCGTCCACCTTCACGTCGCGGTTCAATTCCTGAATAAGGCCTTCCAGTTCGTGCTGGGTGGCGCTGGAAATCTTATGTGGAATGGATTCGATGCCGCAGTCTTCGCAAGCACGTTCCTTGTTGCGGACGTAAACCTGGGAAGCCGGGTCGTCGCCCACGAGGATCACCGCCAAGCCGGGCTTGCGGCCGTATTTTTCGGACAGGACATCCACTTCCTGCCGCAGTTCCTCGCGGACCTGTCTGGCTGTTTCCTTGCCGTCGAGAAGAATCATCTATGCATCCCCCAAGCTATATGTTTACCGAAGTGAGGGCCGATTAACCGCGAATCCCCGTAGCGTCAAGTAATTGCTTAGCACCCTACAGGTTTCCTTTGTCAAATGCGAGGTACCTGCTACCATGCCGGAACCATGGAGGAGATCATGAGAAAAACGCTCTTGCTCCTGTGTTGCGCCCTACTCGCTGCAGCCTGCGCCAAAACCGCTTCCGGCCCGGACATGGATTCGATCCTGGACCGCGAATGGCGGCTTGGATACCACGGCGACAAGCCGGTTATCGACGACAGCACCGTGACCGTGATTTTCAAGAAAGGAGGGAGCCTGAGCGGATCCGCCGGATGCAACAGCTACTCCGGATCTTGGGAAATGAAGGACGGCATGCTCAGGATGGGACCGTTCAACTCCACCACAGTGCTGTGCCCCGACACGCTTATGAAACAGGAAAAACGCTTTTTGCAACACATGCAGCGAGCAACGCATATGGACCTGGACAACACCGGCGCTCTTCTCATCTTTGTGAAAGGCGAGACCAAACCGATGCTTTTTCGGCAGTAGGACAAGGACTCCCGGTTCTTCCTTTCATGCATTTGGCAGGGGTTGCCTTTCCCCAATATCAAGCAAAAAGGGCTGCTCCATAAGAGCAGCCCTTTTTCATCTCAATAAAGTCAATTCCTAGTCTTCACCAAACCAGCTTTCGGAAAGGATAGGACCGTAGTAGATGCCGTCTTCGGCCAGGTCTTCCTCAATGCGCAGGAGCTGATTGTACTTTGCCAGCCTGTCGGAACGGCACAGGGAACCGGTCTTGATCTGGCCTGCGTTGACTGCGACGGCCAAGTCCGCGATGAAGTTGTCTTCGGTTTCACCGGAACGGTGGGAAACCACGTTGGTGTACCCGGCGTTTTTAGCCAGTTCGATGGTGTCCAGGGTCTCGGTCAGGGTGCCGATCTGGTTCAGCTTGATCAGAATGGAGTTGGCGCATCCCTTTTCAATGCCCTCGGCCAGAATGTCCGGATTGGTCACGAACACGTCGTCACCCACAAGCTGGATGCGCTCGCCGAGTTTCTCGGTCTGATTCGCCCAGCCTTCCCAGTCTCCTTCCGCCAGACCGTCTTCAATGGAAACCAGCGGGAACTTGGAACACATCTCCGCGTAGTAGTCGGTCAGTTCGGCATGAGAGAATTCACGGCCTTCACCGGTAAAAACGTACTTACCACCCTTGTAGAACTCAGAGGCGGCGGCGTCGATGGCCAGTGCGATTTCCCTGCCCGGCTCATAACCGGCTTCCTGAATGGCCTTCATGATGTACTGAAAGGCTTCCTCGTGGGACTTCAGGTTCGGTGCGAACCCACCTTCGTCGCCCACGGAAGTGACATGACCGTCCTTGTCCAGGATCTTTTTCAGGACATGGAAGGTTTCAGCGCCCATGCGCAGGGCCTCGGCAAAGGTCTCGGCGCCCAGAGGCATGATCATGAATTCCTGGATGTCCAGGTTGTTGGGTGCGTGTTCGCCGCCGTTGATGATGTTCATGAGCGGCACGGGCAGCAACTTGGCATTGACGCCGCCCAGGTACTGGTACAGCGGCAGGCCCAGGAAGGCGGCCCCGGCGCGGGCAGCGGCCATGGACACGCCCAAAAGGGCGTTGGCGCCCAGGCGTTCCTTATTATCGGTGCCGTCCAGGTCGATCATGGCGTTATCCAGGGAAACCTGGCGCAGGGCGTCCATGCCGATCACCGCGCCGGCGATCTCGTTACGCACGTTTTCAACGGCGGTCAGAACGCCTTTTCCGCCATAACGATTCTGCTTGTCACGCAGTTCCAATGCTTCGCGGGTACCGGTGGAAGCGCCGGAGGGGACTGCAGCGCGCCCCACAGCACCGGATTCCAAGACAACTTCAACTTCTACAGTGGGGTTGCCGCGGGAATCCAGAATTTCGCGGGCCCATACGCCTGAAATAATGCTCATGATCTTCTCCTTTTATTCATGAGTGGAATGTAAACAGCTTTGGGGTGCCTCTGGAACTGTATAAGAAAAACCGTGTTACTACAAACACGCCTCGTTACTTTTTTCAATAAAAATAATCTAGCTCCGCCTGCGGAAATACAGAATGCCTCCGGTCACCACCAGAGCAGCGGCAATACCGGCCAGCATGGTGGTGGTTCTGTCCAGCCCCGCCCAAAAAGAGTCCCGACCCAACTCACGCAGCCGGTAGGCAACCCCCTGGTCCAGGTCCACGTTTTTGAGCGCAATGTTGGTGGTCACCATGGTTTCGGTATCCTTGAATCCGCAATACATGGTGAATTCCAGCATGCCTTTTTCCGTATAGTAGACGTATTTGTTGGCCAGTACCCGATGGTCCGGGTCCGTCCCCTTTTCAATGGAATAAGAAAACAAGGCCTTGCAGGGGTAAAAATTCTGCACGGCAAGAACCGGTTTCAATTCATGGGCCAGACCGTTCATGGTGGATTGGATGGCAATCTTGTTCAGACCGGTCATATCCTCATGCTTCACCTTGCCCGTTTCCACACTGCGCACAAGGATGAACGGCATGGAATCGCCCAGCTTCCCTTGTCCCCAATAGGCAGCACTGAACTCTTCCCCGTCAAACACAAACACTTCTTCCCTGTGGCTGGGCCAGTCGCCCGGAACAGAGAATGAAAAACCGAGCTTTTCGTTACGGATGAGGGTGTTGTCGGCAGCGGCATTGACGCCCGTAGGAAAGGCTACCGTAAAAAACAGAATATAGAAGAAAAAACGCATGAAAATCCTTACGGAAAACAGGTTGGGAGAACTCGGGACGAGCGCCCCGGAAACTGTGAGCCGGATCGGGTGGTAAAACGTTTCGCAGCCCATTGCAAGCTTGTGCAGGCCAAACAAAACGGCGCCCCCGCACACGGGAGCGCCGCGCTACAGACGAAAAAACAGACTACTTATAGTAGCCGTACCACAATCCTTCCATGAGCAGATCCGGCCGTACTTCACCTATCGCCGGACAATGTTCGGCAATCTCGCCCGCAAGCCCTCCCGTAGCCACCACAAGCGGCGGGTCGTCATCCATCTGATCGGCCAAACGGTGGCACAGACCTTCCACCATGTCGGCAAAGCCATAGACCAACCCCTGGTTAAGGCACTCCGAGGTGGACCGGCCCCAGCGAAATTCATCATACGGCAACTTCAGGCTCACGGGCGGCAACTTGGCGGTCCCACCGGCCAGTGCGGCGGCGGAGGAACGTATGCCCGGACAGATGAGACCGCCTTTAAAGGCGTTCCCCACCACACAGGCCAGAGTGGTGGCCGTGCCGAAATCCACGATGATCAAATTATTGCAGTCGAATGCTTCCCGGGCCGCATAGGCGGTTACCAGAATGTCGGCGCCCACCTGGGAAGGCATGAAGTATTCGTTTTCTATGGGAATAGCCAGGTCATCGGGTACGAACAGGGCCTCCGACTCCAGGAAACGCCTGGACATACGGCCCAGCAAAGGGTCCAAAGGCGGCACCACCGACGAAATGACGCAGGCCTCCACCTCGGAAGGACTTACGCTCTCTCTCGACAAAATGCTTTCCACCTTGATGCCCCAGTCGTCAGCCGTATTGGCAGGCCGAGTGGGAAGGGTATAGCTTTCTCCAAGGCCGCGCTCGTCGGCCAGGCAGATCTTGGTATTGGTGTTTCCCACATCAAAAAGCAGTACGGTACTCACGAAAAACTCCTTCAGTATCTTCTCCCCACCTTGTACGCGCTTTCCTCCGGAAGGCAAGCGGTGCCTGAGTGGACAAAAGTGAATTACCATTGAAAGAAGCGGCCTTTTTCCTCTATGTAATACCATACGAGGAGGAATGAGTATGAATCCCGCTTCCCTGATCCCTGCGGTCACGCCTATCCCCGTGCACTGGGCCATCATCGATGTCCTGCTGGTGCTGACCTTCACGGTCCACATTCTACTCATGAACGCGGTCTTCGGAGGCGGCGTCATCGCCTTGGTCAATTCCGTAGGCGCGGGCGAACCCGTGGCACGAAGCCTCTCCCGAAAACTGCCCACGGTCCTGGCCCTGACCATCAACTTCGGAGTGGCCCCCCTGCTCTTTCTGCAGACCAATTACGGTGTCTTCGACTATGCCGGCTCCGTGCTCATGGGAGGCTGGTGGCTGGCGGTCATCCCCTTACTGCTGCCGGCATACTACGGGCTGTATGTTTACGACTTTCGATACAGCGACATGCGCGGCGGCAGACCCGCCATTCTGACCCTGGCCCTGGCCTTCATGTTTTTCATTGCCTTCATGTTTTCAAACAACATGACCATCATGCTCCGACCAGAAGTCTGGCTGGAATATTTCACCAACAACCACGGCATCGTCCTCAACCTGGGGGATCCGGCCCTGTACCCGCGCTTTCTGCACTTCATGACGGGGGCCCTGGCGGTGGGCGGCATGTTCGTCGCCTTGCTCGGGCGCTGGCACAAGCAGGAACATTATGTGAAAACAGGCCTGAGGTGGGTCGTTCGGGCCACTGTCTTCAACATTCTCCTGGGACTCTGGTTCCTCATGTCCCTGCCCCGAGAAATCATGCTCCAATTCATGGGCGGCAGTCCCTGGGCCACCCTCAGTCTGGCCGTCTCCATCTGCGGAGCAGGCGCCATACTCCACTTCGGAATCAAGGGGGCCCTGATTCCGTCCACGTTGGCATCTGTCTTCACAGTGCTGTTCATGGCGGTCACCCGCCATTTTGTGCGCATGTTCTACCTTTCGCCCTATTTCTCGGTGTCGGATGTGCCCAGCACCGGACAATATTCCCCCATGCTCATGTTCATCGCATCCCTGTGCGTCGTCCTCGCCCTCGCCGCCTGGATGATCAAACTGTACGTCAAGGCAGAAGGGAGGTCCTAGCCATGGAATATCCCATCTGGCTACTCTCGGCCACCGGAGGTGGCTTCTGGGTCGCCGTCATTTCCATCCTGCACGTCTACGTGGCCCAGTTCGCCGTTGGCGGAGGTTTGTTTCTGGTACTCACCGAACATGCGGCTCACCGCCGAAAGTCAGATGAGCTGCTGGAGTATGTAAAAAAACACTCCAAATTCTTCCTGCTGCTGACCATGGTTTTCGGCGCAGTCACAGGCGTGGGTATCTGGTTCTCCATCGCCCTCAGCGCCCCCCAGGCCACCATCGAACTCATCCACAACTTCCTCTTCGCCTGGGCCACGGAATGGACCTTCTTCCTCGGCGAAATCATCGCCCTGCTGGTCTATTTCTATGGCTGGAAACGGCTGACCAGCGTCCAACACCTGACAGTGGGCTGGATCTACTTCGCATTCGGCTGGCTTTCACTCTTCATGATCAACGGCATCCTGGCCTTCATGCTCACTCCGGGAGACTGGCTGGAGACCAGAAACTTTTGGGACGGCTTCTTCAACCCCACCTTCTGGCCGCAACTCTGGTTCCGCACCTTCATCTGCCTGATGCTGGCCGGGCTGTTCGGATTCGTCACGGCCACCCGCATCACGGATCAGGACACGCGCGCCGACCAGTTGCGCACCTGTTCGCTCTGGACCCTGGCCGGCGTGGTGCTTATGTTCGCCAGCGGTTACTGGTATTTCCACGCCCTGCCCCCGCCCCAATTCCAACTCATCGCGGAGAAGTCAGGCCGGGCTGGCTACTTTATGCAATTATTCTGGATTTTCGGCCCCACGGTGCTCATCGGGGGGCTGCTCCTCGGACTCCGAATGCCGCGCACGGTCTCCTTCCCGCTGGCCTTGATGGTGCTGGCCATGGGCCTCGGCCTGACCGGCTCCTTCGAATTCATGCGTGAAGCTGGACGCAAGCCGTACCTCATCTGGGACCACATCTATTCCAATTCCATCCTCAAGGACCAGGCCCCGGTCATCAACAACAAAGGCATCCTCAAGGCCGCCAGGTGGGTGGCGCCGGAATTGCGCGGACTCTCCAGCAAGAACCGGCTCAAAGCCGGGGAATGGATCTACCAACTCCAATGTTCCTCCTGCCACAGCATGAACGGCCCCATCAACGACATCATGCAGCGCACCGCCAAATTCACAACGACCGGAATGGACGCCTTCCTGTCCGGCATGGGACGACTCAATCCCTATATGCCTCCGTTCATGGGTTCGACCAATGAGCGCCACGCCCTGGCCGCCTATCTGACCCAGGTATTGCACGGGCGTACCGACGAAACCAAAACGACAACAATCACCGAACGTACCCTGAAAATTCCACCATTTGACGCAAAGAACAGCCAATATATCCTGCTTGCCTGGGCTCGTCAGGGACTGCGGTTTGTCTCCGACACCAAATACTGGACCCTGCAGCCGCCAGAAAGCACTCTGCGCGCCCAACTCTTCAGACGGGAAGCCCTGCCCGAACCAGTCGTCGAAGATGTAAAAATCACCTTTGCCGTGCTGGACGCCCAGCCTCCCGAAGGCTTGAGCGGGACATTGACCTACAATGAGTTTGGTTACTTTGAGGCCGTAAACATCCCGGTCACGCCTTACGAGGCGGACGACAACTACAATCCCGTACCCGTTTTCCAGGTCACGGCCCGCAACGCTGAATCAGGTGAAAAACTTGCCGAAACCAAGACGGTGCTTCCGGCCAGCACAAGAATGGGCTGCATGAACTGTCATGGAGCAGAGTGGAAGGACAGCAAAAACCAGGCAGGCATCTCGCAGGTGGTGGCAGGAGATGTGCTCATGGTGCACGACCGTCGCAGCGGCACCAGGCTCACCAAGGAAGCGGAAAAGGGCAAGTCCATAGACTGCCGCTCCTGTCACGCCGCCAAGCACGGGCACGGCGATCCCGAGGCTCTAAACCTTTCGGCCGCCATGCACGGATTCCACGCAGGGTACCTCAAGAACCGTGAATCCGACGCCTGCGCCATGTGCCACCCCGACACCCTGCAACGCGACCCGCACATGACGGCGGACATCACCTGCGTCAACTGTCATGGCGTGATGGAAAACCATGCCCTGTCACTGCTCAAGGCCGAAGAGCAGGCAGGCAAAAAAAATGCGGCCAGAGCCATGGCATTCATTGCACCACGCGACCTGACTTTGGCCGAAGTAAAGCCGCGCGCACCTTGGGAACAGGAGCCGGACTGCCTGACCTGCCATGAAGACTTCGCAGCGCCCGTATCCGATACGGCCGCCAATGTCTGGATTCTGTCCCCGGAGCAGCTCTATGCTGAGCGCAAGGGAGATCTGGACGCGGTCATGTGCGCCGCCTGCCACGGCAGCCCGCACGCAACCTACCCTGCCATGGAAAGCCCTTATGGTGCCGATCGGGACAACATCCAGCCGGTCCAGTACACGGGCGCCCCCCAAACCATCGGTGCGCAGGGGTCCTGTACAGTCTGCCATATCGAAGAGATGGAAGACGCAGCCCACCACCCGGACATGGGATTGGAAGAATAAAAATTGGTGGAGTGGGAAATACCTTAACGATATTTCCCTTCGCTCCCCATCCGGAAGCTATAAACAAAAACGCCCTGCAGCCTGCAAGCTGCAGGGCGTTTTGCACAGAATGTTATAAAACGTTCCTTTGACTGGACTCCGCTCACACCGGGAGACACAGTACCATAAGTCCTTTTCCCTGAGCCAAGGAGAAATTCATGAAAACATTTTTCGCTTTTTCGCTGTACCTGCTGTCGACAATACCGGTTCTGGCTGGCCCGCCTTCCCCCGACTGTTGTACGCCCGAGTACAACCAGACCGTGCTGACCAGCTACCGCACCCTCATGGTTCAGAGCTCGGTTTATGAATCCCCTCCACCCGCGGGCAAGGGTATCCGGCTGGGCATCTATCAGGCCCAGGCCGACTACGGCCCTGAAGCCAGCGCCAAAAACATGGACCGGCTGGAGATGGTGGCCCGCAAGGCCCAAAAGCACGGTATCCAGTTACTGGCCTTCCCCGAACTTTACGTGCCGGGTTACACCCTGAGTCCGGAGGAAGCCAAGAACACGGCAGAATTCAGGGACGGCCCAAGCATCACCCGGGCGCGCAAGCTGGCCAAGGAACTGAACATGGCCATGCTCGTGCCTTATGCGGAAAAGGCCATGGTCAAGTCCGAAATGCTCTATTTCGACTCCATTGCCGTGATCAACGAAAAGGGCGAGCTGGTGACCAGCTATCGTAAGACCCATCTTTACGGACAACAGGAGCGCGACAACTGGTCCTTCGGCTCCAAGCCGCCGCCCGTGTTCAAAGCTTTCGGATTCCCGGTGGGCGTGCTCAACTGCTATGAAAACGAATTCCCCGAACTCTCCCGCATGCTGGCCCTCAAGGGAGCCAAACTCATTGTCGGCCCCACTGCCGCGGATTGCTACTATACGCTTCCCAACGGCATGCGCAGTGCCGTGCCCTATCCGGATATTTCCACAATGCTGCTGCCCGCCTTTGCCTATGCCAACAACGTGTTCTTCGCCTACGCCAACCGAGCCGGGTATGAAAAACGCGGCGGCGACGAATGGCATTACCGGGGCAACAGCATCATCATCGGCCCGCACGGCGACGTGATACAGGCAGCCGGGCACCAGCAGGACACCCTACTCGTGGCGGACTGCATTCCAGAATATTACGGTATGACCCACCCCGCGCCCAAGTACAATTATCTCAAGGACCGCAGGCCCGGCATGTACGGCCCGCTGGTGGCGCCCAAGGCCGCCTTCATGCCCGGTGGATGGACTTACCCCACGTTCAGGGACGGCAGGGAAATGGGCCGTCAGTGACAATATTTTAAAATCTGGGATGCAAAGGGATAACTCTTTCCCAAACCCTTTAATGCAAACGCCCGGCAGCTTGAAAGCCGCCGGGCGTTTTGAACATTTACACTCAAATTCTATCAGGGCGAAGTCTTGATCCCTGCCAACGCGGATCCGTTGGTGAACAAAGCAAACCGCATGACGGACGGCCACGGCAGAATTGCTGTCGGAGGCTCCCTTCAGCCAAGTTCAAAAGAAGTGACTCCGAAAATTTTTCCAAGATCAATAGCCGGTTCACCTTTGGTATACATGCGCACGGTCACGAAAACCTCCTCCATGCCATAGCGCTTGGGCAAGGCCTGAGCCGCTTTGTTCGGTTCAATGACATCCAGAAACACGGGCTGATCATCCACCGAGGCGCACAGGGCCCGGAACAGCGTGTCGGCCACAGCCTCGTCATCAGCAAACAGCGGGCCGATTTTGTAGCCCATGCCACAAGGACGGATGACACCGAATCCCTTGAATTCATCGTCTTCCATGACGCCATAGGAATGCACAGAAGGCGCATGCAGCCAAGCATGCATGAACTCGGACCGGGATGCGGGAAAGCACAGGGCGTCGTAGGCCAGCACCCGATCAAAAGGGACCGTGGACAGCGAAACAACTCCGTCCGGCATATCACCGCCTCCAACGCTCTGATAACGGGCGCTGCGGTAATACGTGCTGAACCCGGCCTTCTTATAGGTAGCCTCCTGTTCGGTCACCGCGTCCAGGCCCACATTGCAGCCGCCCAAATGACGCATGGCGTGCCGCCAAATCTGCCAGCCGTACCCCTTGTGCCGAGCTTCCGGCGTCACGATGTATAATCCGACAAAGCCGAAATCGTCGCTGTAGCGCACAGCGGAAATGGTGGCCACGGGCTTGCCGTTCTGCTCGCTGATGGAAAAGCCATGCCTGTCGGCAACATGAAAACATCCGGCATCACTCAGACCGGGATTCCACCCTTCGTCAGCAGCCAGCTTGATTGCAAAGTCAACATCCTCGCGAGTCATGGTCCTGATGCCGGGATCACACATGTGTTACTCCTTGTCGGAATCGATTTTCAAAGATGACCCCGGCTTGATGTATACATCCTGCTGCGGGAACGGGAACTCGATGCCGTTGGCATGGAAGGCGTCCCAGACATTCAGAAGCACTTCGCTACGCACATTGACCACCCCCCGATCGGAATCCTTGATCCAGATGCGGATCTGGAGATCCACGCTGGAATCGCCGAACCCCACCAGACGTGCCGCCGGCTTGGGTTTCTTGAGCACTCGAGGGACTACGGCGGCGCACTCCTCCATGAGCTGCATGGCCTTACGCACGTCCGAATCATAAGCGATTCCCACGGGGATTTTGAGCCGCACATTGCTGTCGCTGTACGTCCAGTTGACCACCTCATTGGTGATAAGCTGCTCGTTGGGAATCAGATATTCCTTGCCGTCGCGAGTCAGCACCGAGGCATAGCGCGCATGCAGCGAACGAATTGTTCCGTAAACCCCGCCAATTTCGATGGTATCGCCTGGCTTGATGGACCGGTCCATGAGTAGAATGACTCCGGAAACGAGGTTGGAAAAAATCTTCTGCAACCCGAAGCCGATGCCAACGCCGACAGCCCCGCTGAGTACGGCCAGGCTGGTAAGGTCGATGCCCATGCCGCTGATGGCGATGAGGAAGGCCGCCGTGAACAGGGAGAAACGCACCACCTTGGTGAATAACACTTGCAGGGAGGGTGAGAACTGCTGCGACTGCCGAACGCGCTGCTCGAAAAAACGAGTGGTGATGGATGCGGCTTGCAGGAGCACCACGGCCATGAGCACACCCTTGATGACCATGAGCAGGGAAATGCGTGAACCGCCCACGGTAAGCCCCACGGCATCCAGCGAGTCCGTGAACACGGTCAGCAACCCCACGATGTGCAGGGCAGCCGCGGCCCAGATGACCAAGGAAAAGACCCGCGCCCAGAAGCGGCTGGGCATAAGCCCCGAAAGCAGACGGATGACTGTCCAGGCGATCAGAAGCTGGGTGATGATGTTCAGCAAGGCGGCCGGGCGGTCAAGTCCCTGGAGAATGAGGACGCTGACGTGGATAAAGAGCGCGCAGAGAGCCGGGATGGTCACCCGAATAAAGGTATGCAGGACGCCGTACAGGAGATGGCTGCGTTCTCTCACCTCACCGGCGACGCGATGCAGGGCAGGCCGGACCGCCCGCCAAAGCAAAAAGGCCGCAACCGAGGCACACGCGGCCACAACCAGCTGCACAGCCGTATTCATGGTCAACACATGGGCCTGCACCCAAGTCAGGATATTATCCAGATACGCGAGAGCCTTCCGTGTCTCGACCATGCATGAACTCCCGTAAAATTAGACGGTATTGACCGCCAGATCCAGGACGACCCCGATAAACAAGGCCACCGATATGATGCCGTTAAGCGTGAAAAAGGCCAAATTGACACGGCTCATGTCCTCGGCAGAGATGAGCCGGTGTTCCCAAAGCAGGACCACGCCCACGGCTGCGGCCACAAGAAAATAGACTGCGCCCGTGCCTGCGGCCCATCCGGCCAGCAAAAAGAATATGGCCGTCACCAAATGGCTCAGGGTGGAGATACCCAGCGCCGCCTTCATCCCCAGCCGCGCCGGGATGGAATGCAGGCCGCGTCCGCGGTCGAAATGCCGGTCCTGGCAGGCATAGAGCAGGTCGAAACCGGCAACCCAGAAGGTGACTCCGAAAAAGAACAAAGCTGCGGGCAGAGTCAACACAGGGGCCACACTAAGCCATCCTGCCACAGGGGCCAAGCCAAGCACCGAACCGAGCACGAAATGGCACCACTTGGTGAACCGCTTGCAATAGCTGTAAAAGGCGGACCAGATAAGGGCCACGGGTGAAAGCGCCAGACAAAGCGGATTCATAAACGCGCACATGGCCACGAAAACCACGGCCGTGCCCGCCAGAAAGACCATGGTGAAACCGCGCGAAAGTTCCCCGGTCACCAGCGGTCGGTCCTGAGTGCGGGGGTTCTCCCTGTCGATGTCCAGATCGGCCAGCCGGTTGAAGGCCATGGCGAACGAACGGATGGCGACCATGGCAATGGTCAGCACCAACATGGGACCGAAGCCGGGCCAGCCTTTTGCGGCAAGAAACGCGCCGATGTAGGCGAAGGGCAGGGCAAAAACCGAGTGTTCGATCTTGACCATACGGCAGATAAGAACGAGGTCGCGCAAAATCCGGTTCATGATCTTTATCCTTTGATGCCGTCCAACAAGGCTTTGAAAACATGTTCCTTGCTCAGGTCCGAAGTATCGATGATTACGGCGTCGTCCGCTGGCCGCAGCGGAGCCACGGCACGGTTGCGATCCTGGTCATCGCGCTTGGCGATGGCCGCTTTGAGCTCCGAAAGATTCGCGGGTTTGCCCATTTCCTTGAGCTGGTCGAAACGCCGTTTGGCACGTACATCTACGGACGCATCCAGAAAAAACTTTCTTTCCGCATTGGGGAAGACCACAGTACCCATGTCACGGCCCTCGGCCACCAAAGGGTACATTGCACCAAGCTTGATTTGGGCCTCTTTGAGAAAGGCGCGTACGGGTGGCATCGTCGCCACGTTGGAGGCCCACATACCCACCTGCTCGGTACGGATCTCGTCGCCCACCATATAGCCGTTGAGGCTCAACCGGGTGTCCGAGCCACTTCCGGACAAGGCAAAATTGATCCAGCCCAACTCCTCCACCATACGGGGCGCCTCCCACTTCCAGGCGCCTTCGCCAAGGCGCCAGGCCGTGGAGCGGAACATGGCCCCGGTGTCCAGGTAGGCGATGCCCAAGGCATCCGCCAACTTCTTGGCCATGGTGCTCTTGCCCACTCCAGCAGGGCCGTCGATGGTCACGATCATGGGACTACTCACCGGCTAGCACCTCCGAAAGAATTTTGATGAACTGTTCGTTTTCCTTGTCCGTGCCCATGTTCACACGGATATGCTTGCCCAGGCCGAAGCTGGCCAGAGGACGAACAATGACACCACGTTTGAGTAACTCCTTGAACAGGCGCTGCGCCGGCATGGGCGGCTGAAACATGAGGAAGTTGGCCTGACTGGGCAGAACCTCGCAGCCGAGCCTGCTCAGTTCGGTGGCCAAGAACTCCCTGCCTCGCATGACCACTTCCAGGGTCGTGTTGTAAAAATCCTCGTCTGCCAGAGCTGCGATCCCGGCCTCCTCGGCAAGGGTGTTCACGGTGAAGGGAATGCGCGCTCTTTTCAGATACCCGGCGACACTGGCGGGCATGATACCGTAGCCGAGCCGCAGCCCGGCCAGGCCGTAGGCTTTGGAAAAGGTGCGCAGGACCACGAGATTGCTGAACTTGTCGAAGGCCTGCACCGGGGTATAAGACTCGGGCGGCCAGACAAAGTCGATGTACGCCTCGTCCACGACCAGCAGACAATTTTCCGGCAATACCCCCGCCAATACGGAAATATCCTCCACCGAGGCAGCCTGTCCGGTGGGATTGTCCGGACTGGTGATGAACACCAGGGCGGTGTTCTCGTCGGCGGCCTCGGCCAGCTTGTCCAGAGGAAGCTGATATCCTTCGTTACGCTCCACCTCGCGGTATTCAACGCCGCAAACCCTGGCCGTGAGCTTGTACATGCTGAAGCTGTGGTTGTAGCACAGGATGTTGTCCTGGCCAGGCCGGCATTTCACGCGGATCAACATGTCGATGATCTCGTCCGAGCCGTTGCCCACCACGATGTTCTCTTCAGGTACGTCGATCTGCCGGCTGATGGCCTTGGTCAACCGGGGACTGTGATTCTGGGGATAACGGAACACGCCCGAGGCATGGCGCTCGATAGTCTTCTGAACAATGGGAGAAGCCCCGAGAGGATTCTCGTTGCTGGCCAACTTGATGATGTTGGTCAGCCCGTATTTCTCCTTGATCTGCTCGATGGACAGACCGGGCTTGTACGGATCCAGTTCCAACACTTCCGGGCGCATGGTAAACTCGCGCATGGTATCCCCTTGTCGTTGATTGGCTGTTGAAAAGTCGCGTCCGCTTTTTGAACAGCTCTTGATGATTCCGCTCTGGTGGTTTCCGGCAGCCATCAAAAAAAGAACGGCCGGAGCCGTTCTTGTATAAGCTTTGCTTGAAGCCGTAAAGGCCGGGAACGTCATTCAGGACGTATGGTCAACACCGGGCATTTGGCAGCCTTGACCACCTTTTCGGCAACAGAACCGAAAAGAATACGGTCGATGCCTTTGCGACCATGAGTGCCCATAATGATCATGTCCGCCTTTTCCTCTTCGGCAATATCCAGGATCTCCTCGGCAGGATAGCCGGTGACCACCTTGCCGGTGGCATTGAGGTCCTTGAAATTTTCCGACACAAAAGCACTCATGGTGGTGTCGGCCCCTGAAACGATCTCGCCCACGAAGTTCTCGATGGAGCTGGGCGGCACATGAAAACCTACATACTGGCTGAGGGACGGCGCCACATAAACGCAAAGCACGCTTGCTCCGGAGCACTGGGCGATGGTCTTGGCGTAATCCGCTACGTGTGAACTGTAAGCCGAAAAATCGATAGCGCAAAGAATCTTCTTGATGTCAGCCATGGCTTTCCTCCTTGTCGGTAGCTGTATTCCCCTTTGTGCTTGCTCCAGCTTATATCCCTGTATGAAAACAGGGGGATTTCATCTTTATTATCTGCCAGACAGAGGTGTGATAGACAAGTCATTTCTGATGATTTACCGTATTAAGGAAGACTCTTCCCGGCAACTACGGCACATGGAACTTTTTGCCCACCGGGATTTTATAAAAAATATTAGCATATCAACCGGTTGACGACTGCGGAGAACTTGGCAAACTCTTTGCAGAGTTTAGGCAAACCGCAGGATGAGGAGTTGCTTATGAAGATCCGTCCTGACCAGATCGAGGGTGTTCGTCCAGAACAACAGAAGTCGACGAACAGGGTCAAGCAGCCTCAGCAGGCTTTCGGAGACCTGCTCAACGAAGAGGTGGAAAAGACGCAGCAGACCCAGCAGACGCAGGGACTGACGCCTCCCCCCGTCGTCAACCCACTCCTGCAGACCTTGGGCGCCGAAGCGGTGGAACAGGTCGGCGGAGACGAGCAGGCTGCCATCGGCCAGATGGAAGGCCTGCTGGATAAGTGGGACGACTATGCCGACAAGCTCAGTTCCTCGGGACTGAAAGAGGCATACAATGCGCTTGAGGATATTTCCGGCGAAGTGAGCCGGCTCAAGGAGCAGTATCCGGACATGGCCGAGAAAAACCCCGGCCTGAATGCGGTCGCCAATGAACTGGATGCCATGGCGACAGCCGAGAAGTTCAAGTTCAACCGCGGCGACTACGTCTAGCTTGCAGAGTTGCGACAGCCCACCCGGGTCACTTTGTTGTGGCCCGGGTAGCCTTCCTTCCGAAGCAGGTTCCCCGGCTCCGATAGCGCTATTGCGTAATTTGCCGACAAACATCTACACTGCATCAAGCAAGCTCAAGAAAGCTTAAGCAGCAAGGCAAGTCCGCCTTCCCCCAGCATCTCGGCGAGCCTTTCCGCAAGCTGCGCCCCCCTGCGCTCTCGTGCGGGCAATGAATCCCGATCCGTTTCCACGCCGACACCGGCCGCATATTCCTCAATCACGAGGCGGGCCGCGCCGCGGGTGTAGGACATCCCGAAAAAGAACAGCAAGCCATTGACAAACCGATGTAGGATCCAACGCAACAAGTTGGAGTCCAGGCAGGCCAATGCAACCTGGCGCACCGTTTCAAGGTCGGCCTGCTCACCCTCGGAGATCTCCACGGCAGTACGGTTGCGGTGCATGAGCATGACCGGGTAGACCAACAGCCCCCCGCCTCCAAGGGCCACCCAAAGAAAGGCTCCCCAGCCCCACAACTGCACATAAAACAAAAAGACAAAGGCCAGCAGGACGCCTACCGCCAGACTGAGCCCAAATGTCAGCCACGGCGACGGCGGTCCCCATATCTGCGGGTCCAGCTCAATGCCCGCATCTTCATCCTCCATGACCTCGTCCACCACACGGTCATAGAAATAGACCTGGTCCGGACCGAGCGGCAGCCGCTCATACCCGTACTGCCGCCGAAACCAGGAGCAAACCGCCTCGAAAAGGGCCGCGCGTTCCAGATCTTCCATCAGCTTTCCGCCTTGCGGGTCATAAGCCGAGCATAGGTGGGCCCGTGCGGGCCAAGGTCGCTCTTCCAGAGCACCAGTTCATCACAGACAAATTCCCCCCACGGCTGCGACCGAATGGATTTGAGCAATTCCTCCCAGTCATCGCCTTTGTTCTGACGAATACGGGCCAAAGTCAGATGAGACCGAAACGGGTGGTCGTCCGGTTCAATGCCCAACGGCTCCAGGGCCTGCTCCACCGAGACGAACAGCTCCGAGCACTGGTCCGCTCCTTGGGAAAGACCCACCCAGAGCACTCTTGGTCTGCGTATATTTGGGAAGTAGCCCGCGCTTCCGGCTCGTATGGCAAACCGGGCAAAGCGCACCCCGGACAAGGCCGTCTTGATATCTTCCACCAGGATTTCGTCCACTTCGCCCAGGAATTTGACCGTCAAATGCCAGTTGCCGGGTTTCGTCCAACTCATACGCGAACGCAGCCCCGGCCTCACTCGGTCTACCAAACGCTCCAGCCCCTGCTGATAGGTCTGCGGCATTGGAATCCCGATAAAGCAGCGCACGAGCTACTCCGGCTGACCCAGCAGAAAGATGCCGTAGGATGCCAACAGGTTGGGCATAAAGGAGACGATCTTGCCGCGTTCCTCGTGGTGATGGTTGCCGATGGCCACTTCCTTGAGTACCGGAACATTCAGCTCCCGGCAGAAACGTTTGAAGTCGGCAATGGGGATGACCCGGATGTTGGGCGTGTTATGCCATTCATAGGGCAGTTCGCGGGATACCGGCGCCCTGCCTCGCACCAAAAACTGGATGCGGTGCTTCCAGTAACTGAAGTTGGGGAAGGAAACGATGCACCGTCTGCCGATCCTCAACATCTCCCGAATGAGCATGGACGGGTCCATGACCTGCTGCAGAGTTTGGGAGAGAATCACGTAATCGAACATGGAGTCCGGATAGTCGCGGACCTCCTCATAGATATCTCCGTGAATGACGGAAAGCCCCTTGGCGATGGCTTGGCCGACCTTGGATTCGTCCGCGTCAATGCCTGTGCCGATGATGTTCTTTTCCTCGCGCAGCACGGCCAGCAACGTTCCCGAGCTGCACCCCAGATCCAATACTCTGGCCCCCGGATCCACCCAGGAAGCGATCACCTGAAGATCAAAGCGCATTTCCCGCCTCCTCAGCGTATTCCGCCTGCATGCGGTCCAGGAATCCTCCCATCAGTCTGTCCAAGCGTTCGTTGGGCAACAGGAAAGCGTCATGCCCCCAGGGGGCTTCGATTTCACAGAAGCTCACGTCCAACCCGTTCTTTTTCATGGCCTGCACCATTTGCTTGGACTGATAGGTGGGGTAGAGCCAATCCGAGGTGAAGGACACCACCAGATAACGCGCCTTGGCCCGGGAAAATACAGCCATGAGCGAACCATCGCCCCAGCTGTTCTCCAGATTGAAATAATCGGCCGCTTTGGTCAGGTAGAGAAACGAGTTGGCGTCAAACCGCTCCACGAACTTGTTGCCCTGGTAGCGCAGGTAGCTCTCCACCTGAAAATCGGCCTCGAAATTGAAGGAGAGATCGCAACGATCCTGCAGACGGCGGTCGAATTTATGGCGCATGGACTCGTCGGAAAGATAAGTGATGTGTCCCACCATACGGGCCACGGACAGCCCTTGGGCCGGCCGTCGACCATCATAATAGTCGCCGCCGTTCCAGTTGGGATCGGCCATGATGGCCTGACGGGCCACTTCGTTGAAGGCGATGGCCTGCGCCGAATGTTTGGCGGTTGTGGCCAAGGGAACGGCGGAAAAGACTCGGTCCGGATATCGTACCGACCACTCCAGCACCTGCATGCCGCCCACGGACCCACCAATGGCGCAAAGCAGCCTGTCCACGCCCAGAAAATCCACCAGCCTGCGCTGGGCCCGAACCATGTCACCGATAGTCAGCACCGGGAAATTGGTTCCGTAGGCCTTGCCCGTTTCGGAATCCTCGCTGGTAGGCCCGGTGGAGCCCATGCAGCCGCCCAGAACATTGGAACAGATCACAAAATATTTTTCCGTGTCGATGGGCTTGCGTGGACCGATCATGATGTCCCACCAGCCAGGCTTGGCGTCCTCGCCTGAATAATAGCCCGCGCAATGGGAATCGCCGGTCAGGGCGTGCAGCACCAGAACCGCGTTGTTTTTTTCGCTGTTGAGTTCCCCATAGGTCTCATAGGCGATGTCGATGGGGGCCAGCCGCCTGCCGCAGGCCACCTCGAATCCCGCTTCTATGGTGAAAATCTTTTTTTCCACCTTGCCCACCGAAGCCCCGGAGGACACGTTTGACACATATTCGCTCATGCCCCTCTCAATACGGCAGCGACACACGACGGTCAATGGCCGGTCCCACCATACTCCGGACGTTTATCACGCAAGTGCTCCACAATTGTAACCGGTCTGAAATTCTGTTCACGAAAGACTTGTATAGAACCCTATCAATCAAAAACCCATCCTAGAGGGAGAAACGCCATGACCGAGTCTCAGAAAACGGAAATCAGAGTCCACCTGAACAACGAATTGGCTATGATGCACAGGTCCGACGACCAGGGTATCGGGGTCGAATACACCGCCGACGACATCGACTATGCGACTCAGATCACCCAGCGAAACCTCAACCTCGCCCTGGCTGAACGCGCGAGCGCAAAAGCAACCCAGATCAAAAAGGCCCTGCAGCGCATGAATTCGACCGATTACGGCCTCTGTGAAGAGTGCGGCGAGAACATCGGCATTGCCCGCCTGAAAGCCAACCCCACGGCAGAGCTGTGCGTGCGGTGCCAGGAGGCTGTCGACAACGGGTTTGGAGCGTGTGCATAATGCTCCTCGAAAAGGCCTCCAGCGAAGGTAAATGGCTCCGGGCAGACCTGCATGTTCATTCGAAGCATTCCAAACGCCCCTCGCAGTGGATACTGCAAAAGATAGGCTGCCCGGAGAGCTTTACCGAACCCCTCAAACTTTACGACATCGCCCAGTCCCGAGGAATGGACCTGGTGACCATCACGGACCACAACACCATCAACGGGGCACTGGAAATCGCCCATCTCCCGGGCGCCTTCATCAGTGAAGAAATCACCACCTACTTCCCGGACGACGGCTGCAAACTTCACGTCCTGGCCTGGGACATCACCGAACAACAGCACGCCGATTTCCAGGAGGTCCGCCACAACGTCTTCGAGTTGGTGCACTATCTGAACGACCAAAAAATCACCCACGCCCTGGCCCACCCGCTTTTCGCGGTCAACGACCGCCTCAAACTGGAACATTTCGAACAATGCCTGCTCATGTTCAACATCCTGGAAGCAAACGGCACCCGAGATGTTCAACAAAATGAGGCTCTGTCCGCCATAGTCAGGGGCCTGGGCCGCCGCGACATTGAGATGTTGGCCGACAAGCACGGCATGAAACCTGTAGGTGAAACGCCCTGGATCAAGGTCATCATGGGCGGGTCGGATGACCACAGTTCCCTGAACATCGCCCGCATGCACACCAGATTTCAGGGGGACAAGACCGTACACGGTCTGCTCTCGGCCCTGGAAAGCGGGAAATGCATCCCCACAGGCACGCCTGCAACACCGCAGACCATGGCCCACAACCTGTACGGTATCGCTTATCAGTTCTACACCAGCCGGACGCGCCTGAGCCATGCGGCAACCGAGCACATCTGCCTGCGCTTTGCCGACAACATCCTCACTCCCTCCGGGAAAAAGCCGTCAGGCCTCGTGGACCGGTTCATGAAACTCATCGGTCGGGGCAAGGCTGCCCTGCACTCGGCCAAAAGGGACGGAAGTTCGGTACGCGACACGCTGCTCCACGAAGCGTCCGAAATTATTTTCAACGACCCGAAATTCTACAAGATCGCTCAGGGTAATACAGGGACCATGGAGAAGATGGAACGCGAACTGTCCCGGTTCATCTCCGAGTCTTCCAACCGGGTGCTGGCCCAATTCGCGGACCGCACCCTCACCAGTGTCATGGGGGCGAACATTTTCGACGTCTTTCACTCCATCGGCTCCGCAGGTTCACTCTATGCCTTGCTGGCCCCCTACTTCGTGGGCTACACGCTTTTTTCGAGTGAACGCGAATTCTGCAACCAGTGCACCAAACAGTTTAAAGTCCACACACCCCAAAAAAAGAACAAAAGCCTGAAAATGGCCCATTTCACGGACACCTTCGACGAGGTGAACGGAGTGGCCAAAACCATCCGCCAACAACTGGAACTGGTGGACAGGCACAACAAGCATATGATCGCCGTGACTTGCGGCTCGGACAACGATCTGCCCAACCAAAGGGACTTTGATCCCGTAGGCCGGTTCCACCTTTCCGAATACAAGGAAATTTCCCTGTGCTACCCGCCCTTCCTCGACATGCTCCAGTATTGCTTCGAAGAAGAATTCGACTGCATTCTGGCCGCCACGCCCGGGCCGGTGGGTCTTGCGGCATTAGCCATCTCGCGCATTCTCAAAATCCCGTTCCACGGCACCTATCACACGGCTTTCCCCCAATATGTCCGCGCATTCACCGAAGACACGGCCTTGGAAGACGGTTGCTGGCGATTCATGACCTGGTTCTACAACCAGATGCAGGTCATTTACGCACCATCCGAAGCCACCAAGCTGGAGTTGGCCGAACGGGGCATCGACCCTGAGAAAATCATCACCTACCCACGAGGCGTGGACGTGGAACGCTTCCATCCTGCCAAGCGCAACGGTTTCTTCCTCAACTACAATACGGGCGGCGGCAAGAAGCTCCTTTATGTGGGACGTGTCTCCCAGGAAAAAGGACTGGACCACCTGGCTACGGCTTACAAGACACTCTCCAAAATCCGCCCGGAAGTGTCCCTCGTCGTGGTAGGGGACGGGCCGTACCTGGAAGAAATGCGAAAATCGTTACGCGGCACCAACACCGTGTTCACGGGATTGCTCACGGGCGACCGTCTGGCTGCGGCCTACGCCAGTTCGGACGTATTCGTCTTTCCTTCGGCAACAGACACTTTCGGAAACGTGGTTCTGGAAGCCCAGGCCTCTGGATTGCCCTGCATCGTCACCGACGAAGGAGGCCCCTGCGAAAACATCATCCAGAACGAGACAGGCCTCGTCATCCCCTCCCACAATCCGGACGCCATTGTCCGCGCAGTACTACACCTCGTGGACACTCCGGAACGCATTCACTACATGGGCAAAAAGGCGCGTCAATCCGTGGAGAACAGGACTTTCGACGCCACCTTTCTCAAGACATGGGACCTGTACAAGGACCGGCTTTTCGAAATCTAGAAGCCGCTCCCGGAAAAACAGGAAAGCCCCGCTTCCTTATCGGAAGCGGGGCTTTTAATCATTCTATTTCGGACGCCTACAACTGGGTGACCAAACCGTAGTTTTTCTTGCCCTTGCGGATGACAAGCGCTTCGCCGCCGATAAAATCGTTGTCTGTGATCTCCTGGCCGTCCTCGAACCGTTCACCGTTGATGTACACACCGCCGGCCTTGATGTCCTTGCGGGCCTGCCCTTTGGACTTGCTCAGGCTCAGGTCCACCAACACCTGGGGCAGCTCGGGAAGCTTGCCCTTGGGGTAATTGAACGTCGGGGCAGATTCCAGGGCTGCGCGCAGGGTGGAAGGGTCAACGGCCTTGAGGTCACCCTTGCCGAACAGAGCGTCGGTGGCTGCAAGCACCCGATCAAGCTCGCGCTTACCATGGATCATGGTGGTCACCTCGGCTGCCAGGCGCTTCTGGGCTTCCCGCAAGTGAGGGCGTTCCTCTACGGCGGCCGCCAACCCGGCTATTTCTTCCTGAGCCAGGAAAGTAAATATCTTAAGGTAGTTGACCACATCCCGGTCATCCGAGTTGATCCAGAACTGGTAAAAAGCATAGGGCGAAGTCAGTTCCGGATTCAGGAACACGGCGCCCTTTTCGCTCTTGCCAAATTTCTTGCCGGAAGCATTGGTAATGAGCGGGAAGGTCAGGGCGTAGCCTTCTTCGGGCTCGCCTTCCACCGCCGTCTTGCGGCGGATAAGTTCACAGCCGGAAGTGATGTTGCCCCACTGGTCGCCACCACCGAGCTGCAGTCGTGTACCCCGGTTTTTGAACAGGTGATAGAAATCGTACCCTTGGAGGATCATGTAGCTGAATTCAGTGTAGGAAATGCCCACGTCGTCACGACTGATGCGGCCTTTGACCGATTCCTTCTGAAGCATCCAGTTGACGGTGTAAAACTTGCCCACGTCGCGCAGCAGTTCGATGGCGGTCATATCTTTGGTCCAGTCGTAGTTGTTGACCACCTCCGGACGCTCGCCGGTGACGCGCTCAAAGAAGCGACGCACTTGGGAAACAATCTTGGCGGTGCGCTCTTCCAGCGCATCCCTCGAGGAAAGATCTCGTTCCTTGTCCTTGCCGCTGGGATCGCCGATCATGCCGGTGGCGCCTCCCATGAGAAAGATGGGATTGTGCCCGGCCTTCTTCATGCGGGCAAGGCCCATAAGCAGCACCAGGTTACCCACATGCAAGCTTTCGGCGGTGGGGTCGAAGCCGCAATACATGCTGGCCCCAGGAGTGGAAAGATATTCACGGACCTTCTCCTCGTCCGTTACCTGGTTCACCAACCCGCGCCACTTCAATTCATCGTAGATGTTCATAAACTCCTCTTGTCGATTTCAGCCGATATGCATACTCCAGGCGGAAATGGATTTCGCTGCCCCGGAGGAATCATCTAAGTCAAAAATCGCGCCTTGTAAAATGATTGGCCCGTCAGCCACCCGAAACCGCTGGGGAAGCCCGCCGACAAAGCGTTTGATGATAGGCTCAGGGTCCATACCCAAACAGGAATTCTGTGGCCCGCACATACCCAGGTCGGTCATGTAGGCCGTCCCCTGCGGCAACACGCGGGCATCGTTGGTCTGCACGTGGGTGTGGGTCCCCAGCACCGCAGAAACCCGGCCGTCGAGCATCCAGGCCAAAGCCTGCTTCTCGCTGGTGGCCTCGGCATGAAAGTCCACGATGCGAATTCTCACGCTCTCGGGAATTTCCTCCAGAATTCGCTCCAGGGCCACGAAGGGACAATCCAGGGCTTGCATGTAGGTTCGGCCAAGCACATTGATCACCGCTATCTCAGGAAGCCCTTCCTGCGCGAATACGGACCACCCCTTGCCCGGAGCGCCCGCAGGATAGTTGGCCGGACGGACAATACGTTCCTCGTTGTTCAGAAACGCATACATGTCCTTGAACTTCCAAATGTGGTTGCCTGTCGTCAGAAAGTCCACGCCGGCGGAGAACAGCTCCCTGGCGGACTTGGAGGAAAGGCCAATGCCGCCCGAGGCGTTTTCTCCGTTGGCCAGGACCAAGTCGATGCAGTGAGTTCTTCTGATGTCGTCCAGATTTCGCTTGAGGGCGGAACGGCCGGGACGGCCCACTATGTCGCCCAAGAAAAGAATTTTCACGCAAAGGCTCCCGTGGCGGCCCGCGGCCGCCTCTGATTCCACTCACTTCCGAATGATGTCTAGGTTCTCTGAAACACAGTGGGCGCCAACTGACGCAAAGGCAGTGTCATGCCGGAAAGACTTTCGGAATGACCAATAAACAAATAACCACCGGGGTTCAAATTATCGCAAAACTTGCGAAAAAGAACCTCCTGGGTGCCCCGGTCGAAATAGATGACCACATTCCGGCAAAAAATTATGTCCTGCGGGGTCTGCAGACGAAAATTCTCCATGAAGTTGAGCTGGCTGAATCGAACCCTGTTGCGGATGGCCCTGTCCATTTTGATGAGCCGCTTTTCAGGATTCTTGCTCTTGAGCACGTACTTCTTCTTCAGGTCCTGAGGAATCTCGTCCGCCTTTTCCAACGCATAGACAGCGCTCATGGCCTTCTGCAAAATCTGGCGGGAAATGTCCGTAGCCAGGATGGAAAAACGAAAACCCTGATTCCGCTCCGCGAACTCGCTGAACACCATGGACAGGGTGTATGGCTCCTCTCCGCTGGAACAGCCCGCGCTCCAAAGCAAAATTTCCTTGCTTGTGCCGTGACGCTTCCAAATGGCGGGCAGCACCATGTCGTTAAGAATGCCATAATGCTTGGGCTCACGAAAAAAATGAGTGGTGTTGGTGGTGACCACGTCCACCAGATGCTGACGTTCGCGTTCCTGCCCTTCCGGGCTGAACACGTATTCACAGTACTCCTCATACGAGGACAGCCCGAGAGCGCGTAACCGTTTCTGGAACCTGGACTGAAGCAGGACCTTCTTGCTGGGGGGCATCTTGATACCAAATTCGGAATGGATGAGCCTGCTGAAACGCTCAAACTCCGCATTTCCCATCTCGGCCTTGAACAGGCACATCTTCTGCGACATACGGGTGGCTTCAGCCGCTTTTTGCGCTGCTGCGTTGGTATCCATGCTGTTTGTCGTCCGCCTGTCTTTGACCATTTTTAAAGTCCTGCCAAAACCTGACCATAAGAGTCTCCAGAATGCATATAATGCCCGAGGAAAACGGAAACAGCAAAAGGATAATCCGTTGCCGGACATTATAATAATGTCACTAAAACAAGAAAAGGCCCGGACCGCAAGCGCGGACCGGACCCATTCCTTCTCCATGCGCCAGGTTACTTGGCGTAACCCACGGCGCGCTTTTCGCGAATGACCGTCACCCGGATCTGGCCCGGGTAGGTCATATTGTTTTCGATCTTCTCAGAGATGTCCTTACAGAGCAGGTACGTACTTTCGTCATTGACCTTGTCGGCATCGACCATGACGCGAATCTCGCGGCCGGCCTGAATGGCATAGGCCTTGGAAACGCCGCTGAAGCCGGTGGCCAAGCCTTCCAACTCCTCAAGACGCTTTACGTAGTTTTCAAGCAGCTCCTTGCGGGCGCCGGGACGGGCGCCGGACAGGCTGTCCGCAGCCTGCACCAAGTTGGCCAAAATGCTCTGAGGCGGGATGTCCTCATGGTGAGCCGCAATGGCATGCACCACATCCTTGTGTTCCCCATGTTTCTTGGCCAGATCCGAGCCGATGACCGCGTGCGGTCCCTCGATTTCATGGTCCACGGCCTTGCCTATGTCATGCAACAAACCGGCGCGCTTGGCTTCCTTTTCGTCCAGGCCAAGCTCAGCGGCCATGATTCCACAGAGGAAGGCCACTTCCATGCTGTGCTGGAGCACATTCTGGGAAAAGCTGGTGCGGTAGTGCAACTGCCCCAGCAGGCGGACTATTTCGGGATGGATGCCGTGTACGCCCACATCGAAGGTGGCCTGTTCCCCAATCTCCCGGAGCTTCACATCCATTTCCTGCTCCACCTTGTGCACGATGTCTTCGATACGGGCCGGGTGGATACGCCCATCATGGATAAGGCGCTCCAAGGCCTGTTTGGCAATCTCGCGCTTGAGCGGACTGAATGCCGACAGCACCACGGTCTCCGGAGTGTCGTCAATAATCAGGTCCACGCCGGTGGCGGCTTCCAGGGCACGAATGTTGCGGCCTTCGCGGCCAATGATGCGGCCCTTCATATCTTCGGACGGCAGGGTCACGGCTGTGACGGTCTGCTCGGATGCGTAATCGCCGGAGTAACGCTGCAGAGCCAAGGAAAGGATTTCCTTGGCCTTTTTGGCTGCGGTTTCCTTGGCTTCCATTTCGATGGAGCGGACCATTTTGGCCGCTTCATGACGGGATCTCGATTCAATTTCCGTCATAAGCCTTTCCCGTGCTTCCTCAACGGTCAGGCCGGATATTTCCTGGAGCTTGCGTTCGTGGTCGTCCGCCTTCAGCTCCAACTCCTGTTCAAATCCCTCAAGATGCTTTTCCTGCTGAATAAGACGCTTTTCCAGCTCCACCACAGTGGATTCCTTATCTGCGACCTTCTCCAGCTTGCGCTCCAGGCGTTCCTCTTTTTCCTGAAGCCGACTTTCCTGTCGTTTCAGACCGCTCTCCTGGGCCTTTATTTCTTGTTCCAATTCTTTTTTCTGGGCGAAAATCTCGTCCTGGGCCTGCACCCGGGCTTCCTTTTTCAGGGCTTCGGCTTCCTTGCGCGCCTCCTCAACGATGCGTTCGGCCAGCCCCCGGGAGTCGCCGATCTGTTTCGTGGAAATGTATCTATGGAGGAAATATCCAGAAATAATCCCCACGCTTACACCGCTACCGACGACTGCAATCTCCGTCAGCATTGGTTTTCTCCTTGTTTATGTTGACAGGCTATTGGGCGGCCTGTTGACGCCTTTGTGTTCATTGACCCGATCAAAGTGCGCAACAAAGCGCACTCTTGCCGGACTTGAACAAGAGGCGAAGAAAATGCGGTGTTCGTAGGACTCGGGAACGTAGCGGCCCTTTGCCGTCTGTTCGGCCTGTTCAGGCCTGCCATTTCGCACCTCTCCCCGACCAGGTGCGTTGGACGTGTATGGTATCCCCGAGAGAGCCGTGTTGCCGTCAGTTTTGAACCTGGTTTGTCCAGGTGGGCTCGATTCGTACCCCATCAGGCTTCCCGAAACATGCCGGGCATGCACACCGGTGTACTGAAATCATTGCCCTTTTAAGAGGTATTGGCTCAATAACCTCACAGGTCAATCACGCGCTCCCCAGGGTTTTTAGCCGCTCTCCCCGTTTGTGGCCCCATCCTATGATCGGTGTGGGCCTACGACGGGTTCTTTTCCAAGATCTGTCCGATCTTCTCCTCCAGACTCCTGAGTTTTTGCTGATTCTCCAGATAATCGTCAGCAAGACTCAAAGCCAGAAACGTGAGTAATCTTTCTTTACTTAAATCACCCGCGTTCTTGTTCAAATCCTCATACCGCTCTTCCAGAAGCCCTTTAGCAGCCTCCACTCGGTCGGCAGTGGCGTCTGTCTTGAACGATATATCGAGACCCATCAGGGACAGGGTGTAACGCGGCATGGTATTCTCTCGCTATTCGAGTTCACCCTCTATGCGTTGGAGCAATGCCTCCAGGCGCTCCATCGCCTCTCCCCTTGAGCCGCGCTCAAGCTCCAACTCCTCCTTCAAGTGTTGGTTCTCGGTTTTCAATTCATCTATCTTTTCAATTAACTGGTCAAATTTCGCTTCCAGTCTTGTTACCATGTCCATGATTCAAATCTAATCCTTCTGTTACGTGAAATCAAGACTTCTTCATCTTTCTGTCAAGATTGGACTGCTTGCCACGGGCTATGGCCGTCCACTCATCCGGAATATTTTTGGTTATGGTGGAACCGGCGGCAACCAAAGCGTCCTTTCCGACCGTCACTGGCGCCACCAAGGCGGTGTTGCTGCCGATAAAGGCTCCCTCGCCGATAGTGGTCTTGAATTTGTTTCTACCGTCGTAATTGCAGGTAATGGTGCCTGCCCCGATGTTGGAACCGGCCCCGACCTCGGCATCCCCGAGATAAGTCAAATGGTTGGCCTTGGCCCCCTCTCCCAACTCGGACTTCTTCATTTCCACGAAATTGCCCACCCTGGAGCCTCGCTTGAGCACGGCGCCCTGACGCAGACGCGCGTACGGGCCCACAACACACTCAGGGCCGACATGCGCGCCCTCAATATGGCAGAATTGGCGTACCACGCACTTGGAATCGAAAACGGCATCAATAATGTAGGTATAGGAATTCAGCGCTGCCTCGGATTTGATTGAAGATTCGCCATAGATCTCCACATGGCCGAAAACCTCAACACCCGGCTCGATGCTGACCCGAGGACCGATGATAACCGTGTCCGGATTGTGAATCATGACTCCCTGGTCGATGAACCCTTCCACAATGCGTTTGCGCAAAGTCTGCTCGGCGGCGATAAGCTCACTGGGATTGTTGATACCCATGAGGTTCACATCGGCACCGCTGGACACGCCTTCCACCTTGAGTCCATTTTCCACGGCCAAGCCAACCAAGTCGGTGATGTAATATTCACCGGACTTGTTTTCGGCGCGCAGCCCATCCAACAAAGGTCCAACCGTACTGAGCCGAAGCAGATAAATGCCGGCGTTGACTTCGCCGGTGACCGGACCATGCACGGCAAGATCGTAGTCCTTGGCCTCAACGATGGCGCGCACATGTTGTCCGTCACCACGCACCACACGCCCGAATGCCCCCGGATCGGGCGGATTGATGGACATGAAGGCCAAGTCGGCCTTCCCTGCGCGGCTGGTGAGCTTTTCCACGGCTTCGGCGGTCACCAGGGGGGTATCCCCGTTGATGACCATACAGTATTCGGCTCCGCCAGCCACGATCTTGTCCCAAGCCACTTGCAAGGCATGCCCGGTGCCGAGCTGTTCTTCCTGAAGCACGAAGGTGCCTGCGCGATCCGGGAAAGCGGCCTCCACCTGCTCCGCACCGAAGCCCACCACTGTATTTATATTCCGGCCAAAGAGCGGTTCCAGCGCCCTGTAAACATACAAAAGCATGGGTTCCCCCAAGATGGTTTGGAGAACCTTAGGCCTGCTGGAAATCATGCGCGTGCCTTTTCCTGCCGCGAGAATCAGTGCTGAAATGGTGTTGCTCATCATTGAATCCGTTTTGGTATTTACTGCCCGGGCACCCTTGCCTATCAAAATCCAGAGAATGGAATACCCTCATTCTCCCAAAAGGACAATGAGGGTAGATCAACAAAAAAAACAGCAGCGGTCCGGCAGAGCCGGTCCGCTGCTGTGTTCAGGTACTATTCCTCTCGACGGAGCTAGCAGGTGCCAGCGTCCTTTCCTGCTCGCTGGCAACTCATGCGCGCTATGGCGCGGCGCAGTGCTGCCTGATTACGGGCAAAGTCGAGTCTCTCCTTGGTCTGCTGAGCGCGCTGTCCAGCCCTATCAGCGGCCTTCTGGGCGCGGTCGACATCGATTTCATGAGCCATTTCTGCAACTTCCGCAAGGATGGTGCATTTATTATGGCTCACTTCGGCGAAGCCGCCTGCCACGAAGACATAATAGGTCTTGCCGCCCAGCTTGTAATACAGATTGCCTATGCCGAGCGCGGAAAGGAAGGGCACGTGGTTCGGCAGGATGCCGAATTCGCCCATTGCGCCGGGAGCGCCGACATAGTCGACGTCTTCGGAAAGCACTTTCCGATCCGGGGTGACAATCTCAAGCTTCACGGTATCAGCCATTGGCTATCTCCCTACTGCTTGGCCTTTTCGATGGCTTCTTCGATGCCACCACACATGTAGAAGGCCTGTTCCGGCAGGTCGTCGTATTTGCCGTCGAGAATGTCGCGGAACGCCTTGATGGTATCTTCCAACTTCACGTACACGCCGGGGAAGCCGGTGAAGACTTCCGCAACGTGGAAGGGCTGGGACAGGAAACGCTGAATGCGGCGAGCGCGGGCAACGGTGAGCTTGTCTTCGTCGGACAGTTCGTCCATACCCAAAATCGCGATGATATCTTGAAGGTCTTTGTATTTCTGCAGAACCTGCTGCACTTCTCGAGCAGTATAGTAGTGCTCTTCACCCAGGACGTTGGGGTCCAGGATGCGGGAAGTGGAGTCCAGCGGGTCAACCGCAGGGTAGATGCCGAGCTCGGCAATCTGACGGGACAGAACCAGGGTGCCGTCAAGGTGCGAGAAGGTGGTTGCGGGTGCGGGGTCAGTCAAGTCGTCCGCAGGGACGTAAACCGCCTGGACCGAAGTGATGGAGCCCTTGTTGGTGGAGGTGATGCGTTCCTGGAGAGCACCGAGGTCGGTGCCCAGAGTGGGCTGGTAACCCACCGCGGAAGGCATGCGACCGAGCAGTGCGGACACTTCGGAACCGGCCTGGGTGAAGCGGAAGATGTTGTCGACGAAGAGCAGCACGTCCTGACCTTCTTCGTCACGGAAGTATTCCGCACAGGTCAAAGCGGTCAGTGCGACGCGAGCACGTGCTCCCGGAGGTTCGTTCATCTGGCCGTAAATAAGCGCTGCTTTCTCCAGAACGCCGGCTTCCTTCATTTCATGATAGAGGTCGTTCCCTTCACGGGTACGCTCACCAACGCCTGCGAACACGGAGATACCACCGTGCTGCTTGGCGATGTTGTTGATCATTTCCATGAGGATAACGGTCTTGCCGACTCCTGCGCCGCCGAACAGGCCCATCTTGCCGCCCTTGGGGAACGGAATGAGCAAGTCAACGACCTTGATGCCGGTTTCAAGAAGTTCAACGTTGGTGTTCTGTTCGGTGAAATCGGGAGCCGGACGGTGAATGGGCAGAGACTTGTCGGACTTGACGTCGCCCAATTCGTCCACGGGGCGCCCCACGACGTTCATGATGCGGCCCAAAGAGCCCGCACCGACCGGTACGCAGATGGGTGTGCCGGTGTCGTTGACGTCCATGCCGCGGACGAGGCCTTCAGTGGCGTCCATGGCGATGGTGCGGACAACATTGTTACCCAGGTGCTGAGCAACTTCGACGATCAGGTCGGGAGCGTCTTCGTTGTTCGGGTTGTTGATCTGAAGTGCCGTCAGAATGTTCGGCAGGTTCCCTTCGCCAAATTCGACGTCAACAACTGCGCCGATAACCTGGACGATTTTTCCTACGTTAGACATAGCTTAATAGCCCCCTTTTATCCTTTCAGCGCTTCCGCGCCGCCGACAATGTCCATGAGATCCGCAGTAATTGCGGCCTGCCTGGTTTTGTTGAAGAGCAAGGTCAAAGACTCGGTCATTTCGTCACATGCCTTGGTGGCGTTGTCCATGGCCGCCATACGCGCAGCATGTTCGGAACACGAAGTGTCAAGCAGGCCGCGATAGACCTGGACCTTGATGAACCGAGGCAGCAGCTCAGCCAGAAGCCCTTCGACGGAAGGCTCGTAGATGTAGTCGCCGGCGTCGCCGCCGCCCTCACCTTCAGTCGCGGCCATGGGCAGAATCTGCTGGCTGACCGCAGGCTGTTTGGCCATGCTGACAAACTCACCGAAAACGAGATGCACTTCATCGAGCTCACCAGCCATGTAATCGCGAATTATTTCATCGCCCACACTGGCGGCCAGAGTGAAATCGAAGGAGCTTATTGCATCGCGTTCTTCGCGCTTTATGTCGTATTCCTGCTTGCGGAATGCGTCGTTGCCCTTCTTGCCGATGCAGTAGACTTTCACGGCTTTGCCTTCGGCGGCCTTTTCTGCTGCAAGTTTGAGGGCCTTGTTGATGATATTGCTGTTGAATGCGCCGCAGAGCCCGCGGTCGGAGGTGGCGACAAGAATGCCCACACTCCGGATATCCTCGCGGACTTCCAGCAGCGGATGTACCGACTCGTCAGCGCCGGCAGCCAAATCACCAAGCATGTCGTAGAACTTCTGCGCGTAGGGCCTGAAGCGTTCGATACGCTCCTGGGCGCCGCGCAGTTTCGCCGAGGCCACCATGTTCATGGCCTTGGTGATCTGCTTGGTCTTTTTGACGCCAACGATCTGGTTTTGGACGTCCCTTAACGAAGCCATTCACGAACTCCTTAGTTTAGGCGCTGAAGCCTTTCTTGAACTCTTCGATAGCAGCCTTCAGGCGACCCTCGATGTCTTCGTCCAGGGCCTGTTTTTCAACGATATCCTTGAGGATATCGGATTTGGAGTTACGCATGAAGTCGAGGAATTCACGCTCGAACTTCTGGATGGCTTCAACCGGAACGTCGTCCATGAAACCGCGACCACCGGCGTACAGGCCAACAACCTGTTCTTCCACCGGCAACGGTTGGTACTGGGGCTGCTTGAGCAGCTCGACCATGCGGGCACCACGGTTCAGCTTCTGCTGGGTGGCCTTGTCCAAATCTGAGCCGAACTGGGCGAATGCGGCCAGTTCGCGATACTGGGCGAGGTCCAGGCGCAAAGTACCGGCCACCTGCTTCATGGCCTTGATCTGTGCGGCGCCGCCAACGCGGGAGACCGAAAGGCCGACGTTGATGGCAGGACGGATACCGGCGTTGAACAGGTTGGGTTCCAAATATATCTGGCCGTCGGTGATGGAGATAACGTTGGTCGGAATGTACGCCGACACGTCACCGGCCTGGGTTTCGATGACCGGCAGTGCGGTCATGGAGCCTGCGCCGTACTTGTCGTCCATCTTTGCGGCACGCTCAAGAAGCCTGGAGTGCAGGTAGAAGACGTCGCCGGGGAATGCTTCACGTCCCGGGGGGCGGCGAAGCAACAGGGACATCTGGCGGTAAGCCGTGGCCTGCTTGGAAAGGTCATCGTACACTATGAGGGCGTGCTTGCCGTTGTTGCGGTAGTATTCCGCCATGGTGCAACCGGAGTAAGCGCCGATGAACTGCAGCGGGGCAGGTTCGGAGGCTGTTGCGGAGATGATGGTGGTGTATTCCATGGCGCCGTGCTTCTTCAAAATGTCGGCAACGAGGGCGACCTGGGCCTTTTTCTGCCCGATGGCTACGTAGAAGCAGTGAACGTCGGTGTTCTTCTGGGCGATAATGGCGTCGATGCCGACTGCGGTCTTGCCGACCTGGCGGTCACCGATGATCAATTCACGCTGCCCGCGTCCGACCGGAGTCATGGCGTCAACGGCCTTCAGGCCGGTGTAACAGGGCTCGTGAACAGACTTGCGGGGGATGATGCCCGGAGCCTTCATTTCCACCGGGCGGGTCTCCTTGGCGTCAACGGGTCCCAGTCCGTCGATGGGCTGGCCCAAGGGGTTCAGCACGCGGCCCATGACCGCATCGCCGACCGGCACGGAGAAAATCTTGCCGGTACGCTTGACCGGGTCGCCTTCCTTGATGCCGGTGTCGTCGCCGAGCAGAGCGACACCCACGTTGTCTTCTTCCAGGTTCAGAACCATGCCCATCAGGCCGCCGGGAAACTCGAGAAGTTCCATGGCCATGACGTTTTCGACACCGTGCACGCGTGCGATACCGTCACCAACGTACAGGACGGTACCGGTCTCGCTCATTTCAACACGAGACTCGTAATTCTGAATCTGGTCCTCAATGATTTTGCTGATTTCTTCGGCTTTGATCTGCATGGCCCTACTCACCCCTTTTGATATTTTCTTTCAAAATCTGCAACTGAGCCCTCAGGCTGGCATCCAGGACCTTGTCTCCGATCTCGAGAACAACGCCGCCGAGTATCTCAGCATCATCGGCAAATTCCAGCTCCAACTTTTTGCCGGTCTGGCCTTCAAGGCGCTTCTGGATATCTGCCTGGCGGGCAGCGTCCATGGGCTTTACGGTGACCAGTTTACCGGAAATAATGCCCGACACTTCATCAAGCATTTTCTTATAGTCGGCGGCAATCGCGGGAAGCTCCTCCAACCGGCCCTTGTCGGCGAGCAGGTTGCAGAAATTCACGACCATCTGCTTAACGGACAGTTTTTCCAGGAGCTGCTTCAAAACGGCCTTTTTTTCCTCCGCATTAAAAAGCGGATTACGGAAAAAACGCATGGCGTCAGGTGCTCCCCGAAGGGTCCCAGCCAACTCAACAAGTTCCTTGCCGTACGCCTCGGTCTCGCCCTGTTTTTCTCCAACGGCGTAGAGCGCTTTGGCATAGCGGCGCGCGACTATGTTACCAGTCAATTGAGCACCACCTTGGTTAAGTATTCATCGACGAGCTTGTCGTGATCGGCGTCAGACAGCTTTTCCTGAACAATCTTTTCGGCAGCCTGAACGACAAGCTCCGCCACTTCGGCGCGGATGGCTTCCACGGCGCCGGTGGCTTCGTTTGCTGCGGTCTTCTTGGCCTGTTCGCGAATATGAACAGCGTCCTGCTCGGCTTGCTCGATGATGGCGGCCTTCAAGGCCTCACCCTGCTTCCCGGCTTCATCGAGAATAGCCTGTTTCTCCGCGGAAAGGTTGGCGATGCTCCGCTCGACTTCCTTCAGCTTCTTTTCAGCTTCGGACTGACGAGTCTGAAGATTTTCCAGGTTCTCCTTGATTTCCTGCTGGCGGCCAACAAGAAGCTCCTTGATCTTGCTGCCTGCAAGCTTCCAGATGATGCCCACGACGATGACCAAGTTGAGAACACGCCACAAGTAGTCCCACAACTGGTCTTCGGTGACATGGCCACCACTGGCTTGGGCTGCCGCAGTGCTCGCCAGAATACAGACGGCGACTGCGAGAATCATTTGCACCCGTTTCAAAACGAAACCCTCCTTAGAACGTCTGTTACGCCTGGCCAAGAATCTTGTCCGTGGCTTTGGCCGCAAATTGTTCGACATCCTTGCTGAGTTGCTCCATGGCCGTCTTCACTTGGCCATCAATCTCGGTACGGGCAGCCTTGAGGGTGAAGGCAGCGTCTTCGCCTGCGGCGGAGAGCAGCTTGGTTTCCTCGGCGGTCGCCTCGTCCTTGAACTGAGCGCGGATCTCGTTTCCTTGCTTGCGGGCGGCGGCAAGCTGCTCCTCATAATCCTTCAGCTTGCTCTCCGCATCGGCAGTGAACTTCTCGATCTGACTCATCTGACCGGCCATAAGCTCCTTCCTCTTGCGGATGACCTCGCGGATCGGCTTGTAGAGGATGAAGTTCAGGACAACCAGCGTGACCAAAAAGTTTATGGTCTGCCAAATCAGGCCCCATTCATGAAATTCGATCATAGCTTCTGCCCCCAGAGAGGTTGTGAATTTTAGCGCAAAGTCACTGGCGTTTACCTAATTTTAAGGCTTGTGTCAAAGCCTTTTTCGACTTTGGCACAAGCCTTTTCAAGAAAAATTACTTTTAAATTCAAAATGTTATTCGACTATTTCGTCAGATTCCGGAAGATGCGTCCCCTTTCCCATCATCAAGGAGCCTTCCAGAACAGCCCCCTCTTCAACCACCAAAGACGGGGTCGTGATATTACCGTGGAGATTGGCCGTTTTATGAAGCACGACCTTGTCCGAAGCCTCCACATCCCCCCGGATATTTCCGGAAAGGACCAACTGCCCCACCCGAATCTGCCCGTCCACCATCGCCTCCTGCCCCACGACAAGCGTGCCGTCCGACTGGATTTCGCCGTTGAAATTGCCGTCAATACGCACTGCGCCCTGGAAATGCAGCTTACCATTATAGTTGGTTCCAGTGCCCAGAAAGGCGTTTATCTCATCTCTGGCCATTGATTTCCTCGCACCGAGTTTGTGACCGTTTTCTCAATCTATCGATTGGGATCTATTGCTTAAACAGGAACTTCCGCATGGCAACGTTGAGGACCAACCCCACCAGACAGAAGTTCACCAGTGTTGCGCTGCCCCCGTAACTAATAAACGGGAGCGGTATGCCCACCACCGGCATTAACCCCAGTACCATACCCATATTTATCAGGATTTGCCAGAAGAAATAGAAAAACACGCCCGCAGCGAGATAGCTCCCGAACAAGTCTTTGGCCTCCCTGGCTATGACCACCATTTGATACAGAAAAACGCAGAAGAGTCCCAGGAGAACCAAAGTGCCGAGAAATCCCCACTCCTCGCCAAAAACCGCAATAGCGAAGTCCGTATGCTTTTCCGGGAGAAAACGCAGCTGGGATTGGGTCCCTTCCAAAAAGCCTTTCCCCCAGAACCGTCCTGAGCCAATGGCGATTTCCGATTGGATAATGTGATATCCGGCCCCGAGGGGGTCTTTGGTGGGATCCAGAAAAGTCAGGATTCGCTGCTTCTGATAGTCATGCAGAAAAAACCAGGAAAGAGGCAGCAAAGGCGGTATGGAAATGAGAAGGGTCTTGAAAACCCGGCCGGTCATTCCATGATACAGGATCATGCCGCCAAGTATCATCAATATGGTCAGCCCCGACCCCAGATCCGGCTGTCTGATGACCATGCCGGCCGGGATCAGCCCGATGCCCACCACATAGGCAAGCCGGGTGAAATTGAGCCGCTCCCTTTCCTTGGAAAGGATGCGCGCGCCGATGATGAGGATGCAGATCTTGGCCAACTCGCTGGGCTGAAAATTCATGAAGCCGAGGTCAAGCCAACGTTTTGCCCCGTAAATGGTCTTGCCCGCCACGAACACAGCCACGAGCGTGAGACAGGTGAACCAAAACAGAGGCCAGGCCAGGGTTCGCAAATGGCGATAATCGATAAGCATGATGACGAGCATGCCGAACATGCCCATCAGTCCCCAAATAAGCTGCTTTTGATAAAATGGGGCCACACTCATGCCGTCGGCCAAGCGAAACCCGCTGGCGGAATAAAGGTTGAGCACCCCGCAAAAGAAAAGAACCAGAGTCAGCCCCAGCAAGGGCCAATTGATGGAAAAAAGTAACCGTCTGTCAAATGCCATGATCTTTCCTTGCTAGTGCTTTCGGGACGGCCGCTTCATCACCTTGCCGTTGAAAAGATATTCAATGATCGCCTTGACCACGGGTCCTGCCCCGGAGCCGCCGTGAAGACCATGCTCCACCAGAGCGGCGATGGCGAACTTTCGACCGTCCTTCTGCGCATAGGCGCACATCCAGGCATGGTCACGATATTTGTAGGGGATGTCTTCATCCTTCAACTTCTTGAGCTCGTCCGTAAGACGCACCACCTGGGCGGTACCGGTCTTGCCTCCCACGTCCACACCCTTGGTGCGCAATCTACGAGCGGTGCCGCGCTGCCCATCCACGGTCGTGCGCATGGCCTGTTTGATGAGCCCCAGCTGAGTCTCGTTCAAAGGAACCTTGTTGAGCACCACGACTTTGTCGTCCTTGAGCAACTGCGGCTTGAGCAATTTGCCCCCGTTGATCATTGCGGCCACGAAACGGGCCACCTGCAGAGGCGACACCAGGGTGAACCCTTGGCCGATGGACATATTGAGGTCATCACCCCCCTGCCAGCGTTCGCCGAAACGGCGGTATTTCCATTGACGGCTAGGAATGATGCCTGCCTTTTCGTGGGGCAACTGAATGCCGGTTTTGACGCCGTAACCGCAGGCTTTGGCAAACTCACTCATGCGATCCACGCCCAGCTTTTTGCCCAGCTTATAGAAATAAACGTCGCAGGACTCCACCAAGGCCCGCTCGAAATTCACCTTGCCGTGTCCTCCCCTGCGCCAGCAACGAAACACGTGGCGCCCCAACTTGAGGCTGCCGGAGCAAAACACGGTTTCCTTCAGATCCACCATGTCATTGGCCAGTCCGGCTCCACCCACGGCCAGTTTGAAAACCGAGCCGGGAGGGTACACGGACTGGATAGCCCGATTTTGAAGCGGGTGCATGGGATTGTCGCGCAAAGCCTTCCACTCTTCTGTGGACAGCCCGGAACTGAAAGCGTTGGAATCGAAAGAAGGGGAACTGACCAATGCGTACAACTGCCCGGTGTCGGCATCCATGACCACCACGGCCCCGGCCTCTCCTTCAAGCCAGTCGGTAACGAGCTTCTGCAGCCCCAGGTCAATGGATAAAGAGACTTCCTGTCCCGCTTTGGGTTTTTTGAGCACCCGCTGGGCAAGTTTACGGCCGCTGACATCCACCTCGAACTGCCGCAGGCCTTTGGCCCCACGTAACGATTTCTCAAGCATGTACTCCAACCCCTGCTTGCCCACTTCGTCACCCAGCGCCAACTCTTTGTCCTTTTCCAACTCGGATTCGTTGGCCTCGGCCACATAGCCAAGCAGATGGGCCATAAGGGTGCCGTATTGGTACTGACGACGAGGGCGAATGCGAATTTCCAGCCCCGGCCAATGCAGTTGATTGGCCTCGATGACGGCCATCTGGTCGAAAGTCAGGTTCGGGGTCAGGATAAGGGGTTCAAAGGGTTTCACCCTTCTGCGCCCCTTCGCATATACGGCCTTGAGGTCCTCCACGGGCACGTCGGTCCACAAGCTTACCTGCTTCAAGGTGGCCTCAATGTCTTTGCAGTCTTCCCGAACCAACCCCAGAGCGTAGGCAGGCTCGTTCACGGCCAGCAACTCGCCGTTACGATCACGCATCAAACCGCGCGGTGCAAAGATGGGTTCTTGGCGGAGCTGATTTTCCCTGGCCTTGGCAGCGTACTCTTCGCCTCTATGGATCTGGAGATACCAAAGGCGCAGGGCAAAAGCGCAGAAGAGCAGCAGGATGAGAATCTGCAACAGCATGAGTCCCTGCTTGGGGGGCTGTTGGTTGTTTTGATCAAACGTATACGTCATCCTGCCTCAACACCTTGGGGAACATTCGTTTCGCAAGCAGCCATACCACGGGGAAGACCATGGCCTGGGTAACTCCTTCCCAAAGGACCATATCCATGGGCCAGTGCATGCCCTGCAGGGTGAAAAGCGCATAAATGAGCATGGGGTGCAACACGCCGAGCCCGATGCCGAGCAGGCACATGAATAGAAAACTTCTGGCTTCGAACAACCATTGGCCCACTAGGTAGAAAAGCGCCAGCAGCCCGTACCAGAGAATGGCATAGCCGAAAGACATGTTCCCCATGCCTTCAAGCAGAAGAACCCAGACGCAGACAAGCACGAAAGTCCGCCAACCGAGGCGCTCCTGCATGCTCAGCACCATGCCGGGCGCGAGAAAATCCACGCCTGGGACGAGTTTGCTGGCCCACACCGCGGCAATGGTATAAACGACCCACCAAGCGAAGGCAGTGAAACTAGCCGGCTGCCGTTGCATTGGCATCCCCTTGGCCGGACACCGGCGCAGAGGGGACCGGCAGGCGTTTGAGAAGCAGAACTTCTTCGAGACTGTTCACATCCACCAGAGGAGTTGCCGTCACGGTGAGAAACAGGGAAATGTCCGAACGGTATACGGCGGTGACACGGGCCACGGGCAGACCTTTGGGAAAAATGCCGGCAAGCCCCGAAGTCACCATAAGTTCACCGGGCTCTATGGCTGCATTCAGATTGATATACTCCACCCGAAGCGATTCGCCCTTGCCCTGACCAAAAAGGATTCCCTGGGAACGGTGTTCCTCGCCCATGACCGCGATACGACTGTTGGCATCGGAGAGCAGTAGCACATGGGATGTGGCGGCCCCGGTACGCAGGATGCGCCCAAGCACACCATCTACGGATACGACGGGCATGTCCTCCTTCAGGCCGGACAGGGCGCCTTTATCGATGACGACGGTGTCCATGGCGGACGCGGGGCCAAGCCTGTGGGCCACAATACGCGCGCCCTGGACCTCCCAGTCCGACAATGGCGGAAACTGGAGAAGCCGCTCCAACCGTTCGGTTGAACCGGCCCTGTCCGAGAGCATGAGGTTTTCGAACCTGAGCTGGGAGTTTTCCTTGCGCAACTGGTCGTTTTCCTGTTTGAGGCCGACCAGATAGATATAGCGTTCCCAAAAGCCGGTGACCTGATGGGTGATCCATTGCCCGGGTTTAATGACCCACCCGGCAATGTCCAGGCCCGTGTAGCTGGAAAGGGCGTCCAGGTGTCCGGTGCGCAGGTTCCAGGTGTACAGGCTCAGGTACACGAACAGCCCGGCCACGATGATGGCGGCTATTTTCTTGGGTTTCGTCACGCTAATCGGTAGTAATATCCTTGTATACTTCCACGTTGTCGAGCGCCTTGCCCGATCCGATGACCACTGCGGTCAGCGGATCATCCACAACGGTGATGGGCAATTGAGTCTCGTGCTGCAGCAACAGGTCCAGCCCCTTGAGAAGTGCTCCGCCGCCAGTAAGGACGATACCCCGGTCAACGATGTCGGCGGCCAACTCGGGGGGAGTCTGCTCCAGGGCGATACGGACGCCCTGCACAATGCCGTCCACCTGTTCGGAAATGGCTTCCCGGATCTCTTCGGAGGTAATGGTCAAATTTTTTGGGATACCGGTGACCAAATCACGTCCTTTGACCTCCATTTCCGGTTCCTCGGCCCCCTGCGGATAGGCGGAGCCGATGGTCATCTTGATGATTTCCGCGGTGGATTCGCCGATGAGCATGTTGTACTTGCGTTTCACGTGCTGCATGATGGCTTCATCCATCTTGTCGCCCCCAATGCGCACACTACGGGCGTAAACGATGCCGGACAGGGAGATGACCGCGATCTCGGTAGTGCCGCCGCCGATATCCACTACCATGTTGGAGGTGGGCTCTGTAATGGGGAGGTTGGCGCCGATGGCCGCGGCCATGGGCTCCTCGATGAGGTAAACCTCCCGGGCGCCTGCGGATTGGGCGCTCTCCTTGACCGCACGTTTTTCCACCTGAGTGATGCCGGTGGGTACGCAGATCATGATGCGCGGACGCACCAGACGACGGCTGTTGTGCACCTTGGAAATGAAGTGGCGCAGCATGGCTTCGGTAACTTCAAAATCGGCGATCACGCCGTCCTTCATGGGACGAATAGCTACGATATTGCCGGGGGTACGGCCGAGCATTTTCTTGGCTTCGGCGCCGACGGCCAAAACGGTCTTTCCGCCCCGGCTATCCTTCTTGACCGCCACGACAGACGGTTCACTCAACATAACACCCTTGCCTTTGACGTAGACAAGGGTGTTGGCGGTTCCCAAATCGATGGCCAGGTCATTGGAGAATGAACCGAGAATTTTGTTCAGCAGGCTTCCCATCAATCCCTCTTTGTGTTTCGCAAATTTCGCTATTTCAAGCCGCTTTCAAAGTGGCGTGTATTAGGCTAGATTACAGCTTCATGCAAGGGTTCGTACCAAATGTGACGTAGGCAGGCAATAGCGCGGACCCACATTCTAGACAATTTCTACATAAAACGTTCCATGTTTCGATATTTTTCCCTGAATGCCTCCTTGCGGCAGACCTATGGAGAGCGGGTTCAAAAAATCCCGCTGGACGCAGGCTTCGACTGCCCCAACCGGGACGGCGCCATCTCCCGGGAGGGATGCATCTTCTGCAATCCTTCGGGATCGGGCTCCGGAATGCTCAAGGAAGGCAAGGATCTACTTTCGCAATGGACACATTGGACAGAATTCCAAAAACGTCGCTATGGAGCACGACTGTTCATCGGCTACCTGCAGTCCTACTCCAACACTTACGGTCCCATTGAAAAGATAGCGCACACCCTTTCCCGATTGGAAAATCTGCCGGGGTTGGCGGCACTGAGCATCGGCACCCGCCCAGACTGCCTGGACGATGCCAAGCTCCGGCTCCTGGCCGCACAAAAGGAAAAACTGAATCTCAATGAAATATATCTCGAACTAGGCCTTCAAACCGCCCACGACGAGACCCTGACCCACATTAATCGGGGGCACAGCGTCACCGACTTCAAAGACATGGCATGCCGAGCCGCCGACCTGGGCCTGAATGTGGTGGCCCATGTCATAGCGGGGCTTCCCACCCCATCCGGGCGAGAGGGACTGGCTGAGCTGTTGGAGACTGTGGATTTCCTCAACGCACTGCCCGTTCGCGGCATCAAGTTCCACAACCTGTATGTCTGCAAAGGCACCCGTTTGGCGAAACTATGGAAGGAAGGCGGCTATACGCCTATCACCCTCGAGGAATACTGCCTTTGGCTGGGAGAGGCGCTCATGCACCTTTCCCCTGCCGTCGTCGTGCACAGGCTCAACGGCGATCCGGCCCCGGACGAACTGCTGGCTCCGGAATGGGCCGGCGCCAAGAGGGATGTCCACAACGCCATTCGCACTCACCTGGAGAAAAACCACATTTGGCAGGGGAAAAAACACGAGGCCGTGGACGGCCCACCCGTCCATTTCGCCCCGGACCACAAGGAGCACCGAGCATGAACCACGAAACCATCTGCGCGGGTGAACTGGCTCTGGAAATCGTTTGGAAAGAAGGAAAAATCGAGGCCCTGCGCCTGCACTGGTCCAAAGATGTGAACGCATCTGCGAAACATTCCGAGCACGGAGCAGCCCTGCAACAAACACTGCAGGACTATGTAAAAGGAAAGCGTGTGCAGTGGCCGGAATTGCCGCTCAATATGGACCGGCTTCCCCCCTTTTCCCGCAGGGCGCTGGAAGCGCTGCAAAACGTACCGCACGGCAAATACGTCACGTATGGACAGCTGGCCGACATGGCGGGCAGCCCGGGGGGGGCGCAGGCTGCCGGACGAGCCATGGCCAACAATCCATGGCCGCTGGTTTATCCCTGCCATAGGGTCATTGCAGGCACCGGAGCCATGACCGGCTTTTCGGCACCGGGAGGCGTAGAGATGAAGCAGTTCCTCCTCCAACTCGAAGGAGCTGTCCCGCGACCGGCCAAGACTTGTCCGCTCCCCCTTGGTTAGCTTCCCGAACAAAGAAGCGGGAGATGCACTTCCCCCCAAAAAAAGAAAGCCCGCCTAGGCATCGGCGGGCAGTTCTTCTACGCGGGGCTTGGCGTCCTTCGTAAGCCGGACAACCTGCGTTGAGAATTGCGTCTCATCAGGCTGACAGCTCGGACATCCGTCCGAGGCCAGCATGCAGCGCTCATCAATTCCGCTAATGTCGATTCCGGCCATGTTGAGAAGTTTCGTCGTCTCACCGACCCCCCAGAGCAGCGGCTGCCCGCAGCGGGTGCATTCCACATACAACAATTCCGGGTCGAATCTTTTAGTCATGATAGAAGTGTAAACATGCACAGCCCGAAACACAAGGGTTGATGGTTATATTCCATAGCAAAGGGGAGGCGGTTTCCCGCCTCCCCTCATTGTAAACACAGTAAGACCAGTAGTCGGAGCCTGGGCTAATTAATTCCCAGAGCGGCCTCCGGAGTAGTGGAATCGATGCCAAAGGCTTCGCCCACTGCCGGACAGGTCAGAGTGCCGTTCAGTGTATTCAGGCCGAGTGCAAGGCCAGCGTCTTCGCGCAGGGCGTCCAAGCCCTTGCCGGCAAGGCGCAGAGCGTACGGCAGAGTCTGGTTGACCAGTGCAAAGGTGGAGGTGCGGGGTGCTGCGCCGGGCATGTTGGCCACGCCGTAGTGAACCACGTTGTCAATCACGTACGTGGGGTTGTCGTGAGTGGTCGCCTTGATGGTTTCGACACAACCGCCCTGGTCCACAGCCACGTCCACGATGACAGCACCTTCCTTCATGGTGCCGATCATGTCGCGGGTAACCAATTTGGGAGCCTTGGCGCCGGGAACGAGCACCGCGCCGATGAGCAGATCGGCCTGCTTCACAGCCGCACGGATGTTGGGATCGGTGGAGCTTACGGTCAACAAACGGCCGCCAAAAATGTCATCCAGATACTGAAGGCGCTGGTGCGACAGGTCGATGACCGTAACGCGCGCGCCCATGCCCATGGCGATGCGGGCTGCGTTTGTGCCGACCACGCCGCCGCCGATGACCACGACATCTGCGGGAGACACGCCCGGGACACCGCCCAGAAGCATGCCGCGACCGCCTTGGTGTTTTTCCAGGTAATGAGCGCCCACCTGGGTGGCCATGCGGCCAGCCACTTCGGACATGGGGGTCAGCAAAGGCAGAGTGCCGGCCCTGTCTTCAACGGTTTCATAGGCGACACCGGTAACACCGGAGTCGAGCATGGCCTTGGTCAAGGCGTTTTCGGCGGCCAGATGCAAGTAAGTGAAAAGCAGCAGGTCGTCACGCAGGAAACCGTATTCCGGGGCGATGGGCTCCTTGACCTTGATGACCATTTCCGCTCCCCAAGCCTCGGCAGCGGTGGCGACAATGGTGGCGCCGGCGTTGACGTACTCCTCGTCACTCAGGCCGCTTCCAGCGCCTGCATTGGTCTCGACGAGCACTTTGTGCCCCTGTCGCACCAGAGACTCCACTGCGCCGGGAGTCATTGCAACACGATTTTCCAATGTTTTGATTTCTTTAGGTATACCGATAATCATACTGTTCTCCTCATTTGACAATTATCTATCGACACCGGACACCCCGGTTATCACCTATTTTTCATAAACCCTGGTCACCGCTTCCGGCAGGTAAAGCCACTTGCGTTTGGACTTCATGACCACGAAAGACTCGCTGGAATTGATCCCCCCTATCTGCGACAAATCCTTGTCCAGGAAATCATAAAGATCTCCCATGTCGTTGGTGCAAGTGATTTCCACGATGATATCGTAGCGGCCAGTGACCGCTGCGCACCAATTGACCCTGTCCAGTTGGGATATATTTTCCAACTTCTCGTCCAGCATTTTGGTGCTCTGTAAAGACATCCCCACCAAGGCCACAGTCAGCCCCTGCGCCTTCATCGGATTGACCAGCGCAGCCACTCTCACGGCTCCGGCCGTGATCAGGTTACGCAGTCGCGAACGCACCGTAGGTGCGGTAACTCCCAATCGCTCGGAAACCTTGCCTACGGACATCTGGCCATCTTCGGTCAACGTGGCCACCAGGTGCCTGTCGTGCGCATCAAAATTTTTCTTCATCACATGCTTCCCACTTAATATCTCTTAAAATAAAAATACAACAACTTCTTAACTGATAAGAAAATATTTCGTCAACATTTTTTCCATATCATTGATCAGCCACCAAAATAAATATCTGTTTGAAAACATCCTCCTCACACTCGTTCATCTGCATGACAAAGAATATTTTCCACAAAGAATACAAGCAAATAAACCATATCAACTCTCCTTTGGATGCACAGAAAAAGGCCAGGGCATGTACAATGAAATATCTCCAGCACCTCAAAAAAAAGCCGACCGGTTCTCCCGGTCGGCCTCGTGCTTATATGCTTTAGTAATAAATTAAGCTTCCACACGCTTTCCGAAGAAACGTACGGCAAGGGCCACTGCCACAAGCCCCAGGGGCAGCACCAGAACGATGGGAGCCCCCAGCCCTGCGGGCAAATAGCCAAACAGAATGGAGATGAGCGCCACAACGACGGCGTAAGCCAGCTGTGTTCTCACGTGGTCGATGTGATCGCACGCGGAGCCCATGGAAGACAGAATGGTGGTGTCCGAGATGGGCGAACAGTGGTCGCCGAAGATGGCCCCGGTCAGCACTGCGCCAACGTTCATGATCACGTACCCTCCGTCCGGGTTCAGGGCATATGCCAGCGGAATGGCCAGAGGCATGAGGATACCCATGGTGCCGTAGGAGGTGCCTGTGGCGAAGGAAATGAAGGAGCCGAGGATAAAGATGATGCTCGGCAAAAGGAATGCGGGCAGCGCATCGGACAGAATGTTCACCAGATAAGCGGCGGTGCCCAACTCTTTGATGACCCCGGACAGCGACCATGCCAACAGCAGGATCACGGCGGTAATGTTCATGGATTTGATTCCGGTGATCCAGGTTTCAATAGCGTCCTTGAGGGGCATGACCTTCCTGAACACTGCCATGAACATGGCCACGATACCTGCGATGAGTGCGGCCTGGAACAGCACCACGGACGCATCGGAAGCGCCAAAGGCCTCACGCATGGCGGTAAAGGACATGGGCGAGTTATTCAGCAGGTCGATGAGCGTTTTGTCATCGCCGCCCATGATGGCATTGTAGCCGTTGAAATAGAAACCCAGAAAAGCTGCCGCAATGAGCGTGCCGATGGGAATGATGGCGTTCCAAACACTCAACTTGGCGCCTACCTCCGGCTCCAGCCCGGTGGCCTCGTCGGACGCCATGGGCTTGGCGTCATCGCCCAGCACCTTGCCGGTGGTGCGGGCGCGATTTTCGGCTTTCCACATGGGACCGAACTCACGCAGCATCCAGATGGTGCAGATGATGAAGAACAGGATCAGGATGTTATAGAAGCGGTACGGAATGGTTTCCACAAAAATTCCGTAAGCATTGGTGGAAATTCCGAGGGCCTCGTACCCGTCACGGATCAGGCCCACTTCATAGGCCACCCAGGTGGAGATAAGCGCGATACCGGCAATGGGAGCCGCAGTGGCGTCAATAATGAATGCCAGCTTTTCGCGGGAAACCTTCATCTTGTCGGTGACCGGACGCATGATGGGGCCGACCGTCAGGGAGTTTGCATAGTCGTCGAAAAAAATGAGCAATCCCATGAGCCAAGTCACGAATTGGGAACTGCGCGGCGTGCGGGCGCGTTTGGACAGCGCCTCGGCAATGGCCTTGGCTCCTCCCATCTTGGAAACCAAGGCGATGAGTCCGCCGATGGCCAAACACTGGAGAACGATGCCTGCGTTCCAGGAATCGGCCAGAGACAAAAGAATTTCGTTGGACAAACGCAGGAAGCCGTTCACAAAGGCGGAGTAGAGATCAAAGCCTTTGCCTTCCAGCATTAGACATCCGGAAAACACACCCAAAAACAGAGACAGCACCACATTTTTGGTCATGAAAGCCAGAACAATAGCCACCACAGGCGGAATCAGAGTCCATAGGCCAAAAATCCGTGCATTCTCCGCCCCCTTACTGGAGTCCGCCGCGAGAGCCGGACAGGAGAATGCGAGAACCACCAGAGCAACGACCGCCAACAGCGCAAAATATCGCCGAGCCATCAAACACCCCTCAATGCTTTGTAATTAATACACCTTTCATGATGCAAACCGAAGAAAACGGGCCACACAAGCATTTTTTCGATGGCGGAATCCCTCCCCTTGTCAGGAACACCGATCGACGACAACTTCTGCCTTCCTTCTTCACCAGTCTTCATTTTTTTTAATGAACTTCATCAAAAAATCCAATATACAAAAATAAACGCCCGCAAATTACGATATTGGAATCGGCGTGATAAACCATCGTTTAAACTGCGTCAAGAAGCGGCATTGCAGCCGAATAGGCTTTTCCGTATAGTCGCCGCAAACAAAAAAACGGAAGGTATCCAATGAAATACGCATACAGCCTTTGTGGGGCCCTGTTCCTCGCCGCTCTTTTCCTCGCAGCTCCGACCCGGAACTCAACGGCCCACGCCGGAGCCGACCCCATCGTGGTCATGGACACCAGCCTGGGGCAGATCGTCATCATGCTGGACCAGAAAAACGCCCCTGAAACCGTGAAGAACTTTCTCCGGTATGTGGATGAAGGCTTCTACCGCGGCACGGTCTTCCACCGCGTAGTCAACAACCGCGACATGGCCATCGTCCAAGGGGGAGGCTATATGTACCCGTTGCAGCGGAAGAAGACCTTCGCCCCCATCAAAAACGAGGCTTCCGCAACCTTGAAAAACAAGCGGGGCGCCATAGCCATGGCCCGAACCACGGACATCGACTCCGCCACCAGCCAGTTCTTCTTCAACGTGCGCGACAACGCGCCTTTCGACCACACGAACAATACCCCGCAGGGATACGGCTATGCGGTCTTTGGGCGGGTCATCCGCGGCATGGACGTAGTGGACAAAATCAGCCAAGTGGAAACGGGAAGGAGCGGCATGATGCATGACGTGCCCCAAAAACCCATCTTCATCAGAAAGGCCTACCGCAAATAGGCATGACCACGATCAGACAGCCGTCGCCGGAGTTGGCCCGGACCATTGATCTCTGCTGGGCCAAAACCGGTGACGACGTCGCAACATTTTTCGAGGTCTATCCCAGCAGTTCGGTCGACCTCATTTTCAGATTTTCCGAAAGCGGCAACCGGGTCGTGGTGCTCGGCCCCCGCACCGAGACCGTCAACGTGGAAGTTGCGGCCCGGGCCCGCTATTTCGGCGTCAGCTTCCGTTGCGGCCAAACGCCTCGCCTGTTCGACACACAGCATACCGCGCTCGTAGACGCACGACTCGAGCCGAACCGCCTTCTGCGCCACAGCACGGAACAACTCGCCACCTGCCTGTCCGCCCTGCCAAACACCGAAAAACGGCAACGCCATATCGAAAATCTGATCCGCGACGAACCGCCTCTGATCGAGCATGACCAATGCCGGTCCATCTGCGCCTATATCCAGGCCACGGGCGGCTTGGTGCAAGTTGCCGAGACGGCCGCCCATTTCAATATACATGTGCGCAGCCTTGAACGGATTTTCAGGAAACACCTCGGCCTGCCCCCGAAGTTCGTCATCCGATCCATCCGCCTCCGCAAGTTGGTGGACGCCATCCGCGCCGGTGGGCAGACCGATCTGATCGGGCTTGCTTTTGAACTGGGCTATGCGGATCAATCGCACATGATCCGGGACTTCAAAAAGCTCACCGGCCGCGTCCCCGTCAGACTCGATCCGGTGGACACCGGGCGCCTAGCCGGCGGTCCGACGGCTAGGACCGTTCACCGTTACAAGCCCTGACAAATCCTGTCGCATTTGTTCAAGACTCTCCCTTCCCTTTTTGTAATACAAAGGGTCCCCCACCCATCGAATCTAGAGGAAGGAACAAACAATGAGTATACGAGCGCGGCTTTTTCTTTCCATACTCAGAAACAGACACTTGCTGCAGTTCAAGCGGAGGCCGGAAACCGGTGCAGACTGGAAGCACGATCTGGCTGCTGTACGCGTCAATGCGAAACGCTCCGCAAAAATGCTCGGCAGAATCCCCAAAGGAATGGAGTCCGAAGCGCTTTCCATCGAGACCATGCAGGCCGAGTGGATCAGGCCCGAGCACCATGTAGGGGACATGGCCATGCTCTATTTCCACGGCGGCGGCTACGTACTTGGCGATGTGGAACAGCATCGAGGCATCACGGCCAAGTTCGCCAAAGCCTCCGGGGTACAGGCCCTGCTCTTCGGATATCGGTTGGCCCCGGAGCATCCGCATCCGGCGGCCTTGGAAGACGCACTCCGCGCCTATGAGTGGATGTTGGGGCAGGGCTATGCGCCGGAAAGAATCGCCTTCATGGGAGACTCGGCAGGCGGCGGCCTGCTGTTGGCAACCCTGCTGAGCCTCAGGGATAAGGGCAAACGCCTCCCGGCCACGGCTGTGGCGCTCTCACCCTGGGTCGATCTGACCTGTAGCGGTGATTCCTACACAACCAACGCCCATCGCTGCCTGTCCCCGCCCCTTTCATGGCTGGCCTGCCGAAAGCACTACGCAAAGGGGCAGAACCTTGCCCATCCATACATATCTCCCCTGCACGGCGACTTGTCCGGCCTGTCGCCCCTGCTCATCTACGCGGGGGAACACGAAGCATTGCGCGACGATTCCACGGCCTTTGCAGCCAAGATACAAGCGGCGGGCGGAGAGGTTTCTCTTCATGTAGGCAAGGGCATGTGCCACTGTTACCCAGCCTGCGCTCCACTCTTTCCCGAGGCTAGCGAGGCGCTCGATCACATCGGAAAATTCATCAGGGAAAAACTTGGGCATTAAAAAAGGCAGGGCACAAGCCCCGCCTCTTCTTTTGCATTTCGTACACTAACCCAGACTAGTGTTTATGGACCATGATGTCCAGGATGACCTGGTCGGTCTGCACCATGCCGCATGAGCCCAAACGTCCCAGATTGCGGATACAGGCTTCGATATCGTCGTCCACGATGCCTTCGCGACCGCTGACGGCGGTGCCCCGCTTGGCCAGGAACGCGGCCTGCACTGCGGCTTCCACTGCCGAGGCCACCTTGAGGGCGCAGGAGGTCTTGGCGCCGTCGCAGATCATGCCCGCGATGTTGCCGACCATGTTTTTGACGGCATAGCCCATCTCCATGAGGTCGCAACCCATGAGCAGCACGATGCCGCAACTGGAACCGGTGGCCGCCAGGATCGCGCCGCACAGGGCCGAAAGACGGCCCAGGTGATGTTTGAGGTGGATGGCGGTCAAGTGGCTCATGATCAGGGCGCGCGCCAGGGACTCGTCGCTTGCTTCCAACCTGCGGGCAAAGGCCACCACAGGGATGGTGGCGGTGATGCCCTGGTTGCCACTGCCCGAATTGCTCATGACCGGCAGCATGATACCGTCCATGCGGGCGTCGGACGCCGCGGCGGCCATTTTAATGGCAAAAGAGGCGATGTCGTCGGCGCGCAAGCCCTGCTCGATGTCCTCGTTCATGGACTTGCCGACCTTGAGCCCCCAGTCGTTGGCCATGCCTTCGACGGCAATAGCCTCATTAAGGCGGGCCGCTTCCAGGATGAAGGAGATCATTTCGAAAGGTGCATTCACGGCAAAGTCATGGATGCGCTCCAAGGTCAGAGGCCAAGCAGCTTCCTCTCCGCTTTCCCCCGGCCACGGGGCCGAAAAAATCTCCTCGCCGTTGCGTTCCACCTGCACCACGGCGGTGTGCTCGCGGGCGATAACGCACCGTCCTGAATCAGCACCTTCGCTGGCCACGACCTCGGCGTAGAGGAGTTCCTCGGTTTCGGCAAGGCTTACCTCCACCCGCTTTTCCGCGAGCATGCGCTTACCTTCCTCCACCTGTGATTCAGTCAAATCACGCAACACTTCCAAAGCCAGTTCGGCTCTGCCACCCACGGCACCCACGGCCGCGGCAATGCCCAGACCGGTCATGCCGGTACCGGGAACGCCCACCCCCATACCATTCTTGAGTAGATTGCCGCTCACCTTGACGCTGACGCGTCCAGGCGCCCTCCCCAAGGCCTCCACCGCACGGGCGGCGGCCAGGGAGACGGTGATGGGTTCGGTACACCCAAGGGCAGGCACGACTTCCCTGTGCAACAGGGCGACATAGTCGCTCCATTCAGCTTTACACATGATGATACTACTCGTTGTTGACGGTTGCGCAGGCTGAAGCAGATTTGTCCAACTCGCCGTGACGGTTGAAGAATCCTTCCAACATCAGGGTCAGCGCGCCATCACCGGTGACGTTACAGGCAGTGCCGAAGCTGTCCTGCAGGGCGAACACGGCCAGCAGCAGAGCCACGCCGGCGGGGTCGAAGCCGAGCACACCAACGACAATGCCGAGGGAGGCCATGACCGTTCCGCCCGGAACCCCGGGAGCTCCGATGGCGAACACGCCGAAGAGCAGGATGAACAACATCATTGTGCTGACCTCTGGCAAGTGCCCATACAGCATCTGGGAAATGGTCATGGCAAAGAAGGTTTCGGTAAGCACGGAGCCGCACAAATGAATAGTGGCCCCCAGGGGCACCATGAACTCGACGGTATTGCGGCCGAGCACGCGGGACTTGGAAGCGCACTCCAGGGCCACGGGCAGCGTTGCGGCGCTGGACATGGTGCCCACGGCGGTCAGATAGGCCGGAGAGTAGTGACGTACAACCTCAATGGGGTTGCGGCCGGAAATGATGCCGCCGAGGGTATACAGAACGGTGAGCCATACGAAATGCCCGACAAGGACAATAACGATGACCTGCAAGAAGACCGGCAACTGCTTGGTCAGACTGCCTTCATACGCCAGCCCCGCAAAGGTGGTCGCGATGAAAAACGGCAGCAGTGGAATGACGATTTTGGTGACCACCTGCATCATGACGCCTTCGAATTCACAAAGTACTTTCTCGATGGTCTTGGCCCCGCTCCACAAAGTTGCTACCCCGAGAACGATGGCGGTGACCAGAGCGGACATGACCGGCATGATGGGCGGGATGTTGAGCTTGAAGACGACTTCCGGAATCTCGCGCAGTCCTTCCACCTGGGTGGCGATGGAGAGATGCGGGATGATCAGGTAACCGGCTACGCAGGCCATGGTGGCCGCACCCACTGCGGACAGATAGGCGATGGAGACGCCGGCGCCGAGCATTTTGCTGGCGTTCTGCCCCAGACGGGTAATGGCCGGGGCGATGAACGCGATGATGACCAGAGGCACGGTATAGAAGATGAGTTGACCGAGGACGTGCTTGACCGTGGCCATGAATTCCATGACCGGTTCGTTGGCCATGAGGCCGATGACCACACCTGCGGCAATGCCGATAACCAGCTGGATGATCAGGCCGAATTCACCTTTGCGCTTGGAACCGTTGGACATACGAGACCTTCCTTGTGGCTGAAAGTTCAGAAACGGCCCCTGCATGGCAGGGGCCCGAAGACGACTACTTTTCCGCTACGACTTCGACTTCAACGAGTGCTCCTTTGGGCAGGCAAGCCACTTCAAAGCAGCTGCGGGCCGGAAACGGCTGGCCGAAGTAGGTGGAATAGACCTCGTTCACGGCGGCAAAGTGTGTGATGTCGTTCAGAAAGACCGTCGTTTTCACCACTTGACTCATGGAAGAGCCTGCGGCCTCCAGAACGGCCTTGACGTTTTCGAGGGACGCCTTGGCCTGCTCTTCAATGGTTTCGGGGATAACACCGGTTTCCGCCACGATGGGCAGCTGGCCGGAAGTGAACACCAGACTGCCGGTGACCATACCTTGGGAGTACGGACCTACGGCGGCAGGAGCTTTGTCAGTGCTGACGGGAGTGGGCATAGAGCCTCCTTGATCATTGTGATATGGTTACAGATGTCGAAGCAGCGAACTCCGACTCCTGATAGATTTTTCTCTTAGTGCGAAAAAAATATTACGTCAATAATTTTCAATCACACCGCAAAAAAACCATTACACAAGAAGGCTAGCCGTGAATTTTCTGTAAATACCTGTAAATGGTTGCTTCAGAAGAAGAAAGGCGTTTGGCGACAAGACCGACGGTTCCTTTAAGCAAGAAGACGCCCCGTCCGTCCAACGTGCGGACGATGTCCATTTTCTCGGCGGCGGTCATGCGTTCCGGAGGAATCTCCGCCTCGCTGATGACTTGGACGATGATGTTCTCGGTCAGATCCTCAATGGAGTCGGAGAAGGTCTCTCTTTGGCCGGAGACGTCTTTGGCGACGACATCGTCCAACCCCATGGTCTGAATAACCCGCTGCAACATGTCGCGGGCATGAACAAGGTCGGCCACATCCATGTTCAGGCAAAGCATCCCGGCCAACCCTCCATCGTCGTCGCGAATAAAATAGGTGGCTGAGCGCAAAGGGCGATCGTCTTTGGAACGGGTAGTGTAACCCATGACCCAGTCACGGTGCTCGTATTCTTTTTCCACCACAAATTTGAGGGCTAAATCGGTAAGCGGAGCTCCGACCTTCCGACCGGTAATGTGACTGTTGGCGATGGCCAACACGGAATTCTCCTTGGCGGAAGTGTCGTGCAGGACCACCTCGCAATTGGACCCGAGAAAGGCCCCCATGAACTGGACAAGAGGCACATAGGCGTCGATGACACGTGGCGGCGTGTTTTCCGTATGCAATGAGACTCCTTGGTTGATAATTTTTTATTAACGGAAAAATTTGGTATCGCGACAAGAGCAACGTTGTCAAATCAGGGAAAAGCACACGGGATGGGAGCTACAGCTCCGACTCCTGCCCGAGGGATTTGATGAAGACTCGGCCGGTATCGATATGCAGGAACATACTCCGCGGGATGGAATTCCCCACGGCGGAGGCGGCCAAAGTGATATTGTTGCGATCAAGAAGGCGGAGCAACGCCTCGAAATTGCGTTGGCCTGTGAGAAACATGTCGTCGTTACGCATATTGGCTCCACCAGCGGCCTTAAAGATCAGCCTTCGCACTTCCGCTCCTTTCTGGATGAGCTTGCGGACCATGAGCGGCACTCCGGTGGTCACGAACATGTAAGGATTCTGCTTGGCCTTTTCACGGGCGGCAGAGGCTCGGGGCAACAGGCAATGAATCAAACCGCCAACACGGACCTCGGGATCATAGGCGGTGACCCCGAGGCAGGACCCCAGTGAGTAGGTGACCACCACATCATCGGGGTTGTCCGAGATCTTCATGTCCGAAATATTGACCACAAGAAGGTTCGGTTCCAGTTCGACCATCTGCCCTCAACTCGGTAAGGATACGATTCATGAACAAATTACAGGAAATCGCCCTTCACCGCCACCGCGTTATTCAAACGACATGCTTAAAATCATGCGAGGCTTGTCATGTGAAAAAAAGTCATGAATACTCCCCCGCATGTATAATTATAGAAATACGAGACCATTTGCGGCTCTCTCGGACATCCACGGCAACTCCCTGGCTCTTGAAGCCGTGCTCGCCGATATCAAAAAACGAGGCATCGAAACCATCATCAACCTGGGGGACACTTACTACGGCCCTCTGGACCCAGCCGGAACCGAAAAACTGCTGAACACGGTGGACGTCATTTCCATCCTCGGCAACCAGGACCGCATTCTCATCGCCCCCACTGCAGCCTGGTATGGTATGCCCACCTTCCGGCACACCATGGGAAGCCTCTCTCGGGAAGCACTGGAACGGCTGGGCGAATTGCAGGGGGAAAAGCGGCTCTGGGACGGAGAGGTTCTCTGCTGTCATGGCGCCCCCGGCAGCGACACGACCTATCTGACCGAAAACGTCGCCGACGGCTGGCCGGAGCTACGCTCCTGCGGCGAAATTGCGGCGGATATGGGGTCCTGGCGACCATCCCTGGTCCTGTGCGGGCACAGCCATATTCCCAGAGTGGTGAATTGCGGCAAGCTCACTGTGATCAATCCCGGCAGCGTCGGCCTCCCGGCCTACAGCGACGACACCCCACCCCACTCCATGAGTGCGGGAACGCCGCACGCGCGCTATGCCGTGGTCACGCCAAAACAGGACCGTTGGTTCACCACGCAGATGGAGGTTGAGTACGATTGGCAAAGTGCTGCGGCCATGGCTCTGGCAAATGACCGCCCCGACTGGTCCGGGTGGCTGCGCACAGGGGTGGCTTCCTGATCATCAACAGCCTTGCCATTTGTTTCTGGACTTTTTTTAGATTTTTCTGAAGAATGTGATGCAAAGCTCGATTCCTCGGCTTTCGCGCCGATAACACAGCAAGAAAACCCGAAGGTCGCCCAACAGGTGATTCGGACTGATACGTATCGTGAAAAATATAAATAAATTAGCACTTTTCAGTGCCGGTCTTTTGCTGTGCATCCTGTTCCTCAGCCCCGCAGGCACGGTTCAGGCCGCATCCACCAGCGCCCTTTTCAACAGGGCGTACCAAAATTTCCACACCCTCAAGGACAACCGTTCCAAGGCCAAATACCGCTCCAACTGGAGAAAGGTGGAGAACCAATTCGCGGCCATTTACCGTAAATCCCCCAGCGGCGCCTATGCCCCAAAGGCTCTTTACTACCTCGGCCGTACCTATGAGGAACTGGGCAGACACAGCGGCCTCAAGTCCGACTTCCGCAAAGCGGTGGACTACTACAGCCGCTGCGCCACCCGTTTCACCAAGCACGGTTGGACGGACGACTGCATTTACCGCCGAGCCCAAGTCCGATACCAGCGCCTCAACGAATGGACCAACGCACGCCGCGACCTCGCCATCATCATCGTCAAATACCCTCAGTCTGATATGGCCCCCAAGGCCAAAACGCTGCTCAAAAAACTCGGGGACGGCGAACGCTTCATAGCAGAGCTTTCCGGCAAGAAAATTGCGCAAAGCCCGAGAAAAAAGGCTCCCAAGCCTGTGGTCAGAAGCAACAACGGGCATAAGGATCCCCCCAATTTTCAACACCTGGACAACATCCGTTACACCAGCAGCAACGAGTACACCCGAGTAGTATTGGAAATGGATGGAAAAACCAGCTTCCGGTACAAAATGCTGCAACCCGCCCCCGAGCACAACCGACCGCACCGTTTGTACATCGACCTGAACAGCACGCATCTGGGAAATGGGGTGGCGCGAGCCACTTCCGTGTCCGACGGCATCCTCAAACAGATCCGCAGCGGCCAGAAGGACAAACAAACAACCCGTGTAGTGCTCGACTTCCTGACCATGCAGGATTACAAGGTTTTTCCGCTTGAAAATCCATTCCGCATCGTCATAGACGTCTACTCCCCTGATTCCCCTCAAGTGCAAGCCAAGGCGGCCACTCCCAGGAAGGCCCCGCGCGCCAAAACCAACGTCAAGGGCAAATTCAAGCCATCTTACAAGAGCAAGCAGATGGCCCAATACCTGGTGGAACAACTCGGTTTGACCATCAAGACAATTATGATCGACCCCGGTCACGGTGGTAAGGATCCAGGCGCACGCGCCTACAAACTCCGCGAAAAAGACGTCAACCTGCGCTTCGCCAAAATCCTCGGCAACCTGCTCAAGGAGAAAGGCTTCAATATCCTTTATACCAGGACTACAGACAAGTTCATTGCCCTGGAGGAACGCACGGCCATGGCCAACGTAAAAAAGGCCGACATGTTCATCTCCATCCACTGCAACGCCCACCGAAACAAGAAAATCAACGGGTTGGAGATCTATACGTTGAACTTGGCCAAAACCAAGGCCGCCGTACGCGTGGCTGCGCGAGAAAACGCCGTTGACCCACGCAGCATAAGCGACCTGCAGTTTATCCTGGCCGACTTGGCCGTGAACTCGAAAATGAAGGAAAGTCGAGATTTGGCCAAGGGTGTACAGGCCCAAACCCTTCGGGAAGTACGGCGCAAATGGAAGCTCAAAGATATGGGCGTACGCGAAGCACCGTTCTACGTGCTTATGGGCGCCACAATGCCTTCGATACTCGTAGAACTGGGCTACTTGACCAATTATACGGAGAATACGCGCCTCAAGAGTGAAACATATCTGAAGTACCTGGCGCGCGGCATAGCCAAGGGTGTTTTGGCCTACAAGCAACAAATTGAACGCTACGCCATGAAATAGGTTTCCGGCCTTGAGAGGCCCTCTCCCACCAGAACTAGAAAAATCCCGACGGCCTAAAAAGGCCGTCGGGATTTTTTAATGCATTATTAAATACTTCACACTCGCGGACACAAAGTGATGCAAAGGGGATAATCTCCCGACAGACGCTAGAGCTTACGTTCCTCCGGAGCATTCAGTTCGAAAAACTTGGTAAGCTCCTGCTCCACCGTCATGGCCAAAGTATCGCGCACAAGGTGGGGCTTCTCCCGGGCAACGATTTTGTAAACCAGCTCCTGAAGGCAAGTGGAGGAAGTCGCCATGGCGTCCAGCTCGGCATCCATAATCATACGCCCTTTGAACCGATCCCAGACAATATACTTGAACAGCGTGGCCCGGGATGCTGCGGGATTGAGACGCACCTTTTCCCGGTAGGCCTTGAGTATTTCCAGAGCTATTTCATTAAGCATCAGATCTTCCTTCTCTGTCGCTGCCCCATGGTACGGCAGCCAAATCAGGTTGACAACATGGGCAAATTAAGGAAATAGGAATACATGCTCTACTTTGCCCAGATAGTGGCCGAAGACCACATCCAGCGTGCCATCAAGGACGGCAAATTTGAAAGGCTCGAAGGCATGGGCAAGCCTCTGCCTGTGGACGAGGCCGCCAATATACCTCCTGAATTGCGCATGGCCTACCGTATCCTCAAAAATGCCGGATACATTTCCTCCGAAGCCCAGGAAAAGGTTTCCGAACAGGCGCAAACCGTCTCCACCCAGGACCTCTTCGACGACCTGTCCGACGAACAGATAAAATACCGACAAATCCGCAAGCTCAAGGTGGCGGCAACCCGTGCGGGACGGGACCTGACCATCGATGAGAATTCGGAATATTACGAACGGATCGTGGGCAGAATGAGAGTGCCCCGAAAATAGTTATTTGTCGTGCCCCCTGAAAGAGCCGCCCTTGAGCACCACCCGCCTTAAAACGGCCTCCAGATCATCCTTGTTCACCGGCTTCGAGACATAATCGTCCATCCCCGCTTCCAGAAATTGTTCCCTGTCCCCCTTCATGGCGTGGGCGGTCAGGGCCACCACCGGTTTGTTGGCGATCTTCGGATCATCCGATCTGCGCATGACGCCTACGGCCTCTATACCATCCATCTGCGGCATCTGGATGTCCATGAACACACAGTCGAAATCTTGCTCAGCAAGCTTTTCCAAGGCCTCACGGCCATTCTGAGCCCAGACGACCGCATGACCCAGCTTCTCCAACAGGCGCTGCGCCGTAATACGGTTGACCCGGTCGTCTTCTGCCAGCAAAATCTGTAATTTCGGCATTTCTGGCGGAACTTCCACAGCAGTGGACACATCAATAGCGTCTTCGTCCATCACCCCCACCTTGACCGTAAAGCTGAAGGTGCTCCCCATGCCCTCTGTGCTTTTGACCTTGATCTGTCCTTCCATCAACTCCACAAAACGACGCACGATGCCCAACCCGAGGCCCGTACCCGGATATTTTCTGGAATAGGAACCATCTACCTGCTCGAAGGCTCGAAATATGAGCTCCAGCTTGTCTTCGGGAATGCCTATGCCCGTGTCCGCCACCGAAAAAAACAGGTTGACCTTGTTGATGGCCCCGGGCTCGGGCAGTGTGTCCGCCTCGATAACGATCTCCCCGTCGTTGGTGAACTTGATGGCGTTGCCTACCAGGTTAAACAAAATCTGGCGTATCCTGCCGGCATCGCCCACCAGCATGTCCTTGGCGTCCGGGTCCACATCCCAAGTGAAGCTCAACCCCTTTTCATTGGCTTGTGTGCTGAAGATGGCATGTACAGAGGCCACCAGTTTGCGCAGAGAAAAACGTTCTTCCTGGAGTTCGATCTTGCCAGCCTCGATCTTGGAAAAATCAAGCACATCGTTGATGACCCGCAAAAGGTTCTGTCCCGAGGTTATTGCCGTTGAAAGGTAATCCTCTTGTTCCTCGTCCATTTCAGTGGCCAGCAAAAGCTGCAACATACCAAAGATGCCGTTGAGCGGCGTACGGATCTCATGACTGACGTTGGCCAAAAATTCGCCCTTGGCCTTGCTTGCGGCCTCTGCGGCATCCTTGGCCGAAACCAAAGCGTTTTCCGCCTGCCTGCGTTGCACGGCGATGGCGAAGAGGTCGGCCAGGGCGACCACCACGCGCAGGTCTTCATCCGTGTAGTCGCGGCCGGGATTGGCCAAGGCGATCTGTCCCATAAGCTGGTCTTCGTACATGGCCGGGGCGGACAGGAACTGGTCGATGCCCATGTGGTTTTCTGGCACACCCCGGGACGCCTCATGGTTGACGGGGTCATTGGTGAAGAAGCCCCTATGTTCCTGCAGGGCGTATCCCCACAGGGCCGAATACCCCTCGCCATGAGCTTTGAAACGGAACGGGCTGTGACGCATGGCACACACCCCCTCTTCCATCATGGCGGAAAAGGAATGGATGACATTATCTCCGGTGACGGCGTCAATGGAGGAAACATAACCGTGTTCGCTGTCTGTGATGTGCATTGCATGCTGCCGAACCGCCTCTGCAATGCTCTCGATACTCGATTCCGGCGAGGTAAGAACCTTGGCGATCTCGGCCTGGGCGAGGTTGACCCGGGATTCGCGCAGCAGCTTCTCCTCGACCTTGCGCCGCTCGGTGGTGTCTCGCGCCTGACAAAGAACCACTTCCCGCCCCGCGAAAGTAATGCGCGAGATCTGGACCTCCACCGGCAGTTTGACGCCGTTGGAGCGCACATACTCCGCATCAATCTTTCTGGGAGCATATGCCCAGACCGTTTTGACCGCATCCGTGGGCGTGAACGGATCAACGTCCCAAACCGTCATTTCCATAAGCTCTTCCCGGGAGTACTCCAGGGTTTCGCACGCCTTGCGGTTGACCAGAACGTATTTCCCGGTCATGTCATGAACGAACATGGCATCTCCGGCCTGCTCAATGAGTGCCCGGAAACGTTCCTCGCTTTCCCGCAAAGCCATCTGGTCGTTACGCCGCGAGGTGATGTCCTTGACAAAACCGATATAACGCCCTTCTTCCAGTTTAAAGGCGTCCACATACGCATACATGAGCGGCCCATCCTTGGGCTTGAGAGCAAACCCGCCGCTGAACGAGCCATCCTTGCGAAACGTTTCGAAGCCTTCCATGAAATCGGCCCGTCCTTCCTGCGGCAGCAGATCGACAAGGCTCATCTCAAGCAGCTCATCTTCGTGGTATCCCGTCATGGAAGTCACGGCATGGTTCACTTCCAGCAAGCGCCCATGGTTATCACAAATGATCACCCCATCCGGGGAAAGGTTCACCTGGGTCCTATATCTTTTTTCACTTTCCCCCAGGCGCAGTCCCAGTTTTCGCCGCGTACGCACCGCGTGAAAGAGATAACCGAGGCAGAGCAACACCAAAGAAGACAGACCGACAATCCCGAAGTAATTCCCGTCCCCCACCGGTTCCAGCCGTTTTTGGTGAATAATTATCCTCGCCTCGGGCAAAAGATCGGGGGAAATGCCGAACCGGTCCAGTTCCTTCTGGTCGAACATGTAGGCATTGGCGTCCTCTCCCTGGACCAAGGAAAGGCTGGATGCAGGCGTCCCCTTGATGATGGACAGGGCCGCTTCGCCGGCCAGCTGTCCCTGTTTGAAATGGCTGACTACCTTGCCGCCGAAAACCCCCTGTCCGAGACCGTGCCGCCATAAATGAAAAATGGGGCCGGAGCTCGCAGCACGGATCAGGCGCAAGCTTTCATCAAACGACTTCACCTCTCCATCCCTGTCTTTGTAGGCGGAAAGCAGCAACACAATGGAATCTTCGGGCATGGCCCGGAGACCCGCCGCCAGTTCGGCAAAGGTAATCCTCGCCAAATTGAATCGTTCGAATTTGAGCCAGGGGAAAAGCCGGGTTATGGGCAGCACCCGCTTGAAATCGCTTTTGCCGCTCGACGTGCCGTCGTATATGAGGGCCATGGTGCGCGCAGAAGGAAAGAGTTCCCGAGCCAAGCTTATGGTCGCGCGGGTGGAGATGCTTTCCAGAACACCGGTAATTTTGTCATGGGACAACATGCTTTCCGTGGCAAGGGCCTCGTTGTTCACCCCACAGAACACTATGGGGATGCTCGGAAAAAGCTCCTGCCGATACTGAATAGCAAATCGCAAGGCATTATCGTCGGCGGTTACCAGAACCTGGGGACTCGGCAACTCGGACATCTTGTATTGCAACATGTCCTTGTAGTTCGAGATATGCTTTTTGTCATACAGCCGCTTGCTGTCCAGGTACTCCACGTCGAGCAACACGCCGGCAGGTGTGAGAACAGACCTGAGACCCTCTATCTGATCCATGAAGGTAGGAAAAGTGGGACTATAGGAACTGAGGAGCAACACTCGTGGAGCGGCCGCAGACGCGGTCGCGCAAAAAAAAGCAAGAAAAACGAGTGTGGCAAGAACATGTCTCATGGAATCGGGCCCTTGGATGACAATCGTTACGACTCCTAATCACCTTACATGGTACTGAAAGGAATTGCCATTATATCAAAATCCCAGAGCCGGCGCCTGCCGGGGCAGGAGCCAGTTGAATTCCGTAAGAGAAAACGACTGTCAGGATTTGAGCTGGGAAACAATCATTCCCACAAGCATGAGCCCACAGCCGATAAGAGCTCGAAAACCCAGCACTTCTCCCAGCAGCAACCAGCCGCCGACGGCTGCGAACACCGCCTCAAGGCTGAGGATGATGGCTGCGTGGGAGGCGTTGGCATCGCGCTGGGCTACGACCTGCAGTGTATAGGCAACGCCGACGGACATGAGGCCTCCGTAGAGAATGGGAACGGCCGCCGCGACGATGCCAGCAAAGGCGATCCTTTCGGTCAGGACGGCCCCCACCATGCTGAACACGGAACAGGCCGCGAACTGTACGCTGGAAAGTTTGACCGCATCGACCGCGTCCATTCCCGGTGAAAGCCAACCGATGATAAGCACATGACCGGCCCAGAAAAAAGCGCTCATGAGCACCAGCAGGTCACCGAAAGCCACGGACAGGTCGCCGGTGACCGACAACAGGTACATGCCTGCCACAGCCAGAGCGGCGCCCACCCAAGTGCCGAGAGCTGCCTTCTGTTGGAAGAACAACCCAAGGATTGGGACAAAGACGACATAAAGGCCAGTGATGAAACCAGCCTTACCTGCCGAGGAGGACTCGACACCCCAGGCCTTGAGCATGGGCACGGCCAGCCCCATCTGCTGCAGGCTTGCACCTGCAAACAGAACCACGCCAAGCAACAGGCCGCCCCAGAAAAGCTTCGAGGGCTCTGTTATCGGTCCGGGCCGGGCACGGCTCCTTTCCATGCGCACGATAAGTGGGACCAAGGCCAAAGCCCCCAAGGCAAAACGAATGCCATTGAACGTCAAGGGGCCCACATGATCCATGCCCACTCGTTGAGCGACAAAGGCGAATCCCCATATGGCGGCTGTCACGAAAAGCAGAATGTCGGCACGCAAGGTACGGACGTCCACAAGATACCTCCCTCGGACAATAAGAATGGCGTGGTGGTGCGACAGCACGAGCGCGGGTCGAAAACGGCCGGGGCTTGTGCACTCCAGCAGTTAGCTGTTGCGCATTTCGTCCAAGATATCAAGCAGTTTGTATTCGGAAGAGAGCTGGCGAAATTCCCGGGAGATCAAAATATCACTGAGTCAAATCCTCCACCTTGTTGATCAGAGAGTCTTTGGCTTCGACAATGCCGTCACCGATCTCCTGAGCCGTGGCATTGACCTTTCTTTTTACGCCCTGAAAAGCGGCGTTGGCGTCATCATTGAACTTTTCCAGCGCGCCCTGGCTTTCTTTCTTGGTGGTATTGACCACGTTATCAATCTTCTTGCCCAACTTTTCCGCCGGGCCCTCCTCCTCCGTACAGCCAAGGAAAGCAAAAAGAAGAGTTAAGGCAGCCACCAAAAAAAACATTTTTTTGAGCATCATGAATCCTCGGGATTTGATTTAAGGGGAATCATCGTACCGGCAATGATTGCACAACACGTTTGAACTGTTTTTTCAATTCTTTTCTACCGGAAGTAAATTCAGGCACATCCCACAGCATTTCCCAGCCGGTAAAAAGACACACGAGCGTTATGGCGGCGCCGCGGCAGTCCGACTCATTCAAGCCATGCCCGGAACGATACAGCGCCTTGCCTATGGCTGCGGCCCACCCTTCCATTATGGTTTGGTACACATTGTCGATTTCAGGATACTGATACCTTGAAGAGTTCAGAATGGAGTACAGAGCCTTTTCCGTGGCGCTTTCTTTAACCGGGCGCTCCAGTTCTTCGGCAAGAATATCCTCAACGCCGACCCCCTTATCTATCCACCTCCAAAACTCCGCGATTTCCTCCTCATGACGCCGAAGCACATCCTCGACCAACATAAGGATGAGATTGTCGCGCGTACCTACGAAATGGTGCACCAACGTCCTGGAAAGTCCAGCCTCGCGGGCCACGGCGCTGATACCGCTGTTATCCAGGCCGTTCCTGACCACGCATTTTCCGAATGCTTCCAGGATCTGTGCAGTACGTTCCTGATCGAGTTTTTTCCGTCCCATATGGTCCTTAGTGTTTATTCCTATGTCGTTTGCCCTCATGACATAGGAAGCCTCCGACGGGCAAGCGGGGAAATCCCCTTTTCCCAGAATGGGCTTTTGCTCAGTCCAAGGCCAGATCCCCTCCTCACTTGTTCTTTGAAAAACACGAAACACCCGGTGTCTCCACGAGACGCCGGGTGTTTCGATGAACGAGTTCAAGTCTGGGGAAAAACTTTTAAAGAGGATTTTCCCACCCCACACTTTCTATTTGCTAAGCTTCCTGCGGAGCTTGCTGCGCAAGACGATGGCAATAAGGTTCATGCCCAGCACCAAGGAGATGAGCACCAGTGAAGTACCGTACTGCAACGGCAAGGTCGCATCCGGATCGGTGGACGACACGGACAGAGAATAGATTTGATATGGCAGGGCCATGACTTCGTCAAAAATGGACTCGGCCAACTGCGGATTGTAACTGGCTGCCGCAGTGAACATGATGGCCGCGGTCTCACCGGCCGCTCGGCTGATGGAAAGAATGGAACCGGTCAGAACACCAGGCAACGCCGCAGGCAACACGACTTTGAAGATGGTCTGCCATTTGGTGGCGCCCAACCCCAGGGAAGCCTCACGATAGGTGTCGGGCACGGAGCGTAGTGCCTCTTCAGAAGTACCGATAATGACCGGCAGAATAAGCACGGCCAAGGTCAAGGACCCGGACGCGATGGAGACGCCCATCCCCAGTCCCCCGAGATCGCGGCTGGCCACAAAAAAGGCCATGCCGAACAGGCCGAAAACCACCGACGGCACACCGGCCAGGTTGTTGATGGACAGGCGGATGACGCGCATAATCGTGCCAGGTGTGGCGTATTCATGCAGATAAATGGCCGCAGCCACGCCAAGGGGCAGGGCCAGAAGCATGGACCCGAGACTCAGGTAGAATGTCCCGACAATACAGGGCAAAATGCCGCCCGCAAGGCCTCCCTCGGTGGGCATTCCTGTCAGGAAATCCCAGGAGATCGCGGGGAAGCCGTAATAAACCATATAGCCGACAATGATCACCAGGGCCGCACCATTGATAAGCACTGCACCTTGAAACAGACCGAACCACAAGCCCTCAACAATTCTGCGGCGGGCCAGGAGGGCTGGTTCATTCGGAAGCTGGTCGATGATGGATTCGCGTACCATTTCGCTCATTCCTCTCTCCTTAAAGGGTCGCGGCTCCGACCTGCTTGTACTTGTGTGCGATGTGGTCAGCCAACAGGTTGAAAAGGAAGGTGATCACAAAAAGAACCATGGCGATGGCAAAAAGAGCAAAATAGTGCATCTCCAAGCCAAAGCTGGTTTCACCCATTTCCGCTGCGATACTGGCAGGCATGGGGCGAACCGGGTCGAAAATGGAGTTCGGAATGCGCGCCGCACCACCAGCCACCATGAGCACGACCATGGTCTCGCCGATGGAGCGGGACATGCCGAGAATGACTGCAGTGGACAGTCCGGACAGCGATGCCGGCAAAACGACCTTCTTGATGGTCTCAAAATGAGTTGCCCCAAGGGCCAGGGAGCCTTCCTTGAGTTCGGCAGGCACGGAATGGATGGCGTCCTCCGCAATGGAAGTGATGGTGGGAACGGCCATGAAGGCCAGCATGATGGATGCGTTCAACATGTTCACGCCGAAACGAATGTCGAACAGCTCCAACATGATGGGTGCAACGACAGCAAGCCCGAAAAAGCCGATGACCACCGACGGCAGGGAAGCCAGCAGTTCCACCATGGGCTTGACGACTTCGCGTACCTTGTTGGGGGCGATTTCGGCCAGATAAATGGCGGTCATGACCCCCAGCGGTATGGCGATGATCGAAGAAAGCAACGTGACCCAGACAGACCCCATGATCAGCGGAAGAATGCCCCACTGCGGGTGTTCGGAAACAGGCTTCCACTGCGCGCCGAAGATGAAGTCGAAAAAGGAGACGCCCTTATGCACTTCGCCCATGGCGTCAAAACCGAAAAATGTTGGCAGGGCTTCGCTGACAAGAAAATACATGATCAGGCCCAGTGCGACGATGGAAATGGAAGCTGCACCAAAGAACATGCCTTTGATGAGTGTTTCCTTTCGTTTGCGATCAATCATTGAGTGCTCCGTTCCCCTTGGAGACAGGTTGCCCGCCGGTACGCCCTGCGTACCGGCGGGAGAGGGTCGAGAATCGAATCTCTACTGAGTTACTTGGTCATGGGCACGAAGCCGACTTCCTCAATGATCTTCTGACCGGCCGGGCTCATGACGAATTCGATGAATTCCTTCACTTCACCGGTGGGGCTGCCAGCGGTGTAGAGGTTCAGACCGCGAGAGAGCGGGTAGGACTTGTCCAGAGCAGTCTTGACGGAAGCCATCACACCGTTGACCTTAACGGCCTTGATCTTGGGATTCAGGAAGCCCAGGCCGACGTAACCGACACCTTTCTTGTTGCCGGCGATCTTGGCGGCCATGGCGGCGTTGGAAGGCATGCGGGAAACCATGTCGAACTCGTCTTCCTTCTTCATGACTTTCTTGTGCCACACTTCGTAAGTACCGGAGTTGGTCTCACGGGAGAACAGGGCGATGATTCCCTTGTTGCCACCCACGTCGGCCCAGTTGCGGATCTTGTCCTGGTAGATATCCTTGAGTTGAGCAGTGGTCAGAGCGCTCACCTTGTTGGACGGGTGAACGATGGGAACCAGGCAGTCCAGGGCGATGACGTACTGTTTCGGAGTCACGCCGTTCGCCTTGGCCTTTTCAACTTCAGCGGACTTCATGTCGCGAGACATCATGCCTATATCGGCGGTGCCGTTGATGATGGCTTTGGCGCCGTCACCGGAGCCGGTGGCGGAAATGGAGAAATTCACGCCGGGGTTGATCTTTTTGTAAGCGGCGACAAGCTTCTTCATGGCCGGGTCCACAGTGGTGGAACCTTTCACACGGATATCACCGGCGAAAGCGGTGGCCGCGATGCTCATGATCATGACGGCGACGAGAGCGATCAAAGACTTTTTCATGGTTTTCCTTCCTCCGAAAACGTAATTGGATTGTGTCTTGCGCGGCCCCTTTGGCCTGCTCAGGAAGAAATACTCGTCAAATGTTACAGAGGCGTTACGCAAAGACGAAAGTCCAGTGACACTCTATGTTTTCTTGTTTGACAGAACAGTTGAAATATTCGCAATATACCACGGCAAACAGGATTTTGGCAGTAAATAGTCGGCCTGTTGCAACACTTATAACCCCCTTCCCGGAGGCAGTGATGAAAGCGAAATACGTCATCATCGGAGCAGGACCCACCGGCCTCGGCGCGGCCAATCGGCTTCGTGAACTTGGCGAGGATTCATTCATTGTCCTCGAACGCCATGCATACGTAGGCGGCCTGGCCGCCAGCTTTCGGGACGAAGCCGGATTCACCTGGGATATCGGGGGGCATGTGGTCTTCTCCCATTACAATTACTTTGATGATCTCATGGACGAACTCCTGGGCGGGGAACGCCTGGAGCATGAACGCGAATCCTGGGTCCGGGTCTGCAAAACCTGGGTCCCCTATCCGTTCCAGAACAACATCCGCCATCTTCCCAAGGACATACGCTGGAAATGCGTCCAAGGCCTCCTGCCGGAAAACCGCTTACAGCGGCAACCGAAGAACTTCAGCGAATGGATAGATTACGTTTTCGGTGCTGGAATCGGCGAAATTTTCATGAGGCCCTACAACTTCAAGGTATGGGCCACCCCTCCCGAACTGATGCAGTACTCCTGGATAGGCGAAAGGGTCAGCATCATCGACCTGAAGAAGGTTCTGGAAAACCTGATTCTTGAGCATGACGACGTAGCCTGGGGCCCAAACAACACCTTCAAGTTCCCCCTGCACGGCGGAACGGGCGAAATATTCCGCAGGTTGGCCGCCAGGGTGGAGGACTGCATCCATCGGAACCAGGAAGTCTTCGCCGTGGATTGGGACGCGAAGAAAGTGACCACGGCCCAAGGATTGGAGGTGGAGTACGAATATCTGCTCAACACGGCTCCCCTTGATCTGCTGGCCGGGCAATGGCTGAAGCAGAAGGACGACGTCATGGTCAATGCGGCGGCGGATTTCAGCCGCAACGGGGTCTTCGTTGCCGGCATCGGCCTGGATACCCGCGACCACGAGGTCAATTCGCGCTGCTGGATGTATTTTCCGGAAAGCGACTCCCCTTTCTATCGGGTGACCAACTTTCACAACTATTCGCCCAACAACGTTGCACGCCCGGAAAAACAACTCGGGTTCATGTGCGAAACATCCTTTTCAGAGCACAAGCCGGAAAACCTGGATCAACTCATGGACCGCACCGTGCAGGGGCTTGTCAACACCACCATGCTGGAAGGAAAGCGAACAGCCGACCTGGCCACAAAATGGAGCATAACCGAGGAGTACGGCTACCCCGTGCCCTGCCTCAAACGCGACAGTGCGCTGGGGGCCATTCAGCCTCGGTTGGAAGCAAAGGGGATATTCTCCCGCGGCCGCTTCGGCGGCTGGAAATATGAAGTTGCCAACATGGACCATTCGGTCATGCAGGGTGTGGAATGGGCCCAGCGCATGGTCCTGGCGGAACCTGAAACAACCTACTCATGGGGCTAGGAAATGGACAAACGAATCTTCGAACAACGACGCGACAACCTGAAGCGCAAACTCGCCGAAAAAAAACTACCGGCGCTCCTCGTTTCCCATGCAGCCAACCGCTTTTATCTGAGCGGTTTCGAGCTGCACGACGGTCAGTGCAATGAGTCCAGCGGCTGGGTGGTGGTGACCCAGGACGGCCCCGACTACCTGTTCACGGACCCGCGTTTCGACGATGCCGCCAAACGTCTCTGGAACGAGGAGAACATCGTCATCTATTCTGACAAGAAGCACCGGACCGTTGGCGAATTTCTCAAGGGCAAGGGCATCAAGACCCTGGCCTTCGACCCGGAAGTGACCAGCCTCTTCGATCACGAAGGACTCAAGCCCTACGTAGACCTTACCGCCCAACGCGGTCTTGTGGAGGAGCTACGCATCTACAAGGATGAAGAGGAAGTCAGACGCATGGAAGCGTCCATTGGCCTGAACCACAAGATCATGGACGAAATCCAGGAATTTCTGGTGCCGGGCGTCACGGAGAAGGAGGTGGCCTGGCAGATCGAAAAGCTTTTCAAAAACAACGGCGCCGAGGAAATGGCCTTTTCCTCCATCGTGGGCGTGGGCCCCAATGCGGCCCTGCCGCACGCCATTCCCGGCGAAACCGAGTTGCGCGAGGGCGACTTGGTGCTCATAGATACCGGTTGCCGCCTGAACGACTACAACTCGGACCAGACCCGTACCTTCTGGGTGGGGGACAAACCGTCCGACCGTTTCCAACAGGTGCTGGAATGGGTGCAGGGTGCGCAACAGGCGGCCATCGACACCATGCGGCCCGGCCTCTCGCTCTACGAACCCTGGAAGGCGGCCTGGGACTATTTCGACAAGCTGGGCGTGGCAAAATACTTCACCCACGGGCTCGGCCACGGCGTTGGCCTGGAAACCCACGAACCACCGCGCATGTCGCGCGTGGCCAAGGGGACGCTGGAGCCGGGCGTCATCATCACCGTGGAGCCGGGACTGTACTGGCCCGACTGGGGCGGCGTCCGCTGGGAGCATGAAGTGCTCATCACCGAGGACGGCTGCCGTGTGTTGTAGGAATTGAAAAAGAGACGGGGGAAGAACCTTTTGCAAAAGGTTCTTCCCCCGTCCCCCATTTTCAAAACTGTTTATCGATTGCGCCCCGGGCGCGATGTCATCTTCCCCACCACCTTTCAGCTTTATACAAGTGACCTTTACGGCTGGCGAAAAAACCGTCCCACCAGCCTCGCCCACAACCGCCCCTGTTTCATCATGAGACTTCACCAACTCTCCAGGATTCGGCCAAGCCGCCACGCCGGACCGCTACAGCTCCCTTCCCTGAGTCCGGTGTACTTCACGGCTCCTCCGGGTTTTGGAAAAAACCTGGCCCCGATTTCCCGGCCCGGCTAAAACCGAAAAGCAAAAGGAGGCCTCAAAGATATAATGGACGCTTGACACGCCCCCGGCAAACAGAAGACACAGCGCAAAAAGTTGCACATACTTGTCTCGGTCTTTATCTTCACTCTACGGTGACCTAAATTTTCATACCAAATCAGAATAGATCCGGAGTATCCATGGGAACCCACAAAAAAGAAAGGGAGTCGGAAAGATTCGCCAAGCAGCACGTGCGTAAGTCCACTTGCGCCATGCTGGTGATTTCCGCGCTCATAATCGGAGCGTTCGTCGGCAACGTGGTCAGCAGTCTCATGTACCAGCAAAAACAGGCAACCATGTCCCGCCCCATGGGCCAACCCGGGAGCACCGCCAGTGTGGACTCCAAACAGTCCAAGTTGGAGGCGGCCGTGGCGGCCAACCCCGAGGACCCGCATGCATGGTCCGACCTCGGCCACTACTACTTCGACCACAACATGCCGGAGCGGGCCGTCGCCGCCTACGAAAAGTCCCTGTCCATTGCTCCAAACCACCCGGGGATCTGGTCCGACCTGGGGGTCATGTACCGCCGCACCGGCCAATTCAAAAAGGCCCTCGACGCCTTCGAACACGCAGCAGCCCTAGATCCCAAGCATATTACCGCCCGTTTCAACAAAGGAATCGTGCTGCTCTACGACCTGAAAAAAAAGGATGAAGCACTGACCGCCTGGCGGTCCATCCTGAACATCGATCCCGACGCCAAGGCCCCGGATGGACGCCCCATGACGGAAGTCATCAGAGAAGTGGAAACAAAATAGTCAAACAACATACGAGACGGAAAGGGTCGGAAGGCAGCGTTTAAACAGACGTTTGCTTCCCGACCCTCCCCTTTACAGAATTGTATTTACCGCATACTTTCCCGCCCAATCAGAAAAGACAGCACAGTAAGGAGATACCAATAATGACCAAGACCGCCATTCTTTTCCCCGGACAGGGATCGCAGGAAAAGGGTATGGGGTGCGACGTGGCCGAACAACATGCCGAAGCACTGAACCTCTGGAAATTTGCGGAAGCCGAATCCGGCCTTCCTCTGCGAGAAATCTACTGGGACGGCGAAAAAACCGACATGGCCGACACCCGCGCCCTGCAGCCCGCACTCACCGTGGTCAATCTGTCCCTATGGCAGGCCTGCGCTTCAAAATTTTCTCCAGTGGCCACCGCCGGACACAGCTTGGGCGAATTTGCCTCCCTGGCCGCCGCAGGAGTGCTTTCAATCAAGGACGCCATCAGGGCCGTGACCCTTCGCGGGCGCCTCATGTCCGAGGCGGGCAAGGAAGGCCACGGCATGGCGGCAGTACTCAAAATGGAACAGAACGCTGTCGTGGAAGTAGTGAAAAAGGCCGCTGAGGCTTCCGGAAAGGAACTGCGCGTTGCCAACTACAACACCCCTGCCCAGTTCGTCATCTCCGGCGAGGCCGAAGCGCTTGAGGCCGCCGCTCCTCTGGTCAAGGAACTGAAGGGCCGCATGATTCAATTGCCCGTGTCCGGCGCTTTCCACTCGCCGCTCATTCAGGAGGCCGCTGACGAATTCGCCTCCTTCTTGAATAAGCTGGAATGGAACGCCCCGTCTTTTCCGGTCTTTTTCAACGCAACCGCCTTGACCGAACAGGCCCCGGGCACCATCAAGGAACTCATGAAACGCCAGATGACTTCCTCGGTGCTCTGGATCCAGACCGTCTCCAACATGTGGAACTCCGGTGTGCGCTCATTCACCGAAGTAGGCCCCAAGGGCGTACTTTTCAAGATGCTCAAGCCCAATCTCAAGGGCAAGGAAGAGGAATGGGAGGGCTCCAATATCGCCTCCCTGGATTCCATCTGAGATTTCCCGGTCAACCGTTACAAGGCCCCGGCCAAGCCGGGGCTTGTTTTCCCCCGGCAGGCAAGAAGGCAATTCCCAAAAACCGCAACTTTTCTGCTTGCCCGGCACATTGAAAACCATTATCGTTCATCTTGCACACCATTCGAAACAAGCATTTCCAGAGAGTATTCCTATGAGTGAAATGTTCGGCACCAGCGTGCCCTTCTACAAGATGCAGGGTTGTGGCAACGACTTCGTGGTCATCGACAACCGCGGACTGTCCATCCCCCAAGCCGTTATGCCCCAGTGGGCGAAAAGTATCTGCGCCCGTGCTTTCGGCGTCTATGCGGACGGCCTGTTCTTCATCGACAATGCACCGGGAAATTCCGGTTTGGACTATGTCTGGCATTTCTACAACAATGACGGCAGCAGGGCCGAAATGTGCGGCAACGCCTCCCGCTGCGTCGGACGCCTGGCCTATACTCTGGACATAGCTCCGGCGGAACATACCTTTGGCACTGACGCGGGCCCCATCAAGGCAAAAGTCATCACCGAGGGGCCGCAACGCGGCCAAGTCAAGGTCCAACTCACCCCCCCCAAAAATATTGAAACAAACATCAATATCGATGTGGATGGCGAGACAATGGAAGTGCACTTCGCTGACACGGGCGTACCGCACACGGTAGCCTTTGTAGACGATGTTGAGAGCATTGATATACAAAAGCTCGGCGCCGCCATCCGATACCATGAACGCTTCGCCCCGGCCGGGACCAACATGAGCTTCGCCCAAGTCAAGGACAGGGAAACCATGCTGCTGCGTACTTACGAGCGCGGTGTGGAAGCGGAAACTTACGCCTGCGGTACTGCCGCAGCCGCCACCCAGCTCCTGGCCAACAAGCTCGACCTTACCGGCGATGCTGCCGCCCTGACCACCACCGGCGGCGAGATCCTGACCGTCTCCTTGGAGGACGGCAACGTCTTTCTGCAAGGGAGCGCGGAAATGACCTTCAGCGGCGATCTCTACCTGGATGCCCTGGGGCTCTCCACCCGCTAAACAAGATAAAAAAGGTCGGAGGGAGACGATACTCCTCCGACCTTCTTATCATTGAAGATAACACTTCCTATTTGAGCCCAAGCAGCCCCCGTTGCCCCAGCATACGAATGAATTCAGTCACGGACAGGACTGCTTCGCGGCGCTGTACCTTGTAGCGCTCCGTAAACAACGCCACGATCTCACGCACCGTGCGTATGCCGTCAAACAATCCCCAGACATAGGACCCGATCTCGTCCAACTCCAGTTGCCTGGTCATGGGACGGCCATCCCACAACCCCACTTTGGAGGCCACGCGTCCGAACCAGGGCTTCACGGCCACTTCATAGGAGATAAGCACCAGCCCGTTCTCCTGGACCTCGGCTTTTGCTTCCATATTGCGAAGCGGCACCATGTCCAAGGCTTCCTGGCGAGCCATGGTGGAAACAACCTTTTTTTTAAACAGCGCCATACTCGTCACAAACCCGTTTGAAATCCTCTTCCTGAAAGACCGGCTCTCCTTCGACGACGACAGAAAAAAACGAATTGGCTGGTTGATCCAACCAAATCCTGCCCTGATGTCGCATAGAGCTACGCAAAAAACGCTTTTGCACATCAGCCCACTCTATCATATTGCTTTTACTGCTGACTTGGCCAACAATAACTTTTCGATATCTTTCCAGAACCCAGTTATGGAAATCTGTATTCTTGAGTATGGCGTCGGCAGGAGCATAACGCTCCAGTATGAGGTCCGCCCCGGCGCCTCGCCGAAAGTCCTGGGGAGTGGCTTCCACTGCGGGCATCCGCCTGGGCCTGCGGAACCTGAGGGTGTAGTGCCCCGGCCTGAAACTGAAGGTATCCAAAAGAAATCCGGACGGCAGGCGCGCTTGAATACCGAACATGCGCCAAGGCAGGCTTTCGCCATTCCAATGATCTCGGAAAGAAGCAAGAATGGCGGCAGCTTGCCTACCTGGTTCAAAAAACTGGGCCAGCAGCGCCAAGCCGGTGGCCGGATTATGCATCATGGCCCCTACAGCGGCGCCCCACTGGAGCAGGGTCACGTTGAAGCCTGATTGACGCAAGGAGTCGGCAGCCGTGTCCCACTCCTGACTTGGAGAGCCTTCGTGAATGTCCACAGAGCGAAATTTGCGGTCCAGCTTCCGCATGTGTTTATATGCTGAAAACGCCCCCCCAACCCGACGCCACTTGATCTCGGCAACAGGGATGCCGTCTTGTTCCAGCCGCATGAAATCCCGCTCAAGAATGGACGGTTCCCAATCTTCAGGAGAACACAGGCTGATACCGTTCCACGCGATGGCATATGAAGCAGGCATGGCTACTTGGGTACAAACATGTCCAGGTCGTCTATCTTGCCCGCCTTTTCTTCCCTGCGATATTTCTCCCTGTACTTTTTTTTGTAACAGGCAAATTCGAGGTCCAAAAGAGTCTGATCCGTCATCTTGATGGATACGCCGGGCCGAACGGAAGGATCCACGCTGTACATGAGCTGAATCCTCACATGTCTGCCGTCGTCATCGGCAATCTCCCATTCCCAGGCAATCACGTTGCGAAAGGAATCGCCCTGATACCGGGTGGGCTCGCCAAAATGTTCCTCGAACCGAACCAGCAACTTCTTAAAAAGCTCCTCACTGGTATCGGCAAACTTGATTTTGACGCGCAGGACTTTCCCGCTGTTGGCACAGTTGCCCCATATGACACTGCCGCCCCGAACACCGTGAATGGCTCCGGTACGGATGAGGGCCTCGTTCAAAAAGACCGCGTCGGCCATGGCCCCGGCATGTTCCATGCGCAACAGGTGTTCATACTTGTGGAAATCGTCCCCCAGATGGATGCCTGCCAGGGACAGGGGAGCATCTTCACCGGCAAAGGCACTGGACGAAAACAACAAAATAACCGACAATGAAAGTATGATTCTCTTCATGGATATTTCATCCGCTTGTTGAAGTGAGCAGACATACGGACTGCTCTTGCATTTTAACGTAGAACATGGCGTAAATCAAAAAGAGATCCTACGACAAACAACTCAAGAAAAAAATGCGGACATTTTTTCATTATATTTTCGCGGTGCTGACGGGCACGCTCTACGGAGGCCAGGTTTGACCATTCATGGACTCGCTTCCAGTCTGGAAGCTGGCGCTGGTCATTCTTTTTCCTTTGAGCATCGCCTACGGACTGCGCTTCCTCGTTGAGCGGCAATATGTACTGAAAGCGCCGCAAATCCGCCGTTCAGCCCGGCAGTTCCAACTCGACTTCGGCCTTTTTTGCCTTGCAGGCTTGACCATGGCCTTCATTCTGTTTTTCTCGTTCGGTTTTCCACTTGTCCTCAGCGGCTTCAAATTGACTTTCGGCATGGCCACCCTGGGTCTGTTCACCGGGTTCGACATGGCTCTTGCCAGGGAGCGAAGCGCAATCCTGCATTCCCTGAAGTTCGGGGGAGCAACCCGCCCGCCACGAGAATTTTCCCCCATGACCCGGCGTTTCTCCCTCGTAGCCATCCTGACCCTCCTGCTGATCACGGCCATACTGCTCCTGGTGCTTTTACGCGACTTCCATTGGCTGGCCTCCCAGGCTGTAACCACTGAGACCATCGGCAAACTCAGCAACTCCGTCTTGATTGAGGTTCTCTTCGTCATGGGCGTGCTCATGGCACAGGTGGTCAACCTCGTCGTGTCCTGGGCGAAAAACCTGAGGCTGCTCTTTGAGAACCAAACCGATGTGCTCACCCGAGTCAGCCAGGGCAGCCTGGAGAGGCTGGTGCCGGTGGCGACCCACGACGAACTGGGGTTCATCGCCGGACATACCAACGCCATGATCGCCAAACTTCGGGAAGGGCTCAGAATGCAACAGGGGCTTAAAATCGCCCAAGAGGTGCAGCGCAATTTCCTGCCTAAAACAGCCCCGGAAATCCCCGGGCTGGAGATAGCCGGAACCAGTCGCTACTGTGACGAAACCGGCGGCGACTTCTACGATTATGTGCCCTGCGACGAAGATGCCTGCGGGAGAACCGCCATTGTGGTGGGTGACGTGGTCGGGCACGGAGTGGGGGCTGCCCTGCTCATGGCTTCGGCCCGGGCCATGATCCAGCAGGGAGCGTCACGACCCGGGAGCGCTTCGGCCAACATCACGCACGCCAACCGACGCCTGAGCAGGGACACCATGGGCACGGGCCGGTTCCTGACCCTTTTCTTCCTGGACATCGACCCCGTTGCCGAACACATGTGCTGGGTCAATGCAGGTCACCCGCCCGCCTTGCTCTATGACCTGGGACGCGACACTTTTGAACGGCTGGCAGGAAGTGGAGACATTCCCCTGGGAGTGGACGTGGAATGGCGTTACAGCGAACATGAGACGCCCCGGCTCACCCCCGGCCGGCTGCTGTTCATCGCTACGGATGGAGTATGGGAGGCGCGCAATGCAGACAAGGAAATGTACGGCACGGAACGTTTCAAAAGAATCGTGAGAAAAAACGCACAAAAAAACGCGCAGGAAATCCTGCGCGCTGTCATGACTTCAATTGACGCTTTCCAGGATGGAGCACCTCTGGACGACGACATCACCCTGGTGGTTCTCAAGGGCATATGACAGTTAGAGGCCGGTCAACGCCGCCCCCCGGGAAGGAAACATGGAAAAAATCTTGTCGTAACCCGACACCTCGAACACCTCTTGAATATAGTCTTTCACTCCGCAAATGGCGACCTTGCCGGACGACTTTTTGAGCCGCTGATAGGCCAATACCAGCACACGAAGCCCGGAGCTGTTGATGTAATCCAAATCCGTAAAATCAAACACCAGACTCTGGGCCCCGCCTTCCAAAAGGGAAACGACCTTTTCTTCAAGCGCCTGAGTGCCGTCGGCATCCAGGCTCCCTTCCACATGCAGAATCGTGATGCCGTCCTGCTTAATCTCAGCAACTCCCACGTCGCCACCTCCATGAACTAACACGTGCATTCTTCATTTAACATTTTTTCAAGGGTCAGGATATTCTTTCCGTTCTCCCGCTTATAATGCAGGCAGTTGACCAGTTTCTTGACTATATGGATTCCCATGCCGCCGACTTGGCGATCCCGCTCATCCAGAGGGGTATTCAGTTCCGGCAAGGGCGCTTCAAGAATGTTGAAAGGTTCCGCATCATCCTCGATCCGCAAACGGATCATGGTGCCGTCCGTGCCTATGCTTACATCAATGGGATGCTCATCCATATCCGAATAGCCATAGGATATGATATTGGTGATCAACTCATCGAGAACCAGGGTCAGGTTGAACACCATCTTTCCGGGGAAATTGTGCTTACGACAGAACTCTTCCACCTTGGGACGGAAGATTTGAAAACACTTCTGTTTGTTGGTCAGCCTGAAGGAAAAGGTATCCATTTTCTTTCCATCCCGGTTACCGACCCCGTCCCCTGTCCGGCGCATGACGACAACGGTAATGTCGTCCACCTGCTCGCCCCCGCCAATAAATGCGTCCACGGTCTCAAAAATAACCGCTTGAAGCTCTGCAGCCTTTTTATCCGCATTTTCCCGGATGATTGCAAGCAGCCGTTCCTTACCGAACATTTCTCCTTGAACGTTATGCGCTTCCCAGGCGCCGTCCGTGGCAATGACGACGATACTGCCCCGAGGGATGGCCCCGTCGCATGCCTCGAAATTGGTGTCCGGACAAATCCCCAATGGCAGTCCGTCTCCCATGAGCTCCTCGAAAGTATCCGTGCCGGGATGATAGACGATGGCCGGATCATGCCCGGCTCTTACCCAGCGAATCCTGTCCGAATCCGGCAGAAACTGCAGGTAGAACAGAGTCAGAAAACGCCCGGAACCCTCCAGGTCTTCGTTGAGCTGCAGGTTGGCCATGGCCACCCGTCTGTTCAGCGGCATGTGCGCGCCGGACAAACCATGCAGCAAAGCCCGGGCCGAAGACATGAGCAAGGCAGACGGGACACCGTGACCAGTCACATCTCCCACCACCACCGCATGCGCCGGTCCCTCGACGCCACTGACCGTCAGATAATCATAGTAATCACCACCGGTCTGGTCGCAATAGACGATACCACCGGAGATATCCCAACCGGGAATATCAGGTTGCTCTTTGGGGAGCAGATGCGCCTGGACAGTGCGGGCCAGTTCCAGATCGCGTCGAATTTTCAGATGTTCCTTGAGCTTCGGACCAACCTCGTTGATGGTCCGAATAAGATCGTCCCGTTCATCGCCGGTCCAGGAGTCGATGCGCACATCGAAATCTCCTTCCCCTATGCGTCGGGCCGCATTGCTGATGGCCAATAAAGGTTTCGTGCTGGACCGGGCCCAGAACCACCCCACAATAGCCGCCATCAGGATAACACCCAGCGCGCCCACACCAACATAGTTCCGCCACTGATCAAAAAATTCGTTCATACTGCCCACGATGGCATCCGGAATCTCGGCTACGGCTCTTTCGGGGACGATGATCAGATAGGTATAATCCGGTTTTGATGCAAAGGCCCAGACCGAGTCCACCCCCCGGTACGGCATACGCATGGTGCCTGAGTCTTTTTCCCGCACATCACGCAGAAGGGCGGCGAATCTCACTGTATCGCTTGAGGATAGCCACTCGGTATCGATGGGCGTCATCCAATGCTGGCCACCCCTGGCATAATCCATCTGGGCAATAATGCGCAGTCCCGGGGCGGCCGTTTCCGGATGATCTTCACGCAAAAGCAGAAACGGTTTTTGATCGCTTCCCCATTCCGGGGCGACCATTGTCTGCAACAGGATGTCCTGCATGAGCAGATCCACCACCGCCACGCCAAGAACCTTACCATGCTTGTCCCAAAGGACATGACCGACGCTGGCCACGACCTGCTTGCTCGAGGGATCGACATGGGGCATGGACCACACAGCACCGGAAGAACGGCGCATATGTCTGTACCAGGAGGTCTGACGGGGGTCGAAGTGGGGCGGAGTCCCCCCATGGGCCGGATACACCGCACTGACGCCGGAAGCCAGGTAGACATGTACCCACCAGGCTTTTCCATCCAGATCCTCATAAATGGTGCGCATGATCCTTTCCAGAGAAGCCAGCCATTGAATATCCTTCTCCGCGGCTCTCCGATCCACTCCTGACGCCAAGGATATGGCCACCTCTCCGAAATTCACGGGCAGGGGACGCTCACGGCCGGACATGGTCCTGCGCTTGTACTTGTCATCCTCGACAGTTCCTGTGGGGCCGGGGCCACCTCCATGCATGCCGAACGCGGAGGTGAACAATGCGTCTTTTCCGATGCCCCTATCTTCGCCACGAAGCCGCAGGGCCTCCATGGCCAGCACCCGTGCCGACTGGCCGTAGGCCATGCCCTGATTCTCCAGAATCTCGGCCGCTCCCCGGGCGGTCTCCTCGAGACCGTAGCTCATGAGCTCGAGAATGTCCTGCCGGGCCACTTCCGAGGCTTCCCCCAGACGGCTGCGACTGACCTTGCTGACAACAGTGCGCATGAGCAGCATGGGGGCCAGGCTGAAAACCAGCAAGACAAGGAAAACTTTGGTGCGAAAACTCATGCGCATAAGACCGACTCCGTCTCGAAATCATTCAAACCGTTCAAGCCCCACTCAACCTCTCATTGCAAAAGGGCCTTCTCAATTATACTTGGAAAGGCGGCCAAGTTTATCTATAACTTGGAATACCTTGAAAAATCGCACAGGGAAAGATCATGCCATCCACCTCCGAATATACCCCGGTCACAAAAAAATCCATTTACTCCTGGGTATTTTACAAAAATACACACTTACAGCTCCTGGTTGTAGGCATCATCCTGGTCACCGTGGCCCTGCGCCTCATCCCGCTGGAGATGTCCAAACGCATCATCAACGAAGCCGTGGGAATGCGTGACCTGCACAGGCTCTACCTGTATTGCGGCATCTACATCGTCAGCGTCGTTCTGGCCAGCGTACTCAAGATGGTCATCAACCTGCTGCAAAACTTCATCGGGGAACGCACTCTCAAAGTCCTGCGCGAGCGGCTCTATGCCCATGCATTATCCTTACCGCTGAATTTCTACCGCAAAACTTCGCCCGGCCAAGTCATCTCCTACATGATTACGGAAATGATTCCCGTGGCCAACTTCATCGGCTCGGCTGTGGCCGTCCCGGCAGTCAGCCTGCTCACCTTTCTGGCCTATTTCATCTACCTCTTCTACCTGAACCCATATCTGAGTCTCATGGCCGTGGCCATCTACACGGCGGAGGTATTTGTCATCCCGCCCATTCAAAAAAAATTCAACAAGGCCAATCGGGAACGCATCGACAACACTCAAAAGGTTTCCGGAATCATCGGCGAGGCTATCTCGGGGGTGCATGAAGTCCACTCCAACGCCTCCATTCCTCTGGAGCGCAACAGATACCGCAGAGCGCTGCAGAAACTGTACAGGTCCACCCTGGTCATGAACGCCTACAAATACGGCATCAAGTTTTCCAACAATTTTTTCCAGAGCCTGGGACCGTTTTCCCTGCTGCTCATCGGCGGTTACCTGACCATCAAAGGACGCTTCGACCTCGGTGCGCTCTTCGCTTTCCAAGCGGCCTATGACAAGCTCTATCAGCCATGGAAGGATCTCATGGAATTCTGGCAGATCTACATTGACAGTTCGGTACGCTACAAGCAGGTCATGGACGCCTTCGACATAGAACCCGACCACGAACTGGAAGCCAAAGGCAGGGCCCCTTATCATCTGGACGGCGACATTTCGGTCAGACATCTTACCTATGCGGTGGGCAGCAACATAAAGCTCCTGGACGACGTTTCCCTCGAGATCGGGGAAGGAGAACACGTGGCTCTGGTCGGTTTTTCAGGCAGCGGCAAATCCACCCTGGCTCTTTGCATCGCCCAGCTCTACAAGTACACGGGCGGCAGTGTGCGGATTGGCGGCCATGAGGTGGCGGAGCTGTCAAAACAGGATATGGCCCACAACCTGGGCATGGTGGCCCAGCACCCCTTCATTTTCAACGGGACGGTCTGGGACAATCTCATGTACTCCTGCGACGCCCTGACCTTACAGGGAGGAGGTTGCGCCCGGAATGGCCGCCCTCCGACTCTGGACAAGGTCATCGAAGTCGCCCAACAGGTGGGACTGTTTCTGGACGTGCTCAGCTTCGGTCTGCGTTCCACCATCGAACCGGATGAATATCCGGACCTGGCGAAGGCCATCATCCATGCCCGCCATGAATTCAAGGCGGAACACGGACAGGATCTCGCCAATGACATCGAGATCTATACTCACGACTCCTATGTCTACTACGGCAGTGTGGCCGCCAACATCATCACAGGCGCACCGCTCAAGGACAATTACAATGCGGCACCCCTGCACGAATGGCCCTTGTTCAAGGATTTTCTCGTACGCCAGGAACTCATGAACCCGTTGGTCGAACTCGGCACGACTTTGACCCGACGTGTGGTGGATATCTTCAGTTCCATCGGCGACGTGCCAGAAGAACTCTACAAGGAAAGCCCCATCAGGCAGGAGGACTTCGAACAATACAAATCCATTGCCGACCATCTGGAACGCGGCTTGAAACCCACAGAAGAAGAAGTCGCCCTGCTCCTTAAACTGGCTCTGAACTGTATTCCCGGTGTACACAAATTAGGCAGCATTAGTGACGAACTGGCCCGCATGATCGTGGAAGCACGAACCCCCTTCCGCAAAATGATGCAGGAGCGCGACCCCCTTGCCTTCGCATTTCTCGACGAGGACGAGTACATGCGCGGCCGCAGCATCCAGGACAACATCGTCTTCGGGCGAGTCAAACCGGACAGCGCAGGCGCCGAGGAACGCATCAACCAAGGCATCATGCAGCTGCTGATCATGGAAGGCGTACTAGAGCAGGTGGTGGAAATGGGATTCCACTTCGAAGTGGGCAGTATGGGCGATCGCCTTTCGGGCGGTCAGCGGCAGAAAATCGCCCTGGCCAGAATATTCCTCAAGACCCCGCACATCGTCATACTGGACGAGGCCACGGCAGCCCTGGACAATGCTTCCCAAAAGAGAGTCCAGAGCGTCATCACCCGAAAATGGAAAGGAATCAACACGGTGGTGGCGGTCATCCACAGGCTGGACATGCTGGTGCATTACGACAGGGTCGCGGTGCTTAAAGCCGGCAAAATCATAGAACAAGGCACGTACGAGCAACTTATCGACAAAAAAGGAGCACTCTATGAGCTCGTTTACGGAAAACAATAGCCAGCTATGCTGCGAACACGACAGGATCATGGATATCCTGCGGTCCATTCCCCATTTCAGCGAGTTGCAAGTGGATTCCCTCAAGGTCATGGCGCTTGTCTGCAACCACATGAATTATCAGCCCGGGGCCAATGTTTTCGGAGCCGGAGACATCGACAACAAGGCATACTACATTGTCGAGGGAACCGCCGAAGTCATCCGGGCCACCGACCAGGGTGAAGTCGTCGTCGGCGCCTTTGCGCAGGGGGCCTTTATCGGCGCACTCGCTCTGCTGTCCGATGTGAAACGCCTCTTTTTCCTTCGCGCCAAAACTCCGCTCAAATGCCTGATCATCCCGCGAAAAAAATTAAGCCAGACCCTTGGACAGTCCGGTAACGGCTTCCAGGTGTTTCTAAAAAGCATCGCCGCCAGCATTGTAGCCTGGGAAGAAGTCCAGCTCCGTTCCGGAACAAGCATCAAGAGCAGCCCGGGAGGCGCAGGTGTGAGCCTGCTCTGAGCCATCTCCCGTCTCCAGGGGGGCTTCTCGCCCATACTGCGACGAAATTGCATTTTGTTGCGGTTTCAAATAGTGGTGCGGGCTCGAGGCCCATGGAGCCGGAAACACGCCAACCCAGGAGATGAAAAATGCAGGAACCAGCAGAAAAAGCCGTTGAACTGTTTCGACATATGAACAAGCATCGCCGAGACATCTTCAAGGCGTACCAGAGTTTTACTTCGGCCATCAAAAAAGGCAGCTCCATCGAGGGGAAATACCAAAGTCTGATTCTCATTGCCTGTTCCATTCTTTCCCAGTGCGACATGTGCATTTCCCTGCACGTCCAGAATGCAGCCACCCAAGGGGCTTCCAGAGACGAAATCATTGATGCAGGCTTGCTGGCAGTGGCCATGGGCGGTTCGCCCAAGATGATGTATATGAAGTACGTCTATGAAGAGGTGGAAAAACTCTTTGAGGACGACTAGACCAAAATTTTTTCCAGGGGAGGGACGGCGTGTTCTTCCATAAGACTGCCCTCTCCTCTTCACACCTCCTTGGCGGCTGCCTTTCGCATACCGAACACATAAAAAAACGACCATGGTCCATTAACAGCCATCTTCCCCGAACCGCCTTCTGCCGAAGGTGGCGTTTTGAGGCTTGTCAGGCTACAACGCTTACAACGAAGTAAACCTCAACAGACATAAAAATATGAATACACATAAATTCGGCATGGTGGCGCTCATCGGTCCGCCCAACGCAGGCAAAAGCACCCTGATGAACCAATTTCTCGGCCAGAAGGTGGCCATTGTCTCTCCGCGCCCGCAGACCACCCGCAACCGCATCAGCGGTATCCTGAGCTCCGACGAGGCCCAGGTGGTCTTTCTGGACACCCCGGGCATTCACCGACTGCGGGGCAAAATGAACAGATTTCTGCTGGAATCCGCTTGGAATGCTTTGGCCAGTTGTGACATCGTCACGGTCATGATCGATGCGGCCCTGTACTCCTCAAAACCGCATCTGATGGAAAAGGAGATCGCACCGTTGGTCAAGCCGGTGGCCAAAACCGGCCGTCCAATACTGGTGGCCGTCAACAAGGTGGACCGGGTCAAGGACAAGCCCGCTTTGCTGCCAGTGCTGGAAAAGGCCAACGAGCTCTGGCCCGATGCGGAAATATTTCCAGTCTCCGCTCTCAAGGGAGAGGGCACCCAGCCGCTGTTGAACAAAATTCTGGAAATGATCCCCGAAGGCCCGCCCATGTTCCCGGAAGACCAGATATCCACTGTGCCCTTGCGCTTCATGGTCTCGGAAACCATCCGGGAAAAACTCTTCCTGTCTCTACGCCAGGAGCTGCCCTACGGAACGGCCGTGGAAATCGAACTCTGGGAAGAAGACCACAAATCAGGCAGAGTGAACATCTCGGCCGTGATCTATACTTCCAAGAAAAACCACAAGGGGATGATCATAGGCAAGCAGGGAGCGAATCTCAAAGACATCGGCTCCAGGGCGCGCAGGGAAATCCAGGAAATGCTCGATTGCAGGGTGCATCTGGAACTGTGGGTCAAGGTCCGTGACGGTTGGACCGAGGACCCGGGTTTCCTCAGAACGATGGGGCTCGGAGAATAGGACAAAAAAAACGGCCGGTTCTTCCGGCCGTTTTACATTCCACGATCAAGCGCTGATGTCAGGAGGCGGGCGATGTCCTTGATGTCCGGCTTGTAAAGCCCGTCCCGGATTTGCTCCTTGAGGGCGTTGAGCTTTCGGGCCCGCTCCTCCGAAGTGGACGAAGCCGCTTTTTCAGGAGCCTCTCTCCTCAGCTCCCGCTCAAAGCAGATCGTATCAAGAGCCTGATCCAGGCCATCCCATTTTTCGTTCACTTGCTCTCTCCGTTCCACCTCTTATCGGGAAGGGCGCGAAGCCCCTCCCGGTTCTCCCTTTCCCCGCAACGGCGCCTCCATGTCAGGGACACGAAATACCGGCGTTGCCGGAATACGCGGATTGTCTCCGGCTTTGCCGGCCGCGCTTGACTCTCTTATCGGAAGGTTGGCCGGTTTGCTTAGGGCACACAGTCCCTATTTGCAAAGCATCCATCCAATTATTTGATTTTTAAGTCGATATTTTTCATTCTCTTTGAAGTTGCCTGTTTCCCGTAGCCGAAACAAGCATGACAAAACCAACTTTCTCGGTATATACCAATCAGACTTTGAAAACCTTTCCAAAGGGCCGGAATGCAACTCAACTCCATTTGCTGTATTGACTGTCGTCCCGACATAGTCGCCTCATTTCGGAAGCTGGTACCCCAGGTCATGGACCTGAGACCCGGCTTGCACGATTATCACTTTGATCTGCCCAGCGCCTTGCAAGACACCGGTTTCCGACCGGACGCCATTATTCAGCACGAAAATCTGACGCGCAGGGTGCTTGTATCCGGCCTCGACATCTATGATTGCCCAAAACTCTACTGGGGGTTGGACCCCCATCTGAACGCGCATTGGCAGTCCGCCTATGCACGGCTCTTCGACATGACCTGCTCAACTCAAAAACGATGCATCACCGCCCTCAAGAGCCGAGGAGCCGCCGACGTGCGCTGGCTCCCATGGTTCGCTCCGGAAGGGCGATGGCTGCCTTGGAGCAAACGAAACCACAAGATTGCATTCGTGGGCAGAATAACGCCACAGCGCCCGGCCCGAAAATGGATGGTGGCACTTCTGGAAAACAAATTCCGAGCGGCAACCCCCGCCATCAGGGACGGCCTGCCCTATCCCGAAATGCTTTCCCTGTACCGAGATTCCATGCTGGCCCCCAACGAAACCATCTTCCATGAAACCAATCTCCGGCTTTTTGAAGCGGCCTCCTGTGGATGCTTGGTTCTCAACCCGGACACGGGTGAAGAAATGGAAGGCTTGTTCGTCCCCGGCAAGGAAGTGGAACTATTCGACACCATCACGGACCTGCAGGCACTACTCACACGCCACCTGGCGAACACACGTACGGCACAGGCCATGGGCAGGGCCGCATTCGAAAGGACTCAGGCCGAGCACCTCATCACCCATCGGGTGGAACAGCTGCATGCCTATATACAGGATACCGGTTCCCACGCGGCCAAAGGCAAGGACAATGAAAAATGGTTCTGGTTAAGCGCCTTCGCCCTTCTTGAGGCCGGGTTATGCGGCATTGCGGCAGGTACAGTACTGAGCGAGGTGGGCAAACTGAAACAGGACCCGGATGTGACCACCACCTTGCTCAAAGCCCAAGGCATGGCGAACAACCCGCAGGAAGCACTGAACAACCTCCAGGCCCTCCTGGCGGGCCGGGTGCACGAACAAAGCCAGGACGTCAATCTGGCGGGGAGTATGCTGGCGCTGAAAATGGGACGGGAGCAGCCCTTTTGGGATTGCGCCAAGGCCTTCTGGTACCGGCACCTGCAGGCCAAGGGAGTCCGCATGCCACGCCCTCCCCATGATACACTGCAGCTGCGGCTGTTCTGGGCCAAAGAGCTTCGCAAAGAAGGCACGATTCTCAGGGCGGGCTTTCCTTTTGACGCGTCCCGCCACCTTCCAGCCACAGCCGTGGAATGCCTCATGGCGGTACTGCACGAGGAACCGCAACACCTGGAGACCCTCAAGCTCATGGAAACCATGACCAGAGACATCCGGGGCCTGGAGCAGACCCGGGTGGGTTATCTCTCCATATTGACGCTTTTCGAACGCAATGACTGGCGAATGGGCCTGGAACTGGCCATTGCGAACCTGCGGGCCTTCCGATTGGATCAGGGATTGGAGGAACTGGCCATCGCCCGCTCGCTGGCGCAGAAACAAGGGCAACTCGTTCACTTCACCCGCGCCCTCAAGGCCAGAGACCGGATGGGGCAGTTGCAAAAAATCCTGGAGAAGGCCTAGCTGTATCGCTGTACGTTTTCCCGGCACTGCGCCGCAAAGGGATGGTCAAAGCCCACAGCCTTTTCCATAACCCGCGCGGCGCGCTCCCAATACGTCACGGCCTGCGCGCTTTCGCCCTTGGCCAGCATGGTATAGGCCAGTCCATCCAGAGCGGGAGCCAACATGGGATTGTCAGCGGTGTAGATTTCCTCCCGCAGGGCGATGCAGGCCCGGTATTCACGCTCTGCGCCATCCACATCCCCTCCAGCGAGCCGAATCATGCCGAGCCCTTCGTAATCCGCGCCGATATCGGGATGCTTTTCCCCTTTGACATCAACATCCACCAAAAGAGCCGCCTCAAGATAACGAGCAGCGTCTTCATACCGTTCCTGCTGAAAAAGGAAAAAACCGGCCTGATGCAGAACCCTGTTGGCCGCGGCCGAACGGACACCCTCTCGGACCAGTTCATGGCATGCCGCCACATGGGGCATAAGCGGTTCCGCCGCATACCAGTTCCCGGGCTCTGCGTCGGGAAGACTCAGGTTGAGCACATAGCATGCCCGCGCCGCCCATTCGAGCCTCTCTTCCGCTGACAATGCGTCCAGGACGGCTTGGCGCACCTCAGCCGGAATACTGAACGTCTGGGACTCTGTGTCACTTTTTGCCAGTCCTGCACTGAAAAGCGGCTCCAAGGTGGCCGCCACGGCAAAGACCGCCGCCGCAGGGTTGAGCAAAGCGGGGCTATGCATGCCCCCTTCCACATGCAGGGCAAACTCCGTGGGCAAAGGAGCGTCCGCAAGAAAAGCTCCCATGCACAGAACCTCTGCGGCCATGGGGGCTTCTTTCCTCAACTGTTCGAGGGTGGGCCATATGTCTTCACCAAGCATGTGCGCTCCTTTTTTTATCAGCTTTGCTCCTACCCGGAATTGGACGGCAAGACAACAACCCGTTCCTGCAGGAGAAATGCTGTCGTATAGTTATTGTTAACTTATCATTTTTATCTTTTTGAATTAAATACAAAAAAGGCCGTCGATTTTCCGACGGCCTTTCATTTTGTTCACGAAAAAACGCTTTTAGCGTTTGGTCTGCAAGGCAACGTTCATCAGGTGATCGGAAGTGGTCACCACTTTGGTGTTTGCCTGGAAGGCTCGCTGAGTCAGAATCATGTCCGCGAATTCCTGGGCCATGTCCACGTTGGACATCTCCAGGCTGTTCTGGGAGACGACCCCGCGTCCCCCCTCATCGGGAGCCCCCTCAAGGGCCGCACCGGACTCGTTGGTGGCGGAAAAGACATTGTCACCTTCCCGCCGCAGGCCGTACTCGTTGGTGAACATATACAGACTGACCTGATACAGCCGTTCCTCCTCCCCATTGGAGAAATGGCCGGTCAGGAAACCGTCGCGATCAACGCTCAAATCCTGCAGATAGCCTCGAGTATAACCGTTCTGGCTGGAAAATAGCGTGGCGTTGCCAAGCGAAGGGTTGCTCGTCATGTGGTTTGCGTCCTGCACCCAATTGGAGAGGTTCGGGAGATTGGCGGCATTGGAACCAACGGCGTTTGCTCCTGCGTTGGACCCCGTGGCGGTCCAAGAGGAATCAGGCGAAGAAATGCCGAAATCAAAACTGATGCTCTGAGTGGTGGTTGCGCCCGAACCGGCAAAGGCAACATCCAGTTGCGGGACACCGTCCGCCCCGAACGAGGCGAGTGACCAGTTGCTCAAAACCTTGGGCTCCGATGTCCCGGCTCCAAGAGTATACATGGTCAACCCGGATATGCCGCCGGATGTATCGAAAGTCATGGATCCGGTCGCGAGTATGCCTGCTGCAGAGGTGCCCGCCATTCCGGTGCGCCCATCCTCGGAGGGGTCAATGGTGACCATGTATTCCCAGTAGGTGCTGGCCCCGGCATTGGAAAGACTCGACGAGTTCACCAAATCATAATGGATGGTCACCGTGTGCGAGCCGCCGTTCTCGTCATACACTTTGATGGACGAGGAATTACCGGACGAGAAGGTGCCTGCATTGGATGCGGCTCCCTGCCAGGCGTTGAACATGGCAAAAAACGGATTGGCGGAATCCGTGAAAAGATCACCCTTGGTGGAATCCAGGTTGGCGGCAAGCTCCACTTCGGTGGTGGCCTGAGGCGGCGAAGAGACGACCCTGACCGTCTGGCCTGATGCGTTGGTGACATCCTCATACGGCAACAGGATATCCGTCGCCGATGTTTCCACCACTCCGGTTTCCCGGTCAACGGCATAGCCTTGCAACCTGAGCCCATGCGGGTCCACCAGGTAGGCTTCGTTGTTGAACCGAAAAACACCGTTGCGTGTATAGCGTATGGCCCCGCCGCTGGGGTCGCTCACACCAAAAAAGCCCCGCCCCTCTATGGCGAGATCGGTGACGGTGCTGGTCGTTTCAAAAGCGGCCTGCTCGAAATTCGGCAAAATGGCTGCAACCGAAACCCCCTTGCCCTTCTGAGATACTCCGAGGACACCGGCATCATCCTTGACTCCCGGCGTTCCCGCATGAACGCTCATGAGGTCCGCATAGCGTATTTCGCTGCGCCTGTACCCGGTGGTATTGACGTTGGCCAAGTTGTTGCCGATGACCTGCATTCCGGTACTATACGACTTCAACCCGGTCACGCCGGTATACATGGAACTCAAACCCATAACTTTATCCTCCTGACCGGCCTGACCGGTACAGCCGGGAACAATCGGTTACCCCTAACCGGAAACATGTTCCCCGTTTCTTCTCCAATGAAGGCTAAGCAATGGGCATGCCAAAAAATTTTATTTTATTTTCAAACCGTTAATACAAATACCCAGCGGCATATCCTGCCGCCTGGAAATCGAAGCCCTCTTTCATCACATTGAAAAGATTATTTTTCGTGAATCCAATACGGTGCAACCGCTGGACATGGCCGGGCACGACACGTATGTTGCCACAACCTGCGTCACAACCTGAGTGATGTGGGATTAAAATAAACAAACGGAGCAATACCCGATGAAACGTACTATCATTTCCCTTTGCCTCACCATGACCTGCCTGATGGTTCTCGCAGCCTGCAACCAGCAGGCTCCCTCCATCGGCGTTCTGGACGAAGCCGCCGCATTCCGTGACAACCAGGCCGCAAAAGCCGCCATGGAATTCCTCAAGCAGAAAAGCGCTCCGCTTCAAGCGGAAGCAGAAAAGGCCTACAAGGCCATGCAGGCAGAAGAAAATGAAAAAACCTCCGCAGCGTATCGTGAAGCCATGGGCAAGCTGCAGAGCGTCATGAGTGCCGAGCAGCAGCGCGTTGTTGCCATGCTCAGCGAAAAATTCAACAAGGTCATCGACGACTACCGCGCCAGCAAGGGCCTGACCCTCGTGGTGGACAAAAAGTCCGTCCTGTCCATGGACGACTCCGTGGAAGTGACCCAAGACATCATCGACGCCATGGACAAGCTTGAACTGGACTTTGCTGCCAAAGCCGAAGTTTCCGAGAATCCGGCAGCCACTGTTGAGCAGAAAGCCGCGGCCAAAAAAGACGAAGAAAAGAAGGCCGAGTAAAGGAACATTAAAAAAACGCCCCGACCCCTGTTGGGATCGGGGCGTTTTTATTGCAAACCTTCCATAAAGAGCCGCATCTCATTAAGAGCGATGTCCAAAACGGCAGCAAACTCCCTATAGACGACTTTGACCCGGGCCAAGTCGCCGTCCTTTGCCGTGGCTTCCATATCCAGGGCCATATCCACAAGGCGCTGAGCCCTTACCACTCCGGACATCCCCTTCAAGGAATGAGCAGCCTTGGCTGCGGCACTACCGTCAGAGGCCACCAAAGCCTCTCCGAGCTTCTTCGCCCTCTGAGGACTATCTTCGATATATGCGGTCAGCAACTCGACAGCGAGTTCCGTGTCACCGCCAAGACTGTCCATGAATGATTCGGAATTGAATATCTCTCCCATACAGCACAGCTCTCCCACTCGACTGATTGATTTCAGCTCCCCCCTTACTGCGGGGCGCTCTCACCCGTACGTCCCGTGACTCCCTCATACAAGCTATAATACAGCCCCACGATTTTCTCCAGAGAATACAGGGAAAGAATACGTTCCCGGGCACAATGGCCCAATTCCCGACGGGCCGCGTCTCCCCGCTCCAGCAATGATTTCATGCCTTGACAGAGGGCCGGAACATCCTCGGGGGGAACCACCACCCCAGTGTCGCCGATGATACTGGCCGCGTCCCCTACATCGGTAACCGCGCAAGGAACGCCACAGGCCATGGCCTCCCCCACCACATTGGGAAAACTCTCCCCTTTGGAACTGCATACGGCGATATCCAGGCCTGCCGTCAACTGCGGAATATCATTCCTCCTGCCCAAAAGAAAAATCCTGTTTTCAAGCTGATTTTCGCGAACCATGGCGGCAAGCTTCTCATTACTCCACACGATTCCGTCACCGCAAAGCACGAACCGGACCTCGGCATGCGACCGGACCAACTCGCCGGCGGCCTGTAAAAAGGTCGCGTGATCTTTCATCGGGTCAAACCGAGCCACCAGGCCGATGAGAGCATTGGCGTGCTCTAATCCCAGTTCCAGGCGCAGACGACGCGGCGCCTCCGGGTCCGGCCGGAACAGGGCGGTGTCGAACCCGTTGGGAATAACCTCGAAACGCTGAGGGCTGTACCCCAATTCGCGATGAAAACGGCGAGCTTCTTCGGAATTGGCGAGAACTGCGCTTGGTAGCCGAGAGAGCCATGAGCAAAGCCTCAGCACCAGAGAGGTGGTCCGCCGATATTGGGACAGATCCATATAGGCACAACGGATGTTCCAGACCACAGGCACGGAACCGGCCATGCGGGCAGCCAGCAGCCCCAGCAGGTCAGCATGATACAGCCAGGTTTGAACAACATCGGGCTTCCAGCGGCGAATGAGCCGGAAAAATCTCCAAAGCGCAGCGGGGGAAGGTACACCGCGTTTCATGCCCAAGGAATCAACCTGTACGCCCATCTGCTGCAACGTCCCAGCCATGGGGCCGAGCGGCAGCAGGCTGACCACACGGCACTCCACGCCATGTTCCGGCAACCGGGAGACCACCTTGCAGAGCATGGCCTCGGCGCCGCCCGTGTTCAGGCCTGTGATACAATGCATTACCTTCATCCACTTCCCCGAAATGTTTCGAACAATCTACCCGTAAAGTCCGCCTCAGTCCAACACATGAAAAATGGCCCGACACAAAAAGCATGTTGTTGAGAGGGACGGATCAAAAATAATAACAGGAAAAATCTCTCCTGAAAATTCAGGACCATGTGAGGTAGGAACAATACACTTTTTCACGAAAAATAAAATATATAGCCTTAAAATCAAGGTGGTTATCAATCTTTAAAACGCCGTAACCCGACATTGGATTACAAATTTGACACAAGGCATATCCGTCATTATATGCGAATCCTCCGGGATGTTTCAGGAGAAACACAGAATGAAAGCTAAAGTAAATTATACAATCATAACAATACTATGTCTACTCATCGCAACATTTGGGGTAGTCATCGGCTATAAGGAACGCACCATCGACTCCCTCCGTCACGAGCTTGCCCTGGCAAAGCACACCGCCGAGGCGCGCAAGGTCATGGTGGAGGAAGCCCGCCTGCTGCAAAAGGCTGTAAACGCCAGCCACAAGGCTTTAAGAGTCACGGTCACAGCATACAACCCAACGGCCTCTCAGACTGACTCCGACCCGCTTATCGCGGCCAGCATGCGCAAGGTCAGAGAGGGGACCATTGCGGTCTCCCGCGACCTGTTCGACCAAGGGTGGGTTTTCGGGAAAAAAGTCAGAATCGAAGGGCTCGGAATTTTCGAGATCAACGACCTCATGAACAAACGCTACACCAAGCGTATCGACGTTTTTATGTGGGATGAATCACAGGCCAAAAAATTCGGCAAGCGCACCATAAAGGCGGCGCTTCTCAGCCTGTAAAGAAATATTTCAAGTAACCGGAGCACCAGGGGCGCATCCTTTCCGGATGCGCCCTTTTCTTTTCCTTACTTTTTACCCAGCACCTTGGGAACGACCTGCTCCATGACTCCCTGCAGGGCCTCGGTGAGTACTTCCTCGCGATTGCTCACTCCAAAAATGATCGGCTTTTCCACTTCGCTGATAAACGTCTCCTTGGGGATGGACACGCCGTTGCGTTCCACGCTCACAGCCACCTTGACCATGCCTTTCCACACGGTCTTGCCCATGGGAGTCAGGCGGACATCCACGACCTCGCCGCTCACGAGGGTCCCGACCGGCTCGTCCCTGCGAACGCCACGGTACTTCACAGAGCAGCCCTGCGCCACCAGTTCCTCATACAAGGACCAACTCACCCAGTCGCCCACATCCGTGGCAGGGCGTAATTCATAGCCGTCAGAATCACGGCCGAGGCTGTGCTGCTTGCGGGCATCCTTGAACTCAAGCACGGTAACAGGGCCTTTGCAGGATTGCCCGGCTGGAGTCACAAGAGCGTAGTTCAAGGGAACCACCGTATTCGTGGCACACCCAAGCAAAGCCATTATGCCCATCAACGCCAGGCCCAGACAAATTTTTTTAAGGACAGTCTTCATGAATCATGTACCTCTAGAGAGTCTTGTCGGTTTCAGGAGAGAATTCATCCGGTTTCGCAGAAGGGTCATCCGTCGGGTCCTCAAGCTCCTTTTCAAGCCTGTCCATGATCTTCTTGGACAGATCGAGCATGCGCTGCAGACTTTCCCGGGCGAACTCCCGCGCGGAGTTGTCCAATTCATCCTTGCCGGCACGCCCGTTCAAAGCGACGGAGAGTTCCTTCATCTGCTTCCGCAGGCTCTCGATATCACCACGAAGCGTTGCGAGTTGCCGGTCGCTTTCCATCCTCAAGGACAATAGATCCTGTTCGATACGGGTCAGACGCGCCTCCATTTCACCGGAAGTCGCCACCTTGCCCGGAATGGACAGTTCCTCGGACGGCTGAGAACTGCACCCTGCCAGGACCGCGCAAACAACCAATGTCAGCATCAATCTTCCAAGCATGGTCCCTCCTTTTCTGCCCCGTCCCTAGCACAGCCACAGCCCTGATACAATCCATGTGCAACAACTTGCAATTCACGAAAGAATAATTAGGATTGTCTCGCTAACCAAAGGAGATCGACATGAAGGGAAAAACCGCCTTCGTCAGCATACTTATCCTGCTTTTATTCGTGCCTTTCGCCGCCTTGGCCGGAGATTTCGTCCAGAGCCCGGCCCCCACGGAGTTTCGGGGCATCAAGTTCGGAGAAAGCCTGGAAAGTCTCAAAGAGATGATTCCGGTACCGGGTAAAGGCTATAAAAACACATACTACCGCAAGGATGAAAAGCTCAACTTCGGTCAGGCGGACATCGTTTCCGTAGCTTACTATTTTCACGACGACAGGCTCTTCCGCGTCGGAATGGCCTTTTCCGGCGAAGCCAACTATTTCCTGATCAAGGAAAAACTCATCAAGGACTACGGTCCCGGCAGACAGATTGGCGCCCGCTACGGCTGGATGTGGCCCGATTTCTCCATGGAAATCAATTACGACACCGCACAGCATCAAGGCGGGGTCTACTACACCTTCGAGGGCAAGTCGAAAAACGGTTAGAATAATAGACTACCTGCTTTTGGCTAGTATCATGGCAAATACCGAGGGAGAACATCCGCACCCCATGGAGCCGCCATGAAAGACAAACGGTCCGAGGGAAACACCCGAAACAGAGCAATACTTCTCTATACACTGAGCCTTTTTCTGGTCGGCGTAATCCTTCTGCTGGACTTCGGACTACTTTACAATCAATCCGTCGCACCGGGAATCCCCCCGGAACGGCTGACCAAGTTCGCCTACCTGCTCATGATTGGCGGACTTCTCGCTCTCGGCGCCCAGGCCCTGCTCGTCTTCAAAGGGCTTATCGCCAACATCGACAAGGACCGGCAAACTGCCCGGGAACTGAGCGAGAAGGTGGCCCAACTCTCGGTCATCGACGACCTGACCAAAGCATTCAATCGCTACAAGTTCAATTCGGTCATGACCCGGGAATTGGAGAACGTCCGCCGTTACCGAAGTGTACTTTCCGGAATCATGTTTGACATCGACGGTTTCCGAACCATCAACGAAAGGCACGGATACGACGCTGGGGACAAACTTCTTTACCACCTTGCCCGCTTCGTCAACAAGCGTGTCCGCAAAACCGACTATCTCTTCCGTTGGCGCGGGGGCAAATTCATCATCCTGGCCCCTCACATCGACCACCGTGTGGCAGAAGAAGTGGCTGAAAAACTACGCCAAATGGTGGAAAGCATGCCCTTCGGCTCCATCAGCATCACAATCAGCCTCGGCGTCACCCAAGCCGCTGGCCGGGATACACTGGAAACATTCCTGCAACGTCTCCAGGGCGGACTCACCAGCGCCAAGAACAAGGGGAGAAACTGCGTCATAGGCAACCCGCCAAACAGATTGTAATTTTCAGTTGATCCTTCCCTTTTCCCCGCCCTCGTATTATGGCTTACGGGACCGACCAGACAGTCTCATCCGGGAAAAGGGATATGACGAAGGAAAAAATCAAATACCCGTTCTCCCTGCTGGTCAGGATCCTGCTCCCGACCGCGTTGACGCTCGCCCTTTTCGCCGGGGCCGTATTTCTTTATGTGCTGCCGACCGTAGGCGATTCTTTTCTGGAGCACAAAAAAAGGACCATCCGGCAACTCACCGAAACCATCATCAGCGAACTTTCCTATTTTGACGACCTGACGCGCTCCGGCAGGCTGACTTTGCCCCAAGCCCAGCGTATGGCCAAGGAACAAGTGCGCGCCATACGCTACGGACCGAAAGGCAAGGATTATTTCTGGATCAACGACACCCGCCCCTTCATGGTCATGCATCCCTACCGAACCGAATTGGAAGGAAGCGACCTGACCGGCTTCCGGGACAAGACCGGACTGGCGCCGTTCGTGGAGTTCACTCGGCAGGCCAAGGAAGGAGGCGGTTTCGTCAGTTATTTCTGGCAGAACAAGGACCAACCGGGCGTCATCGCACCCAAACTGTCCTATGTCCAGAAGTTCAAGCCTTGGGGCTGGATAGTAGGCACCGGAATCTATCTGGACGACGTGGAGCAGGAACTGGCCTACTTCAGAGACAGAATCACCTTGGTTCTGTTGGGAATTCTGGGGCTCATCGCCGTGCTTTCGGGCATCGTCACCCACCGGGCCTATGATACGGAAAAAAAGCGCCTCAAGGCGCAACGCCAACGAGAGCGGCTCCTTGAGGCCCTCAAGGCAGGGGAAGAGCGCTACCGAACCATTGCCGACTTCGCCTATGACTGGGAGGTCTGGGTCGGGCCGGACGGCACCGTCATGTACTGTTCGCCATCCTGCGAGCGCATCACGGGCTACCCCCCCGAAGCCTATTTCGAAAACCCAGCGCTTATCCGAGAAATCGTGGCCCCGACCTTCCAGGAAGACTGGGACCACTATATAAGGCGGGTCTCCCACAAGGAAGGGCAACAGCTCGACTTCCAAATCATCAAAAAAGACGGCGGGCATCCCTGGCTCAGCGCCGTGGGCAGAAGCGTCTACGGCATCGGCATGAAGCCCCTGGGCCTGCGCTTCAGCTTCCGGGACATCACGGAACGGAAGAACATGGAGGAACAACTCCGGCATCAGGCTCTGCATGACCCTCTCACCGGGCTGGCCAACCGCACCCTGTGCCTGGACCGCATCCGCCAGGCCATGGAAAGGGCCAAGCGACGCGCCAACTACTATTACGCCGTGGTTTTCATCGACCTGGATCGTTTCAAAGTCATCAACGATTCCCTCGGGCATCGCTTCGGCGACATGGTGCTGGTGGAGACAGCCCGCCGCCTGACCCGCCATGTGCGCAGCCTGGACACTGTGGCACGCTTCGGCGGCGACGAGTTCGTCTTCCTGCTGGACGAACTGCAATCCCCGCGTGAGGCCATCCGCATCGTCAAGCGATTGCGTCTGGAAATGGCGGAAAAATTCTGTTTCGAGGGGCACGAAGTCACGACCACGGCCAGTTTCGGAATCGTCCTGAGCCCCGTGGAATACAGCCGCCCCGAGGATGTGCTCCAGAACGCCAACATCGCCATGCACAGGGCCAAGGACAAGGGCCGCAACCAGTTCAAGGTCTTCACTTCCCGCATGCTGGAGTACGCAGTGGCCCAGCTGAGCATGGAAAACGACATGCGCCGGGGCTTGGCAAACAACGAATTCTATCTCAACTTTCAGCCCATCCTGCTCCTGAATACCGAGGAACTCATCGGCTTCGAGGCGCTGGCCCGCTGGAAGCACCCGAAACGGGGAATCATTACGCCGTCGGAATTCATTCCCATGGCAGAAGATTCAGGACTGATCATGGAGTTGGGACAATGGGTGCTGAAAAAGGCACTGGACACCCTGGCCCTCTGGCGGGCCAACAGCAAGGTGGCCGAACACTTGTTCGTGGCCGTGAATGTATCCAGCAAACAATTTGCCCAGAGCGACCTTTCCGACGCCATCATGACCCAACTGAAAGAGTCCGGCGTTCCAGCGGAAAACCTCAAGCTGGAAATCACGGAGAGTACCCTCATGGACAACCCGGAGCAGGCTCTCCAAACCCTCAACCGGCTTCGCAAGCGCGGGGTCCAATTTTCCATTGACGACTTCGGCACCGGCTACTCATCCCTCACGCTCCTGCAACGCCTGCCCGTGGACACCCTCAAGGTGGATCGGAGCTTTGTCTCCCGCCTGGGCGAGGACAAGGAGAACCTGGAGATCGTGCGGGCGGTCATCGCCCTGGCCCACAGCCTTGACCTGAACGTGGTTGCCGAAGGAGTGGAAAAAAATTCCCAGCTCGACTCTCTCAGTCCGCTGTCCTGCGAATATGTGCAGGGCTTCCTCTTCCATAAGCCTTTGTCGGCCATGGAGGCGGAGCACCTTATCGTCAAGCAGGCCTCTCTACGCAAGCCCCCGTCGTCCGACGACGAGTCTTGAAGTTCCCGGTCTCCTCCACTATGACGCAAAGATGAAACGCGTATTCTTGCCCTGCTGCCTGTTTTGCCTGTTGCTCCTGCCCGCTCTTGCCCGTGCGGATCAGGCCCGGTTCCTGAGCGTCATTGATGGAGACTCTCTCATGATCCGGCTTGGCGACCGCCCCGTTGAAGTGCGCCTCATCGGCGTCGACGCGCCGGAATGGGACCAGGAATGGGGCGTGCGGGCCAAGGCCTTTTCCCTGCAGTTCTGCTACGGCAAGGAGTTACGCCTGGAATACGACAAGGAAAGAAAAGACCGCTACGGCAGACTTCTGGCCTATGTCTACGACGGTACAACAATGCTCAACGAAGCTTTGGTAAAAAACGGCTTGGCCGTCCCCATACTGGTCAGGCCCAACGGCCGCTATTACAGGAAATTCAAGAAGGCTGGAAAGACTGCCCGCGAAGAACGCCGCGGTTTCTGGCTGCACGGCGGCCTGAGCATGACGCCTGGACAGTGGCGTAAAAAACATAGAAAATCTTAATCCATGCACTTCGCTTCTGGCGTAGATTGACTCGGCAGAAAAAGCAGACATCAATGTTCCCCTCCCTGCACCTTGCCGGACATTGCCCACCCAAAAAGAAAAAGCCGCCCGAAGGCGGCCTAACTTCAATTAAAGCTAGTATTTGATGACGTACATGAGAGCCACGTTTCGGGGACGGTTTTCCTCGGCAGTAGGAACTACGCGGGAGGCGTCGAATTCAATAAACTGTGGGGTCGTCTTAGCATCCCCGCCATATTTATACGCCCAACTCTCCCCTCCAAACATAGCTCCTGAATTTTCAGGCGAAGTCATGGCAGCAGCACTTGCTGCGTTGAACCAACGCCCATTAATATTTCTGATGGCATCTCCCTGTTCGGAACCCATTACACGGTCGGTATCCACGCCTCGTCCGTCGTCCACACCACGAATGAACTCGCCGCGCAGGTCAGGCAGATTGAAAGTGGTGGCCTTGTCGCCTTCTCCGAAAGTGGCGCCAATACTGTCGAACAGGTCGGCATACTCTGTACGGGATATCTCGGCACCGTCGCACTTCAGCCAGCCGTCAGGAACCTTGGTGGAGGCTGAAGCGTTCACCGTGCCAACGGGAGTGCCGGAATTGGCCATGGAAGCGAACAGGTCGATCCATTCGGTGTCATCGGCATTGCGCTGACGCAGCACGGCCGGAGTCTTGCTGGTGTCCATCCAGAGCATATAAGGCGCAGTGGACGGCGGCTCGGAAGAGCCGGAACTGAGGGTGATGAGGGCGTCGAACGCCTGGGACAGGTTGCTCGACGGGAAATTGAACTGCGACATTTTTTTTCTCCTATTTCATACCGCTGTGTAGAAATCGGAGAGCCATACGGCTCTCCACAAACATTGACGCTGTACTTGCGCACAGGGCCCGGAGTCCCTTCCGCGGAAAGAGAGGCCGGCTGGCCACGGCCAAGCCTGCGCGGGGGGATCAATCCCGCGACTACTCCAAATTTATGTTATTGGTATGAAAAGGGTGTCCGAACTATTCGGGCCTTTCAGGCCATTGCACGCCATGGGGAAACCAGACAATGTCCGGAAGGAGGCAAAGTGCCTCCCGAGGGGCATGCCAGCTGGATGTTCCTGCAGAGCGGAGACGTCGTTGTCCAGTATCCTGCATCCGTTGAAATATTTGGCAAGATTCGTGATCCCCTCCAGCCTGGGGCGCAACTCGCCGGGAATGAGATTCGTCAATGCCGATGTGGCAATGCTCATGTGATACGCTCCTATTCCGCCAAAGTTTCAGGTACTCTACACCCGGTTTTGCAGGCTGGATAAAATCGGCAGGAAAAAGGAAGCCACCGGGAAAAGAAAGACTGTTGACAGGGAGAGGCGAACTGGACTCAAAAGGGGAATCGGGGTAATCGCTTGCCCCTGTGAAGCAGGAACCATCAATGACGGCAGAGACCGCAAACAAACTCGCACAACTTGTGAACCGTCCTCTGGAAGTGGGAGAAAAGATCATTGCCAACAGGCTATGGATGGCTCCCATGGTCGGTCTCGGCCACGTGGCTTTCCGCCAGGTGCTTGACAGCTATGGCAATTGTGGGCTCATGGTTTCGGAAATGTGCAGCGCCATAGGCCTGGCCCATGAAAATCCTGCGACCTCCCCCATCTTCAAGTTCCGTGAGGATGAGTTACCCAGACTGTCCTGTCAGTTGGCCGGTGCACAACCAGGGGAATTCGTCGAAGCGGCCAGACGCGTTGAAGCCGAAGGTTTTTTCGGAGTGGACATCAACATGGGCTGCGCCGTGTCCGGCATCTGCAAAAAAGGTTGTGGCGCAGATCTGCTGCGAACTCCAGACCGGGCAGAATCTGTGGTGAAGACCGTGCGAAAAGCCGTAACCTTCCCGGTGAGCGTCAAATTCCGAACGGGCTGGAACGCGGCCCCGGAACAAGCCGTGGAGTTGGCCAAGCGCTTTGAGCAGGCCGGTGCAGACGCACTGATTTTCCACCCGCGTGTAGCCCCGGACAAGCGCTCTCGCCCACCAATATGGAATCACATCCGACTCATCAAGGAGGCGGTCTCCATTCCGGTCATAGGCAACGGCAATGTCTGTACGCAGGACGACGCCCTTCAAATGTTCGAAAGAACCGGCTGCGACGGCATCGCGCTCGGCCGCATGGCCATAGCCCGACCCTGGGTTTTCTCTCATATGGCAGGAAAAGATATCCCAAGAGACAATGCCTACCAAGCATACGGCCTCAAGCTTATTGACGCCATTGAGGAACACTTCCCCGACCCTATCCGACAGGTAAAACTATTTAAGAAAATAGCTATTTATATAGCTACCAACTATTTGTACGGACTGCGTCTTCAGGGAGAGTTGCTCAAAGGCGATACAATGGACAAAATGCGTGAAAACGTACGTTCAGTCCTGACACCGGAACGCCCCACCACGGAAAAACCCAACGCCCTCATGTTTACCAGCTGAAAGGAGGAAGTCATGCAGATCATCGACCTGACCCATACGCTTGAGCCCGACATGCCTGTTTATCCCGAAGACACTCCGCCCGAATTCCCCCGTCCCTGTACTTACGAAACCTACGGTTTCTCGGTCACAGCCTTAAACATGGGCGTGCACACCGGCACTCACATGGATGCCCCTTTCCACATGCTCCAGGACGGCCCGGCCGTCGACTGGTTCCAGGCCGATTATTTCATAGGCAAGGCCATGGTCATAGACCTGACCGGGACTGGTCGGCTCATCGCTCCGGAACACCTGGCTCGACTCTCCAAACAAAACGACTTGGACTACGTTTTGCTGCGCACAGGATGGGACAAACATTGGGGAACCGAACAATACTACCGGGACTGGCCCGAGTTGACCCTACTGGCCGCCCGTGTCCTCACCGGCCTGGACTTACGGGGCGTCGGCATGGACAGCCCTTCTCCCGACCCACTGGATTCCCATGAGTACGAGGCACATATGACTCTCTTCCGAGCAGGCATGGTCTGCATTGAGAATCTGACCAACCTGGCTCGAATCCCGGAAGGGACGTTCACATTCAGCTGCCTGCCCCTGCCCATCAGGAACAGTGATGGATCACCCTGCCGGGCCGTGGCCATGGTTGAGGACTAACCATCCCTAAAGCAGATATTCTTTTTTTCGACTGGGCGGCCCCCGACGCCAAGAGTACCACCAAAAAACATGAATCGAGAATCATCCTCCCTTATCTACACCCTGCTTGTGGGAACCATGGCCCTCTGGGGAGGGACCTGGGTGGCGGGCCGTGTGCTGGCCGGACATATGGGACCGCTTTCCGCTTCATTCCTGCGCTTCCTGGCGGCCTCCGTTTTTCTGGCCCTGTTCGTGAGCCGGACCCAAGGCGGCTTTCCACGCCTTGAACGAAAGCTCCTGCCCCAAATGGCCTTTCTGGGCGCAACGGGCGTGTTCATGTACAGCTATTTCTTCTTCACGGGACTACAGCACATCAACGCCAGCCGCGCGGCCCTCATCGTGGCCTGCATCCCGGTCTGCATCTCCGCCCTGTCGGCCATCCTGTATCGTGAAAAATTCGGCGCCATCCGCATTTTCGGCACTCTGCTTTCCTTATGCGGCGTGGCCGTCGTACTTTCCAACGGCCATCCCACGACTCTGTTAGAGCGGGGGATTTCCAGCGGCGACCTGCTCATATTGGGCTGCGTCGCGGCTTGGACCGGCTACTCGCTAGGGGGACGCACTGCCATGAAACACCTGTCCCCACCGGTCGCAGTCATGTGGTCGTGCATTTTCGGGTCGGCCTTCCTGCTCATTCCAGCCCTGAACGAAGGCCTGCTGACCGACATCAGAGCCGCTTCCCTGATCGACTGGTCCTGCATCTTCTTTCTAGGAGTCCTGGCCACCGGCTTAAGCTACGCATGGTACTACAAAGGCATCCGGGCCATCGGCCCTTCCCGGGCCGGGATATTCATCAATCTGGTTCCGATCTTCGCCATCCTGTTTGCTTCCATTATACTCGGGGAGAGCATTGGTGTTTCCCTGCTTCTAGGTGGAGCAATGGTCATTACAGGCGTCTACCTCACCAACCGTCCGTAAGGGATCCTGAAAAGCATTGCCTCATCGTCACTTCCTCTCAGTCTCCATTGACACGTTTTCTATTTTTTTATACGAGTTACGCTCTATATTATATAATCATTATCCATATAAAGCGGTAGGTTTTAATAAAAATGCAGCGTATCGTATCCCTTTGCATACTTTCCCTGCTCCTTTTCGGATGCAGCCAGGAGCAACCACAACAAACCGCAACCATCACCATCACGGACATGGCCGGGCGGACCGTGGAGACACCGATACATCCCGAGCACGTGCTCGCATCCGGCTCTGGATGCTTGCGTTACCTGACCTATCTTCAAGCCCAGAACAGAGCTGTTGCGGTAGACAGTGCAGAGACCAAGATCCGGCTCATCGATGCCAGGCCCTATGCCATGGCCAACCCCCAATTCAGGACAATGCCGCTCTTCGGGGAGTTCCGCGGCCACGACAACCCTGAACTCATCGCCGCTCTGGAACCGCGCCCCCAGGTAATTTTCAAAACCTACGGGACCATGGGACACGACCCTGACGAACTACAGCAAAAAACAGGCATCCCCGTGGTGGTGCTGGACTACGGCGATCTGGGCGTACGCAGAGAAGCCATGAATAACGCTCTGACACTCATGGGCAAAATTCTCGGTAAAGAGAAAAGAGCCGAATCGGTCATAGCATTTATGGACGCCCATATCGCGAATCTAAAAAAACGTACCGCGGGCCTGACCGGTCCCACCTGTTACGTTGGCGGAATCGCCTTCAAGGGCCCGCACGGATTCCGGTCCACCGAACCGGGCTACCCTCCTTTCCAATTTCTGAACGCCCGCAACGTGGCTGCTCCACAAGATAATTCCGTTCCTCTGCGTCATGCGGACATGGCCAAGGAAAAAATTCTGGAATGGAACCCGGAATACCTGTTTGTGGATTTGTCCACCATCCGGGCTGGCACTGAATCCAACTCCTTGTACGAACTGCACAACGACTCCGCCTTCAGGGAACTGACCGCCTGCAGGCAGGGGCGCATCTTCGGGGTATTGCCCTACAACTGGTATACCTCCAATCACGGCAACACCTTGGCCGACGCCTACTTCATCGGCAAGACTCTGTACCCCACAGCCTTTGTCGACATCGAGCCTGCGACCAAAGCGGACGAAATATACACCTTCCTGGTGGGCAAGCCCGTGTTCAACGACCTGTCCAAAGCCTTCGGGGATCTGGCCTTCAAGCGTCTTGATCCGTCCGTCATCCACATCGGTGAAAAGGGAAAAATCCTCGATAAATAGGAGTCCCATATGCATTTTGACGATGGAGTGCTGCCCGCCGACTACCTGCGGCATGTGACCCGCAAGAAGGCGATCATTGCCGGAACCGGCACTCTGGCTATCGCCGCCCTGCTCCTGGCGGTCAGTTCCGGGGCCGTGAGCATTCCATTAACCGACGTTTGGCGTGCGCTGACCGGAACTGCAGCAAGCAAGCGGTGGGACGCCATCATCTGGAGCATCCGCCTGCCGCAGGCACTTGCGGCCATCGTTGCCGGTGCAGGGTTGTCCGTGGCCGGGGTGGTCATGCAGTCCGTACTTCGCAATCCGCTGGGCTCGCCTTTCACTCTGGGAATTTCCCATGCAGCGGCTTTCGGCGCAGCCTTGTCGGTCATGGTCCTGGGTACCGGCGTCATGCATTCCAGAGGTGCGGATGCCGTCGTCATCAACAATCCTTATGCAACCACCATGGCGGCTTTTGCCGCCAGTCTCCTGGCCACGGCCGCCATCATCGCCATCTCGCGCATCCGCAGGACCTCGCCCGAAATCATGATCCTGGCCGGAGTGGCCTTGGGCGCACTGTTCACAGCCGGCACCATGTTCCTGCAGTACTTTGCAGACGATGTGCAGCTTGCGGCCATGGTCTTCTGGACTTTCGGAGACACGGCGCGAGCCAGCTGGTCCGAGTTGGCCATCATGGGCGCGGTCACAGTTACAGGCACTGCATTTTTTTTCTTCAACCGCTGGAACTACAATGCCGTCGACGCTGGAGACGAAACCGCCTCCAGCCTGGGAGTGCGGGTGGAGCGCGTCCGAATGCTGGGCATGCTCATTTCCTCGCTGATCACAGCGGTCATCGTCTCCTTCTTGGGCATCATCGGCTTTGTGGGGTTGGTCTGTCCGCACATGATGCGCCGTATGGTGGGAGACGACCACCGTTTTCTACTGCCCGCATCCATGCTCTGTGGAGGAGTGCTCCTCCTCGTCTCGGACACAGCGGCCAGACTCATGCTGGCCCCGCACGTGCTGCCGGTTTCCGTGCTCACGGCCTTTCTGGGCGCTCCCGCCTTTCTCTACCTCATCATCAGAGGGTATCGGAAATGATCCTCAGCGTTGACGGCCTGGAGTTCCACTACAAAAGTCTTTCCGTGCTCAAAGGCGTGAATTTCGGAGTGGAAGAGGGAGAGGTGCTGGCCATCATGGGGCCCAACGGCGTTGGCAAAACCACCCTGCTCAAATGCATGAACGCCATCCACCGGCCATCCGGAGGATGTGTCATGGTGGACGCCGCCGACATCTGCCGCATGAAGCCGGAGGCCATCGCCCGACGGGTGGGCTATGTGGCACAGAAGCAGGAGACCGGCCGCATGACCGCTTTCGACGCCATCCTCATGGGCCGCAAGCCGCATATCCGCTGGCGTATTTCCGAGCATGACCTTCGTATCGTGGACTCGGCCGTCAAACGGTTGCGGCTGGAAGAGCTTTCCCTTCGTCATCTGGACGAAATGAGCGGTGGCGAGGTGCAGAAAGTATGCATTGCCCGCGCCCTGGTGCAGGAGCCTCGGGTGCTGCTCCTGGACGAACCCACAAGCAGCTTGGACCTGCGCAATCAGGTGGAAATTCTCTCTCTGGTTCGTGCCGTGGTGCGCAGCCACAAGGTGGCCGCCGTAGTCACCATGCACGACCTCAACCAAGCCCTGCGCTTTGCGGACAAATTCCTCTTTCTCAAAGGCGGCTGCATCCACGCCGCCACCCACCGTAGCGGGGTAACTGCAGAGGTCATTGAAGAGGTCTACAACGTGCCCGTACACATAGAACATGTGGCCGGACGGCCCGTAGTGGTCCCCCTGGGAGCAACGGAAACCGAATCCCTTGAGAAATATCGGCACGAACATCACCTGACGCAGTAGGAGCACGCCATGAGTACAACCATCTCTCAACAACACATCAACGACACCATCGCCTTCCATGGCCATTCTTGTCCGGGCCTGTCCATTGGTATCCGCGCTGCGGAACTATGCTTACGGGAACTGGGACACAACAACGAGACTCCCCTGACCGCCATCTGCGAAACCGACATGTGCGGGGTGGATGCCATCCAGTTCCTGACCGGCTGCACCCTGGGCAAAGGCAACCTCATCCATCGAGACTACGGTAAGATGGCTTTTACATTTTACCGCAAAAACGACGGCAAGGGCATCCGGGTTCTGCTCAGGCCGGAAGCCATGGGGGCAGATTATCCCGAATGCAGGGAACTGTTGAAGAAAAGCCTGAGCGGGATCATCACCCAAAAGGAAGAAAACCGCTTGGAAAAACTGCGATGCGAACAACAGGAACGGCTCATGGCCGCCTCACTTGAAGATATCTTTGAGGTAGCGGAGCCAAAAATTCAGCAGCCCCGCCCAGCCAAAATCCTGGAGACCCTGACTTGTGCACACTGTGGAGAAGGCGCCATGGAATCGCGCACCCGCCGTTTCGAAGGGCAAACCCTGTGCATTCCGTGCTTCAACAAGGTGGAGCAAAAGCTCTAAGCCTTTACTCCCCCCCCGTTCATGCGTATCTCTGCGGCAGAAACACAGGAGAAACCATAATGGAAGATCGCATAGAACGGCTGGAAGCCATCACCGCTGAGCAGGAGCGGCTTCTGGAGCAACTGAACGAGGTTGTCTACAACCAGCAGAAACAGATCGACGACCTGGAAAAATTGCTGGACATCATGGCCCACAAGTTCAAGGAACTGGCCGAGGCCTCGGAAATGCAAACCGTCGATACTCCGCCACCGCATTACGGAAGATAGCCTCATGCCCGCACCGCTCACTCCCGAAGACGTCATCCGCCTGCTGAATCTGGAGCCGCACCCCGAAGAAGGCGGTTTCTTTGCCGAAACCTACCGAAGCGCGGAAAGCATGCGGCCCGGGCACCTGCAGAACCAGTACGACGGCCCGCGCAGTTTCGGCACGGCCATCTACTACATGCTTACACCCGACACCTACTCGCACATCCACAGGCTCAAAAGCGACGAGATATTCCACTTTTACCTGGGCGCCCCGTGCGAAATGCTTCAACTCCACCCGGACGGGCGTACCGAGACCATCATACTGGGGCAGGACATTGCCGCTGGCCAGAAGCTGCAGGTGCTGGCCCCCAAAGGCGTCTGGCAGGGCACCCGCCTGTTGCCCGGCGGCGGCTTCGGCCTGCTCGGCTGCACCGTGGCCCCGGGCTTCGAATACGCCGACTACGACCATGGGGACAGGGCCGCTCTCATACGGCAATACCCCATGGCCGAAAAATTGATCACCCTGCTCACCAGCAAATAGAGATTACAACAAAACTCCCACAGCATGCCCGGAAGCCCAGGCCCATTGCAAATTATGGCCGCCCAACTGACCGGTCACGTCCAACAGCTCGCCGATGACGTGCAGACCAGACACCGAAGCCACCTCAAAGGTTTTGGACGATACCGCAGCCGAGTCCACACCTCCGACGGCCACTTCGGCCTTTTCCCACCCTTCGGTTCTTGCAGGCGTCACCCGCCACTGATGCAGGGAGTCCGCCGCCTGTTGGATTTGCTTGTTGCTCAACTGGGAAACCGGAGTCTCCAAAATCTGTTTCTCAAGAAATTCCTGAACAATACGCTTTGGCAGATGCTGTTGCAGAAGCTTGCGAAGCAGGGCATTGGATGAACGGTGTTCATCCACCAGCGCCTCCACCCGCAAGCGCGGCAACAGATCGATAACCACAGAATCCCCCATGTTCCAATAGGAAGAGACCTGTAAAACAGCCGGACCGGAAAATCCCTTATGGGTGAAAAGCAAATCATCAATGAAAGTCCTGCCGCCCGTTGCGGCCGCCACGTGCAAGGCCGTACCCGCCAATTCCCGACAGCGATTGCCCTCCTTTCCGGAAAGTACGAAGGGCACCAGTCCGGGCCGAGGCTTGACCACATCCAGCCCGAACTGCCGGGCTAGGCGGTAGCCCAGGCTTGAAGCGCCCACTTGAGGCCAGGACCGCCCGCCCAAAGCCAACACCAGCCGAGGCGCTTCCAGAATTTCCCTGCCGGTTTCCACCTGAAATGGCCCCGCCCCCGACACGCTCAGGACTTCACGCTCCAACAACACCGCAACATGGTTGCGATGACACTGCTCGGCCAACACACCGGCCACGCGGCCCGCACCCTGATCTGAAAAAAGCTGACCCTCGGCCTTTTCCTCATACCCGATACCGTACTCCGCAAAAAAAGCCACCACATCCCACGGCGTATGCCGAGCCAGAGCGGATTTGCAGAAATGGGGGTTCAGGGAAAGAAAATGCGCGGCAGAGCACTCCAAATTGGTGAAGTTGCAACGGCCGCCTCCGGAAATACGGACCTTGCGGGCCACCTTGGAGCCGTGGTCGACCACCGCAATTTTTCTGCCGCGCCGGGCGGCATGGATCGCACAGTACAGGCCCGAGGCTCCGGCCCCGAGTATGATGGCGTCATAATGTTGCATGTCCCGGTTGTAGGCCGAATTACCCGGATGCTCAAGCCGAATGCGCCAGAGTGACTTTCTTCCATTCCTGATAAAAACCTGCTATGTGCAAAAAACCGAGAGACTTGCAAGCCAAGAACGGAGGAGCACGATATGGAAGGTTATTTTTGGTTTTTCCTGGGTCTGGTGATGACCATCTGCGGTCTGGTGATGATCAAAACCAGCACTCCTGAAGAGGACTAGTCTTTTATGCCGGATTTCCGGCCACAAGTTTTCCGGGGGGATCCGTTTCGCAACGGATTCCCCCTATGTGTCTTTTCCCCTAAGCCGCGGAGCGCCCCATGATCATCTACTCCTGGAACGTCAACGGTTATCGGGCCGTCCTCAAAAAGGACTTCCGCATCTGGCTGGACAATTGCGGCGCTGATGTGGTCATGCTCCAGGAAACCAAAGCCGAGAAGGACCAGGTACCGCAAAAGCATAGTGAACCGGATTCCTTTGCGCACTCCTACTGGAATTCCTCCAAGAAAAAAAAGGGATACTCCGGCACTTGCTGCTTCTGCAATGCGGAACCTTTGCTGGTGTCCACCGGCCTGCCCGATGAAAGGTATAAGAACGAAGGCCGGGTCCAGCACTTGGAGTACCCGGATTTCCATCTGTTCAACATCTATTTTCCCAACGGCCAAATGTCGGACGAACGCCTTGATTTCAAGATGGGCTTCTATGACTGCTTCCTGGCCCATGCCGAGGAACTGCGCAAAACAAAACCCATCGTGGTGGGCGGCGACTTCAACACGGCCCATACAGAGATCGACCTCAAAAACCCCAAGTCCAATGCCGAACGGTCCGGCTTTCTGCCCATCGAACGGGCATGGATCGACAAGTTCATTGAACACGGCTACGTGGATACCTTCCGCATGTTTGAGGAAGGACCACACCACTATACATGGTGGTCGTACAGGTTCAACGCTCGCAAAAACAACGCAGGGTGGCGCATTGATTACTTTTTCGTCTCCGAAGAACTGCGCGACAAGATCAAACGATCCTGGATAGAGCCCGATGTCATGGGCTCCGACCACTGCCCCATCGGCATCGAATTGGACCTGTAAGCTTCTGACAGCCAAAGGGAATAATCCTCTTTGGAAATCCTGAACCAGGAGGGCGCAGGAAAGAGGACAGATGCAAAGCCCAAAAAAAGTCGACCTGCCGCATTACTAATGCGGCAGGTCGGCTTTTTTTGCACAACGCAATAGGCCTGCAACTATCCTCATATTTATTTCTGTACATCCAGCTCGCGTTTTTTTGTGTAAAGGAATCGCACGAATTCATACTCGAAAGGCGTGTCCGTGGAATAATAGCGAAACGGAATATTGGCGCGGGTATTCACGCCCCGCGTGGCTGTATTGACATTGCGGGCAGTTGGCTTGTCGTTCACATCCGCGGCGCTGTAGATGGCTTCCATCTGATACATCGTGATAAAATAATCGGGAACGAGGCCAATGGCGTCACGGCCACTGGAAGGCCCAAGAATAGGCAGCACGAGATAAGGGCCTTCGTCAACCCCCCAAACGCCCAAAGTCTGGCCGAAGTCTTCCTCGTGCCTCGGCAGGCCCAGTTCGGTGGCGACATCCATGAGTCCCAGAATACCGATGGTGGAGTTGATCAGAAACCGCCCCACGGTAACCACGGCTTTTTTGCCCTTGCCTTGCAGTACACAGTTCACAAAGGTGGGAACCTCGTTGAGGTTGTCGATGCCGTTGGAGATACCCTTGCGTACCGGCGGAATGAGCACGGCCTCGTAGGTCATGACCACCGGAATAAAGACGTATTTGTCAAAATGGGCGTTGAAACTGTACATGGTACGGTTGAAGTTGTTGGCAGGGTCGTCCACACCGAAATAGGAATCCTCAACCGCCTTTTTGATGTCCTTTTTGCTGGGAGCGTGTGAAACCGGGGCACGGAACTGGCGATCCTCCAAAGTCAACTCCGGAGCAATCTTTCTGGAAGCGCAGGCCGGAAGCAACATCACGAACGCAAGCACGCACACAAGCCGCGCTAAAGAGTGGGTCGATATGGCGTTCCCGCTTTTCATATACTCCTACCTGATCATTTTGATCATCGCTTCCACAAAATCTACGTACTGCATGTTGCCGCAATGTCCGCCATGAGGAAACAACGTAGCCCTGTCCCCAAAGGTTTCCTTCAGAAAACCCACATCCCCGTCGCTCAAGATAGGATCATCCTCATTGCCCACGACAACAATTTTTCCCGCACTCTTCAAATACCCTCCAATACTCTTCAGGCTGCACCGGCGAATCACCTCCTCCTTACTCCCCGCAACACCGAGATACTGAAGGTAGGGATAAAGGTATTCGTTGAAGTAATCCTCGAACCGCACCTGGGCCAACACGTTCATGTAAGGAAGCAGCGGGTCGTACTTGGTCAGCGCCTTGTCGGCGGGAACAACATACCCCGCGTTGAGGCACACGTCCGAGGTGAAGATCATGGACGCAGCGGTAATTCTGAACGTCGTGGCAATGAGAACCCGGTACTCGGAATCGGTGGCCTTCACATAGTCGGACAGTTGGTACAGCACCTCGCTGTCCAGCTTCTCCAGTTCACGGGTCTTGTAAAATTCGGCGAACTGGCGAAAGAACCTATCGATGATCTCGACAGGCTTCTCGCCCCCCGTGTTTTTCGGAGACATCCAGGTGTCGAAGCGTAACGCGGATTCGTATAAATCCACGGCAGGATTGATCAGAAGCGCTTTTCTGAAATTGAAGTCGCCGCGCTGGCTATCCAAGTGGGCAAGAAAAGCAGCGTGCAAGCCTCCGAGACTGTACCCAGCCACGGAAATGTTCTCCACGGGCTGCCGTTTTTCCACGACCTCCTTGCACCAGAGCATGACCCGGTAAAGATCTTCCACGTCATGAGGCACATAACCCGCCGCCGCATATTTCGAGGCGCTGACGATAAAATTAAAGTGAGTGGGAGAAGAGAGGCAAACCACATGGTAGCCTTGACTAAAAAACACCTGAGCCAGATAACGCATTTTCCCGGAATCGTATTTTGCCCCGGTCCCCGCCACCAGGAACAGAAGCGGGGCCGACTTTTTTTGAAGGACCATGCTATAGGCCAAGTCTTCTGCGTACCAGAAAATCTCCGGAATATGGCGATTCTTGATGGACAGGCTCTTGTTGGCCACGAAGCCGAGCTTCTGCGGCTTGTAGATCATTCCGGGGGGAGTCCCAAAGACCGTGGCCTTGTAGGGATCAGTAAATGGATACGGGTCGACCCCATCCCCGGCCAGACAGATCGGGGCGAATGTCATAGCGCTGAAGAACAGCAAGAGGGCTGCAAATCGTTTTGCCATCAGGTACTTCTGAAATAATCGGTTGTTGAACCATATAAAAAATCAATTCCATCCCCATTAACTCGATGGATACATATGGTCAAATATAATTTGAAATTAGCCTGCAACAAAATCAAAATGCTTTCCCACACCCTATACTGCCGCTCCCCGGAGGATTCCGGCCGTTAACCGTTTGTGAATGGACTGAATTCCGCACATGGTGATAATGACTTGAAAAGAGAGCCAAAAAGACTACAACAGATCTGCTGCAATCATACCGGGAGATAAAGAAAATGCTACTTGGAATAGACGTGGGCGGCACGCACACCGATGCGGTGGCCCTGGACACGAGCGGCCTGGGCGTGAAAATTACCGCCTCCTGTAAGGTTTCCACCAATCATGACGACCTTCTTTCCTCGATCACAGAAGCCTTGGGCATCATTCTCAAGGATATAGATCAGGCGCTCATCAAACAGCTCAACCTTTCCACCACCTTGTCCACCAATGCCATTGTGCAGGGCAAGACCGAGGATGTCGGCCTCCTGGTCAGCGCAGGGCCAGGCATCGACCCATACAGTTATCAGCCCTGCCGCGACTACCACATCTTGGAGGGATCAATCGACCACCGAGGCAATGAAATCAAGGCGCTGCCCATGGCCAATGTGGACCAGGCCATTGCCTCCTGTCGGGAAAACGGAGTGCGTGTGTTCGCGGCCGTAGGCAAATTCTCTACCCGTAACCCTCGGCACGAAACCCAAATACGGCGCGCTGCCCTTCAGTGCAAAGACGAGAACGGCCGCGATGCCGTCGACTTCGTGTCCATGGGGCATGAACAGGGTGGAGCTCTCAACTTTCCCCGCCGCGTGGGCACGGCCTACTTCAACTGCGCAGTCTGGCGGCTCTACAATGGCTTTGCCTCTGCCGTGCGAAGGTCCTTGGACGATATGGGCATGTCTCATGTGGCGGTCAACATGCTCAAGGCCGACGGCGGCACCATGCCCCTGGAGGCTTCACGCAAAATTCCAGTGCAATCCATCTTTTCCGGCCCGGCGGCCAGCGTCATGGGCATCATCGCCCTCTGCGACGTCGTCCATGACTCGGTCATCCTGGACATCGGCGGCACCACCACGGACATTGCGGTCTTCGCGGACGGCGCCCCCCTGGTGGAACGCGAAGGCATTACCATCGGCTCTCACCCCACTCTGGTGCAGGCCCTCAAAGTCAAATCCATCGGCATCGGCGGCGATTCGGCTATTTCCGTCATCGGCGAAGAAGTCCGCGTGGGCCCCAACCGTCTCGGTCCCTCCGTCTGCCTGGGCGGAGAGCGCCTCACCCTCACCGACGCCCTCAACTACACCGGTGCTTGTAAACTGGGCGATGTGGAAGCCTCCAGACAGAGCCTGATCGAGTTCGCCGAAGCACACTCCATGACTCCAGACAAACTGGCCCAAACCGCAGTCGACTATGCGGCCACGGCCATTCACAGGGCCACCTACGAACTCGTGGACGCAATCAACTCCAAGCCCGTGTATACCATACACGAACTGCTGGAAAACAAGCGGATAGTGCCGCGCAAGGTTTATATCATGGGGGGGCCGGCCGAAGCCATGAGACAAAATCTTTTCGACCAGTTCCGTCTTTCCACAGATGTTCCCCCGAACTACGCGGTGGCCAACGCAATAGGAGCAGCCCTGACCCGAACTACCTGGGAATTGGAGCTCTTCGCGGACACGGAACGCCACGTGATGTTCATCCCGTCCCTTTCCCACCGGGAAAATATCCCCACCTCCTACACCGAAAAAGACGGTGAAGAGGATGCGATCAACAACCTGGCCGCCCACCTGGACCAACTCGGAGTCTTCCTGAGGCCTGAGGACGCCCAGATCACCAGTTCATCCAGCTTCAACATGATCAAGGGGTACAACATGGTGGGCCGCAACATCCGCGTCAAATGCCAAGTACGCCCAGGCGTGGTGCGCACAATGAATTCCTAGGAGAACTCAATGCTCAAAGCGGACAATACACTCGGCATCATTTTTTTCCCGGCCTTTGACTGGGCAATTTCCCCCACCCACCCGGAACGGGAGGAACGACTGCTCTACACTCAGGACCAGCTGCGCGAAGAAGGCCTCTTCGACATAGAAGGCATCGGCGAATACAAGCCTGAAGTTGCAGCAACAGAGGACATCGAGCGTGTTCATTTCACCTTCCCGGAAACCGGTGCGGTAATCACCCGTTCACACCTCGTGTCCGCAGGCGGCGCCATCCGCGCTGCCCGCCTGATCATGGAGGGTGAGCGCAAGAAGAGCTTCGCCCTGGTTCGCCCTCCGGGGCATCATGCCATGAAGGTAGTGCACGGTTCACGGGGGTTCTGCAACATCAACATCGAAGCGATCATGCTCGAATGGATCCGCGAACATTACGGGCCCAAGCGCATCGCCGTCATCGACACGGACTGCCACCACGGTGACGGCACTCAGGACATCTACTGGCACGACCCGGACACCCTTTTCATCTCCCTGCATCAGGACGGGCGCACCCTGTATCCCGGCACGGGCTTTCCCCAGGATCTCGGCGGCCCAAAAGCGTTGGGACGGACATTGAACGTTCCCCTGCCGCCCAATACCTCGGACGAGGGATTCCTCATGGCCCTGGAACACATCGTCATGCCCGTTCTCGAGGATTTCAAACCAGATCTTATCATCAACTCCGCAGGGCAGGACAACCACTTCACCGACCCCATCACCAATATGAACTTTTCGGCCCAGGGATATGCAACGCTCAACAAAACGCTGAATCCCGACATCGCCGTGCTGGAAGGCGGCTATTCCATTCAGGGAGCGCTTCCCTACGTGAACCTCGGCATCTGCCTGGCCATGGCCGGAGTGGATTACTCCCACGTACGCGAGCCCGACTACACACCTGAGCGGTGGAGACAGGATAAACGAACCACAGCGTATATCGAACAACTCTGCGACACGTTGCCCGAACTCTACTTCAATCCGCCCCCGTTCGACGGCTCGGAGAAATCCCGACAGGGCATCATCTCCGGAGAATGGTTCATCAGACACAAAGACATCTATTACGATACGGACGGCATCTCCGAGGCCCAAATCGAAATGGTCTACCAGTGCCCGAAATGCAGAGGGCTCATGAAGTATGAGACCCGTTCCACCAACAATCCGCTCTGCCTAGGCATTGAGGTTCCTCTGGGCGCATGCAATGCATGCAGGGATCTGGGATACAAACTCCTGGAAGAGGCCCAGATCAAAGGACAATATCGGTACATTCAGTTCATCAACCGCCGCGACAAGGATTATCTGCGATTCGGTTTCTAACCGCTGGGGCAGGGCAAAGACCGCACGGACATTTTCCACACATCATTGACAGAGAGCCGTTTTTCGGCCCTTATGAGAGGCGAGGACATTATGAAAAAAACAAGCCCCCTCTTCTGTCTGCTGCTTATCACCCTGCTGTCCGCCTGCGCTATGCCCAAGCCGGGCATGATCCGGGACCTGGAAACCCTGCCTCAAGATGCGGGTACCTACCATGGGCTGTCCGGTCAGACGCCGCTCATCTCGCCGGGCGTTCAGGCCACCCTGTATGCGGATTTCCTGCGTAAGCACTTTGAACCCTGGAGCAACGACCATCAGGCGCCTTCCGCCAAGGAGGCTTTTTGGGCCCTGACCCACTATGCAGGCAAGAAGCTGTATGGCCAAAACACCCTCCAAAGAGGCACTGACTGGTTGCAACAGCTGACAACGGAAGCGCAGGTGGACTCCTATCCGAACCTGAACCGTCCCTGCGTTGCCGTGACCAACACGAGCATGCGCACTCTGCCGACCCATGAGCCGGCTTTTTACGACTTCAGCAAGGCCGGGGAAGGATATCCCTTCGACTACGCCCAGAACTCCCTGGTGCTTGCCGGAACTCCTCTCCGGGCGGTCCATGAAAGCAGAAGCGGACAATGGGTCCTGGTCAAGTCTCGCTTTGCATGCGGCTGGGTGCCGGTCCGCGACATCGCCTGGACCGGCAAGGACTTCATGGCAGTTTTTAACGCACCGGCCCAAATCGCACTGACCGGAGATAATGTTCCCATTTCGGATAAGGACGGTTCATTCCGATTCTTCGGCCAGATAGGCACCATTCTCCCCCTTTCCCAACAGCCGGGCGGAGAGATTTTCAAAACATTGCTCCCGGCCAGGGACGCGCATGGAAATGCGGTCGCCATGGAAGCCAGCATCAGTCGGGACGACGCGATACTGATGCCTCTTCCAACCTCACCGGACAACTTTGCCAAGCTGGCCAACGCCATGCTCGGGAGACAGTACGGCTGGGGCGGGCTCAACCAGGACCGAGACTGCTCGGCAACGATCATGGACCTCATGACCCCATTCGGGATCTACCTGCCGCGCAACTCGGACCAGCAGTATAAGACCGGCAACATAACCGAACTCAAGAACATGAGCCGCAAAAACAAGAAAAGCGTCATCACGGAACACGGAGTTCCGTTCCTGACCCTTATCCGCTCGCCCGGGCACATCATGCTCTACATCGGCCAACAAGAAGGTGAGCCCATCGTGCTGCAGTCCATGTGGGGCATAAAAACCCAATTCATGTTCGGGGATGAGGGCCGGCATGTCATCGGACGCACGGTCATTACCACCCTGGAACCGGGCAAGGAGCTTTACAACCTTTCCCCCGTAAAAGGGAATGTCCTGGATTCGGTGTATGGCATGTGCTTTCTCGTCACCAACGCACATGTGTCGAAATTCCGACAAATACGCTTTCAAGACAAATAACAACCGACAACAACCTCCCGGACTTCCCCCAATTTCCGCACTGGGCACGGCTTTTGCTGCCCCCAAGGCATGAAATGGGAACTTATGCGCAACGGCGCTCTCATAACCATGATGGCCGTCACCCTGCCCGGCTGTCTCATGCTCAGCGCTCTGCTTGGAGCCAGCAGCTTCGTACTCAGCGGCCCGGCCCAATACATCGGCACCGTGTACACCATCGGCGAATACACCTACGAACTGGCGGCCAATGACAAGACGCCCGATATGGTCATCAAGGAAAAGCTGGCTTGGCTGACCGGCCCCGAGGTTGAGCAGGCCCCCCCCGCCCTCCTCCTGGCTGAAACGCCGCCCACCCTTGTGAAGTCCAAAGGGCCGCTCAAAGAACTCAAGCCCACGGCCTTGCCTACGCCGACATTGTCACTCCCTACGTTGGGACAGCCAACGGCCGAGCCTCCGGCCATCAAACTCGCCGCCCTCTCCCCTGTTCGCATTCAAAAATCCAAAAGCCATTCGGCTAAAAAACGCACTCCAAAAACACTTCCCCAAAAGCCAAATAACACAAAATCTCCCCCACAGAAAGCCGAAAAGCCAAAACACCCTACCGCGCCTAAGCAACACTTCATAGTGCAGGCCGCGGAAGCGCCTCCCCCGTCACGCCTTCTCAAACTGCAACGGCTGGAGCAGTCCTTTCACGCCGCCGACCAGATCATGACCGACGACGTGCAGGGAAACGGCATAAGGATCACCCTCCCTTCGGACTCCCAGCCAAGCGGAATCAACGGCTCTTGGAGTATCCGCCACAAAACATATTCTAGCTGATTTCGCCAAAGAGGTGCCTGCCGATATTCTTGTCGCGCTGGGCCCGCACCCAACGCCGAAGATCTTCCGGCAATGCCCGCCACTGGCCTCGATTACCCCGTTTCCAGGCGGGGAGGCCGTGCAGTTTGACCAACGAGGTTATTTCCTTTGGATTTTCCCCTACCGCGTAACATATGTCCTTCGCCCCTTTCAGGCAGATGTGCCGCTGCATTGCGCCCCCTAGTATTCTTCGCGTATGGTCAGATGGAACGTATCGTATCCGTTCAGCAACTCCAAAAAAGACCTGAATGCTTCCCCTGACGCCAGGACAGCCCTGTCGCCACGCAGTGTGCCGACATTCCTTCCCAGCAAGAAGCATCCCTGAGTGTCCCCCACCACATTCCCCGGATGAAAAAGGACGGACGACCTGCCGGGGACATCGATCACCTCAAAGGTCTCTCCAAAGCGATTCGACAGGACTCTCTCGCAGAGATACTGCTGGGCCGGAATACTGGAGACATTTTTCTGGTTCTCCCTATCCGGCGGTTCAAGAGTCAAGCATACAAGCTGTTTATTCAATCGAAGCGCTCCGACGGTTCCCGCCTTCCCTTCTTCCAAACGTATAACTTCAATAACCGGTAGCATAGCTTTCTCCACAAATAGCGCCCTCATTGATTCAGCATATTTTAGCCAATCGTCTATTATTTAGTCAACCATATTTGACAAACTTCTTTAGACATTCTTCTAAAAGTATGTTTTATCCGACTGAAGAATTTGTGAAAGGGGAGCACGGATGGGCTTTACAGAAGATGTTCGAGAGGCGCTTTTGGCCCGCGTTGGAAAGGGACGCCGCTTTACCAACAACAAGCGCATGGCTGACGAACTCGGCGTGGATCCCTCACAATTGAACCGCTTTCTGAAACGGGAACGCGGGCTCAATGCGGACTCCCTCGGGAAAATACTTGACGGACTTGACGCAAGAGTCAACTTTCCGGATGAGCCCGCCGACGCCGCCATGGAAGTCTGTTTCGTGGCCCCCGCCAAGGTTTCGACTGGCCAGGAATCCTTTGACCCCGTCCCGGAAGACTACCTCGCGGTCCCCTTGGCAGCCTCGCCCGTCGCCGCAGGGCCGGGCCTGATCCCAGAAGACAAGATCGAAAGCTGGGTTCTGGTCTGGCGACATCACGAATCTGTCCGATTCCGCTCAAACCTGGTAGCCGTCCAAGTGGGCAAAAACGAAATGTCCATGGTGCCCACTCTGCATCCCGGCGACATAGTCCTGGTAGACCGAAACGACCGGGACCCTGTTCCGGCCGGCAAAATAATGCTGGTATGCGAGCCAGGCCAGGAAGGAGGAGTTATGGTCAAGCGAGTCAACACCAAACGCCTTGAAGATGACATAGAACTGATCTTCTACTCCGACAACAGCAGGGAATTCCCCCCTATGACCTACAGGCTGGAACGAGATTACGACGGAGACATCACCCGGGCCATCGGAGGCAACGTCGTCTGGGCCTGGAGCGATATGACCCGCAAATAAACTATCAAGGATACACCATGGCCAAACTACTTTACGCCATCGCTTGCAACGACGTCATTGTGGATCGCGAAAGCGGCTCCACGTCCTTCATCAAAACCATCGAGCATGCAGTCGTGCCGGAACTCCCGGCGCAGCTCCCCCCCCTCTATCTCGGCAGCATGTGGGAGCTGGGAGAGACCCAGGATTTTACCGTAGCCCTGCAACTTGCCACTCCGGATGGAAAGATAGAGACCCTCGGCGTCCAAGAAGTTACAGCACCGGGCACCATGCTTCACAAACTCAACTTCCAGTTGCCGGGCCTATCCGTTTCTCAAGAAGGTCGCCACACACTGACCGTTGCAGCCAAATTCAACAGCGAGTGGACCACGTTAGCGGAACTCCCCCTTTTCATCCTCCTCAACTCGCAACAGCCCCCGCAAGCATAAAAAGAGGCGGTGATGCCGCCTCTTTTCCCATTTCCCTGTAAAGGCATTCCTCTCACAAATATCCCATATTGTATTCAAAAACACTGTACCCTATTTATTGATTCGGAAAAAAACTAAGCCCATCCGGCTCAATAAATAAACACAACCACCATGAATCATACAAATTTTTGACAATTTTCTGAACTATTTCCGTTTGCAGAACGTATTTCGACAGCAATTACCCTCCCTCACAATCAGACCTTCATGAACAATCTCCATGTCGTTGACGCTCAATCCGATGTCGGGCAATATCGGACGACTAGGAAAGCTGGAGAGCAAGTGGAGGTTTGGCACAGATGGACCAGGAAAGAACATATGAAAATGTGTTCATCGCACGACAGCCGGTATTCGATGAATCGAACAAAACATGGGGGTATATGCTCCTGTTCAGAGATAGCCAGCATGCCACCAGTGCGGCCATCACAGACGACTCGGAAGCAACCATGCGAGTGCTCGCCAATATGTCCATGTGCAATTTGGGCACCTCGCCGGACGCCCGGCTCATGGTCCACTTCCCGGCTGAATCGATCATCAAGGGCATCCATAGAGCCATGCGCTCAAATTGCGGTGTGATCATCCTTGAGGAGCGGGAGGAATTGACCCTTGAGCTCATGGATGCTCTGCAGTCTTTGAAAACCGAAGGGTATCAAATAGCCATCAACAACTACGAGAGCACACCCGGCGCAGAGGAGCTGTGCAAAATCGCAGACATTCTGATTGTCGATGCGCTCAACAAAGATCAGTACGAACTTTCCCACCTGGTGGACGACGCCAAATCACTGGGCAATGCCAGGCTCATGGCCAAAAGAGTTGAAAGCCAGCAGATGCAACGCATGGTTCACAAGTGCGGCTTTTCAATGTTCCATGGTTTCTACTATAAAAAGCCGGAAGTGGATGCTGGCCGTAAAATTTCCTCGAGCGAAATCGCAAGGCTCAAGCTTTTCGAAATAATTGAACGCGACGAACCGGATTTTGATGCACTGACGGAAGCAGTGGAAGCGGATGTTTCCATCAGCTACCGCCTCCTGTCTTTTCTGAACTCCGCCAGCTTCGGCTTCGCCACCACCATCACTTCCATCAAACAAGCTGTCGTGCTGGCAGGGTGGAAACCCATCCGCAACTGGCTACGGGTGGTCATTCTCACCGACCTGGCTCCTTCGGAAAAAAGCCGCGAGCTGGCTTACCTTTCCGCCCACCGCGCGAAGCTCTTCGAAACGGCGGCGCTGGGCGGCGGCTACGAGGATCTTTCTGACAAACTCTTCATGCTCGGTCTCTTTTCACTCTTGGACGCCATGTTCGATATGGAAATGAAAGAAGTGGTCAGACACCTGCCCATAGACGAGACCCTGAAAAAGGCGCTCTGCGGCCTGGAAAACGAATATACGCAATGGCTCAGACTGGCCTTTGCAATAGAGAGCTCGGACTGGGACCAGGTTGGTCAGACAGCCCGCACCCTCGGTCTTCTGCCCGGCACGGTGGCCGTCAGCTATCAGCATGCATTTTCCTGGGCAGACGCCTTTTTCGGCACAGATTTCTCAGGCTGTCCCGCCCATCAGTGACGGCATAGAGATCTGACCAGCAGATGAAACCGCACTTTTCACTACAAAATCCGAAAACGCTCTGATCATGGCGCGATCCGGCCGTCCAAAACGGAATCAAGGGTGCGTAAAACATTTTCCCTGTCACGCGGCATTCGGGCACGAAAAGGCATATGGTTGGACGAATGATTGGCCAGGAACAGGCTCCGCTCCAGTGCAAGACCAGCCACCATTTCCCTGAGTTCAATCACCATCTCCATAGGATCCGGCAGTTCGAACTCACCGTTTTTTTGCGCCTGCGCAAGGGGCGTCCCGGGAATGAGCATCAGACTCAGCGCAGCCGCCTGTTGCGGTTGCAGCCGGTTCAAGGCCCGGGCCGTCTCCCGGGCATGAGTCAGCGAACGCTTTCTCCCCCCCAAACCGTTGATGACCGTCACATTGAGTTTGAGCCCGGCCCCCATGATCCGTTTCCCCTGCTTCACAATTGAAGCCACGTCACAGCCTTTGTTCATTGCCGCCAAGACCACATCATCCCCGGACTCCAGCCCCATGTAGACCATCCCCAATCCCAGCTCACGGAGGCGACGCAACTCCGCATCGCTTTTACGCCTCAGGCCATTGGCGCTCCCATAAGACGCCACACGCGTCACCCACGGCAAAGTCTCCCGTATTTCCATCAAAATACTTTCCACCAGCTTCTGCGGCAACGACAGGGCATCACCATCGCAGAGGAAAACCTTGCGTATATGCCTGAAATTCCTGGCGGCAAACCTGATGTCGTTACTGACGGTCCATCTATCCTTAATGGTGAAAGACTTGTCGGGGTATGCCCCGCAAAAGGTGCATTTGTTGTGAGTACATCCAAGTGAAACCTGAAGCAAAATGCTCCCGGCCTCGCTGGGGGGACGGATGACGGTTCCCTGTAAATCCATCAAGCTAGCTCCATGAGACCTACCTGACCAAGAGAATAATCGCTCTCCAAGGCCGAACGGTATATACAATTTTAAAATGACGATACTGTATGTTCCGGAAACATCAAGTTGCACCAATGGCGCAAATATTGATTTTACCCTCGAGGGGACGTAGAACGGACGCCATGATTGAGCACATGTGGGAATGTAGCCGTGAAACCTGACACCAGCATCAACCGCTCTTATGTCGACATCGACAATAATACGCGCGGCTTGCTGAATGCCTGTGTTGATCCAGCGCTCATCATCGACATGGCCGCCCACATTCTTGCTGCAAACGACGCCGCCGTCAGCATGTTCAAAAAAAGACTCCCTGAAGAACTTGAAGGAGCCAGCTTTTTCGACTTGCTTCCCGAGAACCTCCTTGAATCACGCAGGCAACGCATCCGCAAACTCATGCGCGAAGGGCAAACCACCCGCTTCGAGGAAGAAATCTTCGGAAAATCCTATGTTCACACCTTCAGTCCCATCAGAAATCCTTGGGGAGACGTGGTCAGGATCGCCATTTATTCCCAGGATATGACGGCCTTGCGCAGAAGTGGTGAAGAACTGCGGCGCGAACAGCAACGGCAGATCTTTTTCATGGAATCCCTTCCTGGCTTGGTTTTCCATATCTACCCGGACGAAACCATCCGTTACGCCAATCGGTATTTCAGAAAACTCTTCGGCAGCCCTGGCGGCAGGACCTGCCACGAATTGCTTGATTGCCACGGAAAGCACTGTAGCGCGTGTCCCCCAAAGGACGCCATGAGCCAAGACAGAGCCGTAGAATGGGAATGGACCGATGCGGGTGGACGAACCTTCCACATCCAGTACAGTCCCATGACCGACAGCGCAGGAGAACGCATGGTCATGGCTTTGGGCCTGGACATCACGGAACGAAAACGCGCCGAAGACAAACTCAAGCAGGCCCACGACGAGTTGGAGGACAGAGTCCTTCAGCGAACGCACGAACTTGAGGCGGCCAACAAGCAACTCAGAGACAAAAGCCTTCGGCTTATTGAAGCCAAAAAAAAGGCGGATGGGGCCACTAGAGCCAAGTCGGCATTCCTGGCCAACATGAGCCATGAAATACGCACGCCCCTCAATGCGATCCTGGGCATGACCGAATTGGCGCTCAAGGCCACGGACCGCTTGACCAGAACCCACTACCTGAAAAATGTGCTTGAGGCAGGCACATCTTTACTTACGGTCATCAACGATATTCTCGACTTCTCCAAAATCGAAGCTCAAAAACTGACCCTGGAGCACATCGACTTCAAGCTTTCCTCCATCCTGGACACCCTCATGGAGATCCACGCGGTCCAGGCAGAAGAAAAACTCCTGGAGCTTTCCTGCCACATCGACAGTACCGTTCCCCAGTATCTGAGGGGCGACCCGTCAAGACTACGGCAAATCCTCATCAATCTGATGGCCAATGCCATCAAGTTCACTCCGAAAGGAAGCGTTTCCGTCACCGTCCGGAACAAGCCCTTCGGCACCCCAAAGGACAAAAAAGCCGTCAGACTTGAATTCTCGGTCAGGGATACCGGGATAGGAATCCCGCAAGCCAAGCAACAGGCTATTTTCGAAAGCTTTCTCCAAGCCGACGCTACCGTCACCCGCAAGCATGGGGGAACAGGCCTTGGGCTTGCCATCAGCAAGCTGCTTGTTGATCTGATGCAGGGGCGCATTCACCTGCAGAGCAAGGAAGGCAAGGGCAGCACATTTACGTTCACAGCGGTTTTCGAACCGGGAGACCCGGAATGCGTCAAAGACCAAGAGCAACAGATCTCGCTTCAGGACCTCCCGGAACTGCCCCATTTGAACATCCTGTTGGCGGACGACAATTCCCTGAACAGAAAACTTGCCGCCACCATTCTCAAGGAGCGTGGACACGACGTCACTTCCGTGGAAAACGGGCACGACGCCATTGCCCTGCTCAAGGCCGGCAAATTCGATCTGGTGCTCATGGACGTTCAAATGCCGGTCATGGACGGCATTACGGCCACACGCATCATCCGTGACCCGAACTCCGGCGTGCTCGCCCCGGACATACCGGTCATCGCGCTTACTGCCCACGCCCTCAAGGGGGACAAGGAGCGTTTCCTGGAGGCAGGAATGAACGCCTACCTCTCCAAGCCCATCAGTATCGTCAAATTCATGCAGGTCATTGCCGAAACCTTCACCCAAAATGTAACGCGAGCCAACGGGCAAGACGCCAAAGGACTACCGAAGGACAGTCTCCCCGACGCTCAACAGAGATTCGACCGCAACACCGCCCTTGAGATGCTCGCCAACCGCATCGACCTGCTTCAAAAAATGGATGCGATATTTCTGCGGGACATTGACGACGACTGGCGCAAGTTCAAAAGATCCGTGGAAGCCAAGGATATGGACAATGCTCAACTGACGGCACACAGCATAAAGGGCGCAACGCGAACCGTGGGGGCCATGCGCGCCGGCGCTCAGGCCGAGCAGATGGAATACCTTTGCAAGCAGAACAACTATAAAGAAATACTGGACGGGATGGATCAGTTCGAGTTTGAAATAGAGACGGCCATTTCTTATATTCAAGATCAACAGACGCTTTTGCAGCAAACACAAAAAGGATAGCGACCATGCCTAAAACCATACTTGTCGTCGATGACGCCCCCATGATCAGGGAACTCATTAAAAGCGTTCTGGAAGCCGAAGGATTCAATGTTGTCGAGACCTCTGACGGCGAAGAAGCCCTGCAAGCTTACAAAAGCCAGAAAATCGACCTGAGCATCGTAGACATATTCCTTCCCAAGAAGGGAGGACTACAAGTCATGGGCGAAATCATGGAACTGGAAAAACCTCACAAATTCATTGCCATATCAGGGGGTGAGGCGTTCAATCCGGAGGCTATCGTCGAGCTTGCAAAGGCTTTTGACGTCATTGAGACGTTCACCAAGCCCATAGACACCAGGCGATTGGTCGAAACCGTCAAAAAAGCCCTGAGTGAAGAATAAAAGAAAGCGGCCCGAGGAAGACTTCCCGGGCCGCTTTCTCATGGATTTGCTGCATCAACCAATATGCAATCCGCTAACATTCGTAGCAGTCTTTGCTGATATAAAAGCACAAATCGAAAAGGTTGTTAACCATCTCATCCACCAACTCTTCCTTTTCCGACTCAACGCTCACGGTCTTATTGATAATCTTGGAGAACAGCATACCGATCAGCTGATCGTCATACAGAGTCCAGTATTTGCTTCCCGAGGGAAATTTCTTATCAAAACCGTGATAGTACATTGAGCTACTCCATTTTGTGCTGTTTCCAACCTTATCGGCAGCGCAAACAAATCACTTTACAGCCTTTTTCAATAAATTTGATTCAAGGATCACAAGATGTTAGTCAGTAAGGCAGATAGGGCTTCAGGTAGGGTCCACAAAATGTTCACAACTGTGACAACCACACAAAAAAGTTACTTAATTGTCACGGAAAATACACACATTTTGGTATATACGTTGCGCTGAATTCAAACCCTGAGACCAAGGAGTGCTCAGTGCCGGACTATAAAATTCTCGTGGTGGAAGACCACAAGGACACTCGTGAGCTTCTCAAGTACAACCTCACCTCTGCAGGCTTTGATGTAGCCGCCGTTGAGGATGGGCAAGGCGGCCTGGAAAAATCCAAGGTTTTTCACCCGGACCTGATACTCCTCGACCTCATGCTTCCCGGCATGGATGGGTTGGAGGTCTGCCGCAAACTCAAACAGGACCCCACCACTTCAGGTGTTCCCGTCATCATGCTTACCGCCAAAGGAGAGGAAATCGACAGAATAGTGGGGCTTGAACTGGGTGCGGACGACTATGTGGTCAAGCCGTTCAGCCCGCGCGAACTGATCCTGCGTATCAAGGCGGTGCTTCGCCGCTCAGGCAGCAGCGACCACCCCTCCAGGCCCGCGGTATGGGAGCGCGAGGGTCTGCGCGTGGACTTCGAAGCCCACCAGATAGAAATTGACGATGAACCGATTCCACTGACTGCAACGGAGTTCAAGCTGCTTTCCGAATTGATCAACGGACAAGGGAAAGTCCAGACCCGCGATCACTTGCTGGATACAGTCTGGGACACGCACTTTGAAGGCTATTCACGTACCGTGGACACGCATGTCCGCCGCTTGCGCCAAAAGCTTGGACCCTACGCGGAGTGGATTGAGACGGTCCGAGGCGTGGGTTACCGCTTCCGTTCTTAACAGCGGCACAACGAACTGCATGGCGTATGCACTTCGCTCGCTTCAAACACTTTCTTAAGCGCAACCGAAAAGCAGACGCTTTTTGAATTCACGTTGCTTTCTCAAAAACCCTTGGGCCAAGAGAAGCGATACGGCTGCAGGGAAGCTAACTGTTGCCCAACGTCACCTGGAAGGCCACCGAATAGAGATGGTCGAAAAAGTCGACGTACTCCACGGGAATGTGCGGCGGCACATTGATTCGGGCAGGTGCAAAGTTCACGATCCCCTTGATACCGGCATCCACCAAGTGGTTGGCCGCACGCTGAGCGCGGTCCGGTGGCGTGGTGATGATGCCCAACTCGATACCAAGTTCGCTCGCCTGATCCTTCAGGTGCGTCGGACAGACAATTTCCATGCCTTCCAGCTCCTTGCCGATCTTGTCTGGATCACAATCGAAAGCGGCCTTGATGAAAAAGCCCCTTCTTTCGAAATCGTGATGCCGCAACAGAGCCATACCCAGGTTGCCCACGCCGATCAGGGCGCAGTTCCAGACACGGTTGATGCCGAGAGACTCCCTGATGGAAGTGATGAGCTCCTGTACGTAGTATCCTACGCCACGCACGCCAAACTCGCCGAAATAGGCAAGGTCCTTACGGATCTGGGACGAGTTGACGGAGCATGCCTGTGCAAGCTTTTCAGACGAGATAACCTCGATGCCGTCACGAATGAGGTTTTCAAGAACTTGTATGTAAACGGCAAGCCTGCCGATAGTCGCTTTAGGTATGTGTTCGCTTTTCATAATCCGTTCGCCCAATCTATATACGACAGGCTAACCTTGTGAATTTTATAACAAGTTAAAGGTTAAAAAGGGAGGCCGAAGCCTCCCTTACAATAATCTTGCTTGGCTGGCAACTAGACCACGAAGAGAAGGATCAGGCAGACAACCAGGGCGTAAATGGCCAGGGATTCGATGAATGCCAGACCGAGGATCAGGGTGGTGGTCAGCTTGGAACCAGCTTCGGGGTTACGGGCAGTACCTTCACAAGCACCTTTGAGACCCATGCCCTGACCGATACCGCAGAGACCGGCGGCCAAGCCCATGCCCAGAGCAGTGGCGTATGCCTTAGCGGAAAGAACAGCAGGATCACCGGCAGCGAAGGCGGCGGTGGCAACCAGAGTCATGGCCAGAGTCGTCAGGATGGTTTTCAGAGCTTTCATGTTAACTCCTCCAAAGAGTTTTATATAAGTTGTGGTCAACAGACCATTTCCCCAAAATAAATTATTCCTAATGAGCGTGATCCAAAGCACCCTGCAGGTAGATGGTACCCAGCATGAAGAAGATGAACGCCTGGATGGTCTTTGCCAGCAGGAACAGGAAGTACATCGGTATAGTGGAGAACACCGGCGCCAGGAAGAACAGCAGCACCAGAACGATTTCCTCACCGCGGATATTGCCGAAGAGTCGCAGAGTCAGCGACAGAGGACGTGCACAGTGAGAAATAAACTCCAGAATGAGCATCAGCGGCGCCAGACCGAGGACCGGCCCCATGAAATGCTTGATGTACCCGAAACCCCACTTACGAACACCGTGGTAGTTGTAGTAAAGGAACAGGATGACGGCCAACGGAACAATGGTGTTCAGGTTGGCGGTGGGCGCGTCGCAGCCCGGGATCAGCCCCATGTAGTTGGAAAAGAGAATATACAGGAACAGGGTGATCAGCACGGGGAAGACTCGACGCCCTTCTTCGCCGATGTTGGAAACAACGAAGTCCTCAAGGCCACCGATGACCATTTCGAAAACATTCTGCAGTCCGCCAGGCACCATTTGCAATCTGCCGCGAACCAGGAAGGCCAGGGTGAACAGGATGATCATGACCAGCCATGTGTGCATGACATAGTAAGCCCAATCACCGTGCAAGCCCAAGGCATTGCGTAAAAGATCCATGTAAATCAGAGGATGCGGTAAACCGCCACCAGCTGCCATATCCTTACTCCTCTTTCAGTGATTGCATTCAGGCGTTTTTCCGCCCGAAATTCTTCAGCCCCCAGGCAGTGGCGTTGACCACCACCGTGGACAGGCCTGCAACAAGCCCCCAAACCGGCAACTGCCAAACAACAAGGACTAAATATAAACCCAGCCCACTGATGATCAGCTTGCCATAAAATATCGCCAACAGAGTGAAGACCGCTCCTTTCCTCACGTACATCAGATGCTGGACAATGCGAGCGAGCGCCCAGAAGTTCAGTGTAATGAGAACTGCCCCGGCGGCAAAAGCCACCGACCAGGCGGAGCAGAACGTTATGCCGAGAAACGCGATTGCCAGTCCAAGGGAGAAGTACAGCTGGCTCCGCATGAGGTTGCGGATGTCCATTTGTACGAAGCCCCTGTCATACAGGAATCGATCAACCTTCTGGTTTATCGTTCTTTTCTCCGTCATCCTGTTGTATTGAGCCTTTTTCTGCATAGTTACTGTCTGATTCCCGCTGGAGCCTTTTCGTGTCCTCTATGACCATCTTGAAACCGGTCACTATGCCGAGAATGACGAAAATCCCCAGACACCAGGGCTTGGTCTCTACGCCGAAATACCCCGGGAAAAACTTGTTATCAAGCCAGTAACCTATAGCAATACCCACGACAGTCGCGGTAACCAGATGGAGGCCCATTGTGCCCGCAACACCTCCCACCTGGAGCAGATCCTTCAGACTGTCTTTATTTTTAAAGAACATAATCGCACCTTGTTGCGGGTCCCCTTTTCAGAACAAGCCAGTCAGCCCCTCCAAAAAGACAGTTCGTGCAATCCTTCACAATGTGGCAGACAACTACCACAGGCCACGAGGACGAGTCAATGCGTTTTTTATTTTTGGACGGTCTCTTCCCACACTTTATAACCGCCACATCCGGAGGATGAATCACAGTGGAAACAGGCCATTACCAAATGTTACATCTCACACAAACGAGCTGCCTGCCGGCCTAGCGATCGGGTAGTTCAAGGATGAAAGAGGTACCCTCAGGCTGCTCGGAAACCACACGAATCTGGCCCTTATGATCTGTAATGATGGACCGCACGATAGCCAACCCCAGGCCGGTACCCCCTTTCTTGCGGGAAAAATACGGCTCGAACATTCGTGAGCTGTCCTCTTTGGAAAGACCGGAGCCGTTGTCATGAACGCTGATAACGACCAAGCCTGCCTCTTTGTCATGGGCGACGGCAACGTCCACCACACCGTCCTCCCGCCCATCCAGCGCCTCGACAGAATTGGTGAACAGGTTGATGAGCACCTTGCGAATGGCTTCGCGGTCAAAAGGCAATTTCGGCACGGCAGACTTGAACTCAAGAGACCAGACAATCTCCCTGTGAGTGTTTTCGAACATGCCCACGACTTCCTCCACAAGGGGAGCCAGGAAATCTATGCGGGGCTGTACCTCGGGAATCTTGGCATAAGCGGAAAATTCCACCACCATCTGTTGCAGGCGTTCAACCTGGCGAACAATAAGGCCGGTACACTCGGCAAAAGTCCTGTCTCCCAGATCATCACCATACTTGCGCTGTAGTCGCTGAGCCGAAAGTTTGATGGGAGTCAGGGGATTCTTGATCTCATGGGCTATACGACGGGCGACTTCACGCCAAGCCGCCAAACGCTGAATCTTCTCCAGTTCTGTAATGTCCTCGAATACCGCCACCGTACCGCTTTCGGCCCCGAATCCGGCCCTCAAGGGAACAACGCTGACCAGCACCTTGATTACCTTGTTACGCACCGGCAGATCAATCTGTCGGGTCCATTTGGAGGCCGGACTCATGGAAATCTGTTCCAGAGCAGCCTCCATGAGGCTGGCAAAATCTCCAGAGAGAAGCACATGAGGCTTCTTGCCCATAAGAAATTCGGCGGGAACACCGAGGATCTCTCCCGCCGCCTTGTTCACGGTGCCAATGCGCCCCTTGGAGTCCATGGAGATAACACCCGAGGTGATGTTGTCCAAGACAGCCTCGATATACCTGCCGCGCCGCTCCAGTTCCTGGTTCTGCTGAGCCAGTCGTTCCTGGGCACGCTGCACACTTTCCTGGCTTGACTCCAGGTCTTCGGCCATCCGGTTGAAAGAAGCGACCAGAAAACCGAGTTCGTCGTCGGACGGGTCTTCCAGGCGGACCGTCAGGTCGCCTCGGGCGATACGTTCGGTCCCGGCCGCCAAGGCCTGGACCGGCGCTGAAATCTCCTTTGCCAATCGAAAGCCGAACCAGATGGCCCCCAGGATGATGAGCATGGTCATGACTCCGAGGGTGAGGTACAAGGTCATCTTCCACGGATATTTCAACGTCTTGAGCTTCTTGTATTCATCCAAGCCGCGCACGATCTGGTCCAGGCGGTGCAAAAGTCCTTGTCCGGCAGTTTCCCCCAGGATCAAGAAGCCGGTCCTGCCCTTGTCCACAGGAGAAATACCCACAACGAGATCGCTGCCGGGCTTGGGCATGATGGTGGACCATGTCCTGGGGTTCTTCTGCATCTTGTTCCAGTCCACCTTGCCCGTGATTTCCGGCCAAACCTTTTCCCACTGCGGGTCGGCATGAGTGTTCTGGAGCGCCCCGGCGGGAGTCACCACTCCCACCAGACTAAGGTCGTACTCCTTGAATTTATCGCCGAGGAACTTGTCCATGCCCTTGCCGCCCCACCGGTACTTGCGCTCCACGATCTCATCGATCATGTTGTTGGCGCGCCGCTCCAGGCGCTCCTGGGCCGAGCCGTAAAAGGCACGGCCGAGCTCCAGGGCCTGTTCCATGGAGTCCTCCACCTGCCCCTTGAACCAGTAGTCCACCGAAGTCTGGACGAACTTCACACTGACCAGGAACATGAGGGCCGTAGGGATGAGCGACAGGGAAATGAAAGCCAGCACCAGACGTGTCCTGAGTCTAGACCCAAGCACCTTGCGACGACGTTCCAGCAGGAGCTTGACGCTGTTGCGTGCCACAATAAAAAGCACCAACAGTAACAAAATGAAGTTCAGGTTCAGGAGACCGAGGAAAAGATAGGAATTACCGCCCAGGTACTTGAGCTCCACCCAGGTCAGCGCGGCGATGAGAGCAAAACAAAAGCCGGCGAGAATAAGCTCCCGCCTGCGCCTTTTCCGTTCCCGACGGTCCGCGGTGCTGATTTTGATATATTCAGTCATGGCTTAGAATCGAAAATCCAATTGGTAGGATGTGGATGCCCCGTCTTCCCAGTCCCAGAAAAAAAGCGCCCGAGAGACCCAACCCGGCACCTGGGTACGGTCCAGGGCCACATGCACCTTGAGGCTGTAAGAATCTCCCCGCTGCAACAATTTCCACTTCCCCAGAGGCATAACAATTTCGGCCCACAGCTTTTCCAGCAGCGGTTCCAACTCCGGTCCGCGCAGTTCCTGTCCCTTGCCCGAAGGTTGAACCACGTATTCCTTTTTCAAGGAGTCATAAGAGAGTTGGTTCATGTACTCCCCGCTACCGAGCAACTGGTTCACCCAGAGCCTCCTGGCTCTATAAAGAGAAGCCGTGCCTATGAGTTGCAGCGGTATGCCGTTGCGCAAAGACTCAGCGATTTCTTCCGCCCCACCAAGCGTGATGCCAAAACGGGCGGTCAGCACGTCACCGTCACGGGCCACGGCCGTATGCGCGAGGTTGAGCGTCTGGGCCCGGGCCGGGCCGGCAAAAAGGATAAAGGCGGCAAAGAGTGCAAAAAAAACCCCGTACAGCCTGTATTTTCGGACCATGTTCATTACCCGGGAATGTATCAGCAGGCGTATGAAAGAACAAGGTACGGCTCCCGCCCCTCCCGGCCCTCTATAACCAGCCAGCTGCAACGGAGAGAACGCCATGTATAACCAACTGCTTTCGTATTAAAAAAGTGCCGCCACAACCCTAATCAGGCCGCATACCGCACATTCTCTGGAACCGGCTACGAAGGCGCCGGACGCACTTAGCTGAAGCTCCTCTTCGCAGACAAGTACTGGGGCATGCGGATGGACTCGGACCCTCCTTCCCGGGCATCCACCCCCCGGGCCTCGGAAAGTTTGTCCTGGTAGACGGTCCAAAAGGAGTTGGCCAGCGCGGTTGAACCGGACAGGGGGTAGGCAAGGGCCGCCGCAAGCCGAGCGGAAAGGGCCTCGGAAAGCAGGGCGTCGTATTTCTTGGGATCTTCCTCCCGTCTCACGTAGGAAATGAAGATGGGTGCCTCTTCGTCACAGAGAATCACCCCACCTTGTATTTCCCAATCCCGGACCGGGGTTCCGTCCCGCCCCACCACCAGGATGACCCGGAGACAATCCGCAGGCAACACATACTGTTTTTCCCAGCGCCATAAGGGTGTGGCGGCTGTGGCGGACAGCTCCGCCTGTCTCAGGCAACTGTTCCACGGATGCGCACGCAACACTGCGTCACGGATGGCGGTCCAGCGCTGGTTGCACAGGCTGGCCGCCTTGCTGTCGTCCAACAATGACTTGACCGGATTTTCTCCCAGATCCTGCAGCGCATTGTTGTATATTTCGATTATACCCTTGGCCATGATTCCCCTCTCAGGTTTCAATCGTTCATACTGACGGAAAGCATAGCCCCGGTTTTCCGAATCGGATAAAATTGGCGAGTTAAAGGATGCGGCAGGGAAGAGAAAGACGCTTGACAGAACTAGAAAACATCACCCTCCATAAGGAGTTCTGTACTCGATGGCATGTTTGACTTTTCATAGCTCTCCTATAATATAAATAGTTGCAACCACTGATCCAATACCTTTACCTGGGGCTTGATCATGGCGAATGTAAGCATTCCGGAATACCGGATTACCGTCGACCAACTACGGCCGGGGGTATTCGTTCGCCTGGAAAGGGCAAACTGGTTTTCCCATCCCTTCCTGTTCAGCAGCTTCAAGATCAAAACCACAGACCAGATAGCAATCATCAGGGAGCTGGGCATCACCGAGCTCATCTGTGTTCCGGAAAAGAGTGACGTCCTGCCGTTCAAACCCACGGAAACCCCGGAACAACCGGAAGCACCCAAGACCCCGCCCACGGAAATTCTGGACGCACTTTGGGAACTCAAAAAGGAACGCGCCAAGCGCTTGCAGGAAAAGAAACAGCGCATCGCCGAATGCGAAAACAGATACATCTCTTCCGTCCGGGACTTCACCAACATCATGAACGGCATCATCCGCAGCAATGCCCAGTCCGTTCTTGAAGCCGAGGCGTTCGTAGCAAGACTTACCGATCACTTCCTGCAGGACGCGGAATCCACCCTGCACCTCATGAACGTCATGGAGCGCACCGAGCCCATCTACTCCCACCCCCTCAACGTGGCCGTCCTCTCCATGATGGTGGGCCGGGAGATCCGACTGGACGCGCAAGACATGAAGCTGCTCGGCATGGGTGCCTTGTTCCACGATCTGGGCAAATCGCGTATCGAAAAAAAACTTCTCCTCAAACGGGGACAGCTTTCGAAACCGGAACAGGAAGTCATTGAACGCCATCCGGCTTTCGGCGTGGAGATACTTTCGAAAATCAAGGAGTTTCCCGACGGAGCCACGGACATCGTCCTGCAACACCACGAACGCATGGACGGCTCCGGCTATCCTACTGAAATGAGTGGTGAAAGCATCCATCCCATGGCCCGCATCGTGGCCATCGCCGACACTTACGACAACCTGTGCAACAACAAGGAGCCCGAGGAATCCCTGACACCCTACCTGGCGCTGTCGTATATGTTTGGACAACAGAAAAAGCTGTTCGACACCGAACTCCTGGCCTCGTTCATTCGCTGTCTCGGGGTCTATCCGCCCGGCACAGTGGTCCAACTCACCAACGGCACCATCGGTATGGTCATGTCCGTGAACCCACACAATCAACTGCGCCCCAGCGTCGTACTTTATGATTCGGAAGTGCCCAAGAAGGAAGCCCTGATAGTGGAACTGGCCGAAGAAAACGACCTCAGAGTGGAGAAAAGCATCCGGCTCAGCCACCTGCCGCCGGAAATCTTCGAATACCTGTCCCCCCGTTCCCGCATCTCCTACTTCGTGGACCTCGACTCCTGACCGATCAGCCCGACCCGGGAGCTCCCAACAGCCGGGCAATACTTTCCATGAGTTCGTGCTTGAGGATGGGTTTCATGATGAAATCGCCGACGCCCGCCTCCCGAATGCGTTCGTAGGAAACCGCCTCGCTGAAACCGGTGCAAAGAATGATGGGCTGATTGTCGCGAAGCTTGAGTATTTCCCGGGCGAGTTCCATACCGGTCATGTTGGGCATGGCCTGGTCCGTGATGACAAGGTCGAAATCGTCGGCCCGGTGACGGAACGCCTCCAACGCCTCAATACTGCTGGTACGGGTGACTACTTCGAAACCGAAGCTTTCCAGCATTTCCCGGCCCACATCCACCAAGGCCTTTTCATCGTCCACAAAGAGGATACGGCCTTCGGTGAAAACAAGCGCCGGCACGGCTTCCATCGTTTCCGGCCTCACCAAGTCCGGCGTCCTCGGCAAGTAGACGGTAAACACCGTTCCCTGGCCGGGTTCGCTCTCCACATGCACGTGTCCCTCATGCCGGGTGGCGATACCGTGCACCATGGAAAGCCCCATACCAGTGCCCTCTCCCAACTCCTTGGTGGTGAAAAAGGGGTCGAATATCCGGTCCAGCAACTCCGGTTCAATCCCGTGTCCCGTGTCGCGAACCGTCAGACGCACAAACCAGTCGGGCCGTCCCAACTCTTCGGGAATGACGCCGAGATCGGAGTCGTCGGCGTCCGCCACCTCCACCAGCATGAGCCCGCCGCTCTCACGCATGGCGTGTCCCGCATTGGTACACAAGTTGAGCAGCACCTGATGCACCTGGGTGGCGTCGGCCATGATGCGGTCATCCTCGGCGGTGATGCGCACATCAATATCTATATTGGCCGGAAGGCTGGAGCGTAGCAACTTGAGAGCCTCCTTGACCAGCGGAGTCAAATTCATGGGCTGACGTTCCTGCGGTCCCTGTCTTGAAAAATTGAGAATCTGGGTCACCAGGTCGCGCGCCCTGCCGCCGGCCTGCAGGATTTCCCCCACCCGCCGGGCAAGGCCGGGGTCGGACTCGGCCCCGCTCTGGATGATTTCCGCATACCCCATGATCACCCCGAGAATATTGTTGAAATCGTGTGCGATGCCGCCTGCGAGAGTTCCCAGAGCCTCCATCTTCTGGGCGAGCCGGAGTTTCTCCTCCAATTCCTTGCGCTCGGTTATCTCGAAAAAATATCCTCGAATCTCTTCCAGGTCTCCCAGCTCGGAGCGCACCGCATCCACGTTGGCCAACAGATTCACCCTGCCGCCAGGACCCCGAAAGTCCACCTCGTAATTCTTGATGCGCCGAGACTGCACCAGGAGGTCACGCAGACTGTCCTGAGCCTGAAAGTAGTCCCACAAATCATAGATGTTGGTGCCTTGGGCTTCGGACGGAGACTCGAATCCGAACGTCAACGCGAAAGCCACATTGCAGTCCAGAATCAACCCATCCCCGTCAGCCGCGAAGTTGCCGGTGATGTCCTTGTCGAAAAGCAGTCGATAACGTTTCTCACTGGTTTTAAGCTGCTTGAGAACCGAAGCACGCTTTGAGATATCACGCATGAGCCTGCGGTTGACCTTGTTCAACTCGACGGTGCGATTGTCCACGATCTGGGAAAGGCGCTCGTTGAATTCCTTGAGTTGCGACTCGGCATACCACTTGTGACACAAGGAGTTTGCCAGCTGGCGAAGCTCCTGCGAACGGAAAGGCTTCTGGATGTAGAGCAGTTTGTCGGGCGGGGAAATTCTGGTGTTCAACTCCTTGAGAGGCACTTCGATCCCGGCGGCCATCATGACGATCTCCACGTTGGGATCTATGGCGCGAAGACGCTCGGCAACCTCCACTCCGTTCAGGTCTCCGGCCTGCCCCATTTCCACCAGGGCCAGCGCAAAAGGGCCATCCCGACCAATGGCATGGGCCGCTTCCCTGAGAGCCGCGCGCCCATCCGAGTGCAGGCTCACCTCGAAAGACGGCTGCTCCGCCTCAAGAGCGACCTCCTCATTGGAAGGCACGGATAAATCCGGGGCGAACAACGCCTCCAACGCCGAGGGTTCTCCGCCTTCGAAACAAAGAACATCCCGGTAGGATGTAAGCATTTCCGCATCAGGGTCCACGGCAAGGACCCTGTAGACCTGAGTGCGATCCTCAAACACGTTCCTTCTCCTGAAGTGCAAATGCGCTTTGCGGGGAAACCGCGTTTTTCCCACATGATAGGACATGGCACATTAAAAAGGAAGAACATTGGATTCTGGCCGCGGCAAAGGCCGGAAGCCTGATCAGCCCCCGGCCTCATGACACGATCGAACACCGCGCCGACATTATCGGGCCGCCACGTTCACGGCCTGCAACCGATAGATGAGGGCCTGTTCCAGTCCCAGCGCCTCGAGCACCTCGGGTCGGGCGGCAGAGGCCTCAGCCAAGGTTCCGTATCTGCCAAGCAGCACTCGGTGCCAAGTGCCCTTGCCCTCGATTTCAATACGATTGACCCAGGTCCGGTAGCCTTTGGCGCCGAGTTCGTCGCAATGCTTGCGGGCCCAATCCAGGTCTCGCCAGGAACTGACGTGAATGCCGAACACGTTTTGTATTGCTTCCCCGGAATCCTGTTCCGTCTCCTCAAGGTCCGTTTCCTGTAGCCGAACCTCGGCGGCAGGAATCGGAGAGGCGACTGAAGACGGGGCCGCGGCAGCTTTCACGGGCGCCACGGCCCCGCCGATGGTCTGTCCCTCGGACGGGAAAGGTACCGGGGACAGTCGGTTCGGGGTTGAACCTGTCATGATCTGCGGAGCATCGAAGCGGGTCGCCATGCGAGCGCGCTTCAAATTTTCCGAAGCCTTGGTGTAATAGGCGGGAGAAAGCTCCATTGCCTTTTCAAAATAAGGAATGGCCTGACCGGGCCGACCGCTGGAGAGCAGCACATACCCGAGATTGTTGTGGGCCACATATTCATTGCTCGCAAAACGAAACGCTTCCAGGGCCTCGACAAACTGGCCGGCATGGGCCAAGGCTACGCCAAGATTATTGTAAATACGCGGAGAGCCGCCCTCCTGAAGGGCCTGTTTGAAGGACTGGATTGCGAAGACATAATCCTTGCGGGCCATGTGAACCACGCCGAGATTGTTCAGGATGGCCGAGGTCTCTTTGCCCCGGTGCAGCCCCAGAGCCGTGGTGAAGGCCTGAGCGGCTTCGTCGAGCTCGCCTCTGCGGTCATGGATGATTCCCAAGTAGTTATGCGCCTTCCACAAGGAAGGGTCCTTGATGACGGCCAGCGCCAGATGAGATTCGGCCTCCTTGTAGAGCCCGGCTCGGAAGTAGATGACGCCCGCGCCCTGGTTTGCCCGAGCATGTTCCGGATCCGCTTTCAGCACCACCAGAAACTCGTTCAGGGCCATTTCATCCTGACGCTGGTCGATGAGCAATTCACCTTTGAGGGCCCGGATGTTGATATTCTGCGGCTCCTTCTGTTGTGCCTTTGTCAGGTGCACAAAAGCCTGCTCGGCATTGCCACGGTCAAGATATCCCTGAGCGATTCTCACATGCTTTTCAGCGGAAAGATCCAGGGTCGTGTCCTTGCCGTAAGCGAACTCCCTGAAGCTTTCGCCTCCCTTTTTGGTGGCGCATCCGGCCAACATGGCCGACAAGGCTACCAGCAACACGATCATTTTCATGGTCCTCATGAGCACACCTCCTATTTGCCGAGCATGTTCTGGAACAGGTCGGCCAGCATCAGGCCCGCAGGTCCCAGAATCGTCAGGAACAGGGCCGGAAGAATGAACAGAATAAGCGGCAGCATGAGTTTGACCGGCAGCTTGGCTGCTGCTTCCTCGGCCTTTTGCCGACGCTTTTTACGCATGGCGTCGGAATAGACCCGCAAGGTCCGGCCAACGCTGATGCCGAAAACATCCGCCTGAATGAGCAAAGTCACCAGACTGTTCAAATCATCAAGCCCCACCCGCTGCGAAAGGGACTTGAGCGCTTCGGAACGTTTCTTCCCGGCCCGAAGCTCCAGGGTCAGGGTGTAGAACTCCTCGCTCAACTCAGGGCCTGACGGCGCCATTTCTTCGCTCACGCGGGTGATGGCCTGATCCAGCCCCATACCGGACTCCACGCAAACCACGAGCAGGTCCAGGGCGTCCGGCAAGGCATTGGTGATGCCGGTGAGCCGCTTCTTTCGCTTGAAACGCAGCCAGAACTCAGGAAGATACACGCCGACGGCGGCGGCCCCGACGATCAGGAACATGGCGCCGCCCAAGCCCGTGCGGGCGAAAAAAACGGAGCGGGCGACCAGGGCCAGCGCCAGCAGAGTGACACAGAGCAACACCTTGCAACCCTGGAAAATCTTGAATGCGTCCGGACTGCGAAGCCCGGCCTGAACCAGCTTGAGCACTCCCTCGCTGATTTCCTCGTCACCCTTGGGCCCCATCCTGCGCCCCAATCCGGAAAACACGTCCATGAGCTGTCCGCCCAATTCGGAAAGGGCATCCGCGAACGCGGAGCGACCGGAAACGGATTCACCCTGCATCCGAGACTTGATGCGGTCCACGTTGCCCGCGCCGGACAGGAATCCCATGATTCCATAGACGCCCAGAAGGACGGCCACGAAACCCATGAAAGCGGCGACAACGGGTATGAGTTGGGCATTATCCATGGCTACGCTCCTAAACCTTGATTTTGATCATCTTACGGATGCACAGGACGCCCAAGGTCATGGTTGACAGGGCGATCATGGCGATGGTTCGGCCCATTTCCTCGGTCACGAGCAGACTCATGTACTCCGGGTTGATGATATACAGCACCCCGGCGATGCCAAAGGGCAGCGCAGTCAGGATCATGGCCGAAAGCTTGCCCTCGGCGGCCAGCACACGCACCTTGCCGTACAACTCGAAACGCTCGCGCACCAGCCGGGCGATATTGGAGATGATTTCCGCCAGATTACCGCCGGTTTCGCGCTGAATGTTCACCGAGACCACGAAGAATTTCAGGTCCGGGCAATCCACACGTTCCAGCAGGGCGGCCAGGGCCAAATCAGGATCCTTGCCGTAGTTCATCTCGTCCAGGGTCTGGCGGAACTCCACGCCGATGGGATCGTCGAATTCAGTGGCCACCATCTTCATGGAACCGTTGAAGGTATGCCCGGCCTTGAGAGCACGGGTCATGAGGTCCAGGGCGTCCGGCAACTGGTTGGTGAACCGCTCCATGCGCTTGGCCTTCTTGCGTCGCAGATAAAGGATGGGAATGGAACCGACCACAGCACCGAGAAACAACGCACCCAAAGAATTCTCGGTCAGCAAAAGAACCGTGTAGAACAGGGCGATGGTCAGAAAAACCGTACTCAGGAGGTACACCCCGGGCGTGCCCTTGGCGTCGGCCTGCATGATCAGCTTGCGCATGTTGGCCGCGACCTTGAAGTTCATAAGCAGGCGGTTGAACCAGGGCACGTCGCTCATGATGGCCGACTGGCGAATGACCCCGCTCCGGGAGAGGTCAGTGCGGATGCTTCCCAGGGCCTGCAACCGGGTGCGCACATTGTCTTCCACCTTGTCCTGCCCGGCGCGGGTCAGGGAGATCACACCCATGGCAAGCATAAAGACCAGCATAAAGGCGACGATGATCATCAACATACCCATCATGGTTCTACTCCACTCTCTTGGCGTCGAAGATGTCGGTAGGGAACGTCTTGCTCATGCGTTCCAATTTTTCGGTGAACTTCGGACGAATGCCGCGCCCCGTGAAATAACCTTCCACACGGCCTTTGTCGCTGATTCCGGTCTGCTCGAAAGCAAAGATTTCCTGCATGGTGATCACGTCCCCCTCCATACCCGTGACCTCCTGAACGCTCAGGACCTTGCGCGAGCCGTCCACCAGGCGGTTGGCCTGGATGATGACGTCCACAGCCGAGGCGATGTAGCGCTTGAGCGAGAGGTCGGAGATGTTCAGCCCGGCCATGGAGACCATAGTTTCCAGACGCATGAGACAATCGCGGGGCGAATTGGCGTGGATGGTGGTCAGGGAGCCGTCATGGCCGGTGTTCATGGCCTGAAGCATGTCCAGAGCCTCGCCGGTACGGACCTCGCCCACGATGATGCGGTCCGGCCGCATGCGCAGGCAGTTCTTGACCAATTCACGCTGGGTGATCTCACCCTTGCCCTCAATATTGGCGGGCCTGGTTTCCAGACGAACGATATGCTCCTGCTTGAGCTGCAGTTCGGCTGCGTCTTCGATGGTCACGATGCGTTCGTCCTCAGGAATGTAACGGGACAGACAGTTGAGCAACGTGGTCTTCCCCGAACCGGTACCGCCGGAAATGATGATGTTCAACCGCGTCTTGACCATTCCTTTGAAAACCATGGCCATGCCTTCGGTAAAAGCGCCGAAACCGATGAGGTCCTGCACCTCGAGAGGGTCCTTGGAAAATTTGCGTATGGACAGGGAAGGACCATCCAGAGCCAAGGGAGGGATAATGGCGTTGACGCGCGAACCGTCCAGCAGTCGGGCGTCAACCATGGGCTGAGACTCATCGATGCGGCGGCCGACGCGGGATACGATGCGGTCGATGATCTTGCGCAGATGGTCGTCGTCCCGGAACCGAGCCGGGGTGAGTTCCAGCTTGCCCGCACGCTCCACGTAAATCTGCTTGTACCCGTTGACCAGAATATCGTTGACCGTATGGTCCTTGACAAACGGCTCCAGCGGTCCGAGGCCCACAACCTCGTCCTGCACTTCGGAGAGCATACGCTTGCGTTCGGCCAGATTCAGGGGAGCGTTCTTGAACTCCTCCCAGAGCAACCCCTCCGTGACCTTGGAAATCTCGGCCTTGGTTTCCTCCTCGGAAAGGCGGTCAAGCATGGTCAGGTCCAACAGATCGATGAGCCGGTCATGGATCTTGGTCTTAATCTCGAAATAGAGGTCTGCGGATCCGTCGCCCTGCGCAGGATCAGACTTGGACGCGGGTCTCACCTTCCCCGCAGCCTTGGAAGCGTTTTTGTTCAACCGTTCGGCAAGATTCATGCGCTCACCCTCGCTTCGCCGTCATGTTCCACGGCTTCGTTCTTCCGCCCGAATTTCCCGAACAGGCCCGACAGGGAGAATCCCCCTCCGCCTTGACGGCTGTCCTCGGGAACGAGTTCCCGAGCCACTCTGCGGAACTCCTTGGCCGCCTGGGACTTGGGGGCCGTCGACAGCCAGGGAATGCCCTGATTTATGGAAGACAGTGCTGTAGAATAATCTTCGGGCAGGATCCCGAAAAATTCCATTTCCAACACCTTCTGGGCCTCGTCCAGGTCGACACCGGAATTTTTGGTCACCCGGTTGGCCACAAGCCGGATGCGCCGTTCCGTGTCCGGGTCCTCGGCACGTAGTGTGTCCATGAGCTTGACGGTACGGGCAAGAGACGGCATAGCCAGGTCCGTAATCAGCAGAATGATGTCGGCCTGCTCCACCGCCTTGGGCAGCAGATCGTCCTCCATGGGCGATGCGTCCACCACCACGTTGGCGTACGCCTGGCGCAGATGTTCAAGGATCAGGAACATCTCCTGGCCGTTTTCTCCGCCCCTGGCCTCGGGCGCGGGCAGGACATGCAATCCGGACCCATGCTCCGCCATGGCGCTGCGCAGATAGGTGCTGTCCAAGCGGGAAATATCATCCAGCAACTGCCCCCAGGTGAATTCATACTGCAGGTCCAGGAACAGGGGCACTTCCCCCACGGGTTGGCGAAGATCCAGCAGTGCCGCCTCGCCGGGAGTGCGTTCGTTGATGGCGCAGGCAAGGTTTACGGCCAGGGTGGTAGTCCCCAGTCCGGCTTTGCTGCCCAGTACGGAGATGATCCGTCCTCGCGGACCGCCGCCTTCCAGGCTTTCACGCAAGGCTGTGCGCATAAGGGCGGCCCGAAAGTCCTCCTTGGTCACCGGAGCCTTGAGAAATTCGCGGATGCCGTGACGCATGGCCCGAATAAGCAGATCGGGATCGGGGGCTTCTCCCACCAGAAACACGTCCTCGGCCTGCCCTGATTCCAAAGCATGGAAGATATGGGGAAAATCCTCGTCCGCGCTGGGACCGGGCTCGTAGACCAACACGCCCATGTCTTCGGCCTCATCGGGCTGGATGCGGGCCATGGGCATGTCCTTGACGATGCTTATCAGACGTTCGCGCTCCTCGTCGCTCACCACGGCCAGGGTGATCGGTATTATTCTGCTGTTCATACGTTCCTCCCCCTATGAACCCGTACCGGCCATTTCCGAGGAAACGGTTTCGGTCTCCGAAGAATCGTTTCCGAAGCTCTTGAGAAAGAAGGCATCCGCCATAAGCACCGCCACCATGAGGGCCAGAAGCAGAATTTCACGCCAGTATTCGAGTTTCAGCTTGGGCAACAGCATCAGTTGCTCCCTCCCACGATGACGTCCACAAGAGATTCCTTGCTGGAACTCTTCTGGGGTTCCGAGGTGGGGCCCTTCTGATATTTTTCGATGACCGACTGGGCATACTTGCCGTCCATGCCGCGCACCGGTTCGGTCCCGGCGGGCATGGGGTTGAGAATCTGGTTTTCCACGGCCATGTGCACGGACGACCCTTGGGGCACCGTGGATTCATGGTGTTCCACCAGCATCGCCCGGCACCCGGAAGCCAGGAACATCATCATGACGGATATGAGGATCAACGATCTCATGGTTCTCTCCTCTATTGCGGCCAAGCGTGACCGAGGTCGCCGTCAAAGCCGGATTCCGGATGCGCCACCGGCCCCTGCGCAGGCTGCGCACCCTGCATGTTTCTGCCGTTCTTGGCGGGCTTCTTGCCCTTGTCACGGCCTTCAAGCAGGCCGAGCAGGAAGAATTCGTAGTCGTCCGGCTCGCGGAAGCCGTCCGTGGGCAGGGTCTGCTTGTCCCGGTCCAGAGGCTTCACCAGATGGGCCGTGACGATGATTACCAACTCGGTCTTGCCCTTTTCAAAATCCACGCTGCGGAACAGGGTGCCCAGCACGGGCAGATCGCCCAATACCGGGAACCGGTAGTTGTTTTCCTTGAGGGATTCGCTGACCAGCCCGGCGATGGCGAAACTCTGGCCGTCGGCCAATTCAATGACCGTGGAGGCGCGACGGGTAGTGATGGCCGGCACCTCGTAACTGTCCAGTTCCAGGGAGCGGGAGTAATCCAATTCGGAAACTTCGGGAGCCACCTTGAGGTTGATGAGATTGGAGCTCATGACCGTAGGCGTGAACTCCAGCCCGACGCCAAAGGGCTTGAACTCGATCCCGACCGTGCCCAGTGCCCCCGGCATGGGGATGGGCACTTCGCCGCCGGCCAGGAAGTTGGCGGACTCGCCGCTTACGCAGATGAGATTCGGCTCGGCAAGAATGCGGGCCAGTCCGTGGGACTTGAGAGCATCGATGAAGCCCTGGAAATTTCCGTTGGACCCGGAATAGGAAAGAATGCTGTTGATCCTGTCGGTCAACAGGGTTCCGGAACCGTCCGTGGCCAGCGAGGTCAGGTTGTTGAGGAAGGAGTAGAAGGTGAATTGCCCCACCATGGTGTTGAAGTTGACACCCATGCGGTTGAGCACGCTGCGGCTCATTTCGGCCACCCTCACCTCAAGCATGACCTGCTGTACGCCGTCCAGGCGCAGCAGATTGACCACCTTTTCCGGGGCCACGGTTTCTGCCAGATTGAGAGCGGCTGTCAGGCTGGCCGCGTTGGTCACGCTTCCGGCCAGGGTGATGTTCTCGGAGTTGGCCATAACCTTGATGTTGCTTTCGTTGGGCAGCAGCTCATGCAACATGCGCTTGAGACCGGACACATCGGGAACTACTTGCACATCGTAGATTTCCATGTCCCGTCCCTTCCACAGGGTCAGGTTGGTGGTGCCGAACGTCTTGCCGGTCACGTAGACCTGGCGGGGCGAGAGCAGCATGATGGAGGCGGTCTCCGGATTGGCGATGGACACGCGGTTCACGTTGCGGTCTGTCTTCATGATCACGGACTTGCCCGAAATCAGACGAATGACGTTGGCCGCTTCCGAAACGACGACATCCCCGGCCTGAGCTCTCTGCGGCGAAATCGCAAGGCCGGCAAGAACCAGCAGCGTGATGCCGATATTTCTGATTATGGACATTGCTCCCCCCTTCCCTCTAAAACTTCTGACTACTGACGGCATCGCCGGAAATGACTTCCACCTTATGCCACTTGCGTGTTTTCACCTTCCGAGGCTCCTGTCCCTTGCGATAGGCCGCCAGGGCGGACCTGGGCGTCTGGCCGGTGGTATAGACCGTGGCGTTGTCCGCTGCGTTGCGCAGGGCGAAGTGCAGTTCTCCCTGCGAGGCGGCCAGTGCGATACGCTCACTCTCTTCCGGGGTCAGCTCCAGGGTGTAGATGTCAACGGAGGCGGTGCTGCCTTCCTCAAGAGGAGATTCCAGCTGGGTTCCAGTGGCCAGGACCTTGATCCATTCGAGCACGACCTTGGTGACCGGCTTTTCCTTTTCGCCTTCAGTCATGGACACGAGCACGTCCACCCGGTCCCCGGGGTGTACGAAACCGGCCAACCCCATGACCCGGTTGCCCTTAACGGACATGGCCCGCTTGCCCGGCTCCACCATGGTGCTGATGCTGGTGATGACTTTGTCCCGCACCAATTTGCTCACGGTGACGGGCTCATTGGCCCCGACGCCGATCGTAATGACCTTGCCTACGAGGCTCTTGGTGTCGTTGAAAGCACCTGATGGCTTCACATCCATGGGAAAATTCTTGATCTCAAGGTGTTCGGCCACCAGCTTGGTGCCCTTCTTCAAGGCCGACTTGGCCACCACGACGGGGCTCTGCCGAACCTGGGGCTGGTTGGCGGTCTGAACGCTCATCCAGCGGAAAATCATGAATGCGGCCACCAGGGACAGCAACAAGGCGATGGCTATCTGGGCCAGTGCGCGCGAAGACCTGCTCATAACTCACCCCTGCCTTAGCGGACGAAAGTCCCGCCGGTTTCATGATAGGTCAGTACCATGGAAGCCACGGTGCCGATGGCAATGGCCACGCCGTAACAAAGCCGGGGCAAGGTGCGCTGCGAAGAAACGGGGGTGTATTTGAAATCCTTGGTGCACAAGGCGAGAACAAGATGTGCCTTGATGTTGGTGAGGACGGCCTTGAAAATCTCCCGGTCACGCAGCATGACACCCAGCGCGTACACGCCACCGGCCAGGCAGGTGATGACGAAGGCGGTCAGAGTGGTGTTGACGCCCAACCAGGCACCCACTCCGGCCAGAAGTTTCACGTCGCCTGCACCCATGACTCCCAAAAGGAAGGGCACCAGCATGATCCCCAGCCCCAGTCCGAATCCGGCAAGGCTGAACCACAGGCCCTCAAGCCCGGTAAAAACCGCATGGGCGGCCAAGCCGCCGAGCATCAGCGGAAAGGTCAGCCAATTGGGTATACGCTGACTTTTGAGGTCGGTGACCGTCGCGATGGTGAGTGCTGCCGCAAGAACTGCGGCGACCAGAATATCCATGTTCTCCCCCGAAACATTGTCTGTTTTCGGCTTTCCGTCTCAAGCTTTCCCCCTGAGGCGGAACCGGGGCAGCGGGCTTTCCCTCCCGCTGCCCCGAGCCGGCTGAACTTTTGCTGTGAAGCCTACGAACTGGTGGTGGTCATCGCGGCGGACATCTTGCCGCTAATGAAATCGAAGGTTGCCACAACCTGGTCGCCCAGGCCGCCTACCGCAGTGGCGATGCCGGCTGCGATCAATGCTGCGATCAGACCGTATTCCAGAGCAGTTGCACCTTCTTCATTCTTGATAAGGTTCATCAGTTTGGTCATTTTCATTTCTCCTTGTTTAAAAAAGTTTGGGTTGCTTTTTTTCATTTTGGGTTGCGGGTACTCCCCTCCATCAGCCACTGCCCTCATTGAGCAACCGTCGTGCCAACACTGTTCAAAACAGCATCAACTCACTGAAATAAAAGCATTAAATATTTTCCGAGAGCCCTTACCCACTCAAAAAAGCAAAGTGATTCCTCTTTGAAAATCTAAAAAAAATGGATCGCCATCCTTCGATGACGACCCTTCTTTGGAACGTTTAGTGCTGCTATTTCAAATCATTATGTCGATCTAAAATAAATGGACTACCGGGTTAAAAACTCCGTGGGATCAAGCTTGTGCTTCTGAAGCTTGTTCCACAAATTTTTGGGGGTAATACCCAAAAGTTCGGCCGCCTCGGTCTGTACGCCGGAGGTTCTGCTCAGGGCGGATATGATGACCTTGCGCTCGTATTCCTGCAGGGCCTGCTTCAGGGTCATGTCCCCGTCCAGAATAACGGAGGCAGTCTCCTCTTCCTCCCCCTGAATCGCCCTGGAAAAGGCCAGATCCATTTCCGACCGGGTAATGTGAGTCCCCTTGCAGAAAATGGCGGCCCGTTCCACGGCATTGGCCAACTGCCGAACGTTACCGGGCCAGTCGTAAGCCATCATTTTGGCCATGGCGTCCGGCGCGACTCCCAGAATATCCGTTCCCAAACGCCGATTGGCGCGCCTGATGAAAAACTCGGCCAGCAACGGCACGTCGTCCAGGCGTTCACGCAGGGGCGGCAACAGGATGGTGGCCACATTGAGGCGATAATAAAGGTCGCTGCGAAACGCCCCTTCCCTGACCCGCTCCTCCAATTCCTGGTTGGTGGCCGCGATGATGCGTACATCGAAGGATATCGGAGCTATGCCCCCCAGGCGTTCCACCTGCTTCTGCTCCACCGCCCGCAGCAGTTTGGGCTGAAGATGAATCGGCATGTCCCCGATTTCGTCCAAGAGAATGGACCCACCCTTGGCCTGCTCGAACTTGCCCTTTTTCACGGCAGTGGCGCCGGTGAACGCCCCCTTTTCATGGCCGAAGAGTTCGCTTTCCAGCAGACTTTCCGGGATGGCCGCGCAGTTGATTTTGATGAACGGGCCGGACATGCGCGCACTCAGGGCGTGAATGGTGTCGGAAACCAACTCCTTGCCCGTGCCTGTCTCGCCAATTACCAGCACGTCCGCGTCCAGCTCGGCCACGCGCTCGATGCGCTCCTTGACCCGCATCATGGGCTCGCTCTGGCCGATGATGGTCTCCAGCGGGCTGTCTGCGCGCAGGTTTTTCTTGAGCGTCTTGAGCTCCTGCTGCAGCTTGCGCTTTTCCAGAGCCCTGCGGATGACCACGTCCATCTCGCCGATGCTGAACGGTTTGGTGAAATAGTCGTAAGCTCCGCGTTTCATGGCCTCCACGCCCGAGCCTTTGGTGGCGTAACCGGTCATGACGATCACATCCATGGTCGGTGCGACCTCGGCCAGATGCGGCAAAGCCTCGATGCCGGACATCCCCGGCAATTTCACGTCATGCAGGGCCAAATCGAAATCGCCTGCACGAGCCTTTTCAATCCCTTTCTCGGCAGAGTCCGCAGTCTCCACCTCATAGCCCTTTTCGGTCAGGGCATCCACGAGCAATCCCTGGAAGGCTGGTTCATCATCCACAACAAGAATTCTGACGGGCATGGACCTCTCCTTGTATTCTCCACCAAGCTACCTCATTTCCCGAAGCTGCTCCACAAAAAATAGATCATACTAACACTCCAAGACGCCCTTCCGGCGTGGAAAAGAAATCCGAAAAAAGGTCGCGCGGCAAGCAGGCCCTAGCTTTCCGGGCAATTTTCATCTGCATCCATCTCATTATTACTTCCTTGGCACAGCCATTGCTCAGAAGAGATCACCGGGGTCCATCCCGGACAGAAAAAGGAGTGAGAACATGGAGAACAGGCACGAAATCGAATCACAAAAAGGAATAGCAGCCACTGAACTGGCGCTCCTGCTGCCGCTCATCGTGCTGTTGCTGTTCGTTCTCGTGGAAGCATCCACAGCCATGCACACTTATACCACGCTGCAGGAAGCCAGCAGGGAAGGAGCGCGCATGGTGCTGCTGCAGGGAGAAGGCGCTGACGTGGACGGCTTGGTCAAGGCGATCATCACCGAAATTCCGGACGACTCCCTTGTCACCGACGTGACCACCGACGCCGGGCAGAAAACCGTGACCGTCACCGTCAGCTGTGAATATGTACCGTTCAAGGGAGGCTCCGATGGCACCAACTTCATCTCAAACGACAAGCAAACATACATGCTCCAGGCAAGCACCACCATGCCCATCCCCTAAAGGACCCCGGCATGGCGGCATCAGCATGCTCATGGGCATCCTGCTGCCCGTCCTGGTCGCCTTCGTGGGCCTGGCAGTAGACCTGGGCATGCTTTACAAGTCCAAGGCCCAGTTACAGGCGGCCGTGGATGCGGGAGCTCTGGCCGGAAGTCTTGAGCTTCCCTACGACCCGGACCTGAGCAAAGGTCTGGTCAATGCAGCGGTCAACGACATGATCCAGATCAACTATCCCGGAGCTGTCGTGGAAGAGGTCTCGCCGGGCACGGAGATTCGCAGTGTCAACGTCCAGGCCAAGGCACAGGTGAACACCATCCTGCTCAATATCCTCGGCATCACGGACAAATGGGTCTACGCCAAGGCGGCCGCAGGATTCAACAAACTGGAGGTGGTCTTTGTCATCGACAACTCCGGTTCCATGAAGGGAACGCCCATCACAATGGTGCGAGAGGCGTCCATCAATCTGGTAAACCTGATCATCCCCGACGGCACCAGCCCGTCGACCAAGGTCGGACTCGTCCCCTTCAAGGGACTCGTCCGGGTCGGCGATGATGCCGGCGACGGACAGCCCGCTGGCGGGCGCAACTGGGACGGAACTCTCAACGAAGGGCTGCACGAGGACTTCATGGATGAATACTGGGCCCTTCCCTATTACTATAGAGACAGAGTCACTCTGAATACTTCATCGGGCGTGCCCGAAGTCCAATCCCTGACCACCGACAAGAGCACGATCATCGGCTCCATCAACACCATGGACGCACGAGGCGTGTGGTCAGGCACCATTATCCCCATGGGCGTCAAATGGGGCCGGCATGTCCTGACCCAGGAAGCCCCTTATACCCAGGCGGGCGACCCGGAGGAATACCGCAAGATCATGATCCTGCTCACGGACGGAGATAACGAGGACGGCAAGTGCGGCGGCCCGTACGTCCAGAGTTACGAACCCAACAACTACTGGACCAACTCGTACTACGCCATGCACGTCACCGATGCTCACTGCGAAGACAGCGGCCGGCTCAATGCGGACATGCTGGAGCAGGCGCAGTTGGCCAAGGATGCGGGCATCGAGATCTTCACCATCCGTTTCGGAACCTCGGACAACGTGGACAAGGCGCTCATGATGCAGGTCGCTTCCAGCAGGCCGGGCACGAACGACCATTATTTCGATGCTCCGTCGGTCTACGACATCGACGACATCTTCAAGCAGATCGGCCGTCAGCTCGGCTGGCGTCTGCTCAACTAGGAGGCCGCCATGAAGCGCACCGCAACCCTCATCCGGCCCTGGGAAAAGGGCAAATCGGGAATGACCGCCATGGAACTCGCCCTGGTCCTGCCCCTGCTCTTCGTGCTGACCATGGGACTCATCGAAATGGGCAACATCTGTTATTCCTGGCTGACCCTGCAGCGGGCGGCGCAGGAAGGAGCCCGTTTCGCCAGCACCGGCCAGGGCTACGAGGAGGGCACCCGTCTGACGCAGATAGAGGAAAAGACCGGAGTCATGCTCAGTGTCCTGAACAACGGAAGCAAATCCATCACCATCCGCAGTTGGCCCGACCTGGCCGCCGGCGGCGAGGGAGTCGAAGGCAATGCCGGAGAGCCCTGCCAGATTGTGGAGGTCATGGTACGGTACGATTATACGCCCTTTACACCGCTCATTGCCCAGGCATTGCCCAGTACCATCACGTTGCTCGGTTCGGACCGCAAGGTGAACGAGCCGTGGTACCCTTGCGACATCCCGTAAGAAAAAGGATATTGCCACGCTGACTCCCCATCCACGCAACTCGCCCCCGTGCTCCCCGGAGGGCGCGAAACAACAGCAACAGGGCATGAGCGGAAAGGCCGGGTCGTTTGACCCGGCCTTCTTTATTTCAATTTCGCAACGAGAGTAGAACCAGCCGATTTCCTGAAACATCAACTGAGCAATCACGGGTTTGGCAAAATACGCAGGGAATGCTCCCAAAGCAGATTCCCTGAAGCCCGAGGAACAGGACTGACCGGTAATTTTGTGCTGCAGTTCGACAGCAGTCTCTTCCACAAGCTTAATTACACCTCTCAGCACGGACGGAGTATGCCGCCCATGTGCACGGAGCGCAGCACTTCGAATTCACGTATGCACTCCTCCAGATCGCCCCTGTTGCATCTCCACGCGCAGCTCGGCCACCTTGGGCAGAAACCAACCCAGCAGCGCCTCTGTCTGTTTCGTATTCAGACCCTGCTTGTGGGCCACGATCAGGAATTCCCGCAGGAACTCGTCCCTGATCTCAAAGTTGTCAGACAGAGGCAGTTGAAGCAGACGGTATCCTTCCGGGTCCTGAGGCCTGCCCAGAGCTGCATAGATCTGCTCCCATTCCTCGGGAGAAGTGCTTTCGCCGGGCACGGGCATATAGCCCTCGGGCCTGCGGCCGAGCATGCGCTGAGCGTGCACCAATGCCTTCACGGCCTCGTCCTTGCTGTTGTATTTGGTCAAGGACGGATGTTCGCCGATGGGAATCTCCACCTCCCTGCCGTCGCCGCCTCGATGCATGATGGTCCACTCCCTGGGCAGGGTTGTCCGCCAATCCCGTTCAGCGATCTTGGCCTGCTTCATTGCTGCCCTGTGCATATTATTTCTTCTCCTTGATCAGTCCCCTGAAATTGTCCTCGTCGATCATGAAGCGGACATGAAGCACCATGCTCCGCCTGCCTTCGTTGAAGTGTGTCCGGCCCGGGTCCGTGGAAAAGGTGGTCCGGTCGAAACAGGCGCGCAGCTTCAGGTCCTCCAGGACCATTTTCCCATCTTCGGTATCGAATATGCGTTTGTAGGCGCGATGCAGCTCAATGGTATCATTCATGCTCGGATTCCTCCTGAAGTTGGTTGGGGCTGCCGCCCCGTACGCAAATCTTCTTTATTTGTTGTAGCGAGGAGCATACCCCCCGTTTTCAGGGCTGGATAAAATTGGAAAGCAAAAGGAAACGAGAGGGAAAGAAAAGGAACTTGACAGAGCCTGAAGCGAAACGGCGTGGGAGGGAAAAGAAAAGCCACCATCCAGGCACACCACCAAAAAGACGTATCTCTTTGGATTTATAAGCTATAAAACCACCACTTAATTATCGATAAGGCATCGATGTATAGCGCCCCTCAGCAACTCGCCGGTGTTGGTGCGCGCCGCAGAATGCGGAGCATCAGGGCCGGGCGAATCGGGGAAGCAGGAGGAAAAAAGGAATGATTCACCTTGTTGACAGGCGTTCCGGTGTAGGCCACCCCATTACTTTACGACTCAGGAGCACGCGCGGACGCGGTATCCCTTGACTCCGGGCTGACCAGGGCGTATTTTTATACTTAGCCAATAGAGTACATGCATGTACTTTAATCGGGGGCAGGGGGAAAAGATGTCCTGGTTAGGCATGACCGATTTCATCGTTGCCGGTCCGGCCGGCAGTATCACGGCAGGGCCTCCCGGCCATTTCATGGCCGGTGAAGCGGGTCACGTCACGCCTGGCGAAGCCGGGCACGTCCCCATAGACACCACCCCGGCCCATGTCCCCATAGACACTTCTCCCGCCCGCATCCCCTATTCGCCCAATACAGGAGCCCCGCCCAATCCGAATCTCAATGTGGGCGGCACCCTCGGTGCACCCAATACGGGCGGAGGCGGAGGAACGACCAACGTCAACGCCAATGTCGGCGGCGGCGCCACCATAGGAGGCGGGGGCGGCGGAACGACCAACGTCAACGCCAACGTCGGCGGCGGCACAGGCATTTCCGGTGGCGGGACGTCCGTGGTCGGCAGAAGCGGCGGAACAGCCAACACCAATGCCGGTGGCAGCACGGGTATTTCCGGTACGGGAGGCAGCGCCACAGTTGCCTCTGCGACCTCCGGCGGAGGGAGGAACGCCACCGCAGGCGGCGGTGTTGTTGAAACCCAACAGGTGGCCGGGGGAGCACAGTATACCATGCCGGGCAACCTCACCGGCGGGGCTCCATTGACGCCCGTCACCGGTGGCACGCCCGTCCCCACAACGCAGGGAAACATCACCCAACAGTCCGTAGGGCACAGATCCGAGCCAAGCACCGGCGGAGCCGGCATCACCCAGCCCTCCACCGGCGGCGGTATGGTCTACACCAGCCCCAGCGGAGGCGGAGCCACCCAGGCGGTGGCCACGGAAAAGGCCACCGGCACCGTGAGCATCGGTCCGTCTTTGGGCATTTCCCCGATGTCCCCTGCCGGACACGTACAGATAACCCCTTCAATGGGATTCTCCATGCCCACCCTCGGCGGGTTCGTTCCGATACCACCCGGTGGCTTCGTCATGCCCGGAAAGCTGAGCCAATGGCACGGCACCGGCTTCACCCACAACCAGAACTGGCCCACCACCAACTGGACCGAGACCCACGAGACAAAGGGATGGGAGCCCGAAAAACTCGGTCAATTCTGGGTCCCCACTGCGGACGGTTATTCCGAGGCGGAACAGGTGGGCAGCAAGTTGGATGGATTCATGGATATGGTGGCCGGGCAGAAGGGACAGGGCCTGGACTTCAGCCAGACCATCAACAGCACCACGGACGCCTCATCCACCATGAACATCGACAACGACACCATCCTGAACAGTCAGGAAACCACCAAGGTCGAAAACGTCACCAACCAGGACGTTTCCTACGTGGACAACCAAGCCAACACGATTCATCAGGACAATTCGCGCAACGTCCAGGCGGACATGACCACCGAGCGCACGGTGCAGAACGAAACCAACCAGCAGACCACAGTCGAAAACAAGACCCAAGTCGTGAACAACGAAAGCCGCACCACTGTCCACAACGACACGGACCAGACCAACATCACCGAGCGCCGCCAAGTCACCAACGTGCAGGAGAACAACACCGTCAAAAACGTGGACGAATCACAGACCACACATCTCCAGCAAACCCAGGTCATCAACCAACCCGACAACTCCGTGACCAATCTGGTGGAGGAAAACCGCCAGACCATCAACAACGACTATTCGCGCACCATCGTCACCGAAACCAAGAACGTGGTGGATGACCGCACCGTGAACCAGTTCACCACCGTGGACAACTCACGCACCACCACCGTGGACGAGTCCACACTGCAAATCGTCAACAACAGCGACACCACCAATATTTTCGACAACACGACCTACTTTTCGCTCATCAGCAACTTCGGAGCGCCCGAGCGCAGCGGCGGCGACATCTTTGTCGGGAACGCCTAGGCCCGTCTTCCCAACAAAAGCGCCGGGAGGGCTGCCCTTTCGGCGTTTTTTGCGTCACCGGCCTCTTTTGGAGTCATCTTAAGCCCCAGGATGGCGGCGGAAAAAGAGCATCCGAATTCCTGCTCGACCTTTTCGGGGCCCATTTCGCGCCGGGCAGCTTCCGATTCTTCGGGATCTGATTCCGGTCTCTGCAGAGCATACCATGCCGACATCCCAGTATATTCCCCTTCTCCGGTTGACGACCGGGGCATGCACTTGTATCCGAAAGGACATGCTGGTCAGATTCATTTTCATACTCTGCCTGCTCTGCTCGTTGCCCGCAGGGTGCACCTTGGCGAAAAGTCTCGGCATCAGAATCGACGATACCATCCCGGTCACCGAAGAGATGCGTCAGGAAGCCAAGGCCGCCGGATATGTGGACGACGCTTTGCAGGGCTATCACAAGGGCCAGTTCCTGGACCCGGAATCGGCAATCCGCTCACTGGATCAGGCCCTGGCGATCAACCCCGAACTTTTCGACGCAGTCCTGTATAAAGGGCTGGCCCACGCCCAGCTCGACCAATGGCAAAAAGCCGTCGGGCCGCTCACCAAAGCGACGCAGCTCCGGCCTCACAACATCCAGGCCAGGTATCTCCTGGGGTTCACGCAATGGAAACTCGGAGACATGGACAAGGCCACCGCAAGCATGACCCGCTGCATAGAACTGGACGCCTCTCATGTGGATGCCTATGTCCAGCGGGGCTACATGCTGGCCCAGGAACAGCACTACGCCGAGGCCATCCAAGACTACTCCCAGGCGATAGCAATGGCCCCCAATCGCTTTGACGCCTATTTCAACACGGGGTTGGCTCAATTCGCCCTGAAGGATTACGAGGCCGCCGCTGAGGAATTCACCAATGCGATCGCTGTCAATCCCAATTCCTCCAGGGCCTTTGCGGCACGGGGGGAATGTTTCCTTCGACTTGCCCGGTACGACCGGAGCCAGGAGGACCTGGAGCAGGCCGCACGCATCGACGGCAAGAACACCAAGATCCTTGAGCTTCTGGCCCGCGCCTATATGGGGACAGGAGCCCACTCCTCTGCAGTAAACACCCTGGACCGGGCCATAGCCTTGGCCCGCGCGGAAAAGGACGACGAAAAGGCCGAACGGCTGCAAGCCCTCAAGGACACGTTCATCCGGCAGTCCCTGCAACAGGTCCACCCTTAGCGCAGGATCTCATAGGTCATGTGTGCGGCTATCCCGACCATAGTGGCGGCGCATCCCCAGACCATACGCTCCAGGGTACGAATTTTTTCGGTGTTGGCGGTGCAACGGCGCTGCTTGTTGATGGCCCGTATGTCGTCCTGGATGGATTTGACCCGCTCGTCGATTCGGATCAGCAAATCGTGCAGTTCCTGACTCTCCATGGGGCTCATTTACTTCCCTCCATGGCGTCCTTGATCCCTTTGAGAGCGACGGGCAGGTAATCCCCGATTTTCTTGACCCCCAGAACAGCGGCCACGATCCAGAAAGTGATCTGCAGAAACCATTCTGGCAGGGCCTCCCAGGCGGCAAGAACCTTCCCGGCCTCCTCCGGGCACAGCCCGCTCCAAATGAAGAAACCGATCCAGGCAAAAAAGAGAACATCGTCCTTCCAGCCCGAGTTTTCCAACTGCTTCATTTCCCACTCATGGTTGAACTCCTGATCCGACTGAGCCAGCCGGATACGGTTCTCCATGACCGCCTTCTTGATTTTCTGCTTTTGCTTCATGTAGCCGGATACCCCCTCCACAATGGTGGTGAACAGTCCGGCCACGGCGCCAATAATTGGTAATGGCATATTGTGTATTCCCTCCTTGCTTACACCGGTGCCTTTCCCGGCTGCATGAGTATGGCACGAGGAACCGGCACGGGATGATTCGGCATGGCTGGCGGGAAAGAAAAAGACGTTTTTCCCCTGTTGACAGGTGAGAAACAAATTTCAAGAACAGGCGAAACCAATCCCTCCTGCAACATCTGAACAAAACCAATCAGCAAAATACGCCCCCCTTTGGGAATCAAACCGGCCTCTCGTTTCCCAGCTTGGCGAATACCACCCGAATGGGGTAGGTTCCCCAGAACAAGCACGGAGTTTTTCCAATGATACGTATGCTGTTTTTCACGCTATCCCTACTCCCCGCCTTGTCCGGCACCGCCCTGGGCATCACCTTCGGGGAAGCCTTCAAAGAACTGAACCCGACATCCAAGTACTTCATCTATATTCACGGTGAGGAATTGGAGGGCGGCGCCAAAGGCGTCGAGACGCGATACGGGACCTATGAATACGAGAAGATAATCAATACCTTGGGAAAACAGGGGTTGACGGTCATCAGCGAAACCCGCCCCAGGGTCAGCCCCCTGCAGTACGCAGGCAGCATCGTTTCAAAGATACGGCGGATGATCGGCGCAGGCGTGCCGCCAGTGAACATCACGGTATGCGGTTTCGGCAGGGGCGGCTATATAACCCTGCTGGTGGCGTCTTCCCTCAACGACCCGTTTGTAAGCTATGTGGTCATGGCCGGATGCGGCCGGGGCAGGAACAGCGGCGAGTACAACCAGTTCCTGCGCCGCAAACGGGGACACCGCCTCCAGGGCCGAATCCTTTCCCTGTATGTCGCCTCGGACCTGGAAGCCGGTTCCTGCAAAGCAGCCTTTGAGCAGGCCGGTTCCCAGATCCAGTCCAATGAAATCCAACTGCACTCGGGCAAGGGGCATGGCCTGTTCTACACCCCGAGCCACACCTGGGTCCTTCCGGCAACCCGCTGGACCCAATAGAACATTACCTGAAGGAGTTCGAATATGAAAAAGTCTCTTGGCAGCAAACCTTTTGCGGTACCGACGCCTGTATGGGCCGTGGGCGCTTACGACGTGAACGGCAAACCCAACGCCATGATCGCCGCATGGGGCGGCATTGTCTGCTCCCAGCCCCCGAGCATGGGAGTTTCCTTGCGCGAAAACCGCCACACCTATGAAGGCATCCTCAAGCATGAGGCCTTCACCATCAGTGTAGCCGACGAAGCCCATGCGGCCCAAGCCGACTATCTGGGCATCGACTCGGGCAAGGAGATAGACAAATTCGCGGCAACAGGCCTGACCCCGGTAAAAAGCGAGGTGGTCGACGCACCCTATATCGAGGAATTCCCCCTCATCGTTGAATGCAGGTTGACGCAGGCCGTCAATGTGGGAGTTCACATCCAGCTCATCGGTGAAATCGTGGACGTGAAAGTTGATGAGGACAAGCTCAAGAAGGATAAATTCCCGGACATCGAGTTGATCCGCCCCCTGATTTTCACACCCGGCAGCCAGGAATACCACGGAATCGGCCAGCTCGTTGGCAAGGCCTTTTCCATGGGGCTCGAATACCGCAAAAAATAATCTCTTCCCCCTCTGATTCATAAGATTCCCTGTGCCGTTTCTGCATGGCGCAGGGAATTTTTCTTTCGCTCAACTCCCTGATGCGCTATGTTTTTTCCTGAACTCTTTCCCCAGGATAACAATCATGAAAACGATATACGCGCTTTTGGCATTCATCTTCCTGGCAGCCTTGTCCGCCTGCGGCAACGACATCGAACCAGGCTCCGTCCAGACTCCTCCCTCCGGCTTTCAACCGGCGGCAACCGCCGTGGCCGAAGTAGTGGAGACACCCCGCATCCACGAAGCCGTGGGGGCTGTACAGGCAAAAACCGACATACGAGTGGAAGCTCAAGTCACGGGCCGAGTCCTGGAGGTGCTCAAACGCCCCGGCGAGGCCGTCGGCAAAGGGGAGGTCCTCATCAGGCTGGACAGCAGACAGTCGGAAGCACGGCTGGCGCAGGCCCGACAGGCCATGCAGTCCGCCGCCAGCACCCAGGCACAGGCCCGCGAGGGCATAACCGCTGCACAAGCAGCCTTCAGCAAAGCTTCCTCCACCTACCAACGCATGCAAAAACTCCATGCGGATAAAGTCATCACCACCGAAGAGTTGGAAAAGGCGGAGACATTATTTCTCCAAGCCAAGGCGGCTCTGGCCCAGGCGCATGACGGGCTGGCAGCGGCCCAGGCCAATGTCCGCCGAGCGGAGAAAAACGTGCAGGAAGCCGAGATCGGGCTGGACTACACCACCATCACAGCCCAGGAAGACGGAGAAGTCTCCCAACGATTCGTGGACCCGGGCGATCTGGCTATTCCTGGCAAACCGCTCCTGAGCCTCCAGACCAGCGGCGGCATGCGCTTGGAGGCCATGGTTCGTGAAGGCCTCATCAGCAACGTGCGGCCAGGCCTGTCCCTTGAAATGGTCATCACCGCCCTGGGCGACGCCCCACTCAGCGGCCATGTTGAAGAGATCGAACCTTTGGCGGACCCGGTAACACGTTCCTTCCTGGTCAAGGTGGGCCTGCCCGACCTCCCCGGGCTCTATCCCGGCATGTTCGGCCGTCTGCTCATCCCGCTGGGCAGCGAGCGAACCATCACCGTGCCTGCCGAGGCCATCCGCAGCGTGGGCCAGCTCAAAACGGTCATGGTCAAGGGCGGCGAACGCTGGTTGCCGGTATACGTTCGCGCCGGGCGACGGCTGGACGGCAGGGTGGAGATCCTCTCCGGCCTGAATGGCGGGGAAACCGTAGCCCTGAGCGTGCCGATGGGAGCTCGGTAGCATGAACGATTCAGACAAACAAACAGGATTCATCCCGTCCATCGTCCGCTTCTTCCTGACCTCCAGAATGTCGTTGATACTGGCTGTGGCCTCGCTGCTGCTGGGCATTGCCGCCATCCTCGTCACCCCTCGCGAGGAGGAACCCCAAATCGTGGTGCCCATGGCCGACATCATGGTCCAGGTTCCCGGAGCTTCCGCCGAAGAGGTGGAAAAACTGGTCACCACTCCCCTGGAACGGATCCTTTGGCAGATCGACGGCGTGGAGTACGTCTATTCCATCTCCCGCAAAGCCATGTCGGCAGTCACCGTACGCTTCTTTGTCGGCGAGGACCGTGAAGACTCACTCATCAAATTGCACAACGCCATCGCCAAGAATGTGGACATAGCCCCCCAGGTGGTTTCCGGCTGGGTCATCAAACCCGTGGAAATCGATGATGTGCCAATCGTCACTCTGGCCTTGCACCCGGATTTCGGGTGGGGGGGGCGCTACAACGACCACGACTTGCGGCGCATGGCCGAAGAGCTCTTCCACCGACTGGCGCAGGAGGAGGACATTTCGCTCGTGTCCCTGCATTCGGGCCGAAGCCGGGAGGTGCGTGTGGAGTTGCAGCCCGACCGCATGGCTGGATTCAATGTTTCTCCCCTGGAGATCGCCACGGCCTTGGGAGGAGCCAACCGCTCCCTCACTGCGGGAGATCTGGAACGCCTCAATGAGCGCACCGAGGTGGTCAGCCAATCCTTCCTCATGTCCGCGAATGAGGTGGCCGATCTTGTGGTTGGAGTGTTCGACAACAGGCCGGTCTACCTGCGCGACGTGGCCACAGTCATGGATGGCCCGACCGAGCCACAGAGCTATTCGCGCATTGGTTTCTCCAACCTGTACCTTTCGGAAATCGGCCAAACCGGCGCCACGGCGGATAGACCGGCCGTGACCCTGGCCCTGGCCAAAAAGAAAGGCGCCAACGCAGTCCGCGTGGCCGAGGGCATCCTGAAACGCATCGAAACCCTCAAACGTGAAATCCTGCCTGCAGGCGTGACAGTGGAGGTGACCCGCGACTACGGCCAAACCGCCCAGGCCAAAGTCAACGAGCTGCTCAATTCACTGCTCTTCGCCATCATCACCGTGGTGACTCTTCTGGCCTTCGCACTGGGCTGGCGCGAGGCTCTGGTGGTGGCCCTGGCCGTGCCCATGAGCTTTTCCCTGGCCCTGTTCGTCAACTACCTGTTCGGGTACACCATCAACCGGGTCACGCTTTTCGCCCTGATCCTGTCCCTTGGGCTGGTAGTGGACGATCCCATCACCAATGTGGACAACATCCAACGCCACATCCGCATGGGAACGCGAAATGCGCTGGACGCGACCCTGGAGGCGGTGCGCGAAGTACTGCCGCCGGTGATCATGTCCACCCTGGCCATCATCGTTTCCTTCACCCCCATGTTCTTCATCACCGGGATGATGGGCCCGTACATGGCCCCCATGGCCGCCAACGTTCCGCTTACCGTGGCCTTCTCCACTGTGGCGGCGCTTACCGTCGTGCCTTGGATGGCCTACCTGCTGCTCAGAAACCGCGCGCCAGACAGGCCGCAGGAGCAGATTTCCTCGGTGGACGCCGCCGATCCCAGGCTGGTGAAACTCTACACCCGAATCATCACCCCTTTCCTGGAAAGCATACGCAATCGGCGCTTCCTGTTCCTGGGACTCCTTGCCGGACTGGCCCTGTGCGTTGCTTTGGTCCTGTTGCGCCAAGTGCCCCTCAAGATGCTGCCCTTCGACAACAAGAACGAGCTGCAGTTGGTCATCGACCTGCCCGAGGGCGCCTCCTTGGAGGCCACGGACCGGGTGGTTCGCGACTTTGAAGACTACCTGCGTACTGTCCCCGAAATCACCAACTTCGTGACGTATACGGGCTCTCCTTCGGCCATGGATTTCAACGGCATGGTCCGTCATTATTACTGGCGAACAGGACCGCAACAGGCCGACATCCGCATCAACCTTGCAAACAAGTCACGCCGCTCCATGCAAAGCCACGGTATCGGCCTGCGACTGCGAAACGACCTGAGCGCCCTGGCGCGCAAACATGGATCCAGGCTCAAAATTGTGGAGTCTCCCCCTGGCCCACCGGTCATAAGCACCATCACCACAGAGATTTATGGCCGCCCAGCCTTGCCTTATGAACACCTTGTCGAGGGTGCTCGGCACATCGAGGCTCTCATGGCCGAGGAGCCCGGCGTCGTGGACATCGACGATTCGGCCGAGGCGGAGAGAACCATGTTCGATTTCGTCCTGGACAAGGAAAAGGCCGCCTTGCACGGGATCACCGCCGACGATGTTGTCCGCACCCTTCGCATGGCCCTGGCGGGCGAGGCGGTCTCCACGGTACACGAGACCAGTGAACGCCAGCCTTTGCCCGTACGACTGATCCTACCCAAAAGCAGACGCACCGGCCCGGAGCAACTCGCCGAACTGCACATGAAAGGAAGCAACGGAAAGATGGCGCCTTTAGCCGAACTGGGAAAATTCGTGCAAGTGTCGGTAGAACAGCCCATCTACCACAAAAACCTCAAGCGCGTTGCCTATGTCTTCGCGGACACGGCCGGACGTGCGCCCGGCGAGGCCATTCTGGATCTGCAGGCTCGGCTCAAGGACTCTCCCATGCCACCGGGGACCAGCGCAGAATGGGCGGGCGAAGGAGAATGGAAAATCACCCTGGACGTGTTCCGTGACCTGGGCCTGGCTTTCGGAGCCGCCTTGCTGGGCATCTACATCCTGCTCATCATCCAGACCGGCTCCTACGGCATACCGCTTTTGATCATGTCGGCCATTCCCCTGACCATGCTCGGCATCATGCCTGGATTTTGGCTGCTGAACCTCGTTGCCGGCGGTAAAATCGGCGGATTCGGCGACCCGGTCTTCTTCACGGCAACCTCCATGATCGGAATGATCGCTCTGGGCGGCATCGTCATCCGCAACTCGCTGGTGCTCATCGAATTCATCCAACAGGCATTGAGAGAAGGCCACAGCCTGCGCGAAGCCATCGTCCTCTGTGGCGCGGTGCGCATGCGGCCCATCGTGCTCACGGCGCTGACCACGGCTCTTGGGGCCTGGCCCATCACTCTGGACCCCATTTTCTCGGGCCTGGCCTGGGCGCTCATTTTCGGACTTTTCGCTTCAACCCTGTTCACGCTGGTGGTGGTGCCCACCGGCTATTACGTGATTTACGGCAAAGAATAGACCCGAAAGAGGAAGGCTTTTCAAATTTTTTGGCTATGGCGCTTCGCGCGCCAGCCGCGATATCGAAAACCTATCGGAAAGCGGCTTTCCTATTAATACAAACAAAAAAGCCCCGGCACATATTCTTGCCGGGGCTTTAGTTTCATTGCTTGCTACAGCAGCTCTTTAATTTCCAAATCCACGTTGGACGCCTTCATGGCCTCCTCATTGCCGAGCACAGTAACGGCCCCGTTTTCAGCCACAATGCGAGCGGCTTGAGCCAGCTTCTTGAAGTCCTCCTCGGTGGTGGCCAGAATCTGGTCCCTCACCTCCTGACGGAAGACCTCGGTCTCGCCCACCAGCTCCCGGGCCGTGGCCGAGAACCCCTTGGCGTCCGGCAGCATATAGGTATCCAACTCGCCTATGGCCCCGATGATGGACTTTTCCAACTCATCCTGCGGCACATTCAGATTTTCCAGAAAATCCACCACACCGTCATAGGCCTGCAAGGTCTTTCCCACGTTGGGATCACGGTAGGACACGAAGTTGAAACTGCCGCTGATACGGTCAAACAGGCAGAACCCGCCGTACGCGCCGCCCTGTACGCGGACCTTTTCCCACAAATAACTGGTGCGCAGGAATTTGGAGGCGGCATGCACAGCGCCCACGAATTCAAAGCCGTGCTCATAAACATTGCACCCCTTGCCCACGTAGTTGACTTGGGACGGAATGGCCAACCCCTCGCGCTGAGGAAAAACATGCGGGCAGAAGGAGTTTGGAGCGGCACTGTTTTCGGGCAGCGCAGCCGCAATGTCCTTCACCACCGGTTCCAGTACCTGGAAGTCGCTCTGGGGGACCGTAGCGTTGATGATCAGGCCGTTTTTGGAAAGCAAAAACCGGCGCACCTGCTCCAATTCCTTGGCCACCCGGCGAAAATCCTTTTCAATACGTTCGGCCAACTCGCGCAGGAACTGCAGGCTGGTCACCCCGGAAATGGTCTCTTCCATGGCGTGGGCACGATGGGCCCGGGCCTTAAGCCGCGCAGCCACCACCTGGTGCCCGGCCGGAACAAGTCGCTGCTCGGCCCGGGACTTGGCCTCGAACAGGATCTGACGGAACCGCTCCAGGTTGTCCAGTTTAGGCCGCGTCAGAATCTCGGTGAGGATTTCGGCGGTTTCCTGCACCTTTTCCATGGTGCATTTGGCGCGTACGAACAGTCGGGCGGCGGCGCGGTCCGTTCCCCGAATGGGAGAGACAAACACCTGCGGGTAGATTCCTCCTGTGGTGCGGGCGATCCACTGGGAAAGCTCAACATAGTCGCGGTCCAAGGTTCCCATTTCCGTGAGCATACGGCCGAACAACGCAGTGTACGGCAGCAATTCGTCAGGCAATGTCGTCAGGTCGAAGCCGAAATCCAGATAGGCGATGCCATTGGTAAAGAGATCGTGGTGGTAACAGGGAACTCCGTTGACGTGCTTCACCTCGGTAGGCACGATCTGGTTTTTCTTGTCCAGATCGCCCACGGCCAACCTCGGGATGGAGGCCAACGCTTCCGGAGAATCCGGCTCCTCCTGCAAACGATGCAACTCCTTGGCCTCCGCAATAATTCCCTTGACCTGCTCCTCGGACATTTCGGCCTTGGCTGCCGCCAGCCGTTCCTTTTCCATGGTCGCCAGGCTCGCGGCCATTTTCTGATCCGGTTCAAGAAGCACGGTGGAGCGGTGCGGATTGTACAGGAACAGGCGAGCCAGGAGTTCCTCGAAAATATTGTCGCCGCTGGCCACCCAGTGCTTGACGTTTTTGAGCGGCTCCTCAAAAGGCAGCAAAAGCAGCGGATCGCCTTCGACTCCGTCCTCCTTGTCATAAAGCCAGGAGGACAGGGCCTGGAACATGAGGGTCAGCCCGCGAGGATACGAACCCGTGTTATTCTCGCGCAGACCGAACTCCACGGAATTGATGGCCGCTTCCACGTCCTTGGGGTCGATCCCCTTTTCCACCAGTTCCTTGATGGTATGGAAGATGATGGATTCCACCTTGTGGGCGTTGGACGGGTGGATTCCCTTGAGACCCACCGAAAAAAACATCTGGCGGATGTCCGCTTCCAGCCCCACGCCGGCCAGGTCTTCGCCCAGGCCGGAATCCATGAGATTCTTGCGCAGAGGCGAGGACGGCAGTCCGATGAGGATGTGTTCCAGAATATGCAAGGCCAGATTCAGATTTGCATCGGCGGTTTCCGCCAGCCCCCAGTTGACCGTGAACATGCCTTTGGCCAGACGCTGAGAGGCCGGATACGGCTTGCGCACGGCCACGGCTTCCTTGAAACGATCCTGCAAGGGCACCCTGGAGTCTGAGACGTCAATCTTTTCAAACTGATCGAAATACTCGGCCAGTATTTCCAAACGCTTTTCCGGGTCATCGTCGCCATAGAAATATGCGTAGGCGTTGGACGGATGGTAGTGGGTCTTGTGGAACCGACTGAACTGCTCCCAGGTCAGATCCGGAATCACCTCCGGGTCGCCTCCCGAGTCCAGACCATAAGTATTGTCCGGGAAAAGGGACTGCTGGGAATACTCGTAGAGCAGACTGTCCGGACTGGAATACGCCCCTTTCATTTCATTATAGACAACGCCCTTGTAGGTCATTTCGTCCGCTACGCCCGAAAGTTCGTAATGCCAGCCTTCCTGTTTGAGGCGGTTCTCATCAAGGTTGGGGAAGAACACGGCATCCAGGTAGACGTCCACCAGGTTGTAGAAGTCCTGAAGATTGGCGCTGGCCACAGGGTAGCAGGTCTTGTCCGGGAAAGTCAGGGCGTTGAGAAAAGTTTGCAGCGAGCCTTTGAGCAATTCCACGAACGGCTCCTTCACCGGGTATTTGCGCGAACCGCAGAGCACCGAGTGCTCCAGGATGTGGGCAATGCCTGTGGAGTCCTCGGGCGGGGTACGGAAGCTGATGCCGAACACCTTGTTCTCATCATCATTGAGGATGGACAGCACCCTGCCGCCGGTTTTGGTGTGGCGGTAGATCTCGGCCTTGCTGTTCAGCTCCGGTATTTCGAGTTCGCGAATCTTTTCGAATCCGTGGTGCATATGACTGTTCCTTCTTTCAGGATGTGTTGTGGCGTTTATCGGAACGGGCTGCGCCCGGCCCCAAGCTATACACCATAGGCCTTCGCCTTGAAAGCTCAGGAAAATTAAAAAAAGAGCTTGACGCCGTCACAACCGATGTATAGAACTCTTTTTGAAAACAGCAATCATTACTAGTTAGAAAAAATAACGACAAGAAAATAAGGAGATAAAAATGAGCTGCGAACATGAACACGAATTGGATTTTGCGAAAGTCGGTCAGCCGGTCCCCGAATTCAAGCTGGAAACCTTTGATCCTGAAGAAGGCTTTTTCGGCGAAGTGGACCTTGGCGAGTTGCGCAAGGCCGGCAAGTGGGTCGTTCTTTTCTTCTACCCGGCGGACTTCACCTTCGTCTGCCCCACCGAACTGGCGGACCTGGCAGCCAAGCATGCCGAACTCAAGGAACTCGGCGTGGAAGTGATCTCCGTGTCCACCGACACCAAATTCTCCCACATGGCCTGGAAAAACGACGAGCGCCTGCTGGAAAACGTGCGCTACAAGATGGCCGCCGACCCCACCGGCATCGTCTCCCGTTTCTTCGACGTCTATGACTTTGAAACCGGACTGGCGCTGCGCGGCACCTTCGTCATCAGCCCCGAAGGAGTGCTGGCCTCTTCCGAAATCAACTTCTACAACGTGGGCCGCAACGCGGACGAACTCCTGCGCAAGATGAAGGCCAACGTCTATCTCAAGGAAAACCCGAACGAAGTCTGCCCCGCCAAGTGGGAACCGGGCAAGAAGACCCTGACCCCAGGCGAAGGCATGGTCGGTAACGTTTACGAAGCCCTGAACGATTAAGTCATGAACAACCTGAGGTCCCTTTTCCCGGAAGGGGGCCTCAGGCCTACCTCTCCAAGCTTTCTCTCAATCACCTCCGGCGATAAAACTTCGCAAATATAGACATATGAATTCATTGCTGATATTCGCTTCTCCTACCCCTTGAACAAGGAGACGCGATTCATGCCGTTCTGTACATACAAGACTCATTCCCTTCACTACCGCGAACAGGGCCAAGGCCCGCTGCTCGTCATTCTGCCGGGCAACACGGCCTCTTCAGCATGGCACCGGGGAGAACTGCACTACTTCGGACAGACCCACCGGGCCGTGGTTTTGGACATCCTGGGCACCGGCCAGTCGGAAAGACTCGACCCGTGGCCTGAAGACTGGTGGTTCGAAGCCGCCTGCCAAGCATGTGCCTTGGCCGAGCAACTGGGCGAGGAGCGTTTCATTATTTCGGGTGCCAGCGGCGGGGCAGCGGCGGCGTTGTTGGCCGCCATTCATTTTCCGGAAAGAATTATTGCCGTCATGGCCGACAGTTGCGTGGAGCACTTCTCTCCTCAAGGACTTCATGAAGAGGTAAAAACGCGAGAGCTGAAACTGCCCGAACAGGTTGCCTTCTGGGAAACAGCTCATGGCGACGACTGGGAGCAGGTCGTCCACGCCGACAGCACGTTGCTCCGTGGTCTTGCAGACAGGGGCGGAAATGTATTTGCAGAGAGGCTCTCCGAAATCTCCTGCCCTGTATTGCTGACCGCCAGCCGCAGGGATTCCTTTCTTCCGGACGTTGCCGAGCAACTTGCTTCCATGGGCAAAAAGATCCCCAAAAGCACCGTCCACGTCTCCGATGGAGGCGACCACCCTTTCATGTGGACCATGGCTGAAGAATTCCAGAAAGTTGCCGCGAAATTCCTGTCCGCCATCAAAGAGTGAACGCCCCGTTCCGGCTGGCAGAACCTATTTCGGCTCGAAAAGGTTTGAGCGCCAGGCACAAAAAAAGATCAAGGCCGACACGTACTCTTCGGTACGCGAGGGCATGATCTTTTTGCAGTAAGCCGCAACCAGGCCTTTTCGAGCCGGAATAGAAATGTGCGCCATGCCAGGTTACCCGGCCGCTCCCGCCTCGGTCCAACCTCGGCTAAGGTAGCTCTTCTTGACGCACTGCGCTTTTTGCTCTCTGCGGCGACTCGACTCGCCAATCTATGATCTCTTTCGGTTTAACCGCCCGCACCCTCCGTCAGGGTTATTGAAATTATGCTCATGGGCCCTTGCAAAATATAACTAAGCATTCCTGCCTGCTTGTCCAGACACGACCCAAAAAAACTGTGGACATCCTGTTGAAAACATGGCGCAAAAAAGTGCGCCCAGCCAGGTTACCCGGCAGCCCCTCGGCCCACTTCTTTCTTGGGACCCGTCAGGTGGCTCTTATGGCGCACGGTGCTCTTTCAAGGCACGTGGCGACTCGATTCGCCAATCTGCTTCAAAACAGTCGGTCTCGATTATTTGCGCATACCCTCCGCTGCTGTCCGCACCGGTTCCCAAAGGGAACAGTCCTTGACTCTTGAGTACAATATACGCCTGTGGAAAAAGCCTGTCCAGTCCCAAACTGAAAAAAACGTCTATTTCACTCTCAAACGGTCTGAAAAGCAGAAAATAAAAATGCGTCCGACCGCGCATTCCCATGCGGCCGGGCGCACGAATTCATCAAAATTCGAATTCTCTTCCCGCCGAGCGGCAAGCCTCACAGTTCGATCAGTCGATCTCAGCCAGAGCCGGATCATTGAGCAAATCCATGACCCTGTCCATATTGAACTCGTGAGCGCCGATGGTCTCGGCATACTGGGAAAGTTCCAGTTCGCGACGCGCCTGCTCCCGGGCCAGAACTCGGGCCTGCTTTTCTGCGGAGTTGCGCCCCACGGCTTCGACGGCATCGTTCACACGGGTCTCGGCGGAAACGCCACTCTGCTCTGCCTGCTTTCTTTCTTCTGACGGGGAATAAACCACCCGAACAAATTCGATATTCATGCTGGACCTCCTTGCAGCGTACCTCGCATGAAGCCATTTCCGTACCGTTATAAAAATATATAGTTATTCCAGCTTAATAATTCTTTATTTAGGCGAATGATGGGGAAAAATGTGCATCATCTGCGACGCAGACGAACAGGCACCCACCACAAGGACAACAGGATGAGCGCAAAAAAAGCGCCATAGACCGCTATGAACTTCCAGGCAGCGCAGTCGAAAAACAGCAGCCGCCCAAGCCAATAGCCTATAAAACCGCCCCCAGTCCCGTCTTGTCCCGCCGCCATGCGCAGCCGGTCCTCCCATACGGTAAGGGGGCACATATAACCCAGTAGGGTTTCGGCCAATACGAACCCCATGAGCCCCACATGAGTGAATCGGAACCACGGATTGCGCACAAAAGGCCACCTCAGCCAAGCCCCGGCCCAGATCACAGGCAAACTCAAAGCGTTGAAAGCGGCAATGAGCACGTGCACGATGAGCACGATATCGGCAAGCAGGACGGCGACGCTGCCGTTCATGGCCCATACTCCCTCACCAGCGAAGCCAGATAATTGTCCAGACCGTCCACGTACACGGCTCCGGATGTTTCAAAACCGCTGTTATGGTTCCCGGATATCTCCAGAAATTCCTTGGGACCTCCATACCCCTCATATAGCCTTCGACCCAGTTCGTAGGGCACGATGTCGTCCTGCGGGCTATGAATGAAGAGGGCCGGGATACGCAGCGGGTGCAAATGCCGATCGCTTTCATACCGAAACCGGGCCAAGGCCTTGACCGGCAACCAGGGGTAGAGCCTGCGGCCCATGTCCACCAGGGAGGTAAAGGTGGATTCCAGGACCAGCCCTGCGGGGGCCTGACCGTTTTCATACATGTCCCGGGCAAGTTTTGCACCAACGCCGCCGCCCAGAGAGCGGCCAAAGACCACCACCTGTTCCGGCGCGATTTCCCTTTCCTTGTGCAGCCATTTCCAGGCGGCACGGGCGTCCTCCCGGGTCGCTTCTTCCGAAGGGGTTCCACTGCTCCGGCCATACCCGGAATAGTCGAAAATGAAGATATTCAGGCCAAGTGAATGAAAAATGCGAAAAGACTCCAACCGGTGCGAAATATTGCCGCCGTTGCCGTGACAGAACAACAGGGTGAAGCGGGCCTCGGGGTGCGGCAACCACCAGCCGTGCAGCCGGTGGCCGAGAACATTCCGAAATTCCACATCCTCGTATTCCAAACCGATGTCGGAGGGTACGGCGGCCAGTTCGCGAACCGGATAGTAGACCATGCCTTTCTGCGAAAAGAAGACCGCCGCCGACAGCAGCAGATACCCCACCCCCAGCAGAAGAATGGTGACCTTGAGTACGATCATGAGAAACTCCCTTGATGCATGGACGAAAGGTAACACGGCCGGACGCAGGGAAAAAGAATGAAAATCTATAAGTCTCAACCACTAGCCAAGAATGAAAATCCTTTCTATAATTAAAATAGGCGTAGAGAAAATTTTTCCCGTATTTTCGGGTGCCACATAAGGAGGTAGATCGCATGTTGGTTGAAAACTGGATGACGAAAAACGTCATTACGCTCACAGCGGATCGTTCCATGATGAAGGCGGCCAAACTCATGAAGGACAAGCATATCAGCAGCCTGCCCATCGTCGATGAAGACGGAAAAATCGTTGGCATCCTGTCTGACCGGGACATCAAGGAAGCCTCGCCGTCCAAGGCCACAACCCTGGACATGCATGAGCTCTACTACCTGCTCTCGGACATCAAGATCGGCGACATCATGACCAAAAAGCCGGTGACCATCAAAGGCAAGGAAACCGTGGAAAAGGCCGCGGCACTCATGCTCGAAGGGCGTTTCGGCAGCCTGCCTGTTGTGGACGGCGAAGGGAAAGTGCTCGGCATCATCACCGACACCGACGTGTTCAACGTGCTTATCGACATCACAGGCGTCCGCAACGGCGGCGTTCAGGTCTGCCTCCAGATCTCCACGGAGCCGGGCAGCCTCTCCCCGGTACTCGACGTGCTCAAGGAAAACGGCGCCCGCATCATGTCCATCCTCACCCGCAACGTGGCCGAGGAGCAAAACGTGAAGGACGTCTACATCCGCATCAAGGACATGGACAAACCCTCCCTCAAGAAACTCCAGGCGACCATGGAGGAAAAATTCAAACCCCAATATTGGGTCATCGACCACGTTCACCCCGTGGTCTGACAAGACAAAAAGCGAAAGCCGGACTTTTGTCCGGCTTTCGCTCATCGTTCAGACATCCATTTCCAGACGATTCCTTAAGATTTCTTACCATCAATGTTCCTGAAATTCTTTTCCACAATCCATATGCCGTTCCGTAAGGTTTTCCCGGCAACCTGCCGAAAAGACTTGTAAGCAAAAGGGAGAACCATGGGTACGGTTGTAGCACTGGATCAGTTCAGGAAGGGAAGCGAACAGCAGACGGACGCCACGTTCGAAGCGCCGCACCGGCCCGCAATATTCGGGTCGGAAATCTGGGGCATGGACTATTCGTCCATGGAAGGCGTCGTGTTCGGATTGCTCAAGGTCCGCGAGATCGCCGGATTTTTCTACGGCGCCCATGATGCGGAGTTCGACCACATGCTCATCAACGCCCTGGACAAGGCCTACCACTATGAACTGCACGGCCCGGACGCGCTGAAAGCCGCCATCCGCCCGCTCAAGGCGGACATGGCGGACATGATCAACGACAACAACCGCAAACCCATGTCCCTGGCTCTGGTCATTCTGGACCTGATCGAAAAATCCCCCGAAAGAAAAAAGTAGAGCTCCGGAGTCCCGGGCAAGCTCACCACACTACAGCCTCGAACTCCTCCCGGCTGAGCGGATTGGCGAACTCCCCGTCGCGCCAAACACCGTATTGCACGGTTCCATCTGCGGCAATATATTGCCCAGGCCCGTCCCTGCGGTCCCGGCGATACATGCCAAGGAACCTGGAACCGTCCGCATAGGTAAAGGTGCCGAACCCTTCCCGTCGATCCTTTCGGAAGTCTCCCTCGAATTTTTCTCCGCCCCGGAAATAATACGTGCCACGCCCCTGCCGAACCCCCTGCACTTCATGGCCAATATACAGATCCCCGTTGGGATAGACACGCCGCCCCACTCCGTGACTCTTACCATGCAGGAAACTTCCCTCAAACCGTTGTCCGTTTTCGAAAACGTACACGCCCCGGCCGTTCTGACAGTCGCCGCTGATGCATCCGGCCGGGTGCATGGGGCTCCACGGCATTTCCGGTCTCTCCTGCCGGGCGGCTTGGTAGGCCTCCAACTCTTGCTTGTATTCCTTGCGACGCAAAGTCCTGATGAAGTCGCCGTGCCGCCAGAGCTCGTACTGCACCCTTCGGTCCGCGCTCACGAACACGCCAGGCCCGTGACGGAAACCGCGACAGTAGAAACCGTCGTAACGTGAGCCGTCGGCATCCACATGCCTACCCCGGCCATGCTCCCAGCCCAGAACATACTGTCCTTCATGGCGGGAGCCCCGCCAGTCCTCGTACACGCCTCGGCCAAAGGGATGCCCCTGACGAAATTCACCCTTGTAGCGGGAGCCGATGGGGTAAAACAAGACGCCCTCCCCCGAAGGAAGCCCGTCTTTGAACGCACCCTCGTAACGGCTGAAATCGTCGTTGAGATAGACGGCCCGCCCGGAAGTACAGTTCCCGGACAGGCACTGTCCGGCCATGGCCGGTCCCAAAGAGAGTATAACCGCGCAAATGGAAAGGAAAAAAGAAACAGTATGCATGGCAGGCGATTACTAGGGCATTTTACGATCAAAATCCACTCTGGACGCCAGGCTAATCCAAACTGTCGAAAGACCATGGTTTACGGAGAAAAAAGCCTTCCTTCAGCCCAGGGTACGAGCAGTACAGGGAACACTTCATACCAGGATGAGCCACGTCCAACCCTTGCCCGAGATCATTTTCCAGACCATAGTCTTCCGGGGATAACCGAGGGCGCTCCAGGCCGGGAATCAGGACCTCCACATCCTCGTTCGTCTCCCAGCGCGACTTGACCTCGATCCGCCAGCGACCATCTCCCAGGTCCTCGTTGAGGCGTGCCAACACCGGACGACGTTCACTCTCATCCGGCGGCAGGGCCAGGGGAGCACGCCTGGAGATGTCGAAAAAGCCCGTAGTCAAAGGACGGGAAGCCGCATTGACCAACTCTGCAAGATACCTTTCAGCCTGAAAATCGCCCCTGGCCAGATCGTCCAGAGCCGTGCGGTAGGCATCCACCACCTGCGCCAGATAGGCGGAACTTTTGGTCCGTCCCTCCAGCTTGATGGAAGCCACACCGATACGAGCAAACCAGTCGAGGTAATGCAGCAAACACAGGTCCTCGGCCGCAAAAAACTTGCTGAACGCCCCGGTTTCCGCTGCCAGATGAAGGGCAGGTTCCGCAGAAGCATCCGATCCGCAATCGGCCGGCTCGAAAATGAATTCGTCGTCCTCCTGCGGAACATCGCCGCACAGATCCGGGGGGACTGCAGTATCGGGCTTGCCGAAGCAGTAATCCTGCACAACCCAGAGATCCTCGCCCGGACGCGTTTTCTCCTCCACGGCAATACTGGCAGGTTTGTATTCGTAACGACACGGATGGGAGCACTGCCCCAAATTGCCGGGCCGGTCGTTGAGATAGGCGCTCATGTAACAACGGCCAGAAATGGCCATGCACTGGGCTCCGTGCACAAAGACCTCCAGTTCCATGTCAGGCAGCTGCTTCCTGCAAATAGCCAACATCTGCATGAGTTCCGAAGAGCGCACCTCTCGAGCCACGTTGACCCGCCTCGCACCAAGGTTGCGCCAAAAATCCACCGACCAGCTGTTGCAAGTGTTGGCCTGGGTGCTCACATGCACCGGCATGTCGGGCAGCAGCGTGCGGATCTTGCTGATGACTCCCGGGTCCGAAGCGATGATGGCATCCGGCCTGACCGTCTGCATGGACCGCACATATTGTTCCACCTGAGGCAGCATGTCCTCACGCGGGTAGACGTTCATGGCAAAATAGACCTTGACCCCTGCGGCATGTGCCTTCCCGATGGCGTCCGGGAGTTCCTCCATGGTGAACCCGGCGGCTCCAGCCCGCAGATTCAGTTCACTGCCGCCCAGATAGACCGCATCTGCGCCGTAACGAATGGCTGTTTCAAGCTTTTCCATATTGCCGGCCGGAGCCAGCAGTTCGGGAATATTCCTTTTGCCCTGCTTCATTGGTTGCATACCTTTTCTGCAAAATTTCCGGATGCACGCACGGTACAACAAAGCCGCCATGAAGACCATATCTGTCTTGCCCCCATCCTAAAAGCTCCACCCGAAAAATTTTGTTTCATTTCTAACGCACCATGACCGGCCGACGGCATCCATCACCTGATAAAAAATACTACTCTCACATAATGCGCTTATAAATATCGCAACCCAACACAATATTCTTGACGCTGTCCCCTTCCATGCCATGATGAAATCAGAAAACCATTCTTTGGAAAAAGATAAGGCAACTTGGTCTTTCACGTGAGGGCGTCAGGGGGAAGTGAGATGAAATGGAAAAATTTCGCACTGCGTTGGAAATTCATGGTGGGCTTTGGGCTGATCCTGGCCCTGCTCATGGGAGTGGGAGGAGAATCCATTCTCGGCATCGGCGGCATTGTGAACAATGCCGGGCAGGTCATCGACGGAAACAAGCTCAAGGGGGTATTCCTCCAAAAGGTGGTGGACCACCTCAACTGGACCAACAAAGTCAACGCTTTTCTCAACGACGAAAGCATCAAGACCCTTGAAGTACAGACGGATCCCAAACAATGCGGATTCGGCAAATGGTACTATTCCGACGACAGAAAAAAGGCCGAAGTACTCGTTCCGGCCATCAAACCCCTGTTGACCGCCATCGAGGAACCCCACACCCAGCTGCACAAGTCCGCCGTGGAAATCGGCGAAAAGTTCGTTCAAGTCAACCGGGAGGTGGGGGCTTTCCTTCGCGACAAGAAGGTCGACCACCTGCTCTGGCTGGAAAAAGTCAGCGACGGCCTGCTGGACAATTCCACCACCAGAATCGGTGTGCAGACCGACTACAAAAAGTGCTCATTCGGCAAGTGGCTCTACTCCCCAGAAGTGGCGCAGCTGAAGAACGAGTATCCCGGCTTCAAGACGGCGGTGGACAAGGTCTATGGGCCCCATGAAGCTCTGCACAACAGTGTGATCAAAATCAATGACGCCCTGAAATACGGCCAACGAAACGAAGCAGTCCAAACCTTCCATGCGAACACGACGACACTAGCCGAAAAAACACTGGCCGCCATCGACGGAATCATTGCCTGGCACAACGACAAGCTTGCCCGGCAGAGCCAAGCCAGAGCCGTGTACGCAACCAAAACCCTGCCCAACCTGCAAAAAACCCAGAAGTTGCTTGAAGAAATCCGCAACACGGTGAACAGCAACATCATGACCGACCAAACTATGCTCGCCTCGGCCTCCAACACCAAAACGGCTGTCAGCATACTGGTTGCCGTGGCCCTGCCCCTAGGCATCCTGCTGGCTTACGTCATCGCCAACGGCATACTCGGCCCCCTCAAAAAGGGAATGTCCCTGGCCGACGTCATCGCCTCAGGCGATCTGACCAAAGACATCGACGTGAACCAGAAGGACGAAGTGGGCCAGTTGGCCAACTCCCTGCGCCGAATGAGCGAAGGGCTCAAGGAGGTCGTGGAACAGGTCCTGAAAGGAGCCGAAAACGTAGCCTCGGGCAGTGAGCAACTCTCGGCCTCGGCCCAGCAGATGTCCCAGGGAGCCACTGAGCAGGCGTCCTCAATCGAGGAAGTTTCGGCTTCCATGGAGGAAATGGCCGGCAACATTGAAAAAAATGCAGACAATGCCCGCGAAACCGAAAACATCTCTTCCAAGGCCGCAGCCAACGCGGACAAAAGCGGCCGAGCGGTTTCCCAAACAGTAGGGGCCATGGGAGAGATAGCTGAAAAAATCTCCATCATTGAGGAAATCGCACGCCGGACCAACCTGTTGGCTCTCAACGCAGCCATCGAGGCGGCCCGCGCAGGAGAGCACGGCAAGGGCTTTGCCGTGGTGGCGGCGGAGGTGCGCAAATTGGCAGAGCGTTCGGGGGAAGCCGCAGCGGAAATCAGCGAACTTTCGGCCTCCAGCATGGACGTGGCCCGAACCGCCGGGGAAATGCTTGAACAACTGGTGCCGGATATCAAAAAAACCGCGGACCTGGTCCAGGAGATCACCACTGCCAGTAACGAGATGAGTACCGGTGCCGTACAAATCAACTCGGCCATTCAGCAACTCGACCTCGTCATCCAGAAAAATGCGGCCATGTCCGAGGAGGTGTCCTCCACCAGCGAGGAACTTTCGGCACAGAGCCAGCAGCTTCAGGCCACCATGTCCTACTTCAGCGTAAACGGGAACGGGTATGACGGGCACAGGCGGATCATCACCGCATCCGCAGCTCCCAAGGCCATCGCCCAATCACCAGTGGAGCAAGATGAGGGCGAAGAAGAATTCGAACGGTTTTGACTCCCTGCATTCGCATTGACAAGATCCCGTTTTGACGGGGCTTTTTGTTTATTCAGACAATGCATAAAAAAATAAGTGTTTCCTCTGAAAGTCATGGTACAGTCAGCCCGAGGACTGAAAGATATGGTCATGCCATCCCGCAAGGAAGCACCCAGCGTGGAAGACGGTTATCTCCCGATTCCGCCCGAACACCTGCTGCCCAACACCCGTGCCAGCTTCGAGATATATCTCAAGCAGGGCGGCAAATTCGTGCTCTATGCCAAAACCAATGATCAGTTGACGACCCAGCACCGCAGCAAGCTGGGCGAAATGGGCGCACGCGAAGTCTACATCAATGTCAGCAAGGAATCCGAATACAGCGACTACATCCAGGACAACATGGCCCAGTTGCTGAACGACGACGACATTTCCGCGGATGTCCGCGCCGAGACCTGGAGCTGGTCGGCGGCCAACTTGGCGGAGGCCGTCTACGAGAGTTCTCTACCCCCCAGCGTGCTCAGGAAACGGGTGGATCGCATCAAAAAACTCATCGAGGCCAGCAGCCGCTTCTTCACTTCACCGGAGTCCCTCAAGGAGTTGGCCAAGTACATCAGCGCCGGAGGCAACATCTACCAGCATGGCATAGGCACCATGGTCTACTCCCTGTGCCTGATGCAGACCTATGATCCCGATGAACCGACCATGACCGCAGTCTGCGTCGGGGCCATGCTCCACGACATGGGCAAGCTCCACCTGCCCGAACAACTGCTGGAAAAGGACCCCCGGGACATGAACGAACAAGAATTCCGAGCCTATGCAGCCCACCCCAACATCGGAGTTCGGGCCAGCGCAGTCATTCCCCTCATGCCCGAGGCCATCCACTGCGTCCTCTTCCACCATGAACGGATGGATGGGAAAGGCTATCCTTCCGGAGCCACCGGTGAAGAAATCCCCCTGTATGCACGGGTTGTAGGGCTCTGCAACGCCTATGACGGTCTGACGCGCTCCAAGCCCTGGCGACGTGGTTACACGCCGTTCGAAGCCCTCAAGCACGTACGCGACGACACGGGTGGCTTTGACGAAGACGTGTTCATGCGTCTGGTCAAAGTGCTTTCGGACTCCGGACTTACCTGATCTCCCGCTCGGCAGACAGCGCAACATGTCTACCGACACCGGCGTGAGTTCGCAAAGCCCTCACGCTCGCCCGACAAATGCGATTTTCAGCTGCTGGCCGCGACCTTTCGAGCCATGACCTGCATCATCTCCTCAAGCACCTTTTCCGGACCTTCCGGCTGGAACACACAAGCGTCCATTCCTGCCTCGAAACAATGGCTTCGGCCCTCCTCATAGGTAAGGGAGGTCACGGCGATGATGGGGATGGAAGGATCGATGCCCCCGGAAGCCCCCCTGCGAATGTGACGGACAACATCCACCCCGTTCATACCGGAAACGCGCACATCCATGAGCACACAATCAAAACTTTCACGCTCAAGCATGGAGAGAAGCATCTTATGGGAGTCGGTCATGAAGACGGCATGCCCCCGGTCCTCCAGAAACCGGGCCAGGGAAACACGGCTGTCCCACTCGTCCTCCACCACCAACACGCGATATCCTGTGAACAATGGTTGCCGGTCGGCCGAGGAAAGCACATGCTCGTCCGAGAAGGATTCCCTCGCCACTTCCAAAGGAACAAAAACCGTGAATACGGTTCCTTTTCCCTCCGCACTCGCCAAGCTGACGCCGCCGTGCATAAGCTCAGCCAGACTTTTGACTATGGTCAGCCCCAACCCCGAACCGCCATGCAGTCTGGTCAGAGAGCCGTCCACCTGGGTAAATTTGCCGAAAATGGCCTCCTGCTTTTCCCTGGGAATACCGATGCCGGTGTCCGCCACCTCCAGCACGAACGTGCAGCGCCCGGATTCGCCCACGGCGTTGCAGTCGGCGGTCAGGCTGACGCGCACGCCTCCCTTTTCGGTGTACTTGACGGCGTTGTCGATCAGGTTGAATAAAATCTGACGGAATCGCCCTTCATCCCCCAAAACAACGGAAGGAACTCGCTTCTTGAGCTCGAAGGATATTTCAAGCCCTTTGTCCCGGGATCTTTCAAGAAAAGCCTCCACCAAAGTTTCGGCAACGCGAACGGCGTCGAACTCACGGCGAACCAGCATGAGCCGCCCGGTCTCTATGCGGGAAAAATCGATGAGATCGTCGATCACGGCAAGCTGCTGCTCGGCCGATTCCATGGCAAGATCGCAGTATTCACGTTGGTCTTCGTTGAGGTCGGACAAACGCAACAGGTTGATCATGCCGATGACACCATTGAGAGGAGTCCGCAGCTCATGGCTGACATTGGCCAGGAATTCATCCTTCATCAGGCTGGCCTTTTCCGCTTCGCTCTTGGCTGCGAGCAACTCGGCCTCCATGTCCTGCATCAGCTCCAGTTCCACCTTGCGTTCCTGCAGCCTGCGCCACGTATACCAGACCATCCCGAGAGACAGAAACCACAGGAACACGACCACGCCCGCAATAAAGTGAGAGGAAAACATCCGCCCGCTGACACCAAGAAATGCACCGGCAAGCGTGCCCCCTATGGAGATAAGGAGCACCCAAAAAAAATCAAAGAGAGATTTGGCTGAACGCATGCGCGACCCTCAGATTTCCGCTGCAGGTCAAAACAGACCTTCCGCTACCTCACAATAACCGATCCAATACGGGATGTTATTATTTTCACCATATCCCTCCCGAAAGGCCTACAGAAAAAGCAGTAGACTGAGAGCCATGACCATCATCCCTGCAATGAGTCCATAAATGGCCATGTGATGCTCGCCGTATTCACGGGCGGCAGGAAGGAGCTCGTCAAGAGAGATGAAAACCATGATTCCGGCCACCCCCGCAAAGAGCACTCCGAAGATCGTGGGAGTAAAGAACGGCATCAGAATGAGGTAGCCCACCAGTGCACCCACAGGCTCGGCAAGGCCGGACAGGAACGACAACTTGAAGGCCTGCTTGCGACTGCCGGTCGCGTAATAGATGGGTACGGAAACCGCTATGCCCTCCGGGATGTTGTGGATGGCGATGGCCACGGCAATGGCCACGCCCAGACTGGGTTCTGTCAGGGCCGCAGTGAACGTGGCCAGCCCTTCCGGAAAGTTGTGAATGCCGATGGCCAAGGCCGTGAACAGTCCCATGCGTTTAAGTTTTCCGAAGTCGTGGGCCTCGTTTTTGGGCAGATTCTCCAGGCCGTGATCCATCTCTTCGATAGTATGCAGTTCGTGAGGGTTTTCATAACCGGGCACCAACTGGTCGATGACGGCGATAAGCAGAATGCCGCCAAAAAATGCGGCCACCGTGGCCCAGGTGCCGGGCGCCTCGCCCATGCTCTCCACCAGGGCCTCTTTGGCCTTGAAGAATATCTCGATGAAGGAGACGTAGAGCATGACCCCGGCGGAAAAGCCCAGAGCCACGGACAGAAACCGGGTGTTGGTGGTCCGGGCGAAGAAGGCCAGCGCGCTGCCTATGCCGGTGGCCAGCCCGGCAAACAGCGTCAATCCGAAGGCGTAGAGTACAGCTGATGTTTCCATACTCCCGTTCGTAGCACATACGGAGCATTATTGTCAGCAACAACGCCAGCATATCCGAGGCCTGCATCGGCCGGTCCTCCAATGCAGTTCCGGAATCAGCCCGTGCCCACCTGTTCCGCCAACTCGGGCAGGAGGAGACCGGCCTTGCCCTGCAGAAAATAATCGCTGGTATGATAGGTGTATGCGGACTCGTCGATGTTGATCTCAATGATCGTAGCTCCGCTGTTCTTGGCCACATAGGGAATGCGGCAGGCAGGCATGACTTCGCCGGTGGTTCCCACCACCAGACAGACGTCGCACTGCCGGGCCTCCAGCGTGGCCTGACGGTGCACTTCCTCGGGGATGGGCTCTGAAAAAAAGACGATGTCCGGCTTGAGCACCCCGCCACAGACCGGACACAAGGGGGGCAGCTTCTCCAAGCCGATGCTTTCCGTAGGGAAATGCCTGCGGCACTTCATGCACTGCATGGAGCTGGTGGTGCCATGATATTCATAGACCGTGCCCGAACCGGCCTTTTGGTGCAGGCCGTCGATGTTCTGGGTGATCACGGCCTGAAGAAAGCCGCGCTCTTCCAGACCGGCCAAGGCCAGATGCGCCTTGTTGGGCTTGGCCTTGCCAATCTCGTCGTAGAACAATTTCTTGATCAGCACCCAGGACTCGGCCGGATTCCTGCGAAAGGCGCCCATCTCAAACTTGGCCGGATCATATCTGCTCCACAGGCCTCCCGGCCCACGGAAGGGAGGAACGCCGGATTCCACGGAAATGCCGGCACCGGTGAAGGCGATGGTGCGCCGGGATTCGCGAATAAGTCGTGCCGCATTGGCGAGCGCGTAGTTAGCCATGAGGCACCATATCACTGCAACCACAGTGAGTGGAACCCCCTAGGGCGCCTATCTCGACTTGTCCACTGTCGCGCGCAGCATACGTGCGGCTTCGCGCGGGTCCTCGGCCTTGCAAATGGCCGAAACAACGGCAACTCCATCCGCACCGGCCCGCATAAGCTCCCCGGCGCTCGAAACAGTCACGGAACCGATAGCCACACAGGGATGGCTGCTCATGGTCCTGCGACGCACAAAGCCTTCGTAACCGAGGATCTCGGAATGATCCTTCTTGGTTTTAGTGGCGAAAATGGGACCCAGCCCGAGGTAATCAACCTCCAGCGATTCCGCTTCAGCCACCTGCTTGTCCGTGTCCATGCTCAGGCCCACGATGGCCTCCGGTCCCATGAGCCGGCGTACGTCGCCGACCGTCATATCCGACTGGCCCACGTGCACACCGGCAGCCCCCACGGCCAGGGCCACGTCCACTCGATCGTTAATGAGCAGAGGCACCCCCTTGTCGTCCAAAATGCCTTTCAGCCGGGAGGCCAACGCAACGAACTCGCGCGTGGAAGCGTACTTTTCCCGCAGCTGAACCAGGGTAACACCGCCTTCAACCGCCTCGGAGACCACGTATTCCAGGCCTTTTTCCGCGCACATGGCGCTATCGGTTACCAGGTAGAGCGAAAGGTCGAATTGCTTCGCGGTCATGATTCCTCCAAAATGATGGCCCTCTCCGGACAGCCCGAATATCCTGTCCCACGAGGATGTCTGTCCTGCCGTCCGGAGAGGGATATCTTAGTGATTAAGCCTTCAGCTTGGCGCTGATCTCCTGGGCGGCCTTGACGCCGGACAGGAGCATGCCGCCGAAGATCGGACCCATGCGGTAAGATCCCAGGGTAGCGTTGGCGGCCATGCCGGTGACGTAGACGCCCGGGAAAACCTCGCGGGTATGTTCCACGGTATTGGCTTCGGCCACCTCAGCCCACATGGACTGCTCGCCCATGATGCAGCCGGCCGGGGTGTTCAGCTTGATGTCGTTCTTGCGACACAGGGTTTTGAGCACCTCAGTGTCGTGACCGGTGGCTTCAATAACGTACTTGCACTCGATGACGACCGGGTCCACATGCAGCCCGGCCATCTCCACGGGGGAGGAGTTGATGACCAGACCGGTGACGCGCTTTTCGCCGTCCACCTCGCGGATGGCCACATCCTCCACGGACATGCAGTTGAAGACCTGAAGCCCGGCGAGGCAAGCCTGGGAAGCGAGGGTGGTGGTGGCGGTCACCGCATCGCAGGTGTAGTACTCATTCTTGTATTGCTTCATGGGCACGCCCAGCTCCTCAAGCACGTGCTTGGAGCCTTCCTGCACCACAATATAGTTCCAGGTCATTCCGCCGCCCCACATGCCGCCCCCCAGTGACAGCTTGCGCTCGAACATGGCGACCTTGTGACCGGCCTTGCACAGGTGGTAGGCCGCGGTCATGCCGGAGGGGCCGCCGCCCACGATGGCGACGTCCACGGACAGGCAGTCGCGGAACTTGTTGAAGTACTCGGTGAGAATGGCCTCGGTAATGATTTTTTCATTAAGAGACATGCGTTTCCTCCTGTTGGGAATTGTTGGAGACGCACCAGGAGCGCGTCAGACAAATCCTTCCGACGAGAAACACAAACGTGGATACGGGAGAATATGGACGAATTTGAGGCAGAGAGCCCAAAATATTCGGCATGTTCCGAGTTCCCTACGTCAGTGCGAGCTGAATCAGGTTCGATGGGTATCATCTCAGTCCCGCCCCAAGGCGGAACACCCCAATCGGAAGTCAGCACTGCTTACCTGGAATCACAGCCATGCGCAAGCCCTATCCCAGGCCCCCGGAATATAGTTGGACACGTGATAATTCCCGCCCGAATTGTCACCCAGCTCTTTTTCTGTGATAAATGGGAACAATATAAGGACACGATCAGGACAGACGCTTATGAATGACGATTTTTGCACGGACGGAAAAGTTCGATCCATTCTCAAGACCACGGACGAGTTGAACAGGCTCAACGACGTGGACACGATTTTGGACAAGATCCTTATGGAAGCCAGGGCCCTGTCCGGAGCAGACGCGGGGTCTATCTTTCTGGTCAAGGGAGACAGGCTTCAATTCAGCTATGTGCAGAACGACACCCTGTTCCAGACCGACGAATCCAACGCGGCCATCTATACGGACTACTCCCTGCCCATGACCGAAGAGTCTATCGTCGGCTACGCGGCGCTCACTGGAGAGGCGATGACTATCGACGACGCCTATGAAATCGAAGCCACCAAGCCGTACTCCTTCAACAAATTCTTTGACGAAAAATCCGGCTACCGCACTACGTCCATGTTGACCCTACCCATCAAATCCCACGAAAACAGGCTGGTGGGGGTGCTCCAGCTGATCAACGCCCGTAACGAACAAGGCAGGACCGTCCCTTTCAGCCCCGAATGCTCAACCTACCTGCCCTTGCTGGCCAACAACGCCAGCGTGGCCATTCAACGCGGCCTCATCAACCGCGAGCTCATCCTGCGCATGATGCAAATGGCCGAGCTGCGCGACCCCACCGAGACGGGGGCGCACGTTCAACGCGTGGGCGCTTACTGTGCAGAGATCTACCACCGTTTGGCCACCAAACGCGGGGTCAACTACAAAAAAATTAAACGCTATCGGGACCGCATCCGCCTTGCCGCCATGCTCCACGACGTAGGCAAGGTGGGCATTGCCGACTCCATCCTCAAAAAGCCCGACAAACTGACCAGTGAAGAATTCTCCGTCATCAAGATGCACACGGTCATGGGAGCGCGGCTGTTCCAGAACCAAACCTCGGATCTGGACCACATGAGCATGGAAATCGCTTTGCGCCATCATGAAAAATGGGCGGGAAACGGTTATCCGGGAGATATACCGGACATCTGGGCGGAAGACGCCCAACCTGGCGCTCCGCTGAGCGGCAAGGAAATCCCTCTTTCCGCACGCATCTGCGCCGTGGCCGATGTCTTCGACGCCCTAACCTCGCACCGCTCCTACAAGGACGCCTGGCCCAATGAAAAGGCGTACATGATCCTGCAGGATGACGCCGGAACCCACTTCGATCCGGAAGTGGTGGAAGCGTTCATGGATATCACCGACGTGATCAAGGCCATCCAGGGCAAGTACCAGGAAGAGGCGCATGGATAACCGGGTCAAGCTCTACGACATCGTCGACCCCGGCCAACCGTCCGATGTCTTTGCAGAGGTGCGGACCCTCATTCATCGCTGCGATCCGGATTTCGACTTCACAATCTTTCTGAAGGCGTTCGCTGATGTGGAGTGTCTGTTCCGGGGAGAATACCCGGGCTACAGGGCCAGCAACACCAAATATCACGACCTTGCACACACCTGTTCCGTGGTGCTGGCGGCGGCCCGGCTCATTTTCGGGGCAATGATCGAAGGCAGGATTATCAGCCATCGCGCCATCCAGATCGGCCTGATCGCCTCTCTCTTCCACGACGTGGGACTCATCCAGACCGAGAACGACACCAAGGGAACCGGTGCCAAGTACACGGTGGGCCATGAGGAACGCAGCATTGAGTTCATGCAAGACCACTTTGCCGACGGTCCCCTCCCTCCCGAAGACGTGGCTGTCTGCGCACAGTGCATCCATTGCACCATACTGACGGAATCGCCCGCCGACATAGAGTTTCCCGACGACGAAATGAAATTCATGGGGCAGGTTACCGGCACGGCCGACATCGTGGCTCAGATGGCCGACCGCCATTATCTGGAAAAACTGCTTCTGCTCTTTCTTGAATTCCAGGAAGCCAGTCTCCCGGGATTTGACTCCGCCCTGGATCTTCTGGAAAAAACCAAAGAATTCTACAATTACGCGGCAAGGAAACGGCTCTCCGAGGAATTGGGCGACATCGCCCCACTCATGCGCTCCCACTTCAATGCCCGTTGGAACATAGACAGCGACCTCTACGCGGAATCCATCACCCATAACATCCGCTACCTGGATGACGCCCTGGAAGCCTGCCGTGGCGATGTGCTCTGCTTTCTTTCCAGGCTCCGTCGCGGCGGCATCGCCCGCGAGTATCTCAAGGCAACGGACTTGTAGGCCCGACTCCCGTTGGTTGCGGGAATCATACCGCCTGTAAGACTATACTTGACGCCCCCCGCAGAACCACTCATTTTAATTAAATGAACACGCTTGGTCCAGACATGCAGCAGGTCTTCGAGTCCATTTTCGTGGCCCGGCAGCCTATCTTCGACCGCGAAGAACGGCCGTGGGGATACGAACTGCTGTACCGGGCTTCGGCTGAAGCATTCACCGCCGAAATATCCGACGACGACATGGCCACCCAGTCCGTCATTGCCGACGGGGTCAGCCTGGCTCTGGAAGGACTGCCCCCGGAGCGGAGCAAGATGCTGGTCAACTTCCCGGAGAATCTGCTGGTGCAGGACACCGCCTTTGCCCTGCCCAGCGACAATTGCGTAGTGGAAATCCTGGAGACCGTTCCTCCCACCGAGTATGTTCTTGCCGCCCTGGCCCGGCTCAAAAACGCAGGCTATACCATCGCCATGGACGACTACTGCGGCGAAGAGGCCTTGGTCCCTTTCCTTGAATACGTAGATATCGTCAAGGTGGATGTGCTGGCCCTCGACAACGACTCCGACAAAATCAAAACCGTGCTGCAAAAGCTGTCCACCCATGATGTCGTCATACTGGCCGAAAAGGTGGAGAACCGAACCGTCTTCGAAATGGTCAGGGGGCTCGGCTTCGACCTGTTTCAAGGCTTCTTCTTCAGCAAGCCGATCATCATACCTGGCAAAAAACTGAGTTCCAGCGAACTGACCAAGCTGCAGATACTTCAAGAACTGGGTAAGGACGACTTCGAGCCCAAACGGATCGCCGAAATTCTTCAGGCCGACCCATCCCTGGCCTTCCGATTGTTCCGGTACATCAATTCGGCAGGCTTCAGCCTGGCCAGCAAAGTGGACACGCTGGACCGGGCTGTGACCATTCTGGGACAGCGGGCCATCGCCCAGTGGTTGCGGACGGCCATCATGTCCGACCTCAATCCCGCTCCCAAGGCGGGGGAGTTGGTCTTCCTGTCCGTGCTACGTGCCAAATTCCTGGAACTGTTGGCCTTGAAGACCGAATTTTCCCGGAAAGGGCATCCGGATTCCTTTTTCGTAATAGGTCTTTTTTCCCTCTTGGACGCCATGCTGGGCATACGCATGACCGAGATCCTGCCGAACCTGCCCCTTGACGAACTCATCGTATGCACCCTGAATGGCTCCTGCGAAGAGCATACCTTGCTCAAGCTGGCGCACAGTTATGAACGCGGGTACTGGAGCGACACAGACAAGCGCCTCCGTTCACTGGACCTTGACCAGCGCACGGCCGACACACTGTATGCCCAGGCCAGACATTGGGCCCAACGGGCCTTGGTCTCCTGACAGAACGCCCGCACAGTCCTTTCAAGCTTTTATGATATCGATGGCCGCCCCCTTTTCCCTGTCTGACCTGAGCGCGAGAATGCGATCCGTGTCGCAGGAAAAAAGGTCCAGCGGATGATGACTGATAACCAGCACCTGAAGATTCAGGCGGTGGGCTATCCTTTTGATGAGTTTCATGAACTTGGGGATCAAAGTGGGTCGCAGCCAACAGTCCTGCTCGTCCAGCACCAGGAAAGGACGGTGCCGGTCCTCGGGGAGCTGGGAAAGTGCGATGAGTCGCAGTCCAACGGAGAGAATATTGCAAACCGAGCCCCCCTGCCCCACGAGAATATCTTCCACTTCCTCCCCTTCCCCCTGGTTGTGGATTTCAAAATGGACTTGAAGCCGGTTGTTCTTGACTTCACGGCGCGAAGCGACCACCCGATCCTGTCCGAGAATTTCGCGGATGGCGTGGGTCAGGTTGGCCTCGATCTCGTCCAACACCTTGCCGAACAAAGCCGTGGACAACTCTTCCAGCGCCTTCTGGGCGCAGGGAGCCAAATCCAGAAAGCCTTGCGCTTTAATGAGAAGCTTACGTTCGCGTCCATGTTCGTCGACTCGGCTTTCGCCGAAAGCGGATAATCGGTCCAAACGACGCTCCAGGTCGCGCAGGGAGGGAAGCGGTACATCCGGTTGCATCAGCGGCTCCCATTCTCCCGAAAAGCCTGCTCGACGGCCTGAAGCCCTTGCTGCAGTTCATTGATGTGCCGACGGTATTCTTCCACAACACGCTCGTTTTCCTTACGTTTTTCCTCCAACAGACTGTGGAGTTCATCAGGGTCAGAAGTCTGGTATTCGGCTTCGGCCCGGGCCTTGAGCTCATCCAACTGAGCCGTCAGATTGACGATATCCTGCTCCACCCGCACCTTGCGATCGCGCAGGGCCTCGTACTGCCTGCGCAATCCCTGCAGTTCCTGCTCCAAAGCCGCGTCGCGATTGCCGCCGTTATTCATCATCATGGATTACCTCCTCGTACAGTTCCCAAATGAGCTTGCCTTCGGCTGTGGTTGCGTCGAGATTGTCCTGTAAAAATTCCTTGAGTCCGACCCCTTCGTGAGTCCTGCGCCAAGCCAGTCGTTCCAATCCTTGCAGGAATTGGGACTGGCCTTCCTTCTCGTGTTCTTCAGGAGGGAACTCCTGATCGGGGAAGACCTCTGCAAAGGGCATGTGAGGCAACTCCCAAGACTCCAGATCCGCACAACCAGGCCTCCAGATGTGCGCGGCTGGTTTACGCTCCCGGCTCATGCGGGTGAAGGTCAACCGGGTGATGTTGCCAGGGTTGGCCCAAGTAGTCTGTCCCTGGCGGACGGCCTCCTGGGGCCGGTGGATGTGACCATTGATGAGCCAGTCGATGCCGGGCAACTCCTTGATGCTGTAGGACCGGTCCTTGAAATCACCGAACTTGATATTGTGGTGGGAGACCCAGACAACGGTCTCCGGATCATCTTTCTGTTTTTCGTATCCCTTTGGAAGCGGCGCACCGTCCGGGCTGGCCCCCACCAGCACCCTCCCCTCCGGAGTCTCCACAACAAACTGCGGCCCCTTGTCCTTCATGAGGTTGACCACTCCGGCAATCTCCAGCACAGCCAGGGATACGTCGTCGGTGAAACGCGACAGATACTTATCGTGATTCCCCACCAACACCCACGGTTTGTAGGGACCTGTGTAGGAGCCGAAAAGCCGGATCAGATCCACAAGCATCTTGTTGGAGTTGTCGCGGGGCCAATGAAACAAATCGCCCAGCAGAACCGGTACCAAATCCAAGTCCACAGCCCGGTCCAACCCGGCCTTGAGCTTGTCCATGACCTGAGCCAGATACCCTTCCAGGCGCTGGCCCGGCGGGTTGTCGGCCAGGTGGGCGTCACCGATGAGCAGCAACCCTTTGCCCTGCACGGTCTCAAGTGCCATGACTGCATCCTCCTGCCAGAAACTCCTCGGCATCCAATTCTCCGCCACAGGTAGGGCAGCAGCCCATGTCATTGAGCCGCGCCTTGAGCGCAGCCTCGAAATCTGCCATCTCCTGCTCCAGCGCCAACAGGCCCTGTTCGGCCTTGCCTTTTCGCTGCACAAGATCATTCATCATGCCCACGACGGAGCGTAGCGGCGCGTCGTCAAACAGCTGCGGCGGATCAACCAGTCGAGTCATGGCTCCAGCCCGCTGCTCGACCTGTTTCAGCCCGTCTCTCACGGACTGCAACTGCCGGATCAGCCCGCTCAGGGGCTGCACGTTTTCGGTTTGCGGAGGTTCTACCAGTACGGCAAGGGTTTTGGAGGTTTCACAGGACTGACGAAGCTGTGCGGCAAGCACGGCCTGTTGGTGCAACTGCTGCTTGAGGCTCTGCACATCCTCCAACTCCGGCGGAGCGACGACCTCCTTCATGGCCTCTGCCGCCCGCTTCAGCCAATACATGCGCTCTTCCAAGACGGTGCGCTGTCGCAGCACATTCTCCAAAGCGGGAATCTCAACCCGAAGCCGGTCGATGCGTTCCTTGAACTTCCGGGCGGCCTCGATTCCGAGAGTCAAATCCGGCAAGGGAGCCAGCGCATCCAGCTCACCCTCAATGTCGCGCAGCCTGACATCTCGCCCGGCCACTTCCTTTTTTGTTTCCATGACGCGGCGCTTGAGCGCTCCCTGCATGGAAAGCAGATGTGCTCCCTCCGTGGAGGAAGCCAGAAAGTCAGCCACGGCCCGGTCCGAGAGGTTGAGCAGGAAAACCGGTTCGCGCTGGTTCCCGATATGTACGTCGATGCGTTCGCCCCCGTCCAGATCCACCGGGTCCAGGCGGAGCACCTTGCGGATGTCCTCGGGCACGATACCGCGCCCCAGTTTCCAATACTCCTGCGGCTCTTCCTCGCCCGGCAGATGCAGTTCATACCCGGCGCTGCGCTTCTTGCGTACCCAAACGACCTTCACGCCGCTCTCCAACTCCAGGGAAACTCGCGTCTCCTTGGCCCCGTGACGGATGAAGTGGCGGGGCGGGGGATTGGTCGCTACGCACCGCAAGGCCTCCACAATGGCTGACTTGCCCGTATTGTTGGGGCCGGTCAGGGCGGTCACACCTGGCCCGAGCTCCACCACGGTGTGCTCGTGGGCCATGAAATTTTCCAGGACGATTTTCGTGATCATTCCAACTCGTACGGCAACCGCAAGACGGTTTTAGGGATAACGCGGCTTGTCGGCGCTCAACACGTAAAACGCTTCCAGCCCTTTTTCGCGCATGATCTCATTGTTCTTTTGCCAACGCTCGGCCAAGGAACCGGACATGCCGTGACGCTCGCAAGGGAATTCCCCACATTCGTAACAAAAGTCCACCTGATGTTCGGCGGCACAGGCCGGGACCTTGCAGGCCTTGAACAGGCAACCTTTGCCCCTGCAGCCGGAACATTCGCCAGAGGCGAAATAATCCAACAACTCCCGGAACGCACCGTACTTTTCCAGCACAGGGTTCATAGCCGAAAGCCGGTCCGCATAAGCATGAAAATTCGGTCCCAAGCGCTCACCCAGTTCGCGGCTTAGCCGTTGTATCTCCCCGCCGCCGAAAGCCAAACACTTACCGCAGTTGAGACCACAGGGGGCAATGTGCCTTTTGATCTGTTCACGCCGGGAAATATCCTCCAACGCAAAACCTTCCCTGCGCAGAATATCGGCAGCCACCGAGGCGGCGAAGTCCGTTATGTCCCTGCACTTCTGGCCAATGTTCTCCTGATTGAATTTCCGCTGCCCTTCGGGCGAAGCAAAATCGCATCCGGTAAGCTTGCTGCAGTTGGTAGTACCCCAGCGTTCTCTGAACCGCTCGAGAAGTTCCTGGGTCAAAGCGTAAGGGAAGTCCATCTCCTGGTCAGGGGAAGGTTTGGTGCGCCCCGCATACAGACCGATGCCCATGATCGAGCCGGACACAGCCCCGCACAGGCCGCTGGTGCGCGACATGCCACTGCACATACCGGAGGCAATGGACTGAAGGTCACCCCGGTATCTGCCCCCGGCTTCGGCCAGGGCCCGAAACGCGCTTTCCGCACAATACCAGCCGGAATTGAAAAGTTGGTGGGCACGTTTGCCCGTCTCATTTCCCATTATCATCCCCTTTTCCTGCGTTGCATTCCAAATACGGACAAAAGGCAAGGGCTTCCGGCGTCATGCAGGTTGCCTTCCCCTGCCCGTAATACAGCACCAAGGGCGGTTCGACCGTCAAACCGGCGTTGCCGCCCTTGCGGGCCTCCACCAGCACCATCTTGGCCGGACCGTCCACCCGGCTGTGCACCATACGCATGCGTTTCGGTTCCAGCCCAGCGGCCCGAAGGTCCGCCAAAAGGCCCACCAGCCGCTCTGGCAGATGCACGAAAGAAAACCGTCCCTTGTTTTTGAGCAACCGCGCGGCGCAAGCGCAAAAGTCGCTGAACCGCGCTTCGGCCTCGAACCGGGCCGTGGTGCGGTGCTCCCCCCGGCTGGGTCGGCCGGCATCCGGGTTCCGGTAAGGGGGGTTGGCCACCACAAAATCGATCATCCCGGCTTCGTTGGTATACCCGGCGACATCGGCCCGGTCCACGGTGAAAACATCATTGAGCCGCAGCTGTTCGGCATTGGCTCCCGCAGTCTGCACCGAGTCCAGGGAAAGCTCCACCCCGGTCATGCAAACTTCCCTGCTTTGATGGCGCAAAAGGATGCCCAGAGCCACCACGCCGCACCCGGTTCCCAAATCCACCCCCCGGCTTTTGGAGGGGGCATGGGTGAAGCAGGACAGAAGCAGGGAATCCAGGGAAAAGCGATATCCGTTTTCAGGCTGGCGCAAACCGCGCGGGAAATAGGATCTCGGATCCATGGGTTACCTCCCGCCCCTGGAACGAAACATGCCTGCCAGAAGTCGGGCCTCGTCCATACCCAATGCATAGGCCGCCGCCATATAGACGACCACCCAGGCCGGGATGAGCGCCAGCCACCACGGGTACAAGCCGACAGTGAGCCACGCGCCCAAGCCGATTCCACAACTCAACAACAACGTCTTCAACACCCCTTTCAGGCACATGGGACAACGATTGAGGCGTTTGCACAACAAGCTGAAAAGCAATGCGAAGTTCAGAAACGAGGACAGACTGACCGCCAGGGCGAGCCCCACATGCTTGAGGGGAAACATCAACCAGGCCCCCAGCCCGATGTTGGCCACCAGGCAGACCACGGCGATGCGTACCGGGGTGCGGGTGTCCTCCAGCGCATAAAAACTCGCCACCAAAGGCCGGGACAGGGCAATGAACGGCAGCCCCACGGAATAGGCCACCAGAGCTCGGGCCGTGGCGCTGACGGCGTCTGCACTGAAGGCTCCACGCTGAAAAAGCAGGCCGATGACCGGTTCGGCCAGGGCCAGGAGCCCGGCCGCCGCAGGCAGAGCAATGAACAAAGTCAGGCCGAGGGCCGTGCTCAGGGCCGAACCGAATTCCTCCATTTCGCGTTTGGCGGCCAGCTTGGCCAGACTGGGCAGAGCCGCGGTGCTGACGGCTATGCCGAATACGCCCAGCGGAAACTGAACCAGACGATCCGCATAATAGAGATAGGACACGCTGCCCACAGGAAGAAACGAGGCAAGCAGGGTTCCGAGCAGAATATTGAGCTGATACACGGCCGCGCCGAACACGGTAGGCAGCATGAGCAGTCCCATTCGCGCCACTCCCTTGTTGGCCCACGACCACGGGCCACGCCAGCAGAAACCGGTCTTCCACAGGGCGGGTTGTTGTATCAGAAACTGGAAAAAACCGCCGATGAGCACACCGTAGGCCATGCAGTAGGCCACGTTCCAACCAGCATAATAGCCGAACAGTGCCGAACCGATGAGAGCCACGTTGAGTATGGTGGGAGCCATGGCCGGAGCCAGGAACCGGTCCGAGGCATTGAGAATGCCCATGCACAGGGCCACTCCACAGATGAAGATGACGTATGGGAAGCAGATGCGCACCAGATCCACGGTGACCGCAAACTGCTCGGGGTTGTCCAGAAAGCCCGGCGCAATGGCCATGGTGATGGGGGAGGCCACCTGTTCGGCCACAAGAGTGATGCCGCAAAGAATGACCGCCAGCCAGATCATGGCGGAACGAGCCATGGCTCTGGCCGCTTCTTCGCCCTCTTCCTCCCTCACCCGGGAAAATACCGGGATGAAGGCCATGGTCAGCGAACCTTCGCCAAACAGACGACGCAGCAGGTTGGGGATACGGAAGGCCACGAAAAAGGCGTCGGCGAGCAGCCCCGCCCCCAGGGCAAAGGCCACAATCACGTCTCTAAGAAACCCCAACACTCGGGATATCAAGGTTGCCGAGGCAACCACCCCGGCATTGCGTGCTATTTTCCGGCTATGTTCACTCACTGGAATTCCTTGTTTCCGGGGCTGCGCCCAACGTCTTGAAATTCTGTCCGCTCAACTTGTCTAGAAAAATATTAGAAAAATTCTATATCTATTAATTTATGTTATAATTTAAGCAGTTACTCTATTGCATCGACAGCGAACTCAAAGATCTAACGTCTTCAGATGAAGCTCAGCCCTTACTCCATTTTTAGCCAATAATATCAATGCACTATACTTGAAGCCGAAAAGACTTTTTCATGGTCTTTCCTGTCAGCCAACCAAACATCCCGGCAAACGACTCTACACGCAAAGTGCTACGCCACTACAATCAGATGGCACGTTTTTATTAATCTTCTACAACATACCCTTGAAGACGCTGCAGAGACTCAAAAATCGCTTTTCTGGCATCCTGGGCAAAAGGTGGAAGTCCGCCCGGCCACCTTGCCAGCCTCCAGCAGGCAACCACAGCGAACACACGATTCTCCCTTCTTTCCATACACTTTGAAGCTATTCTGGAAAGCGCCGGCATCGCCGTCCGCATTGACGTAGTCCCGGATGGAACTGCCGTTCTCGGCTATGGCCTGCCTGAGTACATCCTTGACATGATTGAACAACTCCACAAGTCTTTCATAGGGAATGCAACACGCCTTGCAATCGGGACGAATTGCGGCCCGAAACAGGGATTCATCCGCGTAAATGTTTCCTACTCCGGCCACCACGGTCTGGTCCAGCAACAGAGCCTTGATGCGCGCGGACCGGCTCTGCACGGCTTCGGCCAAAGACTCTGCAGAGACGAGCAACGGCTCGGGGCCCAATTTCCGCCAGAACTCCCATGCTCCGATCTCGTCACCTACAAAGGCCCGCACATAGCCGAATTTACGCATGTCGGCAAAGGTCAGCACTGAACCGTCGTCCAACTCGAAACGTACCCGGTCATGAGGTTGCCGCTCCCGGTCGGCCTCATGCACCACCCGACCGGTCATCTTAAGATGAAACGCCAGACGAACGCCGCCCTCCAGGTCCACAAGCAGCAGCTTGGCTCGACGGTATACCCGCGCGACGACATGTCCCTGAACACGTTGCAAAAATAATTCAGGCTCGTTGTGTACGCTTCCCGGCCAATAGATTTCGATGCGCTCTATGCGCCGCCTTTCCAGGCTGCTGTGCAGCCCCCGGGCTATAGTTTCCACTTCCGGCAGTTCTGGCATTGCTCTTTCCGGTTGTTATCCTGTGATGAATGCGGACAGGGCATCCTGCTCCTGCTCCTTGTTGACGGACAGCCAGTAAACCAGGTCTCCCTGATGAAAAATCAGGTGCACCTGCCCCATGCCGATAAAGGGGTAAACGGAGACTCCCTTGAAATCCATACGCTTCCGCCAGATAAACGGCGACTCGGCGTTCTCGAACATGCGGTGCACCATCTCCCCTGCCTGCCTGCGGGCTTCCTTGGCGGAGTCAGCCCTGGATATCCAGATCTGAATATCCTTGCCCGGCCCCGCATAAATGCCGACCACCCCGTCCAGTGCGTGAAGAGTCTTGCCGTGCAGTTTGTTGATCCGCAACAGGGCCTGTTCGCCGGAAAACTTTGTCTTGAGTTGATATTGTCCAATAGTTTCAGGCAACAGCAAATTCATATCAGGACTTCCTGAGCAAGCTGCAAACAGAAAAACCGCAACTAAACACAACAACTTTCGCATCTTCACCATCCTCGACTCCCATGTTCGGGCCAACCTATCACAGAGTGGGCAGGACAAGAAATCAGCAAATCCCATAGGAGCTTTCAGGGAAAATGAAAAGGCGCTGCACAGTTGTACAGCGCCCTTGAATGACATTCGTCCAACCTATTTGGCGGTCAGGACCTTGCCCACCTTGGTCAGGGCATCCTTAAGGACCTCGTCATCCACGGCATAGGAGAACCGGATGCAGCGATCGTCGCCGAAGGCCGATCCCGGCACCAGGGCTACTCCCGCTTCCTCCAGGATCTTGGTGCACATGGCTGCGGAGTCAGGCGCATCGTCCGTAAAAAACTTGTCCAGCACCGGGAAAAGATAGAATGCCCCGCCGGGCTTGGGACAGATAGCGCCCCAACCGGTGATGATTTCGTAGGCCATGTCACGGCGGCGGACAAAGGACTGTTTCATCTCGTCCACGATGTCCCAGTTTCCTTCCAAGGCGGTGACCGCCGCCTTCTGGGAAAAGGAGGAGACGTTGGAGGTGGACTGCCCCTGGATCTTGACCATGGCCTTGACCAGGCTTTCATGTCCCAGAGCCCAGCCCATGCGCCAGCCGGTCATGCAAAACGATTTGGACAGAGCGCCCACAATGGCGCAATTCTCGGGATGCGCCTCAAAAAAATTGGAAAGGGTGGACGGCTCGGCCGGAGCGTACACCAGCCGGTCGTATACCTCGTCGGAAATGATGAACACGCCGTTTTTCAGCCCCCACTCGGCGATTTCGTCGAGCTGGGCCTGGGAGTAGCAGCACCCGGTGGGGTTGGACGGCGAGTTGAGAATCAGTACGCGGGTCCGAGAGGTGCGATGCTTCTCCAGATCCTCGACGGACACGAGGAAACTGTTTTCCGGAGTGGTAGGCACGATGACGGATCGGCCCTCGGCAAGCTGCACCATGGCCGGATAGCTGACCCAGTAGGGGCTGGGGATAAGCACTTCATCGCCCGGATTCACCAGGGCCATGAGCAGATTGTAAAGCACCTGCTTGCCGCCGTTGGAAATGATGGCGTTGTCGGCAGTGGCCTTTGCTCCGTAAAAACGGCTGTAATATCCGGCAACGGCTTCACGAAGTTCGGGGATGCCCGGCACCGGAGTATAGCGAGTGAAACCCTCGTCCAACGCCGACTTGGCGGCGTCAACCACGTGTTTTGGAGTTCCGAAATCGGGCTGCCCCACGGCAAGGCTGATGATTTCCCTGCCCTGGGCACGAAGCTCCAGGGCCTTGGCGTTCACGGCCAGGGTCGCGGACGGTTTGATCCTTTCCAGTCGTTCAGAAATTCGCATGTTACTAAACACCTTTGTGCAGTTGAACAGAACAGATACCCTCTCCTGCCGCCCCTATAGGACAATTCCTTTTCAAGGTAAATCGCATCATGAGGCTCCGAACATTTTTCCTCCCGCAAAGCTTGACCCGTCTACGGCTTCACCCTTCAGAATCGATACTCAAACTACAAGGAGAACTCATGAAGAAAAAGACTAAACGACGTGAACTTGTTGAGGAAATGATGGCTCGGGCAACCCCGGAAAAAGTCTTCCCGCTTCTCTGTCCGGTGCGTGAATACGACTGGTTGGAATACTGGGAGTGCGAAGTGGTCTGGTCCGATTCGGGCGTTGCGGAAGACGACTGTATCTTCCGCACATGGTATCCGGGCATGGGCGGAAAGGAAACCTGGGTCGTCAGCCGCTACGATCCGGAGAAGGCCGTAGAGTTCGTCCGTATGAACACCAGCCGGGTCGTTCGCTATCGCATTACCCTGCACCCGGAAGGCGAAAACACCAGACTCAAGTGGCGGCAGGTTCATACCAGCTTGGATGAACTGGGGAGGACTCTCATTGAGAACCTGGATGAACGCGCGTATGCTCACCAGATCAAGGGCCTGGAAAAACGCCTCAACCATTATCTCGAAACCGGTGCCTGCCTGCGCGAGGAAAAGCAGGACTAGCCCAAAAGGGAAACCATGTACACGGTCGGCAAACTGGCCCGTCAATACGGCCTTTCACGAAGTACCCTGTTGTATTACGACCGCATCGGGCTGCTCAAGCCGTCCCACCACACCAAGGGGGACTACCGGCACTACTCCGAGGAGGACGCGGCCAGATTGCGATCCATCTGCGCCTTCCGCCAAGCCGGAGTCTCCCTCAAGGACATCGCCCGCATCCTGAATTCCCAGGAAGAGACCGAACTGGGACATGTGCTGGAAAACCGTCTGGAGGAACTGCGCGAGGAAATGGATTCCCTGCGTCATCAGCAGAAACTGGTGGCCGGGCTGTTGGGCAGGCCCGAGCTGCTTGATGAGAACAGGGAGAGCATGGACCGCAAGACATGGTCTTCCCTGCTGGCGTCGGCAGGATTTTCAGAGGCGGACATGCGGCGCTGGCACATGGACTTTGAGCGCATGGCTCCGGAAAAGCACGAGCAGTTCCTGCGGTTCCTGCGCATTCCCAAAAGAGAGCGATCCATGATCCGCGCCTGGGCCGCAGATTCATAGAGAACGCCCAATCTGCAAAATATGATAGGTTCTTCTTATAAAATTCAACAAGACCAAAGCGGCAACACCTTTCGGCCATAAGTTTCCAACTTCCTCAAGCAACCCGTTATTCAATGTGATAATCTTCAAGCCGGCCTCATTTGAGACTGGCTTTTTTCCGCCGACTTCTGTAGTCTAGAAAAACTCTAGTTAGGAATGGTTCGCACATTCTTGATAAAAAATATACTGTTAATCAAAATACTTAGACAGAGGTTATTTCATGACGAAACCCAAAATGCCTGCCAAGCTCCCCGAGCCGATCATCAACGAAAACGCCAAGATAGTTCTGCACCGGCGCTACCTGAAAAAGGACACCCAGGGAGTCCCTTTCGAAACCCACAAGGAGCTTTTCTGGCGGGTGGCTTCAAGCATTGCCGAAGAGGAAGGCAAATATAAGAATTCCACTTACAAAACCAAGGATCTGGCCCGCGAATTCTATGACCTGATGACCTCCTACCGTTTCCTGCCCAACTCCCCCACCCTCATGAACGCAGGCACCGATTTGGGCCAGTTGGCGGCCTGTTTCGTACTGCCGGTTGAGGACTCCATCGAAGGAATCTTCGATGCGGTGAAACACGCGGCAATGATCCACAAATCCGGCGGCGGCACCGGTTTTTCCTTTTCCCGCCTGCGTCAGCAGGATTCCGTGGTGGGCTCCACGGGCGGTGTGGCCTCCGGTCCCCTTTCCTTTCTGAGAATTTTCAACTGCGCCACCGAGCAGATCAAACAGGGCGGAACCCGGCGCGGGGCGAACATGGGCATCCTGCGCATCGATCACCCGGACATCATGCAGTTCATCAAGGCCAAGGAACGCGACGGTGAACTGAACAACTTCAACCTGTCCGTGGGCCTGACCGAAAAATTCATGCAGGCCGTGGAAAAAGGCGAGGACTACCAGTTGGTGGCCCCGAATACCGGCCAATCCACCGGCACCCTCAACGCCCGCGAGGTCTTTTCCATCCTGGTGCAGAAGGCTTGGGAATCCGGCGATCCCGGCATCGTCTTCCTGGACCGCATCAGCCGCGACAACCCCACCCCGGCTCAGGGCGAAATGGAATCCACCAACCCCTGCGGCGAACAGCCCCTGCTGCCCTATGAGGCCTGCAACCTGGGCTCCATCAACCTGGGTCTGGTGTATGCCGAGGGCCAGAACGGCCGCGACGGTGAAGTCGACTGGGACGAGCTGGGACGCATCGTGCACCTTTCCGTGCGGTTCCTGGACAACGTCATTGACGCTTCCAACTACCCCCTGCCCCAGATCACCGAAACCGTGGGCAGGAACCGCAAGATCGGCCTGGGTGTCATGGGCTGGGCGGATTTACTCTTCCAACTCGGCATCCCGTACAACTCCCAGAAAGCCGTGGACCTGGCCGAACGGGTCATGAAATTCGTCCGCGATGAGGGGCGCTCCGCTTCCAAGCAGCTTGCCGCTGAACGGGGCGCTTTCCCGGCCTACGACGAGTCGGTGTTCGGCAAGGCCAACCTCGGCCCCTACCGCAACGCCACGGTGACCACCATAGCGCCCACCGGCACCCTGTCCATCATCGGCGGCTGCTCCTCGGGCGTGGAGCCGCTCTTTGCCCTGAGCTTCGCGCGCCACGTCATGGACGGAGACAGACTGGTGGAGACCAATCCCTATTTCGAAAAGGCGCTCAAGAACGCCGACGCCCACAGCGCCAAGCTCATGGAGGAAGTGGCCAAGACCGGATCCATCAGCAAAATGGATTTCCTGCCCACGGACATCCGACAAGTCTTTGTCACGGCCATGGACATCGAACCCATGTGGCACCTCAAAATGCAGGCCGCCTTCCAGAAATACACGGACAACGCCGTATCCAAGACCGTAAACCTGCCCAACGAAGCCACCATGGACGACATCTGGGAAATCTACTGGAAGGCCTACGAATACGGCTGCAAGGGCGTCACGGTCTATCGCGACGGCTGCAAGGCTTCTCAAGTCCTGTGCACCGGCGATTCAGACAGGGAAAAGAAGGAAAAGGCGGGAAAAGAAGAGCGCAGCGTACGCGAGCGTCCCGAGGTCATTTACGGCTTCACCCACAAGGTGGAAACCGGCTTGGGCGTACTCTATCTGACCGTCAACGAGATGGACGGCAAGCCCTTTGAGGTTTTCGCCACCATCGGCAAGTCCGGCGGGTCCATCACGGCCAAGGCCGAGGCCATCGGCCGTCTGGTTTCCCTGGCCCTTCGTTCGGGAGTGGAGGTACGAGAAATCGTCTCCCAGCTCAGAGGCATCGGGGGCGAGAATCCCAAGTTCATGAAAAAACATCTGGTCAAGTCCATCCCGGACGCCATCGCCTATGTCTTTGAAACCCGCTACCTGCAGGGCGAACGTCTTGGGGCCGGCACCAATTCCCTGGTCAAGGAGCTCTGCCCGGAATGCGGCGAGGCCTTGGTCTTCGAAGAGGGCTGCCACATCTGCAAGTCCTGCGCATACACCAAGTGCGGCTAGAGATCGACGAGTAATCTCCGTGGGGAAAGGAGAGCCCTTTCAAAGGAGTCTTCCTTCCCCACGCTTTCATCCCTTTGCCCCGTTACGATGGGAAAAGCCCCGTCAAATGGCCTGATTGATGATTTCAAGCAGGTTATGCGTTGTCGGGGATACATCTCCCCGCCTGGTCACTACATGGATTTCCAGGGCGGGGTACTGGCCGGTCAGGGCAAGAAATGCGACTCCATTCCGGGATTCCGAGGCCAGGCTCTCCGGTACAATGGAAATGCCCACCCCGGCGGCGGTCAGTGCTTGGGCGGCGCTTTTCGTCTCCACCTCCTGCACGATTCTCGGCACAACCCCACACACGGCAAAAAGCCGCATCCACTCGTCATAAAGCGGTGGATGGACCTTGCGAGGGAAAAAAATCAAGGGTTCGTCAGCGAGTTCCGACATGTCCATGGAGCCGCGCCCGGCCTGCCCGTGATCCTCCGGAACGATAACGGCATACGACTCCCGGTGGAACAACAAAGTTTCAAGACGGTCGGTGTTGTGGCGAAATAAACGGACCACTCCGGCGTCGATCAATCCCGAGCGTACGGCATCGATTTGTCGGTTGGTCCCCATCTGCCGCAGGTCGAACCGCACCTGGGGATAGGTTGTCTTGAACCGGCGAATGACATCGGGCAGTGCAGTGTTCAATGCGGGGCCGATATAACCCAGGGAAAGCTGCCCACGCTCGCCGCCCGCCGCCGCAATCAGGTTGTGCCTTGCCCGATCCATGGCTCTCAGGATGGGACGGGCGTCCTTCAGCAGCGACTCGCCGGCTGCGGTCAACTGCACAGAGCGCCTGTCGCGCCGGAAAAGAGGCGCTCCGAGATCCTCTTCGAACTTCATGATCTGCTGACTCAAAGGCGGCTGTGAAATATTCAAACGTTTCGCGGCATTGCCGAAATGCAGCTCCTCGGCCACAGCCACAAAGTACTTGAGATGACGTGTTTCCATCCGTGATATCTATTGCATATCACAATGGAATGAAAGATATATTCGCCATATCTCTACCGTGGGAGTACTTTCCGGGTAACGCTTCGCAACCACAGCAGGAGGAGTACAGGAATGAGTACAGATATGACGTTCAAAAAATTGGGAAACAGCGACATTCGTATTTCGAGCATCGGGCTCGGATGCATGGGCCTCAGCGAATTCTACGGCGCGCCAGTCTCGCGTGAGGCTGCGGACAAACTTATCGCCCACGCCCTGGACAGCGGAGTGAACTTCTTCGACACCGCCGACATGTACGGTTCAGGCCATAACGAAGAGCTGCTCGCCCATGCCCTCAAGGGGCGACGGGACGAGGCCGTTATCGCCACCAAGTTCGGCATTGTCCGCAAAAAAGGTGAGTACGCCCGCACAGTCTGCGGCACGCCGGAGTATGTCCGTCAGGCCTGCCACGACAGTTTGCGCAGGCTGCAAACCGACCACATCGATCTCTACTATATCCACCGTATTGACGTAGACACGCCCATTGAAGACACCGCGGGCGAAATGTCTCGGCTCGTGGAGGAAGGGAAAATACGCGCCATTGGCCTCTCCGAAGCCTCTAGTGCGACCCTGCGCCGGGCGCACGCAGTGCATCCCGTATCAGCCCTGCAATCCGAGTATTCCATGTTCACCCGCGATCCCGAACGGGGGGTGCTCGGCGTGACACAGAAGCTGGGCACGAGCTTCGTGGCCTACAGCCCCATCTGTCGCGGGCTGCTCGGCTTGCTCAAACCCGGCGGAGAAGAAAAGGATTTTCGGAAGGCCCTGCCCCGTTTTCAGGGGGAAGCCTATGAAAGGAACCGGGAAATCGCTGAAAGGCTCGACGAGCTGGCCCAGTCAAAAGGTTGTACTCTTGCCCAACTGTCCATCGCATGGGTCATGGCGCAATCGGAAAACGTGATCCCCATCCCGGGAACCACCAAGATATGCAATCTCACCTCCAACTTAGGCGCATCTGCAGTTGCATTGGAAGAAGCCGATCTGCTCGCCATCGAAGAGATTCTCTCCACCCACAGTGTACAGGGCGCCCGGTACACAGAGGAAGGAATGAAGGGAGTGAATGCATAATTCCAAATCCATGCGGCGCAGCCGGACGCGAACGCAACACATTGAGAAAAAGACAAAAGGGGACCCCTTCTAAGGGCTCCCCTTTTCTCCCTTACCAGAAACTATTTCACGCTCTTGAGTTCCTGAACCAACTGGGCCAGCAGTTCGGCCTGGCCGCTCAGTTCATCCAGGGCTTCGGTGGTCTCGGCCACGCTCCTGGCCGTGTCCATGGCGATTCTGTTGATTTCGTCGATGGACTGGTTGATCTCTTCGCTGGCTGCGGACTGTTGCTCCGCGGCAGTGGCGATGCTCTGAATCTGATCCGCGGACACTTCGGTGTCATGCACAATCTCCTGCAGTACGCTGCCGGATGCGCTGGACAGCTCGGTGGCCTGCCCCAGATCGGTAACGGCCCGTTCCATGGCGGACACGTTTCGATCCGCCGCGGCCTGGATGGAGTCAATGGAATCACCCACTTCCTTGGTGGCGGTCATGGTCTTTTCAGCCAGCTTGCGGACCTCATCCGCCACCACGGCAAAGCCCCGACCGGCTTCGCCCGCACGAGCCGCCTCAATGGCGGCATTGAGCGCCAGCAGGTTGGTCTGGTCGGCGATGTCGGTGATCACGCTCATGATGTTGCCGATGTCCTTGGCCTTTTCATCCAGCTCGGCCATGTTGGCTTTAAGCTCCGAGGCCTGCTGCCCTATGGAGTTGATGGATTGGACCGATTGATTGACCACGTCCGCGCCATTCATGGCCTTGGCCTTGGCGTCCTGGCCCTGAGCTGCTGCATCTCCTGCATTTCTGGCTACTTCCAGCACCGTGGCATTCATTTCCTCCATGGCCGTGGCCGTGGTCTGGATGCGGTCGCGTTGCACGTCGGTGCCGTTTTGGATCTCATTGGCCTGTTGGGCAATGATCTCGGTGACGCGGTTGACCTCTTCCACCACGGCCTCCAACTGCAAGGCAGCATGGTTCATGCCTTCGGCCTTGGCGCTTTCCGCCTCCAGACGGGCCTCTTCCGCCTCGGCCATGGCTTGCTCGGCAACCCTGGCCTTGCTTTCGGCCTCTTCGGTCTTGGCCGTAATCTCTCTGATGTTGCCTTCGAGGACGGATGACATATCGTTGAGTTCCGTAAAGATTACCCCGATCTCATCGCGACGGCTGTGTTCCACCCGGCCGTCATACTTGCCCGAGCCGATGTCGCCCAGAAAATCCACAACGGTCTGCAACGGCTTCACCGCCACCCGGTCGATAAATACCCAGATGAATGCGGCGATGAACGCCAGACTGACAAGGAAAGCGAGAGAGACGACCCACAAGGTCTGGTAGACCGGGGCCATTATCTCCTCCACCTCCACCATGCCCACGAATTTCCAGCCGAGAGAGGGGGAAGTGTAGATCTTGGCGATGTATTCCTTGCCGTTCAACCGTGTTTCCAAGGTGTCGGAAGAGGATTTGAACAGACGTTGATACTCCTTGTTCTCCAACTCATCGACATTCTTGAAATTGGTTTTCTCGTCATCCGGGTTGGCAATGACCGTCCCATCACCTTGCATAAGGATGATGTAGCCCCGCTTCCCCAACTTGATGGCCTTGATGCGATCGGTCAGACTGGTCAGGGTAAGATCCATGGCCGCAACCCCCACGATCTGACCGTTGTCAACAATGGCCCGGCCCGTACTGACCATGGGGTCACCGGTCGTTGAAACATACGCTTCCGAAACAATTGTTTTTTCCGGGGAAGCGACCGCAGTTTTGTACCAAGGACGTTTGCGCGGGTCATAGCCGGCCGGCATGAGGTCGTCTCCACCAATGATGAACCCGCCGTTCCTGGTGCCGATGTACGCGTCCTTGTATGCCTTGTGGCTTTTAAGAATGGCTTGGTACAATTTGCGAAGCTCCGCTCCCACCACGTCGCCTGGGAAGGCCTCATTGGAAGGGAGGGCATCCGCTCCCATGAAGTTCGTGGTGATCTCGTCCACTCGGAAGGCCCTTTCATCCAGAGCCATCATGGCTGTGTTGCGCTTGGCCTCATCCATGAACAGGGAAAGGCTGTTGTCGACCTGCGTCAACTCCCTGCCTGTGGCGTGCACAAACATATCCATGGAATTCTGGCGGATCTTGTTGGCGGTGATAACAAAAATCACCGCTACGGCGCAGATGATGGGTATCAACAAGCCGGCGATGATTTTTAGTTTAATGGAAATTTTCACGGCTCCCCCTCAGTACGGTTTTGGTATGTTCTGCCGACACGGCAGAACATTCTTTCACTGTTATAAGTAACAGTTTGAAATACCTTACCTCAGCAACACCACGCTGAGGTTCCCATGCCCAAGGGCCTACACCAACTCCAGCCCCTGTCAAGGGGATTATCCTTTCCGAACGCATCCTTTTCCTTTCCAATTTCATCCTGCCCCCGAAACCAGGGTTAGGCTGTGCTCATCAAGCTTTCGCCATGCAAACACAGAGGGAAACACCATGACAGTCGAATACCTGGACGACGAGGCCCGCAAATGGATCAGATACGAGGACGGAAATTACGAGCCGGTGCGTCTGGACGGCAACCTGCTCAACAAGAGGCGCGGTCCGGGTATCCCGGATTGGTGGGTGGTGGACATGCCCCGCGCCTGGTCCCCGGAAAGGAACGGTTACACCTGGCAAGACAACCACCCCAGCGGCCCGCTTACTGCAAGGCGCGACGCTGCGGCTTTGCCGGAGATCCTGCTCTCCAGAAACGACCAAGGCAGGATCGTCAAACGGATCCTCACCGTACAGGGCCGCATGAGGGATTACGACTACAGCTACGACGACCAGGACAGACTGACCGGGGTGAGGTGCAACGGTCACCCCTGCGAATGGTATTGGTATGACGCCGACGACCGGCGCTCCATGGACATGATGCCCGGAGAGGAGGGCGCCAAGCGCCATTTTGAATACAACACGGACAACCGGCTGCTGCGGGCGGGAACCGCAACCTTCGAACACGACCGGTTCGGATTCCGCTCGGCCATGATCAACGCCTTGGGACGGACCGAGTACCGGTACGCTCCCGACTACCGCCTGGAGTGCGTCATCCTGCCGGGCGGCACACGCATCGAATACCAATACGACGGCGAGGACATGCCCTGCGCCAAGTTCGTCAACGGCAGACTGCTGGAGGAATACTGTTGGCTGGACATGGCCCGCCCGGCCTCCTTTCACAACGGAGGGATGCAGCACACCCTTCTGTACCAGAACGGAGAGCGTCTGCCCTACGCCCTTTCCTTCGATCTGGGCTTCCTCTACCTGCGTTACGATCAGGTTGGATCGCTCATCAGCGTTGCGAACGACAAAGGAGCGGTCATAAAATACATTGAGTATGACAGCTTCGGAAATGTCCTCAAGGACACCAACCCCGCCCTGCGCATTCCCCTGGGTTTTGCGGGCGGCCTGCACGACCCGCACACCGGCCTGGTCCGCTTCGGCTGGCGCGACTACGACCCGGACACCGGGCGCTGGACCGCCAAGGACCCCATGCAGCCCGCCGGACAGGAGCCCCATACCTATGACTACGACCTGGGCGATCCGGTCAACATCTCGGAGGAAGAACTGAACGACAAAACAGCATTTGAAACCGACAGCTTTCCCAGGAAATAAACTTCGGCAATCGCCATCTCTCGTCGGCGGATACAATATTTTGCATATCCCTCCACGCGATGGCGATTGCTTTTCCTCCCGCCTTACTTCCAGCGGGCATGATTCCCCCTTGAACACCACGGGATGGTCTTCTGAAACAGAACAGCAATACATTGCCGACCGTTCACCGTGAGAAGTTTGCCCTTCCCCGAAAGGGGGGTTGCCATTGAGGCAAACTGCGGCATTATGCGATCATGAGCATGTCCCCAGCTGGTCCACACATCCTGCTGTCCACGGGCAGCCTCTTCCACCTGCCGCTCAGCACGGTGGCGCGCATCGCCTCGGACGCCGGTTTCGAGGGGCTTGAACTCATCGTCAACTCGCCCAAGCTCGCACCGGGGCCGGAGCTGGAGGCCGTATCCACCATCTGCCCCATTCGCAGCCTGCACGCCCCGTTCCGCGACTGGTCCAAATGGGGAGGGCACTTCAACTCCTGGAAGGCAACCACAGCCCTGGCCAACTCCCTGGAATGCTGCGAACACATCACTCTGCACCCGCCCGGTTCGCGACTCAGCTCCATGATCCAAAATCGCTGGTTCGCCAGAGCCCACGACCTGCGCCTGCTGCTCGATGCCGTGGGACGGGTCCGCTACTCCCTGGAAAACTTGCCTTGGGTGCAGGATTCGCCCTTCGGCAGGGATGAACTGGACAAACTTCTGGCTCAGTGTCGCCAGAAGAATGTAGGTCTGACCTATGACGTCTGTCATATGGGCGTCAGTCGAAAAGACGTGCTCACCGCCCTGCAGCGGGTGCCTGTGGAAATGCTGTACAACGTGCATTTTTCCGACGCCAAGGCGTACCGGGAACATCTCGCCCCAGGCAAAGGGAACCTTCCCCTGGAGCAATTCCTCGGACTGCTCGGCGATATGGGGTATACAGGCCCTGTCACTCTTGAGCTGGAACCCACGGCCTTCCCCGAAGACATGGACGGCGTCACCGGGCAGCTGATCCAGATCCGCCAATGGATGACCCGCGCCTTGCGCAACGGATAAATCACTCCTTGTCATAAAAAAGGCCCGCTCGAAGGAGCGGGCCTTTTTTATTCCTTTTTCCTTCCCAGTTTCCCCACGTCGATCTTCAGGACCGCGTCCTTGCGATGCACGAGAAAAACCAACGGCTTATCCATGTCATGGGCCTTTCTCCCGGCCACATGAAGGTCCATGAGCCCTCGCAATGGCACGCCGCAGGCCTCCACCAGCACATCGCCCGGCCTGAGGCCGGAAACATCGGCCCGGGAGCCACGTTTCACTGACTCCACAACCATGCGTCCCTGCATGACCGTAAACACGGCCCCCATACGGGAGGTATGACTTTCGGGAGAATAAAAAAACACATCCCCCGCCTTGGCGTCGAAATCATCACCGCGCCACGGCAGGATGCTCACAATACGGGCGCCCGGATCATACTGGTGAATACGACGGGCAATGCCCCACCCGTATTCCACATGTCCGGCGCCGGCAATGACCAGCACCGGCCAGTTGTACTTCCGCCGCAACTTGACCGCTTCCGAGGCCATTGCGGAATCCCACAGGGACTGCACATATACGAACCGTTCGAACTGGGTGGCGTTATCTACATTCCTGCCCGAATGCATCCCCATGATTTCCCGCAACATTTTCATTTGATCGTCCGCAGGATAAATAATGCTGTCAGGCAGGTCGTCGCGTTGGTCCTCGGTAAGCCCCTCCACTCCCTTGCGGCTGATGGTGCGGGGCAGGGACGGGGGAACGTTCAACCCGGCCACTGGTATACTGTGCTTCTGGGCCAGGACAAACAACCCTTCAAACTGGGAAAAGGAATAGCCCCAGCGTCGCTTCCACTCCAGCTCAGCCTCAAGATCCGCAACAGGCACAATGCCTTCGGCAAAATCATCCAGCACGGGCTGCTTATCGACCGCAACCATCTCCAAACCGACCGCAAAGGGCGTGTCACTCTGGGCCAGAGCCCGGGCAAAAGCCTGCTGCACCTTGTGGTCGCACCGGTTTTTGTGTCCTTCGCCCATGAGAATGTAGTCGGCCCCCTGGACCATGCCCACCGCCTGCTCCAGGGTACGGCGTTCACCTTCCACGGAGACGAAGTCCCCACGTTCAGGCAGGAAAGTCACTTTCATGGGCGTACTCGTGGCAGGGGATTGCCTGGATGCGCAACCGCCAAGCACGGCCGCCGCGATAACCATGAGCAGCATGTTGATCACGCTGACAACGTTTTCCTTTCGTTTCATCATGTGTTCCCTTGCCGGGGTTATGGTTGGGGTCAGGCAAAGTCATGGTACCAGATGGCCATGGGCAACCCTTTCTCGTCCATCGGCGGATTCTCGGGCAGAGAGTGAAGGCTTCCCTTGGCTTCCCTGGCGGTGACGGCCAACACCAGAGCGTCCAGAATGTCATCCGGAGCCACTCGGGACCGGGTATGTTCAACATACATCTCATCCAACAGTTCACCAACGCTTTCGTAATACGTCTCCATCAGATGCACACGCTCGAACATTCCGGCATAGGATTTCTTCTTGTGGTCCAACGGGCACCCTTTCAATGCGGCGAAACAAACCTCCGGGTGGCACTCGCGAACCGATTCCCTGGCAGCAATGTCATCCACCAGCAACAAGTCGATTTCCCTGATCTTCGGAACAAGAGCCTTGCCGAACGGAGTCAGCTTGCCCCCTTGCTCGCGGTTGATGGCCCACATCTCGTCCACGTTCGCGGCATGGACCACCTCGCGCAGAGGGGCGGGAAAAACGCTGGAGCCGGCCTTTATGCGCAGCCTGGCCAGTTGGTCGGCCTCACGCACGGGGTGCTCCTTCCACGGCAGCCCGATGGGCATGTCCACCAGGATGGAACGGGCGTTGCGGTATTGGGCATGGAGTCCGGCGAAATCCGTAAAGAGCTGGCATTCGGCCCTGCCCTGCTCAGCAAGGGCGATGGCGACCCACCCGCCTCTGCACCCGTCGACTCCAACATACTCCATATCAGTCCCCAAACATTCTCCAGTCGATTTTCGCAACCCTACACCCCGCAACCCGCAAAACACAAGCCGGGTGCAGGTCTTTTCACAAGACACAAAAAAGGCCGGAGCGGCAAAGCCGCTCCGGCCGGTAGCATCACCATAAACCTGATTAATCCCAGGTGCGCTTGTCTTCGATGGGCCGAATCTGCGGAGGCAGGGTGCCCGGTGCAAGCACCTTGAGAATGGGCCGCAACTTGATCTTTTCGCGGAAGAGATGCAGCAGTTCCTCTTCCTGTGTGAAAGACCCGGCTTCGATGGACAGGATCATCTCGTCGATACCGCCGGGGTTGGTGACCTCGATCTGCCAACGTTTGACGTCTTCGAAGCGGGCCATGACCTGTTCCACCTGGTGCGGATACACGAACATGCCCTTGATGCGGGCGGTGGTGTCCACACGCCCCACGATGCTGCCCAGACGCGGGCTGGTACGGCCACAGGGGCACGGGGAAGAATCGATATAGCCCAGATCGCCGGTGGCCAGGCGGATGAGCGGATAGGTCTTGTTGAAGGCAGTGACCACGATCTCGCCAACTTCTCCTTCCTTGAGGGGAATGCCGGTGTCCGGGTGACAGATCTCCACAAATGCACGGTTGGACAGATGCAGACCGGTCTTGTGGAAGCATTCGTAACCGATGCACCCCACGTCCGCAGTGCCATAGCCCTGACGCATGATGCAGTCGAACTTCTTTTCCAGGGTGGAACGCATTTTTTCGGAGAACTTTTCACCGGTAACGAAAGCGGTCTCCAGGAAGAGGTCCTTGCGCAGGGAGAGTCCGGCCTCCTCTGCCTTCTGGGCAAGGTGCATGAGATAGCTGGGGGTTCCGACATAACCGGAGACGCGCAGCTTCTGCATGATTTCGATCTGGCTGTTGGTGTTGCCCGGTCCGGCCGGAATCACGGCACAGGACAAATTCTTGAGCGGCTCTTCGAACATGAGACCCGCCGGGGCAAGGTGGTAGTTGAAGGTGATCTGGGTAATGTCCCCGGAGCGGAAGCCAGCGGCGTAAAACCCTTCGGTCCATCCCCAGTAGTCGTCACTGCGGTCTTCGGGATCGAAAATGGGGCCCGGCGAAAGGAAGATGCGGTTGAGTTCTCCCAGGTCCTTGGTCAACAGGCCGCCAAGACGAGGTCCCATGGACTGCAGGAAGATAAGTTCTTTCTTCTTGATGATGGGGATATGCTTGAGGTCGTTGATGGTTTTGAATTTGTCCACATTGAACTGGGCGCGGTCAAAACGCTTTTTCACATCCTCGGAATAACGGTAGGCATAGCTCAGCAACTCCTTGAGTTGGAGCACATGATATTGCCGACGTTCGGAATCGTCGAGCACTTCCCTGCGGGAATAGATACCTTCGGTCCTGTCTTTTCTTGTCATATACTAACTCCTGTGCACAAAAAGTCTTTTCTATAGTGGGGCGGTATTATACCTTCTGTAATTTTTTTTGCAAGAAAAAAATTAAATTTCCTGCGTTAACAGCTAGTTACAGACGCAAGTCGAATCCCGAGAAAAACTTTTATCTTTATTGCTTGACAGTGAAAGGGCTGAAGTATATCTAGACATTCCTTCGACGCAATGGGTCGTTAACTCAGTTGGTAGAGTATCTGCCTTTTAAGCAGAGAGTCGCTGGTTCGAGCCCAGCACGACCCACCATTTCGAAACGAACCAGCCATAGGCTGGTTTTTAATATAGATGATGTCCCCATCGTCTAGCCCGGTCCAGGACGACGGCCTTTCACGCCGTTAACGGGGGTTCAAATCCCCCTGGGGACGCCAAATTTCGAGCAGCTGCCAAAGCGGCTGCTCATCCTTTTTTTCAATATCCCGCGCGAGTGGGATTACGAATACACCGGACAGGCCGCTCCTGCCGGTGGACCAATTTCAAAGGCCCCGGAAAGCGATCCCGGGGCCTTTTTACGTCTGAAAGCCTGAAAGCACACACTTGGTTGCCAATGAACGGAGGCATATACTACCCTGCCCAGGAGCACTTTCCAAAACTCTTAATGAATCGAGGTTTCCAATGAGAATGAAGGGACATCGAGTCTTGATGTTTGTGGATAATATTTTCGAGGATATGGAGCTGCTGTATCCGTATTACCGCCTGATCGAGGAAGGCGCGGAAGTGGTCGTGGCCGGGCCGGATGCAGGCAAAACCTATACCGGCAAAAACGGCTACCCGTTCAAGTCCACGGCGGCGATCAAAAACCAGAAGGCAGACGATTTCGATCTACTGGTGGTGGCCGGGGGATTTGCTCCGGACAAGCTTCGCCGCGATCCCAAAGTGTTGGAACTGACCCGCGAGATACACGAAGCAGGAAAAATTGTGGCCCACATCTGTCACGGCGGGTGGATTTCCATCTCCGCAGGGATCATGAAGGGATTCACCTGCACATCCACTCCCGGAATCAAGGACGATCTCGTCAACGCTGGAGCCACATGGGTCGACAAGGAAGTGGTGGTGGACCGTAATCAGGTTTCATCCCGCAAACCTGACGACCTGCCCGCTTTCTGCCGGTCCATCATCGAACTGACAGTTAAATAAAAATTGAAAAGCCTCTCCGAGGAGAGACTTAAACACCAACTTCAAAGGTCCCGAAAACGATGCCGGGGCCTTTTCATTTTTCTGCCGCCTTATCAAATAAGACTACGATTCATGCCTGCCGCAGGACTGGCGGACGATCAACTTGCTGGCCAGCACCACCTGCCTCGTGGGCCGCTCCGGGTCTTCGATGCGCTTGAGGAGCATTTCACCGGCGGTCTGCCCGATGGCATACGTCGGCTGATCAACCACGGTAATGGCCGGACGGATCATGGTGGTCCATGGCGATTCGTCAAAAGTGGCGAAAGCCACGGCCTCGGGCACGGGCAAATCCCTGTCGCGAATGGCACTGAATACGCCCGCTCCAAGCAAGCCGCTACTCGTGACGATCGCTTCTGGCGGATTATCCATGTCCAACAACCTGGATGCAGCGGTGTGCCCTTCGCCCTTCTTGGCCGGCAGGCGCATTATCAGATCATCATCAAGCACCCCGGCCGCATCCAGCGCCGCCATGAATCCGGAACGGCGTTCCTGCCCGGTAGCGCTGCCTGCGCCGAACAGCCCTGCTATCCGCCGATATCCATGCCCGACCATGTGCTCCCCCAGTTCGCGCGCAGCCTCGAAATTGTCGATAAGCACGCTGTCCACGGCCGCTCCGCCCACCTTGCGGTCGATGACCACCACCGGCCCGGATTCAGCCAGCTTCTGCACCGATTCTCCGGAAAGTTTGAGCGTGGGCGCAAGTATGATCCCGGCCGCATGCTCGCTGCGCATCAGGTCAAGGTACATGCGTTCCTTGTCCGGATCTTCGTCCGTATTACAAAGAATAACGCTGTAATCATTCGCCTGGGCGACATCCTCAACGGCACGGCTTACGGAGGCGAAGAAAGGCGTTTGAATGTCGGCCACAATAAGCCCGATGAAGCTGGAACGCCGGGAGCGCAAACTGCGCGCCGCCCGGTTGGGCGTATAATTCAAGCGTTCGGCAACGGCCAGAACCTTGCGACGAAGTTCGGGACGTACATTGGATTTACCGCTGAGCACCCGCGACACCGTCGCAGTGGAAACGCCCGCAGCCTGTGCTATATCTTTGATTCGCATGAACTTTCCCCCCTTCCGATTTTCCGGCAATATAGTATGTAATCGATTTCACCCGTTATCACAAGTTACCGCTCTTTGCCCAAGATCACAGGGTTATTATTTATACTTACCGTTTCTCATCCTCATGACAGCTGTGATAACACGCACAGTAAGGCTCGCCTCATGACGTTTGGGCCATATTTTCGAAATCGTTTTCACCATGATCTTTGTTAAACAGAAAGGCTTTACAGGAATTATACGAAGCTTATTGACACATTTTCTGTAATCGATTACAGTAAAAAATACCTGAACACTACTCTGAGGAGGCTCGGCCATGATCGAATTCAACGAACAAAGCATCGCCCTGGGCGCGAAAGCGGCCAACAAGGAAGAAGCCATCGAAGCCGTGGGGCAGGTGCTTGTTGACGCCGGATATATTGAGCAAAGTTACATAGAAAGCATGAAAGGCCGCGAAGCCGTAGCCAACACATTCCTGGGCAACGGCATCGCCATTCCGCACGGACTGCCAGCCAACCGCGACCAGATCAACAAGACCGGCGTGGCCGTGCTCCAGGTCCCCAACGGGGTCTCCTGGAACCCCGGCGAGACGGTCTTCCTGGTGGTGGGCATTGCCGCCAAGTCCGACGAACATATTGAAATCCTGACCAACCTCACTCATGTCCTGGATGACCCGGACACGACCGCCCGACTGGCAATGACCAAGGATTCCGGCGAAATCATCGAGGCTCTGAGCGGCGGCGCAAAGGAACGCAAACGCCCTGCCCCGGTCATGGACATGACCGGCTTTGACAGCGCCGTGGACGTAACCATCACCGGAGAGCACGGCCTGCACGCGCGCCCTGCTACATTTTTCGTGGAAACGGCCAAGGCCTTTGACGCGGATGTGGTCATGGAATTCGACGGCCGCACCGCCAACGGCAAGAGCCTCGCCTCGCTCCTCAAGCTGGGGGTAACCTCGGGCAAGACCGTCCGCCTGCATGCCAAAGGACCGGACGCGAAAGCCGCCCTGGCCGAACTGATGGCGGCCGTGGAAGCCGGGCTTGGAGATGAAGGGGAAGAAGCCCCACCGGTTCAGACCGAGCATGGCTGGACGCCGAGAAACGTGGGCCGCACCATCCCCGGCAGAACCGCATCTCCGGGGTTGGCCGAGGGGCCGATCCGGCAATATGTGCACCGCCGCATCATCGTGGAAGCGAACGCCAAGGACGTGGATCACGAAAACCGCGCCCTGACCCAAGCCATTGCCGCGGCCAAGGAAAACCTGGACCGTCTCTACAACGAGGTCCGGTCCCGTTCCGGCGCTGCGAAGGCAGGCATCTTCCGCGCCCATGAAGCCTTTCTTGAGGACCCGGAACTCCTGGCCGAGGTTCGGACATTGATCCAGGACGGCAAAAGCGCCGGTTTTGCCTGGCGCCAGATCATAGAGACCAGGGTCCAGGCCTTGGAGAAACACGACGATCCGGTATTGGCCGGACGGGCCATGGATCTGCGCGATGTGGGAAGACGCGTGCTGCGTCACCTTGCCGGCGTGGTCCAGGACGAACCGTTCGTACCGGATCACCCGGTCATTCTGGTGGCCGAGGACCTTACCCCATCGGATACGGCCCTGCTGGACCCGGCCCTGGTGCTGGGCTTCGTAACCGCCGCCGGCGGCCCCACCTCGCATTCGGCCATCATCGCCCGCTCTCTGGGGATTCCGGCTACCGTAGCCTGCGGACCGAGCGTGCTGGACATCGCAGAAGGCGCCATGGCCATCCTTGACGGCGACGCGGGCAACCTGCACCTCGATCCGAGCCAGGAAGACCTGAACGCCGCCGAATTGGCCCGCACCAAGCTCAACGAGCTGCGCGACGACGAATACCGAACCCGATACGAACCCGCCCTTACCCTTGACGGACACCGCATTGAGGTTGTGGCCAACATCGGCAAGGCGGGCGAAGCCGAGCAGGCCGTCAATGCGGGGGGCGAGGGCGTGGGGCTCATGCGCACCGAATTCCTGTTCCTGGGCCGCGAAACCCCGCCGGACGAAGAGGAACAATATCAGAATTACAAGACTATGGTGGAGGCTTTGAACGGCCTGCCCATCATCATCCGCACTTTGGACATCGGCGGCGACAAGGCCGTGCCGTATCTGGACCTCCCTGCCGAAGACAACCCGTTCCTGGGCGAAAGAGGCATCCGGCTGTGCCTCAATCGCCCGGAACTCTTCCTTGAACAGCTCCGGGCCATCTACCGGGCCTCCAAACACGGCCCGGTGCGCATCATGTTCCCCATGATCGCCACCCTCGAGGAGTTGGCCGCGGCCAAGCGACTGGCCGAAAAGGCCCGCATCGAAGTGAATGCGGACCCGGTGGACATCGGCATCATGGTCGAAGTCCCCTCGGTGGTGTCCCTGGCCCGCGAATTCGCCGAGGAAACCGACTTCTTCTCCGTCGGCACCAACGACCTGACCCAGTACGTCATGGCCATGGACCGCCTGCATCCCTCGCTGGCCGCCCAGGCCGACAGCCTGCACCCGGCGGTGCTGCGCATGATCCGAGACGTGGTCAAGGAGGCCGACCGGGCAGGCACCTGGGTCGGCGTGTGCGGCGGGCTGGCAGGCGAGCCCCTCGGGGCGGTCATCCTGGCCGGGCTGGGAGTGCAGGAACTGAGCATGGTGGTCCCCAGTATCGCGGCCATCAAGGCACGTCTGCGCTCCCTGAAGATTGAGGACGCCCGCGCCCTGGCCGAAGAGGCCCTGGCTTGCGGCACAGTCAATCAGGTGCGCGCCCTGCGTCTGCCCTGAGCCCGGAGGTTCAAACCGTGACAACTCAAAAAATACTCACCGTGACCCTGAACCCCGCAGTGGACCTGGCCTGCACCGTGCCGGGCTTCACGGCCGGGGGAGTGAACCGGGTCAGCGAATACCGCACCGACCCCGGCGGCAAGGGCGTGAACATCGCCCGGCTGGCACGCCTGCTCGGCGTGCCCGTCATGGTCACCGGCTTTCTGGGCGTCGGGAACCAGCACATCTTCCAAAACATGTTTCGTGAGCTGGGCATTGAGGACGAATTCGTCCGCGTGCCCGGCGAAACGAGAATCGGCGTCAAAGTGCTGGATCCCGACGCCCAGTCCACAACAGACATCAACTTCCCGGGATTGATTCCGCAGGAAGCCCACGTGACCGAACTCGTCGACACTGTGGGCAGAATGGCCGCAGAGGCCGCCATCGTGGTCATCGCGGGCAGCGTTCCGGCCAACCTTGCGCCAGAAATCGTGGGCACCCTGGTGGAAACCGCCAAGACCAAAGGAGCGAAGGTTGCGGTGGACACCAGCGGCCCGGCCCTGGGTCAGGCCATCAAGTGCAAGCCCTGGCTCATCAAACCCAATGTCGAGGAACTTTCCGAGTTCCTGGGGAAAAATCTGGCCGGCAAACGGGAGATAGCCGCCGAAGCCGGCAGGCTGGTGGAATCCGGCATAGACACCGTCATCGTTTCGCAGGGAGCGCAGGGAGCCCTCATCGTCACCGGCGAACAGGCGCTGCAGGCCCGCCCGCCCCGAGTAGAGGTGGTCAGCACTGTCGGAGCGGGAGACGCCATGGTCTGCGGCATGGTTTCCGGCATGGCCCTGGGGCTGACGCTCGAGGAGCGCATACGCCTGGCCATGGCCCTGTCCGCAGCCACGGTTACTTATCCTGGCCCGAGCCTGCCCGACCTTTCCAAAGCAAAGTCGTTTCAAAAAACGATAGAGATAGATCCATTCATCTTTCAAGGGGGTTAATATGTCCAAGATCGTTGCTGTCACAGCGTGTCCCACCGGGATCGCGCATACCATCATGGCCGCAGAGGCTCTGCAGAAAGTCGGCGCCAGCCTGGGTCACGAGGTGGTTGTGGAAACACAGGGTTCCGAGGGGATCAAAGACGAACTTTCCCAGGAAGCCATCAATGCCGCCGACGTGGTCATCATTGCGGCCGACATTCATGTGGACCCGGCGCGCTTTGCCGGAAAACCCATCTACGCGGTGACCACCAGCGAAGCCGTACGCAACACCAAGGATGTCATTCTGGCGGCACTGGGAGAGGCCGAACAGATGACCAGCGCTCCGGCTGCGGGCGGCCAGAAATTCATCGTTGGGGTCACTTCCTGCCCCACAGGCATCGCCCACACCTTCATGGCCGCAGAGGCTCTACGCAAGGCGGCCGAGGAGATGGGGCATGAAGTGAAGATCGAAACCCAGGGATCGGTGGGGGCCAAGAACGTGCTCACCGACGAAGACATCGCCCGTGCGGACGCCGTCGTCATCGCTGCGGACGCATTCGTGGACAAGAGCCGCTTCGAGGGCAAACCCTTGTATGAGACCACCACCAAGGCCGCCCTGGGTGAAGGCGCCACCGTCATCAACTCGGCCCTGGCCTCCAAACCCTCTTCCGGAGCAGGCCTCGCCGACCGCGTGGCCGACATCAAGAAGGAACGGTCCGCAGGGCGCACCGGCCCCTACCGTCACCTCATGACCGGTGTTTCCTACATGCTGCCCGTGGTCGTTGCAGGCGGCCTGCTCATCGCCCTGGCCTTCGCCTTCGGCGGGATTTACGCAGGCGACAAGCCGGGCACCCTGGGCTGGGCGCTCATGCAGATCGGCGGCACTTCGGCATTCTCCCTGTTCGTTCCAGTGCTGGCCGGGTTCATTGCCTTTTCCATCGCCCAACGTCCGGGCATCGCTCCCGGACTCATAGGCGGCATGCTGGCCACCTCGGTGGGTTCGGGCTTTCTGGGCGGCATCGTGGCCGGTTTTCTGGCCGGTTACGTGGTCAAATTCCTGAACGACAACATCAAAATGCCGCAAAACCTGCAAGGTCTCATGCCCGTACTCATCCTGCCATTCCTGTCCTCGCTTGTGGTAGGCCTGCTCATGATCTACGTCATAGGCCCACCCGTGAAGATTGCGCTGACGGCCCTCACCGAATGGCTGAAGGGCATGCAGGATTCCAGCGCCCTGATCCTCGGCCTGGTGCTCGGAGCCATGATGGCTTTCGACATGGGCGGCCCTGTGAACAAAGCGGCTTACACCTTCGGGGTCGGCCTGCTCTCCAGCCAGGTTTATGCCCCCATGGCGGCCATCATGGCCGCGGGCATGACCCCACCCCTGGGCCTGGCCCTTGCCGCCACCCTGTTCAGAAACCGCTTCACCGAAGACGAACATGAAGCCAGCAAAGCCGCATTCGTGCTGGGCATCTCCTTCATCACCGAGGGAGCCATCCCCTATGCGGCCCGAGACCCCTTCCGGGTCATCCCGAGCATCATGCTCGGATCGGCCGTCACCGGTGCTCTATCCATGACCTTCGGCGCACACCTGATGGTTCCCCACGGCGGCGTCTTCGTGCTGCTCATCCCCAACGCGGTTTCCCATCTGCTGGCCTACACCGCGGCCATCGCCATCGGCACCGTGGTTACCGCGGGCGCCCTCTTCGTGGCGAAACGGCCTCTCACCGAAGAAGAATCCGAAGCAGCGGAAGTTTAAGCTCGGTCACCCGCTGCATAAAAAAGGCCCTCGGAAACGGTTCCGGGGGCCTTTTCACTTGTTTCCGCCAGACTCACAACCAGTGAACTATTCAGTTTCCATCTTCCATTCAGATCGTTGCTTTTCGTTATTGAAACATAACACGTCTTTCGTGCAAAAATTTTGTTTCAACTCTTCAATTTCACTATGATTTCAATTTTCAAAACACAAAAACTCCTTTGTGAATCAGCCTATTACCAAAATGTGAACACTGTTTCACTCGATCGTACGTCTCCTGAAACCGCTTTCGCTCGACGCAATTCACAACCCACGGCTATTTTTCAGCCAACGTCAAACAGGAGGAATGCATGCCGAAAGCCATCGAAGTAACAGGACTCACAAAATCCTTTGGGAAAATAACGGCGCTGGACAACGTCGATCTTACAATCCATTTAGGTGAAATGGTTGCACTTATCGGAGCTTCCGGGTCAGGGAAATCCACCCTGCTGCGCCATCTCGCCGGCCTGGAAGTCGGCGATCCGACAGACGGAAGCGTGGAGATCCTCGGCGTCACGCTTCAAAAAAGAGGACGTCTTGCCCGAGACGCCAGGAATCAACGCGGCCGGATAGGCTTCATATTTCAACAGTTCAACCTTGTGGGCCGCCTGACCGTACTGATCAATGTGCTCACAGGTCGCCTGACAAAAATACCCATGTACCGCAGCTTGTTCAGGCTCTTCACCATAGGGGAGAGGAAACGCGCGCTCGAGGCGCTGGACCGGGTCGGCATAGCCCAATGGGCCAACTGTCGTGCATCAAACCTTTCAGGGGGACAGCAGCAGCGCGCCGCCATTGCTCGGACCATTGTCCAACAGGCCAAAGTCGTCCTTGCGGACGAACCCATAGCCTCTCTTGACCCCGAATCATCCCGCCGGGTCATGGAAATACTCGCCAACCTCAACAGCCAGGACGGCACCACCGTGGTCGTTTCCCTGCACCAAGTGGACTTTGCCCTGCATTTCTGCCCCCGGGTCGTGGCCCTCGCCCGGGGCAAGGTCCTCTATGACGGTCCTTCCCATGGAGTCAGCAATGCGCTGCTCCAGAAAGTCTATTCCGGAGATCCGGAACTGAAGACTCTCAACCTAACAGGCACAAAAGGACTCGCCGTTCTTCCAAAAGAAGCGGCATAACCCCCAAACCCAGCATACAGTTTTGAGGAGGATTCTCAGATGAAACGTCTTGCGATCGCCGTGCTCGCCGTGCTTCTGCTCTGTTCGGCGGCAATGGCCAAGGAACCCAAGGAAATCAGATTCGGAGTCATTGCCACAGACAACACGTCTTTCCTGAAAAAGCAGTTCACCCCGCTGGTGGATGCCATGGCAAAAAGCACAGGCTATGATGTAAAACTCTTTTTCGCGTCCGACTACACTGGCGTCATCGAAGCCATGCGCTTCAAAAAAGTAGACATCGGCTGGTTCGGAAACAAATCCGCCATCGCCGCCGTGGACCGGGCGAATGCGGAAGTCTTCTGTAAAATATCCAACAAGGACGATTCAGACGGCTATCATTCCCTCCTGATCACTCACGTCGATTCCCCACTCAACTCTCTTGAAGACCTGCTCAAGGCGCCCGGCAAATACACTTTCGGCAACGGCGACCCGCAATCCACTTCGGGCAACCTCATCCCGTCCTACTACGTATTCGCTCAAAATGGGATCACCCCCAACAAACACTTCAAGGTCGTGCGCAACGCCAACCATGAAACCAATGCGCTGGCAACGGTCAACAAGCAGGTTGACGTGGCTACGAACAACAACAAGGCTTTGTATCGCTTCAATAAACGCTGGCCGGAGAAGCGAAAGAAAATCAAAGTCATCTGGACCTCTCCGGTCATTCCGTCCGACCCTTTCTGCTGGCGCTCGGACCTCGACCCCATCGCAAAAAGGAAGATCAAGAAATTCTTTCTCGATTTCGGCCGCAAGGGTCCCAATGCCGAAGCGGAAAGGAACACCCTGGCCGACACCATGGGCGGCTGGGGGCTGTTCATGGATTCCAATAATGACCAGCTCCTGACCGTGCGCCAGTTGGTGCTGTTCAAGGATCGCCTCAAGTTGGAAACAAGCAGGAACCTCTCTGAAAAAGAAAAAAAACAACGCATCGCCGAGATCGACAAAAAACTCACGGAGATATCCAAGCGCGTTGCCGAACTGAAACGGAACTGACAGAGAACAATGGGACATCCCTGCCGGGGTGTCCCGCATCTTTCCAATCTTTTCATTATCCTGGGAGTCGACAATGTCTTTGACCGATGCGGAAATGAACTCAATCCTCAACGAGAACAAAAACCTCAAACGCTCCTCTCTGGTGACGTTCTCCTACGGCGTAGCGGCGGTCGCCCTCTTCTGGGCCTGGGAGGGCGCTGAAATCAGACCTTACGACCTGATCAGATACTCCGACAACATGATCACCTTCGTGACCGATTTTTTCCCGCCCAACTTCATGGATTGGGGCACCTACCTGGAGGAAATGGTCGTCACCATCCAGATCGCCATATGGGGTTCCTTGCTGGCCGTACTCTGCTCAGTGCCCTTGAGCCTCATGTGCGCGTCGAACATTGCCCCCACATGGGTCAACCAGCCCACGCGGCGGGCCATGGACACCTTACGGGCCATCAACGAAATCGCCTTCGCCATGGTCTTCGTGGTGGCCGTAGGCCTCGGCCCTTTTGCTGGAGTTCTCGCTTTGTTCGTACACACCACGGGAACTCTCGCCAAACTCTTTTCCGAGGCAGTGGAGTCCATAGATCCCCAGCCAGTGGAAGGCATCCGGGCAACCGGCGCCAACAAGATCGAAGAAATCGCCTTCGGCGTGATTCCGCAGGTCATGCCCCTCTGGATATCCTACTCCCTGTACCGCTTTGAATCCAACGTGCGCTCGGCCACCGTGGTCGGCATGGTCGGCGCCGGAGGAATCGGTTATACCTTCTACGAACTTATGCGCGGTTTTTACTACGATCAGGTCGCCGCCGTTCTCATCATCATAATCGCCACGGTCTCGGTTCTGGATCTCATCTCCGCCCGCATCCGGAAAATCTTCATCTAGCGCCAAAACAGAAAAGGCCCCGGAAGCGTTTCCGAGGCCTTTTTTGTCATCTTCGCCGAACTCAAAGCCAGTGGATGAACTCCAGCACATTGCCGTCAGGGTCGGCGATGTACACCCAACGCTCCTCGCCAGGAATCTCCAACGGCCCCTTGATGACGGGAATACCGTTTTCCCGGATCATGGCCAGGGTCGAGTCCATGTCATTCGTCTGAAAAGCCAGATGCGGCGAATTCAAGGGGTTCTCCTTGAGCTTCGGCATGGCCGCGCCCGGTTGAATATTGCTCAGCAGCTCCAGAGTGCAGCCCTGAAGCTGAAAAAAAGCGTAGGCCTCGTGAACCTCCTCGTTCACGCCCCGAGACTTCAGAGCCAGTCCCAGCTTGTTCTCGTAGAAATCCACCGCCCTGTCCATATCCGTCACTTCAAAGGCAAAATGATCCAGTTTGAGCATGACTTCCTCACTTTTTGGCAGCTTCAGCGCCCTTCATCAACACACCGTGCCGGCATGCCGACAAGCCGGACGTATTCCCGAAATTCGCTTCGGTGAACAGACTCCCTGTTCATTCATTGCTTTTTTCTCTCTTAGAGATGAGAGACCATACCCTTTCCCGAAACCAAGACCAAGCTCAATGGTTTGATTCGACCGGCCCTTCCCACAAGGCTTGCTCATGGTAATGAATACGGCCTATGAAGAGACAAACACCCTTGAGAAAAAGGATACGCCAATGCGCGCCATAGACAAATACGACGTGCTGATTTTCGATGTCGGACAGACCTTCATGTTTAATGTGGACCGATTCGCGGCGGACGAGAACTTTCACGCCACTTACCGAACTTTGGGCGGCCGGACGCTTGACCAGGAAACCGTACAGAATACCATTCTTGACTGTCTCAACTACCTGATGAATCGATATGAATCCCCTGACTATTACGACCGTTTTCCCAAACTGACGGAAGCAATGAAAACAGTGGCCCCGGGACTGGACGCCAGGGAGCGGACCATCCTGGAAAGCTCTTTTGCCCGGCACGAGTGCGGCCATGTCCCGGGGGAATACGCACAATGCCTCAAAGAACTCTCCAAAACCCACAGGCTAGGGGTCATCAGCAACATTTGGGCAAAAAAAGATTTCTGGCTGGAGGAATTCCGCCGCAAGGAGATTTTCGACATTTTCGATGTCATGGTTTTCTCTTCGGACCATAGCAGTATCAAGCCATCACCTGCGATCTTTGAAAGGGCCCTGGAAGGTCTGGGCACGAGCCGTTCGAAAATCCTCTTCACGGGCGACAGCTACAGGTGTGATGTCTGCGGCGCACAGAATGTCGGGATGACAACGGCCCTGGTTCTCAATGACGGACCCGTGCCGTCCCGACTCGATCCTCAACCGGACTACCTCGTCACCAGCATGCTGGAACTGCCCCTTCTCGACTGAGCCGTTCACCCACTTGACTGCCGCTTGACAGCCCGACACCCCCATTGCTAGACGGAAATCAGACATACCGATTCGCGTGACTGGCGAAATCAATGTGGGCTCAACCACAGGGAAACGCGAAATCGACGACACAGCCGCTCGCCTGGGCTTCATCGACAAACCGATGACAACCTTCCATCAGGAGGAAAGCCCATGAGCGCCTACCGCGACCTGCTGCAGCAGACCGACCCCGAAGTCTTCAACACCATTTCCGGCGAAGAGAAGCGCCAATCCGAGGGAATCGAACTCATCCCTTCGGAAAACTACACCTACCCCGAGGTACTCTGCGCCCTGGGCAGCGTGTTCACCAACAAGTATTCCGAGGGCTATCCCGGTCGCCGTTATTACGGCGGCCAGGAATTCACGGACCAAGTCGAGGAACTGGCCCGACAGCGAGCCTGCGAACTGTTCGGCTGCGAGCACGCCAACGTGCAGCCCCTGTCCGGCTCGCCCATGAATCAGGCCGTGTACCTGGGCCTGCTGGAACCGGGAGACACAATCCTGGCCATGGACCTCTCTCACGGCGGCCACCTGACCCACGGCGCACCGGTCTCCCACATGGGCGGACTCTTCAACTTCGTACGCTACAAGACCAACCCGGCGGACGGCTCCATCGACTTCGACAAGGTGCGGGATATGGCGCTGAAGAACAAACCCAAGCTGGTCCTGTGCGGCTACACTTCCTACCCCCGCGACCTGGACTACGCCGCGTTCAAGGCCATCGCCGACGAGGTGGGTGCTTACACAATGACCGACGCTTCGCATTACGCGGGGCTGGTGGCAGGCAAAGTCATGCGCAACCCCTTTGACTTCGGGTTCGACGTGGTAACCACCACCTCGCACAAGTCCCTGCGCGGCCCGCGAGGCGGCATGGTCCTCTGCTCCAAGGAACTAGCCTCCAAGATAGACAAGTCCGTCTTCCCCGGCCTACAGGGCGGGCCGCACATGAACGCCATCGCGGGCATAGCCATCACCCTGGGCAAGGCCCTGCAGCCCGAATTCCGCGACTATGCAGTGCAGGTGCTGGCCAATGCCAAGGCACTGGGCAAGGCGCTCATGGACAGGGGCGGCGACCTGATCACCGGCGGCACGGACAACCACATGCTTGTGCTGGAAACCCGGAAGAGCTTCGGCCTGGACGGCAGGACAGCCGAGGAACTGCTGGATACGGTAGGCCTGACCACCAACAAGCAGATCATCCCGGACGATCCCAACCCACCTCTGCGTCCCAGCGGCATCCGCATGGGCACTCCGGCGGCAACCACGCGCGGCATGAAAGAGGAAGACATGGTCATGCTGGCCAAATGGATGACCGAGACCCTGAAAAATCCTGACGACACAACAAAACACGAATCCATCCGCCGGGATGTAGTGGCTCTGTGCTCCTCCTTCCCGGTCCCCGGAATCAGTTAGCTCTTTCCTTTTTCTCCTTCCCCTCAAGGCGTCCGCACTGCGCCTCAAAGAAAAGGCCGATCCCTCTCGGGACCGGCCTTTTTGAAGGCATTCAAAACTATTCAAAACGGCTCAAGCGCAAGGCGCGAAAAAGGCCAAACCCGCAACGCACTCTTACGGTACGTAAGGATTTGACCTCTTGATCAGCGAAGCCATCGGGCTGCTCCTGGACAGCCGCCAGCTAGCCGAAAGAACGCTTGTACAGGTCAATGATGGCCTGACGACCGTTGTCCTCCAGGAAACGGGTGCCGGTGCCGGTAAAATCTGTGCTGGTGATGACCGGGTTTTCCACGGAGACCCATTCGACCTTTTCCCATTTGAACCAGGCGTTGCGGGCCTGACCGAAGACATAGAGGGGCTTGTTGCAGATCTTGGCGAACTCGGCCCCCCAGCCTGTGCCACCCTTGACCGTGCCGTCTTCCTGGATAACGCCCACAATAAACACTTCGTGCCCGGAATCCACCTGATACATGACGGTCTGGAGGATCTTGCGCATGCGTTCGGCGTTGGTAAAGGTGCGGTTCAGCAGCTTGGAAACATAGGTCAGGCTGACGTCCTTGCGGACCAACTCTTCCTGGCTCAACACACGCAGGCCGGCTTCGCGTTCATGCCTGTGGCCTTCGAAACTGTAAGTAACTTCCGCGATGCCGTACTTCTCGGCAAGACGGCCGAATTCACTTTCAGCGCCACGGGCGCCACCGCTGTAGAGAGTGCAATTTTCGGGCTTGAGCATGGTATCTCCTTAAAAATCTTGATGCGGAACTGTTGTTGTACACTATGGACGGCATTTTGGTTCATGGCAAGCCGTCGCACTTCTTTCCGATTTATTTTTTCCAAATGTCCACGCGAATGGCCGGGCCGCCCTGGGAAAGCTTCTTGAAGGCGGCGTAGACCTGCTTCTTGAGCGGGGCAGGTACCGTGAAAGTGGAATAGCGACCCTGAATGCGCACGTTCTGGATCTTGAAGGGCGCAATATCGCCAGCCTTGCTTATAAGTTCCACCAGCTTCTTGGGGTACAGCCCGTCGGACCGGCCCACGTTGACACGCATGGTGATGACTCCGCCGAGTCCGGGCTTGAGCTTAAAGTCGTCGCGTATCTCGCGGTAGCTCTCGCGGTCCAGGTCGTCGCCACAGGCGCGTTTGAGCAGCGCTGCCAAAATATCCACGGGCTCATGCTCTTCCATGAGGTCATGGGCCATGCTGCGGTAGGCTTCGTGGTCGCCATTGACCAGAATCTCCTGCAGGTCGTCGGTGAGTTGCTTCTTCTTGGAGAAGATGACGTCCTCGATGCGCGGAAGGCGTTGCTTCTCGATGCGCACGCCGATGTGCTTGGATATGTACATGAGCCTGCGGAACTCACGCGGGGCGATGAGGGACACGGCCACCCCCTGCTTCCCAGCTCGGCCAGTACGACCCACGCGGTGCACGTAGGTTTCCGGGGACTGGGGCAGCGCGAAGTTGACCACGTGGCTGAGGTCGGGCACGTCAATGCCACGCGCCGCCACGTCCGTGGCCACCAGAATGGTGATCTTGCGCTGGCGAAAACGGCGCAGGATTTCCTCGCGCTGTGCCTGGGAAAGATCGCCATGGATGGCCTCGGCCGGATAGCCCCGGTCGGAAAGACGCCCGGCCAGTTCGGCCGTATCCAGTTTGGTACGGCAAAAGACCAGGCCGTAAAAATCCGCAGCGGCATCAATGACGCGACACAGGCCTTCAAAGCGGTCCGAATCAGACATCTCATGGAAAACCTGCAGGTTGAGAGAAGTATCGTCTTTTTTGGGCTTGACCGCGATGCGCTCGTAGTCGCCCATGAATTCCGAAGCGATACGCAGCACATCCGGCGGCATGGTGGCCGAGAAAAGCATGGTACGTCGGTTCTCGCCCGCCCCCTCCAGAATTTCTCGGATATCGTCGATAAAGCCCATGTTGCACATTTCGTCGGCTTCATCGAGTACGAAATGCTTTATGTTGCTCAGGTCCAGGCTGCCCCGGTGTATGTGATCCAGAATACGCCCCGGCGTGCCCACCACGATGTCCACGCCGCGCCTGAGATTCTTGAATTGCAGATGGATGGCCTGACCGCCGTAAACCGGGAGCACGCGCAGTTTTCTGGCCCCCTTGAGCGAGGAGAGTTCATCCGAGACCTGAATGGCCAGCTCGCGGGTAGGGGTCAGAATGAGGCTCTGCACGTGGCGCACGCCCTCCTGGGCGTGTTCCAAAACGGGCAGGCCGAACGCGGCTGTCTTTCCCGTGCCGGTAGAGGCCTGGGCAACCACATCCTTGTCGCCTCCCAAAATCAGGGGAATGGACAGTTTCTGGATAGGGGTGGGCTCGCTGAACCCTTTTCTTTCGAGCGCTTCAACGGCCGGATCGGAAAGGCCGAGCTTCTTGAATTCGTTCATTGGAAATTTCTTGGCGTAACGCCTGATTTTAGATTGGGCCTAGCTGATCAGAGCGGTTCTGCCGTCGGGCACTGCGGCAGGATCACTGTGAACAGCCAGAAAAAAATAGCAACAAAAAAAGAGCCGTGAGAACAAGAATGTGCCCACGGCTCCTTGCTCGATTCGGTTTTCAAATTCTACGGAACAGCCGTGGCCGCGCCGAGAACGCACCGCCCGACTATGTCATACAGGAAAGAAGGTCAAGCTTTTCCTTCGTCCTTGCCGCAATCCGGAATAAAACCCCATTGACAAGGCAGCCCCGCCTCGGGCATTCAAAAGGCATCTTATTCTCAGGGCGGGGTGAAATTCCCCACCGGCGGTATCCCGGATTGCACCGGGGAGCCCGCGAGCGCCTCTCCATGGGGAGAGGGTCAGCAGATCCGGTGAAAGGCCGGAGCCGACGGTAACAGTCCGGATGAAAGAGGGTAAGACAGATCCGCTCGTCTTTGGGCGTTATCGCCCATTGCCTGCTGTCCGCCTGCACGGCGGCGCCTGTCTTTATTCCTGCGCCCTGGTTCATAACCGTTTTCCGCAAAGGAGACCGTAATGGATCAGAACCTGCTGTCCAAGTGGGGCGCACCGACCGAACGCGTGGAACGGGCCTTGAAGGCTCTCTGCGACGGACGGGGCGTGCTTGTCACCGACGACGAGGACCGCGAGAACGAGGGAGACCTCATCTTCTGCGCCGACACCATCACCGAAGCACAGATGGCCATGCTCATCCGGGAATGCAGCGGCATTGTCTGCCTGTGCATGCCCGGCGAAAAAATCGAAGAACTGGGACTACCCATGATGGTGGAGGAAAACACCAGCCGTTACGGCACAGCCTTCACCGTGTCCATCGAGGCGGCCGAAGGCGTAACCACCGGCGTTTCCGCCGCCGACCGCGTGAAAACGGTCAGGACCGCTGCGGCCAAAGGAGCACGTCCCGCAGCTCTGCACAGTCCCGGCCACGTGTTCCCGCTTCGCGCCCGTTCAGGCGGAGTGCTGGAGCGTGACGGCCATACCGAAGCCACCGTGGACCTCATGCGTCTGGCCGGACTGGGCGACTGTGGTGTACTTTGCGAGTTGACCAACCCGGACGGAACCATGGCCAAGTTGCCGGAAATCGCCGCTTTTGGGGAAAAGCACGACATTCCGGTGCTCACGGTCGGGGACCTGAAGGAATACCGCCGAGAACGCGAGAACTAACCGACATCTCTGACTTCTCCGATTATCGATCCCTTACCGACATCAAGCGGCCATTCCTACGTATGGGAATGGCCGCTTTTTTTAACGCCCGGACATCATCGACAGCCTGGCCAACCTGGCAGGCACATGCGGTCCATGTCCCGGCCAGAGCCAGGGGGCGCAACCGGACAAAAGACCGAGGGCGAACAGAGTCAAGAGGAACAGTAAGACGATTTTGGCGAACCGCATGAAACACTCCTTGGATTGCATTGTGTGACATCTGATTTGCACCAAATGTGCCGAACCAGTTCCCGGCCCGTTCACAACCGCAAGAATCCGATAGTATGTCCCGCGAAACTGATTGATACTGCGCCTGAAACAATAGGGAGGCGCCATGATATTTTGTTTCAGAACCATTCCGGCTATGCTGCGGCAAATTGTGCACAGATTGCGCACTGTGCGAAAAAAAGACCCTGCCTGGTTCAAAGGAATGCATATATGAGTGAAGTTCAAGACCGAATCATTGAGATCTGCCGAATCATTGAGACCTGCCGGGAAGAACCCACCCTGGAAGAACTGGCCGAGACCGCGCACCTGAGCCCATACCATTTCCTGCGAGTTTTCCGGGAGACCGTGGGGATCACGCCCAAGCACTACGCCATCGCCGTACGCGACGAACGCATCCGGGAACTGCTGGCCCGGGGCAAGTCCGTCACCGAAGCGCTGTACGAAGCCGGATTCGGCTCGGGCTCCGCCTTCTACAGCAACGCCCAGGGCATTCTTGGCATGACACCCGGTTCGTTCAAGTCCGGCGGCAAAGGCAAGGCCATCCAGTATGCCTTCGGCCGAAGCTTCCTGGGCACCACCCTGGTGGCTGCCACGGAACGGGGCATCTGCAACATCGAATTCGGTGAGCGAAATGAACTGCTGGACGGGCTGGAAAAACGTTTTCCCAAGGCGGAGCTACGCAAGGCCGACCCCACGTTCCGAGGTTGGGTGGCGGCGGTGACCGCCTTCATCGAATCGCCGGACAAGGGCGAAGACCTGCCTCTGGATATCCAGGGCACGGCCTTCCAAAAGCGGGTCTGGAAAGCCCTGCGCGACGTACCGCCGGGCGAGACCATGACTTACGGCGAACTGGCCGCGCGAATGAACATTCCCAAAGCCGTACGGGCAGTGGCCGGAGCCTGCGCGGCCAACCGGCTGGCCGTGGCGGTCCCCTGCCACCGCATCATGGGGTGGGACGGCAAGCTTCGCGGCTATCACTGGGGCGTGGAGCGCAAAAAGGCGCTCCTGAAGCGGGAGCGCATGAGCATTTCGGGATAACCCCATGAAAGCTGTTATAAGTGGCGACAAGGCGCAAAAAAAGCAAGCCGAACATATGGACGGCATATGCGGGCCTGCTTCCGTCCCCTTCGGGACAGCCTTACTTCTGCACTTCCATGCTTTTGATGAACTCGTTCGCTTCCCTGATTGACCGTTCCATGTCCCGAATCAACACGGCCACGTCCGAACGGATGGAGCCCAGTTCGCCCTTGAGCGAGGCGATGGCCCTGGCGTTCAGGTTGTGCTTGAGGAAGAGTACCTGATCCTTGAACGCGGCCAGAACAGGATCCATCTTTTCGGAGGCCCGCTTCATGGCCTTGATGAGGCGGCTGTAGCGGGCCTTGGTGTCGTCAAGGCTGTGCCTGCTCTGGGTCCGCAGCCTGGAACTGGTGTACTGCCTGATCTCGTCCCGCCACTCTTCGAACAGGGCCTCGGCCACATTCTCCACCTTGACGATGCGCTTGCGCACGGTGGCGGCCCTTTCCACGCTCAATTCGTACTCGGCGTTGAGGGTGTCGTATTTTTCCTCAACCTCCCCACCGTCCACCTGAATCACGGACCTGAACCGCTCCAGGGCATTGGCAAACTGCTCCTTGGCCTCCTCGTTGGCCTCGCGGGTGTCTTCCACGCGGTCCACCAGAATATCACGCTTGTGATACCCGAATTTCTCCATGGTTCCGTAATAGGCGCTCTGGCAAGCGGGCAGGAAACACAGGCACAGGGCCAGGACAAAGAGGCGGATGGAGTTGGTCATGGTTTCTCCTTGAGGACTGAAGTGGGAGGCAAAAATCTCCATCGGAGATACCCCTACCGGAGGGTCCGGTAAAGACGGCTATTTCCCATGGCCAAGCAGTTTGCGGGCGCCGGCAGCCAACGCCCGGCTGAAACCGGCCAGCACAGGGGAGTCGATGTTCCAGCAATGCCAATGCAGATGCACTGTATGGTCGAAGCCCGGGGCCATGTCCACCAGCCGACCTTCGGCCAGATGTTCCGCATACTGTTGGGGCGGATACATGCCGCAAGCCAGCCCGGCCAGGGCGAAATCCACGAAATGGCCGGAAGTGGGTGCATAAAACGGGGTCAGCGGCGGAATTTTACCGAAAGCCTTTTCCAGCAACCGGTCGTGCATGTGGTCCTTGCGGTTGAAGATGAGCATGGGGGCGCGACTCATGGCCACCTTGGTGAATCCGTCCGGGAACCAGCGCTGCTTGAATTCCGGGGCGCCCATGAGCCTGTAGACCATGGTCCCGAGGTACTCGGACCGGCACCCCTGAAACGGCTCGCACCGGGAAGTGATGCAGCCGAGCACTTCGCCGTCGCGGAGGAGCTTGTGGGTCTCCTCCTGGTCGTCGGCCCGCAAATCCAGCAACACCGGTTCATTCTGTAGATAATCGCGTACCGACTCCAGAAACCAGGTGGACAGGCTGTCCGCGTTTATGCCCACGGATATGGTGGTGAACTGTTTGTCGCGTGCACCGGCCCACTCCATATCCAGGCCAAGATCGTCCTCCAGTCTGCGCACCTGCCGAAAATGCTTGAGCAGCTTCACCCCGGCCCCGGTAGCTTTCGGCGGCGCAGAGCGCACCAGCAACACCTGGCCGGTCTGTTCCTCCAGCAGCTTGATACGCTGGGACACGGCGGACTGGGTCACGTGCAGCACGCGTGAGGCCCTCTCGAATCCGCCTTCGTCAACCACTGCGGCCAGTGCCTCCAAAAGTTTGTAATCGAGCATGAAGTATTATTAGCATTTCTTATTCATGATTAACAAGATTAGTTTTACTTACTTAAATGACCGCCATAGATTTTCCTCACCAAAGGAGAATCAATTATGTTTGTTCCAATGATACAGGGATTCGCAACGGGCGGCGGCTTGATAGTGGCAATAGGCGCACAGAATGCGTTCGTTCTGACCCAGAGCGTGCGGCGCAATCATCATCTCATGGTGGCCGCGCTGTGCATCCTGTTCGACTGCATCTTCATCAGCCTCGGGGTTTCGGGCGTAGGCACAGCCGTGGCATCCCATCCTTTTCTCGGACAGGTCGCGGCCTTTGGAGGGGCGGCCTTCCTACTCTGGTACGGGTTCGGTTCCCTGCGTTCGGCCATGCGCGGCGGTTCCCTGAACACTGACGCCGAGACCGCCCACACCCTGAAGAAAACCCTGCTCCTGACGATGGCCGTGACTCTGCTCAACCCGCATTTCTACCTGGATACCGTGGTGCTCATGGGCAGCCTCAGCGGCCAGTACCCGGGCACGGACCGCTACCTGTTCGGGGCCGGGGCCGTCGGGGCCTCAACTGTCTGGTTCCTGCTCCTCAGCCTGGGGGGCCAGACCTTCGCCCCGCTCTTCCGCAAGGAAGTCACCTGGCGGCTGCTGGATTCGGTCGTCTGCCTGACCATGTGGTACATCGCCGCCAACCTCATCTTCAAAAGCCTGGCATAAGCCGGGCTCTCCCTTGGGCGTCAGCGCTCCCTCGAACAAGCCCGATACGCGAATTCCAGCCCGAATGAAAACCCGACCATGGCTGCGAGAATCCACAAATGGGAACGGGTCGCGGGCGACGACCAGACCTGCATGCAGATGGCCGCCAACGCGCCGAGGCATAGCAACAGAGCCAGCCCGGAGATCAGCCGGCTGCCTTTGGTGGCCTCGGCCAGCCTGATATTCGCCGCGTTCACCACGGCGAAAATGAGCAGGAACCCGGAACTCGCCATGGTGGAAATGGCGTTGAGATCCACAAGGTTGGCCACAAGCAGCGTGGACAGAGACAGCAAAAGCAGCCCCGTGACCGGTTGCCCCATAAAGAGCGTTTCCAGAAAATGAGGCGCTTCATCCGCTTCCGCCATGGTATACGTAATGCGAGACGCACTGTAGAACGTTGCGTTGATGGCGGATGCGGTCGCCAGCAACGCCGCCACGGCCATGAGCGTGAATCCCAGGGAGCCGAGAACCTTTTCGGCCGCCGCGGCCAACGCGTACTCCGACGCACCGGCAAGCCCGGCCGCTCCCATCACGCCGAGGCCCGCCATGGAAATCAGGATGTACAGCAGAATGACGATGCCCACGCTGATATAGTGGGCCGCAGGAATGGTCCTGTGCGGATTGCGGATGTCGGGGGCTGCATTGGAAATGAGTTCGAACCCCTCGTAATTGACGAAAATGATCATGGCCCCGGCCACGATCTGCACCGGGCCGACCCAGGTGGAAGCCTCCATGTTCGCATACTCGAGCCCTCCGGCAAAGGCCACGGCCACGAACAGCAGCAAAATTCCCAACTTGGCGCCGTTGATGGAATTTTCCGTTCTGAGGACCGCTTCCGCCCCCTTGATGTTGAGCAGGGTCAGCACCAGCACGGCCCCGGAAAGAAGAACGTGTTTGGCCATGACCTGCTGGTCCGGCGCGAAGAACGTGGCCCCATACCCGCCGAAGGCCGCCGCGTACAGGGCGAGCACCACCGCGTAGCTGAGCAGCAGCATGTTGTTCATGCTCCCCGAAAACAGGCCGTGCCCGAATGCCTGGTTGATGAACGAAACCGTGCCGCCACGATTGGGAAAGGTCACGGAAAGACGTGCGTACGAATAGGAAGTGGAAAGGGCCACCAGGCCTCCGGCGCAAAAGGCGATGGGCATTGCCCCGCCCGCCAGTGCCGCGGAAATGCCGAGGACCGCGAAAATCGCTCCTCCAACCATGCCGCCGATGCCTATGGACACGGCTGAAAAAAGGCCAATCTGCTCCCCGTCGTCCCTCTTGATGCTGTTGTCCACACTTCCTCCGGTTGCTGTAAATGAACGAATTTCATACCGACAGTAAAATAACCGTGTAACGGATTCAAGGCCCCCTCGAGAAATCCGGCCCTTCAGCCATGCAGAATCTGAGTTCTGCGACCTCATGCTGTATTACTCTTCACAACACAGTCGAAAAATCGAAATGATCGCCATGAACCGAATCGACTTTTCACCAAAGACGAGGATCAACCGCTTTCACTGAACAAAAAGAATCGCGGAAAATCGAGAAGAGCCTCCCCCAAAAAGGAGGTTGCCAAACAATCCCTTCTTTCAGACCTCCGTTTTCCCGGCGTTTTCTTTTTTTTACAATTTCCAGCTTGACACAAAACCGACCGGTCGGTCATTTTTATACTATGGGAAAACGGGAAGAGAACAAACGCCGGAAGCAGCAGGCCATTTTGGACGCTGCCCTGAAGGTTTTTTCCGACCAGGGCTTCGCCGCCGCAAAAATGGCGGACATAGCCAACGCTGCCGGGGTGGGCAAGGGGACCATCTACGAATACTACCAGAGCAAGGAAGATCTCTTCTTCGCGGTCTTTCGGTGGTATGTGGACGAAGTTGTGGCATCTGGCATGCTGGATGCGGCGCGGCTGGAAGGCGACGAGGCCGACCGGCTCCGGGCCTTCCTGGATTCGGCCGTCAACTCCGGCGTCGAAACCCTGGAGTACTTCGCCATTTCCCTGGAGTTCTGGGCCGCGGCCGGAAGCCCCGCCACACGTGACCGGTTCCGCAAGGCCATGCAGGCGCTCTACCAATCCTTCCGCGCGGCTTTGGAAACCCTCTTGGAAGACGGCAAACGGTCCGGCGTGTTCCGCAAACACGTGGATTCGGCATCGGTGGCCGCAGGGCTGACCGGCGCGTTGGACGGGCTCCTGCTCCAAGGGTGGATGGACGGCCACTTCGACATCAGGGGCACTGCGCGGGGCTTTCTGGACACAATCATGCTCGGCATGCGCAACACGGAGTAATCAGACATGAAACACCTGTTCACCACACTTCTTTTCACGACGCTGCTCCTGCCCGTTTCCGCCCATGCACAAGAGCCCACGGCGCAGGATATCGTCGCCAAGGCTTGGGACTACATGCGCGGCAGCACCTCGGTCTCCGTGGTGCGCATGACCGTGCACCGGCCCGACTGGGAGCGCAAATCCAAGCTCAAGGCGTGGACCAAGGGCCGCGAAGATTCCATCTTCCAGCTCATCGCCCCGGCCAAGGACAAGGGCAACGGCACCCTGAAAAAGGGCCGGGAAATGTGGACCTACAACCCCAAGATCAACCGGGTGGTCAAAATCCCGCCCTCCATGATGTCCCAATCGTGGATGGGTTCCGACTTCTCCAACAACGATCTGTCCAAGGCCGACTCCATCATCCTGGACTATGACCACACCATCGAGAAGGTCGAGGCGCGGGACGGATTCAAGGTCTATACCATCAAGGCTATGCCCAGGCCCGACGCGCCCGTGGTCTGGGGAATGCAGCTGCTCACCATCCGCGAGGACGGCGTGCTTCTGAAGGAGTCCTTCCACGATGAAGACCTGGAACCGGTCAAGGTGCTGACCACCAGCGATATCCGGGACATGGGCGGCAGGCCGTTTCCGCGCGTCTGGAAGATGCAATCCCTTGATACGGACGACGGGGACGCCGAAACCGGGGATGAGTATACCCTGCTGGAATACGACAGCATCACGTTCGACGTGAAGCTGCGCGACTCCCTGTTCACTCTCAACGCGCTCAAGAAACCCGTGAGGTAACCATGGAAATCCTGATGGCTTGGCGCAACGTATGGCGAAACCCGAGACGGTCCGTCCTGACCATCCTGGCCATCGCTTTTGCCTGCCTGCTGCTCATCTTCATGCTCTCGTTCCAGTTCGGCATGTACGAGGTCATGATCAACGCGGCCGTGAAGGTGCAGACCGGCCATCTCCAGGTCATTGCCAAAGACTACGACAAGGACATGAAGATGCGCTGGGTGGTGGAAGATCCCCAGGCCGTAGGAGATCTCATGCTGGCCGTCCCGCATATCACGGCCCATACCTTCCGGGCCAACGGCTTCGCCCTGCTCTCCTCCAGAGACCGCACTTATGGCGGCATGGTCACTGGAGTGCTCCCCGCACGGGAACGGGAAATATCCTCAACCGCCTCCACCATCCGGCAGGGGGCCTACCTGGAGCCCGGCGACACCAACCAGGCCGTTGTCGGTTCCTTGCTCGCCAAGAACCTGCACATCTCCGTGGGAGACGAACTGGTTCTCCTGGGCAATGCCCGGGACGGCTCCATCGCCGCCACGGTGCTCAACGTGAAAGGCGTCTTCTCTTCGGGCATGGACGAATACGACCGCTCGGCCATCCAGATACCGCTCCCTTATTTCCAGGAGGTCTTCGCCATGCGCGGGGCAGTGCACCAAGTGGTGGCCGTCTGCGATTCCCTGACTGCAGTGGGCCCGGCGCAATCAACGGTTACCGGAAACCTTCCGAAAGTAAAATCCAAAAGAAATCTAGAATGTAAATCATGGGACGAGCTGTTACCTGGCCTGATTCAGTCCATTCAGATGGATCTGGGCGGGGGCATCATCTTCTACCTCATCCTCATCGTGGTGGTGGCCTTCAGCATCATGAACACCTTTCTCATGGCCGTGTTCGAACGCACCCATGAATTCGGCACCCTCATGGCCATCGGAGCCAAGCCCGCGCGACTGACCAAAATGCTGCTCTACGAATCCGCATTTCTGACCTCCTGCGGAATCATTCTGGGCATCGCCGCCGGGTGCGCGCTGACCATTTACGTGGAGTCCACGGGCATCACCCTGGGAGAAGCCCAAGGCATGCTGCGCCAGTACGGCATCCCCAACGTCATGCGGCCCGAACTCTCCTGGCTGACGGCTGTGACCGGCCCCTTCGTGGTCTTCTTCATCACCATGCTCACCGCCCTCTACCCGGCATTCAAGGTGCGCAAACTCAAGCCGGTGGAGGCGATGCATGCCATATGACACCACGCACTCGGCCTAGGGAGAACACTCATGCAGCTGCAACTCGCCTGGAGAAACATATGGCGCAACCCGCGCCGCACCCTGATCATCCTCACGGCCGTCGTCATCGGGGCCTGGACCATGCTCTTTTTCGGGGCCCTGTCGCGGGGCATGGCCGAATCCATGCTTACCAACTCCATCAACAACCTGACCGGGCACATTCAGATCCAGAAACAGGGCTACCGGGACGATCCGGTGGTGGAAAACCGCATCAACGATCCGACCCCGATCAAAGCCCTGCTGGACCAAGACCTTCCACCCGAAGCCAAATGGGCTTTCCGCATCGAGGTGAACGGCGTGGCCTCCAACGCCCGCAACTCCAAAGGCGTAACCATCGTGGGCATCGACCCGGACCGGGAGCCGGACCTTTCCTTTTACGGACAGTCCGTCACCGAGGGCCGCGCCCTCAGGCCGGACGACGCCCACGGAATCCTTGTGGGCCAGGGGCTGCTGGATTCCATGGACACCAAGCCGGGCCGAAAGATCGTGCTCATGACCCAGGGGGCGGACAAGGAGACGGCCTCGCGGGCCTTCAAGATCCGCGGCGTGTATCGGGCCGAGCTTGAAGCCACGGAAAAGCGGTACGTATTCGTCACCCTACCCGCGGCCCGCAAACTGCTGGGAGTAAAGAACGCGGTCACGTCCGCCTGCATCCGTTTGCCCGAGCGGGAACAGGTGGGACCAATGGCCGAAACACTCGGGAAACACCTGCCAAAAGGGCTGTCCCTGCTCACTTGGGAAGATATGCTTCCCTTGCTCACCGGATACCTGAGCATGTTCGATTCCTTCATGTTTCTCTGGTATCTGGTGGTTTTCGTGGCCATGGGCTTCGGTATCGTCAACACCACACTCATGGCCGTGCTGGAACGAACCCGCGAATTCGGACTGCTCAAGGCCCTGGGCATGAAACCGGCGCGAATCGTACGCGGCGTGCTCACCGAATGTCTGATCCTGCTGCTGGTCGGTCTGGTCGCGGGCAACGCCCTGGGCCTCCTCACCGTCCTGGTTCTGTCCGGCGGCATCGACCTCTCGTTCATGGCCGAAGGATCGCAGTACTTCGGCATGAGCCACCTCATTTTCCCGAAGCTGATGGCGCGCGACGTGGTCGCGGCCAACGGCGTGATTCTGGTCCTCGGCCTGCTGGTCTCCCTGTATCCGGCTCTCAAAGCCGGACGCATCACCCCAGTGGAAGCAATGGCCCAAACATAGGAGCCCGACATGAGTATCGTACACATAGACAACGTGACCAAGACTTACCGCCAGGGCAAGGTGGACGTGCACGCCCTGTCCGGAATTTCCCTCGACATCTCCAAAGGAGGGTTCACGGTGCTGGCCGGACCGTCCGGATCGGGCAAGACCACCCTGCTCAACCTCATGGGCGGATTGGACAATCCCACCTCCGGCTCCATCACCCTGGACGGCGAGGTCATCACAGGCCTGTCCCAGTCCCGACTGGCCGACATGCGCCTTGAGAAGATCGGCTTCGTGTTCCAGGCCTACAACCTCATCCCGGTGCTTTCAGCCCAGGAAAACGTGGAGTATGTCATGCTCATGCAGGGCGTTCCCGCAAAGGAGCGGAGCGAACGCGCCCGAGCCGTGCTGGACGACGTGGGCCTGGAAGGCAAATATTCCCGCCGTCCGGCCGAACTTTCCGGCGGCCAGCAGCAACGCGTAGCCGTGGCCCGGGCAATCGTGTCCCATCCGTCCATCGTGCTGGCGGACGAGCCCACGGCCAACCTGGATTCCAAGACCGGCCAGGGGCTGCTGGAAATCATGTGCGAAATGAACGAGAAACGAAACGCGACCTTCATCTTCTCCACACACGACCAGATGGTCATGGACTATGCCAAACGCCTCGTCCATCTCAAGGATGGACGAATCGTGGACGACGAAACCAGATAGATCATGCGACAGACCGTTCTCCATCTCCTGCTCCTCTGCTCGCTCGGATGCCTGCTTGCCCCTGCCGCCTTTGCCCAGGACAACGACAGCGCGTGGGACAACGTGGATATGGAATGGGGCGGTCATTTCAAGAACTACGGCCGAGCGCTTTTTCCCGAATCCGGCACGGCCTTCGACGACGTGGGGCTGGACGCCAACTTCGACGGTTTCACCGAGTTACGGCTGAACAACAAGACCTTCTTCGGAAATACGGCCTATACCGAACTGCACTGGGAGGCCTCACTGACCGGAGGGGGTACCCGCGAAGACGGTGAAAAGCTCAAACGACTTTACCCCGCCCTCTACCCGAATGGGCTGTTGACCCCGCCCAACGACGACCGGCGCCTTGTGGACCTGACCGCCGTGGTGCACGAAGACCGGGGCGCCGCCGTCTACCATCGCCTGGACCGGGCCATGGTGGCCCTCACCCCCGAGTGGGGCGAAGTCCGCCTGGGCAGGCAAGCCGTCACCTGGGGGCACGGGTTCACCTTCAACCCCATGGACCTGTTCAATCCCTTCGCACCCACGGACCTGGAACGCGACTACAAGTTGGGCGACGACATGGCCCTCATCCAGTTCCCGGCGGGCGACATGGACGTGGAACTCATCTATGTGGCCCGACGCGACCCGAACACCAAGGACGCGGACTTCGAGCAGGCGTCCGTCGGGGGAAAGCTGAGCTTCGCGGCCACGGACGACACAGGCGTGGACATCATCCTGACCCGGCACTACCAGGACTACATTGCCGGGGTCGGTGCCGCAGGCTACATCGGCGATGCGGCATGGCGGCTGGACGTGACCGGCACCTTGCTGAACGCCCCCAGCAGAGGGCGCACCGCCTACCTTTCCGCCGTGGCCAACGTGGACTATTCCTGGCAGTGGTTCAACAAGAACTGGTACGGCTACGTGGAACTCTACTACAACGGCCTTTCGGACGCGGACTACGCCGACCAATTCTCGGACACGGCCATTGCCGAGCGCATCGCCCGCGGCGAACTCTACGCCCTTGGCTCCCTCTACTGGAGCGGAAACATCAATTGCGAAATCCACCCGCTGGTGAACCTCTACCTGACCTCCATCGTCAACCTCAACGACCCGTCCGGCGTCTGGCTGCCCCGCATCGTTTACGATATGTCCGACAACCTGCGCCTGAGCCTTTCCGGCTCCTTCAGTTGGGGAGCGCATAACACCGAGTACGGCGGCTACGACATTCCCGGCTACTCATTCGACCAGAAGCCCTCCGATTCCGTATCCGTCTGGCTGACCAGGTATTTCTAACCACGGCAAAAGGTCGTTCGACCCAACACAGCAACGAATCCGCCTCCCATCAAAAACAACGGCAATTTTTTACAAGACAACGGCGTCCGCCAGCGTTACGGTCAAGACGGAATCGAGGAAGCCCATGCGCAGCAAGGAACGAGTTCGTTACTGGCGCGATCCGGATGTGGACGCGCTGGAAATACGCCTGTCCGCCGACAGTACCCACTCCTTCCCGCACCATACGCACGATTGCTACACTATCGGCGTCATGGAGCGGGGGCGATGCTTTGCGCTCGGCAAAGGGCACGGCAGCATACCCATCACCCAGGGCGAGATGTGCCTGTTCAACCCCGGCCAGGTGCATGCGGGAATCCTCATGGACAAGGGAGCGCGCATCACCTACCGCATGTTCTTCGTGGACCACGACTGGCTGCGCGGCATGGCAGCGGACCTGCGCGACGGTAACGACGGCCTGCCCGAATTCGAACACATCATCGTCCACACCCCGCACCTCACACGACGGCTCATGCGCCTCAACTGGACCATCCACTCCGGAATGGACCGACTGGCCAAGGAATCGGCCATGATGGAAGCCATGTCCAGACTCTTCTTCGCCCTCGGCGGCATCCATCGCCCCGAACCGGGCAACGAACCCCAGGCCGTGCAACGGGCCAAGGAATTCCTGGGCGACAACATCGCCAAAAAGGTCACCCTGGACAGGCTGGCCGAAGTCACGGGCCTGAGCCGCTACCACTTCCTTCGGGTGTTCAAGAAAGCCACGGGGTTGCCGCCCCATCGCTATCAATTGCAATGCCGCGTGGAACGTGCCAAGGGCCTGCTGCTCTCGGGCATGCCCATCGCCGAGGCCGCCCTGGAAAGCGGATTTACGGACCAGAGCCACTTCACCCACAAATTCAAGCAGTTCACAGGCGCAACCCCGGCCCAATACGTGGCCCGCTAGCCCGACAGCAACATTCTGCAAGACTCTTTTATCCACTCACGGTAGGGTTTCCGCATGAACAGGGAGAGGCCCATGCGCAGCAAAGAGCTTGTGAAATACTGGCGTGACCCGGACATGAGCGATCTGGAGATCCGCCTGTCCGCAGACAGTCGCCATTCCTTTCCGCACCATACGCACGACTGTTTCACCATCGGCGTCATGGAACGAGGGCGCTGGCTCGCCACCGGTCCGGGCCACGGCAACCGGTCCGCCACCCAGGGGGAAATCTGCCTGTTCAACCCCGGCCAGGTGCATGCGGGCATTATCACGAAAAAGGACGCGCGCATCACTTATCGCGTCTATTTCGTGGAAAACGAATGGCTGCAATCCATGGCAGCGGACCTGCGCGACGGCAACGACGGCCTGCCCGAGTTCCACGACATGATCATCCAGACTCCGTACCTGTTCCAGGGACTCATGAGCCTCAACTGGACCATTCATTCGGGCATGAACCGGCTGGCCAAGGAGAGCGCCATGCTGAAGGCCATGTCCGGCCTGTTCATCAACCACGGCGGCATCCGCAAACCCAGAACAGGCTGCGAGCCGTACGCCGTGCAACGCGCAAGGAACTATCTCAACGAAAACCTTTCCGAGCGCGTCTCCCTGGACAAAGTGGCCCGGGTGGCGGGGCTCAGCCGTTACCATTTTCTGCGTGTATTCAAGCAAGCCACCGGGCTCACCCCCAGCCGCTATCACATGCAATGCCGAGTGAAACGCGCCAAGGGACTGCTGCTCGCCGGAAACCCCATCGCCGAAGTGGCCCTGGACTGCGGATTCTCGGACCAGAGTCATTTTACGCACCGGTTCAAGCAGCTCACCGCAGCAACGCCCGCGCAATATCTCACAGGTTCATGATGAGAACGGGAAAAAAGCCTTTTGCAAAAGGCTCTTCCCCCGCCCCCCATCTCCATAACTCTTTGGCGATCATGCTCTGTGTGATGAATCAGCCTTTTCGAATCCGTTTCTTTTCCCTGATTCGATGGAAAAGCCATAAAGCGAAGCCGCCCACAATGAGCGCCGCTATGGCCCAGTGTTCATATTTGGAGATATCGGCAAAAAAAGATTCGAGGGCATAGCCGAAAAAATAACCGCCATACCCCACAGCCACGGCCCAGAGCGCCGCACCGATTCCATTGTAAACAATAAACATCCGCAACGGAAACCCGCTGGCGCCGAGCACGAAAGGCACCACGCTCCTGAGCCCGTACATGAACCGGAAACCGAGCATGACCTTTCGCTTATGTTCGTGAAGCATGGAACGGATGCGTTCGGTACGCGCCTGCCAGCGAGGCCGCCGGGCCAGGGATTCAGCTCCCTTTCGGCGGCCCAGCAGAAAAAAGGCCTGATCACCGGTGAGGCTGCCTACAAAGGCGCAGAGGATGACCCCTTCAATGCCCAGATATCCCTGGTGAGCCAAAAACCCGGCCACAACCAAGACGATCTCGCCCTCCAGCATGGTGCCGAGGACCACGGCAAGGTAACCGTATGTTGAGATGAATTCGGACAGGGATATCATGCTCTTTCCATATACCGGACATTACTCTTCCATCCATTACAATTCGGCGACAATTCCCGGTCAGCAATATTTTGCAAGACCTGCTCACTGCCTATGCCTATCTCATGGCATGAGACGCCGACCGCAGCAGTTCGAAAAACTTGCGTGCAAGGAGAAAAAAAATGTTACGTGCCATAACCTTATCGAGAGGGGCCGACTCCGAGGCCCCGCCGACGCTGGCCATCCTGGGCGCCGTGCTGCTTTGGGGCAGTTCGTTCCCGGCCATGAAGGCCGCGCTCCAGTACCTTGATCCTTGGACGGTCATGTGGATGCGCCTGACTTTCGGCAGCATCGCACTGCTGCCGGCACTGAACAAACTGATGCCCAGGAAGGCCACTCGCGCGGACTGGAAGCTCCTTGCCCCTTTGGCCCTGCTCCAGCCCTGCCTCTACTTCCTGCTGGAATCCTACGCGCTCAAGTATACCACCTCGGCCCAGGCCGGCATCATCGCCGCCACCCTGCCCATCATGGTCGCTGTGGGGGCACGATTCTTCCTGGCGGAGACCACCACCCTGCGCGCCTATGCCGGACTGTTGGTCTCGGTGCTCGGCGTGGTCTGGCTGACCCTGGCCGGTTCACCGTCCGTGAATGCGCCCCACCCCGTGCTGGGCAACATTCTGGAGTTCGGAGCCATGGCCTGCGCGTCCGGCTACATGCTGTTGGTCAAGCGCCTCAGCGACCGGTTCGGCCCCTGGACGCTCACCGCCCTCCAGACCATGGTCGGCGCGGTATTCTTCCTGCCCGGCCTGTGGCGGCTGATGGCCGATGTTCCGATCGGCTTCACGGCCGCCCTGCCCGTAGTCATCTACCTCGGCACCTTCGTAACACTAGGTGCTTTCGGTTTGTATAACATCGGTATTTCACGCATCCCGGCCAGCCGGGCGTCCGCATTCATCAACCTCGTACCCGTGGTGGCGGTGTTCTTTGCCTGGGCTTTCCTCGATGAAACCCTCTCGCCCGTGCAGGGGCTCGCCGCCATGTGTATTTTCCTCGGTGTCTGGATAACGCAGAGGAACGGATGACAGAATGGGGAAGGTTCTTTCATGGGGACTCTTCCCCATTCTCCTTTCAGATACTTTTCCCAGACCAACGGTCCACCAGAAACCTATCCCAGGGAGCTACGACTTTGCCATTCACATAATAACAGTTGATTCATTTTCTCATTTCAAATTTTCTCTTTTATGCGTATGGATACTTCATGTCATACGGCAACAAAATCAAATGGTTCGCTTTGATTCTGCTGCTGGCGATGCTTCTGTGCTCCCTTTCGACCCAGGTTCGGGCCGACACCAGGCCGGTTCTATGTGTGGCGCACAACCCCCTGCCTCCCTGGAAAACGACTGAAAAAGACGGCACGCCCGGCGGCATCGATACCGAACTGTTGCGCCTTCTGGCCGCGCGCATGGGATTTGACCTGAAGTTCAAGTTCGGTCCTTTTGCCCGCTGCCTGTTCATGCTCGAAAACGGACAGGCCGATATTATGGCCACAGTCCTGCGCTCCCCGGAACGGGAACTCTCCCTGTACTATCTGCAGCCCCCGGTGCACACCCATTCCAACAAAGCCTTCTACGTTCGGAAAAATTCGAGAATCAGCATCAACCGCTTTGAAGACCTCTACCACCTGCGTATTGGCACCAATATCGGGGTCAACTACTTTTCCCGCTTCGACAGCGACCCGAAGCTCATCAGGGACCCGGCCCCAAAAAATTTCAGAATCAACATCCGAAAATTGCTCAACACACGTGTCGACGTCATCGTGGGCACCGAGGCCATGGTCGACTACTACATAGGCACTTACGGACTTGGAGACAGGATTGAAAAGTGTTCCTATGTCTACAACAAACCCAACAACGTCTATTTTGTCCTGTCAAAAAAATCCGTCTATGCAGACAGGCTTGAGGAGTTCAACGACACCCTACGGACATTGATGAAGGAAAAGGCTCTGGACAGGATCGGGAAAGCGCTTCTTCAGCGAACCGACGCCCATTCCCCAGCCCGTTCTGATGGTTCGACAAACCAAAGGCGATGGACGAAAGTCTTTGTCTTCTAAGCAAACGCAAGGAATCCACCTCAGGGAGAGAAAGAAAACGTGAGGGTATCATTCCAGGCGGCCATATTCTGCGCGGCCGTCTTCATCTGCATGGGCAAGGCCGCAGTCCAGGCCGGAGAGCCGGACGTCCTGCGTGTTCAGTTCAGCACCATGGCTCCCTGGAAAATGGGAAGCAAGGGCAAGGAACGGGGCGTGGACATCGAATTCATGCAAATGCTGGCCGAACGCATGAACCTTCGTGTCGAATTCGTCCACATGCCCTTTGCGCGCGGCCTGGCCTGCATGGATGAGGGGGAGATAGATCTCATGACCGGCGTGCTGTACCGCCCGGAGCGCGAAGCCTTCCTGTACTACATCACCCCCCCCTACTCCCAGTTCTCGCCCAAGGCATTCTATGTGCTCAAAGGATCAGACATTTCCATAAGATCGTACGAAGATCTTTACGACCTGCGCATCGGCACCACCATAGGCGCCAAGTACTTCAGGGCATTCGACAAGGACGTGCGGCTTCAAAAAGAGCCGGTACGCAGCATGGACCTGAACTTCAAGAAACTCCTGGACCGCCGCATCGATACGGTCATAGCCTCGGAAACCAGTGCGGACCGCCAGATCAAGGTGCGCGGGATCGCAGCCAGAATCACCAAGGCCGGCTACAAATACCAACGTCTGAACCAGGTGCACATGGTGCTTTCCAAGCGTTCACCCCTGGCCGTCCGCCTGCCGGAGTTCAATGCGCACATGAAAGCGCTCCTTGAAAAGGGTGTACGTGAACACATCAAACGAAACTACGCCAAATTCATCACCCATTAAAAACGCAGCCGCTTCGCTTCACACAAAACGCCCGGCAGCTTGAAAACTGCCGGGCGTTTTCGCCGAAATCCTTGGCCACGAGGCCTGGGAGAGACGCTTTTGAAACAGGGGTTCTCCGGCACCTTCCCTAAAGATTACACTATATCGACCGTAACGCCCTCATTGACGTAATACAGGAGGGTATAGTTGGCCTGCAGGTAATTGACCAGTTCCTCCACGGAGCGATCCCCCACTCCGGAAACACGGATGTATGCATGACGGTACCCGGGATTTTCCAACTCATAGGAGGTGAACACGCTGGTAAAGACCACGCTTTTGTCGCGCAGGTCGTTAAGCAATGAAGCCAGCGGGCCGGGCTTGGCTTCAAGCCGAAAGGCGAACTGGATACCGCCGCGGATGGCGCCGGTGGCGCTAGACATGAAGCGCATGACGTCGGCCTGGGTGATGATGCCGATGAGCTTTTTGCCCTCCACCACGGGCAGGCCGCCGATCTTGTTGCTGACCAGGGTTTCCGCCACGATGTCCATGGCCATGTCCTTGTTCACGGTGATGGGGTCCAGAGTCATGATGTCTCCGGCCGAAAGCGTGGACAGGCCGCCATTGGATGCGGCGTCGCCGGCAATGTACTTGGACGGCATGGCGTCACGAATATCTCGGTCCGAAACAATGCCGACCAACAGGCCGTCGTCATCCACCACAGGGAATTGCCGGATATTCTTTTCACGCAATATGGCGGCGGCGTCCAAGACGGAAGAATTGGCCCCCAAAGTGATGACGTTTCGAGTCATCCACTCCCTTACAAGCATAGTTCCCTCCTCAAAGATCCTGACAGAATATGGGTGTCATCGTTTTGTATTCGGTTTGTGAAAAAAAAGCAAAGAAGATGTGACAAACAGCGCACTTTTCCCACGGAAATTCGGCCGACACCCTTGAAATCAAACCAACGGCATATTAGCTACATGTACGGTCGCCGATCCGGCCGCACACGTCTTCTCCACCAACTCGAGCACCAATGGAGCCCGCCATGATCCGAAACATCGACGAAATGCTGCACAAGGCCGCCGAATACGGGACCCGCGCCAAGATAGCCGTGGCCTGCGCCCATGACTGCGAGGTGCTCAAAGCCGTGGGCAAGGCCCAAAAAAGAGGCATAGGCACCTTTCTCCTGGTGGGAAACGGCACAAGAATCAAATCCCTTTCCGAAACACTGGGGGTCCGCGTCACGGGCTGCTCGGTGGTGGAGGCTGAAGGCGAGGCCGATGGAGCCGCCCAGGCCGTAGAACTGGTGGCCTCGGGTGAGGCCCATGTCCTGCTCAAGGGCTTCCTGGACACGGGTGTGTTCCTGCGCGCCGTGCTCAACAAGGAAACCGGCCTGGTCAACGGTGACATGATCAGCCACACCGTGCTCATGGACATGCCCGCCGCGGACAAGATGTACTTTCTCACGGACGCGGCCATGGTCATCAAGCCCAGCCTGGAGGAAAAACGCAAAATCATCCTCAACGCCTTGCGGGTGACCTCTGCCTTGGGGCTGGAAAATCCCATTGTGGGAGTGCTGGCCGAATCCGAAAAGGTCAATCCCAAGATGCAGGCCACCATGGACGCCCAAGCCCTCAAGGACATGGCAGCGCAGGGTAGGATCCCAGGCTGCCGCATCGGCGGCCCCTACGCCCTGGACAACGCCATTTCCCCAAAGGCCGCCCAACACAAGGACATGGACGACCCCCTGGCCGGGCATGCGGACATCCTTCTGGCCCCGGACCTGGCCGCAGGAAACATCCTTTACAAGGGCCTCATGTACTTCGCAGGCTCCAAAGCCGCAGGAGCCATCGTGGGCACCCGTGCGCCAGTGGTTCTCAATTCCCGCGCCGACACGGACGAAACCAAGCTCAACGCCATGGCGCTGGGTGTGCTCATGGCTGCGGAACGCGGCCTGTTGTAGATGGTTGTAGTCGAACGGACGACGGCTAGTCGAAATCCCGGCGAAAATTGCGCACCGCGTCGACCACCTGCCGAAAGCGCTGCTTGAACCCTCGAAGACCATTTCCGGCCAAATCCATGCGTCCCTGCAGCACCCACTTTTCCATCTGGCGGGATTCCGCCATGATATCAAGAGCATGCACATGGCTCAGAATATTGGAAACCGAGTGCAGGCCCATGGCCAACTCCGAGGCCGCCTGGCGAGACCAGGCATCGTTGATCTGGTCCAACTTCTCTTCGGATTCCTTCAGAAAGATATCCAAGATCTCCACCAACAATTCGTCGTTGCCCTTGAACCGCTCCATCAGGGCCTGCGTGTTGAGCTTGAAACCGACTTCCCTGTCCAAGGCCGGCCGCACCAGCGGGGAACGGGCTGAACGACGAGGCGCGGCCTTTCTGTCCGCCTGCTGTACAGTGCGGAATATAGCCGCCGAAAGCTCGGCCATGTCCACGGGCTTGGTCACATGCTCGTTGATGCCCGCCCCCAGAATGCGGTCGCGATCCCCTTTCATGGCATAGGCGGTCAGGGCAATGATGGGAATGTTCTTGTCGAAAAGCCGCCCGCCCGAGGACCGGATGCGCTCGGCGGCCTCGATGCCGCCCATTTCCGGCATCTGGATGTCCATGAGAATCAGATCGAACGCGCCTTTCTTCTGCCTGAGAAGGTCCAAAACCTCATGGCCGTTGCGGGCCAAGGTCACAGTATGGCCGAACATGGACAGAAAATGGGTCAGGAACTTCTGGTTCAGCTCATTGTCTTCGGCCAGCAGGATGTCGAGGTGCAGCGTGGTCGGCAAGGCAGCCTCGGGACGCACCGGCTTTTCTTCTTGCTCGGCCTCGCCGAACCAGGCCCGGAAGGTGAACACACTGCCCCGGTCAACGCGACTGCTGACTTCGATATCACCGTCCATAAGCGCCACCAGTTCCCGGCAGATGGCCAATCCGAGACCGGTGCCCTGGTGTTTCTTGTGGGCCGAGCTGTCCAACTGGGCAAAGGTTTCGAAAATGTGATCGAGCATGCCGGGAGGAATGCCCATGCCGGTATCGGACACCCTGAACAGCAGGCAGGTTCGTCCCTTTTCCTTGCGCTCGGTTTCTATGTGAATATCCACTCCACCCTTGTCCGTAAACTTGAGAGCGTTGCTGAGGAGGTTGCGGATGACCTGGGCCAACCGGTCCTCGTCGCCGTTCACGAACTCGGGCACGTCGTCCAGGATATCCATTTCCAACTCCAGCCCTTTCTTTCCGGCCTGATGCAGGAAAGGCTTGACCATGCGGTCCATGGCCTTGCGAAAATTGAAGTCCGCCGGTGCCAGGACCAGCTTCTGGGCCTCGATCTTGGAGATGTCCAAAATATCGTTGACCAGATTCAGAAGCGATCTGGCTGCGTCGCGAATCATATTCAGATTGGTGCGCTGCTCGGGCTTGAGCCCTGTGGTGATGGTCATCTCGGTCAGCCCGATGATGCCGCTGATGGGAGTGCGTATCTCATGGCTCATGTTGGCCAGAAACATGCTCTTGGCCTTGTTGGCCTCCTCGGCGTCCTTTTGCGACTCCTCGGCCGAAAGATTGGCCTCCAGCAGGGTCTGCTCCATGCGGCCCCTATGAATGGCGTTGCCAAGAATCTCGGCAGCAAGCTGCAAGGATTCCAGTTCGGCGGGCGTCCAGTCCCGTTCGGCCTGGCAGGCCGCCATGCAGATGCCCCCCCACCAGGTCTCGTCCACGAAAACCGGAACCACCATGACGGACTTGGCGCCAACTATTTCGAACAATTCGCGCTCAAGAGCAGGGAACCTGCGAATATGCCCCATGATGGCCTTCCTGGCCCCCAGCAGCTCCACCCAACGATCATGCCCCTTCGAGTAAGGATGCCTCCGCACGAGCTCCTTGTCCTTTCCCGAAAACTCCGCACCATACCAGTCGTGAGTAATGACCGACGTCAGTTCACCGGCTGACACCTCATTACAAAACACGAAGGCCATTTCGGCATCCATGGCCCGGCCCAAGGCTTCGATGACGTGACCGGTCTCCTCTTCCCACCCCTTTCCGCTCAGAAAAGTCACAGCCGCCTGGCTCACAGCCTGAAGAATGGTGTCCCGCTTGTGCAGGGCCGTCTCAAAGTGCTTCTGCGACGTTATGTCCCGGGCGGTACCGTAGGCCCGGACCACTTTTCCGGCATTGTCCAGCTCCACCCGCCTGTGAAGATGCAAATAGCGCAACTCCCCGTCCGGCCGAATGATGCGGTATTCAAAATCCACAGGCCAGCCGTCATGGATGGAAGCTCGGTTGGCCTGCTCGTAAATCTCCCTATCCTCGGGATGAACGAACTGCCTGAGACTCTCCAGTGATGTGATGTCCCCGGGGCGGCAGCCGAAAACACGAAGCAACCCTTCGGACCACAGGAAGGTGCCGTCCGCGTCCACGTCCCAGCTGCCGATGCGCAGCACTTCCTGGGCGTTTTGCATTTGGGTGTACCGTCGTTCCAATTCAGCGCCGGCCTGCCAGTCCCTGGTATCATCCCGGACAATGCCCGACATGCGCGCAAGGCCGCCGCTTTCGTCTTGCAGCGGTTCGCCGACGCAACGAATGTGGGACAGACTCTGATCCCCGCGCAGATAGCGAAAGGCCACATCCATACGTCTCCCTGTTTCCAGGCTGTTCTGCAGGGCCAATTCCACGTCCTTGACGTCGTCGGGATGAACCCCTCGCAGAAACTGGGAAAACTCAACCGATTCACCCGCATTCTCGTCCATACCGAACATGGCTAAACACTCCGGGGACCACCACCCCTCTTCGGCCGTGAAATCGTATTCCCACTGCCCAATGCGCCCCAGCTTGCGGACCATGGCCACGGCATCCGCAGACTGCTCCAGCTCGACCCGAACCCCGGCGGCCAGAAACGCATGCCGCAAGCTCAGGGCCAGGGCACGGGACAAAAAATCATCCTGCTCCATGTATGCGTAGGCTCCGACGCGGCAGGCGTCGTCCTCCCGGAGAGTTCCCTCCGGCACCACAGCCAGAACAGGGATCCCCGGACTGCGCTCGGTGATGCCTGCAATGCCTTGCACCCAGCCCTTTTCCCCTTCGGCCGTGGCCAAAACCACTACGGCATAGGGCTGCTCGCGCAGGGCATCCATGCCGGCCTTCATGGAGTCCTTACGGACGAAGGCCGCCTCAAGCCCGTCCAGCACCGCCTGTACCAGCGCTGCAGTACCGTCGTCGGCGCAAATCAACAATACGCGTTTCATACCCTGGTTCATGACCATTCTCTCTCTGTCAGGCACCGCTCCATTCAAGGCACGGCATACCGTATACCCCTGAATGTGCACTCTTTTCAGTCACAATAGAATTATAAGCCGCCACATCCAGCCGTTTCATAGAATTTGAAAAGGTTAAGATATGGTTTATCCAAGGTATTCTTGCCAATTTACGGTCGGATGGTTACGTATTCCATATACGGTCATTCCCGGCCGAAACACACGGATTGCTCCATGCGCGTCCTCAGTTGGCTTCTCTCTCTTCTGCTCCATGCCGCAGCAGCGTTCCTGCTCACGGCTTCTGTGCGCTATACCCTTCCCCACGCAGACAGACAACTCATCAATGTCGAATTGACCGAATCGCCCCCGCAGGAGAAATCGACGACGCCAACGCCTCCCACTTCCTTGAAGGCGCCCGAAAAGCCCACGAAAATGCCTTTGAACAAGACCATTGTGCTCTCCGGAGAGCCCGTTGCGCAACCGGACCCGAAACTCCCTCCCAGTCCGCAGAAGCAGCCCGTCCCGGTTGTCCGGCCCAAGCCCATCAGCCCGTCCGTTTCCGAGTTCGCACCCGAACTGAAGGGAAGCGAATCGTCCCTGACGGTCAACTCCGCAGAGCGCCGCGGTCCGGGCGCACAGCTGGGGGTCGAACTCTACAGCGCCTTCTATTCCTACAGCCCCGAAGAATTCGCCGGGCAATTCAAGGCGGGCGCCGACCGGGTGGTGACCATCATCGACGCCCGCAAGACCCGATACGGGCGGTTGCTCATCTACGACTCCAAACGCGGCGAATTAAGGCGGCTGCGGCAGTTCAACAAATATATCTACACCATCGGCCCGTCCCTGTACGAAGACAAGCCCGTGACCGGCTCCGTGACCTTTCTGGCCAAGGACGACCGTATCGAGCGGTTCATTTATCTGCCCGAAGGTGAAAAGGCCTTCTTTCCGAAAAAAGTGCATTTCCGGGAGAAAAAAATCCGCATTCCCCTTCCCGACGGCCCCCTCGACGCCATCCTGACACTGCCTCCCCGCAAAGGCTCCTATCCGGGCGCAGTGCTCCTGCACGGCACAACATGCCTGGACCCGTCCATGGTCCAGGGGGCGGTACGGGCTTTTGGCATGCGTGGCACGGCTCTGTTGGCCTTTTCACCGGCCTCTTGCGCGAAAAGCACCATGGGAGGAGGTCCCCTGGCCCGTGAAGCGGTCAGCGTGTTGCAACGGATGCGTGAACATCCGGAAGTACGGGCCGAAAAGACTGGATTTCTCGGCGTGGGCGCCGGAGTGCCCGAGGCGGTTCGCGCTGCTCAGGAGCTCGGAGCAAAGCCTGCATTTCTAATCAGTGTGTTGTGCAATGGAGTCCCTCCGGATATCCGGGATGTGGCCCGGATGAATATCCCCTCCCTGTGGATCATCCCGGACGACAAACGGCTGAACGCCTTTGCCCAGGGCCTGGAAGCCCTCCGTGACAAGCGGCACAGGCCCGTCACCCTGATCATCGACCGCGAATCCAAGACTGCCGCGCGCGACGAAGCCGAGCAACTGGCAGAAGTGATCACGGACGGCCACGCCGCCCTGGCCGCTTCCTGGCTGGAGCAGCTTTTCAAATAGAAACCTTACCTTTTTTGTATGAAATCCAATTGGAAAGACGGATCATCTTCTCAATTGTTTCAATTTGATGTATCAGAATGATACGTGGGGATGTATTGGCAAGCTGAGGACATTGGGGAGCATGGTTCATTAATCGACGGCATCAAGCGAGAGACGGTGCCAAAGGGATTCGAAGGGGACTTTTATGCGGGTTATGATCGTTGACGATCACCCCTTGCTGCGCGAGGGACTCAAGGCCATCGTCAATCAAACGGATCAATTTTCCGTGACCGCCGAAGCGGGTAGCGGCACCGAGGCCTTGAATAGGGCGCTTGACCTGCGCCCGGACATCGTTCTCATGGATATTTCCATGCCGGACATGAACGGCATCCAAATCATGCGCGAACTGAGGGAAAAGCTTCCGGGCACTCGGTTCATCATTATCAGCATGCATTCGGAAGCGGACTACATTGTAGAGGCATTCCGGGCCGGAGCAGACGGCTACATGATCAAGGAGTCGGCAACCGAACAGCTGGTTCAAGGGTTGGAGACCGTGGCCGGCGGCGGAAGGTTCCTGGACGCCGCCCTGTCCGGCGAAGTGCTTGACAGACTCATGAACTCCAACGGCGAGTACGGCGATGTGATCTCCACCCTGACGACCAGGGAAAAGCAGGTCATGCGCCACGTCATCCAAGGTTTGAACACCAAGGAAATCGCCAAGGAACTCTATATCAGCCCAAAAACCGTGGAGAACCACCGAACCCACATGATGAAGAAGCTCGGCTTCTCCAGCCCGGTGGAGCTTTTGCGCTTTGCTGCCCGGACCGGGCTCATCAACCTGGACACCTGGTCCGCATAATTTCTTCCGGCAGATGAATAAATATCATGAAAAAGGCCGCCGACACATGTCGGCGGCCTGAATTATTCCGCAGGCGCTCCGCCTATTCCTGGGTTATCTGAATACGCTGAGGTTCCACCTCTTCCACTCGGGGCAGGCAGAGCTCCAGGACTCCGTTCTTCAGATTGGCTTTGATGCGGTCCCGGTCCACAATATCGGAAAGAGAAATCGTGCGCCGGTATTCACCGTTGCCAAACTGCATTTCCGTAAAGTTCTCGCCCTCGGCCGCATCGTAGGAAGTACGGCCCGTCACGGTGAGCTCGTCCTCCTGCAGGTCGATGACCAGATCCTCTTTTTCCACACCGGGCAAATCCATATAAATATAGAAACCGTCTTCCCGCTCCAGGATGTCCGTCACCGGGCGGTACTGAGTCAGGTTCTTGTCGTTCTTCTTCATCAGTTCGCTCATGGCGGCCCTCCTTACTCGGCCTGGATGCTGATACTGCGGGGTTTGACCTCTTCGGTCTTGGGGAGGGCCACGGTGAGCAGACCGTTCTTCATGGCCGCCTCCACCCTGTCCCGGTCCACCGGGACATGAAGGTTGATCACCCTGTGGAAAACTCCGGCCGGACGCTCCTGTCGAAAGTATTTTCCGTCCTCGGCCTTGCGTTCGCCTTTAATGACCAGAGTCTTGTCCGTGAGGGTCAGCTCTATGTCGTCGATGGCCACACCGGGGATTTCCGCACGCACGATGATGTTGTCGTCATCCTGGCTCAGGTTCAACGGAGGGTACGTCAGTCGACGCTGCCCGCCGAAACCGGGGCGCAGAAAATCCTCGAACAGCTTGTCGAACCGGTCAAACGGAGAATAGAGTGTGTTGAAATCCAAAACCATATCGTACCTCCTTGCAGTCTTTGCTGTATTGTAGAATAGAACAGCCCGAAAAGAAGTCAACAACTGTGGAAAACAACAGTGTTATTTTTTCCGCCGCGCATGCAAAAAGCCCTGCCTCCGAAACGGGGGCAGGGCTTTGAAAAACTTGCAAAACAGTAGTTACGACTTGCTGCCGGTCCAGTCCTTGTCCGAGACGGCTTGGTCCACCAACATGATGGGAATCTCGTCCTTGACGGGATAGACCACTTCACACTTGGAGCAACGCAGACCGTCTTCCTTGGGGAGCAACTCAAGGTCGCCCTTGCATTCCGGGCAGGCCAATATTTCCAGCAATTCCTTGTTCAACGCCATGGTGTATATCCTCCAGATGATTGCTGCAGTCGGTTGTACCCACGTCGGGGCAAACACGCAAGCCCGCTACAGCCGCACTTCGACTCCCCGCTCACCCAGCAGCCTGATGGCGAGTGCCGCCATCTTGTCCATGTCCGGCTTGGCCACTTGAGCGTCCGCCCTTACGGACTCGCCCTTGTGGCGCAACTCGTCGGTAATGATGGAGGAATACAGTATCACCGGCAGCTGTCCCAGTTCCGGGTCCTCCTTGATATTCTTAGTCAGGGTGAACCCGTCCATGCGCGGCATCTCTATGTCGGCGATGATGATGTCCAGGTAATCCCTGATGCTTTTGCCCTCCTCCGAAGCCTGCTCTTTGATGGTCAGCAGTTCCTCCAAGGCGTCCTGCCCCGTGTTGGTCAGCCGGATCTGAAAGTTGGCAGCCTCCAGATTGTTTTTAAGCATGGCCCGGATAGTTGCCGAGTCGTCCGCCACCAAGGCGCGAAGCCGACGGGAAGCCTGCACGTCGCTGGTCCAGGCGGCCAGAGTGGAACTGGGGTCCAGATCGGACAATATGTGCTCCAGGTCCAGCAGCTGAATGAAATGTTCGTGGATGTCCACCAGGCCGATAATGGTATTTTGGTCAAAGGAGTTGAGAATGCCTTTGGGCGGGATGACCTCGGGCCAGCCCACACGATGGATTTCGGTAACCCCCGAGACCAGGAAGCCGGTCACGGACTGGCTGAACTCAGTGACGATGACCACGTCGTCCCGGCCTTTGACCCGATCCATGCCCAGCCAGGTGGCCAGGTCGAGCACGGGCAGGATGTGCCCCCGCAGAGGAATGGTCCCCATGAAGCATGGATGCGGTGCAGACTCCGGCGGAGTCAGGTCCGGGCATTCGATGACCTGCATGACCTTGGCGACGTTGACGCCGAAATGGCAGGGGACCGGCTTACCGGTCTGACGATCGGGCTCATTAATGGAAAACTCAAGAATTTCCAATTCGTTGGTCCCTGTTTCCAGAAGAATTTCCTTCTTCGCTTCCATGGCGGCCTCCACGGTTTGACAGAGGGGATTCAATTCCCCATATGCAGCAGTATATCGGTTCATGAAATGAAGGAAGTATAATCATCATGAACCCGGCACAGTGAGGATATGGATTTTTGTGACGCATCCATGTACTCCAGAAGGGGCTGGAAAACAATACGGCATTTAGCAAGAAAATAATTATTCGAGGACTTATGATGATTGATCTGCATACCCACTCCACCGCATCCGACGGGACCGACAGCCCCCGTGAACTGATACGCAAGGCCTCGGAAATAGGACTTGAGGCCATTGCCCTTACCGACCACGATACGCTTCAGGGGTTGTCCGAGGCCATGGAGGCGGGTAAAGAATTCGGTGTGGAAGTCATTCCCGGCTGCGAACTGAGCGTGGAATCCCCGGAAGGGGCCGGATGGATCCACATCGTGGGCCTGTGGGTTCCCGAGGAGGCCGTACCGCTCCAAAAGGCCTTTGACTGGGTCATTGAAGGGCGTGAAACCCGTAACCATGAAATCATCGCCAGGCTACGCAAGCTGGGCATCAATATTTCCTACGACAACGTGGTGGAGCGGGCGGGCGGCACCGTGGGCAGGCCGCACATCGCCCAGGAAATGGTTTCCCTCGGCGTGGTCGAGGACATCCACCGCGCCTTCGGCGAATACTTGGGCGACAATGGAAAAGCCTACGTTCCCAAGCGCAAGCTGAGCCGCGAGCAGGCCCTCGGTGTGCTCAGGGAGGTGGGTGCAACCTCCATTCTGGCCCATCCATTCATGCTCGGTCCCTCTCCGGTCTTCGCCGAACACATCATCAAGGAACTCAAAGACATGGGTCTGGACGGCATCGAGGTGTTCTACACCGAGCACGACGGTCCGACCACGGATCTTTTCGCCCGTATCGCCCGGCAGTACGACCTGCTCATGAGCGGCGGGTCCGATTATCACGGCAGAGTCAAGCCCGGCACCAAACTGGCCGTGGGCAAAGACAACCTGAACATTCCCTACGAGTTGCTGGAGGGCATGAAAAATGTCCGGCGCGCCAAGGGCCTGTGGGTCACTGAACGAGTGAAGAGATAAGATGAAAACTGCCGTCTGCATCGACTTCAAGGACTATACTTCCTCGGTGCCCGAGGCCATGGAAACCGCCGGTGCGCACGAAGTCCTGGCCGGACAGCAGCGGGTATTGCTCAAGCCCAATCTGGTCAACGCCTCTCCCTTTCCGGTAACCACTGCGCCTGAATTCGTCGGGCGGGTCCTGGAGTTCGTGCGTTCCTGCACGGACGGTGAAATCGTCATTGCCGAGGGATGCGGCGACGCCTGCCGGGAAACGGATGAAATCTTTGCGGCTTTGGGATATGACGCCCTGGCCCGGGAAACCGGCGTGAAACTCCTGGACCTCAACCACGCCCCGCTGGTGCGACGGGAAATCCCAGGCTGTGCCGTCTTCCCGGAAATGCATCTGCCCGAGGCGGCCTTCACCCACTGCATCATTTCCCTGCCGGTACTCAAGGCCCATTCCCTGGCCCGGATGACCGGCACCCTCAAGAACATGATGGGGTTTGCCCCTCCCTCCCACTACAGCGGAGGCGGATTGTGGAAAAAGGCCGCATTTCATGCCCGCATGCAGGCCTCCATCAAAGACCTCTGCTCCTATGTTTCCCCACACCTGACGGTTATGGACGCCAGCGTCGGCCTGGCCGAATATCACCTGGGCGGGGCCACCTGCGACCCGCCCGTGAACAAACTCATCGCCGGGACCGATTCCCTGGCCTGCGACCGGCTGGCCGCCGGACTACTCGGCCTGGACTGGCGGGACATCGGACATTTGCTGGATTAACTTCCGTTTATCGTGCGCTTCCGCGCAAATACTCAGAGATAAACCAAATTCCCCTGTAGAACCGGTTTAACCTGCGCAGACCAAAATCGGAGCTCTGTTTACCCTCAGTTTGGGCCGCACGGATGCGCACCTGAAGACCTCAGGTCTATTCCCGCCCCATCATGAACAACACCTCCCAGTTGAGAGGCGAGAGGCTGTCCCTGTTCCTGCTCTGAAGACACTCCCATCCCTCTTCACCGATCACGTTCACGGGAATCCGGTTCACAAACTGGCGGGCGTCGTCCCCGCAGCATTTGCAGGACCAACCACAGATGTCGCAGGTGCACCCGCCGGTCTTGATAAGTTCCTTGACCGTTCCGGCCTTGTCGCAACAACCGTCGCACAGGCGCAGAAACACGGTGGGAGTCTTCCGTTTCATGGAAATCACGGTATACAGCCTTTCTCCCGCAAGCAATACTTCCCACAAGTCCCACAATGGGCTATCCTTATCCTGATGAGGAGTACTCTATGCTGACGACGCACCACCACATCCCCCTGCAGTGCTTCAAGGAAGGCCTGGAGCCCCGGAAAGGGACGCCAAAGCCGGACGAGGAGTTAGACGACGGTTCCGGCGGCAACCGCATCATCATCTGCCGTTCCTGCGGCAATCGCATTACCCCTGCCAGTTCCGCCATCTCCATGAACGGAAGCCACAAGCACACCTTTTTCAATCCCCACGGCTATGTCTTTGAGTTGGGCTGCTTTTCAACGGCCCCAGGCACCATCCGCATGGGCCAGGCGTCCGGCGAGTTCACCTGGTTCAGCGGCCACACCTGGCAGATCACGCTCTGCGGCCAATGCAACGTGCATATCGGCTGGTATTTCCAGGGTAATTCCAGCGGAAGTTTCTATGGCCTGATCCTACGGCAGCTAGCCGAGGTGGAAGATGAAAACGAATCATGATCCGATACGCAGATACCCATGGGACAGAGCGCCGTAAGGGAAAACCCTTGATCGGGTCCTCCACTGCCCTATAAAAAACAACAAACAATTACAGCATGCCAACTGCTGGAAAATATTGCCTTTTAACCAACAATGCCCTACGCTTCTCCATAGAAATTCAACACCGGACACTGTGGCATGAACAAAAGCGCACTTTTTATACTTGCCTTCTTTTCGGTCGTCATGATGACACCCCCCTCTTTGGCCCAGCCCAGGCAGAACCTGCTGCTGGTCTATGAGGACAAGCCCAACTCCAACCGGTTCCTGGGGTTCGGCACGGCCATCCCCAAGGAGAATCCGGGACTGACCGTGGAATTGTTGCGCATGACAGCCCAAAAACTGGGTATAAATCTCAAATTTCAACGCATGCCTTGGAAGCGCTGCGAATACATGGTCCAGCACGGGCTGGCCCATGGCATGTTCCACGCCAGCTACAACAGGGAACGCACCCAATACGCCCTCTATCCTATGAAGGACGGCAAGCCTGATCCCTCCCGAGCCGTGTTCACCCAATCCTATCACTTCTATGCGGCGAAACAGCGCCATGTGGAGTGGGATGGCCTGGAACTACGCAACCACGGGGCCAAGCCAGTGGGCATCACATTGGGGTACTCCGTGGCCAAGGACCTTGATGAGCTCGACATCCGCTATGTGGAATTCGCAGACCAGGAAACCGGCCTGATCAGCCTTGTGGAAGACCGCGTGGGCGCTTTGGCAGGGCTGGCCAACATGATGGACCCCGCCATCAAAGAAAGCAGCCACCGCTTTCAGACCGTGGAAAAACTTTTTCCCCCCATCAGGACTAAACCCTATTATGTGGTCTTTTCCCATACGCTGGCCAAAACCGATCCGACATTGCCCGACCGGTTCTGGAACACCATGAAAAAGATGGAGGGCTCCGCCGCCTTCAAGAAACGCATCAGATTCTATCAGCAAGCCCCGACTTGACGCTCCGCCCGCCCCGGACCTACAACCCCAGCATGCCCAGCCGTTACAGCATTCCCGCCGTCTCCCGCCACCGCGTGGAGGAGGTCATCAAACGTTCGCGCTTCATCGCCACCCTGACCCATGTGGAATCCGTCGAGGAGGCCAGGGAATTCGTATCCGCCGTCAAGGAGGAATTTCCTGACGCCACCCACAACTGCTGGGCCTATGCGGCCGGTCCCCCGGGCGACACCGCCCATGTCGGCCTGAGCGACGACGGCGAGCCCCACGGAACGGCTGGCAAACCCATGCTCAACACACTTCTGCACTCGAACGTGGGAGAAATCGCCTCCGTGGTCACCCGCTACTTCGGGGGCACGAAGCTGGGCACCGGCGGCCTGGTACGTGCCTATTCCGGCATGGTTTCGCTGGGTTTGGAATCTCTGGCCTGCAAAGAAAGAGTCGAAACCGCAAAGGTTCAGATCGTCATCTCCTACTCACACGTAACCCTCTTCAAAAGAATGCTTCCGGAGCATGAAGCGACAGTCCTGGAAGAACTTTTCGAGGCCGATGCCTCCTTTCTTGTGGAGCTTCCCGAAGAGCGTATTGCGGCCTTTGAAGAAGCCGTGGTGGAAATGACCAACGGGGAAACGCTTTTTTCCCCTTTGCATCCCCCAGCCTGATTGCCATTTCTTTCATTCGAGAGTACAGCAGTACGAACTGGAACCCGCCTATGTTGCTGTTCGCTGTGGTTGTGAAAAGGCAATCATTCCAAAGCGACATAAGGTACAGCCGTACACAAGAGCACGGAAACCGCTTTTTGTCGGCATGCTGTTTTCCAGACCTGTGCGTCCGGAGCTTTCCGGGAGACGCTTGACATATGGACGAGGCCGAGCGCCGTGTGGGGCGGCGTGGAAACTCAACCAACCAAACTAGGGGGCTTTATGAATTCGCTGATCATTGCAGCGCTTTGCTTCGTAGGGTATTTCGTTGCCTATTACACCTACGGCAAATTCCTTTCCAAGAAAATTTTCAAGATCGACGAGGCGCTGGAGTGTCCCAGTTGCACCTTGCAGGACGACAAGGACTACGTTCCCACCAAAAAGGAAGTACTGTTCGGGCACCACTTCACGTCCATCGCCGGCCTCGGCCCCATTGTAGGACCGGCCATCGCCATCATCTGGGGCTGGGTTCCGGCCGTGGTCTGGGTCTTCCTGGGTTCCATCTTCATGGGTGCAGTGCACGACTTCGGCGCGCTCATGGTTTCCCTGCGCAACCAGGGCCGCTCCGTGGGCGACGTGGCTTCCAGCCTCATCAGCCACCGTGTGCGCACCCTGTTTCTGCTGATCATCTTTTTCGAACTCTGGATCGTCATTGCGGTGTTCGCCCTCATCATCGGCATTCTCTTCAACATGTATCCCGCAGCGGTCATCCCGGTCTGGGGTGAAATCCCCATCGCCATCCTGCTCGGCTACATGATCTACAAGAGGGGCCATGGCCACACCATGTGGGGCGTCGTGGCGCTCATCACCATGTACGTCACCGTGGTCATCGGCGCATTCTACCCCCTAAACATGCCTTCCATCGCAGGCCTGAACCCCATCGTCGTCTGGGTCCTGGTCATGCTGGTCTACGCCTATATCGCTTCCGTGCTGCCGGTCACCACGCTGCTGCAGCCGCGCGACTACATCAACGGTCACCAGCTCCTGGTCGCCCTGGCCCTGCTCAGCGTCGGCGCGGTCGTGGCCGCCCCGGACTTCGTGGCCCCGGCCATCAACCCCTCGCCTGAAGGAGCGCCGCCCATCCTGCCCTTCCTGTTTGTGGTCATCGCCTGCGGCGCCATTTCCGGCTTCCATTCCCTGGTCTCTTCGGGCACCAGCGCCAAGCAGTGCGAATCCGAACGCGACTGCCAGTTCATCGGATACGGTTCCATGCTCACCGAAGCAGGCCTGTCAACCCTGGTCATCATCGCCGTTGGCGCGGGCATCGGCCTGGGCCTGCACACCGCCGACGGCGGCCTGCTCACCGGCACCGAAGCCTTCACCACCCACTACGCATCCTGGTCCTCGGCCGCAGGCCTGGGCGCCAAACTCAAGGCGTTTGTGGAAGGCTCCGCCAACCTCATGGCCTCCTACGGCATTCCCAAGAACATCTCCCTGGCCGTCATGGGCGTATTCCTGGTGAGCTTCGCAGCCACCACCCTGGACAGCGCCACCCGCATCCAGCGTTACGTGGTAGGCGAACTGGCCCAGGCATACAAAATGCCCGTCCTGGCCAAGCCGCACGCAGCCACCTTCATCGCCGTGGGAACCGCAGCCGTGCTCTGCTTCAACGGCGGTTTCGGCATCGCCGAGGTCAAGAAGGGAGCCCTGGCGCTCTGGCCGCTCTTCGGCACCGTGAACCAACTCATGGCCGCCATGGCTCTGCTGGTCATCACCGTGTATCTGGCCCGCCGCAAGGCTCCGTCCATCGTCACGGCCATCCCGCTGGTGTTCATGGTCGTCATGACCGGTTGGGCCATGGTCTACAATCTCCAGGACTTCATGGCCAAGGATAACATGATGCTCTTCACCATCGGCCTCATCGTCCTGCTACTCGAAATCTGGATGATCGTAGAGACCGTCATGGTCATGAAAAAGGTCATCTCCGATCCGCAACCGGTCGAGGACTGCGTTTAACACAATCCTCCTGTGCACCGCATATTGTGGGCCGCCTTCGGGCGGCCCTTTGTTTATGCCGTCTTGTCCCTGGCCTACAAAAAAAATCGTCCTTTTGATACGGTCCGGTTTCAGCCCGTTTTCGGCTTTCTGGTCCTCCCCATGCTTTTTTCATGACAAATGGCTTGGATAGTTCACAGTTCCGATCTTTTTTGCTAGCGTATAGAAAAAATCTAGAAACTGCGGTGGGGAGGCAGGATGTCACTTCATAAACTCAGGGCCGTTTTCAAGGACCTGAACGACAAGTCGGACAAGGCCCGAGAGGCGGCCTTATTCGAAATACAGGAACTCAAGAAGGATCTCACGGAACTGCAACGGCACCTTTCCGGCCGCAAGCGGGAGACCAGCATCGTGCCCGAGGATCTGATCCGTTCCGCCTACGACATTTCATACCATTACCGGGGCATGCAGCAACGCCAGGCCATTCTTGCCGAGCTGCACGAGGAGATGGAAATCGCCGATGCCATGGAATATCTGGAATCGCGCGGGGCCAAAATGCTGCAGCGGCCCGCAGGCTGGCATTGGACCAGCTCGCAGGACGAACGGTTTCTCTTGCACGAAGACGACGCCATCACAGCGGCCAAGAAGCTACGCAAGCTCCTGGCCAGCGGCAAGCGCCGGAAAAAGACCGCCAAGAAGAAAAAGGCCTTGAAGAATTAAAATATTGGGGGGAGGGGAAGCCCTTTTTCAAAACTTTCTGACGATCGCTTTGCGATGGAAAACAACAAAACATATTTTCTGAAATCCGAACGGCTGGGCTTTCGATGCTGGAGCATGGGCGACCTGGTTTTGGCCGCATTGCTGTGGGGCGACATCGAAGTAACCCGGCTCATCGACGCACGTGAACAGCTGCGTGAAAAGCAGATCCGTGAAAAACTGGAGCAGGAAATTCTGCGACAGGGAGAACACGGGGTGCAGTACTGGCCAGTGTTCCGACTGAAGGATGGCGACTTTGTGGGCTGTTGCGGTTTGCGGCCCTATGACCTGTCAGAAAGCATCTATGAAATAGGTTTTCACATCGGCCGCGCCCACTGGCGCAATGGCTACGCGTTTGAGGCCGCACAAACCGTCATTTCACACGCCTTCGGCTCTCTGGGAGTTTGCGCACTTTTTGCCGGGCACAACCCGGCCAATTCGGCCTCAGCCGCCCTCCTGACGAAGCTGGGCTTTGCCTACACCCATGACGAGTTCTATCCACCAACAGGATTGAATCATCCGTCGTATCTGCTCAAAAGCAATTCCAACGAGCAGTGAACAGGCAGAGCGGGAATACCGGACGAAAGGACACGACCGCACCACGAAACAAGGCCCAGCAGACTTCCCCGGCAAACTACAGATTCATGTCATATTCGGAATCGACGTGATCGTCTTCCGGGTATTCCGGGAACGCGTGCTCGCCGAAACCCGGTTCCGGGTTGAGCACCTGTTCATAGATTTCCTGCAGGCGCTGCTCAAGCTCTTTGTTGACTTCAAGAGCTTCCATCAGCCGGGTCGGATCAATATCGCTTTCGGCGGTACCGGGCAGCCCTTCCTCCACAAGGAAATCCATGGAATCGTCGAACCGGGTCGGGTCGTCTCCGGCCAGTGCAGGGGATGCGAAAAGGAACAAGAGCAGCAGGACGGCGGTCAGGTATTTCAGCACGGCTTTCTCCTTCAACGTTCTCCACCCGCCGGAATTCTCCAGCGGGCCACCTGAAGGATTGGGATAGCAGGCTCAGGCCGAAATCACTATAAACGTAATATAAAGATGTCCGGATTGCCTTTTCTCGTCTTTTGCACTCATAAAGAAAAGGGCCGCCCCTTCCGGGGCGGCCCTTCATTGTCTTCGGATAAAGCAGGCAGGCTATCCGCCAAGATAGGCCTTTTTCACCTCCGGGTCCTCCATGAGTTCCGCGCTCGTCCCCTGAGCCACAATCTCGCCGGTGTCGATGACGTAGCCGCGGTCCGCGAACTTGAGGGCCAGATTGGCGTTCTGCTCGATGAGCAGGATGGTCATGCCTTCCTTGTTCAGCTCCTTGAGCGCCCGGAACATATCGTACATGAGCAGCGGGGCCAGCCCCATGCTCGGCTCGTCCAGCATGATGAAGGTGCACCCGGCCATGAGAGCGCGGGAGACCGCCAACATCTGCTGTTCGCCGCCCGAGAGCGATTCGCTCTGCTGCTTGCGGCGCTCGGCCAGACGTGGAAACAGCGAATACACGCGCTGATAGTCCCGCTCAATGTCCTGAGGCGTGTCCTTGCGGGCGTAGGTGGCCAGTTTGAGGTTCTCCTCCACGGTCAGGTTGCCGAAGATATGGCGGCCTTCGGGCACCAGGATCAGATGCAGTTCCGAGACGATCTTATCCGGGGTCCAACCCAGGAGGGATTCCCCGTTGTAGAAGATGCCCCCCGCCACCACCTTGGGCGCCTCGGGCGGAGGCAGCCGGGAAATGGACATGAGCGTGGTGGACTTGCCCGCTCCGTTGGCGCCGATCAGGGTGACGATCTCGCCCCTGTCCACGTGAAAGGAGATACCGTGCAGGGCTTCAATGTTGCCGTACTTGACCTTGAGGTCCTTGATTTCGAGAAGTCGTTCGCTCATATGGTGTCGTCCCCCAGATAGGCCTTGATGACCGTGGGATCGTTCTGGATTTGTTCGGGCGTTCCTTCAGCTATGGTGGCTCCGAAGTCGATGCACTTGATGTACTGACACAGGCTCATGACCACCTTCATCTGGTGTTCGATCATCCAGATGGTGATGTCGAAGTTGTCGTGAATCCAACGTACCAGCTTGATGAGCCCTTCCACGTCCGCCGAGTTGAGCCCCGCAGCCGGCTCGTCCAGCAGCAGGAGTTTGGGCTTGATGGACATGGCCCGTGCGATCTCCACCCGCCGCTGCAGCCCGTAGGGCAGGTTCTTGGGCAGCTCGTGGGCGAACTCCTTGAGGTCCATGGCCTCCAGCATTTCCCAGGCGATATTTTCGATACGCTTTTCCGAATCACGGTATTTTTTTGTGCGCAAAAAGGCGTCGAACACGCTGTAGCCCTTCCGGTAATGCTGGGCGATGCGGATGTTGTCCATGACGGTCATGTCGTGCCAGAGCCGAATGTTCTGGAAGGTGCGGGCGATGCCCATGCTCGTGACCTGGTGCGGCTTGAGCCCGGCAGTGTTGCTGCCGTTGAAGGAAATGCCCCCTTCCGTGGGCTGATAAAACCCGGACACCAGATTGAAGATGGTGGTCTTGCCCGCGCCATTGGGGCCGATGAGCCCCACCAACTCGCCGCCCTGCAGTTCGATCTCGAACTTGGAGACGGCCTGGAGACCGCCGAACCGCTGCGTCATTTCGTCGATTTTCAAAAGCGACATGGCAGTCTCCTATTTAAAGGTGAAGTAGCGTCTGAGTTTCGGGAAGACATCCGAAAGCTCCTTGTTGCCCATGATGCCTTCGGGCCTGAACTGCATGAGCAACACCAATATGAGCGGAATGATGACCCACTTTATGATCTGCAGTGGCCGCAGGGCCTCCAGCATCAGGGTGAACAGCACGGCCGAGAGCACCGAGCCGGACAGGGAGCCCATGCCGCCCAAATAGACCATGACCAGACACTCCGTGGACTTGAGGATGTTGAACGACTGAGGGTTCACATAGCCGATCACGTGGGCGAACAGACCGCCCGCAATGCCCGCCAGTCCAGAGGAAAGCATGAAGGTCACCAACTTTATCTTGTTGGTGTTCACGCTCATGATTTCGGCGGCGATCTCGTCCTGGCAGATGGCGTTGACGCCCTTGCCGTAGGTGGAGGAGATGTAACGACGCAGAATCCAGAGGGTAAACGCCGTGCCCAGCAGGGTCCAGATCATCATCCAGGGAATGTCCACAACGTCGGACATGGCGTAGACCACCTGCTTCATGCCCATGAAGCCGCGCGGACCGCCTACGATGTCCAGGTTCTCAATGCCCGAGATGACCATATAGTTCACGGCGATGGTGATGATGGCCAGGTAGTCGCCGCGGGTCTTGAAGGACGGCACGGCCACCAGGATGCCCACCAGCGCGGCCACCACGCCGCCGACGATGATGGCTATGGGGAAGAAGAACGGAGCCAGGTCCGGCGGCAGCAGGGGCGCGCCCAGTATCTTGTTCTGGGCGAAAAGGAGCACTGTGACGATGGAGGACACATAGGCCCCCACGCACATGAACGCCGCATGTCCGCAGGAGAACTCACCCATGTTGCCGTTCACCAGGTTCAGGCTGCTGGACAGGATGATGTTGATGCCCATGAACAGGATGACCGACTGCACGTACAGGTTGAACAGCCCGGCCTGCGCGCCCGCCACAATGAGCAGGCAACCGACCGCAAAGGCGATGTTGAGGGAATATTTTCTCATGTCTTGCACCGCCTAGATCTTCTGATGTCGCGCCACGCCGAACAGTCCCGTGGGCTTCATCCACAGGATGACCAGCAGGATGGAGAAGGCGATGAGGTCGCGAAGGGTCGAAGGGAAGAAAGCCACCACCAGAATTTCGATGAAGCCCAGCAGGAAACCGCCCACGAACGCGCCGCGGATATCGCCGATGCCGCCCACCACGGCAGCGATGAACGCCTTCCAACCGATGAGCGCGCCCATGTAGGGCTCCAGGATGGGGTAGGACATGGCGAAGAGCATACCCGCCAGACCGGCGAACCCCGAACCGAGCACAAAGGTGAACACGATGATGTTGTCCACGGGAATGCCCATGAGCGGAATAGCGAACTTATCATAGGATATGGCGCGCATGGCCATGCCGATGCGCGTACGGGTGACGATGAAGTTCAAAATACCGAACACGGCGAAGGCCGCGAAAATGACCAGGACCTTAAGGTTGGTCACGGACACGTTCCCCAAGGTCCAGACCGTCTTTTCCATGAGCTCGGGAAATTTCTTTCGGCTCGCGCCCAGCAGGGCCAGGTTGCCGTTTTCCAGGATCAGGCCACACATGAGCGCGGTGATGACCACGTACAACCGATGAGCGCCTTTGCGCCGCAGCGGGCGGTAGGCGATACGCTCCAGGGTCACGCCCACTCCGGCGGTGAGGATCATGGTCAGCGGCACGCCGAGGGCCAGCACGGCCCAGCCGGGCAGGTTCAGCCCCTGCACCCCGAGCACGAAAACCGAAACGCCGAAGGCGATGTACGCCCCCACCATGAATATGTCGCCGTGGGCGAAGTTGATGAGCAGCAGCACGCCGTACACGAGCGTATAGCCCAGGGCGATGAGTGCATAGAAGCTGCCCCATTGCAGTGCATTGATTATATTTTGAAATAGAGCTTCCACTTGGGTCCCCTTACGGGTGAATTAAAGGTCAAGCGGGGACCGGTACTCCGATCCCCGCCATATTGCCGGATTAGACGAATCGCGTATTTACGGACAAACGGATTCGGCGAACACGAACTGTCCCTGGTCGTCGATGCGGACCACCACGGCGCACTTGATGGGGTCGCCCTGCGCGTCGAACTTCATGTTGCCGGTGACGCCAGCGAATTCCTTTATGCCACCGAGGGCGTCGCGGATGGCCTGGCGCTCCTTGCGCACATCGGAGTCGTATGAACCGGACTCCTGAATGGCCTGCAGCACCAGACGGGTGGCGTCCCAAGTCAGGGCCGCGACATCGTCCGGGGTGTAGCCGTACTTCTTGCTGTAACGGTCGATGAACACCTTGGTGTCCCCCTTGGCGCCGGCCGCGGCGTAGTGGGTGGAGAAGAACTGGCCCTTGCAGTCGTCACCGCACAGGGTCATGAGCTCTGCGGAGCCCCAGGCGTCGGAACCCATGAACGGGCCTTTCCAACCCAGGTCGTGAGCCTGCTTGATGATCAGGGCGACCTGGTTATAGTTGTCGGGGACGAAGATGAAGTCAGGCTTGGCGGCGATGATCTTGGTCAGCTGGGCCGAGAAGTCCTGGTCCTTGGTGCCGTGGGATTCGAAGGCCACAACGGTTCCGGAGCCGTGTTTCTTCTCCCATTCGGACTGGAAGATTTCAGCCAATCCCTTGGAGTAGTCGTTGGAAATGTCGAAAAGAACGGCTGCGGTCTTGGCGTCGAACTGCTTGGTGGCGAAGTTCACGGCAACCGGTCCCTGGAACGGATCCAGGAATGCGGCGCGGAACACCCACGGACGATCCTTGGTAGTGTCCGGGTTGGTGGACCACGGAGAAATCATGGGTACACGGTTGTCGTTGCAGGTGCCGCCGGCGGGCACGGCCTGCTTGGAGGAGTTGGGTCCGATGATGGCCACCACCTGGTCCTGCTCGATGAGTTTCAGAGCCGCGTTGACTGCGGATTCGGCCTTGGATTCGTTATCCTCGTAGACGAATTCCAGCTTGTACTTTTTGCCGCCCACCTCCAGGCCGCCTTGGGAGTTGACGTCCTCCTTGAGCATTTCGGCTGCGTACTTGGAAGCCTCGCCAACCTTGGGAATATCTCCGGTCAGGGGAATGTTGAAACCGATTTTGATGGTGTCTTCCCCACCGCCACCGCCGCAGCCTGCGAGCATGAAAGCGCCCACCATGAGCAGCGTCGTCAGGCCGATTTTAAACAGATTCCTTTTCATTATGCCTCCCTAGAGTTGTCACTTGAAGTGCTGCAAACCATTCGGAAAGCAATACACAATTCGACAATAAACTCAAAACGTTGCAAAACATGATTAGCATGCAAAACACGCGGCAAAGCAAAATTTTTGCCTTCAATAATACGCAAAAGGCAAAAAATACCACTGTGCAATTAACGATCAAATCGTTTCTTCACATTTTCGGGAAAATGTGCACTTTTTTTCTCATCGCATACCGATCCACCATTTATTCCCCCTTGTGGCTCGACTGAACAGGTCCGGCCCGTCGAGCCACACATTTGCGGGCTCTCGCATTGGACTGAAGAATCCAGCCCTGCCCAAAACCTATGAACACCCGCTTGCTGTTTTGTGCTCAAGGCTCAAGAACGCAAAACATCAAAAAAATAAATTATTATTAATTTCAACATAATAAGCCACACCGACAGGTTTACACTACAACTATCCACAAAAACCGCTTTTCTCTTTGGCAATCTGGAGGCATTTGTCTATATTGCAGAGATGTGTTGCATCTTGTCGAAGTGCTTTTTTCCGAGTACAAGATGGGAGCGTCTTGAGAAAGTCTAGATTTCCAGAGAAGTGAATAATCGCTCCCGAGCCTGCACCGGAGGTCTTTTGAAGCAAAGCGTGTTTTCCGGGATTCCCGAAGTCCTGGACGAAACGAAATACGCCCATGGCGGCAACCTGAAAAAAATGGCCGAACAGGCGGGCTGTGCTCCCGAAGAACTGCTGGACTTTTCCGCCAGTATGAACCCGCTGGGCCCGCCTCCATGGCTAGGCATGGAGATCGGGCGGGCGCTCTCCGAAGTGGTGCATTACCCGGATCCGGACTGCACCGACCTGATCATGGCTGCCTGCGAGGCCTACAAAGTCTGGCCCACCCAGGTGCTGCCCGGTAACGGTGCCTCAGAACTGCTGCACGCGGCAGTGGCCCTGGGGGGATACCGCCAGGCCATCATCCCCTCGCCCACCTATGTGGATTATGCGCGCCTGTGTTCCCTGCACCGCATGCAGATCTGCGAAACGCCTCTGAAGCTGGAAGAAGGCTTCCAGGTGAACATGGCCAAACTCGGAGCCATGCTGAGCACGCCCTCCCTGGTCTTCCTGTGCCAGCCCAACAACCCCACGGGACAGGCCTTCGATCCCGCGGAACTGCGCGAGGTGGCCGAAATGTTCCCGCAGTCGCGGTTCATCGTGGACGAATCCTACGCCGAGTTCATGCCGGGCACCCCGGACAGGCTCGTCAAGGAGCGGCCCGCCAACATTATCACTATAGTATCCCTGACCAAGTTCTTTTCCATACCGGGACTGCGGCTCGGACTTGCCTTTGCCAACCCGGATCTGATCCTGGCCATGAAGCGTCGCCTACCCACCTGGTCGGTGAATACCCTGTCCCAACGCGTGGGCGCACGATGTCTGCGGGATAGGGAGTACATGCGTCGCACCAAGGAGCAAGTCCGGCTGTTGCGCGAAAACCTGGCCGCAGGCATGCGCAAGGTGCCAGGCATAAAAGTCTACCCGTCTTCCGCCAACTTCCTGCTCTGCAAGGTGGAGCGGCTTGGCCAGGACGCTCTCCCCCTGTACGACAAACTCTTGAAGGACAAAGTGGCCATCCGCCTGTGCGGCAACTTCGAGGGGCTGGACAACAGTTGGTTCCGGGTGGCCGTGCGCAACGAGGACGACAACGAAAAACTCATCAAGGCGCTGGAGCGTGCCGCAGGAACGGGCAAGGCCCCGCTGGTGAAACGCGAACAACGCACCCCGGCCATCATGCTTCAGGGTACCTGCTCCAACGCGGGCAAAAGCGTGTTGGCGGCCGCCATGTGTCGCATCCTGCTCCAGGACGGCTTCCGGGTGGCCCCGTTCAAGGCCCAGAACATGTCCCTCAACTCCTTCGTCACCGACGAGGGAGGCGAGATGGGCCGGGCCCAAGTGACCCAGGCCGCCGCCTGCCGCCTCAAGCCGGACGTGCGCATGAACCCGGTGCTGCTCAAACCCGGGTCCGACACCGGCTCGCAGGTCATCGTCATGGGCCGTCCCGTGGGCAACATGAGCGTACGCGAGTACGTGCGCTACAAGTCTCGTGCCTGGGAGGCCGTGAAGGCCGCCTACGACTCCCTGGCCAACGAGCACGACGTCATGGTCCTGGAGGGGGCCGGAAGCCCTGCGGAGGTCAACCTCAAGCAGCACGACATTGTGAACATGGCCATGGCCAAGTATGCGGACGCCAAGGTCATCCTGGCGGGCGACATCGACCGGGGCGGCGTGTTCGCCTCCCTGGTAGGGACCATGAACCTGCTCACCCCTGCAGAGCGCGACCTGGTGCTCGGCTTCGCCATCAACCGGTTCCGGGGAGACGCCAGCCTGCTGGACCCGGCCCTGGGTTTCACCTTCCAAAACACGGGCAAGCCGGTCCTGGGCGTGGTGCCGTACATCCACAACCTGGGGCTGCCCGAAGAGGACTCCGTATCCTTCAAGGACGGCATCCGGCCCGGCGAAGACGACAAGCTGCCCGCGGACCAGTGCGTGGACATCGCAGTCATCGACCTTCCGCGCATTTCCAATTTCAACGACATCGACCCGCTCTACGCCGAACCGGACGTACGAGTGCGCATCGTCACCTCGGCCCATGAACTGGGTACGCCCGACGCAGTCATCATCCCCGGCAGCAAAAGCACGGTACCGGACATGAAAGCGCTCAAAGGCATGGGCATGGCCGCGGCCATCCGCTCTCTGGCCCACGAGACCAGGACGCGCATCATCGGCATTTGCGGGGGATTTCAGATGCTTGGCCAGATGGTGGACGATCCTTACGGCCTGGAGTCCGACTCCATCCGCCAGGAAGGGTTCGGACTGCTGCCCATCGCCACGGAGCTGGCCGCCGAAAAGACGCTCAAGCGAACCATGGGCGTGCATTGCAAGAGCGGCCGCAGGGTGCACGGATACGAAATTCATCACGGCCAGACGCGGGCGCTGGCGTCCGAACTGCGCGTGTCCATCCGCGACCAGCAGGACGAGCCGCTCGGATTCGGGTTGCCCAACGGCCGGGTCTGGGGCACGTATCTGCACGGGGTGTTCGATTCCGACGATTTCCGGCGCTGGTTCATCAACGAATTGCGTATGGACAAGGGGCTTGATTTGCTTGACAATCTGCAGACCACCTACGATCTGGAGGCGAGCCTGGACCATCTCGCCAGCGTGGTGCGCGAATCCCTCGACATGGAGCAGATCTATAATGCTCTCGGTTTCGGCAACAGTTGTCAGCAGGTGCCGTTGTTTTATAAATTATAAAAATAATTCTTCGCGCTTACGCACACCACAAACTGAGAGTAAGCTATATTCAGGCTTCGCTCTGAAGGCGACTTACCGAATAGCCATTTCTCTCGTCGCAAAGCACACGAATGTTCGCCGAATTAAGCCGGCTCACACCCTAGTGCTTTCAGCAGCGTGTTCAATGTACCGGCCTTCGTAATTTAATCCGTTTTCTTCTTCAGCCAATGCAGGTTAAGTCAGTCCCGCAGGAACATTTGACTTAACCTTTACCTGCTTTCAGCCAAACAGGACGAAATCAAAGCGGGAAGGGAGGGGAGGGAGGAGCTGCAAGCACCTCTCTTTTCATCCTTTCCTCAAATGGTTCTCAAAAAATGATGGGATTGGCTATATCTTGATCGCCCTCGGGCGCAGGAAATAATCTTCGCCCGAGGGGACGAAACCCCTCAGGCGACGCAAAGACTCGGTTGCTTATTGCGCGTCAGCGCAAACGCCTATTTTTTCACTTCCCCATCAACGATCAGGTTCGGTAACTCATCTGTATCATCAGGCTTGATGGGGAAATTCTCCGTGATCAACTCGCCGCATTTGGCGACGGCCTTGCAGATGCCGTCCGCCGGAGCACCGGTACGAATCCCTTTAGTCACCAGTTGCACGACCTCGTCCCAGACTTTGGGATCCACCTTGTCGTTGATGCCCTTGTCGGCCAGCACCTGGACCATGCGTTCGTACACCGAAACATAGATGATGATCCCGGTCTGATCACGGGTCTGGTGCAGCCCGTTCAGGTAAAAGTTGGTGATGGCCGCCTCGTCCACTTCCTCAGCCATCTGACGACGGGAAACAAACGGTTTTTTCAGGGTTGACGCATATCGTAATACAACTTGAAATACGCAGTAAGCTCCCAGGAAAATGGCCAAAAACATCCACATGTCTTCGCTGCCAAGGGCCATGCAAACGGCCACGGAGGCGGCCACGCCCAGCAGCAGCGAGCCGAACGCCACCGCGCTCGGGTAGTGGTAGGACTCGCTGGCGATCACGGGCACGATCTCGCCGGAAGTGCTCCGCTCCACGCCCTTGACGCATTCGATGATCTTCTGCTGTTCTTCCTGGGTCAAAAATGTCTGAGCACCCATTTGCAGTTCCTTGTGGTTATCTGTAGTTATCGATTGAGATCGTCTACCAGCCCCCGGAGGCGCCACCGCCGCCGAAGCCGCCACCACCGCCGGAGAACCCACCGAAGCCGCCTCCTCCGAACCCACCGCCGCCGAAACCGCCGGAGGAACGATGGCTGCCGCCCATCATGGAGCCGAGTATGATCCAGGGCAGGATACCGCCGCTGGAGCGCCCCCTGCGACCGTGACGACCCAGAAAACCAAAGGCCCAGATAGGCAGGAAGAAGAGCAGGAACAGGAGCTTGAAGATACTCCCGCCGGAGCTGCGACGCTCGCGTTTGAGGCCCGTGCCCTTGAATTCGCCGCGCGAGGCCTTGATCATGGCCACGGTGCCCAGCAGGAAGCCGTCGTCAAAGCGCCCCTGCTTGAATTCCGGGGAAATGACATTGTCCACGATCTGGCCGGAGAGCACGTCCGTAAGTGCACCTTCCAGGCCGTAGCCCACCTCGATGCGCATCTTGCGGTCGTTCTTGCTCACCAGCAGGAGCGCGCCGTTGTCCTTGTCCTTCTGGCCGATCTTCCAGGCCTCGGACACACGCATGGAAAAGTCCTCGATGGAGTCGCCTTCCAGGGAAGGCACGGTCAGCACCACGATCTGGGTAGAGTCCGAAGCCTCGAACCGGGCCAGCATCTCATTAAGTTTGCGTTCGGTCTTGGCCGTGATCATGTTTCCGTAGTCGTTGACCCGGCCCTTGAGCGCGGGCACGTCCAGGGCGAACGCGGATATTGCCGTGAAAAGCACCAGGGCCGCCGTGCAGAGCACGGCAGCCGTTTTTGCGGGAAACTTCATGCGCCTGCCCCCCGATTAACCCTGCGTCCCGAAATCGACCTTGGGCGCGGTCTTGGCGCCCTGGTCAGCGGCAAAGAATTCCTTGCGCTCCAGGTTCAGCAACATGTTGTTGGTCAGGGAGTTGGGGAACTTGCGGATGGAATAGTTGAAGGTCTTCACCGCGTCGTTGTAGCGCTTGCGGGCTACGGTGATGCGGTTTTCCGTCCCTTCGAGCTGATGCTGCAGGCCCAGGAAGTTCTGGTTGGCCTGGAGCTGGGGATACCGTTCCACCACGACCATGAGCCGGGACAGGGCCGAAGACAACGCGCCCTGGGCGTCGGCCATTTTCTGCAGGGCGGCCTTGTCGCCGAGTTGCTGCGGGGTGATGGTGGCCTGAGTGGCCTTGGAGCGGGCCTCGATTACGGCCTGCAGGGTTTCACGCTCGTGAGAGGCCGCGGCCTTGACCGTGGCCACCAGATTGGGAATCAGGTCGGCGCGGCGCTGCAAAGCGGCTTCCAGGTTGCCCCAGGCCGCAAAGACTTCTTCCTCCTGCTGCTGCATGGAGTTGTAGCCACAACCGGCGAGAGAAAGAGTCAGCAATGCCAGGGCGATAACGAAAAAAATACGTTTGATCATATTGGAATCCCGTGGTTTTCAAGGTTGAAATACGGGATTCTAATACCGAACGAGATTTGTACCCGCAAGGGAAATGAATGCGTTTCAAACCTACGCTTTGTTGTGAAGGCCGGGATGCTCCTCCTTGTCGACGGCCTCACCCTCCGGGAAACACCCGCTCTCCATGCGGTTCAAAACCTCCACCAGCAGGTCGGCGTTCGGACTTTCCGCACGGATGAACCGCAGCCCGGTCAGGGCCGCCGCAAAAAGCAGAATCCACAGGGCAATGTCGAGGTACACACAGGTCGTCATGCCATCCTCCAAATCTGTTTCTACATTTTCCATCAAAACAGACGCGGGTGACAAGGGCATGACGGCCCGGCAGCGGTTGCGTGAAGCTTTACAGGTCCACGAGCTCAACGTCCTGTTCCGCTATGGGCGTCCCGAGAAACATGGTGCCCGTACGAGCAAACTTGGAGGCGTCGTCGGTGGTCAGAAAGAGGGTTCCGCCGCAACCGTCACGGCCGTTTGTCTGACCCGAATCACGCAGTTCCGCCTGGATGGCGTCCGCCGCGGTGGCCGCGGAGTCCACGATGGCCACATCCGGGCCGATCACATTGCGGATGGCCCCGGCCAGCAGCGGAAAGTGGGTGCAGCCCAGAACCAAGGTGTCGGGGACGCTCGGCCTGTCCGAACCGGACGGAGGATCGAAAATCGGCATGAGATAACGGGCAGCCACGCCCTCGGTGATCTCGCCCTCGACCCATCCTTCCTCGGCCAAGGCTACGAACAGAGGGGTGGCCCTGCCGAGGATGAGCGCCTCCGGACGCAGGGCGTGGATGGCTCGATGGTATGCCCCTCCGGCAATGGTGCCCTCGGTTGCGACGACCGCGATGACGCCGCTTTTCGAGGCCCGGCAAGCGGCCTGTGCTCCGGGCCGGACCACACCGATGACCGGCAGGCCCGGGTTGGCCCGCCGCACGGCGTCCACGGCCACGGAGCTGGCCGTATTGCAGGCGATGACCAGCATCTTTACCCCTCGCTCCACCAGCTTGACCGTGGCTTGCAGGGCGTAGCGGGTGACAGTGTGAGCACTTTTGGTCCCGTAAGGAAGTCGGGCGGTATCGCCCAGGTAGAGAATCTCCTCGCAGGGCATGCGTTCCCGAAGCGCCTTGAGGACGGTCAACCCGCCGACGCCGGAGTCGAACATGCCCACAGGGAGCTTTGATTGTTGACTATTCAGGTGGTTCATGGCGGGAAGTGCAGCACATTTCCCCGAAAAAACCAAGCAGCAAACAGACGCCGGATTTGACACGCCCATAAAATAGGGGCAAAGGAACCCCCATGAACGAATTGCTTTGGCTTCTTTTCGCGGTTCTGGACCTGTGCATGGTGCTGGCGGTGTTCCGTTTCTTCGGGCGCACCGGTCTCTTTGCGCTCATTGTTTTCAACCTGCTCATCTGCAACCTGCAGGTCATGAAAACCGTTGAACTTTTCGGGTTGACCACCACCCTGGGCAATATCCTTTATGCCAGCGTGTTCCTGTCCACGGACATGATCAGCGAATTTTTCGGCAAAAAGGACGCCAAAAAAGCCGTCATGCTCGGCTTCGTGGCCCTGATCATGATGGTGGGCTATATGCAGCTCGCTCTGCTCTTCCAGCCCAGCGCCGACGACTTTGCCCAGCCGCATCTGGCCGCCCTGTTCGGCTTCATGCCCCGCATCGCCCTGGGCAGCCTGTGCGCCTACCTGGTCTCCCAGATGCACGATGTCTGGGCCTTCCATTACCTGAAGGAAAAAACCGGCGGCAAACACCTGTGGCTGCGCAACAACCTGAGCACCATGTTCAGCCAGCTCCTGGACTCCGTAGTCTTCTGCCTCATTGCCTTCTGGGGCCTCTTCCCCACATCCGTGTTGGTGGAAATCGTCGTCTCCACGTACCTTGTCAAACTCCTGGTGGCGGCGCTGGACACTCCGTTCATTTACCTCGCCAAGCACCTTTTTGGGAAACAGCCTGCAACGGCCTGAGACGAAGAACCGGGAGACCGGCATTAGCATGAAGGAATACCGCAAGATCGGCGTCTGGCAGACCGCCTTCATCGGCGACGCAGTCCTGACGCTGCCCCTGCTCAGCGCCCTGAAGCAGCTCCATCCCCGGGCCGAGATCCATCTCTGGGTCCGTCAGGGACTGGCTGGCCTGTTTTCTGGACAGCCCGAACTTGCGGCCGTGCACGAATTCGACAAGCGAGGCCAGGACAAATCCCTGCCGGCCGCCCACAGGCTGGGCCGGGTGATATCAAAGCAGGGCTTCGACCTCTGGATTTCCGCCCACCGCAGCCTGCGAAGCGCCGTTGTTTCCCGGGCCACCGAAATTCCCACCCGCATCGGTTACAGCACTCCTTGGTTCAACCGCTTCGCCTATACCGCCACCGTGGACCGACGCTTCGACGATCTGGAGGAGATCGAACGGCTGCACCAGCTTCTCGGCCCTCTTACGGAAGACGCATCCATCCCGGAAGCCCGGCTGAGATTGCCGAAGCAGACCCTGGAATTCGCCGACGCATTCTGGGATGAGCACGGCCTGCGGGGCGACAGGGTCCTGGGCGTGCACCCCGGCTCCACCTGGCCCACCAAATGCTGGCTGCCCGACTATTTCGCGGAAGTGATCCGCAATGCAGCCAACGAGGGGGTCACCGTACTGGTCTTCGGCGGCCCGGGCGAGGAGAAACTGGCGGGCGAGATCGTGGAAAAAGCGGGAGGCTCAGGACGTTACGTGCACAACCAGGCCGGAAAGCTGGACCTGCTCCAGCTGGCGGCGGTCATGGGCAGGCTCGACGCCTGCCTGACCAACGATTCCGGGCCCATGCACCTGGCTTGGACCCAGGACGTGCCTCTGGTGGCGCTGTTCGGCCCCACAGTGCGCAAGTTGGGCTTCTATCCTCGTGGAGAACGATCCACAGTGCTGGAATCCGATCTCAAATGCCGCCCCTGCGGCCTGCACGGCCCGCGCAAGTGCCCGGAAAAGCACCACGACTGCATGAAAAATATCGCCCCGGCCCAAGTCTGGAAAGAGCTGCGCGCCAAGCTGGACCTGCCCCAGGATTAAAAACACCTCCCCCCTTGTGAATCGGGAGAAATCAGCTATTCTGACTCTGCAGCCGCCATCCCTTTTGCCCAAGGAGTCCCAATGCTCTGGTTTCACCCGGCCATACAGGCCTTGGTCACTTTGCTGGCCCTGTACGTCTTCCTTCTGGGCCTGAACCGTTTTCTGACCCAGCACTTCGGGATCAAGCGTACGTTTCTCTGGAAACGCCACGTATGGTTGGGCAAGACCGTCATCCTGCTCTGGTTCGCCGGACTTGTGGGAGGGCTGCTCATGGCCCGCACCGCATGGTCCGTGAACTTCATCACCGGCCGACACTACCATGTGGCCCTGATCATGTTGCCGCTGCTCATCTTCGGCTACCTGAGCGGCATCATCATGGACGCACACAAAAAAAACCGCCGCTTCCTGCCCCTGCTCCACGCCCTGAACAACGCGGCACTGCTGATTCTTGCCCTTTACCAGTTCTATACGGGGTGGGCCGTACTCAAGGATTTCGTGCTCTGATTTCTGGAGCTGAATTCTTTTGAAACGAGCGGTACTTTAGCCTGAAGTTGAAACAGGGCAGCATTTCCCAATTCTACAGACAGAGAATTCTTCCACGATGGAGACAAACCTTCGTCTGACGTTGTTCCATGCTTCAATTGCAATGAAGGGAAGGAGTTGCGGATTGCTGGCCGCTCCCCAACTTACAGTTGAGCTACAATGGAGGGAAAATAAATGAGTCTGGACAGTTACATCACATACATTCTCGCCACAACGCTTATTTTATTTATACCGGGGCCGACAATTATCCTGGTTGTCAGCCAGGCAGTGGCTCATGGACGCAAGTCGGTCATACCGCTCGCCGCAGGCGTTGTATTTGGCGACTTTACGGCAATGACCCTTTCTCTTCTGGGGCTGGGCGCAATTATGAGTGTTTCCGCCACCCTCTTCTCATTGTTTAAATGGGGCGGAGCAGTGTATCTGTTCTATCTGGGTATCAGCATGTGGAGAGCAAAGCCGGAAAACGGCCTCAATCAACAGGAAAACAAGAAAATTTCGTCACGCTCACTTTTCAGAAGCTCTTTCATCGTCACAGCCCTCAACCCTAAGGGGATCGCCTTTTTTGTGGCTTTTTTACCACAATTCATCACCCACGACAGCCCTGTACCGAACCAATTGCTCTTGCTGGGGGGGACCTTTTTGCTTTTAGCCCTGATCAACGCCTCACTATATGCGATGTTCGCCAGCCGGCTGAGAGACATGATACGAAAGACGGGCGTACGTAAATGGTTCAATCGTTGCGGCGGCACTGCACTGATCGGCGCCGTTTTTTTCACGGCCGGTATGCAACGTTCGACATCGTAGCGTTGTCATTGTCAGCCTCTACAGCCATCATTGGATTTCCAGTCCTCTTGCCCCGACTTTTCTGCAATATGCGGGCAATCTCGCTTGGCTGACCAGAAAAAAAGCCGCAACTCCCTAGGGAAGTGCGGCCTCCTTGTTCATTGCCGGGGAACTAGAAAAACGCACTTAGAATCTGCTCGATCTGCTCATCGTGCTTGCCCAGAATTTCACGAAGGAACTCCGAGCTCAACCCAAGGAGCTCCCAGGCGCCGTCCTCGATGCCGGGAATGGCGTACATGCCGCCATCCGCAACGCCCACGGCGTTGGCCATATTGTCCGCAAGATGGACAATGGCCGGTTCCAGGGGATTGGGTCGGACCATGGGATCGTGGTGATGGTCGATGGCTTCGGATAAATTTTCCGGGAATTTCCAGGCCTTGAGCAACACCTCGCTCACCGCCGTGTGGCTGTAGCCGATGACGCTGATCTCGGCCTCGTACAGGGGAATACTGTTTTCCCGGGCAAAAAGCATGGCCTCGCGCGAGGCGTAAGGCAGTTTCTTGAACATGATCAGACGGCCGACATCGTGCAGCAACCCGGCAATGAACAGCCGCTCGGACTGAATGCCTTCCTGTTGCTCGGCAATGAGCTTGGAGAAAATGCCGCAGGAAATGGAATGACGCCAGAACATTTCCATGTTGATGAGTTCCGGCGGAATATCCTTAAAGTAGTTGATGGTGGAGATGCCCAGAGCCAGGGTAGACAGTTCCTTGCCTCCCACCAGGGCAATGGCCCGGCTGATGGAGTCGATGGAAGACGGGAATCCGTAAAACGGGCTGTTGACCAGCTTGAGCAGCTTGGCCGAAAGTCCCACGTCCGTGCTGACCACCGTGGCCAGCCTGTCTGCCGACACGTTGGGAGAATCCAACACCTCGCGGATGCGGAAATAAATGTCCGGAAAGCTCTCCAACTCGGTTTCGTTTTTGGCAATCTCCTCGGGACCGCCCATGTCCTTGAGAAACAGATCCTCAAGATGATCCACGGTCTGTGCGCGACGCTCTTCCACGGTGGGCAACGTCCACCCCGCAGCCACTCGCGACGCGGTGCGCTCCAAGGCTATGCGGAACAGCTCCATGACCGCCGGATGATCCGGATTGGAATACAGAAAATAGTCCCGCACATAGTCTTCGATATCCTGCAAGGCTCCATTGTCCAGCTCCACGGAAGGTCCTACCACATCCACTTCTTCGACACCCATGCGGTCCAGCAGTTGAATGTGTTTCTCCTCAAGCTCCATCCCGCAGGGCAAGAGCAACCTGCCGTCCCTGCTTCTCAGATCGCACGAGAGGATCATACCGGTTTTGATCTCGTCAGTACGCAATTTCGTCACAGCCTTTCCCCCGCTCCCCTACTCTTTCTTGTAGGCAATGGTTCCGGGATAGAATACCGGCTTGAATGCCTTGGTGATCTTGTGCAGTGATTCGGAATGCCCGAGCATGAGGTACCCGCCGTCCAAAAGATTGTCGTAATACGAATTGATGACCTTCTTTTTCATGTCCTGGTCAAAGTAGATGATCACATTGCGGCAGAACACGATGTGGGAACGGGGCACGCGCTTGAGCGCCAAGGCATCGTTCAGATTAAGCAACTTGAAATCCACCATCTTGGCCACCTCGGGCTTGATGCGCCAGCCGCCTGTCTCCATGGTGAAATATTTTTTCTGTATCTGTTCGGGCGTGGTCTTCATGGCGTACTCGTTGTACAGACCGTCGCGGGCTTTTTGAATCATGGCCATGGACAGGTCGTTGGCCGTGATCCGAATCTTCCAGCGGGCGGCCTCCATACCGAGAGTCTCATAAAGCAGAATGGCCAAGGTATAGGGCTCTTCGCCGGAGGAACATCCCGCGGACCAGATATGCATTTCACTCTTGCCCTGCTTGCGGATATTTTCGATCACCTCTTTAAGCACGTTGGCCTGAAAGGCGTCCAATTGCTTGATGTCGCGGTAGAAGCTGGTTTCGTTGGTCGTAATGAGCTCAAAGAGTTTCACCAGCTCTTCCTTGCGGTTGGAATCGAACTTGAGAAACTTGAGATAGTCGCCGAAGCTGGACAGGCTCAGCTCCTGCAGCCGCTTGCGAAACCTGCTCTCAAAAAGGTACTTTCGCTTTTCATCGACAAATATCCCGCTCTTTTCATAAATGAAATCGCGAAGTTGCACAAACTCATCGTCTGTGATCGCGACCCCTTTACGCAAAGAAATGGAACTCGAAAACAATGACATCAGTAACCCTCATTCGCCCCCGCAGGGAAAAAATAGCTCTCAGATCGCAATACAACTAGCGGTTAATGCCTCGGACGTAAATCCCTTCCCTTAGTGTAGGACAATACGTAACAATCTGACAAAAGTGAACAATCAAACACATGTTTCGTTAAATTCCTGCAAATTACCCTCAACTATACATGCCGCAACGTAGTACAGCCAGCCTTCATGCATCGCAAACCGGGAATTATAACCCAGCTAACACGCTTTGAAGGAGCCCCTTTTTGGCGTACAGATTCCAAGAGACGCAACAGGGAAAAAGCCCATGCCAGAAAAACACCTTGAATCCCCCATCTCCAAGCTCAACCGGCTCTTCAGCAGGCTCGGCGCCGATCCTGAAAAAAACATCACCATGATCGTTGAGGCCGCCGCCGACATACTCCTCGGCGTCTGCGCCCTGTTCAACCGTTTGGATCAGGAGGACAAGTCCCTGTGCGCCTGGTCTACCGCCAACGCCCCCGAGAACCTCCCCGAACGGGACAACCCCGAAGGGCACATCTGTTACGAAGCCACCATCAAGGGCCGGGACAAACCCGTAGTCATCCCTGACATCCGGGAAACCCTGTACGCCGTAACGGACTCAAACGTCGCCCGTTACGGCCTGCGTTCCTACCTGGGCTACCCGGTGCGGCGCAGCGGCAGGGCCATCGGCGCACTGTGCGTGGTGGACGTGAAGACGCGCGACTTCAGCGAGGACGAGGTGAATCTCATCTCCACCTTGGCCAAGGCCATCTCCCTTGAAGAGGAACGAAAACAGATCGCAGAACAATACGCGACCTCCCAGGCGATGGTCGAACAGATGCAACGCCTGGCCGCCATCGGCGGCTGGGAAATGGACCCCGAGACCCTTGAGGGGACCAGTACCGGGGAACTGAACCGCATTCTCGACCTGCTCCCCACCGCACAGGTTCCGAACGCGGACGCGTTCCTGGCCATGTGCTATTCCGACGAAGACAAACGCACGGTAGCGGCGGCCATCCGACAAATGAGCACCAGCCCGGACCCACAGCCCGTGGAAGCGCGCATTCGGACAGGAGCGGGCAGGATCAAATGGTTCAAGGCCATCGGCCAGACCCGCTTCGAAAACGGAAACCCGGTCCGCACGTTCGGATCGCTACAGGACATCACCGACTACAAGGAGATCCAGGAGCGGCTCACCGAGGCCAAAACAGCTGCGGAAAGAGCCAGCATGGCCAAGTCCAGATTCCTGGCCAACATGAGCCACGAGGTGCGCACCCCGCTCAACGGCGTTCTGGGCATGCTCCAACTGGTCCTGCGCACGGACCTGACCAACGAACAACGCGAATACCTGGAAGTTGGCCTGCATTCCTGCCGAGGTCTGCTCACGGTCATCAACGACCTGCTGGATCTGGCCAAGATCGAGGCCGGAAAAGTCACTCTGTCCGAAGAACCACTTTTCCTCACGGACATCATCAGCGCGGCCTGTCAGGGCTTCAGCCACCAAATCATGGGGCAGGACGTAAAACTCTCCTACTCCGTTGACAGCCGCACCCCCAACAATCTGCTGGGAGACGCCGGACGCCTAAGCCAAATTCTTTTCAACCTGGTGAGCAATGCCGTGAAATTCACGCCCACCGGCAGCATCCGGCTGGACGTGTCACCCGTGTTCCGGCAGCAGGACCAGACCCGCATCCTGTTCACCGTGCAGGATACCGGTGTGGGCATCCCTGACGACGCCCTGGAGCGGGCCTTCGAACCCTTTGAGCAGATAGACGCCCCCCTCAAGGAAAAGGTCCGAGGCACGGGCCTGGGACTGGGCATCGTGCGCAAGCTCGTGGAGGTCATGGGCGGGACCCTGTCCGTCAAAAGCGCACCAGGAGCCGGCACAACGGTCTTTGTTTCCCTGCCTTTCAAGATGTCCCCGGACGAAGCCCCGAGCGCAAACACGCAACCCGGCGGCAGCACCGGAGGCATGCGCATCCTCCTGGTGGAAGACAACCCCGTGAACCTGACCGCGCCCAAGCTTTTTCTGGAAAAGATCGGCAATGTGGTGGATGCGGCCGAAAACGGAACAATAGCCATGACTGCCGTGAGGAAAAACCGTTACGATGTCATCTTCATGGACCTGGAGATGCCGGAAATGGACGGCATCGAAACCACCCGCCGCATCCGGGAGACCAAAGGCTTGGCGACCCCCAACGACACCCCCATCATCGCCCTCACGGCCTATGCCTTTGCCGCTGACCGAGAGCGGTGCTTCAAGGCAGGCATGGACGCATTCCTACCTAAACCGGTGGACTTCAAGGAAATCGAGCAGGTGCTGATCACTATTCGTAAAAACGCAAAGCGCTGAAAAAAGGCCGCCTCCCGTTGGGAAGCGGCCGCTCACTCCGATTCCTTTCAGGCACTAGCCTTCGTACTGCCTGGTCTCTACTTCGCCGGACAGCGCCATGACGGCTCCCTGTGCAAGAGCCTCCATTTCCACGCTGCCGGGAATATGCACGATCTCGCCCAATCCGGAGAGCAGCCGCCTCAACTCGTCCATGAGCGGCTTGCAGCGGGACATACCACCGGTGATGACGATGGCGTCCACCCGGTCCTTTTCCCCGTCCAAGGCCGCCGGAAGCATGGAGGCAATGTGCTTGGCCACGTTATAGACCATGGCCCGGAAGACCCGGGAATACTCCTCGTCGCCCTCCAGCACCCGCTTTTCCACCTCCATCATGTTGTTGGTACCCAGATGGGCCCAGACACCGCCCTCGCGCAAGATGGTCAGCCGCAGGGAGTCGAAGCTCTCGCCGTCCCGCATGCGTTCCAGAACGGGCAACACAGGCAGGGCGCCGGTCCGCTCCGGCGTGAACGGCCCTTCGCCGTCCAGGCCGTTGGTCACATCAGTGACCCGCCCCCTGTGGTGCGCGCCTATGGACATGCCCCCGCCCATATGAGTGACGATGAAACAGGAGTCCTCGTAACGAATGCCAAGCCGTTCGGCGGCCACACGAGCGGCCCCGCGCTGGTTCAAGGCATGGAACACGCTGCGCCGTTCAATGCCGGGCATGCCCGTAAGGCGGGCCCGTTCATCCATCTCATCAGTGACCACCGGATCCACGATGTAGGCGGGCACTCCCCACTCCTCGGCCAGATCCCGGGCAAGGACCGCGCCGAGGTTGCACGGATGCTCGCCATATTTGTTGGACATCAGGTCGTCTATCATGTTGTCCGACACTGTGTAGGTCCCGCCTTGAAGCGGCGCCAACAGGCCGCCACGGCCGGCAATCGCGACCACGCCGGAGGCGTCCACGTTTTCCTCCTCGAGAACCTTGCGAATGGCCGCCATGCGGAATCCAATCTGGTCCTCCACCGTGGGGAAGTCGCTGAGCTCTTCCTTGGGGTGCCGAAGTTCACGCTCGAACAGCTCTTCCGTCCCCTTATACAGGGCAAGCTTGGTGGAAGTGGAGCCGGGGTTGATCACGAAAACGAAGCTCATTTCTGGGCCTCCATGCCGAGATAGGCGGCAAGCGCCAGTGAATAAAATTTTGACTTGTCCGAATCACCGCGGGATGGAACCACCACGGGCACCTTGCTGCCCACCACTACGCCGGCCATGGGTATCCTACAGTAGGAGTTCAACGCCTTGTACAAAAGATTCCCAGCTTCGATGTCCGGGGTCAGCAGGATATCGGCGCACCCGGCCACGGGTCCGTCCACACCCTTGCAGGCCGCGCTTTCCGGGTTCACCGCCAAGTCCAGGGACAGGGGGCCGTGCACCCGGGCATCGCCGAATTCGCCCTGGGAGGCCATCTTGGTGATGACGTCCGCGTCCAAGGTGGCGGGCATGGCCGGATAGTTGACCTTTTCCGTGGCCGCCAGAATGGCGCAGCGAGGTTTTTCCACCCCAAGCATCCTGGCCACGTTGATGGCGTTCTTGAGGATGTCCACCTTGCGTTGCAGGTTGGGATCTATGTTCACGCCCGCGTCGGTCAGAAACATGAGACGCTCATCCGTAGGCGAGTTGTAGACGCCCACGTGGCTGAGCACGCCGGTCGCGGGCGGCACGCCGGTTTCCTTGTTGAGGACGGCCTTGAGCAGGGTGGCCGTGGAGACGAGCCCCTTCATGACCAGAGCCACCTCCTTGTCCCGGAAAAGCCGCACGGCTTCCATGACCGCCTGCACGTCGTCGGTCAGATGGATTTTGCGAAACGGAGAAATGTCCAGTTCCTGTTCCTCGGCGATCCGCTCGGTCTTATCGATGTCCCCCACCAGCACGGGCTCGGCAATGCCCTTCTCGTACGCCTGGACGCCGGCCCGTAGAACCACCTGTTCCGCGGAGCGGGCGATGGCCACCTTGGGAGTTCCACCATAGCCTAGGACGGCCTGAACGATGTCGTCCAGGCTGCGCATAATTCGAGATCCGGTCATGGCTATTCGTCCCCGCGCTTGAGAGCGATCATGCCCGAACGACACAGGCTGCGGATGCCATAGGGGGCAAGCATGCTGATCAGGCCATTGACCCGTTCCTGATCCCCGGCCATCTCCACAGTGATGGTCTCCTGGCCCATGCCCACGACAGTGGCCCGGAACACCTCGAAAATCTGCATGATCTGGCCGGTGCTCTCCTTGGACATGTTGACTTTGATCATCACCAATTCACGGTCCACGAACTCCTTGCGCGCCAGATCGTCCACCTGGACAATAGGCTCCATGCCGGCCAGGGCTTCGGTTATCTGGTTGATCTCCGACTCTTCGCCCTCCACCTGGATCACGAGGCGCGAGACCTCGGGATTTTCGGTTTCGCCCGCTGCGATGGAACGGATGTTGGCATTGTATTTACCGAACGCGGCCGTAATCTCGGCCAGGACGCCGGGACGGTTCTTGGCGAGGGCACTGATGGTTCTGATCATATTTCGGCTCCTTGAGTGAAAATTTGGAATTTCTCAATAGCACTTTGAAGGCAAAATGGAAAGTATCCGTAGGCATTGCCCTCGCTTTGTAGAATTAAATTAATTATTACATTCTTAATGCTTAATATTATTAAATTCAGAACATCTTTTACTTAACCCTTCTTGACGCCGGACTCCACAACGCCAGGATTCCGGCCCCTCCGTCCGTTCAAAAACAGGACGTGGAGTCATCCAAAAGGCGACTCGCAGTGTATGAAACAACGCATGGAAAGGTACTGTTCCCACACCGCCCCATGGCCGCAAAGTCTTACGGGGGTCCACTTGAGACGACACCAGAGCGTTTTTCAGCGGCCCGAATAACACTTGGATTGCGTGGGAAAAGGTGCTAACAGCGAGCCGCGACGTCACAATGTTTAAGGAGTATGACACCCCATGAGAGCCAAGCTGCATCTTGAAAATACATTGAAGAAAATCCTGGCCGACAACGGCTGGAAATGGCCGGAGAAGGCCGTCATCGAGCCGCCGAAAGACAAAAAATTCGGCGACATGAGCGCCAATGTGGCCATGATGCTGGCCAAGCAGGCCCAAAAGGCCCCGCGCCAGATAGCCGAAGACATCGCCGCAGCAGCCCGAAACGACGAACTGATCGAAAAAATCGAGATCGCCGGTCCAGGCTTCCTGAATTTCACCTTTGCCCCCTCCTTTTGGCAGGACACCGTCTCCGTGATCCACAAGGCCGGGGACGACTACGGTTCCTCGAACATGGGTAAGGGAGCCCGCGTGCAAGTGGAATACGTTTCCGCCAACCCCACGGGCCCCCTGCACATCGGCCACGGCCGAGGCGCGGCACTGGGCGACAGCCTCTGCCGCATTCTGGAAAAGGCCGGATACGACGTGGAGGCCGAATACTACGTGAACGACGCGGGCCGCCAGATGCTCATCCTGGGCGGCTCCATCCTCTACCGCGCAAGGGAAATCAAGGGCCTGAACCCACCCGAGCCCGAAGATTACTACCGGGGTGAGTACATCAGGGACATCGCCGAGGTAGCCCTGCAGCGTCACCCCGATCTCCTGGACAAGGCCGAAGAGGAAGCCACTCAAATCTGCAAGCTCGTCGGAATCGACATCATTTTGAACGGCATCAAGGAGGACCTCAAGGCCTTCGGCGTGCGCCACGACGTCTGGTTCTCGGAAAAAAGCCTGGTGGACGACGGCATGGTGGAAGAGACTTTCGGCGACCTGCGCAAATCCGGGCTGGGCTTCGACCAGGACGGCGCTTTCTGGTTCAAGGCCACCGAATTCGGAGACGACAAGGACCGCGTGCTGCGCAAGTCCAACGGCGACACCACCTATTTCGCCTCGGACATCGCCTACCACGACAACAAGTTCAAGCGCGGCTTCGACCATGTCATCGACATCTGGGGCGCAGACCACCATGGCTACATCCCCCGCATGATGGCCGCCTGCGAGGCCCTCGGCCGTAAGGGACAGTTGGCCGTCATCCTGGTGAATCTGGTCAACCTGCTGCGTGACGGTGAGCCCATCGCCATGAGCACCCGCGCAGGCCAATTCGAGACCCTCAAAGACGTTGTGGACGAAGTGGGTTCGGATGCGGCCCGGTTCATGTTCCTGTCCCGGAAGTCCGACTCGGGCCTGGATTTCGACCTGGAGCTGGTCAAGCAGAAGAGCATGGACAACCCGGTTTACTACGTGCAGTACGCCCACGCCCGGGTCTGCTCCATGAAGCGCAAGGCCGCCAAGCAGCAGATGCGGATGGCGGAACCCAACCGGGACTCCCAGGCCCTGCTCAACACCGAGCACGACCTGGATATCCTGAAGCTCCTGGATCAGTACCCGGACTTCGTGGAGGCTGCCGCTCGGGCTGAAAGCCCCCACCTTATCAGCATATTCCTGAGGGACCTTGCCTCGTCCCTCCACAGATACTATACGAACTGTCATGTGCTTTCGGCCGAGCCGGCTGTCTGTGCCGCCCGCCTCATGCTCCTCGACAGTGTGGCGGGCGTGATCCGCAACGGCCTGGCCCTGCTGGGCGTCAGCGCGCCAGAACGTATGTAACCGACCGTCAGCAGGGAGGATTCATGGCGGAACAAAAAAAAAGATATACCTTGCGTATGCCGAAAATTCCCGGCGAACAGAAGACCTGGACCTTCACCCTGTCCATGCCCGGCATGGTCACTGCGGTCGGCAGCGCCATGGTGGTCCTGACCCTGTTCTTCATCCTTGGCCTGTTGGTGGGACGCGGCTACCGGCCCGAACAGCAGGTGCCGCAACTCGCCGAGATCATGCCCAAGCAGGAGCACGGCGCCCTGGTGAACAACGCCACCGAGCCCAAGGTACTCACGGCCCAGGACCTGACCTACCCGGAGACCCTGGCCAAGAAGCCGGAGCAGCCCATGAGGCTTGAAGAGACGGTCGCGGCAAAACAGCCTCCCAGCCCCGTGAAGAAACCCGCACAGAAGCTGAAAAAACCCGCTCCCGCACCGAAGGCGGCCCAGCCCCATTCGGGGGACAAGATTTACGACTATGTTTATCAGGCCGCATCCTTCCGCAAGAGAGGCATGGCCGAAGACTTGCGGGGCAAGCTGGCCGGAGCCGGGCTGAATGCGGCCATCCAGGAGGCCGAGACCGGCAAGGGGACCTGGTACCGTGTAGTGATCAACCACCGGGGAACACCCCAGTCCACGGGCCAGATGAAGGCCGTCCTGAACCGCTTCGGCATCGGCAAGCCGCTCATGAAGAAAAAGACGTTCGTCAAGATTGCCCAATAAAGAGGGCCGCCTGAAAAGGCGGCCTTTTTCTTTTCTCCAAAAAATTCAGCCTGTACGGCGCCATGTCAACCGTTATCTATAAAATATCTAGATATTATCTCGACTCCCCGGGACAGACATAGACAAGCATCCAAATGGGGCAACAAATCGCGAACCGCGAAAAAAGGCCACGGGAAGCAAGGTAAATTCCCTGACTCCCCGCAGCCCAAGGTGGCCGGAACCAGGCCCAAAGGCCTGGCCCCGTGCTCCATCTGCCTAGCCGAGAATGGCTCGAAGGTCTTCGTCGGGGGAGCTGATCGGCTTGATGTCGTAATTCTCCACCAGGAAGTTCAGTACATTGGGAGAAATGAATGCAGGGAGGCTGGGGCCGAGGCGGATGTCCTTGACCCCCAGGGCCAGTAGGGAAAGCAGGATGGCCACGGCTTTCTGCTCGTACCATGAAAGCACCAGAGACAAGGGCAGGTCATTGACGCCGCAATCAAAAGCATCGGCCAGGGCCAAGGCGATTTTCACCGCGGAGTAAGCGTCGTTGCACTGACCCACGTCCAACAGGCGTGGAATGCCGCCAATGTCACCCAACTGCCTGTCGAAGAAGCGGAACTTTCCGCAGGCCAGGGTCAGGACCACGCAGTCCTCGGGCACCTTCTCCACGAACTCGGTGTAGTAGTTGCGGCCCGGTTTGGCCCCGTCACACCCGGCCACCAGGAAGAAATGGCGGATGGCTCCGTTCTTGACCGCACCAACGACGGTTTCGGCAACATTCAGAACCGCGTTGCGTCCGAAACCAACCGTCACCGAGCCAGCGTTTATATCTTCAGTAAACCCGGGAAGATCCATTGCCTTATCGATGACAGGTGTAAAATCCTTGTCTGCAATGTGGGCGGCCCCGGGCCAGCCCACCAAACCAGTGGTGAAGATGTGACCCATGTAGGCCTCGGACGGCTTCTGGATACAGTTGGTGGTCATGAGGATCGCACCCGGAAACTCGGCGAACTCCGTAAGCTGGTTCTGCCAGGCTGTGCCGTAATGGCCGTGGAAGTGGCCGTATTTCTTAAGTTCCGGATAACCATGACAGGGCAGCATTTCACCATGGGTGTAGATGTTGATACCCGTCCCCTCGGTCTGCTTGAGCAACAATTCCAGATCCTTGAGGTCATGGCCTGAAACCAGTATGGCCTTGCCCGCCCTGGCGCCGAGGGGCACCTCGGTGGGCACGGGGTGGCCATAAACGCCGGTGTTTCCGGCATCCAGCAGCTCCATGGCCCGGATATTGGCGTTGCCACAATCCAAGGCGCGCTGCACCCATGCACCGAGGTCCATGTCCAGACGCAGTGTGTCGGCCAGCAATTCCTGGATGGAGGCATAGACCGCGTCGTCGGATTGATCCAGGATCTCGGCGTGGTCGGCGTAGGCGGCGACGCCCTTCACCCCGTAGACAACGGTTTGCTTCAGGGACTTGATGTCCGCATCTGTCTCAAGGTCGTTCTCTATGCTGTGAACCTCGCCCTGGGCAACCAGACCGGCCAGGTCTGGGGCCGGTTCGAACGTGGCGGCCTCATGCCAGTCCGGAGAAACGCCTTTGGCGGCCAGCGTACTCTTGAGAACCTCGCGGAACCTCACGCAGTCCCGCAGTAAAGGCTCGAAGCGTGTCGCGTCGAAATTCACGTTGGTCAGGGTGGAGAACATGGCCTTGGCCGTAAACACGTTGACGGCCTCATCGTTGACCCCCACCTTGCGGGCCTCGACGGCCACCAGGGAAAGCCCCTGGAGGGCGTAAACGAGCAGGTCCTGCAGCGCGGCCACGTCCGGCTGTTTGCCACAAACTCCGATCTTGGTGCAGGCTTCTCCCCTGGCGGTTTGTTCACACTGGTAACAATACATGATTGACTCCTTTCCGGGTTGAATCGGTCCTTGTCTTGACGCTCCAGACCTATGTCATTCCCCGTGTCCGAGGTATGACTTGAGTCAAAAACAGAGGTGCGATTTCGTTTTTTTTCCCGGACGACTCACGAACCAATCACTATTCTAGTGACAAAAAGATACTCCGTTTGTTAGGGAAAGGTGCAGAATATAACTCCCGGGCCCAACCAGGCATCAAACAATGAAAAACACACTGCGCTTCCGGTCGATCTTCACGCTGCTCCTCCTGCTCGCCGCGGCCCTCCCGCCGACGCCGGGCTTTGCCGAGCGCGGCAGCAACGCCAAGCAGAAAGTCCTGTTGCTTTGTTCCTACCACCAGACCCTGCCCTGGCAGAAAAACATCCTCAAAGGCATCAACGACGTGTTCCGGCCCGAGGAAACCGGCATCGAGATCATGGTAGAGAACATGGACACCAAGCGGGTGGAGTTCACCGAGTCCTACAAGCTCCAACTCCTGGACGTCTATTCCCACAAGTACGACCCCAAGGACCTGGACCTGATCCTGGCCTCCGACAATAACGCCTATGAATTCATGCGTTCCTACCACGACGAACTCTTTCCCGGAGTTCCCGTGGTCTTCTGCGGGATCAACTTTTTCCGTCCCGAACAACTGAAAGGCTACCCCCTGTTCACGGGTGTAGCCGAGGTTCTCGACGCCAAAGGCACCTTGAACCTGGCCATGAGCCTGCACAAGAACATCCGCGAAGTCTTCGTCATCAACGACTTCACCCCCAGCGGTATTGCCTGCGCCGAAACCGTCCGCAGGGAGCTGAACGGCCATATTCCGGACGTGCGCATCACCTATGCCCCGAACGTCCCCATGAAGGAGCTGCTTCAGCTGGTGCGCACCCTGCCCAAAAACAGCCTCGTGCTCATGGGCGTCTATTTCCGGGACAGCGAAGGAAACTTCTTTGACGACGGCATAGGCCTGGAAAAGATCGCCAGCATAAGCCGTGCGCCCGTGTACGGACTGATGAAAAGCCAACTCGACCATGGCATCGTGGGAGGCAAGCTCATCAAGGGATTCGAGCAGGGACAGAACATGGCCCACCTGGGCCTGCTGGTGCTCTCCGGACACAAGCCGAACAGCATCCCGGTGAACACCTCGGGCGAGACCTTCACCATGTTTGACTACAACCAGTTGAAACGGTTCAACATCAGCCTGGCGGATCTGCCCCAGGACAGCATTATCAGCAACCGACCTCGGAGCTTCTACACCGAACACAGGGAATTGGTCATCGGCGGCATCGCATTCGGTACCATCCAGATGGTGATCATCATCGCCCTGATCATCAACACGGCCCGCCGCCACCAGGCCGAAGCCAACCTGCGCAGGGCACACAGTTCCCTGGAAGAGAGAGTCAACGAACGCACTGCCGAACTCGGGGAGTCCGAGGAAGTTCTGCGTACGGTCTTCAACAGCGCCTACGACGCCATCATCATCCACCGCGAAGACGGAACCATTCTGGACGTAAACGAACGCATGCTGACCATGTACGGGGTCACCCGCGAACAGGCCATGCACCTTTCCATGAGCCGAGACATGTCCAGCCCGGTGAACCCGGTGCACCGGCTGCCCAAGGTCTGGGCCAGGGTCGTCAGGGGGGAACCCCATTTCTTCGAATGGAAGGCGCGCAGACCCCTTGACGGCGTGGAGTTCGACGTGGAAATCCACATGACCCGCATCCCGTACAAGAAGCAGGACGCCATTCTGGCCAACATCCGCGACATCAACCTGCGCAAGGAGTCGGAAAACGAACTGCGCCAGACCCTGGACAAGCTGGAGGCCATTCTGGAGAACAGCCTGGTGGGCATCGCCATGACCCACGGCAGGCATTTTTCGGCCATCAACCGCCGCGGGGCCGAGACTTTCGGCTATGAGCCGGAGGAATTCATCGGCATGGATCCCTCGCGCATCCTGTCCGGCAACAGCCTGGACGACTTCATTATCAAGGCCAAGGACTCCCTGGTCATGACCGGAGAATACAACACCGAGCAGATATTCATCACAAAGGACGGCCGCGAAATCTGGTGCAAAATGTACGGCAAAGCCGTGGACTCCGCCAATCTGGACAAGGGCGTGATCTGGGCCTGGGACGACACCACGGACCGCAGGATGTTCGTCGCCCAGTTGGAGGAAGCCCGCGAGGCCGCCGAAACGGCCAACAGGGCCAAGAGTGAATTCCTGGCCGCCATGAGCCATGAAATACGCACCCCCATGAACGCCATCGTGGGCATGACCGACATCACCCTGCAAACCGATCTTTCCGAAGAGCAGCGCGATTACCTGCGCACGGTCAAGGACTCGGCCGAACATCTGTTGTCCATCATCAACGACATCCTGGACCTGACCAAGATCGAAGCCCGCAAGTTGGAACTGGACCGCGTGGACTTCGACCTGCCCCAGCACCTGAACTCCACCATCAAGGGTCTGGAGGTACAAGCCTCCCAGAAGGGATTATCCCTGGAGCTGGACATCGACCCGAGCGTCCCCTCCTGCGTCAAGGGCGATCCGGTCTGCTTACGCCAGATTCTGGTGAATCTGGTGGGCAACGCCATCAAATTCACCCACAAGGGGGGCATCAAGGTACGCATCACACCGCCCCGGAAACGCCGGGCGGGCGACCCGCGTACCGTAGGCGCCGTTTTCGAGGTGGAGGACACCGGCATAGGCATCCCCAAGGAATTCATGGAGACCATCTTCCAGAGTTTCAGCCAAACCACTCGCGAATACGGCGGCACAGGGCTTGGCCTGGCCATCTGCAAAAACCTCATCGAACTCATGGGAGGGAAAATCTCCCTGGAAAGCACCGTGGGCAAAGGGTCCACGTTCCGATTCGACGCATGGTTCGAACCGGGTATCTGCCCCATGCCCAAGACTACACCCATCCCCTTGCCCATGGAGGAGACGCCCCAAGCGCTGCGAATCCTCCTGGCCGAGGACAACGAGGTCAACGTCCTGGTGGCCTCCCTGCGCCTGAGCGAAATGGGGCATGAATTCGAGGTGGCCCGATCCGGCAAGGAAGTCATTGAAAAGCTTTCCGAACAGGATTTCGACCTCGTGCTCATGGACGTGGAGATGCCCCTCATGAACGGCATAGAGGCCACCAGAATCATCCGGGCGGCCTCACCGGAATCGGGTATCCGCAACCCAGAGATCCCCATCGTGGCCATGACCGCCCACGCCCTCAAGGAATTCCGGGACAAGTGCCTGGAGGTAGGCATGAACGCATATGTGTCCAAGCCCGTTGATTTCAAGGAACTTTCCGGAATCATTAAACGACTCGTTTCTCCGGGGACGGCTCTGCGCACTTCCACAGGGAAAAAAAGGAAGACTTCAGAAACGCCGACTCCGTCCCCGTCTGAACAGAACCAAGCCGCCCCGCTCTCCTGGAACCGCGAGACGGCCAAGGAGAACACCGGTCTGGACGACGCCATGCTGGACGGCATGATTGACACCGCCAAAAGGCTCATCCCCGTGCATGTCGAAACCATCCGAAAGGCCGTTGAGGAGGACGACCGCGAAACAGCCAGAGAAAGCGCCAGGAGTGTTTCCAACATCTGCATGGTGATCGGAGCGCCCAAATGCAAGGATGCGGCCACCAACCTGCTTGCGGCCCTCAGAATAGCCCCCCTGGAGGACATCCCGGCCCTGATGAACGACCTGGCCCGCGAACTCGCAGCATTCTGCGACGAATCAAAAGCCTGATACCCATTATTTTTAATATCCATACGTTTACTAACCCTTTCCTGTCGGGTACTAAATATGGGAGCCCCCTCAAACAATGTTCAGGGAGGAGCGTATGGACACAGATCTCTCCGGCCTCAGGAAATTCGTGGCTCCGGAATTCGTTTTCGGCCCGGGCAGCAGCAGGCTCGCCGGGCAATACGCCGACAACCTGGGCATCCGCAAAGTTCTCTTGGTGACGGACAAACACCTCATGGAATGCGAGTGGCCCAGCCGGGTCATGGACAGCCTCGCCCAGGCGGGGGTCGGCTACACGGTCTTTCACGACGTGAGCCCCAACCCCCGCGACAACGAGGTTATGGACGGCGCAGCACTGTTCAGGGAGAACGACTGCGACGCCCTCGTGGCCGTGGGCGGCGGCAGTCCCATGGACTGCGCCAAGGGCATCGGCATCGTGATCACCAACAACCGCCACGTGCTTTCCTTCGAGGGAGCGGACAACGTGCCCAGGCCGGGCCCGCCCCTCATCTGCATTCCAGCAACCTCGGGCTCGGCCGCGGACATCTCCCAGTTCTGCATCATCACCGACACCCGGCGCAAAGTGAAGATCGCCATCGTCAGCAAGGCCATGGTGCCGGACGTATCCCTGGTGGACCCCGTCCTGACCACGACCATGAGCAAGGCTCTCACAGCGCATACCGGCCTGGACGCCCTGACCCACGCCATTGAAGCCTATGTTTCCAATGCCAGTTCGCCGGTCACCGACCTGCACGCCCTGGAGGCCATCAGATTGGTCAGGAAACATCTGGTCACAACCATACACGAGCCGGACAACCTGGACGCACGCATGGGCATGTCACTGGCCAGCACCTTTGCGGGTCTCGCCTTTTCCAACGCAATCCTCGGTGCGGTGCACGCCATGGCCCACAGCCTGGGCGGCAAGCTGGACCTGCCCCACGGTCAGTGCAATGCGCTGCTCCTGGACTTTGTCATGGACTACAATTTCGACGCCGCACCGGAGAAGTATTTCAAAATAGGCAAATTCTTGGACGCTGAGCTGAATGACGAAATGTCCTACGAAGAAAAAAAACACGCCACCCTGGAGGCGGTACGCGCTCTCAAGCGGGAGACCGGAGTCACCGGCAGCCTGGCGGATCTGGGAGTCAGCGCGGAAGATCTCAAGCTGCTGACCGAGCACGCCCTGAAGGACCCATGCATGCTGACCAACCCCAAGAGCCCCCTGACGGCGGACATCGAGAGCATCTATGAAAAGGCGCGATAGGGAAAACGATTCCGGTGAACAACGGCAGAAACTCATGGGCCTCGGCAACCGGTCCATGGGCAAAAGCTATTATCCGGAATTGCAGCGACGCCTCCACGAACTGGAAAGTTTCCGGGACCTGCTCAACCGCATCAACGACACCATTTTCATCGTCGATGCCCACAACGGGCTGATCCTGGACATGGCCGGCGCCGCAGAACTGATGACCGGATGCCCCAGTCATCAGCTCATGGGGCAGGCCTTTTCCGAAATCCTGCCGCACCACGTGCGCAAGCACGTCACCAACCTGCTGAGCAGCGAACGCGCCACGCTGACCATGGAAACCGAGTTCAACTGCCCCATGTGCGAAGGCAGGGTCCCCACCCCGGTGGAGATCACCATCCAGTTTCCCGAAGGAGACGAAGGCGACCGCGCCGTGGTGGTGGCCAGAGACATTTCCGAACGCAAGCAGGCCGAGGAGGAAATCAAGCGCTACAGTGAGGAACTCGAAATCCGCGTCAAGCAACGCACCCGGGAGCTGGATCAGGCCAATGAAGCCAAGAGCGAGTTCATGTCCTTCATTTCCCACGAACTGCGCACCCCCATGACCTCGGTCCTCGGCTTCATCCGCATCATGCGCAAAAAACTGGTAAAGTCCATCTATCCCTCCGTACAGACAGACTCTCCGAAGGTCCGGCGAAACATGGATCAGGTCCTCCAGAATGTGGATGTGATCATTGCCGAAGGAGATCGCCTGCTCCAGTTGGTCAACGACCTGCTGGACCTGGCCAAACACGAGGCCAGCAAAATGGAATACCATATGCGGATCTCGGACCTGAACCGGATGCTTGACCGCGCCATGGCTGCGGCTGCCGGATTCTTCGACGACTCGGAAGCGGATTTTGTGCAGGAGATTCCACCCGGCCTCCCGCCGGTCACCGCTGACGACGACCGGCTCATCCAGGTCATCCTCAACCTGCTCTCCAATGCGGAAAAATTCTGCAAGGAAGGAACCATCACTCTCCGGGCCTCGGTCGAGGGGGCCTATGCGGTCATCTGCGTGGAAGACACGGGCATCGGCATTCCCCCGGCGCTGCACAAGGCCGTTTTCGACAAGTTCACCCAGGTTGGCGAGAATCATCAGAAAATAAAACAGGGAACCGGTCTGGGACTTCCCATCTGCCAGCACATCGTGGCTGCCCACGGCGGAAAGATATGGGTGGAAAGCACCCCCGGCGCCGGAAGCAAATTCTTCTTCACCCTGCCCATCCTGGGCGGACGAACAGAAATTTAGAAACGGAACAGATAGCGGCGGGCAATCCTGTTGTAGGTGCCGTCCCGGTACATGCTGCGCAGGGCCAGGCCCAACCGCCGGGCGATCTGCTCCTTTTTCTTCAACTCGGAATTCCTGGCCATGACCATGTAGGCAGGCCGGTCCTTCATGACCACCTTGGGCAGATAGATGACGGTGCTGCTCATGCCCATACGTCCCAGCTGATAGTAAGTGGTGTCCAACTGACCGACAAAGCCGTCCACCCGGCCCTTGAGCAGAGCGGCGATGCTTTCGGCCTCGCTGTCGAACTCCTTCAGAACGACATCTCCCCCGGCACCGAACGCCTCGCTGAAACTGAAGCCCTTGTTCACACCGATGCGCTTGCCGTCGAGATCACTCCATTCCCGGAAAGGAAAGGTATGTCCGTTGCGGGTGAACATGACATGGTCGCTGTAATGCACCACGGCCTCCTCCACGAACAGGGCGTATTCCTCCCGTTCGGGAGTGCGGAAAAAAGAAAAACCCCCATGGGCTTCACCGGATTTCACCTTTCGGACCACCTCCTCCCAAGCCACCAGTTGCAGAGCGTACGGGATACCCGCCCTCCTGGCGGCCTCCTGAAAAACCTCCACGTCGATGCCGGCGGGCTTGCCGTCCTGCAGCATGGAGTAGGGAGCGAAATTGCTGTCGGACACGAACCGCAGGGGTTCTTCAGCCCGGCCCCAGCCACAGAACAAAAAGACAAAAAGGAGAGTGACGGCCGTTTTGATAGACATGACGTCTCCGGGACAAAGGTTATGAATTCCCACACAATTTACATGGTTGACCCCGCAGGAACAAGCCACGTAGAATAATTTCAGCAAATTCTCACGTCCTGCGCCCGAAGTCTTCCTTTGACGATCGGCTCGGAATTCTTTTGAGAACCGCATGAATTACGTGAAATTGCTCCTCAGACCTGCTATCAGAAACACTATGCTCACACCTCGGGACCGGACCATGCAGCCGGCAAAAATCCTCATCATCGACGACGACGAACGATATACCGACCTTGTGAGACAGGCGCTTCGGAGTACGGGGCATGAGACCTTCGTGGCCCACGACGGTCCGCCCGGCCTGGAAATGTTCCGCAAGCTGCGGCCGGACGCCGTGCTGGTGGACCTGCGCATGCCCAAAATGGACGGCATACAGGTCATCGACCTCATTTCGCGCGAATCTCCGGAAACCGCTCTCATAGTCTTTTCCGGCGAAGGCTCTCTGGAGGACGCCGTACAGGCGGTGCGCAACGGGGCATGGGACTATGTGATCAAGGGCGTCTCCGCCAAACAGGACATCCGGACCGCCCTATCCAAGGGGTTGGAACGTTCCGCTTTTCTCAGGCAACGCAAACGGGAACACGAAGCCCTGCGTGACACCGCCGAAAAACGGGCCCGGGAACTGAGCAAGGCCAACAAGCAACTCAAGCGGGAAATCCGTGAACGCAAAAAGGCGGAAAAGACCCAACGCGAACAACTCGAATTTCTGCAGGACATCATCGACGCGCTGCCCAACACCGTATTCATGAAGGACCGAAACGGACTCTACACGATCTGCAACAGGCATTTCGAGGAATTCTCGGGCAAACCCAAGGAAGAGATTATCGGCAGATCCGTGCACGAGGTATTCGATACGGATCTGGCCAGGATATTTTCGGGCAGAGACGAAGAACTCTGGGAACACCCAGGAACCCAAGAGTACGAACTTCCCCTGCTTATGGACGACACGGCCTCCCATATCCTGCTTCGCAAGACCACCTTCGGCAACGGCCCGATCCCGGACGGAATCATCGGGACCATGGTCGACATCACGCGGCTCAAAGCGATCGAGGAACAGCTCAGAGAAAGCGAGCACTGGCTGCGCACCCTGCTGGACATATCCCCCCTGCCGGTGGTCATCCTGGATGCGGAAAACCACAATTTCCTGTTCATCAATCAGGCCTGCGCCGAAAAGCTGGGAGTTGTCGGCGCAGAGGTCATCGGCACGCAATCCGCTCCCTTCTTCATGGACCAGCAAGCTCGCGATGGACGCCGGGAACAAGCCCTGGCCCAGGGATCCATTCAGGCCGAGGAACTCCTCCTGAACAAAAGAGACGGCACTTCCTTCTGGGCCCAGGTCTCGGCCGTCGTCATCGAATACGAAGGCCGCAAGGCGCTATTCGCTTCCTTCAGCGACATCACCGAACGCAAACGACTGGTGGACAGTCTGAGTCGCTTTGAGTTCATCACCAACGCCACCCAGGACCATATGACCCTGGTGGACCGCGAATACCGTTACGTAGCCGCCAACCGGGCCTATGTTGCGGCCCACGGCGGCCCCGTGAAAGACATTCTGGGCAAAAGCGTGGAGGATATGTGGGGACCGCATCAGTACAGGGTTTCCATCAAGCGGCACCTGGATGACTGCTTCACCAACGGTCGCGAGGTTTCCTACCGTGCCTGGATCAGTTTCTTCTCCAACGAGGACCGCTACTACGAGGTCAGGCTCTACCCCTACAAAGACGCCGAAGGCGTCACCACCCACGCGGTGGTGGTCACCCGCGACATCACCGAGGAGGCCCTGGCCCACGCACGCATTGTGGAAAGCCGGGAACACTTCCGGGCCATTTTCCGCAACTCCATCGACCCCATCATTCTCTTCGACCCGCACATGACTGTCTCGGACCTGAATCCGGCGGCCATGGAGGTCTTTCACCTGGCCGCGGATCAGGCCAGAGGCAGGGGATTAAAGGTACTGGGTCTCGACGACCGGGAGCAGGAAAACTTCCTGGCGGCAAGCATGCCTTTTCTGGAACGTACAGGCTCCTGGGTGGGAGAATGGTCCTTTCCGTCCTCGTCGGGCCGAACCATCCAGACGGACATCTCCCTGTCGGTCATGCCCAAGAGACCCGGAGGGCCACCCGCAGGGTTCGTGGCCATTGTCCGCGACATCACCGCACGCAAAAATGCGGAGCAGAAGCTGCGGGAAACCCTGGATGAAATGGAGGCTCTCTACCAGAACACGGTCATCGGCATCGCCATGACCCGCTACCGCCGCATTGTGCGAATTAACGACCGCGGCGCCGAAATTTTCGGATATGCGCCCGAGGCCACCTTGGGCCGAAAACTTGCCCGGCTCTTTCTCAGCAACAAGGAGTACGAGGCATTCAGGGGCGAGAGCTACGCCAGCATCAGGGAAACCGGGCAGTTCACCACCGAAAGGCCGTTCTTCAGACCCGACGGCACACCGTTCTGGTGCAGCTTCTACGCCAAACCCGTTGACCAGAAAGACCTGGAACAGGGAATCATCTGGACATTCATCGACATCACCCGCCGCCGTTACAACCAAGCCGTGGCCGACCTCCTCTACCAAATATCCAATGCAGTGAGCCTGACCACCGACCTGGACGACCTGTACCGGCGCATCCACACCACGCTCAACAAACACATCGATGCGAACAACTTCTTCATCGCCCTGCTCAACCGGGACCGCACGGAACTGAAATACACCTACTTCGAGGACGAGTGCGACGACCTGGTCGGCAGCGTCCACCTCATGCAAGGGGCCAAGAAGGCCAGCATGGCAGCTCACGTCATCCACGCGGGCCGCCCTCTGTTCATCACGGAAAAAGCCGCACCGGAACACCTTCGGTCCGGAGACTCCGAGGATGAGAATGGCCCCATTTTCATCACCCGGCAGGAATTCCTGGCCATGACCGGCGCAACGGACGACAGCATGCTCGGCGCTCCATCCAAAGTCTGGCTGGGCGTGCCCCTGAGAGTTCGTGGCGACGTCATCGGGGTCATGGCCGTGCAGCATTATTCCAATCCGCACCACTATTCGGCCAAGGACATCAGCCTCATGGTCTCGGTTTCGGAACAGACCGCCCTGGCCATTGAACGCAAGATGAACGAGCAGGCCCTCATGGAGGCCAAAGAAGCCGCGGAAGCCGCCAGCAAGGCCAAAGGCGAATTCCTGGCCAACATGAGCCATGAAATCCGCACCCCTCTCAACGGCGTACTGGGTATGCTTCAACTCTGCCAGACCACCAATCTGGACGACGAGCAAAAGGACTATGTGCAGACGGCGTTGACATCGGGACGCAGCCTGCTGTCCGTCATCAATGACATTTTGGACTTCACCAAGATCGAGGCGGGGAAAATGGAGGTCATCCGCGAGCGGTTCGACATGCACTCCATCATCGAGGACGTACTGGTCGCCTTCCGCGACCAGGCCACGACCAAAGGCATCGTGCTCTCCAGCTCGGAGGCCCCTGACATCCCCTCTCCGCTCATAGGCGGCAAGGGGCGCATGCGCCAGATCCTGTTCAACCTCATCGGCAACTCCATCAAGTTCACGGAAAGCGGCACGGTTTCGGTGGAGGTTTCCGTGCTCCCCGAGGGGCGCACCAGCCGCACGACGCGGCTGCTCTTCATCCTCTCGGACACGGGCATCGGCATCCCCGCAGAACAGCTGGACCATATCTTCGAACCTTTCACCCAGGTGGACGGTTCCTATATGCGCCGCCATCAGGGTACGGGGCTGGGGCTGGGCATCGTCAAACGCCTCACCGGCCTTCTGGGCGGCTCCATGGCCATTGAAAGCAACCTTGGGCAAGGCACCAGCATCTATCTCTCCATTCCTTTCGACCGGGAACCCGTCCCCCAGCAGATCGAGGAGCACAATGTGACAACCCTGGAATGCCGGGGGCTGCGCATTCTGGTTGTGGAGGACAACCGCATCAATCGGCTCTTTGCAGCCCGCATGTTCGGCAAGCTGGGCCATGTGGCCGAAACGGCCTGCAACGGTGAAGAAGCGTTGGAAACACTGGGAAAACGACCATTCGACGCCGTGTTCATGGATGTGCAGATGCCGGGCATGGACGGCATTGAAGCCACGCGCAAAATCCGTAATACTTCCGAAGGCGGCATGGACCCGAACATTCCCATCGTGGCCATGACCGCTCACGCCATGAGCGGCAACCGGGAACATTTCCTGGCCGCAGGCATGGACGACTACATAGCGAAACCCATAGAAATCGAGGAAGTGCAGGCCGTCCTTTCAAGCCTGTTCCCTCATGCGAGCACCCGATGTCCGATCCCCGACTGAGCATCATCATTCCCAACCACAACTACGGACGCTTCTTTTCACGCCTGACCCTGAGCCTGCAGAACCAGACTCTGGGCATGGATCTCTGTGAAATCATCTTGGTGGATGACGGCAGCACCGACGACTCGCTGAACCAGCTCCACCACTTTGAAACCCTTGGCTGCAAACGGTTCCTGCCCCTGGCAGAACCCCACGACGGTCGCCCCGGAGCAGTACGCAACAAAGGGCTGGCCCAGGCCCGAGGCACTTTCCTGGTCTGCCTGGACCCGGACGACCTGCCCGGGCCGGAATGGCTGGCTTCCTGCCTTGCGGCCCTGGACGGCCTTCCCCAGGCGGGCATAGCATACACTCACTACAACCATGTGGAAAATGACGGATACAGAGAAGTACTGCTGCCGGAATTCGACCCCGACCTGCTGCGCACCCAGAACATAGTGGCGCCCACGGCGTTCATGCGGCGCGAGGTCTTCAAGGTCTCGGACGGATACCGCACCAACACCACTTACGAAGACTGGGATTTCTGGATCCAGGCCGCCCTGAACGGGTTCGGCTTCCACCGGGTGGCCGTCACCATGTACGCCCACATGGTCCACGGCGACAACTTTTCCTTCACCGCCCGCAAGGAAGACGGCAGGGCCAAGGCCGCCATTGTTTTGAACAACGAAGCGTTCTTCCCGGCCGGTGTCCGCCACTGGGCCAGGGCTCACCTGGACGGTGAACCATGGGCATGGTCTTTTCCTCGGGGAATCATTCCTTCCCTGGAAGATGTTGAAAAAATGTTGAAAATCTCTAGAAAGGTAAATGAGGAGGAATAGAAAGCACTACAATTGCTTAAAAAAACGAGAAAAATCGTTTTGGGCTGGCTTTCGAATCCTGATTATACTATTGAAAACGCATGGAGCCCACTAAGGGGGTTTCTCGTCCGGTCTCTTACTTTCCAGTGTCCCCGATGATGCTGTTTCCGGATGCCCTGGGGAATTTCTCGGTGTACCTCTGGCAGGGAGGAGACTTTGTACTTTACACGAGGTCCGGCCAGCGTTTCACCCGTCGCCACAGGAAGATCCTGCATAACAACGGCGTCAAGGAAGTGTTTGTTCAGAGCGACGAGAAATCCAATTTCGACACATATCTCGAAGAAAACCTCGGTCACATCCTGGGCAACGACTCGTTACCGTGGGAAGATCGGTCCAAAGTCTTTTACGAGGCTTCGTCCGGTGTTGTGGAGGAGGTTTTCCGCAACAAGCTGCCGAGTGCGCTAAACGAGGTCTACTTCAAACGGGTGTCCTCCATTGTCGAGGACAGCATCCGCTTTCTGGCCTCGGACCATTCGCTCTCGGCTATAGCTCCTTTCATTTCACACGATTATAAAACATACACCCACTGTATTCACGTCTTCATATTCACAGTATCCATCCTGCAGACCTATGACCTGTCCGAAAAGGAGCTCATCGAATGCGGCCTGGGGGCCATACTCCACGATCTGGGCAAGACGAGAATCCCGAAGGCCATTCTCAACAAACGCGGTCCCCTCACCCGGGACGAACGCCAGATCGTCCAAGCTCATCCCCTGCACGGCGTGTCCATGTGCTCAATGCTGCCCCTGAGCCAAAACAGCATCAACTGCATCCTTTTCCACCACGAGAAACTCGACGGCACCGGCTATCCGGCCGGACTGAGCGGCGACGACATTCCCCTGCCCGTGCGGGCCATAGCGGTTGCCGACATCTACGATGCCCTGACTACCTCCCGGCCCTATGCCGACAGCATACCGCCTTACGAGGCTCTGACCCTCATGCGCCACGACATGCGCGACGGATTGGACATGGACCTGTTCAAACGGTTCGTGGCCGTACTCGGCGGGGCGGACATGCTCTAGCCCCCGGCGGGGCCTTTTCCGATTCCGGCAAAACTCCACGTCCTCCTATATACGGTGCCCGCATTTCCTTTACCAGCCCCCTGTTCATTGGGATAAATATGACCTATCAAGGTAACTCATGAACACCATGGGAAAAGACATGCACAAGAACGGAGAACAGATGTGTTCCAATAAGCCCCTTGCAAATCTCGACGAACTCAAGAAACTTCTTGAAAAATTCGGTGTCGGCTCAGAAATGGGCTGGATCGCCGTTGTTCTGTTCGTCCGCAACCTGATATTCGACCTGAATGTGTTCAAAGACGAAGTAAAGGCCAAGCTCCAACACGACATATTCCAGGAATTGGCCACCAAGGACCTTTCCGAAGAACGCTACGTCCAGGTTATTGAAATGCTGGATGTCTTCGTCATGCGAAATATCGGCACCGCCGAACTGGAACAGGCGTTAAATGAGGAAAAACGTTCGGCAGCGGCACTGCTGGCGGAAATGAACACGCTCATCGACGCCATCCGGGGCACCCGCCATGTTCAGGAGGCCCGGCTGGAAGACTTCGAGGACAAAACCGTGGGCGTCATTCAGGAAAGCGAGGATCGCTCGGTCATCGTCGCAAAAGTCCGGGAAATCTTCAAGGAGCTGGTGCAGGAATTCCGGGAGGAATCCCAGGAATGGGAAACTCTGGCCAGCGAACTACAGCGCACCGCCACCTTCGATCCCCTGCTCACGGAGCTCTACAACCGACGAGCCTTTGACGCGGCTTTGAACACGGCCGTGAAACACTGCCGGAAATCCGGCAAAAGCCTGACTCTGTTCATGATCGACGTGGACCACTTCAAGAGCGTCAACGACACCTACGGTCACCAGGTGGGCGACGAGGTGCTCAAGGCCCTGGCCAGCATCGTCTCTTCCCAGGCCATCCAGTTCAAGGGCTATGTGGCCCGTTACGGCGGCGAGGAACTCGTCGTCATGGCCGAGGGACTGGGTGAAGAGCGCTCGTTCCTCAGTGCCGAAGCCATCCGCCAGGACGTGCAACGCTACGATTTCCGCATCCGTACGGACGGCCAGTTCTCCAACCTGCCCCTCAGATTCACGGTCAGCATCGGCGTGGCCCTGCTGCAGCCGAACTGGACCCCTGCGGAACTGGTGCAGGCCGCCGACAAGGCCATGTACATGGCCAAACAGGCCGGGAGGAACCAGGTACGCATCACCCGCAACGCCAACCAGTGATCATCGTCGCCGAGAAAACCACTTTCCGACAAACCGATATCATCAGGCACTTCCATGAAGCATACCCTTCTCGTCTGCTGCGTTGTCCTCTGCATGGGCATCGCCCCCTCTTGTTACGCCGCCAAAACCATCCTACTTCTCCATTCCGGCTCTCCGGGGACCCCCTGGGCCGACAGAGTCGCCGAGGGCGTCCGGGCCGAACTGTCCGAGGCAGGAGCAAATGCCGAACTGGTCCGCCTCTGGGCCGGAGCCGACCAGGACAACAGTGAAGACCATTTCGAGGTCGTCTCCGATGAATTGGACGCCGTGGTGAACACCCATGCCCTTGCCGGCGTCATCTGCGACGGAGACACTGCCTTCGCCCTGCTGCGCAAGCATGGCCGGGGGCTGTTCAAAGGAATTCCGGCGGCCTTTTGCGGCGTATTCGAATTCCGGGAATTCATGGCCGGGCAGTATCCGGGGGTATGCGCGGTCTACCAGGCGGAAGAGACCTTCGAAAACATGCTGAAGCTCCATCCCCGAGCCCGCACCGTGGCGGTCATCGTGGACGGGAGCGAAGCAGGCGAGCAGATCCGGAAACAGGTGGAAACGGCCTTTGCCCGACACATGGACCGGGTACAGCTCATCTTTCCGGGCCATGAGGAGGGACGCGACCAGGGCCTGCTACGCAGCGACGTGCTCAAGGTGGCCGCGCACATGCCCGGCGACGGCCTGCTCCTCTTCGGCACCTTCACCCGGGACAGAAACGGCGCTCCCGTGGACGAAGCCGCCCTGGCCAAGGAAGTCATTTCCTGCTCCAAGGTACCGGTGCACGTCCTTTCCGACATCCACTTCGGCTACGGAGCCGCCGGCGGCCTCCTGGTGGACAGCATCGGGCACGGCAAAGCGGCGGTACGCCTCCTCATGAAACAATGGAAAAGCATTCCAACACAAGTGCCGACGAAAAGCACCCTGGCCAACCAATGGCATTACGACAAGGCCGGGCTGCAACGCGCCCTCACGGACATGAGCGTGCTCGACGCACCAAGCCCGCGAAAACAGCCGGTCCCGGAATCCGGAAACCGGCTGTGGATATACATGGCCGGAGGACTTGCCGCCGTGATCTTCCTGATCGCGTTCCTGAGGCGGCGCGGATGATTACTGGACCAGAGGCCGTTCGGATGGACGGATGTCCGCCGAAAACACCCCCTGCACAGCTCCCCGCTCGTCCTTTACGGGCACGGATATGGTCAGGCAGTAATCGTTGACGACCTCCGAATAATAGACGCTGGAGACATAGGTTTCACCGGTGCGAACCGGCTCCCGATACCAGTCTCTGTCCGACCAGTCCCTGCTGCACAGCTCGGACCCCAGGGTGCAAACCGCGTTGGGGGCCTGGGCAAAGTCCGTAACCATCCTCCCTTCGCGGTCCGTGACCCAGACCAGTTCCAGGAACGGCTTTTCCCGGATAATGCCGTCCAACGCCCTCTTGAGGGAAGCAGGACGCATGTCCCTGATATCCTCTCCTGCGGCCAGTTCCTCCACCTCGGCCTGTACGGCGCCTTCGCCCAGGAGCTGGAACAAACCATGGAGCTTGGACAAAGCCTCGATCTGTTTGGTCAGGATACTGATGGCCATGCCGGTCTGATTGACGGCTTCAGCCGTCCCGGCAGTGACCTTGTCCACCTCGCCAACGGCCTCGGAAATCTGCTGGCCGGCCACGGACTGCTGCTCGCTGGCGGCGGCGATACCGGTGATCTGGTGCGAGGTCAGTTCGAAATGTTCCAGAATATCAACGAGCATCTGGCCGGATTCCCCGGCCAGTTCGTTGGCGTCCGTCACGGCGCTGGCGGCCTTTTCCATGCCCTGGATATTCTTCTTCACCCCGTCCTGAATGGCGGAAATGCTCTGTCCCACTTCGCGGGTGGCGTCCATGGTCTTTTCCGCCAACTTGCGAACCTCGTCCGCGACCACGGCAAAACCGCGTCCGGCCTCGCCTGCACGGGCTGCCTCGATGGCCGCGTTGAGGGCCAACAGGTTGGTCTGGTCCGCAATATCGGAAATGACGCCCATAATCTTGCCGATGTCGTCGGCCTTGCCCCCAAGATCGCCCACCTGGGCCTTGAGGGACTCCGTGATCTCGTTGACCTGCCCGATGGTGGTCACGGTCCGATGGACCACCTCGGAGCCGCTCTGGGCCCTCCTGGAGGCTCGCTCAGCAGCTTCCGATGCCTGAGTGGCGCTCTGGGCCACATTGGCAATGTTTTCACTCATGGCCCCGATGGCGTCCACGGTCTGCTCCACGCGCATCTGCTGGGACAAAGCGTTTTCGCGGATATTCTCGGATTCACTGTTCACCTGAGCCGAGGCCTCGTTCATATGCTTAACGATATAACGCAACATCTTGGCGGCCTGCAGCATGCCTTTGCGCTGGGCCTGGTCGGCGTCGAGCCGGGCCTGGCGGGCCTGCTTGGCATCGTCCAGGGCGGCCTCGGCCTCTTCGGCGCGCAACCGGGCCTGTCCGGTGGCCTCCTCGGCTTCGTGCATCTTGTCGCGCAGGTTGTGAACCATGACTACAATGGCGTCGCGAACCTGGGCCAGTTCGGCCTTGAAACTTCCCTTGGCTTCGGCGTCCAGGTCGCCGTCCGAAACTGCGGCCGCGAACCTGCGCAGAGAATTGAGCGGCTTGAACAAATTCCAGCGCAAAAAGATCAGGGTAATGAAAACGATGAAAATCACGGACCCGGACAAAAGGACCATGGCCGCGTTTTCCAGCTTGTGCACCCCGGCGAACGCTTCATCGGTGCTCACCTGAGCCACCAAGGCCCAACTGACACCGTTGATCCGGACCGGGACATAGGCGGCCAACACATCACGCCCGTCGACGTCCTGGGTGGTCAGGGTGCCGCTCTGTCCTTGCAAAGCCTGCCGCACAGGCTCGGTATCCATGCTCCCCCCGGCCGGTGACCGGAAGGATGCAGCCACGGAAAATCGGTCGAGATCGGCGGCGTAGTCCGAACGCATGAGCTTGTCCGGTCCCACCAGGAAAACCTCACCGGTCTCACCCAGGTTGCCGTCCGTACTCATATGCTGATTGATTTCCTTGAGAGACAGGCGCAAGGCCGCAACCCCTTCTATCTCGCCTGTGACGCGTTTGACCGGGCCGAGGATGAAGGCATTGGGTTCGCCGTCCAAAGGGCCGTAAGGATGAAAATCCACGAACACGACCTTGCCGGTCAGAGCCTCTTTCCATGCCCTGGCCAAACGGGTGTCCTTCATGGGCCCCTTGGCCAAGTCCACTCCCAGATCTTTGCCTCGTTTGAAGGTGTAGACCACCCGGCCCGTGTCATCCATGAGCAGGGTATCCTGGTAACCCAATACGTCCACGAAGACCTCGAAATCACGTTGGACGCGCTTGAGAGCGTGCGCGTATTCCTCGTCCTCCGGGTTCATACGTTCGCCGGGCTTGCCGTTGTAGAAAACGATATCACGGAGGCGGACCAATGCGCTGTAGACGCCCTTGGTGCGGGCGTAGACCTCCAGATCCTTTTCCCAGGAACGGGTGATATCCTCCAGATTCTGCTTCTTGGCCTGGGCGGCCGCCGCCATTTTTTCGAAGGCCTCCGACGTCAGGCTGTCGGATGCCGTATGAATGCTGTACCCCACCATGCCCGCCAGCGGCAAAACGCCGATGAGCAGGCAGAACAGGATCATTTTGATACTCAGCTTCATGTCCCCCCCGCATGAGTAACGTATGATTGTGTGTTCAACCGTAGTGTGTTGCCAATGAGTTTCCGTTTCTACTCCAAAGAAGCGAACCCAATTGTTACAACACGGTGACGATTTGACGGGTTTTTCGGGCGAAAACACCCTAAAAAAAGAGGAAAAATCTAAAAAAGCTTTCTTTTCGGACAGATACGACCGACATCCGCTAGGCGCGGATTTCCTGTAAACATTGAACCAAGGCCCTGCAGGCTTTGACATCATAGGCCTTGTCCATCTTGAGCAGTCCGGCTGCGGCCTCCACCGGGTCAATCCCCGGACTGTGGGGGCGGTCCGTGATCATTGCCACATAGGAATCGGCCACGGCCATGACCCGGCCCAGATCGCCGATTTCAACGCCACGCAGGCCCGTGGGATAACCGCTGCCATCGATGCGTTCGTGATGCTGCAGTGCGGGCTCCTTCATTCCCGGACGGTCCAGCCCGAGCCTGTCGATGATCTCCATACCCCAGCGCGGGTGCTCGCGCATGCGCCGCTTTTCGTCGGCGCTGAGCTGTTGCGCCTTTTCCAGGACCAGGCGGGAAATTTTGGTCATACCGATGTCGTAGAGAAAAAAAGCCAAGCAGGTAAACGGCAGTTCATCCATGGCGACCTTGTCGCCTCGAAGACGCAGATGCAGGGCCAGGGCCATGAAGGCCGCATTAGTTTGCTGCCGTTGCCGAGTACGGTTCGTGTGCACCGTCTGAACCAGATGCCTGACGTTGTCCCTGTGCACGCCGAGAAAGACGGCCAGCAGCTCCAACCCGGCAAAAAGCAACTCCAGCTGGTCGGAACGGGGGCTGGAGTAGAGGGTTTCCTGCTGCATCACCAGTTCCTCGGCAAAAATGTGGGCCACGTCCTCCGGAAAAAGGTTGGGGTCCTCCACGGCCACGGCCAGACTCCCGGTCAGGCACTGCACGTACTCCCGGTGCTGGTTGCGAGAAAAGAAAAGCCGCCCGCGGCCGGACAGTTCCCGGTATTCCTTGCGCTCAATGGCCTTGAGATCATTGCCCCTCCTATACAAGGGTACCAGGACATTGATCTCCTCCTTGTAGTGGAAGAGATCCAGCGGAAGACTGCGCTTGGGAAAACAGTCGAACTGTTCGGGATCAATCTGGTTGAATTCCTCGATGTTCAGCAGTTCCGGCAGCTCATCGTCGTCAAGATGTTTGTTGTTCGTACTTCCGGACATGGGCCCCCTAAGGATTCAGGAACACTTCCTGACAATCTACATGTCCACGGCCGGGATGTCGATGGGGTTATTGGCTTCAGCTTGTGAAAAAAGCCAGAAAAACGACACTGATCCATAACATTGCGGTGACAATGGAGACCGTGGGGATCATCCACCACTTCAGACGGATGGAACGGCCCTGCAGCCTGAAGGTCCCGCAGCAGGAGAACAGGCCCGTGACCATTTGAAAAAGTACGCCCGAAGCCGCCAGAGCCGGGAAAAGCACAATCCAGACAAAGGGATTTTCCAGCCAGTTCACGGGGCAGAACTCCAGGGAAAAGACATCAGCCGCAAATCCAGTCTGAAAGCAGCGGCGGCGTTGGACAGCCCTTGATCTGGGCAAAGTCGCAGGCGGCGGTCAGTTCGATGCCGTTTTTGATGATGGACACGGGCCGGTCCGAGGAAACCACGATGACGATGATATCCTCGTTCTCTGCGGTGAAACGCAGGGCCGAATTGAACCGCGCCCCCCTGCCCCGGTTCTCGCCGGGCACGCCGCGCCCATCCATGAGACAGGCGAACCCGTGCAGCTTGACGTCCGCGCCTATGTGCAAAGCGCCGTCGATCTTGGCCAGGGAACTGGCCAGCTTCACGTGGGCCGGGTCCCGCAGGTCGAGGGGAGTGTCGAAATGCTGGCCCGCAGTGGGAACCAGCATGTGCCCCAAGTCGATGATCAGGGTGCAGCCGTGACGGCGGTCGCGCACCCGGTTCACCAGAGAGGTGGCCACCCGCATCATGGTGTGGTGGTCCTCGATGGGCATGGTGGATTCCAGCAGCAACTCCTCCAGCTGCACCAGATTGGCCTTGCGGTTGGAGGAATGGAATCTTCCATCCGAAAAAGTGCAGACGAGCTTGTTTCGAAGCATGAGGAAACCGTGGGTGCCGCTGAACTGGGCGGCCAAAAAGGCGCCGGGCATGCGCCCCAAGGCGATACCCACGATGGTCTGACCGTCCGACACCAGTACCCGGCCCGAATATTCCACGGCCTGGAGCATCTTGCGTACATGCTTGAACTCGCACAACCGGGGCCGCTCGTGAGGCGGGAAGGTGCAGATGAACGGCACCCGGTCCATCTGGCTCGGCTCCACGACCACCAAACGGCCGCGCGGCCAGGCCCCCTCCTCCTTGGTGCGGGAAATGCCCAAGACCGCGTCCAGGAACGGGTAGACCCGTATCCGGGTGTCGATCCAGCCCATGCGGCTGCGTTCATCCACAATGTAGTCGCGTACGGCGTGTATGCCGCAGTTGAGCAGCACATATCCCGCCGTGTCGATGTTGGTCACGTTCTGCAGGTCGTAATTCTGGGCGAACAGGCGTACCGCATATTCCAGCCAGCTGCGGGTGGGGCCTACGCTGCACATGTCCGGATGCTCCTCCGTGAACCACATCTGGAACGGGATGTCCCGGCTGCGGCCGCCGAAGGTGATGATGCCCGCGAGTTCCAAGCTCTTGTACAGTTCATCCTCCAGAAACTGCACCTCACCACTCTCAATGGAGCTTCCCCGCCACGCTTCATGGCCGAAAAAGAATTCCTGCAGGCGCGGCTCGTGGCCCCGGAGCAGGTTCTGCGGGTCATATATGCGGGGCAGACCATCGTGAGACGTGGTGTAGATGAGCGCGGCCCGGCTGGGAGCGGAAAAATGGGACAGGCCGTCGCGCAGCCCGTCCAGAATATGAAAGATGCAGATGTTCTCGAAAGCGCTTTTGTTGCTGTTCCGGTCCATTCTCCCTCCTGTTCGCCAGGGCGACCAGATACGATTCGGTACGCACCTATCGATTTACCCGGAAAGCCTGGAGAATGTCCAGAAAAGGTCAGGTCAGAGTCTTGATGAAGTGGTCGGCCAGTTCGCGGACCACGCCATGGCCGCCCCTGGAGGCGGTTATGTGATCGGCCACGGCCAGAATATCCGGGTGAGCGTCCGCGGGTGCGATGCTCATGCCTGCAATACTCATGGCTCCCAGGTCGTTGGTGTCGTTGCCCACATAGAGGATGTGTTCCAGGGGGACCCCCCTGGCCTGCGCAAGGTCGCGCAGCCCGGACTCCTTGTCCGAACAGCCGTGCACGGCCTCGAGCCTGATCTTTCGCGCCCGCGCCAGCACCACCGGGTTTTCCTCGGTACTCAGAATCACCTGCTCCACTCCCAAACGGCGGATAATGCCTACGCCCCACCCGTCGCTACGGTTGCACATGACCGCCTCCATACCGTCCTCGCGCACCAGCACGCGGTTGTCGGTCATGACCCCGTCGAAGTCGTAGACCACCAGCGTGATGTCTTTGAGCGCTTCGATGTCTCTCACAAAAACTCCTCTATGCGTTTTCCTGTGCGGCCCTGCGCCGCTTCCGCCACTCGTCGAACCGGGTCATGAGCTCCCATTCCACCGGAATGATGACCAGGGTCAGAAAGGTAGCCACACACAGACCGGTGACGAAAGTGGTGGCCATGGTTCCCCAGACCACCGAATAGTACGGTATACCCAGGGCCATGGGCAAGAGGCCCAGAGTGGTGGTCAGGGTGGTCATGAGAATGGGCCTTAAACGGATGCGAACCCCTTCCCGGACGGCCTCCAGACGGGTCATGCCTCGGGCATAGAGCTTGTTGATGAAATCCAGCAGCACCAAGGAATCGTTGACCACAACTCCGGTGACGCCCACTGTGGCGATGAAACTGTTGACCGTAAACAGGGATCGGGTCAGAAAAGTGCCGAAGACGACGCCCGTGAGCGCGAAGACCACGGCTGAAAGGATAATGACCGGCTGGGTGTAGCTCTGGAACTGACAGGCCAGAATCGTATACATGATCATGAGGGCGATGAGAAAGGCGTAGGCCAGGGACGTGAAGGACTTGCCCGTGCTTTCGAACTCGCCCGAGAAGTTGATGGACGCCCCCGGATATTTGTCCTGAATGGAGGCGTAGTACTGCTTCACGTCGTGCACGATGGTGGCCGTGCTCACGGGTGCACCGGTCCGGATATCCGCGGTCAGGGTAATGGCCCGCTGGCTCTGGAACCGATTCAGCTGGCCCGGCTCGCGGTAGGTTTCCACGATGCAGAGATCACCCAGGCGCACCGGCCCGGACTCGTGTTCCAGCACCGGTATGTTCAGGGCGTCCTCGGGGGTTTCCAGGAAACGTGAGTCCACCTTGAGCCGCAAGTCGATATCCTCGTCGGTCATGCGGAACTTGCCTACGAACCGGCCGTCCAGCACGCTCCCGGCCAGTGATGCCACCTTGGCGGTGGTCAGGCCGTATTCAGCGACCCGCAGCGGATCGGGACTGAAGCGGAAGACGCGGTTGTCCGTTCCCGTGTCCGCGTTCAAATCGATAAGATACGGGGCGATCTTCTTGTTGGCCTTGAGCCAGGCCATGATGTCGGCCTGCAGCCCCATGACCGCGTCCGTGTCCGAACCGAGCACGCGGATGTTCACGTCCTTGCCCGCGGGCGGGCCGCCCTGTTCGGGCCAGACCCGCAACTCCCACCCCGTCCTTGCTTGCGGCGCCAGCTTCGCGCGCACCCAATCCAGCATAAGTTGGGGATCATTGTCGGGGTTGTCTTCGAAGTTCTGGTCGTGCTTGTCTGGCAATTCCACGATGATGATGCCCAGATTCGAGCTGAAAATATTCTCGTAATCCGTGTTGATATCCATGCCGGCCAGAGCCGAGCATGATTTGGACAAACCATCGCCCCAGGATCTGATCTCCCGGGAAAGCTCCTGAGCCTTTTCCGAGGTGACTTCCACGGGAGTTCCCACCGGACCGCGCATGCTCACGTAATACAAAGTGTATTCATCGGGAAAGAACTTGATGCGTATCAACGGCATGACCCCGGACATGGACACGCCCAAAATGGTCAGAGCCGCCACAAAGGCGATAAACACCGTAAACAGGCTCTTCCACTTGTGGCGCAGGGTGAACATGAGCAGCGCGTCCGTAATCGTGCGCAACCGCACCAGAAACTTGGGATCCTCCTTGACCGCGTGCTTGCGGGCGTCGTCCTTGAGTCTCTTTGCGCCCGGCCAGTCGTAGAAGTGCGGAGGCAGAATGAACAGGCACTCGATAAGCGAGGCAAGGATGGCGAAAGCGACCGCCTTGGGCACCTGGGCGAAGAACTCACCGGTGGAACCACTCATGATCAGCATAGGCAGAAAAGCGGCCACCGTAGTGGACGTGGCCGCAACCACCGGCAGGAAAACCTCGCTGGCGCCGTCGATGACCGAGTTGCGCAGATCCTTGCCTTCCTGAAGATGGCGGTAGATGTTCTCTACCACTACGATGGCGTCGTCCACGATGATACCGCTGACCAGCACGAATGAAAACAGGGTGATCTCGTTCAGGGAGTTGTTCGTGATCCACATGATGATCATTGTCACCAAAAAAGAGAACGGCACGCCCACGGTCGTGAGCATGGCGTTGCGAAATCCCATGACGATCCAGATGCAGATGCAGACCAGCCCGATCCCGACGAGAAGGTTGGAGCCGAGGGTGCTGATGTTGTCGTCGATGTAGACCCGCTGATTCTGGCTGTAAACGGCGGTGACCCCTTCCTTGTCCAGCACAGGCTTGTATTCGGCCACCACGCGTTTGACCGCCTCCTCGATATCCAGGGAGTTGCCCTGCGGACTCTTGCTCACCTTGATGCTGACACTCTGCTCGCCGTTGACCGTGGAAATGATGAACGGATCGCGGTAATTCAGCCCCGCGTGACTGATCACGTCGCCCACCGTGACAAAGGAGCCGTCCAAATCCCTGCGCACCACGGTGTCGACGACCTTTCCCCGATCCCGGAACTTCTCGTCCACCAGGATGACGTATTCCCCGGCATCGCTGACGAAATCCCCGGCCGGCACCGAGATGTTGGCATTGGTCAGGGCCTGGGCCACGTCGTCGAAGGTCAAGCCGTAGTGCATGAGCTTGCTGGGATCGAGGTTGACGTGGAATTCTCGGGTGTACTCCCCGTCTATCTTCACTTCCTTGACGCCCGGTATGCGCTCCAGGGGAATCTTGAGTTCGTCGGCCATGAGAGACAGGGCCCGATTGGAGCGGTCTCCCACCAGGTTCACGTTGATGACCGGCAGCCACTCGGAGACCCGAATGACAGTGAATTCGGGCGGGTCCACATCGTCGGGCAGGTCGTTCTGCACCGAAAGCACCTTGAAGCGCAGTTCGTCATACAATTTGTCGTAATCGGTATCGTCGAGGAATTTGACCATGACGCTGGAGCGCTCTCGATAGGAGCGCGAGCGGATGAACTCCACATTCTCCAGGTCGTCCAGGGCATCCTCAATCTCGCGGGTGACCAGGGCTTCCACCTCTGTGGGGCTGGCTCCGGGTAAATAGGTGGAGATGATGACCTTGCCCATCTGCACGTCCGGATAGCGCTCCACGGGCAGATCGAAGACGCAGAAGACTCCCACCACCATGAGGACGACAAAAAGGAGGTTGATGAAAACCTTCTGCCCCAGAGTAAACTTGATGAGCCCCTTGACCGGGGTGCCGGGCTTGATGTCCATGCCGATCTCCCCTACCCCTACGAACTGTTGCCGGACGGCTGTTTCAAAAAGACGTCACCGGGCCGGACCTGAGGCGAGGTCACCCGCTTGACGCCCTCTCCGCCGGAACCAAGCAAGACCACGCGCACCCGCTTCCCGGCAGGGGTGACAAGAAAGTGCTCTTCATAGGCCTTGACCAGCGCTGATTCGGGCACCAGCACGGAGCCCCCCGGGTCGGGCAGATGCAAGGTCAATTCGGTACGTATGCCGCCACGGAACTCCAACTCGCCGGAGTCGATCTGCAAATCCACATTGATCTTGCGTGTTTCCGGATCGAAGCCGGGAGAGACACGCTCCACATGGGCCATGACCGTCTTGCCCAGGTCGGGCAGGCGCAGCGTAACCTCTCTGCCCAGGGATTTGAGCGCCCGGTACTCGCCGCTGCTGAGGGCAAAAGGAACCAGCAGCACGTCGTAGCGCCCCAGTTCGGCCACTTTGTCGCCCACATTCACCCATTCGCCGGGCTCGATGGAACGTTCGATGACCTTCCAGCCTGCGGGCCCCTTGAGAGTATGGCGGGAAAGCTGCTCCAGCAGGCTGCGCTCCTCAACCTGCAAGGCTCTGAGTTGATGCTTGGCTGTCGCGTAATCGCGGGTGTAACTATCCAAAGTGGATTGGGCCGCGGTTTTCTGTTTGACCAGGTCCTCATAGCGCTTGCGCTCCTTGCCGTAGAAGGTCACGTCGCTTTTGAGCCGCTGCTGATCGGCCCGGTTCCTGGCCAGATCCAGTTTGATGAAGGTGGCGTCCAGATAGGCGAACACCCCCTTTTTGCCGATGACGTCACCCACGTCCAGGGGAACCTTGGACACACGGGCCGAGACCTCGCTCACCAGGGTCATGGAATTACGGGCCCGTGTAAATGCCGTGAGGGTTGCGGTACGGGTGGCCTTTTCCACTACAAAAGTCTCAGCGGAAGCCGTTTTGCCGCTCGCGGAGATGGGTGAGGAATTTTCCTCGGCCAGGACAATGGCGTGGCCGCAGGCCAGGACAAGCATACCCAACAATAACGAAATTCCCCACAGACGCTTCATGGAACGTTCCCTCTCGTATTTTATTCGCCGCCCCCGCCAGGCCGACGCAAAAACCGCAATACCCTTTCTATCAGTTCATCCACTTCACTTTCACTAAAAACTTTTGCCCGGCCGCTGGTGACCAGGCTGGCCAGGCCCTGCACCCCGGCCCAAAGTCCGAAGGCCACTGTTTCGTCGTCCACATCACCAAAGTAGCCGCTGGCCACCACCTTTCCGACCATGTCACGAAACCGCTCGTACGAACGCAGAGATTCGGCGGCAAGCTCCCCTTCCAGGTCCACCTCGTTGCAGGAGGTGCAGAACATGAGATGAAAATCGTCGGGGTTGTCCATGGCGAACTGAAGAAAACTGCGGCCCGTCTGCCTGAGCAACTCAGCGGGCGGCAGGGAATCGCTTCTCTGCTCCCGGCGCAGGCCGAACTTGATGAACCCCTCGTTACGGAGGTGCGACAGTATTTCCCGCTTGTTCCGGAAGTAGCGGTAAATGGCGGCCGGGCTGTAATCGGCTTCGGCCGCGATACGGCGCATGGAGACGTTTTCAAACCCCTCCAGAACAAAAAGCCGCTTGGCCGCGTCCAGAATGAACCGGCGTTTACGCTCCTGCTCCTTTTTCACGCGTTTGCTTATAGCCATGATCACAACATATCAGGACCCACAACAAGCGTAAACACTGTTCACAACTTTTAACACCGTTTACAGTATTTAACATGTCGTCACCGAAAAGCCATGATCACTCTGCAACCGCCCCACTCCCAACCGAGGCTTTGAGCATCCCCCTGACGATTAGATGATGAAAGGGCCTGATCAGGTTGAAGTAGACCGATCCGATCCAATGCCGATAATTGACGATCGTGGTGCAGTGGTAGCGCTTTCGACCGTCCTCAAGATGCTCCACGGCCATACAGATGTATCCGGCCAAATGCTTGTCCTCACCCATGGCGATCCAGTGGCTCTCTTCGCTCGCATCCACCACCTGGAAAAAACCGGCCGCCTCGCCGGGGGTCATGGGAAAGCAATCCTCGTGAAAACGAGGATTGCTGAGGACGTCGTCATGCTCGAGTCCCATGAGACGGGCCAACACCTTCCGTACCAGGTACAAAAAGCGCACCCAACCGGGCATCCAGTTCATGGCCTGCGCCAACTGGCGCCTGAACGGCACATTCCCTTCGATATGGTGGGAATCAACGTGATCCGCACCTGTCATCAGTTCCCGGATGGCCGGGATGGTCCATGCATACTCAAGACTCATGCTCCACCTCCTGAGTGCGAAGCCCCATGACCAGCATTCTGACCATGGGCTCCACCAGTTTCATAACATTTTCCCTGTCAAAGGGCTCTTCGCGCACACCCATGACCAACCCGATCATGTAGTGCGAGACATAAGACATGGCTGCGGTGCCGCAATCCGTACCCCGCCTGATCTCACCACGATCACGGGCCGCTTCGAAAACCTTTTCCACCGCCGCGGCATAGCGCCAAAGCTGCTCCTCATATTTTCCGCCCCAGTCGCCGGAGACGAAAAAGGACTCCTTGACCACATGAGTCAAAGCCACATGCTGTTCTTCATAGTACCCGTACTCAACATTCAGCAGATGGACGAGCTGTTCCTCCAGAGGTCCTTCGGGAATGCCCGCGACGGCCTCAAAGGTCTTGCGTTCGATCTCTCCGTAAAACACCTCGTGTATCAGGGAGGACTTGTCCCTGAAATGCAGGTGCACCGTACCGAGCCCAACTCCGGCCTGGACCGCAATATCCCGCATGGTCGCCCTTTCGAAGCCTCCCTCCCAAAAAGCGGCCCGGGCTGCCTCGAATATTTTCCGCCGAGTTTCCTGCTTGCCACGCTGTCGCTTTGATCCCATTGATTTCACCTCTTTATGAACGCGTTCACTGAACGTGTTCATAAAGCAGGTTCCGCATGAGGGTCAAGCTTGTTTGCGATTACGGTTTATGCAATGCTCGCCAGGCACATAAGGAGGAATTGATGATGTTTTCCCAATCCATTACCCGTATCCCGCCGCAATCCATGGCACAGGGCCTGACCACCGCCGAACTGGGCGCGCCCGACCATGCCCGGGCCCTGAAGCAGCACGCGGACTACTGCGCCGCCCTTGCCGAGGCGGGACTTGAAGTGGACACCCTGAGCCCGTTGGCGGAATACCCGGACTCCGTGTTCGTGGAGGACCCGGCAGTGATGCTGCCGGGCAAAAATGCGGCCATTCTGGCCCGTCCCGGCGCGGGCTCGCGTACGGGCGAAGCCGAAGCCATACGTCCGGCCCTGGAAAAATACGGCGAGGTCTTCCCCATTGAAGGCCCGGGGACACTGGACGGCGGCGACGTGCTCCTGATCCGGGACCGGTTCTTCGTGGGCATCACCAGCCGCACCAACCAACAGGGCTTTGAACAATTCAGGGCCATAGTGAACCGATTCGGTTATAGCGCGACCCCCGTACCGCTACGGGCAGGACTGCACCTCAAGACCGACATCAACCTGGTGGCCGAGGACACGGTACTCTCGTCCGCAGACATGGCCGCGCGGCCCGAATTCGCGGATTATCGCGTGATCACCGTGCCTGGGGACGAGGCCTACGCGGCCAACTGCCTGCTGGTGAACGAAACGCTGCTGGTGCCTGCGGGGTTCCCGAAAACCCTGGCGCTGATGCAGGGGCTCGGCTCCAAGATCCGCATTGTGGACACGTCTGAATATCGCAAGATGGACGGCGGTCTGACCTGCCTGTCCCTGCGATTCTAAAAAAGTATGGGAAGGGCGGGACGCTTCCGGATGTCTGTCCTTCCCCTCGCCTACTTCAGAGCCTTTTACCGGCCATGCTATGGGGCCTGTGATCAGCCGTCGCTTTTGAGCACGTCGAGAATTTCGATATGAGCGGCCTGCCAGGCAGGATAGGCCCCGGCAGCAAGGCCGAGCAGGCAGGCCCCCACCAGGGTCAACGCCAGATTGGCCGGATCAATGATCAGAGGTAGGTCCAAGGTTTTGCTCAGGATGACCACCAGGGCCACCGTGGCCAACACACCGAAAAACCCGCCGAATCCGGCCATAAGCCCGGATTCGAACAAAAACTGCCTGATGATGTCGCCCCGCTTGCCGCCCACTGCCCTGCGGATGCCGATCTCCACGCGCCGGGAACGCACCACCAGGATCATGATGGACAGAATTCCCATGCCACCCACTGCAAAGGAAACCACCGAGGTGATCAGGCCCAGCGTGCTCATGAGATCAAGGGCCTGGCGCTGAAGCTTGATGGTGTCCCTGGCTGCCAGCAGGCTGAAGTCATCCGGGTCGCCCGGCCGTAGCTTGTGGCGCTTGCGCATGATGCTCCTGGCCGCATCCTCCACCAGCCCGAGGTCGGCCTCCTTGGCAAGCCGAAGGAATACGCCGCTCACAAAATTCTGGTTGCTGGCCCTGCGCAAGAAGGTGCTCAGAGGCATGAACATGAACTCATCCTGGTTGTCGCCCACGAGATCACGCCCCTTGGGTTCCATGATCCCGATAATCTTGTACGGAGCGCGATAGATGAGCACGGTCTTGCCCAGAGCCTTCTGCGGGCTGCCGAACAGTCGCTCGGCCACGGTCACTCCCACTGCGCAGACCATGGCCCGCTCTCTTTCCTCTTTCCAGGTGAAATAGCGTCCGATCCCCACCTTCAGGCTGCGCACTTCGGGCCATGTGGGCCAAGTTCCGAACACCGGGGCCGTGACGGCGTTGCCGTCGCCCTTGACCAGAAAGGAGGTGTTTGCATAGGGGGTCCCGGCAAGAACCGAGGGAACACCATCGATAACGGCCCTGGCGTCTCCAAGGCGAAAATTGGCCTTCGAGGTGCGCACGCTCACCGAACCGCTGCGCCGGAACCGGATCTGCCCAGCCATGACCGCAAAAAAATTGGGGCCGAGCTTTTCGGTTTCCAGCACGGCCTTTTTGACCATGATCTTTGAAACATGCTGCACCCCGGTAAACGCCAAGGCCCCGAGAAACACCCCGAGCATGGCCAGGATGGCCCGCACCCTGTGGGTGGCCAGCGACGACATGGCGATGCTCAAGTTCAGGGGAAGAGTCATCTGCAACATTCTCCAAATATATTCATTGCAGCAGGCATCCGTGCGGCAGGCGCAGGCGGCTAGAAATATTTATCCTTGTTCCATTCGGTGTTGCCGTTAAAAATGAGCTGCCATAACCGTTCAAAGGCATGGCCGGTGTTTTCGGCATCCAAAGGGTCGTCGACAACCAACCGCAAGGCGTATTCATAGAACTCCCGGGGACGGGTCCTGATACGCTCGGCAGAGACGCAGAAAACCCCAGTGGCGGCCCGGGCAATAAACTGAGTGGGCGGCTCGGCATCAAACAGCCTGGAAAAGACCTCGGCCACGGGGATATCCTTGCCCCACCCCAGCCAACGCCCTTCGTTTTCCGGCTTTTTCAGATCGTGGGGACGGCCGAGCCCGTCGCATTTGAGTCGGAACCATGCAAAGCCCCTGAAAGGGACCTTACGTTCCGCACATTCCATGATCATGGCCTTGAGCGCATGAACATCGGCTTTTCCATGCTCGGAAAGATGGTCGAACGGGTTGCCCTGCAAAAAGGCAGTATGTCCGGCCAGAGTGTCCCACTGCTCCACAATATGGGTCAGGTAGGTATGGGCCTCGCGCCCGATATTCGGCAAAAGACGGAACCCGGCGGCCGGCTCCGGTCCCTTGTCATACACGACGTATGGCAAGCCGAGCTTTTCGGCCCAGGACACATCCTCGCGGAACCGGGCAATGACGACCTCAACTTTATCGGCCACGGCCACGCTCCGCCATGATCATGTCCGAGGCCGTCGTATTGATCACGAATGCCCGCACATAGGTTGGCTGTTCATCACTGGAACGTCCTCCACAACCGTACCCAACGGCCTGTATACGCCCGAGAGGCAGCGGAGTGAACTCGTCCGCAAGGGTCTTCAGGAGCGCCAGGCCCGTGGGAGTGGCTCGTTCCATACCCGCATCCGAAGAAAAGGTGACCATGTCCCGGGCCAGCTCGGCGCAGGCGGGCGGCGGCACGGGCAGTCGCCCATGGGCGATCTCCACGAACCCGCTGCCCAGATCCACAGCAGAAGCAGCCACTTTCCCCGGCTTCAGACACTCCACCAGCAGCACGGCTCCAACAACATCCACAATGGTGTCGATGGCTCCGATCTCATGGAAATGCACCTCGTCTGGGCTTGAGTCATGCACCTTGGCTTCGGCTTCCGCCAATAGATTCACAGCCTTCAGGCTCTTTTCGGCCACTGCCGTAACAAGACGTGCTCGATCGATGATTCGAGTCAGGTCCGCAAGCTTCCGCAATGGTTGGCCGGCAGTCTGTCGCACGTCCATGTACCGGGTCGCGATCCCGGAGATCTTACGATCCAGTGGTTCCAATTCAAACCCGTCCAGTCCCAATTTTTCAAGCCCGTTCTGCAAGGCGGTGAATCCGGCCCCCTTTCCTTCCAATTCGTCGATGGCATGGGTCAGGGAGGCCAGGAGCATGTCGCCGCTTACCCCGGTGGTGCAATCCAGATACAGAGTTCTCAAATCGTCTCCAGGTGGTTTCAAAAACAAATATCTCCAATAAACTTCAAAAAGATGAAAAAGCGCTCTTCGCGATCATGACATAATGAAAATCTAATGATGACAATGATCAAACCGTTTTTCCCTTGGCCGTATCCTCTATACCCCCCCGCGGCGGCAGGAGCAACCGGTTCCGAAAGCATACAGGCATAATCGCCGTCCAAGCTTGACAGCGCAGCCGGGAACGTGAAAGCTGCTTTTCACGAATATCCAGCTGTCCTGGATATCCTGTCCCACGGCTAGAGGAGTTCCCATGAGCTACACGACTCAAATGGACGCCGCCCGCAAGGGCATTGTCACCGAACAGATGAAGATCGTTGCCGCCAAGGAGCGCATCTCCGTCGAAACCCTGATGGAATATATGGCCGCGGGCCAGGCCATCATTCCCTGCAACGTCAACCACCCGAACATCGCCCCGGACGGGGTCGGCAAGGGCCTGCGCACCAAGATCAACGTCAACCTTGGAATATCCAAGGATTGCGATGACGTGGACAAGGAAATGGACAAGGTCCGCCATGCGCTGTCCATGAAGGCCGAATCCATCATGGACCTGAGCTGCTTCGGCAAGACCCAGGAATTCCGCTCCAAGCTGGTGAAGGAATCCCCGGCCATGATCGGCTCGGTGCCCATCTACGACGCCGTCGGTTTTCTGGAAAAGGACCTCAAGGACATTACGGTGGACGAGTTCTTCCGTGTTGTCGAACAACATGTGGCCGACGGCGTGGATTTCCTGACCATCCACGCGGGCTTGAACCGCAAGACTGCCGAGATTGTGGAGCGCGACGAACGTTTGACCCGCATTGTCTCCCGCGGCGGCTCCCTGCTCTTTTCCTGGATGAAGCTCAATGACGCGGAAAACCCGTTCTACGAACATTTCGACCGCCTGCTGGACATCTGCGAAAAGTCCGACGTGACCCTGAGCCTCGGCGACGGCTGCCGCCCCGGCTCCCTGCACGACGCCACGGACGCCACCCAGATCCAGGAGATGATCGTACTGGGCGAACTGACCAAGCGCGCCTGGGAACGCAATGTCCAGGTCATGATCGAGGGGCCCGGGCACATGGCCATCAACGAGATCGAAGGCAACGTCATGCTGGCCAAAAAGCTTTGCCACGGTGCACCGTTCTACGTACTCGGCCCCCTGGTGACCGACGTGGCTCCGGGCTACGACCACATCACCGCGGCCATCGGCGGAGCCATCGCGGCCAATGCCGGCGCAGACTTCCTGTGCTACGTGACCCCTGCGGAACACTTGCGCCTGCCCACCATGGAGGACATGAAGGAGGGCATCATCGCCACACGCATCGCTGCCCACGCGGCGGATATCGGCAAGGGGTTGCCTAACGCCCGCGACTGGGACGACTCCATGTCCAAAGCCCGCGCCAAGATTGACTGGTGCGAAATGTTCGACCTGGCCATGGATCCGGTACGTCCCAAGGAATACCGGGAGTCCTCCATGCCCGAGCATGAGGACACCTGCTCCATGTGTGGCAAGATGTGCGCTGTGCGCAACATGAACCGGGTCATGGAAGGTAAGGATCTCAACCTGGACGACTAGTTCGTCACGGTTTGCAAGAAAAAAGCCCGGAACGATTCGTCGTACCGGGCTTTTTTATTTCAGCTAATAAGAAACGCTTTGAACATTGATCATATGAGCCAGATACCCTGCCCCGAATCCGTTGTCGATATTGACCACGGATATGCCCGGAGCACAGGAATTGAGCATGGTCAGCAGGGCCGAAAGCCCCTCGAAGGCCGAACCGTACCCCACACTGGTGGGAACTGCGATGATGGGTGCGGCCGCAATGCCGCCCACCACTGAGGGCAGCGCCCCCTCCATGCCTGCCACGGCGATGATGGCCTTGGCGTCGAAAAATGAATCAGCAACGGAAAAAAGCCGATGAATACCGGCCACGCCACAGTCGTAATGGCGCTCCACAAAGCTCCCCATATACTCCGCCACCCGTGCGGCCTCCTCGGCCACCGGCATGTCCGTGGTCCCCGCGGAAACTACCACAACCTTGCCCCGAGGCTCGGGTTCTTCCCCCCGGACCCAGAGCAGCCGGGACATGTCATCGTATTCCACTCCGTCCAATCCGGCGGAAACCGCTTCGAACTGATCCTGCGTGGCCCTGGTGCCCAGCACACGACCATGGCGCCTTAAAAGCTCCCTGTAGATGATCAAGAGCTGATCACATCGTTTTTCCTGGCAGAATACCACTTCCGGGTGGTTCTTGCGCATGGCGCGGTGGCTGTCCAGTTTGGCGCATCCGGTGTCGATATAAGTCTGTCTGAGCAGTTCACGCTTCACCTCGTCAGCGTCGATGGCTCCTTGCCGAAACAGCTCCAGAAGTTCGTCCATGGTCATGCCTGCCACTCCCTGAATTCCACGTTCCGCAGCACCGACCCCGCGATCAATCGCTGAACGTTTTCGCGTTCATGTTCCACAATCCAGGCATGGCGACTGGGATAGTGGATAGTCATCATCAGATCATCAACCCTGGCGCGCACGTCGTTCACACCCTGCCTGACAAGCCGATTTTCCACGACTTTCACCGCGGCGAGCACGGCTTCGCGCAAGGGCTGGCCAGTGGCGATACGCGTGGCGGCACAACTGTTGGAAGGCTGGTCGTAATTGGGAAGCCCCAGCCCCCGCGCCAGCTCACGCACATCGGTTTTGGAAATACCGATCAGACGCAACGGAGAAAGAACGTCGAACTCCCCGGCCGCCTTCATCCCGGGCCGCTTTGGATCGTCGTCCGCGTTGGTCCCGTCCAGCAGCACAGCGTTTTCGCCAAAGATTTCCCGCATGGAGCCGAAGATCCGGCGCTTGCACCAATAGCAGCGGTCCGGTCCGTTCTCCGCCACCCGCTCGTCGCCCAGCACATTCAGTGGCAGGAATCGATGATTAAGCCCCTTGAACCGGACAATGGTTTCGACCCGTTCCTGCTCGTAGGGAAAAAACAGTTCCGTGTGGGCGGTGAGGGCCACTGACCGTTCCCGAAAAAGTTCGTGGACGGCAAGTGCCGTAACGGAACTGTCGACGCCCCCGGAAAAGGCGACCACGACCGGGCCGCCTTTTTCCGGGACAATTGATTTCAGTTGTTTTTTCAATGTTTGCCAGCCCATGACTAAGCCTACCTCAGATACGAGCCGAGTCAAGGCGGACCCGTTATGTTCCTTCGATAACTCTGTGTTTGAGCCAGGAGGTCCCGCCGAAACGCCAACGGAAAATGACCGCCAGGATACAGACATAAGCCAGCAGGCAAACCCACGGGCCGTGGATACCCAAATCCGTGAATTTGTAAATGAGCATCATGGGAACGACCATGACCGAAATGGACAGGGTGCCCATGACGTACATGATGAACCGGGTGTCTCCTGCCCCCTTGAGCCCGCCCATGTAAGCGTTGAGCAAGGCATCCATCAGGGTGAAGGCCGCCACATATCGCAGGAAAACAATACCCATGCCTATGATGGGAGCAAACTCGGCTTCGCTCATGCCCGTGGTCTTGAACAACCGCAACAGCGGTTCGGGCGTGAAGATGAAGATGATCGCCATACACCCCATATAGAGCATGACCAGGTGCAGCACCGTGTTGGTGGCGTATCGCGCCAGCTTCTGATCGCCTCGCCCCATGGCCTGTCCCACCATGATACTGGCCGCGATGGACATGCCTACTGCAGGTAGAAAAGCCAAGGTATCTATGGAGATGGCGATGTTGGTAGCCGCCAGTTCCGCTTTGGTGAACTGCCCGACCATGAACCCGAAGAAGGAAATGGCGAACATATCCAGGAAGAACTGGGTGCCGCCCGGCAGACCGTACTTGAGGAACCGTTTGAACAGATTCAACTCGAAGCGCCAGTTGGACAGCACGCCGTATTTCGCATTGTGTCGCGAGGTGAAGACCAGCTTGCCCAGCAGCAGGCTGTTGAAGCAACCGGCTGTGACCGTGGCCAGGGCAGCGCCTTTGATGCCGAGTTCCGGGAAAGGACCGATCCCGTTGATCATCATGTAATCCAAGGGAATATTCACCATGGCCGCAAGCATGTTCACAAACATGACCGGTTTGGTGATGCCCCGGCCAGAATAGAAACTCGAAAAAGCCACTGCAACCAGCGGGAAGAAGCTCCCGAGACTGACGATGCTGAAGTAGTCCACCTCCAGCTGCCTGATTGCCGGGTCATGCCCCACGAGATCGAAGAGCGTGTGCGCATTCAACCCCAGAAAGGCCATGATCGCGGCGGCGGGCAAACAGAAGTAGACTCCCTGCCAGATGGCTGCGCCCACCCGTTCGTGTCGTACGGCCCCAGTGTACTGGGCCACAAAGACGCCGACATATTCCAATGTTCCCATAAAAAAGGAAAAGAACAGGAAGTTGGTCATACTGGCCGGAAAGGCGGCAGCGAGCGTGTCGAGGTCGTATCGTCCCAGGAAAACCCGGTCCGTGAACAACATGATCGTATGTGAGGCCATGCTGATCACCAACGGCATGCCGATTTTCAGCGCTTCCTCATAACCACATTTTGCGTTCCAACGTTTCAACATGAGAATGTACCTTTTGAATATATGTTGTTTCAGTTTGTATTTCTTGAAATTTTTCAATCAAAAAAAGGCGGCCCGTTTCCGGACCGCCCTGTGTGTGCGAATGAATGTGAGCCTGGAATCAGGATACACTACACCACAGACGGTCCAAAGCAGCGCTCTTCCGTGCGAGCCGCACGCGCTGTACAACATGTATTGTCTGTGTAGTCATCAGCCTCTCCTCATTCAAATTCCAGATTCGAACAATCTATAAGTTGCGTATGTCTAAGCCATCCGTCTCGTCATGACAAGGCTTTTTTTCATTTGTTTTTGCAATTGTCCTATTCAGCGAATCCGATGAAGATTTCAGCAACGGACTTTCACCTTTGCCGCAGCAAACACAGGGGGCTAGCTCCGCGATTCGATGACCCGGTGCCTGAGCCAGGAACTGCCTTTGAACCGCAGCCTGAACACAAGCCCCATTGTCAGTCCGTAGGCCAACAGACAGGCCCAGGGGCCATGAATGCCGAGATCCGTATATCGGTACACAAGCAGCATGGGAACAACCATGACCATGGCGGCCAGAGACCCCATGGCGATCATGATAAACCTGGTGTCTCCGGCCCCTTTGAGTCCTCCCACCCAGGCGTTCACTGCGGCAACGACCAGTGTATAGGCGGCCACATAACGCAGAAAGACGGCTCCCATGCCCACGATAGGGCCGAATTCGGCTTCGCTCATGCCCGTGGTGTGAAAAAGCTTCAACAGCGGACCGGGGATGAAAACGAGAATGACGGCTATGACGGCCATGTACAGCAGAGCCATGTGCATCACGCTGTTCACTGCGAAACGAGCCCGATGTCTTTCACCGCTGCCGATTGCCTGGCCCACCATTATGCTGGTGGCAATGGACAAACCCACCACCGGAAGAATCACAAGGGTGTCGATGGAGATGGCGATATTGGTGGCCGCCAGTTCGGCCTTGGAGAACTGTCCGACCATGAACCCGAAAAAGGAGATGGCGAACATGTCCAGGAAGAACTGGATTCCACCGGGCAAACCGTATTTCAAAAAACGGATGAACAGACCGCGGTCGAACTTCCAGTTGGTGAAAATGCCGTATTTCCTGTTGTGTTTGTTGGTAAAGACCATCTTTCCCAACAGAAGACAGTTGACTGCACCGCCCATGACGGTTGCCCAGGCAGCGCCTTTGATCCCCATCTCCGGGAACGGACCGATTCCGTTGATCATCATGTAATCCAAGGGAATATTGGCCACCGCCGCAAATATGTTCACGAACATGACCGGCTTGGTGATGCCTCGCCCTGAATAGAAACAGGAGAAAGCGACTGCGGTCAGCCCGAACACGCTACCGTAACAGACAATACTGAAGTAGTCCGCTTCAAGCTTCCGAATGGCCGGATCATGACCCACCAGGTTGAACAACTCATGGGAGTAGACCCCCAGCAAGACCATTATAGCCACGGCAGGAATGCAAAAATATATTCCTTGCCATACCGCCGCGCCCACCCGCTCGTGTCGCATGGCCCCGGTGTACTGGGCAACGAACACGCTGACGTATTCGAGCGTCCCCAGAAAGAACGAAAAGAACAGGAAATTTGTCATTCCTGCCGGGAAAGAAGCCGCCAGGGCGTCAATACTGTAGCGGCCCAGAAAAACCCGGTCCGTAAACATCATGATTGTCGCCGAGGCCATGCTGATAACCAATGGCATCCCGATCTTCAGGGCCTCGCCATACCCACATTTCGCATTCCATCGTTTCATAATGATATTCTCCTGGCGCATGCATGTAGACTGCTGTGCAATTCAAGCCTGATATTTTCGATCAAAAAAGGCGACCCGATTCCGGACCGCCTCTGAAAATACCTCTGTCGCCATCTGGTCGGGCTGTGGTAACGAGCGCTCCGATACAACCAACCAAATGACAGCACTCAGTGAAGCGATTCTGAAATCCCGAGTCTGCATTTCCCGTCTTCCTGGATAAATGTTTCTCCACGACCTTCCAAATCGTGAATCCGGATTTCTAGTTCATTAAGAGCTGCGAAACAACAGGACTTTACATTTTTTCACACCTTGCCCTTCTCTTTTCCCAAACTCATTGCGCGCCTGCCTGCCTTAGGCTATACATAGCAAACTATCCATTTAACATAGCTTGCTATGCAAGCGAGGTAAATCATGGAATTAAAAGAAGATGTTCATTTCCTTTTTCAACTGGAACACTTTTGCAGGCTGCACCGTCAAAGCCTGGCGCTCAAACTTGCGCCATACGATGTCACTCCAGGACAAATTCCTCTGCTCATATGCTTATGGGACCAGGAAGGAGTCAGCCAAAAGGAACTCCTGCAACAAGTGGATATCGAACAACCCACCCTGGCCAACACTCTCAAACGCATGCAGCGCGACGAACTCGTCAAGGCCGAACGAGACGGAAACGACCGCCGCAAGGTCATCTACCGCCTCACTTACCGCGGAAAGAAAGCCAAAACCGTTGTTCAGGCCGCGTTGAACGACGTCCAGTCCATATGCGAAACCAATCTGTCCGTGACGGACATCAAATATTTCACACGGATTTTGGAGCAGATGACCCAGCGCCTAAAGCAGGACATTCTGGACCCGACCCTGATTCTCGCCGACATTGTGCCCGAGGAGTAATTCATGGCTACGTCTCCAAGGTCGTGAAGTGGACAGGAGTCAGAGCATTGGTTAGAAGGCTCCCACTGGAGACACACGACATGAAATCACTGACAACATCCCTGCGCGACCGGCCCGGCGTGTGGGCAGCCCTCCTGATCATCATTCCTTTTCTTGTGCGGACCTGGTTCGTAGCCAGCGGCCAGCTCAATCTTGTCCAGGATGAAGCTCAGTACTGGGATTGGACCCGCCATCTTCAGCTCAGCTACTACTCCAAGGGCCCGCTCATTGCCCTGATAATCAAGTTCTGGACCGACATCTTCGGCAACACTGAACTGGGAGTGCGTTTCGGCTCCATTCTCGGCATGGCCGCCACCCAAACCGTGCTCTATGTATTCCTGGCCAGGTCCTGGCGCCGCCCAGATCTCGGCCTGTGGACACTGGCCGTCATGACCACCATGCCCCTGTTCATGGCTTTGGGGCTTCTCATGACCACTGACAACAGCCTGATTTTCTGTTGGGCGTGCTGTATGGCCTGCCTTTCCGTGGGAAGCACCCCGCGTAACAACCTCCCCCCCTTGAACACCACGGCCAGGGTCTGGCCTTTCGTAATCATCGCGGTGCTCTTTGGCGTCGGCATTCTGGCAAAATACATGATGCTGGCCTTCGGCGGTCTTGCTGCCGTCTACGGCCTGTGCCTTTCCCGCAAAGGCCTGGCTCCCAGAAATTTCTGGAAATATCTCTCCATCGCTCTTGTTTTCGGCCTGCTACTAGGCTGTGCCCCCATCCTCATCTGGAACATTCAAAATGACTTCGTTGGCTTCAAGCATGTCTCCCACCTTGCTGGGGTGACCGAGAACCACGCCAGATCCTTTATCCGCTTTGATCGTTTCCCCGACTACATCGGCTCCCAATTCGGGCTGGCAACCCCATGGTGGATGCTGCTCATGCTTTGGGGCGGCATCAAGTCGGTTTCCGCATTCTGCAACGACAAGATCGTCAACCCTTTCCGGGAGCGCCCGGAAGTCGACCAGCGCCAATCCCTGCTTCTAGCCGTCTTTTTCTGGCCGCTATGGGGCTTTTTCGTGCTTTGGAGTTTCCACACCAAGATCATGCCCAACTGGTCCGCTGTAAGCTATGTTTCCGGCGCCATGCTGGCCGCGTTCGCCGCGGACGCCCTTGTCCCTTCCCAACGCATGAAACCAGCCGTGATCAAGGGGCTTCTCGGCCTCTCCTTCACCATTTTCGTACTGGTCAACGTGGCGCACCTGCTTCCCATTCCACAAAAATACAATATCACCAACCGGCTCAAGGGATGGGATCAACTCGGGGAAAAGGTTGAGAAGCTCCGCCTGAAGGAGTTCAAGAACCCCGACAAGGTCTTCATTTTTTCCGAACTCTACGACATGACGTCTGCACTGGCTTTTTACGTCCCTGGCCAACCGCGCACCTACTGCGCCTGGGTACACGATAGACGCATGAACCAATACGACATATGGGACGGTCCCACCGATAAAGTCGGCTGGAACGCCATCATGGTTCGCAAATATCTTGAGGATGACACCTACGAAGACGTCAAAAGGATGTTTGAAAGAATCAGCCCTCCCATACGGGTGAAGACCACCTACAACGGCCAACACGCTCGCGATTTCACCATATTCCTGTGCTACGGATATAATGGTTACTGGCCCAAACGCGGCGGCTCTTTCTGATCATCCCATTCAATTATATTTTTGCCGCTTTTTATGATGCATTTTCACCACGAAACAATAACCGACCGTAAACAAATCGCATTCTTCAATGCTAGAAATTGTCTAGACTTTGTTGTGCTGCGTTGTACTTTGTTGACAATTATTGTCTGACTATGACAATACTTGCCTTGTATGTATAACCAGTAGACAGTGTGGCCATGCAAGACGGTTCCAGAACTCCTGCGCTTCTGACGGTCAAGGAAGTGGCCGACGCCTTGAGGGTGCATTACCGCACCGCATACCGGCTTGTAACCGCCGGAAGCATCAAGGCCATCAAAATAGGAAGCCAGTGGAGGGTGCCGGAGGCCTCACTGCTCGACTTCATTGAACATGGTTGGAAAGAGGTCCAAAGCCAAAAAAAAGAAGTGCATGACGGACCCAAACAGCTTAAACTCCCGCTGGAGTAAGGAGCGGATAATGGCAGTGAAAAAATTTACCGGCAAGGATCCTGTTCTGGACGTAAGCCTTCCCAACGATTTCGGCAAGGATGTGCCCTTTTCCGGCCACCTGGTCGGCGAAGAAATGTATTTCAACGACGATACGGGCATGCTGACCATGGAAAAGCTCTACAAAAGCGCTCCCGGCTCCTACGCCTACAGCATCATTTCCGCCATCGGCCATGCCCGGGAGCGTCGCGCCTACTCGGTCACTCCCGGCAAGGAAACCTGTCGGGTAAACAACGGCACACTGGAGCTTGATCTGGATACCGACCTGCTGCTTGAACTCCTCACCCAGGCCATTGAATCCGAACGCTCCGCCTCCAGCACGGTCTACGAGCATGTTCGTAGAAAACTGGCCGTCAACGAATAGCATTTCCATTCATCTGCCATGAAAAAAGGGAGCCTTGGCTCCCTTTTTTCATGCGATTCAATATTTCTTCGACACTACTCGCAACCCGGATCCATTTTGCAAAAATCCTCCTGGCCGGTTGATTCAAGAACTGACCGCCAGTAGGCAGAATTGGTATTGAGCTTCTTCCGTCTTTCGATGACCAGCTCCAAAGGCAAATGAATCATTCGATTCTGGAGCATGCTGACCACCATGCCGGTTTTGCCGGCCATAGCTGCATGTACGGCGTTTTGTCCGAGGAAACCGCAATAAATACGGTCGTTTGCATTAGCAGGAACCGAACGGATGATGTAACTGGGGTCAATGTATTTCATGCCGTATTCCATACCAATTCCCGTGAAGTACTCCTTGATCTCCCTCTTGAGCACGGCGCAAATATCTCCCAGTACGGGATTGCCGGATTCATCGGGCTGGCCGTAATCCGGGCACAGCTCCTGTCCCGCTCCTTCGGCGCAGACGATCACTGCATGCCCACGGCTCCTGAGCCTTTTTTCCAGGGACGGCAGAAAGCCGCCCTCTCCATGCAGATAAAAGCGGCTCTCCGGGATGAGCACGAAATTAACTTCCTTGAGAGCGAGGGTGGACTGCGCGGCGATGAAGCCGGCCTCGCGCCCCATGAGCTTGACCAGTCCGATACCGTTCTGCATGCCGACGGCCTCCACATGGGCGCACTGGATGGCCTCGGTGGCCTTTTCCACGGCGCTGTCGAAGCCGAATGACTTGGTGACATAGTTGATGTCGTTGTCAATAGTCTTTGGAATACCGATGACCGAGATCTTCTGCCCCCGCCTGTCGATCTCCTGGACAATGGTTTCGGCGGCCTTCATGGTGCCGTCCCCGCCGATCATGAACAGAACATTGATGTTGGAGCGCTCCAAGGCGTCCACGATCTCATCCGCGGGCTGTAAACCGCGCGAGGAACCGAGGATGGTGCCGCCGAATTGATGGATGTCGGAAACCCTTTCCGGGGTCAACTCAAGAAAATCGTGTTGATATGTGGGAATAAGGCCGCGCAGGCCGAACTGAATGCCCACCACCGAGGCCACGTTGTAGTTGTGGTAGGCCTCCATGACGATCGCCCTGATCACATCGTTGATGCCGGGACAAAGCCCGCCGCAGGTGACGATGGCGCACTTGGTTTTGGAGGGGTCGAAATAGAGCTTGCTGCGAGGACCGGCCGCCTGGAGCCTGATGGTCAAATGATCTTCGGTGATGTTCTCGATGTCATCCGCCGTTAGAGTCACGGCCATAGGCTTGGAGTCGTCAACAGCCTTGCACATGGGGATGCAGGTGTCGATCTTGGCAGTTCCCAGTGTCCTGATGGAAGTTTCAACCTTGTGATTCGTGTTGTTACTCATGGTGCTTCCCTTGAGTCATGAAGGTTGTGCGAAATCCCCCTCCAGCCCCTGTCACCACGTGGAAACAGGGTGCCCGAGGTGGCATTCCACCTCTTTGACCAGATCTTCGGCGGAAACAGTGGCAGCCCCGACCTGCCCCACGACAATGCCGGCGGCATGATTGGCCAGGGTACAAGCTGTAAGCAGGTCCGCCCCCGAAGCAAGCGCCAGCCCGAGAGTACCTATCACGGTATCCCCTGCCCCGGTCACGTCAAAGACTTTCTTGGCGAAGGTAGGAATATGCCGGATATGCTCACGGTCATCAAAAAGCGCCATGCCTTCGCTCCCCAGGGTGATCAGCAGATGCTTGCACTCCAGGCGGTCGAAAAGGGAGCGCCCCGCACGCAGGACGGAATCTTTGCCGGTGACCAGAATTCCGGCGCCCTCTCCGGCTTCCTTGGTATTGGGAGTAAGCAAATCCACGCCCTTGTACAGGTCGTAATTCACGATTTTGGGGTCGACCAGCACGATGGGACGTTTATCCATGGAGTCCAGCAATTCGTTGAACCGGTTCATGAACGGCTCGGAAATGAATCCCTTGCCGTAGTCGGACAGGATGACCACGGGATACCCTTGCAGTTCTACTTGCAGATAGTTGAAGAGATCATCCAGAAGTTTCTCGCCCAGGGGGCCGCTGTCTTCACTGTCGACTCGGCAAATCTGCTGATTTTGCGCCATGATGCGTGTCTTCTTGGTCGACGGCCTGGACGGATCCTTGAGGAGCCTCACAGAGAGTTGCGCTTCATTGCACAGGTCGGCCAGGGCGTCACCTTCCCTGTCGTCACCCACCACTCCAACGAGAAGCGGTGCTCCGCCCAGGGAAGCGATGTTCATGGCCACGTTGCCAGCTCCGCCCATAAGGTATTTTTCGCTTTCCACGCGGACGACCGGGACAGGCGCTTCAGGAGAAATCCGTTCCACAGTACCCACCAGATAGTGATCAAGCATGAGATCACCCAGGATCATCACCTTTTTCCGCGCCAGATTCCGTACAAGTTCTTTCATGTATACGCCTTTAAGACTGAAATGCACTGCAAGCCGCTATGTACGGCAAAACAAATGCTTTTGGGTTACGTGTTCGGTTCAAGAAATTCGCGATCCCGTCACAACACTTTGGGCAGGATCAAGCCTGGGCCGGAAAAGAAACACCAAGCTTCTCCAACAAGTACTGCAACTCTTCTCCGTCACCATAAACCAAGACAATACGGCCCTTGTCCGTAGAGCCAGCAACCTTGACTCCAACCCCCAGGGAATCGCACAGGGAGGCTTGGATATCCACCATGGCCGGATCAAGAGGCGCCTTGGAACCGGATGCGCCTGCGGCCTTGACGGGGGCGCCCACCTCGTCGGCGCCGGGCAGTCGGCTATTCTGTTTCCAGAAGGAGGCCTGCGCCTCTGCCTGGCGGACAGTAAGCCCGTTTTCCATAATCCTGGCATGCAGGTCCGCCTGGGGCTCGGAATCGGTGATCGCCATGATCGCCCGACCGTGACCGGCCGTGATTCTGCCCGTTTGGATATCCAGCTGCACGGTCTGCGGCAGGTTCAGCAAACGCAGAGAGTTGGCCACTGCGGATCGGCTCTTGCCCACCTGCCTGGAGAGTTCTTCCTGACTGAGACCGAATTCCTTTTGAAGTTGCTGGTAACCCAGGGCCTCTTCAACCGGATTCAAATCTTCTCGCTGCAGGTTCTCGATGAGTGCGATCGCGAGACTCTCCTGATCACTCATATCCCGGACCAGCGAGGGAATATCCGCCAGCCCTGCGATCTTGGAGGCGCGGAGCCTGCGCTCACCGGCCACAAGTTCATAGCGATCATCACCCAGCGGGCGAACTAAAATGGGCTGCAGCACTCCCTGGGCCTTGATGGAGGACGCCAAGTCATCCAGCGCGGCGGCATCGAATTCACGTCGCGGCTGGTACGGATTGGGTATCACCGAGTTCACCGGGATCATACTGACCGAGGCGGCATCAAGCCCCTGTTTTTCCTCTTCTCGCACGCCGCCGAGCAGCGCGTCCAGACCGCGGCCAAGACCTTTGTTCATGGACATATCTTCCCTCTTTATTTCACGGGTTCAGCTACTTGCCCAGAGGGCTCTTAACGCCTATAACCCTTTGCAACCAATTCAGACCAAAAGGAGCCCCAATGAGCAATGATCACATCACGGAACTCTTCGACAAGGACGGAAACCTTATAGGCTGTCTCCTGACCGCCGACATCTGGGCTTCCATCAAACCGACCGTGCTCAAGACTCTGGGCATCCAGGAAAAACCCGAAAAGCGTCCCGAGCCCATAAGCGACTGGGAGACGCTCAAGGAGTACTGGGACTTTCCCTACCCAGTGGACACGGACGTGCATTGCGAACAGTGCGGAGCCTCCACGGAGAATTGGGAACTGGACGAGCCCCGAAAATTCCGCCTCTCCTCAGCCAATCTGGCCGGACTGGTGTCCTTCACCTGTCAGCAATGTAGAGCCAAAATCACCAAGAAGCACTTCAAAGACAGCATCAAGGTGGAAATTCAGCCCTATCGTGAAAAAGATCTACGAAAAGAAGGCCGGTATTAACCCGGAAACGACTTTCCTACCCCGCCCTGGCGGGGTTTTTTATTGCGAATGTTCCGTCTTGCTCCGGACCACTTCCTGGGCCAGTGCCAGATAAGCTTCAGCACCCTTGGATTTTACGTCATAGTTGATGACGGGCTTGCCGAAGCTGGGAGCTTCCGAAAGACGCACATTTCTCGGAACAATGACCTCGAAAAGATGCTGCGGAAAGGCCTTGCGTACTTCATTCTTGACCTGCCAGGACAGTCTGTTCCTGGCATCGTACATAGTCAGGACGACTCCCAAGATGTCCAACTCGGGGTTCAGGCGCTTGCGGACCAACTCGTATGTCATGAGAAGCTGTGCAATACCCTCCAGAGCGTAATACTCGCACTGAAGCGGCACCAGAAGTTCGCGAGCGGCGCACAATGCGTTGACCGTAAGCAGGCCCAAGGACGGAGGACAATCGATCAGGATGAAATCATAATCATTCTCCACCTCATCCAGAAGCTCCTTGAGATAGAATTCACGCCCGAACTTATCCACCAATTCAATTTCCGCGCCCACGAGGTCTTGGGTTCCCGGCAAAATATCCATGTAGGGGACCCCGGAGTCATAGATAGCCTTACGCACATCCTTTGGCTTGAAAAGCACGCTATAAACGTTTTCCCGTTTATCTCCCGGATAGAAGCCCAGCCCGCTGGAAGCGTTTCCCTGCGGGTCACAGTCCACGATCAGCACCCTTTTTTCCATGACACCGAGGGATGCACCGAGGTTGACCGCGGTCGTGGTCTTACCGACACCGCCTTTCTGGTTTGCGATAACAATTCGTCTTGCCACTGAGTTGCCCCCTGCTCTTTCCGAAATGTTTGTTTGCCTCCACGATCAGTGTTTCACGTGAAACACTCTTGCCCGTGATCAACATGTTTCACGTGAAACAGCCGAGCATGTCGCTCTCAAAATTTCTAGACTGAAAGAAAAACCATGGCAAGAAAGAACAGAGGATTTCACAACAAAAAGCAAAAAAAAGCCCCGAAAGATCGGGGCCCGATGATCATGTGGCGGACTACGCCTTATAATAGTCCTTGTACCACTTCACGAAGTTCCCGATACCCTCTTCAATGCTGGTGTCGGGCTTGAAGCCTACATCCCGCACCAGATCATCGACGTCGGCCTCGGTGGCCGGAACGTCGCCAGGCTGCATGGGCATGTAGTTGATCTCGGCCTTTTTCCCAAGACACTCTTCCAGGACTTCAATATACCGGGAAAGCTCGACAACCTTGTTGTTGCCAATATTATAGATGCGGTACGGCACAGGGCTGGTTGCCGGGTCAGGATTGGCGCCATCCCAGGCGGGGTTGGGCTCCGCCGTATTCATGGTCACGCGAACAACCCCCTCGATGATGTCGTCGATGTAGGTGAAGTCACGGCGCATCTTGCCATAGTTGAAGACATTGATGGGCTTGCCCTCGATGATGTTCTTGGTGAACAAGAAAAGGGCCATATCCGGCCTGCCCCAAGGGCCGTATACCGTGAAAAAGCGAAGACCGGTAGTTGGCAGGTCATACAGGTTGCTGTACGAATGCGCCATCATTTCATTGGATTTCTTGGTGGCGGCATACAAACTCATGGGGTGATCGACGGCTTCGTGCGGGGACAGGGGCATATTGGTATTCATGCCGTAGACGGAGCTGGAGGATGCGTACACGAGATGCTCCACCTTGTTGTGGCGGCATCCTTCCAAAATATTTAGAAAGCCGACCACATTGGAGTCGATGTAGGCACGGGGGTTTTCCACGCTGTAACGAACCCCGGCCTGAGCGGCCAAATTTACCACCCGGTTGAACTTCTCTTCTGCAAAGAGACTTTCCATGGCGTGGTTGTCGGCCATATCGATGTGGGCATGCTTGAATGCACTGCTCTTCTTGAGGATATCCAGACGGGTCCATTTCAGGTTCTGGTCGTAATAATCGTTGACCACATCAAGGCCCACGACCTCATGGCCCATTTCCAAAAACCGTTTTGAAAGGTGAAAGCCAATAAACCCGGCAGCGCCGGTCACAAGTATCTTCATGTTTTTTCCGGATCCTTTGGTAAGACAAAGTTAGGGTTCAACATCTTAATGAAATCCAGGGGCACGGGAATGATGGTCGAGGTTTTGCTCTCAGCGCTCATTTCCCGCATCGTCTGCAGATAGCGCAGCTGCAATGCTTCGGGGTGAGCGCTGATGATCTTGGCGGCCTCGGTAAGCTTGGCTGCGGCCTGATACTCACCTTCGGCTCCGATGACCTTGGCCCGGCGTTCGCGCTCGGCCTCGGCTTGTTTGGCCATGGCTCGCTGCATTTCCTGCGGCAGGTCGATATACTTGAGCTCCACAGTACTCACCTTGATGCCCCATGGATCGGTGTGCTCATCCAGAATGGACTGGATCTGATCATTGACCTTGTCACGATGGGACAGCAGATCATCAAGCTCGACGCCCCCACATACGCTACGAAGCGTGGTTTGCGCAAGCTGGGAGGTGGCGAACATATAATCCTCGATCTCGAGAATGGCCTTCACCGGGTCCACTACCCTGAAATAAACCACCGCGTTCACACTGACGCTGACGTTGTCCTTGGTGATGACATCCTGGTTGGGAACATCAAGTGTCAGGATACGTAGCGAGACCTTGACCATGCGGTCGATGACAGGAATGAGAATGATGAGGCCAGGGCCCTTTTGTCCGATAACACGGCCAAGACGAAATATGACACCACGTTCGTATTCGTTCAAAACCTTGAGAGCAGCCGCCAAAAAGGCGACCAACAGCACGATGATGGGCAAGTATGTATACATCAGGGAGCTCCTCTTCTTTGCCAGCCCTTGTCAGTCAAGGGCTGCTGGTTACATAGCCTCAATTTCGAGCGTTAAACCATTTATTCCCACAACTTTGACATAATCCTCAGGTGAAGGTCTAAAATCACTCTGAAGGGCCGTAGCACGCCAAATTTCGCCTCTAACTTGAATTGTGCCCTTTTTCCCGCTCCATTTTCGAACCTGACCGGTCATTCCGACCATGGAACTCATGCCGCTGACATTTTTGCGACGTTGCGCCTTGGCCACCAGATAGACAATAAAACCTACCACCACGGTAAAAAAAGCAAGAGGAGCGACAATGGCGGAAATGGGAATGGTCAAATATCCGAACTCATCCCGAAACAAGATAACGGAGCCGAAGAAAAGGCAGACGACGGCTCCGATGGACAAAAGCCCGTAACTGACGATCTTGACCTCCAGGCCGAAAAGAACCAGTCCGAAAATGATCAGCAGCAGCCCGGCAATGTTGGTGGGAAGCACCGAAAGGGCGTACATGCCGAGCAAAAGGCAAATGCCGCCGAATGTCCCTGGAAAGATGGTTCCTGGATGGGTTATTTCGATGAAGAGGCCAAGCATGCCGCCCAACAGCAGCAGATAGGCGATCTGGGGATGCAGGAGCCAGGAAAGCATGCGATAGCGGAAACCTGTTTCATAAGTTTCCATTTGGATATCCCCCGGCGCAAAGGAAATGGTCCGCCCCTTGAACGGAATTCCCCGCTCCCCGGCCTGCTCGAGAAAGGCACGCCCGTTGGAGGCCACGATCTCAACCACTTTGAGTTTCCGGGCCTCGTTCGCAGTGATGCTGACGCTCTTCTCCACGGCCTCGGCATACCATTTCGCATTACGCCCTTTGGCCTCGGCCACACCGCGCACCAGACTCATGAAATCGTTCTGGATCTTTTTGGCCATGGTGTCGTCCATATCCTTGCCGCTCAACCCCACGGGCGATGCGGCGCCAATGGTGGTCTGCGGGGCCATGCCGGCAACACTGGACGCCGCCACCAGAAAAACCCCGGCAGAAGCAGCTCGAGCGCCGGATGGCCCGACCCATATGCCCACGGGCACATCGGCGTTGAGGATGGTCTTGACCATACGCCGCATGGACTCTCCAAGCCCACCAGGCGTATCCAAAACAATGAGCATCATGTCGCACTGTCTGGCCGCGCACTCACTGAGAGCCTCGTCAAGCATCTCCTCTTGGGCAGGACTGATGGCAGCCTCCAGGTCAACACGCATGACCTTGAAGGAAGGCGACGCGCAGGCGTCGGCAGCCAGAACAAGAAAGACCAGAAGAATCAGATAAAAACGCACCATGAAACCTCCACTGGTTTCGGTATGGACGAGATTATCTGAACTATACGCGTAAACCGGCCACAGAAGCAACGGCCAGCTGTTGTTCGTGGGGAAGTTTGCCCAGCAGTTCGGGAACCGACGGCAAAAAGTGAATGGTGGTCTGCTCCAGCATGATGACGTTTTGTCCGGGCTGATGCTGAGGATAGATGACCTGCATGGCCTCAGCGCCGAAGCAGAGTATGTTGGGGCAGCGGAACCGCTCGGCCCCCGCCCAAAACATGGCTGTCTGTGAAACGAGGTTCCCCTCACAGGGCAATGTGCAGGGCCAGAACATGGCCGTTCCCTTGGGCCACTTGAAATAGCCCAGCAACGAGCGCATAAGTTGGCCGCGGCTGGGGTCGGCGTTTCCGGACAGATCGTGGCCCAACTCGCCGTAGGTTATCATGACCCGAGCCTGGGGCGGGGCCATCTTTGCAAACCGGTCCCAGGGGGAGGGAAAAGGTGTTCCTCCAACCGGAGGGGCTGCCGTGGGCCGACACTGTTGCGGGGCTCCGGCCGGCTGTTGAGGGACAGTGCTATGAACAGGCTGAGCCTGCCTCGGATGAGAAGCAGGTTGTTGAACGGGCTGCCGGCCCCCGGGAGCTTCAGGTTGCGGGGAGGCAGCCGTTGGCTCTGCTTCGACCGTCTCATCAACGGGGTGCAGGACATACTCCAAGCCGAGGGCGTACCAGGGCCGAAGATGTTCAGGAATATCTAAACGAGAAGCAGGTGATCCCATAAGCGCCAGGCTACCTCGGTTTTGCGCAAGGGAGGCCACTGCTCCTTGCGGCCTTCGCGATCAAGCACGAAGACCTGGTTGGTGGGAACGCCGAATCCGCTGCCGTCCTTGTCGATGCGGTTGCAGGCGATAAGGTCGAGGTTCTTTTTCTCAAGCTTGCGCTGCGCTTCCTTTCGACAGTCCGAGGTTTCAGCCGCAAAACCGATGAGTCGCTGCCCTTCCCTCCTGCTTTCGCCGAGGGACTTGAGGATGTCGGGGTTTGTGTCGAATCCGACGGTAAGACCTTCCTGGGAGGCGGCCTTCTTGAACTTCTTGTCCCCGTGGGGAATGGGCCGGTAATCAGCCACGGCCGCGGTACAGCAGACCATGTCCATATCCGGCCAGACGTCATGACAGGCCTCGTACATTTCCAAAGCCGTCTGCACGGGCATCACCTTGATGCCGGAATGAAATTTCAGGGAGGTGGGACCGGCCACGACCGTAACGTCAGCGCCACGCAACCAAGCGGCCATGGCCATACAGGCTCCCATGACGCCGCTGGAGGGGTTTGACCAGAAACGCACGGCATCCCAACGCTCACGGGTGGGGCCAAGGGTGACGAGCACCTTTTTCCCGGCCAGGTCCTGGGGGCTGACGGCCCGAAGGACAACCGGAATGATTTCCTCATACTCCGGGAACCTTCCTTTGCCTTCTTCGCCGCAGGCAACGCCGCCACTGTCCGGCTCAATGCATATGTACCCAAGTTCCTTGAGCATCTGCCAGTTCCGCTTGGTGGCGGGAGCGTTCCACATGCGCGGGTTCATGGCCGGAACCACGATCCTGGGCCTGGGAAAGGCCAGGGCCTGACAGGAAAGCATATCGTCGCCCAAACCGTAAGCAAGCCGGGCCATGGTGGTAGCCGAAGCCGGGGCCACGAGCAGAGCGTCGCACAGGTCACCCGGGTCCAGATGTCCGAAGGGACTTTCCTGGCCGTCTCCGTCCTTGTCGAACATACCGGTATAGACGGGAGAAGCGCCAAGGGCCTCGAAACTGAGGCCGGTGACGAACTTCTGTGCGGATCGGGTCAGGGTTGCCGAGACATTCAAGTCGGCCGTCTGCAGCAGGCGAAGGATCTCCAAGGCCTTGAAAGCGGCAATGCTCCCGGAAACGCCGAGATGGACACGCTTGCCCATGAAACCGGAAAAACAGTAGTGTTCCTGCATCTTATTTGGAAAGATTCGATTCGGTGCTGCCGTCCTTGGTCTCCACGGCGATGATGGTCACCGTGGCCTTGGCGAAACTGTCGTCGACCTGGATGACGCAGCTTTTATTGAACTTCTCGAAGCTGAGAACGGACATCTTGCCCTTCACGGCCGAAGTGCGTTCCCAGTTGTCCTTGGCCATGTTGTTCATGAAGAACTGCAGCAAATCCTGCACAACTACGCGGCCGCTGAAACGCATGATGCCGGCCCGGAACTTCTTGTTGTCCAACGTGTAGGATTCATCGGCCTTGAAATCCAGTTCCTTGGGAATCAGAATATCATCGAATTCATAGTAATAGTTGAGATTTTCATAAGTCTGTTCCGAAGGCTGAGCCCCTCCCTCCCCAGAAGAGGGGGATTTGGGCGTGCAGGCGGCAAACATGCCGAACATGAGCAGCACGACAACAAATCTGGATACCATACGCATGAAAACCTCCATCTAGTTTCCGGAATCCCGGAGCTTGTCTATTTTATCCTGTAAATATTTTTCCATCTCGCGGCGGTCCTTGCGCAGACGAACCAGTTCGTTTTCGAGAATCTGCAGCTTGACCTTGATGTCGGAGGTGTCGAAGGAAAGCCCCAGAGCCATCTCCTCCAACTCGGCGTCCTTTTGCTCCAACTCCTTGGTCTTGCTAATGATTTCCTGCGAAACGCCAGGGTTTGGAGATGCTTCGGGCAGGGCCCGGAGCTTTTTTTGGCTTCTGGCCAGAAGTACGAAGGCGGTCTTGAGCTTCTGAATATCTTCCTGCTGGCTCTCAATGAGGGTCTTCTGGTCGGCAATAACCTCCATGCAGTCGGCCACACGATGCATCATGCCCTTGAAAACACCCGCCAACTCCAGAGCGCTCTCCCCACCCGAAGCCATGGCCGATCCGCCATTCCCGGAAGGGTCCACCTCTATGGTCCTGGGCACCTCGGTCCGGAGCATGTCTTCTATCTCATGCGTGACCCGTCCTTCGGCGTAAAGATCGGAAATTCGCTGAAAGACCGAAATGGATTCCGGAGGATACTTGGTAACTCGGCCGATCTTCTTGCCGTTCAGGAAATCCTTGAACAAGGAGGCGTACCGGCGCGCGGTCGGAGCGGGTATGCGAGTCGTCTTGGCTATATCTGCCACGGTGAGCCAGTTCATTATTATGAAATACCATGAAATCCACCAATATCAAGCCATTGGAACAGAAAGCGGCATATCTCAACTAAACACCTAAAATTAAAGAACTTTATTAATATAAAGGTATTACTTGCGTTGAACGCCGCTCCTCCTTACCATCGCGCCCATGCCGAATCACGACAAAACCAACGTCTCCCCGGACTTCCTGCTGGAGAGCTACAACTTCGACCTTCCCGAAGAAAACATAGCCCAACAACCCGCGGACAAACGTGACGCCTCACGCCTCCTGGTGCTGGACCGGGGCGAAGGCTCCCTGGGCATCACCCGGTTCCGGGAACTGCCCGACCTGCTGCCCAAGGGCGCGCTCTTGGTGGCCAATAACTCCAAAGTCATCCCGGCCCGCATGTTCGGGAGCAAACAGACCGGGGGCAAGGTGGAATTCCTGCTCCTCACCCCCCTGCCCCTCATTGAGGGCCGGGAAAACGACGAATGGACGGAAGCGTGCGTGGAAGGCTTGCTTCGCTCTTCCAAGCCCGCAAAACAGGGGGCGATCATCACCATCTTGGACGATCTCCAAGTGATCCCCGAGGAAAGAGGCGACTTCGGCAAATGGAACGTCACCCTGCGCTGGCGGGGCGACCTGGAACAGCTCATCTGCGCCACGGGCCACCTGCCGCTGCCGCCCTACATCAAGCGCCCGGACACCAGCGAGGACGCCAAGCGCTACCAGACCACCTATGCCGACGACTCCAAGGCCGGGTCCGTGGCTGCGCCCACGGCCGGGCTGCACTTCACACCGGAGGTGCGCGAGAAACTCAGGAATGCCGGGTTCGAATGGGCCCACGTAACTCTCTATGTGGGCTACGGGACCTTCAGTCCGGTGCGCTGCGCCGACATCCGGGACCACCGGATGCACAAGGAATACATAGAAGTTCCACGTGAAACAGCCGAGGCGATCAAACGAGCCAAGGCCGAAGGCCGCCCCGTGGTGGCCATAGGCACCACCAGCGCCCGAACCCTGGAAGGGATGTTTTCCGAATGCAAAAATATATGCGAATTCAAGGGTGAAACCGATATTTTCATATACCCGGGCTATGAATTCCGCATTGTTGACAGTCTTTTAACCAACTTCCATTTGCCAGAAAGCTCGCTAATTATTATGGTGTCGGCTCTGGCTGGAAGGGAGACGATCCTCGAGGCCTACAAAACAGCCCTTGAAAACGGCTTCAGGTTCTTCTCTTACGGTGACGCAATGCTCATTCGTTGAGCAAAGATTGATTCGTTCAATCTTGGCCGGCCGACGGAACTCTCCTGTCAGGCCGCCCGGGAGAATCGACTGCGAAACGGGCGATAGGCGCTCGCGAAGCTCTCGCATCCTTTCAGGCATCCGCCTCAGGTCCGATTCCTTGGCAGGTCCGCCGAATCATAACTCTCTTCAATACTTTAACGAGGAGTTGAATATGTCGCGAATCGTGATCCAGGAGGACAGGTGCAAAGGCTGTTTGCTCTGTACCACTGTCTGTCCGACCCAGATCATAGCCCAGTCCGACCGGTTCAACCAGAGCGGCTACAAGGTCGCCGAGGTTCCGGCCGAGGACATGGAAAAGTGCACGGGATGCACCTCCTGCGCGCTGATCTGTCCTGACTTGGCTATAAAAGTCTACCGAACCCCTAAGAAGAAAAAGGGGGATGAATAATGTCCAAGCAACCTGAAAGAATCTTCGTCAAGGGCAACGAAGCCGTCGTCCGCGGCGCACTGGCCGCCCGCTGCAAGTGTTTCTTCGGCTATCCCATCACCCCCCAGAATGAAATTCCGGAACTCATGTCCTCGGAAATGCCCAAGTCGGGCGGCGAGTTCGTGCAGGCCGAGTCCGAAGTGGCTGCGGCCAACATGCTTCTGGGTGCGGGTGCCTGCGGCATCCGGGCCATGACCTCTTCTTCCAGCCCGGGTATCTCCCTGAAGCAGGAAGCCATCTCCTACATGGCCGGTTCCAACACCCCGGCAGTCATCGTAAACATGAACCGCGGCGGGCCCGGCCTGGGCGACATCGGCCCGGCACAGGGCGACTACTACCAATCCACTCGAGGCGGCGGCCACGGCGACTACCGCCTGCTGGTCCTGGCCCCGGCCACCGGACAGGAAGCCTACGACCTGACCATCAAATCCTTTGACCTGGCCTACAAGTACCGCAACCCGGTCATGATCCTGGGCGACGCCATCCTGGGCCAGATGAAGGAAGCCATCACCCCCTGGCAACCCGAAGGCATCGACGACGAAGCGGGCCGCGACTGGGCTCTCTCCGGAGCCAAGGACCGCGAAAAGCGCCTCATCAAGTCCCTGTACCTGGAGGAAGGTGCGCTGGCGGGCCAGAACAAGAACCTGCAGAAAAAATACGAGGACATGCAGTCCTACGTGGAATATGAGGAATTCGAGACCGAAGACGCCGAACTCGTGGTCTGCGCCTACGGCTCCATCGGACGCATCGCCAAATCCGCCGTGCGCAACCTGCGCAAACAGGGGCACAAGGTCGGCCTGTTCAGGCCCATCACCCTGTACCCCTTCCCCAGCGACGCACTGCTGGCACTGGCAAAGCAAGGCAAGAAGTTCCTGACCATCGAGCACAACCTGGGCCAAATGGTCGACGACGTGCGCCTTGCCATCCGCACGGTTGCCGACTCGGACTTCGCTCCGATCTATCCCGGCAACCTGCCCATTCCCGAAGATATCGAGGGCCCGGTCCTCGAATGGCTGGAGGGTAAGTAAATGTCCGAACAACTAGTATTCGACCGTCCCCAGTCCGTCATCGACCGCCCGACCCACTACTGCCCGGGCTGCCACCACGGCGTGGCGCACCGTCTCGTGGGCGAGCTGCTGGATGAGCTCGGTGTGGCCGAGGACGCCATCCTGGTGGCCTCCATAGGCTGCTCGGTCTTCCTGTACAACTACCTGAACGTGGACGCTGTCGAGGCTCCGCACGGCCGCGCCCCGGCCGTGGCCACCGGCGTCAAGGCCGCCCGCAAGGACAAGTTCGTCTTCACCTACCAGGGCGACGGTGACCTGGCCTCCATCGGCATGGCCGAAGTCCTTCACGCCGCCAACCGCGGCGAGAACATCGCCGTGGTCTTCGTGAACAACACGGTCTACGGCATGACAGGCGGCCAGATGGCCCCGACCACGCTCATCGGCCAGCGCACCACCACCTGCCCTTCGGGCCGTTGCCTGGAACACGAAGGCGCGCCCATCCGCATGACCGAGATCATCGCCGGGCTGGGGGGCGCAACCTTTGCCGCGCGCGCTTCCCTGAACAATGTGAAGAACATCCGTCAGGCCAAGAAGTACCTCCGCAAGGCCTTCCAGTGCCAGATCGAGAAGAAGGGCTTCGGATTCGTGGAACTGCTCTCGGCCTGCCCCACCAACTGGAAGCTGAATCCGGTGGACGCCAACGAACGCATCAAGACCGAGATGATCCCCTACTTCCCGCTCGGCGTGTTCAAGGACGCCCTGGACGAAGGAGGTGCTTGCTAATGGCTCGTTATCTCGATGCAATCATTGCAGGATTCGGCGGGCAGGGCGTCATGCTCATCGGCAACCTCCTGGCCTACGCGGGCATGAAGGACGGCCTGAACGTGACCTACATACCGGTCTACGGCCCGGAGATGCGCGGCGGCACCGCCAACTGCACCGTGGTGCTCTCCGAAGAGGAGATCGGTTCGCCCATCATCCACAGCCCGGTCAGCCTGATCATCATGAACCGCCCTTCCCTGGACAAGTTCCAGCCCAGGCTCAAGGACGGCGGCCTGAACATCATCAACTCGTCGCTTATCGACATGGACCTTGCAGACGCAAACCGCGTCAAGTGCATCGCCGTGCCGTGCAACGAGATAGCCGACAAGCTCGGCAACACCCGCATGGCCAACATGGTTGCGCTGGGCGCCTACATCCAAGCCACAGGCATCATGGAGTTGCAGCCCGTCATCGACAGCCTCAAGGACGTGCTGTCCGAGCGCTATCACAAGCTCATTCCCGCCAACACCGAGGCCCTGAATGCAGGCGCCGAAGTGGCCGCGAAGGCTTAGTTCCAACTACGTAAAGAACCGGGGAGGGAACCTTTTGGAAAAGGCTTCCCTCCCCGGACCCCACCCTCCAAAACTTTTCATCGACGCGCTTTCAGCGCGTTTTTTGTACAAAAAAGAAGAGCTCGCATTCAAATCAGTTACAAGTCAGCGCAGTGAGAGTCTTTCTATCTCAAGTATTAAAGATCCTCCGGGACCTCACCCAAATCAATCAGGCAGATGTCAACAGCGTCCAAAATCGCGCGGCGAGAATCCCCCGCGTGCCTGGCCACACATCTGATCTCTTCAAATTACTTTTGTAACCGAAATTTTCCCCACTCTCACACACCCGTTTCGCCTCCGTAACCAAACGTCACACGGACTATTATAAATAATCCTGGCGTATTGCTCTTTTTTATCAACCTATTTTCAACAGACACAAACGTGAGGATGAAGACATGTCCGAGATGCAACGCAGAGATTTCCTGAAGTTCGGCCTGGCTGCCGGAGCCATGGCCGCCGTCGCCACCCTCCCCAAACCCGCCAAGGCCGCTTACACCCGCATCACCGTGGCCGAGCTGCGCGAAATGACCCCGCAGCAGATGGCCGAAGCGTCCGGCCTGGTCATGGCAGGCTGGGACAATCTCCAGGCGACCGCCGCCCAGATCCGCAACCCGAAAATCCGTGCCACGGTCCAGGAGATCATGGCCACCCCGGCCCCCACAATCATGAAGAAAATCGGAAAATCCGAGAAAAAGGAAATCTACAGAGAGCTCACCGCCAAGGGTCTCCTGAAGGACGTTTCCTTCGACGATTTCCTGCCCCCGGCCAAAAGCGCTTCCAGAGCACCGCAGCCGTTCTATTCCGCACCAGGCAGCGGCTACGGCAGCCACCACTCCTATCCGGGCGGCCTCATCACCCACACCGACCTGAACACCCGCGTTTCCATGGCCCTCTATGAAGGCTACCGCGACGTCTACGACTATCTGCTGGACCGCGACGTGGTCATCGCCTCGCAGTTGCTTCACGACCTGCACAAACCGTGGGTTTTCCAGTGGGGCAAGGACGGCGCATCCCGCAACGAGCTGAAACTTGCCGGAACCGGCGAGCACCACCCCCTGGGCGTGGCCGAATCCATAGCCCGCGGCCTGCCCGCCGAGGTCTGTATAGCCCAGGCCTGCGCCCACAACCATCCGCGCACCCCGGCCGATGAAAAGCAGGTGGTGGGCTGGCTGCAGACCGCCGCCATCATCAACGGCATCGATCCGGTGGCTTACGGACTGCTGGAAAAGGGCGGCAAGACACTGCCGTTGCCGCGCCGTCAGGAAGGCTTCGTCTGCCACCTGGGCGACCACGACTGGGTGCTCACCGTGCCCGCGGCCCAGTGGACCATCCCGGTCATGCAGAAGATCGCCCAACGCGACTACAAGATCGCCAAAAACGACGTGAAGGGCTTCAACAGCTTCCGCAACTACGTCTTCTCCCAAGGCACCGTCATGGGCCTGTACGAGATTTACGCAGCCAAGGGCGAGCCCGAACTGACCCGCACCGTGCACTCCATCGTTGCGTACGCATAACGAGCTATCAAAACGGGGAGCGGCCTGCTCCCCATCTTTTTCAACGCCCTCCCCGGGCGATACGCTCAAAACAGTCATCTTCACTATTCGAAAACCATTTGAGGAAAGCACAAATGAGGGAGTCGATAAACTGCGCCGGTCCCGCTGGGAGGTTTGGCACAATTCGGCGAGCTTTCGTATGCTTTCGTCGAGTGAAACGGCGATTCGCCACAACTCAATTTTTGCTGCGCCAGCCACAAATAACCTTGGGCGCTGTACGCCAGCACAGCATCCAAAGGGCGAGGCACAGGACGTACCGAGTAAAGAAAAAAATAGCCCGAGGGGACAAAAACAAAGAATGAAAAATTACCTCGGTTTGAGCCAGCGCGTCAGCACACCCACCAACTCCACGATTTCTGCAGTATTCCCACTATCTCAAATTTAATACTATTATTTCAAGATATTATATACATTATGAACAGTAAAAGAACACACAACCTACATCCAATGAACACCTTACGAACATCCGATTCTTTGCGGATCGATTATCATATCCCGCACCCACCTCCTTATTTTATTCATCGTATACGATAAGACCTTAAACAAGGAGGTGCGTATGCCAGTCTATTCCCTTAACCCTATGGATTTAACCTACAAGGGTTGGGAGGGCTGCCGCCATAGAGGCACATGCATCGTCCGGGCCGACACTCCCGTCAAAGCACGTGAGATCGCTAAACGCGCTTTTTGGAAAGGCACCGACTTACCCGGAATTGCTGTTCCTTGGACCCAGGACACTCTGGTTAAAGTCACGCTCCACATCAATCATGATTTCCAGGAAGATGGTCCGGAAGAGATACTTGATCCGCCGCACTACAACACCGATTGGTGCTGGATTTAACTTGATGCATGAAACGAATCGACCTCCCGGGATTCCCCCGGGAGGTCTTTTTATTTCATGGTCTGCAAGCCTGTTTCAATACAGGCCTGGGCCGTTACGGCGGACCGCCTAATCTTTTTTGGTTTGTGGTTGCGCCAATAAGGCAGCCGTCGTTTCGACACTCCGACGGGCCTCCTCAGAACTGGCTCTGTAGTTGGCGATAAGCGCACGCTCGCGGGAGTTGAGTTCCATTTTTGGAGACTCCCCGACTCCCAACAACAACCAGTTGGCGTCAACTTTAAAAACCTCAATAAACTTCACAAGAAAGTCTTCCGGCACTCTTTGTTTGCCAGAGTAAATTGAATTAACCCTATGGGGCCCCTTCTCCCCTAATAACTTAACTATTTCGGGTTGTTTCAGACCATTTGTGACTTCTTTCATCCTATCGGCAATAGACAATAGACGCCCCTTAAAATTATCTCCGTTAACTACTGCGGAGATAATCCGTAAAAACAAATTCACACAACACGGCAAATGACGGCATTCGCACAATGCGAACCAAACAAAAACAAGGTATTAGGCTATGCCAGGAACCTACAAAGAAGCGCTCGAAAATTTTGCTCACAAGGGAATCACCGTCGCCACCTGGACGCGAGCCAAAAGCGGCAAAGCGGCTCTCTACCCGCTTGATTCTTCGTAACGGACGCGCCTCCATCCGGGGCCAACCCCATAACATCGCCAGCGAGTCGAGGCTCAAGGACGACGAAGTCGTGCCTGACAACGAACGTGCCGGGTCCAACAATTCCTGACGGATATGCTCAATCTTGTAGCGACAATACGGGCGGTCCGCGTCTAATCGTATGTCCGCGCCATGGCATCCGCGCTGCTCCGAAGGGTCTGACACGGCTTATGCAGACTATGTCCGATCAGTTATGCAAATGTCATGGTTCCTTCCTAAAGATCGGAAAACAGCTCTTCCAGAGATATGGAGAGCGCGTCTGCCAGCCTGATCAGGATGGTCAGGGAAATGTTCTGCTGCCCTCGCTCGATGGTGCTGATGTACGTCCGGTGTATTTGGGCAAGCTCAGCCAGTTTTTCTTGGGAAATGCTTGATTCTTCGCGTTTCTGGCGGACTTTGATGCCCAGCTTCCCCATCAACTCCTGCTCTCGCGCAGAGTAATTCTGAGAATTGTTTTTCGGCATGGTGACTTAAGCCTACCGTGCTTGACTTGTAGAATATATATCTACAGAATATATTCTACAATGCGGTATTCCAGTCTGGATCATAAACCACTAACCGAGAGGAATCTTATGAAGATCACTCGAACCCTGTGCCTGCTGATCGATGTCATGGAAGCCCCCCCCACCGAGTTGATGGAACGCATTCCGCCGGCAACAATCTGCGTGGGGAGAAACAGGGCATGGTAGCCGAAAGAACAATCCCCTTGTCGCGCCTGCATGCCGTTGAGACTCAGGCACTGCATCAGTTGTCCCTCATTTGGGACATGAGCCGCGCCCTGCGCATGACCCACATTGACGGCGCTTTTACCCTGATCCGACGCGCGGAGGCTGTGGAAGCGAATTTCAACACGGGCGGCAGCCTGACCCCGACGGGCCTGCTCGCAGCAGTGGAGCAATTCCTGGAGGAATATGAACCGCCCATAAGCCCCGACCCGGAAACCGGCGAAAACCGATACGACTGCTGCGGGGCTGCGACGTCCCAAGGCCATGTTCCGAGCTGCCCGTTTTGGGGATTGAAAATCGCCGCCATACGTGAGCGGGCGCGGCTGCATTTGAAACGCCGATAAACCACGTTCCCACCAACTCCACGATTCCTGAACTCTTCGCATCTTTTTAAAATATAATTTATTATTTCAAGTAATTAATAGTTTTATGAACATAATAAGAACACATAAGCTACAGTCAACAAACATATTACGAACACCCTTACGAACAAAAAGGCCGGGGCACTCGCTTGAGCGCCCCGGCCTGATTATCCGATAATGTCCGGTAGTCACTACTTGGTCGAACTGAGATCCGAAATGAGCATGTTCAACTCGTTGGCGATGTTGCTCAGCTCCTCACAGGCCTGCGCGGACTGATTCATGGCATCGCGCGTGTTCTGGGAGATGGAATGCATCTCCTCGGTGGCATGGGTGATCTGCTCCGAAGCCGAAGACTGCTCCTCGGCGGCAGCGGCAATACCCTGCACCTGTTCGGCCGACCCCTGGGAAAGGTCCACAATCTTGGTCAGGGATTCTCCTGCGGTCTGGGCCAGATCCGTACAGGTAGCCACCACTCCGGCCACCTTTTCGGTTTCGTCGATATTGCGCTCCGCCACGCTCTGGATGGCGGAAATGGCGTTGCCCACCTCAGTAGTGGCCTGCATGGTCTTTTCGGCCAGCTTGCGAACCTCGTCCGCAACCACTGCGAATCCTCGTCCCGCCTCGCCGGCGCGGGCCGCCTCGATGGCCGCGTTGAGCGCCAGAAGGTTGGTCTGGTCCGCAATGTCGTTGATCACGGTCATGATCTGGCCGATGCCGTCCACACGCTGTCCCAGTTCGCCCATGTTCTCCTTGAGCAACGAGGCCAACTCCTGAACTTCATTCACCGAGCCGACCACCTTGTCCACAATGTCGCTGCCCTCATGGGCCTGCTTGCGGGCCAGATCCGCATTCTCGGCGGCATAGGTGGCATTCCTGGCCACCTCCAGAACGGTGCTGTTCATCTCTTCCATGGCCGTGGCCGTTTCAGTGGTGCGCTTACTTTGTTCTTCCGCCCCCACCCTGGATTCTTCCACACGAGTGGAAAGCTGCTGGGAGGCGGCGGTCATGCGCTGGGAAAGCTGCTCGGCTTCCGCGGCCACACGCTGCATGGTACGTTGCGATTCGATCACGTCCGTCTGATCCACCACCACTTCAAGCGCGCCGGACACTTCGCCCTTGGCGTCCTTGAGGGGAATCGCGTAATTCTTCACCTCCATGACACCAGAGTCGGTAACGGCACGGGTGGCCCCGGTCTGGCTGTCCACAAAGCGCATAGCCTTGTCGCAGATGCAATCGGTGGTCTGGCAGTCGTCGGTGTTGAAGGCCGCGTGGCATTTGGTGCCCAGCAGTTCCGCCGTCTTCTTGCTCGCTGCGACTTCGGTCTGCTTGTTCACGTATTGCAGGTTGCAGTCCTTGTCTATGGTGAACATGGGGAACGGCAGGGTGTCGAATATGGCGGTAAAAGTGTCGGCCAAGGCGTTCATGCTCTCCACCAGCTCGGCGTAGGCCCCCTCATATTTGGAGGCGTCGCCGCGGGCGTTCATGCCCCCCTTCCGAACCTGTTCGGCCGTATCCTCGCAGTCCTTGATCAAAGCCGAAATGCTGGCCGGGATACGCTTCACGGACTCGTGAATCTGGCCAATCTCGTCGTTGCTCTTCAGGTCCACACTGCTGCTGAGGTTACCTTTGGCAACGTCCTCGGCGAACTGCCTGATCTTGGCCAGCGGCTTGAATACCGCAAAGGGCAGCACGCCAAGAGTGGAAAGGATGGGGATGAGCACCGCGCACAGGAAGATGCCCAGCACCACCATGATGGCGTGATCCAGTATGGCGTTCTGGCTGGAAATATCCTGAGCCAGGGCAATAACGCCTATGGACCGGCCCTGGTAGTCCTTCACCGGCATGTAGGCAAGGGCGTAATCACCGGAAATGGTGAAGGTCTGTTCCTGCATGGCCTTCTTGAGCATAGAGGCGTTCACCGAAGCGTCAATGGCCTTGTTGGCCTTTCCGGTGACTCGCACAAAGGACTTGTCCAGCACGGGATACTTTTTGGGGTCCTGAAGCTTGGTGGTGGTAGGAAGCAGCGCCGCATCCATATACAGGGTAAAGAACTTGCCCTTGTCCTTTTCAAAGAACTTGAACACGTCGGCGTAACTCTTGAGTACCTCCACGGACCCCAGCCGGGCGCCATTGGTGTCAACAACCGGCACCAGCCCGCGAATGGCGAACCCGCCGCGCCCAGGCTCGATGCCGCGCCGGGGCTGTCCATCCCGATTCACGTCCAGCACGGTCTGTCGAAAACTGGAGATGTCGTCGGAAATGTCCACCCATGCGCCATTACGCTTGGCCTGCTTGTCTCTCCACATGCGCACAAGGCTTCGGCCATTAGGCAGGTGGAAATGAAGCTGCAACTTTCCGCCGAACGTATCCTTGAAACCGGCCAGAGCCGGCTTCAGGGCCGTTCTCAAAGCCTGACGCGCTTCCTGGGCGGCAGGGTCCTTCTCGTCGTCGATGTTGCCGGAACGGGCCACACGGAAAGCCTCGATCACTGCGGGCATGCGGCTGAACAGGGCCGCCTCCTCCTGGGCTCGCAAGGCGGCGTTTTCCGTATTCAGGACCAGCGTCTTGGCCGTGTTGCCCACCAGCATGTCGGCAAAGGAGTACCGAAGGTTGTCAAACTTGCCGGTCAACAGAAAATAGCCGAAACAGCCCACTAAGAGCACGAGCGGAAGTATGGGCAATAATATTTTGTACTTGATACTCATTACTTCCTCCTGGAAGTTACATGATAGGTGAAAATATGGTCAAACCTTCCGGTTTCCGATCTCCCCCATGATCCGAGGAACTCGGCGGGCGCCATGTTGCGGGCAGCCGTATATTTTCACTACTCAAGGTTGATTTGAGATACAGATAGGGTCTTCGAATACCTGCTCAACACAATTCCTGACTTGTTCCAAATTGAACATGAACAGGTGACTGAATACCCCTTCCCTCTATAAAAAAACATATTAGTAAGTGACAATTTTCACAAATATATGTCATTTCGCTGAAACATAGCACAGCGCCTGAAAAACGTTCAATGATTGTTCTTAAACCTATCATTATGCTATATTTGTTTCATGAAACCTGGTTATCTTATTCTGCAACAATCCGGGGAACTTTCGGTCCGCGCCACCCAGGCGGTCGAATTGCTGTCCGACTGCCGCCTCTGTCCACGCGAATGCGGCGTAAACCGGCTTCAGGACAAAACCGGCTTCTGCGGTATCGGACGCAAGGTGGTGGTGGCCAGCTTCAATCCGCATTTCGGCGAGGAGAGTCCACTGGTGGGCCGGCACGGTTCCGGCACCATCTTTTTCGCCAGCTGCAATCTGAAATGTGTTTTCTGCCAGAACTACGATATATCCCACGACGCCGATGCCGGGCTCCAGGCCGAACCCGAGGAGCTGGCAGGAATCATGCTACGGCTCCAGGAACAGGGCTGCCACAACATCAATTTCGTGACCCCGTCCCACGTGGTTCCCCAAATTCTGGAGGCCCTGCCCATAGCCGCCGAGCACGGCCTGAAGATTCCACTTGTCTACAACACCAGCAGCTATGACAGCCTGAACACCCTCAGGCTTCTGGACGGCGTTGTGGACATCTACATGCCGGACGTGAAGATATGGAACCCGGCCCATGCCGGGCGCCTGTTGCGGGCCAAGGACTATCCAGACCGGGCCAGAAAAGCTGTCAGGGAAATGCACCGTCAGGTGGGCGATTTGGTGCTGGACAACGGCATCGCCCTGCGCGGCCTCCTGGTCCGGCATTTGGTCATGCCCGAAGACATCGCCGGGACCAGGCAGTGGATGAAATTCCTGGCCGGAATTTCCCCGCACACCTACCTGAATATAATGGACCAGTACCGTCCTGCAGGCGAAGCCGGAAAATATGAAGACATCAACCGGTTCATTTCACCGGAGGAATTTCAGAACGCGCTCAATGAGGCAAAAACGCATAAAATGGAGCGCCTGGACCGCAAATCCAGCCATTTCCTGGAACTGCTTTTTAAAAATTTACATTAATGTCACCAAAATCAGCATAAATCAGCCATCAAAAACCATCATCTTACATTATCGTCTATAAAAAGCTCAATCCATTGCCATTTATTTGCTTTTTTTGTAAATAACAACAGTTCCACACACCGCGACTCACGAGGAAAATAAAAATAGCCCTCTAATTTTATTGAGAAAAGCACTTGTGGCACATGGATTGATATGGGATTAGTTTAAACGGTTTTTTATGTGGAATAATCCAAACCCTTGGAGGAAACATATGGATATCCCCGTTTTCAACTGCAAGAACGCTGATGATGTACTCAAGGCTGTCAAAGACTACGACGTCAGCTTTATTCAGTACTGGTTCGTCGACATTCTCGGCACCCTGAAGTCCTTCCAGATCACCCCCAATGAACTGGAAGCATCCTTTGAGGAAGGCATGGGCTTCGACGGCTCCTCCATCCTCGGCTTCTGCCGCATCGACGAATCCGACATGGTGGCCATGCCGGACCCGACCACCTTCCAGATCTGCTCCTGGCGGCCCACGGAAAAACCGGTCGCCCGCATGTTCTGTGACATTGTCAACCCGGACGGCTCCCCGTTTGCAGCCGACTCCCGATACATTTTCAAAAAGATTTTGGCCCAAGCCGCTGAAAAGGGTTACACCTACTACGTCGGTCCCGAGCTGGAATTCTTCACCTTTGCCGATGACTCGGACACCGAGATTCTGGACCGCGGCGGCTATTTCGACGCCCCGCCCCTGGACCTGGGCAACAACGTCCGTCGCGACATCATCTTCGCCCTGGAAGCCATGGGCATGCAGGTGGAGTACTCCCACCACGAAGTAGCTCCCTCCCAGCATGAAATTGACCTGCGTTACGCAGAAGGCCTGAAAATGGCCGACACGGCCATGACCTACCGCGTCGTGGTCAAGGAAACCGCCCGCAAGCACGGCTGCTACGCAACTTTCATGCCCAAGCCCATCTTCGGCGAAAACGGTTCCGGCATGCACGTGCATCAGTCCCTGTTCAAAAACGGCAAAAACGTGTTCTACGATGCAGGCGACCAATACCACCTCTCTCCTGAGGGCAAATCCTACATCGCCGGCATCCTGAAACACGCTCCGGAGTTCGTCTGCGTCACCAACCAGTGGGTCAACTCCTACAAACGCCTGGTCCCCGGCTACGAGGCTCCGGTCTATATCGCCTGGGCCCGCCGCAACCGCTCGGCCCTGGTCCGCGTACCCATGTACAAACCCGGCAAGGAGCAGGCAACCCGTATGGAACTGCGTTGTCCGGACCCGGCCGCCAACCCCTATCTCTGCTTCGCAGTCATGCTGGCAGCAGGCCTCAAGGGCATCGAGGACGGTTATGAACTGGCTGCGCCGATCGAAGAAGACATCTTCGAAATGAACGAACGCCAGCTCAAGCGCAACAAGATCAAGGCGCTTCCCGGCTCCCTGTACGAAGCAGCAATGTCCCTGAAGAAGTCCAAATTCCTGAAAGAAGTGCTGGGCGATCATCTGCACAACGCCCTGGTGGAAAACAAAATCGCCGAATGGGACGAATACCGCACTCAGGTTACCGAGTACGAACTGGACAAATATCTGCCGATTCTCTAATCGCCCCACAACAAGACATACTACTCCACTTATGAAAAAGGCCCCGGAATCGGGGCCTTTTTCATAACTACGGAACAACAGGTATGGAAAAAGTAATGGAGGTTCCGCCTTGTCAGGAACGGGCCGCCCTTGGACGCAGCACCCAATAGAGAGCTGTTGCCAAAAGCGCGGAACAGCCCATGGCCACACTCATGGTCTGCCCCGAATCCAGGACTCCCGCCAAACCGGTGACCAGGGCGCTTGCTCCCGCCCCCACCAGCATCTGCAGGGCGTTCACCGCTCCCGAGGCTGTCCCGGCCATGCGCTCCCAGGGCGTCACCGCCTCGCTCATGGCGTTGGGTTGCATCATGCCGAAGCAGAGCATGACGAGAAGCAACAGCGGCAGCAACATCATGAGGGACGTGTGTCCTTCCCAGGTGATGCCTGCGATGACGCAAACCGAAACCGACATGACCAACAGGGACACTGCAATGATGGGTCGCGAGTGCACTTCCCTCCTTCCAAGAACGCCGCTGACCATGGATCCCAGCATCAACCCAAAGGAAGTGCAGGCGAAAACAACGGAATACGTCTGTTCCGAAAGCTTCATTTCACCCACCAGCAGCCCCGGTGAACCGGCGATATAGGAAAACATGCAGCCGAAGCCGAAAGCCAGGGGCAAAGACAGGCTGAGAAATCCTCTGTCCGTGAACAGGGCCTTGTACCCGGAAGCCAGTTGCCGAGGGTTGAAGGGCAAACGCAATTCCGGCGAAAGTGTCTCGGAGATTCCGGGAATCACGCAGAGCAGAAGAATGACTCCAAGGCCGCCCTGGATGCCGTAGATGGCCCTCCATCCGAACAGTGCCAATACCCCACCTCCGATGATGGGCGCCACCAACGGGGCCACTCCCACCACGAACATGATGCCGGACAACTTCCTTCGGGCTGCGGTCCCAGAGAGCGTGTCCCGGATGATGGCCAGGGGAATGAGAATGCAGACCCCGGCAGCCGTTCCCTGCACCAGGCGCGCAAAAAGAAGGAAGTGGAAGGATGCGTTCAACATGCAGGCAAAGGCCGCCAACGAGGCGGCAAGAAGAGAAATCATCAGTGTAGGTCTCCGGCCGTAACGGTCGGACAGCGGTCCCCCCACGATTGGAGCAATGGAAAAACCGAGAAGAAACAGGCTGAAGGTCAGTGCTCCCTGCCCTGAAGCCACATGAAAGGCGGATTCGATGGACGGTATGGCGGGCAGGTTCATGTCTATACTGAGGGGCGGAAGTGCGGAAATTCCCGCCAACAATATGGTGTAAGCAAGGCTATTCGGTTTTAAGGACATAATTGTACTCCTAACACTATGCAGGTATTCGCAATTTCCCCTGCGAATGAAAATTGGTGGATCAGGCCGATCTTTCCTGAGGAATCAGCGGCTTAAGTTCTGCGAACGTGTCGAGCAACCGCTCTTTCAGGTCGGACGGCACATTCAAAAACAAATCGTCATAGGCCTGGGCCGAACAACGCCGCAACCGTTCCAGATAGGCGCTGCCTTGTTCAGTGAGGACCACCAATCTTTCCCGCCGGTTCTCGGGGTTCGGATGTTTTTCGACCAATCCGTCGGTCACGAGACGCGCTACAAAGCGGCTTGTCGCACAGGGACTCAAATGCGCTCCCTGGGCAAGATCGCCGATGCGCAACGATCCGTGCCGGGACAGCCGGAACAAGGTGCTGAGCTGGCTGAAGGACAGATCCACAGCGTGCATGACCTGGGCCATGTGGGAAAAAACTTGAGCAACGGCCAGGTGATGCAGATGCTCAAAAAACAAACCAAGCTCTTGAGGCTGAGGCTCCCCAGCCGTCTTCTTGCCAGCATGACTATCAACATGTGCATTCATGCACATGTTGATAGGGTGCAAAATCAACACTGTCAAGCCATATGAAAACATGATTATGGAAAAAGGCTCCCCATAACAATTGAACTCATTTCACGAAATAACCTTTTTCACGAAATAATTATTGACAAACAATAATTATTTATTTTTAAACAAGGCTATCACAAACTAAACGGAGGTTCTCTCGATGAACAAAATAACCAAACCCAGCAAACGTTTTTCCCTGCTCTTCAAGGCTTTGTTCTATCTGTACCCCGTAACCATGCTCCTGCTGTGGCTCTTCAGCAAAATGAGCATCACCGGCGAGTTCTCCCTGGACGTTAATACTGATGGAGCCGCAATCGCCACGGAAATGCTCGCCCCGGAATGGTGGCAGCGCCTGGCAGGGTTCGCCTTGGCCATGCTGCCCGGTGCGGCCCTCATGTATATCTACCATTGCCTTGCCAAGCTCTTCTCCCTCTATGCCAACGGAGCTATTTTCGAAAAGGCAAATGTCGACAATTTCCGGAAAGTGGCTTGGGGAATCATCGCCCATCAACTGCTGGCAATTCCTTCAGGCACCCTGATCACCCTGGTGCTGACCTTGACCAATCCGCAAGGGGAACGACTCGTTCAGGTGGGCGTCGACGACACCAATATTTCCATGGTGGTGGTCGGCATCATGATCCTGTTCATCTCCCGGATCATGGACGAAGGCAGAAAAATGAATGATGAACAGGCACTCACGGTTTAGGAGAGCATATGGCAATCATCGTCAATCTCGATGTGGTCCTGGCCCAACGAAAAGTCAGCTCCAAGGCACTGGCCGAAGCTGTGGGTATTACCCCGCAAAACCTGTCCATACTCAAGACCGGAAAAGCCAAGGCCATCCGCTTTTCCACTCTGGAGGCCATCTGCCGGTTTCTGGAATGCCAGCCTGGAGAAATCCTGGAATACAGTCCGGACGAGTAGACTGGGGAAAGTTAATGTGCCTCACCATGGCCGTCATCATCTCCGTGCACGAGACGCTTAACAATCTGCCCGACCATGAAAAAGCCGCCCCTGGAGAATTCTCCAGGGGCGGCACAAGCATCCTTCAAGTCTGGAAATGCCGTCTCATTGTGGCCGTTCGCTCGCCAGAGCCTTTAAACGCGCTTCCACGACCTTGGGGTTCGGATAAGTGTTCAGAATGGATTTGAGGAGCTTTGCAGCCTCTTCATACCGTCGCTCATTCTCGTAAGCCTCGGCCAACAGAAAAGTGGCCATGGCCTGCGTTTCCTGATCGACATCCTTCAAGGTCAGCAATTCCTCGATGGATTTTTTCACTATCCCCCAGTTATTGATCAAACTGCAACTTTGGGCCAGTTCGTACAGACACTTCGCCCTGTCCGCATCATTGTCCGCATTGCGGCTGCATTCCTGCAGCGTATCCATGACCAGATCGTAATTCCCCATGCTTCTGTAGACACGCGCGATACGCAACTGCGTCTTCACGGTCTCTTCCGGGAAATCAATGGCAAGCATCAGACACTTTTCAAAGGCCTCGATGGATTTCTGGCGCTTGCCCATCTGATCGTAGATGTCTCCCAGGCGGAACATGACCCGCCAGGCCTCGGCCTTGTCATCTCCCAGTTCCAAAGACATGGCGTCCAGCAGTGAAACAGCCCGTTCAAGGTCACCCTTGATATTCAGGGATATGTCCACAAGCCGTTCCCAGGCCTCCTTGCGGAACTTACCCTGGGGCCGCAGCTGGAGATAGCGTTCATAGCCGCTCTCCGCTTCCAGGTAAAAACCCTTGGAATACGACTCCCGGGCCTTTGCAAGATCGGCTGAGCCGCCCTTGTCCTGGCTGCAGGCCGCGCACAAAAGCAGCGCGGCCAGCAGCACCATGGTTATGCGGTTCATTACTCCTCGGGTTCCTCGGTCGGATCCATGACCAGATCGAAACCGGCCACGTTCACGTCCTCATCCATACGCACGAGCCGCACGCCCTGAGTTGCGCGACCACGCGTCAGGCTTATTTCACTGACGTTCATGCGGATGATCTTGTTGCCTGAGGTGAGCAGAATGATGTCATCGGTCTCGTTCACCAAACATGCTCCGATGACCATGCCGGTCTTGTCGGTAAGGCGCATGTTCAGGATGCCCTTGCCGCCTCGTGACTGGACTCTGTACTGGTCGATGTGGGTACGTTTGCCGAAACCACCTTCGGAAACCGTAAGCAGTTCAAAACGCTCGCCGTCACTGGTGGTCACGGCGGAAACGACTTCGTCGTCGCCGCGCAGTGAAATGCCCTTCACTCCGGCGGTGACCCGGCCCATGGGCCGCGCGTCGCGGATATTGAAACGGATGGCCGTTCCATTGCGGGTGGCCAGCATGCAGTCGGCATCCGGATTGACCTCCTGCACACTCATGAGCTCGTCGCCTTCCTTGAGGTTCACGGCCTTGAGGCCCGTGCTGCGGCAGTTCTGGTACAGGTCCATGGGCGAACGCTTGATCATGCCGCGCTTGGTCACGAACAGGAAGAAACGTTCGGCTGACAGATCCTCCAGGCTCATGGCCGTGGCGATGTGCTCGTCCTTGTCCAGAGGCAGGAGGTTGGCGATGTGCGCACCCTTGGCATAACGGCTTCCCTCGGGCACCTGGTGGGCCTTGATCTTGAACATCTTGCCGAAGTTGGTGAACAGAAGCAGCCACTTGTGGTTGGTGGTCAGCATGAAGTTCTGAATGAAGTCTCCATCGCTGGTTTGCACGCCGGAAATACCTTTTCCGCCCCTGCGCTGAGCCTGATAGTTGGTCAGCGGAGTGCGTTTTATGTAGCCCCGGCGGGAAAGGGTGATGACCGCTTCATCATCGGCGATGAGGTCTTCGATGTCGATACTGTCCAGATCGTGCAGCAGCAGTTCGCTACGACGCGGGCTGGCGTAGGTCTTGTTGATTTCTTCCAACTCGTCGCGAATGACGCCCTTGAGCACATCCTCGTTTTCCAGGATGGATCTGTAGTACTCGATGCGCTTGAGCAGTTCGGCGTACTCTTCCATGAGCTTTTCGCGTTCCAGGCCGGTGAGGCGCTGCAGACGCATGTCCAGGATGGCCTGGGCCTGGATTTCGGAAAGCTCGAAGCGCTCCATGAGGTTGGACTTGGCTTCCTGGGCGGAAGCGGAGGCCCGGATGATCTTGACCACCTCGTCGATGTTGTCCACGGCGATACGCAGGCCTTCCAGGATGTGGACCCGCTTTTCGGCCTTGTCCAGATCGAACTTGGTGCGCCGGATGATCACTTCGCGGCGGTGATCCAGGAAGTAGTTGAGCACTTCCTTGAGGTTCAGCAACATGGGACGGTTTTTGACCACGGCCATCATGTTGATGCCGAAACTCGTCTCCAGCTGGGTGAACTTGTAGAGCTGGTTGATGATGATGTCGGGGATGGAACCGCGCTTGAGGTCCATGACGATTCGGATACCGTTTCGATCCGATTCATCGCGCAGATCGGTAATGCCTTCGATCTTCTTGTCGTTGACCAGCTGGGCGATTTTCTCCACCAAGGTGGATTTATTTACCGCATAGGGGATTTCCCTGACCACGATGGCCTGACGGTTGGCTTTTTTCTCCTCAACCTCCATGACGCCGCGGATCTTGATGGAGCCGCGCCCCGTGGAATAGGCGTCGATAAGCCCCTGACCACCAAACACGGTGGCGGCGGTGGGGAAGTCCGGTCCCTTGATGAAGTCCATGAGATCGGCAATGGTGCACTCCGGGTTATCCAGCAGGTGGATGGTGCCGCCGATAAGCTCGCCCAGATTGTGGGGCGGAATGTTGGTGGCCATGCCCACCGCGATGCCCGCAGTGCCGTTGAGCAGCAGGTTGGGGACCTTGGTGGGCAGAACGACCGGCTCATTGAGGGTGTTGTCGTAGTTTGGACGATAATCGACGGTATTCTTGTCGATGTCGGCCAGAAACTCGCTGGCCAGGCGTGCCATGCGCACTTCGGTATAACGCATTGCCGCCGCGGCGTCGCCGTCGATGGAACCGAAGTTGCCCTGACCATCCACGAGCGGATCGCGCATGGAAAATTCCTGCGCCATGCGCACCAATGCGTCGTACACGGCAGAGTCACCGTGCGGGTGGTATTTACCGATGACGTCACCGACCACGCGCGCGGATTTCTTGTAGGCCCGATTGTAGGAGTTTCCGAGGTCATACTGGGCGTACATGATGCGGCGGTGCACGGGTTTGAGTCCGTCGCGCACATCCGGGATGGCACGCCCGATGATGACGCTCAGCGAGTACTCAAGATAGCTTTTCTTGAGTTCACTTTCGATGGAAATCGTATTTGTCATTCAATTATCTCCACGGCTTGAGGGGTGTTTCACACACGATATTCATCCCCTCTTCTCGTTCCGGATTTAGATATCGAGTTCCTGCACCATGAGTGCGTTACGTTCAATGAAGTCGCGCCTGGGTTCGACATTGTCACCCATGAGATCCATGAAGATATCGTTGGCCGCGGCCGCATCCTCAATGGTGACCTGGAGCATACTCCGATTTTCCGGATTCATGGTGGTTTCCCAGAGCTGGTCCGGGTTCATTTCACCCAGCCCCTTGTAGCGCTGGATCTGCCAGCCACGGTGCGCCTCTTCAAGGATGGCTTCATAGAGATCGAACATGCCCTCGAGTTCGCGGGGCTCGTCCTTGACGAACAGGGTGAAGGACAGCTCTCCGCAGTCGGCAATGAGGTCCTGATAGGTCTGGTAACCCAGTTTGTAGAGCTTGGAGTAGAAGAACTCCATGGCCAGCCTGGTGCGGGAGCCGTTGCCGTTCTCGAAGACCAGGTAGGTGCGGTCCTTCTCCAGTTCGTAATCACGCTCAACTACGATCTCGACCTTGAAACCTGCCTTTTCCATGTCTTTTTTGAACTCTTCCGGATCGTATTGTTCAAAGTGAGTAAACTGGATGCGGGTCGGGTAGTTCATGAGCACCTTGTACAGCTCTGTGGTGATGCCCATGTTTTCGCATTCATTGTACTTCTGGCGCATGAAACGGATACGCTCCACCAGTTCCAACAGCTCTTCACCCACATAGGATTTGCCGGACTTGGTCTCCAGCTTGAGATCCGCTCCCGCCCTGCCGAGCAGGAAGGTGTGCAGTTCGGATTCGTCGGTGATGTACTGCTCGAATTTGCCCTTGTGGGCCCGGAAAAGAGGCGGCTGCGCGATGTAGAGATAGCCTCGCTCTATGAGTTCCTGATACTGACGGAAGAAGAAGGTCAGCAGCAGAGTGCGGATGTGGGAGCCGTCCACGTCGGCGTCAGTCATAATGACGACCTTGTGATATCGCAGCTTGTCGTAGTCCTTTTCGTCCTCTTCCTTGCCGATGCCGATACCCAGGGCCGTGATCATGGCCCGCACTTCCTTGTTGGAGAGCATTTTGTCGAAGCGGGTTTTTTCCACGTTCAGGATCTTGCCTCGCAGGGGCAGGATGGCCTGGTGCTTGGGATCACGTCCCTGCTTTGCGGAACCGCCTGCGGAATCACCCTCAACGATGAAGATTTCGGAATCCTCGGGGTTCTTGGACTGGCAGTCGGCCAGCTTGCCCGGCAGGGAGTTGTCGGACAGGGCGCCCTTGCGGCGGACCAGGTCGCGCGCCTTGCGGGCGGCTTCGCGGGCCCTTGCGGCGTCCACCACCTTTTCGATGATCAGCCGCGCTTCCTTGGGATTTTCCTCAAAAAAGGTGTTCAGCTTTTCATAGACCAGGGCGGATACCAGACCTGTGGCCTCTGAGTTGCCCAACTTGGTCTTGGTCTGCCCTTCGAACTGCGGATCGGGCAGCTTCACGGAAATGACCGCCGTAAGGCCTTCGCGAACATCGTCACCTGTGAGCTTCTTGACGAGCTTCTTGGGCAGGTCGGCATTGGTGACATAGTTGTTGATGGCTCGTGTCAAAGCGGTCTTGAAGCCGGCCAGGTGCGTCCCGCCCTCGATGGTGCGAATATTGTTGGCGAAAGTGTAAGTATTTTCCTTGTAGGCCGAGCTGTACTGGATGGCGAATTCAAGCATGACGTTTTCGGCTTCACCTTCACCGTAGATGATGTCGCCGATGGTGTTAACGCCAGCGTTGATGTCGGCCACGTATTTTCGGATGCCGCCTTCGAACTTGAATACCTCGACATCGCCGGTGCGCTCGTCCTTGAATTCGATCTCCAGCCCGGAGTTGAGGTAGGCCAGTTCCTTGAAACGCTTCTTGAGCGTTTCGAAATCGAATTGGTTGACCTCGAAAATCTCTTCGTCGGGACGAAAGCGCTGGGTGGTTCCGGTGGAAGTGGCCGGTCCGATCTCCTCCAGCTGACCGACAGGCACGCCGCGTTCGAATTTCATGCGGTAGGTCATGCCGTCACGTTTGACCGTTGACTCCATGAACTCGGACAGGGCGTTGACGCAGGATACGCCCACGCCGTGCAGGCCGCCCGACACCTTGTAGGAGTCGTTGTCGAACTTGCCGCCTGCGTGCAGGGTGGTCATGACCACTTGCAGAGCGGGCACCTTTTCCTTGGGGTGGATGTCCACGGGAATACCGCGGCCGTTATCCGACACCGTACAGGAGTTGTCCATGTGCAGGGTGACCTTGACCTTGTCGCAATACCCGGCCATGGCCTCGTCGATGGAGTTGTCGATGACCTCGTAGACAAGATGGTGCAGACCACGGATGTCCGTGGAGCCGATGTACATGGCCGGGCGTTTGCGGACTGCCGCAAGACCCTCAAGAATCGTGATGCTCTCGGCTGTGTACTGATTGCTCATTTATGCGCTTTCCTCGGTGTAATAAGTCTCTTCCTGAATCATCATGGGCATGACAATGACGTTGTAATCCGGGTCGTCCTCGCCGGAAATGCCGCATGGAGCTTCCGTACCGGTCAGGGTAAAGGTGACCGTTTCGGAATTGAAGTGGTTCAAAATCTCAATGAGATTCTTGGTTGGGAAGGCTATCTTTTCCAATGCCCCGGTATAGGTGGCGTCGATGGCCTCACGCGCGGTGCCGGTCTCCTGCCCCTGTGAATGGAGAGTTACCTCGGTGGGGGTGAAGTTGAAGTAGGCGCAACGGTTGGAATCGGTGTTGAACAGGGAGATACGGCCCAGGGCTTCCACCAGCTCGTCACGCTTGACCTGGAGCTTGCAGACGTCGTCGTCATTCAACTTGGCCAGGAAGTTGTGATAATTGGGATACTGATAGTAGCTCATGGGCAGGGTGAAGGTTTCGGTCTTGTCACCGGTGCGGAAGAACATGCGCTTGTCGCTGATGGCCAGTTCTATCTCGTCGGCGGTGAGCCATTTCTTGAGTTCAGCCAGATATTTCTTCTGGATGAGTACCCCTTCCTGAGGAATCAGTTCGAAAATGTCGTCGTTGACGAAGTTGAACATGGCGAACTGGTGGCCGTTCAGACCGCAGACTTCGATATGCTTTTGTCCTTCTTCCTCACGGGGGATCATGTACAGGCAGGCGATGGCCTCCATGGAATCCTCGTCGGAAATGCAGAAGGAAATCTTGTCGATGATCTCATGCAGGAAATCACCGGACCAGAACACGGTGCCGCTTTCCGGAAAAGAGGAAAACTTTTGGAACCACTCGGGATCGTTCACCGGGAATTTGTACTTCCTGGATTTTTGTTCCACCAGCAGGTTCTGATTGTCTCCGTCGGTCTTGATGATCAGTTCCCCCTGGTTGGAACGCAACTGACGGACCAGGTCATAGAATGCACGACCTTGGACACCGGCCAATCCCTCATCGGTGATCTCGGCCTGGTAGGCTCCCATGAATTCGAGATTGGAGTCTGTGGACATGATGTTCAGGCGTCCATTCTCGCTATGCAGCCAGATGGTTCTCAGGAATGCCGCTCCGGTTTTGGCGGGGATGATGTTGGCCGACTTCTGCAGACCTTCGATGATATCGTCTCTGTTCACTTTCAGAAACATAAAAAGAATCTCCTTATTGAAGATTAATTATCTCTGTAGCTTTGTTCCTTACTACTCTAACACTATGAAATTCAAACCAAAATTAAGAACACCGATTGTCCGGTGTTTGGAACGTTGTCTGTCGCTTTCTCGTTTTGAACCTTATGAATCCGACATCCGACATTTTTTCTTCAGTGTTTTCAACATCTGTTTCAAATCATTGTCATCCACTTGTAATTGTTCTATTTTTTTCACCGAATACAAGACAGTACTGTGATCCTTCCCGCCAAAGGTGCGGCCCAGCGCCGGGTACGAAACGCTAAGCATGTCCCGGCACAGGAACATGGCGACCTGCCTCGCCTGGGCGATTTGCTGATGCCGTTTGGTCCCGACGAGATCCTTGTAATTGACGTTGAAGTGTTCGCACACCACCTGCATGATCCTCCTGGGAGTCAGATCGTCGGTGGTCTTTTCCTCGGTGTTGCTGAGAATGTGTTCGAAGTCTTTCTGGGAGAGATCCTTGCGTACCAGTTCGCGGAAGGCGAAAAGTTTCAGGAGTACGCCCTGGAGATAGCGGAAATCCGAGAACCGCTGAGCCAGAGTCAGAACCTGTTCCTTGCTCAGCGGGAGTTTCTTGTAGCGGCACTGCTGCTGGATGTAGCCCACCCTGATTTCCAGGTCAGGCTCCTTGAGCGTGACGATCAGCCCCCAGCCTAGGCGGGACTGCAGGTCCGCGTCCAGAAAGTCGTAGGAACTGATCTTGTCCTTGCAGGTGAAGACCATTTGTTTCTTGTTGTCGTAGAAGTGGTTGAATATGTTGACCACTTCCGGCTGCAGACTTGGGTATTCCCTGATCTGCTGCAAGTCGTCGATGAACAGAAAGTCGAAGTCGAACAGATGATTGCGCGCCCGGAATGAATCCCCCTTGAACTTCACGGAGTAGAGATTGTTGACCTCATCCATGGAACCCAGGAAAATTTTGGAGCAGTCGTGGTGCTTGCTGATTTCGTTGCCCACGGCTTTCATGAGATGGGTCTTGCCAGATCCGTTGGGGCCGCAAATGATGAACGGGTTGAACAGGGACCCGCTTTGTTTGGCCACTTCCCGGGCCGAAGCCAGAGGAAAGTAGTTTTTCTTGTTGATGAGAAAGGTGTCGAAGGTGAACTGACGATCAAACGGAAAGTCTATTTTCTTGGTGACTTGAGTCGTGACCGAACTGCCGCTTTGGCGCTGGGTGTTTCCGTTTGTTTCGTAGCTGACGGAGTAGCCGTCACCCAGAAACATATTCAACTGAGATTCGAAAACGCTCTGTTGCGAGTCCTCAAACCATTTTGAAAAAAACGAATGAGGGAACTGCACTACCAGGCGTCTATTTTCTTCTGAAAACTCGAAGTTGAGGGGGTCGTACCAGCGTTTCAGCTCATCTTCAGAGAAGTTTTGCTTGAGGTGTTGTCGAAAGGGTTGTTTCACGTTTTATGGATCGGTTTGAGAGGTGCTTTCCAACTATTTAATATCTATAGTAAAAAAAAAGATCACTTTTGACGTTTTACACACCGCTCAGTTAATGAGGTTTTATAGCGCAAAATTGAGGTAAAGCCAAGCTTTGGGGGTGTTACAAGGAGGAAAATCAATTGATTTGCGTGGAAAATTCGGCCATGATTCGGCCTCGGTTTCCACAATATATGGAAAACTGGGAAATTTCGGGCGAATTTTTGGAGGATTTCATGGCTGTACATCAGGTAAACAAAACGATCAAAGAGATCAACGACCGGATCAGAAAAGGCAAGGCCGTGGTGGTCAATGCCGAGGAAATGGTCGAAATAGTCCGCAAGGAAGGGAAAGTAAAGGCCGCGCAACAAATCGACGTGGTCACCACCGGCACATTCTCGCCCATGTGCTCTTCCGGCATGCTGTTCAACATCGGCCAGCAACCGCCGGTCATGAAGGTTTCCAAAATGTGGCTGAACAACGTGCCCTGCCATGCAGGGCTGGCTGCGGTGGATTCCTATCTCGGATGTACCGAGGCCAGTGAGGACGACCCTCTGAACAAGGTTCCTCCGGGACGTTTCGTCTACGGTGGCGGTCACGTCATTGAGGACCTGCTTCGCGGCAAGGCCGTGCATTTGAGGGCCGGCGCCTACGGCACCGACTGTTATCCGCGCAAGGAGCTGGACAAGGACATCACCCTGGCGGACCTGCCCAACGCTTGGCTCTTCAACCCGCGCAACTGCTATCAGAACTACAATGCGGCCGTGAATCTCACCAGCCGCACCATCTATACCTATATGGGGCCGCTCAAGCCCAACTGCCATAACGTGAATTACGCCACGGCTGGTCAGCTTTCCCCCCTGTTCAACGACCCGTATTTCAAGACCATCGGCCTGGGCACCAAGATATTTCTGGGCGGCGGTGTGGGATACGTACTCGGGCACGGTACCCAGCATGTGGCCAAACCGCCCCGCAACGAGCGCGGCATTCCCACCAGCCCGTCCGGCACCTTGATGCTGAAGGGAGATCTCAAGGGCATGAACGCACGCTATGTGCGCGGGGTGAGCATCGTGGGCTACGGTTGTTCCCTTTCCGTCGGGGTGGGGATTCCCATTCCCGTACTCAACGAGGAGATGGCCTGGTTTACTAGTGTATCCGACGCAGACATCCAGATGCCGGTCAAGGACTACGGCTACGACTATCCCAATGGTTTACCGCGAGTACTCAACCACGTGACGTTTGAGGAACTCAAGTCCGGTGAAATCACCGTGAACAACGGCAAGAAGACGCCCACGGTTCCCGTGACCAGCTATTCCATGTCCCTGGAAGTCGCCGACGAGCTCAAAAAATGGATTGAGCGGGGAGAATTTCTGCTTACGGAGAAGCAGGAAGACATTCCCAGCTTGTAAGCCTGAGAAACTGACCAACATCATACGCCGTCTGAAATACTTCGGGCGGCGTTTTCATTTCACCAGGAGCAATCATGCGCATTCATTTTTTGCAGCACGAGGAGTTCGAGCATCCGGCCTACATCTTCAAGTGGATCAACGATCGTGGGCATAGTTTCTCCATTACCAGGGTTGATGGAGGAGAGGAGTACCCTGGATTTTCAGAATTCGACATGCTTATCGTTCTGGGGAGTCTGGCCAGCGTCAATGAAATTCAGGATCGGCCCGAGGTGCAGCGCGAAATGGATTTCATCCGGCAGGCCGTGGACGACGGCAAGTACGTGATCGGTTTTTGTTTCGGAGCCCAGCTCATGAGCGTCTCCCTGGGCGGTAAGGTCACTTCCATGGCTCACCGGGAGATAGGTTGGCACGAGGTGCGTCTTACCCCGGACGCCCGATCATCAGATCATTTCAAATGCTTTCCAGAGCGTTTCATCGCACCCATCTGGCATGGCGACATGTTTTCCATCCCTCCGAAGGCGCAACGCACCATTACCGGTGAATATTGCCCCAATCAGGGCTATATGCTCGGGGACAAAGTTTTCGGGTTTCAGGTGCTGTTGCACATGACGCCTTTCAATCTTGAGGAATTCATGGACGTCATTGGCGAGCCCGTGCCCGGTCCCAATGTACAATCGTCTCAGGAAGTTCGCGAAGGGTTGCAACATGTGGAAAGTGTGAACAGGATGATCACTGGATTGCTGGATCAGCTGGCCGAATGAAATCGGGCGTTGCCCCGAGTTTCAGCCTTTTGGAATCCAAGTTCAGAACGAAGCACGGCGGCATTAGCCGCCGTGCTTCGTTCACGAGTAGTAAATATCCCTCTTCTCGCCAAGGTATTGTTCAACCTGTCACTGTTGCGAACAATCATTTGAAATAGTAGAGAGAAAGCTTCTTGAGGAGGCAGGCATGGGAAAATTCGACGTAGTCATTGTCGGTGCCGGTCCCGCAGGAAGTGTTGCTGCGTACGCGCTTGCAAGAAGGGGTGAGCGTGTGGCCCTGCTGGATCGAGCCCGTTTTCCAAGACCGAAGCTCTGCGGCGGTCTGCTGACATGGAAATCCATGCAGCTGCTGCGGTCGGTGCTTGGTCTGGATCAGGAATTTTTACTTCAAAGCGGAGTGATCAATTATCAGTCCGACCGCTTTTCCATTTACGGACCAAAACATCTGTTGGCCTCCGGCGAGCTCTCCTTTCCATTTCATTTCACGGATAGAAATCGGTTCGACGCCCTGCTGCTGGAGTGCGCGGGCCGGGCAGGAGCCCATATTTTCGAAGAAACCCGGGCGGCAGTCTGCGATCCCGACAAGGGCTGGGTGACTACAACGGACGGCCAGGTTTTCAAGGCCCGCTACGTCATCGGTGCGGATGGAGTGAATAGCGCCATTCGAGCCGCTTTCCCCGAAGGCAGGATCGACCACGCCCGGTGGAAACATTTTCTTGCTCCGGCCATTGAGATCAGTCTGCCGCCGGATCGGTTCCCCAGATCCGTGCATTGTCCGGAGTTGCATATCGGCATGCTCAAAGCGGGTTACGGATGGGTCTTTCCAAATAAGGATAGGGTTATTCTGGGAATTTGCGGACTTCGTCGTAATATTTCAAACTTTTCCAATCTTTTTAGAAACTATTTAGAATATCTCAATATTGAAAAAGCGGATGAAATCCGATTCAAAGGGTATCCCCTGCCCTATGGAAATTATCTTGAACAGCCGTGGTGCGGACGTGTCCTGCTGGCTGGCGACGCCGGTGGCTTGGTGGAACCGCTTTTCGGCGAAGGCATCTTTTTTGCCATGGCTTCAGGGCTGTATGCAGGAGAAGCCGTGGCCGAGGCGCTCAAGAACAACGGCAAACCGTCATTATTTTACTGCCAGCGACTGCAATCCCAGATTCTGTCTGAAATCAAGGCCTCCGATCGGTTTCGATGGCTGCTTTTCAGAGGTGTGAATTTTATGGGAGACAAGGCCTTGGGGATGTTCGTCAAGGCGGCGTCCCGGCGTTTGGGTGACATGGTCCACGGTAAGCGTTCCTATTGCTGGACCTTTAAAAAGCACTGGGATTTTTTGTAGTTTTGCCTCCGGCGGGCAAGGGGATAATCCCCCTTGCATCCTCTGATTATAAACACAGAGAAGGACAGGGTCACCTGTCCTTCTCTGTGTTTATTACTTTGGGCTTCCAAAGGGCTCAGCTCTTTGGTGGGGTGCAGGGGCAGCGCCCCGCATCTCTTCCTATACGTTAATAAGCGTATATTCCCGTGTGCCGAGCCCGATTTTTGCTGCGTATTCCAGGCCGAAGTCCGGTGGACAATGGGTGTGAATGGCCAGAAACTTGTCGTCGCCCGGCTTGGTGCCCGAGGGCAACTTGCTGGGGAAAAGCGGCTGGGCGGCATTGACGAGATCCAGACAAGCCTGGTCCACGGCCACGGGATCAAACGACGCCAGGATGCCTATGTTCGGACACAGGGATTGGTCGGTGAAGCCCACACAGTCGCAATCCGGGACCACATCCACCACGAAGTTGATGTGCAGGCAGGGGCGATTCTTGGTCCTGACCACGGCCAGGGCGTACTCCATCATTCGCTCCAGGAACTCCTGCACGCCGATTTTCCAGTCAATCTGCAGCGCCCCGCTTTTGCAGCCCAGGAAACAACCTCCACACCCCACGCAACGCTCCGGGTTGAGCTGAATCTTCTTATCCTTGCCCAGGGAAAGCGCGCCGGGTTTGCATATTTTTACGCATTGTTCACAGCCTTTGCAGTTCTCCGGATTGATGATGGGACCTGTGGAATAGTGTTGCTGCATTTTGCCGCGCTTGGATGCCGACCCCATGCCCACGTTCTTGAGAGCCCCGCCGTACCCGGCCAGCTCATGGCCCTTGAAGTGATTGACGCTGGTGAACAGGTCTGCGTCGGCAATGTCCGCTCCTATGTATGCCTCTTTGATATGTTTGCCGCCCACAGGAACGGCCGTTTCGCTGTTGCCTTTGAGGCCGTCGGCGATGATGACCGGCGCAGCCAGTACCAGAGGGTCCCAACCGTGATGGGCCGCACACATCTGGTGCGAGACCGCCTCCCCGCGCTGTCCCACGTATAGGGTGGAGGCGTCCGTGAGAAAGGGCTTGGCCTTGGCTGTGCGAAAAAAATCGATGATGGGCCGCAGCCACAGGGGGCGGATGAATCCGGTGGTTCCCTTTTCGCCGAAGTGGATCTTGATGGCCGTCAGGTCCCCATCTTCGATGAATTCCTTGACGCCGACCTTTTTCAGGAGCTTTTCCAATCGCTTGTCGAAAGGGGATTTGAGAGTCGTCCGCAGGTTCCAGAAGTACACGTTGCTGGCCATGGATGCCTCCGATGTCAGGTTGTGTCGGTATTAGTTGAAAGGCCCGTCCGCCTCGGGTATGCACCCTTCGGAAAGAAGACCATGAACATACTGCTTATTGATAATAACGACAGCTTTACCAGAAACCTCGAACACCTGCTGGCGACGGCGGTGGACGAGGCCACTGTGCACGTGGAACCTTACGCCAATCTTCAGGGGCTGTCACTTGAGGGGCATGATATTCTGGTGGTTTCACCCGGGCCTGGCGCAACAGCGGATTACCCCGGCTATGCCCGCGTTTTTGATTCGGGCAAGCCGGTGCTGGGAGTCTGCCTGGGCATGCAACTCATTAATACTCATTTCGGAGGGAGCACGGATCGGCTGCCGGGCTGCGTGCACGGCCAGGCCGAAAATATCGTTTTTCATGATCGGACCGTTACCGTGGCTCGTTATCATTCCCTGTATTGTTCGTCCGTGGGCCGTGAGCTGAACGTCACTGCTCGAAATTTCCAGGGCGTACCCATGGCTCTGGAGCACCGGGACCGGCCTCTGCTGGGATATCAATTCCATCCGGAATCTTTTCTGACCGTTGGGGGAGAACAGTTTGTCCACCATGCCCTGCGTTTTTCCCATCTCGCTTGATCCTGCCCGGTTCGATGCCCTGGCTGAAGTGCTGGCCGTCAGACATCAGGCGGACCTGTTCCTCTCCTCTCCAGGCTATCCTGGGGAAACCCGTTCGTTCATCGGAGTGGCCCCCTGCGCCGAATTGATTATCGAGGAAGACACCGGTTCTGAAAAAATCAAGGAATTCGCCTTTGGCCCAGGAGGGCCGTGCATGGGCTTTTTGAGCTATACTTACGGTATGAGTCTGCGCGGTGTGAATTCCGAAAAGAAAACGGAATTTCCCTATGGGCATCTCAAGAAATACCGGGCGGTGGTCAAGTACGACGCCGCTTCGGAAGGATTGCATCTGAGCGGAGAGGAAAAGTTATGTAGAGAAACTATTCAATATATTGAATTAATTGATAATTATTTAAATAAAGAATTAAAGTTTAAACCGATGTGTTCAGAACCGGAAGTGTCTCTCGGACGAGCTGCCTACGAGGCCGGAGTAGCCGAGATCCTGGAGCGCATACGGGACGGCTGGACCTACCAACTGAATCTGTCCACCCGACTGACCTGGCAAAGTCATGACCTGGACCCGCTGGCCCTGTTTTTGGAGTTGCGGCGGGACTATCCAGCTCCATTCTACGGTTATGTGCGCAGCGGTGCGTACGGGGTGGTTTCCAGCTCGCCGGAACGATTTATCCAGATCAAGGATGGCCAAGTGCTTTCCCAGCCCATCAAAGGAACGGCAAGAGTTGTAGGAGATGAATCGGAAGCTTATCGCAGCCTTGTCGATTCTTCGAAGGAGTGCGCCGAGTTGTCCATGATCGTGGATCTGATCCGTAACGACGTTTCCGCCAATTGCGAGTATGGATCGGTGCGGGTGGAGGGGCACAAGTTCGTGTTCCGCGTGGACGATCTGCTTCAGATGTATGCCAATGTGCGCGGCACTCTGCGAAGCGACCGCGACTGCGTCGATCTGTTGCTCGATGCATTTCCCGGAGGCTCGGTCACAGGTTGTCCCAAGCAGAGCTCCATGCGCATCATCGAGGAGTTGGAACCCCATACGCGCGATGTATTCTGCGGCAGCCTACTGATTATCGAGGATGAAAGGAATATGGATTCTTCCATCGCCATCCGTACTGCAGTGTATGATGATAGCTCAGGGCAATTGGATTATTGGGCTGGAAGCGGAATTGTAATAGCTTCGGATCCCGGCCTGGAGTATCTTGAAACTATGGCCAAGGCGGGTAAATTCCTACAGTCGGAGTCCAAATGATCCACTATTACAAGAACAAGTACAGGGATGGAGACATCTGTCTGAGCCCCACGTCTCCGGCCTTCAGGTTCGGCACCGGTTTTTTCGAAACCCTGTTGTACAACGGCAGGCAGGTCTGTCATTTTGACAGGCACTCTGCGCGCATTCATTCCAGCCTCGACTATTTCTGTATCCCTTATGAACCGGTATCATTCGAGGAGATCATTCCTCTTCTTTTGGAAAAGAACGGCCTCACAGGCCGGACCGCCCGGGTGAACATCTTTTACCCGGTAGCCGGCAGTACCACCACTCCCTTGGTCACGGTGGCTCCGTACGAGTGGGCTCAGAACAAGACTTACCGTCTGGCCTATTGCCCGGATCAGCACATATCTTCTCTGAACAACCACAAGACCATGGCCTACATGTTCTTCAACTTGGCCCATGCCAGGGCTATAGCCGAAGGGTATGATGATGCCTTGCTCACGGACCTGAATGGTCGGGTTTTGGAGACCACCACCGCAGCGCTGCTTTTCAGAGGAGGCAACAGATTTATTGCTCCGGCCACCGCATACAAGCTTCCTTCCATTGCCCTGGATTTGGTTAAAGAAGTGTTGCAGGTGGAAGAAGAATCTGTGAGCTTCGATAAGATGGCGGACATGAATCACGCCTATGTGCTTAATTCCCTGGTGGGCATGCGGCCAGTGACCAGTATCGGGGGAGAAATTGATTTCGAGCCGGATGAGGACTCCTGCCTCAAGGTCACTAACCTGATTCTCGGTGCCTGAACGCACGATTACTTAACAATGCCGGCTCATTGCTGGAGCATGTGCTTACACATGCATGTAGATCTGACTACTTTGAAAATCAGGATATTCCGCCTGTCTTTTTGATGAGTTCATGAAGGTAGGTTTTGGCCTCCGGTGTGCCTTCCACAGGAGCCCAGTCCGCAAAGTCCTTGTCCGAGGTCTTGTCGTAAGGCCCGTTTTTGACCTCAAAGATAACCGAATCGGGCTTCAGCACTATGAGTGCGTGCCATACTGCGGGCTCGATATCCACACCGAAAATTTCGCTGTCAGCCTGCATATCGATCCATCTGGCCACCTTGCCCGTATCATTGAATTCCACGAATCGTACCTTGCCCCTGAGCACAATGAAGGCCTCGGACTTGGGAGGATAAAGATGGCGGTGGGGCCGAAGATAAGTGTCCGGCTGCATGGCGTTGAGCATGCGCTGCAGGGAAGCGCCGTCCTCCTTGTGCAGACGTTGGATGAAGCGCCCCCGGGGTGTGGCGCGCGACAGTTCAACGGTCTGAGCCACCATGGAAGCGGTCAACGTCACCACGTCGGTTTCGGGAGCTGTCATGCCCAGAGGAAACCTTTTGCTCATCGTTTTATCAGCCCTTCCTGTTCCATGAGGATTTTTTCGAATTCACGGGCCATGCGGATTACATGGTGAAAATAGTAGTGCAACCCTTTGGCCTGGGCATCATGGGAATTGGAGCCGAACACCATATCGTTGAATTTCACATTGCTGAACTCTTCGAAACGCTGCACCAGGTTGGTAATGTTGCCCTGGTCCAGCTGCTCGAGGATGGCCAGTCCCTTGAGCACGAAATCACTGTCGGTGTTTGTGTTGAGTTGCGTCAAAACCGTGGCGATGTTTCGCCATTTGTTTTTTTCCGCCTTGATGAACTGCAGGACTTTGGAACGGTCCGGCAATGGCGCGGATATGCTGAAGAGAGCTGAAAAGAGTCGGCGTATCTTTCGTTTTGGAAGCTGCGGGTTTTCATCGAAGGTGATGCCTTGGCCGAAAAGAATGCTGTCCGGGGAGGTATTGATGCATTCAATGCCGGAAAGCCTGATCTCCTCACTCAGCCACAGGGCCGCATCCCGGAAGTTGAGGGTGGTGAAGACGGTTTCACCGGTTGGTGTGTTCACCGGGTAGAGTTGCGGGTGTCTATTGATGAGTTCTCGTTCTGTTGTCGGCGAATTTGGTTTGACGGTGCCTTTGGCGTAACTCAGGCTCCAGGGATTGTTTGAGGAGAGTTGCGCCCCCACAAACACGCATTTTGTGCAGCCAAGGTGGCGGGCCAGGGAAAAGGCCGTGGATATGACGGAGCCATGGAGCCGGAGCATGGGGCGGGCCGGATAGACTTCGGGTATATAGGTTCCGAAGAGAAATTTTTGACGAAATCTGTCGCCCCCCAGGTCGGAAAGGGCGTGCCCCACAAGGATGGTTTCAGGCGTTTTTTCAATGTGTTTAAATACTTGTCCAGAATCAATGGACGTGTCGTTGATGATCACGAAATGAGGCTTGATGCCGGCCTCAAGCAGAGGTTTGATCGCATTGTTGACGCAAATGACCACGGCGTGATCCTTGTTCTCGCGTATGAATTCGATCTTGGCGGCCAGTGCAGGTCCTGCGGCCACCAGAAGGGCTGTTTCACCGGAAAATGCGTTGTGCATGCCGGATATGTCGGGCCGGGTGACGTATTCGTGGATGTTTTCGTAGGAATGAAGCTGCTGGTCGTAGAAAAGCCCACGGGTGATGTTGCGGATGGGCAGGGAGCGCACAAAAGCCTGACCGAGGATCGGGTAGATGGATTGCCTGTAGTAAAGCATTTCCAGGTATTCCATGACCGAAGCGGCCCACTGGGCATATTCTTCCCCGATTCGGTTCGTCTGGAAAAAGGCCGGAAAACCGGATTGGAAGATTTCCTTGGGCAGCAGGTCCTGCAGGGAGGGATTGAAGCTATACGGGTCGCCGGTGAAGCAGAACAGGCCGTTCCTGCCGAGTTTGGCTGGGGGAATCATGTCCAATAACCGGCTCAATGTTTGTTCGTCCGGTTCGAAAACGAGTATGATGCATTGCTTGTTGTCGATGAGCTCCATGAACTGGCCGGTGGCCTCGGCGCCCAGAAGCACGATGATCGGGGTATGAGACAATGCTTGCCGAGGCGTGGTTCCGGCAGGAAGATAGTCGTAGACCTTTTGGGAGCTGCCGAAAAAGGGCCGTTGGGCATTGGGGTTTTCGTAGGCCCAGACCGGGGAGTGGGCGGAAAAACGGTGCTCTTCTCGATTCTTGCGGGAGGCGGTCTGGGGTTCCAGGCTCTTTCCTCTGAACAGGACGCCGAGCTTTTCCAGGACAAAGAGTTTGCTGTCAGCCATGATACCGAGTGAAGAAGCGGAGTTTGGGAAGAAATTTCACCATATTCGAATGGTGGCTGCTTGATAAGCTTTTGTCAAGCATGACCGTCTCTTACAATTCCCGTTTGCAGGCCAGTGGCATGCGCCAGCCGGTGCCGAAGGAACGCGGTTTGAGTTTGATGCCCGGCGCTGCCTGCCTGCGCTTGAATTCCGCAAAGGTCACCAGTTTGAGCACCTTGCGGACGACTTCGGTTTCATACCCCATGGCTATCAGTTCGGCCTCGTTTTTGTGGTGCTCGATGTGCTCTTCCAGGATGGCGTCCAGTATTTCATAGGGCGGAAGCGAATCCTGGTCCTTTTGGTCCGGTCGCAATTCCGCGGACGGCGGTTTGGTGATGATGTTTTCCGGGATGATTCCGCCGAAGGTATTGTTGGCCCAGAGGCACAGGGAAAAGACAAGCACCTTGGGCACGTCGGAGATGACCGCAAATCCTCCGGACATGTCGCCGTAAATGGTGCAATAACCCACGGCCAGTTCGCTCTTGTTGCCGGTTGTCAGCAGCAGGGCTCGATATTTGTTGGAAAGGGCCATGAGCAGGTTGCCACGGATGCGGGACTGGATATTCTCTTCGGTGGTGTCCGGTTCATAGCCCTCAAAAGCTTCAGCCAGAGTTTCGGAAAAGGAGTCCATGATGTGTTCTATGGGCAGTGTCATGGTCTTGATGCCCAGTTTTTTGGCCAGGTCCAGGGAATCGTCGATGCTGCCCTGGCTGGAGTATGGCGAAGGCATGAGCACGGCGAGCACGTTTTCCGGTCCCAAGGCCTTGGCTGCAATGGCTGCGGTAAGAGCCGAGTCTATGCCGCCGGACAGGCCCAACAGCACTTTTTTGAAACCGCTCTTGGATACGTAGTCGCGGACGCCCAAGACCAGCGCGTTCCAGGTCTCGGCCTCCTCGCTTAGGTCGTCCTTGGCAATGGAATTGGTCTTTGGATTATTCAGGTCAACTATCTGCACGCTTTCCACGAAGCCGGGCGACCGGTGAAATACCTTGCCTTGCCCGTCGAATGCACATGAGCGTCCGTCAAAGACCAGGTCGTCGTTGCCGCCCACTTGGTTCACATAAACCAGAGGAGTGGTGTATTTCGCGGCGACGGCTCCGAGCATGCGCTGCCGTAGATCCTGTTTTCCTAGGGAAAAGGGGGAAGCCGAGATGTTGAGAATGGCATCCGGTCCCTGTGCGGTCGCCTCTTCCAGCGGGTCGCGGTCGTAAGTTCTGGTTTCCCAGAAATCCTTGTCGTTCCATGCGTCCTCGCAGATGGTCACCGCGAATTTTCTGTCTTTGAATATCAAAATATTATTGGCTTCAGCGTTGTCGGAGGCCGGTTCGAAATAACGCGCCTCGTCAAAGACGTCGTAGGTGGGTAACAGAGTCTTTTTGAAGCTTTGGCGCACAGCACCATCTTTTAGCCAGAGAGCGCAGTTGTAGACCGGCTTGCCCGTGCCGGAGCGGTTGGTCTCCACCGAGCCCAGCAGTACCGGGATAGAGTCTTTGAGTTCTGTCGCCAGTTGTGCGGCACTGTTTTCCACTTTGTGGATAAATCCGCCGTAGAGCAACATGTCCCGGGGCGGGTATCCGGTGAGGGCCAGTTCCGGAGTTATGCAGAAATCCACTCCCATAGCCTCCGCTTTGCGGACGGCTTCGAGAATTCGTTTTGAATTGCCTTGTATGTCCCCGACAACGGGGTTGAGTTGCAGGATGCCGATTTTCATGGGCATGTGATACGCGAAAGCCGTTAGGGGGGCAACATTAGTGGCCATTTAATGGTGTAAAATTCGCTGCGGTCCGATATGTGCTTAACAAGGGTGTTCTGTGTTCATTAAGAGAAGTAATGGGATGGACCCATATATGGACCCGCCCCAATGGCAAGAGATTTTTTCAGACAAACAAGGATCAGATGCAGTCATATATCCGGCCTGTTTATGAGCAGTTTATCGCTCTGGCCTTGATGGGAATCCGCGCTTCCAATCCTCATCACTTCTTCGGTTTGTTTAACCAGTGGGTCCAGCAGGTTTTTCGGAAGCCGGTCTGATCTGTTTGCCCTCAGTCATCTCTTGTGCATCCCGTAGGTTGATTTGTCGTCAGCTATGTGGCTGGGCAGCTATGTCTTTCGCCAGCACGGCCCAGACAATGCGAGCAGTTTTATTCGCTTGTGCCACCGTTGCTTTCATAGTCCCCCGCCTTTCTTCAATTTCAGCAAGCCATTTACTGCGGTTGTCGTCTTTGTTTCGACATCGATAGACGACACTTCGTGCTCCATGAACAAGAAGTTTTCTGAGATAGCAATTGCCTCGCTTGCTAATGCCCATCAATCTGTCTTTCCCGCCAGAAGAATGCTGACGTGGTGTAAGGCCGAGCCACGCAGCAAGCCGCCTTCCGTTTTTGAAGGCCCGAGCATCACCAATAGCGGAAATCAGAGCCGTCGCAGTCAGTATCCCGATGCCAGGGATAGATTGTAATTTTCGACATTCGGTGGATTGTTTGGCTAGAGCTTCAAGTTGCTTTTCATATTTGTTGATCTTGCCATCCAAATCGACAAGTTCATTGTAGAGGTCAGAGAAAAAATCTCGTTCAATCAGCGTTAGTCGGTTGGATACGTTTTCAAAAACAGTAGGCAGAGTAGAACGGATTTTGGATATCCCTTGGGGAACAGAAATTCCAGACTCCAACAAGAGCCCTCTGATCTGATTGCAAAGGCTTGTCCTATTCCGGACCATCCGTTCTCGGATACGATGCAAAGCTTGGAGGTTCAGCTGCTCCTCACTTTTGGTTGGAACAAAGCGCATGTTGGGCCTGGAAACCGCTTCAGCATCGTTCGCATCATTTTTGTTTGTTTTGACGTAAGGCTTCACATACTGCGGTGGCATTTGACGAACTTCATGACCTAGCTGTTCAAGCTCCCTGCCCAATAATGAGAACCACAGCAAGCCTCGATGCCGATCAAGCAAGGTGCCACATTTGCAAGGAATGGCAAAACATTACGGCGAGTAAGTCGCTTTTTCAAAACAACTTTGCCCTTGGCATTTACTCCGTGGAGTTGGAAAACGTTTTTTGCCAGATCAATGCCGATGGTGGTAATATCTTTCATTGGACCCGTTCCTTACGTTTGAGCTTGTGCTTTATGTACAAGCTTGGTGGCAGCTTAGGCTGACCCCGATGAAAAGCCAAAGGGCTTATCAAAGGGGCGGGTCCATCCCATTACTTCTCACCTCATCGGGTTTTCCTCTTAAATCAGACCTTGGTCAAAAACGCACATGGCCCTCAAGTTCTTTCCCTTTTGTCCGATTAATCATACAGTCAGTGAATAAACCAACTGAGGAAAGCACAGGAGTTCAATATAAATGCGCGAACAATTTCCTAAAATAGCACACATAGGCTGGCTGGCATCATGCCATCTCCGCAGACGTGTCCGGGAACTTGCCCAGCGAGGCTGTGCAGATGTGTTATACACGGATCAAATCCCGGATTATATTGACCCGAATTCTGAAAATTACTCCATCTCGGTATTACCGCAAAAGCTTCGCAAATCCCCTATGGACTTACTGGAGTGGCTCAATCAAGACCTTTCCCGTCGACAAATTGACATAGTGCATTCGCATTCTACCCATTTCCCGGCGAGCCTTGGTTTTTTCTGTTCCAACGTAATACGTATTAACTCCATCTGGGATTTCGTTTACAGCAAAGACCCACTTTCGCCCATACACCATCGCGCGGTTCTGGAAAGCTTGAAGCAGGGCAGGCTGGCTGAAGCGGTTTCGTTTTCCTCCCCGGTTATAAGAGCCCAATGGTTGGATGAGGGGTATCCCCAAGAAAAAGCTTTTATGCACTCCTGGGGAGTAGACTTCAGAAAATTCAACAACAGAGGGCAGGAACTCGTCGCCTCCTTGCGCCAATCTCTTGGAATCAAGGAGGAAGAGCATGTCATACTCAGCTCTCGAACAACCAGCTTGCCAGCAAACCTTGATATCCTCATCAAGGCCGTCACTCAACTTCAAGAACGTTTTCCCGTCAGACTAGTAATAATCGGAGGTTCCGTTACTCGCGAATTTCGGTATATCGAAGATCTTCTTCAAAACGATTCAATCCGTAAATCAATCATTTTTCCCGGTTCCATAACTGACGATTCGACACTTAGCACATATTATAAAATGTCTTCAGTCGTTGTCTCTTTACATAGTAATGACCACAATCCGGCAACAATCCTGGAAAGCCTTGCCCTTAAAAAGCCCGTGGTTGCTTGTGACAGCCCAACCGTAGCCTACTGGGTGCGTGACAATATTACAGGATTTGTCGTTCCTGAGCGTGACACAGAAGCGACAGCTCAGGCATTGGCAAAGGCATTGACTATGAGTGAAAAACAAAAGGCAACAATGGGAAAACAAGGAAGGCAACTTATATTGGATGAGGCTGACTTTTTAAAAACAATCAAAAAAGTCTGTAATAATTACAAAAATATTTCCACCATCACCCCATCCATGGAGCCGGATGCTTATGCTCTTGGCCTGCTTATGGATATGAACTGTGCCAATGAACAGGCCTTGACTTTTTATCGCCAAGCAAAAGCTGAAGGCGACTCTTATGCGCCTTTCCTTAACGATTTGATTTGCGAAAAAAAAGCGCTTTCAGCTAAATCGTTCAACAAAAATTATTTTTGCACCAAACGCTCCCAAGGTGCTCTTATTACCACAGCACACTTACCAGAAAGATTTTGGGATGAAATGGTAAAAAAACTTGACCCACCCAAAAGCCTTTTTCTTCACGACTACGTAGCCGCTTTAGGGCCTTTATTGCAAAAAAATCTATCAGGTTTCCTAAAGCTTTTATATTTGCTGGCCGCACGTTTCGAATACTCTCCTCGTATTTTATTTGCAGAGGCGGTCCAATGGTTTGGTGCTATTTTAGGAGACTGGAACTCATGCAGTAATCTTCTTATTAAGTTAAATGAAGATGGAGGTAGTTCACTCGCAATTCATGCTTTGGCTTGTGCACATATGCAATCTGAGAACCCCTCACTCCGCAAAAAATTACTAAATAAAGCTTTACAATGGAGTGAAACTCCCATCTTCGATGTTGATCAAAATTTGGATAATACATTCCGGGAAAAAGTACACAATGAGGCAAAACTCATGTTGGAAAAAAAACTGACAGGCCTCGCTACTTCAATTATAGAAGAGTCAAGAGTCTACACAACAACCGACAGAATGTCTGCCTTCGTGGCCCGAAGAATTCTCCCCAAAGCATATGGCAAGTAAATAAAAATCTTTCTTATAATAACTATAAAATGTTTGAGAAAAAAAATGCAAATTCCTTTGACCCGCCCCCTAAAAACCAATTTTGAAGCGGAACTACTAGATCAGGTTCTGTCTTCCGGCTGGCTTACCCAAGGCCCCATGGTAAAACAATTTGAGCAGATGATCTCCGAAAGGACTAAGGCTAAGCACGTTCTTGCAACATCAAATGGGACTACAGCGCTCCATCTTGCGCTTCTTGCGGAAGGAGTTCGGCCGGGGGATGAAGTCATCGTGCCGTCCTTCACATGGATAGCAACAGCTAATGCGGTTTGCATGACTGGAGCTATCCCCGTATTTGCTGATATAGATCCACACACATACAATATCACAGCAAAGTCGATTGAAGAAGTTATCACGAAACGAACCAAAGTGGTTATGCCAGTACACCAATTCGGGCTTCCCTGTGACCTTGATTCCATTACCGAGGTTTGCGACAGATATCATGTTACGCTCATCGAGGATGCCGCCTGTGCACTGGGAAGCCTTTACAAAGGCTTCCCAGTAGGCAGACTTGGCACCGCATGCTTCAGCTTTCACCCAAGAAAAATAATTTCCACAGGAGAGGGAGGCGCAGTTACGACGCCCAACCCAGAGGCTTTTAAGCGAATGGCACGCTATCGCGACCATGGTAGAAGCATAAACCAAAGCCAACCTGGTATTGTATTCAAGCAAGAGTTTTTTCCGGAAGTGGGCTACAACTACCGTTTGTCAGACCTCAACGGAGCGGTGGGTGTTTCCCAAATGAAATTTTTGGATTTTATCCTCGAACGCCGCAGCCACTTGGCCTCCATTTACAATGATGAACTTAGTCAGCAGCCAGGAATTATTCCTCCCCATGTTCCTAAGAATATGCAGCCAAACTGGCAAAGCTATGTTGTGCACATAGAAGGAGGCGCCACAAGACGCGACGTACTCGCCCAGCAACTTCTCAAAGCCGGTATTTCTTGCCGCACAGGCAGCATGATGTGTCATGCCCAACCTTGTTACAGCTCATCCCCCAGAGGCAAACTCCATGGCACCCAGCAAGCTTATGAAAATACCCTTACCTTACCACTTTACCCTCAAATGACAGAAGAAGAACAAATTTTTGTAATCGATACAATTCAAAAAACGCTCAATAAAATTTTCACGTCCAATTCAATTGGCACTAACATCTGAAAAGAATCATCAAGAAAATGGAATAATACTTGCTAAACAATAAGGCAGCTGCAAATCAAAAAATAACCGGCAGTAGGCAAACCCATAAAACCAACAAACAATGGAAAGAGGAAGCAACGGAGAAAACAAATGAAGCCACGTATTCTTCATCTTTTCAACGACTTTCATATTGGAGGGGTTGAACGACAACATTTGCTTCTACTTAAACACCTTCCAGCAGACTTTGAGCACCTCTGCTGGTCATATACAAAAGGTCCAATTGAAAGCATATTGGACTCCATGAACATCCCTCACGTAAGCGGCCCTTTTGAAACACTGCGAAAACTATGCGCTGGTATGGAGTATGATTGCATAGTTGTCCGAACCAATCGCTACATGCGCCAACTTTCACCTCTGCTTAAACAGACAAACAAGCCTGTTATATATTTTCGTAATTATTTACGATGGCATGAAGGAAATGGAACCACTTTTGATCCAGAACTGGAACGCCTAGGCTTTGAAATGGCCGACCATGTTTTTTTCAGTGGGCCGACATTAAAATCTCCCGTTGAAAAGATGAAGTTCCCCATCCCCGGAGGAGAAATACTTCACAATGCTCTCGACTTTGATCAGCATACACTCATGCCGAAAACCACTCCACCTGCTCCCCCATTTAAGATCGGTATGCTCGGCAATATCAACCCGGTAAAAAACTATACTGCGGCCATTGAGGCTCTTTATCAAGACCTGCGCGCCCACAAGGTGCATCTGACAATTGCAGGCGCATTCCATTACCCAGACTACGGCCGAGAGCTAAAGTTAAAAGCTGAGGGCCTCCCCATATCGTTCATAAGCTATATAAATGATGTGTCAGCTTTTTTGGCAGCGCAGGATGTTTTTCTGTCCACCTCAAAACATGAAGGTTGGCCCAACAGCATTATGGAGGCTTTTGCAAACGGGTTACCGGCAATTGCCCCCGATGTTGGTGATATCATGGACACCTTTGGGCCTAACCAGCCAGGATTCATCTACCCTGCTGGCGAATATGGCTACATCCCCAGATTGATAGAAAAAACATGTAAGCCCAATCATTATGTAAAGTTATCCCGAGCGGCTGTTGAAAGGGCAAAAAAATTCAATATTGAGGTCGCAGTTGACAAACTATCGCAGACCATAAACATGCTCATACAGCAAAAAAATAATGATTGACCCCTTAAAACGATTGACTTCGTGTGCCGGGAAACGACTATGAAAATTGCATGCATAGGGAATATGAACAATAATATGTTCTGCCTTACACGATACCTTCGTGCTCAAGGTTTGGACTGCGATTTGTTGCTCCTTTGGTATGAACAGGATCATTTCCACCCATCCTGTGACAGCCTAGACGATGGCTGGAAAACATATACACACCGGCTCACAAAATGGGGTTCAAAATTCCTGACTGGCACACTGGCCGAAACCTATGCTGAAGACCTTGCACCCTATGACAAAATAATAGGTAGCAACCTAGCGCCAGCATTCGTGTATAAAGCAGGGCGTACTCTTGACATTTTCTGCCCTCATGGCAGCGACTACACAGAAGTACCTTATATCAAAGATAGTTCAGGCAATCTGACAGACTTGGCAAAATATCAGCGAAAGGGCATTTCCGCAGCCAAGCACTGCTTTGCAGCTAGGACAAATCAGAAACGATACAGGCTGCTTACGCGTTTTATCGATGAATCAAAAATAATTAGTCTGCCAATCACCCAATTCTATCTCAACGAATACAAAGAAAGCAAACTAGAATCGGCGGTTCGCTCTTCTACAGACTGTGCAACCCTCAAAAAAATCAAAGCTAATGCTGACTTTTTGATATTCCATCACTCAAGACAATGCTGGACAGGAAAAATCCCTCTTGATGCAAAAGATAACCAAATATTCTTTCAAGGAGTTGCGCAGCTCTACCATGAACAAGGGATCAAACCAGCAGTTGCCGCCTTTGAATACGGACCGGACGTAGATGCTTCTAAAGCTTTGGTTGAAAAACTTGAAATAGATCATCTTGTTCATTGGTTTCCAATATTACCCCGAAAAAAATTAATGCCCATGCTCTGGCTGTCGGATCTCGTTGGTGTTCAATTTGCTGACAGCTGGCTCACAGGAAGCGTTCTTTTCGAAAGTATGGCGCTTTCCAAACCCATACTTACGCGACGGGACGACGAACAGTACAGTGACTCTGAAGAATGGCTTCCACCAATCCTGAATGCTTCAACCCCCGAAGGGGTCAGTCAACAGTTATCACTTTTCGCCGACAATCGTGAAACTTATAAAAAGTACGGCGTCATTGGCAAACAATGGCTGGACGAAACAAGAACTCAACCGACAATCCAAGCTATGCTTGAGATCCTTCTTAACAAGCAGGCCAAGGTGAAATAACTATGTGCGGAATCGTAGGAGTTGTCCATTATGATGGCCGCCCTGTTGACGTTGCCACCATAGAAGGAATGATCGACGCCATATCCCACAGAGGACCGGATGATCGTGGTGTGTATGTACAAAGCAACGTTGGACTCGGGCATTCAAGGCTTTCCATTATTGACGTTCAAAGTGGGCACCAGCCAATGACGAGTCACGACAAAATGCTGTCCATTACCTTTAATGGCGAAATTTACAATTATCGCCAACTCAGGTTAGAATTAGAAGTGGATGGGATTCATTTCAAGACCAATTCTGACACGGAAGTTATTCTTGCTGCCTATCAACGATACGGATCAAAGTGCTTGGATAAACTTCGTGGCATGTTTGCTTTTTGTATTGCTGATTTTCGTTCGCACACACTTTTTCTGGCTAGAGATCACGCAGGAATTAAGCCTCTGTTCTATTGGGCAGACAAAAATTTCTTCGCCTTCGCGTCAGAGCTTTCAGCTTTACGCCAATTGAACACGATTCCGACCGGCTCCTTGCAAAGCATAGATTATTTTCTGAGGTATCAATACATTCCGGCTCCTTACACAATATACAAAGAAATCAATAAATTACACCCGGCACACTTTATCCGTACGGGATTTGAAGGCAACTGCGAACCAACACAATGTTACTGGCAACTCCATTTCAGTGAGCAAGAGACCACGGCCCCCAGTGATGAAGAAATTTTTCACGGTATTGAGCAGGCCGTCTCCAGTGCTCTGGTTTCGGATGTACCTGTTGGGGTATTTCTTTCGGGTGGGCTTGATTCTACTTGTGTTGCCAGCCTAGCCCGGCAACAGGCAAAAACACCACTTCAAGCTTTCTGCCTTGGCTTTAATGAAAATAAATTCAATGAGATTGGACATGCCATTAATGCCTCTTCGATTTTAAATATTCCGTGTCAAACAAAAATAATTGACGATGAAAGCCTCAACATTCTTCATACGTTGCTGCCTCATTACGGTGAACCTTTTGGGGACAGTTCTGCCATCCCCACATGGTACGTCTCCAAGCTGGCAAGGGACAAAGTTAAAGTGGTCCTTTCTGGAGATGGAGGCGACGAACTCTTTGGGGGATATGACAGATACTTCAACTGGCTTGACCTCGAAGCAAGGCTAAAACTTCAGAAAAAGCTAATACAAGAAGACAAAGAGGCAGGACGATACAGGACAGCTGAGGCGCTACGGGACGGTCTCGGAGACGGGCCAGAATCCTGGAGTCGCTATGTCTGTTTGACCCGATACGCAAACCGCAAAAAACTATGGAAAAACGAATACTCCCACCTTGCGGACACACCCTGTCAACTTTTTCTGGAAGCATGGAAACGGGTGAAACATATAAAAGGGACCATGGCCCATGCCCAGTCCATGGATTTTTCCACCTACCTCCCTGGTGCCGTTCTCACCAAGGTGGATGTGGCTTCTATGGCTACAGGCCTCGAGGTTCGGCCTGTTTTTTTAGATCGCAATCTTATGGAGATGGCGGCTCGGATTCCCTTGCGCCAAAAATACGGAGGAGGAAAAGTGGGAAAACTCCCACTACAAAAGCTTCTGCATGGTCAATTCCAAAAAACATTTATACAAAGACGCAAACAAGGCTTTTCCCTCCCGGCCCAAAAGTGGACAGCGCCAGGTGGGGCTGGGCATAAAATGCTTCTAGACCTATATGTATATGGCAGCTCCCCTCTTTGTGAATGGATGCATCGTTCTGAAATCATCCGCCATATTGAGTTACAAAAAAAGGGTATCCCCAATGCCCATCATCTCTGGCTGCTGCTGGTGCTGGGTCTTTGGATCAACCAAAATCTAGAAATCAAATTTTATTAAGACATGGTACCTCCCCCCTCCCATATGGAAACTATCGCTGTTATCCCCGCACGGAAAAATTCCAAAGGACTCCCAAGGAAAAACATTCGACTTCTAGGTGGTCGCCCACTTATTTCCTGGAGTATAGATCTGGCCCTTAGGACTTCAAACATTGATCGAGTTGTAGTATCCACGGATGATAGAGAACTAGCTGAAATTGCGCTGGATTGGGGGGCAGAGGTCCCGTTCATTCGCCCCCAAAGGCTTGCCAGCGACACTGCGGACTTGGGCGAAGCTATCCGTTACACCCTGAACAGAATGCAGGAAGAGGAAAGCTATGTTGCTCCTGTACAGGTCACACTATTGCCTACCACACCTTTTCGCTCACCCGATATTGTGGAATTCCTCATAAACAAGCTCAAGTCAGGCCACAAAAGTGTAGTGACATATGCGCCTATAAAAACACATAAGTACTCTTTTCTCTCAATTAATAGCGAGGGTCGTCTTGTCCGGCATCCAGACAAAGACCTTGTGCCAGCCAATCGAACATATTGGTACCCCACAGGTTATCTTATTGGCAGTAGTAACGCTCCTCCAGCCCAAATTAAGCCATTTTACAGGCATTGCATAATTGATCCTGCTCAAAATATAGACATTGATTATTACAGCGACCTCCTGCTTGCCAGGAAGGTACTGGAAAACGGACTATTCAAGGATCTCACATGATCGGAATCGCTATACTGGCAGCAAACAATAATGGACTTCCTTGGCATACCCTCCCTTACCGCCAACATCTTGAAGCGTTGCTGGAAAGGCTATCTGAAATAGCAGACCAAAAACTGTATTTCATCACAGATTTAAAACAACTCGCCAAATACGATTTACAGTGCACCAAGACAATTCACATTTCGAATCTTTCTGAATTTGAAAAATCTACACTGCTGACCAAAATTCGATCCGAAGAGGGATTCGATAATCGCTCAAAAGTATTCATGGTGGACGCTAAGAACCTCTATATGGATTGTGACACTATAAGAAGCGGAATAGATCTCATGATCAAAAGCGATACCCCCGTTGCTAGCCTTCGGCCTATGCAAGGACGTCCACATCAGTATGTCCGCCTTCATTCCATCCTATACACTGGCGCAGTATACCTCCTGGACAACCAGTGGACATGGAAACAACAAGCAGAATTAGTTGGCACACGTCTTTTTCGAGTCAGTAACTTTGAGTTACAAACTCAATCCATATACGCTGTTTCTGGAAATGCTGAATCCATTGAGCTTGTCCCAGCCGACAGGACACAAATTCAGAAGGGTTGCTACCTGCTTTTTGAAGAAAACGACAAAGCTCGCTTTATCACCAAAAGAGAGTACGTCGGACAACTGTCAGGCCTGTCACTCCCGCAAAATAAAAACAACATGCCAGCTCGGCTCTACAAAATAAGCACAGGCTACCAGCTTACGCTTGACTGCGGGGGAAATGGCCAAGTTGAGGTACTCCCCTTCGACTCAGAAGGCCCACTTCCGGAACGAATACTGCAAGAGTTAAAAATGAAAAAAGGCCAAGTATACTTTGAAGCCGACTTGGACAAGGCCTCGGGCATCATTGTTTCCGCATACTCCACGGAGTGCCCTCCTCCTCCGGACTGTGAAATACCATATGATCCCGTCCCCCCTCTTTGGCATCAGAGGATAGGCCAAGTGCGGTTGCCCAATGGAAAAGTCATAACTGGTCGGCAGCAGCTTACTTTGTACAGCTGGAACGGGGAGTTCCTGGCGGGCAGAGCCGCAGACCTCGAAAACTTTGAAAATTCACTAAACAAAGGCCAAATATCTCCCCTCATATTACCCATTAAACATAAAATTATTGAAACACTTTTCGATTACTTAGTGTATGAATCACACAGTGAGTCTGAGGATTAGACAATGAAACAAAATGGTAGGGAAGCACACAGCGCCGGAGTTGGCTCCAAGCTCAACCGTCAAAGCTTCGAAATGAATTTAATGCTTGGAAAGCTGGGCAAACTGCACTCCAGGGGTGGCTCTTCGGCTGCCAAAACGATATTCGCGCACTTCAAGCAAGGTAAACACCTCACACACACACAGCAAACCGAACCTTCCCAAGCTCACGACAAAACCTATTACGCATGTTCAGCCCTTGAGGGGAGTCGAATCATTGATATCGCCACTTTTAACGGCTTGTTCGACTCTTTCATTCCTTTGTCAGACGATTATTCGAAATTTCTCTGCTTCAACCCTCACAACGGCAACTTGTATGTTTTAGGCTTGGATGGCTCAATTTCCCCATCTCCATTGGCTTCTGACATCGCCACCATCGGAATAACAAAGCATGCTGACCGCATTCTGGTCCTCATAAATAAAGGCACTCAGATAGCAGCCTACGACAGGCAACTCAATCACCTCAAGACTTATGACCTCCTGCCTACCCCCGTCGACGGGCCCGCTTGGCTGGCCCCGGTCAAAAACGGCTATTATCTTGTCTCAAAGAGTAGCACGGTATGGGCTTTTGATCATGACTTCAAAATTATAAACAAATTTCATATACCATTTGGATGTATGTATACAAGAATTGTCTCAATTAATAATATCGCTTACATGATAGATCATTCTCTTAAGGATTGTTCATATGTATTTTCAATAGACGAGAATCAACAAGTTAATACCGTATTTTCTGGCCCATTGCATACTCAAAGTGTTTTTAGGTATTTAAATCTATTATCTATTGGTGACGTATGTGGTATACATTATTATAACCCAAACACAAATATAATTAAAACAAATCACAACACTTGGTCGAAATACAAAAAAGATGAACTGAGTATATGCAACGGAATTATATCTAATAAAGACAGCTTATACATATTTATGAGAACAAATGAAATAGTTTCTAATTCATTTAAACAAACTATAACAGTATTACAAAATAAAAATCAATCCTCTGGAGTACAACATGATCACTAAAGATTTAATCCCAAATCAGATCAATGTAAATACAGTACATTTTTGTAACTATCGTTGTATATATTGTCATTTTTTTTCACGCGAGCTTTCTCCTAATAAACGAAGAATAAAAACACCAAAATTCTACCTAAGAAACGATGATTTTAAAAAACAACTTGATATTATACTTCCATATTATTCTAAGTATCATTTAAAACCAACAATTGCGCTCACAGGAATGGGAGAACCATGCCTTAATCCAGAATTTAAAAGCATTATTAGTACTTTAGAAAAAAGCAATGCTTATTTTAATGTGCTCACAAATTATTCATCTGCCACAACACCATACATTGAGCGCATGATTAATTGTGGAGTTTCAGCAATTCATACAGATCTCGATGCAGGGTGTAAAAAAACATACGAATCTATTTGCCCAGGAGCAAACTTCGAAACAACTATAAAAAACATTGAGCGTACTTCACAATATATTAATCGTACAGGATCAAAATCACATCTAAATGTTAACTTTATTCTTACAAGAACAAATCAAAATGAGGTACTAAAATTTATTGATCTTATGTGCGATGCTGGCGTCAAGATTGCAACTCTCAAATTAGGCGCAGCTCTTGAATTCAAAGAGTACAATATCTTCTTCAATGATATACATAAACAGTCTGAAATGATTAATTGCGTCAAAGAGGCGATGGAATATAGCAAAAAAAAGGGACTAATCCTTCATACTCACAATTATCTCAAATTCCTTACAGGTGAGGATAAACGCTCTTTAGAGGAAATACTTGCCACCCCTGCGCCGTGCCCTGGAGCAGAAAAGGCCATCTGGCTCAACTTTGTCCCCATGGAGGCAGCTGAAGAAACCATTCTTGGAAATATAGGAATGTACTGCCACCTTCGGCAAGATCACAAATACAGATGGTTCGGCAATATTCATAAGGACAACTTTGAAGACATACTATGCAATCAAACGAGGTTAAATCTAATACAGGGAATGTTTAAAAATAAGCACAACGAGATATGCAGCACTTGCGAATATCAGTATTTTAATCTTATGAAAATCATTAAAGAAAAGATAAAAGAAATAAATTGTTTAGTTGATGAAGCTAACATATTATTCAATAAAGGGAGCCTTGGGGCAGCAAAGAGAAAATATCTTAAAGCACTAAATATTGATAAAAATAATCAAAAATGCATCACAATGCTCAATAAAATCGAACAAAAATAACATAAGCGTAATACACAAAATACTATTCAGCTTTCATTAAGGAGATGATCATGACAATTACGGGGCAACGGATATTTATTACAGGTGGTACTGGATTCATTGGTACAGCTTTATGCAAACAACTTGCAGATGAAAATGAACTTGTTGTCTTTGACAACTGCTACCGCGGCAAGCCGCAAGAAAAACACTTATCGCATAAAAATATCACCGTGATACAAGGTGATATTTTGGACAAGAGTGCACTGTTAAAATCGATGGTAAACTGCACGTATGTAATCCACCTTGCCTCAATTGCAGGCATCGATACGACCGTGAAAATGCCAGTAAAGGTCATGCAGGTCGGCATCATCGGACTTTTTAATGTGCTTGATGTAGCTAAAGACATAAAAGGAGTGAAGCGTCTGATAAACTTCTCGACTAGCGAAATATTTGGGGAGTTCTGCTACAAGCCAGAAGAAGGTGAATGCTCAAAACTTGGAAGCGTTGGCGAGGCACGTTGGACATATGCAGTAAGCAAACTCGCAGGGGAACATCTCGCCAACAATTACAGCAAGGCTTACGGAATTCCTGTTACAAGTGTTCGCCCTTTTAATATTTATGGGCCCGGCCAGATAGGCGAAGGAGCAGTACATAATTTTGTCGTCAGAGCACTCAATGGAGACCCTCTGATCATTCGCAATGACGGAAGCCAGATCCGCTCCTGGTGTTACATCGATGACATCGTCGACTCAATGAACCTTATCCTTACCAATGAGGCTGCGGCCGGACAAATTTTCAATATCGGCAACCCAAGAAGCACCCTGACCATAGCCCACTTGGCGGAAATGATAGTTTCTCTGAGCGACTCATCTTCAGACATAGTTTATCAGAAATGGGACGGTGCTGATATTGGGTTAAGAATCCCAAACGTGGAGAAAGCACGGAACCTGCTTGGCTTTGAACCGAAAGTCGACCTTAAGGAAGGACTGTTGAAAACTATCGAATGGTATCGGCAATCGTCAAAACAGAACTTTGTTCAGAGGAGCAGGGAGGCACCATGCAGCGCGTAGGTATTTTAGAGTGCACACTACGTGATGGCAGCTACAGCATTGACTTTCAATTTACACCGGAGGACACATCGATCATTGCCAGTGCCCTGGAGGGCGCCGGCCTGAAAATGATAGAAATTGGCCATGGTCTAGGGCTCAACGCTACATCAAAAGGGAAAGGTCAGGCCGCTGCGACCGATGTCGAGTATATGCAAGCCGCAAACGCTGCCCTCAATCTGGCCAAGTGGGGGATGTTTTTTATACCAGGCATTGCACGACGTGAACACATCGATATCGCTTTGGAATATGGAATTGGTTTTTTGCGGATCGGCGCAAATGCACCAGAGACAGAAACCAGCCTCCCGTTCATCGAGTACGCTGCCAGCAAGGGGATTACCACCTTTTGCAACCTGATGAAATCGTATGCACTGTCGGCAAAGGAAATCGCGACAAAAGCACACATGGCGGAATTGGCCGGAGCTTCCGGCGTCTATCTGGTAGACTCTGCCGGATACATGCTTCCCGAAGATGTCGAAAAATATGTACGAACTATGAAAACAACCGTAAATGTCCCCATCGGCTTTCATGGACACGATAACCTATCCATGGGGTGTGCCAATTGTCTCAGTGCAATAAAAGGTGGGGCGCAATACGTGGATTCGACCCTCATGGGACTGGGACGCGGAGGGGGCAATCCGGCGACGGAGACTCTCAGCGCCTTATTGAGCAAGGCTGGCTATCAAACCGAAATTGATACCAATTATTGCTGTGACATCGGCCATACATACATCAAACCTTTATCCATGGGGCTCTATCGCAGCAGTATAGATATCGCATGCGGAGAACATGGTTTCCATTCCAGTTTTCTGAATTCCGCACTTGAGTCTGCACGAAAATACGAAGTAGATCCAAGAATTCTCATTGCTGAAGTCTGCAAGACAGATCTCGTCAATCCAACCAACGAACTCATGGACAAAATTGCAGACCAAATACAGAATAACAAAAATTCAACACCAACAGCATACACAGACAAGAAACTGAACATTCGCCCATCCCCCCCTGGCAATACGTCAAGACTTTCTCTTTCTCAGATTTGCAGGGAGGCCGCAAAACAACTTCACTGCATATCCACCAAGACCCGCAGGACGAGTGTTCTCAACATTGTTGCTACGGATTCCCCCACAACGGAAAGTGGTGTTTCAAATTTCATCCACGAAGATTTTGAATTTATTCTCTGCAATGTCACTGTTTCCTCGCAGAAAGAATTGGAAACCGTCATTCGCTGCACAGACGGAATCGTAGACCATTTTTTTGTTGACGTAGGAACCGCCCCGCTGGGAGCTCTTGCTCGACAATTAGCAACTAAGAGTAGCGTTATAGGATACCGGGACAAAGATGTCTGGATCCGCTCCATTGAAAGACAAATAGTGGACCTAGCTGAACAACGAGGCCTTTTTTCTCAGGAAAGGGCTCTGGTTATTCACGGGGGCGAGGAAGGCCCCCTGCTTGTAGCTGCCTTAGCTGAACATGGTTTAAACAGTGTGTTCTCAAACAACGATACCAATATTTTGACCGCCAAAGAACTAGCCGACATATTCATTCTGGTCGCCCTGAATCGGCAAACTCCTATCAATAAAGACTACATCCGCATGCTGCCCTCCGACGTCACAATTATTGATGCTGGGATAGGAGCCCTGACTGATGATGCCTGGGAATATACGCAACAAAAAAATATGACCTTGCTGCGTTTGGACATGAGGGCAGCACTGGATGCTGAGCTTCATCTTGCATTGAACACAAAACATGTGAACCGTAACTGCCGGGGCCAAATGTTTATAGAGGGAATCCGGGTGGTTGCCGGAGGCGTTGTGGGCAATAAAGGAGACATTGTCGTAGACGCTGTTCCCTATCCCTCTAAAATCATTGGTGTTGCAGATGGTAAAGGAATGGTAAACACCTTGCGAAACCGTTATTCTCACGACTTTCGTAAAGTCCAGAGTCACATCCGAAACAAACTCGCTTCATCTGAAATAATAAAATAAACCAATGGACAAAAGAATTGCTATCATAGGCGGATCAACTACCAGCATCCCCTTGATCCGGGCTGCCAAAGCCAAAAACTACGAATGCATTGTACTCGATGCAAACTTGAATGCTGCAGGAATGAAGCAGGCGGATCGTGCGGTTGTCGTGGATATAAATTGCCCGGAAAGATGTCTGCATTCACTTGCCCCTTTTCCTCCAGACGGAATTCTGACGGTTACTGACTTTGGCGTTAGAAGTATGGCCTTCATCAATGACTCTCTTGGCCTTACTGGCCCGACTCCGCAAGCTGCCGCCAATTGTACTAATAAAAAAAGGATGAGAGATATTTGGCACGCTACGGGATGTGACACTACTCAGTATGGAATTGCTCATTCCCCGGACGAAGCAAAAAAAATTATCGCCTCCCTAGGCGGTTTCCCGGTGATTTTCAAACCCGTGCGTTCGACCGGAGGAAGTAGAGGGGTTTCAGTGGTCAAAAAAAACGACCAACTATGGACCGCCTTCAATTTCGCCAAGAAATATGACAATAAAAGACAAGTACTTATCGAAGAGTATCACCAAGGCTTAGAGCACAGTGCAGAAGTAATTGTTCAAAATGGAAAACCTATTGTTTTGGCTATTTCAGACAAAGTAAAGGCTCCAGAACCCTACCGGGTCGATAAAAGTGTTGACTACCCGACTTCTGTGCATGGGGCGAAGTACGAAAAGCTCATCCAAACTATCTGTAAATCGGTCCTCGCGCTCGGACTTGACTGGACTGCCGCTCACGTGGAGATCTGTTCAAAACCTGATGGATTTTATTTGTTCGAGGCGGCCGCCAGAAGTGGGGGAGGGGCAACTGCTTCAACAATTATCCCTTATGTGACGGGAGTCAACTATCCTGATGTCATGTTGCAACTTTGCCTTGGAGAAAAAATTGACATGACTTTGGCCACTCCACCAAAGAGCTGCATATACCGATTTTTAACACCTCCGAGTGGCCCATTAGAATCAATTGAAGGGATAAACACGGTCCGCAACATGAAAAACATTCTTGAGTGCGACTTTTACCTGAAACCAGGAGATACCATCCAAAAAATCAGAACCGGCATGGATCGTTCAGGACATATCGTCGCAGCAGGTCTCACCAGGGCAGAGGCTACCCTTCTAGCGGATCGTGCAGAGTCGCTTATCCGGGTAAATCACACTAATTCATAATCGTAAGGAAATATAATGCTTAACAGAGATGACTGCATCAAAACCGAACTGAATAAACAGCTCAATCGTATTAAGTACATAAAAAGCACACTTGATGGAAATCCCTACTGTTCGTTTCCCCCACGAAGAATCTTCATTGAGCCGACAAACATATGCAACCTTAACTGCATCCATTGCGTACATGATGGTAAAATGACCCGCAAAAAGGGTATGATGAGCCTTGAACTATTCAAAAAAATAATGGAAGACGTGAAGGATTGGAACAAATGCACAGAGATAGCTCTGTTCCAGCAGGGTGACCCGCTTATTCACAAAGATATAGATAAAATAGTCAAAATTGCGGCCACTGATTATGACTTCTTTGTAATCCTGACTACGAACGGAGTAGCCTTAACAAAGGAACTAAGTGAAGAACTCGTTCGGAACAGGCTTGATTATATGATTTTCTCCCTTGATGCCGCCACCCCAGAAACTTTTGAACGCATCAAAAGGCGCCCCTACTTCGATAAGGTGATCAACAACATATTAGATTACTTGGAGGTTTGGGGAGACTTGAAGACTGATTTCGAGCGCAACTACTTCGCAGCAGACATCAATCTAGTAGAGGAGCCGGACAACAAGGAAGAAATACCTTTTTTCAAAGAAATATTCAAAAAGTTACCTATCGGGCATGTATCCATTAACCCGATGCACAATTTCACTGGTGCAATAGATCTTCCCTCAAAATTCAACAATGAGAAGGCTAAGCAAGCTCCGTGTTGCAACGCTCCCTGGGATGTTGTTGGCGTTCGATGGGACGGAGAGGTTGTAGCTTGTATTTACGACTTTGATTCCCGCTATGTTATCGGGAATGTCAAAGAACAATCTCTTAAAGAAATTTGGAACAGTGAACGTATGATAAATTTCAGGAAATCAATATATGAACAAGAATTTAAAAAAGTTGAACAAAATGGACCTCTTTGTTCTGAGTGTTCAATCAGATTTGACCCAAATTACCAACTACCAAAAGATTATCATTCTGAAGTGGCACGAATGGAAAAATATCTTTCTGACACAGTTAAACGCGTATCACTTCGAAAGGAAAAAACAGAAACTCTCCTAGCAAAACATGAATATCTGAAAAAAAATAGAGAGCAATGGGTGAAAGAACTGTACAGTAAAAGCATAAGTCAAGGAGATTAAACGTGAGTACAGTTAAAAAAAATATTGACGAATATAAAAGAATACGAAACTTGGAGCAGTCCAATAAAAAGTATTATGAAAAAAATGACGGAACAGCAGCTGCTCCACACACTATATGCCTATCTGTAAACAACAATTGCTTTATGAAATGCAAAATGTGCGACATTGGCCAATCAAATGCTGATAAAAACACAGATATCGAAGATAATTTTTTTTCTTCACGTTATAAGCGTAACGGGAAATACCAAGAATTTCCCTTGGATCGAGCAAAAAGCCTTGTCGACGAATTACACGAACTGCGCCCGATAATCAAAACAAACTTTGTTGAGCCGCTCATTTACAAAAAAATACAAGAATTGGCAGAATATGTAAAAAGTAAGGGATTGCCCTACTACACTATTACAAACGGCTGGCTTCTTGAGAAAAACGCAAATTGGCTCGTAGAGGCGGGAACAGATCTAATTCGAGTTTCCCTTGATGGACCAGAAGATATTCATGATCGAATCCGGGGAGTCAAAGGCAGCTTTAAACGCACTGTAGCTGGCTTGTGGGAACTCATAGAGAAAAAACAAAAACTTGGTGTAGATAAGCCTATTTTAGGAGTTTGTTACACTATTAGCGATGAAAACTACGCTTCCATTGTAGATTTCATGGAATATCTTAAAAATACAGGATTATTCAATCACATTTATCTTAATATCAATCATCTTCAATTTACAACACAATGGGAGGTTGACGCAACGCGTAGCGAAAACCAGATTTTCAATAATTTCAAAAAATGCAGTATTGACCGTATTAATCTGAAAAAAATCGACATAAAAGCTTTGGAACAAGAAATAGCAACGCTCAATGCACACTTTGATCCTGAACAATACCATTACTACTTTACTCCTTATCTAAAACGAAATGATTTGAATGTATATTACGACCATGATGCCAGAATGTTCCCTGGGACCCCATGTTACCTTCCATGGTACACAGCTCAGATAGATCTTACAGGCGAAGTGGGAATTTATGGCCACTGCCTACTCCCTAGCTTCGGTAACATAATGAACAAATCTTTTCTGGATGTTTGGAATAGTGAGAAAGCAAGGACCCTACGACTAACACTGAAAAAAAATAAGTCATTCACTGGATGCAATCGTTGTATCGGAACCCTTTACCCTTTACGCGGCAGAGAATAGACCTTGAGGAGACTGGAGAAATCTATATGAATCAACAAAATAAGCTGGTTAAGCAGCACTTGAATTTTTACCAAGGAGAAAGGCGTGAAGCGAACAAGGAACGCATAACCACACCTGGCAGCCAATATTTAATACAACTGCTAAAAGGAGGATTTCTTGGCGATGAATACCGTTCCGGAATAGGAAAAACAGCTTTAGACGTCGGCTGTGGTTCTGGCTTCAACTGCATCACTCTTGCCCGGCTTGGGTATACTGTCAGTGGTTGTGAAATAGCACCAGAAATAGTTGAAGAGGCAAAGCAAAATCTCCATGCATACTCCTGTGAAGGAGACATCGACTTAGGCTTTAACGAAAACCTTCCTTATGACGACTGTACCTTCGACCTACTCATATCCATGAATGTCATTCATTACACAGCTTCCCAAGAAGGAGTAGAAAAAACCATCGCAGAATACGCCCGAGTCCTAAAGCCGGGTGCAAGGCTCTTCTTGACCACAAACCACCCTTGCAACTGGATTTTAAAGCGTGCCTGCCACAAAGGTGACAATGTGTTTCTTGCCAGCGCGCACAGTGACTATCGCAATAATCTCCTACTATATGTCTTTCCTGACGCAAAAGATCTTCAAAAAGCGTTTGGGCACCATTTCGGCAAGATCATAACCGGTGAAAACCGATTTGACTATTTTTCGAAAGTGGTTCGCAACTTCATTCTAACAGGCGTACGAAAAGTGAGATAAAGCATGCGAGCGGACAGCTTGACGCACATCACCAGCGACGGGAAATGGTTCAACACGGCACATGATGCCAGCCTGCAGCGCCTTGTGCGCGAAATGGACATTGCCAAAATAGACAAATCCGTTGTTGCGGGCTTGGGCCTTGCCGATGACGTAGCCATCTCCGAAGCAGTAAAAAAACACCCCAACCGCTTATATCCTGTTGGCTGGCTTGACATTGGCACCTCTTTTGACACCATCGACCAAAGGGTTGATTGTCTAGTACGCGACGGATTCAAAGGGATCAAAATACACCCTAGAATAAGCAAAACACCGCTTGAAAGCGAGGCTGCTAAGTATGCAGTTAAGTTGGCTGCAAAAAACAGGCTTTCAGTATTCCTATGCACTATTCATAGACCGGAGCTTCCCCCTCTCGCCAGACCGTTAAGCGCCGATATACATGAGCTCTGCCTTCTCAATACAGAAACACCAATGATACTTCTCCATGGCGGATATACAGAACTGCTCTCGGTTTCGGAAATCATCCGCCCTTTTGAGAATGTTCTTCTCGATCTGTCAATGACCTATCCGAGATTTCGCTCCTCCAGTATCGGCCTAGATATCCATTGGCTGACCAAGGCCTTTGATAAACGCATCACATTTGGCTCTGATTTCCCTGAACGCTCTTTCAGGGATGTCCTTCAAGCACTTGAGGAAGATGGATATGACATAAAAAGACTGGAACGCCTGGGCATGCTTGGGAAAAATCTGGCACATATTCTCAACTTCTAACTCGAGAACAGCTTACACATAAGGATGACTTTATGGACAGTACTCATCAGGGGTGCAGTTGCAAAAACATGTGCGCACTGCTCACTTCCGACAAGCAGCCCAAAAATTGCGTAACCAGCAATTCCCCTGCACTCGTTGAAAAATGTCGTAAAGAATATCGGCGGAAACAGTCCTTCGCAAGACGTGTGTGGCAAGCGTTTACAGGGCTTGTGGGGTCAGGCGGTGCCCAACGCTCAAGACTGGAGCACATCATGGAGTTCTCGAACTCGATGGGGTATAAACGAATCGGGCTGGCTGGTTGTGCCAAGTATTTGTCTACAATGCACATGGTAGCAAACCTTCTTAAAATGCATGGATTTCTTTCTTGTGTGGTGGCCTGCAAAGTGGGAGGAAATAAATTTTCTACTATTGGCATTGAAAAAGACTCTGAATGGATTTTATGCAACCCATTGGGGCAAGCAGAATATCTTAATGAGTTCGAAAGCGATCTAAATGTTGAATTTGGACTCTGTATGGGGCACGACCTTATCTTTAAGCATTACAGCACTGCCCCAGTGACAACTCTTATAGTAAAAGAAAAAATATCAAACGATAATATAATGAAAACACTAAAAAAAATAAAATATGGAAAACAGTGTATTAATCCATTTTACATCAATAAAATATGAAATAAAATAATATATTAAAGAAGATAGAAATAAATTTCCATTCCATACTGCTAATAAGTCTGCCACAAAGTAAACAATGAATAATGCAATATTAAAAAACTCCAAGATTATGGTGACAGGTGCCTGCGGCACAGTGGGCAAGGAACTGGTCCGGCAGCTGTTGGAGGATTACGAAGTCGCTGAGCTGGTGGCCATAGACAACAACGAAAGCGAGCTGTTTTTTCAGGAGCAAAGGTTTCTCAGGTTTTCCAATTCCCGCTTTCTGCTTGGGGACGTTCGTGACCTGGGTAAGCTCGAACGGACCATGAGCGGGGTGAATATCGTCTTTCACGCCGCGGCTTACAAGCATGTGGTACTTTGCGAGCGATCTCCATTTGAGGCTGTGCAGACCAATATTCTCGGCGTGCAGAATGTTATCCAAGCCGCTCGTGCGGCAGGTGTGGAGCGGGTGATTTTCACCAGCTCGGACAAGGCTGCCAATCCGACCAACGTCATGGGCACTTCCAAACTTATGGGGGAACGTCTTATTACCGCCGCCAACGTCAACTGCGGAAACAGTAAAACTATTTTCACTTCCACCCGTTTCGGCAACGTCCTGGGCTCCAGAGGCTCAGTCATTCCCATCTTCAAGGAGCAAATACGGAAGGGAAGGCCCGTGACGCTGACGGATTCGGATATGACCCGATTCATCATGTCTGTGCGCGGCGCTGTTCGATTGGTTATCGATTCCGCGTTGCTGGCATGCGGGGGCGAAGTGCTTGTGACCAAGATGCCGGTGATTCGTATCAAGGATTTAGCGGAAGTGATGATTGAGGAGCTGGCCCCCCGCTACGGGCATGATTCCCAAAATGTCCGCATTGAGGTCATCGGCTGCAAGCCCGGAGAAAAGCTTTACGAGGAGCTCATGACCGAAGAGGAGACGCGCAGAACTTTGGAGTTGGAGAAGTATTTTGTCATACGTCCGGCATTTTCCAGTTATTACTCCGGGAGCATGGACGATTATCCTGATCAGATTTCGGACAGGATCGATATTCCTTACAACTCATCCAACGACGTGCCCATGACCAAAGATCGGCTGCGCGAGTTTCTTTATGAGAACGAGTTGCTGGAAGAAGAGCCTTATGAAAACTACATGCCCGATCGACGTTACTGGGGCGATGAAAAGGGCAGCGTATAGCAATGATATATCTTTTCCGGTTTGGAAGAAGGGAGTGTTTGTAGCGGTACGGTGCCTTTCAGGAAGGACTGGCCAATATGTCCGACAATTGCTCCCAGCCTTTACCAGAGCGTATCTATTCAATTAAATTCCAAAGACACTGATACTAAGCGGTTTATGCGTACCATTTTGTAAGAGGAGCAGGCCGGAGTGAATGAATGGGAAAGGCCCATGTGATTCCTTCCGGCATTCGAAGTGTGGATTAAGGAATATAATGGCAATTACAGGCATTTGATGTTGAAATTCAGAAAATCAAACGAATCCAAGCAACATATGATCGCCAAACGCCTTGAAATACGCTTGTTGAATGGGGTGCGCCGCAATGATCGATTCTATCGGAGTGCCTGTATCCGAATATGACCATATCAACTCGACCGCACGCCTGACGAACACGGCAAAGAGACAGGTTGCCGGCTTTCTTGGTCGGTCTTCCTATGACCGTATACTTCTTTTCGGCGCATCCCTGACCGGCCAGGCGGTGAAGTCCTGCTTAGGGGAACGGTTTGCAGGTTTTGTAGATTCCACAATTCTTCCGAGCCGGAAAGGTGACGAAGGGAACTGTATCATCATTACGACATCCCCCGTGCATGCGCCCGTGGTGGAAAGAACGCTGGCGGCTTCGGTGTTCCGCAATGTCCCTGTCATAAGGCTGTTTAGCGAAAATGAACTAGACATACGATTGGTTCTTGAGACCCAGCCAAGGTGTGGAACCGATTACACCATCAAAAATCTCAGAAAATCATTTGGGTTCGGCTATGCCTCGGTCTTCAGCGATGAGGGGGATATGCTCACCCAGGACGGGCTCATGTCCTACAGACCCCAGGATTGCAACGGGTATGTCGTGAAGTCCCACTTCACCAAAACGCTTCATTACCCCCAATACCGCTATTGCCCGACCTTGTTCCTCGTAGGCTTTTTCCCTGACACCTATTACCGCTGGGCGCGTATGTATGCCGGTGTAAATTCTGCAGACAGGGACAGCTATTTTCTTCGGACGGATTCACCCGAGTGGGCTCGCGTTCAGGGATATATCCCCCTGCACTGCCAGTGGTTGGACTACATAAGAAAAAAGGATTACATCCGATACGAAGACTATTACAATGATTTCGAGGGGGTCATGGACACCTTCGAGGATCTTTTAGGAGAACGCCCTTCAGGCTTCGAACAGCCAAGGCTCATCAAGTCACGAACCTACTGGTCGGGTGAATACGAGAGATACATGGATGCTACAGTCTGGAGCTTGCTCCAGGCTGAATTTGAGTCCCATCTGAACACCTACTATCCTGAAAAAATATAGCTTGAGACAGTTATGCATGTTCTGATTTTGGGCGGAGACGGCTATCTTGGCTGGCCTACGGCCATGCATTTTTCCAATCTGGGGTATGAAGTCACGGTGGTTGACAACTACTTTCGGCGTGACGCCTGCGACGAACTGGGCGTCGGTATGCTTTTCGAGGCTCCTCTCTTGTCTGATCGGACCCGGATTTGGCACGAACTGACCGGCCGGGAGATCAAAGTGGTCATCGGCGATCTTGCCGATCCGGAGGTGGTCCGTTCCCTTTTTGACGGCAGTGTCCGTTATGACTGGGCTGTGGACGACTCGTTTACAGGCGTGCCGGAAACCGTGGTCCATTATGCTGAACAGCCCTCGGCTCCATATTCCCTTATGGATTATAAAAAGGCCAATGTCACCATTTCCAACAACCTGCTGGTCACCAACAATCTTATGTTCGCAGTGCGCGATTTGGCGCCGAACGTTCACATCGTCAAATTGGGAACCATGGGGGAATACGGCACTCCGGACATCGACATCGAGGAAGGCTGGCTGGACATTGAGCACAAGGGGCGCAAGGATCGTTTTCTTTTCCCCCGGCAGGCCGGCTCCATCTACCATACCAGCAAAATCATGGACACGGATTTGCTTTGGTTCGGTGTGCGCATGTGGAATCTGCGTGTTACGGACCTCATGCAGGGACCGGTCTACGGCATTGAAACCGACGAAACGCTCATGGATCCCAGATTGCGGACCATTTTCAATTATGATGAGGTGTTCGGTACGGTCATCAACCGGTTCATCGTTCAGTCGGTCTCGGGCTACCCCCTGACCGTCTACGGCAAGGGGGGCCAGACTCGTGGATATCTCAATGTCCGGGATACGCTGCAATGCGTGGCCAAGGCCATGGAAAGCCCGGCCGAAGCCGGCGAGCTACGCATCTTCAATCAGATCATGGAGACCTTCAGCGTCAACCAGTTGGCCGATATGGTCGCCGCAGTGGGACGCATTCGCGGCCACAACGTCAAGATCCGGAACCTGGAAAACCCGCGTAAGGAGGCCGAGGAACACTACTACAACCCCACCTACCAGGGGCTCCTCGACCTGGGCGTGTCGCCGCATTATCTGACCGAGGAGGTGCTGCACGGCATGTTTTCGGTGGTGGAAGAACACAAGGCGTCCATTCGCAATGATGTCATTTTCAAGGGAATCAAATGGTAATAAAGCACAAGAAATGGCTTGTCACCGGTGGTTGCGGTTTTGTAGGCGGCTCTCTCATCAGGAAGCTGCTGGCAGCTGAGCCGGGCTGCTCCATCCGGGTGGTGGACAATCTTTCCGGGGGAACCCTGGAGGACCTTGAGCAAATCACTGAGGTCCACGTGGCTGGAACAATCGGCACCATGGCCGAATCCGGTGTTGAGCTGGTGAAGGCCGATATTCGCGATGCCGAAGCAGCCATGCAGGCGGCAGCCGGGGCCGACGTCATTGTTCATCTGGCCGCCAATACCGGGGTGCAGCCCTCCCTGAAAAAACCGGTTATGGACATGGAGTGCAACGTCATCGGGACGGTAAATTATCTGGAGGCGGCACGGCACAACAGTGTGCAGGATTTCGTCTTTGCCTCTTCTTCCGCGCCCATCGGAACGGCAGAGCCGCCCATTACGGAAACGGCCGCCTGCCGCCCCATTTCTCCATATGGCGCCAGCAAGCTGGCTGGCGAGGCCTATTGCAGCGCCTATTACGGCAGTTACGGTCTCAAGACCGTAGCTCTGCGGTTCAGCAACGTCTATGGGCCATTTTCGGTCAGAAAGGGCAGTGTGGTGGCTCTGTTCATCCGTCAGGCCCTGGCAGGCGAAGCCTGGACTTTGAACGGTGACGGTCGGCAGACCCGAGACTTCATTCACATAGACGACATTGTGTCCGCGCTCATGACTGCAGCCGAGTCCCCGTATGGGGGCGAGATTTACCAAATATCCACACAGGTGGAGACTTCTGTAGCGGACATGGCCGACATGCTTTCAGACATTTTGGAAAAAGAGGCGGGCCTTAAAGCCAGGACCGTTTTCGGCCCTCCCCTGAACGCGGATGTTCGTCGCAGCTGGGCGGATATCACCAAGGCTCGCACCAGATTGGGGTGGGAGCCCGGACGAGATCTTCGCGAAGGGCTGGAGGAAACCGTGAGATGGTTCCTTCAGCATGGAAAGGGCTAATCGTCCACCCTGGTATTGCCGTGGATTTCCTCGATGATGTCCCGGATGCCATAAGTATATTGCCAGTCTGGGTAGTGCATCCTGAATTTTGAGACGTCCGAGATCCACCAGAGATGGTCGCCGATGCGATTGTCTTCTGCATAAGACCAGTTGAAGGGCTTACCCGTGATCTCCTCGCACATGGTGATGGCCTCGAGCATGGAACAGTTGGAGTGCCTGCTGCCTCCCGCATTGTAGACCTCGCCCGGCCTCGGGTTCTGAATGAAGTGCCAGAACATGTTTACCAGGTCGGAGCTGTGGATGTTGTCCCGCACCTGTTTTCCCTTGTACCCGAACACCGTGTATGGAGTTCCGGTCATACCGCATTTTACCAGGTAGGCCAGGAATCCGTGCAGTTCGGCGCCGCTGTGGCCCGAGCCGGTCAGGCATCCGCCCCGGAAGCAGACCGTGTTCATGCCGAAGTAGTGACCGTACTCCTGGACCATGATGTCGGCGGCGACCTTGGACGCACCGAACACGCTGTGCGTGCTCATGTCCAGACTCATGGTCTCGTCGATACCGTGTTTGTGCCAGGGGTGGGTGCCGTCCAGTTCCCAGCGGGTGTCCCGTTCCACCAACGGAAGCCGGTTCGGGGTGTCGCCGTAGACCTTATTGGTGGAAGTGAAGATGAAGGACGCCTCCGGGCAGTGCTTGCGTGTGGCTTCCAACAGTACCAGGGTGGAGCGGGCATTGACGTCGAAGTCGGTGAGGGGTTCGCGCGCGGCCCAGTCGTGGGAGGGCTGAGCAGCGGTATGCACTACCACCTCGATCCCCTTGCCGAAGCGGGCGAACAGCTTGTCCATTGCCGACTCGTCGCGGATGTCCGCGTCCACGTGCGTATAGCCCGGCAGTTTTTTCTTCAGTTGTTCCACATGCCATTTGGTGGATGCGTCCTTGCCGAAGAAATAGCTGCGCATGTTGTTGTCCACCCCCACCACGTCAAAGCCCTTGTCGGCAAAGAAGCGGGTGGTTTCACCTCCGATGAGGCCTCCGGAACCGGTGATCAGGCAGATGGCCATTACTGCACCTCCCCATTGGCCAGGGCGGCACGGGCTGTTCGGACCAGGGACTTGGACTCTTCCAAAAGTTTGGCCCAGTTGGAGGAACTGTGTACGTTTTCTTCACGGCCTTCATGGGTGCGTACCGAATACAGGGTCTTGGGAATGTGCTTGAAGCGTACGCCGGCGAGGGCAAAGCGCAGGAAAAGCTCGTGATCATTGCCCAGAAAATCGTTGTTGTACCAGCCCAGCCTGTCGTGCAGCTCGCGACGGTATATTTTCGACACTCCACAGAGATACCAGTCCTTGAAGCAGGCCTCGAAGCTATAGTCGGGGACCTTGAATTCACGGAGGATGCGCCCCTGGTCGTCAAAGACGAACATGTCCGAATAGGTGAAGTCGGCCTCGTCCGCATCTAGGGGGGCCGCCAGTTCGCTGACCATCTGCGGGTGGCAGATGTCGTCCGAGGCGATGTAGGTGCAGTAGTCGCCCGTGGCGGCTTGGAAACCACGATTGTAGGTCCGGGTGGATCCCATATTCTGTTCGTTGTGGAAAATCCGCAGGATACGCCCCTGTTTTTTGTAGCGGGGATGGCGTGTGCGCTCTATTGCATCGGTTTCTTCATTGTAGTTGGAGGCGAAGGAGACTTCATCGGCTTCCACACTGTTTGCGAAGTCCTCAATGACCTGTGCGGTGTGGTCCGTGGAGCAGTCGTTGACCACGATGATCTCCAGGTTCGGATAATCCTGGAACCAGATGGAGTCCAGGCAGGGTCCGAGGTAGTCGGCCTGATTATATGTAGGAACAATCATTGAGACGAGTTTCGGTGTGGTGCTCATATTCATTCCGTGGTTCAGTTTATTCACAGGGTAAATAATTCCGATGCGGCTGGTTATATGCAAAAACAGACCCAAGGTCGACTGTTAACTTGGTGGACCAATGGAAATGTCCGTGTTTATGCGATTTTGTGCAAGGGCCGTGAATTGTAAAAATCATATGCTGCATTAATAATTGATCGGAAGGCAGGTGAATATCTTTATACTTGGTGGCCCAGGCCAGGATGTTTTGCTCGGATTGACCATAACGAGGCTCGCCCTTGCCTTTCCTCGGGATACGCGTCATTGACAAAATCAATGCGAGTGATCTTCCCCCACCCTTCTCCTCTCCATTCGGCCACCCGAATCTGGCCGGTGTTCATTCCCTTTGCAGGGTGTCCGAATCGCTGCGTGTTTTGCGCCCAGGACAAGCAGACCGGTCGAGATGTCGTGCGTCTGGAGGCTGTGCTGGAGGAACTTGTGCGCGACCTGGGCGAAGCGCAGGCTGCGGGCCGAGGGCCGTATGAGCTGGCCTTTTTCGGGGGCACGTTTACTGCCCTTCCCCACGGGTTTCCTGAAAAATTTTTATCAGATATCGATAGGTTTCGGAAGTCCGGATTAATTATTAAAACAAGATGTTCCACTCGTCCTGACAGGGTGACGGTTAAAAAGTTGCTGAACCTCAAGTCTCAGGGATTGGACATGGTGGAACTGGGGGTGCAGAGTTTTGACGACGCGGCATTGGAGGCTGCGGGCCGCGGCTATTCCGGCGTGGTGGCGCGACAGGGCTGCGCTGCTGTGCGTGATGCCGGACTGGAGCTGGGCATTCAGCTCATGCCCGGGCTGCCCGGAGATCGTTCGGGGGTATTTCGTTTCGATGTGGAAGAGGCCGCCCGGTTGGCACCGGACAATGTGCGGCTCTATCCCTGTCTGGTCATCCGGGGCACGGAGTTGGAAAAAATCTGGCGTGGCGGCGGGTATGAGCCGTGGCCCCTGGAGCGGGCCGTGGAAGAGCTGACTTGGGCGGTCGGCAGGTTCTGGCGGGCGGGCATCCCGGTCATCCGTATGGGTGTGGCCCCTGAAGAAGCCTTGGAGGAGAATATCCTGGCCGGACCGTGGCATCCTGCCCTTGGTCAGTCCGTGCGGGCGCGGGCTCTGCTGGATCATATACGAAAGAAAGCGTCCGAATTGGGGCGTTCGCCGCGCGAGCTTCTCGTGCCGCGCAAGTTTTCCGGCGAGTTGTTCGGCCATGCCCGAGAATTGGCCCTTTGCTATCAGGACCTCGGATTCGCACCCCGAAAAATCCGGTTCCACGACTCGGACAAGTTCGTTCTTTCCTGATCCCTTCCGTTCGTCTGGGAAATTCGCTACCATTCCTCAACCCGTAATCGGGAGCGGCCCATGGTGCTCAGCGGAAAATTTTTTCAGGTCGAGCGTGGAGCCTTCCTGCCGTTATGGACATGGGTTTCAATTTATGGTGGACCCCGGCGGGAAAAAGATATACTTCGGGATCAGCGAATTTACGACCTACGTCTTTTTCGAGAACCCGAACATCACGGATCAATAAGAAATGCCGGAACTTATGCGCGCCAGACGCGCCTTTGTCATGACCCCCGAGCAGCCGATGATCGATGACGCAGCCATCATCACGGACAAGGGGGTTATTCTTGAGATCGGCCGTTTTGCCGATCTCGGTCCTGTTTTTTCCGGCCCGGTGAACGACCTCGGAGACGTGACCCTGGCCCCCGGGCTCATCAACGCCCATTCCCATCTTGAGCTTTGCCATCTGCGCGGCAGGACCGTTCCCGACAAGGGGTTCATGGTCTGGGTGGAGGATTTGCTCCGGCAGCCTATTTTTGAATTGCCCGACGACGCATTGGCGGATGCATGCCGAGAGTTGCAGCGAACCGGGACCGTGATGGTCGCCGACATCGCGACCCGTTTTCCCGAAAGGATGGCCGGATTTCTTGAAGAATCCGGCTTTTTTTTCGTGATTTTCACCGAAGCCATCGGCGAGCGGGTACCCGAAGGCGGGTTCATTCCGTCCAGGGATTACGAACTCGGTGTGGGGGCCGTCGCAGGTCACAGCTTGTACACGACCCACACGGACGTGCTCCGGGCAGCCAAGGCCGAATCCTCTTCCCGCAATCTGCCGTTTTCCATCCATTTGGCCGAGCATGAGGACGAAGTGGCCATCATGGCCGGGGAGCCTTCCCCCTTTCTCGATTTGCTGCAGGGCAGAGGCCGTCTGCTTGATTTCGAACCGCCGTGCAAGGCGCCGGTGCAGCAGGCCCACGAGCTCGGGCTTTTGGACGAATCCACGCTTTGCGTGCATTGCGTCAAAGTTTCGGAAGACGACATTGAGATCATTCGCCGGTCCGGGGCGTCGGTCTGTCTCTGCCCCCGGTCCAACGAATTCATCGGTGTGGGCCGCGCGCCCTGGGAAGCGATCCGCGCCGCAGGCATCAATGTCTGTCTGGGCACGGATTCCCTGGCGTCGAACCATGATCTCGACCTGTGGAACGAGGCCTCATATTTCAAGGAACGGTATCAGGGGGATCTCTCCATGGAGGACGCCTTGGCCATGATGACCCGCAACCCGGCGCGCGTTTTCGGTGTCGGGAACAGGCTGGGGACTCTGGAGCCGGGCAAGGCCGCCGTGTGGAGCATTGTCCCGGATTCGTTCCAGGAGTTGTTTGACTGAGTGTGAACTGAGGAGAGCTCCTGTTAGGAAAACAGAGGGTCCCCCAGCCTCCTTCCCCCAAATTTTTTTAGTAACCGCTGCGCGGTTGAGGCGGGAGGGGTATGATAAGGACAACGGCGCGGCCATATCGCGACGTTTGATAAAAAGTTTTGGAGAATTTCAAAGAACTTTTCCTCAAAAGATTCTTTGATTGCTGGAGGCTAAGTATATGAAGTGGTTGCATAAGGATCTGTTGGACGTTACGCAGTTGTCCAAATCAGAGGCCATGTCGCTTTTTGACACGGCTGCGCATTTTCAGGAAATCAACCAGCGCCCCGTCAAAAAAGTGCCGACGCTCAAAGGGCGCAGCGTGGTGCTCTTTTTCGCCGAGCCCAGCACACGTACGAAGGTGAGCTTCGACGTGGCGGCCAAGCGGTTGTCCGCCGACTCCTTTTCCCTGTCCAAGAGCATGTCCAGCCTGACCAAGGGCGAGACGCTCAAGGACACGGTGCTCACCCTGCAGGCCATGGCTCCGGACTGCATCGTCCTGCGCCACTGGTCCAGCGGCGCGTCCAAGTTCATCGCCGACCGCCTGGACTGCGCGGTCATCAATGCGGGCGACGGCAGGCACGCCCACCCGACCCAGGCGTTGCTCGATTCCTTCACCATGTTTCAGGAATGGGGTGACCTGACCGGAAAGACCGTGCTTATCCTCGGCGACATCAAGCATTCGCGCGTGGCCCGGTCCAACGTCATTCTGCTCAACAAGCTGGGCGTGAACGTGCGTATGTGCGCGCCGCGCACTCTGCTGCCGCACACGGTTCGCTCCTGGCCCTGTGAGGTCTATTCCGATCTCAGTGAGGCCGTGAAGGGCGTCAATGCTGTCATGTGCCTGCGTCTGCAGTTGGAGCGCCAGAAGGACGGTCTGCTGCCGAACCTGCGCGAATACGCCCAGACCTTCGGCCTGTCCCAGCGGCATATCGACCTGGCCGACAAGGACGTGCGCATCATGCACCCCGGCCCTATGAACCGGGGGGTGGAAATCAGCTCGGACCTGGCCGACAGCGCCCAGTCCCTGGTGCTGGACCAGGTGGCCAACGGCGTGTCCATGCGAATGGCCCTGCTGTTCCTGTACATGACCCGCAAAGGCATGGAAGAAGAGTAGATATAGTTTTTCCGGGGACAACCCCCTCCCAAACGTTTTGGCGATCGCTTCGCGATGGGCTGGGGCTGAAAACAGGCCATGAAGCACCACAGGTGCTGAATAGATAAAAAGTTTTGGAGATGCTTAAGAACCTTTTGCAAAAGATTCTTAAGCCGCCGGAGGCAAACAATGGCAAAGAAAAAAGTAGATTTGATCGTCAGGCGCGCTTTCCTCAAGGGACGCGAAGTGGACGTGCACATCGCCAACGGCGAGATCGCCGAGATTCGCGACACGGAAACCGAATTCGACCCGGGCAAGGCCGAGGTGCAGGACGCCTACGGCCTGACCATGCTGCCGAGCATGATCGACGTGCATGTGCATTTGCGCGAGCCCGGCTTCGAATACAAGGAAGATGTGCAGTCCGGCTTGGCGGCCGCCGCCTGGGGCGGCTTCGGTGCGGTTATGTGCATGGCCAATACCAAGCCGGTCAACGACGTGGCCACCACCACGGAACTGATGCTTGAAAAGGCGAGGGCGCACTGGCCCGACGGCCCGCGTCTCTACCCCGTGGGAGCGCTGACCAAGGGCCTCAAGGGCGAGGAACTGGCCCCTATGGCCGAACTGGCCAGGGCTGGCTGCGAAGCTTTTTCCAACGACGGACTGCCCGTGAAGAACACCGACCTGTTCCGCCGGGCCATGGAATACGCGTCCGACTGGGGCAAGCCGGTCATCGACCATTGCGAGGACCCGTACATGGCCGTGGGCGCCGGGATTAACGAAGGGGAGGTGGGCGACCGCCTGGGCCTGAACGGACAGCCCGATGTGGCCGAGGCGCTACAGGTGGCCCGCGACATCCTCCTGGCCGAGTATCTGGACATGCACATCCACCTGGCCCATATTTCCTGTCGCAAATCCGTGGACCTGATCCGCTTTGCCAAGGCGCGCGGCGTTAGGGTTACGGCCGAGACCGCGCCGCACTACCTGATCCTTACGGACGACTATCTGGAGGCCCCGGAAACCCAGTACAGCTCGTACGCCAAGGTCAACCCGCCCCTGCGTAAGGAAGACGACCGCCTGGCCATGATCGAGGCCCTGGAGGACGGCACCATCGATATCCTGGCCACGGACCACGCCCCGCACGCCGAGCATGAAAAGGAAGTGGAGTTCGACATCGCCCCTTGCGGCATTTCCGGGCTGGATACGGCCTTCGCCGTTACCTGGGGGCTGGTGCGGGACGGCGTGCTCAGCGAAGAAACCTTCAACCGTGCCTGGGTCACCAAGCCCGCCGAGATATTCGGGTTCGAATACAACCAGTTCAACGAAGGCGACCCGGCAGATTTCTTCCTGTTCGATCCGGAAGAGGACTGGGTGGTCGGCCCGGACACCATGCATTCCAAAGGCAAGAACACTCCCTTGAGGGGCGGGACCCTGAAAGGCCGGGTGAAAACTCATTTCCTTCGGGGCAAAAAAATTGTATGACAAGGCCTGTTAACAGGAAAAAAGTCCGCTTCCTTCGGGGAGCGGACATTGCATTACGAATTCATACAATGCCAAGGATGAACCATGAGCCAGCCTTATAAAGATGCCATTGTTTTCTGCAAGTCCATCATGCGTAACGGCTATGACGCCTACGTGATCAATGCCCGTCTCCAGGAGCTGACCCTGTCCGAGACCGGCAGCGAGCAGGAAATCGACATCTGCACCGAAGCCGGCATGGACGAGCTGCAGAAACTCTTCCCCAAGATCAAGCCTTCCGCGGACAAGGGCATCATCGGCTTGCTGCAGGAAGGGGGCATCACCTTCTATTTCTACCCCGCCGACGTGGAGCTCAGCTCCTACACCGATGAGAGCGTGTCCATAATGACTCCCAGGCTGCTCAAGCGTCTTGAGGAGCGCGGCGACATCCCACTCTCCACGGTGTGCCCGTACATCCCCAAAGCCAAGGACATGTACGCCGACTTCGCGGATTTGTCCGAGGGCAAGGTTCGCTTCCGGGGCATCCCCGACGAGGCTCTGAAAAAGGATTACGCGCTGGCCTACCGGGCCCTGCGTTTTGCGGCCAACTACGGGCTGAGCATCGAGCCCAACACCTGGGCAGCCATCGTGCGCAGTTCCCGCCGCGTTCTCGACTATGTGCCCATGCCCGACTTTATCGACGAATGGCGCAAGGTCGAAGCCGAATCCATGCACAGGTTTCTGGAGCTTCTTTTCGACTCCATGCTCCTGCACGGCCTTATTCCCGAGCTGGCGGCCCTGTCGCGCGTCAAGCAGATCAAGAACGAGGAAGAGGGCGAGGAGACCGTTCTCCAGCACACCCTGGACGTCATGAAGGCCTATCCCGAGGAGCTGCCTTACGACTGGTACGGCACCGTGGCCTGCATGTTCCACGACGTGGGCAAGCTCTACACTGCCGATTACTACGATGAGCATTGGCATTTCCTGCAGCATCACCGCGTCGGCGCCAAGGTCACCCGCAAGATCCTCAAGCGTCTCAGCTTCATGTCCGAGGACATAGACCTGATCTGCGATCTGGTGCAGAACCATATGCGTCCGCATTTCATGCTCACGGACAAGGGCATCCGCCGCCTCAAGTCGCTGGACGAGTATCCGCGCATCATTGAAATGGTCAGGGCGGACATCAAGGCTCGCAACGGTTCCTGGCGCGAGTTCAATCACAACCTCAAGATGGCCGAGCGCGCCGACATTCCCGAGGAGGCCATCGAGCCGTACCTCAACGGCAACGAGATCATGAAGGCCACCGGTCTCAAGCCCGGACCCAAGGTCGGTATGATCCGCGAACGCCTCCTCACGGCCCAGATCGAAGGCGACGTGCCCACTGCGGAGGAGGCCGTCCCCTACGTCCAGAAGCTCGCCAAGACCATGTAGAGAGCTGTTTCAGACGATATTGAAGCGCCTGCCGGAGTATTCCGGCAGGCGCTTTTTTTTGTTTGTTGGAGACGGAAAAAGGGCTGAATTTTGATTGGGCGTAGTGAAGAACAAATTCAATCGTACAAGCCAGGTTTTCCAAAGGGGATAATCCCCCTTAGTCGCCAGAGGCGCATAACGAAAAAACCCTTCATCGTGGTGATGAAGGGTTTCTATTTTCGAGTGGTGCCGAGGGACAGAATTGAACTGCCGACACGCGGATTTTCAGTCCGCTGCTCTACCAACTGAGCTACCTCGGCTCCGTGTTGCGGAAAGCATGTCTATCGAACGAGGCCATGCTTGGCAAGTTTTTTTTGCACGAAAATCCGAAAAAAATGAATTTCGCCTGCCGTTGAAGGCTAACGCACTCCTTTGCTGTTCAGGAACGGGCCGTACCTTTTGTCGGTTTTCATGATGTGATTCACCAGCCAGTCCTTGAGGAAATGCATGAGCTCCATGGTGATGGCCGCCTTGCCTGACCTGAACCGCTCCTCGAAGTCCATGACCTGCTTCACGAGCTTGGTGTGTTCGGCCTCGTGGGCCAGCTGTCCCGGGTAGGAGTGGGCCGTGAACAGTTTTTCCTCGTAGGCGAAGTGGGTGACAGTATAGTCCTTGAGTTCGCCCAGAATGCGTCCCATGGCCGCATTGCCCTTGCCCGTGCGCATGGCGTCGTGCAGTGCATTGATGAGCTCCATGAGTCGCTGGTGCTGCCTGTCGATCTCGGCCACACCCACGGAGAGGCTGTCGTCCCACTGCATCATGCTGCCGTTTTGCCTGGGGGCGGCTGCCGGTTTGGAAGTTGTCGGAGCGGTTTTCGGCACTGCGGGTGCGGCAGGCGTTTTTTCCATTTTCGTCCCGGTCAGCTCGTAGACGAATTCGCCCAGCTTGTCGCCCATGGCGGCCAACTCGTTCAGGGCGCTGGAGGACTCCTGCATGCCCTGGGCGGTCTCGGCGGTGATGCGGCTCATGTCGCTGATGGCCGCGTTGATCTCTTCGCTGGCGGCCGACTGCTGCTCGGCCGCCGAGGCGATCTCGCGCACCTGACGGTCGGAAAGGCCGACGATTTCAACGATTTCGTTCAGGGCGTTTCCGGCTCCCTGGGCCAGATCGGCGCTCTGCCGCACGGCCGTGGCCGCCTCGTCCATGTCCCTGATGCTGTTGCGGGTTTCCTGCTGAATGGCCAGCACGGCCTCTTCCACTTCCTTGGTGGCCTGCATGGTTTTTTCGGCCAGTTTGCGCACCTCGTCCGCCACCACGGCGAATCCGCGTCCGGCGTCCCCGGCGCGGGCGGCCTCGATGGCCGCGTTCAGGGCCAGCAGGTTGGTCTGGTCAGCGATGTCCGTGATCATGCCCATGACCTGACCGATGCCTTCGGCCTGGCTGCCCAGGCTGTCCAGGCCGGTCTTCATGCGCTCGGTGCGTTCCCGCACGCCCATGACCGATTCCATGACCCGGCGCACCTCGTCGGAACCGCTTTCGGCTTTTTCGCGGGCCGCATTGGCGCTGTCGGCCGCCTCACCCGAGCCGCGCGCCACGTCCAGGATGCTGGCGGTCATGTTTTCCACGGCGTTCAGAGTTTCGTCGGCGCGCTCATTTTGGAGGATGGTGCCCTTGTTGACCTGCTCCACCTGGGCGGAGAGGCGTTCGCCTGCCGAGGAAAGCCCCGCCACCAGTACGCGCATCCGTTCGCCCGCTTCCTGCAGTGCCTGCTTCCTGGCCTGTTCGGCCTTTTCGCGGGCCTGTTCGGCCAGATCCATGGCTTGGGTGGATTCCGAGCGCAGGGCTTCCAGAAGCTTTTCTGATTCTCGGGTTTTGGCGCGTTGTTCCTCGAACAACTCGGCCATGAGGCCCAGTCCGCGGGCCATGTCGCCGTACTCGGCGTTCACGGTGACTTTTTCGCCCAGAGCCAGGGCGTCCGCCGTGGCGGTCACCAGGGCGATCAGGGTGCGTGCGCCGCGCCGGGCAGCGGATATGGATGCCAGGCTCAGGGCCAGCCCAGCCAAGCCGGCAATGCCCATGGTCCACATCCAGAAACCGGCGGCGGTGGTGAAAACCGCGAGGGTGAGGATGGCGAACAGGGCGGCGGTGAGTGACAGCATTGTGAAAATTGCTCTGTTCATGCGAACTCTCCGGAAAAATAGTTGATTAAAAAATGCGAGCACATATAGGGTTATGTGTAATGGGTTGTGTAAAACGATGCGCCAGCGTGTGTTTTCAACAGCCTGTGAGCGGGCGATTGTGCCCCAGGTGCATGGTGCTTTCAAGCGAATAAATTTCTATAGCAATTTCAGCGTAAAGGGTCTCAGATGAACGACAATGAAGTGATCCTGGCGGTGGCCTTTTCCCGCGAATCCCGCAATGCGGCCCGCAACGCCATGGCCGCGCTCAAGGCGGACAAGGACGGGCACTCCCAGGCCGCAAGGCTTTTGAGGGCCATTTCCGCAGGACAGGAGGTACACGCGAAGAAATTGCTCATGCTTCTGCGCGGCAAGCTGGGCAGCACCGAAGAGAACATCGAGGTGTCCGTGCAAAAGCTGGAGGACGCCATTGCCGATTATCCGGCCATGCTGGACGGCCTTCGCGAAAACGGAGATCCGGCGGGCGAATCCATGCTTGCCCAGTGCCTGAAGACTGCCATGGGGCACAAGGGCAGGCTTGCACGCCTGAACGGGGAAAAGGACGTTTTTTATCAGGTCTGCGGCATTTGCGGGTTCATTGCCGAGGAGGCGGCCCCGGAGCGCTGCCCGGTGTGCGGGGCCGTGCGGAATCAGTTCTTTTCCACAGCTTAATCAAGTTTGAGATTCAGTAGCTGCAGCTCCGAGTAGAGCATGTCCACATCTTCGGGTTTGAGCCGAGGCGACTTGAAAAAGCGGGGAGATCTGATTTTTTCCACCTTCGCGTCCAGCCCGCCGAGTACGAAGCGTCTGTCCGCGGCCAGCACCGCGTCGCCCTCCGGCAGGATGGCGTTGGCGATGGACTGGGCGAATTCGTTGAACATGGCCGGATTGTTGCGGTAAAGGACATCGTAATAGGTGGTGCCTTCGCCCTTCTCCGCGACGGAGAAGAGCACCAGACATTCGTCGCACATGGATTTGATCAGGCAGGCCTCAACCCCGTAAGGGGAGTTGTCGTCCAGGTAACGCTGTTCCTCGGGCCAGACGCGGTACCAGATGTTGTCCACGTCCGTTGTCAGATCCACATCGGCAGGGCCTCTCTTGCGCCAGAGCAGTCTTGTGTCGTCGAGCTGTTCCATGCCCAAGGTGCGGAACATGTCGATGCGCTTGGGGGAAAGGGAAAAAACCGTGTAGGTGGCGTCCGGGTCTTCGGTGGCCTTGCGCACCATCTGCCCGCCCAGTCCGGCGGAGCGGTATTCCTTGAGCAGATACCAGGAGGAAAAGTTGACGAACCGTTCCCGGTGGCCGCGTATGACGCGATGGGAACAGATGTGGCCGTGGAAGCCGACGATCTTTCCGGCATCCTCCACCACAAGGCCCATGTCCTCGGGCCGGCCTTCGCACCAGTTGGGCTCGAAGAGCCTGCGCCAGCGTTCTACTTTGAACTTGCTGTTCATGTTCTCATGCAGCAGCTCGCAGATGGCGGGGATGTCCCGTACTTCCACACGTCTGATTTTCGGTGTCACCCGATACTCCCTTGTGTAAAAATATCCTTGGCCGCCAGCCAGCGGCACGCCCCGTGTGTCGTTGTCGCCTCGGCAAGGGTGTTCATGAATTCCCAGGCCGCCTCGTCCATCTCCAGATGGTGAGTGAGCACGCCGGTGGGCTGTCCCTGGTCGGCTTTGCCCGATCTTTTGGCCCGCAAATGGTCGACGATGCTGCGAACCACCTTGTCGGTCCCGGCAAAGGAGGCCTGTTTCTTTTTCCAGCGCAACAGATCCGCATGTGCCGGGACGATGCGTACGCCCTCCACCTCCGGGGTCATGTTCCCGGTCCATTCTGCGGAAACGCCGGTCAGCCCGAGGCCGGGCAGGTGCTGGTACAGGCTTGGATCGATGCGGTTCCAGGGCGGCACCACTACGGGGACGAAACGTTCCCCGAACATGGATTTCAGAATTTCGCGGCCGTGCTGGAGGTCGTTCAGGACCGTTTCCAAAGGTCGGTGCAGGCCCAGTTCCCAGGCACCCTCCCCCGATCCGCGCGGAGCGTGGTTGACGTGGGCGTATCCGTGCAGGAGCACCCAGGCCCGCTCGCTCCCGGCCAGCCGCTCCCGCAGGGAGACCTCGGCTTTGACGGGGATCACCGCCAGATTGCAGGGAATCCGGTATTCCGAGGAAATATCCAAAAGGGTATCCAGTGCCGGGGAGGTAGCGGTCGCGTCGTCGTCCCGCCACCAGAGTTCCGCTACCCGACCTGCTTCGTTCCATGCCTCCAGCTCATGCAGGAGGGCTGCCATTGCCTTTTGGATCATATTTATAAATTCCTCGAAAGGGAGACTTAGCAGATGTGGGCCCAAACGCCAATTCTCAATAAGGGGGTGGCAATGGTTTTTGGGATGTGCGATAATACGCAGTGGATTCAGTTCGGGATACTCAGTCGTTTTACAGGCGCTGACCCTTCACCACAATGAGGCCTTGCGTTTTCGGAAGGCAGTCCCATGGCGTATGAGCAGGACTTTTGTTGGACAGGGAACGGTATGGAAGCTACTGTTTCCTCCCTCCAAAAAACAACAGCGCAAGTAGAGAAAGAGAGCGACTGACCAGTTATGCCCAGTAACGGTACCTACAACATCCTGATGTATTCCCACGACACCTACGGGTTGGGCCATATCCGCCGGACCATGGCCATCGCCCGCACCCTGGTGCAGCCGGATGTGAACATTCTCATCCTGACGGGGTCGCCCATCGCCGGGCGTTACAACCTGCCCCACGGAGTGGATTTCGTGCGTATCCCGGGAATGATCAAGCAGTCCAATACGGTTTATGTGCCGCATTCCATCAAGGTGGACCCCCAGCAGGCCATCGCCATCCGACGCAACATCATCACCGCTGCCACCAGGACTTTCAAGCCGGACCTGTTCATCGTGGACAAGGTGCCCGTGGGGCTCAAGGGAGAGATCAAGCCGACTCTCAAATGGTTGCGCAGGAACAGTCCGGAGACCCGCATCGTGCTCGGCCTGCGCGACATTCTCGACAACAGTGAAAACACCTGCAAGGAGTGGAGCCGCAAGAACTACACGGAAGTGCTGCGGGAGTTGTATACCGAGATATGGGTCTACGGCGACCAGTCCCTGTATGATCCCGTCGTGGAATATGCCATTCCCGGGGACATTGCGGCCAAGACTCATTTCACGGGCTACATCCCGCGCAAGCGTCCGAAACGGGTCGGCAACGGCAGGAAAAAGGAGAAGTTGGTGGTGGTCACCATCGGCGGGGGCGGCGACGGGTATCCCGTGTTGGACAACTATCTGACCATGCTGGAAAATAACGGCAGCGTGGACTTCAAGACTCTCATGGTCACCGGTCCCTTTCTGGCCGAGGACAAGCTGGATAGCCTGGCCCAGCGCGCCCGAAAGCTCGGCGTGCGTTTTACCGCGTTCGTCAAGAACCTGGAAAAGAAGATCGCCCAGGCCGACCTGGTCATCAGCATGGGCGGCTACAACACCCTGTGCGAGATCCTTTCCCAGAAAAAGGTGGCCCTGATAATCCCGCGCGACACACCGCGCGAGGAGCAGCTTATCCGCGCGCGGGTCTTTGCCGAGCGTGGTCTTGTGGACTACATCCAGTGGGACCGGCTCAGCCCCGAGGCCATGCGCGCCAAGGTGGACGCCATGCTGGAAGACCCCTGGCCCTACCAGAACGCCATGCAGAATTTTTCCATGACCGGGCTCGACTTCATGCGCAGCCGTCTTGCACAGTTCAGAAACAACGAGGATTAATCATGGCCGATACCACGAAACGCACAACCCTGGGCATGGTGCTCAAGGGGTTCCCTCGCATTTCCGAAACCTTCATTTCCAACGAGATCCGGCTGCTTGAGAAGATGGGGCTCAGAATCCACATCTTTTCCATGCGCCAGCCGCGCGAGAATTTCAGTCACGATTCGGTCAGGGAGATCCAGGCCGGGGTCACCTACCTGCCAGAAACCATGACTTGGGGCTTGCCCGCGCTGCTGTGGCACACCTTTATGCTCTTGCTGGAGCGGCCGGGCCGGTTCTTCTCCGGGCTGAAGCTGCTTTTTTCCCGTTTCAGGCTGGCCCCCAAGAAGCACACCTGGCTCAAGCACTACATGCAGGCCGCCTTTCTGGTTCGCAAGGCCAAGGGCATGGGACTGGCCCACATCCATTGCCATTTCGCCCATACTCCCACCACCGTGGGCATGTACGCGGCCCATTTCGAGGGCGTCCCGTTCAGTTTCACGGGCCACGCCAAAGACATCTACACCCAGGACCCGGCGCGCATCCAGGACAAGATCGAGCGGGCCAAGTTCCTGGTGACCTGCACCAAGTACAACGAGCGGTATCTGACCGATATTTCAGGAGGCCGCAAGCCTGTGCACTGCGTGTACCACGGCATCAACCTGGACCTGTTTTCGGCCAACGGTCGTCCGCAGGCCGCTCGGTCTCCCTATTCCATCATGACCGTGGCCCGGTTCGTGCCCAAAAAGGGATTGGACATCATTCTCAAGGCGCTGCGCCGGTTACGGGACAAAGGGCTGGACTTTCGCTATACGCTCATCGGTGATGGGTCGGACCATGACAAGGTGTTGTCGCTCATCGACGAGCTCAATCTCGGGGACGTCATCGACATGCCGGGCACGGTTGCGCACGGGGAGGTCGTCAAGCGTTTCGAAACCGCGGACCTGTTCGTGCTTGGCTGTCGCCAGGCTGCGGACGGCGACCGGGACGGCATTCCCAACGTGGTGGCCGAGTCCATGGCCATGGGCGTGCCTGTGGCGTCCACCGATATTTCAGGCGTGCCCGAACTGGTGGAGCACGAAAAGACCGGGCTGCTCTGCGCGTCCGAGTCCGTGGGCGGCATGGCCGGGATCATCGAGCGGCTGCTCACGGACGACGAGTTGCGTACACAGGTCATCCCGGCTGCCCGCGAAAAGGTGAATCAGGTCTTCAACAATAAGAAGCTTATTGAAGACCTGGGCAACATTTACAAGTCCTACGGGGTTCCCTGCGGAAATTAGGATGCCTCCGCCGGGCGGGTTTGCTGAATACTTTTGGAAGAGGGGGAACGGGGGATAAAAGATTTCTCCCCCGTAAAGCTATCTGTTCTCCAGCCGGACGCCCTGGCTGTAGTAGGCGGCGGTGTCGCCCATGTCCGTGGACCGGGGCTGGATGATGACGTTGGGGTTCTGGCCGAACTTGGTCCAGCCGCCCCGGCGCATGACCACGGCGGCAGGGTGCAGGGTGTCGTCACTTTCCACGCGCACCTGCATGGAGCCCAGCGGGCTGGCCAGGTAGATGTCGCGCTCCATGTCCAGGAAGGTCCAGGCCGGGCTTTTGCGTGAAATCCAGACCGTGGGAATGCCTCGCTGTTCCGTTTCGGGCACCTGCGACTGCATGTGTCTGCCCTGCACCAGGGAGAGCAGGAGCAGCGGATAGTCCGGATCGCGTGCAGGCTCCGGGGAAAGGTTTTCCGGAAACAGGAACTTGCGGTCCAGGGTGTCGAAGCGCATGCCTTCGTAGGCCACCATGGGCCAATGCCCGCGCGCGTAGCCTTTTTCGCTCAGCTCCTCGGGACTGATACCCGAGTCTTCCACGGCGATGGAGATGCATCTTCCACGGTTGGGAAAGCGCACAGGCGATTCCAGGCGCGCGCCCATGTCGGCCAGCACATCGTAGATATCCCTGCACTGACCGGGCGTTTCCACGGTCTGGCGGGAATACTGGACGAAATTGTGCAGCCAGGAACCGGCCACCTCGTCGCGCTCGAACAGGTAGGCGGGCGGCAGGACCAGATCGGAGGCCAGGGCCGTGTCGTTCATGAATCCTTCCATGCAGACTACGAACGGCGCGCGCTCCAGGCCGGCGGCCATGCCCAGGGAGTCCGGGATCTGGTTGACCACGTTGATGCCGTCGATGAATACGAACTCCACGGCCGGGTCGACTTTCCGCAACTCGGCGGGCAGATCGAAGAGGAGCATTTCCCGGCGTTCGGCAGGAACGGGCAGGTCGGTCTCGGCCTGCCATTTCTTGAGATTGCGGCCCGAGGAAAAACTGTAATACACACCGCCGCCCTTGCGGCCCATGTGCCCGGACAGCATACCCAGGGAAGCCACAAACTGGACGTTCTCCCCGCCGTTCACATAGCGCTGCATGCCCCAGCCCACCAGGGTGGCCACGGCGCCGGGCTGCTCGTACCAGTCGAAGAGCATTTCCACATCCTCGACCGGGACTTCGCAGGCGGCGCAGAGCTCCTCCAGGGAGAGCGATTCCACCAATCCACGGAACACGTGCCAGTTGCTGGTCCGGCCGATGACGCCGGAATCAAGCAAGCCGGATTCCACGTACAGCTTGATGACCGCGGCGGCCAGGAAGCGGTCCGTGCCCGGCTTGATGGTGATGGTTTCGTCGGAGAAGGCCGCGTTGCCGTCGTTGCCCACGGTGATGGTCAGCACCTCCGTGCCGCGCTTGCGGGCCTCCTTGACGATGAGCCCGGTGTGGATGGAACTGCGGGAAAAGTCGCGGCCCCAGTTGACGATGCGCCGGGCATTGAGCAGGTCTTCGGGATCGTTGGCCGTGAGCGAGCCGCAACAGCTGATCATGGCCTCGATGCCTGCGTTGTCGCAGATAGATCCTTTGGTCTTGCCGCTTCCCAAGGCTTCGAAAAATGCGGTGCTGGCCTGGGCGAACACGCCCCGGTAGCCATGGCCGTGGATGTGCAGGATCTTTTCCGGCGTTTTGCGCAGGGCGTCGAGCTTTTCGGCGCAGAGGTCCAAGGCCTCGTCCCAGCCTATGGGAGCGAACACGCCGTCCTTTTTCTGCATCGGCTGCGTGATGCGCTCTTCGGAATCCAGGTGCTGGAAGAAATTTTTGACCTTGCCGCAGACCACCCCCCTGGTGATGGGGTGTTCCGGGTTGCCGGAAACAGTGCGTTTTTCGGTGTCCACGATGCAGGAACAGGCGTCCGGGCAGTTCTGGGTACAGGCGGATATGACTTTCATGAACAATCTCCTTGCACCCGGTTGTGGTGCATATTCGTTCCCCGGTCAACCTCATTGGCGTCAAGGAATTGTGAAGCTTCACGTCCTGGGAACGCGCCCGCCCACGGGAGAAGGGGGCCTCCGGCATCCGATCGGGATTTCCGATGGCAGCCCATCTGATTTTGCAATGACGGAAAAGTCACCAAGAAAAATTAGGCTCCTAACAACTTGATGTTGCGGGGAAAACGCCGAAGCCAGTACATGCCGGGTTTGTCCCGGCCATTGTGCGGGAGGGCGAAAAGATCAAGCGGCAAGCCTGGAACCTATTGCCATATTCATTGATATACTAGTACAAACCCGGGAAGCGGCGAGTCCGGTGCGTTCCTGTTTGAACCTCTGCAGGGCGCTTGCATCTACCGGAAACGCACCGCGCGTGACGATTTTTTTGGGGTTCGCTATGCACTAGTCTGTCCCGGGAGGTTCGGGGACGTTCACAACAACCGTGGAGGAATCATGGTCCACAAACTGATGCGTGTTTTTCTTGCCGTCATTCTCATGACCCTGTTGGCGGGCACGGCCCTGGCCGCCGGTCCCCTCAAGGCCGCCCTCATTTACGACATGGGCGGTAAGTTCGATAAATCCTTCAACGAAGCCGCCTACAAGGGCGCCGAAATGTTCCGCAAGGAATTCGGCGACAAGTACCGCGATTTCGAACCCACCAATGAAACCCAGTACGAACAGGCCATTCGCCGTTTCGCCTCCCGGGGCACCGACATCATTGTCGTGGTCGGCTTCTCCTACCAGGGCGTTCTCGAAAAGATGGCCCCGGAATTTCCGGATACCAAGTTCGTCATCATCGATAGCGAGGTGAAACAGCCCAATGTTCTGTCCATCCAGTTCAAGGAGCATGAAGGTTCCTTCCTGGTGGGCATGATCGCGGCCATGAAGGCCAAGGGCGACACCGTAGGCTTCGTGGGCGGCATGGACGTGCCCCTGATCCGTAAATTCCACCTCGGCTACGAGGAGGGCGTGCATTATGTGAAGCCCAATGCCAAGGTGCTCATGAATATGACCGGCACCACCCCGTCCGCCTGGGCCGACCCCATCCGCGCGGGTGAGCTGGCCCGCGGTCAGATGGATCGCGGTGCGGAAGTGGTCTACGCCGCCGCAGGCAGCTCCGGCAACGGGGTGCTCCAGGCCGCAGCCGACGCCGGTAGGTTTTCCATCGGCGTGGACAGCAACCAGAACTACCTTCACCCGGGCAGCGTGCTGACCTCCATGGTCAAGCGCGTGGACCTGGCCGTGTTCGATGCGCTCAAATCCGCCAGGGAGGGGCATTTCAAGGGCGGAAGCCTGCACCTGGGTCTCAAGGAGGGCGGTGTGGACTACGCACTGGACGAATACAACAAGGACCTGATCACCGAAGAAATGAAGGCCAAGGTGGATGACGCCAAGGCCAAGATCATTTCCGGCGAGATCAAGGTGACCGACTACTTCGACATCATGGACAAGTAGCACTATGACTGGACCAGGCGCACAAGCCGTAAGCGCGGCGGGAGGGGCCATCCCTCCCGCCGTCGAACTTATCGGGCTGAACAAGCATTTCGGTCCCGTTCACGCCAACCGCGACGTGTGCATCTCCGTGCCGCGCGGCACGGTGCACGGCATCGTGGGCGAGAACGGCGCAGGCAAGTCCACCATGATGGCCATGCTCTACGGCTTCTACAAGGCCGACAGCGGGCGTATCCGCATCAATGGCGAGGATGTGCACATCACCAGCCCCTCGGACGCCATTTCCCGGGGCATCGGCATGGTCCACCAGCATTTCATGCTCGTGGAACCGTTCACTGTGCTGGAAAATGTCATTCTCGGCGTTGAGCAAGGCGGCATGATCCAGGGTTCTCTGAACCATGCGCGCAAGGAGCTCAGGCGGCTGGGTGAGGAATACGGGTTGGAAGTGGACCCGGACGCCCGCATCCGGGACCTGCCCGTGGGCCTCCAGCAGCGCGTGGAGATTCTCAAGGCTCTCTATCGTGGGGCGGAGACCCTGATTCTGGACGAGCCAACCGGCGTGTTGACCCCGCAGGAGGCGGACCATTTGTTCCGCATCCTGGACACCCTGCGCAGCCAGGGAAAGACCGTCATCCTCATCACGCACAAACTCCGCGAGATCATGGCCGTCACCGACAACGTCTCGGTCATGCGGCGAGGAACCATGGTAGCCCATCGGCCCACGGCCGAGACCTCCAAGGAGGAGCTGGCCGAGCTCATGGTCGGCCGCAAGGTGCTGTTGCGGGTGGAAAAGGGCGAAGCCAAACCGGGCGAGTGCGTGGTGAGCCTGGAAAACGTTTCCTACACCGACGACATGGGCCGGGAGCGGCTCAAGGATATCAACCTTTCCATTTGCACCGGGGAGATTCTCGGCATTGCGGGCGTGTCCGGCAACGGCCAGTCCGAGCTGCTCGAGGTCCTCTCCGGCATCTCTCCCATCTCCAGGGGGCGGATCATGTTCAAGGGCGAGGAAATCGCCGCGCCTGGAAAACAATCCAACCCGCAGGAGCTGCGCCGGGCGGGCATCGCCCATGTGGCCGAGGATCGGCACCGCATGGGCATGATCATGGACTTCACCGCGGCGGAGAACACCATTCTGGGCTATCACCGGGGCAAGGAGATTAACGGTCCGGTGCTCATGGATCTGAAGAAGGTGGAGGGCCGCTGCATGGAGCACATGGAGAAATTCGACGTGCGCCCGCCCATTCCGGGTCTGGCGGCCTCGGGTTTTTCCGGCGGCAACCAGCAGAAGATCGTACTGGCCCGCGAGATGGAGGAAAACCCGGACCTGTTGCTGGTGGGGCAGCCCACCCGCGGCGTGGATATCGGGGCCATCGAATTCATCCACAAACAGCTCATCACGATGCGCGACGCCGGCAAGGCCGTGTTGCTCGTTTCCGTGGAGCTGGACGAAATCATGTCGCTTGCCGACCGCATCCTGGTCATGTTCGACGGACGGATCATTGGCGAAGTCGCAGCCAAGGACGCCACCGAACAGGCTCTGGGACTCATGATGGCCGGATGTGAAAATCCGGCGGCCGGAAAACAGGAATGCGGAGGTGACGAATAATGGCGGCCCCGAAAAAACTGCCCGTCTGGGTCAATGCGGGCCTCATCCCGCTTATCAACCTGATGGCCGCCTTCGCGATTTCCGCCGTGGTCATTCTGGCCGTGGGGGAAAACCCCATCGAAGCCGCGGGGCATATCCTCTATGGCGCTTTCGGGTTCGGCGAAGGCATCGGCTATACCCTGTACTACGCCACCAATTTCATTTTCACGGGCCTTGCCGTGGCCATGGCCTTCCATTGCTTTCTCTTCAACATCGGGGGCGAGGGACAGGCTTACATAGGCGGCCTGGGCATCGGCCTGGTCTGCCTGTACATGGGCAACCTGCCCTTCTGGGCCATCCTGCCTCTGGCCGTCATGGGCGGTGCCCTGTTCGGCGGACTCTGGGCACTCATCCCGGCCTATCTGCAGGCAAAACGCGGTTCCCACATCGTCATCACCACCATCATGTTCAACTTCATCGCCTCCTCGGTGATGACCTTCCTGCTGGTGGACTGGCTCAAGAAACCCGGCTCCCAGCTGCCGGAAACCCGGCATTTCGCGGAAGCGGCCTTCATGCCCAAGGTGCATGAAATGCTCGCTTCCGTCGGCCTGGACGTGGCCCGCTCTCCGCTCAACCTCTCGTTTCTCATCGCCCTGCTCTGCTGCCTGGGCGTCTGGATTTTTATCTGGCGCACCCGCTGGGGTTATGAAATCCGGGCCTCGGGCAAGAACCCCAAGGCAGCGGTGTACGGCGGCATTTCGCCCTCCAAGGCCATTATCCTGTCCATGTGCATCTCCGGCGCGCTTGCCGGTCTGGTGGGCCTGAACGAGCTTATGGGCGTGCAACACCGCGTGGTGGTCAACTTCACCAACGGCTACGGCTTCGTGGGCATCGCCATTGCGCTCATGGGCCGCAACCATCCGCTGGGCATCATCTTCGCTTCCCTGCTCATGGGAGCGCTGTATCAGGGCGGGGCCGAACTGGCCTTTGAAATGCCCACTCTGACCAGCGACATGATCTGGACCATCCAGGGCTTCGTGATCCTGTTTACCGGAGCTCTGGAGCACATGTTCCGGCCCCAGCTGGAACGGATATTCATCAAGAGCGATTCCGAAGGGGAGGTGTACGAGTAATGGACTTCCTCATCACCATACTTCAGTTGATCGACGGCACCATCCGGGTGTCTACACCGCTCATCCTGGCGGCTCTGGCCGGGCTCTGCTCAGAACGGGGCGGGGTCATCGACATCGGACTGGAGGGCAAAATGCTCGGCGCGGCCTTTGTGGCCGCCACCGTGGCCTACATGACCGGGTCGGCCTGGCTGGGCCTGCTGGCGGCCATCGCCGCCTCAGTGGCCCTGTCGCTCATCCACGGGTTCGCCTCCATCACCCACCATGGCAATCAGGTGGTCTCGGGTATGGCCATCAATATCATCGTGGCCGGGCTCGCCCCCACCATCGGCAACGCCATTTTCCACATCAACGGTGATACGCCGCCGCTGCCCCATGCCGCGCGGTTCACGGCCATCGACCTGCCCTTTGCCGCATCCCTGGCCGACGTGCCGGTCATCGGCCCCGTCTATTCGGGCGTCATCAGCGGCCACAGCTTCACCACCTACCTGGCCTTCGCCTTGGTGCCGTTCGTGGCCTGGATGCTCTATAAGACCCGCTTCGGTCTGCGGCTGCGCGCCGTGGGCGAGAATCCCGAGGCCGTGGACACTGCGGGCGTCTCGGTGCAGTGGCTTCGTTACCGGGCCGTCATGATCGCGGGCGTCCTGTGCGGTATAGCCGGTACGAGCCTGTCCACTTCGCTGGGCGCGAGCTTCATCCGGGACATGACTGCGGGCAAGGGCTATCTGGCTCTTGCGGCCATGATCTTCGGAAAATGGCGGCCCAAGACCACGTTGCTGGCCTGTCTGATCTTCGCGTTTACCGACACCCTGCAGGCGCGTCTTCAGGGCGTGGAGCTTCCGGTCGTGGGTGAGATTCCCGTACAGTTCATCATCATGCTGCCCTACGCCCTGACCGTGTTCCTGCTGGCCGGGTTCGTGGGCAAGGTCGTTGCCCCGGCCGCAGATGGCGAACCCTACATCAAGGAGCATTGATCGTGTTCGACGTGACCGAACTCATAAAACTGGCGACCATTGCCAGGGACAGGGCCTATGCCCCGTATTCCGGGCACCCGGTGGGCGCGGCCCTGCGAACCCCGTCAGGCAAGGTCTTTTCCGGGTGCAACGTGGAAAATGCGGCTTATCCGCTGGGCAACTGCGCCGAGCAGGCCGCCATCGCAGCCATGGTGCTCGGCGGCGAGCAGGAGATCGAGGAATTGGTTGTGGTGGGCCCGGGCAATGCACCGTGCACGCCCTGCGGCGGCTGCCGCCAGCGCATGCGCGAGTTTGCCGGGCCGGACATGCTTTTTCACGCCTGCAACGATCGGGACGTGCTCTTGACGATGACCATGGAAGAATTGTTGCCCGAGTCCTTCGGACCGACAAACCTGAAATAGATTTCAAAAGGATAGCGCATGGAAACCATTGAACAGTTGGTGGCTGAAGCCCGTGCCGTGGATGCGAGCGGGGAATACGCCCTTCGCGCCCTGAAAAGCATGGATCTGACCAGCCTGGGGCTGGACGACACTGAAGAGAAGATTGCGGACCTGTGCGGACGGGCCCTGACCCCGACGGGCCATGTCGCCGCCGTGTGCGTGTATGACAAGTTCGTGCCCCAATGCCGCAAGGCCTTGGGCGGCACCGGTGTCCAAGTAGCCACGGTCTGCAACTTCCCGGAGGGCGACGACGACATCGAGGCCGCCGAAGCCGAGGCCAAGGCTCAGGTGGCCGCCGGCGCTCAGGAAGTGGACGTCGTTCTGCCTTACAGGGCCTATCTGTCGGATCATCGCGACGCGGCCCTCAGTCTGGTCAGAGCCGTGAAGACCGCCTGCGGAACCCAAGCCCGGCTCAAGGTCATCCTGGAGACCGGAGAACTCAAGGCCCTTGACGTGATCCGCGACGCCAGCCTGGACGCCATCGCCAACGGAGCCGACTTCATCAAGACCTCCACCGGCAAGGTGACCGTGGGGGCGACCCTGGAGGCCGCGGCGGTCATGCTCAAGGCCCTCAAAGGGGTGCAGGCCGGAATCCAGCGTCCTTTGGGCTGCAAGCCTTCGGGCGGTATTTCCACGGTCAAGGACGCGGCAGGCTATCTCTTTCTGGCCGATACCATCATGGGCGAGGGCTGGGCCACCCCGGAGACCTTCCGCTTCGGAGCCAGTTCCCTGCTGGGAGACGTGTTGAAAACCCTCGGCATCGATACCGCTCCCGGCGACAGCCCCGGCTACTAGGAGATATCTCATGAGCACATTCATTCCTCAGGAAGTGATCCGCGCCAAGCGCGATGGTAAGGTACTGCCCCGAGAGGCCATTGAGCGCTTCGTCCGCGGCATCACAGACGAGACCGTCACCGACGGACAAGTGGCCGCATTCGGCATGGCCGTGTTCTTCAAGGGCATGAACATGGACGAGCGCATCCACCTGACCCGGGCCATGAAGGAATCCGGAACCGTGCTGGACTGGAAGGCCATGGGCCTGGAATCCGGCGTGGTGGACAAGCACTCCACGGGCGGCGTGGGCGATAAGGTCAGCCTGTTGCTCGGTCCCCTGGCCGGTGCCTGTGGTTGCTATGTGCCCATGATTTCGGGGCGGGGCCTGGGGCATACGGGCGGTACTCTGGACAAATTCGACTCCATTCCCGGCTATGACACCACTCCGGCCCTGGATACCTTTGCCAGGGTCACCCGAGAGGTGGGCTGCGCCATCATCGGCCAGACCTCGGACCTGGCCCCTGCGGACCGTCGTTTTTACTCCATCCGCGATGTGACCGCCACGGTGGAGTCCATTGAGCTGATCACCGCTTCCATTCTCTCCAAGAAGCTGGCCGCCGGGCTGCAGGGGCTGGTCATGGATGTGAAGTTCGGCACGGGAGCGTTCATGGAAGAGTACGAGGATGCCGAGAATCTTGCCCGGTCCATCGCCACGGTGGCCACGGGCGCGGGGGTTCCCACGGTTTCCCTGCTTACGGACATGAACCAGGTGTTGGGGGACACCGTGGGCAACAGCCTGGAGGTGCAGGAGTCCGTCGATTTTCTCAAGGGTGTCTACCTGGAGCCGCGCCTCTACGAGGTGACCATGGCCCTGACCTCGGAGATGCTGGTGCTGGCCGGTCGGGCCGATTCCATCGACGAGGCCTGGAAGATGCTGGAAAGCGCGCTGGAAAGCGGTGCTGCCGCCGAGACATTCGGCCGCATGGTCGCGGCTTTGGGCGGTCCGGCCGATTTCATGGACAGAAGCGAAGAATATCTGGATGTGGCGCCGGTGGAGCTGGCTGTATACCCGGACAGGGCGGGCTACGTGACCGCCATGAACAACCGGGCCGTGGGCATGACCCTGGTGGGCATGGGGGGCGGACGCACTTATCCGGACCAGAAACTCGACTTCGGCGTGGGCATGACCCGTTTCGCGCACATCGGCGAGGAGGTCGGCCCGGACAATCCGCTTTGCGTGGTCTACGCCCGGGACGACGACATGGCCGAACGGGCCGCCGAATCCGTTTTGCAGGCCGTTTCCGTGGGTGACGAGCCGCCCGAGGAGGCCGTGGTGGTCCGTGATCGCATTATCGGGGAGAAACCCTGATGGCCCGCGCGTTTCTTCTGGTCATCGACAGCTTCGGTATTGGGGCGACTCCCGACGCCGCGGATTTCGGCGATGCCGGTTCCGACACTCTCGGGCATATAGCCAGGGCCTGTGTCCAGGGCCAGGGCGATCGTGACGGTCTGCGCAGCGGCCCGCTGCATCTGCCGTTCATGGGTGGTCTCGGTTTGGGCCGTGCCGCGGAGTTGGCCACCGGCACCGTGCCGCCCGGCCTGCCTGCCTCGGGCATCAGCGGCCTGTACGCCGCCGCCGGCGAACAGAGCAAGGGCAAGGATACGCCGAGCGGCCATTGGGAAATGGCCGGAGTGCCGGTCATGTTCGATTGGGGATATTTTCCGCCCGAGTATCCGAGTTTCCCCCCGGAGTTGGTGGACGAACTGGTCCAGCGCGGCAAACTGGCCGGGATTCTGGGCAACTGTGCCGCGTCCGGAACCGAAATCCTTGCCCGACTCGGCAAGGAACACATGAACTCGGGCAAACCCATTTGCTATACCTCGGCGGACAGCGTGTTTCAGATCGCCTGTCATGAAAAAACCTTCGGCCTGGAGCGGCTTTATGAGCTTTGCCACATTGCCCGCGAGTTGGTGGACCCGTACAACATCGGTCGGGTCATCGCCCGGCCGTTCATAGGCGATGAAGGGGCTTTCGAGCGCACGGCCAACCGTCACGACTATTCGGTACCGCCGCCTGAGCCGACATTGCTGGACAAGCTTGTCGAGGCGGGCAGGGAAGTGGTCTCCGTTGGCAAGATCGCCGATATTTTTGCGCACCAGGGGGTGACCAAAAAGCTGGCCGCGCCCGGCACCAAGGGGCTTTTCGAGTTGACCCTGGAAGAAGCGGGCACAGCGCCGGACGGGGCTCTGGTGTTCACCAATCTGGTGGATTTCGATTCGGTGTACGGCCATCGTCGCGACGTGCCCGGCTATGCCGCGGCCCTGGAGGCGCTGGACCGCTTGCTGCCCAAGCTCGAAGCGGAACTCATGCCCGGCGACCTGGTCTGCATCACCGCGGATCACGGGTGCGATCCTACCTGGAAAGGAACGGACCATACCCGCGAGCATGTGCCTGTTCTCATTTTCGGGCCGGGATTGCCCACCGGTTCGGCAGGCGTGCGCTCTTCCTTCGCCGACATCGGCCAGACCATAGCAGCCCATCTCGGTATTGCGCCTCTCAAAAACGGGACAAAGCTTTATTAGGGTGAATCGGGGAGGGAAATTTTTATAAAAGTTTCCCTCCCCGGCCCCCTCCCTTCAAAATTTTCAGCAAAACCGCCCGACAGCTTTTCAAAGCTGTCGGGCGGTTTGTGTCTGTAAAGATTCTAAACGGAAGTCTTTTGCCCGGGAGTTGCAAAGGGGATTATCCTGCCCGTCGGAGGCATTACTCTCCCATCACTTCGGCCACTTGATCGATGCTCTCCAAGGCAAGCTCGTAGTCGCCCCGGTGCACGCGGTCCTGCAGGGTGAGCACGGCATCTTCCAGGGGCGTTCCCTGGGCAATGAGCACCAGCTCGTCGGCCGCTTCCCCGGCAGCGTCGTTTTGTTCGCTCACCAGATGGTGGAGTTCGTAGAGCACGGGCGCAATTTCGTCGCGCGGGATGTTGTCATCCGGTGGTGTGTGTTCCGCTTCTCCATTCTTGCAGGCGGCGATGAGCTTGGTGGCCGAAATGAGCACCGTGTGCAGTTCCGTGGAAAAATCGACGCGGAAATTTTCGGCCTTTTCCAACTGTCCCCTGCGCAAGGCCCATTCCAGGTTTTCACCCAGTGCAGCCAGTTTCGTGGCGGCCAGGTTGCCGCCGGCGCCCTTGACGCTGTGCACCAATTTCGTGGCCTTGTCCGTGCCGCCGCCCTGCATGTACTGCTTCAGGTCGTGGGCGGCCGAGGCGTAACGATCCAGGAATTCCTCCCAGAGCTGCACGTAGAGCTCCTCGTTCCCGGCCACCTTTTCGAGACCTTCCCGGGTGTCGATTCCCGGCAGGGCGGTGGGCAGCAGGTCTTCGCAACTTTCTTCCCGGGGTGGTTTCGGCTCGTAGGAGATTTCTTCCTCCTCCAGGGGGGCCAGCCAGCGGGCCAGGGTCTCATAGAGATGTTTCACCTCGATGGGCTTGGGAGTATAGTCGTTCATGCCGGCGGTCAGGCATTTTTCCCGGTCTCCGGTCATGGCGTGGGCGGTCATGGCGATGATGGGCAGGTCCGCGAACCGCTGGTCCGCGCGCAGGGCGCGGGTCACGTCGAATCCGTCCATGCCCGGCATCTGGATGTCCAGGAGCACGGCGTCGTATGAGGACTCCTTGACGGCCTGGAGCGCCTCGCTGCCCGTGCCCGCCACGTCCACCTGCATGCCTTGGCTTTCCAATATTTCCCGGGCCACCTGCTGGTTGATGGGATTGTCCTCGGCCAGGAGCACCTTGTGACCCCGCAAGTTGTCCAGAGTGGCCGAGATGGTCACGTCGCGGGAAAGTCTGTGGCCGGTGTCGAAAAGCAGCATGATGCTGTCGAAGAGGATGGATCGGTTCAGGGGTTTGAGCACGAAGGAATCGAAGAGCTGTTCTTTTTCCGTGATGTTTTCAAGGTTGCTGGCGTAATCGGTCATAAGCAGGATACGCGTAAATCCGAATCCGCTGGTTTCGCGCTCCCGGAGTTGTGATTCGAGCTCGTTGAAATCCGGCATGCCGTAATCGATGAGGGCCAGGTCGTATGGGTGTCCCCTGTCTTCCGCTGCCCGGGCCATTTGTATGGCCGTACGGCTGTCCGGAGCATCCTCGCATTCCAGGCTCATGCCGCGCAGGATTTCCAGGATGGCTTCTCTGGCCGTGGCGTTGTCGTCCACCACCAGCACCCGCTTGTCCGTGACTTTCGGCGGCAGGGGAGGCAGTTTTTCCCTGCCCACCGGTTGCAGGCCGAAGGTGGCGGTGAAACTGAAGATGGTGCCTCTGCCCTCCTCGCTTTCAGCCTCGATTTCACCGTCCATGAGTTCCACGAAATTTTTGGCAATGCTCAGGCCCAGGCCCGTACCGCCGTAATTGCGGGTTGTGGAGGATTCCGCCTGTGTGAAGGGAGCGAAAATGGAGTCCAGCTTGTCCTGCGGGACGCCGATGCCGGTATCCACCACCGCAAAGAAGAGGGTCGCGTGTTCGCCGTCCGACTCCTTGACGTCGATGATAATGGATACCTCTCCCTGGTCCGTGAACTTCACGGCGTTGCTGGTCAGGTTGTTGAGAATCTGCTTGAGCCGCATGGGATCGCCGATGAGTGCGCAGGGAGTTTCGTCCTTGAGCCAGACGATGAGCTCCAAGCCCTTGCGCGAGGCGTTGTGGGCTGCGATGCTGGAGACCTCGGCCAGCACGTCCCTCAGGTTGAAGGGCACGGACTCCAGTTCCACCTTCCCCGCCTCCACCTTGGACAGGTCCAGGATATCGTTGATGAGGCCGAGCAGGGACTTGGCGGCAACGTCGATCTTGGAGGCGTAGTCGGTCTGGCGGGCCGTGAGTTCGGTCTGGAGGATCAGGTGGGCCATGCCGATGATGGCGTTCATGGGCGTGCGGATTTCGTGACTCATCTTGGCCAGGAACTGGCTTTTGGCCGAGTTGGCCAGTTCAGCCTCCTGGGTGGCCTTTTCCAGCTCCAGCACCAGGGTCGAAAGACGTTCAGCGTTTTCCTCCTGAATATCCTTGGCCACCTGGATGTCCTCGGCATACCGTTCCATGGCCGTCTCGGCTTCCTTCCACTTGGTCACGTCCGTTCCCGTGGCCACGATGCCAATGGGGGCGTCGGCCGTATCCAGCATGCGGGTCACGTTCCAGACGATGGTCCGCTCCTGACCGTCCGTGCCCACAACCATGTTTTCGAAGTCGAGGGTGGCTTGGCCGCCCAGCACACGGTCGATGTCGCCCATGACCGCTTCCCGGTCTTCGGGTTGGATGAATACCTCCAGATAGTTGCTGCCCACCACCTCGCCGCGGGTTTTGCCCAACAGGTTTTCGGCGGCGCTGCTGAATTCCAGGATCGTGTGGTCCGTGGAGATGATCAGGATGATGCTGCCCAGGGTCTTGAGCAGGGCGTCGAGGCGCATGCGGGCCGGAGCGTCTTCGCCCTCGGACAGCTCCCGGTCATGGGAGAGGAGCACCAGCCTCACCGGTGCATTGTCGACGTGCAGGGTGCGCATGGCCAGGGTCACCGGCTGTTCCGCTCCGGTCAGGGTCAGGATGGATGCCGCATGCCTTCCCGTTTCGTTGTTGCGGGAGAGCAGGGAGCCCAGGCCGGGCATGCGGGTCAATTCGAGCAGGTTGCGGCCCGCCAGGTCCTGCTCCTGTTCCAGGCGGAACAGACCGGCAGTCTGACCGTTGATGCACAGAATTGTGCCCTCGGGAGCCACCGCCAGCGCCGGGGCCGGGATGGTTTCCAGGTAGGGAGAAAGTTGGTTTTGCGTCAGTTCCAGCATGCTGATGGTGGGCACCCGTGCTTGAGTTTTGGTACAGATTGACCTGTTTGGTGGAAAAGTACCATGATGTCGGCAGGCTGGGAACCCCCTGGTTGTTATTACCGTTCGACGCAAAAGGAAACGCCCGGGAGAACCGGGCGTTTCCTTTTATTGTACTTGGGGCTAGTACAACATGTCTTCCTCCTCCACGGGATGAGCAAAAGTCTTGTATGCCCATATCTGGTAGAGGATGACGATGGGAACGAACACCACGGCAACGCCGAGCATGATCTTCAACGTCAGGGGGCTTGAGGCCGAATTCATGATGGTCAGGCTATTGGCCGGGTTGGGGTTGGAAGGAATGATGGCCGGGAACAGGCCGATGACGCCGAACAGAGCGGTGCCGCCGATGTAGGCGCAGGAAGCGCCCCAGGCGAGCCACCACTTTGCGGCGCCCATGTACACCCGCATGAGTACGAGTCCGCCCACGGGAATGAACAGGATCACGAAGAGCAGCGGGGTTTTCAGGTAGTTGCCGAAGAGCTGGGTGGCCACGGCCGAGTAGGCCAGGAAGAGTACGGTGAGCACCACCAGTACGGGCCAGAGCTTGGTTGCCACGTTGATGCCCCGTTCACGCACGTCGCCGGTGGCGCGGATGGCCAGCCAGAGCGCCCCGTGGCTCACGAACATGGCCACGAAGAGCACGCCGCCCGCCAGGCCGTAAGGATTCAGCAGCTGGAACAGGTTGGCCTGGTTCAGGCCGGTTTCGTCCAGGGGCAGTCCCTGGAAGATGTTGGCGAAGGCCACACCCAGCAGCAGCGCAGGCAGGAAGCTGCCCAGGAACTGACAGGTGTCCCAGATCTTTTTCCAACCCGGGGAATCGACCTTGGAACGCAGCTCAAAGGAAACCCCGCGCAGGATGAGCGCGAACAGCAGCAGCATGAGTGCGGTGTACAGGCCGCTGAACATCTGTGCGTAGGCCAGCGGGAAGGCTGCGAAGGTCACGCCGCCGGCGCTGATGAGCCAGACTTCGTTGCCGTCCCAGAACGGGCCGGTGGTGTTGTACATCATGCGCTTTTCCTGCTCGTTTTTGGCCAGGAAGGGCATGAGGGTGCCGACTCCGAGGTCGAAGCCGTCGAGGATGAAGTATACTGCCCAGAGGACGCCCCAGAGCAGGAACCATACGGTCGCCAAAATCATGTGAGTGGATTCCATTGTCGTCTCCTTTTCGTCCTGTGGTTAGTGGCCTTCGACAGGGCCCTGCTTGGCGATGCGAATCATGAGCCAGATGCCCGCGATACCGAGCAGCGTGTAGATGGCGCACATGACGATGAAAGAGAAGCCCACCTGGCCGGGGGTCACCCGGGATACGGCCTGGGAGGTCCGCATGAGGCCGTAGACGATCCAGGGTTGGCGTCCCACTTCGGCCACGGCCCAGCCGAATTGCATGGCCAGGTACGGCAGTGGGATGGCAAAGGGCAGGATTTTCAGGAACCACGGGTAGTTTTCAATGCTGTTGCGCTTGAGCCAGGCGAATGCGGCCAGCAGGATCATGACCGTGCCGATGCCCACCATGCCGCGGAAGGCCAGGAAGGTGATGACCACGGGCGGTCGTTCGTTTTCAGGAAAGTCGTTCAGTCCCTTCACTTCGGCGCCGGGGTCGTTGTAGGCCAGCAGGCTCAGCAGGCCGGGTACGGGCAGGGCTTCGAGCACATTGTCGCTTTCGCCCGGGATCTGGAGCAGATACATGGGGGCGTTCGTCTGGGTTTCCCAGTGGGATTCCATGGCCGCCAATTTGGCGGGCTGCACTTCGGCCACATGGTTGCCGTGAATGTGTCCCTGAAAAAGCAGCAGGAGAGAGACAATGATGCCCAGGGTCGCGCCCAGGCGGAAGGATTTGCCGAAGAAATCGGTTTCGCTTTTGCGGTACAGGTGCCAGGCGGAAATGCCCATGACGAAGAAGGCCGCCACGGCCAGAGCGCCCAGAATGGTGTGCATGAACTGCTGCCAGGCGAACGGGTTGGTGATGACGTCGAAGAAGTTGGCCAGTTCGGCGCGTCCGTTGCGCAGCACGAATCCGCGTGGATTCTGCATGAAGCCGTTGGCGATGATGATCCACACGGCGGACAGGTTGGAAGCGCCCGCAACACACCAGGCTGCGATCATGTGGGCCTTGGGGGAAAGACGATTCCAGCCGAAATGCCAGACGCCGATGAAGGTGGATTCGAGGAAGAATGCGGCAGTGGCTTCGATTGCCAGCAGTGAACCGAAAATATCCCCCACGTATGCGGAGTAGCCCGCCCAGTTCGTGCCGAACTGGAATTCCAGGGTGATCCCCGTCACCACACCCAGAGCAAAGTTGACCAGGAAGAGTTTTCCCCAGAATTTCGCCATGGTGCGGTATACCTCTTTGCCCGTGCGCACAAAGGCGGTTTCCATGCAGGCGATGAGCACGGAGATGCCGAGCGTCAACGGGACGAAAATGAAATGGAAGGCGGTGGCTGCCGCGAATTGCAGCCGTGAAAGCATCAACGCATCCATACAATCCCCCATATTAAAAAGTTTCTTACTCTTGCTATATGCCTCAACGGGTGAGTTTGTGCCAGTCAAAACTCAATTGGTCAGACATAATAAGAAGTTCTCCGTAAAAATCAATAAAAATTATTATTCCTATCTAAGTGATATGGGAAGGCGCCGGGAAAGAAAAAAGCCCTGCAGGGGGATTTTCTGCAGGGCCTTGCAAGGTGTCAGGAATTTATGTCACCGAGCAATTCGGCTGTATTCCGTGCACCGTTCAGGTCGATATTCTCTCTGGTCGGTCCTCGGGTCAGGCCCGCAACCATCTTGCGGGCCATCGTCCCGGAGTTGAGCGTAGCTGGGTCAACCACGCCCAGGAGCTCCATCCTTTCCAGGCGCTCGGCCCGCATGCGTTGCTCCCGGTTTTGGTCGAAAGGCATGACCAGTCCGTAAGTCCGAGCGCTCAGCAGGTTCATGGTGGTGTTATAGCCGGCCAGGCTTATGGAAAGAGCGGCTTTTGCAACGTAGGCGGGGAAGCGGTTGGTGAAGCGTTCCACCGTGGCCCAGGGCATGCTGTCGGCTTTGGTGCGCATGGCTTGGTAGTCTTTATCCGGCGCATAGGGGCCGGTGAACAGACAGAGACGGTGCGGGTGATCCGCCGCAATGAGGCGCGAAGCTTCCAGAGTCGTGTGCAGCAATTCCTGGCCCACGCTGCCGCCGCCCGCGCTGGCGACTATGAGCGGCGTGTGTCCGAGTTCCAACTCCGTGGCAAGGGCTTGTCCCCGGTCCTCCTCGGGGGGCGGGGCCACATAGCCGGTGTAGTGGATGGGAATTGTTATGCCGTCGGCGGCCGGAAAGGTTTCCTCCAGCCTCGCCAGCTTGGGGTCGGCATGGACCAGCAGGGCATTGAAAAGCGGATTGAGCGTGGAGAGCACCCTGCGTTCGAATTTGGCCTGATTCTTCTTCTCCACGAGGATGTCGCGCAGGCTGCAGACGCTTTTGCAGGCGCCGTATTTTTCAGCCTTCACGTTTTCGAGGACGGGCAGCAGCTCGAATTTGAACTTGTTGCGGCCGAAAGGAAAGAGTTCCACCAGGAAGATGTCCGGCTGTTCACGTTCCATAAGATCGAGGAACATGGCCTTGCGCCGTTTGAGCACCTCGTCCACATTTGCGTCCGTTTCCACGGGGATAAACCGGCTGAAATCCTCGTTCATCATCAGGCCGGGCAGTCGGAAGCGGCGGGAGTGGGCCGGCAGGTCCAGGTCCACCTCGGACCCACCCGTGACGAAAACCACTTCGTGCCCTTTCAGGGCCCGGACGATTTCCAGGCTGCGGAACAGGTGCCCCACGCCCAGCACGTGCTGGCTGTAGAAAACTATCTTCATGTTCGGAATTCCAGGTTCAGTTCATGGGCCCTGAGGCGCCCGCCGTTGCAGATGAGGTGGTGCAGCCGGTAGTCCTTCTTGATGGGCAGAGGCTCCTCGGGCGTGAATTGCATGCCCAGCAGCTTGTAGGCCAGCACCCGCAGCACGCCGTTATGCGTGGTCACCAGGATGCGCTTGCCCGCATGTTTTTTGGCAGCGTCCGTCAGCGCCATTGAGGCCCGCAGGAAAACCTGCTGCCGGTCCTCGCCGCCCGGCGGCATGAAGCCGAAGCCTTTGCTTTCCCGGGCGCGGACTTCCTCGCGCATGGCTCGCAGGTCGGCCACGTACAGCCCGGTCCAGTCGCCCCAGTGCTGCTCGCGCAGGCGCGGGTCGGTTTCCACCGGCAGGGTCAGATGTTCGTTGACCAGTTCGGCGGTGTGACGGGCGCGTTGGAGGTCGCTGGTCAGGATCAGGTCAATGTCCCGTCCGGCCAGGCACGGGCCCCAGCCCTTGGCCGTCTTGATGCCCTCAGGGGCAAGCGGGGTGTCGGTCTGGCCCTGTATGCGCCGCTGCTGGTTCCATTGGGTGCGGGCGTGTCGCATGAGCAAGAAGTGTGTTTCCATGGTCATTGAGTATACACGATTTCGGACATGATTTGTTCGACGTTTTTGCAGGTGACTCGCAGGTCGTGTTCGGCCCGCACATATCCGGCGGCCTGTCGGCCAAGACGCGCGCGCAGCCCGCTGTCCGCCGCCAGCCGGTCCAGGGCCTCGGTGAAATCGCCGGGGGTGTTCCCGGAGATGAGCCCGGAGTGTCCGTTACAGACGACTTGGGGCGCTCCCTCGTCGTTCGTGGCAACCACGGGCAGGCCGCAGGACTGGGCCTCCAGGTAGACCATGCCGATGCTTTCCTCCAAGCCCGGGAAAGCGAATACGTCGCCTGCGCTGTAAAAGACGCTCATGCGTTCGCGCGCAACCGCGCCCAGGAACAGGGCGTCATTGCCAAGCAGCTTCCCTGCGCGGTTCTCCAACTCGGACCGCAGCGGGCCGTCTCCGGCAACGACCAGCAAGATGTTCCGCCCTCTGCGCTTGAGCTCGGCGCAGGCGTCCATGGTCCAGCGCAGTCCTTCGGCCTTGACTCCGGCCCGCATCATGGCCGCCGTGCAGATCACCAAGCGGTTGCCCGCACTCCATGCCCGACGCAGTTTTTCGCGCCCCTGTTCGTTGCGCACGAACTGGGCCGGGCGGAAACCCGGCTTGATCAGGCTGTATCTTTCCGGCGGCAGCAGCCAGCCGGCGGTCTCGAAATAGGGGAGCTTGTTGCAGAACACATGGGACGCGGCCAGCATGGCTCTTCTGTTGAGCCAGTGTCCGACCATGGTCTTCACGGCCTTCCCCCGCTTGGGTGCATATGAGGCGGAAAACAGGAAGTAGGGGGCCTCGATCCTTTCCGCAATGGTGGGGCCGTATATGTCCGGCACCTTGTAATAGGAACTGTAGGTCAGCACGCAGTCAGCACCCTGCGCCTTTTCCATCATGCGGTCCAGCGCTCCGAGCGCCCTGTGCCACCGCCACGGTTTCCAGTAGATCCATTTGGCCGGGAAGTGCGGCAGGACCGTCACTTCATGGCCGAAGCCCTCCAGGGTTTCCTTGAGGTCCGCGGCAATGGTCACGTCCCCGGACGGACGCGGGTTGTCCAGGGGTTTGAAAGGCAGGCAAAAGGCGATTCGCATGTTTCGTTGGGCGGTTGCGGTTGTTCCTTCTTGGTATGATGAATCTTTTGCGAAAGCCCCGCAACCCGGTTTGCAGGCTTTTTTTGATCGCGGTGCGCTTCGGAAAGATTTGTTGGCTTATTTACAAAAATGTATCTATATCAATAAAAATTGCAAGAATGTAAAAGATGATCATGCGGAAAATGTGAAAAGTGAGGAAAATCACTCTGGAGAAGTTGGCATTCGGATTGCAAATAAAGCGACCGGAGGTTGTAAATGAATCCTACTGACAATGCTTTTATCCTTGTCTGCGCGGCCCTGGTCATGTTCATGACCCCTGGCCTCGCCTTGTTTTACGGCGGGCTTGTGCGCAACAAGAACGTCCTGTCCACCATCATGCACAGTTTCATGATGCTCGGTCTTGTTTCGGTGCTCTGGGCCGTGGTCGGGTATTCCCTTTCCTTCGGAACCGACATCGGCGGCTTTATAGGCGGTTTTGATTTCGCCTTTCTCAATGGGGTGGGTATGGGCGTCGAAGGCTCTCCCGCCGGGAACCTGCCGCACCTGACCTTCATGATTTTTCAGTGCATGTTCGCGGTCATCACTCCGGCGCTCATCTCCGGAGCCTTTGCCGAACGCATGAAGTTTTCCGGTTTCATGATTTTTTCCGCTGCCTGGCTGCTTCTGGTCTACGCCCCCATGTGTCATTGGGTCTGGGGCGGCGGCTGGATGGGCGAAATGGGAGCCCTGGACTTTGCAGGCGGAGCCGTGGTGCACATGAGCTCGGGAGCGGCCGCCCTGGCTTGCGCCATCCTGCTGGGCAAACGCAAGGGATACGGCCGTGAGCCCTTCATCCCCCACAATCTGCCCATGACCATTCTCGGCGCGGGCATCCTGTGGTTCGGCTGGTTCGGATTCAATGCCGGGTCGGCTCTGGCTGCGGACGGCCTGGCCGCCAACGCCTTTGTGACCACGCATATGGCCACGGCCGCAGCCGTCCTGAGTTGGATCATCGCCGAATGGGTCCATGGCGGAAAGGCCACCACCCTGGGGGCTGCCTCCGGCGCGGTGGCCGGTTTGGTGGCCATCACCCCGGCCGCGGGATTCGTCACGCCCATGGCCGCAATCATAATCGGCCTCATTGCGGGCGTGCTCTGCTTCGGCGGCATCATGCTCAAGAACAAGTTCGGCTACGACGATGCCCTGGACGTCGTGGGCATACACGGTCTCGGCGGCACGTTCGGCGCCTTGGCAACCGGAGTGTTCGCTTCCATAGGGGCCGAGGGGCTGCTCATGGGCAATGCCCACCAGCTTTGGGTGCAGTTCGTGTCCGTGGTGGCCACCTGGGTTTTCTGCTTCGTCATGACAGTGGTCATCTTCAAGGTTGTCGACGCCCTGGTGGGCATGCGGCCCTCCGAAGAGGACGAAGTCAGGGGACTGGACGTGACGCAGCACAGCGAAACGGGTTATCAGTTGTAATCAAGGAGTCTCATAATGAAGAAAATCGAAATCGTAACCCGAACATTCAAGCTGGATGACGTGAAGCACGCCCTGAGCGAGCTTGGTGTCACGGGCATGACCGTTTCCGAGGTCAAGGGCTTCGGGCGGCAAGGCGGACACAGGGAGGTTTACCGCGGGGCCGAGTACCAGGTGGACTTCGTGCCCAAGGTCAAGATCGAGGTCGTTGTCGAGGACGAACGCGTGCCCGAACTGGTGCGCGAGGCCAAGGACGCCGCTTTCACCGGCAATGTGGGCGACGGCAAGATATTCGTTTCGCCGGTGGATGAGGTCGTCCGCATTCGCACCGGAGAAACCGGAGACGAGGCGATTTAGGGCGGTCGGGAAGGTCGTCGCTGTCCGGCCCACCGGTGTGGACGGCCTTCCCCCTGCTCATTGCATATTTCGCGGAGCACTCTCAGTCCGCGAACCTACGGAATCGGAAGGACATCCCTCTATCAGTCCACCGAGAAGTACCCCACGTTCCGGACGGACCGCTTTCCCTCACTTGAGCGGTCCGTCCAAGGTGGGAGGGGAAGAGGCGCCATGGCAAAGGCTCGGGCTGCGGACCAGGATGCCGCGCAGACATACGGGGCGGCCCGAAGAGGCTTGCTGGAAAGCTGCCGCAGGGGCGGCAATATCCACGGTTTCCACGAGGCCCTGTCCCATGTCACGGACACTTTTTTCGCCCGGCGCATCGCGGAGTTGGAGAATTTCACGGACCCTGGCAGGCTGCCCTTCGTGCTGGTTGCGGTGGGCGGTTACGGCCGCGGCGAACTTTGTCCCGGTTCGGACATAGACCTGCTGCTGCTCTTCGAAAAGAGGATCCCCGAACAGGCGGGGGAGTTCATCCGTCACACAGTCTACCCTCTTTGGGATCTGGGCCTGGATGTGGGCCACGGCGTTCGCACCATCGGAGATTGCGTCTCCCTGGCCCGCAAGGACGGCAAGGTGTTTTCCTCTCTGCTGGACGCCAGGCCTTTGGCCGGCGACGCTTCGGTCTTCCGGGCCTTTTTGGAGCGCTTCCGGGATCGGGTTCTGCGCAGGAACACCGGCGCATTCGCCGCTTGGCTCAAAGAGCACAACCTGGAGCGTGAGGGGCGTTACGGTGATTCCGGCGGCCTCTTGGAACCAGAGCTCAAGAATGGTCTGGGTGGTTTGCGAGACGCCCACCAGGTCATGTGGCTGAGCTCCGTCCAGGGCCGGGAAGGAGACTCCCCATTTCTGCCTCATGAGCTGACCGGGCTGCGCGAGGATATGCGCTTCCTGCTGAGAGTGCGCACGGCCCTGCATCTGCAGGCTGGGCGCAAAATGGACAGGCTCGTGTTTGATTTACAGCCAGCTGTAGCTGAAATGCTTGGCTTTCTGCCTTCCGATCACTCTTCGGAGGGTGCCGGACGGGCCGTGGAGTTTTTCCTGTCCCGGCTGCACGGGGCCATGAACCGCATCCTGGCCATGCGCGAGGCTTTGTTTCGGGAGGTCTGGCCCGAGACCCGCGTGCCGGGTTGCGAAGACCATGACGCCAACGTGGCCTGTACGGGGGCGGGCCTGCATTTCCTGCGCCCCGGCCAAGTAGAAGCGGAGCATGTGCTGGGCATCTTCCTGTACTGGGCACGGCAGGGCATTCCCCTTGCCTGGGATGCGCGGCGGTTCGTTGCGGAAACGCGTGGACGGCATGGCCGGAAGCTGGCCCGGCGAGCCGGAACCATGGACACCTTTCTGAGTATTCTTCGGGCCGAACACGGTGCGGCCGCCTCACGGGGATTGGCCCGTACCGGGCTGTTGGCCGAACTGGTGCCCGAGTTCGGCAAGGTACGTCACCTTGTGCAATTCAATGATTTTCATGTTCACCCCGTTGGACGGCATACCCTGGAATGCATCGCCATCGTTTCAGAGCTCCTTGGCGGGAAAGACGGCGGGCAAGATTGGACCGGGGACATAGCCCGGCTGCTTGAACACCCGGAACGCCTGGTGCTCGCCGCCTTTTTCCATGACCTTGGAAAGTTGGAGGACGACCACTGTCTGGCCGGTGCAGATCTGGCGCACACAGTGCTGGAGCGGTTCGGGCGACAGGAGGAGGAAATTCGTGAGGTGGCCTTCCTGGTGCGGCATCATCTGCTCATTCCGGAGACCGCCACCCGCCGTGATCTGAGCGACGAGGCTGTCATCGCCCGGGTTGCCGCCACGGCCGGGAGTACGGACCGATTGGACAAACTCTACCTGCTGGCCGTGGCGGACAGCAGGGCCACCGGTCCCCGCGCCTGGAGCAGCTGGACCGCCTCGCTTTTCGCAGAACTCTACTCCAAGGCCCGGGACTACCTGACCCAAGGCGGGCTGGCCGGGGTGGGGAGGGCCGAGCAGCTTCTGGCCATGTGGGGCCGGGTGCGGGAATCGGCCCGGGAAAAATATCACGAATCCGTGGTGGAGCCCATGCTGGAGGCCATGCCGCCACGTGCTTTCTTTGCCTTGGACGCTTCGGATATTGTGCGACACATGGAGCTGCGCCTGAGATTGCAGGAAGCGGTGCGGGAAGACCGTGTCCGCAAGCCGGGTCGCGTGGGCGGCAAAGGCGTCAACATGCTGGAAGTGCGCCCCGGGCGGGCTCGGGGATATTTTGAGGTGACCATCGCCGCCTTGGACAGGCCCGGTCTGTTCGCCACCCTGGCCGGGGCTCTGGCTCTGCACAACCTGGACATTCTGTCCGCGGACATATTCACTTGGTCCGACGGGGTGGCCATGGACGTGTTCACCGTGGCCGAGCCCGAGGGGAACCTCTTGCTGGACGAAGTCTGGGCACGGGTGCGGCGCAGCATCATGTACGCCCTCACCGGCAAGCTCGACATAGAGTCCCGGCTTGCGGACAAGCGTGCCTCCCTGCTGGGGGCCAGACGCTCCGCACCGAAACTGCCGCCGTCCGTGAACGTGGACAATGCGGCCAGCGATTTTCATACGGTCATTGAGGTGGCGGCCCCGGACCGCCAAGGGTTGCTGCACGACCTTGCCTTGACCCTGAACCGTCAGGGCATGAGCGTGGAGTTGGCACGCATCACCACCATCGGAGGGCAGGCCGCCGACGTCTTTCACGTATTGGACAACGAAGGCAGGAAGGTGATCGACTCCGGGCAGGTACAGGCTGTGAAAAAGGATTTGCTGGAAGCCGTTACAAGCTGAGTTCTTGCCCTTTCCGCCGATCTCTGCCACATCTGTCGCACTGACAATTCCGGAGGATTTATTCATGGCGGCAAGCATCCGCGGCGGCGAAGTTGTGGTTTTTTTTACGGGCGGCACTATCGGCATGAGCCCGGTGGAGGGCGTGCATGGCGTTGCGCCCGGCGGCAATTTCCGGAAACTGCTCAACGAGCTGGCCCCCCAGCCAGACGGCGTCACCCTGCGTCCGGTCCAGTGGTCTGACAAGCCCAGCCCGCACATGACCCCCGAGGACATGTTTCGGCTGGCCAGGGACATCCAGGCCGCCGTGGACGAGGAGAACGTGCTCGGTGCGGTGGTGCTGCACGGCACGGACGTGCTGGTCGAATCCGCCTACATGGCCGACCTCATTGTGCAGTCGCCCAAGCCGGTGCTGCTCACGGGCTCCATGCGCTACTATTCCGAGTCCGGATACGACGGACTGCGCAACCTCATCAATGCGGTGCGGGCCGTGCTGCTGCCTCTGCCTCCGGGCACAGGCGCCTGCGTACTCATGACCGACCGCATCTTTGCGGCCCGTGAGGCCGTGAAGGTCAACTCCCTGAACGTGGACGCCTTCGAATCCCGGGAGGCCGGGGTCATAGGCTATGTGGCCGGGGAGTCCGTGGTCCTGGCCGGCTGTCCGCTTTCCGACCATCCAGGGCTCAAAATCAATACCGATCACATCGAGCCCAACGTGCCTCTCATTACCAGCTACACGGGCATGGACTCGACGATCATCGACCATGCACGGGAAAACGGGGCCAAGGGACTGGTCATCGAAGGATTCGGTGCGGGCAACGTGCCGCCCAAGGCCGTTCCCGGCATCGAGCGTTGCCTTGAGGCGGATATTCCAGTGGTGTTGTCCACCCGGTGTATCGAAGGGGGCGTCTGGCCCATCTACGGTTATCCCGGCGGCGGGGCCGATCTGGTGGACAAGGGAGTCATCAACTGCGGCCGCCTGGGCGGGGCCAAGGCGCGCATCCAACTCATGCTCGCCCTGGGCATGACCGATAATGTCCAGGAAATAAGAAATTTATTCGAGTAGGCGATCGATGATCCGGACAGCCTGCTGCTTCCGTTCCTCCGGGTTGCCGAACAGTTCGGTGAAGGGGTAGTTGCGTAGTACCAGCGTGCTTCTGAACAGGGACTGCATGTGTTCGCGCGCTTCCGGCCTGTCCCGTTGCCCGTCCGCCCGCCACGGCACGTCGATGCCGCAGAGCAGGTAGTGATGGTATTCCCGGTTCAGGATCGTTTCCTCGATCCATTTGGGACAGTTCCCGTAATAGTGCTTGTTGTAAACGATGGAGGAAAGCAGGTTGGTATCGCAGATGATCGGGTTGTCCCCTGCCCGCTCTCGTTCCAGTTCTCCGTCCAACTGCCCTTTGGCGATGGGAACGGCGTCCTCGATGGTCAGGACACCGTTTTTTTCTCCAAAGTATCGGCGCAGGTACTCCGGGGCAAAGCCCACCTTGTAGTGTTCTGCCAGACTCCGGGCCAGAGTGGACTTGCCGGTGCATTCCGAGCCCGTCACGACAATGCGCACGGTTTGCTTCATGCCGTAGTCCTGTCGGTCCGTATGGATCTCCACCAGCTGACGAACCCGAGCACGGCCATGAAGGTGTAGACGGCCATGAGCATGCTGTAACCGTGCCAGCCCTTGGCGATGTACAGCCAGATGTAGATGGCGTCGGCCACGACCCAGAGCAGCCAGTTCTCGAGATATTTCTTGGCCAGCAGATACTGGGCGATGAGGCTGATGACCGTGGTGATGGTGTCCCACCACGGGAAGGCCGCATTGAGCACGTGCTGGGAGAGCAGCCCCAGGGGAATGGTGCTCGCAACGCCGATGGCGGCGAGTTTGATCCAGAGCTGCCTGCTCACGGTCCTCACCTCGAGGGGGGTGTTGTCCTTGCCGCCCCGCATCCACTGGTACCAGCCGTAGAAGCCCAGTAACACGTAGACGAAGTTGAGCAGCGAATCCATGTACATTCTGCCCAGAAAAACCACCACCATCCAGATGCCCACGCTGATGATGCCGAAGGGCCAGCACAGCGGGTTCTGCCGTACGCTGAGCACGATGTAGATGAGCCCTGTCAGGGTGGATATCCGTTCGGGCCATTCCATGTAGCCCACGAAATCGGTGACGAATTTGATGGCGTCCGCAAATTCAAGCATGCTTACCTATCCGATATTTATGCAGAACATTCAAGGCAGTTCAAAAGTGTACAGGTTGAAAACTGAAAAAGTCGGGCCCGCGCATGCGCATACGGCGTGAGGAGGCCCGGCGTTTTATTGAAATTGGGCTAACCGTGTGCCTCTAAGGATAGCCGACACCGGCCTTGACCGCATCCAGGCCGACGCGATCCATGAACTTGGCCGCGCGTTCTCGTTTATTGCCATTGTCACGGTAGAAGGCCATGAGCTTGCGGACCAGCTCCCGGGCGTCTTCGCGGGAAAGGTCTTCGGCGATGACGTCGGCCTCGCGGACCTTGTTGCCCGCGTTGCCGCCCATGAGTACGGTCCAGCCCTTTTTCTTGCCTATGAGGCCCAGATCGCGCACGCGTGACTCGCCGCAGCAGAGCGGACAGCCGGACACGCCGATCTTGACCTTGGCGGGCAGGTCCATGCCCAGGAATTCCTCTTCCAGCTCCATGCCGAAGCCCAGGGAGTCGCGCAGGCCGAACTTGCAGACCTGGTTGCCGGGGCAGGCCTGCACATAGTGCAGACAGAGTTCGGTGGCCCGGCCGATCTCCATTTCCAGGTCGTCCCAGATCTTGGGAATCGTTTCCTCTTCCATGCCCACCAGGGCCAGGCGCTGGCCCGAGGTGATCTTGACGATGGGTACTTCATATCTTTCCACCACGTCGGCCAGTGCGCGCAGTTGCTGCGGGGTGACGATTCCCACGGGCGTGCGGGGGACGATGGCGTATGTTTTTTTGTCTCTTTGGAGAATGGCTCCATCAAGGGGATTTTTCATGAACTCTGCTCCTTCTTTTTTCGGGGGAACCATACTGAGGAAGTGGGAAGCTGTAAATTGCCGGAATGGATTTTCAAATTACCTTCGGTTTGTTCGGTTATCGGCCTGGGCAGGCCGACTACAGGTCGGAAAAGCGACCTTTCGAAAGCCGTAGAAAATCAGTGACAGAAAATCGGCGGGGCAAGTACGATGGGTGCATGTGTTGTATTGATCGTTACCCTCAATTCGGCTGCCTCGTGTTGCGTTGGATTTCCGGACTTCTTCTCCTGCTGCTCATTCATGCGGGATTGTTTCCGGCGTCATCCCGAGCGGCCGTCAGGGCGGTCATCCCGGTCTGGTGTTACTATCAGCATCCGCCGTTCCTCACCGGGCCCCATGCCGGCTTGTCGTTCGATTTCGTCAGGCTCATGAACGTCCATGCCGATGGAGCGTATCGCTTCGAGCTTGTCCATCTTCCGCGGAAGCGCATCGATCAGCTATTGGCGGAAAAGAAAAGAGGGGTAGTGCTTTTTGTGAACTGGACCTGGATGGGCGACGAGAGCAGGAGTCGGTACTTCTGGTCGCCCCTTTTGCTTTCGGACCGGAACGAGATTTTATCCAATGTGATACGGAAGATCGACTACACCGGAGTGGAATCCCTGTACGGGAAGAAGCTCGGTGGTGTCGTGGGCAGGCGGTATGGGGAGCTGGACTTGGCGGTGGAGCACGGAGACATCATTCGCGAGGACAGCCCGAACGCGGAGCTCAACCTCAAAAAGCTGGTGCTGGGTCGGATCGATTGCATGACCGCCCCCCGCAGTATTCTGCTCAATCTGATCCGAAAGAACGGCTTTGAAGCCCAAGTCTACTTTTCGCCGAGGCCGTTGGCTTGCTATACCCGCCATATCCTGGTGCCTTTATACATGCCTGACGTTTTCGCCGAAATCGAGGCCCTTCTGGTGAAGCTTTTGAAAGATCCCAACTGGTCGAAGCTCAAGGAAAAGTATCGGGTGGAAGGACAGGGTGACGACCTGCCGTGACCGTGCGCCTTTTTCCGGCCGCCGGCGGGCCCGGGAGTCCCTGCCCCTTGCCAAGCGGCCGACTATGCCTTACTTGGGCCTTCGACGCCTCCGGTTTTCCGGGAGCTCGGAGGGATCATGACCGATACCATTCGCACCATACTTGTGGACGATGAGCCGCCTGCTCGAGATGAGCTGGCCTACCTGCTTTCCTCTCATTCGGACGTGGAGATCGTGGCCACGGCAGGCAATGCGGCCGCGGCTGTGGCCGCCATCCGAGAGCATACGCCCGACCTTGTGTTTCTGGACATCCAGATGCCGGGAAAGAACGGCTTTCATGTGCTCGGCGAAGTCATGGACATGGACAGCCCGCCCCTGGTCATATTTGCCACGGCCTACGACGAATACGCCATTCGCGCTTTCGAGGAGAACGCGGTGGACTATATTCTCAAACCCGTGGCCGAGGCCCGCCTGACCACCAGCCTGGCCCGCGCCCGCAAGCTGTTGCGGGATGCCGCCGCAGAGGACGGCAAAGGCCGGGACCGGGATTCCAGCGAGGCCCTGCGCAAGCTGCTCGCCGGGGTGGGCATCAAGCCGGGCATCACCCGCATCAGCGTGGAGGATGCGGGCCGAAACGTGCTCTTGAATCCGCGCGAGGTGGTCTGCTTCAATTATGAAAACCGCAAGGTCCATGCCGCCACCCGCGCCGGCGTCTATCCCTGCGCCTCGGACCTGACCCTGGACCGTCTCGAGGAACGGCTGGTGGGCGGATTCGCCTTTTTCCGGGCCAACCGGTCTCAACTGGTCAACCTGGCCCAGGTGCGCACCTATGCCCCGTGGTTCAATGGCAAGTACGTTCTGACCCTGAGCGACGCCAAGGAAACAGAGATCATTGTCAGCAAATCCCGGGTGCGGGACTTCAAGGAAGCCATCGAGCTGTAATATATGGATACTTTGCAAATCATCCTGGTTCTGGGCGAACGTTTCGGCCTCATGGTGGGGGTCGTTTTTCTGCTCATGACCATCACCCCGGTGCAGCGCATGAACTTCATCCGGGTGGAGCCGCGTTCGCGCACCGTCATGGTCATGCTCCTCTTCGGCATGCTCGGCATCCTGGGTACCTACACCGGTAACTCGGTGTTTCAGTCCGTAGCCAACCTGCGGGCCATGGTGGTCATCACCGGCGGCCTGTTCGGCGGTCCCTTGGTGGGCATCGGTGCGGGCCTCATTGCCGGAATGCACCGTATCCTGACCGACCTGCACGGCTTCAGCGCCTGGCCCTGCGGCATCGCGACGGCCTGGGAAGGGCTGTTGGCCGGGCTCGTGAGCATGTGGCTGCGCGAAAAGGCCATGAGCGGACGCATTGCCGCCGGACTGGCCATCATCGGCGAGACCGTTCATATGCTCCTGCTTCTGCTCCTGTCCCGACCCTTTGGCGAAGCCGTGGAACTGGTGCGGCTCATCGCCCCGCCCATGCTGCTGGTCAACTCGGTGGGCGCGGCTCTGTTCGTGGAGGTCATCAACATTTTTTCCCGAGACAGGGAACGCCGCGAATCCCTGCATGCCCAAATTATTCTGGACATCGCCAACCTGTCGGTCAGTTACCTGCGGTCCGGCCTGGATCGGCAGACCGCGGAGGCCACGGCCGAGATCATTCATCAGCGTGTGGGCGTGGCCGCCGTGGCCATCACCGACACCCGCAACGTGCTGGCCCATGTGGGCAAGGGGGACGATCACCATCTGGCCGGGTGCGAAATACGCACCAACGCCACCCGCCGGGTGATTCAGACCGGTGAGCCGGTGTTCCTGCATACGGCGCGGGCCATCGGCTGTAACCACGCCGGGTGTCCCATGACCTCGGGTGTCATCGTGCCCCTGAGCAAGGACGGTGAAATCGTGGGCACCCTGAAGTTCTACGGCAGCGCCGAACAGCCGCTCAACTCCACGCTGTTTGAGGTGGCCAAGGGGCTGGGCAACCTTTTTTCCACCCAGTTGGAACTGGAGGACATCCAGGTCAAGGAACAGATGCTCGCCCATGCGGAGATCCGTCGTCTTCAGGCCCAGATCAATCCGCATTTCCTGTTCAACTCCCTGAACACCATCACTTCCTTCTGCCGCACCAATGCGGAAAAGGCCCGCGAACTGCTCATGGACCTTTCCCTGTACATGCGTCGCAACCTGGACCTGAGTAGAGGGTTCATTCCCCTGAACGAGGAATTGGAACAGGTGCGCTCCTACCTGGCCATCGAGCAGGCCCGGTTCGGAGACCGCGTCTGCGTGGACATGGATATTGCCGAAGACTGCGAGGCGTGGCCCATTCCGCCGCTCATCATCCAGCCCCTGGTGGAAAACTCCATCCGCCACGGCGTGCTGGCCCTGGAGCAGGGCGGCACCGTGCGCGTGACGGCCGCGCGCAACAACGGGCATATGGAAGTGACGGTCTCCGACAACGGAGTGGGCATGGACGATGAAACCTTGGGAAAGGTGCTTGGCCATGAATGCGTCGATTCCCGCCATGACGGCATCGGCATGCGCAACTGCCTGAGCCGCCTGGAGCATATCTACGGCCCCAAGTTCAGCCCCGAGGTGAACAGCGCCCCCGGGCAGGGGACCTCCATTCTGCTGCGCATTCCGGACCGAAACTGATCTTTCGAAGGCGATTCGACCGCCCGATTCGGCATTTCGATCCCTGAATAGGTCGCTTCAGCCGGAATCGGTGGAATCCGCAGAGAAAAATCTCCTAAAGAAGCCACAAAAGCCGCCTGGCGGCAAACTGCTTTTCGGAGGTTTTCACTATGCTGTTTTTCTTTGCTTGTGTGGCCCTGCTCATTGCGGGCTATTTCGTGTACGGTAAGTTCGTGGACCGGATCTTCGCTCCCGACGAATCCCTCACCACCCCCGCCTATGCCCTGCAGGACGGCATCGACTACATGCCCCTGCCCAAATGGAAGCTGATTTTCATTCAGGTGCTGGACATCGCCGGCGTCGGTCCCATCTTCGGTCCCATCCTGGGCGCTCTCTACGGCCCGGTCGCCCTGCTCTGGGTGGTCATCGGCTGTATCTTCGCCGGCGCCGTTCATGACTATTTCAGCGGCATGCTCTCCCTGCGCAACAAAGGCGCCTCCGTACCCGAGGTCGTGGGCGAGTACCTGGGCATGTCCGCCCGCCAGGTCATGCGCGTGTTCTCCTTCGTGCTGCTCATGCTCGTGGGCGTGGTCTTCGTACTCAGCCCGGCCAAGCTGCTCAACGGCCTGACCGGCATCGAGACCGGCTGGCTGGTCGCCGCCATCTTCGCCTACTATTTTCTGGCGACCATTTTGCCCATCGACAAGGTCATCGGTCGCATCTACCCGCTCCTCGGCGCTTTGCTTCTGTGCATGACCGTGGCCCTGGTCGTGGCCCTGTTTGCGGGCGGTTATGAAATACTGCCCAATCTGGACGTGATGACCAACGTGCATCCCGCCGACAAGCCGATCTGGCCGCTGCTTTTCGTCACTCTGTCCTGCGGCGCCCTTTCCGGGTTCCACTCCACCCAGTCCCCGCTCATGGCCCGCTGTGTGAAGAACGAGCGTGAAGGTCGTTCCGTGTTCTACGGCGCCATGATCATCGAAGGGATCATCGGCCTGATCTGGTGCACCATCGGCCTGTCCTTCTACAACTCTCCGGAAGCACTGTCCGCAGTCATCTCCGCCGGTACTCCCGCAGCCGTGGTGGCCGAAGTGTCCCACACCCTGCTCGGTTCCGTCGGCGGCGCACTGGCCATCATCGCCGTCATCGTGCTGCCCATCACTTCGGGTGACACCGCGTTCCGCTCCACGCGTCTCATTGTGGCCGAAACCTTCAAGGTGGAGCAGGCTTCCACCGTCAAACGGCTCATGATCGCCGTGCCTCTGTTTGTTCTGGGTTATGTCATCTCCACCCAGAACTTCTCCACCATCTGGCGCTACTTCGGCTTCGCCAACCAGAGCCTGGCCGCTCTGGTGCTCTGGACTTCGGCCGTGTACCTGGCCCAGCGCGCCAAGCTGCACTGGATCGCCACCATCCCGGCCACCTTCATGACCGCGGTCTGCGTGGCCTTCATCTGCAACGCCAAGATCGGTCTGAACATGGACTACTCCATGTCCGTCATCGTGGGCATCATCTGCGCCGTCATCGCCTTTGCCATCTTCCTGATCAAGTTCGGCACGGGCAGGAAGTCCGGAACGAAAGCTTCCGCATAATACCGTTTCAGCGTATATTCGGGCGTTCCATCGCCCTTGAGAAAAGGCCCGCTCCATCAGGAGCGGGCCTTTTGGCGTTGACGGTTTCCGAAAACATACCGGGGCACCAAAGAGTGCCTTCTTGTGCTTCCCGTCCCGGTTATCTATTTATACTTGGTCCGCACCCTTTACGCCGCAATCGGAGGAAGTCTCTTGTTCGATCTCGCACCTTACCTGCCGGAGCTGCTTTCCGTGTCCGTGGTTGCCGCATTCATGGCCGTCAGCCCGGGCGCGGACTTCGCCATGGTCACCCGCAACAGCCTGCTGCACAGCCGTTCGGCCGGAGTGTACTCGTCGCTTGGAATCGGCTTGGCCATCTGGCTGCATGTGGCCTATTCCATCGCAGGTCTGGCGATGATCATCTCCAAGTCCATCCTGCTTTTTTCGGTTCTCAAGTATCTGGGTGCCGCCTATCTCATCTATGTGGGCTGGAAAACGTTTCGGGCCGAGCCGCAGCGGCAGGGCATGGAAGGCTGGCAGGAAAGCAGCCTGTCCAATTTCGGGGCATTGCGCATCGGGTTCGTCACCAACGCGCTGAACCCCAAGACTTCCATCTTTTTCCTGAGCATCTTCACCCAGGTCGTCAGCCCGCAAACACCGTTTGCCGTGCAGGTTGTCTATGGGGCCATCATTTCCGCTGCCCACATGCTCTGGTTCGGATTCGTCGCCGTCGTGCTCACCCAGCCCGCCTTCCTGCAGCGGTTCAACCGCTGGAGACGTTCCATTGAAAAGGCTGTGGGAGTCGTCCTCATGGGGTTCGGCCTGAAGGTGGCCGCGACAAGCTCCAGTTGACGACATACATGATGACCTTTGGGCTTCCTCAATATCGCCTATGGTATGAATGCGAGGGCATGACGTCTGACGAGTCGAAAGGCTGAGGTTTAAAATGAATAAAGGCCCGCTCCATTTGGAGCGGGCCTTTTGCGTACTCGTGATTCGGACCGTTAGCCCAACCGCTGCTGCCAATAGCGGAACAGGGCCTCCTTCTGGCGGTCCAAGGGGTAGGCTTTCACGGTCTCCTGTCCGGCCGCCTTCATGATCTCGATGCCCGGGTCATCGGCTTCGATGAGGTCGAACGCCTTGCCCAGCAGGCGGGCGCACTCCGGGATGTCCGCCTGGGCGCACCAGAATCCGTTTTCCTCGGTCACGTATTCCTTGCCTCCGTATCCGTGGGTACCCACTACGATGGTCCCGCAGGCCATGGCTTCCAGTGGTGGCATGCCGAATCCTTCGAAAAAGCTGGTGGAAAGATATACCGAGCATTCGCCTAGCGTCCGGGCCACTCCGGCCTTGTCCAAATTTTCGACGGGAATCCATTCCACATCCCGGTGCTGTGGATACGCCGCCTGGAAAAGCCCTTTCACGGAATAGACGAAGCGTTCTTCCTTGCGCGGCATGTAGGCCACCGCCTTGCGTTTCTTGCCGGGCCGGAACAGCTTGCCGTCCACGGCGTTGGGCACCAGGGTGGGGCGCAGCCCCATGAATTTTGCCAGGATGGAACGCAGCATCCTGGAGCAGCACAGTACGTTGTCCGGCTCAATGGCCGGCAGGAAATCCGGCGGATTCATTTCACAGTAGAGAGGCAGCAGGCCCTGAAAGAATACGTGCTTGTCCAGAGGCAGTTCGAGCAGTTCCGGCAGGAGCCAGCCTTCGGGCAGCACCAAGTGGTCCTCCCGGATCAGCCGCAGGGAGCCGAGGGCCTCCACGGGGACGTTTTCCGGGGCAAAGGGCCAGCGGAATCCCTCGGTGAAATGGACCACAGTCGCGGGAAAGCCGGCCTCGCACAGCAGGGCCACATGCTGGTGGATCTGGTCGACGCCGCCGGAAGGTGTTTCCAGTTCCGGACAGAGGTAGAGGATCTGCATGGCCGCAGCATGCCTGAAGCGCCGTGACGCGGTCAACCGAATTGCATTTGCCTGCAATACGGAGAGCGGTTCACTCCACGGTGTGTTTCCGAACCTCCTCCATGGCCGGCCGCCACAGGAAGCGGTCCAGGTCGATGCGGCCCGAATCGTCGAAGGCCACGGCTTCGTTTTCCAGAAGTTGTTTCTGGAGGTCATACCCCTGGAAGGACTTCAGGGCGATGCAGCCCTCGCGGTTGACCACCCGATGCCAGGGCAGCCCCTCCTTGCGTGACGAAGAGTGAAGGATTCGCACCACCTGCCGCGCTGCCCGGGGATTGCCGGCCAGGCGGGCTATTCCGCCGTAAGTGGACACGCACCCCTCGGGAATGGCGCGGATGAGTTCGATGACCTTTTCGGTGAATGTCGGCTGCGTCATGGCCGTCTGTATGCCATGGGAAGGCTTTTCGGGCAATGCCGTTTCTCGTTGATGTTCGTTTTGTGTTCGTAATTAAATGTTTTAATTTCAAATTGTTACCTATGTTTCGAACACTGTTGTGGAGAGCGGGGAGGCAAGACATATCGGACTCCGGGGGTATCCCTTGACGGCATTTTCCCGTCGTCGCCATCTGTGGTAGGGTGCGCCAAAAAAAGAACCGGCTGGACCAAACTTATGAACTCCCGAGAAAAAACTCTTCAACTAGAGGTGGAGGCCCTGCGCAAGCGGGTGGCCGAACTGGAGGCGCGGCAATGCGGCGCGGAAGCCGTCACCAGCGAGCAGCGCTACCGAAGCCTGTTCGAAAATTCCCCGGTTTCTTTGCTGGAGGAGGACTTCAGCGGAGTCAAGGTTTGTCTGGATTCTATTCAGGCCCAGGGCGTCACTGATTTCGAGACCTATTTCCTGAAGAATCCGGATGCAGCCAGGGAGTGCGCTCGGAGCATCCTCCCCGTGCGGGTCAACGAAGCCTGCGTACGCATGCTCGGTGTCCGGACCCAGGAGGAGGTGTTGAAGGATTTTTCCCGGTTCTATTCCGAGTCGCATCTCCGGGGATTCGCCCAGGAGTTGGCCGCTCTGGCCAGGGGGGCGACCTCCTACGGTCTCCAGGGGACGTTCAAGACGGCGGCCGGAGAAGAGCGGCGGTTCATGGGCAGGTTCACTGTCATGCCGGGTTGCGAGGGAAGCCTGGAGCGGGTCCTGGTGTCTGTCATGGACGTGACCGAACGGCACTGGGCCGAACAGGCGCTGCAAAAGAGTGAGGAGCGCCTGCGCCTGGTGCTGGAATCCACCAAGGACGGCATCTGGGATTGGGATATCGCCAATGACGAGTGCATCTTTTCACCCACTTTCTATACCATGTTGGGGTACGAGCCCGGAGACTTCCCGGCAACCAAGGACGGTTGGAGGGCCTTGCTGCATCCGGACGACCTGATTCTTGTGGAACTGAAAACCGTGCACTCAATGAGGGACGGCGCCCCGTTTCGGCAGGAGTTTCGGCTTAAGGGCGGGGACGGAAACTGGCGCTGGATCATGAGCCGCGGCCGGGTGGTGGCGTTTGACGAGGCAGGCAAGCCGACCCGAATGGTCGGCACGCATACGGACATTTCCGAACTCAAAGAAACCCAGGAAGCGCTTCTTGAATACCGGAATGTGGTGGAGGCCATGTCCGACAACATGATCGACCTGCTCTGGGCCAAGGACCTGGGCGGCAACTATATCTTTTCCAACCGCGCCAACAACGAGCTTCTTCTCTGCGGGGACGATATCGAGGCCATCGGCAGGAGCCACCTGTTCTTTGCCGAGCGCATCCGGGGGATGGGGGATGCGTATACTTTCGGTGAGAAGTGTGTGAACAGCGATGAGGTCGTGCTGCGGGACATGGCTCCGGGGCGGTTCATCGAGGACGGCATGGTCAAGGACAGGTATATGGTCCTGGACGTGCGCAAGTCGCCCTTGTTCGACAGCTCGGGCGGGCTTATCGGTACCGTGGGCATGGGCCGGGACATCACCGAGCAGAAAAAGGCGGACGAGGCGTTGGTCAGGGCCAAGGAGGCCGCAGAAGCCGCAGCCAAATCCAAGGACCAGTTCCTGGCCAACATGAGCCACGAGATCCGCACGCCCATGAATGGCGTGTTGGGTATGCTCCAACTCCTCAAGACCACTCCCCTGAACGGCGAACAGGCCGAATACGTGGACACCTGCCTGGAGTCGGGGCGCGGACTGTTGTCGGTCATCAACGACATTCTCGACTTTTCCAAGCTGGATGCGGGCACCTTCAAGCTGACCTGCCGTGAGTTCGATCTGCGCGAGACTGTGCGCACCGTGCTGCACAGCTTTTCGGTCCAGGCCCGGGACAAGCGCATCAGCCTGGGGTACGAAATCGATCCTCGCCTGCCCGCAGTGCTCAAGGGCGACGACGCCCGGCTGCGGCAGATTCTTTTCAATACGGTGGGTAATGCGATCAAGTTCACCCATTCGGGGAGCGTGCGGGTGCAGGCCGACCTGGTCCGCCACACCGGAGAGGAACTGCTGGTGGGATTCGAGATATCGGACACGGGCATCGGCATTCCAGACACTTTGCTGGATACGGTTTTCGAGCCCTTCACCCAGGCGGACGGCTCCTATACCCGCGAATACCAGGGAACAGGTCTGGGGCTGGGTATCGTGCGCCATCTGGTGCAGCACATGGGCGGCTCGGTCAGCGTGGACTCCCGGGAAGGAAAGGGCACCGGCATTTATCTGACCGTCAGGTTCCTGCACTGTCAGGACTTGCGGAGTCCTGCCGATGGCGGTCCGGAATGCCGAATTCGGGGGCTGCGCATCCTGCTGGCCGAGGATGACGAGGTGAATCGCTTCACCATCAAGCGCTATCTGGAAAAATGCGGACACAAGGTGACCACGGCTTCGGGGGGACGGCAGGCCCTGGAACGCTTTATGGATTCCGACTTTCAGTGTGTGCTCATGGACATCCAGATGCCGGATCTGGACGGCTTGGAGGCCACGAAGGCCATCCGTGCGGCTGAGGCGCGCGAAGGCCGGACTCCCGTGTCTGTCATCGCCCTGACCGCCCATGCCATGCAGGGAGATCGGGAACGCTTTCTGGAGGCGGGCATGGACGCGTATCTGGCAAAGCCACTGGAACTGGACGAACTTGTGGAGGCGCTCGAAAAACTGGTTTTCTGACCGGACGTTTTCTTATACCTCTTCGGGTTTCCCCAACTCTTTGATTCGTTTGGCATACTCCGTTTTGAGGGCTGTCATGTAGTCCGGGTCCACCTTGCCCTTCCAGGTGGTCACTTCCCGGTAGCGCTTGGGAATTTCCACACTGTCCGGGTCGTAACCGGTTTCGAACCTCGTGCGCCAGCGCAGCCGCTGGATGTTTTCCCCCACCTGGTCCTGGGTTTGGGCCAGCGAGGAATACCCCACAGACTCCAGGGCCCGGGCCAGCATCTCGTCTCCGTAGACGCCGCGCGCAAACAGGCAGGAGACCATGGAAGTCAGGAAACAGCGCTTTTTTTCGTCTTCCACCAGAAAGTCGACGGCCTGTTGCACGTCCTGGTCTTCGTGCTTCTGGTCGTAGGAATAGCCGCCCGTGTCCAGGTGGGCGTGGCGGAAGCCCAGCGCCTCGGCCACGAAGAAGACCTCGCCCGTGGCGTAGCCGGCCATTTCCTGTCCCAGTACGCAGGCGAAGTCCATGCCGCCCAGCACCGAGGCTGCCTTGAGAGTGCCCTTGGCCAGCAATGCGTAGAAGTCGTTCTCGGCCCGGCCCAGGTATTTGATGGCTTTTTCGTAGCCAGCGGCGTCGCCGAACGAAAGAGGAACGATGGTCTGCTCCCGGGTGACGATGTCCTTTTCCAGAGCCTCGGTGGCCCAGGCCAGGGCGACACCGGCACTCATGACGTCCAGGCCCATGAGCTCCACCGTGTCCATGAGTTGCAGGGCGTGGAACGAATCCTTGACCCCGAGCATGCTGCCCACGGCAAAGAGCAACTCATAGTCGTATCCCACCTGTCGGTACCGGTATTGGTAGTTTTTTTTGAACTGCTCGCGGATATACCCTATGTGGATGCAGCCCACCGGGCAGCCCGCACAGGCCGCGTTGCGCAGCAGGCGTTCCTCGGCCATCCTTTCGCCGGTGATGCCGCCAGTGTCCGGATCGTGCGTGGCCTGCAGGTTGCGCCAGGGCAGGCTTTTGAGTTCATTCAGGGGGGCCACGTTCACGGCCGTCCCCAGTCCGTGGTACTTGTTCATGATTTCGGTGGCGGTGAGTTGTTCGTAAAGCTTCTGGAACAGCTTGGGATATTCCTTGTTGTCGGGTAGTTCAAAGCCCCGGTCCCCCAGGATGACGATGGACTTGAGATTTTTGCTGCCCATGACTCCGCCGGCGCCCATGCGTCCGAAATGGCGGAAAGTGTCCACGTTGATGCAGGCATAGGCGCAACCGTTCTCACCGGCCGGGCCAATGCGCAGCATGGAACGGCGACCCGAGCCCGGAAACATGGAGCGGAGGATTTTGCCCGAGCTGAGTGTGTCGCGTCCGCGCATGAACTCGACGTCCCTGATTTCGAAATGACGCGCGCCGACGCCCAGGGCCGAAAGGCGCCTGGCCCTTCCCTTGACGACCAGGGCGTCCATGTCGCCGAAGCGCATGGACAGGGCCGATCGGCCGCCTGCGTGAGATTCGGTGTACTGGTCATGGTAGGGGGACTTGAAGGCGCAGACCGTCTTGCTCATGAGCGGGAAATAACCCGTGAGCGGGCCGATGGCGAAGATCAGAGGTTGGTCCGGGTCGTCCCAGGGTCTGTCCGGATGGCCGTATTCCCGGTAAAGCATGGCCGCCAGACCTCCCCCGCCGGAATATTGGTCGCGACCTTCATGGACGGTCACGTTCATCTTGCCGCTGGCCAAGTCCACCACATGTACGCGGAAGAAGTCGCGGATCATGACGCCACCTCCTCCCTTGTGGGTTCCTTGATCTCGGACATCTCGAGACAGTCGTGTGGGCAATAGGCCACGCACCGGCCGCAATGCAGACATACGTATGGGTTCACCAGATGGTCCAGGAAGATGGCGTCCACCGGGCAGGCCTCTGCACATTTGCCGCAGCGGATGCAGAGTTTTCGTTTCTGGATAACTCCTCCTGCCCTGCGCGGCGAGAGCGCGCCCGTCGGGCAGGCCTGGGCACAGGGGGGCGGGGAACAGGCCAGACAGAGCTTGGCTTCGAAGCCCGCGGCCATGCCGCCGGACGAACGGATGCGGATGCCCGCCTTGTTCCAGGAAAGCTGCTTGTGCACCAGCCGGGCGCAGGCCAGCGAGCAGGAATGGCAGCCGATGCACTGCTCCATGCGGGCGGCCGAGAGCTTTTTCATGACCAGACCTCCGGGCTACCGGGATTCGTGAATGGTGTGGCGTTCCGTCTTATTGGAGTTCAAGAATGTCATGTTTCAGGGCCCAGAGGACATGATATTCTGCCCGGTCCTGTGACATATGGGTGGCGATTGCAAGGAATTTTCGCAGCAGCGTGTCGCAATCAATGGGTTTTCTGGCCAGGAAGGCCAGCTTTTGGAGCAACTCGGACTCAATGATACGTTCCATGCCCGCATAGAGCAGGGGGAAGTCCTTGCCCCGGTACATGGCTTCACCCGTCCTTCCGGTCTTGAGGACCATATCCCCGGCCAGATTGTGCGTGGAATAATGACCGAAGATTTCCGAATAGGCGATGTGTCCCGGATGGCGCTCGTTACGCAGGGCTTGCGCGTCCGCAGGCAGCTTCCAGAGCTCGTCCCAGAGTTGGAGGTACTGTTCGATGACCGCGCTCCATGCGAACTCCCGCTCCACGCGTTCACGGGCCGCCGCCCCCATGGCGCGTCGCAATTCCGGATTTTCCACCAGGGTTCTGACGGCCTCGGCCAGGGTTGGGACCTGCACCGCGGTCTGCTGGGCCAGGATCAGGTGGTATTGGTTGTCGAAAATCAGCGGAGCCAGGAGGTCCGCGTCCCGGGTGGAATTCGCGCCTATGGTCGGTACGCGGATGCCGGTCTTGCCGTCCACCACGAGGTCCTTGTATCCGTCGTAGTCCGAAGCGATACAGGGCAGGCCGAAGGCTGCGGCCTCCAGGACGGTGATGCCGAAGGTTTCCTGCGGGTTGTCGGCGATTGTCACGAAGATGTCGGCCTCCCGGAAAATGCGGGTCTTTTCCTCCTCGGTGGGCCGGGCCTTGATGGCCAGCTCCAGGCCGATGTTTTCGGCCAGCTCTCGCAGGGTGGGCGTGAAATCGTCCTCGTCGTCGGTCCAGCCTGCCAGAGTCAGGCGTACCTCTTCGGGGGGCATGCCGTCCGTAAACAGTTGGTGCAGGGCGCGCAACAGGGGAAGCAGGTCCATCTTGGAATAGTGCGCGATGCGGCCGAAGACCAGGATATTGCAGACGTCCCGGCGGCCGGCGCCCGGCGTGTAGGTCTGTGGGTCAATGCCCAGGGGGATACGCCGCACGCTGGGGCCTGCAAAATCCGGCTCCAGGTTGTAGTCGCGGCGCAGGGCGTCCAGGAACTTGCCCACGGCGGCGACCCCGGCCGTGGAGGTGGATACGATGCAGTCGCGCGGCGTGGCGCCGGGCCAGAGGTGTTGCAGGAACTGGCGGCCGTAGTCGGCGTAACTCAGGGAATGGGTCACGCCGGTGATGGGGAAGATTGTCGGGCTGTAGGCGTTGCGCAGCCGGGCCAGATGTGGCTGGCAGGTGATGCAGTCGGATTGGTGGAAGCAGTGATAATTGTTGCCGGCCAGGGCGCGAGGCAGGTCCCGGCGGTCCATGACCTTGAATCCCCCACGGGCGGCGATGCCGGGGGCCAGGGTGGTCAGGGTTTTGTGCAGGCTTTCCCGAGCCTTACGACTGCTCAGGAAGAAGTGATATTCGTCGAACGGGTCCGCGGCCAGCAGGAAGTCCATGAACCGGGCATTGGCCACTTTCCTGCCCAGGACGCCGCCGGCCTCGTAAAACGGATCCAGAGTTCCCCAGAAGCGTTTGTTTCGTGTTCCCATATTCAAGGTCAAACCCGACTTTCCCGTGTTTGTCAAAGTTTTATGTAGAAGACGGCGTCGGAATTTTGTTCCTGTTGCAGGCGTCTGCTCTTGGTTGTGCCCATTGGGACCCAAGAAAAAATCCAATGAATTTCAGTCGGCTGCTTTCGCCGATAAATAGTTTCCCGGTTATAAAGGGCGGTTGGCCTTCTTTTTGCAAAATCAAGGTGCGGTGAGACGTTTTTCCGACACCGAAGATTGCTTGAGGGAGTGACCGGCATGAAAGAACATATGAGACGCGGAGACCGCCCCGAATTGATGTGGGGCCTCGGATTGACCGAAGCGCAGAAGAAGCAGATCGAGAGCGCTGTCGGTCCCGGGTTCTTTCTGAGAAATTTTCCCGAGGGCAAATTGCCTTGGAACAAGGAATTGAATCAGGCGGAAAAACCTTCCGCCACCTGGATACCCATGAAAGTGTGGAAAGACATCTCCGACAATCGCAAGGAAGAATACAAGCGTCTCGAGGACACCCAGCGTATCCTGATTCAGGACGAACAGGACGACCCCGTGGAGATGGAGCAGGTTCTCGAGCAGGGTTTCCTGACCGTGATCACCTCTCCCCTGACCCGCCGCAAGGTTCAGGACGCCGTGTTCCGCGCCAAGGAAGTCACCAGCATGTATTCGGACATCTACCGTATGACCGAGGAAATCATGCTGGAGCGCGAATTGCTCGCACGCAAGACCGATCAGCTTCTGTTCCTGAACAGGGTTCTGACCACCTGCACCGAAAGTCTTGACCCGGCCATTATTCTGGCCAACGCCAAGGAAAATCTGAACATGCTTCTGCCCGTATATGAGCTTCACGCCGTATTCTGGCAGCATCAGGAAGCCTCCGGCCTTACCAACGTGGAGATGTTCCTGGACCGCAAGGCCGACTCCAGGCAGGAAAATGAATGGATGGAGACCCTGTTGGACTGTGCCGAGCGAATGGGCGGCGGCACAATCAGCGGTTTTCAGATCACCCATATCGACCTGGTAAATCGTCCGGCCATGGGCACGGCTTCCCGCAACGGGCGTGTGGTGACCATGCCTCTGGCGGCGGGCAGCACTCATTTCGGAAGCCTGGTGCTCACCGTGGACAGTGGTGTGCGCATGGGCAAGGACGAAGTCGATACTTTCAAGGCTGCGGCCAACCATCTGGGACTGGCTCTGCGCAACGCCCTGACTTTCAAGGAGGTCAAGTTGCGCGCCGACCATGACGCCCTGACCCGTATCTACAACCGTCACACCTTCGACGAGCGCCTCGTTTATGAACTGAAGCGCCGCCAGCGCTATGGGCACGAACTTTCCCTGCTCATGGTCGACCTGGATCACTTCAAGAACGTCAACGACACCTACGGCCACAAGGCCGGTGACATGGTGCTCAAGGAAATGGGCCGCATCCTGCGCAGCGCCCTGCGTTCCACCGACCTGGCCGCCCGTTACGGGGGCGAGGAGTTCGTGGTTTTGCTGCCTCACACCTCGGAAGCGGACGCACACATGTTGGCTGAGCGCATCCGTTCACGCGTGCAGAAGGCTGCCTTTTCCTTTGAGGACCGGGATTTTTCGGTCACGGCCAGCATCGGCGTGGCTTCCCTGGAGTCCGGCTGCTTCAGCCGCGACGAAGACCTGCTGCTCAAGGCGGATAAGGCCCTCTACGAGGCCAAGCACAATGGCCGCAACATGGTGGTCGTCTCCAATGGCCGGGATACAACCTGTTCGGCCCGACAGTAGATTTCACTCATATCGAAACCGAAAAGGCGCGGCTTTCCGCGCCTTTCTCATTTGCGCGCTCTGCAAAGAGTGCTATCGTCCGACTGATCCGATGGGAAACGAAGGTGAGATTCATGAGAGCTATCATTGCCGGTGGAACCGGATTCATAGGGCGGGCCCTGTGCGCCGAATTACTGGAGAACGGCTGGGAGGTGATCATTATTTCCCGCACTCCGTCCCGCGTGGGCGAGCTGTTCTCCAGCGGCGTCATCGGTATGGACTGGGACGGCGGCGGTCACTGGGGATCCGTCATGGATGTCGATACCGTCATGGTCAATCTGGCGGGCGAGAGCATCGCCGGACGCTGGACCGCAGCCAAGAAGCGGCGTATTCTGGAGAGCCGCCTGGAGGCCGGGAAGCGTCTTTTCAAGGCCGTGGCCTCGGTTGATATCAAGCCCCGCGCCCTGGTTCAGGCGTCGGCGGTGGGGTATTACGGCCCGCATAAAAGCACGCCCCAGACCGAGGAATGTCCGCCAGGCGCCGGATTTCTGGCCGATGTGGCCCGGCGGTGGGAGAACTCCACCCGTGCTGTGGAAGACATGGGGGTGCGCAGGGTCATCATTCGTACGGGGATTGTGCTTGGCAACGGCGGCGCACTGGCCAGGATGCTGCCCGCGTTCCGCCTGCTTCTAGGCGGTCCTCTGGGGCACGGGCATCAGGGCATGTCCTGGATTCATCTGGCCGATGAAGTGAGCGCCATACGCTTCCTCATGGAGCACGCCGAAGAGTGTGGCCCCTATAATCTGGTGGCCCCGAATCCATGCGACAACAACCGTTTCTCCAGGACGCTGGGAGCTGTGCTGGGGCGTCCTGCGCTTCTGCGCGTTCCGGCCGCCGCCTTGCGGCTGCTTTTCGGCCGGATGGCCGACGAGGCGTTGCTTACGGGCCAGCTTGCGCTGCCTGAGGCGCTTGAGCGCGCCGGATATGCATTCCGGTTTCCCGATCTGGAGGGAGCGTTGCGGGACATACTTTTCAAATAAGATGCGGGGGGCTGCCCCTGTACCCCGGCAAAGGGAATAATCCCCTTTGCGCCCCCTGGTTGTTCGAACGGTTATTTAAGCCGGATATTTAAACGGTCCGTCTGAGAGTGAGAGCAGGCGGATCATTTTTATTTTCCGTACATGGCTTTGACCTTCTTTCTCCCCGGGAGCATGAGGATGAAAGGGATCAGGGTGAAGAACAGGCATCCGAAGATAAAGGAGATGTCGTTGTAGGCCAACATGGTCGCCTGTTTGACCAAGGTCTTTTCCAGCATCACGAGGGCAAGCTTCGACGCCCTGACCGTGTCGACCCCGAGTTTGATCAGACTTTGGGTCAGTTGGGTCCTGTAGCTTTCCGAGGCTTGGCTGAGCGTGCTGATGTGCTCACTCAGATAGACCCGGTGGATCTGGACTCCCCTGTCCAGGAGGGTGGCGGCCAGTGCGTAGCCCAGGTTTCCCCCCACCCTGCGGGCGAGTATGTAGATGCTGGAGGCATCCGTGACGTCGGTCTTCGGCACGCTGAACAACGATACCGCGCTGAGGGGCACGAACATGAAGGGCATGCCCATGCCCATGATCATGAGGGGCAGGACGAGGTCGCTCATCCCGGTGTTCACGTTCAGGTTCATGAGGGCGTAATAGGACCAGACGATGAGCCCCACGCCCGCCAGCACAGGAAGTTTTGCCCCTATTCGTTGATAGAGCTGCCCGGCCACGGGCATGAACAGCAGCAGGGTCAGGGCGCGTGGAGCCAGGGCCAGCCCGGCCTCAAGGGCGGGGTAGCCGAGCAGTCGCTGGGTGAACTGTGGAAGAATGAACGTGGTTCCGAACAGCGAGATACCGAAGATGAGCCCCATGATCGACCCGATGGTGAGATTCTTGTCCTTCAGAATGCGCAGGTTGATCACCGGGGCGGGATAGTACAGTTCCCAGCCAATGAGGATCAGCAGGGCCGCGACCGTGACGATGGTTCCCATGAGAATGCTCGAGGATTCGAACCAGTTCGCTTCCTGTCCTTTTTCCAGAATGATCTGCATCCCCGTCAGGAAAATGAAGAGCAGTATGATGCCCAGCCAGTCGATGGATTGCACGCCTCTGCGCAGATAGGACGGGTCGTGTACGAACCGGTATGTCAGAAATATGCCCACGATGCAGACCGGGATGTTGATGTAGAAAATCCAGGGCCAGCCGTATGCGTCCGTCAGCCAGCCGCCTAGGATCGGGCCCAGAGCCGGGGCGAGGACCACTCCCATGCCGTAGAGCGACATGGCCATGCCCTGCTGGCGGGGCGGAAAGGTCTCGCGCAGGATGGCCTGGGACACGGGAATGAGTGCTCCCCCGCCGATGCCTTGGATGATTCTGAAGATGATCATCTGTTCGAAGCTGGTGGCGAGCCCGCAGAGGATCGATCCTACGGTAAAGATGACCAGGGAGCCGAGGTACAGCTTTTTGCGGCCGATCAGCGCGCTCCACCATCCGGTCATGGTCACCATGATGATTTCGGCGATGCTGTAGCTGATGGCAACCCAAGTGATGGATGACAGGTCGGCTCCGAAGCTACCCATCATGTGGTTCATGGACACGTTGACCACGCTGGTGTCCATGACCGCGATGAACGCGCCGAACATGACCGTGACGGCGATGGTCCACCGCTCGCCGCCGCTCATGGATTCCGGATCCTTGTATGCGTTCATGGTCAGCGCCCCCGGCGGAGAAGCGCGGCGGTGGTCCTTTCGGCCCTGACGGGTATGGCCGGGACGTTCGAAATGTCCACGTTGGGAATGACGGACATGCCCGGAGCCAGGGCATAGCGCTTCAGTTGTCCCGGATCGTCAAGCACGATCTTCACGGGGATGCGTTGGACGACCTTGATGAAGTTGCCGGTCGCATTCTCGGGCGGGAGCAGGCTGAACCGGGAGCCGGTCCCTCGTTGAATGCTGTCCACATGTCCTTTGAAGACTACATCCGGGTAGGTGTCGACCTCGACCTCGACCGGCTGGCCCGGACGCATGTCCGTGACCTGGGTTTCCTTGAAGTTGGCCACCACCCAGTTGTCCCGGCTGACAATGGAAAAGAGCTTCTGGCCCACCTGGAGGTAGGCCCCCTTCTCAACGGATTTCTTGGTGATGAATCCGTCGCACGGAGCTTTGATGCGTGTGTAGGAGAGGTTCAGGCGGGCTCGTTCCACTTCGGCTTCGGCCTTGTGCTGTTCGGCCACGCGTGCATCCACCTGCGCCTGGGCTTGCCGCAATTCGTCTTCAGCCGCGTGGCCGGCGGCCACTGCCTGCCTGATTTTTGCCGAATGCGTATCCACAAGGCGTTTTGCGGAATTCAGCTTTGCCCGTGTGATGGCCTCGGTGGCCCTGGCATGGTCATATTCCTGACGGCTCACGGCCCCGGCCTTGGCGATGCGTTTGATGCGGGCAAGGTCGCTTCGGTCCCGGTCGTGCCCGGCCTTCACTTCGGCCACTTCGGCCTCGACCTGTGCCAGTCCGGCATGCTGGGAGGTGAGATCCGCCTGTTTCTGCTGCAGGATATTTTGGGCGGCCGCGACCTGGGACTGGGCCTCGACCACGGCTGCCTTGGTCTGTTCCAATTGGGCGAGCGCGACGTCCAGCGCCACCTGATAGTCGCGGGAGTCGAGTTCAGCCAGCAGTTGCCCCTCTTTCACCTGTTGGTTGTCGTTCACGTATACGCTGGCCACATGTCCCGCCAAACGTGGGCTGATGGTCGTGACGTGCGCCTCGATGAAGGCGTCATCCGTGGATTCGTACGATATGGCGTGGATATAGAGAGGGATGCCTGCGGCGAGCAGGAGAACCAAGGCGACCACGCCTGAAAGAAGCATGGTCCGTCGGTTTCCGAACATTCCCTTGAGTTTTTCTTTTTTGTCGGATGATGTTGTTTGATTCTGGCTCATGTGCTTGTCTGTGTTGTCGGGGTTGGATTGTGCATCCCGTTTTCGGCTGCCGGGTCAGCGGGGTCGCAAGGCTTCCAGAACGAATCCCCCGGCATGCCGGAGGATGTCTTCCGTGGTCATGGCTTCAGGACGGCGCAGGCATACCGAGCGGACAATCCCCGGAATATACAAGGCCGTCAGATCGGGATGGGAGTCTGAGAAGACTTCTTTCTCAATGCCGCTGCGCAGGACGTTTTCTATAAGTTTATAAAGCTTGGCTCGCTCCCCGCTCCACCGGTTGTTGTCCGGGAGGCTGACGATGGCTCCCCGCAGCAGTTCGTAGAACGCCGCGTGGTTGTAGAGAGACTTGATGAGTTCTTCGATGATTCCGGTGAGTTGTGCCTTCGGATCGTTTTCGTTTTTGGCGATGTTGTCTTGTATTCGCTCGATCAGTTTGCTGAAGTTTCGGAACAGGACCGCAAGATACAGTTCTTCCTTGCCTTCGAAGTACAGATACAGGGTGCCTTTGCCCACATGGGCAGCCTGGGCCACGTCATCAAGGAGGACCTTGTGGAACGGGCGCTTGGCAAAGAGGGAGGTTGCGGCGTCCAGAATTCGGTTTTTTTTGTCTTCATTGTCTTCGGGCATGGCTCTTCCTTCTGTCCGGGCGTGATCCGGCGCTGCGGATCTTGGCCGGTACTGACTGGTCAGTTCTGGAAGAAGTCGATTACGCCCGGCTTGCGGCTTCTGTCAAAGACTGACTTCGAGTTCTGGGAAAGACCGATGTGTTCGCCGCTGCGACCTGGAAGTCGCCCGCCATAGGCAATGGAGGCCAGCCCTATCCAGCCTTGCGTCGCATGGTGAAATGGCTGTAGGGTGTGGCTTTGGAGCGAAAGCGAATTTTCAACGTGGAGCATACATGGGCGGACATATCCTGATCATAGACGATGAAGAGAGCATCCGTTTTTCCTTGCAGGGGATCCTGGAGGACGAGGGCCACGAGGTTCTCGGAGCCGGAAGCGGCGAGGAAGGCCTGGAGATGATCGAGGCCGATCGGCCAGAAATCGTGTTTTTGGACATCTGGATGCCCGGCATGGACGGATTGGAGGTGATGGACAAGATCAAGGAGGTCCAAAATGATCTGCCCGTGATCATGATTTCCGGGCACGGGACCATCGAAACCGCGGTCAAGGCGCTCAAGCAGGGCGCCTTTGACTTCATCGAAAAGCCGCTTTCTCTGGAAAAGGTGGTTGTCTCCACCCGCAACGCTCTTGAGGTGTCCCGGCTCATGCGTGAGAACGAGGCGCTCAAAACCCGTCTGTCCGACGACCATCCCGTCAGGCTCACGGGCGAGTCTTCGGCCATCCGGCAGCTCAACGACGTCATTTCCCGCGTCGCTCCCACCGAGGCCTGGGTGCTCATCACCGGCGAGAACGGGACTGGCAAGGAGATCGTGGCCCGGTCCATTCACCACCAGAGCAAGAGGGCCGACAAGCCGCTCGTGGCCGTGAACTGTGCGGCCATTCCCGAAGAACTCATCGAGTCCGAGCTGTTCGGGCACGAGAAGGGCGCGTTCACCGGCGCGGACAAGGCCCAGGCAGGCAAGTTCGAACTGGCCGACGGAGGCACTCTGTTCCTGGACGAGATAGGCGACATGAGCCTCAAGACTCAGGCCAAGATTTTGCGTATTCTCCAGGAGCAGCGGTTCGAGCGTGTAGGAGGCCGCAAGACCATGGAGGTGGACGTTCGCGTCATTGCGGCCACCAACAAGGACCTGCTCGCGGAGATCGAAAACGGCGCGTTTCGTGAGGACCTCTATTACCGGCTCAAGGTCTTTCCCCTGGAGGTCCCGCCGTTGCGTACGCGCGGCAGCGATGTGTCCATGCTCATTCAGGACTTCATGTCCAGTCTGGTCAGGATGCACGGGTTCAAGCCCCTTACCTTCGATGACGGCGCCCTGGAGGCCCTTTCCCGTTATCCGTGGCCCGGCAATGTCCGTGAGCTCAAGAATTTCGTGGAGCGCATGTTCATCATGTATGCGGGGGAAACCGTGGGTGCAGAGATGCTGCCCCCCGAGTTCCGACCCGAGGCAGGCGCTTCGGTTGCCGAGTCTCAGGCCGATGTCGCCGCGCCCGCAGCCTGCGTGGCTGAAACGAATTCCCTGGAAACGCTTATCGCCGAGGGCCCTGCCGACCTCAAGCAGGCCCGCGCCGAGTTCGAGGCTTTGTTCCTGGCCTCCAAGCTGAAGGAATTCGAAGGTAACGTTTCCCAGCTTGCCAAGGCCGTGGGCATGGAGCGGTCTTCTCTTTACCGCAAGCTCAAAACCTACGATATTCAAGTGGACTGACAGGTTGCCCTAGTGGCCCGATTTGTTGCAAAGAAAAAAGCGCCCGCGCGTATTAAACATGCGCGCGGGCGCTTTTCTCTTCTGGCTTCCAGCATGAACCACTTTGAACAGCCTGAAAGATATTATCCCGAGAGACGGATGCAGCTGGCCGATGCGAAAGTTGGAGACGCACAGGCAAAGGGGAGACTACTCACTGTCCGCTGGAAGCGAAAATCAGGCACAAGAAAAGACCCTCCCCACAAGGGCGAGGGTCTTTTTATATTCTACTCGAATATGGCGCCGTACTAGAAGCTGTAGCCCAGGGCGGCACGCATTTCAGCCGGAATCATGGCTTCCGTGCCGGGCTCAAGGGCCTTCCACGGTGCACCGGCTTCCTTGCGGGACGCCTTCACTTCTTCAAGGTCGAAACCGTAGCGGGGAATCTCGAATTCCTGGCCGGGGTAGATCAGGTCGGGATTCTTGATCTTGTCGCGGTTGGCCTTGTAGATCAGAGGCCACATGAACGGATCGTTGTAAATATGTTTGTATTCGGAAATCCACCACAGGCATTCGCCCTTGGTGACGGTGTGGCTTACAGGCAGTGCGTCATACTCGGCCTTGTACAGATCCATGGGATCCTTGACCACGGTTTCAGTGGTTTCGGTTTCTTCCACCACAACCACTTCCGGTTCGGTTTGTACCTTTTTGGAACAGCCCCAGGCGAATACCACGCACAGGGCGATTGCAAGCAATGTCAGCTTCTTCATTGTAACGGCCTCCTCAAGTTGTATTGTTCCGACAGACCATATTTTCCAAGTCAAGTTTCTATCCTAGTGGCCCAATTATCAATTATTTTCTTTTCTTGCAACACTAATCTGCTCTCGGGATTCAGCTTGAGAGCGCCTTCTACTGCATTGCGCGCCTCTTCCACCCAGCCGCCCTTGCGGAGGCTCTGGCTGGCCAGTACATAGAGCCTCTCAGGCTCGCCGCCGTAGACGGCCTGCATAAGTCCTTTATATTCTTTGGAGAATACGGATTTCACCATGTCGCCCCGCGCATAGATGAAGCGGGCCAGCAATGCATTATCCCGGTGTCTTGTCAAGTAGTAAGGCAGCAGCTGCCTGCATTTTGCAATGATGAAGCGGATTCGTTCTATTTCACGGCGCATGCTCTCCTCGGTCTGGCTGAGCACCTGGAACAGCTCGTCGGTGATGTGCTTTTCCGACTGCTGCAGGTTGCCTTCAAAGAGTTCATGGAACCAGGGGGCGTACTTCTGCTTCTGGTAGGTGTCCTCTTTGAGTTTGAGGGTTTCGTGGAAGATGTAGCCCAGGGCCCAGTCCAGGAACTGTCCGGCCAGCGGGTTGTCCGGATCGTTGCGGAACACGTGGTGGGCCGTGTCCTTCATGCGCCAGAGGATGCCCTTGTCCATCTCGTCGCCCACCAGGTCCTTGAGTACCTCGAAGCTCATGGTGCCGTCGTCGTCGAAATTCCGGAACTGTTCCTCCAGGGCCAAGCTGGCCTGACAGAAATTGCGGAACAGGTCGCGCACGAATTCCGGCAGCTTGGAACGGATCCATTTGGACATCTATTTCTTCTCCTTGTTGCCGTTGGGGACGGCCAGTTCGGCCAGTTCGCCCAACCGGTCGTCCACGCGCCTGTACACGGTGCCCAGCGGGAATTTCCCGGACTTGCCGCGGACGCCTGCGCGCATGCCCATGAGGATTTCCACGGCCCGCTCGATGGTCCGGACCGGGAAGATGTGGAATCTGTCCTCCTCCACGGCCCTGACCACTTCCTCGCTCAGCATGAGGTTGTCCACGTTGTCGGCCGGGATGAGAACGCCCTGTTCGCCTGTGAGGCCTCTGCGGCGGCAGACCTGGAAGAACCCTTCGATCTTGCTGGTGACCCCTCCCACGGCCATGATCGCGCCGCTCTGGCTCACAGCTCCGGTAAAGGCGTAGTTCAGGTTCACGGGCATGCCGGCCAGGGCCGAAAGCAGGGCCACCAGTTCCGCGCCCGAGGCCGAGTCGCCCTCGATGCCCGCGTAGCTCTGCTCGAAGCACAGGGAGCCGGTGAGCACGATGGGCTTGTTCTGGGCGAACATGCCCAGCAGGTAGCTCTTGAGGATCATCATGGCCTTGGTGTGGATGGGGCCGCCCAGTTCAGCCTCGCGCTCCAGGTCCAGGATGCCTCCGTGTCCCACGCCCACGGTGCAGGCGATGCGGTGCGGCAGGCCGAACTCGTAGTCTCCGAACAAGGTCACGGACAGGCCGTTGACCTGACCGACGGCTGAACCGCCCGTGGAGACCTTGATGACTTCCCGGTCGTAGTCGGCCATGAACTCCTCCTCATAGAGGTTGGAGCGGAAGTCGCGGGCCTTGATGGCCTCCTGCAGGATCTCTGCGTCCACCATTTTCTTGCCGTGCATCCGGGCCAGGGTGGAAGCCTCCATCATGCGTTCGCGCACCAGCGGGAAATACAGGGAGAGCCGCTTCTGGTCTTCGGCCAGCAGCGACCCGAAGTCCACCAGGCCGGCCAGGGCCTCGCGGGTGAACGGCAGGGAGTCGGTCTTGCGGCATATCTCCCCTATGGCGGCCAGGTATTTCCTGATGTTGGGAGCGGTGCGTTCGGCCCAGGATTGCAGGTGGGCCTTGAGCTTGAAGTATTTTGCGAATCTGTCGTCGTGGTACAGGAGCATTTCGTAATGTTCGTCCGTGCCTATGAGCACCACGCGAAGCTCCAGGGGAATGGGGCCGGGCTCGATGGTTCGGGCGCGAACCTGGTCCGGCTCCACCGGGTCTTCGATGCGGGATTGGCCGGCGCGCAGGGCGCGGAGCAGGCCTTCCCAGGAGGACTGATTGGACAACAGGTCCTCCACGTTGAGGACCAGGTAGCCGTGGTTGGCCTTGTGGATGGCTCCGGCCTTGATCAAAGTGTGATCCGTGTACAGGGCCCCCATTTCGGACTCGCGTTCGATGCTGCCCAGCAGGTTGAAGACCGTGGGGTGATCCTCCAGCACCACGGGTGCGCCCTTGCATTTGCCGTTGTCCACGAACAGGTTGACTTCGAAGCGGGTGAAAAAGTCTTCTCCCGGATGTTCCACGCCCAGTCCGGGAATGGACGGCTCGCGGGGCAGGAGCTGGTCGTAGTTTTCGACCACCTCGTCCTCAAGCAGGGTGAAGTAATCCTTGAGGCACTCTATGCGCTCGAACTTTTCGCGTATGGGGTCATGGAACTCCTTGAGCACGGAGCGGGCGGTCTCCTTGTGCAGTTCGTCCTCGTCCTTGCGCAGGGTTTGCTCGTTCTTGTTGATCTGCCGCAGGTAGACCGAGACATCGTCCAGCAGAGCCTCCCCCCGCGCCTTGAGTTTCTTCTTGAGGGCTGCGTCCAGCTTGTCGAAGTCGGCCTCGCCCACCACCTGGCCGTCCACCACCGGGGTCAGGGTGAGCACGCCGTCGTCGTCGAAGCGGACCTTGAAGTCCTGCCGGTCGGCGATCTCCTCCATTTTGGTGAAGAGCTCTTCCCGCCTGGTGCTGTACTTGCGGATCAGGCTTTCATGTTTTTTCTGAAATGCCTCTTTTTCGAAGCGCAGGGGCAGCTCGGTTTTGAGCTTGGACATGGCCTTGGATTGGGCGTTCTTGAATTTGCGGCCTTGGCCCGCGGGCATTGCCAGGGCCAGGGGCTTGTCCTCGTCCTCGAAGTTGTAGACGTAGACCCAGTCCTGGGGCGTGGGGGCCTTGGCGGCCAGCGGGGCGAGGAAACTCTGCACGAAATAGGTGCGGCCCAGGTTGGGCTGTCCCGCCACATAGACGTTGTATTCGTTGCCCTTGATGCGCAGGGCCATGGTCAGGGCCTGGATGGCCCTGGGTTGGAACTTGTCGATGGTGCTGCGGGTCGGGAGTTCCTCGCTGGATGCGTAGGAAACCTTTGTCGGGTCCAGGCTGGCGCGCAGTTTTTTGGCGTCGAGAGCTTTTTTCATATGATTTTTTATCATGGTAATCCGTGCGTTACCAGAGTCGGTTTTTTTATGGGTGACAAGGAATACTCACTTTGCAACCGCTTGTCACGAATGAGGATGGGATAAAAAACGGAAGTGGGGGAGGGAAGGGGAGGATCAGGCGTTTTTAGAGCGTCTGGTTTCCCTTTTCCTGAGGCTGTTGAAAAATTCGGCCAGGACCATGATCAGGGCCGTGATGGCCATGAGCACCAGCGAGAGGGCCGCGGCCGCCGGAAAGTCCGTGCCGGTCTCTGAGATCTTGCTGTAGAGCACCAGTGGCAGGATGTTCACCTGCGTGCCCACCAGGGCCAGAGCCGTGCCGTAGGCGCCGATGGCCACTGCGGCGGTCAGGCAATAGGCGGCGATGGCGCTGGGCAGAATCTGGGGGACCAGGATTTCCCAGCAGGCGCGGAAAGCGCCGGCTCCGAGGGACTTGGCCGCGGCGATCTGGGATTTGTCAAAGTTGACGACCACAGGCAGCAGAATCATGACCACACGGGGGATGAGGTAGTAGGAATAGGCAAAGCCCAGCCCCAGCGGTGTGTAGATGAAGCCCCCCACCGTGGCCGGGTCGGCTCCCAGCTTGGCCAGGAGCAGGGTCAGGAAGCCTGCGCGACCGAAGACGAGAATGAATCCGTAGGCGATGATCAGCCCGGAAAAGGTCAGGGGCAGGGAGATGAGAAAGAGGAGCGAGGTGCGTAAATGGGGCTTCTGTCGCGCCAAGAACAGGGCGGTGGCGAAGCCCACCAGCAGGGAGAAGGCCGGTGCTGCGGTCCCCAGGACCAGGCTGCCGCGCAGCCCCTTCCAGAAGACCGGATCTTCGACCAGGATGACGAATGCGGCCCCTCCCCCGGCAAAGGCCTCCACGACCAGCACCGAGAGAGGGGCGAGAAAGAAGAGAAGAATGAAAAGGACGCCCGGAGTACCAAGCGCAGCCAGGACAGAATTACGGGTCGTCATGTTCATCTTCTCCCAGGAAGCTTATTGGCCCAGGACGGCTTTGGCCCAGGACTTGTCGATGGTTTCTTTGAGGGCCTTGGCCTTGACCACGTCGAGGGGCTTGATCTGCGGGGCGTCGGGCAGCATGGAGGCCACGTCGGCGGGCAATTTTACGCCGGGCACCGAAGGACGAACAAAGCCCTCGGCAAAGGTCGCCTGACCGGTTTCCGTCATGATGTAGTTCAGCCACAGCTTGCCCGCGTTCGGGTTGGGGCCGTTTTTGACCAGGCTGATGGCGTATGGGGCCGCTGCCGAGGCCTCGGCGGGGATGATCACGGATACGTCGTCGCCCATGCCGTCCTTGTACTTGGCCTTGAGGCCGTCGTTTTCATAGCCGATCCAGATGGGGATTTCACCTTTGACGAATTGGGCGTAGGGCGTGGTTCCCACGGTGCGCATGACGTTGCCGGCCTTGTGCAGCCCGGCCAGATAGTCGATGCCGGGCATGACGTCGTCCATGCTTCCGCCGTTGGCGAAGGCCGCGGCAAAGGCGATCACCTGTCCCTGCCCCGTAGAGCGCGGATCAAGATAGACCACGCTGTTTTTGTACCGGGGGTCCATGAGTTCGGCCCAGGAGGTGGGCGGGGTCTTGATCAGCTTGTTGTTGACGATGAAGGCTATGTTCAGGGTGTGGATGGTGAACCACTCGCCCTTGGCCTGGCGGAACGCCTTGGGCAGTTTTTCGAAGTTCACGGGCTTGAAGCCGGTGACCACGCCCTTTTCCGAGGCGCTCACCGCCGATCCGGCAAAGTAGTAGGCCGTGTCCGCCTGGGGACGGTTACGGGCCTTTTCCAGTGTGACTACGGTCACGGCCGATCCAAGGTCGTTGTAGACCATTTCCACGCCGGGGTAGCGCTTCTTGAAGGCCTTGAACTGGGCCTTCCAGTTGGCCCAGGTGGGGCCGGTGTCAAAGGAAACCACCAGGCCTTCCTTCTTGGCTTTTTCGTAAAGCGCCCGCTCTCCCTTGTAGAGTTCCGGCCCGTCAAAGGCAAAGGCCTGGGCCGTCAGCATGACCGCCATGGCGGTCGCCAACATCCATTTCAAGACAATACGGTTCATGTGCGTTCTCCTCAGGGGCGAAGCCCCGGTTACGTGGATAGGAGCCGGATGGCTTCCGGCGGAATGGAGACGGATTCTATGCCGCCCCAGAAATCTGTTTCACCTTGGACGATCTCCTGGCCGACCCGTAGGTCGTAGCGGCGGACCGGGCCCAGGAAACGGTCGCGGACCAAAGCCCCCCGGACCTGGTTGGGGGCGCCCTGGTTGGCGCCGAGAGGAAGGATTTTTTCGGGCCGGACAAGGACCACGACACGTTCTCCTATGAGTCGTCCGGCGGTCCGGCAGGACAAAAGGCCGACCTCGCACCTGACGCAGCCCTGTGCGGCGACTTCGCCCTCCCACAGGTTGGCGTGCCCCACGAACCGGGCCACACTGGTGGTGGCCGGGCTGTCGTAAAGCTCGCGCGGGGTGGCCACCTGGGCCAGTTTGCCCTGTTCCATGACCGCCACGCGGTGGGCGATGGACAGGGCCTCCTCCTGGTCATGGGTCACATGCAGGGTGGCGATGCCCGCCTGTTGCTGCACACGTTGGATTTCGTCGCGCATGCTCATGCGCAGGCTCGCGTCCAAAGCGGAAAGCGGCTCGTCCAGCAGCAGGGCCTTGGGTTTGAACACCAGGGCGCGGGCCAGGGCCACCCGCTGCTGCTGACCTCCGGACATGGTGGACGGAAGACGGTCTTCGAACGCTTCCAGGTCCACGTTCTTCAAGGCCTCGATGGCCAGGGCTCGTCGCTTTTCGCGCGGCACGCCTCTGACCTTGAGCGGGTAGGCCACGTTGCGCCAGGCGCTCATGTGCTGGAACAGGGCGTAGGACTGGAAGACCTGCCCAAGGTCGCGTTTTTTCGGGGGCAGATCGGTGACGTCCTTGCCGTTGATGACGATGCGCCCGGAGTCGGGGCGGAGGAACCCGGCCAGGAGATTCAGCAGAGTTGTCTTGCCGGAGCCGCTGGCCCCGATGACCGCCACCAGTTCACCCGGCCCCAGTTCAAGGTCGATATGGAGGACGCCGGCCTCGCTGCCGGGATAGCGAAAGCTCACATCTTGAAAACGGACACTCATGTTTTGGTTTCTCCTTGGCGACTCGCGGCCCGTGCGGTCAGCGCGCCTGCCGCCGCTGCGGCGACGGCCAGAGCCAGCAGCACCACGGTGGAGGCGCAGGCAAAGCCCGTCGCCCCGTAAAAGGCCTGAAGCAGGACCACGGGATAGGTGCGCGTCAAAAAGCCGCTCACAAGGTTGGAAAGTTGGAATTCGCCTATGGAAATGGCCGCCACCATGATCAGCCCGGAAACCAGGCTGTGGCGCAGGGACGGCATGACGATGTCGAGGAAACGCCGACCGAAACCGGCTCCGAGGCTTTCCGCCGCCTGCTCAACGCGCTCCAGTCCGAGGTGCTCCATGTCCGCCAGCAGGGTCTGCAGCAGATAGGGCAGGGTGAGCACCACATGGGCGGCGATGAGCACCCAGATGCTGCCCAGCCACGGCAGGGCGTCGCTGGAAAACACGAGCACGAACCCGAAGGCGAGCACCAGTTCCGGCACCGCGATGGGCATGAGGGTCAGGACGCGGGCGGCCATGCGTACGCCTCGATGGGCAGCGTTGTAGATGGCGTAGGCAAGGGGGAGGCCGAGGATCAGGTTGGTTATGCAGGCCGCGCCAACCACCTGCAGGCTGGTGACGAACGCTCTTCGGAAGCTGGGGTCGTCAATGACTTCCAGGTACCAGCGTCCGGTGAGTCCCGTGGGCAGCATGGTGTTTGTCCATGATTCCCCCAGGGATCCCACGCACAACAGCCCGATGGGAAGCAGCAGGTATGTCAGATACAGGAACACGACGAATCGCATGGCGCCTCAATATTTTTGTTGGAAATGCAACATGTCGTGAGCACAATACGACACGCGATGCGTGTCACGCCATATCCGGCATGTTACTATTTAAAAACAATCAGGGCACAATGCGGGGCTTTCCCGTAGAGAGAAAGCCCCTGAATACGATGTATCCGTCGCCTATTTCAGGCTCAAAAGGTGTTCTCCGAGAGATTCCATGGCCGCTTCCGGGGTATCCAGGTAGAGGGCGCCCGGGACCTCCGGAGCTCCGCCCAAAGCGATGACGGGCCTGTCGAAGTGCAGGCCGTAGGCCATTTCCGTCATGGTGCCGTATCCGCCGCCCACGGCGATGAGCGCAATGCATGCACGGGCGATGAGCGCGTTGCGCGCCGGGCCGATTCCAGTGGCCATGGGGACGGCGACGTAAGGGTTGGCGCTGTCCCATTCTTCGCCCGGCAGCAGGGCCATGGGCAGGCCTCCCGCCTCAAGGCATCCCTTGCAGGCCGCTTCCATGACGCCGTCCCGGCCGCCACAGAGCATCGGAATGTTCCATTGGCCCAGTTGGTGGCCGATTTCCTCGGCCAGTGCGCATTGTTCGCGGCTGGCCTCTCGCGGGCCGATGACGCCCACCGGGACGCGTCGGACCTTGGGAGCTTCGGTGTACAACCAGTGCAAGGCGTCAACCAGGCTCAATTGCTCCAGGGAGTTGATGGCCGCCACCCCGTTTTCCTGCTTCCAGACGAGATGCCAGGCGTCAAACCAGCGACCCTTGCTGATCAAGACCTCTCTCTTTCTGTCCAAAAACAATTGGTTGGGCATGCTCACTCCAAAGGGTTGTGTAAAAAACGACAAAATGTTGATTTGCAAACAGGAGCTTTTTTATGGCATCTGAAGCGGGAAGGCAATATGTTTTGCAGAAAAGCTATAACGGAATATGAAATTTATGGAATATACACTGGATATACGGTTGCCCGAGCACCTTTCCCTGCGCCAGAAGGAGTTGCTCAGGCTCGTGGCGGAAAAGGGATTCGCCCCGGTGGAGACGCTTGCCCAGCGTTTGGGTGTTTCCACCCAGACCATCCGCCGCGATATAGGTGTCCTGTGCGAAGCCAAGCTTCTGCAACGCTTTCACGGAGGAGCCGGGATCGCGGACACTGCGGTCCGGCTCGGCTACGCCAAAAAGCGCACCCGCAACAAGGAAGGCAAAACACGAATCGCCGAGGCCGTGGCACAGGCGATTCCAGACAAGGCCTCGATTTTTCTTGATGTAGGCACCACCGTGGAGGCTGTGGCCCATGCTCTGCTTCCCAGAGACGGCCTGCGGGTGTTCACCCACAGCATGGCGGCCGCTTCCGTCTTCAACGGGCACCCTACTTCGGAGGTGTTCGTCACCGGCGGTATGCTGCGGGGCGCGGACGGTTCCCTGGTGGGGGAAACGGCCCTTGCGGGCGTGAGCCGCTTCAAGGCGGAGTTCGGCGTCGTTGCCTTGTCCGGTTTTGAAGAGGACGGGACCCTCATGGATTTCGACCTGGAAAAGGTGGCCATCAAGCAGGCCATCATGAGCAATTCCCGCACGGTCTTTCTGGTGGCGGACGCGTCCAAGTTCGAGCGCATCGCCACGGTCCGGGTCGGCTCTCCCTCCCTGGTGGACTCGTTGTTCACGGACGCGCCTCCGCCTCCTTTTCTCGCGGATGTTTTCGAGCAGGCCGGAGTGCGCGTGGTGGTGGCCGACCAGTAGGTCCCCTGCAAAAAAGAAGCCCCGGCGCGGAATCCGCGCCGGGGCTTTTCTCTTTTCTGTAATCTGGTCCTACAGCGGCTGTTCGTACTTGCAGGAACGTTTGGGGCAGGCGATGTGTTCGCCCTTGGCCTTGGTGTTCTTGCGTACCAGCACCGGGTGGCCGCATTCCGGGCAGGGGCCTTTCACGGGCCAATCCCAGACCGCGTAGTCGCATTTGGGATATTCGCTGCAGGAGTAGAAGAGCTTGCCCTTGCGCGAGGCCTTTTCCACCAGGGTGCCGGTGCAGCCTTCGTTGGGGCAGGCAACGCCCGTGGAGTAAGGTTCGGTGTAGGTGCAGTCCGGATAGTTGGCGCAGGCGATGAAACGCGAACCCGTGCGTGCTTTTTTCAGGTGCAGTTCGCCGCCGCATTCCGGGCAGGTGCCCACCACTTCGGGCGCGGCCTGTTCCACGATCTTGATGTTGCCGTCGTCATCGCGCTCGAAGTTCTTGATGTTCCGACAGTCCGGGTAGCCGGTGCAGCCCAGGAATTCGCCCCGGCGGCTCTGCTTGATGCTCATGGGACGGCCGCACTTGTCGCAGTTGATGCCGATGTCTTCGGGCTCCTCGCGTTCCACAACGTGAATTGCACCCTTTTCATCGCGCTTGAAGTTCTTGATGTTCCGGCAGGTCGGGAAGCCGGTGCAGCCCAGGAACTCGCCGGTTTTGCCGAACTTGATCACCATTGGCTTGCCGCATTCCGAACACGTCACGCCCGTGTCCTGCACGGTCTTGGCCATGTCCTTTCTGGCCTTGTCCAGCGTGGGGTAAAAATCCTTGGCAAAAGCCTTGAGCAGTTTGACCCACTGTTGCTTCCCTTCAGCCACATCGTCGAGGGAGCCTTCCATGGAGGCGGTGAACCCCACGTCCATGAGCTCCGGGAAATGCTCGGAAAGCTGGTCGCTGACCGTGAAGCCCAGCTCGGTGGGCGCGAAGCGCTTTTCCTCCAGCCGGGCGTAGTCGCGGTCGATGAGCGTGGAGATGATGGCCGCGTAGGTGGACGGGCGTCCGATGCCCAACTCTTCCAGGGTACGCACCAGGGAGGCTTCCGAATAGCGCGGCGGCGGCTGGGTGAATTTCTGTTCCTTCTTGAGTTCGTTGACGGCCAGCTTTTCTCCCACGGCCATCTTGGGCAGGTCTGCGGCGCCTTCGTCGGCGGGTTTGTCCATGACCGCCAGGAAGCCGGGGAAAAGCAGCCGTTCGCCCTTGGCGCGCCACAGGGTTTCGGCGGCCTTCACCGTCACCGTGGTGTCCCAGAACTTTGCCGCAGCCATCTGAGAGGCCACGAAGCGCTGCCAGATGAGCTTGTACAGCCGGTACTGCTCGGAGGGCAGGTATTGTTTGACCTCGTCCGGGATGATGGTCACGTCAACCGGGCGAATGGCTTCGTGCGCATCCTGGGCGCTGCCCTTGGTCTTGAAATTCCGTGTCTTGGCCGGGTAATAGTCATGCCCGAACTTGTCCAGGATCAGTTCCTTGGCCGCGTCCTGCGCATCCTTGGCGATGCGCACCGAGTCGGTACGCATGTAGGTGATGAGGGCGGTGGTGCCCCTGCGTCCCAGCTCGACCCCTTCATAGAGACGCTGGGCAATGGTCATCGTCTTGCGCGCGGAATAGCCGAGACGCTGGTTTGATTCCTGCTGCAGGGTGGAGGTGATGTAGGGAGGCCGCGGCTGGCGAGAGCGCTGCTTCTCCTCCACGTTGTCCACAATGAAGTCGGACTCGTTCAGGGCCTTTTCCAGAGCCTGGGCCTCATCGGCCGTGGTGACGTGGTGCCCGCCCGGCTTGACGCTCTTGTTCTTGTACTTCCAGAGGTCCACCCAGAACGGCGGCGGGTTTTCGCCTGCCACCTGGGCCTTGAACGGCCAGTATTCCTGTGGGTCGAAGGCGCGGCGTTCCTTTTCGCGCTCCACAAGGATCTTGAGGGCCACGGACTGGACGCGTCCGGCCGAGATGCCCCGCTTCACGTTCTTCCACAGGATGGGGGAAATCTTATAGCCCACCAGGCGGTCCAGGATACGGCGGGCCTGCTGGGAGTCGAACAGGGATTCGTCCAGCGCCTGGGGATTCTCCAAAGCTTCCTTGACGGCGCGGGCCGTGATTTCGTTGAACTGGATGCGGCTGACGTTGGGATTTTCCTTGCGGATCAGCGCGGCGACGTGCCAGGCGATGGCTTCCCCTTCTCGGTCCGGGTCAGGAGCCAGAAAGACATGCTCTGCCTTTTTGGCGGCCGAACGCAGCTTTTTGACCACGTCCTCCTTGCCTTGGATGACTTGATAGTCTGGGGCGAAGTCGTTTTCCTCATCCACGCCCAGGTCACGGGTGGGCAAGTCGCGAACGTGACCGACAGATGCCTCGACAAGATAGTCCTTTCCGAGGAATTTGCTGATGGTCTTCACCTTAGCCGGGCTCTCAACGATGATCAGATCCTTTGACATGGGTAGAACCCATAAACACAACCGGGCACTCTGGCAAGCCCCGGATAGCAAACTTTTCCGCCTTGCCATGTGCGTTGCGTCGCCTGGGGAACCCCCTAAAGGGGTTTCCCCAGACCGAAGAAAAAAATAATGTGTGCAAGGCAATTTCTTGCAAGAAATCCGTTCCAGCCTTTCCTACCGTACCGTCTTCATTCTTAAAAGTTGAGGTGTCATACATGACTGAACAGAAATATGTCATTGTGGTGGACAGGAATCTGCCCACGGGATTGTTGGCCAATACGGCCGCCGTGTTGGCCACGAGTATCGGCCGGGTGGCCGAGGGTGTGGTGGGGCACAGCGTGGAGGATGCTTCCGGGAACGTGCACGAAGGCATCACGCAACTGCCCATCGCCATTCTGGCCTCGGACGGTCCGGGCATCGCCGAACTGCACGACCGGGCCGTCCCGCAGGATGGGGTGTTCATGGTCGGCTTCACGTCAACGGCCCAGCGCGCCAAGCGCTACGACGAATATGAGCAGCGGCTCGCCATGCTCGAGTCCGATGAGTTGGAATACGTCGGCCTGGGTATTTTCGGCGATGCAGGAGAAGTGAAACGACTTACGGGCAATCTGCCGCTTCTTCGTTAGATATTTTATAATAAGAAGTATGCGGAGCACGTCCTGCACTCCGTTAAAACGCAACGTGAAGTGTTTTGCCCTGTTCGGCCGGTTTTCCTTGAACGAAGTGAGAGGAAGCGTCGGACGTCTCTTCGCAACGCGAAGTCCGTCTCGGCTGTGGAAAGTGTTCGTAATTTGATTTTGTGTTATAATCGGGGTCAGAAAGCACTATTTCGACTGAGAAAGAGCCCAAAAATGATGCTTTTTGCCCATTGCAGAATGCGCAGTAGAGTCGAGCAATCCCCAGTTTTCAGGCAACGTTTCCGGAGCTGGATCATTGGATAGAATGACGAGAATTCCGTTTTGCCCAAGCATGGGGCCTGCAAAGTCCAGCAACTTGCGCCAGGGCATGAAGGCTTTGCTCAGAATCAGGTCGGCTTGGTCTCCGAAACCCTGCTTGGCAACTTGCTTCAGGGAATTCTCGGCCCGCCCCATGAAGACACGGGTTCCGGACAGCTTGAGACGGCCCAAGGCCGTACGCATGAAGCCGCACCGCTTCTGGCGTACTTCCACCAACCAGTACTCGCCTGCGTTCCAGAACATGCGCAGGGGGATGCCCGGCAGCCCGGCTCCGGCCCCGAAGTCCAGGCTCACGGGGGCATGCGGCAGGGGGAGCGTCCTCAGGAAGGTGGCCAGATGGATGCTGTCCACCACCAAGGTTTCGAGCACCTCTTCCCAGCGGGACGGGCCCACCAGGTTCATCTTGCGGTTCCATTTTTCCAGCAGGTCGAGGTAGACGGCCAGCTTTTCGGCCTGGTCGTCCGTGGCCTCAAGGTCGAACTGTGAAAGCGTTTTGGTCACGTTTTCCGGGGTTGGTCTGGGCATGGGGCGCGTCTACCTTTTTTATGCCTGTGCGTCCAGTTGGGGCACGAAAGGCCTCCGGCGCCCAAAGGGGATTATCCCCTTTGGGAACCCTGGGGGCGAGCGGCATTAATAAGAGGGGGACCAGAGATAGTAGAACCCCGTCTGTCTGGGAATGAGGTGGTCGATGTGCATGTCGATGAGCGCCGGGTTGGCCGGATCGGCCGAACTCAGGGTGTTGTACGGGTTGTCGTTTGGATATTCGTCGCGGCGGTAGGTGACGATGCGCGCCTCGCCGACCCCGGCCAACTTTCTGGCCTCGGCGAATGCGTCGTCCATGTAACCGATACGATCAATGAGCCCCAGCTCCTTGGCGCGTGTGGCCGTGAAGATTCGGGCGGTCTTGATCTCGCTCATGGCGGATTTGGTTGGCTTGCGGCGTTTCCGGACCAGGGTGTGGAAGCGTCCGGCCATGTCGTCGATGATTTCCTGGAAGAGTTTGCGCTCCTTGGCCGTGGTGGGCCGGAATGGCGAGCCCATGTCCTTGTCCTCGCCGGACTTGGATATTTCCACGTCCACGCCGACTTTTTCCATGAGGCCGTCCACCTTTGGGCGCAGGAAGATTACGCCCACTGATCCGGTGATGGTGGTCGGATGCGCCACGATGCTGTCAGCGGCCAGGGCCGTGTAGTACCCGCCCGAAGCGGCCACGTCCATCATCAGGGCCACCACCTTGTTTCCGGTCTTTTTCTTGTAGCGCAGGAGTTCGCGGTAGAGGATGTCGCTGGCGGTGGTGGTGCCGCCGGGCGAATTGATTTTGACCACCACGGCCTTGACGTCTTCATCCTGTTCGGCCAGGCGCAGGCTGCTGACCAGTTCCTGTACCGTTCCCGGTCTGGTGGTCAGCAGGCCGGACTTGGGTTTGTCCTGCAAGAATCCATTGACGTTCACCAGCAGGATCTTGGCGTCGCCCTCGCCTTCCAGGGTGGCCTCCTTGAGCGGCGAGGTGGCTGCACCGGCGAAGAGTTTCAGTTTGGGCGCGCAGCCGAAGGCCGCCGCCAGCAAAAGAATGAGCAGCAGTATGGTTGTTTTTTTCATGGGGAGTCTCCTTGTGATTGGGGTATACCATATCCGGCCGCGGTTCGGAAACATGCCGCTGTTTTTCTGCTGCAGCTTGTGAATGTTTTCCCACCGTTTGCATTTTTTCCCCGGAAGAGTAGGTTTTTTGCCATGCCTCATTGTGAATCTCCCTGACAAGCCTTTGTTCCGACGGTGTTTCCCTACCGTCTGTGTTGGCTATCTCTTCAATTTTCAAAACTTTTTATTTTCTATTCGCCGTGGCATATGGTGGCTTCCGCCGGCTTCCCCGCAGATGCGCGCTGTCCGTTACGGTCCGGAGTTCAGATCATGACCTTAAAGATTGTCTTGTTGTGCGTTCGTAGTCTGTTCATATTCGGCATTGCCCTGGCCCTGTTCCTGCCTTTGCTGGCGGACGATATCGAGGTGCCGCTCCAGGAGGGTTGCGCCCTGCTCGGGGTGGTGCTCTTTTTTGAAGGTCTGCGCAAAACCTGGACGTCTTTGGAAAGGTTGAAGGGCAAGGGCTGGGTGTCTTCGGTAGGCCAGAATTTTTTTCGGCGCCTGGGCGTTCCCGGCGGCTCTTTCCGATAGGCGGCACGTCCCGGGCAAGTCATGGATTCTAAGGCATTTTTTGTTCTCTACCGGCGAAGAGCATCTTCTTTCCCTGCGATGAAGGCCTGCGCATTGACAAACGTCTCGACCGGACGGACAATGCGCGGCCATGAACGACTCACTCAAAAATCTGACCGAAAACATCCGGCACTTTGTGGATGAGCGCAACTGGAACGAGTTCCAGTCGCCCAAAAACCTGGCCATGGCCCTGTGCGGCGAAGCCGGTGAACTGGTCGAGCAGCTTCAGTGGCTCAGCGAGGAGCAGAGCCGCAATCCGGAACCAGGAAAGCTTCAGAACATCAAGGATGAGTGCGCGGACGTGCTTGTCTACCTTGTGCGCATCGCCGATGAGCTGAACTTCGATCTGATCGAGGCTACTCGCAGCAAGTGTCTGAAAAACGAAGAAAAGTACCCAGTCGAGTTGGTTAACGGTCAGCTCAAGCGCCGGGATGAATATTAGGAGTTTTTTATGCCCGGCAAATGGAGATTGACCATAACACAGGATTTTTCCGCTTCGCACCAGCTTCGCAACTACGGCGGCAAGTGCGAACACATGCACGGTCACAACTTCGGGGTCGAGGTCTGCGTGGAAGGTTCCAAGCTGGACGACAAGGTCCACTACCTCATGGACTTCAAGGAGCTGAAACGACGCACCAAGGACGTGCTGGAGAAGCTCGACCACAAGCACCTGAACGAAGTTTGTCCCTTTGACGACATCAATCCGTCGTCCGAGAACCTCGCCATGTTCATCTACAGCGAGCTCAAGCCCGCCATGCCGGAAGGCGTGATCCTGGCCTGGGTCAGCGTCTCGGAAAAGGAATCCTCCAAGGCCACCTACTGGGAGGAATAGTGCGGCTCGTCATCCAGCGCGTCACCGAAGCCAAGGTCATTGTCGACGAACAGACCGTTGCCGAAACCGGCCCGGGGTTTCTTGTGCTCGTCGGCTTTGGCCGCGAGGACGGCAAGGAGCTTCCCGACTCCAAAGTCTGGAGCAAGATGCTGGACAAGCTCATGAACCTGCGCGTGTTTACGGACGAGGACGGTAAGTTCAACCTGAGCCTCAAGGATGTTTCCGGCGAACTGCTTTTCGTCTCCCAGTTCACGCTTTATGCGGATTGCCGCAAGGGCCGCCGCCCCTCGTTCACCAATGCCTGCCCGCCAGAACTGGCCGACTCCCTTTTTGACCGATTTGTGGAAGACGCACGCGTAGTCGCCCCGGCCAAGGTGGAAACCGGTGTGTTCGGCGCCGAGATGTTTCTTGATTTCACCAATTGGGGGCCTGTGACGATAACGATTGATTCAAAAGATTTATAGAAGATGAATGTGGGGGAGTCTTTCGAGTGAAAGGTTCCCCCGCCCTTCTCCAAAGCTTTTCATCGAAACCGCCCGGCTGCCTTTCAGGCAGCCGGGCGGTTTTTTTCAGTTTTGAACAGCCTTGAGGGGCGCTTTAAGATATGGGTAACGGATTCATCATTCGCTTCACTCACGTATCCCCCTGCACGCCGGAGGCATTCTTCTTTAATTTCTGAACTGGTTGATGATCATGAGCGCGACCATGAAGATGAGGATGCCCAACAGGATATTGGTCAGGTTCTGGCGGCTGCGGGCGCGCTTGACCTTGTCGCGGGTGAATTGCCCGGCAATGAACAGGATGAGCACGAGAATGACGATCAGCTTGGTGAGAAGGCCCATGGGCAGGTAGTCCTATTTGTCGATCCAGATGAGTCCGGCTTGGCGGCCTGTGACGTTGCCCGGCACGAACCAGGCGCTGCGGTAGGAGAAAAAGGTGTCGGACATGGTTTTGGTGCACAGGTCCAGACCGAAGATGTTCTCCTCGGGCAGCCCCGCGGCCATGAGTTGCGCCTTGGTCAGGCCCCAGAGGTTCACGGTTTGGTCGGCTTCGTTGAAGAAACGGCGATGCTCGGGTTTGAATTCCTTGTCGAAATTGGTGAATTCGGCGGCCATGGGGCCCAGGCTCGGTCCGCGCACGGCATAGACGTCCTTGGGGTCCAGCTTATAGTGAAGGCAGAAGCGCTGCACGCCCGTGGTGGGAAAGTCCGCCACATTGCCGCGCCAGCCAACATGCAACCCTGCCACGTAATTGCTGCTGCGGTGTGCCAGCAGAATGGGCTGGCAGTCCGCCGTTTTGACTATGAGTGCGGTGCGAGGCGCGGAGGTGCCCAGGCCGTCGCCTTCCATGAGCGATGTCTCGGCCGCTCCGCTCAGGGCCGTTTCAAAGACCATGTCGTCGCCGTGCACCTGCCGCAGTTCGTTCCAATGTACGAACCCGAGCTGCTTTTGCAGGGTCACCCGGTTTTCATAGACGCGCCTTTCTTCGTCGCACACGTCATAAGAGAGGTTCGCGGATTCGTAGTTTTCTTCGCTCACGCCGCCGCAACGGGTGGTGAATACGCACTTCACGTTGGGAATGGCCTCGAATTCAAAGGGAAAAACGGCTATATTCGGCATAGTTCCTTTTCCGTACAGATTGCCCGCACCGGTTGGTCCCATTTTTCCACGGGCAGTTCGTCCACTCTTTGGAAATCATAGCACAATCCGATGGTCAACGTCTGCTTCATGCATGGCTCCGCCAGCAGGCGGTCATAGTATCCGCCGCCGAACCCGAGCCTGTAGCCGTCCGCAGCGTAGCCCACCCCGGGGATGAGTGCCACGTCCGGCTCAAATTCGTGCATGACTGGGCATTTGGCTTCGTCCGGCTCCATGATGGAGAACATGCCGGGCCGCAGGTCGGTATCGCAGCTGACGCAGGCCAGATCCATGATGCCGGGCTGGCCTTCCCTGCACCGGGGCAGGAGCACCTCGACCCCGCGCTGCCACAGCTCGGCCATGAGCGGACGGGTATCCACCTCCCCCTGCACCGGCCAGTACAGCAGGGCCTGCCGGGCGTTTTTCCATTCCGGGAGGGAGCGGATTGATCGGGCTATGGACAGGCTTGCCTCGCGCCTGGTCTCGGCGTCGAGCACTGTGCGCCGGGACAGGATTTCGCGACGCAGGGCGGCCTTTTGGTCAACGTTCATGCAGTGTTGATAGCATGGGCCATCACGACAATCCAGCGGAGGCGGGAGAGTGGACCTGTCGGGTGTTCCGGCGCTCCGGTTGGGAGATAGTGCCTTCGCCCATGCCGAGAATTATAATGAACGTAAGTATTTCGCGGTTGTCCGTTTTGTACGCTCCCGGTATACTCCGGCTTTGAGAGAACGGGGAAACAGGAAAATGGGAAGCAGGAAGCAAAGCATATCGGTCCTTGTCGTCATGCAGGACGATTTTGAGCGCGGGCGTATTGCCGGGCTGCTCCGGAAAGCCGTAAGTCTTGTCCACGAGGCTACGGACGGTCGGGAGGGGGTGCGCAGCTACCGCGACAACCATCCGGACGTGGTGCTCACCGACATTGTGTTGCCCGTGCTGGACGGGCCGGACATGATCGCCGCCATCCGGGGCGAGGACGAGGACATGCCCTTTGTCGTGGCCTACGACAAGTACAATCCCAAGACGTTGCTCAACGCGGTGGAACTGAACATCGACGCGTTCCTGCGGCTGCCGGCCGAAGCCGACAAGCTGTTGGACGCGGTGCGCAGGTGTGCCAGGACCGTGTATCTGCGTCGCAAGCTGGCCCAGGCCGACAGGATGCTCTGGAGTCTTCTGGACACCTTTCCTGGTATGGCCCTGCTGGAACTCAAGGGGCAGGTGGTCTATGCCAACAAGCGTATGGTCGCCTACCTGGGGTATCCTTCCTTCGATCATTTCCGGGCAGCTGGCGCCCGTGTCGCGGACCGCATCCTCACGCTCAACGGCGAGGATTATTCGGGAGGAGAGTCCGGCTGGATATCGGCAATCGTGGAAGATCCTCTGGACCGCGACGCCGTGATGCATTTGGAGAACCCGGGGAATCCTTCCGGAAGGCCGGGGATTTTTGCCGTGACCTTCAATGTTTTTCAGAACACGTCCCTGCGCCTGTTTTCTTTCCAGGACATCAGCGAGCTCGAGGACGAGAAAACCATGCTGGCCGACGAGGCCTCCACCGACCCATTGACCAAGGCCATGAACCGGCGCAGCTTCCAACGGCTGCTCGGGGCCGAAATCATCGCGGGCAAGCCGTTTTCCCTGATCATGTTCGACATCGACCACTTCAAATCCATCAACGACGAATACGGCCATGACGTGGGCGACGCGGTGTTGCGCGAAATCTCCCGTTTGGTGCGCGAGAACATTCGTGAAACAGACCGGCTGGTACGTTGGGGGGGCGAGGAGTTCATGGTCCTGGCCCTGGCTTCGGACATGAACCGGGTGCGTCAGGTGGCCGAGCGCCTCAGGCAAGCCGTGGAGGCCTTCGGCTTCACAGGTGTGCCGCGCACCGTGACTTCCAGCTTCGGCATTGTGGAATACGTCAGCGGCGAGTCTCAGGATGGTTTCATCAAGCGGGTGGATGAGGCCCTGTATCGGGCCAAGGAAGAAGGGCGCAACCGCGTCGTCGAAGGCTGACAGGCTGTTTATAAACGCACGTCTGTCATGTTGCTGTAAAAAAGCCAAACCCTCGCGTATGCGTCAATACGCGTCGGGCGTGGCTTTTTTTTGCGCCTTGCTTCCGCACATTTATGAACAGCCTGTGTGTTTGGACGGCTTCAGGCAGTCTTCATTGCTTCGCATCTGAATCTTCGAAGGCGGGCGGAGCGACCTCGCCTTTGAACTCCCATTCCTGTTCCAGACCAATTTCCGGCGGCAGCAGCTGGATGCTCAGTGGATCGCCCAGCTTGAATACGTTTTTGCGCTGTACTACCTGCACGTCGCTTTCCACCACCATGCTCTGGGTGGCCAGGGTGGCATCCTCCGGCTCGAAATGGATGGGCGAAGGTTTGTCGACAAAGCCCGTCGCCAGGTACGCCAAAGACAGGCCAAAGAGGAATAGCCTGAAATAACTTGGTTTGTTCTGACGACGGGCCATGAGTTCTCCTTGACCTTAGCCTGCCAGTGCTTCGGCGATGGCCTTCTGGTCTTCAGCCTTGAGGTACGGGTGCATGGGCAGGGCGAAAATGCGGTCCGCAATGCCTTCGCACACGGGCAAGTCACCCTTGGCGTGGCCGAGGTCGGCGAACGCCTTCTGCAGGTGCAGGGGCAGCGGATAATAGATGGCCGTGGGAATGTCGGAGGCCTTCAGCCTGCCCTGGAGCTCGTCGCGGTGCCGCGCGTCGCGGGCCAGCACGCAGTACTGCGCCCAGGCCGAGGTGTAGCCTTCGGGCACGGTGGGCAGCACCAGGTCTTCCACGCCGGTCAGCACTTCGCGGTAGCGCTCGGCCACTTCGTTGCGAAGTTCAAGTTCTTCCGGGAAGATGGTGAACTTGGCCTTGAGCACGGCGGCCTGCATGGAGTCGAGGCGTCCGTTGATGCCCAGGCGTACGTTTTCATACCTGTCGGTTCCCTGACCGTGGACACGTACGGAGCGGAGCAATTCATCCATGGTGTCGTCATTGGTGAAGACCATGCCGCCGTCGCCGTAGCAGCCCAGGGGCTTGGCAGGGAAGAATGAGGTGCAGGCGACGTCTCCGATGGAGCAGACCGGACGGCCCTTGTAGGTTGCGCCGAAGGACTGGGCCGCATCCACAATGAGGAACAGGCCGTTGTTCTTGGCGACGGGCTCGATGGCGTCGTAGTCGGCGGCCAGTCCGAAGATATCCACGGCGATGACGCCCTTGGGGGTGAGTTTTTTCTCGTCGTGCACCTTGCTGATCGCCTTTTTCAGGGATGCGGCGTCCATGTTGTAGGTCTCGGGATCGATGTCCACGAAGATCGGGGTGGCTCCCAGCAGGGCGATGGATTCGGCCGTGGCCATGAAGGTGAACGGCGTGGTGAAGACTGCGTCTCCCTTGCCCACCCCCAGGGCCAGCAGGGCCATGATCAGGGCATCGGTTCCGGACGCGCAGCCAACTGCGTGTTTGACCTGGCTGAATTCGGCCAACTGAGCTTCCAGTTCACGGATTTCGGGACCCATGATGTAGGCGCCGTGTTCCAGGACGGCCTCGATGCCGCTCCGGACTTCATTTTCAACTCGTTTGTACTGAGACTTCAGGTCGATAAACGGAATTCCCATAGTGCTTCCTCTCTTTATTGGAGCACCTCGTATATTCTGACGAACGGAAGGCCGTCGGCCACGAGGCGGAAATAGGGTTTGATGTCGTCCGATTCCGGGTCGCCGGTAAACAGGCGGACCAGCATGGAGTCGTAGGTCTTGCTGTCGAAAAATGAGGATTCGCCAGCCGCCTTGTTGAAGAGCAGGTGGGGCGTCTTGGGCACAAGACGGGGCGAATAGGTGTTTTGTGGATAGTCGTAATGCGTTGACTTGCCGATATCCAGGAGATCCATGGAAGTGATGGCGTTCTTGCGGCCGTTGCCGGTCATGACGCCGCCAATGCCGGGGTTGACCGCCACCTGCCCCGGGCCGAAACGCCGCAGGGTCGGTTGTTCCGTGGTGCCGCTGCTCATATCCCAGTTGCCGTAGAACATGATCCATTTGGCAATGCGGATGTCCTTGTAGGAAACGACCAGATATTGGGTCGGAACCTTCTTGAGGGGAATGCTTTCGTTGCCGAGTTTTTCAAGGGACGCCTGGGCTGCGCTTCCCGCTTCCCGGGCCCAATCGACGGTCGGGTCCATCATGGGAAAGGCGGCACTGTACCGGAGGAGTTGATTGGCCTGGAGCGGCGAAGTCGTGGCCATGGCCACGGCCGTGGGGAACAGGTCCCTGCCCGAGTGGCGGCCTCCGTCGCTCGGAGTTTTCAGGCCTGCATAATACTGGGTTGCGTAGCCCCAATCCCACCAGGTCCAGACGACAGCGTCCTTGGGGGCGCGTTTGCCCAGCCCGATGAGCGCTTCGGCATGGATTTTGTCCAGGACCGGAGTCGGCCGCAACTCCCGATATTCGGTATAGCCGGGCAGCAGCAGGCTGAGCCCGAGCACTGCCATGGCTCCCATGCTCATGGCTGCGCGGAAACGCATGTCTTTGGGCAGCAGCCCTCTGCACAGGGCCGCACCGCATGCGCCCAGGATGATCATGAGGGGAGCGCCGCCGAACATGCTGAATCTGACGCCCATCTTCATGCTGAGCAGGGACAGAGCCACCATGGGCAGCAGCAGTACGGCCAAGGGGCGCGCGGCCAGGACCGGGATGACGGCCGCCAAGGCCGCCAGGCCGATCGGAGTGTAGTAGGCCACCCGATTCATGACGATGCTCAAGGGAATGGACTTCGCCTCGATGATGCTTTGGGTCACTCTTGGAAATATGGGACCGGCTGCCTTGCCGCCTGTGGAGACAATGGCGGTGGATGCCGGCTTCAAATACAGCAGGAGTTTGTTCAGGATGTCGCCGAGGGGGCCGCTGAAAAATCCGGCCAGGATGAAGGCGGCTGCGAAGACCAGCGCCGCAAGGGCTGTGAGTTTTCTGGAAGCGACGCCCTCCGAGCCTTGAGAAAATCTCCAGGTCGCCAGCCCTGCGCCGAGAAGAATCATGAGAACGATGTATCCGGCGTTGCCGGTCAGGTAGTACAGCGGTGAGAAATTATAGCTCCACATAACTGCGGGAATGCCGGAAAGCATGAAGATGGCGGCCTCGAACAACACTGTTGTCCGCTGCCCCTTGCGGGCGAAGGCGATACCCACGGCGATGGCCAAGAGGGACAAAAGTGCCGTGTAGTTGGCGATATCCTGATGCCACCACCCGGCAAAGCGGGCGAACAGGCCTATGGCCAAGATCTGGAAGGGCAGCCATTTCGAGGGAGTGGTTTCATCTTCCTGCGGGAGCCAGCGGAAGGAAGTACGTTGGCGCAGCCACCAAGCCAGGAAAAAGGCCGTGAGCAGAGGCATGAGCAAGGTGAACAAGTCCGTGTCGTAATAGCCGAGCCTGCTGCGTCCGTAAAAACCGGGAGCCAGTGAGCCCACGATGCCTGCGAAGATCGCGCCGCTCCTGCCGCCCAGGAACCAGCCCCAGAGTACGCAGGGGATCGCCACGAGGCTTGAGAGAAAGGCCGGCCCCCAAAAGCCGATGGAACCGAGGCTGAGGCCGAGAAATTCATGGAGCAGTTTGGTGAAGTAGGCCAGGGAACGGCCATCTCCGAACTGTGCCACACGGGAATGGGCCAACCACAGGTAGGTGTCATGGGTGGACATGATGAATTCGTCCCCGACCCTGAGCATCGGGTTGTCCCATACGGTCCAGAGGCCCAGGCGCAACCCGAGGTTGAGCAGATAGCAGCCTATGGAAAGGGCCAGAAGCCAGCGCCAGCTTTGCGCCAGGGTGGAGGAGTGTCCAAAGGCGTTGGAATAGCGGGCCATGCGTCCTGGTTCAGTTGTTGCGGTTTCCGTCATCGCTTGTGTTTGTGTCCCATGCGTAATGCGTTAGCTGCCCGAAGCGCCGAGCAGGAGGCCGAGGCGGCTTTCCAACTCCACGGGGTGAAATTCGTCGCCCACGGCGACTTCCCCGTTCAGTTTGACCACGGAGTCCGTGAAGTTCGTTCTATCCGGCTCAAAAAGTCCGCTGCCCTGGAAATCAATGGGCTTTCGGATGGAAGCATTCTTGATGTTCCATTCCTTGTCCTGGATTTCAAGGGTCAGGGACAGATCCTCGCTCAGTGTTCCGTCCGGCAGGACCAATCTGTGGGCGCGCAGGTCCAGCCAGCCGCTGCCCAGCAACTCGCCTTTTGGGGAGGGCATGAAGCCGCCCTTGGCGAAGACCGAACCCTGCAGTCTTCCACCGCCAAAGAGATAGGTGAGATCGACCTTGCCATCAAGCTCCAGGTGCCCATTTCGGAAAATGTTGAGATGGCATTCATCTCCGCCGGTGTTGAGACGGACCTTGGCCAGGGGGGAGATGCCGAAGCGGAGGTCGGCATGCTCGAAACGGAGCGCTCCCGGGGAATTTTCAAAACCTATGACCAGGTCGTCGATACGGAACCCGGAAGGACCTGCCCGCCGGATATCCTTCCAGGTGAAATTCAGGTTGATCAGTTTGGAATCCACGTGCTGCACGAGGCGCTCACAGAGCTTCTCCCAAGGCGTGAACAGGGCGACGCCAACGGCGAATCCGAGGAAAACCACGAGAAACATGATTCCGGCCCGCCCGCGTCGTGAGGTGTGTCTGTTTACTGCCTTCATGGGGTCTACCTGACGAGGGTCATGGTCACGTCCGCCAGCATGCTGTTGAACGGGTTGCGTTCCAGGGTGAAATCCAGAAAATAAAGGCCGGAATTATCACGGAGGCCTTTGAGGAAGGTCGTCAACTCCAGCAGGGTCACCTCGTTGAGGGTCACCCGGACACCCGAGTGAGTGAATTCGAAGCCTTTTTGATCGAAACTGATGCGCTCCCACCCAATGCCGGCTTTTTCAGCCATGTCGGCCACCACTTGCCGGGGGGCGGCTTGCTGTTGTTCGGCCTGTCGCAGTCTGATGCTGCGCAATTCCTTGGCGATGGGCACCACGCTGGCGTAGAGGGCCTTTTGGCGTTCTATCTGCTTCTGAGTACTGACGGTCAGGAAGTATTGCGGCCCGAACGAGCCCACGAGGATCAACAGCCAGGCCCACTTGGCCACCTTGAAAAAACGCTGCTGCTTGTGGGGGGGCCATTTCAGCCAGAACCATTTTTGTTCGGCCATGTCTACCTCCGCCCCACCTTGAGGACGAAATGGATGCCGCTCAAGGTTTCTTCCCTGCTTTCGAGAGAGAATTCGTATTCCTCATCCGTGTCCAGCTCTTGCAGAAAGGCTTTGAAGGCGGCCTGGTCCGGAGTGTACATGCCTTCCAAAGTACCGCGTTCTCCGGAAAGGGCGACCTTGTCGATGCGGACCATGAAGTCGGCGTGCCTGCTGAACTCGGCAATCAGGACCAGAGGGTCCAGTCCGAACTGTTGCTGGGCCGTGGCCTGGCCGTGTACGAACTGCAGGCGCCCGAATGGAGAGGAACCCATGTCCTCTCCGAGCACGGATGCGTACTGGGCGTGCAGTTCCTGCTCGATGCGGTCGAGTTGGGACGTGTTGGTGTACCAGCGCATACCCTGGCCGAGGCCGAACAGCAGACCTATGGCCGTAATCCAGGCCATTGTCCTGACGAACCTCTGCGACGCGGTCCGAGAGTTGTACCGGGGCGGAGCTTTGCGGGTCCTGACACCTTTGGGTTGTATCTTCACTGCCGCCTTTCTGGGCGGTGCGGCTTTGTTTTCTGCCATATCAATAAATTTTTTGTGTCCGTCGGTTGCTCATATGCCGGACTGTGGGCAATGTAAACGAAACCCGGTGTGCGGGCAAGCCGAGCCGCCGGAGGCTGCCCGGGCGCTGCACAGATGACAAAGCGCAGAGCGGCTGGTAACAGGTTGTCGGCATGTGTGGAATAACCGGATTCATCGATCTTTCCGGCGCAACGGACGCCGAGGCGCTTGAGGCCCGGGTGCGCTCCATGGCCGAGACCTTGCGCCATCGCGGGCCGGACGCGGACGGCATTCATGTGGATGCACGGACGGGCCTGGCCCTGGGGCACCGCAGGCTTGCCATCCTGGACCTTTCCGAATCCGGGGCCCAGCCCATGGCAGGCGCGGGTGGGCGCTTCATCCTGGTCCACAACGGTGAAATCTACAATTTCAGGGAACTCCGAAGGGAGTTGGAGTTGGAGGGCGGCCCTTTCCTGCCTTGGCGCGGCAGGTCCGACACCGAAGTCATGCTGGCCGCGTTTCAGGTCTGGGGCGTGGAGAAGGCCGTGAAGCGGTTCACGGGCATGTTCGCCTTCGCCCTCTGGGACGCGAAGGAACGCACCTTGTTTCTGGCCCGGGACCGCATGGGGGAAAAACCCCTGTACTATTGCCGCTCAGGCAAGAACTTTCTGTTCGCTTCCGAGCTCAAGGCCCTGCGAGCCGCGGACGTATTCCGGCCCGGGCTGGACATGGCGGGTGTGGCCCAGTTCCTGCGTTTCCAATACATTCCGGCTCCGCGCACCATCTATGAGGATGTGCGCAAACTGCGGCCCGGACACCTGCTGGCTGTGCGGTTGGATAACCCGGACCGGCTGGAATCCCTGCCCTACTGGAGCCTCAAGGATGCGGTGAACCGCTCCCTGTATGCTCCTTTCGACGGCAGCGAGGACGAGGCGGCCGACCAGCTGGAATCCCTGCTGCGCACCACGGTGCGCAACCAGATGATCTCGGACGTTCCTCTCGGCTCTCTGCTGTCCGGCGGCATCGATTCCTCCCTGGTCACGGCCCTCATGCAGGCCGAGTCCGGCAGGCCGGTGCGCACCTTCACCATCGGCTACGACGACCCGGCCTACAACGAGGCCGGCCATGCCCGGCGGGTGGCCGAGTATCTGGGCGCCGAACACACCGAGCTGACCGTCACTCCGCAGCAGGCATTGGATCTGATTCCGCAATTGCCGCAGATGTACGACGAGCCTTTTGCGGACGCTTCCATGATTCCCACGCATCTTGTGGCCTCCCTGACCCGGCGGCATGTCACGGTCTGCCTGTCCGGTGACGGCGGGGACGAAACCTTTGCCGGGTACAATCGTCATGTCTGGGCGCCGGCCATCTGGCAACGCATGCGTACCATGCCCCGAGGGGTGCGCGGTCTGGCCGCCGGGGTCATCAAGGCCTTTCCTCCGAAATTCTACAATGCGCTCTTCAGACTGGCCCCCGCGAAAAAGGGCATGACCATGGCCGGATACAAGCTGCACCGTTTGGCCGACATCCTGAGCCTGGATTCGCGCGAGGCCGTCTACAAAAGCCTGGCTTCCACGTGGCAGCGGCCTGAACAGGTGCTGTTGTCCGGTCAGGAGCCGCCCTGCACAGCGGACATGCCGTCCCTGTGGCCCGGGGTCACAGGCTTCACGGCCTGGATGCAGTTCCTGGATTCCGTCACTTACCTGCCTGACGATATTCTGACCAAGGTCGACCGCGCCACCATGTCCTGCAGCCTGGAGTCCCGCGCCCCCTACCTGGACCACAAGGTCGTGGAGTTTGCCTGGCGGTTGCCTCTGTCCATGAAGCTGAACGGCCGGGAGAGCAAATACATCCTGCGCAAGATCCTGTACCGTCATGTGCCGCGCGAACTGGTGGACCGGCCCAAGGCCGGATTCGGCATTCCCATCGACTCATGGCTGCGTGGCCCACTACGGGCATGGGCAGAAGAGTTGATAAGCCCCAACAAGCTGACGGGACAGGGTATCCTGCGTCCGGAGGTCGTCGGTATCCAGTGGCAGGACCATCTCTCCGGCAAGCGCGACAACCAGTTTCGGCTCTGGAACATCCTCATGCTTCAGGCATGGCTCGACAAATGGATGTAAGGGGCGTTGCTCACGCTCTGTTTGCAGCCGGAAAGCGGCTGTGACACAATGACCCAATGAAGATACTTGTTCTTGCGAGCCTTGCCCCGTCCCTCACCCGGTTCCGCGGTGCGTTGCTGGCCGAAATGGTGGCGCGCGGTCACGAGGTGGTGGGCATGGCCCCTCCATTCAAGCCGGATGCTGGGCCGGAGCTGACCTCCATGGGGGTGGAATATGTGCCCATCGCCATGTCTCGGCGCGGGCTCAACCCCTTTTCTGATCTGGGGCTCATCTTCCGGCTCAAGAGCGAGTTCGAGCGCATCAGGCCGGACATTGTCCTGGCCTACACCATCAAGCCCGTGGTTTACGGGGCCGTGGCCGCCCGGCTGGCGGGCGTGCCCCGCTTTTTTTCGCTTATCACCGGACTGGGCTATGCTTTTACCGAGGTCTCCGGCTTCCGGCGGCGGGTGCTTTTCAACCTGGCCCGGGGGCTGTATGCCGCAGGATTGCGTTTTTCCCACGGCGCCCTGTTTCAGAATCCGGACGACCCCCGGTTTTTCCGAAAGGTCGGCGTGCTTCCCGGCAGCCTGCCCGTAGCCGTCACCGGCGGGTCTGGCGTGGACCTGGAATACTACAACGTCACCGAACCGCCTCGGGAGCCCTCCTTTCTTTGTCTTTCCCGGCTGCTGCGCGCCAAGGGTGTGGTGGAATACGCCGAGGCCGCCGTGCGGCTCAAGGCCAGATATCCCAAGGCTGTTTTCCGGCTGGTCGGGCCGCAGGAGCACGGCCCGGACGGCATTGACGACGAGACCATCCGTTCCTGGCGGCACGGCGGCTTGGAGGTGCTTCCGGCCACCGACGATGTGCGCCCCTACCTGACCAACGCCAGCGTCTATGTCCTGCCCTCCTGGCGCGAGGGCACGCCCCGTTCGGTGCTTGAGGCCATGAGTACGGGGCGGGCCGTGGTGACCACGGACGCGCCCGGCTGCCGAGAGACCGTGGAGCAGGGCGTCAACGGATTCATGGTCCCCGTGCATGACGTGGACGCCCTGGAAGCGGCCATGGAAAAACTCATTGACCCGGAATTGGCCGCACGGATGGGTGCGGCCAGCAGAGACCTTGCCGAAAGAAAATTCGACGTGACCAAGGTCAACGAGATCATCCTCAATTTCATGGGAGTGGCATGAAGCGTTTATTTGACCTGTTGGTGGCCGTCCCGGCCTTTATCCTGCTCCTGCCGGTCATGTTTTGCGTAGCCGTCATGGTCCGCATCAGGTTGGGCGGGCCGGTACTGTTTCACCAGGTGCGGCCCGGCCTGAACGGGCGGCCCTTCACCATGGTCAAGTTCCGCACCATGCGGGACGCCGTGGACCGGGGCGGAAATCCGCTGCCCGACAGCGAGCGGCTGACTTCCTTCGGAAGGTTCCTGCGGTCCACCTCCCTGGACGAGTTGCCGGAACTGGTCAATGTGGTACAAGGGAACATGAGCCTTGTGGGCCCGCGCCCATTGCTCATGGAATATCTGCCGCGCTACTCGGCCCGGCAGGCGCGGCGGCATGAGGTCCGGCCCGGCATCACCGGCTGGGCGCAGGTCAACGGCCGCAACGCCATATCCTGGCAGGACAAGTTCGAGTACGACGTCTGGTACGTGGACAACCGCAGCCTGCTGCTCGACATGAAGATCCTGTGGATGACCGTGGCCCAGGTGTTTCGCCGCGAGGATGTTTCCCAGCCCGGGCACGCCACCATGGAGGTGTTCATGGGCGATGATGATCAACCTGAACGAGAGGGAGACCCATCATGAATGTGAAAACCATCCTGCTTCCCGTGGACGGCTCCGCCTATTCGGACAGGGCCACGGACTACGCCGTGGAAATGGCCCGGACTCTCAAGGCGTCGATCGTGCTGTTGCAGTGCCGCAAACCCGTTCCAAACGAGCTTGGCGAGCCGAACCTGCAGTGGGTGCTCGACCATTACACCAAAGAGGCCGAGGAAATCGTGGAGCCGTACGGGAAACAGATCGAAGCCGCGGGCGTGCCGTACAGGGAGCTCATTATCGGCGGCAGGCCCGCCGAGGTCATCGAGGACGTGGCCAAGGCCGAAAAGGCCGACATCATCATTATGGGCTCCAAGGGCAAGTCCGGTTTCGAGGGCTTCATGCTCGGCAGCGTGACCCACAAGGTTCTGCACACCTCGCCCTGCCCCGTGCTCGTGGTGAAATAAATTTTGAAAGAAAGTCGGAGCGGGGTGCTTTTTGAAAAGCACCCCGCTCCGTGCCTCTCCTTTTCAACCCGCCCTGAATCTCGCCCTGCCCTTTGGTATGGTCTTCAAATACGCCAGGGTTTCCAAAGGGGGTCATCCCCTTTGGCCGCCGGAGACATCTTTTCTCTGAAAACAGAGTACAGTGACGTCGTCCCGCATTTCGCAACTTTGGGAAAACGCCCCCACCGAAGCGAGTACATTTTCCAGCATGGTGCTGCATGAGAGGATTTTCTGCCCGGCAAGCAGCGTTTCAAGCCGCTCCAATCCGTAGCGTTTGCCGTCTTTGTCGCAGGCCTCGGTCACCCCGTCGGTGAAGGCTACGACGCTTTCACCGGGCTGGATGGTAATGGTTCGGCTTTCGAAGGCGACATCGTCCAGGTTGCCCAGGGGCAGGTTGGCCGGAGCTTCGAGTTTTTCCAGAGTGCCGTCCGCCTTTTTAAGGAAGGGTGCCTGATGCCCGGCCAGGGCGTACTCCAGCCGTCCGGTGCCGACTTCATAGCGGGCCGCGAACAGGGTGACGTACATGGCCGAGGTGTTGTTTTCAGCCAGATTGTCATTCAATTTCGCCAGAAGTTGGGTGAGCGGTTTGCGCTGCTGCCCCAGGGAGCGCAGCATGTGCTGGGCGGCGAACATGAACAGGGCCGCAGGCACACCCTTGCCGGACACGTCGCCAAGCGTGAACAGCAGCGTGTCGTCGTCCTGCATGAAATAGTCGTAGAGATCCCCGCCCACTTCCCGGGCCGGGAGCATGTGGGCGCTGATGGAGAGCTTGTCTCCGGGAATCCGCATGAGTCCGGGCAATGCGCCTTGTTGAATTTCAGCTGCAATGCGCAGTTCGCTGCGTATGCGCTCGCGTTCGGCGGCGGTTTCACGTTGCTCCCGGATGTGCCGGGCCAACTCTTTTTCCATGTAAAAGAAGGCCTGTACCAGTTCGTTTACGTCCCTGTCCCGAATGCATTGCAGCTCGGAGAGTACTCCCTGTCCGTTTTCGGAGTCAAAGTCGCGGGAGGGTAGTGCCCGCGCGTAGTCTCCAAGGAGCTTGAGCGGCCGGGTGATGCGGCCCGAGACCCACTGTGCGCCCACCATGCCGAGCATGAGCACCCCCAGTGCAAATGCTCCGGCGGTAAGCTGCATGCTGATGCGCGCATCATGGGTGTAGTCCCTGTCGTGAGCCACGGCCACGAACAGGCCGGTTTGGGGGGAGACTCCCGCCACGCAGTCCCATCCCTTGGGTTCGTCCTCTTTCATGAACAAGACTTCGGTGCTGAAGAACGGGGCGGGGCCCGCATGCTGTTTTACTTTGGGGAGCAGGGCTTTCAGGATTGTGCCGGCATCCTCGGAAGTATCGCCTTCCAGAATGGAACCTGATGCATTGAAAATGAAAATAAGCCGGGTGGACGAGGAGCGCGCGCCCAAATGTGGGCCGTTTTGTTCTTTCTCCAGGCTGTGAAGAATCTGCTGGACAAGGGTCGTGGATATTTCGTCCGCCACTACGGTGGTATGCTCCTGATACATTTCTTCGGAAATGAACAGGAGAGGGCCGCCCACCAGGCAGGTTGTCGCCAGGACCAGCAGGAAAATGCGGTGGCTGATGGAGAATTTCACGGCTTGCGGCTGCCCCCGGAATTCGGTTGGGGTTTGTCGTGATTGCCTTTGTTCCCTGTTTTCGTCTTATGAGACTGCGCTGATCGGAGCAATGATAACCGCTGACGGCTTGTCCTGATTCCGCCTTCGGTAGCATGACGGAAGGCTTTCACGAGGACGCTGACGCGGTCTGATTTTCGGATTTCGCAAGGGCGCCAACGAAAAAGCCCGGCAGCCTGTCGGCCACCGGTTTTTTAAGGATCGTTGTTTGAACAGGTTTTCCCTTGAGCAAGTTGAAAGTCGAAGACTTCCAGACAATCCATGGTTTTCAAAGGGGATTATCCGCTCTGGCCGCCGGAGGCCTCCCGCGGCTTTTCAATGTCTTCCAGCAGGATGTCCAACGCCTGCACCGAAATGCGGATTTCCAGAAACGAAATCCACAGGGAGAGCATGAGCAGTGCGAGGCTGAGGCCGAAAAGGGTCTGCCCGGCAATGAGCCAGTCCTCGAAGAGGCAGACCATGGACAGGATGCAGCAGAGCATGGACAGTACGCCGTAGCCCTGCATGCGCCGGATCATGTGGATGCGTTTGCGCAGGTTGGCGATCTGCTTTCGCACGCTTTCATCGTTGGACTGTCGGAAGTGATCATGCAGGGCGCGCACCCGGCTGCCCAGGGAGAGGAAGCGGTTGGTGAAGGCCAGCATGAAAAGCGAAATGGCCGGGAAAAGCAGGGCCGGAGTGGTCACGGTTATTTTCATGAATGTTCCTTTTGGATGTCAGAGTGACGATGGGGCAAAAGTGTGCCAAGCGCGTCCGCCTGTCAAGCGGCAGTCTTGCCGTCGGAGCGCGTTGGATGTAGGTTCTGGCGGTCGCATCATGGGTGTTCAACCTCGGGAGAATCATGAGCACATTACGAAAAGGATTCGGCGGGAGCATGGTTGTCGGCGTGCTCTGCGCCCTGGCGTCCACCCTCATCTGGTCCGGCAACTTCATCATCGCCCGGGGGCTGAACAGCCTGACCCCGCCCGTGACCCTGGCCTTCATGCGCTGGACCGTCGCCTGCGTGGCCGTCTCCACCTTCGCGATACCGGCCCTCAAGCGGGAGTGGCCCGTGCTGCGGGCCAACTTGGGCTACATGGTGGTCACCTCGTTCCTGGGCGTCACTGTTTTCAACACGCTTCTCTACATTGCCGGGCGCACCACCGTGACCGTGAACCTGGCGCTCATCTCCACGGCCTTTCCCATCTTCATCATCATGCTGGCCAGAATTTTTCAGAAGGAGCCGGTTTCCCTGCGGCGCGTGTTCGGGGTGACCCTGGCCGTGTTCGGCATCACCGCCCTGGTGATCAGGGGCGACTTCATGCGTCTGGTAAACCTGACCTTTGCCGTGGGCGACGTCTGGATGCTTTTCGCGGCCTTTCTCTTCGCCGTCTACAGCATCCTGATCCGGCGCAAGCCCGCCGAACTGGGGCAGACCGCTTTCCTGGGCTTCACTTTCTATTGCGGATGGGTGATGATCATCCCCTGGATGCTCTGGGAGCAGAGCCACGCGGTTTGGCCGGTAATGAATTTTCCCGTGGTCGGGTCGGTTCTCTACATAGGCCTGTGCGCCTCGTTGGCCGCTTATTTCTTTTGGAACAAGGCCGTGGCGACCATCGGGCCGGCCAGGGCGGGGTTTCTGTATTACTCGCTGCCGGTCTTTTCCGGTCTGGAAGGCTGGCTCATCCTGGGCGAGCCGGTCACGCTCCTGCATGTGGGCACGGGGCTGTGCATTCTGACCGGCATCTACCTCGCCACGAAGTAGTTTGTGTGGAACCCTGGGCTGTTACTCCTTCCACACGAAGCTGAACAGGCCGAGCACAAAACGATCCAGGAGGATGGGTGGATTATCATCATTTCATCATCACGCGGTTCAACGTGAATATTTACGACATCGATTTTCCGGCCCGCCTGGAAGAGACCTGGCTTGCCGAGCGGTTCGATTTGTTCCAGAGGTTCTGTTTTCCCTCCATTCGCGCCCAGCACAACCAGAACTTCACCTGGCTGGTGCTTTTCGACGAGCAGACGCCCATGCAGTACAAGGCTGTCATCAATGCCTATGCCAAATACGAAAACTTCGTGCCCCTCTACTGCGGTGCATTCAAGGCCATCAACCCCACGGTTGCCGGGAAGATGCAGGAAATGGCGCCGGCAGCCGAATGGTTCCTTTCCACCCGGGTGGATAACGACGACGCCCTTGCCGTGGGCTACACCCACGTGGTGCAGGAGGTGGTCAACCGGATGAGCGAGGAGCAACTCAAACCCTCGGACACCCTGTACATCAACTTCCCCAAAGGACTGCAGTGGTTCGAGGGCGACTACTACGACTTTGAGGACGCCACCAACGCCTTCGTCAGCTTCATCGAGCGGCGCCATGATCCGCACACGGTCTACTGGGTGGAGCACTGCGACATCTACAAGGTGGCCCCGGTGATCCAGGCTGAAACCAAGCCTCTGTGGCTCCAGAACGTGCACGACCTTAATGTCTACAACTACGTTCGCGGCGAAAAATTGGAGCAGGCGGATTTTTCCAAGGCCTTCCCGCATCTGGGGTAACCGGTCCGGTTTCCGGGCTTTACAAATTCCACTTGGCTATATACACAATTTGAACCCTCTTTTTTTCTCAAGGAGTTCGAATTGATAGCCACCGCACACTGTGCCGCACTGCGCGGCATCGACGCCTACCCGGTTCAACTGGAAGTGGATTTTTCCCGTTCGGGCCTGCCCGCCTTCACCATGGTCGGTCTGGCCGAGGGCGCGGTCCGCGAGTCAAAGGAACGCGTATATTCCTCGCTCAAGAATTCCGGATTCAAGCTGCCGCCCGCCAGGACCACGGTCAATCTCGCGCCTGCCGACGTCCGAAAGGAAGGCAGCGCCTACGACCTGCCCCTGGCCTTGGGGTTGTTGGCCGCATCCGGAGCCATCGACGCCGAGTCCATGCCCGGCTGGTACATGGCCGGGGAGCTTTCCCTTACCGGAGAGATCAAGCCGGTCAACGGGGTGCTGCCCCTGGCCATCACAGCAGAGAGGGCAAAGGCCAAGGGGCTCATAGTTCCTGCCGCCAATGCTGCCGAAGCCGCCGTGGTGCGCGGGCTGCCCGTGTATGGCCTGGAAAATCTGGCCGAGGTCGTCGGCCTCGTCACCGGGGAAGAGGAGTTCGAGCCAGCCCGGCTGGACATCGACACTTTGTGGAACGAGCGGCAGTCCTTTCACTACGATTTTTCCGAGGTCAAGGGCCAGGAACATGCCAAACGGGCCATCGAGATCGCCGCGGCCGGGGCGCACAATCTTTTGTTCATCGGGCCGCCGGGCAGCGGCAAGACCATGCTTTCCCAGCGTATCCCCACTGTGCTGCCGCCCCTGGGGTTCGACGAGGCTCTGGAAGTGACCAAGATATATTCCGTGGCGGGACTCCTCAACGGCTCGCAATCACTCATCGTCACCCGACCATTTCGATCGCCACACCACACCATTTCTGACATAGGCCTTATCGGCGGCGGTCGATATCCTCAGCCGGGGGAAGTCAGTCTGGCTCATCGCGGCGTTTTGTTTCTCGACGAGATGCCCGAGTTCAAAAAGCAGGCGCTGGAAGTATTGCGCCAGCCTCTGGAGGATGGGGAGGTGTCCATTTCCCGCTCGCTCATGTCCCTGTCCTATCCGGCGGACTTCATGCTTGTGGCGGCCATGAATCCCTGTCCGTGTGGCTACCTCACCGACGACCGGCATCAGTGCACCTGCAGCCCCGCAGGAGTGGGACGCTACAGGGCCAAGCTTTCCGGGCCTCTGTTGGACCGCATTGACCTGCATGTGGATGTACCCGCCGTGCCCTACGAGGATCTCAAGGAAGAGCGCGGCAGCGTGGATTCCGCCACCATGCGGGAACGAATTCTGGCCGCCCGGCGGGTACAGCGGGAGCGTTATGAAGGATTGCTCATCCACACCAATGCCCAGCTCACGGGCTCGGCTCTGGAAGAGCATTGCCGCTGCGGCCGGGACGAGCATGGTTTTCTGGAGCAGGCGGTCAAGGCCCTGGGGCTTTCGGCCCGAGCCTACACGCGCATTCTGCGCATCGCCCGGACCATCGCGGACATCGAGGGTGAGGAGCGCATTGCCGTGCCGCACCTGGCCGAGGCCATCAACTACCGGACCATGGACCGGCAGGGAGGATAGCTAGGGTTTCCAAAGGGGATTATCCCCTTTGTTTTCATATGCCTTGAAGTATGCCTTAAATTCCCAGCAGGAGCTTGGCCGTGCCGAAATAGAGGAGCAGGCCGGTGATGTCCACCACCGTGGTCAGAGCCGGGCTGGCCACCACGGCCGGGTCCAGCTTCAGCTTGGCCGCGCCCATGGGCAGGACCGCGCCGATGAGGGTGGCGGTGACCACCTGCAGGCCCAAGGCCAGGGCGATGGCCGCGCCGATCTTCCACAGGGTGAATCCGTCGGGGATGACCGAGCCGTGGGACAGGAGCATGACCTTGAAAAAGGACAGGGCCGCCAGAACCACGCCCAGAAGCAGGGAGACCTTCAGTTCCTTGAAAAGCACGCGCGCCGCATCTCCCGGGCTGATCTCTCCCAGGGCCAGGGCGCGGACCACCACCGTGGACGATTGGCTTCCGGTGTTGCCGCCCGTGTCCGCCACCATGGGCATGTACAGGGCCAGAACCATGAGGCTCATGAGCGAGCCTTCGAAGCCATGGATGATCATGCCGGAGAGCAGCCCCAGGGCGGCCAACCCGACCACCCAGAACATCCTGTTCTTGAAGTGCACCCAGGAGGAGGTCTTGAGATAGGTCCCGGCCTGGTGCGAGCCCCGGATGGCCATGAGCTTTTCCAGGTCCTCCTGCTGTTCCTGCACGATGACGTCGATGGCGTCGTCGTGGGTGATGATGCCCACCAGGGCGTCGCCGCCGTTGATGACCGGCAAGGCGATCAGGTCGTACTTTTCGATCATGCGGGCTGCGGTTTCCTGGTCATCGTCGGCATGGGCGCTGATGACCTCGGTGTGCATGAAGTCCCTGAGCCGGGTCTCCGGCTTGGCCATGATCAAGTCTTTCAGAGACACGAAGCCGATCAGGGTCCGCCCGCGGTCCACCACGTAGGCATAATAGATGGTGTCCTTTTGCGAGGCTTCCAGGCGGATCTGCTCCATGGCCTGGCTCGCGGTCATGTCCTTTTGCAGGGAAACGTAGTCCGAGGTCATGATCGACCCGGCAGTGCCCAGGGGATAGGCCGTCAGTTTGCGGATGTCCTCCCGCTCCGCCTTGGCCAGGGCCGGGTAGAGGCGCTCGCGCTGGTCCTCGTGCAGTCTGCGGAACAGGTCGGCGCGGTTGTCCGAGGACATGCCGGTCAGGAGCGCCGCAGCATCCTTGATGTCCAGGTCGAGCACCAGGTCCTGCTGGGCTTCCTCGTCGAGATGGCTGGCGATCTCCCCTTGCAGTTCCGGGGAAACCGTGCGGATGACCCGCCAGATTTCCTCGGGCTCCAAGGCGGAAAGCCATTCCGCAACGGCAGCGGGGTGCTCCGCTTCGCAAAGCCTGCGAAGGGTTTCTATGTCGTTCTTGGCAAGGTGGTCCCGGATGGTGGGGACAAGAAGTTCTTTGGTCATGGTTCACCTCGTTTGTGGCCGCACCAGGGGGGGGATGCGGCGCGAGGCGAACCGTTTCAACTCAATGGAGCAGTGAAAGGTGCGTCAGGTCAGCCGTCCCGTGGGCCCCGGAATGGCGCGGGCTGAAAGTCTGCTTGGCGAAAATGGGGTGAGGTTCTGTCGCGTGGCTACTACTGCCTTCCGGACTGTCCATATATTCCTCCGTTGAATTGATGTTGGGGCTCTTACGCCCTGAAGGTCCGGTTTGACAAGTGAAAATTCGGAAACGTCTTCGGCAGTAAAGCGGGCGCCCCTTTCGGAGCGCCCGCTGTTTCGAGCTATTCCTGATTGGTGATGACGAAGCCCTGCGGGGCCAGCCCCGTGGACGACGGGGTGCCCGCGATGCGCGAGAGGTAGGTGTCGCCCAGGTTCTCGATGTGGTCCCGGATGGCGTCGAAGTAATTGTAGTGGGCCTGCTCGTCCTCGATGATCTGCTCGAAGAGCTTCACGCTGACGCTGTCGCCGTTGTCCCGACAGACCAGCAGGAACTGGTTGTAGGTGTCGATGGTGACGTCTTCCTCCTCGGTGTCGTGGGGGTAGATCTCGCGGATGTTCTGACCGGTGACGACCGGTTCGGCCTTGGTGACGGTGGGCTCGCCGCCCAGTTCCTTGATGCGCTCGGCAAAGGATTCGGCGTGGCGCATCTCGTCGATGGCGATGAGTTTCATTTTGGCGGCCAGTTCGCCGTAGTCCATGTCGTCCAGCGCATAATGGTGGCTCATGTACTGGTGGATGGCCTGCAGTTCCATGGCCCGGGCCTTGTTCAGCACCTCGACGACCTTGGCTCGTCTTTCTTCCTTTGTTGCCATGTTCTCAACTCCTTGTGTGTCGGCCACGACGCGGCGGCCGTTTCCGGGTTTCAGGTATCGTCTGGGCCTGCCTTGCCTTGGAGCAGGCCTCACCGCTATCATGCCTGTGTTACGGGTTTATGGAGGTTTTAGCGTATTATTTTTATTATTGATAATTATTTCTAAAAAAAGGATCAAATCGTTCGTGGACAAGCTCGTGGGGCGAGTCTATTCCTCCCGGTCATGCGACCTCCAAAAGACAGGTTTCGCCACGCCGTTTTCTTCGAATTTTTCGGGTTCGGCGTGCTCACTCCGCTGACTTCGCGGGTTCTGGACAGGAGTCTGGGGCGCATCTGGGCATCGATCATGGCCGTATCCCTGCTGGCTGTAGTCGCCAACACTACTTTCGATCTGGTCTCCGACCATGTGCTGGGCTGGGCCGGTTGCGCCGTGGACATGCGTCCGCCGTGGCTGCATGTGCTGCGCGGGGCTTTTTTCGTGGTCACTCTGCTGGTCATCGATCTGCCTCTTGTGGCCTGGTGGCTGGATCTGCCGCACTGGCAGGCCTTTTTGACGGATGTGGGATTTGTCCTGTTTTTTTTGGCTTATTCCCATGCTTACGACCGGGTCTATGACTGGGTGTTCCCCATACCGACAGCAGAACGAGATACAGAAGGCTAGCGTTCTGAAAACATCCGGTATGCTTCACCGACATCCATGTCGCGCTCTCTTTTTCTGCTCCGGACAGAGCGTGACCTGCCGGGTTACCCTGCTTGTGCCACCGGCCTGATCACTGTATTGTGCCGAGCGATACCGGAGTATCCTTCATGTCAACGCAGAAACCGTGGAGTGTTCCCATGTCCCAGCGCCTCTGTTTCCTGTTCGTCTTTCTGCTCCTGCCCTCTTTTCCGGTCAGCGGTTTTGCCGACGAGGCCTCTCCGGCCTCTGCGGACGAAGTTCTGCTCATCGTCTCCACGCCGTTTGAGGGAGAGATGCGTGACTTCGGCCTGCCCACGCTCCAGGCAGTCGAGTTGGCTGTTGAAGATTACAATGCTGCGGGTGGCGTGCTGGGCAAGCCTGTGCGCTTTCTGCCATTCAACGACGAGTGTCAGCCGGGTAAGGCCGGGGAACTCATGAAGCTGGTGGGCGGCTCAAACGCCACGCTCATGGTCGGTCCCATCTGCAACGGTATGGCCCGGGAAGTGCTCCCCATGCTGGGGCGGCAGGGTGTGGTGGTCATCTCCCCTTCGGTCACTGATTCGGGCCTGACCAAAACGCGTTCCTTCCCGCTTTTTTTTCGCACCATGTGGCCTGCTGACGCCCAGCCGGAAAAACAGGTGGCCTTTCTGAAAAAGAAAGGGTTCACGCGTCTGGCCCTGTTGCACGACGCCTCGGAACAGGGCGTCGCCTTTGAAGCCGTGGTCCGCAGGATGATTGAAGGGGACCCGGACCTGACCATGGTCTACCAGGGCGACCTTGTGGGCGGGGAAGAGGCTGTCCCGGCCGTGAAGGCCATCCTGGGCGGCAAGGCCGAAGCCGTCATTTACGAAGGCGGGCGTGGGTTGGGGTGCGTTATGCTGGCCCTGCTGCGCGAGGCCGGGTTCGCCGGGGCGTTCATAAGCGGCGACCAGTTCTGGGACGACGCCCTGCTGGGCAAGATGGGCGACTTCAGCGAAGAGCTGTATTTCACCGGTCCCATGGAGGTCGGCGGGAATCCGCTCTACCAGGTGGCCCTGGAACGGTTCAGGAGCCGTATCCAAGGCGCGGATCTGCCGGGGCCCTATTTCTACTACGCCTATTCCGCCACTCTGGCCCTGCTGAACGCGGTAAACCAGGCGGGGAACACCGACGCGGCGGCCGTGGCCGAGATGCTCCGTAGTCGCACCGTGGACACGCCGCTCGGCCCCATCTCCTTTGACGAGGCGGGCGACGTGGTCGGTGCGGGCATGGTCGTCTACCAGTACAAAAACGGTGAAATCAGGGAAGTGTCCCGTTAAGACTTCTCTTTTCAGGTCATTAAGGACTGTCTTGAATGCCCTTTGGCGACGTCCCGGGGGGCATGACATTGTCAGCCTTCAAGGGGTGGCCCGAAAGAAGGTTTTTGTTGCTCTTGCCTTGTCCGGGTGTGTACCATCCTTCTTCCTTGTATCAGACTATCGGTGGCTGCCTGGCCACGCAAAAGGAGAGAACACATGATCCGGAAACACATGCACGCCTTGCTCGTAATTCTGCTCTTTGTCGCTGTGACGGGGTGCACGGCAGCCAAGATCAAAGGTACAAGCGCATATTTCGACGCGGTCAAGGACGACCCGGTGCGGTTGCGCATCTTCCTGACCGACATGCCCAAGGGCGGGGACATCCACAACCATCTCTCGGGCATGATTTATGCCGAGGATTTCCTGAAGATGGCGGCCGCCAAGGGCATGTGCCTGGACACGGCCAACGGCTATACGGTTTCCGACGGCCCGTGCAAGGAGGGCCGGGTGACGGCGGAAAAGGCCCTGCGCGACACGGCCTTGTGGAACGGAACCATCAACGCATGGTCCACCCGCGAGGACCGGCGCGACTCCTTCATGTGGGGGCATGACCAGTTTTTCGCCACCTTCTTCCGCTTCGGCGCAGCAGGCTGGGACAAAGGCTACATGCTGGCCGAGGCCGCCAAGCAGGCCAATCGTGAGAATGTGCAGTATCTGGAGCTCATGCTCAGCATTTTCCCCAATGACCTTTGGTCGCTTTCCGGTGCGGCCGCACAGGCTGTGGCCGACGGCGACTTGGCCGTGGCCTATGCCGACCTGGAAAAAGCCGGATTGTTCGACGCTGCGCACATGGATGAAGGCCGTACCTTGCTCGCCGATGCGGAACTGCGCCGTGACCAATTGCTTGGGAGCGGACCGGGCAGCGAGGTGCGCATGCGTTTCGTGAACCACGCCATCCGCACCCTGCCGCCCCACGTGGTCTTCGCCATGCTATCCTATTCCTTTGCCCTGGCCGCCGAGGAGCCTCGCATGGTGGGCGTGAACCTGGTGGCCCCGGAGGACGATCCCGTGTCCATGCAGGACTACAAGCTGCATATGGACATGCTCGATTTCCTGTATCGGCTTTATCGCAGTGATCCGGCCAAGCAGGCCCTGGCGGAGAACGTGAACATCTCCCTGCACGCGGGAGAGCTGACCATGGGCATGGTCAAGCCCGAAGGGCTTACGGACCACATCCGGCTGGCCATTGAAAAGGGACATGCCCAGCGCATCGGCCACGGCATCGACATCTCCTACGAGAAAGACCCCTACGGCCTGCTCAGGACCATGCGCGAAAAGGGCATCGCCATTGAGATCCAGCTCACCAGCAACGACGTGATCCTGCGTGTGTCCGGAAACCGTCATCCTTTGAAACTCTATATGAGCGAAGGCGTTCCCTTTGCCCTGGGGTCGGACGACATGGGTGTGGCCCGCACGGACATGACCACCGAATACCTGCGCGCCGTGCTGGACCAGGGGCTGGGCTACGACGATCTCAAAGCGTCTGCCCGCAACTCGCTGGAATATTCCTTCATGCCCGGCGACTCCCTGTGGGCGGACTACGGAGCCAAGACCGTGATTCCCCAGTGCGACGCGGGCGAGACCGAAGAATGCACGGCCTTTTTGAATGTCAACGAAAAGGCCGCGGTGCAGTGGAAACTGGAACAGGAGTTCAAGGTTTTCGAACGTCGCTGGTAGGCCAGGCTGTATCGCGTGGCGGATAATTGACCGAAAATCGTGGGGGAGGGTACAGTGGCTTCATGCCCTGTTCTTTCCCCCATTTGTTTATTGCCGTCGCAGCCTGGTTTCTGCTTGGCGCCGTGCCCTGCTGCGCCTTTGCCGAAGAGGCCTTCACCATTGTTTTCGAGGACTATCCCCCCTACGAATACATGGAGGACGACGAGGCCAAGGGCATCAACATCGCGATCATCCGCGAGGCTTTTCGGCGCATGAAGGTCAAGCCGGTGTTCCGGACCATGCCTTGGAAACGGGGGCTCTACGAACTCAAAGCCGGAAATATCGCGGCCCTGGCCTCGGGGTTCAAGACCCCGGCTCGGGAAGCCTTCGCCATCTTTCCCCGGCATTACCTGAGCCTGGAGGTCAACGCCATCTTCGTTCACAAGGACAGCCCGTTGCGTGTTTATGCCCTGGAGGACCTGCGCGGCAAAATTGTGGGCGTTGTGCGCGAATATACGTATGGGCCGGAGTTCGACGCGGCCAAACGGGTCATGAAACTGGACCCGGTGAACAGCAATCCCCTGCTGGTGGGCAAGCTCCTTGAACGCCGCGTGGACGCCATTGCCGGGAATCTGCGCGTTATCGAGGCCCTGGCCGCGCGGGTCGAGGCCCGGGACAGCATCAAGCCCGTGTTCCTGCTTTCCAGCGAACCGCTCTATCTTTTCTTTTCCAAAGTTCTCGGCAAGGGCATGGGCGACTTGGCGCGCTTGTTCGATGCGGCCATGGACTCCATGGAAGCGGACGGCGCCCTCGCCCGTTTGCGCAACGCCAATTGACCACCATTTCGGTCCGGTATTCTGCAAGGAAAGGTAAATCAACCTTGACGAAGTGCGTTTGACGCCTATTTTATACGGGCTACGCACATCGGAGGACGACAATGACAAGCCAGATAAAAACCGTATTTTTCCTGGCCCTGCTCACCGGGCTGCTCATGCTTCTGGGCGGCCTTATGGGCGGACGGGCCGGACTGATCATCGCCTTTGTTTTCGCCATGGCCATGAACGTGGGCAGCTACTGGTTCTCGGACAAGGTGGTGCTTTCCATGTACAAGGCCCGTGAACTTTCCCGCGGGGACGCGCCCCTCATTCATCAGGTGGTGGAGGAACTGGCCGCCAACGCGGGCGTGCCCAAGCCGCGTATCGTTCTGATACCCCAGCCCCAGCCCAATGCGTTCGCCACGGGCCGCAACCCGGGAAACGCCGTTGTGGCGGTCACCGAAGGCCTTGTGCGCGTGCTCAATCCGGACGAGCTTCGGGGTGTGCTGGCCCACGAGATCGGCCACGTCGCCAACCGCGACATCCTCATCCAGACCATTGCCGCCGTTCTGGGCGGAGCCATCGTGTTCATCGCCAACATTCTCCAGTTCTCGGCCATCTTCGGCATGGGCGGGGATGACGAGGAGGGAGGAAGTCCGCTGGCAGCCCTGGCCATGGCCATCCTGGCCCCCATCGCGGCCACCCTGATCCAGATGGCCCTGTCCCGTTCCCGTGAATACCTGGCCGACGAAACCGGGGCGCGCATTTCCGGCGAACCCCTGTCCCTGGCCTCGGCCCTGGCCAAGCTGGACACGGCCTCGCGCCATACTCCGCTCCGCGGTTCCCCAGCCACGGAGAACATGTTCATCATTTCCCCGTTCAGCGGGCAGCGTGCCGCCAACCTTTTCAGCACGCACCCGCCCATTCAGGAGCGTATTCACCGGTTGCAGCGCATGGCGAGGAGGCCTTACTGATGCGTCGTTCGACAGGGCTTCTGGCCCTCATGTTGATTGTCTGCCTTGTGGCTCCGGCTTCGGCCTATGTGGACGAACTGCGCAGAACGCCGGTGGTCAAGGCCGTGGAGAGCGTCAGCCCCTCGGTGGTCAGCATCACGGCTATTTCCAGGAAGCAGGGCCGGAGCGTTTTTCCAAACGACCCCATCGGCCGCCTTTTTCAGGAGCGTTTTTTCGGCCGTCTTCCGCAGCGCTCCGCCAGCAGCCTCGGATCGGGGGTGATCATTGACGGCAGGGCCGGGCTGGTGCTCACCAACGCCCACGTCATTTCCGGGGCCGAGACCATCACCGTACGCCTCACCGACGGCCGGGACTTCAAGGCCGAAATGATCGGGTCCGACCCGGACTTCGATCTGGCCGTGCTGCGCATCAAGGACGCCAAGAACCTGCCAGGCGTGAAGATGGGAGATTCCGACGACATCCTCATCGGCGAGACCGTCATCGCCATCGGCAACCCCTACGGCTTCAGCCATACCGTGACCACAGGCGTCATCTCGGCCCTGAACCGGACCATCAGTACGGACCGGGGCCGTTCCGGCAACTTCATCCAGACCGACGCGGCCATCAATCCGGGCAACTCGGGCGGTCCGCTTCTGAACATCAACGGTGAACTCATCGGCATCAATACCGCCATCCATGCCAAGGGCGAGGGCATCGGTTTCGCCATTCCCATCAACAAGGCCAAGGCCGTGGTGGCCGAGCTTATCAGCACCGGCCACGTGGCGCCCATCTGGCTGGGCCTCTTCGGGCAGAGCATCGACCAGGATATGGCCCTGTATTTCAACCTTAAGAGTGTGAACGGTATGATCGTCACCGACACCTTCCCGGATACTCCGGCCCAGGCCGCAGGCATCAAGGCCGGGGACGTGCTGGTGGGGATGAACGGCCGGTCCCTGCGCGACGTGGACGAGTATCTGACGCGTCTGCGCGGGCACACCCGGGGCGAGTATCTCATGCTGAACCTGCTGCGCGACGGCAAGCGTGTGGACATCAGGATCAAGCCGGCGGTCATGTCCCGGAAGACCGCAACCGCGCTGGTGGCCAAGGTCTGGGGGCTGCGCCTCAAGGACAACCCGAGGGGCGTGGGCGCGGTCATCACCCAGGTGGGCAAGGGCAGCCCCGCCGAAAAGGCCCATCTGCAGCCCGGCGATTTGGTGCACCAGATCGGGAACCGCAGTCTGCGCACGGCGGACGGCTTGCTTGCCGGATACCTGAACAGCCGCATGGCCAGTACGGTCGTACTCAAGGTGCAGCGCGGTCGAGGCCTGTATTGGGTTAAATTGCGGCGCTAGCCAGCGCCTTTCTTCGGGCCGCAAACCTTTTTGGGTGGTCAGGAGAATTTTCGTTTGTGATATTTTGCATAATTGTCACGTTTCGCAGGGGTGGCCCTTGAAAAACAAGATATGTCATACTCCCCGCAGAGGCTTGGCCTCTGCGGGGAGTCTTTTGTCGCCGGTCGGAGTCGGGAGCCTTTCCATTTCGGCTATTGCCTATCCAGAGACAAAGCGGTATGCAATCTGTCCCGACCCACCGCCTTGGGTTGGGAAAATACAATATTGTCAGGAGAAACAATGAGACCAGATTTTGAGAAATGCGACGGCCTGGTGCCCGCCATCGCTCAGGATGCCGAAACCGGCGAAGTCCTGATGATGGCCTACATGAATGAAGAAGCATGGGACAAGACCCTGGAAACGGGCGAGGTCCATTACTTCAGTCGCTCCCGACATTCTCTCTGGCATAAAGGCGGAACTTCTGGTCATGTGCAGAAAGTGAAGGCCATCAGGCTGGACTGCGATTCGGACACCATCCTGGTGCGTATTGAACAGATCGGCGGCGCGGCCTGCCACAAGGGCTACCGCAGCTGCTTTTATCGAGAACTCAAGGACGGCGAGGTCGTTGAATGCTCGCCCATCGTCTTCGATCCCAAGGAGGTATATAAGTAATGGCCGGAGAACTCATCAGACTCGGAGTGCCCAAAGGTTCCCTGCAGGACGCGACCATCAAGCTCTTTGCCAAGGCCGGTTGGAACATCCGGCTGCACCACCGCAACTACTTCCCGGATATCGACGACCCCGAGATCAAGTGCTCCCTGTCCCGTGCCCAGGAAATGGCCATGTACGTGGAGCGCGGCACCTTCGACGTGGGCCTGACCGGTAAGGACTGGGTCATGGAAAATGACTCCGACGTGGTGGTCGTGGACGACCTGATCTATTCCAAGGTCTCCAACCGTCCGGCCCGCTGGGTGCTCTGCGTGGCGGGCAATTCGCCCTTCAAGCGCCCCGAAGACCTGGAAGGCAAGAAGATAGCCACCGAACTGGTGGGCTTCACCGAAAAGTACTTCAAGTCCATCGGCGTGAACGTGGACGTGTCTTTTTCCTGGGGCACCACCGAGGCCAAGGTCGTCGAAGGCCTGTGCGACGCCATCGTGGAAATCACCGAGACCGGCACCACCATCAAGGCCAACGGCCTGCGCATCATTGCCGAGCTCATGCAGACCAACACCCAGCTTATCGCCAACAAGGAAGCCTGGGCCGATCCCGCCAAGCGTAAGAAGATCGAAGAGATGAACCTGCTGCTGCAGGGCGCGTTGCGGGCCGAAAAGCTCGTGGGCTTGAAGATGAACATGCCCAAGGCCAAGATGGAAGAGGCGCAGGACGTCATGCCCGCGCAGACCTCCCCCACCGTGGCCGAGCTCAAGGACCCGAACTGGGTGTCCGTGGAAATCGTGGTCGAGGAATCCATCGTCCGCGACATCATTCCGCAGCTTCGCGGCCTTGGAGCCGAAGCCATTATCGAGTATCCACTGAACAAAGTTATTTAAGAAGGCTGGAGGAAACCTTTCGAGTGGAAGGTTTCCCCCAGAGCCCCTTTCAAAGTTTTTATGAAACCCGGCCGGAGGATGTAATCCTCCGGCCGGGTTGTTTTTGGGAAGATCATTGTGGTCTGATCTCAAAAAGTTTCGGAAATGGGGCTTTCCCCGGTTTTATTTCTTCTTTTCCTTACCTTCGTTCTTCATGCTCACGGGCTGGCCCGTGGATTCGAGCACGGCGCGCCAGTAGTTGGAGCAGGTGTTGATGTGCTTGCGAGACCGGGTCATGAGCTTCATGGGAATGTGCACGTAGCGGCCGTTCCAGCGCGAGATGACCAGGCCGGTGCGTCCGGACATGCCCGCATGCACGGCGTGGATGCCCAGGAACGAGCAATAGATGCGGTCGTTGGCGTTGGCGGGGACCGAACGGATGATGTAGCTCGGGTCGATGTATTTGAGAGTGGTCTCGATGCCGAGCTCGTCGAAGTGGCTCTTGATGGCGTTGCGGATCGTTCCGGCGATGTCCCCCAGCACCAGGTTGCCGGACTTGTCCATCTTGCCGGTCTCGCCGATGATGTTCTGCCCGGCCCCCTCGGCCAGCACGATGACCGCGTGTCCGTTCTGGCGCATGCGCGCTTCCAGGTGATGTAGGAGTCCGTTGCCACCATCCAGGTCGAACTCGTCTTCGGGCACGAGCACGAAATCCACGTCCTGCAGGGCCATGGCGCTTTGGGCGGCAATGAAGCCGGAAGCACGGCCCATGACTTTGACCAATCCGAGCCCCCAGGGCGCGCCCGTGGCTTCCACGTGGGCGCAACGGATGGCCTCGGTGGCCTTTTCCACGGCCGTGTCAAAGCCGAAGGAGGGCGACGCGAACTGAATGTCGTTGTCGATGGTTTTGGGCAGGCCCACCAGGGAGATGGAAAGATTGCGTTTGCTGATCTCGGCCTGGACCCTTTCCGCCGCCTTGAGCGTGCCGTCCCCGCCGATCATGAACAGGATGGATATGTTCATGCGCTCCAGGGCGTCCACGATCTCCTCCACATCCTGCGGTCCGCGCGAGCTGCCGAGCATGGTGCCGCCGAATTCGTGAATCTGGCCCACGTTTTCCGGGGTCAGCTCCATGACGTCGTAGCCCTCGGACGGGATGAACCCGGCCAGACCGTACCGGATGCCGAGCACGCTGGGTACGTGGTATTCGTGATGTGCGGTCATGACGATGGCTCGGATCACGTCGTTGAGGCCGGGACAGAGGCCGCCGCAGGTGACCACGGCACACTTGGCCTTGCTCGGGTCGAAATAGAGATTTTCCCGGGGGCCCGCCAATTCGAAGAAGACCGGCTCTTCGGCTTTTTTTCTGCCCTTGGAAATCAGGCTGTCCTTGGAGAGGTTGACCAGCACGGCATCGTCCTCATCCACGTACCGGCCGTGTTTGAGCGGGCTGGAGACCTTGGGGGGCCCCAGGCGGTCGATGACGGTGTCTTCGGCCTTGTAGACTTTTTCCTTGCAGATTTGCGGCATGGTTCGCTCCATTTTGAGTGGGCGGTTGAGATTACTCTGACAATGCTATAAGGGAATGGGTATCTGCGCATATTATATTCAGTGGAGGGAAACGGGCGCTCATGGCGAAATTCAATTGGAACCCCTGGATGGGGCTGGACCTTTCCGCGGGAGACCGGATCAGGGACGATCGTCCCGGCCGGATCGCCGCCGGTGACAGAAAAGGCCCGATGTGGAGCCCCCCCGCAGACATGGTCGAGGACTCCACCGGGATCGTCATCCAGGTGGATCTTCCCGGTGTGACCCTTGAGAACATCGGCCTGCAGTTCAAGGAGGCCGGACTGGTTCTTTACGGTCGTCGCCGTTTTGAAAAGGACGCCCGCAAAAACGCCTACCATATGCTCGAACGCACCTGTGGCCCGTTCGGGCGAACATTTCCCTTGCCGCGCAATGTGAATCAGGAATCCATCCGTGCCCATCTCAAGGACGGCGTCCTGACCATCACCATTTCAAAGACCAAGCCCAAACGGCGGACTATCCGGGTGGACTAGGGCTGCCATTCTCAACCTTGTTGTAGGCCTGAAAAAGAGCCCGGGCAATACCCGGGCATTTTTTATTTTCACCAAAAAAAGCCTGCCCGTGAGGGCTGCCGGCTACTTCAGCCGGGACTTGATGACGTCGAAGAGCGGATTGGGCTTGCGCGGTACCTTGGGGTGTTCGCCGCGTTCCACGGCCTGCCAGTATTTCCAGCCCAACGGTTTGGTGCCAACCTCGTAATCGTAGCCGTCCCACTCGTCTTCTCGGAAGGAGTAGAAGGCCCAGTGGACGGCGTGCTTGTCCAACTCGGCGATCACGTCCGTCAGATACTGTCGGCAACCCGGGTTGCGGCGCACGCAGCCGAACTCGGCGGCCACGAGATGGTCGCGGGGGATGTCGTTTTTCTTTGCCCAGCGGAAGAACGGTTCCATATAGGCGGCGATGGCGTTGCGGTTCCAGTTTACGTCGTGTTCGCCGAAGGGCACCACCCCGGGATAGACATAGGGCTTTTTGCGCTTGAAGTTGGAGTTTGAGGTGAAATCGTAGGGCTCGTACATGTGGAAGGAATAGAGCACGTTGTCATCATCCAGGGCAGCGGGCCAGTAGGTGACGGCTCCGGGTTGGGCGTACCAGCCCGCGTCCACCATGATGGGCATGTCCGGTGCGACCTGGCGGATGGTGTGGATGACCTCGGTGTAGAAACGATAGAGGTCTGCGGGCGTGTTCTTGTTTTTTGCGTACCAGGCCTTGAAGCGGGAGTTGTCGCCCAGGGCGACGTGCTCGGCCACGCCACGGTTCTTTTCCGGAAGGGGTTCGTTCTTGATGTTGAAACCCACCAGGGCCGGGTGGGTGCCGAAGCGTTCAGCGATGTCATGCCAGTAGGCCTTGCTCTGCTTCCAATAGTTGAAGTCTTCCCACAGGCGCGGGTCGAACTTGCCGTTGTTCTTCTGCTTCCAGCGTGCACCGGGCAGGGAGAGTGGCGTGAGCACCACCTTGAGGCCGTACTTCTGCGCCCAGTCCAGAACCTGCTTCAGTTTTTGCGCGTCCTTTTCCACCAATCCACGATAGTTGTCGGCGTTGCCCATGAGAAAATCGCGCTGCTCGCCTTTCCATTTGCCGAAGGCCAGCCGTACCCAGCTCACACCGAGATCCGCGGCGTCCTTGAACCAGGTTTCCTCGGGCACCTTGTTGAAGCAGTTGGCGCCGGTTCGTTGGGTTTTCCAGAAATCGGCAGGCGCGGCCGCCTGAACGCCGTAGGGAAGGACTGCGGTCAGCAGCAGAGTCAGGATACATATTAAGACAAGGTTTTTATTCTTCATGAAGTGTCCCTTCAGAGTTTGGTTTCGGGAGCGGCGAAAGCGCCGCAATACAAGATGATTGTTTCAGTAAGGGAGGGAAGGGGGTATTTCAACCCGGACTATGCTTGAATTTTGCTGCGAAGCGCCAAGAGGCTGGCTTTATCTTTTTCAATCTGCGTTTTTCATCGAAAATCGGCTTTTCGATAATTTAATGCAACTCGGGTAATGTCTGAGAAGATTTCCGTGTTGCCGGAGGCGGAAACTACTTTTCCAACTCTTCCCAAATCCGTACCACGTTTTCCCGCTGCATGTCCGTTGAGTAAGCATCCGCAGTCTGTTGTCCTGCTTTCAGGGCGGTATCGAATTGCGTCGCATCGGCCTCGATCCAACCGACGGCCTCTTCCAGGCAGAGGCCGGCGTCCAGCACGTCGCCGTCTGCGCACCACAAGCCGTTGCCGGACCACGGGACATGGCGTACCGGCCACCAGGGGCTGAAGCGCGGTTTGTTCTGAGCCTGGCGCATGTAGTCCCAGCCGCCCAGGCCAGTGAAGCCCACTGGCAGACAGCCGCAGGCCATGGCCTCCAGCGGCGGCAGGGGGCAGCCCTCGGGGAATCCGGTCATGAGGAAGATATGCGCCGAACGAAGCGCCTCGGCCACACCGTAGGTGTCCATGCCCTCGATCTCCAGCCAGCGTGCGCGGTCAGGGCCGTTGCGGTTTTCGAACACGGCGCGGATCTGGGCGGCCAGGGATTTGTTCTTGCGCGGCATGAAGGCGATGCACGGCTTGCCCGCAGGCTTGGATTCCGGTGCGTGAAAGATGGAGCGGTCGATTCCGGGCCGCAGGATGAGCGAATCGCGACCCGTCGACTCCCGGACGAAGTGGGCCACGGGCTCGGATACGGTCAGGAAGGAGGCGGGCAGCCTGGCCCAGGTCACGCCCGGTGGCAGAGAGGAAAAAAGATAGGCCCAATTTTGCACATAGCTGAAGCAGCGGGCGCGCGCCTCCAACCCCGGGGCCAAAGCGTTGACCCATCCTTCGGGCACCAGCCAGATGTCTTTGGGAGTGAGCGAAAGCTCTTCCCAATCCAGGACCGGAGCCGCGTCGGCCAGGCCTTCGGGGCGCCAGCCCGTCCTGTCCCTGGCCACAAGGCAGGCTGTACGGCCGGACTGGTGCAGAATGTCCGCGATCTGCCGCAGCACGGTGACTCCGCCTGTGGGCTTGCGGACCGGCGGCAGGAAAATGCATGTCTTCATAGTCGGTTCCATTGGTTCTTGATCCATACCGAAGGAACCATATTCAGGTGGATTTGGCAAGTTGCGGACTTTCAGGAGAGGGAGAGCGGCGCGGCGGGTGAGGGTTGTGGGGGCCGCCGCGCCGTCTGTCAGGATGGGAGGTTCTGTATGCTGTCGCAGGTGCAGAAGTACTTGTTCCTCGTCACAATCGTATGACGAACAATCGCCGATTGGGCAAAACGAAAACTTTTTGCGGGCGGCAATATGGATCGTCAACAATAATTGCCCCTGCAAGTATTTCATATTTAATAAGGGGAATCCTTGGAGCAGCTGGCTTTTTCACCGATTTTGCTAGACTCGAACCTTCAAAATGGCTAAAAAACGTGCCTATTGTATTCGGATAAAAGGGGTTCTTTTCCCCAATAATTAAGGAGAGTGACGGCTATGACCCTTGGACAAGCCCTTAAGGCGAACCTGCTGGGCAATGCTCCCAGTTGGTACAAACTTAGTATCCTGGCATTTCTGATCATCAATCCGGTCATATGGTTCGCAATACCCAACGGCCACTTCATCGCCGGGTGGGTGCTCATCGTGGAATTCATCTTCACCCTGGCCATGGCGTTGAAATGCTATCCGCTCCCAGCGGGCGGTTTGCTGGCCATCGAAGCCGTGGCCATGGGCATGACCAGCGCCGACAGCGTCTACCATGAAGCCCTGCACAACTTCCCGGTCATTCTTCTGTTGATTTTCATGGTGGCGGGCATCTATTTCATGAAGGATCTGCTTCAGTTCACCTTCACCAAACTGCTGGTGCGCATCCGGTCCAAGATCGTCATTTCCCTGCTGTTCTGTTTTGCAGGCGCCTTTCTGTCCGCATTCCTGGACGCCCTGACCGTCACCGCGGTGATCATTGCCGTGGCTTACGGCTTCTACAACGTCTACCACCGTTGGGCTTCCGGCGTGGACATGCACTGCTCCCACGACCTGTGCGACGACAACACCATCAAGATGAACCGCGAAGACCTCATCGCTTTCCGCGCATATCTGCGCAACCTGATGATGCACGGCGCCGTGGGCACCGCCCTGGGCGGCGTGTGCACCATCGTGGGTGAGCCTCAGAACCTGCTCATCGGCCATGAAATGGGCTGGCACTTCATGGATTTCTTCATCATGGTGGCTCCCATTTCCATGCCCGTGTTGATTTCCGGCCTGCTCACCTGTGTCTTGCTCGAAAGGTTCAGCCTCTTCGGCTACGGCGCGCGCATGCCGGGCAACGTCCGTTCCATTCTCATGGAACAGTCCGCACGTGACGAGGAAAAACGCGGCATCCGCGGCCGCGCCAAACTGCTCATCCAGGCCCTCACAGGTGTCTGGCTGGTCATCGCCCTGGGCCTGCATCTGGCCGAAGTTGGCGTCATCGGTCTGTCGGTCATCGTCATTCTGACCGCATGTAACGGCTTCATCGAAGAGCACCAGCTCGGCAAGGCGTTTGAAGAGGCCCTGCCCTTTACCGCACTGCTCGTGGTGTTCTTCGCCATCGTGGCCGTGATTCACGACAACCACCTCTTCGCCCCGGTCATCCATCTCGTGCTGAGCATGAAGGGACAGGCCCAGCTGGCCGCCTACTATTTGGCCAACGGTCTGCTCTCCATGATTTCGGACAACGTGTTCGTGGCGACCGTATACATCTCCGAGACCAAGATGCACTTCGTCAACGTGCTGGCCGCCATGCCCGGCGTGGAAGACGCCACGGCCCTCATGGCCAAGCTGACCAACCCGGAGCTGGTCCGCGCGGACGTGATCGCCACCCTGCCCGAAGGCATTCGCGGCACCGTGGCCACCACCATGACCCAGTTCGACCATCTGGCGGTCGCCATCAACACCGGCACCAACATTCCCAGCGTGGCGACTCCCAACGGTCAGGCCGCCTTTCTGTTCCTGCTGACCTCGGCTCTGGCCCCGGTCATCCGCCTCTCCTACGGGCGCATGGTCCTGCTGGCGCTGCCCTATACCATCATCTTGAGCATAGTCGGCCTGCTGGCCACCTGGCACATGGAAGACATCATGCATTTCATGGGCTATTAGCCAAAATTCGAGCTCGCAGAAATAAATTGAAACGGCCCTGCTTCGGCAGGGCCGTTTTTTTTACCATCATATTCCGGGTTAATAACTGACTGAGGACGGACCCATGCTAGTATCTCGTTTAAAGGAGCGCTTATGAAACGAACTGTCATCTTTTCGGTCTTTGTATTGCTTGTACTGCTGTGTTTTGGAGCGCAAGCCTTGGCCCTGGATTGCGTCCATCCGGATTTTCGCGGTGCGGAACAGAAACTTGGAGTTTCCGAACAGCGGATCAAGGACGCCTTGGGCAGGCCTGATCAGGGACCGCCTGATTTTGCCGATGCGGCCCGGAAGTTGGGCATTACGGAAACAACCCTTCGCGACGCTCTGGGAGTGCCCGCAGGCAAAACTTTTTGTCCGCCTCCGAGGCACGGTGCCCAGGGAGGTCCCAAAGGTGGTCCGGGTAAGGGACCGAACCAGAAGGCCATGGGGCCCACCCGTACGGTAGTGGTTCATGGCATCGATTTTCAGGTCAACTACCGCACCTTTGCAGGCTTTGGCGAATTGCCGGACGACATCACCGCACAGAGGCAGGGGCTCAGGTCCTTCATCCGTCCCGAAGGCGGAACCCATTACTATCAGGCCGTATATGTACCCACAAAGAATGTGAGCTGGGTGCAGGCGGCCCTGCTGGCCGAATCCGTGGGCGGTTACCTGGCCAGCATCACCAGCGCCGAGGAAAACGAATTTGTTTTCAGCCTGGTGGACGATGAAAAATTCTTTTGGAAGTTTCCGGACGACTACACCCCGGATTCCCACTACGGCATCAAGATCGGTCCGTTTCTGGGCGGCGCCAAAACCGACGGCTCCAGTAATTCGAAAACGGGCTGGGTCTGGGTGAGCGGCGAAAAATGGAGCTACACAAACTGGTGCAGGAATCTCGACGACGGGGTTATCGACAAGGACCCGAGACCCAATGACCAGCCCAACGGGCGCGGTCGGCAGAACATCATGGGCTTCGGGGAGCTCAACAAGCCGGTGCCCTACTGGGGCGATTATTTTGAGCAGGTTTCCCAGTATGAGAATATGCCCATGCCGGCTGGGTATAACTACGGGTTCGTCATCGAATGGGACACCAAGCCTATCATGGAGCCGCCGCACCAATAAACAAAACGGCCCTGCTTCGGCAGGGCCGTTTTGCGTTCGTGAACAGGTGTAAAAAAGAGTTAAAGCCCCTTGTTCGGCCTGATGCCTGCTGATAGATGTCAAAAAAATTGACAGATCTGTCAATAAAAGGTGGAACAATGAATCGGATCACTGCATTCATACGTCGACATATGACTTTTCTGCTGCTGGTTGCGGCCGGCGTTTTTCTGATGTTGGTTGCTTTGGAGCGACTGGATGAAAACGAACGCAGACGTAACCGGCCGGACCTGGACCCGAAGCCGGTTCCCGTGAGCGCGGTCGTACTGGGTCGCGGGCCCGTCACGGAATGGGTGGTGGGCGAAGGGCCTGCCGAAGCCGTACGCAAGCGGCATCTCCAGTTCGAAACCATTGGGACCGTGGAGTTTCTTGCAACGGACGCCGACGGTGGACTGATTCGGGAAGGTTCCCGGGTGCGCGGGCCGGAAAGGGGCGAGCGCTCCGGTCAGATGCTGGCGCGGCTGGACAGCAGAGAGCCGTTGGCTCAGGTCCAGCAGAGCGAGGCGGGCCTCACCGAGGCCCACAAGGGTGTGGAAATGGAGCAGGCCGCCCTGGCCCAGGCCCGCAACGAACTGGCCGAAGCTCGGAGCAGCCATGGGCGCAACCGACGTCTTTTTGAACAGAAGCTGCTGGCCAGGAGCGACTTTGAGCGCAGCAAGACCCGGTTCGACAACGCCCGTGAAGGAGTGGAGACGGCCGTAGCCCGGTTGGCGGCGGCCCGGTCCAAGGTCAAGGCGGCCGTGGCCGAGTTGAACAAGTCCAAGCGCGGTCAGGACAAGAACGCGGTGTTCGCCCCGTTCGACGGGGTGGTGGCCCGGCTCAACATCCGGACGGGTGAGTATTTCGACCCGGAGAACGTCGATCATTCCACCCCTGCACGGTTGCAGGAAACCGCCCCTATCACGGTCATCGATCCGAGCGAAATGGAGGTGACCCTGACCCTGCCCATGCTCGACGGTCGGAAAGTGCGCGTGGGCCAGCGGGCCGTGGTGATGCCCGGCGCGCTGGACTGGCTCGGAGCGGACGACACCGGCGAAGAGAGGTGGAAAAGAGAGGGGATCGTTCATTCCGTGAGCCCGCAGCTCGACGCTACGGGGCGGGCCATCCGCGTCAAGGTGAGGCTCCATCAGGAGGACGGCTTCATTCTGGACGGCATGTTCACCAACTGCTGGATAGCAGTGGATCACAAGCCGGACGCCCTGCGTGTTCCCCTTGCGGCTTTGCTGTTCAGGAGGGACCGACCTTACGTTTATGTGGTCGCCAACGGCACTGCTCAGCGTCGCGACATTGTTCTCGGTTGTGACGACGACTCCTACGCGGAAGTGGTGCGGGGGGTGGACGTGGGAGAAACCGTGGCCCTGGAAGGCAGACAGCAGCTTTCCAACGGCGCGGCCGTGCGCGTGGTGGAGACACAGTGATGTCCGGCCATCGACAATCCCCCACAGGTGCGGCTTTCGATTTTCTGTTTCTCAAGCCGGTCCCGGCCATCATCTGGATCCTGCTTCTGGGATTCACCGGCGTCATCGGCTACAACTTCATGGTCAAGGAGTCCCTGCCCGACTTGGAGATTCCCGAGGCCTACGTCATCACCCGATGGGAGGGGGCCACCCCGGCCATGGTGGAGAAGGAGATCACCCAGAAGATCGAAAAGGAACTTCGGGGCATGAAGGGACTCAAGAAGATCCACAGCGCCTCCAAAGAGGAGGTCTCCATCGTGGCGGTGAGCTTCCGGGCGGAATGTTCCGTGTCCGAAAGCCTGCAACTCCTGAACCGTCAGGTGTCCATTGCCCGGGGATTTCTGCCCAAGGGCGCGGAGCGCCCCAAGGTGGAGGCCTCCTCCGTGCGAGACATCCCCATCGTTTCCGTGGCCTTGTCCGGCGACGTGGACCGCTCCGTGCTGGAGGAGCAGGCCGAAATCCTCAAGCGGCGACTGGAACGCATTCCCGGCATTCGCAGGGTCAACAAGATCGGGGCACGCAAGGAGATAGTCCTGGTGCAGCTCCAGCCTCAGCGATTGCAGGCCTACGGCATTCCGGCCACCCGGGTGCGCCAGGCCGTCATGAGCCATGGGGCCGATGCGCCCTGGGGCAAGTTCGAAAACAGGGACATGACGTTCGCCATGCGTATGGGTGGTGCGTACCGGGAGAAGGAGGACCTCGAGAACCTGATCCTCCGGCGGCAATCCGAGGGCACGGTGCTTCGGTTGCGCGACGTGGCCCGGGTGACCCGTACACACCTGCGGGAGAAAACCAGGGCGGCCCTGAGCTGGCAGGGCGGGGAGTTCATTCCGGTGGTGGCCATGGACATCCTCAAGTCGCCGGGGCAGGACACCATTGCTCTGGTGAAGAGCGTCAGGAACATGCTTGAACGGGCCGCGACTTCTCCCCTCTGGCCCGAGGGCGTGCAGTGGCGGTTTTCCGGAGACCAGTCCGAGGCCATTTGGACCGAGTTGGCCCGAGGTTTCAACAACGGCTGGCAGTCCATGCTCGTCGTCTTTCTGGTGCTTTTCGCGCTTCTTTCCTGGCGCGAGGCCCTGGTGGCCGCAGTGTCCGTGCCCCTGACCCTGTTCGGCTCCATTGCCGTGCTCTGGGCCATGGGCTACACCTTCAACCTTTTGGTCATCGTGGGTATGATCCTGGCCCTGGGCCTGTTGGTGGACGACTTCATCCTGATCATGGAGGGCATGCATGAGGGTGTCTTCATCAAGCGGCTCGGCTTTGTCGGGGCCGTGCGCAACACCATCAGGACCTATGCGGTACCCTCCATGGCCGGATCGGTGACCACCATCCTTGTCTTTCTGCCACTGGCCTTTGTGGGCGGGGTGGACGGCAAGTTCATCCGGGTCATTCCGGTGACCGCAGCGGTCTGCCTGGTCATGTCCTACATCGTTTCCGTAGTGCTCGGACCGTCCATGGCCCGTCCGTTTCTGGCCAGGGAAGACAAGACCTTCGAGCCGGGTTGGGTGGACCGCCTGTCCCACCGGGTGGAAAAGGGGCTTTCCGCCTGGATGGAGCACAGGGTGGTGGGTTCCCGCGGGCAGGCGGCCCGATGGGTGGCGGGCGCACTGTTTTTGTTTCTGGTCAGCCTTGTGGCCGCAGTCAACTTGCGCGACACCCTTTATCCCAAGGAGGACGGCCGCACCTTGGGCGTGACCGTGGAATTGGCCGCGGACAGCACTTTGGATGAAACGGCCGCCGTGGCCGACAGGGTAGGCGAAATCCTGCGCGGCAAGCCCTATTTCGAGCATGTCATGCGCGTGGTGGGCGGCAAGGATGCCTATTCTCTTTCTTCGGTGCACGACCTGATCGGCCGTAACAGGGCGCCCAGCATGGTGGGGTTCGCCTGCTTCTTCATTCCGGGCCGGGATCGCGACAAACTGGCCTTCGAATATGTGGAGCCCCTGCGGGCCGAGTTGTCCAAGGCATTGGAAAATACACCCGGCGCACGGATTTTTCTCAATCCACAGATCGGCGGTTCCTCGGGGGAGGACGCCGTGCAGGTCGACATTGCCGGCAGGGACATGACCGAGCTGCGCATCATCGCCCGGGAGGTGGCCCGCCGGCTGTCCCGGGTGCCCGGTGTGGTGGACGTGCGTGACAACATGGGACCCGAAGGGACCGAACTGCGGTTCCGGCCCATGCACGAGGCCATGGATTATTACGGCGTCAGCCAGGAGGAACTGGCCGGACAGATGGTGGCCTACATGGAGCATGAAAAGGTAGGCCGGATGCGTCGTTCCGAGGGCCGGGACGATCTCGACATCCGCCTCGGCACCTGGTGGGCAAGTCAGCAGGGAAGACTGGCCGGGCCCAAGGGCTGGGACGAACTGGAGTTGCTGTCCATCATCAACGAAAAGAGTCGCGCCGTGCCGCTCTGGAGCCTGGCCGAGCCGGAGATGGTGGCCGCCCAGCAGGTCATCCTGCATAAGGAGGGACGGCGTTCCGTCACCGTGTTGGCCAAGCTGGACGGCGCATACGTATCCGAAGTCCTCAACCGCATGCGGCCGCAGATGGACGCCATGATGCAGGACTGGCCCGCGGATTACACCTATACCTTTGCCGGAGAAAAAGAAGTCGCGAACACCTATGAGAACATGTTCAGGGTGTTCCTGGTCGCCATCGTGCTGGTCTACTGCATCCTGGCGTTGCTCTTCGACTCCCTGCTGCATCCGGGCATCATCATGAGTACCGTGCTCTTCGCCCTGGTGGGCGTGTTCTGCGGCTTCCTCCTCCTGGAGATCCCCTTCTCCTTTTCCGCTTCCATCGGCATCGTGGCCCTGGTGGGCATTGTGGTCAACGACGCAATCATCGTGGTTCAGACCATGAACAATCACCGCAAGGCCGGGCTTGACGTGGCCGAGGCCGCTCGCCAGGGGGCGGCGGACAGGCTGCGGCCCATCTTCAGCACTACGGTGACCAACTTTGCCGGGCTCACGCCCCTGGCTCTGTCCGATCCGGGCTGGGCTCCCCTGTGCAAGGCCATCATCTTCGGTGAGGTGACCGCCACCCTCGGGGCCGTGGTGCTTATTCCCGCCCTGTACGTGCTGCTCACTCCGGCCCGAAAGGAGCAGACCGCATGACCGTCGCAACAAGCCGTTGAATTTGCCCGTCATAAACCCTAGACTACGCCGAGCATATTTTTCGGAGGACGCATGAGAATATTCGTGACCGGTGCCGCGGGCACCGTCGGCTCGGCAGTGGTAAGGGAACTCGTGGCACGCGGCTTTTCCGTGGTGGCCGGCGTCCGGGATGAATCCCGGGGCCTTAATCCGGGCGCGGAGGCTGTCCGGGCCATGGATTTGGCCGACCCCGAGTCCGTGTATCACGCCATGGAGGGCTGCCAGGGCATGGTGCTGGTGCTGCCCCTGGTGGAGCGGATGAGAAAGTACGGGCACAACGTCATGCTGGCCGCCAAGGAGGCGGGCATCGAGCATGTCGTGCGTTCCTCGGGCATGGGCGCCTCCTTCGACGCCCATTGGAGGCTGGGCCGTGAGCATGGCGGCGTGGACCTTTTGGTGGAAGAAAGCGGCATGGGGTTCACCATCCTGCGTCCCAACGTGTTTATGCAGAACTTCACCACCGTGCTTGCCAGGACCATCGGTCGGGGCGAGCTTTTTCTTCCCTATGGGCAATCCAGGGTCAGTTACATCGATGTGCGCGATGTCGCCGCCTGCGTTGCCGCCGCCTTTGAAAACCGGGAAGAACACGACGGCAAGACCTATGCGCTCACCGGGCCGGAGTCCCTCTCCGGAGCGGACGTCGCCTCGATTTTCTCGGGCGCGGGCGTGTCCGTCGAATACACGGCTCAGGAAGAACCCGAATACAAGGAGGCCATGCTCGACGCGGGAATGCCCCAGTGGAATTTGGACATGCTGGTGAGTCTGGCGCGCATCATCCGCCGCGACATGGCCTGGAACGTGACCGGAGCGGTCGAGCATATCACCGGCCGGGAGCCGCGTAGTCTGGCCTCTTTCGCGGCCGGGCACGCGGCCGTTTGGGCATAAAGGAATTCGTGAACGATATGGTCGACGGAAAATCAGCACACCGCAAGCTCATGCGGGTGATTCAAGACATCGCCTCAGGGCGCTATTCCGACGAGATCATGGCCCTGACCGGTCCGGAGTATCCGCCCGACGTCCAGGAGTTGGCCGAGGCCGTGGGCATGATGATGGTCAAGATCGAGGCCAGGGAAGATCGTCTGGAACAGCTTTTGGAGCGCATCAAGCACAACTCGTTGCAGACCGTGACCTCCATTGCCACGGCCTTGGGCCGTCGCGACGAGTACACCGAAGGCCACGGCGAGCGGGTGGGCACTTACAGCGCGCGGCTGGCCCGTCGTCTGGGACTGTCCGACGACGAGGTGGAACAGGTGCGCATTGCGGGCATCCTGCACGACATCGGCAAAATCGGATTCAGCGACCGCATGTTCTGCAACGAGGACACCACCAATCGCGAGGCCATGATGCTGGAGATTCGCAGTCATCCGCAGTGGGGGTATGACATTCTTTCCAGTCTGGATTTCCTCGGGCCGGTGCTCGACTATGTGTACGCGCACCATGAGCGTCTCGACGGACGCGGCTATCCGCGCGGGCTTGAAGGAGAGGAGATTCCACTGGGTGCCCGCATTCTGTCCGTGGTGGACTGCTTCGACGCCATGACTACGGACCGGCCCTATCAGCGCGGACGGCCCGTCGAGGTGGCGCTGGGCATTCTCGGCGGCATGGCGGACGCCGGTGCGCTCGATCCCGAAGTTGTGGAAGCTTTCATGATTGAAATTGAAGAGAACGGCATGGAGTTGTGAGATGCGGGGCGCTGCCCCTGCACCCCGGCAAAGGGGATAATCCCCTTTGCAAACCTTGGGTTGTCAGCGTATCTTTGATTTCACTGCGTTCAATGCAAATCCGCGCAGACAGAGGCCATTTCATGATAATAAAACCGCCCGGTTGCCGTCAGGCAATCGGGCGGTTTCGCTGGAAAGTTTTGGGAAGGGAGGGCTTCCCTCCAGCTATTTTTGAAAACAGCAAGATCGTCCAATCGCTGCGGCTGCGCCACAGGCATCCTCTTCAAAAAGGAGGATCGCATGATCACGGAATTTGATTCGTTCAACACGGCGGGAAAGGACGGCTGGAACAGGCACCCGGCGTTTGAGGGTGTATACATGAAGGCCGTCGTCACCGGCGGAGAAACCGACGGAAAGTTCAGCGCGCATCTGGTGCGCATCGAACCGGGCTGCGCCATCGGCCTGCACGACCATCCCAAGAACTGGGAGCTGCACGAGGTTGTGGATGGTGTGGGCGTTTGCGAGCTTGACGGAAAAATACTGGACTATGTGCCGGGCGCCAGCGGCGTCATGCCTCAGCGTGTGGAGCACACGGTCAAGGCGGGGGAAAAGGGGCTCAAGTTGCTCGCCAAGTTCGTGCCCGCTCTGATATGACCGGAGCATGAAAGGGTACAGGGACGGACTCAACTACATGCAGGTGGCCGCACTGGACGGGGTTGGGTTGGTGCATGCCGAGGGCGTGAGCCGCAGTGTCTCGCGTCATGCGCACGACTCGCTCTGCTTCGGTGCGGTCCTTTCCGGCAGCCGGGATTTCGTGGAGGGAGAGCAGCCCGTCACGGTTCGCGCCGGGCAGGTCATGGCCATCAACCCGCAGCAGGTGCATGCCTGCGGCATGGAGGGGCCGTGTTCCTACGTCATGTTCAGCGTACGGCCGGAGGCGTTGCGTCGCGTGCTGGGCGAGCTGGGCATGGCCGTCGACCCCATGCCGCGGCTTCAGGATATGGCCATCGACGATCCGTACCTGTACAGCCGGATCATCCGGCTTTCCGAAATTACGTTGCGGCATGGCGATCCCCTGGAATCCCAGACCCTGTTCCTGGATATCATGGCCCGGCTCCTGAGTGAGCATGCCGGGCTTGAGCCGCCCGCGCTGCCGGACGAGCCCGAGGCCGTCACCAGGGCGCGGGCTTACCTCAACGCACATTTCGAAGAGAACATTTCCCTGGCCGATCTGGCCAAAGCCGCGAATTTGAGCCCGTTCCACCTCAGTCGGGTGTTCACTGCCCGGACCGGTCTGCCGCCCCACGAGTACCAGACCGCCCGCCGCATCCGACACGCCAAGCGCATGCTGGAAGCGGGCGAACCCGCCGCGCAGGTTGCCGTCGACTGCGGCTTCGCGGACCAGAGCCACCTTTCCCGCGCCTTCAAGCGCATCATGGGCATGACGCCCGGCCAGTATGCCGAGGCGCATCAGTAGGGGAAGAGCCGTCTTGATGCGTTCCGCATGAAATTCTCCGACTCCGGATCGATTCGAGGCCCGTGATTCTGCCGGAATCTGTAAACGACTTCGACACTTTTGTCGCGATATTTTGCAGATCCGAGGAGGGGGATTTAAGAATTTTTCATGCACCATACTATAATAGTTCGTATTCGACGATATAGGTGTGGTGTTTGCAGCCTAGGGGCGTCAAACCGACGACGGAGGTAACCGTACCATGAAACGCTTTATTCTTTCCTTGTGTTGTCCTGCCCTGCTGCTTGTCCTGCCCTGCTGCTTGTCCTGCTCGTCGCTCCGGCACAAGCCGCGCTCATGGACTACACTGTGAGTTTCACGGCGCAGAATTTTTCTTCGCACGTGGGCGCGGAGCCGGCCCCCATGGACCCGGTCACCGGTTCCTTTATTTTTTCCTGGGATAACAGCCTCGGCTTTTCCTCGGCCATTCTGAGGAGTTTTACCGCGTCTTTTGGTTCTTATACCCCCGCTTATGACGAGATCGACGGTTACTTCGCCGATACCGGCCATTTCATAATCGGCGGTCTGGATGGGGATGGCCCCAACAACATTTTTGCGGGTACGGACGATTTCATGATTTCGGGGGATATTCATTCTCTGCTCGTCTCATTTATGGCCTATTCCAATTCCGGCCAACAGGATCCCACTGTTTTCCAGTCCACTGACGTGACCATGAGTATCAGCTCGCTTTCTTCGGTTCCCGAGCCTTCCACTTTCGGGCTCTTGGCGTTGGGGGTATTGGGAGTGTTTGGCTATTGCCGGTTCCGCAGGACTTGATCGGACAGATGCCAAAGGGACTTTGGCACATCACCGGGGCCTTGTTTCCGGGGTGCTTCTGTCAGAACGACCACGGAGGTAACGATGAAACGCTTTATTCTTTCCTTGTGTTGTCCTGCCCTGCTGCTTGTTTTGCTTGCCACCCCGGCACAAGCAGCACTCATGGATTACACCGTAAGCTTCACGGCACAAAATTTTTATGGGGGTTCTGCTGAGCCGGTGCCCATGGATCCTGTGACCGGCTCTTTCGTCTTTTCCTGGGATGACAGCCTCGGCTACTCCACTGCCATATTGAAAAGTTTTAGTATGACCATTGGAGCTTATGCCCCCGCCTTGAGTGAGGTTGGACTCCGGTTTTATGGTGCTGATGAATTCCAGATAGGCGCTTTGACAGCGGGAATCGGTACGCTCGTTGAGGGCACGGACGATTTCGCTTTTACGGTGCGTATTCGTGATTCGCTCTTCAGTGGATATTTTATATATACCAGTTCCGGACTGTCGGATATTTTCGAGACCAACGACGTAACCGGGAGTATCAGCTCGCTTTCTTCGGTTCCCGAGCCGTCCACTTTCGGGCTCCTGGCGTTGGGGACACTGGGGGTGCTTGGCTATTGCCGGTTCCGCAGAACTTGAACGTCATACTCTACAGAGGTTTCGGCACGTCGCCGGGGCCCTGTTGCGTTTTTGGGTCCGCCTTTCAAACTTTTCGGCTATGACCACAATTTAGGGAATGCAAGGGGGATTATCCCCCTTGCCCGCCGGAGGCCTCTTCGTCCGATGATTGCGAAAACACGCCGGGCAGCGTAAACTCCCGCAAATCGCCATCAAGGAGCAGCCCCCATGAAATACATCATGTTCGAAGATTTTTCCGGAGCACCCATCCCCGTCATCTTCCCCAATCGCATCGACCACGCGGACATGCGCGAACAGATGCCCTACGCCACGGTGCTGAGCGCCGGATATGTCCAGGTCCGAGAAGGGGAATTCTCCTGCCACGGCGGCGCAAAGGAGCTTCAGGCCGAAGCCCGGAGCAAGGACGCGGCCATCATCCGGGAGAAATTCGAGAATCCGGATCAATAAAAGCTTTTTCAAACAGCAAAAAAAGGGCCTGTGTTTTTTGCGGGCCTTTTTATTTATCCTTGACATGATACTGAAAATCGATTTCAAATTTGTCCGACAATAAAGGATGGTTGCGGATGCTGGATTTGGACTTGATCAGCACGAGCCTGCCGGGAAAGCCTTGCGACGGGTGCGCCAAGGAGCGGCTGTTGGAGACGTTGCACCAGTTCGCGGAATCCTTGGGCGAGGCCATCGACGCCAAGGACCCCTGCACGCGGTTCCACTCCGAGCAGGTGGCTCAGGTTTCGTCGGCCATAGCCAGGGACATGGGGCTTTCGGATCACGACGTGCGCATGATCCACATTGCCGGGCATCTGCACGACATCGGCAAGATCGGAATACCGGACGCCATTCTCAAGAAGACCAATTTTCTGACCAACGTGGAGTGGGAGCATATCCGCACCCACCCGGAAATAGGGGCCGTCATCGTACGGCCTGTGGAGGCTTTTTCGGCCCCTGGCGGAGTGGCGGACATCATCCTGCACCACCACGAACTGTACGACGGCACGGGCTACCCCTACGGTCTCTCAGGTTCGGACATCCCGCTGGGTGCGCGAATAATCTCCGTGGCCGACGCGCTTTCGGCCCGGATGCAGCACCGGCCCTATAGGCAGGGAGCGCGCTTCGAGGTTGCCGTACGCGAAATCATTCATTGCTCGGGCACCCATTACGACCCGGTGGTCGTGTCCGCGTTCGGGGAAGCGGTGGACCGGCACGGGCAAAGAATTCTCACCGGTTGAAATAGGTCTTTTCAGTTATTTCTCGCCCCCACGGGAATACCAACACGAAAGCCCCGGGCTTTTCCTCGCGCCTGATGGCTTTGTGTTATCGAGGGGCCCCTTTTGAAAAAGGGGCCCCTCGAGCTCTCCACCAAAATTTTTAGCGAAAACGGCCGATTGCCTTATAGGCAACCGGCCGTTTTGATTCTAACTGAAAATACCATGGGGCCGGGTTTGACCTGAGCGGAGCGAAGGAGAAATCCGGCTCCACAATTCAGGGTTTGCAAAGGGGATTATCCCCTTTGCCCGCCGGAGGCATAAAAAAAAGCCCGGAGCATAAACATGCTCCGGGCTCCCAATGGCAATCATGCCGCCATGGACAGCCTAGTCGTATTGGACGGCGCTGAACTTCATGAGCGATTCCCAGTCGTGGATGGCTTCCACGTAACGGATGGTGCCGGTCTTGCCGCGCATGACCAGGGAGGAGGTCTCCGCGCCGTGCCCGGTGTATTTCACTCCGTTGAGGAAGGTGCCGCCGGAGATGCCGGTGGCCGCGAAGAACAGGTCATCGGAGTGGACCATGTCTGACACGGTGTAGACGCGGCGGATGTCCATGCCCGCTTCGGCGATGAGGTTCTTTTCATCCTGACGTTGCGGATCGAACTTGCAGTACATCTCGCCGCCCATGATGCGGATGGCGATGGCGGAGAGCACGCCTTCCGGGGTGCCGCCGGTGCCCATCATGACGTCCACCTCGCTGCGCGGATCGATGGCCATGAGCGAACCGGTGATGTCGCCGTCGGAGTGCAATTGGATGCGCGCACCGGCCTCGCGGATGTCGCTGATGAGCTTTTTGTGGCGCGGCTTGTCCAGCACGAAGACCACCAGGTCGTCCACATCCTTTTCCAGGGCCTTGGCGATGTACTTGAGGTTGTGGCCCACCGGGGCTTCGATATCCACCACGTTCTTGGCTGCGGCGGGAACGACCAGCTTCTGCATGTAGAAGCTCGGGCCCGGGTCGAGCATGGTGCCCTTGGGAGCCACACCGACCACCGAAATGGCGTTGGGGCGGCCGTAGGCCAACAGGTTGGTGCCTTCCAGCGGATCCACAGCGATGTCCACGGCAGGGCCGCCGTCGGCGCGGCCGAGCTTTTCTCCGTTGTAGAGCATGGGGGCGTCGTCTTTTTCGCCTTCGCCGATCATGACGGTGCCGTCGATGTCCAGGGAGTTGAAGCACAGGCGCATGGCGTCCACCGCTGCGCGGTCTGCTTCGTTCTTGTCTCCCCTGCCGAGCCAGCGGGCGCAGGCCAGTGCTGCGGCTTCAGTGACGCGGACGAGGTCGAGGGCCAGGTTTTTTTGGGGCGCTTCCATGAATGACTCCTAATATTTTTCCCTGATGAGCTTGGCGAAGTTCTCCGGCGTGAAACCGTATTTTGCGGAGAGCTCCTTGCCAGGCGCGGATTGACCGAAGTGGTTGAGGCCGAGAACGATGCCGTCGCAGCCCACGTACTTGTACCAGAGATCGGTGCGGCCGGCTTCTGCTGCGGCGCGTGCGGTGACCTCGGGCGGGAAGACTTCTTTCTTGTACATCTCGGGCTGCTCGTCAAAGAGCTTGAAACTGCAGATGTTGACCACACGGACCTTGCGCTTGAACAGCTTGGCGGTTTCCAGGGCCAGAGAGACCTCGGAACCGGAAGCGGTGATGATCAGGTCCGGGGTCCCTTCGCAGTCCTTGAGAATGTATCCGCCCTTGCGTGCGCCGTCCTTGATGGCCGGATACTCGGCCGGGTCCAGGATGGGCAGTCCCTGGCGGGTCAGGAACACGCAGGAGGGATGATCGTCCTGCGTGAAGGCCACGTCGAGGCAGACCGCGGTTTCAGTGGCGTCGGCCGGGCGCAGATCGATGACGCCCGGGATAAGACGCAGGCTGCTGATGTGCTCGATGGGCTGGTGCGTGGGGCCGTCCTCGCCCACCCAGAAGGAATCGTGGGTGAAGATGTAGATGGACGGCAGCTCCTGAAGGGAGGACATGCGGATGGCGTTGCGGCAGTAGTCCGAGAAGGTCAGGAACGTTGCGCCGAACGGGATGATGCCGCCGTGCAGGGCCATGCCGTTCATGATTGCGGCCATGGGGAACTCGCGTACGCCGAAGGCCAGGTTGCGGGCGTCGAATCCGTCCAGGCCGAAGTCGCCCATGGTTTTGCGGAAATTGGCGGTCTGGTTGGACGGGTCCAGGTCGGCGGAACCGCCCAGCAGGTTGGGGATGTCGTTCATGACCGCGTCGAGGCAGGTACCCCAGGCCTTGCGGGTGGCCATGGTTTCACCGGGGGTGAACTCGGGCCAGTCTATCTTCAGTTCGGAACGCTTGCACATGACCTGCTTCCACAGGGCCGCGAATTCGGCGTCGGAAGCAAGCTTGGAATCAAGATTTTTCTGCCAGGCGGCAGCGCGTTCGCGCAGGGAGTCCTGGCGGCCGCGGAAATGATCCAGAACGTCCTGCGGCACGTAGAAATCTTCGCTGGGCAGGCCGAGCTTTTCCTTGGTGGCCGCGATCTCGTCGGCTTTGAGGGGCTCGCCGTGGGTCTTGTGGTTGCCTTCCAGGGTGGCGGCGCCCTTGGCCATCACGGTGTGGCAGACGATGATGGTCGGTTTGGAACCTTCCAGCTTGGCGTCCTGCACTGCCTTGCGGATCTGGGTGTGGTCGTGGCCGTCCACTTCCAGAACCTGCCAGCACATGCCTTCGAAGACCTTGCGGATGTCGGCGCAGTCCACTTTCTTGGTGGGACCGGCCAGCTGGATCTTGTTGGAGTCGTAGAAAACGATGAGTTTACCCAGACCCCAGAGGCCGGCCAGGGAGGCCGCGCCCAGGGCTATGGGTTCCTGGAGGTCGCCGTCGGAGCTGAGTGCGTAGGTGAAGTGGTCCATGATGTCGGAACCGAGCTTCTGGCGCAGGAAGGCTTCGGCGGTGGCGAAACCCACGGACATGGCGAAGCCCTGGCCCAAGGGGCCGGTGGTGGCTTCCACACCCGGGGTCAGATGGCATTCGGGATGACCTGGGGTCAGGCTGCCCATCTGGCGGAAATCCTTGAGGGCGTCCATGCCCAGAAAGCCCGTCAGGTGCAGCAGGCTATAGAGGAGCATGGATTCGTGACCGGCGGAAAGGATGAAGCGGTCACGGTTGAACCAGTCCGCGTTGTCCGGATCGTAGTTCAGAAAATCCTGGTACAGCAGGGTGGCGAAGTCGGCCGAAGACATGGCGCCGCCCGGGTGCCCGGAGTTGGCCTTGGCCACGCCGTCCATGATCAGCCCTTTGACAACAGCAACGGTCTTCTGGTCCAGCTGGCAGTCGTTTTTCATTCTAGTCTCTCCCTCGGAAATTATTTGCCTACGGTTTCGATGAGATCGATGCGCCGTTTGTGGCGGTCGCCCTCAAATTCGGTTTCAAGATATGCCTTCACGATGCCTTCGGCGGTGCCGTAGCCGATGACACGCTCCCCAAGGCAGAGGATGTTGGCGTCGTTGTGCGCCCTGGACATGCGGGCCATGAATTCGTTGGTGCACACGGCAGCCCTTACCCCGGCGAACCGGTTGGCGGCCATGGACATGCCCAGGCCGGTGCCGCAGATGAGAATGCCCAGGCCGTCTTCCGCAACGACCTTTTGCGACACCTTGGCGGCAAAAACCGGGTAGTCACAGCTGTCCGTACAGTCGGGGCCCTCGTCCACAACTTCCACGCCCCAGGACTCCAGGGCCTTGACCAGCCGCTGCTTCAGGGTGAAGCCACCGTGGTCCGATCCGATGATGATCCTCTTAACCATTTCCCTCGTCCTTGCGTCCGGTCTCTCCGGCCGTTTCCTTGCCGCTCTGTTCGAGCTCCTGCTCCAGGGCGGCTATTTCTTCTTTAAGGAATTCGATCTGCTTGAGCGTCAATTCCTTTTCCTCTTTTCTGCCGCGGGGTGCTTCCGCTATGTGGCCGAGATGCACATATTCCTCTTTGAGCTGCTTTTCAAGTCGGCTGATTTCGAATCGACGCATGGAGGTTTTGCCCATGCGCTTCATTTCCCTGAGCCAGACCCTGAAGCCATAGACCAGATTGTCAAAGATTCCGTCCGGGTGGTAACCGCTCATGATTCCCCCTATTCCACTTGATGTGTTTTCACGCTTGTGCCCAGCCGAAAAATATCCGTGCCGTCCGGCAGGGAAAGGCCCAGTGCCTGATCAGGCCAGTCCCCGTTGCGGAAGTCTCGGTTCTTGACTCGCAACACGCCCTGTTCCCCGTTGTCGATGCCCAGCCTGAGCATGCCGGGCTGGGGCACGCCCTTGCCGTCGTCCGGGTAATAACGGTCGAAGTCGATGCTCCAACCACGGAGATCACCGTTGTAGATTCTGGTTTTGCCCTCCAGGCGCATTGGTCTGGCCCAGCCGTCCAAAGCCAGAAGGGAGACCGGCCCCTTGTTGAAACGGAAGACATAGCCCGATTCCGTGCGTTCTCCGCTGTCGAAGTCATCCGGCGCCAGCGAGGCGAAGGAGCCGCCCAGCATGTGGGCCAGATCCCGCAGGGAAAAGGGAAACGGCATGCCCAGGCGCGTCGCCCCGAGCACCGGATTGGGATCGGTGTAGGCGGCCCGCTGGTCCGGATAGAAGACGGTCAGCCCGCCGTCGTCCTCGCGGATATGGGCCAGCTTGCGGCCGATCCCCGCGGCGATGTCCAGGCGCAGCGGATGGTCGAAATCGCCCCACAGGTTGATGACCGTGCGGTTGCTGCGTTTGGGCTTCACGCGGGTATAGAAGAGGCTGGCCGTGATCGAGATGCCCGAGGAGGGTAACGGGGCGCAGTAGTTTTCACGGAATTCGGTCCAGGCCTCCCGGGGCGTGTCCAGACCCGGCTTGAATGCTTTCTTGGGCGCGCAGCCGGCGGCAAGGGCCAACAGACCCGCCGCGAGGATGAGACCGGAAAGAGAGAAACGTCTTACTGCCTGCATCAGATACCCTTCAGCTTGGCCTTGATGGCTGCTGGATCTTTTGCGCCGAACTCAAGGGATTTCCCGTATCCCTTGCGCGCTTCTTTTTTCTTGCCCATGGCCTTGGCGATGTCGCCGTAGTGTTCCCAGAGGGTGGGATCGTCCTTGGTTACGGTTACGGCGTCGCGGATGTATTCCCAGGCTTTGTCCAGGTCGCCGAGTTTGTAATACACCCAGGCCACCGAGTCGAGTATGTACCCGTTGTCGGGGTCTTGCTTGGCCGCGTTGGTTACCAGCACCAGGGCGCGGTCCAGATCCCGGCCTTCCTCGGCCAGCGTGTAGCCAACGTAGTTGAGAGCCTGGGCGTGGTCCGGATGCTTGACCAGCAGTTTTTCCATGAGCGCCAGCCCTTCGGGCCTCTTGCCCATGCTTTCCATGAGCATGGCCAGTTCATACATGAGCTCGGCATCTTCGGGCATTTGGGCCATCCCGGTTTCCAGCACGGCCTTGGCCGCCTCCTTGTCCCCCTGGGCGGCGAGCAGGGTGGATTTGAGGATGTAGAAACGGTTGTTGCCGGGATAACGTTCCAGGCCTTCGGTCACGGCGTCCATGGCCTGCCGCTTCATACCCATGAGGTTCAGAAGCTGGGCCCGGAATTGGAGCGCCTGGGGATAGTGTTTGCCCTCGGAGGAAACTTTTTCCAGGAACTCGAGGGCCTTGGCCGGGTCGCTTTCCCCTTCGTTGGCGATGACCGCTTTGTAGAACCAATATTCCGCGGGAACCGGCTCCTGGCCCGCCAGCACGTCCAACACGGTGGATGCCTGGGCATAGAAACCGTCGGAAATGAAGATATTGGCCGCGTCCAGCAGGAATACCTTGGTCTTGGGCCCGTCCATGGCCAGGGTCAGGGCCCGGTCCACGTTGTTGAGCTTGAGGTTGATGTTTACCAGGCGCAGCCGTACTTCCGGCCCTTTGTCTATTTCGAGCAACTCGGTGTAGACCTTTTCGGCCAGGTCGTACTCTTTGCCCATCTCATGCAGGTAGGCCAGTTCGGCCAGACCTTCCACGAAATCGGGGTAGAGCTTGAGGGCCTGCTTGAGGCTGGCGATGGCCTGCTTGCGCTGTCCCAGCTTGGCCTGGGCGCGGGCACGGAAATAGTGGGTTTCGGACGTGTATTTGTCCGTGGGGACGAGCTTGAACTGGTCCAGGGCGTCGGCGTACTTGCCCGCCTCAACCATCATCTGGCCGTAGCGTTCCCGGGCAATGAAGTCGTCGGGCTTGGCCGCCAGATAGTTGTCCATGATGGAGGCCGCCCGGATGGAGTTGCCCTCGATGAGCCAGGAGTTGGCCAGATACATGGTCATGAGCCGGTCGTTGGGGAACCTGTTCAGGCCTTCGCGCAGGATTTCACGGGACTTCTTGCCGTACTTCTCGTCGTTCCAGTAAAGGGCCGCCTTGTCCCGGTAGAGTTCGGCCGTTGGCTCGTGGGCGATGACGATGTCGAGTGACTCCACCGCCTTGCTGCGCAGGGCGAGCAGCTGGGATTTGGTCAGGCTGCCCGGCCTCTGCTGGGCGCGTTGAAGCCGGCTCTTGATATCCTGATAGACGAGATAGTGGTAAGTGACGTCCGCTTCTCCGGAAAGCTCGATGGGCTGGGATGCGGCCATCGGCTGCCGGGCCGGTGTGCAGCCGGAGATTATCCCGGCTCCCAGCAGCAGGGTAAACAGGAGCAGGGCTGGACGGACAAGGGGGAACGGGGGCTGAATATGTTTCATGTGTGTTTACCGTATGCTTGGTTTTGTTTCTGGGCTACGCCTCTTCCTCGATCCAGTCGCGGGAGAAGTCCTTGACCTTTTCCGCCAGATGTTCGCGAATCTTCTTGAGCAGCCGGGCTTCTATCTGGCGCACCCGTTCGCGTGTGACGCCGTAACGTTCGCCGATTTCCCGCAGGGTGACCGGGGACTCGGAGAGCAGGCGTTCGTTGAGGATGGTCTGTTCCTTCTCGTTGAGGAACGGTTCGATGGTGCGCAGATTGTCGAGCAGCATGCCCGTGATTTCGTCGTTGGCCAGCTTTTCCTCCACCCCGGGATCCAGCGCGGGCAGGAAGTCCATGCGGGTGGTGTCCGTGTCCTCCCCCAAAGGCTGGTTCAGGGACATGTCGTTTTTGGACAGGCGCAGATCCATTTCCTCGATTTCGGCTTCGGACACGTTGAGGTTCTCGGAGAGCACCTCGGTGGTGGGGTCGAAGCCCAGGGTCATGAGCCGCTGGCGTTCCTTGTTCAGGTTGTAAAATAGCTTTCGTTGGGTCTGGGTGGTGCCGATCTTTACCAGCCGCCAGTTGTCCATGATGAACTTGAGGATGTAGGCCTTGATCCAGAACGCCGCGTAATAGGAAAATTTGATGCCCTTTTCCGGGTCGAATTTCTGCACGGCCTTCAGGAGCCCCACATTACCCTCCTGGATCAGGTCCAGGGCGTTCTGCATCCAGCGGCGCTGAAAGTCCATGGCGATCTTGACCACCAGGCGCAGGTGCGAGGACACCAAGCGGAAGGCCGCGTCCTGGTCGTTCCGCTCGCGAACGCGCACGGCCAACTCGTATTCCTCTTCGGGGGCGAGCATGGGGAAGCGCGAAATCTCCTTGAGATACAGCTGGAGCGGGTCGCGGACGCCGACTTCCTTGCTGGTGGGCGTGAAAGTGGCCGGGAGGCCCGCGCCCTTCTTTTTCACAAGCTCCTTGGTCGTCCCGAGATCTTCCTTTACAATTTCGGGTATGATTGCGTCGTTGGTCGACTCTTCTTTTTCTTTGGGTGTCATGTTTGGCTAGATAACTGGATGGCGCACGGGAGCGCCTTTATTTTTTTTCTGAGGTCCGAAGTACATGACTATAGTTTTTATTTGTCCTTTTCAATGTTTTTCGGTAGGCCCCGCCCTTGAGAGGGAGTCTAAAGTGCTTGATTTTTCTTTGATCCCGGACTATATCAAGACATCTTGATATTCGAATATTAAATGCGCCCACTTCCGAGGGCGTCGGCAATATGTTTGAACCGGAGGGAAACGTGTCTGATTTCAGGAAGATACTCAGTGACGACAAGGTCTACTTCTATGACGGCGGCTACGGCAGCCTGCTCATGAGCCGCGGCCTGCCGCCAGGGCTTTCCCCGGAGGTTTGGGGACTGCGCGAGCCCGACGTCATCCGCGCCGCCTATCGCGACTATGTGGAGGCCGGGGCGGACGTCATCACCACTAATACCTTCGGCGGGTCCGGGCCCAAGCTCGGCCTGGACGCCGACGTCTTTGAACTGAACAGGACCATGGCCGCCATGGCCCGCGAAGTGGCCGACGGCCGCGCCTTTATTGCCGGTTCCGTGGGACCCACCGGTAAATTTGTGGAACCGTTGGGTGACATGACCTTTCGTGAGTTGGTGGATATCTTCAAGGAGCAGATCCGGGGACTCGCTGCCGGCGGGGCCGATCTGATCATGGCCGAGACTCATTTCGACCTGGCCGAGGCCAAGGCAGTGGTCATCGCGGCCCGCGAGGTCTGCGATCTGCCCGTGGGCGTGTCCATGACCTTCGAGGGCGACGCCTGCCTGACCGGAACCAGCCCGCTGACCTTTGTGGACACCATGCAGAACCTGGGCGTGGAACTCCTTGGCACCAATTGCTCCGCAGGGCCCGAGCAGATGCTCGACACCCTGTCCGCCTGGTCTTCGCGTCTGGAGACTCCGGTGGTGGCCCAGGCCAATGCGGGTCTGCCTGAGTTGGACGACGACGGCAACACGGTCTTCCGTCTGGCTCCCGAGCCCTTTGCCGAAGCGGCCGTCAAGTTCCTGGATCACAACGCCAAGTTCGTGGGCGGTTGCTGCGGCACCACGCCCGAGCACATCCGCAGGCTCAAAAAGCTGGCCGAGGGCCGTGCCTGGAAGCGGCCGCAACCGAGCGACGACGCCCAGGTGGTGCTCACCTCCCGCGCGGTGACCGTGCCGCTGGGTTTCAACCATCCCGGCGTGATCATCGGCGAGCGCATCAACCCCACGGGCAAAAAACAGCTTACGGCCGAATTGCAGGACGGCCGGTTCGCCGAGGCCGCCCGGTTCGCCGCCGAGCAGGTCGAGCAGGGCGCACCCGTGCTGGACGTGAACGTGGGCGCTCCGCTGGTCGAGGAAAAGGAACTGTTGCCCCAACTGGTCAAAAAGCTGGTGGCCGAATTCCAGTGCCCCCTGTCCATCGACTCCAACGATGCCGACGCCGTCGAAGAAGCTCTCTGGAACTATCCCGGTTCTCCCCTGGTCAACTCCATTTCCGGCGAGCCCGGCAAGATGGAGCGGCTCGGCCCCATCTGCAAAAAGTTCGGCGCGCCCTTCATCCTGCTGCCCATCCAGGGCAAGAAACTGCCGGTCACGGCTTCCGAACGCATCGCGGTCATCGAGGAACTGGTGGCCCAGGCCGACGCACTGGGCATCCCTCGCCGCCTCATCGTGGTGGATTGCCTTGCCCTGACCGTTTCCTCCAAGCCTGAGGCTGCGCGACACTTTCTGGAGACTGTCCGTCATTGCAGGGAAAACCTCGGATTGGCCTCTACCGTGGGGCTGTCCAACGTTTCCTTCGGCCTGCCCGCACGCGAACTGCTGAACTCGACATTTCTGGCCATGGCCATGACTTCTGGCCTGACCTCGTTCATCGCCAACCCCAATTCCCGGCGGTTGCAGGAAACGCTGCACAGCGTGGAAGTGCTCCTGAACCGGGATCCGCAGGCCGGAAGGTACATTGAAAAGTTTTCGGGCTGGACTCCGGGCGCTGCCGCCCCGGCCGCTCCCTCTTCAAGCCCGGCCCCCGGTTCCAAGGATTCGGACGGCGGCGACGCGGTCTTCATCGCCGTGGTCAAGGGTGACAAGGACAATGTGGTCGGGCTGGTGAACGACAAACTCGAGCAGGGCATGGAGCCCATGCACATCGTCAACGACCTGCTCATCCCCGGCATTCTCAAGGTGGGCGAAAAGTATGAGCGCAAGGAATACTTCCTGCCCCAGCTGCTGCGTTCCGCCGAAACCATGCAGACCGCATTCACCCGTCTGCAGCCCCTGCTCGACGAAGCCGAGGGCGGCGGTTCCAAGCCCGTGGTCATCATGGCCACGGTGGAAGGGGACATTCACGACATCGGCAAGAACATCGTCTGCCTCATGCTCAAGAACCACGGGTTCGAGGTTATCGACCTGGGCAAGGACGTGCCCGCGGACAAGATAGTGGATGCGGCCCAGGAGCATGCCGCCAAGGTCATCGGCCTGTCCGCGCTCATGACCACCACCATGGTGCGCATGGAGGACACCATACAGCTGGTCAAGGAACGGGGCATGGACGCCAAGGTCATGATCGGCGGAGCCGTGGTCACCGAGAAGTTCTGCGCGGCCATCGGCGCGGACGGCTGGTCCACCGACGCCGTGGAGGCCGTGAAGATAGCCCGGCGCCTGGTGCAGTAAGGGGTCTTGGAAACGCTTCAAATCCGGCAGAAAGCTTGTTATCGTGGGTGAAACTCGTTACGAGGAACCTATGAGAAACAAGATGATTATCCAGGCCGCCATGATCATGGCGGCCCTGGTTTTGTTATTGGCCGCCTGCGGCGACGCGGCGTCGGAAGCCCCGGCGGAAGTGAAGGCGGAAGGCATGGAACTCTCCACCCTGGACGAAAAGGGGCTGGAAACGCTTCTGGCGGAAAACAAGGGCAAGCCTGTGCTGCTGAGTTTCTGGGCGTCATGGTGTCCGCCCTGCCGCGAGGAGATGCCCATGCTCTCCCAGCTGGCCAAGGAGTACGAGGGCAGGCTCACCATTATCGCCGCGTCCCTGGACGAACAGAAAGGTGACGTTCGGCAGTTCTTTAAAAAAGGCGATCCCGGTTTCGACGTCTACATGGGCAGCCCGGCCCTGGCGGACAAGTTTCAGGTCACGGGCATTCCGCACACGGTCATCTTCGACAAGGATGGCGCAGTCGCCATGTCCCAGGCGGGCCTGTTTCCCCATGAGATGCTGACCATGCTCATCGACAAGATCCTGGAGCGGTAGACGCTGTGACCATCCGCAAGGCCAGAATTCAGGACATCAAGGAAATCCACACGCTGCTCATGCGCCAGGAAGACCATGAGTCCCTGGTGCTGCCCCGGTCCTTCAGCCAGCTCTATTCCCATGTGCGCGACTTTTTCGTGGCCGAGGAAAATGGCGAGCTCATCGGCTGCGTGGCCCTGTCCATCACCTGGAGCGACCTGGCCGAAATCCGGTCCCTGGTGGTGGCCAAGGCGAGACGGGGCGGCGGACTGGGCAGAAAGCTGGTGGAGGCGGCCATGAGCGAGGCGGTCACCCTCGGCATCTACACGATCTTCACCCTGACCGAGGTGCCGGGCTTTTTCGAAAAGCTGGGCTACACGGCCACGGAAATGGACAATCTGAACCAGAAGATCTGGGCGGATTGCCTCAATTGTCCCCGATTCCCAGACCACTGTAACGAAGTGGCCATGACCATCGAACTATAACTTATACCCGGCAGGACCATTATGGCCCATAAACTGATTCCTTTTATCACGGCTGAGGAGATCCAGGACCGCGTCACGGAACTGGGCAGGGAAATCACCGAAGCGTATCCGGACGAAAGCCCGCTTGTCTGTGTCTGTGTTCTCAAGGGCGGCTTTCTGTTTTTTTCGGATCTCATCCGCAAGATAGACAAGGACCTGGAAGTCGACTTCGTACGTTTGGCCAGCTACGGCACGGCCACGGCCCGGGGTGAGGACATTCTGTTCTCCAAGGACATGGAAGTCCCCATCGACGGCCGCGACGTGCTCATCGTCGAGGATATCGTGGACACCGGGCATTCCATGGACTTCCTGAAACATGTTCTTTTAAAGAGACGCCCTAAGAGTTTGAAAATTTGTGCGCTTGTTGATAAGAATGAACGTCGGGAAATAGATGTTGAAGTCGAATTTGCGGGCTTCAAGGTTCCCGAAGGTTTCATTGTGGGCTACGGCCTGGACTATGCCGAGCGCTATCGTGAACTGGACGCCATCTACGAACTGGTGTCCGATTCCGGAAAATAAACAGCGGACAAGACTGGAGATCGCCCAATGATTGTCAAATGCTCCAACTGCGATACCAAATACAATCTGCCTGAAGACAAGATCGCCCCGGGCGGTTCCAAGGTCAAGTGCTCCAAGTGCGGCCACATGTTCAAGGTGGAGCCGCCCAAGGCTGAGGAAGAGGAAGTCGAAACCCTTCTCGAGGAAGAGGCTCCTGCACCGGAATCCGGTCCGGCCGACGCCTTTGACGAGGAATTCGGCGAAGCCCTGGCCCAGGATGCGGCCGAAGCCGATATCCCGGCCGATGCTGAAAAGGCTCCCGAGGAGGACCTTTTCGGCGACGATGACGACCTGAGTCTCGGTGAGACGGAAGGCGGTGTCGATGCTCCTCCCACGGATGATTTCGGCGACCTGTTCGACGACCAGGAAGAGCTCGAGGACGCGGGAGAGGACGAAGGCTTACTTGCCGGTGACGAAGGCGACCTGTTCGAGGACGCCGCCGGGGAAGAGCCCGAAGAAGAGTCCGCCGAGGAAGACGACGGCCTGGGCGACCTGTTCGAGGACGTCGAGGAAGACGAAGAGGACGAAGACGAGGAAGAAGGGGATGACCTTCTTGCCGATGACGAAGGCGACGAGGAGGACGAAGAGGACGAAGACGAGGACGATCTTTTCGACGGGGACCTCTCCCTGGACGAAAAGCCCAAAAAGCGCGGGCTCGGCCTGATCATCGGGCTGGCCGTGGTCGTACTGCTCGGCGCAAGTCTTTTCCTCAAGCCCTGGACCTGGATCGGATTGGACCTGGACGGCGTCTTCAGCAACATCCCGTACATAGGCGCCCTGCTTTCCGACAACGGCATGCCCGACGCCGATCCAGGCGAATCCCCCGAACAGAAGGTGAACAAGATCGAACTCAAGAACGTCCGCCAGTTCTACGCCAAGAACGAGAAGGCGGGCATCCTGTTCGTGATCCAGGGCACGGCCGTGAACAACTTCCCGAATCCCAAGGAACGGATCAAGGTGCAGGCCGAGCTGTTCGACGCCAAGGGCATGGTCGTGGCCAGCGATTCGCTGCTGTGCGGCAACCAGCTGTCCATGTTCCAGCTCCAGGTGCAGAGCCGCAAGGAGATTGAGGAAGGCCTCAAGTCCGAGGTGGGCATATTGTCCAACAACACCTTCCTGCGGCCCGGCGCATCCACGCCGTTCATGTTCGTGTTCTTCGAACAGCCCGTGAACGACATCAAGGAGTTCGTGGTCAAGGTCGTGGACGCCAAGAATCCCGAATAAACGATTGTCGTAAAAAAGAACCGAGCCCGGAGGACGTCGTCTTCCGGGCTTTTTTGCGTTTTGACAGAGAGATGGATGAAGGCTGATACGGTCAGTTCCTACGGAGCCGGCGGAATCCGAGCAGCCCCAGCGCCCCCAGGGCCATGAGCCCGAAGGTGGACGGTTCTGGCACGGTGGCGTCGGTCATGGTTCCAGTCCGTGTGGAGAACACGGATGGGATATTCTGGCCGGAATTGGTATAAGACAAACTGGAAAAGCTCCCTGTGTCGAGACGACCACCCAGGGCGAAGTCGTCCGTCCCCGCGTGGATGACGTTAGTGCCATTCAGCAGTCCGCCGATAAGGAAGTTGCCACTGGCCGAGAAATAGGCCCCCACGTCACTTATGGTTGGGACATATGCGCCGAGAACCGCATGAAAGATTTTCAGTGTTGCCGTGGAGTAGTCGAGGGTGTCGTCATCCCACGAGTAGACAAAGAATCCGCTGACCGGGTCCATGGGCACCGGCTCCGAGCCTATGGATTCGAAGTTCCAAGCGGTGAAGTTCACGGTGTAGTCCATGAGGGCGGGCTGTGCCGGAACGGCAAGCAGCACCAGGAGCATGGCCTGACAACACAAGAGCAAGGCAAAGCGTTTCATGAGCACCTCCGAGGTTGTTCGGTCGCTTCAGGTATGCAATCAACACGCCTGTATCGGAAACGGTAACTATTATATGTGATTTGATGGACGCAACAGGAGAAGAATTATACCGATATGCTAAGAAAACCGACAAAAAAGTTGGTGCCGTTTACAGTTTCGGCCAGCGTACGACTGGAAATTGCCCGAAATTCGGGCAATGGCCGTAAAGCGCATTCAGGATTTTGGTGAACGAGTGAGCGTGTTTTTTGAAACACGGTTCAACTTCACAACAAACCAACAAAAAAGGGCCGCTGCTGCAGCGGCCCTTTGGGGAAGACGGTTGAAACGAGGCTAGTCTTCGCTTCCCACGGGATAGTCAGCACCCTTCCAGGCGAAGATGCCGCCGGGGTAGCGGACCACGTTGTTGTAGCCAAGCTTCTTGGCCCAGACTGCGCCGTTGTGGGAGCGGGTGCACTTCACGAAGCCGCAATAGACAACAATGAGTTTGTCCTTGTCCGGACCGAGCAGGGCAACGTAGTCGTCCTGGCTCTTGCCTGCGGTCTTGCTGTTGTCCCATTCGTCCATGTCGGGGATGGGGAATTCAAAGGCCACGGCCCCGGGAACGTGGTTCTTCTTGTAGCTGGCCTCGTAGGGCATGGTGTCCACGATAACCATGTCCGTGCCCTTGTCGATGAGCGCCTTGAGTTCGGCGGTGTCGATGACGTCGTAGTCGCCTTTCTGTACTTCCCTGACCAGTTTAATGGCCCCTTTTTCCTTTTCCACTTCAGCCTTGAATTTGTCGGTGCCGAGGCAGCCGCCCAGAAAGGACAGGGCGAGCAGGGCCGTGAGCGCCAGCAGGAAATTCTTCTTAATCACGTGCGTTTCTCCTTCGGATAATCAGTTCCAGAATGTGTGATGCGGGAATTGCCTTGAGATTGGCAGCCTTGCGTCGCCAGGCCATGTAGCCGCACACACCGAGCAGGAGCAGATCGCGGTACATCGCCTGGCGCAACCCGTGGAAAGCCTTGCCCTCCGGGTCGCCCGGTCCGTAGCAGCCGCAATCCACGTCCAGCCCGAGATGGATGCCATAGGCCAGTACGCCCACGAACACCAACAGTTGCGCAACGATGAGCCTCAGAGAGCCCCTGATATCGAAAACGAGCCCGACGCCCGCAACGATCTCCAGCGTCGGCAACAGCACCGCCAAAGGCAGGTCGGTCCAGGACGGCGTCAGTCCGTATCCGGCTATGACCACTGCGAACCCGCGCGGGTCGGCGAGCTTGCCGACGCCTGCGTAGATGAACACCGCAGCCAGCAGTATGCGCGCCGCCAGATAGACATGTTTGGAGACAAGCAGTTGTCTCATTAAAATTACCCCCTGAAGACAGACAATTCCCAGTTTTCTTTATACACATGAATTATGCAGGAAATACAAATAGCTAAGTTGAATGTTTTCATGGGCGTTTTATAGGTGGTGTCTATTGGGGAGCAGGGAAAAGCAGAAAGTCTAGAGAAAATCAAGAGTTATGGCGGGAATGGTGATGCGAAGAGAAAAGCCACGGAAATCAGGTGGATGAATATTGCATGAGGGGTTGCATTGCTCGTGCAAAATCGGTACTCCAATGAAGAACAACAACCGACCGCAAGAGGGGGCTGGACATGACGGGAAAAAAATTGCTTTCGGTGGCCGAGATCGCGCGGGAACTCGAACTGCCGGAGTCCACGGTGCACTACTGGAAAAATCGTTTTGCACAACATCTTCCCAGCGTGGGCCGGGGACGCCAGAAACGCTTCAAGCCGGAAGCCGTCGAAGTCTTTTCCGTTATCTCCCGCATGCTCAAGGAAGGGCATACCGCCCGCGACGTCATGGAGAATCTGAGTCAGTCCTACCCCCTTCAAGCCGACGCGGTTCCCGCCATTTCCGGCGGGGAAAGCATGCCCGTCGCAAACATGGACAACGCCATGCAGATGGCTTCGGCCATCGGTCTCGAGATCGCCAAGTCCATCGGCGAGGGCATCCGCAGCGTGCTCAACCCCGAAACTCCCAGTTCCCAGGAAATGGACAGCATCCGCAGCGAAGTGCAGCAGGTCATGAGCCGCATCACCTCGGGTACCGACGACCTGGACATCCTGCGCACGGAAAACGCGGAGCTCAAGGAAAAGCTGCGCATCATGGAGGCGGAAATGGTCCGGCTGCGCAAGGATCGCCGCGAAATGGAAAAATATCTCCTTGACAAGATCAAGTCAGTAACTACCTAAACGTCTGGCGCGGATGACCTTTCCGGAACGCCATCACCGGGAAGGGACGCGCCGCCATTCCCAATCAGTTTCTGCCGTACCGGGCGGCCCGCAAGGGCCGTCTCGGCTGTGGTCATTGCATAAGGAGGTAACATGGCTCAGAAAAGCACTCACAAATTCAAGGCCGAGATAAGCCAGCTTCTGGATATCCTGGTTCATTCCCTTTACACCAACAAGGAAATCTTCCTGCGCGAGTTGGTCTCCAACGCTTCCGACGCGCTGGAAAAATACCGTTTCAAGGCCAGCAGCGCCGACAACGGCGGCGACGATCTGCCCGCGGAAATCAGGATCAGCGTCGACAAGGACGCAGGCACGCTCACCGTGGTCGACACGGGCGTCGGCATGACCCGCGAAGAGGTCATGGCCAACATCGGCACCATCGCCCATTCAGGCACGGCCGAACTGACCCGCCTGGCCCAGGAGGGCAAGGAGCCTCTGGATTCCCTCATCGGCCGCTTCGGCGTCGGGTTCTATTCCGTCTACATGGTCGCCGACGAGGTCTCCGTGACCACCCGCTCCATGGAGCAGGACGCCGCGCCCGTTCGCTGGACTTCGGACGGACGCACCGACTACAAGCTGCAGGAGCTGGACGAAGACCTGCCCCGCGGCACCCGCATCGAGGTCAAGCTGAAGGAGGATCTGAAGGACCAGTTCACCAATGTGGAACACCTCAAGTCCGTGGTCACCCGGCACTCCAATTTCGTGAATTTCCCCATCTTTGTCGGGGACGAGCGCGTCAACACCGTGCCCGCCCTGTGGCGCGAACCCAAGTTCCAGATCACGTCCGAGCAGTACGCCGAGTTCTACAAGTTCCTGTCCTTCGACACCGAAGATCCGCTGGAAACCATGCACATTTCCGTGGATGCACCGGTGCAGTTCAACGCGCTGCTGTTCATCCCGCCCAAGAACACGGACTTTCTGACCGGCATGAACCGCGATAACTGGGGCCCGGACCTCTATGTGCGCCGCGTGCTCATCCAGCGCCAGAACAAGGAGCTGCTTCCCGAGTACCTGAGTTTCGTCAAGGGCGTGGTGGACGTCGAGGACCTGCCGCTGAACATTTCCCGGGAAACCCTGCAGGACAACATAGTCATGCGCAAGGTCAGCTCCACGCTGACCAAGCAGGTGCTCTCGCATCTGGAAAAGCTGGCCAAGGACAACGGCGACCGCTACGCCGAGTTCTGGAAGGAGCACGGCGCCCTGTTCAAGGCCGGGTACATGGACTTCATCCACAAGGACCGCTACGCCGAACTGGTCCGGTTCAACTCATCGGCTTCCGATGATGCGGACTCCCTGTCCTCCCTGGCCGACTATGTTTCCCGCGTCAAGGAAGGGCAAAAGGAAATCTACTACGCCTACGGCGCGTCCCGGGAAGCCCTTTCCCTCAGTCCGCATCTGGAGATATTCCGCCGCAAGGGCATCGAGGTGCTCTTCCTCTACGAACCCATCGACGAGTTCGCCATGGACGCCATTCGCGAGTTCGGGGAATTCAAGCTCGTGGCGGCGGAACATGCCGATCCGGCCACGCTGGACGAGTTTGAGACGGTTGAGAAGAAGGATGATGTGGAGGAACTTTCCCAGGACGACGCCTCCACCCTCGATAAGCTGCTGGCCCGCATCAAGGAGGTGCTCGGCGATTCGGTCACCGAGGTCAAGGCCTCCAAGCGGCTGTCCGATTCGCCGGTCTGTCTGTCCAACCCGGACGGCCATGTGACCAGTTCCATGGACAAGATCATGCGCGCCATGTCCAAGGACACCTCCGTTCCGACCAAGGTGCTCGAGGTGAACCCGGACCATGCCCTGGTGCGGAACATGATCGACATCTTCAAGCAGGATGAAAATGATCCGTTCATTGAACAGGCCGCGCAACAGCTTTTTGAATCCGCGCTGCTGCTCGAAGGTTACCTCACCGATCCGCATGCCCTGGTCGGACGCATCCAGTCCTTGCTCACCCAGTCCTCCGGCTGGTACGTGAAGAGTAAATAGTTTGTGGGGCAGGAAGCGGGGAGGGAGACCTTTTGAAAAGGTCTCCCTCCCCGGCCCTTTCTTCCCAAATGTTATAGCGAACACGCCGGTCGGCGTGTTTTGACTTGTGCCGCTTGACCTCTAGATTTTTTCAAGATAAATCTGATCGGTAAGTTCCCGAATGTTTTTAACCATGATTTGACAGGGGTTTCGATAGGTGACGATGTGTCTGGGAGGCGGTCGTTCCCTGCCACGCCTGGAATCCCTGAAGAGAAAGAAACATGTCTGAAACCTTGACCCATAAAGATCTTGCCCGGCTCTGCGGTGTTTCCGAAACCACCATCAAGAGCTACCGCCGCAAATTTCCCACGTTCATTCCCATTCATACCGAGGGCAAGCCCATCCGTTTCAAGAAGGAAATGGGAGACGTCTGTCTCAAGATTCGCGAATGCTTTGAGCAGGGCATGTCCATCAACGAAACCTACAAGGTGCTCAAGGGCCAGTTCAAGGAATATCGGCGTAAGGACGCTCCCAAGGCCCCGGTCATGACGGGTGCGGAGCCCCCGGCCGCAGGCGTCTCCAAGGAGTATCTGGAGAAGTTTTTCGAAACCGCGGGGCAGATGATGCACGGCATGGCTCAGTTGGCCACTGCCCAGGCTCGCGCCGACAAGCGTCTGGAAAAAGTCGAGAAGGCGATCGAGGCCCTGATCACTGCCGAAGACCGCAGCGACGAAGTGTACAGCGCACTGCTGGCGCATCTGAAAGGTTCCCCCGCCGAACAGGCTATGCCTGGCGCAAGTGAAGAAAAGGTCATCAACGTGCGCGGCAGGGAAGGCACGAAAAAATACAAGCTCAAGAAGGAGCGCGCACCGGAGTCGCAGCCTGCCCCGGCCGATGTTCAGGCCCCGGAACCATCGGAGCCGGCCAGGGAGCCGGAACCCGCAACGGATGAGAGGTCCGAGTCCGAAGAAGCGCCCCACCCGTCGGAGACCTTCATGGGAACGCCCATAGTCATCCGCAGCGACGAGGGGGAATTTCTGGGCGTGCCCGGCCGCGTTCCCCTCAGCGGCTTTATCGACGCCGTGGTGGAGCAGGGCAAGGAGACCGGCGCCAGCCTCAGCAGCTGGGAGCGGCGAGATCGTTCCTGGATATTCGTCATGCGTAATGCCTCGGGGCAGACGCATGAACTGTTTTTCGGCGGCACCAAGACGCCGCGCGGCAACCTCGTGGTCCTGTTCTGGAGGCTGGACATAGACGGCAAGGAAACCTCCCATGACTTCCTGCAGGAGTTCTTCAAGGGCGCCAAAGATAGAATTGTCGGCTAATTCCTGTAATCATTTCCGAATATCCGCCGAAAAGAGACTCATGAGCGCCCGGTTTGATTGCCCGGGCAAGGCGTCCGTATTGGTCGTGCCAAGAGAAAAACAACAGGAGAGCCCATGAACGGGACACCTTCCATATGTGTTATCGGCTCCGGTTATTGGGGGAAAAACCTGATCCGCAACTTCCACGCATTGGGAGTCCTGAAGCTTATTTGTGACAAGGATGAAGCTTCGCTCGAGCGTTTTCGGGAGCAGTACCCGGATGTGGAAACCTCCTTGGCCCTGAGCGATGTGCTGGCGCGGCAAGACATCGCCGGCGTCGTCATCTCCACCCCGGCTGAAACCCATTATCCCATCGCCAGGGAGTGCCTGCTGGCGGGTAAGCATCTGCTGGTGGAAAAGCCGTTGACTCTCGACGAATCCGAGGCGGAAGAGCTGATCGGGCTCGCAGAGAAAAAGGGCGTGACTCTCATGGTCGGGCACCTGCTGCAGTACCATCCCGTTTTCGTCAAGCTGAAGCAACTGGCGCATGATGGAGAGCTCGGCAGGATTCATTACATATATTCCCACAGGTTGAATCTCGGGAAAATCCGGCGCGAGGAAAACATATTCTGGTCTTTTGCTCCACACGACATCTCCATGCTTCTTTCCCTGGCCGGGGAAATGCCGGAAACCGTTTCCACCACGGGCGGTAATTACCTGCATGAGAAGATCGCCGATGTCACCGTGACGCACATGAACTTCTCTTCCGGTCTCAAGGCGCATATCTTCGTGTCCTGGCTGCATCCGTTCAAGGAGCAGAAATTCGTGGTGGTGGGAGACAGGAAGATGGCGGTCTTCGACGACACGCTGCCGTGGGAGGACAAGCTCCTGCTTTATCCTCACCAGATCCGGTGGGAGGGCAACCTGCCCGTGCCGGACAAGGCCGAGGCCGAACGTGTCGCGATTCCCCAGTCCGAACCGTTGAAAAGCGAGTGCGCCCATTTTCTGGAGTGCATGGCCGAAGGCCGCTCTCCCATCACCGACGGGGACGAGGGGCTCCGCGTACTCAAGGTGCTCAAGCGCGGCCAGGAATCCCTGGATGATGGCGGCTGCGAAAAGTCCGTCGAGTCGGGCGGAGAAGAGCGCGCTTTCGTCGGGAAAAATTATTTTGTCCATGAGACGGCGATCATTGATCCGGGCGCCTCGGTTGGGAAGGAGTCCAAAATCTGGCATTTTTCCCACATCATGGGCGGGACGACCCTCGGACAGGCCTGCAAAATCGGTCAGAACGTGGTCATCGGTCCGGACGTGACTGTGGGAGACCGATGCAAGATTCAGAACAACGTCTCGGTCTACAAGGGCGTGACTCTGGAAGACGAAGTCTTCTGTGGGCCGAGCATGGTCTTCACCAACGTCTACAATCCGCGCGCCCATATCGCGCGCATGCATGAAATCAGGGAAACCCTGGTGCGCAAGGGAGCCACTCTGGGTGCAAACTGCACCGTCGTCTGCGGCAACACCATCGGCCGCTACGCCTTTGTGGGGGCCGGAGCCGTGGTCACCAAGGATGTGCCCGACCACGCCATGGTCATGGGCAATCCCGCGTTCCAGGCCGGTTGGGTCTGCGAGTGCGGCAACAAGCTGGATGACGACCTGACCTGCCCGGTCTGTTCCGCACGATACGGACAGGCCGAAAGCGGCCTGCGGAAAGTGTAGCCGGTCTATATTCCCTGTCTGGCCGCGCGGAGGTATCTGGCCTGGAGCGCCGGGTCGGAATGTTCGGCCAGGTGCAGGTAGAGCAGACGAAGAAAAGCGTCGTGAATTGCCTCGGCGCTTTTTTTTCGTTCGCCGGCGAGTCCCTCCAGATCGGTCCGGCCGAGCCAGTCCACCAGCTGTTGTGCCCGGTGGCATTCGCGGTGTGCAGCGTCCACTTTGGCGTAGCCGTTCATGGCCACCTTTCGGCGGAGTTTTTCCTGGGGCAGGATGCGTTCCACCAGTTCCACCAGACCCATCACATCCCCCGGCGGGTAGAGGAACAGGTCTTCCCCGTCCGTGAACAGTTCGTTCTGGCCATGGCCGATGTCGGGCGTGACCAGGCAGCCACCGCACCCGAGGGCTTCGAAGACCCGGTAGTTGAGGTCTCCGCGCTCGGCGATGTTCAGAAGCAGCCGGCCCTTGGGAAACAGTTCGCGGTACGGCCCCTGCTTCACGGCCAGACCCGGGAAGTGTTCACCTACCTGTTCAAGGAATCTCGTCCGGACCGGGAAAATGTCCCTGCCCACATTGCCCACGAACAAAAGGTCGTATTCCTTTTCGGCTTCCATGGGGGTGTCCGTCATGCGCGCGAAGGGCGGCAGCCAGAGGACCTGCTCCCGGTTCAACCGCTTGCCTCGGAAATTTGGCATATGGTCCTTGAGGCTTACGGTGCAGAGGTCGAAGGCCTGGGCGTAGAGCGGGTACCAGCTGTGGATGTGAGTGTCCACGCACAGGAAGACCGTGGGGCAGGGGAAACGCTCCACACCGAGGAGCGGGGCCTCGATGCTGCGGTCGCCGTAGATGAACAGGTCCGGTTCGAATCCGGCCTCGTTCACCACTCGCTCCCAGTCATAGGTTTCGCGCTGGTTCACATAGGTGATGTCCAGCCCCAGGGCTTCGGCTGCCGGGCGGAAATAGTGGTTCCCGCTCCAGACGATCTTCTTGTTGCGTAAGTTCTCGGGCAGGTTGTCGGAGGAAGCGGCGGTCATGCTCAGTGTGTTTCCTTGATGGATTTTCGTTCGTCCATGGCGGCGAGTTGTTTGTAGGCCCCGGCGTAGTCCGTGGCCATGCGTGCCGTGTTGAACTTTTTGGCTCCGATCTCGAAGGCGTTGAAGCCCATGTCGCGAAGCAGTCTGTCGCGACTCAGCAGGGAAACGGCCGCCTCCACGAAGGCATCGAAATCCTGCTCGTCCACCAGCATGCCGGTTTCGCCGTGGCGTACCTGTTCGGGGATGCCGCCCGCGCTGAAAGCCACCACAGGCAGGGACCGGCTCATGCCTTCCAGGATCACCAGCGGGTGGTTGTCCGCCAGGGAAGGATAGAGCAGGACGTCCGCCGCGGCCATCATCCGAAGCATGCGTTCTCGGTCCAGATAGGGCCAGGTGTGCAAATCGTTTTTCTGGCCGGCGGTGTCTCCGCCTACGGCAAAGCCCAGCAGGGAGGGAATGCGGATTTTTAACTTGTCCCAGAGCATCTGCCATTTGTCACCGGATTTGTAAGCTGCCAGCGCGCCTCCATGGGCCACGAACAGGGCCACTCTGGCCGCGGGATGGATGCCCAGCAATTTGCGTGCTTCGTTCTTGGAGACGGGCGCGTCCGGCCAGGGAACGCCGTTGGGAATGACCCGGACCTTGTGCCCGGGCAGGGCGTCCTTGGCCAGCTTGGCCAGCCAGCGCGAGGGCGAGACGAAAATCGGTTGTATCTGGTCCACCAGGATTCGCTTGGCTTCGCGGTAGCCGAAACATTCCGGGAAGTTTCTGGGGCAGGGCTCGGCGCAGTTGTTGTGGAAATGGCCGCAGTTCAGAGGGTAAGGGCAGCCTCCGGTGAACAGGTCGCAATCGTGCAGGGTGATGACCGGGGGGCGTTGGAGTCCGGCCAGCAGTTTCACCCAGTCTCCCGTGGAGTGTACGTGCAGGAGCGATTCGCGGCTTATGGCCTGGCCCGTGTTTTCCGGGGCAACGAGGCCGTTTCCTTCCTCTGTTTCACGAAATTCGAAGGAGCGTTCACTTTGTTCGCCCCGATGCAGGAATTCGCGGTGCAGCAGTTCGGCCACGCGTACGGCGCCGCCGCGCAGTTGCAGGGCCGTATGGTGATGCAGAGTGACGTTCATGAACCTGCCTGCGTTTTTTCTTGGGGGGGAGTGTCGAGTTCCAGCACCATTTCCACCAGGTCCGGGTCGTCCTCGGACGGATGAACCGAGAAACCGAATTTTCTGGCCAACCCTTGCATGGCCTTGTTCTCGGCCATGGTTTCCCCGGATATGCGCCTGGTGCCGCGGTCGCGGGTGTATTCGACGCCCCGGTGGAAGAGAATGCTGCCCAGACCGTGTCCCTTCTGGTCCGAGCGGATCACTATGGCGAATTCAGCGTCCGAATTGTCCGGCTTGGTATTGGTGCGCATGACTCCGAGGGTTTCCATCCTGCCTTGTTCGTTCGCGGCCTGGGCGATGAAGGCCATTTCCCGGTCGTAGTCGATCTGGGTGAACCGGGCAAGATCCTTGTGGTCGAAGTCGCGCCGCACCACGCCGAAGAAGCGCATGCGCAGGTCTTCGTCCGAAAGACTGGCCAGAAAATCCCGGTGGGTATCTTCGTCTTCGGGGCGTATGGGCCGTACTGTGACCTTTTTGCCGCCCTTGGTGATCAGGCATTCCTCCAGTTCCCGCGGATAGGGGCGGATGGCCAGGCGTGACTGGCCGTCCTGCGCGTACGGAGCCACTTTGATTTTGCCGCCCAGGGCCAGAACACCTTCACTGTCCGCATAGAGCGGGTTGATGTCCAGGCCCGAGACCTGGGGCACGTCCACCAAAAGTTGGGAAATCTGGATGAGGGTCAGACAGATGTCCTCCAAGTCGGCCGGGAGCTGCGAGGGGGTGCCTTTGAGCAACTCGGAAATGCGGGTGCGGGAGATCATCTCTTTTGCCAGACTCATGGAAAGCGGGGGCATGGCGATGGCGTCGTCCTTGATCATTTCCCGGGCCATGCCGCCGTGGCCGAAATGGAGCACCGGGCCGAATACCGGGTCCACCTCGGCGGCGATGAACAGTTCGTGGGCGCCGGGACGGCGGCCCATTTTCTGGATTACAAAGCCCTCTATGTAGGCGTCGGGGCGTTCGCGGTTGACGCGGGCAAGCATGGTGGCCGCGCCTTCCCAAACCTGCTCCGGGGTTTCCAGGTCCAGGAGCACGCCGCCCACGTCGAACGGCTGGTCTATCTGGGGCGAGCGGATTTTGAGGGCCACGGGATAGTCCAGCTCGTCCGCGGCGATACAGGCTTCCCTGGCGGAGACGGCCAGCCTGGTTTCCACCACCGGGATGCCGTAGGAGGCCAGCACGGCCTTGGCCTCGGGTTCGGAAAGGTCCTCGCGCCCTTCGGCCAGGGCCTTTTCCACCACTTCCCGGGCTTTGGTCGTGTCCGGGAAAAAGTCCGTGGGCAGGGAATCAGGGGTTTCGATGAGCAGTTCCTGATTGCGTTTGTATTCGGCCATGTACATGAAGGCGCGCACGGCCTGGCCGGGCGATTCATAGCTGGGAATGCCCTTCTCAGCGAAGACGGCCCGAGCCTTTTCCGCCGCGCCCGAGCCGAGCCAGGCGGTGAGCACCAGCCGCTTGACCCGTTTCAGGGACTTGGCCACGGCCTCGGCTATCTCCACCTCGGGCTGCCGGGCCCAGGGCACGTGCATGACCAGCACCCCGTCCACGTCCGTGTCTTTGATGAGCAGCTTGAGGGCTTCGGAATACATGGCTCCGTCAGCGTTGAACGGAATATCGATGGGGTTGGTTCCGGAGATTTTGCCGTCCGTGAGGTCGAAGAGCGCGGTCCGGGTCTCTTCGGAAAGCTCCGCCAGCAGCCCGCCGCCGGCCAGAAGACGGTCCGCGGCCATGATGCCCGCACTGGTTCCGTTGGTCAGGATGGCCAGCCGGTTGCCGCGTATGGGTTTGGGCTGGGACAGGGTCTGGGCGGCGTCGAAGAGTCCTTCGATGGAGTCCACGCGAAGCATGCCCGCGCGCCTGATGGCCACGTCGTAGATCTCGTCGCAGAGCCGCTTGCCGCCCACTTCGCGGCAACCCAAACCCGGAATGACCGTATCCAGGGCCTGCCCCGGGCGGAGGATGAGTACGGGCTTGTTGCGCGCGGCCGCCCGTGCCGCGGACATGAATTCGCGCGCGTCGGAAACGGTTTCCAGGTAGATCATGATGGACCGGGTCATGGGGTCGGTACCCAGGTAATCGATGAGGTCGGCGAAGGACACGTCGATGCGTCTGCCCAGCGCCACCAGATGCGAAAAGCCGATACCCTTGTCCCGGGCCCAGTCCAGAACCGTGGCGAACAGGGAGTCGGACTGGGAAATGAAGGCTACTTTTCCCGATTTGGCCGCGGCGTGCGCCAGGGAGGCGTTGAGGTTGAGCGAGGGCACCATGAAGCCCAGGCATTTCGGCCCGAGGATGCGGATGTCCGGCGGATTGGCGATGTCCAGGATGGTGGTGCGGATTTCCTCGGCCTCGTCCGGGGACAGGTCCGTGAAGCCCGGGCCCACCATGACCGCCGCACGGGCCCCTTTTTTTCTGAGTTCCCTGACCACCTCCGGGATTTCGGGCAGCGGCGAGGCCACCACGGCCATGTCCGGGGCCTTGGGCAGGGAGTGGATGGAGGGAAAGGTCAGCACGCCGGAGATGGCTTCGGCCTCCGCGGAAACGGGCATGACCGGACCGCCGAAGCCCCCGGCCATGATGTTGCGCATGACGATGTTGCCGGGATTGGCGGGGTTGTTGGTGGCGCCGATGACGGCAACGGATCGGGGGCTGAACAGGTATTCCAGGTTGACGACGCTCATGGATTCCTCGCAGTGTTGCTCCAGGGGCCAAATTGCCGTCGTTACGATACATTGTTTCCGCCATGCCGCGCAACCGCGGATCGTTGTGAATCATGGATGATAGTGACGGATTGCCGGCCGGATGGTATAGGGGCTTCCATGCTCCGAACATTGTGCATGTTTTTTTTGCTCCTGTGCCTGTCTGCTCCGGCTCAGGCCCGTACCCTTACGGTCGTTTCTCTGGAGTCTCCTCCCTATGCCTTCCGGCTGGGAGACGAGATCACGGGCATGCTCTGCGAAGTGGTGCGCGAAGGGCTCAGGCGGATGGACCTGGATGTGCGCTTCGAACTCGTGCCCTGGACGCGGGCCATGCAGATGGTCCGTTTCGGAGATGCTGACGCCGTCTTCTACGTGATTCCCACTCCGGAGCGGTCCGCGTTTCTTCATTTTTCCCGCGAACCGTTGGTCACGGAGGCCACCATCGCGCTCCGGAAAAAGGGCGGCGGGGCCGCGGTGGATCGGGAATTTTCCAACGCGCGCATCATTTCTTTGGGCGTAGGGCGCGGGTTCTATTACGGTCCCCGGCTGGAAGGGCTTCTGGCGACCCGTCCGTTCAAAAAAAAGGAAGCGGCGCCAGGATACGAGATAAACTTGCGCAAGCTTCTCGGTGGCCGGATCGATATCATGCTGGCGGACCGGGGTCCCGCGGCTTATTTCCTGCGCAAGAAGGGCATGTTCGACGACGTTGAACCGGTGACGGATGCCTCCGGAAAGGTCATCATCTTTGATTCCGTGAAATCCTACCTGGCTTTTTCACGCCAGACCACGGATCCGGATATGGCCGAGGAGTTCGGTGAGAAGCTGGTGGAGATGCGTCGTGACGGCGCTTTTGCGGCCATTGAAGGAAAATATACAGACAAAGGCGACTGAATCCCTAAAGTGTTTTATCGATCAGCCGATACTCCTCTGTGAAGTCGCCCTTTCAACAAGTGAGGTCCATATGACGACCATAGAGTTCGGAGTTGCCGAAAAGACTGCCGCGAGCACCTTTGCCAATCTCAAGGTGGAATCGGAAAGCAAGGAAACGCAGGATTCGACCACCACGGGAACGGACACGGTTTCCATTTCCCAGGCTGCCCGGGATCTTGCCTCGAATAAAGTCGTTTTGTCCATGGGGGCGGATAAGGAGGATACCTCCACCTCCAGCTCGGACTCCGACTCCGAAAGCGATTCCACCGAGGTGCTGGTCGAGCAGCTTGAGAAGAGGCTTGAGGAGCTGCAGGACGAGCTCAAGGAAATTCAGGAATCCGATCTTTCCGAGGACGAGAAGGCCAAGCAGGTACAGATGAAGCAGGCCGAGATCGCCCAGGTCAACGCCCAACTGCAGAAGCTTCAGGAGGAGCAGTCCGACGGAAGCGGGCTTGAGGCCGGATCGGGCACCATCACTTCCACTGGCAGCCTGACCTAGACGAAGGCAGGCCTCGAAGGCATGAACGCCGTCTCCGTTTTCGGGGGCGGCGTTATTTTTGTCGGTTTCGCTCACCGTATTTCTGATTACCGTTCATCTTGAAATCGCATCACTTTTCCTATGCCTTGACCGTTTACCTCTGAAAAATGCCGTTCACCTGATTTAAGGAGCGGTTGTCTTTTTTCTTCATATAGAGATACAACATACAGTAGCCGACCCGGCTTGCTTGTTGGAAGGGATTGCGGCCCTGGGCCCGGCCCGGGCAGTTTCAAACAGATACGCCAGCGAGGAGACGACATGAGCGACGACGCCAAGAAAATCGAAAGCATGATGAAGGAAGGACGGCTGTTCCAACCGCCCGCGGAGAGGCAGGGCCAGGCATTCGTACGGAGCATGGAGGAATACGAGGCCGCCTACAAGCGGGCGGATGAGGACCCGGAAGGGTTCTGGGGCGACCGCGCCAAGGAGCTGGTGGAATGGTTCAAACCCTGGGACACCGTTCTGGAGTATGATTTCCACAGGCCGGAGATCAACTGGTTCAAGGGCGGCAAGCTCAATGTTTCCTACAACTGCCTGGACAGGCACCTGAAGAACGGTCGCCGCAACAAGGCCGCCATTATCTGGCAGGGCGAGCCCGAGGAGGACGTACAGGTCTATACTTACCAGATGCTCTACACCGAGGTCTGCAAATTCGCCAACGCCCTCAAGAAGATGGGTGTGAAAAAGGGCGACCGCGTGGCTCTGTACCTGCCTATGGTTCCCGAATTGGCCATCGCCCTGCTGGCCTGCGCCCGAATCGGGGCCATGCACTCCGTTGTCTTTGCGGGTTTCTCGGCCGTGTCGCTCCAGTCCCGTATCCAGGACAGCGAGGCCAAGGTGCTCATCACTGCCGACGCCGTGCTGCGCGCCGGAAAGACCATTCCGCTCAAACCCAATGCGGACGAGGCCCTCAAGGACTGCCCCACCGTTGAGCAGGTGGTCGTGGTTCGGCGCGCGGGCAACGAGGTGGACTTCGTGGAAGGCCGCGACAACTGGTGGCACGACATCATGGCCGCCGACGACATCCGCGGCGAGTGCCCACCCGAGGAAATGGACGCCGAGGATATCCTGTTCATCCTGTACACCTCCGGATCCACCGGCAAGCCCAAGGGCGTGGTGCACACCACGGGCGGCTACCTGACCTACGTCGCCCACAGCCTGCAGTGGGTCTTCGACGTCAAGGACGACGACGTATACTGGTGCACGGCCGACATCGGCTGGATCACCGGACATTCCTATATCCTGTACGGCCCGCTCTGCCTGGGGGCCACCTCGCTCATGTTCGAGGGCGTTCCCAGCTATCCCAAGCCGGACCGTTTCTGGCAGATCGTGGATAAGTTCAAGGTCAACATCTTTTACACCGCGCCCACGGTCATCCGCGCGCTTATGCGCGAAGGCGTGGAGTGGATCAGGAAACATGACCTCTCCAGTCTGCGCCTGCTCGGTTCGGTCGGGGAGCCCATCAACCCCGAGGCCTGGATGTGGTACCACGACAACATCGGCGGCGGGAAACTGCCTATCTGCGATACTTGGTGGCAGACCGAAACCGGCGGGTTCATGATTTCGCCGCTGCCCTACGCCACCCCGCTTAAGCCCGGCTCGGCCACAAAGCCGTTGCCCGGCGTGGCCGCCAAGGTCATCCGCTCGGACATGAGCGAAGCAGGCCCCAACGAGGGTGGGCATCTGGTGGTGGACAAGCCGTGGCCCGGCATGTTGCGCGGCGTGTTCGGCGACCCGGAACGGTTCAAGAAAACCTATTTCGAGCGGTTCCCGGGCATGTATGAAGCCGGTGACGGCGCGCGCGTGGACGAGGACGGCTATATGTGGATCATGGGCCGTCTGGACGACGTGATCAACGTGTCCGGCCACCGGCTGGGTACGGCCGAGATCGAATCGGCCCTGGTGGCGCACGATTCCGTGGCCGAGGCCGCCGTGGTCGGCATGCCGCATCAGGTCAAGGGCCAGTCCATCTATGCCTATGTGACTCTCAAGGGTGACGAGGACGAATCCGACGAACTGCGCATCGACCTCAAGAAGTGGGTGCGCGCCGAGATCGGGCCCATCGCCACGCCCGAGGTGATTCAGTTCGCCGAAGGGCTGCCCAAGACACGGTCGGGCAAGATCATGCGCCGCGTGCTGCGCAAGATCGCGGCCGGTCAGGACGACTTCGGCGATACCTCGACCCTGGCCGATCCGGGTGTTGTGGCCGATCTGATCGAAGGCAAGGAGGAACTCTTGGGTTCCTAGGCGAAGATTCAGAGCTCTCCTCAGTATTGAAAAGGCCTCCGGAATTCCGGAGGCCTTTTTTTGTGGAGATGGGTGGGCATGGTCTTTCTATTGGGATTGCTGCTTCAAGTCCCCGTTCTGCCAGTCCTCGGCCTCGACCCAGAAATGGCGGTTGGGAGCCACGCGCCAGCCGTTGCCGAGCCGAAGCTGGATGACCGACTCGGGCGTGACCAGGTGCAGCAGGATGGGCGTTTCGCCCGGGAACTTCTTGATGATGTCCTTGAGCCGATCGAGCCGTTCGTCCGTGATCTTGTCGGCCCGGGCCCAGACGGGAACGGGCTGGTCCGAACCGGACACGGCCTTGGACAGCAGCGTGACCTTCTCGGCCAGGATCTTGGCCTGTTTGGGCGCGTCCTCGGGCAATTCCTCGCGCATGTCGATGCGCCCTTCCACCAGCAGCGGGCTGTCCTGCTCCAGAAGCTCCCCGGCCTTGGCGTAGACGTTGGGCAGCATGGTCACCTCGCCGATGCCGGTCATGTCCTCGCCCGTGCAGAAGGCCATCATGTCGCCCTTCTTGGTCATGTACGGCTTGAAGTCCGGGATGATCATGGCCACGCGCACGTTGGTCTGGTTTCCGAAGTTCTTGCACTCCTCGAAGGTGTGCAGCTTGAGCCTGCGGATTTCGTGGCGGTATGCCTCCAGGGGGTGGCTGGACAGAAAGAACCCGAGGACCTCTTTTTCGAGCTGCAACTTTTCGCGGTCGTCCCATTCCGGGATGTCCGAGGGCTGCGGGCCGCCGTTGGATTCGGGCGCGTCGTCCTCGCCGTTGCCGCCCCCGCCGAGCATGTCCAGCATATTGAGCATGCCGGATTCCTTGTCCTTGGCCTTTTTCTGGCCCAGGGACACGGCCTTGTCCAGGTCTTCCATGAGCCCGGCGCGGGTGCAGCCGAAGCAGTCCATGGCCCCGGCCTTGATGAGCGATTCGAGTACGCGCTTGGTAACGCGCTTGAGGTTGATTCGCTCGCAGAAGTCGAAGATGTTGGTGAATGTGCCGCCCTCGTCGCGTACGGCCACGATTTCGTCGATGGCCTCCTCGCCCACGTTCTTGATGGCGGCCATGGCGAACAGGATGTCCCCATCCTTCACCGAGAAGCGGGCGATGCCGTCGTTGATGGACGGCTGCACCACCTCGATGTCCATGTCGCGACAGGCGTTCACGTACATGATGATCTTCTCGGTGTTGTTCATTTCCGTGCTCATCAGCGCGGCCATGAACTCCACGGGGAAGTGGGCCTTGAGGTAGGCGGTGTAGTAGGACACCAGCGCGTACGCGGCGGAGTGCGACTTGTTGAAGCCGTAAGCCGCGAACTGCTCCATGAGGTCGAAGATTTCGTTGGCGGTCTTCTCGGGAATGTCCTGGGCGCGAGCACCTTCCAGGAAGGTGACGCGGTGCTTGGCCATTTCCTCGGGAATCTTCTTTCCCATGGCGCGGCGCAGCAGGTCGCCCTGGCCCAGCGAGTACTTGCCGATGATCATGGCCGAGGCCATGACCTGCTCCTGATAGACGATGACTCCGTAAGTGGGGCTGAGCGTGTCCTCCAGGGTCGGGTACGGGTAGGTGACCTCCACCTCGCCGTGCTTGCGTTTGATGAATTCGTCCACCATGCCCGAGCCCAGCGGACCGGGACGATACAAGGCGAGCATGGCGATGATGTCTTCGAAGCAACTGGGCCTGAGCATGCGGAGATATTTGCGCATGCCCGAGGATTCCACCTGGAACACGCCGTCCGTGTCCCCGCGCGAATAGATGTCATAGGTGGCCGGGTCGTCCAGGGACAGGGTGTCCAGGTCCGGGGCCTTCTTGCCCTGGAGCCGGATGATGTCCAGGCAGTCCTCGATGACCGTCATGGTCCGCAGACCCAGGAAGTCGAACTTGATCAGGCCGACTTTTTCGACCTTTTTCATGTCGTACTGGGTCACGATTTCGCCCTTCTTCCCCTTGTAGAGAGGAAGATACTCGGTCATGGGCTTTTCCGAGATGACCACGCCCGCCGCGTGGGTGGAGGCGTGGCGCGACAGGCCCTCCAGGCGGGTTGAAATGTCGATGAGCTTGGCCACCTGCGGATCGCCTCGAACCATGTCCCGCAGCTCGGCCACGCCCTTGGCCGCGTTGGCCACTGTTATTTTGGCCTTTTCCACGCCCAGCAGTTTTGCCATGACGCCCGGATCGTCCGGAATGAGCTTGGCGATGCGGTCGGTCTCGGCAAAGGTCATGCCCAGAGCGCGGCCCACGTCCTTGACGGCCGCCTTGGCCTTCATGGTTCCGTAGGTGGTGATCTGGGCCACGTGGTCCTCGCCGTATTTTTCGGCGGTGTATCGGACGACTTCAAGGCGGCGGCGTTCGCAGAAGTCCACATCGATATCGGGCATGGACACGCGTTCCACGTTCAGAAAGCGTTCGAACAGCAGATCGTAAGGGAGGGGGTCCAGGTTGGTGATCTTCAGCGCCCAGGCCACAATGGAACCCGCAGCCGAGCCACGGCCCGGCCCGACGGGAATCCGGTTGTCCTTGGCCCAGTTGATGAAGTCCTGCACGATAAGGAAGTAGGCCGGGAAGCCCATTTCCTTGATGACGCCCAATTCGTAGTCCAGCCGGTCCCAATAGATCTTTTCGTCGATCTCGTAGGGAGCCATCTCGATGCGCTTCTTGAGGCCTTCGCGGCAGAGGTTCTCGAATTCCTGGTCGATGGACACGCCTTCGGGCAGTTCGTATACCGGGAACGAGTAGTTGCCCAGTTCGATCTCCAGGTTGCACATCTCGGCGATCTTCTGGGTGTTGGCGATGGCCTCGGGCACGTGGGCGAAGGATTTCTCCATCTCCTCGGGCGTCTTGAAATAGAGGTCCTGCGTGTCCATGCGCATGCGCTTTTCCGCATCCACCGTGGTCTGGGTCTGGATGCACAGCAGCAGGTCGTGCGCCTCGTAATCTTCGGCGGTCAGGTAGTGGCAGTCGTTGGTGGCCACCATCGGCAGGCCCGTCTTTTCCGCGCACTGGATGATCAGGTCGTTGAGCCGGTTCTGGTCGTCGATGCCGTTGTCCTGCAGCTCCAGGTAGAAATCGCCCGGAAAGATCTCCGCGTATTCCCTGGCCATCTCCACACCCGCGTCCAGGCCCTCGTTCATGAGCTTGCGGGGCACTTCCCCGGCCAGACAGGCGGACAGAGCGATGAGCCCTTCGGAGTATTTCTTGAGCAGGTTCTTGCAGACGCGCGGCTTGTAGTGGAAGCCGTTCAGGTAGCCTTCGGAAACCAGCTTGATGAGGTTCTTGTAGCCGATGTTGTTCTTGGCCAGCAGTACCAGGTGATAGCGGCCGGGCCTGTCTTTCCTGTGGTGGGCGTTTTCCTCGTCCACGTCGCCGGGAGCGACATAGACCTCGCAGCCGATGATGGGCTTGATTCCCATGTCCAGCGCGGTCATGTAGAAGGTCACCGCCCCGAACATGCAGCCGTGGTCGGTGATGGCCACCGCGGGCATGCCGAGGTCCTTGGCGCGCTGGCACAGGTCGTTGATGCGGATGGCGCCGTCCAGCAGGCTGTATTCCGTGTGGACGTGCAGGTGTACGAATTCTGCCATGTGTATGATTTGCTTCCTTGGAAGTTGATGTCGGAAGGGTAGGTATAGCCCAAGAGCCGTCGACATGAAAGTGCCGCGATGGGCCGTTTTGGGGCGGCGGGCGGCAATGGCCCGGGGAAATGTTTTGATTGCGGCCTGTTCCGCATGTATTTTTCGAAAGTCGGAATTCGTATGGTCGGATAATGAGAGCACGGAAAGGAAGGATGACATGATTGAAGGACTCAGCCATATCACGTTCATCGTCAGCGACCTGGAGCGGATGAAGGAATTTTTGGAAGTCGTTTTTGATGCCGAGCAGGTCTATGCCAGCGGGGACGAGACTTTTTCACTCAGCCGCGAGATGTTCTTCATGATCGGTCCGGTTTGGGTGGCCGTCATGGAAGGGGACTCGCTGCCGGAGAGGACCTACAACCACATTGCCTTCAAGATTTCCGACCGGGAGTTTGAGGCGTATGCCCGACGGGTACGCTCGCTCGGTGTGAAGGTTCGTGAAGGCCGTAGCCGCGTGGAAGGCGAAGGGAGATCCCTGTATTTTCATGACTATGACAATCACCTTTTCGAGCTGCACACCGGTACTCTGGCGCAACGCCTGGAGCGTTATGAAAAGGGACTACGCACGGTATGATTCATGTCGTTCTTTTTTTTAATGGGGTTGATCCGTTTGTTTTTTACCGGTAATTTGAAAGAAGTATTTTAATATCGCAAGATTTTTTGTGAGGGCTGTGGCTCTGTGCATTGTGGTGTGGGAAGGGGCCCCTAAACCGTGCCGGGAGTTGAGATGTCTGAAAAGAAATTGAGCCCTGAAGATCGGGCCCTGGTACAGCAGGTTCTGGATGGGAAGCTGATCCGCATATTGTTCCAGCCCGTCATATCCATATCCACCAAGCGCATCCTCGGTTTCGAGGCCTTTTCCGAGGGGCGAAGCCCGGACGGCGCCGCCAGCGTCAGCCCGGAACTGCTCTTCAGTCAGGATCTGGAACCGGTCGTGCAGGTGGGAGTGGACCGTTTGTGCCGGGCACTGGCTCTCGGCCAGTTTCGTTCCATTCAGAAGATGTACGAGGAGATGCTCCTGTTCACCAACGTGAACGTGAACATCTTGAAGTTCAAGGAGGCCGATCCTGCCTTTCTTTTCAAGCAGGTCAGGAAATCCGGCATCCCCATGCAGAACATCGTGGCCGAGATTCCCTTTGGCATGCTGGACATGATTTCGGACGAGATCATTCGTTTCTACCGCAGTCACGGGTTCAAGCTGTGCATCAACGACTTGGGTGTGGACGACCCCTTTCTTGCTACCTTCAGCAGGGTGCGTCCCGACATGGTCAAGTTGAACCGGACCTTTTTCGCCGAAGACGAAGCCTCGTCCTACAGGAGCCGGGTGCTGGAGGGACTGCTCAGCTTTGCAGGCTCAAGCGGTTTCATGGTCATCGGCCAGTGCGTGGAAAGCCGTGGGGAGTCCGTTCGTTTGCTGCGGGCCGGAGTGGACGTGCAGCAGGGCTATTATTACACCAAGGAAGAAAGCGCTTCACTGGGCTCTGAACATGGCCAGGATCCGGTCGAACTCTTTTTCGGCAAGATTGACCGCACCTATCGTCTTTTCCGGGCCAGGAGAAAAAAGGAGGTCGGCAGGATCAAGCGGGCCTTCGGCCTGCTGCAGAACGAGTACGGTGAAATCGCCGAGAAGGTGGCCCGCGTGAGCGAACGCGACTTCGACCCGGTGTTGCACGCACTCATCGGCAATACGGGCCAGGCCGTGTCCATGTTCATCCTGAGCGAGCAGGGCATCCAGCTGACGGGCAGGGCGCATGTTTCCGTCAAGGGGCATGAGAACGGTTCGTCCCGTAACGGCGTCAAAGGCATGGACCATTCCATGCGCGACTACTGCATATATATGGAAATGGGTTACGACAGGTTTGTAACCAAGCCCTTCACTTCTCCCTACACCGGGCAGGAGGCCGTGATCATCGCCCGGTCTTTCAACAACATGGAGGACGGGCGCTTTATTCTCTGTGTGGAGATGCCTCATCCGCACTAGCGTGTCCTTTATACATGCATTCCGGGCCGTCTTGGCGGCCTCTTTATTTTTGTCCTCCCCTTCTTGTGCCGAAAAGGAAAATATGTTCGTATTCACTATCAAGAGTCCTGTTCGGGGTAGGGTGATATGAAGGAGAAGCAGGCTGAATCGGGCGCCTCCAAGTTCACGGCTGGCGAGAGCGCCGAAAACATAACCACATTATTTCAGCCCATCGTGTCTATTCCGACACGGGGGATTATCGGCTTTGAGGCTTTTTCCGAGGCCCGGGATCCCGAAACGGGCGAGTGTATAGAGGGTATCCGGCTGGTGGAGTCCCGTTGCGACCCGGATACGCAGCTTGCGGTGGACCGTCAGTGCCGCCAGCGCGCCATGGAGCAGTTCAAGCCCATCTTCGACAATCACAAGGCCATGCTCCTTTTTCTCTGGCTCAACGCCAATATTCTGAAAAGCAAGAAGGCCGACCCCCTGTTTCCGGAAAAGCAGGTGGCCAAGGCGGGGCTGGCGCCTCAAAACGTCTGTTTCGAGTTGCCCATGGCCATGGCGGGCAAAATGCCGACAAAGATTGTCGAGTACTACCGCAAAAAGGGGTTCGGCCTGTGCATTGTGGACCTGGGGACCAATGATGCCTTTCTGGAGCCCTTTGTGCGCTTGCGGCCGAATTTCGTGAAGCTCAACCGTTCCTTTTACACCGGCCCGGAGGACCGTTACCGGGGCAAGGTTCTCGACAACCTTCTTGATCTCTCCGAGACCGTGGGCTTTTCGGTCATCGGCCAGGGTGTGGAGGAGCAGAAGGAATCCATCGATCTGCTGCGGGCCCGCGTCTTTCTGCAGCAGGGCACCTACTACGTGAAGGATCAGGGCGGAGCGGGCGGCGGGGCGGATCCGGTCAAGATGTTCTACGGCAAGATCATGGAGACCTACCGGCTGTTCCGCGAGCGGCGGGGCAAGGAAATCCTGGCCCGCAAGAATGCGTTCGAGTCCCTTTCCCAGGAAGTGCGGCGATACATAAGTCGTCTGAGCAAGGAATATGAATCGGTCATGGAAGTGGTGCTCACCGCTTTGTTCCGCAACAAGGACAGGGCCATCTCCATGTTCGTGCTCAACAAGAACGGCGTGCAGGTCACGTCCCGGATTCATGTCAAGGCCGAGGCCCAAAAGCTCTTTCATCGGCCCACTCACGGCGAGGACAAGGGCATGGATCACTCCACGCGCGATTATTTCATGTACATAGATATGGGCTATGAACGGTTCGTGACCCGGCCGTTCGTTTCTCCCTATACCGGTGAGGAAGCGGCCCTCATAGCCATGCCGTTCTACAACGCGGACAACAGGATGTTCGTGCTCTGCGTGGAAATGCCCTACCCCTACTAGTCGTCCGACCGCCGTGTGTCCCGGAGTGCGGGCGGATCGAGGTGGATCGTCTTTCCGCAATCATGAGGACAGGGTGTCCAGTACGGCTTCGGTCACTCTTTCCAGCAAAGGGGACCGGGATCTGTCGCGGTGCAGCACCCGCATGAAAGGGCGCGAAAAGACCACATCGCTGACCTGCACGGTGAAGAGTTCTCCGTGTCGGAGTTCCGCATCCACCACCCTGGGAGAAATGCAGGCAAGGGTTCCGGTGTTGTGCAGAACAGTCTTGATGGCGTCGTTGTTGCTGAATTCCAGGAAAATATGGGGGGAAAGGCCCCGGTGCATGACGTGCTGGAGGAAGGTGTCGCGCGTTCCCGAACCTTTTTGACGGATCAGCCAGCTTTTCTCCATCAGCTCGGTGATTTGATACGGCCCGCTTTCGGCAAGTTCCCTGTCCGAGGTCACGATCACGAGGTTCTCCTCGCGCAGGAGCATTGTCCTGACCTTGGGGTTGTTCACTTCTCCTTCCACGAAGCCCATGTCCAAAACACCGCTTTCCACGCGCCGCACGATGTCCAGGGTGCTTGCGGACTCGAAGGAGATGTTCACCAGTTCATGCTGTTTCTTGAAATCATATAGTATCTGCGGGAGCACGTAGTCCGCCAGGGTCGTGGATGCGCCGAGCCGGACGTTGCCGATCATCGCATCCGACATCACCAGCTCCAGGCAATCGTTGAGCTGCCGATACAAGGGAGCCAGCTGGGACGCCAGCAGCCGCCCCTTTTCGTTGAGTCGAATTCCCCGCCCCACACGATCGAAGAGCAAAAGCCCCAGTTCGGATTCCATTTCCCGCAGTGCGCTGGAGATGCCCGCCTGCGAGAGATACAGCCGGGATGCGACTTCGCGCATGTTGGGGGTGCGCGCCAGGGCCAGAAAAACTTCAATATATCGGAGTTTCATGAGCGATTGATAAGTTTTATTTATCAAACTCTCAAGGATTTCCCGTTTGCGGTGTCGGCCTGGCGTGGGTAGAAGGCTGTCAGTAAAAAAGAATCGCAAGGGGTATAGCTGTGGTTAAAAACGGTGTTGTTTCATTTCCTTCAATAAAAATTATCAATGGTGTGCTTTTTGTGGCCCTTTTCGCTTCTGCGGCATCGCAGATTTCCGCCTGGCCGGCCATTCGGACCCTCAGCATCAGTCCGTTGATCATAGGTATTGTCCTGGGGATACTTTACGGCAGCACCCTGCGGCATCACCTGCCCGAGCAATGGGTCCCGGGAATCCTTTTTTCATCCGGCACACTGTTGAGAACCGCCGTCGTTCTTTACGGATTCCGCCTCACGGTGCAGGACCTGACGTCCGTGGGGCTGCCCGGCATCATCGCCGATGTGCTCATCGTGACCTGCACCTTTGTCGGCGGCTCTCTGCTGGGAACCAAGTTGCTGGGAATGCCGCGAAGGCTCGCCATGCTTACCGCTGCGGGAAGCGCTGTCTGCGGTGCTGCCGCGGTGCTGGGCACGGAACCCGTTGTCCGCGCCAAGCCCCATGAAAGCAGCATCGCCGTTGGTACCGTGGTGGTCTTCGGCACTCTGGCCATGTTGCTGTATCCCCTGCTGTATAGGAGCGGTCTGCTGCATCTGACTGAACACGCCTACGGGTTGTGGGCCGGGTCGACCATGCATGAGGTGGCCCATGCGGTGGCGGCCGGAAACGCAGTCTCGGCAGAGGCCGGAAATGTCGCGGTCATTGTCAAGATGTTGCGCGTGGTGTTGCTGGCGCCGCTCCTGGTCGCTCTCGGGCTTTGGCTTTCGCGTTCCCCTGGTCGGGGCCGAGAAATCCCGAATCCTGAAGAGCCCGCAAAAAAGAAGGCGTTTCCCTGGTTTGCGTTGCTCTTTATCCTGTGCATCGGCATCAACTCGCTTGGGGTCATTCCTCCGGCCGTGGTCGACTTCATCAATTCGCTGGATATTTTTTTCCTGACCATGGCCATGTGCGCTCTGGGTATGGAAACGAGTGTCGACAAGGTCCGAGTGGTCGGCCCCAAGCCGTTCCTGCTGGCCGGGATACTCGCGGTCTGGCTCATGGTCGGCGGTTATTGGATCACCCGATTCGTCACGACGCTGTTTGCGTAATCGGGACGTTCGGGAGCATGCCTCGGGTCTGGCTGCGCCCCAGACGGCGGAATGAGGTGCGGCCGTGCGCAGCCCTTTGGGCGAGTGGGACGGCAGGCAGGCTGGTTCGCACTATTTGCGGCCAACCCTTGCGGATATATGGGGTTCAGTGCGAAGGTGGCTCTTGTGGAGACCATCACCCAGCTCATGCCCGGCCTGTTGGAGCGCCTGCCCTTGATCCTGCTTTTCGTGAGCGGGTATGTGGCCTACCGCCTCATGACCGTGACCCGCATCACCGACGCCTTTGTCATCTGGGCCCTGCGCCGCTGCAACGGCCGGCCCACTTTTCTTATCTTGTATGTAATAGGTGCGGCGGCGGTCCTGTCCGCATTCATTCCCAACGCCATCACCGTGCTCACGCTGTTGCCGATTCTCAAGTCCCTGGACAAGGACTTCCGGCAACAGGGCGTTCAGGGCATGACCACTCCGCTCATGGTGTCGGCCATCTACGGTGCGGGCATCGGCGGCATGGGATCCATGATCGGAACCCCGGCCAATGCCGTACTCCTGGTGGCCCTGGATGTTCTGAATGTTCCGGGCCGCGAGCAGATCACTTTTTTCAACTGGTTTCTGTGGTCAGTGCCTCTGGTGATTATGTTTATCGGCTTGGCCTGGCTGGTGGCCGGTGTGGCGGGTTTGCCTGCCGGCGCAAGGGGAGTGCGGCTGCGCCTGTCCTGCCAGGACGATAGCTGCGCGATCCGGTCGCGCCAGCGGTTCGCAGTCCTGCTTTTCTCCGTATTTCTCGGATACTGGATTGCAGAGGCCGTGCTGCGGGCCGTAAGTCCGGACTTTGCCGCGCTTTCCCCGGCCGTCAGCACGGGGTTCTTCATCGTCTTTCTGTTGTTGGTATTTGTGTTGCCCGCCCCCGATGGGGTGAGGAGAGGCGGTCCCCTGTTGCGGCCCGGCGACCTGGTTTCCGGTGTGCCCCGCAGGGGGCTCGTTTTCGTGCTTTTACTCGTGGTGGTCTTTGGCGGGGCCCGTTTCTTCGGGCTTGATCTGATAGCGTCCGCCTGGGTGGGCGAGCGCCTGGCCATCTCCATGCCTCCCTTGCTGGTCTTTTTCCTGACGGTTCTGGCCGTCATCTTCCTCACCGAAGTGCTCAGCAATACGGTGGTGGTGGCGGGTTTTTTCACCATCGTCCACCTCACGACCCAGTCTCACGGCATGGCCGCCCTGCCGCTCATGATCGCCGTGTCCGTGGCTTCCACCTGCGCCTTCATGACCCCGGTGGCCACCCCCTCCAATGCCTTGGCCTTCGGTGAAATGCGTGGCGCGTCCCTGCGGGGCATGCTTTTGCTCGGCGCGCTTCTCAACATCCTCGGCGCCATGCTCATGACCGGCTGGCTGAGTTGGGTATTGCCGCTGGTATATTGATTACCAGCCGCCCCTCGGAGCGCCACAAGGCTGCATCGTCCTCCTGCTTGGATGCGGAGTGCGTTCGGATGTGCAATCAGTATTACAGGTTCATAATATATGGGTGCACAAAATCTTTGAAAACGCAGGCGGAGCAAGAGTTTTTAAGAAAAGCGCAATTTTTTGTAAAAAGTGCTTGCCAAGGGTGGGCTGTTTCCGTAGAACTCCTCTTCGCCGCACGGGAGCGCGACGCTGATCGCGGGCTGGGTGGCTTGATATTTCCAAGTAAAATCGGACGGTTGGCACGAAGCTGAGAGCGGAGCATGTCCTGAGCGGGACGCTTCGAAAAAGTTTCAAAAAGGTGTT
>CAJXYU010000002.1 GCA_913063155.1 uncultured Desulfovibrio sp.
TCTTGGACATTATTGGAAGTCCTCCTCGTCGTTGGACTCCACCTTAATGACCTGTCTAGAAAACCGCTACCACCTCTATATCCCGCAATATACATAGTCGGGATTTTTAATTTTTAGTGGTATTATAAAAAATAGGAAAATTATTTCCCCCAGATGTTCATAATTTGCAGTAGTTGCAAGATGCTGTGTGCGATGGTGGGACGAGTTTCTCGTGGGAGGAGATGATTTTTAGGGTGTAGGTGTTTTGTTGTTTCGTGTTCATTCTTTCTGGCCTGCCCCGTCAGGGCTCTCCAGTCATACAAGGTCGTGAATGCGGCAATCGGGCTGCTCAGATAGTCTTCGGCCATGCCTCTGAAGGGATACTCCCTGCGGGTGCTCTTTGTCTCCTGAGCAGACACTGAGCTTGACCTCCAACCGCTTGATATGGGTATGCAGTGTGGCAAGCTCTTCCTGTAGTTCTTTTTTCTTGCTTTCGTCTTTGGATATTAGGCTAGGCTTTCCCCTCCCTCAAAAGCTTTCCTGTGGAGATGCTCCATATGGGAAACGTGCCAGCCATATCGTTTTAAGCTGTCGTCTTCATCGTCCCGAGTAAGATTGCATAAAGGAGTCTCGCAACGACGTGTAAAAATGAAATTTCAGGAAATGTTATTTTGGGAAAATGGTGTTTGTCGTACAATTGCAGCCTGCCGCAATTTCTTACAATCCAGCATTCCGCCGGTGCGTTACGCAAGTGCTTTGCCTGCAAAGCCTCAAATGAATCCGCCTGATTGCCGAGCGGATCGCGTCGGGGCGGGGTGGAATTCATTTCTGGAGAAAAAGATATGCGGTTGTGGCGGAAGTTGATGATTGGTCTGGCAAGAAGCGAATCCATTACCGGGTTCATGCACGGTTCCCGGCTCATGAATCGTTTTTCACGGCAGTTCGTGGGCGGAGGAAATGCGCTTGAAGGTGTTCAGCGTGCCGACGAGCTTCGTAAGAGAGGGATCTCGGCGTCAATGTTCGTGCTGGGAGAGTATGAGGATACTGAAGAGCGCGTGCGCTCCATGGTGTCGGACCTGGAAGAGGTCTTTCCTCTTTTGCGGGAAGCCGGACTGGACCAGCATGTGTCCGTGGACCCCACTCAGATCGGATCAATGCTTTCATGGGAATCGTGCCGTGAGAATGCTGTCCGCTTGGGAGAAGAAATGGCGGGGCATGCTTCAGGCCGGTGCACTGCGCTTATGGTCGACATGGAAGACGCCTCGGTGACCGCCCCAACACTTGACCTGTATGCTGCGTTGAAGGACATGGGACTTCCTGTCGCAGTCACGGTTCAGGCGTACTTGCATCGGAGCAGGGAAGATATTGAAAATCTGGTTCAAGGTGGGGCCATGGTGCGCCTGGTCAAGGGGGCCTTTGCGGAAGACGGATCTGTCGCCCTCACGTCCCGAAAGGACATAGATGAGCGTTACCGGGAGTTGCTGGGGGTGCTCTTCAGCGACCAAGCCAGGGAGAGCGGGGTGTATCCGGTTATCGGCAGCCATGACCACAGGATGATCGAGCATGCGGTCAAGCTTGCCGATGAACGGGGATGGTCGCGAGAGCAATGGGAAGTGGAGATGTTGTTGGGAGTGCGGCCGCAGTACCAGAGCGAGTTGGTGCGCCAGGGCGTTTCGTTGAGAGCGTACCTGCCCTATGGGCGCAAATGGTGGCCCTACAGCGTTCGCCGTATCGGTGAAAATCCTCGAAACCTGTGGTTTGTCGGTCGATCCGTTTTTGGCGTGTAGCGCATTGATCCTGTCATCATGCTGTTTTTCCGCCCTGTGTGAATTGTCGATGTTCTTCAGTCAATCAGTCATGATAAAGGCTCAGAAGAATTTTTTTTGAGCCTTCTTTTTGTGGAATATACAAATTAAAATCAGGTTGACATCCAGGGAGGCAGAGCACGATTCTCTCCTTTGAATTCTTGATTTTGTGTTGCATTCCTTTCATAATATTCATTGAAGTCTGGTGATTGTCTTGCCTTCGAACGGCTCGTTGGGAGTTCCTGATGAAAATCGAAATGTGGATGATGTTTTTTAGGGAAAGGCCCGGTTTGCACTGATGCTGACCGGGCTTTACGCTGCGATGAGGATGCTCCGCTTCCATTGCCGCCATGGGGAGAGGTCAATCCGGACTTTCGGCAACCAGTACCCGGTTGATGACGTCCATGAGTCGTTCCATGTTTACCGGTTTGGCAAGGTAGTCGTCGGCGCCGGCGGCGAGAAAGGTGTTCCTGTCGTTTTCCGAGGCAAAGGCGGTGAGAGCCACGATCGGAACGTGATTATGCCGGTCGTCTGCCCGGATGGCCTTTATGGCTTCAAGTCCATCCATGACCGGCATCTGGATATCCATCAGGATCAATGCATAATCCTTGCCGTCGAGCTGTTGCAGCGCCTCGGCGCCGTTTTCCACACTATCCACGCGATAACCGACTTCTTCCAGGAGAGCCCGGATGGCCATTCGGTTGATCCTGTCGTCTTCCGCCAGAAGGATCGAAGATTCGACCGGATCGGCGGCGCAGGGAGTTTCTGTCGTGAGTAAAGGAATGGGGTCGGGCGTCTGCCTTGCCTGGAAAGGAAGGCATACATGGAATGTGGAGCCTTGCCCGAAAGTGCTGTCCACAGCAAGGGTTCCGCTCATCAGGAGCACCAGTTGCCGGACGATGGACAAGCCGAGTCCAGCTCCCTGATATTTTCTTTCGAATCCTTCGTCAGCCTGGGTGAACGCTTCAAAGAGAGAGTCGATATAGTCGTCCTCGATGCCGATACCGGTGTCGGAGATGGAAAACAGGATCCGGTAGTGTTCGGGCGTATTGTCGGGGAGAGGAGACACTTCCAGGCGGATGTGTCCTTTCTCTGTGAATTTGATCGCATTTCCCACCAGGTTGTTGAGAATTTGCTGCATGCGGACGGGGTCGCCGAAGAGATGATTTTCGGTTGCATCGCCTATGGCTACTTCCAGGGACAATCCCTTTTCCTGACAGGACGAGCTGAACAGTTGTTCGACAAAGGAAAGAGCCTCCCGCAGGTCGAATGTTTTCTCCGATAAACCGAGCGCGCCGGACTCAATTCTGGTCAGGTCCAGAATGTCGCTGAGAAGGGAGGCCAGCCTTTCGGCGGACTGCACGGCCAACTCGACATATTCCTTTTGCATGTCACTGAGCCGGGTGGTGATGAGGAGTTGATGCATGCCCATGATTCCGGTCAACGGCGTCCTCAGCTCATGACTCATGTTTGCCAGGAAGATTGTTTTGGCGTGATTGGCGGATTCCGCTTTGGCCTTTTCCTCCAACAGCTCCGACTGCTTTTGCAGCAGTTGTTCATGCGCAAGGTTCAGTTTGCCGACCATTTCGTTGTAGGCCACACCGATGTCCAAAAACTCCTGCGGGAGCTGCTCTATGCCCATGGCTGTGCCGAATTCGCCTTTTCCGAGTTTGTTGAACGCCTGTCTGAACCGTTCCTTGGCGGCTTCGAACAGGGCGTCCCGGGGCAGGACGGTCATGCAAAGCCAATCCGTGGAATTCAGATAGACCCAGTACAGCAGGAACTCTGTTGAATTGCTTCTGATCGTGCAGCCCGCCTCCTGGGCATACAGTTCCTGCAGATTCAAGCCTGCAAAAGCCTCGTGAAGTTCCTCGAACGATATGAGGGACGATTCCCCTTTATCCATGTCTTTACTGAAAATACCGTGGCTGCTGGCGATGACCATGCCCTCCCGCTGTACCACGCAGGTCATCTGTGATTCCCTTGCCGGAGTGAGAACCAGTGGACGAACCAGGCTGTCCACCAACAGATCGATGCTCCAGAGGCCGACGAATTCGTCATCCAGGTATACCGGAATGGAACCTGCGACGATCAATCCCTGCCCAGCATAGTCGACATGCGGGGGAGACCACCGCACTTCCCGTTGAGGATTCGCTTCCGGGGCCACGGAGAGGTACGTATGATACTCGGACCATTGAAAATCAGGCGTGATGGCCGTGATTTGATCAATGAAGGGGTATTGCAGGGCCGTGCCGGTGACATCCTGGTAGTATATCCAGACCGCGCCGGGTAACCGTTGGTGCAGGGCCATGAGTATCGGCCCCATGTTCCTGTGGCAGAACATCCGATACCGTGCGTCAGGGGCGTTTCGTTTTTTCGAGGGCCATGAGAAGCTCAAGGTTTCCTCGGGAAGCGTTTTGCCGCGAAAAGCGGCGAGGTTGGGCAGACTTTGATAGAACCCGTCTTCATCCACCCCGAAACCGTCGGTTTCGAGCCAGGCGTGTATCTCTCGTTCATCATGGGGGTTGTGCTGAAACAATGTGTGGGTAAGGCAGGAAAGATAATGAAGGATGTCTTCGACTCGGTCCAGTTCGCAGGAAATGCCCCGTGCGACGATTTTGAGTTGAGTCTGTATGCGTTCTAACTCAAGCATGGTTTTCCTTCCCTGCGATATTGTCTGCTCCGGCCTATTCTATCGATACGCCCCGGTGTGCGGTGATGATATTATTATCCTGGAGAGGGGGGGATGGCCGATGCAGGAGGTGAGGATTGTCGGTGTGCTTCCCAGGGTGTCGGAAGTTGAAATATTCTTATGGGAAGACAGTCGGGCGCAAACGGTCAGGCCAGCCTCATGTCCTTCCTCCTCTGATGGATTCGGAAACATTGGGGGCATGTATTTGTCCTGTGTTCAGTCCTTCCGTCTTTTCCTGTTGGCGGCTTGGCATATCTGCAGGAACTCATCTCTTCCGCAGCCGGTATGGATGGCCCATTTCAAACCGAACGGAGCCATGAGAGTGGTCACGAATGCCATGAGCACCAGGGCGGAAAACTGTATTTCCGTGAGCAGCGGGGTGGCGATGATACCGGCGTTCATGAGCGCGTTGCTGTGATTCAGGGCAATGGCTGCAACAACCAGTTCCACGGCTCCGCGCCCGTTCATCCCGAAACCGACGATGACCGATTCCCATGCGGACAGGCCAAAAGGCCTGGCCGCAACACCGCACCCCAGGAGTTTTCCAACCACAGCCGCTCCGATGAGCACCAGCGTGAAGATTGCGAAGTCCCATGAAGCTATGAATTTGATGTGAAATGAGAGCGTCGCAAAGAATATCGGCACCAGGCTGCCGTAGCTGAGGCCGTAAAAACGATCGAAAATGGCGTTGTGAACAGCTTCGTCATAAAAGGATTCGTGTTGCATGAGTTGTCCTGCCAGGAATGCGCCGATGACCATGTGCAGCCCCGCCATTTCGGCCAGAAAGGCCATGAAAAGGGCCACCAGCATCGCCAGAAGAAAGGCCTGGGCCTCCATCTTGTGGAATTTCAGACGCAGTTTGGGAACCAGCCAGTTTCCCAGGTAGAATGTCCCCGCAAAGAAAATCGTCACCTTGAAAAGGACCAGAAGCATGGCGACGACGTCGAAAGCGCCGTTTCTGGTGATGCCGAGCAGGACGGACAGCCCCAGGAGTGAAAGGATGTCGTCCACAATGGCCGCACCGATGATGATGTGCCCGACTCGGCTGTTCGCCAAACCCATGTCGTGCAGGATGACGGACTGCACCGCTATGGCGGTTATGGATAATCCCAGACCCACGAACAGACCTTGGTACAGGGTGCCGTCAAAAAGCATGCATATGCCGACGCCGAGTGCAAAGGGCAATACAAAGCCGAAGACCGCCACGACGATGGATGTGGCGGCATGTTCCAGCATGCCGTGTATGTCCAGTTCCATGCCCGTGTGGAACATGACCAGAAAGATTCCTATTTCCGCGAAAAGCGTCAGGGCCTCGGAGGGAGCGATGAGGCCCAGCACCGGAGGGCCGAGAAGCATCCCGGCCAGGAGTTGGCCGATCATGGAGGGAAGGCCGAACCGTTTGAACAGACTGCCTATGACCCAACTGCAGACCAGGATGAGCACCAGGTCCATGAGCAACTTGGTTGTTATCACTGCCACCTCCAACGGTATTGCCAGAGATTATCTTATACACTCGAAATCGGTATTTTGGAACGCTGTTCAAGTGGTCGCTGTAAAGGCGTTCGCCTGATATCCGCCGGACAGGGAAAGGCCCCCAGCGGCATGTCGGATGTCTTATTGGGTGCGGGTATCTGTGGACAGCCGGGCAAGGCGTGTTATGATGGCCTGTAATGAAATACGACCATTTTCTCCGGTATATCTGCCCCGGACTCGGGCTCAACTGGCGTAAATACCGTCGCAAAGGAGCCCGGCGAGGAGTTATGACCCGTATGACCGAGCTTGGAATTGCCTCCTTCGAAAGCTACGCCGACCACATACGCCTTCATCCGGAGGAAGGAGAGCGCCTCCCGGACATCATGCATATCACGGTGACCCGTTTTTACCGCGATGCGACGTGCTGGGAGGGGCTCGGCCGGGTGATGCCCGGATTGGCGGCTTCAGGGCGGAAGGTTCGCTTTCTCAGCGCCGGATGCTGCGGTGGGGAGGAACCGTATACGCTGGCCATCGCATGGAAGGAACTGTTTGAGGAGCGTTTCGGTCCGGCCGATATTCTTGCCGTGGATATGGACGAGGCCGGGCTGGAGCGCGCCCGGAAGGCTGTTTACGACAAACGCTCCCTTCGGGAGTTGCCCGATGCCTGGCGCGAGAGGTGGTTCATTGCATCGGGAAGGCGGTTGCATCTGTCGCCGGAAATAATGAGCATGGTCCGTTTCGAACGGTTGCATCTCGTCAATGATGCATTGCCCGGGTCGTTCGATCTTATCATGTGCCGCAACCTGTTTTTTACATATTTTACTGAAGATCGGAGGTTCAGGGCCGCCCTCGTTTTATGGGAGGCCCTCCGGCCCGGCGGAGCGCTCATGATCGGCGAAAAGGAGGGACTGGGCCCGAGAGAGTTGGACATCTTCACCCCTTGGCCCGGAGCTCGTTGTTTTTTCCGGAGAGCGGCGTGACGAGGTGATGTCGGCATCTGAAGTTACAGGGGAGCGGTTTTTCGGATAAATTTTCATCATGTACCATCCGGAGAGCAAGATGATGGCGGGCGAGCCGAGCTATATCATTTTTCAAGCGGCAGGGGGGCTGCACGGCCTTTTTCGGGAACGGGTCGAACGGACTCCGGAGCGGGAGGCGTACCGGTGCTTTTCTCCTGAAACGGCGTCCTGGAGAAGCATCCGTTGGCGGGAAATGGGGGATATGCTTCGTTTTTGGAAGGCCGCCTTGAGGCAGGAAGGGCTGCACCCGGGAGAACGGGTGGCCATAATGCTCAGAAATTGTCTTGAGTGGGTGCTGTTCGATCAGGCCTCCCTGGCGATGGGGTTGGTCGTCGTTCCGTTGTACGTGAATGACAGACCGGAGAACTGTGCCTACATTCTGGAACAGACACGGGCGCGGCTCCTGCTTGTTGAGAATCAGGCGCAATGGCGGAGGATCGAGAAAACGGATGCGGCGCTGGAGCATCTCACAAGGGTTGTCACTCTTCAGCCGGCCGGAGCCGGTGACGGACGCCTCCGTGTCCGGGAGCTTGATCGATGGTTGCCCGGTCGGGCCGAGGATATCCCGGTCCATGCGTGTGGAGCGGACGATCTGGCCACCATCGTTTATACCTCGGGCACGACCGGTCCCCCAAAGGGTGTCATGCTGAGCCATGCCAACATTCTCTCCAACTGTCGCGCCGCACTTCAGGAACTTGTCGTCTATTCGGACGACCTGTTTCTTTCCTTCCTTCCCCTGTCTCACATGTTTGAACGGACCGCAGGTTATTACATCCCGATCATGTCTGGGGCATGCGTCGCTTTCGCCCGTTCCATTCAGGAACTGGCTGTCGACATGAGAACGGTGAAACCGACGGTTCTCGTTTCTGTCCCACGCATCTTTGAACATATTTATTCGAAGATCCAATCGCGGCTGAAAAGGCGCTCTGCTCTGGCCCGCCTGCTGCTGACGTTCACCGCCAAGGTCGGCTGGCGCCGGTTTCAGTTCCTGCAAAAACAAGCGCCTTGGAGTTTTCAGCTGCTGCTGTGGCCGATTCTGAAGCACTTTGTCGCGGACAGGATTACGGCCCGCCTGGGGGGCAGACTTCGTCTGGCCGTGAGCGGTGGGGCCCCTCTTTTTCCGGCGCTCGCTCAGTTTTTCATCGGAATGGGGCTGCCGATCATCCAGGGGTACGGGTTGACCGAAACAAGCCCCATTGTCTCCTTCAACCGCCCCGAATCCAATGTCCCCGGCAGCGTCGGTTACCCTCTTGCCGGGCTGGAAGTAAAAACGACAGGCGAGGGGGAACTGTTGGTCAAAGGGCGGAATGTCATGCTCGGCTATTGGGGAAACCCGGCGGCGACGGCTGAGACCATTGACACCGAAGGGTGGTTGCATACGGGTGACCAAGTGGAGGTCGATGAGACCGGCCGTGTCTTCATTACCGGCAGGCTGAAGGAAATCATTGTCCTCCTCAACGGCGAGAAGGTCCCGCCCGAGGATCTGGAAATGGCCATTGCGATGGACCCCCTTTTCGATCAGGTTCTGATCATTGGGGATAATCGCTCTTACCTCTCGGCCATAACCGTTTTGAACGAGGAGAGTTGGAAAGAGTGGGTGCGTTCCCTTGGACGGAATGTGGACGATCAGACCCTGATCGGTGATCGCGAAATACAGTCCCGTCTGCTGCGCAGGATCAGCGAGCGTCTTTCCTCTTTTCCGGGCTATGAAAAAGTACGCAGGGTCATCCCTTCCTTCAGCCCTTGGGAGATTCGGGATGGCCTGATCACTCCCACACTGAAGCCGTGCCGCAAGAAAATCGAGGCCCTTTTCGCCCAAGACATAGAAGCATTGTACAAATGACGTGCAGTTCATGCATGCCGCCTCTTGCGAAAAGACGGTATCTGCTTATCTCCATACGTATTTATTTTTGACGCCCCCTTGAGGGGCGGTTACAAGAGCGTGGGTTGATACACCATTTTTGAAAGCTTATTCCCTGGCTGGGTGTCCAGGAATTTTTTTTATGCGGTCCGGCAAGAACTTTTGAGGAGTCATAGAAAATGGGCATGAAAATAGTAGCGGCAGTGAAAGATGATCATGCAGAGATCATCAAGGTATGGGAAGCTTCAGTCCGTGCCACACATCTTTTTTTGTCGGAAGAGGACATTCTGTTTCTCAGGCCGTTGGTCTTGAATGAATACCTGCCGGCCGTCGAACTCTATTGCGTAAAAGATGCGTCGACGAAAATTCATGGCTTTTTGGGGGTGCTCGACGGAAAGGTCGAGATGCTGTTTCTCGATCCTCAAAGTCGCGGTAACGGACTGGGGAGGCTGTTGCTCGATTTTGCTGTGGAAAAACTGAGAGTCACCAAAGTGGATGTCAATGAGCAGAACCAAGCGGCGCTGAATTTCTATGAACATATGGGTTTCAAGGTCGTGGGCCGTTCTCCTGTGGACGGGACGGGAAAGCCGTTTCCCATCCTTCAGATGGAGTTGCGGTTACAAGAGTAGAATGAGACGAAAGCAACTGCTACCGTGCAGCAACGACTGCCGGGAAGACTCTGAGGCGGGATTTCGATCCCGCCTTTTTGCTGAGGTGCAGAGAGGAAAAAATAAAAGATTTTTCACAGCACAAAGTCTATGTTTTCTAATTTTTGTCTAAATTTCATCCCTTAGTGAAACCATAGGGGTTTTAAAAGCAACTACTTGTAATGAGAGGTCCCAATTCTCCGGGAGTGCCCCGGCCAAGATTCCCATCCCATTCTTGAATGGTTTCGTGGAAATTATTGATTCGGAATGTTCAGAGTATCAAAGGGTGATTTGATGAATCGTTTTTCTCTCTTTCTTGTTATTGCTTTTCTCAGTATGGCCGCCCTTGTCACAGTTGCGTTGTCCGAGGCAAGGCCGAGCGGATCGGCGAGAATGCCGCCGCCTCCTTTAAAGAACGGAAAGGACATGCCTGCACCGCCGCCGGACGGCGGAGCTCGGAAGGCCGAGCTGAAAGGGGCCTATACGCTTTCAAGCGATACCGCTTCCACCGATAATGGGCTCTTCATTTCGGATAAGCAGGATACTTCCGCTGTTTGGGTGAAAAGGAAGGGCTATCTGCACCTCTATAATCCGGAGGTCAAGACGACCGGCAGCACTTCCTCCAACGAAGGCAGCAGTTTTTTCGGACTCAATGCCGCGATTCTTGCGAGCGAGGGCGGAAAGATAAACATCCAGAAGGGGAGCGTCCTTTCCTCGGGGTCGGGAGCCAACGGACTTTTCGCCACGGATAAAGGCTCCGTCATCGTGGCGAAGGGCGTCGCCATCTGTGCGACAGGGGAAGGCGCCCACGGCATTATGGCAAGCAATGGAGGCGTGGTCACGCTTGAACGCAGCAGCATCTACACCCGTGATGCCCATGCGGCCGCCATTGCGACCGACCGCGGTGGCGGAATCATCACGGCGTCGAATTCCAAGCTTGTGACCAAAGGCGAAGGGTCTCCGGCCCTTTACTCGACAGGAGCTTTGACCGGAACCAACCTCTATGGCGACGCCGAGAACTCGGAAGCCATTGTGATCGAAGGCAAAAACTCGGTAGTGCTGGAGGACAGCGCCATGATCGGGCGTAAAAACGGCGCCATGATCTACCAAAGTTTTTCCGGCGACGCCCAAGGCATCGGCGGCCTGCTGTCGATGACCGGCGGCATTTTCACCGCCGTGACCGGTGCATTGATTTATGTGACGAACAGCTCGGCCGAGGTCATTCTGAATAAAGTTGCTCTCCAAAGCGCATCAGGCATACTGGCGCAAGCCCGCGCCGACCGGTGGGGACGCCCTGGTGAAAACGGCGGTCATCTGGACTTGAAGGTTGCGCAGGTGGACATGGCGGGAGATCTCATTGCCGACGGAGTCAGCAGCATTGCTGCGAGTTTGAAGCAGAAGACTACCTTGAAGGGGAAAGTCGTCAATGCAAGCCTTTCCATAGATCCCTCCAGCCAGTGGATAGTCACTGGGCCTTCTTTTCTCAACGGGCTTGCCCCGGCCGGGAAAGAGACGCTCCGGCGCATCAAGAGCAACGGATTCTGCATAACCTACGATGAGGCATTGGACAGCAATCAATGGCTCGGGGGCAAGCAGTATGCGCTTCAGGGCGGAGGCGTTTTGATGCCGAAATAAGATATCCCGGATAAACAATCCGATGTGTTGCCCGGAAGGCAACCAATGAACAAGAAAGGGCGGAGCATGGTTCCGCCCTTTCTTGTTCATTGGTTCGAGTTGTCCGCACATCCCGGGGCGAGAGTACTACTCGTTGCGTTTCTCTATGGAGATAATAGTCTGAAATGACAACTGGATATGGTTTATTGATTGTGCATGGAGTTTCTTTCTTCTATGGTTGTGCTAGCTTTGTATTATAAAATTAAATACATTTTAGACTGACAAGGAGAACGGAATGTCGCTCATTTTTGTACACTACCCAAGCTGAAGCACTGCACGCAAGGCCAAGGTTTGGCTGGATGAAAGAGGCGTTGATTTTGAAATCCGTCACATCGTGAAGGAAACTCCCACTGCGGAAGAATTTCTTGCGTGGCAAAAGATCGCAGGCGTCGACAAAAAGAAGTTCGTGAACACCAACGGCAAGAAGTACAAGGAACTCGGTTTGAAGGACACCATCGATTTCTTGTCCGACAAAGAGCTCTTCGAGCTGATCGCAAGGGACGGCATGTTGGTGAAGCGGCCCATCCTTGTCGGAGACGATTTCGTTCTCATCGGGTTCAGACGGAAGGAATGGGAAGCACTGAATTTTTGATGTGGCTGCGCCGAGCACCAGATTATCCCGTCAAAGGCCGGACGACGGAGTCGTCCGACTCTTGCGCGTCTGCAATGGTTCTCCTTTTTTTATGAACTGGAAGTACCGGGTGATTGACCTTGCATGGTTCCGGATGTATCGGGGAACCGGATGAAGAAAACAACGTTATCCAATATCACTTCGGAGAGTGTCACGCTGGCTGCGGGCCTTGGGCGCAGCCGATAGACGCAGCCGGTAGACGCTTTGCCCTTTTCAGGTGCGGGCGTTTTTCCCGTCAGAACCGGCGGGGTCTTTGCGTTCATCGTTCGCAGCCATTCCACCAATCAAGAGTCTTGCCGGGCAGTTCCGACACTCGCGTGTCCGGAATGCTCTGGCTTTAACTGCCGGTTCATCGCCTTTCTCCATGGATCGGATTTGAAGATATGATTGCATCAAGGAGTGATGACATGAAGATACGACACGAGAATAGCACGGATAAGAACGTTATCTCCGAAATAGAATATGCCGCGTTCAAGAATCATCCTCAGCATGAGTCTGGGGCGGAACCTGTTGAACACCAGATTGTGGAACGTCTTCGCGACGCGGGAGACCTGACCCTTTCCCTCGTGGCGGAATTCGATGGTCTACCGGTCGGGCATATCGCCCTGTCTCCCGCCGTGGTGGGGGAAGACCTCGACGGCTGGTTTCTGCTCGGTCCTGTCGGCGTTGTTCCTTCTCGGCAGGGCAGGGGAATTGGCTCCGCCCTGGTGCGGGCCGCGCTGGATTGCATGCGTGAACAGGGGGCGGCAGGGGTCGTCCTTGTCGGGGAGTCGGGGTTTTATCGGCGTTTCGGCTTCAAGTGCCTGCCGACGTTGAGCTACCCGGGGGTCCCTGAGCAATACGTTCTTGCCCTACCGTTCGGCGACCGCCTCCCCTGCGGGGACATCAAGGCCCATGAGGCTTTCGGTCAGGACGTTTGATTTGATCCGTAAATAACGACAGGCTCCGGCGATGGCCGGAGCCTTTTGACTGTCCGCAGATGGAAAGGGGGTGTTGTCCTGCTCGAACAACTTCAATATGGTGCTTCTCGTTCAAGGAAATATAAATAGTTGTGTTGTAATATGTTGATTTTCAAGGATGTTGCAATGACCCCAGCGATAAATAAAGCAAAGCAATCAAAAATCCGGTTCGTTATTCATGAATATGAGCATGATCCGGCAGCCGAGTCCTATGGCAAGGAAGCGGCCGAGAAGCTGGGCGTGGAGCCCGAAAGGGTATTCAAGACCCTGGTGGTGGCCTGCGGCGGCAAGGACCTGACCGTGGCGGTGGTGCCGGTCATGCGGCAACTCGACCTGAAGTTGCTGGCCAAGGCTGTGGGGGTGAAAAAGGTGGCCATGGCCGAGGTGAAGCAGGTGGAGCGCGTGACTGGATATGTGGTGGGTGGCGTCAGCCCCCTGGGGCAGAAAAAACAGCTTCCCACGGTCATTGATGCTTCGGCTGAAGCCTATGACACCATTTTTGTGAGCGCCGGGCGCAGGGGCATGGATATCGAGCTGTCACCGCAGGATCTGGCCTCTCTGACACGCGCCGGGTTTGCCCCGGTGGCCCGATAGAGACGACATTGCATCGGAAAGTGTAATCTGTGCCTTGTTGAACGGAAGTTTTTTTGTGGGAAGAAACAGGCCGGAAGTGGGATTTGTGCATTGAAACAAGCTTTCTGCGACCTAAGATGTAGTGATGCATGACACTCTTGTCGAACGGGTTTACAATTTTACCTTAATCTGTGTGGCAAACTGGTTGAAATTGTTTGGAAAGTGGTAGTGGTATTGAAATTGCTATTACCGTTGCATGAAGACCTATGCCGCCATAATCCTGAGCTTTGCGCTGGCGCTGTCTGTGAGCGTCCAGCCTGCAAAAGCCTACGTACTTGTCGAATACGACGAAGTGTACACGGGGGCGTTGCCGGCAGGACCGACGCCGTGGTTGACGGCATTGTTCGAAAATCCTGGAGAGGATCTCTCCGGATACTCCTTTGCCGAGGGCGTGCTTCTGACCTTGGCCGCTCCCAACCTGACCGGCACGGAATTCGTTTCCGACTGGTACTTCAACTTTGCCAAGGATGTGCAGCAGCTTGATTTCGAGTTTCTGGCAACGGAATTCCCGGACAGCGTGGTGCCCGCTGTGACCACCCTTGAAGAGTTGACTGCCGACAGCAAGCTCTTCCACGCGGGGGCAGGCCTCAAGTTTGCCATCAATATTCCTTACGCCACGTCCAACTCCAACGAGGGAACCTCCGGCCGGTTCATGGAAGGTATGCTTTCCCGCTTCCTGATCTCCAGTACGGAAGCCATTTCGGCCCAGGATTTCAACGTGGTTATCGACAAAAACGACGAGTTGTTCATCTCCGTGGCCCACATCCAGGCCATCGACGGTGAAGAAAGCGCTTGGGTGAAGGGTTGCGATCCGCCTGAGATCGTGCCGGAGCCGTCGTCCTGGCTGTTGTTGGGGCTCGGAGGGCTGCTGGTTGCGGCAAGAAGGTATTTCTTCGCCTAGTCGCTGTACCCTTCAGAAGATCAAAGAAAGGAGCTTGCGATTTCGGATCGCAAGCTTTTTTGAATGAACCTGCGCGGGGGAGCGTGCATGTGCCGCTCTATTTTTTGTGGGGTCATCCCTTTTTTGTCTACTGGTGAGCTGTGTGCCGGTTTTGGGCCGTAGAAAAAATAATGGCTTATGATGAGATCAGTTTGAATAAATATCACAGGCGGTTTCAAAAAGCCGGGGACTAAGTCCTTGGCTTTTTTTCGGCCGTGTAAAGAAAAATGACATATACCCCACTGGCAACAACATTTGGACTATGCTAGTGGCTTAATTAAGTGCCCCCGAGGACTAAGAAGTGGTTTTTCCGAACCGTATTTGTCTAATCCGCCGGAATAAGCCCGGCGGCAATCAGAGTTGAAGTGGGTAAGTTATTAGTCATAGATGACGACCCGATGATCGGCCGCCTTATTCAGTTGATGGCCGATAAAGTCGGATGCCAGTGCCAGGCCGTGAGAACCATCGCGGACGGTATCGAGTACCTTCGTTCCAATTCCGTGGACATCATCTTCCTCGACCTGCTGTTTCCGGAGGGAAACAGCATCGGAGCTATTCCACAAATAATGGATGTATCCACCGACAGCAACATCGTCATGCTCACCGGAGAGCACGGCTACAAATTTATTGAGGATTCCTTCAGCGCCGGAGCCATCGACTACATCCTCAAACCCATCAATTTGCCTCGGTTCAGGAAGATTGTGGACAGCCTCGGGCAGATGAAGAAGAGCGCGGCGGCGAAATTCACGATTGATCGTTCCGACATCATCGGGGATAGCCCTAAGGTTCAGCAGTGCATCGAGCGGTTGGCCAAGGCCGGCGCAAGCAACGCCAACGTACTCATCGAAGGGGAAACCGGGACCGGCAAGGAATTGTTTGCCAAGGCGATCCACAAGAACAGCAGCCGGAAGGACAGTCCCTACATAGTTGTGGACTGCACCAACCTTCCGGTCAATCTGGCGGGGAGTCTGCTCTTCGGTCATGAGCGCGGGTCGTTCACCGGGGCGGACAGAAGCAAAAAAGGCTTGTTCGAGCTTGCCCATAACGGCACCATCTTTCTGGACGAGATCGGTGACCTGGATCTGAGTATTCAGAAATCCCTGCTGCGCGTTCTACAGGAGAAACGCTTCAGGCCGTTGAGTTCCGGGGCCGAAGTGGCGAGCGACTTCAGGTTGATAGCGGCGACCAACAGGGATCTGAAGGCCATGGTTGAACTGGGGACTTTCCGCAAGGATCTGTATTTCCGTTTGCAGGCCTTTGCCATCCAGCTGCCCCCCCTGCGGGAGCGAAACGGGGATATCGAGTTGCTTGCCCATCATTACATCAACATGCTTTGCGAAGAGAGCAGCATTCCGCCTCTGAGCATGGATGAGGAATGCCTGAGCGCCTTGAAGGCCTATGACTGGCCCGGCAATGTTCGCGAGCTGGTCAATGTTCTGCAGTTGGCCATTCACAAGGCCATGTTTGAGGAGCGCCTGACTTTTTATCACCTTCCGCAGCAGTTGCGCATGTCCAAGATCGTACGCGATGCGGAAGGGCTCGAAGACGATGGTAAGGAGAGGGCGTGGGCCGGCAGCGGCTGCAACTTCACTCCATCCGGAAATATTGAGGAGTTTCCGGAGCTGAAGGAAGTCCGCAGGCAGACCATCCGAAATATGGAGCAGAACTATATGCGCCAACTGGTATTGCTGTCGGAAAAGTCCGCCAAGCTGGCCTGCAAGATGTCAGGGCTCTCCCGGGCGCGGCTTTACGAGCTTTTGAATAAGTATAACATTTCCCTGAGGGACTCGTGATGTCGTCGAGGTCTGTGCCCGGCAACGCGGGTCGTGAGGGATTAACTGGTTTGGAAAGGCTATGAACCGAGCGACTTATAATAAATTGATTCAGATAGTGGTCAAGGAACGCCTCGCTCTGGGAGAGCACCCGGAAGCGCAGCGTTATATTGAGGAACGTACCGCGGGGTTGCCCTCCGTCAAGGATGACCGCCGCAGGGCCGCCCGTGTTGAGGTCGAGCTGCCCGCAGTGGTCATGCTGCACAATGAGGGTAACGAATTCGTTTGTCTTCCCGCGCAGATAAAGAACATTTCCATGAGCGGAGTCTTGCTGGAGATTGCCGACAAGGGACATCTCTACACCGATACCCTTGGGCGTATTGAACGCTTCATCATCAGCTTTTTCGTCCCCGGCGAGACCGCGCCGGTGGCCATCGAATGCCAGCCGAAGCGGCTTGAAATGAAGTACAAGCTGGAGGTGGGCGCCCAGTTTTTTCGAGATGAGTTGAAGTCTCAGCGTTTTTTGATGTGACCCGTCACGGGGCATCGGCTTTCGGACCGTTTGTCAACGGTCTCATTCCAATCCATTGAAATCATCTGCATTCGGCCCCGCAGACTACGATCTTGTTGCGCGGTGACACCCTGGCCGCCGCATACGCCTGGGCTGATCCTGCGAACAATTCTTCTGAACTTGTCACTTCCCTCTCTTGTATGCCGCAGATGCCGAAGGGGACTGAGATGTGCCGCCCGAGCTTGAGCTTTTGCAGCTCCGTGCGGATCTTGCTCATGACCCTGTTGGCCGCAGTCTGTGCGCCGTCCACAGGGGTGTTGGGCAGAAGCAGCGAATACTTATCCTGTTCCAGAGCCGAGAAGATATCGCTTTCCCTGATGGTGGATGATATGGTTTTTAAAACCAGTTTGTTGATTTCTTTAGGTTTTTTTCCGTATGCCTCAGCCTCTCTCCCTAACTCGTCTATGGAGAAGATGACCAGGGAGAGTGGGAGGCGGTAGCGGGTGCTGCGTTTGAATTCCAGTTTGAGCGCCCTGTAGAAAAAACGTTCGGTGTAGAGGCCGGTTAAAGGGTCGGCGATGGAAAGTTCGTCATTTCTTTTCCAGGCTTTCCGGAGCGCAAGGATGGTGGGGATGAAACAAGCCAGGGTGTAGATGAGCAGCGGGGCGGTGTCGCGCCACCGGAGATGCTCCGGTAGCATGGACAGGATGATGAACCAGCCTGCAAGGAAAAGAGCTATGAGGAACGCGAGGGAATAGTTCTCCCACAATTGTTTGATATTCATGGTGTTGCCCCTTTTTGATATGGTTTGGCCTCTTTTCTCTTTCTGTGTTTTTATCGACTCCCATTTTTTTTATTGAAGTACATTCTGGTATCCGCCGCATCAATGAGTTGTTTGAAGTCGTCCGCATCGTCGGGATAAACGGAAAAGCCGATTGAACACTTCACTTCAAATTCTGTGCCGTCGATGATCATGGGGGTCGCCAAAATGGCCTTGATCTTGTCGGACAGGTTGAAGAGGTCCGCTTCCTGAGAAGTGTCCGGCAGGATGAAGGTAAATTCATCTCCTCCGTAACGCGCAACCGTGTCGGACTCCCGAACCGAACTTTGCAACCGTCTGCCCACCTCCCTAAGCAGTCCGTCCCCGGTGGAGTGGCCATGCTTGTCGTTGACCTGCTTGAAGCCGTCCAGGTCCATGATCATTATGGAGAAGGTTCCCTTGTTTCGCCTGGCCCTTTTGATCTCCATGCTCAGACGTTCTTCGAAGAGCAGCCGGTTGGGGAGCTGGGTCAGTCGATCTTGATAGGCCAACTTGCGAATGGCGTTTTCCGCATTGTGCTGCGAGGTTATGTCCTGAATGGAGAAGACGAAGCCCGCCAGATGGTCGTTGCGTTCAACCGTCCGCAGCCGGCATTGGATGCATCGCTGTGAGTCCGCGGTCTTTTTCCAGCTTGTGATGACCTGTTCGCCTGCGTTGCGTGCCTTGTCCAGGGCCGTGGAGAATTCGTTCATGGATATTTCGCAATATTCCGGCAGCACCCGGATATCTCCGCCCAGAGTCAGGCTGTCAGGCCCAGCCAGGAAATCGGACATGGCTTCGTTGAAATAGATGATTTTCAGATATTCGTCCGTGCCGACGATGCCTGTGCGAAAGGAGTTGCTCAAAACCGTATCCAGAAACATGGCCTCATGAAAGGGGCTTCGGGGAAGTGAGGGAGGGTGCCTTGGGGCCAGGGCCGGGTAAAGAGTGTCGTTGGCGATGGATTTGGTCATTTCGGCCATGGTGATCGTGCCTGTCGGAGTGGTTCCGTCCGTGACCACGAGGATGGAGCAGCCGGCTGCGAGGCAGGTGGAGAAGGCGTCCTTGAGCAAGGTGTTTTCCGTGGCGGTTACCGGCGGTTTGACCTTTGCTCCCAATTCGGTGTTCCAAATGTCACAGCCTTGCTCGATAAGGGCGCTGATATCGATGTCGGTCAGGACTCCGGAGAGCTGATCGTTGTCGTCGAGGGCGATCGCCACCCTGAGTTGCTTGTCGAAAAGTTCCTTGTGCACCGAATAGATCTTTTCGCGGGGGCTGATGCAGACATGCCGGCTCGTGGTCATGAATTCGCTGACCTTCGGAAGCAGCCACGGGGCCATGTAGGCAAGCGCCTCGTGCGCCGTGGTCCAGCCGGTCATGCCGTGCGCATCGGAGATGAGAAAGATGTAGTCTTCGGTAATGGCGTCGTTCAGAAGGTGGGCATGGACCGGATCGCTTTCATCCACAACCTGGACTCTGGGTTGGGCATAGTCGTCCATGTTCGTGTTTTCTGCAGTTTGCATTGCCAGGACTGCCGCGGCGCTGACGGCTTCATATACGCCGTTGGGCTGAAGGACCGGAAAGAGGTTGGTCCCGGAGGCCCGCATGGCATGGGCGAGTTCCTCCAGTGATATGGGGACCGGGTGGTCCGGCATGGAGTGGTGAGGGATTTCTTTGAATAATATCTGCATATTGTGTCTGCCGTATTCATTGGAGATTTGTCTTGGGCACAACAGCAAACAAAACTGATTGTAACAGGGCGAAGAAATGCTCTTCTGTTATTTGACTCTTGGCACATTTGTAGCATGAAAGCATGTGTTTTCCTAGGATAAAATTTATTACATGCGGTTGTTGTTCTTAGTGAATACGTCATCTTAAAGTAATAATTCACGAAAGGTTGGAAACAATGATGGCACAGAGCCAAATTTGCATTGCTGTAAACCAAGAGGAGAGTCGTGCACTGCAACAACTTGCTCAAGAGAAAGGTGTTGAAGTTACTGACTATTTAAGAGAACTCCTCTCGAGGCATCTGCAAAAGAGTATTGTTTTCAGTAAAATACTGAACAGGCCTGATCTGCGCGCGCATCGACGGAAGAAGGTGTCAATTCTCGGCGTCTCTTGTGTAAGGTTCTCCGACGGGGAAATGCGGAGTTATCCGGTTGTCGTGGAAGACATCTCAAAGGGCGGGATCCGTATATCCTTCAGAAGCATCGACGGCGCACTGATGAACAAGATCGCGCTGGCTGACCATTTCGAAGTCGTCTTCACGGTTCCCAGCACCACCCGTACCGTTTCCTTTTATTGCAGAAAGAGGCGCGCCACCCGGATTGAGGGCCTGAACCTGGCGGGAAGCTTTGAGGACGCGCATGAAACGTGTCTGAATCTTATATCCAAGATGATACTCGACGACAGGCAAGCGCTTCCGGGACATCTTGACGCATGAAGGGAGGGCAGCATGAAGAACATGAGTCGCGAAGAAAGGGCCAAGGCCATTGAAAAGCGCCGCACCATTCGTATCAGGCGCTCATCCCTGACCAAGAACAATCTGGAGGACATCGACAAGCCGTCCATCAAGGTTTGCGAAACCCTGGATGAATATCGCCAGGCCTTTCGCGTGGTCTACAAGGAGTATGATCATGCGGGATATATCCAGAAAAAGCATCCCCGGGAATTGTATTACAACATTTACAGTCTGCTTCCCACCACCTGTGTTTTTGCCTTCAAGAGTTATCTGACCGTCCTGTCGACATTGACCCAGGTGCTGGACAGCGAATTGTTCGGCCTGCCCATGGACGCCCTTTACAAGCCCGAGATAGATGAATTGAGGGCGCAGGACAGAAAGGTGGCCGAGGTCTGCGCGCTGGCCACTCCCCAGGAGGGGCGTTGGCACAATCTGCTCATGTTTTTGGGGAAGGCTTATTTCCAGTATGCGAACCTGATCGGGGTCAACGACATTCTGATCATGGTCAACCCGAAGCATGTCTCCTTCTACAAAAGCATATTCATGTTCGAGGAGTTTGCCGAGGAACGCTTTTATCAGCCGGTCAACGCCCCGGCAGTCGCTTTGCGTATCAACTACGACCAGTTTTGGGATAAATTGAAGGAGACATTCAGGGATCAGGAATTCGAGACCGACCTGTATACCTTTTTCAACCGCATCCATAACACGGGTGTGGATAAGTTCATGACTTTCGCCAAGGGGAGGAATGCGCCCCTCGATTATGATGCGGCGAAATATTTTTTCGCGCATCGTCCGGAAATTCTGGACAGCCTCAACGACGAGCAATATGACTATATAGAGCGGCTTTATCACAAGGCGTTGTTTAGTGGAGAATCTCCGGATGCCTGCGAGCGCGAGATGGCCGGCGTATGAACGAGAGCGATACCGCGGAACGTTTGAGGAGAATTGCCGGCGATTGGGGGTTTGCCGACATTTACTCTTACAATGAAGAGGCTTTTTCGCGAAGTCTCGGATTTCTTGACGCCCAAGATATGGATACGCTGGTCCGTTCCAGGGTGGCGATTCCCGGTCTGGGCGGTGTGGGCGGCGTTCACGTCATCACCCTGGCCAGGAGCGGGGTGGGGCGGTTCAATCTGGCCGACCTGGATAACTACGAACCAGCGAACATGAACCGTCAGTTCGGCGCCCGGGTGCAGAACTTCGGTCGCTCCAAACTCGATGTCATGGTCGAGGAAGCCCTTTCCGTCAATCCTTTCCTGGACATAAAAACCTTTCCCAATGGGGTGACCAACGACAATCTGGATGCGTTCCTGGACGGTGTGGACGTGGTCCTGGACGGCCTCGACTTCTTTGTCTTCGACGTGAGGCGCAAGCTCTTCAAAAGGGCTTATGAACTCGACATACCGGTGATCACGGCCGGTCCGCTCGGTTTCAGTTCGGCGCTTTTGGTCTTCACTCCAAGCGGCATGCCCTTTGACGAATATTTCGACATCGAGGACGGTATGCCCGACCGCAAGAAATACATTCATTTCGCCTTGGGTCTGGCCCCGGCAGCACTCCATTCGAAGTACATGGACGCCTCGGTTGTGGATTTCGACGCCGGGAAAGGGCCGTCCATGAACATCGGCTGCCAGATGTGTTCGGCACTGGCCGGAACCGAGGCCCTGCGTATCCTGCTGAACAGGAAACACGTCAAAGCAGCACCGTATTACGTGCAGTTCGACCCATATCGTCGCAGGTTTGTGCGCGGCAGGTTGCGCAAGGGCAACAAGTCGAGGCTCCAGGCAGCCAAGGCCTGGTTCTTCGAGGAAGTGCTTTTGAAGAAGGCCAGGCGTATCGGCTGCGAACCTGCGGAAAAGCCCAAGACGTCGGGCGAGACCACTTATTGGCCTATGTTGCTCGAATATCTGGTCAAGGCTGCCGTCCAGGCCCCTTCCGGGGACAATATTCAACCGTGGCGCTTCGTTGGTGGGGAAGAAACCCTGGACGTGTATATGGATCCAGAGGTGGATGATTCCTTTTTCAATGTGCATAACATAGCCACCCTTATCGCCACCGGGGCAGCAATCGAGAACATTGCCATTGCCGCAACTGCCTGCGGCCTTGCTGCCGCCATTTCACTTTTCCCGGAGGAAGGCGCTCCCGACCTGGTGGCCGGAATCCGGCTCAGGAAGTCTCCGGACGTCAGGGAGGACAGGCTTTTTGGCTCCATCTGGCGGCGCAACACCAACCGCAAGCCGTTTGAAAGGAAGCCGCTTCCGGATGGAATATGCGACCGGATCTCCCAGGTGGCCAAAGAGAGCGGCGGCGACCTTCATTGGGTCAACACCCCGGATGAGTTGGAACGGTTGGCCAAGGCCGTGTTCATCGCCGACCGTATCCGAATGGAGCGCGAGGACCTGCACAAGCATTTCATCAAGATGGTGCGTTTCTCGGATGAAGATGCTGAGAGGACGCGCGACGGCCTGCCGCTCAAGAATCTTCACGCCGGGATGGCGGGTGAGCTTTTTCTGAAAGCGACCAAGTCCTGGAAGGTCATGCGCGTGGCCAATGCGCTGGGCGCCGGCAAGGTCGGAGCCCGTTTTGCCGAGCAGGGCATCATCAACAGCGGTGGGGCGGGGCTTCTGACCATACCCGGTATGCAGCCGAACGACTTTGCGTCGGGCGGGCGCGCCTTGCAGCGCGTCTGGCTTACGCTGACCCATTACAATCTCCGCATGCAGCCCATGACCGCCGTGACGCTCTTCCGGCTGGCCTGGCTTCTGGATGGTCCCGAAGTTTTCTCTACCAGGCATCAGGACATGCTCCGCCATGTCTGGTCCGAGTTGGAGACGCTTTATCCCGAAGCCTGGAAACGTGGGCCGGTCATGCTCTTCAGGGCCGGCTTCGGCAAGCCCATCCGCTACGGCACGTATCGGCGTCAGTCCGATTCTTTCCTCTGAGACACACTCCATTTTTTGGGTTGATGGATTATGGGCCGTCTTCCGGATGCCTTCATGGTCTTTGCGGCGAAGTTCGGGGGCTTTCCCGTGAGCCTTGGGCGGAAGTGATTGCCCTGAAGTTCTGACATCGGTGGCAGGCAGTGCAATGCGCACGAAATTGTTGCGGCTGGAAGCCTGCAAGGGGAAAAGATAAAGCGGGCATGGTTTGCACCATGCCCGCCCTTATCGGTACAAGGGGGAAGTTCTAGAAATTGAACTTTCTGCGGAATCCGATCAGACCGAGCAGCCCCAGACCGAGGATTACAAAGGTTGACGGTTCGGGAGTGGCCACCAGGGTGACGTCTCCGGCGGTGGAGAAGTCGGCGATGAAGCCGTCGGAGGTGATGATAGCGGAGCCGGGAACCAGGTTGTTGGTCAGGTCGAAGACAAAGAAGCTGCTCAGGTTGGGGTAGCCGCCCAGACCGGGGTACAGGCTCGGGTCAAAGGTGATGACGGTGCCGAGCAGGTTGGTGAGGAACCGGACGATCAGGTCTGCCTCGCCGCTGAGGAAGTTACCGATCAGGTTGTTGTCGGAGGCCTCACCTTCGCCGGTCTCAATGGACATGTCGGCAATCACGACGGAATTGCTGGGATCATCGTAGTCACCGGCAAGCAATTGGACGTCGCCGGAAGTGTATACATATTCGAAGGAACCGTCTGGGTTGATGGCCGAAATATGCCCGGCGAGGTTGTCGGACTTGAAGTAGAGGTAGTTTGAGGTGCCGTCCACGTTTACAAAGCTGGGCAGCACGATGCCGCTACCGGTGGTCATGGACACCGTGTACATGACGGAGGTGGCGGTAAACGGGTCTCCCACGTCCAGCGTGCCGTCGCCGCCGAAGCTCTGGTTGATCGACCCCTGACCGCTCACACTCAGGTACTGAACGTCGCTGATGACGCTTCCGCCCCAACTGGTCAGGTCAAAGTCCCAGCCGTAGATAACGGCGGCCTGAGCAGAGATAGGCATTGCAAGCAGTGCCATCGCCATTGCCAAATAACCTAAAAACTTTTTCATTGCTGTGCCCCCTGTTTTGGTTTTGTTGGGCACTATGATGCAGCATGCGTGCCAATTGTTATATATTTGTATTTGCATACTTTTTTCTATGCAAGCGGGGTTGGGAAGGCTTCCGTGTGTTAAGGGTTTCGACAACAAAAAAAGAGAAGTTGACAGTTTCCCCTACCAGAAATACCAGGCGCCCGTGACAAGGACATACAAGGCCAGAATCAGGTTGGTCACCCCGTGACTGAGGATGCATTGTGCCAAGCTGCCGGTTTTCCAGTAAATGAAGTTAAAGGCGAGGCCCGCAAAGATACCTGCCGCCAGGAGTTGGTGTTCCAGGCCGAAAAGCACGGCCGTGGCCAGGAATGTGAAAACGGTATAGGTGCCCGCCCTGACTTTCATGAAGTTCTTGTGAATGAGGTAGCGGGCGAGAAAAGACTTCCAGAAAAGCTCTTCCATGATGGGGACGCACACCGCTGCGCCGAGGACCCTGCCGAAGATCAGGAAGAGACGTTCCGCGGAGTTTTGGGCAATGGTGGGATCATAGCTGGTCAGTTCTCCCTGGACGGCGAAAGCGGTGTCCAATTGGATCCAGGCGACAAAGACGGCTACTCCCACTCCCGCTGAAAGCAGGGAGTGCCCAATGTTTCCGAGGGATTTCCAGTCCATGTCCGTATACGACTTGCGGAAGGCGACCAACGCCGCCGTCACCAGTACGATTTTCACGGGATAGAGACGCAGCATGAACTGAGGACTCGGCGGAGAACCTCCCCAGAGCGTGGGGATTTCCGCGGCAGCAATGAAGAGCATGTACAGGCCGAAGGGCAGGACTCGGGCGATGGTGTCATAGGTGGTCTGTTTCATTGGGTTTCGTCCAGGGTTGAATGTTGGGGGACCTGTCCTTTTACTGTGCTGGCCCGCCGGTCGGTATGGATGAAGACGTCGCCGGTGAGACCGGTGAACAGGTTGTCGTGAGGTTGCAGCCTGATAAGCACTTCAATGACCTTGGTGTCCGACTTGTCCTGAGGGGTGTCCATGTCGATGGTCTTGGGGCCGACCAGGGCGCCGACTCTTTTTACACTTCCCGTGATGCGTTGGTTTCCGTAGGTTTCCGAGGTGAAAAACGCTTTCTGGCCTTCCTTTACTGAGGCGGCATAGCGTTCATCTATTTCAGCCCGGATCTGGAAACTGCCGACGTCCGCCACGGTCAGTACCGGGCATTCGAAGAAGATGGACACGTTTTCGCCGGAACGGCGGTGGATCCTGAGCACCTCGCCGTCGACCGGAGATTTCAGATTTGTCTTGTCCAACAGGAACTTGGCTTCCTGGGCGAGCTTTCTGGCCGCGTCATACTTGGCCCAGGACATGGCGATGTCTTCCTTGCGGGAAAGGTTCTTGGTGATGAGGTGACGCTGCACGGCTTCCTCGTATTCCTTTTGGGCCACATGGAATTCCACCGTGGCCCTGTCCACGTCCTCTCTGGCGATGAGGTGCTTGGCCAGCAGCTGCTGGCGGCGTTTCATCTCTATGCGGGCGTTGTCCATGACGGATCTGAGGCGTTGCACCACAGCCCAGGCTTCGCTCTTTTCCTCTTTTCGAGCGCCTGTCACCAGCTTGTCGTATTGGGCTTTGACGGCTGCGGCCTCTGCCTCGGCAGCCTCCAGCCTCGCCTGGTATTCGTTGTTGTCGAGGGTCGCCAGCACCTGTCCTGCGTTGATTCTGTCGCCTTCCTCCACATGGATGGTTCCGATGATTCCGTTGATGTCGAAGGCCAGGCGGCGTTCTTCGGAAACCGGCTCCACTCTGCCGAAGCCGGCGATCCACGAGGAGTGTTCGTCCAGAGGGGGCATTGCCTCGAAGGGAGGAGTCTGGGCGGTGATGTCCGGAAGGTGGTCCGCCAGCCATCGGGGACGTTGACTGTGAATGAATATCGCGGCCGCCAGGGCCAGGCAGATGATTGCAACAACAATTTTCATTCGTCTTCTCCAACGGCCGCGTGTTTGTTTTGAGAATTCGAAATTCTGCCGTCCTCAATGGTCAGGAGCCTGTCCGCATATTTCACGGCCCTGGGATCGTGGGTCACGATGACCACGCTGTGATTCTTTTCATGGGCCAGTTCCCTCATCAGCTCCACCACCTTCCTGCCGTTGTCGGAATCCAGGGCGGCCGTGGGTTCATCCGCCAGGATGACACTGGGGCGTCCAGCCAGGGATCTGGCAATGGCCAGCCGTTGCTTCTGTCCTCCGCTGAGGGTGTCGGGCATTGCCAAAGCCTTTGGGGCCATCCCCACCGAGCCCAAGGCTGTAAGGGCCTGCTTTTTCGCCTTTGGGCCTGTCATTCCTCTGATGTCCAAGGCCACCAGAACATTGTCCAGTACGTTCAGAGTGGGGAACAGGTTGTACTCCTGGAAGATGAAGCCGAGGTGCCTGAGCCTGATGCGTCCCAACTGTTTCTGGCTGAATCCGGAAATTTCCCGTCCCCTGATGACAATGGAACCGGAACTGGGTTTGAGGATGCAGCCCATGATGGAGAGCAGCGTGGTCTTGCCGCTGCCGGAGGGCCCCATGAGCATGAGCACCTCACCTCGCCTGACCGAAACCGAGACATCTTTGAGAGCATACTCCTTTTGGGCTTTGGCGCCAAAGTATTTGGAGATGTTGCTGAGTTGTATGGCAGTGCCGTTGTTTTCCATGTCATCTCCCTTTGAATACCAGCGCCGGGTCCAACCGCATCACTTTCCTGATGGAAATGAGTGCGGAAAGGACGCACATGGTCAATGTCAGGAAAAACATGATGATCTTGAGGGTGGTGGGCAGCATGATCACCGTGGCCGAAAAGTGGCTCATGTCCGAGATGGCGCTGGCCGCCAGAATACCGAGGCCATAGCCCAGCAGGGCGCTGAGCGTCGCCTGGCTGAGCAGGATGCCGTAGATGTAGGAATTAGGTGCTCCGATGGCCTTGAGGGTCGCGAACTCGGCGATATGATCCAGGGTTGTGGCGTACAGGGTCTGGGCCACCACGACCATGCCCACCACCAGGCCGAGGAACGCGGCGATGAGCAGGCCTGTACCGGCGCCGGTGTTGAACATCCAATATTTCCGGGTCATTTCGCTGAACTCCTCGGTAGTATAGACATCCACGTGGTTGATGTTTCTCAGGAGGGCCGCCTTGAGCGCCTTCGGGTGAACTCCGTCTTTGCCCTTGACCAACAGGTAGGTGAATTCGTCAGGTTCAAGGTGGGTGTAGTGGGAGGCCGTTTCCAGGGCGGCGAACACGAACGGGGAAGTGGTGAAGGACCTGATTCCCCTGGTATAGCCTGCCACACGTGCTTTTTTCTGGTTGATTTCCACGTGTTCGCCCAAGCGGCTCACCCCGAGTTTTTCCATGTACAGCTGATCGATGATGATGGCGTCCTTCAGGTCGAGCATGGCGTTCGACCCGCGTACATAATTCCACGGGCCTCCCATGCTTTTCTCGGTCTCGAATCCGATGATTTCCACGGACTCCTGAAGTCCGTCCGGTTTTTTCCAGTCGGCGAACCTGATGATGAACCTGGCTGCGTCCTTGACCTCCGGAATGGAGAGGGCCTGATAATATTTGTGTTCTTTGAGGGGAAGAGCGATGTCGAAGTTCTTTACTCCCCTGGACGTTACCCAGACGTCGGCGCCCGAGTTGTCGATGACTGCGGAAATGGTGTGCGTAAACCCCAGGAACAGTCCTATCTCCACGGTTATTAGAACAACCGCGAACACGATGCCCGTCAGGGTGACGCATAATCGGACCCCGTCGTGGAAAAGGTTCTGTCTCGCGATTTTGTATATCATGGGCGCGATCCATTTTGATTGTCTGAAACATTTGTTTAGCAATTTTCAGGCCTGTTTTTCCTTCCATGCACGGACACCGTTCCAGCCACAGAGTTTGTCTTTGTGTGAAGGGATTATTTTCTGGCGGTTTGGTGGATGGTATTTCGATATGCAATAGGGGGATTTGTTCAGAAGTCCGAAAAAAGCAGACAGGATATCTATAGATAAAATCTATCGATAAAATAATTTATGATAGATTTATTCCCGTATTCTGCCGAGCCGTACGCCGTGTGGAAACGTCTGTTCCAGATGTGACTTTTTTGGGCGCGGAAAAGGGGGAAGTCGTATTTATCAGCCGTACGAAACAGGGGGAGGGAAATCTAAAACCTTCATCGTCATAGCTGTTGAAAACTTTAACACTGTATTTTAAATATGTATATCAACATGTTATCGTTGTGGCTGTTTTCATCCCCTCAGTTGGACGAGAATATTTTTCACCTATTTTGACATGGGCAACGCCTGTCTGGTTTTTCCGGATGATTTTCAGCTTTTCCACACGATCATGGAATGTTTTTTATGTTAATAAACCGTTTTTATTGAATGAATTTTTTTACATATGCTTTGGCATAAATCTGGCTCCTTGTCGCGAACCGGCGGCCTTGTTTTTAGCGTCGGGATCGTTCCTTAAATTTCCTTTCGGAGGCCCGTTGTGAGCATTAAAATTATTCGTGTTTTATTGACTTGCGCTCTTATTGCTCTTGCCGCGTGCGGACAAGGCGATGTTGCGGACCTTATGAAAGAAGGGCAGCAGCACCTGGAAGACAAGAACTACCAAGGCGCCATTGTCATTTTTAAAACCGTTCTTGAGGAATCGCCCGAAAAAATGGAAGCCCGTTTCGGGCTCGGCAAAGCGTATCTGATGATGGGCAAGCTCGAGCAGGCGGAAAAAAGCTTCGAAAAGTATCAGCGTCAGAATCCTTACGACAATGCCATCAAGCTTGAGATCGGCCGTCTGAAGATCGTCCAGCAGAAGTTTGATGAGGCCATGGACACACTCGCTTCCTATCTGGAGGCTGATCCCGGTTCTGCCGAAGGGTATGAACTGTTAGGCAAGGCTCATTGGGGAAAGGGAGATTTGCAGGAAGGCAGGGCCTATCTGGAAAAAGCGGTTTCCATGGATGACGGGCTGGTGTCCGCCCGTCTGGCCCTTGCCCAGCTTGATCTCGTCCTGGGGGATGTGGAGGCCGCGGAAAAGAACGTCGCCTACATTCTTGAAAGGGACCCGAAACATCATGAAGGGTTGTATTTCAGGGCCAGGCTGGAAGGCCGCCGCAGCGATTTTGACGCCTATCGCGCCACCTTCAAGGAAATAACCGAAGCATACCCCAATGACGCCTATGCCAAGTATATTTTCGCCAAGGGGCTTCTTGAGGCAAAAGAGTATGACAGGGCCACGCAGATAGCCCTGGAGCTCGGTGCCGGCGCACCGAACCGTCCATACGGGAAAAAGATCATCGGCATGATTCATTATGCCAAGCAGGAATACAAGGAAGCGGCCGACGCCTTTTTGGAAGGAATCGCCATTTTACCGGAACCCGAAGGGTATTTCTTCCTTGGCATGAGCTACTACGGCATGGGGGAACTGGAAACCGCCATGACCAACCTGCGCATCGCAGCCGAAAGGTCGGGCAAGTTTCTCAAGGCCCGGGAAATGATCAGCCTCATTCTGCTTCAGCAGAACAGGATCAAGGAGTCCATTGCCGAGGCTGAGAGGATACTCGACATCGACGAAAACAATGTCGTTGCTCGGATCATCATGGGCGACGCCTATATGGCGCAGGGACAGTCCGGCAAGGCCCTTGCCCAACTCAGGCAGATCACGGAAAAGGAGCCGCTTTTCGCCGAAGCCTTCATGAAGATGGGCGCGCTTCATTACGCCCTGGGCGAAATGAAGGAGAGCGAAAGCGCTTTTCGCAGCGCCATGAACGCGGCTCCGGACTCGGTGCGCCCCCGCCTGGTCCTTTCCAACGTGTATCTGCGCAACGGAGACAAGGACCTTGCCAGGGCGGTCCTGGAAGATGGGCTGAAGGGCACGAGGGAGGACGTTATCCTGTATGCCTACCTGGCCCGCCTTGCCCTCACTGATAAGGATGTCGGCAGAGCCAAGAAACTTCTTGCCGAAGCGAAATCCCTGGATGCGGCCAACCCCGCCCCTTATATCATGTTGGCTTCGATCCATCTTTCCGAAAAGAAACCGGAAGAGGCCGTTGCGGAATACGACAGCCTGCTTGAGCACCGGAAGGGGTATCTTCAGGCGTTGCTGAACAAGGCTGCAATTCTGGAGGCGCTTAATCGTCAGGAAGACGCCGAGCAGGTTTACGTGGAAAGCGTCAAGTCCGGTGATCCCCGCGCCTATCTGGCCTATGCAGGCAGCAAACGGAAGAAGCAGGATGCCGAAGGTGCGCTGACCCTCGTGAACGAAGGATTGACCAAGAGCCCCAACAATCGGGAACTCATCAAGATGAAGGCGGAAACGCTTTTCTCCATGAAGCGTTATGACGACGTCCTGACCATGAGTGATGAACTGGAAAAGGTCCAGCGCGAAGCGGGTCTGGGACTACGCGTGCGTGCATACCTCCTGAAGGGTGACCTTGGAAAGGCCATCGTCGCCGCAAAGCAGATGGTGGATCACAGCCCGAAATATCCCGAAGGCTACCTCGTTCTCGCGGACATTTATGTGAAGGCCAACCGTCTCGACGACGCCTTCAAGACTCTGGAAGACGGCGTAAAGAAATGCGGCCGGATTCCGGTGCTGCTGCTTGAACTCGGCAAGTACTATTCCATGGCGGGTGACCTGAACAAGGCGCTGGCCTACACGGATACCATTCTCAAGCGTGATCCCAAGTTTTATCAGGCTTACGCACTGCGGGGCGATATCTATATCCGTCAAGGCAAGGAAAAACGGGCCATCAAAAGTTATAAAATGGCTCTGGAACGGACCGAGCGCTATGTTCCCGTGCTCAACAACCTGGCCATGATCTACCTCAAGGATCCCAAGACTGCTCCCGAGGCGTTGCGTCTGGCCTACACGGCATACCTGCAGATGCCTTGGAACCCTTCGGTCATGGATACCTTCGGGTATGCGCTGGCCGTAAATGGAAGGAATGAGGACGCCATCAAGATTCTGGAGAAGGCGGCATTGGTCGCAAAGGACAATCCTGCCATCAACTACCACCTCGGATACGCTTATCACAAGTCCGGACAGAATGAGCTCGCTGCCGCAAGACTGGAGTCGGTGGTCAATTGTGAAAACTGCGAAAATGCGGAGGACGCAAGAAGGCTCTTAAACAAGATTAACGGCAGTTAACGTCGTTATGTCCGGGAGGGAAGGGAAATGGTTGCCACTACTTCAATAAGGGTGCTGAGGGAGTTTGTGTTCCTCTCCTTTGCACTGTTCTTTTGTTCTTTTCTGATCTTCAATGACCTGAAGGAAATGCTCTCTGTCTGCATGGGCAGAAGCTATGACCTGGGTGTGCTGGCCGGAGTGGTGCTTCTTTCTTCCGTCGCGGTTCACCTGACTCTGGACGAAAGGAAACGGAGAGAATCGGACAGATACAACACACTGTTTATCAGTCTGATTGTGGCCACCAATGCGGCTTTCTTTGTCTACTGGCAGACCGATCTCTTCGTTCGGATTGAAGAGATGGTCCTCCTGGTACTGTGTTTCTTCGGTTTGGTGCAGTCCGGATGGATTATTCTTTCCAGACACTGGCAGCATATTCCCGGCCTCACCAACAGGGTGGTCATTGTCGGGAACGGTCAACTGGCCGAAGACATGAAGAGTCTGGCCTTGTCCTCCAGCGGTCGCTACCGGTTTCAGGACTACATCGAATGCCTGCCCGGCCAGTTTGCGGACATTGACGCCCAGGTGGATAATCCGGCCGGCTACATACTGGAGCGGGCCAAGAAAGTACGCGCCAACCAGGTTGTCGTATCCCTGTCCGAGCGTCGCGGGGCTTTCCCGCTGCATCAGGTGCTCAGCTGCAAATTAAATGGCATGGAAGTCCTTGAAGCGCCCGAGTTCTACGAGCGGGTCAACAAGAAACTCATGCTGGAAAACATCCGGCCCAGCTGGTTCATTTTCGCCAAGGGGTTCAAGATCATCGGCATACGGCGTTTCTTCAAGCGCCTCACCGACATCATTCTCTCCCTGGTGGGCATCGCCATTGTGGCCCCGTTCCTGCCCATCGTGGCTCTGGCCATCAAGCTGGATTCCCCCGGACCGGTTCTTTTCAAGCAGATCCGAGTGGGCAAGGGCGACAGGAATTTCGTCATCTACAAGTTCCGCAGCATGCGTCAGGATGCCGAGGTTCGCTCCGGCGCGGTCTGGGCCAGGAAAAACGATGACCGCATCACCAAACTCGGCCGTTTTCTCAGGAAGTCCCGTATCGATGAAATTCCCCAGTTGTTCAACGTTCTGGCCGGAAGTATGAGTCTGGTTGGTCCCCGCCCGGAACGTCCGGTCTTCGTGAAGAAACTCAAAAAGGTCATCCCGTATTACTCGGAACGTCATTTCGTGAAACCCGGGATCACCGGTTGGGCGCAGGTCCGCTATCCCTATGGAGCTTCGGTCGAGGATGCCATCGAAAAGCTGCGTTACGACCTTTATTACATAAAGAATTATACGCTGTTATTTGACCTTGGAATCATGTTCGGCACCATTTCGGTGATGGCCAAGAAGATGGGCCGTTAACCGTTCGTAATTCGGAATTTACTTCAGCGCTAGGGGGTTGTTGTGAAAAAAATGTTTCTGATCACCATGCTGGTTCTGCTGTTTGCGCCGGGAGTCTGCCGGGCAGGCGATTACGTCATCGGCGAGGGCGATGTCCTGTCCATTCATGTCTGGGGCGAGGAAGAAATGCAGACAACGACCGCCGTTCGACCGGACGGGAAGATATCCATGCCGGGCATCGACGACGTCACGGCCGCCGGATCCACTTTGCCGGAACTCAAGGCGCGGGTGAAGAAGAAGATATCCGCCTTGATCAAGGATCCCATTCTGAACATTTCCTTGGTCAGGAGCGTCAACAGCCGGGTCTATGTGGTGGGCGGCGGTGTCGATCCGCAGGTATTCGACATGACCCAGCGCACGACCCTGCTGCATGTGCTCGCCTCGGTGGGGACCCTCGTCAACGCCGATCTGAACAAGGCCTATGTCTACCGCGACGGCAAAAAGGTGATGACCGATTTCGAAGGCCTGTACAGCCGGGGCGAGTTTGAGAAGGATATCCAGCTCCACCCCGGAGACACCATTTTCCTGCCGGTGAAGTACGACAGAAACGTCTTTGTTCTCGGCGCGGTCAACGACCCCAAGGCGATTCTTTTTCAGGAGGGAATGACCGTTCTGGATGCGTTGCTCCAGGCCGGCGATTTCAACAAGTATGCGGACGAGGATGAAATCACCATAATCCGGAAAAACGGCGGCGAGCAGGTCACGGTCAAGGTGCGCACCAAGGATCTGATCAAGAAAGGCGATCTGCAGCAGAACGTCATGCTCGAAGCCGGCGATTACATCATCGCCCGGGAAAGCTTCTTCTAACGGCCATGATGACTCAATCGTCACAAGACGCCATTTCCAAGGAAGGCGGCATGGATTACATGCGCTACGTGCATTTGGTCATGGCCCGCAAAGGGCTCTTTGTCACGGTCGCCCTGTGCACCATGCTGGCGGCCATCGTGATCAGTTACGTCATGCCCAAGAAATACGAGGCGGAAAGCATCGTCTTCATTGAACAGAACGTCATCAGCGATCTGGTCAAGGGCATAGCCGTCACACCTTCCATGGAAATGAAGATCAAGGCCATCAAGGTGACCATGAAATCCAGGTCCATGCTGCTTAACGTCATCAAGGACCTGGATCTTGATCTCAATGTGCAGAACGACCAGGAACTGGATGGCCTGATCGCCGGGCTGCAGAACCGGATCGATATCGTGCTGGACGAGCGGCGCGGGGTCTTCAAGATATCCTTTGCGGATACCGACCCCGTGTTGGCCCGTGATGTGGTCAATACGCTCACCCGTCTCTACATCGAGGAAAATACGTCCACCAAGCGCAAGGAATCCTTTGAAGCCACCAAGTTCCTGGCCGAGCAGATCGACATTTTCAAGGAGCGCATCGACCAGGCCGAAGCCGATATTGACCATTTCAAGAGTGAAGCGGGAATGATGCTTTCCTCGAACGAGGGAATTCTCAAGCGGGAGATCGACGAGGCCGAGGACGCTCTGGAGGAAGTGCGGATTCGAATGAACGCCTTGGAAACCTCCCGCAGCGTGCTGCTGAACAATACGCCCTTGCGCAAGCAGTTGGATGAACAGCGGATGCACCTGAAGATTCTGCTGACCCGATACACAAGGAACCATCCCGCAGTGAAGCATCTGCAGAGTGCCATAGCCGAAACCGAACGGCAGTTGAACTCCAAGAATCGCCAGGAACTGAGCGCCGTGTACAGGTCCTCGGAGTACCAGGGGATCAAGGTGGAACTCGCTTCTCTGAAGAACATAAAGGAGAACCTGGAGGCCGAGGTCAGCGAAAAGAAGGATGCTCTCAAAAACATTCCGGCATTGCGCACCCGGCTGCTGGAACTGGAGCGCAAGAAGCAGAACGAAGTCATCATCTACGAAAAGCTGGTGTCCAGGTACGGGCAGTCCGAAGTTTCCAAGGAAATGGAACTTCAGGATAAGTCCATGTCCTTCAGGGTGTTGGACCCGGCTGTGGTGCCCTCCACCCATTCCAGCCCCAACAGGCCGCTCATTATTCTGCTGGGCATTGTGGGTGGGATAGGTCTCGGTCTGGGAATCATTGTTCTGATGGATTTGATCAATCCGTCCATCAAGAGCCTGGACGACCTGCGCGAGTTCGGCGTGCCCGTGCTGGCCGTCGTGCCCAAGATGCATGACGAGGCCCTGCTCGCCAAGCAGAAAGTCAGAGCCCGTCGGGTATATGCGGTCGGTCTGGTGGGAATCATCTTCTGTCTGTCTTTCCTGGTGATGGAAGTCTTTCGTCTGGGCGTGGTGGATATGGTCATCAGTAAGGTTTCATCAATTGTAGTCGGTTAAGGGCGAGGAAATCATGAGCAGAATAGAAGAAGCTTTGAAGAAAGCGTCGCAGGCAAGAAAAGAGGGGGCGTCCAAGGCCGAGGAGCAAACAGCCTCCCCCCTTGCTGCTTCGTCCATGCCTCGAAGCCAGGTCTCCCAGGAAATTCTCGATCGCGTGCGGGATCAGCATATGCTTGTTTCCATGAACGATATGTGTTCTCCGGCCGCCGAGGAATTTCGCAAGCTCAAGCAAAGCCTGGTCCGGATGACCAAAAAGGAAAATTTCCAGAACACCATTCTGATCACCAGCGGGACTTCGGGAGAGGGTAAGAGCGTCACTTCGACCAACCTGGCCATCAGCCTGGCTCAGGAGTTCGACCATACCGTGCTTCTGATCGACGCCGATCTGCGAAGGCCTTCCTGCCACGAATTGCTTTGTCTGGAGAACACATACGGCCTGTCCGACTGCCTGTTGGAGGGCCGGGACGTGAGCCAGGGGATGATCAAGACCGGCATCGGGAAACTCACTTTCCTGCCTGCTGGCTCGCCCATGGCCAACCCGGCCGAACTGTTGGCTTCCAAGCGCATGGAACTGGTGCTCAAGGAAATGAAGTCCCGGTATTCCGATAGGTACATCATCATCGACTCGCCGCCGGTGCTGCCCTTTGCCGAGACCCGCACCTTGAGCAGGCTGGTGGACATGACCATCCTGGTCATCCAGGACGGAAGGCTTTCAAAGTATGAGCTGCGCGAAACCCTGGAGGCCCTGAGCGGCGCCCATGTGGCCGGAGCCGTATACACCCAGGCATCTTCGTCCAGCAGCAAGAGCCGTTACAGCGGCTATGGACATTACGGCAACTATTACGGTTACTAACCGGAACACCGGGAAGAAATAATGTACGAGGCGTTCTTCAACTTCACGGCCAAGCCGTTCGATCTGCTCCCCAATCCCGACCTGCTCTTCATGAGCAGTTCGCACGGAAAGGCTTTGTCCTATCTCCGTTACGGCATAGAGGAACGGGCGGGCTTCATTCTTCTCAGCGGCGAAGTCGGGGCCGGGAAGACCACCCTGATTCGGGAGTTGATCAAGAACCACCTTGATAACATGATTTTATCCAAGGTTTTCAACACAAAGGCTGATTCTCATCAGCTCATGACCATGATCAACGATGATTTCGGTCTGGAAACCGAAGGACGAAGCAAGGCCATTCTCATCCGGGAGCTGAACGAATTTCTTATTGATCAGTACGCATTGGGCAAACGGGCCGTGCTGATCATCGACGAGGCTCAAAACCTGACTCCCGAACTGCTGGAAGAGGTCAGGATGCTGTCGAATCTGGAGACGGACGGCGGCAAGCTTATGCAGATCATCCTCGTGGGCCAGCCTGAGTTGCGGGATACCCTGAAGGCGCCGGAGTTGCTGCAGCTTCGCCAGCGTATTCAGTTCAGTTGCCATTTGAAGCCGCTGAATCATGAAGAAATTGCCGAATATATCTTTTACCGGATGGAATGCGTGGGCAACCGGGGCGCCTTGGAGTTTTCCGACGAGGCCATGGAAAAAATCCATGACCTGACTCGCGGTATACCCCGGCTGGTGAACATCCTGTGCGATTACCTGCTTATCGACGCCTTTATCAATGAGCGGCGGGACATCTCCCTCAGCGATGTGACCGAGATTTCCGAAGAGTTGGATTTCGAGGCCCAGTATTGGGACAGTGCGGTTCCTCAAGCCCCGTCCGAGCCCGTTGTGTCGGTTGCGACAGGACGCCGGGCCAAGAAGCTGCCCAACAAGGCTGCGCGGGTGCTCAAGCGGATCAACGATCTGGAATCCAGAATCGATTTTCTGGAACGGGAGGCGGCCCGAACCAACAATAATGCAATGGCAAGTCTGTTGGATCGGCTGGAAGCGTTGGAAAAAAATATGAACTTTCAACAGGAGGGCTTGGAGAGCGTCAAGGCGATGTACTGGAACGCTGCCGCCGGCAGTCAGATGGAGTCGGTCAGGGGGGCTGAATCGGTCACAGCGGAACCCATGAAGCGGGGATGGGTCCACAAATGGCTGTTCGGGAGGGAATAATGTTGAAATTAATGATGTTCCCTACTTGCAAAACAGGCGTATCGCAAGTAATACAGATGAAATTATATCGGAATAATTTTTTGAGGGCTGCTCAGAGAGGAACCCATGCCTGTTTTGTCCAGACTGCCATTTCATCTTTTGTTGATAGCACTCGCTGTAGTGGTTCAGCCTTGTGCTGTCGCCATGGCCGCGGATTTGACCGTGGAGCCGAGGATCTACGTGAACACCGAGTACAACGACAACGTCGAGGAGACGAAAAACGGCAAGGGCGACACCGTCGCCACCGTCAAGCCGGGAGTGAGCATCAAGTATGACCACTCGCGGGTCAATCTGGATTTGTCGTACGATTTCGAGTTCAAGAAATACCTGGGCCAGGTCAAGGATGACGAGGAGAACCATTACCTGAAGAGTTCTCTCGATGTGGAGGCCCTCAAGGATCTTTTCTTCATCGAGGTGAAGGACAACTACAGCAAGGTTTATGAGAACGCGGCGCGGGGCGATCTGCCGGACGGCGACACCAGCACCGGAACCACGGACAGGAACGACTTTTCATTCAAGCCGTATTTCCAGATTCCGGTCCAGGACAGGACGAAGCTGAAGGTCGGAGGCGAGTTCAAGGACATCTGGTACTCCGAGGAAGGCAATATCGATAAGCGGATCTACAGTCTGTTTGCGGATATGGATCATGAATTGACCGATGTGTGGTCGCTGACGGTGGGTGCGGGATATGACCAGCACGAAATGCGTTTCGAAGACGGTGGGTTCAGGCGTTACAGCACAACGTTCGGTACGAAGTATACCTATGCGGAAGGCTCGTACATAAAGGCGGAACTTTCACCGACGTATACGGATTTCAATGACGATAGCGCCACCGATAAGACGTACTATCCGTATCTTCTCGGTATCACACATGCTTTCACCGAGAACCTGATAGGTACGGCGTCTTCTGAAATGAAGTTCACTGAAGATCCGAAATCGTCGGATACGCTCAACACCTTCATTCAGCGCGTCGGGATTGAAAACAAGTACGAGAGGGGAACAATCGAGTTCTCACTGGCATACAATGAATACGAACAAACCGACTCGACCGTCAAAACAGCATACTGGCGGCCGAAGATAGGAGGGACACATAATTTAACGGAACGGCTGGACCTGAATTACAGTGCATACACGGATCTCCATACGAGTCCGGATGATGAAAAATACATATTTGCTTTGGCCGGCCTTCGTTACAGTCTATCCGAATCAGCAAGCCTAGGAATATCCTATCGTTTCAAGCACAGCGACAAGCCCGGCTCGGACGATGACTATGTTTCAAACACGATAGGGGCGAACTTTTCCTGGCGATACTAGGGATAGGTAAACAAGGACAGTAACGGAGGATATCGAATGATTGCATAAAAGAAAGACTGCACGGACCGATTTGCGGTCGCAAGGACGGATGCGATGGGACACTTCACACACGTACGCAGGGCTGCATGCCTGCACACCGAATTCCGCATGACGCGTCCTGCCGGGCAGGATCTTTCCTACATATACATCGCACGAGAGCCAGGTTGTCTTCTTGGAAGACGGCTTGGACTTTTTTTTGCCGACCGAGGAGGGAAGATATGATAAACAGCGCCATCCAGATTCTGGCGATAGGTTTTTCCTTTTTCTACCCGATCTACAGCCTGATCCGGTCGGAGAGGATGCTTTCGGCAGCCTCGCTCCTTGTCCTGCTTTGGCTGGTTTCGGCCCTCGGGGTCTGCGACTTTCTGCTTCCGGAATTTCCGGACAAGGTCGCCCTGCTGAGCTCCATTTCCCTGTATTGCATGGCGCTCCTTTGTCCAGTCAGCATCCTGTTCAGCAATGTCTTCTGCCGTGATTTCATCTTTACCAAGCTACCCAAGGCTCAGCATCTGCTGCTCGCCCTGTCGTTGATGCCCCTGTTCCTGGTGGGCTTTTTCCCGGTCTCCAGCTTCTTCTTTTCTCCTGATTTCGCCACGGACAAGATGCTCTTTCTGGAGCCGATCGCCTTTTTCTTCTATCTGCAGCTTGTCTTGTTTCTGGCCGTCTCTCTTTTCAACCTTGAGGCCACGGTGGCCAACGCTCCCCACGGCGTGCGCTGGAAAATCAAGTTCGCCATGGTCGGCATCGGGGTCATCCTCGCCACCCATGTTCTTTATTTCAGCCAGGGTATCATCTTCAGAGCCATAGATATCGGCTTTGTCTCCCCACGCGCACTTGGCGTGGTCATCGGTCTTTTGCTCATGGTCTACTCCAAGGTCAGCCGGGGCGGCGATGAACGTATCGTCATTTCCAGGCACCTGGCCTACCGTTCTTTCGTGGTTCTTTTCTGCGCCCTGTTCCTTCTGGCTGTGGGACTCATCGGCGAGGGCGTCAAAATCTTCGGAAGCGAATTCAATTCCTATGCCTTCATCATGCTGGTGCTCGTGGCCGGGATCGCGCTCGTGGTCGTGGCCCTTTCCGAAAGTGTCCGCAGGAAGGTCAAGCTGACCATCCAGAAACATTTTTACGGCGAGAAGTACGATTACCGTATCGAATGGAAGAAGTTCACGGACCGCATGACCCATGCCCGGAGCAAGGAAGAGCTCTACGACAACATCCTGACCGTCTACTGCGAGACCTTCGGCATTGTAGGAGGCTGCATGTATCTGCAGGGTCGTCACAGCAGTGACTTCGCTCCGGTGAGCTTCCATGAGATGGATGAATCCAAGCAGTTGCTGCCGGACAATTCCACCCTCATCCGGGCGGTGCGGGACAAAAAGAACATCCTCGATCTGCGCCAGGAGGAACTGGAGCTGGACGAAGAGGTGAAGCTCTTTCTTCAAAAACGGGAAGCCCGGTTCATCGTTCCCATTCATTCCGCCCCTTCCATGGTTGGCTTCATCATCCTTGGAGCGCCCATCAACATCGTGGAGCAGTACGACGACGAGGACCTCGAACTCATGGAGGCCATATCCAGCCAAGCTGCGGCAGTACTCATGAATCTGAGGCTGGGCGACGAACTTGCCGAGGCCCGGGACATGGAGGCTTTCGGCAAGGTGGCCGCCTTTGTGCTGCATGACCTCAAGAATCAGGTTTACCCGCTCTCCCTGTTGGCGGAGAACGCGCGGGAATACATCAATGAACCGGAATTTCAGAAGGACATGCTCGCTTCCCTGTCCAACATCGTCAGCCGGATGAACATCCTCATAAGTCAGCTGACGAATATCCCGACTAAGGGATCGCTCAGGCTTGAGGTGGTGGATCTCATGGAAGTGGCCAGGGAGGCCGCCGAACTGATTCCCAGCGCGAAAATCGAGTTTGTGGGCGGCCCGACCAAGGCCTGGGTGGATGTGGAAGAAATCAAGAAGGTCGCCTTGAACCTGTATTTGAACGCAATGGAGTCGGGTGACGGAGGCCTTATCGAGGTTCATGTGGGAAACGAGCCCGGCCCGACGCTCAAGGTTATCGACTTCGGCAAGGGAATCGATCGGGAGATCCTTCAAGGAGGCTTGTTCGTGCCGTTCAAGACGACCAAGAAAAAGGGAATGGGCATAGGCCTTTATCAAAGCAAGCAGATTGTCGATGCCCATGGGGGACGGATTTTCGCCACCAGCCCGGACGGTGGTGGGGCGGTCTTCAGTGTCCAGCTTCCGGAAGTGTCCGATGCAGACGGCAACAAGGTTTAACACCGGGTGGAATATATGCAGAAGTTACTGATCGTCGACGACAACGCGGAAATCCGTACGCAGTTGAAGTGGGGACTTTCCCGCTCGAATTACGAACTCATTTTTGCGGAGGATGGAGCTGAAGGACTTGATCTGTTCAAGAAACACTCTCCTTCGGTGGTGGCCCTGGACTTGGGCCTGCCTCCCAATGAGAACGGCATCGAGGAGGGGCTTCGTTGTCTGGCTGAAATGCTGCGCATCAATTCCCTGGCCAAGATCATCGTCATCACCGGCAATGAGGAACGCGACGCCGCCCTCAGGGCCGTGCAGACCGGGGCCTACGATTACTACAAGAAGCCCGTGGACCTCAATGAACTGAAGGTCATGGTGGACAGGGCCATGTATCTCCAGAACCTGGAAAGTGAAAATCAGAACCTGCGGCTGCAGACCATCAACGAGAACGGCATCGTGGGTGAATGCCCGGAAATGCTCGCGGTTTTCACCCAGATAGAACGGGTGGCTTCCTCGGATGTGCCGGTGCTCATCAGCGGCGAATCAGGCACTGGCAAGGAACTGGTCGCCAGGGCCATTCACAAGAAGAGCCTGCGGGCGGACATGGACATGGTGCCCATCAACTGCGGGGCCATTCCGGAAAACCTCCTGGAATCGGAGCTGTTCGGCTACGAGAAAGGAGCGTTCACCGGGGCGCATAAAATGCTCAAGGGCAAGGTGGAGTACGCGGACAAGGGAACGCTCTTCCTGGACGAGATCGGCGAGATGCCCATGGCCCTGCAGGTCAAGTTGCTGCGTTTTCTGCAGGAAATGGTCATCACCCGCGTGGGGGGGCGCAAGGAAATTTCGGTGGACGTGCGCATCATCACGGCTACCAACATCGACATCAACAAGGCCATGGAAGAGGGGACTTTCCGCGAGGACCTCTTCTACAGGATCGGGGTCATGAACATCGTCCTGCCCCCTCTGCGGGAGCGTGGCGAAGACATCAACCTCCTGGCCAATTATTTCCTCAAAAGCGTGAGCGTGGGACAGCGTCACACGGCCAAGACCTTCAGCGAGCAGGCTCTGGACTGCATCAACGGCTACGACTGGCCCGGCAATATCCGCGAGTTGGAAAATCGGGTCAAACGTGCCGTGATCATGTCCACCGGTCCGGAAATCCTGCCCGAGGATCTTGGGATGAAAGGGGACGAGGCTCTTCGTCAGAAGCTGCATATGGACGACATCACCCTCAAGGACGCTCGTCTGCTTCTGGAGCGCGACATGGTGGAACGGGCTCTCAAAAAGACCTCCGGCAACGTGGTCCAAGCCGCCAAATCCATCGGCGTCAGCCGCCCCACGTTCTACGACCTGATGAAAAAGCACGGCCTGTGGAACCCCTGAGTTTGCACGGTCGTCGAAGATGAACAGTAGGAAAAGGAAAGGGAACATGCTGCAACCGGTTATTCTCTGCGGTGGAAAAGGAACCCGGCTCTGGCCCTTGTCCAGAACTTTGTACCCGAAACAATTTATCGAGGTTTCGGAAGGTCGCATTCTCTTTGCCGACGTGCTGGAGCGTTGTCAGGGCATGACCGAGGCTGCAGCTCCCATCATCGTCTGTAACGACGAGCATCGATTCCTGGTGGCCGAACAGCTGCGCAAACACGGGATCGAAGGCCGCCTGGTTTTGGAGCCCTGCGGCAGAAACACCGCGCCCGCAGCGGCCGTGTCCGCCCTCATGGACGTCGACAAGGACCCGGTGCTGCTGGTGACCCCGGCCGATCATTACATCGTGGATCCCGCCGCCTTTGCCCAGGCCGTGGAGACAGGCTACGAGCGGGCCCGACAGGGCCGTTTCGTCTGCTTCGGTGTGGAACCGGATCATCCTCATACCGGATATGGTTACATCCATAGGGGGGAAACCGCGTCCCAGGACGTTTTTGCGGTGGGACGGTTTGTGGAGAAGCCTGTTTTGTCCGTGGCCGAACAGTTCGTTTCCTCAGGTGAATATTTCTGGAACAGCGGCATTTTCCTGTTCAGGGCTTCCCGGTTCCTTGAGGAGTTGGAGAAGTACGCCCCGGAAATTCTGGAGCAATGCAGGGAAGCCGTGGACGGCAGCTATCGCGATCTCGATTTCATCCGCCTGGCCGAGGACGCCTTTACCCGGTGTCCCTCAGATTCCATTGATTATGCGGTCATGGAAAATATCTCGGACATCGAGGTGGTTCCCCTGGAAACCGGTTGGTGCGACCTGGGTTCCTGGAAGAGCCTGCACGACATGCACAGCCAGGACGAGGCGGGCAACAGCCTGCTGGGCGATGTCATGGTGGAGGACAGCCGCAATTGTTACGTGCGCTCCTCCGGTCGGCTGGTGGTGGCCTTGGGGCTTGATGACGTTACGGTGGTGGAGACCCCGGACGCGGTTTTCGTGGCCCCGCATGAAAAGTTGGACAACATGAAGAAGGTCATCGATCGGCTCCAGCAGGCGGGCCGCAGCGAAACGGAAGCCCACAAGACCGTTTACCGCCCCTGGGGCAGCTTCGAATCCATCACCGTGGACGAACGGTTTCAGGTCAAGCGCATCGTGGTCAAGCCCGGTGAGGTTCTGTCCCTGCAGAAGCATTTTCATCGCGCCGAGCACTGGGTGGTGGTCAAGGGAACGGCCCGGATCATCAACGGCGACGAGGAGTTCGTGCTCAGTGAGGACCAGTCCACCTACATTCCCCTGGGCAATGTGCACCGGCTGGAAAACCCCGGCAAGATTCCCCTGGAATTGATCGAGGTTCAGACCGGCAGCTACCTGGGAGAGGACGACATCGTTCGCCTCGAGGACAAGTACAAACGGTAAGTCCCGTAAAAGGGGCAGGCAGGGGGATATGATGCGGCGATCAGCAAGGCAGAATGCTGCGGCAGTGACGTTGGCCGAATGGTGCAGGGACAACTGGGTTTCCATGCTTCTGTTCACCGTGGCCCTCGGTCTGGTGTATTACGACATTGTTCGGCAGATGGTGCGGGTCTGGTCCATCAACGACGATTACTCCCACGGGTTTCTGGTGCCGCTGGTGTCGGCCTACTTCCTGTGGAGCTCGCGGGAGAGTCTGTTGAAGACCGAGGTGCGTCCTGCCGATTTCGGGCTGCTGGTGTTTCTTGTCGGCGTGGTGCAGCTTGTGCTCGCCTCCCTGTCTTCGGAGTATTTCAACAGTCGGGCCTCCCTGGTCGTGGTCATGGCCGGGGCGGTCATCTACGCCGTGGGTTGGAAGCCGTTCAAATCCCTGCGCCTGCCCCTTTTTTATCTGTTGCTCATGATCCCGGTGCCGGCCATCATCTACGACACCCTGACCCTGCCCCTGAAGATGCTGGTGGCCAAGATCTCGGTGAAGGGGCTTGTGGCCTTCGGCTACTCCGTGGTGCGCGAGGGCAACATCATCATGCTCCCCAACATCACCCTCGAGGTGGCCGACGCATGCAGCGGGCTGCGGTCCCTCATGTCGTTGCTGGCCCTGAGCATCGCCTTTGCCTTCCTGACCCAGAAGCGGGCCTGGAAACGTTGGCTGCTCATCGTTTCGGCCTTTCCCATAGCCATCTTCACCAACATCCTGCGGGTGTTCTGCACGGGCATGCTCGCCAAGCACTATGGGCACGCTGCCGCCGAGGGCTTTTTCCACGAATTTGCGGGCATGATGGTCTTTGCCGTGGCCATGGTTCTCATGATGCTGTTGGGCGCAATTTTGAGAATAGGAGCGGACAAACATGAATCGTAGAATCATTGCCGTCTGCATCATTTTACTGGTTGCGGGTGCCTACATCCATTTCGTCAAACCCGTGGCAGTGCCCCTCGTCAAGCCGTTCTCCGAGTTCCCGGTTGTGGTCGGCGACTGGCGCATGATCAATGAGGACCGTTTTTCCGCGGACATTCTCCGTGTGCTCAAACCGACGGACTACCTGGCCCGGCAATACATGAACGGCGAAGGGCGGGTGGTGACCCTGTATCTGGGATACCACGGAGGCGACAAGGGAGGCGGGGGCATCCATTCTCCCAAGAATTGCCTGCCCAGCGCGGGATGGTTCCTGGATTCGCAGGAGAAGCTGAACGTGCACGTGCCGGAAGGCCGCAATCTCGAGGTCGTGAGCTCCCTCATGAGCAAGGGGGGCCGGGCGGTGCTCTTTTTCTACTGGTTTCAGGTGCGCGAGTGGGCCATGACCAGCGAATACGCCCTCAAGGCTGCGGCCCTGTGGAATTCTCTTTCCGCGCGGCGCAAGGACGAGAGCTTTGTCCGGGTGTCCATGCCCGTGGACGGGCGCGGAGGCGAGCCGTCCGGCACGCTGGTCAGATTTGTCCAGGATTTCTATCCGGTGATCATGGAATACCTTCCGTCCTGAGGCGGAAAGCGGATTGTCGAGGAGGCGGATATGAGCGAAGCGATCAGGAATGCACTTACCGTGGACGTGGAAGATTTCTTCCAGGTCAGCGCGTTCGAGTCGTGCATCGACCGTTCCCGCTGGGACGATTATCCCTTGCGCGTGGCCGACAACACCGCGCGTATCCTCGACCTCTTTGACGAATACGCGGTCAAGGCCACGTTCTTCGTCCTGGGCTGGGTGGCGGAAAGGCTGCCGGCGCTGGTTCCGTCCATTGCGGAGCGCGGGCATGAGATCGCCTGCCATGGCTACGGGCACCAACTCATCTACGCCATCGGTCCCGACTCTTTTCGCGAGGATATCCGCAGATCCAAGGCCATTCTCGAGGAGCAGGCCGGGCGGTCCGTGATCGGATACCGGGCCCCGAGTTACTCCATCACCAACGATTCCCTGTGGGCTCTGGATATCCTCATTGAAGAGGGGTTCAAATACGATTCAAGCATTTTTCCCGTGTACCACGATACCTACGGTATTCCCGGGGCCAGGCGGTTTCCGCATCTCGTTGCCCGTACCGCCGGTGAACTGCTGGAATTTCCGCCTACCACCTACGAGGTGAGCCTGTTCGGCAGGAAAGTGAACCTGCCGGTGGCCGGGGGCGGCTATTTGCGTCTCTTCCCTGTGGCATTGATCAAGGGAGCCCTCAAGAGTCTGAACAGGGCCGGAGAGCCGGTCATGGTCTATTTTCATCCCTGGGAGATCGATCCCGACCAGCCGAGGATCAAGGCCGGACTCAAGAGTCGGTTCCGTCATTACGTGAACCTGAACAAGACAGTGGGCAAGGTCCGCGTGCTTCTGGAAAATCTGGACTTCGCGCCCATGGCCGATGTTCTTGCAATAGGCGGTGAGCGGTATGCGGCCTGAGTACACCGCCTCCGTCGCCGATCTCGGTTCCAGCCGGGAGGTCCGGGCCTGGAACGAATTCGTCCTGAACGAGCCCGATTCGGTGAACTATCACCAGACCCGCTGGCTGGACGTGGTGGAACGCGCCTTCGGCCACAAGGTTTATCCCCTGTGGGTGCGCAACGACCATGAAGAGGTGCGCGGCATTCTGCCTCTGGTACACATCAAGAGCGCCATTTTCGGCGACTCTCTGACCTCGGTTCCCTTCTTCAACTACGGCGGTGTTTTGGCGAAAGACGAAGCCGCGGCCGCGGGGCTGACCTCCAAGGCCGAGGAACTGCTTGGCAGCACCGGCGCGGACTTTGTGGAACTGCGCCATATGGGCAGACGCATGGAGCGCCTTCCCGCAAAGGCCCACAAGGTGGCCATGCATCTTGAGCTTCCGAACGACTCCGAAGAACTCTGGAGCGGTTTCAAGGCAAAGGTGCGTAACCAGGTCCGCAAGGCCGAGAAGTCCGGGTTGACCGCCTCCTCCGGCAGGCACGAACTGCTGGACGATTTCCATCGCGTATTCGCCCGCAACATGCGTGATCTGGGCACGCCGGTCTATCCCAGGAAATTCTTTGCCACGGTGCTGGACATGTTCCCGGAGAGCGCCAGGATTTTCACGGTCAACCATGAGGAAGGCTGCGTTGCAGCCGGGCTCGGCTCCTGGTTCAAAGGCTCGTTTGAGATTCCCTGGGCCTCGTCCATCCGCGAATACAATCCTTTGTGCCCCAACAATCTTCTTTATTGGCACATGCTCAGGTTCGCCTGCGAGAACGGCTGCACCCGGTTCGACTTCGGTCGCTCCACGCCGAACAAGGGTACTTACCGCTTCAAGAAGCAGTGGGGCGCCCGGCCGGTCCAGCTTTATTGGCAGTACCTGCTTCCCGAGGGAGAGGGAATTCCCGAGGTCAACCCGGACAATCCGAAATTCGATCTGGCCATCCGCATCTGGAAACGGCTGCCGGTGTTCCTGACCAAACTTCTGGGCCCGCATATCGTGAGGAGCATCCCATGATGCCGCGAGCTCTTGCCCCCGCCGGGGTCCCTTTCTTTCTCGGGGATATTTTCGCGGCCCTACGCGCTTCTTGGCGGGGCCGACAGAGCATAGAGGATTTTCGCAGAGAGCTGGCCGACTTCTTTAACCAGGAAGACGTCTTCTTCTATTCCTCGGGCCGCGGTGCGGTGCGGGCAGGGCTCCAGGCTCTTCATTCCCTGGCTCCGGACAGGGACGAAGTGGCCGTTCCCGCATTCACCTCCTTTTCCGTGCCTTCGGCCGTGGTCAATGCCGGGTTCAAGGTCTGCCTCTATGACGTGGACCCTGAAACCATGAGTCCGGACATGGAGAGCCTGAAACGGGCCGTCAATGACAAGACTCTCTGCATCATGGTCTGTCATCTGTATGGTTGTCCCGTGGATATGGACCCGGTGCTTGCCATTGCCCGGGAAAGACATGTGCCGGTCTTCGACGACGCGGCCCAGGCCATGGGGGCGCAATACAAGAACCGCCTTGCCGGAACCATGGGTGATCTGGGGCTGTTCAGCCTGAGTCGCGGCAAGAATATTTCCGCAGTGGACGGGGGCGTCCTGGTGACCAACCACAGCCGTCTGGCCGGAATTCTGAAGGCGATGCCCTGTGATGCGCCGTCCCTGTCGGTGCGGATCAGAACCGGCCTCGCGGCCCTGGCCCTCTGCTTTTTGCTGTATCCCGGACTCTACTGGATTCCCAGCGGCATGCCGTTTCTCCGGCTTGGAGAGTCACGTTTCGACCCGGAATTTACGGTCACGGGCCTGACCGCGTTTCAGGCAGGGTTGGGCTTGCGCATGTTTCGGAGGTTGGCTGGCATCAATGCGGCGCGAAAGGATGTTGCCGGACAGTGGATGGAAAAATTGAATGGACGCAGGGTCCCCCGGGTGGTTTCGGGCGGTGAGTCCGTCTGGCTTCGGTTGCCGGTGCTGGACGGCGTGGATGAGCCCATGCCCGGTATGGGGGTGGTGCCTGCCTATCCCGCGAGCCTGAACGCCATAGAGGACCTGAAGCCTTACCTGCGGCATGCCGAACCGTGTCCGGGCGCGGAAACGCTGGCGCGGGCCGTCCTGACGCTGCCCACGCACTGCTACGTGCGCGGCAAGGATATCGACATCGTAACCCGGGCCATGGCGGCCAATGGAGCGGGATGATGGCCGAGACACTGTTCTGGTTCGCAGCATTGGCCCTGTTCTACGGATTCGTGGGCTATCCGTTGATCCTTAAGGCTCTTGTCGCGTTCAGGACACGGCGGGAACGTTGGGAGGACGCAGATGAACCGCCCTCGGTCGCCATGCTGCTTTCGGTGCTCAATGAAGAGGACGTCATTGCGGACAAGATTCGAAATTTTCGGGAACTGGATTACCCGGCCGAGAAGCTGGAGCTGATCATCGTTTCCGACGGCTGCACGGACAGGACAGAGGACGTCGTCGAAGAACTGCGGGACGAGCGCGTCAGGCTGCTGGTTCAGGAACGGAACATGGGCAAGACCCTGGCGCTCAACCGGGCCGTTGCGGAGTCGGAAGCCGACATCGTGGTGTTCACGGACGCCGACTCCATGTTCGACAGGGACGCGCTCATGCATCTGGTGGCTCCCTTTGCCGATTCTTCCGTGGGACTGGTGAGCGGCCATACCGAGTATCGGGCCGAGGGAAGCGGCGGCGGCGCCTACCGGCGCTACGAAGACGCCGTCAAGGTTCTGGAGTCGGATCTGTGGGGAATCGTGGGGGCGGACGGAGCCGTCTACGCCATGCGCCGGGAGCTGTATGAGCCCATTGTCCCGGAATATATCAACGACCTGCTGCACCCCATCCAGGTGGTCATGCGGGGATATGATGCGTTGCAGGAGCAGGCTGCCGTGTGCCGTGAACCTCTTGAGGAGGCCGGTCCCGGCGGATTCCATCGCCAGACACGGATCATGACCCAGTCCTGGCTCATCGTGCTTTCCCAATTGCCGGGCCTGGTCCGCGCAGGGAAGTGGGGCTTTCTCTGGCAGATGCTCTCCCACAAGGTGGTGCGCTGGCTGACTCTGCCGCTTCTGGGCATCGTCCTGCTGGCCAACCTGTTTTTGGTGGGACAGGGAGGTTTTTATGTTCCGGCCCTGCTGGCGCAGCTGGGATTTTATGCCTGCGCCTATGCCTACAGGCACGAACAGGGCGGTATGAAGCTGATTCCGTATACATTTTTGCTGCTGCACCTCAGTGCGGCCATCGGGCTCTTCAAACACATGAAGGGCGAAACATATGTTTCCTGGAAGCCCAGGAACAACTAGGACGACCCAGGAGTGCCCATTGTGCTGATCCCGGCCAGACAACTTTATTCCCTGCTTACCGCGTCGGAAAAGCGGTATCTCTACGTGCTCGCGGTCATGCTTACGGGCATGGCCGGTTTCGAGGTGGTGGGCGTGGCTTCGGTCATGCCGTTCCTGGCCCTGGTGGGAGATCCCCAACTGGTGACCACCAACCGCTGGATGGCCGAGGTTTACAATTGGTTCGGGCTCGAAAGCGAAAAGACCTTTGTCATCTACTGCGGACTTTTTTCCCTCGCCATGCTCCTGGTCTCCAACGGAGTCCGTTTCCTGGCCTCCTGGGCCCAGCTGCGCTTTGCCCACATGACCAACTATGCGCTCTCCACCCGTTTGTTCAGGCTCTATCTCATGCAGCCGTACAGCTTTTTTCTGACTCACAACTCCAGTGAAATAGGAAAGAACATTCTCAACGAAGCGGCAGTGGTCACCGTGGACATGTTGTTCCGCATGCTGGTCATCGTCTCGAGGGGATTCATCATCGTCGCCATCCTGACATTCATGTTCATTCAGGCTCCTCTGATTTCCCTGGTGCTTTTTTCCTGCTTCGGCGGTTGCTATGTATTGGCCTATCTTTTCACCCGCAAAACAATGGCCCGGGTGGGACACAAGCGGACCAGAGCCATGAGTGACAGGTTCCGCATCGCCGGAGACGCCTTCCGAGGCATCAAGGCCGTCAAGGCCGCCAATTGCGAGCGGCATTTCTTCGACCTTTTTTCCGGGGTGGCGCATGTCTATGCCCGCCAGTGCACCATCAACGAGGTGGTGGCAGTCAGTCCCCGCTTTGTTCTGGAGGTCATCGCCTTCGGGTCCATGATCGTGCTGGTGCTCTTCTTCTTTGTTACGGACCGGGCAATAGGGCAGATTTTGCCCCTGCTGGGCATGTACGCCATCGGCGGCTTCAAGATGATGCCGGCCCTGCAACAGATGTTCGCGGCAGTGACCAACATCCGCTTCTACGCGCCCACCTTGAGGCAGCTTCATAGTGATTTCAACGAGTACAGGAAAAGTGAGGCCGCCTTCAGTGACGGGACCGGGATGTTCGGATTCAACGACGGAATACGCTTCCGGGATGTTTCCTTTGCCTATGATGCGGAAAGCGGGAACGTGCTGGAAAACATGGACGTCACCATTTTCAGGAACGAGATGGTGGGTATTGTCGGAAGCACCGGCTCGGGGAAGACCACGGCAATCGACATGCTTCTCGGGCTTATCGTCCCCGACAAAGGAGCTCTCGAGGTGGACGGCAGGCCTCTTGATCCAGGCAACGTCTGGGCCTGGCGCGGGCAGATCGGTTATGTGCCCCAGAACATCAACCTGCTGGACGACACCGTGGCCGTGAACATCGCCTTCGGGGTGGCCTCATCGGACATAGACCGGGAAAGGGTTGTCCGGGCCGCGAAAATCGCCAACATCCACGACCATATCATGCACAACATGCCGGACGGCTACGAAAGCGTCGTGGGCGAGCAGGGGGTGCGCCTTTCCGGAGGACAGCGTCAACGCATCGGCATTGCGCGGGCCCTGTACCACGACCCGGAACTGCTTATTCTGGACGAGGCGACCAGCGCCCTGGACACGGAAACCGAGAAAGGGGTCATGGAATCCATCAAGACTTTGGCCGGGAAAAAGACCATCGTCATGATCGCCCACCGCATCAGTACGCTTTCGGACTGCGATCGCGTCTTTATTTTGGACAACGGCAGGGTCGCTGCAGTGGGTTCCTATGAAGACCTGTTGCAACGGAACGCGTCGCTGCTGCGGAAACAGGCCGGGCAAAATCTCGGTCCGGTCCATGAACCTGGGGTCTCCGGTTGCGGGGAGGGCGTCTGATGTACAAGATGCGAGACAGGTCTCCCCAGCGGCCGCCTGCGGCGCAGCCTTCGGCCGTTCCTCCTTCCGCCCCTTCCCCGGACAAACAGGGAATTCAGGTCGTAGATTCTCCGATTTTGCTGGGAATCATGCTGCTCACGGTGATCAATTTGCCCAAACTGCATGAACTGGTGGGGTTTTTCGTCTATCTGGAACTAGGCAAGGTGGCCATTCTGCTGACCCTGTTCCTGATCCTGACCGCCAAGGCCAAGAACCCCGTGCCGTGGCTGCGGCTTCCTCAGGTCAAGCTTTTGCTCGCCTACGTGCTTTGGATTTTTGTTACCGCCGTGTCCGGCGTGTGGCCGGGGTCAAGCATCAGCGGCGGTCTGAACTACCTGAAAACGGTCCTCTTTTTTGTTTTGCTGCTCAAGAGCGTTTACACCGTCAGGGATCTGTACAAGCTGGGCTGGGTACTGGCGCTGTCCATGATCGTTTTCGATTTCTGCATCGTGATCCGGGCGAAGATGGGGCGCGCCGATGCCGGGGGATACTCTCTGGACCCGAACGAGTCGGCTCTGCTCATTTCTGTAACCATGCCCTTCCTGTACTATTACTTCCGGGCCAACACGGGGTGGCGGCGCCTGGTCATGCTCCTGGGTATGATGACCGGCACGGCCGCCGTTCTCTATTCCGGATCGCGCGGAGGAGTCCTTTCCCTGTGCGCCGTGCTCGTCTATGCCTATTTCACGGACAAGGGGCCTCTTTTGAAAAAAATACTCCTGGTATCCGTGACCATTTTCCTGGTGTTCATCTCCATGCCGCAAGGCCTTCATGAACGGTTTTCCCGTCTGGGCGACGATACTCAGGATTACAACCTGAGTTTCAAACATGGTCGGAAAATGGTTTGGGAGCGGGCTGTTTCTTTGGTTGAGGATAGGCCGCTGCTGGGCGTGGGCATGAACAATTTTTCCTTTGTGGAATCCAGGGTCAACAACCAGAGCCGGGGAGTGGTGGCCCACAACTTCCTGCTCCAGACCGCCACGGAACTGGGGCTTCCCGGCACTGCCATTCTGGTGGCCCTGTTTGCGGTTTCCTGGCTGCAGCTACGCCGGCTACGGGGCCGCTTGCCGCGAGAGAAATTGACGCATGAGGCTGCGGTGGTCGCCTCCCTGGAGTGCGCCTGGGTGGCCTTTTTCCTCGGTGGGCAGTTCCTGTCCGTGGCCTTCAGTTCCCAGATCGTTTTTCTGGCGGCCTGTACTGCCGTTATCTGGAAATGCAACCTTCGGGGCGATTTCAACCATTTCCCGGAAATGAATGGAGTCGCTCATGCGTAGCGTCGTGCACCGTATCCAGCACTCTTGGTCGCATTTGGGCGAGTCCGTCCGTTCCCAATACGGGGAGGGGTTCTCCGGATATCTCAAGTTCATCTATTACAGTTGTCTGCGGGTGAACGACTTCGTGGTTTACTCCCGGGACATCACGAGAATGTCCGCTTCGGTTAATTCGCTTTCCGGGTTCCGTTTTCGGGAAATGACCCCGGCGGAAATCGATCCCTACCGCCAGGGGCGCATGCTGCCCAAGGAGTTCTTTGCGGACGGGCCGGAAGGTCCCCGTCTGTGTCACGCCGTGTTCAAGGCAGGGAAGCCGGTCTACATCCACTGGGTGTACCAAAGCGGCGAAACAAGCCGATTTCTCAAGCTCTCGCCGGATGTGGCGGAAATAGGATACATTGTCACATTGCCTGAGTTTCGGCGCATGGGAGTCTGCTCCTGGGCTCTGGGGCACGCCTTCAGCCGTCTGGAGAGCAGAGGTGTGAAGAAGGTCGTCACCGTGGTGCATAGCGACAACAGTGCATCCCGTAGGGCCATGGAAAACGTGGGCATGGCAGAGGAAACAGTGATCAGGACCATTGGGCCGTTCAATACCCGGCAGACAGTGCAGGTTGTATGAAAACATGAAAGATATTCTCATGCTTGCGGGGCGGAAGCCCTATCCTCTTGATGACGGCTGGAAAATCAGGACGTTTTTCCTGCTCAAGGCGCTGTCGAAACTCGGTGGGGCCGTGGATCTTCTGGTGTTTGATGAAACCGGCGGCAGGGAGGATTGTTCCGAACTGGAGAAGCTGTGCCGCCAAGTGGTGACCGTTCCCCGGGAAAAGGCCTATGGCTCCTTGGATCTGCTGCGTGGCCTGTTGTTCGCCACTCCGTTTTCGGTGCTCAACTACGAGGACAAGCGGTTTGCCCGGGCCGTTGAAGAACTCGTGACCAGAAACGACTACGGTTACATCCAGGTCGAGGATATAGTCATGGCCCAGTACGCCTGGAAGGAGGCCGATATCCGCAAGGTTTTGGACATGCATAATATCGAGTCCGAACTTTTGTTGCGTTACGCCATAAACACGGACAATCCGTTGCAATCCATGTACGCCCGGCTCACGGCCGAAAAGCTGGAACGTTATGAAATGCGCATGGCCGAGCGGTTCGATGCCGTGCTCGTCTGTTCGCCCGAGGAGCAGACCGCTCTGCGGCACAAGGGATTGAAGACCTCGGTGGACGTCATCCCCAACGGGGTGGACTGCGCCTTTTACGGCAACCAGAGCGGCAGGTCCAAAGAGGATGCGTTGGTTTTCGTGGGCAGCATGGACTACCATGCCAACATTTCCGGCATCCTTCACTTTGCCGACAGGGTGCTGCCGCTGTTGAAAAGCGTTCGGTCCGATTTGAAAATCTACGTGGTGGGTAAGAATCCGCCGCCGGACATCGTGGCCCTGTCGGACGAAAACCTGATCATCACCGGCGCGGTGGACGACGTGCGTCCCTACCTGGAACGGGGGCTCATTTCCATTGTTCCCCTGCAGGTGGGCGGCGGAACCAGGCTCAAGATTCTCGAGGCCATGGCCTCGGGGTTGCCGGTGGTATCCACTCCGCTGGGAGCCGAAGGCATCGATGTGACCCACGGTGAAAACATCATGCTGGCCGGAACTGCAAAGGAATTCGCCGATCATGTCCTTCGGCTCTTGGACCATCCGGACCAACGGCGGGAATTGGCCGACAACGGCAGGAAGTTCGTGTTGGAAAACTACGACTGGTCCGTGGTGACCGCTGGACTCAAGGATCGGGTTGCCATTCTTTCCGGGGGGTATGTATGACCAGGGCTTTTCGCAACGGTTCCGGCAAGCTGCGCGTCCTGTTCGTCAGCTACTACATCGACGATCCGTCGGTTCCCGGTTTTGGTCCCAAGTATGAAAAGCTATCCGAGCGCTGGGAAGGGGATGTGTTTCACCTGACCCGTGAGGACGTGGACTACAAGGCCGGGGATTTCACTTTCCGGGGTTGCAGGTATCTTCGGAGCAATGTTTTTGCCCGCCAGTGGCACTACCTGAGATTCTGCCTGCGCAGGGCCGGGGAGTTGGAACCGTACGACGTCATCATCAGCTACGACCCCATGATCTGCGGGTTCATCAGTATGTTCCTGAAACGCAGGCTCAAGGTCCGGCTGCTGATCGAGGTCAACACCGATCATTTCTTCCGGCTGCCCTCCGAAAGCGGCGGCTTCAAGGACCGGGTCACCCGCTTGGTCAAGAAGGCCATGATGCGGCTTTCCTTCAGTCAGGCCGACGCGGTCAAGTTCATCAACACCCGGCTGGCCGATGAGTATCGGCCAAGGTTCCATATGGCCGAAAACAGACCCTTGCAGGACGTCTTTTTTTCTTACATCGCTACCCAGGCCTTTGAGCCGGAGCAGGCGTCCGACGGGCGAAGCATTCTCATGGTGGGGCATCCATTCGTCATCAAGGGCGCGGATGTGCTGCTCAAGGCCTTTAACCGCATTGCCCCTGATTACCCGGATGTGCAGCTGAAAATAATCGGCATGTGTCACAATCTTCAGGACTATGAAGCTTTGGTGGACGACCCGTCGCGCGTAACCTTTCTGCCGGGGGTGCCCCACAGCGAGATAGCCGAACACTTCAGGCAGTGCCTGTTCTATGTCCTTTCGTCCAGGACCGAGGGCATCCCCCGGGTGCTCATCGAGGCCATGGCCTGCGGCAAGGCGGTTGTCGGCTCGCGTGTGGGCGGGGTTCCGGACGTCATTGCGGACGGCGAAACCGGCCTGCTCTTCGAGTCTGAAAATGATGCGGACCTGGCTGAAAAGATGCGGCTGCTCCTGGATGATCCAGACCTGCGGGCCCGGTACGGAGAGGCGGGGTTGAAGCGGAGTAGGGAAGTCTTTTCTCCGGAAGTGTATGTGAATCGTTATTTTCAGTTCATGGATCGGGTGGTCGGGAACGAACCCGGCGCGGCGTGAGGAGTATTGAGGGAATGGATATGCAGCACGACACGTTTCCCGCCATAGCGCACCTCAGCTTTTCCGGCGATTTCGGAGGCCGCGAAAAGGTGGCCGTCAGCTTGCAGAGGGGCATGCTTCGGGCCGGGTACGATTGTTTCCTGTATATGATCGTCGAGGAAAGGCTGGGGCCGGACCGCAACGAGAATTTGCTCCGTTCCCTGGGTGAGAAGAACGGCAACTGGCGTTTTTTTCGCACGGATAGACGTTTTTCCAGGGTGTTGCTCAAGGAGATCGGGACCTCCCTCAGAGAAGACGGTGTCAGGATCGTGCACTGCCATTGCTATAAGTCATTGTTCTATGCCCATTTGCTTCGCGCCTTGGGCATGACCAAGGCTGCTGTTTTTTACACCCTGCACGGGTTGGTGCTTCGCCCCGGCTGGTCTTCCTCGTTCATCAAAGGCACGCAGACCGTGGGCTTGAGGCTTTGCGACGGGGTCATCGGCTGCTCAAAGGAAATTCTGGAATCGAACATTGCGCCGGGTTGGGCCGGCAAGACCGCCGCCATCATCAACGCCATCGAACCTCCGGCAGAGGACTACGAGGACATTGGGAGGATGAAGGTGGCCGCCCGGCGACGGTTGGTGGAACAATATGGCCTGGATGCGGACAAGCCCATCGTCATCAATGTGGGCAGGTTGTGCCCTCAAAAGAATTTTCCTTTGTACTTCAGACTAGTTGAGCGTTTTCTGCGTGAGAGCCCCAACGGGACCGAGGCCAATTATCTGCTGTTGGGCAACGGCGCTTTGGAGGAGGAACTCAGGGAAGAGGCGCGACGGCTCGGTGTGGATGACAAAGTGGTCTTTACCGGGTTCGTCCCGGACATGGCCGGTGTTTTCACCGGTGCGGACCTGCTGGTGCAGACCTCCATCTGGGAAGGAACGCCCATGTGCCTGCTGGAGGCCAATTCTTTCGGCTTGCCCGCCGTGGTTCCCGATGTGGGCGGCAACGGTGATGTGGTGGATGACGGCGGCAATGGCGCTCTGTTCCCGGTGGGCGATTTGGATACATTGGCGGAAAAGACCCGCGCCTATCTCGAAGACCCGTCGCTGCGGGAGAAACACGGCCGCAAGGCTTTTGAGCGGGTGAGACGGGATTTCAATATTGCGGACTGGGTGAGGCGACATGTGGATTTTTACGCCGACGTCGTCGGCAGGAAAGCATAGGTGGATATGATGCGGCAGTCGGATTTTATACGCCCCATGAAGATTCTCCATGTCGTGTATTCTTTCGGTATCGGGGGGTCCGAGAGCGTGGCCAGAGAGGTCGCCATGTGTCTTCAGGAACGCGGCCATGTGAACATGGTGGTGGCTCTGGAACACGACGGGCCGCTCTCGGGTGAATTTCGCGACAGGGGCATAGCCGCCCACAGCGTCGGGAGAGCCGGGAAAAGCATGCTCCGGGCCATGAGAGACATGATTGGGGTTTGCAAGGAATTTCGGCCGGACGTGATCCATACCCACCATATGTACATGCTTTTCCATACCGTGCCCGCCGCCGTGCGGGTCCGGGCGCCTATTGTGCATACCGAGCACGAGTTCTGGTCCCTGGATACGCGCAAGGGCCGGTTGCTCATGCCGCTTTTGGGCAGGTTCTGCGGCAGGATTACTGCGGTCAACGACGACACCGGCCGGTTCATGGCCGACGAATTGAGGCTCCGGGAAGACAAGTTGGCCACAGTGTTCAACGGCATTGATCTGCGCCGCTTCAATGGCTCCTCCATCTTGTCCCGGCGGAGCCTGGGCCTGTCGCCCGGTGACAAGGTGGCGGTCGTCGTGGCCCGGTTGGAGCAGGTGAAGAACCACGACATGCTTTTGCACGCCTGGCAACGGGTTTGCAGAGCGGTCCCGCAGGCCAGGTTGCTGGTCATCGGCGAGGGCAGTCAGTCTGATATCCTGAAGCTGAGGAACGCCGAGCTGGGCTTGAACGGCAAGGTTATTTTTCTGGGGCCGCGCCGGGACGTGCACGATATCCTGCCTCTGGCGGATGTGGCCGTGCTTTCCTCCCGGGACGAAGGTTTGCCCATGTGTCTGCTTGAGGCCATGGCCGTGGGACTGCCCGTGGTATCCACGGACGTGGGCGGCGTGGGCAGGCTGGTGAAGGAAGGCGAGCACGGGCGTCTGGTGCCGGACGACGATGACGAGGCATTCGCCCGGGCTGTTGTCGATCTGTTCGGAGACGGTGAGCGCGCCCGCGCAATGGGGCGGGCGGGATTATCCTTGGTCAAAGGAATGTATGATCTGGAGACTTCGGTGGATCGCTATCAGGAGATGTATGCAGAGCTCGCCGGAATGAGCCGCTACGCCGAACCCAAGGCAAGTGGAGCGTAGTTGTTTCATGAGGAATTCGGTCAAAAGAATCGTGAGGTTGGTGAGCCTTGTCCTGGTGTCGCCCCTGGTGTTGTCCGTCTGGATAGGGGAACGCATGGGGAGCGGTGCCGTGTCGGGCTGCTCGCAGGCGCTGGCCTTCCTGCCCGGCATCGTGGGGCGTTATCTGCGGGCGGCGTTCTGCGCTGCCGTGCTGGATCGGTGCAGCGCCGACGTGGCCATCGACTTCGGGGTGTTGTTTCCTTACGCGCAGGTGGAAATCGACCCCGGGGTGTACATCGGCCCGTACAGTATCATCGCCGAGTCGGTCATCGGCAGGGACGTGATCATCGGCAGCTACGTTTCGGTCATCGGCGGGCGCCGAAACCATAATTTTTCGGATCTGGAAACCCCCATCCGTTTTCAGGGCAACAGTCATGAGCCGGTACATATCGGCGAGGACTCCTGGATCGGGAACCAGGCCATCATCATGGCCGATGTGGGAAAGAAGTGCGTGATAGGGGCGGGCAGCGTGGTGGTGGACGACATCCCCGACTATTCCGTGGCCGTGGGCAATCCCGCCCGGGTCGTCAGGGATCGTCGGGACGAGAATTGAAGCGGGCGGATGCCCGCGAGTGCAACGGAAGAGAGAAACGTCGGAAGGTGCATATGAAATCATTCTTTTCGGACAAGCGAGTCATGGTCACCGGGTGCTGCGGCACCGTAGGGAGCGAACTGTTGGCTCAGCTCATCGACAAGTACGAGGTGGGCGAGGTCATTGGGCTGGACAACAACGAAAGCGAATTGTTCTTCACCGAGCAGGCCTGGAGCAGAACCAAAGGCGCTTCGTTTTTTCTGGCGGATATACGAGATCAGCACTCCCTCTCCGAAAAGATGGAGGACGTGGACATCGTGTTTCATTCGGCGGCCTTCAAGCATGTTGGCCTGTGTGAGAAATCGCCCATGCAGGCCGTGCAGAACAACATTTTCGGAGTGCAGAACATCATTGAGGCGGCCACCGGCCAGGGAGTGGAGCGGGTCATCTTCACCAGTTCGGACAAGGCCGTGAACCCCACCAATGTCATGGGCACTTCCAAACTCATGGGCGAGCGGCTCATGACCGCGGCCAACAGCAACGCCCGCAACGGCAAGAGCAAGTTCGCCTCCACCCGGTTCGGCAACGTGCTCGGTTCGCGCGGTTCGGTCATCCCCATCTTCCGCGAGCAGATCAGGAAAGGCGGCCCGGTGACCCTCACCGACGATTCCATGACCCGCTTCATCATGAGCATCGAACAGGCTGCGGAACTGGTCATCGACTCTTCCACCATCGTTCAAGGCGGCGAGGTCTTCATCACCAAGATGCCGGTGATTCGCATCCGCGATCTGGCCGAGGTCATGATTCGGGAACTGGCCCCGGTCTACGGGCACAAGCCGGAGGATGTCGACATCACCGTCATAGGCGCCAAGCCGGGCGAGAAGATGTACGAGGAACTCATGAGCGTGGAAGAGACGCGGCGTACCCTGGAGCTGGAACGCTATTTCGCCGTGCTTCCCGCTTTCACCAGCATATACCGGGCAGTGGAGTACGAATACCGAGACCTGTTGAACGAGGATGTCGTCAATCCGTACCATTCGGGCAACGAGCAGGCTTTGGACCATGAAGGCGTGCTCGGATTCCTGGTGGACAACGGCCTGTTGGCCGATTTTGAAAGTTCGCAACACCCGGATGAACGCCATTGGCCATAGGGAGGAAAGGCAAGAATGAACATACTGATACTCGGAGGTGACGGATATCTGGGGTGGCCCACGGCCATGCATCTTTCTGCGAGTGGGCATGAGGTCACGGTGGTGGACAACTACCTGCGCCGCAACATCTGCCGCGAAGAGAATTCCGAGGCGCTGTACCCGGTGCCCAACCTGCGGAAAAGAGTGGATCTGTGGCAGGCCAGGTCCGGTTATGCGGTCAGGACCTTTTTCGGCGACCTGGCCGACTGGGATTTCGCGGCAGAGGTCTTCGACAAGACACGGCCGGACGCGGTGGTGCACTACGCGGAACAGCCGTCCGCCCCGTATTCCATGCTCAGCCGCAGGGCCGCGTCCCTCACCCTGAACAACAATCTTCAAACCACGGCCAACGTGATCTTCGCAGTACGCGAATTCTGCCCGAGCGCCCATATCGTCAAGCTGGGAACAATGGGCGAATACGGCACGCCCAACATCGACATTGAAGAAGGATGGCTGGAGGTGGAGCACAAGGGGCGCAGCCATAAATTCCTCTATCCGAGGCAGGCGTCCAGCCTTTACCACACCACCAAGATCATGGATACGGATCTGCTCTGGTTTTATGTGCGTACCTGGGATCTGCGGGTCACGGACCTTATGCAGGGACCGGTCTACGGCGTGTTCACGGACGAGACCGGCGAGGACGAATCCCTGTTTCCGTTTTTCAACTACGATGAGTTGTTCGGCACCGTGGTCAACCGTTTCGCAGTGCAGGCCGTGGCCGGATTCCCGCTTACGGTCTACGGCAAGGGCGGCCAGACTCGGGGCTATCTGAACATCAGGGATACGCTCAACTGCGTGCGCCTGGCCCTGGAGAATCCTGCGGAGAAAGGCATGCTCAACATTTACAACCAGCTTACCGAAACATTTTCGGTCAACCAGTTGGCGGACATGGTTCAACGCGTGGGTAAAAGTCTGGGCCTGGACGTGACCATCAACAGCGTTGAAAATCCGCGCAAGGAATTGGAAGAACATTATTACAATCCTGCGCACACCGGGCTTCTCGACCTGGGGTTGGAGCCCAACTTCATGACCGACGAGGTGCTGGCCCAACTCATGGAACTCATACTTAAGCATCGCGACCGCATTGATCACGACGTCATCTTCAGGGGGGTCAAATGGGCATGAACCGGCTGATCACAGGAGGCTGCGGCTTTCCGGGGCGTAACCTGTTCCACGCACTTCTGGCCGAAGGTGAACACGGCGGCTGGAGAAAACCATTGAATGGTTCATGAAGAAGCAGGACGTCATGGGTGAGTACACGGAAATCAGGAACAAGCAGGCAGCAAAGACCTGGGAGGAAACGCTGACAGCCATAGCCGCCGATCTGTACCGCTACGGCGGAGCCCAGGGCGCCAGCGCATTCCTCAGGACCATGCGCGCCGAAGACGGGCTCAAGCTCATGGTCTATAAAAGGCTGGCCGTATTCTTCCGCAGGGTCTTTCCTCCGCTGTATCTTCTGTTCCGCCTGCTCTTCAATGCGGTCTGCCGCCGGTGCTGCGTGGCCATGTCCATCAACCTCAGGACCGGCATAGGCATCTACATCAGCCATTGCCACGGCATCACCATCAATGCGGGCTGTGAACTGGGAGACAACATCAACATCAGTCAGAATGTGACCATGGGCCAGGCGAACCGGGGAGAATATAAGGGCGTACCCAGGCTGGGCAGCGGGATATACGTTGGACCGTGCGCCACCATCGCCGGAGGGATAACCGTCGGCGACAATGCCCTTATCTCCGCCAACAGCCTCGTCACTCGAGATGTCGGAGAGAATTCGGTCATGCTGGGAGTGCCCGCCCGGCGTGTATCCGGAGAGGGAACAAAGGGGTACGTCGATTTTATGGTATGATCCGAGATTTGGCCGTCCAGCAAGGGAAAAAACATGAAAAGAAAGGAATTTCTTAATTACATTAACAACTTTAGAGGAATCGCCATCCTGTATATCGTGATGGGGCATTGCATTTCCGCTTTTACCTGGCATGAATACGCCTCGCTGAAGGAAGTCCTGCGTCTCACGTTTACCAACGGCACGATTCTGTTCGTGTTCATCGCCGGGTATCTGTTTCAATACCTTTCCTACAAGTACCAATACGGCAGGTACATGAAATCCAAAGTGCTCAACGTGGGTATGCCCTACGTGATCATGTCCGTTCCGGCCATCATCTACTTCACGCTGTTCGCCCAACGGCCGGGCATGGAGTACATCAACGATTGGCCTTGGATTCTGCGGGTCATCCAGTTTTATCTTGTGGGCGCACAACTGATACCGTTCTGGTTCATTCCCATGATATTCATTCATTTCTTCCTGTCCCCTCTTTACATTGTCGGAGACAGGAACAAGGTTCTCTATTATCTGTTACCCGTATTCTTCGTCATCAGCCTGTTCGTGTGGCGCGGTGGCCCCTATCAGTTGCAATCCTACCTGCACTACGCGTTCGTCTACTTTTTCGGCATGTTTTTGTGCCGGTACAGGGAGAGCGTCAACCGAATTCTGGCCCGGCCCGGTGTTCTTTTGTGGCTTGCCGCAGCCGTTGTCGGGTTCATCCTCTTCGAGTTCCACATGGAGCGGGGGACTCTTCTGGCCAAGCGATTGAACATGATCCAGCATCTGTTCCAGTGCCTGTTCTACATAGGGTTCCTGATCCGTTTTGATCCGGTCATCGGAAAGCGGATGGACCTGTTCGCATCCCTCAGTTTCGGGGTTTTCTTCATCCACAGTTATCTCATCAGCATCATCAAGCAGGCACAGCTTCATTTTTTCGGGAGTCTTTGGGTCGGAACCTACTGGAATTTCCCGCTGTTTTTTGCCGCAATTGTCCTTTTGAGCATGGGCTTCGTACTCACGGTCAGGAGGTACGCGGGCAGCCGCAGCCGAATGATCTGCGGCAGCTAGGCGACGGCATCGGGAGTGAAGGGAGAACCGGATGGACAGCTTCATCAGCAGCAAGCTCGTGATAAGCCATATGGCGGCGAACAATCTCATTCTGATTGTCGCTCTGCTTGTGTTGTCCGCGCTTTTCCTGCGCCGGGCCGAGAGGGGCGATCCGCTCGGCCCGGAACAGACCACCGAGGTGCGGGGCCTGATCATGCTGCTTATTGTGCTCGGCCATCTCTGGACCCATGTCTCGTCCTCGCAACTCTGGCCGAATTTCGCCGGATCATGCCTCGCCTCTTTCCTCTTCCTCTCGGGCTTCGGGATCACCCTTTCCTATTGCGGAAAGAGGCCCTCCAGTGCGGCTTTCATCAAACACCGGATTCACAGGGTCATGGTTCCCTACTGGCTGACCACCCTGCTGTTTCTCGGGCTGGACATCATTTTCCTGGGGCGGACCCTCGACTACGCGGACATTGTCATGACGTTTGCCGGGATCAATCAAAACGACGCCACACGCCTTTTCGACTACGTGCGCTGGTACATCACGTTCCAACTGGTCTGGTATGCGATTTTTTTGTTTGCGTTCAAGCGTTTCACGGAGAAAACGGCCGCATGGCTGTTGGTGGCGGCCGCAGGCGGGCTGTTGATCGTGAATTATTACGTTTACCCGTTGGGGTGGAATAAGTTTTTTGCCTTTCCTTCCGGATGTGTCGTCGCCCTGTATCGCGATGGCATTGTTGCCTTTCTGAAGACCCATGTTCAGATTCTGTGGGCTTGCCTTGCCATGCTCGCGCTGTATCTGATGGTCAGTCATGCCCTTTTTGTCAAAGCCATACCGTTGCCGTCCCTGGGGCTGCTCATGATTTCCGAGGCCAACTCCATGTTGTGGACCGCAATGTTGTTGCTGGCGGCGGCGCTTCTCGGGCGGTGGGACCTGTCCAGTCGTTTTCTGGATTTCGCGGGACGCCATTCCTACGAGATATTTCTTTTGCACGGGCCGTTTCTGATCAAATACAATCCGGTGTTTACGCTGACCACCAGGTACGGCTTGCCGGCCGCCGTGTCGTTTTCGGTATTGATGGTCTTTATCGTGCTTCTGGCCATGATGCTCAGGAGGGTGGAAAGAATTGTCGCGTTTTGATCCCAGAGCTTTGGTGCTCCTCTTTGCGGTTATGCTGCCTGCCAACCTGTATGCCGCCTATAAGCTCGTCCGGCTTGCGTTGGACCGGAAGGGCGGGGCTGATGTCGTGAGCAGGACGTACGAGAGCCAGGTTCGGGAATACGAATCTCTGAATCGGGAATTCTCCGGACGGCGTCCCGTGGTTTTCGCCGGTGACAGCCTCGTTTTCCGGTTTGCGGTGGAGGAATATTTCCCACAGCTGACTGTTGTGAATCGGGGAGTATACAACGATTCGGCAACCGGTCTCCGGAAGCGATGGGAATCCACCGTGTCCGGGCTTTTACCGGGTTTCGTGGTAATCATGATCGGCACCAACGACATCCTGGTGGGCCATGGACCTGATGTTGCGGGTCAGCTGGACGGCATCCTGGACAGCCTGGCTCCGGGCAGCGCCTGTGTGTTGAGCATCCCACCGTTGGGCAAGGAGTTCTGCGGGAAGAACGATCAAGTCAGGGCTGTCAATCAGGTTCTGCAACGTGTCGTGAAAGCGAAGGGGCAGCTGTGGGTCGACGTTTTCGACGATTTGAACGGCGATGACGGCTGCCTGTCGGTAGAGTTTACCGATGACGGCATCCATTTGAACGGCAAGGGGTATCAGGTGGTCAGTTCGCGTTTGCGGGAGGTGTTTGCGCCATGGGTAAAATGAGAAAGGCGTTCCAGGTTCTGCGATCCGGAGATTTCGGTTTCTTTGGCAACAGGCTTAAAAAGAACGTCTACAGTACATGGGACATGGAGCTTTTCGAGCTGCCTCGTTCGGGCCTGCCGGATGTTGATTTGCCGTCGGAATACGTCGTTCGCAAGGCGGATGACAAGGACCTGGAGGGCATTGCCGCCATATGGCCGGAATCCTTTCTGGCCAAAGGAAGCTTCAGCCGAAGCACCTTGGATGTTGTAAAGAAGTTTCAGGAAGAGACCATTGGTTGTCATATTGTTGTATTTGAAGGAGAAATTGTCAGTTTTGTTTTTCTGAAGGACGCCTTTCACTGGTTCGACAAGCCTGCCGTGGAGTTGGCGAAAGGGTCGACCCATGTCGCTTTCAGAGGGAAGGGGATTTTCAGCGTTCTCATGCAGAGAGCAGTGGATGATATAGACCCCCAAGCCATGATTCTGGGACAGGTGTTGAAGGGCAACAGCTCTTCCATGAAGGCGTTGAGAAAGGCCGGGTTTGTCAGGGTAGGTCTGTTGAGGACACGTTTGCTGTTGGGGAATACGAAGTACAGTGTTGTGGCCGACTGAGAAGGCAAGCGAGGGATATCCATGCTGAGAGATTACCTGAGACGGGCGTACCGGACCTTGGTCCCGCTGATTTTTTCAAAGAAGAACTACAAGTTTTTCCTGATGAGCAGCCTTATGGACTTGGATGCCAAAACCCAAAAGCTCTTCCATGCATCCAATGCCCTGTCTGCGGTCATCAAGCCCGTCCTGATGCCGTGTCCGTTCGGCGAAAGGCTGCTGGTCATAGCTCCCCATCACGACGACGAGGCCATCGGGTGCGGCGGCACGGTTCTGGCGCATCTGGCTCGCGGCAAGGAAGTGCAGGTGGTCATAGTCCAAGACGGTTCCGGAGCCGAAGGGGCCCTGGGCATGACCCGGGAGGAACTCATTGCCGTGCGGGAGGAGGAGTCCAGGGCCTGCGCGCGGCTCATGGGAAACGGCCCTCCGTTGTTCCTGCGGTTTTCCCACGTGGACGAAACCGGTCTGGATTCGGTGGCTGCGGAATTGGAGCGGGTGGTGGATGCGTTTCGGCCGGATACGATCTTTACCCCGTTCGTGCTGGACACCCACCGGGAACACGCCTGTACCGCCGCGGCCCTGGCCCGTGCACTGCGAGGGAACAAAGGGAAGGCCGACGTGTATTCCTATGAGGTCTGGGGGTTGTGCATCCCCAACACGGCCGTGGCCATCGACGAGTTCATGGACCGCAAATGCGAACTCATCAACTGCTTTGCCAGCCAGACGAAGGGGAACGACTACGCCCACGCCTTCCGGGGATTGGCCATGTATCATTCCCTGCAGTTCGGGGCCAGGGATATCCGATATGTGGAGCGCTTTTTCGCATTGCCGGACCATGAATATGCGGATTTCGTGGACAGGGTGTTCGCCGCCGAAGAGGAGGGAAAATGATGACGCCTGCGGTTCTCATTGTCACGGGACAGGCATGGGGCAGCTATCTCGCGGTTCTCAAGAGCCTGGGACGCAAGGGAGTGCCCGTCCATGTGCTTTCCTGGGGAGTTGACCAGGGTGTTCTGCGCAGGAGCCGGTACTATTTCCACGGTAGGGAATTTCCGGTTGGTTCGTCCGAAGCCATGGTTCGGGATATGCTCACGTATGGCGACAACGCCTTCCAGTCCGAGAAACCTGCGCTTTTCTACTGTACGGATAAAGACGCCATGTTCGTGGCCCGCAACAAGTCCGCTTTGGAGGACAGGTATACGGTTCTCATGGGCGATGCCGATACCTGCCTGGCCATGATGGCCAAGGATACGGCCCAGGAGGTTGTGGAGCAACACGGCCTGACCGTTCCCGGCACCTGGGATATTTCCTCCCGCGACGACGTGGAAGCGCTTCTGGAAAAGTGTGAGTTTCCGCTGATGCTCAAACCCACCATGTGGGAAACGACCGGCGGCGTTCCCATCAAGGCGGATAAGATTCTCTCTCCGGAAGTGCTTCGGGAAACTGCCTGTCGGGTACTCGCCGGCGGAGGGCGTCTCGTGGCTCAGGAGTTCATCGAGGGTGGTGACGAGTGCGTGGAGTTTTTCCTTTTCTACCGGAGCGCCGATGGTCGGCGGATGTCCTTCTGCACGGGCAGGAAGCTCAGGCAGTTTCCGCCGGGCGCCGGGGTCATGGCCCTGGGCGTCACCGACGAGATCGAGGACCTGCGGGTGGCCGGAACCGCCTTTGTGGAGGGCATCGGCTTTGTCGGGCTGGGAGGGCTTGAGTTCAAGCGGAACAACGGAAAGCTGTACTTCATCGAGATGAGCGTACGCAGCGAAATGTTCCATAAAATCGCCATGGATGCCGGAGTGGACCTGCCCTGGGCGGCCTATGCGGATGCCTCGGGCCTGGAATGGGAAGCCGATCAGAAGCAGCGGAACAATGTTTTCTACCTGAACGAATTCCAGTTTGCGGTTCTGCTCTGGAAAGATTTTCGACAGACAGTCCGGGATCTCCTGCAATGCAGGAAGGGCAGCATGCATTTCTGCCTGCTGACGACCGACGATCCCATGCCTTTTGCCGTCAAATCGTTCAAAAGTCTTCGGAAATTGTTCGGGAAGTTATATTGATTCCCTCCGGGCTATTCCGGCGGCAGGTACGGCCCGGCCCAAAGCCCCCCGCCGAAGGTGGTTACCACGATTTGTTTCGGGTCCTGCGGGTTGAAATTCACGCTCTGGACGCTTCGGAACGGGAAAGCTTCATATTTTTCCCAATCCGCGCCGCCGTTCCTGGAAAACCACAGGCCGTTCAGGAAACCGCCCGCATAGACGAGGCTGCTGTCTTGCGGATGGACCGTGACCGCCATCATTCTGTCGTAGGGCCTCGGCTTGAAGCTCCTGTCCCGAAGCACATGGCTCCAGTCTTTGCCGCCGTCAACGGTCTTCCAGATTCCTCCCTGTTGGGGCCTTTTGGCCGGAACGCTGGCAACCGCGACATAGATGGTGTTTTCATTTTTTGAATCTACATGGAAGGCCGTGGGCCAGTCCGGAGTGAAGTCGGACGTTATCTCCGACCATGATGTTCCCTTGTCGGCGGATTTCCAGATGCCTCCGGGGGTGATGACGTTTCCCTTGCCGCGAAGGGCCGTGATCAGGCAGTAGAGGTCCCCGGAGTCCGGGCTTCTCCACAGCCGGTAGGCGTGCAGGTTGGCCTTGCGGATGTTGCCGGTGATGTCGGTCCAGGTTTTGCCGCCGTCTTCGGATTTGAAGACTCCTTTTCCGTAGGCGCCGGCATACAGTATCCTGGAATCCTCAGAACTGCCGGAAGTGACGAGAATGTCCGTGCAGGGTGCATTGGGGAATCCCGTTCCCAGCCTGCTCCATGTCGCCCCGAAGTCTTGGGAAATGAGCGGGCCTCCCACGTTGTATTTGGCATTGTACCAACCGATCTGGCCCCAGTTGGGGATGTCGTGCCTGTTGGCTGCGGCGGCATACAGTCGCCCCGGCGTTTTTGGGTCGAAGCGAACCCGGTAGAAGGTGTTGCTCCATGGGCTTCCCTTGGTGGCGTGGCTCCAGGTTTTTCCCCTGTCCAGCGAACGGATGAAGCCGAAGTCGGCGAAAGCCGCGTAGTGGCGCTCCGGTTCCCACGGGTCGAAAAGGTATTGGTAGCAGGTGGTCATTTCCAGGCCCACGCTGGCGAATCTCGGGGTCTTGCCGTCGGGCAGGAAGCCCATGGGCCGGTTGATCAGGGAGCGCCAGGAACGCCCCCCGTCCGTGGTCCTGTACAGATCCCCCTGGGTGGTGACGATAGCCGTGTCCGGGTCCGTCCGGGAAGCGAAGAAACCCTGTTTGGTAATGAAGTAGCCCCAGCGCATTTCAGTCTGCACCCAGGAGTACTCGACGTTCCGGTCGTTTCCGGCAAAGCGGAAGACCTCCTTCCAGTCCCTGCCGCTGTTCTCGGTTTTCCAAAGTTTTTTGCCCAGGTTCTTTTTCTGCTCCACTGCCCAGGCGATCCGGGTCTGTCCGGGCGTCATCTGCAGGATCCCCTGGTGCAGGAAGGGGGCGCTGCGCGCCCAGGAATCGCCGGAATCTGTGGACCGCGTGATTCCCAGCCCGTCCAGGGTTGCCAGCAGCAGTGTTTCCGAGCCATCTGTAGCTCCGGTGAAAGCGAGCACGTCACGGCCTTCGGCCTTGAATCCGGGCGCCTGTTGCCAGGAGCCGCCCAGGTCGGTGCTGCGCATGAGTCGGTTGTCGCTGACGGCCATGACCATGGAACCGAGCGCTACCGGTGGCAGGCATTTGCCTTCCAGCACCATGTTCCATTGTTTTGCCTGGAGATCGTACCGCCAGAGGTCCTCTGTCGTGGACACGAAAAGATATTCCCCTTTGGTACGGCAGGCCGTGAGTCCCGTGATTTTTCTGCGCGGTTTCCAGGGCCATTTCATCTTTTTCCAGGTATCGCCCTGGTCGCGGCTCTCATACACGTCATAAGTCGTGTACCAGTAGATGGCGTTCTCAAAGAAGGCGGGCGGCTTTCTGCCGGCTGTCCCGGAAAGCTCCCTGGAAGGAATCATGCTCCAGTCGTTCCCCCCGTCCGTCGTTTTGTAGACGCCGCTCATGTCGCTGGCCACAAAGCACAGGTCGGGGTTCTGGTCGGAAATAGCCGGGCTGAAAAGACCGCCGCCTCCACCAATCCCACGGGGGGTGAACACGGGGGTGCCTGCCGCGCCGGATGCAGGGAGCAGGAGTAAGGCCAACACGATCAATGCCGGAAGTGTCTTTTTCATAACGATGTGCTCCATTGTGTCAGTGTCCGCCGGCAGGTTCGGCCTGGGCCGGACGTGTCAGCTTTTTTACAGTATTGATGATGGATTGGGCCAGCTTGTCTTTGCCCGTTGCATTCAGGTGCAGGCCGTCGCTGGTATAGTTTTTTTCCAGGACGCCTTCTGTGTCGGCGAAGAGCGGGTACAGGTCCAGGACATGAAAGTTCCGTGCCCGGCAGATTTCTTTGATCCTGTTGTTGAGAATGCCGAGGATTTCGGGTGAACGTTTGCCCTTGTCCCCGTGTCGGTCCGGGATGACGCTGCAAAGCACCACTTCGATTCCTCGCGCCCCGGCCTTTTGTCCCATTGTCTCCAGTGCGGCGGCGATGTCCTGAACCGGCTTGCCAAGGCCCAGGTCGTTGGTGCCCAGAAGGATGACCACGAGTCTTGTTCCGTTTTTCAGGGCCTGGCTGAACGGTTCGATGGAGCGGGTGGCCAGTCGCCCTTCCTTGGACCTGTTTTTATATGGATTCCATCCGAAGCGGGCAGCCATGCCCAATTGGGCCATGAGGGAGTCTCCGAAAAGAACGGAGTAGCCCTGGTCGTATATTCCCATTGTATCGCAGGCCGTTTCCCAAAATTTGTCCGGCAGCGCCTCAAGGGCTTTGGGGAGAAGAAGCGACGCGACGAAGAGGAGTGAGGTGATCGCGAGCATTGCAGTCCAGCCGGTCATGCGGAATTTGAGTGGCGTTTTTTGGGTCATGGCGTCACCTGTGTTTGAAAGTCGGGGATTTGCCCAGGGTCCATGGGAGGAATCTGTTGATGATCAGGATCCCGGGGGTGAGCAGCAGGATGTTGGTGCATGCCTGCAGGAGCCCATAGATCACCGGAGGCAGGGCGGACTGGGTGATGCCCATGGAGGCGAAGACACGGGAATAGAGTGCGCCGGGGTAATTGTGCAGCAGATAGATGAGCAGGCTGTTGACGCCGAGAAAGCTGAAGATCGGATTCCTGGGTATACGGTAGCAGAGGGTGATGGACGCCACTATGCCGGTGAAGGCCAGGGTGTAGGCGTAGAAGTAGTTGCTTACCCTGCCGACGGTTTCAAGGCCGTAGGATGGGTAGCCCAGCAGAAAGGCGACGGCGAAGATCACTGCGGCCCCTGCGCCGATACGCCAGTCCGAGGGCTGCGTATGTTGCCTGTAAAGAAAACCGAATCCGAAGAACACGAGTGCGTTGAAGGCGTGGACCAGGGTCCCCACATAAGGAGTCAGCCCATAGGCTTGGGTTGCAGAGTGCAGCAGGGCGAGCATCACGAGAAACGGCAGGTAGGTCTTTCGCGTCACCAGTCCGTGAACCGGGTAGAAAAGCAGGGTCACCACAAAAAGCACCGGCAGGAACCAGAAGCTCCTGAAGGTCAGGATGTCGAAAAACGGGTATATAAGATTGATGCCCGAAGGGGCGTTGTGCACCACCAGGATCCTGAAAAGCCAGATGCCGTAGCCCAGGAAACCATAGAGGAGATACGGCAGGATGAGGGTCCTGGCTTTTTTGGCCGTGGTGCTTCCGAAGGGGAGGCGAGCGGAAAAGAACAGTCCTGAGAGGAAGAAGAAAAGGTGCATGTGGAAGCCGTAGATGGCGGCCTTGACCTGTGCGGGAATGGCCGCATGGCCGAGGACCACAAGGAAGATGGCCAGCCCCCTGGCGTTTTCCGCCCAGACAAGGTGTTCGGTTCTCTGTTGATCCATGAAGATGTGGAGAGCCTGTTCAACGAACGGCCGGTTTTCCGAGGTCGTCCGATCCGCTGCCGTCTTTCCCGCAAGGGAAGGCGGACCGGGTTTTGGCCACGGCTTGGAGAAACCCATCACCTGACAATATGAACAAGGAAGTGGGAAGAGTCCATGATATTGCCGAAAACCGTATCAGCGGTTTGCCGGTGGATGGGGGACTTCCTGTTGCCGGGGCTGACCGGAAGGAACAATAAATCGCATGTTCTCCTTTGGGAGATAAGCGGGATTGATGGGTTTGAACATGACGGCGGGAAGGCGGTCCTGGATCTTTTTATAGCCGTGCGGGTTTCTGGTTTGCCAGCGCCAGGTGTCGCGGACCATGTCCTCGATGGTATGGGTGGCTTCCCAGCCCAGTTCTTTTTTGGCTTTGCTCGTGTCCGCATAGTTTTCGGCCACATCGCCCGGCCTGCGGCCCACCAGTTCGTAAGGGACCCTGACCTTGTTGATCCGTTCGAAGGCGCGCACCAGCTCCAGCACGCTGCACCCTTTGCCCGTGCCCAGGTTGTGGATCATGTAGCCGGGGTTCTCCCTGAGTTTGCGCAGGGCGGCAACATGCCCCCTGGCCAGGTCCACAACATGGATGAAATCCCGTACGCCTGTGCCGTCGGGAGTATCGTAGTCCGATCCAAAGACCCTGAGCTTTTCAAGACGGCCTACGGCGACCTGGGAGATGTAGGGCATCAGATTGTTGGGAATGCCGTTGGGATCTTCACCGATAAGGCCCGAGCTGTGAGCGCCGACCGGGTTGAAATAACGGAGTATGGAAATGTTCCATCCGGGGTGGGATGCCGCAAGATCCCTGAGGATTTCCTCGATGTACAGTTTGGTCCGGCCGTAAGCGTTGTGGGCGCTCGTAGGCGTCTCTTCGGTCAGCGGCAGGCTTTCGGAGAATCCGTACACCGTGGCCGAGGAACTGAAGACAATGTTTTTTGCCTTGGTCCGTCCCAGAGCCTCACAGAGATTCATGAGGCTTACCAGGTTGTTCTCATAGTACATCAATGGTTTTTCAATGGACTCACCTACCGCTTTGTGCCCGGCAAAGTGGATGGTCGCATCGATTTTCTCCAACTCGAAAAGTCGCTTCACCTGCTCCTTGCTGCAGAAATCAACGGTATAGGTGGGGATGGGGCGTCCTGCTATCTGCTCTACCCGTTGCAGGGCAACAGTGGAACTATTGGTGAAGTTGTCGGCGCAAATCACCTCGTACCCTTCCTTGAGCAGCTCAATGCAGGTATGACTTCCGATATACCCGGCTCCGCCGGTGACAAGCACTCTTTTGATTACCATTTTCTTGTCCTGTGACAGTGGGATTTATTTTGATATGGCCCGTCGCTAAACAATTGGAATCTGCAAGGAATGCACCGGTTTTCCAGGGCACTGCACATGAATGGATGATAAATTTTCAGCTCAGCGAGGGGGGGGCTGAAGCCGTTGCCATCAGTGCTGTTTCCGGCATCTCCCGGCTTCGGGAAAAAGCGTCGACGCTTACGAAGAACGTTCGCCGCGTGGGATGTGTGGTTTTCCTTCGTTATTTCACTGCGGAATGTGTAATGGTTTTCGACAGAAACCGTCGAAAACCATTACACAGATCGTTTTGTCTCAGTGCTGGTTTGAGTCCATTGAGGAAGTTTCAACTGTTCGGGTGCATATCCCTGTTTTAGCGGCTGGGTGTACTGCATGAATCCCCCTCGTGTCCTTGCCTGTAATAGCTTGATATCAAAATGTATTTTTTAAATTGAAGAGGCCGGGCATTGCTTCAACGGGCTGGGCTTGGGTGGGGATGGTGCTCGGACGGGCATAAAGCTTCACTGTTTTCGGTATTTCTTTGGATGGATTGCTCCTTGCATATTTCGGGTAGGATTTGCTGCGGGATTCAAGTGCGGCAGCACAGTCTGAGGCAGGCATTCCCTGAAAGGAATGCACTCCTTTCAACTCACGATTTCGAAGAGGAGAGGATAATGAAACCAGGAGCAGCGCCCGAGGAAATGAAGATTGCTTTTACCGCCGGGCAACCCCAGACGTTTTCTCCGGATTTGCATGCCACGTTGGTTTTCGACTTTGACCCTCAACATGTGGTTTTTGATGTGGAGGGCGGCGATCTGTACATCACCTCACCCAGTGGGGACAGCATCATCATAGAAGGATTCAGTGAGCTTGCCGAAAGCGGCTCCCTGGGAGAGTTTGTTTTTATTGATGGCACGGTTGTGCCGGGCGATATCTTTCTGATGTCGCTCGGCAGTGAGGAAACCGCCGCCCAAGGCCAGGCCGCAGGCGGAGGAAGCAGCGAGTATCTTGACGATCCCGGCCAGTTGCTTGATGGGCTGGACGCCGATGGCGGGCTTTCTCTGACTAGCCAGGAACAGGAGCTGGATGATGGTGTGCTCCTCGTTGACGACGTCCCACCTCTTTTTATCGATCAGACCTCGGGGACAACCGAAGCCCCCTATGAAATCGTCACCTTTGACGGTTACGAGACTTCACCGAGTGTTTATAAAGGGCATCTTTTGGGATACAGGTGGCTGAACGGCACGGACGCTGATGAAATTCTTGTCGGGGAAGACGAGAATTCATTGTTGCTTGCGGGGCGCGGAAACGATCTTCTTGTGGGCGGCCCCAGCGGCGACAATCTCAATGGCGGCCCGGGAGACGATACTCTTTGGGGAGGAGGCGGTGACGATACCATGTTCGCGGGTGCCGGCGATGACGTAGTCTATGCAAGCACCGGCAAGGATTATGTTCTCCTTGATAACGGTCATGATACCGTCATTGTTCAGGAAAATGCATTGGGTGATGGCAACTCCCTGACTGTGCGAGACTATGACATCGGCGTGGATGCCATTGATGTCAGAGGCAATGTCGAGATTTCAGAAGTGGAGTTCCATAACGGCTATACCGAGGTGACCGTTACGAATGGGCAGGAGAACTATATCATTCAGCTCAACGGAGCTGAACAGCAGGATTTTGAGCAATATCTTGTCGACCATGCCAATTCACCAGCGGATGACCTCATCCAGTTCATGATCGATTCCCCGCAGCTTTTCGGCTGACATTTTTTTTATGAAAATCAAAGGCTCCAGGACACTCCTGGAGCCTTTTTTTGTTACCGGCCTGGTTTTCTGCAACGCACTTCCAATGATTCTGGCCGAAGATGCTCCTGGAATAATTGCCGACGGCGCCAAGAAATACGAAGAAGGGCTTTGATCATTTTTGGGGGGCATCAAACTCGCTTGAAGTGGGGCATCATAGCTGATAGGGAGTCATGAGCCTGGCTTACAAGTGAAAAAGATATGATACTTAAGAGTTTTTTCGAATGACTTCAAATAAATGCAACTCTGGTTTTGAAGGCCGTTATCTTGTTGTTTCCTGTGTGATGCTGGCGATATACATATGGTGGGTCGTCGGGCGGCCTTGTTCCAACATGATTCTGGCCCATGACTTTTTGGACAGCATCTTTTTGTTCAATATCGTACGAAGTTGGCAAGAGGGGAGTTTTTTCAACTTTCATTATACGATCCCGCAGTTTGCCGGGCTTCCCCTGAACGCTCTCGGGTTGCGAGACTTGGGGATAGGAGAGAATCTGTACAAGATTTTCTCTCCATTTTGGGCTTATAGCGTCAACTACTCCATGGCGATTGTTTCCGCTTTTTCCGGAATGTATCTTTTGGGAAGAGACTATCTGATCCAGGACAAGGCGGATAGAGTTTCATTATTGATAGTAATTCTTTTTGCATTTACATACGCCGTTTTTCCTCACAAGCCACAGCGGCTGTTGGGAGTGAGCATGCTCCCACTGATCTATTGGGCCGGAGCAAACATATGGTATAAGAGGAAAGTAGTCCTGAGTTGGGGCGTTTGGCTTTTGTATCCGTTTTATGCTTTTCTGCACTACAACGGTTTTGCAGTCTGTATTGGTCTCTATTTCTTCACAGCAACGGCCATGGCTTTTCGAAAAAGACAATCATTGCGATTTGTCGCCCTGACGACTGCCTTTGGTCTTGTGTATGTTTTCATTGAAATCAGAAGTTTTCTTCTGGTCCTGGTGCCCGAGTTCAAATTCGAATCAATTCGATCTTCGATCGCAGCGCTGAGGCATGTCCCGTCGATTTTTGATTCGGCGTTTTTCGATGGAATTATGGATGCTGTCTTTCTCCTTAATGGGCATCATCACTTGAGCAACAACATGGATGAAGCCAGCAAATGGATGTGGGTTTTAATAATCATCACCGCTTGCATCCTGTATTGGATAAATCGCGCAGATCATAAGAAGGTGTATGAAGTCTTTCGGCTGCCGGTAGTGTTGCTCATCGCCTACTTAAGTATTGGGTTTATGAGCTTTTTGGATACGCGATTCTTTGTGATGTATCGCCTTTTCGACATACCGCTGCCATTTCATCGTTTGAACACCTTGTCGTTGCCGTTGTTGTTGATAACCTGCCTGCTGATGCAGTTGCAGTTGACTGGTGCAGTGGTGTCGAAATACAAATATCTGTGTTTGATTCCTGCCGTGTTTATTCTTGTTGTGTCGTTCAACAAATCGCATGTGAGCAGATATCAACTTTTGAAAGACACCGGGTATACAGTGCCCCATGAGGACGGGAAACAGAATCTGTATCATTCTCTTCAGGATAGATATACGCTTGGAGAGTACTATCTCGTTGATTCCTTCAATAAGATATCAAATGTTCTCGACTCAAGAATAGGGTCGAAATCGTCCTATTATACGATAAGCCTGGGCCTTTCGCCCTCCAAGGCGCAGTACCACGGTTTTCAGACGCTGGATGGTTATTTTTATAATTATCCTAAATATTTATATGATAAAAATATCCGTCCGCTCGTTGGGGCCGGCCATTGCGATTCTCGGTTGTATATGCCCTATGATGTTGTGGCGGGGCCTGAAATCTTTTTTTCTCCCAAGTTCGACTTGCATGCCTTTGCTGAAAGGGGAGGTCGGGTCATATTCTCGGCTTCTCCAATATATGAAGCCAAAGAGCGGGGACTGGATTTCAGGGGAAAATATGGTCCTGTACATGTGTATGAAGTCTCAAAAGAGAGTGTGAATGCTGATGAGTAAAAACAATAGCGAGACCCTGAAGATGATATCCGTCGTTATTCCGGTCTATAATGAAGTGGAAAATGTGGAAAGCCTGGTCGACAGGGTCGATGGTGTTTTTGCAGACATCGTGCAACGGCCGTACGAGATCATAATAGTCGACGACGGATCAAAGGATGGAACCGTTCGAAAACTGCGGGATCTGACCGGCCGCTATCCTTCGCTGAAAGCCATCTATCTGGTTCGCAACTATGGCCAGTCGACCGCCATGCAGGCCGGTTTCGACCAGGCCGAGGGCGAATACATCATCACCATGGATGGTGATTTACAGAACGATCCTCGGGATATCCCGGCCATGCTGGAGAAGATGGAAAAAGAGAACGCGGACATGGTTTCCGGCTGGCGCAAGGATCGTCATGATGGGAAAATGCGGGTCTTTTTTTCCCGGGTGGCCAATCGGCTTATCGGAAAGATTTCCGGCGTCAGGCTGCATGACTACGGTTGCTCCCTGAAGGTGTATAAAAGCTCTGTCATTAAACAAATCAGATTATATGGCGAATTGCATCGCTTCATTCCTGCTTTGGTGAGCGATGTGGGCGGGAAAATCGTTGAAATGGAAGTGACGCACCACGCCAGGACGGCCGGGAGGTCGAAATACAGTCTCGACCGTACGTTCCGCGTTCTACTTGATCTTCTTTTGATTACTTTTCTTCGTCGCTACCTGCACCGTCCGATACACCTGTTCGGCGGCATGGGACTGCTCATGGGCGTGGTCGGTTTTTTACTGTGCGCCTATCTGTCGTGCCTGAAGTTGTTCGGCGGAGCGGATATTGGCGGCAGGCCTCTTTTACTGCTCGGAATCACAATGATTATCGGCGCCATTGTGCTCATCGCTCTTGGGATTACGACGGAAATGATCGTCCGGGTCCTGCATGAGGACAAGGCCAGGGCGCAGTATCGGAAATTGCCCTAATCGTGTCGGAGATACGGAGCCGGGACTTCCTGGCAGGAACAGGCCGGTGGTTGTGAAAGCAAAAGGCGGGGAGTGCGGTAAGTACTCCCCGCCTTTTTTGTTTCAATTCTAGAGTAGTCCCAAGCAGTTCACGACCTTGCCCAGAATGGCGTCGATCTCGCCTGATTCCGGCAGGCCCAAGACACTGGCGTCACTCATCTGGCGGTCCAGCAGTCCGGCGAGAGCCGGGATGGTAATGCTCCAAGCCGGGAGGTGCGGAAGTTCCGGCGGGGTGCCGCCCGTGTACCGGTTGATGACCAGTGCCTGATTGGCGAGACCCAGTTCGGATGCCATGCGGCCTACTTCGTTGGCCGTCTGGAAACTGCGAATGCTCGGCTCGGTGACGATGACCAGCCCGTCCACGTGTGCCGCGGTTCCACGTCCCAGGTGTTCCACCCCGGCTTCCAGATCAACCAGGACACAGTCATTACTTTCCATGACCATATGAGCCAACACGGCCTTGAGCAGGGCGTTGGCGTCGCAGGCGCAGCCGCCTCCTGCGTTGGTGAGCGCCCCCATGACCAGCAGCCGCTTGCGGCCGGGGGTGATGCCCGGAATGGGCTCGGCCGCCAGGGGAATGTCCATGGCAAGGGATTCGGGCAGGTCGTCCACATTCGGTGTCAGGTTCAGGAATCCACCTTCGTGGATGCGTTTGCGCACCAGGTCCTGGCGGGCTACGAGCGGCTCGGGAAGTTCATCCGGGGCAAGCCCGGAGGCCTGCCCCAGCGAGAGGGCCGTGTCTGCGTCTATCATCCAGACGTTGTGTCCGTTGCGGGCCAACCAGTCGGCCATCCAGGCCGTGACCGACGTCTTGCCCACGCCGCCTTTTCCGGCAAATGCCAGTTTCATGTTCTCTCCGTGGTTACTCGCTCAGGCCCAGGCCTTTGCGCTTGGCCTTGATGCGTGTGTCGAACAGCTCGGCCGCCTTGACCGGATCCGGCTCGATGACAAAGGATGCACCCACCAGATCCTCCAGCCCGGCCACGGCCAGATTGGTGACTGTTTCCGAACCGAGAATGTGCGGTGGATGCCCCAAGTGAGTGTAGATGCCGCTGGCAACCGCATAGAGACCGATGGCCGCGGCTTTTTCCGAGTACCACTCGGGCGAGGACGCGCCCACGGGCAGATCGCTGATGTCCACGCCCAGGGCGTTGGCGAGCGCGGCGCAGAGTTGGAGAATCCTGGCGTTGTCCACGCAGGACCCATAGTGCAGTACGGGCGGGATCCCCAGCGCGCCGCAGATCTTTTTCAGGCCTGGGCCGGCCATGTCGATGGCCTCGGGCAACAACAGTCCGGCCTTGCCTGCCGCGGTGGTCACACAGCCTGTGACGAGGACCAGGATATCCTTTTTGATCAGTTCCTTGGCGAGCCCGACATTCATGGAGTCCTGCTTGAATTTGGGGTTGTTGCAGCCCACGATGCCCACTGCTCCCCGGATGTCGCCGTCGGCGATGGCCTTGACCAGTGGGTCGAGGGTGCCGCCCAGGGCCGCGATGACTGCCTCGTTGGAGAACCCGGTCATGATGTCCACGGGATCGCCTGGGATGTCCACGCGTGAGTCATCGCGTTCGGCATAGGCCTTGATCGCGATGCGCACAATCTCGCGAGCCTGCTCCATGGCGTTGTGCGGGTGGATGTCGAAGTGGATGGCCCCCGTGAAACGGGCCTTCTGGGCGGTATCGATGAACTTGGTGTGGTAGCAGTCGGAAATCTGCACCAGGCTGGGCATGATGCACTGGTAGTCCACCACCACGGCCTCGACGGCACCGGTGATGATGGCCAGTTCGGTCATGAGATGATTGCCCGCCATGGGAATTCCCTGGCGCATGAGCAGTTCGTTGCCGGTGCAGCACAGGCCTCCTATGTTGATGCCGCTTGCTCCCAGCGCCTTGGCTTTCTCGACGAGTTCGGGCTCCCGGGCCGCGGCAAGGATCATTTCCGATACAACCGGATTGTGGCCGTGCACCAGGATGTTGACTTGGTCCCTTTTGAGGATGCCGAGGTTGGCGTGGGACATGGACGGGGTCGGGGTGCCGAAGATGACGTCCGAAAGCTCGGTGCCGATCATGGACCCGGCCCAGCCGTCGGCCAGGGCGGTGCGGGCGGCATGCACCAAGGTATTGGGCGCATCGTTGTCGCAGCCCATGTGCGTGCGGTGCATCATTTCCGCTATTTCTCGGTCCACACCGCGCGGGGTCATGCCCAGTTTGGTCCAGAGATCCTTGCGTTTCCGGGGAACACGGGAGAGGAAGGCCACTTCCTTTTTGCGCGACCCGAAGTCTGCAAAGAAACATTCCACGACGTCCGAGGCAATGTCCTTGATGCTGCGTCCTTCGGTGTTGATGCCGATTTCGCCCGCGATTCTTATGAGCTTTTCCTCATCCGTGATTTTGTAGTCCGAGGTTTGTCCCTCGACGATGGCTTCCAGCACCTCGATGAGATCGCGGCCGTGGTCCGAGTGGCCTGCTGCACCCCCTGTCACGAACCGGCCGAAGTTGCGGGCCACGATCACGTCCGCATCGGCGCCGCACACACCACGCGGGGCCTTGGGGGTGATCTTGCAGGGGCCCATGGTACAGTTGCGGCAGCTCACGCCGAGCTCGCAGAATTTACAGTGGGGCGTTTGCTGGTCGAGGCGGTCGTGAGCGGTCTCGATGCCTTCCTTGCGGGCTTTGATCAGCATTTTGTGGGCGTCTTCCCAAATGGAAAGCTCTTCCACAGGACGGGGTTCTTTAGCCATTTTTCTATCCTCCCATTTTGATAGGAATCAGACAAGACTGTCTGCTTCTGGTAGCTCCCCCCAAATTGTAAGGGCATGATCTACACTAACAAAGGAGAAAAAACATGTTTGTCGGCCAGCCGACAAAAAAGCCCGGACAATGAAAAGGGCACTACTCAAGGTATAGAGGAAAATGGGGAAAGAGGGAGTATTTTTGTGGATTCCGGTCCTGGGTCAATCCATTCCGGCCTCAAGCGCCGCGGGATCGGGAATGAACCAGGTGGAGCGGGCCTTTTTGATGATAAGCCCTTCGCGGATCAAGTTGTTGAGCAGGGTGGACACGGTTTGACGCGTGGCCCCGAGAATCTGGGCCAACTGTTCGGTAGTCAGGTCGAGCGTGATTTCAACGCCGTCGTCTACCAGAACGCCGGAGTCTCGGGCCGTCTTGGCCAGCAGGGCCGTGAGACGGGACTGGATGTCCTTGAAGGCCAGCCCGCCGATGATGGAAAAGGAGTTCTGCAGGATATGGCCGAGCACGCGGACCATGGTGCGGGTGAAGAGCGGCATCTCGGCCATGCATCGTTTCACGGACAGAACGTCGGTGACCAGCAGGCTGCTGTCCTCCAGCGCCTGCACGAAGCAGTCCGCGTGGGTGGAATAGGGATCGCCCGGGCCGAGGATGCCCACAGTGAATTCCTTGTCCTCGTAACCGAGATAGATGCGCACCCTGCCCTTTGCAACGACGAACACCAGGTTCTCTTCGCCTTCCGGGTGAAAGACGATGCTTTTTTTCTTGACGTTGCGTTCGTGGAAAATACCCCTGAGCTCGGAGAGTTCCTTTTTTTCAAGCTCGTCCAACAGGTTGATTTCGGAAAACTTCATATCGCTCCCTTCAGGTTTTTTCTCACGTGTGACTCTGAGCAGCTACCATGGGTGAAGAAGGGTGTCCAACGCGGGAAGCTCCGTATTTCTGGAAAGATTTGACGGCGGGAGGAGGGGAGTTATAAGGCAGTCCGGAGTGTTCGGAGTTCCGGAAAGACCCGGTTCCTTGATGATGTACCGCAGAATTGTCTTTCAGGAGGGGAATTCCTGCTTTTCGGAGCGGGGGACATTGTAGAGGCTTTCGATGTATTCGTTTATGCGCTTGTTGATTTCTCCGGCCTGTCTCATGCGGGAGATGACTGCGTTGACTCTGCTGATCACATCCGCGAGCTTTTCCTTGGTGAAGCCGATGTGACCGTTCATGGTCGCAACCGGTTTTTGGATGTATTTCAGTTCGTCAAGCAGGTTATACTTTTGCGCCGTGTACAGGCCCACGACTTTGTCGCAAATGTAGGCGTCGACTCTCCCCCGGTTGACTTTCTGGAGGCTGCCTTGGTGGGAAGTTGAGATGTCACGCAAGACGCCGGTGGCTGCATCGAATTCCGGCCCATAGGAGAATCCGAGCATCACGGCGATGCGTTTGCCTTTCAGGCTGTTGATCCCGGTGTATTGCATTTTTGAATCCTTGCGTACGAAAAGCACCAGTTCATTCTTGATGAGAGGTGAGGAATAGTCGAAATAGGCGAGTCGTTCAGGCGTTTTGAAGAAACTGAAGATCCCGTCTATTTCTCCTCGTTTGGTGTCTTCAAAGGCCCTTTTGAACGGAATGAATTGGAGTTCGAGTGGAATGCCGGCTTCATTGAAAATATCCTTCACCATATCCACCAGAACGCCCTTGGCGCCTCCCTCGGACCGGAACTCGTAGGGAGGAAAGTCGCCGTAAGCCAATATGATGGTTCTCTCTTCGGCGTGGGAACCTGCGGTAAACAGGAAGACGAGGCAAAGGAGTATGATGGTTGTCTTCATGTCGTTTGTTTTTTTCTACTTTTTTTCAAGCATAACAGACGGCGGAGCTTTATATATTATAAGTCCGTACAAAAGCGGCAACCCTGGACACAGAAAAAGCCCGGCTCCTTTCGGAGCCGGGCTTGTGCTTTTCGGAGGAAAGTGCGTCCGCTATTTGATGAACAGCATTTCCTGGTAGCTGGGCAGGGCCCAGAGGTCGTCGGCGACAACCATTTCCAGCTCGTCTGCGTACTTGCGCACTTCGAGCATGGCCGGGAGGATGACGTCCGTGCGGTAACGGGCTTCCTCTTCCACGGTGTCATGGCCGTTCTGCGCCATGAGTTTTTCCAGCTCGTTGGCTGCCTGCTGCAGGCTGCGCAGCTTTGCGGTCACGTCTTCCAGAATGCCGGTGGTGGGTTCCAGGCCGGCGGTCTTCATGTTTGCGCAGACCTTGGCCAGTTCCCCCTGGTAGCGGATGGCGGCGGGCAGGATAGTGGTCTTGGCGATCTTGACCACCAACTCGGATTCGGTCTGGATGTGCTGGTTGTACTGCTCGTGATAAATCTCGCAGCGGGATTCCAGCTCTTCCTTGGTGAACACGCTGTACTTGGTGAACATTTCCACGACGTCCGAGTCGGTCAGCACCGGCAAGGCGTCGGCGGCGGTCTTCAGGTTGGGCAGACCGCGTTTGGCCGCTTCCTTCTGCCATTCATCGGAGTAGCCGTCGCCGTTGAAGACGATCTGGCCGTGCTTCTTCATGATGTCCTGAATGACCTTCTGGCAGGCTTCATTGAGCTTGGAAGCATCGCCTTTGGTGATTTTCTCGATTTCGTCCGCCATGTAGTCCAGGGATTCGGCCATCATGGTGTTCAGGGAAACCTGGGCGCCGGCGATGGACTGGTTGGAGCCCACTGCGCGGAATTCAAAGCGGTTGCCGGTGAAGGCGAAGGGGCTGGTGCGGTTGCGGTCTCCCGCATCCATGGGGAGCGGCGGCAGGGTGTCCACGCCTACTTCCAGGCAGCCTTTCTGCTTGCAGCTTTTGAGGCCGCCCTTCTTGATCTGGTCGAAGATGTCGGCCAACTGTTCACCCAGGTAGATGGAGATGATGGCCGGAGGAGCTTCGTTGGCTCCCAGACGGTGGTCGTTGCCCGCGGAGGCGACGACGGCGCGCAGCAGCTTGCCGTACTTTTCCACGGCCCGGATGGTGGCTGCGGTGAAGACCAGGAACTGCATGTTCTCATGCGGGGTCTCGCCAGGGTTGTACAAGGAACCCTGGGACGGGGTGGACAGGGAGTAGTTCAGGTGCTTGCCCGAGCCGTTGATGCCCGCAAAGGGCTTTTCATGCAGAATGCAAGCCATGCCGTTGCGCTTGGCCACGCTCTTGAGGGTGGTCATGACCATCTGGTTGTGGTCGGTGGCCAGGTTGGACTGCTCAAAGATCGGGGCGATTTCGAACTGGCCCGGAGCCACTTCGTTGTGGCGGGTTTTGACCGGCACACCCAGCTTGTACAGCTCGTGCTCCACTTCCAGCATGAAAGACAGCACGCGGCGGGGGATTGCACCGAAGTAGTGGTCGTCCAGTTCCTGGCCCTTGGCGGGCTTGGCGCCGAACAGAGTCCGGCCGCAGACCATCAGGTCAGGGCGGGCGAAGTAGAAGTTGCGGTCGACAAGGAAATATTCCTGCTCGGGACCGGCGTTGGAAACCACCATCTCACCGTTGTCGTGACCGAACAGGGCCAGCATGCGGCGGGCGGACTTGTTGATGGCCTGGTTGGCGCGCAGCAGCGGAGTCTTTTTGTCCAGTGCGTGGCCTTTCCAGGAAACGAACGCCGTGGGAATGCACAGGAAAGTGCCGTTGGGGTTTTCCAGGATGTAGGCCGGGTTGGTCACGTCCCAGGCGGTGTAGCCGCGTGCTTCAAAGGTGGCGCGCAGGCCGCCGGAAGGGAAGCTGGATGCGTCGGGCTCGCCCTGAATGAGCAGTTTGCCGTCGAATTCGGCCATGGCGCCGCCCTTGCCGTCCGGGGTCAGGAAGCCGTCGTGCTTTTCGGCGGTCAGCCCGGTCAGGGGGTAAAATACGTGGGTGTAGTGGGTGGCTCCCTTGGACAGGGCCCATTCCTTCATTGCGGCTGCAACGGGCTCGGCAATGGCTGGATCGAGCTTTTCGCCCGCCTTTTTGGTCTTCATCAAGGACTTGTATACGTCCTTGGGAAGCATTTTTTTCATGACTTTGTCGCTGAAGACGTTGGAACCGTAAATGTCGGTCGGCGACGTGCTGGTGAAGTCAAAGGCTTTGGCCTGGGGGGTGTAACCGGTGATCGCTTTGATGGCGCTTCGGCGAACCTGATATCCACTCATTTTACTTGCAACTCCTCTTGGAACTTTTGTTACCCGACGCACCCGCACGCGGGTACCGAATCGGCGTGAGACCCGCTTCCTACAACAAGATGCGGGCCAAAGTTGTCGAAGTTATATATTTCAAATGGTTGTGGGATTTGGAGTGAAGGCGGTTAACAAAAATAATACAAAAATGTTGTTTGTGGATGGTGAAAAATTGGGTGTTATTGACGTATTTGTTAAAAGGGCTCGAATTATAAAAGGAGGTGAAGGAGTCAGCCCCCGCGTCCGAAAAAGGCGTTCTTTCTGAGCCAGTCGGCAGCGCATTTTTCAATGCCGTGTCTCATCATGAGGGACAGGGCATTGGGGAGCCTGAGGAATCCCACTTCGAGCCCATGTTTCCGTGCGCCGTGAAGGAGTGCACTTTGGATCACATCTGCCAGAGTGCGTGGCCATTCATAGTTTTCTATCATTGTCATGGGGCCTTGGGTGTTGCTGGCCGCGCATTGTTCGGCACTGACGCTGTTCCAGCCCCGGCAGGCCAGGGGGCGAACGGGATGCACCCCGCAGGTACCATCCATGAGCAGTGGACAGGGGAGTTCATGCCGGATCTTTCCCAATGCCTTTACGTCCATTCCCTTGATGCGGGACGAGACTGCTTTCGTTCTGAGGTCGATTGCATGCAGTTCGGATGCAGTGAAGCGGTCAAGCAGGTGCAGGCCCAGCAAGACGGCTTCGGGCTGTGAAAGGGGGATCGGGTTGTAGCAACAGTGTATGCAGCCGCTCTTGCAGGCCATGGGCGGCGAAAACGGTTGCGAATCAACCGTCTCGTCAAACAACCTGTTGGCCCGCATCACAACCTGGGCCACATGGGCTGCGCTCGGAGCATGGTTCAGGGTTCTATTCATGTCCTCCTGGCATTGGTCGCCAAGAAAGGAAAAATATTTCATCGGATTGCGGTCAAAATCTGGATTTGTTCGATGCAAGCCGCCCCCTTTTTTTAGTCCGATTGAAAATTTCTGGTCATGATACCCGGATAATTACCATCTGTCTTCATCCATGTACTGCCAGTCCTCATCCTCAAGGGTGTATTCCCGGACTCTGATGCGCAGTTCGTCCTCCTCTTCCTTCACTATTCCCTTGACTGTGACCCACCTGTCCACATGATCGGACAGCTTGCGTCCTGTCTTGTCGGGTTCCACGATGAACTCCTCTTCGCAGTCGACAAGGATCATGAGACTTGCATCCTCCTCTTCCTTCCATTCCATGGGAAGGATCCGCCCGTAGATGGTTTCCTGGTAAATATCGGACATGCTTTCGCTCCTTACTCTCGAATGTTCAGGGAAAGAGCGTCATCGTAAAGGAGTTTGCTGTAATTGACGCTTCCCTTTCCGGGGATAAACTGTTTGCAGAAACGTGATTCGATGGTGAACCGGCGGGCTTCGTAAAACCTCCGCGCATTTTCGAAAGAAGGCCCGCTGCCGCCCTTTTTTCGAATGAGAGGTTATGACGCCCCTGGCCCACAAGGAGAGTCTTCCGGAGGGCTCACCGGTGTTCCCCTGATGTTTGGTCGGGTTTTTCATATTTGGAAGTGGTTGCCGGAAGATGGTTCCTTCATGGGCCAGTTCGAATTTGCCCAGCTTGCGGCGCACCGCGCCGGTGAACGATCCCTTTTCGTGGCCGAAAAGTTCGCTCTCGACCAGGGTGTCGGGTATGGCGCCGCAATGTACGCTGATGAAAGGGCCGTCCTGCCGGTTGCTGTTGTCGTGGATCAGCTTGGCGATGAGGCTTTTGCCGGTGCCTGTTTCCCCTGTGAGCAACACCGTGGTGCGGGTGCCCGCCACCTGACGTATTTTGTTCAACACCTCGCGCATGGCCTTGCTTCTGGTTCCGGAGAACTCCTGTGTATCGTCGTATTGCAGGGGAGCACGCAGGAAGTCCAATTAGGAGTAGAGAACGTCCGCCTCCCTGACTTTGTCCACCATGAGGTCGATTTTTCCTTGTTGATGGGGGGCGTGAGGTAGTCGAAGGCTCCGGCCTTGACCGCGTCCACGGCAAGGGAGGTTTGTTCTTCATCTGTCATGATCACGATGGAGGCGGAAGGGTATTGTTCCCAGAGCCCTCCCAGGGCTTCGACGGTCGATTTGTGGGCGGCGTGAAGAGATTCGACGTCGATGAACAGGGTGTCCACCTCGTTGTCGGCGGATACGGCTGGGGAAAATGAATTATATGTAACATGTTGGAAATATAAAATTACTACTTCAGGGAAACCCGAGCACCAAAAGGTGCCTGCTTTCGTTTTCGGGAGTATATGCTATAGGGAGACTGTTGAAGAACGGGCCAAGCCCACGATGAATATGGAGAAAAAACAATGCTGAATTTCACAGTGGATACGGAAAAATGTACCCAATGCGGGGAATGTGCCCGGGACTGTTTGTACGGCATTATCGGGATGGATGATCATCCTTTCATTCGGGAGGACAAAGAAGACAAATGTATCAGGTGTCAGCACTGCCTCGCTGTATGTAAACCAGGCGCCATAAGCATTTTCGGCTTGAATCCGGCGGACAGCGCGCCGCTCGATGGTGGGTTGCCCGATCCGGAACGGATGGAGACCCTGATCATGGGGCGCCGGTCGGTCCGGAGGTATAAAAAGGCGGGCGCCGACCCTGCACTCATCCGCCATTTGCTGGAAGTGGTTTCCCATGCGCCGACCGCCGTCAATCAGCAAAAGACCCGGCTTACCGTAGTTGATGATCCTGAAGCCATGGACAGGTTCCGTGAACGGGCGACGACCGCCGCGCTCAAGGTCATCCGGGAAGGACGGCTTCCCGATGGCATGGAGAGAATCGCGGACTTCCTCCGGGGATGCGAGAGCGGCGAGGACGTGATTTTTCGCAATGCACCGCATTTGCTGGTGGCTTCGGCTCCATCGGACACATTGGCTCCCATGGCGGATTGCCATATCGCCATGAGCTATTTCGAGCTGCTGGCCAACAGCCATGGTCTCGGCACGGTTTGGGACGGTATCGCCAAGGCGGTCATAACCGCTATCGCGCCCGAGCTTCAAGGGGTGCTGGGCATCCCGGATGACCATCAAATCATTTGTGTCATGGCCTTTGGAAAACCGGCAGTGAAATACCATCGGTCCGTGCAGCGTTCCGGGGAGAATATTTTCCGGGCAGTTCCATGATCGAGTAATGCAACTCCCGCATACCGCAAAAAAAACGGCTCGGAGGGCAATCCCCCGGGCCGTTTTTTCTTGGGGGGAACGCGAACGGCTATGAATCTGCGGTGTTTGATTACTGCGCTTTCGAGCTTATGCACGCAACGAGGTCAAAAGCAGGTATACTGCACAGGCGCACAGGAGACCTCCCATTGAGATGTTGAAAATTCGAATCCGCTTTTCAGTCTTGAGGAGGACACCGACCTTGTTGCCCAGCACAGCCCATGAAACGAGGCAGGTATAACATATCAGGAAATAAAGGGCGGCGAAAATGAGCAAAGGGGTATGTGTCTTTTCATCGGCGAACATGGACAGGCCCGCTACGCATGCCAGCCACGCTTTGGGATTGAGCCACTGCATGAGGAAACCCTGGCCGAAGTTGGGGCGGTTTGTCCGCTCTATCGAAAGGGTCGGATCCGCGGTGGCTATTTTGTAACTTATGTGGATGATGAATGAGGAACCGGCCAGGGACAGGTATTTGAGGAACGCCGGGTACGCCGACACGAATTGCATGAGCCCGAGCCCCAGCAGCAGCAACAGTAGAATGAAGCCGATGGTGGCCCCCGAGACAAAGGGAACTGTTCTTTTGAAACCGTAGTTCGCTCCGGAGGAGACAATGACCATATTGACCGGCCCCGGGGTAATGGACATGACGAATGAGAAGATACACATCGCCACTATTTGAGATGTCATGTTTTTCCCTGTCTGGGTTGAGGATTTTGATGCTCGCCAAGAGAGGTAATGTTTATGGTTGTGGTGTCAATCGGGAGATTGGGTTTCGCCCACCCATATATGTGCCGGCCTGCCTGTGGCCGGTGCATTGCCAATGTGATTGCATGTGGGAAAAAGGACCGCTTGCGGCGGCCCTCATGCGTCTGTCCTTACAGATCCAGGGACTCTCCCTTTTTCTGTTTTTCCAGGTATTGTTCGTACAGGAGCTTGTAAGCCAAATAGTACATGTTGATGTTGGTAACGTAGTCCACCACTTCGTCGCCCACCTCCTCGGCAGCGATCTTTTCCACGTTGAAGAACCATTTGTCCGGGTTGAAGCCGCGTTCGGCCGCTTTTTTGCGGAGGGCGCTGATGCGGGTGGGACCTGCGTTGTAGGCGGCCCAGAGAAAGTTCATGCGTGCGCCGTCCGGCAGGTCTTTGAAGTAGTTCTTCTCGATGATGTGCAGGTATTTCACCCCGGCATGGATGTTGGGTTCCAGCTTTTCGAAGTTCGGGATGCTTACCGGAGGGTTTTTGGCGGTGTTGGGCAGCACCTGCATGATGCCCACAGCCCCGGCCGGACTGCGCGCGGAGTTGTCCAGTCCGGATTCCTGGTAGGCCTGGGCCGCGAGGGCCAGCCAGTCAAAGCCGTATTTCTTTCCGTATTTTTCGAAAAGGGCGACCAGCTTTTTGAGCTTGGCCTGCTCCTTTCGGCTCACCGGGTTGGTGATCCATCGGGCTTTCTGAAAGTAGCGGTTGAACAGGATGTTGCCCAGGCGTGACCCTTTCTTGTGCCTGGCCACAAAGCTGTCGAGGGCGGCCTTGAGCTTGGGGCAACCCTTGCGTACGGCCCAGGCGATCTCTCCGCCGTCATGGAGCGTGATGTCCGTGCGTACCCTGATGTCCGGCAGCACCTTGGCCCAGGCCTCGGCTATGTGGCGGTCGGCGATCATGAACTTGGTGATGCCCGCATTGGTCATTTCAAGCAGGTCCTCTGTGGTGATGTCCTGTTTGATTTTCTTGATCCTGACGGTTTTTTCGCCCTCTTTTTTCCGGTTCTTGTTGAAGGCCTTCATATGCAGGAAGTGACTACTGTCCTCGCGCATGCACACGGGCCGTTCAGCCAGGTCCCGCAGGGATGTGATTTCGGGCATGTCCTTGTGGGTGACCAGGATCTCCTGCACGTCGCTTATGTACGGGGCGCTAAAGTCGACCAGTTTCTTGCGCTCCGGGGTGACGGCCAGACCGGCCATGGCAATGTCTCCGTAGCCTTTTTTCAACAAAGGGAGAAGCTGGTCGATGGGTACCGGGATGTAGAGAAACTTGATTTCGTCGTAGGAATTCTTCGCGTCCTTGTTGAGCTGTTTGGCGAACTCCTGCATAAGATCGTAGTCGAACCCGTGGGTGCCGCCTCCGCGAATGAAAAAGCCGGTTTTGGAATAGGACGTCAGCACACGGATGTGGCGGCGTTCCTTCATGGCCGGAAGATCCCCGAAGGTCGGCTCCCATTCATGGATGACCTGAGTGTCGGAAGGGGGGCGCTGAATGGCCAGAAAATAGAGGGTCAAGGCTAGGAGCGCGAGGAACAGTGCAGTGTAGATGATGCGCATGAAATCTCCGGTAGTCGTGAAAGTCCGCCCACAATACAGATATGCCCGGCAGCTGCAAAGGGGGAAAGAGTGAGGCCGTTGAGGAGCGCATCGGCTGGCGGCTTTGTGGAGAGACGGGCATCTTTGAACCGCATCGTGGGAAGAACAGGTTTATCATGCATATTGCTTTATGGATATGGTACGGTTGCCCTGATCTTGTTCCCATAGCCGGACGGAGCGTGCATGCATCAGCGCAAGAAACGGATATTTCTCCTCGCAGCCATCATGGCCAGCCTCGTGGCGGCGGTTTCGTTCATCAACTCCAGATTGCTGTACCGGACGGCCCTGTTCGAGCAACGCAGACGCCTCAGCGAGTTGGTGCATAGTCAGGCGGCGCTCATTCAGGAGATGAATCTGGCCAATATCGAACTGGAAAAAGTGTATGGTTTCGGGCACGCCCAGCAACTGACTCTGCGCCAGTTGATGACGGCGCACCAAAAATTTCGTATCGGCAGCAAGACCGGAGAGTTCACCCTTGCCCGCATGGTGGGGGACACTATCCGTTTTCTCATCGTCAACGGGCAGAACGTTTCCGAGGACAGCCCCTTGGCCCATGTTCCCATGAATTCATCCCTGGGCCAGCCCATGGCCAAGGCGCTTTCCATGCAGTCGGGCACACTCATAGGGCGGGATTATGAGGGCACGGAAGTGCTGGCCGCCTACGAGCCGCTCTTTCTGACCTACGAGGTGTTGGGGATCGTGGCCAAGATCGACATTCAGGAGATCAGGGCTCCCTTTGTGCGGGCAAACATCATTGTTTCGGTCATCGGCCTGGGGTTCGTGCTGGTGGGGCTCTTTTTCTTCTATCGCACCACGGAGCCCATCCTGCGCGACCTGCGTAGAAGTGAGGAGCAATACCGGGACCTGGTGGAAAGGGCCGACAGTCTCATTGTCAGGGTGGACGGTAAGGGACGGATTCTTTTCGCCAACACCTGTGCCCAGAAGCAACTGGGCAGAGAGATGGAGGATCTCTATCAAGCTGACGCATGCCGTCTGTTGGTCAAGAGCGACAGTGACGTCGAATGCCGTGAAGGCGCCGATGATCTCTTGCGCCTCATGGGGGAAAGCGGGACTCCTCGGGAACTGCCCATCACGCTGTCAAACGGGCTCACCGCCTGGATCTCCTGGGCCGTTCATCCCATACAGGGGAGCGACGGAAGGCTGGAGGAACTGCTCTGCATCGGCAACGACGTCACGGCTCAATATCTGGCACAGCGGTCAAAACGGGACATTGAGGAGAGGTTCCGGGCCATTGCCAAGGCTTCGCCGGTGGGAATCATCATCACCGACATGACCGGCAATCTGGTTTACGCCAACGAACATATGCACGAGCTTACCGGACTGAGCGCAGTGGAACTGGCCGGAGCCGGGTGGCTGAAGAGAATTCGCGGTGAAGACCGCGACTGGATCATGAAATCCTGGTTCAGGAAGAAAGAGCCCAAGCCCATGGCCCGAAGCGAGTTCCAGTTGCGCCGCCTGGATGGAACGGCCCTGTGGGTGCTCGGCCAGCGGGTTCCCATGCAGAATGTGGACGGTGCTCTGATCGGCTATGTGGCCACCCTGACGGACATCACCAGGATCAAGGACACCGAGGCCAAACACAAAAGGTTGTCCACGGCCATAGATCAGTCTGCCGATGCAGTGGTCATTACCGATCTGGCGGGTGATATCCTTTATGTCAATCCTGCATTCGAGATCATTACCGGTTATTCCGGAGAAGAGGTGCGGGGGCGGAATCCAAGGTTTCTTCAGAGCGGTGAACATGATGCGGACTTTTATGCCCGGCTTTGGGAAACAATCAGTGCGGGTGATGTCTGGTACGGCAGATTCATCAACAAACGCAAGAATGGTGAAATCTATCAGCAGGAGGCCTCCATCGGACCGGTGCGCGACCAGAATGGAAAGATCGTCAATTTTGTTGAGGTGGCGCGGGACGTCACCGAACAGTTGATTCTGGAGGCTCAGCTGCGGCATGCCCAGAAGTTGGAGTCCATCGGAGAACTGGCGGCGGGCATTGCCCATGAGATCAATACGCCCACCCAGTTCGTGGACAACAATATCCGGTTCATGGACACCTCGTTCAAGACGCTTCTGGATATGGTAGGCAACTGCAGGGATCTGGTGAATGCGTTGTTGGATAAGCGCGATGAACAGACGGTGCTGGATCTGGCGGAACGGGCCCTCGACCAGGAGGAACTGCAATATCTGTCCGAGGACATTCCCAATGCCGTTGAGGAATCCCTGGCAGGGCTGAGGCGTATTTCCGAAATCGTGCAGTCCATCAAACTGTTGGCCCATCCCGGCGAAGTGGAGATGAATTATCACGACGTCAACGGAATCATCCGCAATTCCGTGACCGTCTCCACCAACGAGTGGAAGTACGTGGCCGACATCGTTATGGAGTTGGACGAAGATCTGGCGCCGGTGAATTGTTTGGCGGGGGAACTGGGGCAGGTGCTGCTGAATCTGATCGTCAATGCGGCCCACGCCATTGAGGCGCGTTTTGGGCCGACACCGGAGCGGAAGGGCAGTATCGTCATTCGGTCCTTCCGGGAAGGCGGCATGGCCGTCATCCAGGTGGGTGACAACGGCAGCGGCATGCCGTCCGAGGTGATTGCCCGTGCGTTTGATCCCTTCTTCACCACCAAGGAAGTCGGCAGGGGGACCGGGCAGGGCCTGGCCATCGCCCACAGTGTGGTCGTGGGGCGGCATGGCGGGAGCATAGACATTGACTCCGTAGAGGGGGGGGGCACCACCTTTACCGTCAAGTTGCCGTTCGTCCCCCCTTCACAGCCGTCTCAGGATGATTCATAGCCTTCCAGGCCTTCCTCCAGCACTTCGAGCCCTTTTTCGACTACCTGCCTGTCAAGGCGGCCGTTCCATTCGGTTTTGAGGATGTCGATGGTACGCTGTTTGCCCAGTGCCTGCCTGTAAGGGCGGTGAGACATGGAAGCGTCGATGACGTCCGCCACGGCAAGAATTTTGGATTCCAGAAGCATTTCGTCTCCCTTCAATCCATGGGGATATCCCGTGCCGTCGATGCGTTCGTGGTGTTCCAGGATGATGCGGGCTACCGGCCAGGGCATGTCGATGTTCGAGAATACCTCCCAGCCTACCTCGGGATGCGTCCTGATGAGGGCATGTTCGGCTTCGCCCAGCTGACCTGGTTTGTTGAGTATGCCCGCGGGTACGGCCACCTTGCCGATGTCGTGCACCAGCGCCGCATAGTAGAGACCTTGGATGGTGTTCTCCTCAAGCCCCAGCTTGGTGGCGATGCGGATGGCTATCTTGGCCACCCTGTGCATGTGCCCGGCAGTGTATGGGTCACGAGATTCCAGGAGGTGGGTGAAGGCCAGCAGAGTCCCCTCAAGTCCCTGCTTGATCCGTTTCATCACCTCGAGTTCCCGGCTGGATCGGAGCATCCTGAATTGGTCCAGGCCGGACTGGAGCGCCGTCCCGAGGCAGTCTTTGTCGCACGGTTTGGTAAGGAAGCGGAAAATGTGCCCCTTGTTGACCGCGTTGACGGCCAGTTCCAGTTCCGCATAACCGGTCAGCACCATCCTTACCGTGTCCGGATAGTGTTCGCGGACCCGGGAGAGAAATTCCACCCCGTCCATTTTTGGCATTTTGAGGTCCGAGACCACCACGGCGAACGGCCCCCGGTCGGCCAAGGCTTCCAGCCCCGCTTCGCCGCCCAGGGCCGTTTCAATGCTGAACGAATTCCTCAGCGCACGCCGGATGCCGTCGAGCACGCTTGTGTCGTCATCCACGAATAGGATTTTTTCCTGCAGACCTTGTTCTTTGAGCATGCATTCCCCTAGCTGCCGACCAGAACAGTGATGGGTTCCTGAATGCCGACCTTGTCCGCGAACATGTGGATGCGGTCGATTTTATTCTTGTCCAGTTCCAGGCTTTTGCGCAGCAGCATGGCGCCCTGCTGTGACAGTACGTCTTCATGGAGTATCATGCCGGGTTCCAGCTTATCCCTGGTGAGTTGTTTGACCTCGTAGTGGGCCTCCACCCCGAGCATGCCTTCCAGATAGTAGAGCAGCTCCGGGTCGTACGTTTCCACAGCCTCCTCCAGTTTTGAGTAGGCCTCCTTGGTGCCTTTCTCCCGTTGGATATGCATGTCGAAATCCAGGGCCAGCTTCAGAATTCTGCCCCCCAGGGGGATATTCTCTTCCTTGATGTTGTTCCGGGGAGTGCCGGAACCGTCGAACCCTTTGAGCTGATAGGCCACCATCTCGCCGACGGCTTCCAGGCGCGGCAGCTTGGCGATGAGGCTTTGGGCGATGGTCGGATGCATTTCAAACATCTGCATGTCTTCGGGGCTGAGCGTCTTTCTGCCCATGAGTTTTTCCATGAGCTCCTGCGGCAGGATGACGCACCCGATCTGAGAAAGCATGGTAGCCACCTCGTATCTCCAGATATCCTTGACGTTCTTCTTTTCGGCCAGGTAGCGCACGTAACGTTTGACCCGGTTGATGCGCGCATAGGCCTCGGGGTTGACCAGCGAGGTGATCTCTCCGACCAGTTCGATGCTGCCCTTGAGGGTCCTCTCCAGCAACACTCGTTTGGCGGTGACGAGTTCATACTGCTCCACGGCCTGCCGGATGTTTTCGACGAGCAGCTCCTTTTCGCACGGTTTGGTCAGGAAGCGAAAGACATGACCTTCGTTGACGGCCCCCATTGCGTTGTCCAGATCAGCAAAGCCGGTGAGTATCATGCGTGTGGTGTCCGGGGATTTTATGCGGACCTGCTTGAGAAATTCGATGCCGTTCATTTTGGGCATGCGGTAGTCTGAGACCACTGCGGCATAAGGCTTTACCTTGTTCAGCTTGAGGAGGGCGGCGCCGGGATCTTCCTCGGTGTCCACCTCGAAGATCCCGCGCAATTGCCTGCGCATGGAGGAGAGGATCATGGAGTCGTCGTCCACAAGGAGAATACGGCTGCTCATTACATCTTCTCTCTTTGGTTCAGAAATTCGCAGTTGAAGCCGGGCATCTGATTGATGTCGGTCCAGTGTTCCTGGACATAGGTGACCCACTTTTCAAGATATCCTTTTGAGAACAGTTCTCCGGTGAGGCTTTCATGAAGTTCGATCCGGAAGTACTCGGGGTTGAGAATGATGCAGTTGTGGTCGATGACATCCGCCACGGAGACTATGACCGGCACGCTCATGTCGGGCTCTTGGACAAGGTGGTGATAGCCGATGCCCTGGATGGTCCTGCCGGGAAGGCCCCACAGGCCCATGAGATAGGCGCCGAGTTGGGCGTGGGTGGTGTCGAAGACGGCCTTTTCCGCCACGTATAGAGGAATTTTCTGGTCGTTCACCAGGTTGATCGCTTTTGCGTAATCGTCGGGAAAAGCGTTGGCCAGGATGAGTTTTCCGATGTCGTGAAGAATCCCGGCCATCCGGCAGTACATTTCCATTTCCTTGCCGAGATGTTCGCATTCGGCAATAAGTTTGGCGATGTTCGAGACCCGAAAGCTGTGATCCCAGAGCCGCTGCAGGGAAAAACCCGGTATGAGGGAGTCTTCGTACTCGGAGAACAAGTGGGTGGAGAGGATCAGCGTCTTGATGGTGTCTATGCCCAGCAGCGTGATGGCCTGGAATATGGATCTGATGTTCTGCGGCAGGCCGAAGTAGGGGGAATTGACCAGCATGAGAATCTTGGCCACAAGCCCTATGTCCTGGGAAATCAGGTCGGCCATGATTCTCATGGAAGGTTCCTGCTTGTTCAGTTCGTCTTCTATGGCGCGGAAGACGCTCGGGATGACCGGCAGCGCCTGTATCCGCGTCACCATTTGCTGCATGCCGGGGTCCGTGAGCACCTCCCTCGACTTGAGGGCGTCCTCCACCTTTTCCACCAGTTCGGCCGCCTGGCAGGGTTTGGTGATGTACTGGTGCACCGCGCGGATGCTCTTGATGACGTCTTCCAGATCCACCTGTCCGGACAGGGCGATGCGCACCGTGCCCGGGTAGTCCGCCCGGATCCTTTCCAAAAGTTCGGAACCGTCCATGCCGGGCATTCGGATGTCGGTGACGATGACGTCCATGTTTTTTTCCTTGAACTCCTCCAGGGCTTCCGGACCGCCCCCGGCGAAATACATGTCCCATTCGTTGCGTTTGTAGCGGAGCATTCTGCGGATTGCCGCCAGAACATTCGGTTCGTCATCCACAAATATTATTTTGGTTTTGGACATGTGTGTCTCCCGGATTTCTTTCCAGCTGGGCGTCGGCTGTGAGACTCCTGCACAAGATGGAGTTAGCGTATCATGTATAGACTGGTGCGAGAAGCGCGGGACGTTATTATTTTGTCTGGTAAATTGGATTCTTGCGACGAATGGTCTCAGTCTTTTTTTGCGGTTTCGGGTATTGTCCCGGCCAAGGGGAGCCGGAAAAGAGTGTGTGCCAGGTTTACAGCGCGCCGGCCGTCCCTTCCGCCTTTTTCCTTCACCCGTCTTGACAGATTTCGGGGTGTGTGTTCTTTTTTTCGGAAACGTTTGCGGTAACGTTTGCGAGGTTTCGGAATGTGGGGTTCCCAAAGCCGTAAACATCCTATTAATGTCAGATGAGGCAGGATATGCCTTTCAAAGAGCATCCGCACCGGCGGTTCAATCCGCTGACGGGAGAATGGATTCTTGTTTCTCCGCACCGGACCAAACGTCCGTGGCAGGGGCAGCAGGAGGAGCCGGATCGTTCGGTCATGCCCAAGTTCGATCCCGGCTGCTATCTGTGCCCCGGCAATGAACGGGCAGGGGGCGAAAGGAATCCGGAATATTCAGATACGTTTGTGTTCACCAACGATTTCGCCGCGCTTCTGCCGGAAGTCTCCGGGCTGGAATTCCCCGACGACGACCTGTTACGGGCGGAGCCGGAGTCCGGCATTTGCCGGGTCATCTGTTTTTCTCCCCGTCATGACCTTTCCATTGCCAGGATGAGCCGGGAACAAACCGTCAAGGTCGTAGAGCTATGGATTTCCGAATTCCGGGAACTCGGGGCGCAAGACGGCGTCGGTTATGTGCAGATTTTCGAGAACCGGGGAAGCATCATGGGGTGTTCCAATCCTCACCCCCACGGTCAGATATGGGCAACCAGATCCGTGCCCATGATTCCTTCCCTGGAAACAGAGAGACAGGCCGATTATTTGGCGGGAAAAGGGGAATGCCTCCTGTGCAGTTATCTGAAACGGGAGCTGGCCGAAGGCGAGCGCATTGTCTTTCAGAACGATTCCTTTGTGGCTCTGGTGCCGTTCTGGGCCGTGTGGCCTTTCGAAGTCATGGTGCTGCCCCGCGAGCACATGGCCTCTCTTGGAGAAATGAACGCGCGGACGCGGGGCGACCTTGCCGATGCCATGATTCGACTGGGCATCCGTTACGACAACCTGTTCAAGACCTCGTTCCCGTATTCCATGGGGGTCCACCAGGCGCCCACGGACGGGCGGGCCCATCCCGAATGGCACTTCCATTTTCATTATTACCCGCCGCTTCTGCGTTCGGCCTCGGTGCGTAAGTTCATGGTCGGTTTTGAAATGCTGGGCATGCCCCAGCGTGACATCACGGCCGAGCATGCCGCAGCCGCGTTGCGGGAATTGTCGGAAATTCACTACCTGGATGAGGAGTCGGCATGACGGCCGTCGTTACTGACTATCTGCATGCCCTTGAAAAGGGGCTTTTGGACGGCGAACTGCTCAGTCTTTGCGGTCCTGTCGAATTGAACGCGCAAAGGGAGCGTCGCAGAATTCTTCTGGCGGGCATGAAGGAGCGGTTCGGCGATGTGCCGTGCTTTCTGGTGAGCGTGCCTGGACGTACTGAATTGGGGGGGAATCATACCGACCATAACCATGGTCGTGTGCTGGCTGCCGCCGTGCACCTGGATTGTTTGGCCGCAGTCACTCCGTCGGGCGACAACACGGTCCGTATTCATTCCGAAGGATTCCCGGACGCCATTTTTGTTGATCTGGCCGATCTTTCCCCACAGGACGGGGAAGCAGGGAAGCCCGAGGCCATCGTGCGTGGCGTCGCTTCCTCGTTGAGCGGGCGCGGCCATGGGGCCGGAGGATTCAGCGCCTGCATCACCAGTTCCATTCCTATGGGCGTGGGCCTGAGCTCCTCGGCCGCTTTCGAGTTGCTCATCGGCTCCATCTTCAACGAGCTCTACAATGACGGGCTGGTCTCCCCCCTTGATCTGGCCCGAGCCGCCAAGGACGCTGAAAACATTCATTTCAACAAACCCTGCGGCTTCATGGATCAAATCGCCTGCGCCTTCCCCGGCGTTTCCCTGATCGATTTCAAGGATTCGGCAAGCCCGGTCATCGAAAGCGTGAACAGTGATTTCGAAGCGGGCGGCTATAAACTTGTGGTGGTGGATACCGGCGGCGATCACGTCAATTTGACTCCGGAATACGCAGCGATCCCCAAGGAAATGGGCATGGCCGCACGGGAGTTGGGGCAGGAGTTCGCCCGGGGAATCTCTTTGGACTCGGTCATGGACTCTCTGGGCGAGTTGCGGAAAAAGGTCGGCGACAGGGCCATCCTCAGGCTCATTCATTTTATTGAAGAGAATGATAGGGTGCCGGAAATGGCCGGCGCTCTCGCCGCCGGAAACATGGAAAACTATGTGCGCCTCATGCGGGGAGCCGGAGATTCATCCTGGCGGTTGTTGCAGAACTGCATCTGCATGACCTGCGGACATAGCCAGCCCATTCCCATAGCCCTGACCCTTTCGGAACGGCTGCTCGGAGGGCGGGGAGGCTGGCGCATACAGGGGGGCGGATTTGCCGGGACCATTCAGGCCCTGGTGCCTCTGGAGTTGCTGGAGCGCTATGTCGAAGGCATGGAGAGAGTCTTTGGCAAGGGCGCGGTGGTCCCGCTGGCCGTTCGACAGGCGGGCATGGGCGTTGTGTGTCTTGATTGAGAGTGAAGATGTGTAACTTGTCGGGATAAAAGAAGAGCGGTTGAGGCATGGCCCAGTTTACGATCAAGGATATCGCCCGCCGGTTGGGCATTGCTCCGTCCACGGTTTCCCGTGCGCTGCATGACCATCCGGACATCAGCCGGGAAACCAAGGAGCGCGTGCTGGCCTTGGCGCAAAAACATCATTACCAGCCCAACCAGATCGCCAAAAGCCTTCAGACCAGACGGACCAACACCGTGGGTGTGGTGGTGCCCGAAATTCAGCATCATTTCTTTTCCTCGGTCATCAGCGGAGTGGAGGGCCTGGCCCACAAGGCTGGATACACCATCATGGTTTGCCAGAGCCATGAGGATCTGGAGCGCGAGGTAATGAACCTGCGTGCCCTGGCCTCGCACCGAGTGGCCGGTATCCTCATCTCCGTTTCCAAGGGGACGACTGATTTCAGCCATCTGGAGTCGGTCATCGCTCAAGGTATTCCCCTGGTCCAGTTCGACCGTGTTGTGGACTCCCTGGATACTTCCAAGGTTACGGTGGACGATTGCAACGGGGCTTATGTCGGGGTCAAACACCTCATCGACGCAGGGTACACGCGCATAGCCCACATTGCGGGGAGTCAGGGCGTGGCCATCAGTCTGAACCGTCTGGAGGGGTACCGGCGAGCCCTGAGGGACCATGGCTTTCCCGAAGACGAAGAACTCGTCATCCATGCCGGGTTCCAGGAAAAGGACGGGGCCGCAGCCATCAGAAAACTTCTGGCCCTGAAATCCCGTCCGGATGCGGTCTTTGCGGTAAACGATCCCGTGGCGATAGGTGTATACAAGCATTTGCGGGAGCAGGGCATCCGCATCCCGGACGACATGGCCCTGCTTGGTTTCTGCAACAACCCGGAATCCGCACTGGTGGAACCGCCCATGACCACTGTGGCGCAGCCCGCGTTCCAGATCGGCAAGACCGCCATGCAGATGCTTCTGGACAGCTTCGAACAGAAAGAGAATTTCAAGCCGGAAAACAAGGTTCTGCGGACGCATCTTCTGGTGCGCCGCTCAACCGTCAGGAACTGAGGAACCGCGATGCAGATGAACATTGAACGCACGCATTGGGGGACAGTGCCGGGGCAGGGTGAAGTTTATCTTTTCACCCTGTTTCACGGAGACATGACCGTATCCTTCATCAACTACGGGGCCAGACTCGTGCGGCTCATGGTTCCGGGCAGACAGGGGCCGGGCGAGGTGACTCTGGGGTTCGATTCCCTGAATGCCTATCTTCGTGACGAGGCCTCGTTGGGCGCAGTGGTGGGGAGGGTGGCCGGACGCATTTCCAATGCTTGTTTCAAGCTGGAAGGGCGGATGCACGAGCTGGATCGTAACCATGGCAGGCATACCATTCATGGTGGGGCACAGGGATTCGGCTCCCGGGTATGGGAGGCCGAAGGGGGAGTAGGGACCGAGGGGCCGTATCTGGCCTGCGAGTATCTCAGCCGGGACGGTGAACAGGGATTCCCGGGCATGCTCACCTCCACGGTCATCTATACACTGACTGAAAACGGGCTGCGTATGAATTTCCTGGCCGAAGCAGGCAAGCCCACGGTGGTCAACCTGACCAACCACGCCTATTTCAACCTGGCCGGGCCACGGGGCGATTGCCTGGGGCATGAGTTGGAGTTTCAGGCCTCTCGCTGTCTGGACATGGACGGGGAGCTGATTCCCTCGGGCAGGCTGGTGGACATCCGTTCCACGCCTTTGGACTTCACGCATCCCACGGCCATGGGGGCGCGCATAGAGGAAGACGACGCTTTTCTGGCCTTGGGTAGTGGATATGACCATTTTTTTGTGGCGAATGGGAATGAGGCCGGTTTAAAATTGCTCGCCCGCGTCCATGAGCCGGTTTCCGGCAGGAGCATGGAAATGCATACGACCTATCCGGGATTCCAGTTTTATTCCGGCAACCATCTCCGCGAGGGACTGCCTGGAAGAAAGGGGGAAACCTACGCCCCCCGTTCCGGATTCTGCCTGGAGGCCCAGGGATATCCGGACGCGCCCAACAGGCCTGAATTTCCCTCCATTGCCCTGGAGCCGGGCAGGGTGTCGAGGCAGAAAACGGAGTATCGTTTTTTCGTTGAATAACGTATGTACAAACGTTCATTTCAGGATAAACCAAACGACGGGTAAAAAAACGTATGGCAAAAGTCGAACTGGTCAATGTGAGCAAACGGTATGGCGAGGTCGAGGTTGTCCGCAACATCGACCTTGAAATCGAGGACAACGAATTCATTGTCCTGGTCGGTCCCTCGGGATGCGGCAAGTCCACGGTCCTGCGCATGATTGCGGGCCTGGAACCCATCAGCGGCGGGGATATCAGAATCGGGGAGCGCGTGGTCAACAATGTCTCTCCCAAGTCGCGCAACGTAGCCATGGTTTTCCAGAACTATGCGTTGTATCCGCACATGACGGTTCGCGAAAACATGGGCTTCAGCCTCAAGATGTCCAAGAAATCAAAATCCGAAATCGACGAGCGGGTCACAGCCGCGGCCGAGGTCCTGGAGTTGGATACGCTGCTTGAACGCAAACCCTCGGAACTCTCCGGCGGTCAGCGTCAGCGTGTGGCCATGGGCCGGGCCATCGTACGTAAACCGGATGTATTTCTGTTCGACGAACCTCTGTCCAACCTGGACGCCCAGCTGCGCACGCAAATGCGTATGGAACTCAAGAAGCTGCATATGAAGCTGGCGACCACCACCATATACGTGACTCATGACCAGATCGAGGCCATGACCCTGGCCAACCGCATTGTCATCCTCAAGGACGGCTTCATCCAGCAGGTAGGTACGCCCGTAGAGGTCTTCGAAAAACCGGCCAACGTGTTCGTGGCCCAGTTTATCGGCAATCCGCCCATGAACATTCTCAAGGGAATCTTCAAGACGGAAGAGGGCAGGCCCGTCGTGCAGGTGGGCTCCTCCGTGTTCCCGCTGCCGAATGGTCAGGGAAGTTCCCTGCAGAGCGGCGCACAGGTACTGGTGGGCATCCGTCCGGACGCCATCAAGATGGGCCGGAGCACCGAACGCCTGCCCAAGGAATGGTTGTGCCAGGGCGAGGTGATCGTGTCCGAGATTCTCGGCGGTCAGTCCCTGCTGGAAATCGTCATTGACGGCGAGAACAAGCTTATCGCCGAGGTGGAAGGGCGTGTCATCGCTCAGCCCGGCGAGACCGTGCCCATCGGTTTTGAATTTGATCGTATGGTGCTTTTCGATCCTGAGACGACAAATGCCCTTTCCTGATGTCGGGTAAAGGGATGTTGTGTGGACTTCTGTTGGGGTAACCGAGAAACCGAGGAGGTTCTGATGAGCAAGACCCTGGCAAAACTGTTGTTCGCATTGGCTGCCATTGTGGTATTGGGCGCCATGCCTGTTCAGGCGGCTTCCAATCTGAGCGGCGAGCTGGAAATTTTCTCCTGGTGGGCAGGGGATGAAGGTCCGGCTCTTGAGGCTCTGATCGACATTTACAAGAAAGAGAATCCCAATGTGAAGGTGCTCAACGCCACCGTCACCGGCGGCTCCGGCGTCAATGCCAAAGCCGTTCTCAAGACCCGCATGCTCGGCGGCAACCCGCCGGACAGCTTCCAGGTCCACGCCGGGCAGGAGCTGATCGGCACCTGGGTCAAGGCCGACCGCATGGAAGACCTGACCCCGTTGTTCAAGGAGCAGGGGTGGATGAAAGTCTTTCCCGAAGGCTTGATCAAGAATATCGGCACGGACAAAGGCATCTGGTCCGTTCCCGTGAACATTCACCGTTCCAACGTGCTCTGGTACATCCCGGCCAACCTGAAGAAATGGGGCGTTGAAGCTCCCAAAACATGGGACGAGTTCTTCGCCATCGCTCCGAAGTTGAAGAAGCAGGGCATCGTGCCTCTGGCCCTGGCCCAGAACTGGACCGCCAACCATTTGTGGGAATCCGTCGCCCTGGCCGCTCTCGGCCCGGACAAGTGGGATGCCCTATGGTCCGGCAAGCTTGCCTTCGACAGCCCCGAAGCCGTCAAGGCCTGGGAACTCTTCGGTAAGATTCTGGAGTACACCAACGCCGATGCTTCCTCCCTGTCCTGGCAGCAGGCCACCGACATGGTGGTTGACGGTCGCGCCGCCTTCAACATCATGGGCGACTGGGCTGCCGGTTACATGAGCACCACCAAGAAACTCGCCCCGGGTTCCGGCTTCGGCTGGATGGCTTCCCCGGGCACCGGTGGAGCATTCATGTTCCTGGCCGACTCCTTCGGGCTGCCCAAGGGCGCTCCGCATCGCGACAATGCCATTGCATGGCTCACGCTGCTCGGTTCCAAGGAAGGTTCCGATGCATTCAACCCGCTCAAGGGTTCCATTTCCGCCCGTACCGACAGTGACCTGTCCAAGTACAACGACTACGCCAAGTCCGCGTCCGCAGACTTTGCCAAGGACCGCATCGTCGGCTCCCTGGCCCACGGCGTCACCGCGAACGAGACCTTTATGGGCGACTTCGCAACCGTCATGGAAATGTTCCTGAAAACCAGAAATGCGGCCGCTGCGGGCAAGATGGCCCAGCAGATCGCCGTCAAAAGCGGTATCGGCAAATAGCAGAACCCGGAACTGACGCCGGAGGCCAGGCGCCTCCGGCGTCGCCGGACAAATTTTTCCGAAAGAGAGCGACATGCGGGAAGTATCAAGGGACAGGATCAAGGCGTTTCTGACGCTTTTGCCGTCCATCATTCTTATCGCGGTCTTCGTCTATGGCTTCATAGGCAATACCGTCTGGATCTCCATGACCGACTGGGGCGGGGTGGCCTCGCTGGCCGAAAACCCCCAAAAGAATTTCGTCGGTCTGCAGAACTATGTGGAACTGTTCACCGGCTTTCTTGACGCCCGGTTCAGACAGGACCTGGTCAACGCGGTCTACTATTCCGTCCTGTTGCTGGCCGGGGCAGTGGGGCTCGGAATGTTCATCGCCATCCTGCTGGACCGCAAACCCAGGGGCGAAGACTTCCTGCGCACGGTGTTCCTGTACCCCATGTCGCTGTCCTTCATCGTCACCGGCACCATCTGGCGCTGGCTGCTGGCCCCTCAGGGCGGGGTCAACATCGTGCCCACCTTTTTCGGGGGCGAGAAACTGACCTTCCAGTGGTTGTCCAGCAAGCAGGCCCTGCTGCTTTTCAATTGGCAGCACCTGCTGCCCGTACTGCTTTACGTGGTCGCCTTCGTGCTCATCATCATCGGGCTCTTTACGCTCAAGGGCGATACGCCAAAGGCGCTCAAGCGCTACCTGTTGCCCGGCCTGGGGCTGGGCGCCTGCGTCTGGCTGTTCGGCGACCTGTTGCCGCAGATTTATTTCATGGAAGAGATGCACGGTTTCAACCTGGCCACCTTGGGCATCATCCTGGCCACCATCTGGCAGTATTCCGGCTATACCATGGCCCTGTACCTTGCCGGATTCAACGGCATCTCCCAGGACCTCATGGACGCCGCGCGTCTGGATGGCGCCAGCGACTGGGGATACTACCGCCACGTGGCCATTCCCATGCTCAAGCCCATCACCATCAGCGCGGTGATCATCCTTTCCCACATTTCCCTCAAAATGTTCGACCTCATCTTCGCCATGACCGGCCCCGACAACGCCGAGACCGGTCACCCGGCCCTGAACATGTATTTGACCACCTTCCGGGCCAACGAGTTTTCCAAGGGCGCGGCCATCGCCATCGTGCTTTTTCTGCTGGCGGCCATGTTCATCGTTCCCTATCTCGTCAGTTCCTATCGGCAGAGGAGGGCGCGCTCATGATCCGCAAGCTCACTTTCGGCTCCGTCATGCTCTACGCCATCCTTGCCGTGCTGGTTGTTCTGTATCTGACTCCTGCCTACATGGCGCTCATCACGGCGCTCAAACTACCCGCGGACATCACCCTGCCGCGCGCCTGGGAGATTCCGGCTACCCTGAACTGGGGCAGTTTTTCCGAGGCGTTGGAAATGCTGAAGCCCAACTTGATCAACAGCATTATCCTGACGATATGCGCCACGGCGTTGTCCACTGTGTTGGGATCGCTCAACGGTTACGTGTTTTCCAAGTGGAAATTCGCTGGGAGCGAGATCGTGTTCACGCTCTTCCTTTTCGGCATGTTCATTCCGTACCAGGTCATCCTGATTCCGCTGTTCCAGACACTGCGGGCCATGAACCTCTACGGTGGGCTGCCGGGTCTGATCCTGGCCCATGTGGTCTACGGGCTGCCCATCACCTCGCTCATTTTCCGTAACTTTTACGCCCAGATTCCCACGGCGCTCATCGAGTCGGCGCGCCTGGACGGCGCTGGTTTTTTCTCCATCTACACCCGCATCGTGTTTCCGTTGTCCGTGCCCGGTTTCGTGGTCACCAGCCTGTGGCAGTTCACCCAGATCTGGAACGAGTTCCTCTGGGGCATTTGTCTGACCAGATATTCGGAGAACCCCATCACCGTGGGGCTGGCCCAGTTGGCGGGGGGGCAGGCCGTGAGCTGGAACCTGCCTATGGCCGGGTCCATCCTTGCGGCCATCCCGGTGTTGGCCATCTATGTCTTCCTGGGCAGGTATTTTATCAGAGGACTGCTTGCTGGTTCAGTGAAGGAATAGACTGGCTGCCCCAACAGATATTATTACCTTGTTGTTTAAGAAAAGCCGGGTCGCAGTGTATGTTTTCCACGTTGCGATCCGGCTTTCTTTGCGTTTAAAGTGACTTTTATAGGATGGGCGATTTAAAGTTGTTTTCAACACTCTTCAAAGGATTAACTCATGCCTCATGTGACTGCTCACGATATCCGGATCGAGTATGATACTTTTGGTGACAGGACTTCTCCCGCACTATTGCTGATAATGGGAGGAGGGAGTCAGATGATCCATTGGGAAGTCGAGTTTTGCGAAATGCTGGCCCAAAAAGGACACTTTGTCATCCGGTTTGACAACAGAGATGTCGGATTATCGACCAAATTTGATGAAGCCGGTATTCCGGATATGGTGGCGGCGATGAAAGGGGAACCCATAAGTCCACCATACACTCTTGAAGATATGGCGGGTGACGCTGTTGGTTTGCTCGATGCTTTGGGCATTGCAAAGGCGCACATTTGCGGTGCTTCTGTGGGGGGCATGATAGCCCAGGTCATTGCGTACCGGTATCCGGAGTATGTTCATAGTTTGACCGCTATCATGTCAAGCACGGGAAATCCGGAACTCCCGCAGATTGAACCGGATGTTTTGGCAGAGGTTTATAAGCCTGTACCTGATGAACGCGAAGCATATGTTGAACACTACGTGAATATGTGGCGGAAAATCTGGAGTCCTGGATTCGCCTTTGATGAGAAACGGGTGCAGACTCTCATGGCCGAGAGTTATGATCGCTCGTACTACCCGCAGGGGATGGCTCGCCAGAGTGCGGCCGTTTTGTCGCACGGGTATCAACGATCTTCGATTGCGTCGATTAAAGCTCCAACACTTGTCATTCATGGAGACAGGGATCCGTTCATGTCGGTGGAAGCGGGGAAGGAAATTGCGCAGCTGATACAAAATGCGAAACTATGGATAATTGAGGGAATGGGGCATGACCTGCCCAAAGAAATCTGGCCCCGGTTGATAGATGTCATATCGAATCATACTGAGGTCTCCGACGGCCAAAGGGGACGATTCTCTTTGGAAGCCCGGGCCAAATAGATCGGAAGGACCGGCGGCTTGCGGGCTGCCGGTCGTTTTTGTTGGAAACTTCTTGAGGGGAGAATGCGAATGGGGAATCTGTTGCAACAGGTCTCCCCTCGTTTTTTTACTTTACATTCATTTGAAAATGATTCAAACAGCCTTGTCTCAGCGTGACTGGACGCGCTTTATTTTCTGCCGCCTGCATTGGCGGTCTGTCCGCGACAAACCGGATCTTAGAACTATCCCACGTCCCAGAGCTAGATGATTACGAACCGGCCAAGGCCGGTCAACGACCGCTGTCACGCGCCGTCGTTCTTATATTTCTTTTCACCCAGGATCATACATTGTCTTTCGATTCTTTTTCGTTTGACCAGCGGCTTGTCGCTGGCATCAACGCTTGTGGTTATGTGACCCCCACACCCATTCAATCCCAGGCCATTCCCGAGGTTCTTGCAGGCAAGGACGTCATGGGACTGGCTCAGACCGGCACAGGCAAGACCGCCGCCTTTGCACTGCCCATCCTGCAACGCCTCCTGGCAGCCGAGGCCACGAAGCGTGGCCCGATCCGGGCGCTTGTACTGGCTCCCACCCGTGAACTGGCCGGCCAGATCCACGAGAACTTCATCGATCTGGGCCGGCAGACCGGCATACGTTGCGCCGCCGTGTTCGGCGGCGTGGGATTCAATCCCCAGATCAAGGCCGTGAGTCAGTCCACCGTGGTGGTGGCTTGCCCGGGCCGCCTTATGGATCTCATCAACCAGGGCGCCATCAAGCTGGACAAGGTGGACATGTTGGTGCTCGACGAGGCCGACCGCATGCTGGACATGGGTTTTCTGCCGGATATCAAGCGCATTATGTCCCATCTGCCCGAAGATCGGCGGAATCTGCTTTTTTCCGCCACCATGCCCAAGGACATCAAGAAGCTGGCTGATCGCATCCTGAAGAACCCGGTTACCGTACAAGTGGCCAATACGGCCCCGGCCAAGCGCGTGAGCCACGCTTTCTATCCGGTGGACCAGCACCTCAAGGGGCGACTGCTGGAAGCACTGCTCAAGGAAATCGAACATGAGAGCGTCATTGTCTTCACCCGCACCAAGCACAGGGCCAAGAATCTGGCCCGAAAGCTGGACCGCATCGGACACCAGGCCACCTTTCTGCAGGGCAACATGACCCAGAACCAACGTCGGCGCGCTCTGGACGGATTCCGGGACGGCACCTTCAGGGTTATGGTGGCTACGGATATCGCAGCGCGTGGTATTGATTGCGACCGTGTCTCCCATGTCATCAACTTCGACATGCCGGACACGGCCGAAACCTATACCCATCGCATAGGGCGGACAGGCCGGGCCGGGCGCAGCGGAGAGGCCTTCAGCTTCACCACACCGGACGACAAGGTCATTGTTCGCGACATCGAACGTACCTTGCGTCTGCGCATCGACAGTCACACCGTGGAGGGATTCGACTACGACCGGCTTCCGGTGCAGCAGCATGTCAGCCACAAACCCAAGGTCCATAATGGAGCCCGCCGACCTCATAAGAGCGGTGGAAATCGTCGTCCCAGGCGTTCCGCAGGGCGCGAAAAAAGGGCCTAACGTGCCGAATCGAGGAGCAGTGATTTGATTTTCCGACTTAATTGCTTCTCTTTCCTGAAGAATAATACTACTTGACATTTTGATGGTATTGGGAAACGGTGCATTTTCTTACACCAGCGGCACCCGTGGAGGCGCGGTCTGAATGTTGGCCGGCGCTGGTTTGGAACTGAACAGGTAAATCAAGAAGCAGTGCCCCGCATCTTGGCCATTGCTTCTTTTTTTTATAAGTGGCGCACGGGCGCTACAGTTTATTTTCACTTTTTTTAGGAGTATTTTTAATGTCCAAGAACATCTATGTCGGCAATCTGCCCTGGTCCGCAACCGAAGACGAAGTCCGTGCTGCTTTCGAAGCTTACGGCGAAGTTTCCTCTGTTAAACTGATTGAAGACCGTGAAACCGGTCGTCCCCGTGGCTTCGGCTTTGTGGAGATGGAAGACGCCGGCGCTCTCGAAGCCATCGAGAACCTGGACGGCAAAGACTTCGGCGGCCGCGCCCTGAAGGTCAACGAAGCCAAGCCCCGTCCGGAACGCCGCCCCCGTTGGTAGTTTCCGATTTAGAGCTATAGGCTTGCCAAGGCGCCTGTCTCTCATTGAGGAGACAGGCGCCTTTTTTGGTGGACTCTGTGGTCCGCATAATCTCCACCAGGAGGTATTCATTGGTCAATCGCAACTACAAGTTTGAAAAGCGACAGCGGGATTTGGCAAAGAAGAAAAAGAAGGAAGAAAAACAAAAGCGCAAAGAGGAAAAGAAACGGTTGTCAGCCCAAAAGGGTGAGGATGCGGCTGACGACCTCTTGGAAACGAACGAAGAATAGTTTTTTTGTGCATAATGCGACTTGATTTTTGTGCAGGGGGTGCTGTCCCCTGCACTGTTTTTTTCTGCTCTTTTTGGGGGTTTTCTTCATAATTATCTTTTATATTACACTTTATTGAGTCCGGCACGCCGGTTGCTTTTTGCGAAGGCAATAACCATCCGGTGTGCGCCCAGACACGACCCGAAAACCAGATCGCTTCACTCCAATGTGTCTGGACCGGGTGGTTATTCGAGTTTCCGCCTTATCTGATAGGGTCTATAGGTTTTCGATATGTGCGGCTTTTTGCCATCACAAGATGTGCACTGCGTACGTCGTCTGCACTTTTTTCCACGGCGCGTCGGTCGCATTCGGGCCTTTGTCGGGGTGGTATAAAAAAAGATATCTTTAAATTGCAGAGTATTATGAGTTGTCATGTAACCTTGTGACCGTTTGGAGCGATACTGGGTATAGAGGTTGCTTAGTACTCAAGGGATACACCTTGTGAACGCAAAACCCGGAGCATGCGCCGCAAACATTGCGGCGAGCGTGCCAATGTAGGTGATGACTATGAAAGAAGCCCAAATCACATCCAATGCCGGAACATCGTACGATTCATCTCGCTCTTACCGCAAGTTGCTTGAGAAAGACGAGATCAGGATGCTGCTCGGTGGAACAGGTGTGGACATGGCCTTTGAAAAGAGCAATGCCGTCCGTGCTGCAAAGAGCACCGACGCGGTCTGGCGGCCTCTCTCACGCGAGGTGGTTGTCCATGACTCCCGCGGCAGCGACGTGGTCATGGAGACCGCTGCCATGACCGCCCCCTTTGGTTGTCTGGTGCGTTGCGTTGTCTATACCACCGGGGGGCTTGAAACCGGGGCTGTTCACAATGTGAGCATGGAGTTCGTACCCAATGCGCGGCTGCGCCGTATACACGATCCGGAATCCGGCAGGACCAGCTATCGGCTTGCCTGATGCCGGTAAGGGGAAACTGCAATGAAACCGTACTCTCCGGTTGACGATATCCTTTGCAAGGAAACTCTGGAGCAGTGCGATATCGATGTGCTTTTCGGCTTGGAAGTACAGAGGGAAATGCTTGGCGAAGCCAGGACAACGCCTGAGGGGTGGCATCTGATTTCCCGTGTTCTCTATCCCGGGAGTGGCGGTGGTTCCGGACTTGTTGTCGAGACTTTGGTCAGGCGCGTAAGTTCCGGCTCACTGGTACGTTGCGTGGCCTACGCGGCAGACAACCCCGACGATGTCCGGGATATCGGCGTGGAGTATGTCTCCGACACCAATACCCCGTCGCCGGCGCCTTCCGCCTCCCGGGTCGCCGCCAATCCCCATGACTAGTCCCCATCCTTATTATGGGTCTTGCCATTGAAACTGAATCATGCAATTCCTTCTCAGTAGCCCCGAGGAGGATTGCATGTCGTTTGAATTCTGGCTTATCTACGCCACCACCATATTTATCGTTTCCATTGTTCCCGGGCCAAGCACGCTGCTGGCTCTGACCCACGGCATTCGCTACGGCGCAGGCAAAGCCCTGTTCTCCGGTCTTGGTAACGTTGTCGGCACCATGCTGCAGGCAGGGGTTTCCATCGCTGGGCTCGGTGTGCTGCTTACGGCCTGTGAACCTCTTTTTCTTGTGGTCAAGTATGCAGGTGCGGCTTATCTTGTCTGGCTCGGAATCATGGTCTGGCGTGCCCCTGCCGAGAATCTGGATATAGACACCAATGTGGTCGTGAAGGCTTCCAAGCCGGCCCACAAACTCTTTTTCGACGCCTTCATGGTGACCTTGGGCAATCCCAAAGCCATTGTCTTCTTCTCCGCACTTTTTCCGCAATTTCTCGGCACGGATGGTGTCACTGTTCTCAAGTGTACCGTTTTGCTCACCACCATGGCTGTATTGGCTTTCGTGGTCTGGATGATTTATGCATTCGGCGGTGAGAAGATTGCCGGAACCTTCCGCAGGTTCAGCATCGGTCGTTTCGTGAACAAAGTGCTCGGCGGAACCTTTATCGGTGCGGGCATCGGTTTGGCCATGTCCAGGAGGTAGTTTCGTGATCAACGTGGAAATCAAGGCTCGAATTCAGAACCCGGACCGGGTGCGCAAGATCCTGATGGCCAACGGCGCGGATTTTCGTGGGCTTGACAGGCAATCCGACACTTACTTCAACTGCACGGGGGGGCGGCTCAAGCTGCGTGAGGGGCAAGTGGAGAACTCCCTCATTTTTTACCGCCGCCCTGATACTCCTGAGCCCAAGGTTTCGGAATATGAATTGGAACGGCTCTTACCCGAAAATGAGCTCAAAAACGTGCTTTCCGCAGCCCTTGGGGTGAAGGTATGTGTGGAAAAGGAACGGGAAATTTACTTTATCGACAACGTGAAGTTCCACATCGACCGTGTGGATGGGCTGGGAAGGTTCGTGGAGATCGAGGCCATAGGCGAGGATGCTTCGGACCTGGAAAGACTTCATGAGCAGTGCAGTCAATGGCTTCAGCTGTTCGACATCGAGGAAGAACAACTGGAGTCCAGATCCTACAGCGACATGCTCATCGACTGCGGCTGCTGAAAAAATTACCGCGTTTTGTGGGGTGCCGGACGACTGTGGGTCTGCATTTCCTTATGCTTCGACAACAAGCCTCTCACCAGCCCTCTTTTCTCGTACGCGGTTGCTTTTCCGATATTTGGCGCTGTGAGGACCTTCAAGGGATTCCAACTACATATATGACGGACAACCGTCACGTAAACGTAATGAACGTCTGGTTGCAGTGACGCCGGCCTGTCCATAATGTTCTCTGCAATATGCTCACTTCTAGAGATTTTCTGGAAACCGACGCCCGCATCATCTGCGGCTTTCCGCGTACTCCCGCGGAGCTTTTCTACATGTTCCCCGCGGCTCAGTGGCCCCTGACCCCGCGGAAATTGCTGGCGTCCGCGAGGGAGCGGTACGAGTCCACGGTAGTGGTCTGCGACGGGACCGTCGCGGGATACGCCAACTTCATCAGCTGCGAGCCGGGCGATTACTGTTCCCTCGGCAATGTCATCGTCAATCCGGATGTGCGGCGTCAAGGCGTGGGCACCCATCTTGTTCGCACCATGATCAACAAGGCCCTTGAAACCTATGCGGTCCGCTCCGTGCGGTTGCGCTGCTTCCACGCCAATATTGCGGGGCTCCGGCTCTATGGGACGCTCGGTTTCAGACGAACGGGCATTGTGTCTCGACGTTGCCCTGACGGATGCATTGTCCCGGTTTATGAATTCTCCCTTGGGGATACGCCGGTGGCCTCTCCATCCCGCCTCAAGGCGTCTGCGTAGAGTCGGCCCTCAATGTATTTGGCCAGTGCGCTCACGGCCCTGTCGCTGGACCGGAATACAGGTACGCCTGCCTGCTCCAGAGAATCGGCCAGCGGGTCGTAGAGTCTTCCGCCATCCACCACGCCGATGACCGGTTTGGCGCAATCGTGCACCAGAGCCGGGAAAAGCGTGGCAATGCCGTTTTCCGAATTCAGGGATTCGCCGTTGCGTGCGCCTTCCGGCAGGGTCTGCATGGAGGGGGAGAGCGGATCCAGCCCCACAACCAAACCGTCCACTCCTTTATCCTCGGCGAGGATTCGGGTCACCTCGGTGTGCAGGGTGTCATTGGCCGCCGGGTTGATGTCCAGTGGGTTCTTGACCTCCACCAGGGAATCCAGACGGTATTTTCTGAGCAATTTTTGCAAAACGTCCTTCGTCTCGCTTGAGAAACGGGCCATGGTCATCTGGAAATCGTCGCCTTGGATGGAATCGGCCATGCCTACGGCCTCGAAACCGGCGCCGCTCACTGCGGCCAGTCGGTTGCCCGCCACCAGCTTGCCGTGAAATCGGGTGGCCAGCAGGTAGAGGTCTTCGAAACGGGTGAAGGTGTCGGCCACCTGCGCACCGGCCTGGCGAACGCAGGATTCGCAGACCATGTAGTCCCCTGCCACGGAGGCTGTGTGTCCCGAGGTTGCGGTTTTACCTTCCGCTGTCCGTCCTGCCTTGTAAAAAAGTACTTCCTTGCCGTTTTTCACTGCATCACGTACGGCCACGCAGAAATTCAGGCCGTCCATGTCGTTGAATCCTTCCATGTACACCGCAATGACGTCGATGTCGTCAACCTTTTTGAAATAGTTGACGAAGTCCCCTGCAGTGAGATCTGCCTGATTGCCGATGGAGATCATATAGGCCGGGTCGAGTTGGGCCATCTTGCTGGCCCGGGTGATCATGAACGCCCCGCTCTGACTGATGAAGGCAACCCGTTTGTCTTTGCCGCCCCGCCTTTTGGGTAGTTTTTCCTCGGGGATGAATATGGTGTCGTAATGGCCGGGGTGGGAAAGCACGCCCAGGCAGTTGCCCCCCAGGAAGACTGGGCCTGTGCCGTTTTTGTGGGCCTTGTTGATCTTGGCGATGAGCTGTTCCGCACGCTCCTTGCTCTCCTCGGTTTCGCCCAGACCGCCGGGAATGAGCATGACCGCCTCGGCCAGGCCGTGGTCGATGAGTTCGTCAGCCAGGTCCGGGACCTGTGCCGCGCCTACAGCCACGATGAACAGGTCCACCTTGCCCATTGCCTGGAGCGAATCGACGCATTCCACGTCGTCGATTGCCTCCACGCCGGGCCGTACGATGGTGATGCTTTCGGCTGGAAAGCCGCAGGAAAGCACGTTGTTCAGAATAATGCGTCCAAAGTTGGCCCGTTTTTCCGATACCCCGATGATGCCTATACGTTTCGGGTGCAGCAGGTTGTCTATCTTGCGTACCGGTCGGTTTTCGGAGAGGGATTCCTGCGGCGAGAAACGACACATGCCGTCCAGGGGCACCATCTGGTAGTCGGTGAATGCAAAGGGATTGACCTCCAGTTCCTCTATGATGACAGGAGCTTCCGGGTTTCCCGGGCTGTATCGGTTGGCCATTTCGATGAAGGAGGAAAAGCACTCTTCGAGTTGGTCGTCGGAAATGATGCGTTGCTGCCCTCTGCTCATTCCGGCCAGCTTGCGGTAGGCGATGGTCTTGGTGAACAGTTTGAAGAACTGCTTGCCGTCGGTCATGGCCGTTGAGGCCGAGACCACCGCCTGGCCCTTGCGGAACCGGCTGGCATAGAGTTCGGTATCAGTCCCGCCGAGGCCGGCCGTGATGATCATACCGAATTCGCGCGTACGGCGGATGGAAACCAACAGCTCGTTGCCGAAGGCCATGGAATCGGGTGGCATGAACTGGCAGAGAAGCACCCCCTTCACATCCTGGGAGATGGCCTTGAGCAGCGCCTCGTCTGCAAGGCCTTTGTAAGCGGCCGGAGCCATATCCGGGTGCAGTTCTATCCAGCGAGCGTAGTCGGCCGGCGCCTCGTCCATCATGCGCCTCCACGTGGAGCGTATCTTGCCCGGGTCCTTCTCGATGATTTTTACGCCGCCCACTTCGGTCTTGTGCACAATGGTGGGAGAGACGATTTTCATGACCACCTTGTGGCCGGGCATTGCGTTGAGTTCCTCGTTGGACGGACGCGTGCCCTTGAGCAGGAAATTCACTTTGGGGACGGACTCCGAGCCGGAATCCCGCAGCACGGAATAGGTCTCATATTCGTAGAGAAGGTTGCGACCGTCTTCCATGGCGGTGCGGAAATGAGCGTCAAGCCTGTCGAAGTCTATATAAGTCTGCATGAATGGCTCCACTGGTTGGGGACGTTCGATCGTGGGGTGGGTAGCACACCTGGGATTTTTATCCAAGAGAAAGGGGAAAGTGACCGGCGGTCACACCAGCCCGGCGGCGCTGGCGATGGTTTTGAGCAGGTCGTTTTTGGTGATGGGTTTGGCCAGGTAGAAGGTGCAGCCTGCGGCGATGCAGCGGCCGCGGTCTTCGCTCAGAGCGTTGGCCGTCACAGCAATGATGGGCGTGGGAGCGAGCTTGTTTTCCTTTTCGTATGCACGAATGAGGCGGGTGGCTTCAAATCCGTCCATGGTCGGCATCTGGATATCCATGAGCACGATGTCGTAGTCGTTTTCCATGAACAGGCGCACAGCATCCTTGCCGTGGTCCGCAAAATCGATCCGACAGGTGGTTTTGGCCAGGTAGAATTCCAGCAGTTCCCGGTTGCTCAGGGAATCCTCGGCCAGGAGAATGCTTACGGACTTGAGATTGAGGAGTTCGGTGAGTTGGCGCACTTCCTCCTTATTTTGCAGGGCGGCGGTCTTGGCCGGAAGTTTGGGAAGCTTGAACAAGAGAGTGAAGCTGAAGATCGAGCCTTTGCGCGGAGTGCTTTCCAAAGTCAGGTCGCCGCCCATGATGGTCACCAGCTTGCGGCAGATGGACAGGCCGAGGCCGGTGCCGCCGTATTCCCGGGTGGTGGAGGAGTCCGCCTGGGTGAAGCTCTGGAAGATGCTCTCCTGGACTTCCGGCTCGATGCCGATGCCCGTGTCGGCGACCGTGAAACTCACCTCGCCCGTAATGCCCGAGGGGCCTGGGGCGGCCGAAATGATCACCGAGCCCTGATGAGTAAATTTGATGGCGTTGTCCACGAGATTGGTGAGCACTTGGCTCAGGCGCATTGGGTCGCCCAAGACCCATTCCGGCAGGGATTGGGAGATGTCGATATTCAAGTCCAGGCCTTTTGCCTGTGCCTTGGCCGCGTGCAGGGCGGCAATGCCGTTCAGGGTTCCGGAGAGGGAGATGTCACTGCTTTCAAGCTGGATCTGTCCGGCCTCGATTTTGGACAGGTCAAGGACGTCGCTGATGAGACTTAATAAATGTTCCCCGGAATTGCGGAAGATTTCGATAAACCTGCTCTGTTCGGGAGTTGGGTTGGTCTCCATCATCATTTCGGCCATGCCGAGGATGGTGTTCATGGGTGTACGTATTTCGTGGCTCATGCCCGCCAGGAATTCACTTTTGGCCTTGTCGGCGGCTTCGGCGGCTGCCCTGGCATCTTCCAGTTTTGCCTCGGTGCGCTTGCGTTCCGTGATCTCGTCTTCGAGAGTTTTGTTCAACCGTTCCAGCTCTTCGGTACGCTCGGCGATCTGGGACATGAGCATGGAGGAGTTTTCCACGGAGATCTGAATGTCCTGAATTTCCCGCAGCCGCGTTTTTGGAAGTCTAACCGGCTTGCGGTCCCTGCCTGCCGTGGCCAAGGCGTTCACCGATCTGACGATGGGAACAAGCACGTCCTTGTGGATGATGAGCAGCAGGATGGCCAGGGTCCCCAGGAAAACGAGGGTTGCCACGACGCTGCTGCGGATACCGGATTCGGCTTCTTCGGAAATGATGGTGAAGCGGTCGGAAGCGGTCAGCGATGTCGTCGTGGAGATGGTGGCGGAAGTTTCCTCCAGCGACCTGTCCAGTTCTGTCCAAAGTGCTGTGCAACGTGCATTCAGGGATATCACTTCCTGCCTCATGGTGAACAATGTCTCAGCCTGCAACCTTTCAAGGATATCGAGAAAATCGTGGCTGTTGTCCGAAGCCTTGAGTTTTCCCACGATCGTATCGAACTCCCGTCTGACCAGGTCGAGCCGGGTAGGAGATCGCACTTCGCTCAGGTTGAAGAGTATGTACATGGCGGAGTGCCACAATTTGTGGACTTCCTTCTGTGGGTGTGACGACTGGGGGGCGAGGTAGGGGGTGTCCGAGTGGTCCAGGTGGCGGAGCTGCAACTCACTGTTTCGTATTTCCTTTCGAAGGCGAATCTGCTCATTGCGCAGCGAAGCTATGTGCTTAATGCTTTTGTATGCCTGTTGTATTTTGTGGCTGACGACCGGGTTGGTCTCAAAGACCGCGTCTTGGGCCAGAATGTGCGCGGCCAGCCTGGCCTTCCTCCGTTCGGATGGGATATTGGTCATGTATACGGTGAGAGCAAACCTGCCGAGCCGCTCCAGGTTCAGGGACGTGCGCTGCCGCTCGACGATGGAGGGCAGGAGGGAATCACGGGTGTCGGTGGCCAGGGTGCTGATGGTGGTCAGGGAGCTGCCCACGATGACGGCAAGGCCGCACAGGAGAACCGTGGCAATGACCACGTAAAGGGTCAGGGTCGGGATGAGCGCAGGGCCTCTGTCGGCCTCATGGTCGTCCGGGAGGACAGCCGGTTTCCTCGGATCCATAGCGTCCGCCTAGTAGATGCTGAAGGGGAAGTAGGCCCGGTTGATGCGTTCGTATGTGCCGTCGAGCCGAATCTGGTTCAGGGCGGTTTCGATGTCCTGCAGGAGTTCCCTGTCTCCGCTGCGTACCACGATACGCGCTTCGCTGGAGGGGTCCGCCGTATCCACGGGGTCGCCGATGTAGTCGAAGTCTTGGCCGTGCTCGGATTGAAGGAATTCGAAGGCCACCAGACTGTCCACCAGCAGGGCGTCGACACTGCCGTTCGCCAGGGCCGCGTAAGATTCTTTGAGGGTCGGGAAAAGCTTTATGTGAGCTGCATCGCCGAAGTTGTCTTCCAGGTATTGTGCCTGCACCGTGTCTCTTTGCGCAGCAAGCGTCTTTCCGGCCAGCTGTTTTCTGGAGACGTTGGCCAATTTGGCGGGGTTGCCTATGAAATTGGTGCGGGATCGGTAGTAGGGGGTTGTGAAGTCAACAAGTGTATCCCGTTCGTCGGTTCTGGCCATGCTGGCCACGACGAAGTCGTACTTGCCGTCAATGAGCCCGTCCAGGAGCGCCCCCCATTCCACTACCAGGACGCCGCACTCGGCGTCCATGGCCCGGCACAGGGCCATGCCTATGTCCACGTCGAATCCAGCGGCTTCTCCGTTCTGTACGTAGTTGAAGGGCGGGTAGCCTCCCTCGGTGGCGAATCGGAGCCGTTTTTCTGCGTGGACCGTAGCGCCCGCCAGCATGACGGCGATGAATCCCAGAGCAACCGCTATTAAACGCATGAACCCTCCGTAGACCGTGAATCGGGGCGTATTGAGGAACAGATTCAATAGTAATAGTGTGTCACTGTAGGCGTAACCAATCGTTGTTGCAAGGGAAGGGAAGGAAATAATCATGCCGGGGCAGCGTCACCGGGGCAGGCCGCCCCAGTGTGCCGCTCCGAGAGCGCCGTTCATGTCCGGGGTTTCCGGGATGATGATGTCCTTTCCCGGGACACATTCCAGGCTGTCGGCCAAGAGGCGGGCCATGCACGGGTTGTGGGCCACTCCTCCCACGAAGACCAGGGGAAAGGCGAGTTTGACTCGGCCGAGCATGTTTACCGTGCGTCGGACAATGGATTTGTGCAACCCCAGGGCGATGTTTTCCGGGGCGACTCCCTGGGCCATGAGCGAGGTGGCTTCGGTTTCGGCAAAAACCGTGCACATGCTGTTGATGACGGGCGGATCATCGCCTTTTAGGGCATAGGATCCGAATTCCTCCACCGGGATCTGGAAAATGGTGGCCGTGTATTCCAGAAATTTGCCCGTGCCGGCGGCGCAGCGGTCGTTCATTTCGAATTTGCCCACCTTGCCGCCGGGCAGCAGAGAGATGGCCTTGGTGTCCTGGCCGCCGATGTCCAGCACGGTGCGGGCTTCCGGGAAGGTTCGGAACACACCCAGGGCATGGGCTTTGATCTCGGTGATGGTTTCCACCGTCGTACCGAGGTCCATGCCTTCCACCAGCTTGCGGCCGTACCCCGTGGCCACGATCCTGTCCGGTTCGAGACCGCTCAGGATGGACTTGCACTGGCGCACGGGGTCGAAGGTGGTGGGCAGGTGTTCCTGCCGCACCACCGTATCATTGTCCATGACGACCAACTCGATGGATCTGGAGCCGATGTCGATTCCTGCTATCATGGAAGCTTCCGTCTATTTGATCATTTCCACAAAGGCCTCGACGCGGGTCTTGAGTTGCTCCACATCCTCCATGCTGTAGTCGGTTTCGATGGCCAGCATGGGTACGCCAGCCTCGGAGAGCGTCTTGTCGATCTTGAAGGCTTCGTGGGCATAGGGCTGGCAGAACATGAGGGCATAGTGAATGACCCCGTCGACGTCCAGGTCCTTGGCCATGGTCTCGACGTTGTCCTCGCGCTCGGTGTTGGGCGTGAAACAGGCACAGTCGATCTTCATGTAGCGGTCGGCAATGGCGTCGAGCATGGATTCCAGGCTGTCGCCTTCATCGACCACGAGGTCCCGGCTGTTGCGGGTGCCGATGCATGATTCCTCGCCGACCACCACTGCGCCGGAGCTTTCGATGATGTAGGGCAGCTTCCAGTTGGGCACGGCCATGGGGCAGCCCGAAAGCATGAGCCGGGGAGTGCCTTCCGGAGCCACTCCCTGCTTTTCGGCGATGCGTGCCTCCAGTTCGTCGCAGAGCTCGTTGATTTTCCGGGTAAAGCGCACCGGATCGTCATAGAAGCTGATCTGGTTGATGAGCAGGGCGTCGCGGCCGGAGATGGGGGCGGGCGTCGCCTTGCGCAGTTCGTTCAGGCGCTGCAGAGCCCTGCGTTTCTCATTCACGATGCGGATGGCGTCGCGCAGTTTTTCCGTAGTGATGGTGTTGCCGGTGAGCTTCTCCAGGGCGTCCTTGTAGCGCAGCACCTCGGCCTTCCACATGTCGCGGTCCGTAGCATTCTTCTGCTGGGGCACTTCCATGACGTGCATGTTCACGAGGTCGCCAAAGGCTTCGTAAGTCTTTTTTTTGCCGTCACAGGTGGTTTCGCCCACGATCATGTCGCAGGACTCGGTGAACGGACAGATGCGGGCCAGCTTGAAGCCAACGAAGGACTTGATCAGGGCGCAGGTGTTGCGGGGAACAAGGGCCTCGGCGGCTTCGGTGCCGGCCTCGGCCCCGGCACAGAGCCCCACCTGGATGGCGTCGGCCGCAAGGGTCAGTTCTTCTGGCACGAATACGCAGAAGGTGCCGACAACCTTTTTGCCTTGCGCCTTTTGGTCCATGATCTCCTTGATGCGCAGGCCGTGCACCTCGGAGAGGACGAAATCGAGATATTCAGCCCCCTTGAGCCTTCCCTGCTGAGAAAGATAGATATCGCCGTAGAATTTACCCAGCACTTCCAGCAGCCCGTCGTGGGCCGGGATGTCCAGGTTCAGGTTTTCCCACATTTCCTTGTAGACGGATTCAGACATGTCGCCTCCAGCATGGTTTTTTGATTGAATCTGTTTGTCTCCCAATCCGGTTGTGATCACAAATTCATTGTCCGAATCGGATTCAAAATCCGGCATAGTTTTCATCTATGAATAGAGAGGGGGCGTTCCAGATTATCATGGCGGAAACGGTGCTTGATAATATTATGGAATACACTGGTCGGGACACCTTTGAGAGGTTGCTGATATGGCTGACTCGGTCGTCGCGGTGCTGATGCGGAGGAATGTCTCCGTCATGGCTGTTTTGCTGGCGGGATGCCTGCTTGCCGCCGGGGTGTACTTTACCGTGGATTCCTGGGAGCGGCGGACGCTTGAACTGGAATTCTCGGTGGAGAGTGAAGTGGTGTTCGTGGATATTCTGGCGGCCTATCGCAGGAGCTTGGTGTTGCTGGAATCCATGCACGGCTTGTTTGTGGCCGGCACTGAGGTTTCCCGCGATGGCTTTTCCCGTTTTACCAAGCCGTTGCAAAGCTATTTCCCGGGCGTGCAGGCCATGGAGTGGATACCCAGGGTGCCTGCCGGTAAACGGAAGCAGTTTGAACGAAGGCTGGACGCCTACGGGGGAGGTTCGGCGTTTTTCAAGGAGAAGGGCGAAAGCGGTGAGTTGGTGCCCGCCGGAGACAGGAAGGACCATTTCCCCGTATTTTATGTCGAGCCTTTGAAAGGAAACGAGGCGGTACTGGGCTTTGACCTCGGTTCCAACCCGGTGCGCAGAAACGCTTTGCGGAAGGCGGCCGACAGCGGCAAGATCGTTGCCTCCGGCCGAATATCCCTTATTCAGGGGCAGGGAGTTCAGCACGGATTTCTTCTTTTCCATCCTGTGTACCGGGAAGGCGAGCCCGGTGAGACGTCTTTTGACGCCATCCGGGGATTCCTTTTGCTTGTCTACAGGCTGGCCGATTTCATCAAGGCGGCTCTTTCGGACCTCAAGGCGACAGGCGTGGCCGCATACATCCTCGATAAGAGCGCTCCCGCGGGGGAGCGGTTCCTGTATGGTTGGCGGTGCCGGGAAGAAAATTTCGGACAGCTGACACAGGGGATGAGCGCGTCCTTCGTCATGGATGTGGGGCAGCGCGAGTGGGAGGTGGTTTGCGTACCGTTGCCCTCTTTCTATGAACGATTTCAGACTCGTTATTCAGTGGCGGCCACCGCTGGAGCCTTGTTGCTGACAGTGCTTGTGGCAGTCTATGCGGCGGCCAACGCCGGGCGGACCGAACGCATTCGTGAGCAGGTGCGGGAGCGCACAGCCGAACTGAGAGATTACGTCCGCCAACTTAACTGCCTGTACGCCATTTCCAGTCTGGTGGAGCAGTCCGGCAAGGAAGTGGACGAAGTCCTTCGACAGATAGTGACCATGATTCCCATGGCCTTCGACCATCCTCTGGATATGCGTGTTTCCATCAGCAATGAAGGCCGGATTTACGGCCATCCTGCCGGCGAGGGCGCAGTCGGCATCGCCGTGGAAGATATCAACGCTCCCGAAAAGGTGGGCGAGTTGCACATCGCCCGTGGACAATCGGAGGTGATGGGTGCGGATGGGTTCAGCGAAACCGAACTTGCCTTGATTAAAAGCGTTGCGGCCCAGATTGCCGCCTACATCGAGCGCAAGCGCGCGGAGCGGCAGCTGGTGGATGCGCGCGACGAGGCCCAGCAGGCCACACGGGCCAAAAGCGAGTTCCTGGCCAACATGAGCCACGAAGTGCGGACACCGCTCAACGCCATCATCGGTCTCTCGGAAATGGTCAGGAAGACCGGGCTTACCCCGAAGCAGCTCGACTATTTCAGCAAGATACAGGGCGCTTCCCGCTCCCTGTTGGGCATTGTCAACGACATACTCGATTTCTCGCGCATCGAGGCGGGAAAGCTCGTCTTCGAGCAGATGGAGATGCGTCTGGCCGAGGTGCTTTGGCGGTTGTTGGAGTTGTATGGGCCGCGGGCCGACAACAAGGGAATCCAGTTCAATGTCATTACCGAAACCGGGCTTCTCCCCTGCATGGTGGGGGACTCGCTACGTTTCGAACAGGTGCTGACCAACCTGACGACCAACGCCATCAAGTTCACGGATCATGGTCAGGTGGACCTGATGGTCTCGCCTGTCGGCGTGGACAGTGAAAAAGTGCGTATCAGGGTACAGGTGCGTGACACCGGCATCGGCATAGGGACGGACGACCGGGAGATGTTGTTCGAGTCCTTTACCCAGGCGGACGGCTCTCATACCCGCCAGCATGGGGGCACCGGTCTCGGGTTGGCCATCACCCGACAGTTGGTGCATCTCATGAACGGTGAAATATCGGTAGAGAGCGCCTTGGGCAAGGGAAGTTCGTTTACTGCCGAGGTGGAGTTCGGGACTCCTGACGAGGAACGCCCGCTGGAAGCCAGGGAATTGCTGACTGGAAAACGGGCTCTCGTCGTGGGACCGGCGACCATGGAGGCGGAGCGCGTGGCCGGAGGGTTGGAGGAGTTGGGTTTTGATGTGATCTGCAGGGATGAAGGCGAGGCGGCCCTGGAGCTGGCGACGGACGTTGAGTCGGAAAAGCTTGTGGACCTTGTGTGGACCGACTGGAAGACGCCGGGCATGAACGGGCTGGAGTTGGCCCGCGCCTTGAACAACCGGTTGCCCATTGCCCGACTGCCCAGATTGATTCTCGGCACAGGGCATCTCACCGGGGAGGTCCGCAGGCTGGCGGAAAGCCTGTTCGACAAGGTCGTGCTTCAGCCCGTGTGCAGCCAGTCTTTGGCCGAGGTGGTGGACAGACTTTTTGGACTTGCTCCTCTGGGGATGGGAGATTCTGATGGAGATGCCCGTGCCGCCGTGCGCGGCGCACGGCTGCTGGTCGCCGAGGACAACGGCATCAACCGTCAGGTCATACAGGAGATTCTTGAGGATGCAGGCGTCCATGTCGCCATGGCCGTCAACGGACGCGAGGTGGTGGAAATGGCGCGATTCGCGGACAAGGACGTTTATGACGGCGCGCTCATGGATATTCAGATGCCGCAGATGGATGGCCTGGAAGCCACGCGCGCCATCAGGGAATTCCTGTCCGCCGAAGAGTTTCCCATTATAGCCATGACCGCGCACGCCATGACCGAGGACAGGGAGCGTTGCTTTGAGGCGGGGATGAATGACTATGTCTCCAAGCCTCTGGATGTGAACGAACTTTTCAGAGTGCTTTCCTATTGGATGGAAGGCCGGGGATCGGGCGAGAGCACCGCTCCGGAATTGCGGAGCGACACAGGTCAGCCGATTATTCCCGCACTCGACGGGTTTGATGTCCAGGCCGGGCTGGAACGGCTCGGCGGCAAAAACGCAGTGTACAAGCGGTTGCTTTTGGAATTTCAGCGTGACTATGCACACGTGGTGGAGGATCTTCGCCAACTGCTGGATGCGGACGATTGGGAGCACGCCAAGCGCCATGTCCATACGGTCAAGGGCGTGTCGGGAAATATCGGAGCAACGGATGTTCATGACGCCGCCGTGGAACTGGAGCGCTCCCTCAAAGCCGGCATTCCCTGTTCGGATTGCCTTGAAGTATTCTCCGGAGCCATGCGGGTGGCGTTGAGTTCTCTGGAACGCTACAGAATCCAGGTTGAGTCTGGTGATGAGCCGGACACATGCTCGAGCCAGCTCGGCGCCGCCGCGTTCGCGGAGAAGCTTGACGAATTGCGCAGCCTTTTGGATGCCAGTGACTTCAAGGCGGTTCGTATTTACGAGGAAGTGCGGGAAGTCTTGGCCTGCTCAGAAGCGGCAGGGGAAGCCTCTTTGCTCGAGGAGAGCATCAACAGTTTTGATTTTCGGAATGCGGGCGATAACTTGAGAACAATACTCATGAAACTTGGCATTTCATAGCCGGAGCGGTTCGTATGGTCGGTCAGAACAAGAGGCAACGAATCCTTATAGTGGACGACTCGTCCTTCAATATCAGCATTCTCGGTGAGGCTTTGAGCGACGAGTACGACATCAGTGTGGCCAAGAACGGCGAGGAGGCCATTGCCATTGTCGGTTCGGACAAACGTCCGGATCTTATCCTGCTGGACATCGTCATGCCCAGGATGGACGGTTACGAGACGATCCATCTTCTCAAATCGGATGACGGCACCATGGATATCCCGGTGATTTTCATCACTTCCATGACCGAAGAGGAAGACGAGACCAGGGGGCTTGCCATGGGTGCTGTGGACTACATCACCAAGCCGTTCAGCACGCCCATCGTCAAAGCTCGGGTGCGTACCCACCTTGAGCTCAAGCGCAAGACCGACATGCTTCAGAATCTTTCCGCCATGGATGGACTGACCGGAATCCCGAACCGTCGCAAGTTCGACGAGACTTTTGAGGAGGAATGGCGCAGGAGCGTGCGTGAAAAGGGTGTCATTTCCGTAATCATGATGGATATAGACTACTTCAAGAAGTACAACGACAACTACGGTCATGGCGAGGGAGACCGCTGTCTTCGCCTGGTTTCTTCGGCCTTGGACGGGACCTTGAATCGCGCTTCGGACATGGTGGCCCGGTATGGGGGAGAGGAGTTCATCGCCATCCTGCCGGGCACGGACGGTCCCACTGCCGTGGTCATGGCCGAGACAATGCGGCGCAATGTGGAGAAGCAGAACATTGCGCACGCCCACTCCGAGTGCGCGGATCACGTCACCATCAGTGTGGGCGTGGCCAGCACGAGACCGGTCATGGGTATGGCGCGGTCCGACCTGATCAAGGGGGCCGATCAGATGCTGTATCAGGCCAAACAGGCAGGCAGAAACAGGGTGGAGAAAACCGAATTGGAAAACGATTAGCAACAGTCCGGGCCACAGGAAGCCTTGTCCTTGCCCTTGAGCCATGTCTGTATGATGTAGGCCGCGCATCCCACACCCGGTGTTACGGCGATGGCCCCGGTGGGGCAGTTCATGGTGCAGGCCCCGCATTCCATGCAGCCGTCCAGATCCATGATCTCGGCTTTTTTGCCGTTCAAGTGCACGACCCGCTGCGGGCAGACCGTTACGCACATGCCGCAGCCGACGCAGGCGTCCTTGTTCAGCCGCAGGGTGGCAACTTTGTCGAGATACCGAAAGTCCTTCATGCCGCACCTCCCGTAAATCCAGAGCCGATCCACAGGGCCAGCGCCGCGAGGGCCGCCAACGCCTGAGCCGGAATGCCCCGGCGCATTTCCTTTTCCACCCCGGACGGTGAAGTATATGGGGTGGACCCCGTGAAGTTCATGGCCAGATAGGAGCTCGCCGCTGTGGCGAACAGCGTTGCCGCAACAATGCCTGATGTCCCGATGACGTTTGAAAAGGAGAGGGAGACGGCCAGGCTTAGAGGCAGACCCGTGACGATGCCTTTGATCCAGAACTGGCGGCCGGGCAACCAGGGCAGGAGGATGGGGGTGAGACAGGCTCCGGCGAAGATGCCGGCTCCGCCCGCGGCCAGCGCCGCGGCTCCCCTGCTCCAGGCCGCTGCAAAGGAAAATATTCCGGGCCCTATGCCGGAGAGCGCAAATATGATCGCCGATACTATGAAAATGTATTTGCGCAGAATCCAGAATTCGACCGGGACGAGCACTGCGCGTTCCCTGAGAGTGAAGGTGACCGACCGCATGGTTTCGTCAGCTTTGTAGCCGGATTTGATGAAGCTCTTGAGGTCCGAGGCGCGCACCGGGCTGTATATGGCTTTGAAGTCGCAGAGATTGTTCAGCTTGTGGGCTGCAATGCCGGTGGCCGCCAACTGGGGGACGATGACCTGTCGGTGGCTGACGATGTCGGCCAGTTGTGTGAGCAGGATGCGGCGGGCGAGTTCTTCCGTGGAGAAAAGTTGTTTTCCTGCCGCGCACCAAACGTTGATGCCCCGCGTGTCGAGGATGAGCAGCCAGGCGTCCAGCCCGTTCATTTCCTTGCGGACAATGTCGAAGGTCAGTTTGTAATTGGCCGTGGCCACCACGGGGGATTCGGGCGTCGGACTACCCACGCAATAGAGTCCGGGCGTCACTTTGTAGTTGTTGCGAGTGATCCCCAAGCGGGCCCGAAACGTGCCGAATCGGTCGCGCCAGGATAGTTTGGTGTGCACACGCGGTACGGCCCCGGCAGGCGTCTCCACAAAGTCTTTCACGTAATGGCGGATGGTGTATCCGGCTCGTTCGAAGATCCCGGACTCGGGATCGGGCTTCGGGCCTCAACAGACCCCCTCTTCAAGGGGCTTCGATTCCGGTATGACGTGTCGCGTGGAGCAGGAGCAATCCTGTGGTTGCAGCATCGGGGCCATTTTCAGTTCCTTCATTGTTCCTCCAATAGTGTTTCAACCATGTCGTGGAAACGTTTGAGAACGTTTTTGTCCACGCAGTAGCAACTCTTCGGACCATCCACCTCGCCCTGGATCAGACCGGACCGGCGCAGAATTTTGAGGTGCTGGCTCACCGTGGATTGGGCCAGGGGCATGACCTCGACTATTTGTCCGCAGACGCAGCGGTCCATTCTTATGAGATGCTGGAGGATCTGGACACGGGCCGGGTGCCCGAGTGCTTTGCACAAGGTGGCGAATTCCTCATTGCCGGAAGTGTTTCGCGGCGCAGCTTTGGCAGGCGGACAGCAGTGTTTTTGTTTCATCATATGCGGTGTCTTGTTTATTGATCGTTGATCGACGATAAGCGATTTTGTGAGGCGGGTCAACAGTTGTGGAAGATCTGGAAGTGCAGGAGAGAGAGGCGGGAAAACGGAGTTGATGCGTTACGAGGTGGCGAATCTCCGTTGCTTGCGGACTATCCAGAGGCTTTCGCCGGAGTAGATGATCAAAGCTGTCCAGATGCAGCCGAAGGTGATCAGGCTGTTGGTGGTGAAGGGTTCCTTGTAGACGAATACGCCGAGCAGGAACGCGATGCTGGGCGCGGTGTATTGCAGGATGCCCAGGGTTGTCAGGCGGAGCCTGCGCGCTCCGAAGGCGAATCCGAACAAGGGCATGGAAGTGGCGATACCCGCGCCGATGAGGAAGAGATCATTGTGCAGCGATCCGTGCAGGAAGGAGGCCTGTCCGGTATATGCCAGATAGATCAAGTACCCCAGAGCCAGGGGGGTGATGATGGCGGTTTCCACCAGCAGGCCGGGCAGGGATTCCATGGGCGCGGTCTTGCGTATGAGTCCGTAGAGCGCAAAGGTCACGGCGAGAGCCAGGGCCAGCCAGGGCATGTGCCCGATTCCGACAATGGAGTTGACGACTCCGGCAAAGGCGCAACAAATGGCGATGATCTGCAGCTTGGTCATGCGTTCGCGCAGGAGCACGAATCCGAGCACCGCGTTCATGAGCGGGTTGATGTAGTAGCCCAGGCTGGTGGCCAGTACGTGCCCGTTGGTCACGCACCAGATGTACATGAGCCAGTTGCTGGCCAGCAGCAGGCTGCTGACGGTGAACATGCCCATGGTCTTGAGGGACTTCATGGGGATCAGAGTTTCGCGCCAGCGTTTCTGGACGGTTACCAGCAATCCTGCGAAGGCCAGAGACCAGACAATACGGTGGCACAGGATTTCCAATGAAGGAACTCCTTGTAATTGCTTCCAATAGATGGGCAAAAGTCCCCATCCGACGAATGCGGCCAGGGCTGCATAAAATCCCGAAGTGCTGACTTGTTGCGTTTTGTTATTCATTTCAGTGTATTGTATGTAGTATGGGTGGTGTAAGATGGGAAATTACACCCGGGGTGGTCGGAGGTAAAGATATTATTTGTTGTCCGAAGTTCATGTTTTTTCCCTGATTTTGTTGATTTCCCTTGCCATAAATCCGCAGCGAGGATACCGAAGTTATTGGAAGATCGTATTCGGTATTTGTCGGCGGACTGAGGTCTTCCCGGTGGTCTACCGAGTCTGCGGGCAGCTTTCGTCGGGTTTCTTGATCGGTTTTACGGGAGATGTGTAGGTTCACTTCCAACCGGAGCGATTCAGGCCTGATTGTTTTAAGGAGTATGTTGTGGCTAAGAACATTTATGTAGGGAATCTTCCCTGGAGTTCCTCCGAGGACGAAGTGCGCCAAGCTTTCGCCGTTCATGGAGAAGTCCTTTCCGTCAAACTGGTCAATGACCGGGAAACCGGTCGTCCCCGTGGCTTCGGCTTTGTCGAGATGGAAGACGCTGATGCTGAAAAGGCAATTGAAGCTTTGGATGGTGAAGACTTCGGTGGTCGCCGTCTCAAGGTGAACGAAGCACGGCCACGTCCCCAGCGTCGCTGGTAGACGAAATGACCCCCCGGCCCTCGGGCCGGGGGCTTCTTTATTGGGGGGGAGGGCGCCTCAGTCCTGGATGGGAATGTCGAAGATGAAGTCGCTTCCCTTGTCCGGAACCGACTCCACCCATATCTTTCCACCATAGCGGGCCACCAGTTCCCTGCAGATGGCCAGGCCGAGCCCGGTGCCTTCCTTGGCTCCGCTCAGGGTGTCGCCGTGCCGCCTTTTCTGAAATTTCTCGAAGATTTTTGACTGGTCTTCTTTCGGGATACCGATGCCCGTGTCTGAAACAATGAAGCGGATCATCTCTCTTTTCCCTTTTACCGTGATACGCACCTCACCCTCTTTCGTGAATTTGTGGGCGTTGTGCAGCAGATTGATGAGCACCTGCTGCATGCGGTCCGGGTCCACTGTGATCCTCGGCAGATCTTCTGCAATGTCGAGCTTGAGGGTCACTCCCTGCGTTTCGGCGAATTGGCCCATGACCGAGTCGTAGGCGGCCCGGGCTATGTCCCCCGGGGCGGTCTGCCTGTCGTTCCACTCCATGCGGCCGGACTCGATGCGGTTCAGGTCCAGGAAGTCGTTGATGAGCCTTGTCAGCCTTTCTCCTTCGCTTTCCACTATCTTGAGATTTTGCTTGATGCGCTTGGCTTGTTTGCCGAAAGCCGGGCTTTCCTCGTTGTGGGGGGCGAAATAGCGTTCAAAGTCCTTGAGAGTCAGTTTGGCAAAGCCCCTGATGGAGGTCAGAGGGGTACGCAATTCATGGGAAATTGATGAAATGAGCGCGGATTTGAGCTTGTCCAGTTCCTGCAGGCGCTGGTTGGCGTCTTCCAGTTCCTTTGCCTTGTCCACCAGTTGGCGGGTGCGCTCAAGGACCATGGATTCCAGTTGTTCATTGAGCCTGAAAAGTTCCTCTTCGGTGCCTTTGCGGTCGATGGCGATGCCCACCTGTTCGGAAACCGCGGTCATGAGTTTGATGTCCGCGTCCGAATAATGGTCCTTGTTGGAATAGTGCTGTACGGCCATGGCGCCGATGGCCGTGCCCCTGACCACCAGCGGTACTCCCAGCCACACGGCGGCCGGAGGCTCCTGCACTTCGGGGATATCGCCGCAGCTTTCCCGTTCGTCCTTGTCCCGGGTGATGAACAGAGGTTTTTGTGAGCGAATGACCTTCAGGGACAGGATGTCTTCATTCACCGTTGCAAGGTCGATGTCATGAAAGTCCTTGATTTCTTCGTCATGATGATACGGAAAAACGATCCTGTTGTTATCCTCGTCCATGAGAGCGATGAAGAAGTTGGTGGCGTCCACGGCCTTGTTCAGGATTTTGTGAATGGTGCGGTAGAGTTCCTGAAGGTCCGACGTGGTGCTGACCGCATTGGATATTTCGTAAAGCACCTGAGTGGTCCGCTGGTTGATCTTTCGTTGAGTGATGTCCTCGATGAATCCCTCATAGTACAGGAGGTTTCCGTTGTCGTCATTGACCATGCGGGAAGACTCGGACACCCAGATGACCGAACCGTCCCTGCGCCTGAGCTGCAGTTCGTGGTTGTGAATGCGGCCATGTTTCTTCAGGAGCTCCGTCTTTGTTTCGCAGTCGGCTTCGTTGACGTAGATTTGGGTTTCTATGTCCGTGACCGCCCCAATCATCTCTTGGGGAGTCGCGTACCCGAAGATGGCGGCAAAGGATTGGTTCATCGTCAGGAATCGGCCGTCCGGCGTGCTTTGGTACAGGCCCTCAATGGCGTTTTCGAACAGGGCCCGGTAGCGCTCCTCCGCTTGCTTGCGCCGGGTTATGTCGCGCATGGCCGTCACCCGCGTCTTTTTCCCCCGAAACATGAAGGTCTTGCCCTGGAATTCAACCGGGAAGGCGGAGCCGTCCTTGCGGATGGCGATCACTTCGTATGCTTCCTCATACCCTTCCTTGATATGTTTGCGGGTCAGGTTCTTGTATTCGGCGGCCACGAAATCGGGCGTATACGCCCCCGTGAATTCGCTGTGTTGGTACCCGAGCATCTCGCAGGCCGCATGGTTCGCAGCCAGGATGATGCCGTTTTCGGAGATGAGGATGCCTTCGAAGGTGGCTCGGGAGAGTGCGTTGTGCAGCTCTTCGCTTTCCTTGAGGGCCTGCTCGGCATATTTGCGTTCCGTGATGTCCGTGTGTGTGCCGGAAAGCCGGTAAGGCTTGCCCTCCTCATTCCTCAGGCAGCCGCCGCGACCGTGAATCCACCGCCAGCTGCCGTTTTTGTGCCGCATGCGGTATTCGACCTGGAACTGGTCCGCATCACCGTAGATGCATGTCTGGTTCGCTTTCAGCGTTCGTTCCAGGTCGTCGGGGTGTATCCGTTTCGTCCACTCCTCATGGGTGTTGGGGAGTTCGTCGTCAGTATAGCCGATCATTTCCTTGTAGCGCGGCGAGTAGTAGACTTCACCGGTTTTCACGTCCCAGTCCCAGATTCCGTCGTTGGCGCCGCGCACCACCAGGGCATAGCGCTCCTCGCTTTTGCGCAGTGCGTCCTGGGCCTTCTTCAATTCCGTGACATCCACCATGCAGCCCCGGTTGCCTACGACCTTGCCGCCGCGCTTGAGCACCTGTGGGTAGGTTTTGACATAGAAGATGGTGCCGTCCAATTTGACGGCCTTGATGACTCTGGGAGGCACCTGTTCGCCGCGCTCAACTCTTTGGAATCGTTCTCTGGTGATGGCCTGATCGTCCGGGTGGATGAAATCCGTGGCCTTTCTTCCCTGCCATTTGAAGGAGGGAGATCCGCCGAAGAGGATGGTGCATTCGGTGTTGAGGTTGAGCAGGACGCCTGTGGGGTCTGTTTCGTAAACAGGGAAGGGAAGACTGCGGAGCACTTCCCACTCCTCGGCCATGTTGTCGGACAGCATTCTTTCGAGATCGGCTATCCGGCTTTGATGTGCCTTGATATCGGCGAGAAGTTCTTTTTTGGTCTTCCTGTTGTTGCTGGCCATTCAGAGCCCCCAAGTGAAGTGACATGCCTGGTGGAGAGTACTTTAAATATGTTGTAATATGAAGGATGTTATTTTCATTTTGCCCGCAAGTATGCCGTTGATCCTGAGAAAGGGGATCGTTTTTGAAACAGGCTTTTTTGAAGCATCATTTTCAGAGAAAAAGTGGACTGCCTTGGAGGGAAAAAACTTTGGTGACATTTTTTCAAACTTTTTGCGGGGCATGTTTTTGTTTTGCCTTTGTCCGTGCCGCATTTGATTGTTGTTCTCTTTTTCGGCTTTGTTCTCGGTACCATTTCCGGCTTCATGAAGCTGTCGCACAACTTTTTCTCCCGAAAACTTGCCGGAATTTATATTGAATCAATACGTGGCACACCCATGATCGTACAGGCTTTGTTCCTGTATTTCGGGGTGCCCATGGCGTTGGGCCTGCGTATTCCTCCCGTGGTGGCCGGTATCATCGTCATCGCCGTGAACAGCGGCGCGTACATCGCGGAGATCGTTCGCGGCGCGGTGCAGTCCATCAACCCCGGCCAAATGGAAGCAGGCCGCTCCATCGGCCTGAACCGTTCCCAGACCATGCGCTACGTCATTTGGCCCCAGGCCTTCAAACGCATGATACCGCCCTTGGGCAACCAGTTCATCATCAGTCTGAAGGATACGTCCCTGCTGACCGTCATCGGCGTGGGCGAACTGACTCGCACCGGTCAGGAAATCGTGGCCGTGAACTTCCGCGCCTTTGAAGTCTACATTGCCGTCGCCATCGTATATCTGGTCATGACCCTGAGCATTGCAAAGGGACTTCGTATGCTTGAAAAACGTTTGCAGATTGTGAAGTAGGGGGGTCCGAAATGATCAAGATAGAAAAATTGCATAAGAGTTTCGGCGATCTCAAGGTCCTCAAAGGCGTCGACCTGCATGTGAAGGCAGGCGAGGTCGTGGTTATTCTCGGGCCGTCCGGGTCCGGTAAGTCCACTGTCCTGCGTTGCATCAACAAGCTGGAAGAACCCACTGCCGGTCGCATCCTGGTCGATGGTGACGACATCATGGACCAGAAGACGGATATCAACTATGTCCGCAGCGAAGCCACCATGGTCTTTCAGCAGTTCAATCTCTTCCCGCACATGACCGTGCTGGAGAATGTGACGCTCGGCCCCATCAAGGTGCGCAAGTGGAGCAAGGCCGACGCGAACAAGCTGGGTCTGGAACTGCTGGACAAGGTGGGACTGAAGGACAAGGCACACAACTATCCCGAGCAGCTCTCAGGCGGCCAGAAGCAACGTGTGGCCATCGCCCGTTCCCTGGCCCTCAAGCCCAAGGTCATTCTCTTCGACGAACCCACATCGGCCCTGGACCCGGAATTGGTTGGCGAGGTGCTGGAAGTCATGAAGCAGCTCGCCCGTGAAGGCATGACCATGGTTGTGGTCACGCACGAAATGGGTTTTGCCAAGGAAGTGGCGGACAGGGTCATCTTCATCGACGAAGGCGTTGTGAAGGTGGACAAGGATCCTCATGAATTCTTTTCCGATCCGGATCATCCGAGACTCAGGGATTTTCTGAGCAAGGTCGTCCTTCATACTTAGGCTTCAGCATATCTGCATGAGCTTTCGAGAACCCCGCTTTCGCGGGGTTTTTCATTAATAATAGCCATCTATCCATTTTATATATAGACTGCAGCGATCGGAAACGAGCCAAATAAAGGGGGGTACCCATGATCAGGAAGATATCCATCAACGCCCGCATGCTGTTGTTGACCGGGATCATGGCCGTGTTCACTTTCGCTTGTCTGTATGTCTTCACCCAAGGGGTCAGTTCCGTGGGAGATATCGGCGTCGACAGCGCAGTGCAGGCCATGGTCAATGGTGAAAAACGGAAACTTCAGGTGGGCACGCATTCCATGGCCGTGAGTCTTGGAGCGGCCGTCAAGGGGCAGGCTGGTGAAGAGGCGGTGGAAACCATTCGAAGACTGGTGGACGAAATCCGTTTTGAAGACGACAAGTCCGGGTATTATTTTGTTTACAGGGGAACGGTGAACGTGGCCCTTCCCGCCAAGAAGGAACTCCAGGGAAAAGACCTCGACAATCTGGCCGACAAGAACGGCGTTCACCCGGTTCGGGAGATGAACAATGTGTCGCGGGCCGGCGGCGGGTTCGTGGAGTACATCTGGCCCAAACCCGGCAAGGGCGACCAACCGAAGCTTTCCTACGCCGAACCCATTCCCGGAACCGACATGTGGATTGGCACCGGGGTCTATCTGGATAACGTGGGGGATGAGAAGGCCAGGATCGGTTCGGCCATCGACGATGTCACGGGCGATTATATCTGGGGCATCGGCCTTGCAGTGGTGGGTTTCTTCGCCCTGATCATTCTGCCCATTTCCCTGCTCATCAACGGCAGTATCATCAAGCCCTTGAATACTTCTCTCGAGGCTGCGGAGCAGGTGGCCCGCGGCGATCTGACTCGTGTCTTCAGTGTCGAGTATGACGATTTGCCGGGCAGGCTCAATGCCGCACTCGAGCGAATGACCGAACAACTCAAGAATATCGTGATCCAGGTTCAGAACGGCGCGGGAAACGTTGCCGGGGGCAGCAGCGAGGTGAGCGAATCTTCCAACGACCTTTCGGCCGGTGCGTCGCGACAGGCCGCTTCCGTGGAAGAGGTTTCTTCCGCTGTGGAGCAGATGCTGTCCAACATCGGGCAGAACACTCAGAACGCACAGGAAACTGAAAAGATCGCATCCACCTCGGCCCGAGACGCCCAAAGCGGTGGGGACATCATGCTTGAGGCTGTCGAGTCCATGAAGGAAATAGCTGAAAAGATAGGCATCATCGAAGAGATTGCCCGTCAGACCAACCTGCTGGCCCTCAATGCCGCCATCGAGGCGGCCCGTGCCGGCGAGGCGGGTAAGGGATTTGCGGTGGTTGCCGCCGAAGTTCGAAAACTGGCCGAACGGTCCGGCACCGCCGCCGCAGAAATCAGTGAGCTTTCCTCCCAGACCCTGGGCAAGGCCGACAAGGCCGGGGACGTGCTCAAGAAGATGGTGCCCGACATCCAGAAGACGGCCGAGTTGGTGCAGAACATCGCATCCGCAAGCATCGAGCAGAATACCGGCGCCGAGGAGATCAACAAGGCCATTCAGGAACTGGACCAGGTCATACAGCAGAACGCTGCGGCCTCGGAAGAACTTGCTTCCACCTCCGAGGAACTGACCGGCCAGGCTTCCCAGCTCCGTGAAATCATGCTCTTCTTCAAGACCGGGGAAAGTTCCGGCGGTGGTGGCGGTCCGGCTAAGGCGCAGGTGCGCCGCGCCGCTCCGGCATTGCCGCAACGGAAACCTGCGACCGCCGGAAAAAGCTTGAACGGCGGTGTGGAACTGGCAATGGATGAGGATTTTGAACGCTTTTAGTCTTTACGGAGACAACGCAAGAAGGCCCGCCAATGGCGGGCCTTTTTTATGTGCTTTTGAATGGCTGCTTCCTGATCAGTTTTTCCAGCTCCTCGGGTTTTACGGGAGGGGAAAACAGGAACCCCTGTACATTGTCGCACCCCAACCTTTTGAGGGAAGAGAGCTGTCTTTGCGACTCCACCCCTTTGGCCACTGTACGCATGTCCAGGCTTTCGCCCATGGTCACGATGGTGGTCATGAAGGCTTCGCCCTCGGCCCGATTGTTTTCCAGCATATCGATGAATGCTTTGTCGATTTTGATGGTCCGCAGGGGAATGTGGTTGAGTTGGAACAGGGAAGAGTACCCGGTTCCGAAGTCGTCCAGGGCGAATCCCACCCCCAGGGTGCTCAACTCGTTGATGATGGGAACCACTGAGTCGTAGTTGTCCATGAGGGTTTTTTCGGTGATCTCGATTTCAAGCCGGTTCGGCGGCAGCCCGGTTCTGTCCAGGATTTCGTTGACCTGCCCGATGAGTTTGCCTCGCTTCAATGGTTGGGCCGACAGGTTTACGGACATGATCAGGTTCATGCCGAGTTTTTCCTTCCAGGCCATGCACTGATTGCACGCTTCCTCCATGACGTGCAGGTCGATGGTCCGGATGAGGCTGGTGCCCTCGGCGAAAGGGATGAATTCGGAGGGCTGTACCAGACTGCCGTCGGGACGCCGTAAGCGCACCAACGCCTCCACCGCGTATATTTCGCCGGTATCGAGCTTGACTTGAGGCTGATACCAGACCTCCAGTTGATTGCTTTCGAGCGCCTTGCGCAGTTCGGCTTCGAGTTCGAGTTGCGACATGGCCTGGGTATTGAGATCTTCGGTGTAAAGGCTGAACATGTTTTTCCCGGAGGCCTTGGCCCGGAGCAGGGCCAGGTCCGCATTGCGCATGAGTGATTCCGCCGAGCCCCCGTCCAGCGGGTAAAGGACGATACCGATGCACGCGGTCAGGTATACGGGCGTCTCATCGGACATGAAAGCCTCATCGAACAGTTGAAGGACCTTTTGCGCCAGATGGGTCACGTCCGAAGGAGAGGTCGACGTTTCCGTCAGGATGGCGAATGCATCCTCTCCGAGCCTGGCCACGGTGTCGTTGTTGCGCAGGGAGCTTCGCAGCCGCCGTCCCACTTGACGCAGAAGGGTATTCCCGGCTTCGAAGCCGAGTTCCTCGTTGGGAGTGTTGAAGTCATCGATGTCCAGGAACAGGACTCCCACCAGAGAACCTTTGCGTTTGGCCGTCTCCACAGCATGCGCCAGGCGTTCCTGGAAAAGCTGCCTGTTCGGCAGGTCCGTGATCGTATCGTAAAAGGCCTTGTGGGCCAGTTCCCGTTCGGTCAGTTTGCTGTCGGTGATGTCCCGCAGCGATGCGATGCTCATTTTGGTCCCCGGGAAAAGGGCCACGGTCAGTTCAACGTTGCGCACTTCCCCAGCGCCATTGATGAATCTTGTTTCATACCGCTTGGGAACCGAGGATTCATCGATGTGGCGCATGCGGTGATATTCCTTCATCCACGGCAGGTCGTCGGGGTGGAAGCACTTGTCCCAGCTCAATCCCGACTCCACATCCTCTTTGGAATAGCCGGACATGTTGTAGAATTCGCTGTTGCCCAAGGCGATGGTGGTGTCTTCGTTGACGATGACGCTTGCCGTGCCTGTATTCATGAAGATGGTGCGGTAGCGGATTTCGGATTCTTCCAAGGCCTTTTGCGTCCGCTCCAGTTCGTCGATGCTGACAAAGGTCTCCAGCAGGTAGGAAATTCCTTTCCGGGTAATGGGTACGACTGATTTGAGGATGGGAATTTTTTCACCGTTCGCTTTGATGAGCAGCCTGCGGCGCTGGTCATGGGACTGGTTATGGTCCAGAATGGGGCATTCCCTCTTCTCGTTGGGGCAGACAAAACCATGGCACATGCGGCCGACAATCTTTTCGCAGGGCAGGCCGATCATCTCGCAGGCATAGGGATTGGCCTCGACGATGTTCCGGGTGTCCACGGAAATCAGCAGCACTCCCACTTGCAGGGAACGCATCATATTGTCGAGGAACCGTTCCTCTTCCTTGACCTGCTGGATCATTCCGTTGACGTCCTTGGCGAGTGCGGTGATCTCGTCGTTGCCGGGGATGGCGATATCGTAGGCCTCGTTTGGGTCCTGGGCCACCCGTTTGGCCTGCTTGGCCAGAGAGGAAATACGACCGAGCACCCGTTTTTGCATCAACCAGATGGCAAGGCTGCCGATAAGGAAGCAGGCCAGGCTGATGATGGCGAAATTGAGCCGGACCAGCTCTTTTCCAGCCCGTAAGAGGTTCCTGGGTTCTCGGATGGTCAGTTGCAGTGCCGGTATGCCGCTGATGTCGTGCAGAGTGTAGGTCGCGTGAAGATATCCGCCTTCACTCCAAACATGGGACGGCTTGTCGTCCATGCTTGTTTTTCCCTGGGCCAGAAAGGCCGTCAGGTGAATGCGCGCGTTTTTGGCGCTTTCTTCCAGGGCGTCGATATTGAGAATCTGGCCCATGAGCAACCAGCCCCGATAGGGACCTTCCTCGTTGCTGGTCAGTATCTGCTCGCAGGCCAGTACCCAGAGGGTTCCGTCCATTCGGGCGATTCCCTGGAAGCCTTTTCCGGTGAAGCGTTTGCCCCAAGGCGCCACTCTGCTGAAGACGAAGTCCTCGAAATCCCAGGGGATGGGTGACAGGCTGTTTTCGTCCGGCCCGAGGTATGCTCCCCAGACCACCTGCCCCATGGTGTCGTAGAAACCGATGAGATTGATGGCCGATGAGGTGAAGGTGGACACGGGGAGATTCGATTGGATGAATTCCTGGTTGCGGTCCATCACAAAGGCATAGGTGTCGTCCCACCATGCCCAGTCCCGAACAAGCATGTTCAGGGCGCGCGACTGTTCCAGCGGCAGCGATCGTACCCGCTCCAGGTCGCCGAGTATGCGTTTGCGCTCAATGTCCTGGAAACGGGGAAATAGGGTCGCCGTGGAGGTGAAGTAGGTGACGGACGCAAGTATGCCGAAGGCGAGTACGAGGATGAGGAATGTGGTTTTTCTCAGTGACAGCATGGCCTGTTCCGTTGCTGTGGGTTGTCGCGGCCCGGGGGATCTGTCTTTATTCTCAACTATGATTCCTTTGCTGCGGTTTCAATTATTTACTTTGAAATGCTTGCCGGCTTCAAAAGAGACGTTTAATTTCCTGCTGGTGAACTCAAGAAATATTCAGGTGGACATGCGCGAAACAACCCCCAGGATCCTTTACGTCGAATCAACGACTCGGTGCAATCTGTCCTGCTCCATGTGCGTCAAGCAGGCAGAGCACTCCTGCATACCCGAGCGGGATATGCCTTTTTCGGTTTACGAAAAACTTCTCCCTGCTTTTCCCTCACTCGAGGGACTGGTGCTGAACGGCATAGGGGAACCCCTTCTTCATCCGCGTCTGGCCGATATGGTCGGGTTTGCCAGAGAACACATGCCGGCTGAAGCCTGGATCGGCTTTCAGACCAATGGTCTGCTTTTGAACCGGGACAAGGCGTTCAAGCTGGTACGGGCCGGTCTCGATACGGTGTGCATTTCCGTGGATGCCGTCTTCGGTGACGGGGAGAACCTCAGCCATGGCGGGGAAGACGTGACGCCGGTGGCGCGGGCCTTTGTCGCGTTGCGAGAGGTGGGCGAGCGGCTTGGCGTGCAGGTGCGGTCGGGCGTCGAGTTCGTGCTTATGCGCGATACGTTTCGGGCGCTGCCGAGGAGTCTGGAGTGGGCCGCGGGCCAAGGGGCTTCCTTTGCCATCGTCACCCATATGCTGCCTTATGGGACGGAGGTGGAGCGGCAAGCCGTGTTCAACCCCAATACTCGTGAAAGTCTGGAGTTTTTCCGCCAATGGCAGGCCTTTGCCAGGGAGCGGGGCCATGACCTGACCGAATACCTTGGGGGATTGTGGCGTTTTCCCAAAGACGACCGCCGCAAAGCCTTGGAAAAATTTGTGGCCGACATGCACCGCGAAGCTGCGCGACAGGGGCTGCCACTCCATTTGAGCAATCTTGTGAAGTGGTCCGCTCCCGAAGTCGAGGCCGAACAGGAGGAACTGCAGAGAGTGCTCCGCAGGGCCGAACAGGTGGCGGCGGATTCTGGTCTGGAACTGGTCCTGCCTCCACAAGCGGCCGCTTTGAATCGGCGTTGCGATTTCATGGAAAAGGGCGTCATGCACATTTCTCCGGACGGCGGAGTTCACCCTTGCTATTCCCTTTGGCATGAGTATTCATCGTGCATGGATGGAGAGCTTAAGCACATCACGCCGCGCTCATTCGGCAACGTTTTGGACCGGGACGTACTTTCCATCTGGAACGACCCGGCATATGCGGAGTTTCGAAAGGCCGTGCTGGAGTATGATTATCCCTATTGCGGCAATTGCAACGTTGCTCCTTGCAGCGACGTGCGGGGGTATGCAGAAGGATTCATCAAGGATTGCTATGGGATCGAGGTCCCTTGCGGACACTGCGAATGGTGCATGGGAGGAGTCCGCTGTCTTGTGTGAACCACTTTGTAATATTTGATCGATAATAATTTTAGAAAAAACTGTTGTGTGTTGTCATGCATAACGGTTTTTTTATCGCCTGTCGGCCTGCAACCCGACGGGGTATTGGATGGTTCCGAAAGGCAACCCCGGGGTATCATGTGACGGATAATAAGATTTCCGTGGATATTCTTATCGTTCTGGAATAGGAGCAATAGTATGAAACACTTGTTTGCCGTTCTGTGCCTGTTCGCTTTTTGGGGAACCGGCTCCGCCGCCAGAGCCGAGGCCCTCACCCTGGCCGCTGATGAGTGGTGTCCCTACAACTGTGCGGTCACCGATCCACTGAAAGGGTACGTCGTCGACATCGTTCAGGAGATATTCGGCAAGGAAGGCATGGTATTGAGGTATGTCACCACCTCCTGGGAGGATGCTCTGGAGGGAACCCGTTCCGGGATGTATGACGGAGCCATAGGGGCGGCCAAGGACGAGGCGCCGGATTTTGTCTATCCCGAACAGGAGATAGGCCGGAGCGGCAACGATCTGTTCGTGCCCAAGGATTCGACCTGGACATATCAGGGCACTACCTCCCTCAAGGGGAAGCGGCTCGGAGTCATACGGAACTATTACTACGGCGAAATCCTGTCCGAGTATCTGGAAAACGCCGTGGAGGGAGTGGATATCATTTATGCCCTGAGCGCCCAGCCCTTGCGCGAAAATTTGGAGCGGTTGATCAACGGACAGATCGACGTCCTCGTGGATGATTACAACGTTGCGGTCTATACGGCCCGGGACATGGGGCTGGAAAAAAAGATCCGTCAGGCCGGGGCCGTTGGAGACTGGGACCCTGTGTATATCGCCTTTTCTCCCAACAACCCAAGGGCCCGGGTCTATGCCAGAATGCTCGACGAAGGCGTCAGGAAACTGCGCAGCTCGGGCAGGCTCAAGGAAATCATGCAGAAATACGGCCTTGATGACTGGCGAAACGCCATGGTCAAATGACGAACTCCATGTCCGTGAACAACTTGTCCTCGTCGTACAGACCCGGGTGCTCGGTCATGAGTCCGGACATGGTTTTGAAGTAGCCGTCCCAACCTTTGGTTTCCGCATATTTTTTCTTGTCCACGAACACCTTGAATGTCGTGCCCTTGGAGCATTTGGTCATGTTCAGCTCCAGAACACCCTGCGGGGTGGTCTCGGTCCAGAATGCGGACCACGCACTCCTGTCCCCTTCTGTTTTCTTGTACTTTTCAAAATAGGCCTCGAAGATAGATTCTATTTTTCCACGTTCCATGCGGGCCTCCTTTTTCGCAAGGGTGCATGAAAAGGGCGCGCGTCACAACTGCGAAGGAATCTTCACTGACGTCTCACTTTAAACGGGTTGATTGTTGGCTTTGCCTCAAGTATTTTCAACCGAGCTTTTCAAGACAAATCAAAGGGCGCCGTTTTTTCGAAGGGCGAGGAAGGGAATACATGTCGGAAGAAACCAAAGAATACGAGGTGATGGGGGTCTACTCTCATAGCACCAAGTATCAATATCAGTTCGGAGAGCGGGCTTCCCGCTATCGCCATGGCACCTATTGGTTTGTCCGCAAGATCGATGACCGCAATTACGAAGTCCAGCCGCTGAACGCCAACAACATTCCCGCAGGCACACGCAAGATCGTGGACCATGAAACTTTCACCCGCTACTACACACCGGAGTTGGAGTATTACCGCAACAACATGATGCCCTGTCTGGAGTCGCTTCAGAAAAAGGTGCGCATGGGGAGGCGGTATTTTAACTTGGGAAGGCTGGACGAAGCCGAGCGCACCTTTTGCGAAGCCATCATCATGAATTCCGAGGATGTCGACGCCAATATGGGGCTCGGTGGGGTGTATGCGGAACAGCGCGAGTTTTCCAAATTGCGCCAGATCATAGACAAGCTGGTGTCCATTGACGACGTGTTTCGTGAGGAGCAGCGCCACAAATTCAATGAATTCGGTATAGACTTACGCAAACGGGAACTTTTCGACGATGCCATCCGCTTTTACCGCAAGGCCTTGGAAGTGGATGATCGCGATGAGCACCTGCATTTCAACATCGCCCGCGCCTATCATGGCAAGGGAGAGATCGAAAAGGCCACGGAACACTTGAGGCTTGCCCTGCGCATCAATCCCCGCCTGCGCGAGGCCGAGGCCTTCCTCGTTTCCATCCGCCGTGAACTCAAGAACCGGCAGGATGATCGGGAAAAGGAACGCGAGTGGAACGAGAGCAACAGGAAACAGGGCATTTCCCTGGATTAGGCGGACTGATTCAGGCCGTCGATTTTTTCCAGCACCGCATCCAGCACAGTCCGGACCTCCACGTCCCGTACATTCACTCCGCAATGGCCTGAGTTGAGGTTGGTGTGCATGTCTCCAAGCGGCCGCCAGCAGTGGTAGGTATGTTCCGCCAGAATGGTCACCATGGGAACGTTCACTGCGGCCGCCAGATGCATGGGGCCGGTGGAGCTGGTGACCATGAGGTCGCAGGTCTGCATGAACGCGCCCAGCGCCTCCAGACTGCCGCCCGGGTAGCGGATGCAGCGGTCCGACCATTCAAATTCTTCGAACAGTTCCTCGTCCCCTGGGCCGCCGATGATGTAGGCCTCTACAGGACGATCTTCCTGAATTCGTTTGACCAGTTCCCGGAATTTTCCGGCAGGCCAGCGGGTATGCTGCTTTTTGGCATTGCCGATGAACACCCCGATACGCGACAAACCCGCTTTTCTGGGGAACTGGGCCGAGGCGTGGGCCAGCAGGGCGTCGCTCAGGGGATAGACCATGGAAGTGTCTGCGGATGGTGCGCCCAGGGCCTCCATGAGCCGAAGCTGCTTGTCCACCATGTGCTCGTCGGTGACTTCCGGTATGGTGAAGGTAAAGAATTTTTCTGTTTTTTTGACCTTGTAGGAAGCGCGCAGCGGGGCTGTCGTGCACTTCGCCAACATGGCCGCAGTCTTGGAGCGGCCGTTCAGTTCGATGACCCAGTCGTATCGTCCGGCCCAAAGCTTGAATATGTTCAGGGGCCAGCGCCAGATTTTTTTGGGGTGGAAGACGTGGATGTTGTCCAGGTGCGGGTTGTTGCGGACCACCATGTGGTTGCCGTCGCTGGCCGCCAAGTCGATGCGCGCATCGGGAAACCGCCGCCGCAGGGCGCGGATGGCCGGGGTGGTGGTGAAAATGTCGCCGATGCGGTCGATGCGGATGAGCAGTATCTTTTCAGGGGTTGTATTCATTTATTCCATTTCATTTAGGAGTTCAGCGTAGAATCGAAGCAGTGTACCCCAAGCCCGTCCGGCAGTCTTGGGGCAGTAAGCCGACCCGGTGGAAGGATCGGTTACCAGGGTTTCATTGGAAAAGCCATGCCCGACGTCCGTGTAGATCATGATTCTGCAGTCTGTTCCGGCCCGCTCCATTTCCTCGGCAAAGGTCGGGATTTCATCCATGGGGACCACTTTGTCCTGTGCTCCGTGCAGGACGAGGAGCTTGCCGCGTATGTCCCCCGGGGAGCACGGGAAAGGGGTATTGAGATAGCCGTAAAAGCTCGCCGCCCCAAGCAGGTCGGCACCCGATCTCGCCAGTTCGAGCACGGTGCAGCCGCCAAAGGAGAATCCGAGCGCCAGAAGCTTGGCCGCGTCCACAAAAGGGCTTGCGGCCAACGTTGTCAAACCGGCCTGCGCCCTTCGCCGCATGAGTCGGCGATTTCCCCTGTAAATGCGTGAGTGGTGGCTGGCCTCACTATGGTTTTGCGGCCGTATTCCCGCACCGTACATGTCGCAGGCAAAAACCGCATATCCTTCGGCAGCGAGCCGGTCCGCATGGGCGAGCACATATTCGCCGAGCCCCGTGAATTCGTGGACGAGCAGCACTCCGGGGCGAGGAACCTGGCATGCGGCATCGGCGACCATGACGCCTTCAAGGGGAGTTCCTTCGTGCTCGTAGGGAATCAGTGTTCGCGTGATCATGCAAAATCCTGTTCCGAGAAGAACGTCCCCAGAATGTGTGCGGACCTGCTTGGTTCGTACTCTTCCTCGTCCGAACCGCCGTGGTGGTAGGCGCACAGGAAGCGGCTGTCTTCAAGGGCGACCCAGCCCGAGTAACCGAAATCTCCGGGATTGGCCTCGCGGTCGTTCTTTAGTTCCAGGACATGGTTCCGTTTCCACTGGTCGGGCAGGAGACCGTCCTCGGCCTTCCATTCCCAAGAGTAGCCGCGATGGTAGCCCAATTCCACGGTGTTCAGGCTGACCCGTTTCCAGACGCAATCCACGGCGTTGTCTTCGAATGGATAGGGCGAGCCGAAAAGGACGGGCCGCGTCTCGGCGTCATCATCCGGCACGTCCAGCACCAGGCGTTCCTCACCGTTCACCAGCAGGGTGCATTGGCCGTTGTCGTAGGCCAGCCTGAGAGTGTTGAACGTTTCTTTGGGTATGTCCACAGGCGTTGCTTCCTCCATATCCTCGCGGACGAACTCGGGCACGATTCTGTCCGGCAGCAGCTTCCACCACAACCCGGCGAATCTCAGGCCGCAGCCGTTTACCTGGGCCCGGTCGACCCTGACTTCGACTTCAAGGTCGGCAGTGGCGTGCCTCGGGTCCGTGAGGGGACGCAAGGCGTATCGAACCACCAGTTCCGGGCCTTCCGGGCTGGTGACGCGCAGTCCTTCATTCGTGAATTGCGGGTTGCCGGGCGCATACCCGTGGACCTTGAAGTCGTCGAGGTCCTCCAGGCTGCCAAGCCAGGCGGCCGTGCCCCGATCCGGGCCCACATCCCGGTAGGTCACCAGCAGCTTGCCCGACGGGGTCAGGCCCAGTGTGGGGCGGTGGCCGATGAGCGGCGTGGGCCGCGGGTCGGACCATGTCCTGCCGTTGTCATGGCTTTCACAGAGATACATGGGTTCGTACACGAAGCTGTTTTCCCGCAGCAGGGCGATGATTCGTTCGTCCGGCAGGAGGCACATGGACGCTTCACACAGGACCAGGTTTCGGTCACGGGCCATGACCGAAAGCGGTTTCCAGCTGATGCCCCGGTTTTGGGAAAAGTAGACCATCTGTTCGGTGGAGGCCTGCCTTACGGCCGGGTGCGGGAAAGTCCCCCGGTGATTGTGCGCGGCGGTGATCAGCATGTTCGGCTCCACTTCGATGGCCTTGTCGATGAGGCCGTGCTGGATGCCGCTGATCGTGCAGTCGGCCCAGTGGGTTCCGTTGTCGCTGCTCCAGAGAAAGGTGTTTCCAATGTCCTGCATGAGCAGAATGTGTCCGTCCGGCAGTACGGTCAGGCGCGGGCAGTGACTGCGCTCGGCGCGGAGGATGCGCGACTCCGACCATGTCCGGCCGCTGTCGTCGCTGTGCTTGCTCATCAGGAAACGGCGGCCGCCCACATGCTGGTCGTACTCGTTGTAGGCCACGATCAGCCGACCGGACCGGGTGGCGCAGATATCCGGAAAGCACAGGTAGTGGCCTGCCCGCCTGTCGATGACCGTGTGGCGCTGGGCATTGTCGCTGATGCTTGGCATGGGGGCTCCTTGGGGTTAGTCGTCGTTGCGGTCGTCCAGAACCCGCTTGGTTTTGGCAAAGCTGCGCGGCAGCTCGCCCGCGTCGACCACCCGGACCTCGCTGCGCACGAGAATGCGTTTGCGTATTTCGTCCGCAACGGTCCTGGCGATGCCCGCATCATCGGTTCGGGACATGCCCGGATTGCGCTCCACCTTGATGGTCATGTGATCCAATCCGTCCCTGCGGTGCAGATTGATCTGGTATTCCGCGGAAAGCTCGGGCACAGGCTCCAGCACCTCGGCGATTTGTCCGGGGTAGATGTTCACGCCCCGGAAGATGAACATGTCGTCCGAGCGTCCCTGGATTTTGTCGTGGCGCGGCATGCACACCCCGCAGGAACAGGCGCCGGGCAGCAGTCTGGTCAGGTCCCGGGTGCGGTAGCGGATGAGCGGGGAGCCTTCTTTGCACAGGGTGGTGACCACCATTTCGCCCAACTGCCCCGGTTCCACGGGCTGCAAAGTGGCTGGATCGAGTATTTCCAGGATGTAAAGGTCGGCCCAGTAGTGGATGCCTTCGTGGGCCTCGCATTCCAGCCCGGCTCCAGGTCCGTAGAGTTCCGTCATGCCGGTGATGTCGAAGCTGTGTTCCAGGCCCAGGGATTCCTCGAACTGCCTGCGCATTTTTTCCGAATGGGCCTCGCCGCCGAAAATGACCCTCTTGAGGGCCAGCTTGTCGCGCAGGCCCAGTTTATCCACCTGTTCGCCCATGAGCAGGGCCATGGAGGCCGTGGAGCATAGGCAGGTGGTTTGGAGGTCCTCCAGGATCTGGAGCTGTATTTCCAGCAGGCCCGGGCCCACGGGCAGGGTCATGGCTCCGAACCGCTCACTGCCCAGTTGGAAACCGGCCCCGGCGGTCCACAGGCCGTAGCCCACGCAGACCTGGACGCGGTCTTCCACGGTCAGTCCGGCCAATTCGTAGCAGCGGGCGAACATATCTTGCCAGGTGTCGATGTCCTGCCGGGTGTAGGAGAGAATTTTGCGTTTCCCCGTGGTGCCGCTGGAGCCATGGATGCGGACAACGTCCTTCTGGGGAACGGATAGCAGCGGGAACGGATAGCCGTCCTTGAGGTCGTCGGCCGTGGTGAAGGGCAATTTCTGCAGGTCGTCCAGGGTTTGGATGGAGTTGGGCCCGATTCCCGCATCGTCCAGGCGTTGCCGGTAGAACGGGCTGCCGTTGCAGGCGTGGGCCACGGTCCACTTGAGGCCTTTGAGTTGTCTTGCCGCCATCTGTCCGGCGGAAAGGGAAGGGATGAAACGGTGTTCGGGGGACATGTGCGCTCCTTGGCTGCGGGCCTCGCGTTCTTGTGCGCGTCGTGAAAATGGGATAGCTCTCTTTAAGTCCGTCAACCGGTTATTCATGCAGGAAAAGTGTCCAACCTTCAAGTCGGAAGGCCGCCAACGTGGAAAACCCCGTATTCTGGAATCTGCACCTCGCTCCCGTGTATTCCGTATCCATTGCAGCTGTGCTCGGCTTGGTGGCGGGCAGTTTCTATACCGTCTGCATCCATCGTTACGTTGCGGGAATTTCCGTCATTCGTCCGCTCCGGTCAATGTGCCCGCATTGCGGCGCGACGCTGAAGTGGTACGACAACATTCCCCTGTTGAGTTTTCTGGTGTTGCGCGGACGGTGCCGTCAGTGCCGGACTGCCATAGGCGTCTTCTATCCCGCTGTGGAGAGCGTCTCCATGGCTTGGGCTGTCGCCCTGGCGCTCAAGTTCGGCCTGTCATTTCCCTGGCTCGTCCATATGGTTTTCGGGGGGCTGTTCATTGTTGGCGGTTTCATTGATTTCAAACTCTACATCCTGCCCAACAGGATAACCCTGGGCGGCGCGGCGCTGGCCCTGGCGGTCAAGGCCCTTTTCGGCTGGGCGGCGTTTCAGGGGGCGTTGCTCGGGGCCTGCGCGGGAGCCGGTTTTTTCTGGGTGTTGCAGCAGTTCTATCGCATCGTGCGCAAAGAGGAGGGCCTCGGCACCGGCGACGTAAAGCTCATGCTCTGCATTGGAGCGTTGGTGGGCGTTGGCGGGCTGCCGTTCACCATTCTGACGGCCGCATTCTCCGCCCTGGCCGCCAGTGGCGTATATATGGGGCTTCCCGGCGGCAGAGGACTCAAGACCCGTATTCCTTTCGGACCGTTCCTGTGTTTCGGGGCAATGCTCCACATCCTGGCAGGCAGAGAGGTGCTGGCCTGGTATTTTTCCCTCTATGGATAACTAGCGGCCTCTGTCCGGTCTGTGGGATTCCACCAAGGTGACCGGTGTGGTCTTTTTCTTTGGGGCGGTCCTGACCGATTTGGACCGTTTGGCGGACGCGAGTTCGGTTTTCACGGCCAGGGGAGCCCGTGCGGCTTCCGGGTGCTTGAGAAAGGAAATGACCTTGCGCACGCCATCCACTTTCTGGACGTGGGCTATGATTTTGCGGCGTTCTTGTCCATCGTTGATGACTCCGAGCAGGATCACGTCGCGCTGGATCACTTCCACACGCAGCGGAGTGCTGGAGACGTCCAGGTCGGCCATCAGGTTGGCCTTGATTTTTGAGGATATGAGGTAATTGCGGGCCGTTGAGCCATCTTCCGAAGCTTCGGAGAGGTACAGACGACGGATGACGCGTTTCTTGTCCGGAATGGTCTTCATGATCTTCATGACTTCCCTCAACTCCGCCTCGTTGTCGTATTCGCCCACCAGATAGACTTTCCCATAGTAGCAGTAAGGCGTGATGCCTACGGGATCGATTTTCCTGTTCTTGATGAATTCGGCCTTGATATGGCCTTCCAGGAGGCAGTCCTTCATCTGCTGGTTCGTACTTCGTTCGTCGACGGCCGTTTCGTAGGTGCAGGCGGCGCCGTCGAACATGGAGGAAAAGTAGGAAGGGGCGCCCGGAATGAACCCGATCATGACCGGCACGGCAGAACAACCTCCGAAGACGGCAAGGGTGGTCAGCAGGAATGTCGACAATACGAGTTTCATGGACAGCTCCCTCTTTATGTTGCCAGGATGTTTCAGCTAAGCAACTTTCCTGCCGGCGGGAAATACTGCTTTTCCTCAGGGCATTCGGGAATATCTTCCATGAAAAATGGAATTGTTTGGTAGGGCGATCTATTTATTGTGGACGAACTGAGGCGGTCAGGAACTGAGAAAGATGATCAAGCGCGGGTTTTACTGGGCCACCACCACATAGTCGATGACCTTGGAGATGCCTGGAGTGGTGCGGGCGGTTTCCAGTGCTTGCAGTTTGATCTGCTTCGAGGAGGCCGGGCCCATGACGATGGCGTTGGATTGGACCACCGTGACCCGCAGAGGGCTTTTGCCGAGTTGCCGGTCCTGTTTGAAGCGTTTGTAGAGCTTGCCCCTGAGTTTTTGGTCGTCGGGGAATTTGTTGTGCTGGGAAAGGGGAAAGAAATGGGTGGTCAGGGATTTTATGCCCTGGACGGATTGGGCTACTTCCGTGGCCCGTTTGCCGTTGCTGCGGTTCAGAACTTCGCCCACAAGGTAGACGTGCCCGCCGAAGGAAAAGGGCTGCAACTCGGGATAGCCTTTGATGAGAAGGCGCTCGTCCATGCGCCGCTCGATAACCGCATCATTGCAGTCGAAGGGCCTGTTGAACGCCACCCGCTCCCGGGGCAGATAGTCGTCGGCCAGCATGGCGGCGTCATAGCCGGTCATGCCCATCCCGGCCACCTGCACCACTGCAGGGGTTGCGCATCCTCCGCACAAGAGGAAAATCAGGCTGAGCAAAAGGAACCGGATCATGACACTCCAGAATAGTGAAACTCTTGAAAATGTCTAAACTGTCCGGTCCGTTTGGTCAACATGCGAGGCCTTATTCCTTGATGACCAATAGGTAGGTATCTCCGGAAATGATTTGGCTGTTGACCACGAACAGCTCTACCGGTCTGTTTTTCCACTCGTCCCAATGCCGTTTGCGGATGGCCAGGACCACCTTGTCGTTCTGCTTCAGGTGGGCCAGAAGCTTGTCCCATTTCCCTGTTTCATACAGGTTGTGACCGGCGTAATAAGTGAAGATCCCTGGATAGGTTTTGAAGGACATGGGCGTATATCCTTGGGCCACATAGGTTTTCATGAGCTCGGCCTGGGGTTTTGGGCTCATGGTTTGCTCCAGGGACGGGGCCACCAGAAGTCCCACCGGATAGATCCAGAGGACTACCGCGAGACAGAGCAGTAACGAATTCGTCTGCGGACCGGCATTACGCCGGAAGTAGAGCAGGGCCCCGGCTCCAACAAGCACCAGTGCGGACAGGGCGAGACCGCGTACCGGGATTTGGACCGGCGCGAAATCAGCGCCGATGAACAGCCCCGCGCCGAGGACGGCGCAGAAACAGGCCATTACGATCCAGAGTCTTCGGCCGCGGCGTTCCTTGAGGGAGAGCAGCGGCTCGGCGATGAGCAGAGCCATGGCGGGGAACATGGGCAGGATGTAGATGAGCACCTTGCCGCTCAGGCAGGAAAGCAACACGAAGGTTCCCAGAAACAGGCACCAGAGAAACGAACGCCTGCCGTTGCCCTGGGTGCGTTCACGCAGAATGGAGGACCAAAGGTGTTTTGTGAAGAGTTTTTTCCCGGGGAGCGCCATGGGAAAGAGAGTCCAGGGCAGCCATGCCAGGGGAAGGGCGATGAAATAATATCTCAGCGGCTCCTTGTGATGAAAGGTGTTTGTAGCGCGCTGCACCACCTGCTGGCCGATGACCGTATCCAGGAAAAAGGACGGCCCTTGCACCATCACCACCCCGAGAATCCACAGGGACATGATGCCCAACAGTGTTCCCACCCCTGCCAGGAAGCGCATGGTGAAGAGGGTCTTGGCCTGCCCGCGCCAGAGAGCCCAGATCAACAGGGTCAGGAGCGGAACGATGAATCCGAGCGGGCCTTTGATGAGGGTCGCCACGGCGGCCATGGCGAATCCGCCGACAGGCCATGCGAAGCCCCGGGCCCCGGTGTCGAGAGATCGGAAAAAGCAGGCGCAGGAGGCGATGATGAAGGCCGTGAAGAGCAGGTCCATCCTGGAATAGTGGAACAGGCCCACCAGGAAGAGGTTGGTCAGCAGGATGAGTACGCCGGCAAGGGACACGTCCTTGTCGAATCCCAGGGTGCGCGCCAGCGCATAGGCCGCGAACAGGAAGAGCAGGCCGGACAGGGCCGCGCCCAGGAAAAATACCGTGGGCATGTCTGCCGGGGTTAGCTTGTCCAGCAGCCAGAGGAACCAGAAGTACACGGGCGGTTTGTCCGGGTAGGGCATGCCGTTGAGGGAGAGGACCATCCAATCGCCGTTCTGCACCAGATTCTGGTAGGCGTTGGCGTAGCGGACCTCGTCCGAAAACCACAGGGCGCGATTGTTCAGGGTGAACCATGTCTGGGCCGCCACGGTCAGGGTCATGAACAGCCAGGGGTGGTTTTTGCAGATATTCCAGATGCGCTGGGCAAGAGTATTCATTTTAGTCCTTGGGAGCGAATGTGTTGATGGCGAAACCGGTCACCGAGCCGAGCAGCCATCCGAAGAAGACGTCCGTGGGGTGGTGCCAGCCGAGGTAAATGCGCGAAAAGGCCACGATACCGATGGCGAGGCCGATGAGCAGGGAAAAGAACGTCCGGCGTCTGCGCAGGGCGAACGGCAGGGCTGCCCCTGTAATTTCGGTGGTGTGGCCCGAGGGCAGGGAGTGCATGGAACCGCTGTGGCTCATGGGCTGGTACAGTCCTTCCACACCCGGTCTGGGTCTGCCGATGGTGATCTTGAGGAAGCGCACGGCCGCCAGGGCTATGATCAGCTGCATGAGAAGGTAGACGCCCACGAACCTGGCCAGTTTGGCGTCGCGGGTGCGCCAGGCCCGGAACAGGATCGCCGCGTAAATGAAGTAGAATACGGCGTTGCCGTAGTCCGTGATGGCCTGGAAGACGGGGGTCAGTACCGGCGCGGTCCGGCGGTAGGTCGCGAAGTAGTCCGTCACCTCGGTTTCCGAGCCGAACGCGAAGAAAAGCACGGCCAGGGCCGCCAGCAACGGGGCCGAGGCTGTGAGCCAATCGAAAATTGTTCGCTGTATGCGCATTGCATTGCTTGTAGGCTGAAAGGGAGACGGGGGCAAGGCGGCTGCTAACCGTCGCCGTTTTCGCCGTAGGGGTCGAAGGAATATCGTTCCCAGACCTCCTGGGTGGCTCCCAGTTCCTTAAGGATGTCGCCGAGGCTCTTTCCTTCCTTTTTCCAGTATTTGTAGGCGTGGTCCGCACATTCGAAAGGGATGATGAGATCGCCTTTTTCGTTGAGGTAAGGCATGTTGTTGTCCATGAGGGGGAGTTATTTCAGGAAAATCGGTTCAGTTCAAGTTTTTCCACACAGACGAAATCCCCCTCTGCCGGGACGGCAGAGGGGGATTTCGTCTGTTTTTATGTCCGATGGGTCAGGCGGCGGCTTCTCCCGGCCCCTGGGCCACGCAGCGATCCACTTCCCTGATCTTTTTGAGAATTTTCTTGGCGATGCGTTTGAACTCACCCAGATCCTTGGGCTCGTAATGGTGTTTGGCTCTTGTCAGGCCTGCCAGATCGATGGTTTCGTTGAACAGGTAGGGGATGTAGAGCGGTTCGCTCTTCACGAACATCTCCACCTGTTGGATGGTCTGGTGTATTTCATTTTGGTTTTGGGCGACTTTCTTGAACAGCTTGCTGAGCCGTTTTTCCACATTGCGGAGTGAAACCGTCCATTCGTGGCTCATGGGCGCTACAATGAACTTGCTGCCGTGTTTGTGGCAATCCATGAGGTTGCCCATGAAGGTGTCCACACTGCCGGGCGCAGAGGCCAACAGCCCTTTCTGATGGCATTGACCCAAGTCCACCATGTGGGTGCCTTCGATGACCGCTCCGCCGCCGTAGAGGTTGAAGATGGCCATGTCCGATTTGCGGATATCCTGCTCCATTTCCCGTTTCGAGGTCAGGTACTGCACGGTGGAGATGATCTCCTCGCCGTGTGCGTTTTTAAGTCTCTGGTGGAACTTGGGATTGAATGTGCGAACAGCCCGAGAAGCGTGGTGTCCCTCGGAGTGAGAGCGGTCTCCTGCCCATGCGAAATCCTGCCCGACAAGGACGATGTGACTGACCTGCACCCAACGCAGGAAGCGGGTCAGGGTAAGGCTGACGTTGCCGCCGGCGTCAAGAACCAGTTCTCGGCCCTGCATGACGAAAGTGCCCATGCCGCCCAAGGTCCACAAGGGGATGGTGGGGCCGGGGTAACGCTCCACCAGTTCCGGGTTGCATTTTGTGGAATAGACCAGGGGAACGTCTTTTGCGAATTCGGGGTCGAGATGGTCGTAGGACCGCAGCATGCTGTCGTCGTAGTCGATGGCCAGGCAGAAGTTGGGTTTGAGGCCGTGTCTCTGCAGGATGGGCATGCTCTGAAGGGCGGTGGTGTAAAGGGCGTATCCCCTGTTTTCCTTGAGCTTGGGCGCGAATTCGGCCAGGGAAGGCCCTGCGCCGAGGATGACGGCGCCAACGCCTTTGCCGCGTCCTTCAAGAGGCAGCAGGCTGCCGTCGTTCATGGCTCGTTTGAAGTTTTTGAGTTCGTTGCCCACCATGATGTCCTGGCGGAAACGCAGAGTGGCCAGTTCAACGGTGAAGTTTTCCAGTTTCTGTTTCACAACCCGGCTCCACTTGGCGTATTCCGGCCCCAGTTGCTGGCTGGGGATATCCAGGCGCATGTGGATCTGGCCGTAGATATACTGCAGGTCCAGGTTCTTGATGACCTGGAACAAGTAGTTCTCGTCCGGGAGACAGAAGTGCAGTTTCTTTGCCGCTATGAAAGGTTCGAAATCGGTCTGCCCCAGGCAGGCCATAAGCATTTCGGGCCGGGGCTCCAAGACTATGACCTTGTGGGAGTCCGGGGAGTTCATGAGCAGGTGGTTGATGCCGTACCCCAGGTTGCACCCCACGATGATGGTGGCGCTTGTGTGGGCCTTTTCCGGTCCGGGCACCCACTTCTCGTAGAACTGGAACGGTGGTATGGTTTCAAACATTCCGGTTCCGTTCTCGAGTTTCCAATCGAGAATTTTCCATTTGTTTTCAAAAAGCTTCTCGTGCAGAGCCTGCTCGTCATATTTCTGGCCGGAGAGCCATTTGAATATTGGATGACCAATTTTTTCAAATAGTTCGAGGTTCTTTTTGATAAAGGGGTAACCTGCCATTTCTTGGTCCTTTCGTTGCGGTTTATCCGTTGCCGTGAAGGAAATGCACTTTGTGTGCCAGTTGCAGAGACTACGAATATGACCTACGTTGCCCGAAGATGATGCCAATTTTTCCCCGTGATTCCAAGGAAGTGTCATGAAAAGCCGCATTCTCGATTATATCGGCGATACGCCGTTGGTTGAAATCCGCAATCTGCTTCCCGGTTCCGACGTCAAGATTTTGGCCAAGATCGAATCCTGCAATCCCGGCGGCTCCATCAAGGACCGGGTGGCCAAGGCCATGATCGAGGCGGCCGAGGCCTCCGGCGAACTGACCTCCGGGAAGACTGTCATCGAGGCTACCAGCGGCAACACCGGTATCGGACTGGCAATGGTCTGTGCGGTCAAAGGGTACAGGATCAAACTGTTCATGTCCGAGAACGCCAGCGAGGAGCGCAAGATGATCATGCGCGCCTACGGGGCGGACATCGGGTTGACCCCCGGCCACATGGGTACGGACGGAGCCATTGAACTGGCCTACCGCCTGGCCCGCGAAGAACCGGGCAAATACGTGCTGGTGGACCAGTACAACAATCCGGCCTGCGTGGACGCGCACTACAACGGCACCGGCCTGGAGATATGGGAACAGACCGGGGGCGAAGTGACCCACGTGGTCTGTACCCTGGGAACTTCGGGCACGGCCATCGGATGCGCCAAGCGTTTGCACGAGATGGGCGACGTGCACGTGGCCGCGGTGGAGCCGTACGCCGGACACAGGATTCAGGGACTCAAGAACATGCACGAGTCCTACCCGCCGGGCATTTACGACAAGTCTCAACTCGATGAAATTCTGCATGTGGAGGATGAAGAAGCCTTTGACATGTGCAGAAGACTGGCGCGCGAGGAAGGGCTTTTCGTGGGCATGAGCTCCGGGGCGGCCATGGCCGGGGCGCTCAAGCTGGCGCAAGGGGTGAAACGGGGACTCATCGTGGTCATCCTGCCCGACGGCGGCGAACGCTACCTGAGCACGCCGCTTTTTGCCCCGAAGGATACCCAGGGACTGTCGGTCCACGACGTGGCGCGGGGCATGAAAAGCCTGAGCACTTCTGACGGCATGGGACTTTACACCATGGGGCCGAGCCTGGACAATCCGGACGGTCTGGATTCCTGGCGGCGGCTGGTCATGCTGGACGTCATGGCCCGTTATCTTCAGTCTCGCAACATTGCCTGCAGCACGGCGGCCGGACTCGCCGACATGGACGACCGCACCCTTGCCGCCGCGCGTGCGTCCGGTCGGAGCAGGGCCGACTATGTGGAAGCCACGCGCACGGGCATTATGGAACGGGCGGCGCAAATGGGCGTCATGGAGACCATGGGGTGGCCTCTGGCGGATGCCGGGCGCGAAACCGCGTTGGAGTTGTGCCGCAAGCTGCTGGGCAAGGGGCTGGCCTACGAGAAGCTGCGCAGCGTGTATTTCGACGTGTTCCGCGACGCACGATACGGCGAACTGGGCACCCAGGACATGGAGAAGGTTTCGGCGGGCAGGACCGTTGACCTGGATGCTTACGTCAAGGACAATCCTTTGGATTTTACTCTGTTCAAGCGCGCCACTCTGCAGGATTTGAAACTGGGCGACGTGCTGGAGACTCCGTGGGGCAACGTGCGGCCCACCTGGTTTCTGCAGCATGCGGCGGCGGCCCTGACCGGCCTTTCGCGCATCGATGTCTTCGTGGGCAGCGAGGCGCACCGTTTTCCACATCTGGAAAATCTGCGGGCCATCTGGTCGGTGGCGGGCAAGGAACTTCAGGCCTGGATGGTGGGCAAGCATGTGACCGCTGAAGAGGGCGTGACCTTGGCGGACGTCATCGAGCAGGCGGGCAATGCCCGTGCCGTCCGGTTCTGGCTGCTTTCCGGTTTCTACCGCAAGTCCCTGTCCGCAAGCGGTGAAGGCGTGGCCATGTGGACCCGGAACTGGCGCAAGGTTCAGGAAGGCGCGGCAAACCTGTGCCTTGCCTCGGCCAATCGTGGCAGCGACGTGACCGAAGAGGCGGAGCAGGCCGTGTTCGACCTCAAGGCCGGGTTCGGCGAGGCCATGGAAAACGATCTTTCCCTGCATCATTTCTGGCCGGTGCTGTTCCGGTTCATCAAACAGGTCAACGGCTGGTGCGCCAAGGGCGACCTTTCCGGCGCAGCCGTCCGCCTGTGCCTGGACCAGCTCATGGCCGTGGACGACGTGCTCGGCATCCTGGATCGTCGTCATCTTCCCGTGGCTCTCTCTGCGCTTCCCGAGGACGTGCAGCAGATGGTGGCCGACCGCCAGAAGGCTCGTGCCGCCAAAGACTATGCAGAATCCGACCGGATGCGCGACGCCATCGCCGCACAGGGATTCCGGGTTGAGGACGCCGCGTCCGGCCCGAGAGTCTTTCCGGCCTAAACCGAAGAGGTGTCATCATGAAATTGCTTGAGCCCATCGTCACCCGCCGCAGCATTCGCAAATTCAAGGACGACCCCGTTTCGGACGCACAGGTGGAGCTGCTGCTGCAGGCGGCCCATCTGGCGCCCTCCGGCAGCAACACGCAGCCGTGGACCTACATCGTGGTGCGTTCCGAGGAAACGCGCCGCAAGGTCATGGAGGTTTCGCACGAACAGAAGTGGATGATGCAGGCCCCGGTGTTCCTGGTTTGCGTGGCCGATTTGGGCGTGCGCATCAAGGAAGGCGATCTGCCCGCCATCAATGAGGAAAGCGCGTTGCCGGAAGTGAAGCTCATCATCCGGGACGCCGCCATCAGTGTGGACCACCTGGTGCTTCAGGCCGAATCCATGGGGCTGGGCACCTGTTGGGTAGCCTGGTTCAGGAACGAGGAAATCCGTCCGGTGCTCGGTATTCCCGACAGCCACTACGTGGTGGCCGTGGTGCCGGTGGGCGTGCCCGATCAGACTCCCATGCCCCGCCCCCGCAAGGAGTTCGGCTCCATGATCTACAGGGAGAAGTGGGGACAGAGCTAAGCTGCCCCCGTATCAGGTTTCATCGGCCTCCACCCTCCGCAAAACGGCTTGCCTGTGTCCGGAGTATTGCCGGAGGAACGAAGTTTGTTTGCGCCATATCGTATTTTGTGTATTGATGGGAGCATCGGAGTGACTCCAAGCAAGGGGGCAAGCGATGCAATCCATCGTCCAATGTGCTGTCCTGGCGCTCTTGATTGCCGTGACCGGGTGCGCTCACGTGCAGGGATCGAATTTCGCCAAATTCCATGAGGCCGTCGCCGAGGTCCAGAAAAGCGTGGACTCGGTTTCCGAGGACAACCTGGAGGCCAACAAGGAGTTCTTCATCGAATCGGTCGTGAAACAGGAAGTGAGCCTGCCGCAGCTGGGCCTCAGCTTCCTGGATGCCGATGGCGAGGATCCGTATTTCTGGAAGCCCCGGTCCACCATCCTGTACCTGGAACTCAAACGCGCCCATTTCGGCCTGCTCAAACTCAACGCCGCGCTTCTGAAATACGCGGCGGTCCTGGAGACTCTGGCCACCACCGACTTTCTCAGCCATGCCGAGATGCAGCAGATGGCCCGGGACATCAATACCAATTCGCTTCAGGCCATGGCCGCCCTCGAAATAGACCTGGGTGACGACTTTGACGGCGCATTGCTGGGCACTGCCGCGGCCGCGCTTATGGAGCGGTACGTGCTCACCAGGCAGAAAGCCCTTCTGTATGAACTCATCGAGGCGAATCAGGGAGCGGTGCGGCAGGTCTGCGACCACGTCATTGACTACATTCGGGTGGGGTTGCTGCCTGATGTTACGGCCGGCTATCAGGACCGCCTTGAATCCGCCCTTGGGGACAGCAGTGGGCTTCTGACAAGGCGGGAACAGGTGGAGGCCGTTCTCAAGGTCAATGAGGACACAGTGGAATTGCTGGAACTGCTCAAATCCATCGAGTTGGTCTACGCCGCCCTGCCCGCAGCCCACCGCGATCTGCAGAAGACGGATGGCGACAGCGTGCTGGCCGGGATCAACAGCTTGTTCGATTACGCCATTCGTTTGCAGGGCGTGTACGATTCCATGCAAAAGAAAGGAGCTGAATCATGAGTGCTGAACGGAAACAGAAGATTCGTTTCATCAATGTGCTCGCGTCCCTGCGCAACGAGCTCTATTTCGAGCGTTTGGAACAGTTGGAGGCGGCCCGCAATCCGGATATTCCGGATGCAAGGCGCAAGGAGCACCTGGAATGGGCGCAGGCCCTCGAGGGCTGGTCAAAACGTATCAAGGTGGAAATGGACGAGCTTCGCACCGGTTTTCTCCGCCAGTGGCTGGACGGCGCCGACGTCATGGTCCAAGAGATGGCCAGAGCGACTGCAAAGGTGGATGAGGTCCATAAGGACATGGAACAGACTGTCGAGGACGCCCAGGTCTTCGTGCGGCTGGTGGGCAAGCTTGATGACGTTATCGGCATCGTCAGGCCGTTCCTCTGAAGACTGGCGGAAAACGGTGGAGTATGACTTTTTAGCCAAAATCAACAAGAAAAGGGCTGCCTGATGGCAGCCCTTTTCTTGTGATTCATGTGTCGGCCCGTTATTCGAGCTTCTTTTTTCTGCGTGACTTGTGCTGCGAGAACCGCTTCACATCGATGCCGTACTTTTTCACCTTGTAGTTGACGATACGGTACGACACGCGCAGGTCGCGGGCGGCCTGGAGCATGTTCCCGGAGGTCTTCTTCAGGGAATCCACCAGCAGCTCCTGTTCGAACTTGGCCACGGCCTCGCCGAAGCTCAGATTGGTGCCCGTCGCGGAACTTTCCGCGGTCTGCAGGGTGGGCGGCAGGTGGTAGGTGCGGATGACTTCCTCTTCGCAGACCAGCACGGCGCGCTCCACGCAGTTTCGCAGTTCGCGTACGTTGCCGGGCCAGTGGTACATGGTCAGCAGTTCTATGGCCGGGGTGGAGATACGCTTGACCTCCTTGCTGTATTCATTGGTAAACTCCTCCAGGAAGTGCTCGCTGAGGGGCAGGATGTCCTCGCGGCGTTCCTTGAGCGGGGGAATGAAAACCGGGAATACGTTGATGCGGTAATAGAGGTCTTCGCGGAACAGTCCCTTTTCCAGCAGGTCTTCCAGGGGTTGGTGTGTGGCGCAGATGAGCCGCACGTCCACGGTGATGGTCTGCTCGGAGCCCACGCGCTGGATTTCCTTTTCCTGGATGGCGCGCAGGACCTTGGCCTGAGCGTCCAGGGAGAGTTCACCAATTTCGTCCAGGAACAGGGTGCCCTGGTCGGCCACTTCAAAAAGACCCCGTTTGGTCTGGAATGCCCCGGTAAATGCGCCTTTCTGGTGCCCGAAGAGCTCGGACTCAATGAGTTCCGAGGGCAGGGCCGCGCAGTTGAGCTTGATGAGCGGCTTGTCGGCACGTGGGCTGGTCGCGTGAATGTACTCGGCCAGTAGTTCCTTCCCGGTGCCGGACTCGCCGCGCAGCAGGACGGTGGCGCGGCTGGGAGCCACTTGGCGAGCCTGGCGCAGGACCATGCGCATGGCCTTGGAGGCGGCCACGAAGTTGGCCGGAGGCGGCGCATCGCCGGCCTGGGCGATGACACCCTGGGCCAGCAGGTGGTTCTGCATGGCCATCTCTTCCTGAAGTTGGGCCACCTGATGGGCAATGAACCCGGCCACCACTTCCAGGAAGCTCTTGTGTCCGAGCATGTCGTCCATGGGAATGAGCGGCACGTCCACGCTCAGTGCACCGATGACGTCGGTCTTCCCCTTGGAGCGGTTGATGATGGGAACGCAGATGAAGCCGAGCTTTTTGAGTTCATCCTCGGAGCGGCCGAAGGCCTTGTTCAGGAATTCGGGGTCGTCCGACATGCGCGGCACGATGATGGACTCGCCCTTTTCGAACACGCGTCCGATGACACCGCGACCCGGCGCGTAGGTCACCTCGTCGGCGGCGGCAGGGCTGTGTGTCAGGGAGAGCTTCAGGTTCTCGGTCTTGGGATCCATGATGACCATGAAGGCCCGCACGTATCCCATGTCTTCGGCCAGAAGCCTGAGCAGGGTGTTCAGGCTCTCCTCCAGGGGAACCTGTTTGGCCAATTCTTCCTGTACCTGCTTCATCGTCGTCAGGTACGCGATGTCCGGAGCGTCCTGCGTCTGTATCATGTGTCTTCCGTTGTCTGTTTAGGCTTCGGACATGGCCGCGAAGCCAAGTTCGAGCGCCTTGAGGTTAACATCGACGATCTTGGCCGGCATGTTGGCCTTGATGGTCTCTGCGATCGTCTCCTTGTCCATGGGCACGGCTCCGGTGGCGACCAATGCGCCGATAAGCGCGATGTTGCCCGACTGCACGGCGCCGGCTTCCTGGCCGAGGCTCTGGCAGGGCAGGTAATGGGCCCTGTCCGTGCATTCGGCCACGCGGGCCTGGACTTCTTCTATCTTTACGTTCTCCATTTTGCCCATGGACACGGCCAGGGGCGGAAGGAATTCGGTACTGGAGAGCACCAGGCCGCCTTTGCGCAGATAGGGCATGGCGCGCAAGGTTTCCAGCGGCTCGAAGCCCATGAGGATGTCGGCTTCGCCGGCTCCGATCTTGGGACTTTTGCAGCCGATGAGCACCGTGGATTCGACCACGCCGCCGCGCTGGGCCATGCCGTGGATTTCGCCGGAGGTGACGGGCAGGCCCGCGGCCAGGACGGATTTCGCCAGCAGCGTGGTTGCGGTCAGGGTACCCTGGCCGCCCACGCCGGTCATCATTATGCGGATGGGGGTGATGTCGCTCATTTAGCTTCCCCTTTTCTTGGACTTGATGTGGTTGCATACCTGCAGGCAGAGCATGCAACCGTTGCAGAGGATCGGATTCACCGCGGCCTTGTCGCCGACCTTGTAGAAGGCCGGGCAGGCCAGTTTGTCCAGACATTCGGCGCGGCCGGTACATGAGTCCGCCACATAGGCGATCATGGGCGGCGTCTTCTTGTACACGCGGCGGGCGTGCAGCGGACACGGCTCGCGGGCGATGAGTACGCGCACTCCGCTCATTTCCTTGAGCTCTTCCAAAGCGGCCAGCGTTTTCTTCTGATTCAGCGGATTCACCTGACGAATCTGCGTCACGCCCAGGCCTTCGCAGGCCTTGGCTACGTCCAGCCTGTGCTCGTTGTCTCCCAGAATGGTCTTTTCCACACCCGGGTGAGGCTGGTGGCCTGTCATGGCCGTGGTATGGTTGTCCAGGATGACCAGCAGAATGTCGTGATTGTTGAATACTGCGCTGGCCAGGCCGGTGAGTCCGGAGTGGAAGAAGGTGGAGTCGCCGATGAAGGCCACGACAGGCTTATCCGAGGCCACTGATGCGCCGCAGCCCGCGGAGATGGACGACCCCATGCAGATCAGGAAATCGGCCATGGACAGGGGCGGCAGCAGGCCCAGGGTATAGCACCCGATGTCCGAGGAGTAGAGGGCGTCGTCGCCGAAAACCTTACGGGCGGCGAAGAAGGTGGCCCGGTGCGGACAGCCTGCACAGAGGTTCGGCGGACGCTGCGGCAGCTCCGACGGTATGCAGGAGTCGCATTCGAAGGTCTGCTCGCCGACCTGGGCGCGCAGGGCGTTGGCCACCATGGTCACATTGAATTCGCCGGTGCGGGGCAGCAGCCCCTTGCCTTGGATCTCGATGTCGATCTTCTGTTCCTGCGCCAGCACGCGCAGGTCGTTTTCAAGGATCGGCTCCAGCTCTTCGATGACGATGACCTTCTTGAGTCCTTTCATGAAGTCCAGGGCCATGTTTTCGGGCAGCGGATAAGTGAAGCCCAGTTCCATGATCTTGAATGCGCCTTCCAGGCCGGTTTCCTTAAGGGCGTCGGTCAGGTAGGCGCGGCTGATGCCGGTTGCGGCGATGCCGATTTCTCCGTTGCCGTATATCTTATTGTAAGGAGATTTTTCAGCTTCTTTTCTGAGTTCATCAAGCTTGTCCAGCAGGCGTTCATGCATGGTGCGGGCAAAGGCCGGGATGGGAACGAACCGGCTGGGATTGCGGGTGAAGCCTGCCGGGGTGCCGGGATCGGGAGCCGGGCCGAACTTCACGGGGCCGCGCAGGTGGTTGACGCGGGTTGTAGTGCGCAGCAGGAACGGCTGTTCCAGTTTTCTGGAAAGAACCAAGCCATCGCGGGCCATATCCTTGGCTTCCTGGGCGGAGCCGGGCTCCAGCACCGGGATGCCCGCCAGGCGGGCGTAGTAGCGGTTGTCCTGCTCATTCTGGCTGGAGTGGCAACCCGGGTCGTCGGCGGAAAGCAGCATGAGGCCGCCGGGGGCGCCTGTATAGGCCAGGGTCATGAGCGGGTCGGCGGCAACGTTGACGCCCACGTGCTTCATGGTGGTCAGGGTCATTGCTCCAGACAGGCTTGCCCCGCCGCCCACTTCCAGGGCGACCTTTTCGTTGGTGGAGTACTCGAAATAGTACTTTCCTTCGGGCGAAAGCCGGTAGAAGGTGTCGGGGACCTCGGAAGAGGGGGTGCCGGGGTAGCAGGTAACCACCTGGATTCCTGCCTCGATGGCGCCGCGAACGATGGCTTCGTTGCCCAGCAGCAAGTGTGTGGCGCCGCCCTCCGCAGCAAGAAGTGGATTGGCCATGTAAGTCTCCGTGGAACTTTATTTGTTCTTCAACTGGTTGAGCTTGTATTCGACGAATTGCTTGTCCGTGGAGCCGGTTTCCTGCAATTTTTCCAGGGCCGCAATGGCGGCGGCGGTGTCTCCGGCCTGTTCGGCGGCAACAGACAGCTGGCGGTTGGCGGGGACGATCAAGGCAACCATCTTTTTCTTGGCTGGGTCATTTTTCTGCAGGCTTGCGGTTTCTTTGTCCAGGAAGGCCGTCACATCCTTGAGGATGGTGACAGCTTCGCCGGGCTTGCCGGCAAGCATCAGAGCCTTGGTTTTGCCCAACCGGGCCACGATACGGGTGTCGCCGTCCGTGTCGCCGGCGAGTTCGCCGTAATATTCGACTGCCTTGTCATATTTTTTTTCATCCAGGCACAAGGTGGCCAGTTCGAAGAGAACGGCCGGAGCTGCATCGGCCGGAGCGCTTTCCGCAAGTTTTTCCAGCTTTGTAATTCGTTCCTCGCCGGAGGCGCTCAGGAGGATTTCACCCAGTTGGTTCTGCACCTTGGCCATGGCGTGGGCGTTGTACCAGCGGATGCCGGTCCACAGGGCGACAACCGCCAGAACGGCAGCCAGACCGATGATGACTTGGGTCTTGTATTTGAGAACCGTGTCGATGGCCGGTTTGACGCCTTCGGGAAGGTTCTGCTCAAATTCGTTTGTGTGTGCGGTCTGTTGGGTGTTTTGTTCGACCATTGAAGGGGTGCCTCCATGTGCATGTATTCGAATGAATTACCTTGAAAACTGAGGCCTGTCGGACCTTCCGACGGGCAAAAATGGGTGATAAGCAAAATTGTAAAAAAGGTCAAAGCCAAAATCCGAAAAATGGCCGAATCCGTCTTGAAAATGAAGGCCGTGTACTGGATCGTAGCAATGGAATGACAAAAAAGGCAAATTTCTTTTCTACTGTTTTCTGGTGATGTTCATGAAAATCCGCTTTATTTCATTGTCCGATGAGTCATCGTGCGTCTGAATGAAAAGCTGTTTCCTTGTAAAGTCGGAGAATAAAGTTTTTGTATAAACGCTTGTTGCCGAATAATCGTTTTTATTGACGAAAAAAGGTGCAGGCCGGTATAATGAAAAATTCATACGATCACTACAAAGGACACTACACGCACAGTGGAGGAATTTACATATGGGCATTCGCGAACAGATGATGGATATGGGGAAGCGGGCCAAGGCCGCGGCCAGGAAACTGGCCAATGCGTCCGGCGCGTCCAAACAGCAGGCGCTTTTGAACTTGGCGGACCTGCTGGAAAGCAGGGCCGGCGATATATTCGAGGCCAACCGCATGGACCTGGAGGCCGCCGAGGAAAACGGCTTGGACAAGGCCAAGGTCCAGAGGTTGACTATTACCGACAAGGTATTGAATTCCATGATCCAGGGGTGCCGCGACGTGGCCGCCATGTCCGACCCCATAGGTGAGATCGAATCCATGGCGAAGCGTCCCAACGGGATGCTCGTGGGTCGCATGCGCATTCCGCTGGGAGTGGTGGCCATGATTTACGAATCTCGTCCCAATGCCACCATCGACGCGGGGATTCTTTGTCTCAAGGCGGGCAACGCCACCATTCTTCGCGGCGGCAAGGAGGCCTTTCATTCCAACAGGGCACTGGCCGGGCTCATGCATCAGGCCCTGGAAGTCGCGGGACTGCCCCGGGATGCCGTGCAGGTCCCGCCTACCACGGATCGCGATGCCGTCACCGAGATGCTCAAGTTGGATGAATATATCGACGTGGTCATTCCGCGCGGCGGTGAAGGGCTCATCCGCGCAGTGACTCAGCAGGCGTCCATGCCTGTGCTCAAGCATTACAAGGGCGTCTGCCACATTTATGCGGATGACTCCTGTGACATTGAGAGGGCTCTGCCCGTCATCGAGAACGCCAAGGTGCAGTATCCCAGCGGCTGCAATGCACTGGAGTGCCTGTTGGTGCACCGCGACGTGGCCGCCGATCTCCTGCCCAAGGTGGCAGAACGCATGGGGCCCAAGGGCGTGAGCTTCAAGGCCTGTCCCGAATCCCTGCCCCTGCTGGGCGAGTATGCCCAGGCCGCAACGGATCGGGACTGGGGCTATGAGTTTCTGGACCTGATCATGAGCGTGCGGGTGGTTTCCGGCATGGATGAGGCCATGGATTTCATCGCCGAAAACGGCTCCAACCATACCGAGTCCATCCTCACCGCAAGTCACGAGAACGCCATGCGCTTCATCCGCGAGGTGGACGCTTCTCTGGTGGTGGCCAACTCCACCACGCGGTTCAACGATGGCGCGCAGCTCGGTTTGGGGGCCGAAATCGGCATCTCCACATCCAAGTTGCACGCCTACGGCCCCATGGGTATCAAGGAGCTGACCTCGGCCAAATTCGTGCTGTTGGGCGACTGGCAGATTCGTGAGTAGTCCCCTGCAAGAGAGTGCGACTCATCAGGACGCTCCATCCGGGGCGTCCTTTTTTCTGGACGTATTGTTGCCACTGTCGGCCTTCTGAAGTAAAACTTCCTTCGGCGAATATCCTGTTGCCTTGATAACATTTTCAGGAGAACACAGATGCAGGAAGCAGCACTCAAAGAGTTCATCGACGGTTGGTCGGACAATGGTAGCGGCGCCAAGGATATTTTTCTTGGCCTCAAGGCTCATCTCGAAGGCCTGGAGGGCGTTGAATTCGATTTCAAGGCCCGACCGGGCGTGACTTACTCGCTGCGCGCCAAGCACGTCAGCCAGACGGATCGTCCGTTGTTCGCCATGGTGGACGTCATTGACGACGACCCCGGCGACCGTTGGCTCTCAGTGTGCTTCTACGGTGAATATATCTCCGACCCGGACGAGCTGGGCGACTTCGTACCAGGCGGTCTGTTGGGCGAGGACGCCGCCTGTTTCGATGTGGCGGATATGGACGACTCCCTGTTTGCCTATGTCAAGGAACGGCTTTCCGAAGCTTGCGCCAGCGCGGCAAAAGGTTGATATCTCATTGGTAGGTAAAGTTGCGTATTCAGGAGACGGCATGAAGATCGGATTACTGGGCGGTAGTTTCAACCCCATCCATACCGGCCATGTGCGCATGGCCATCGAAGTGCGCGAACGGCTTGAACTGGATCGGGTGGAACTCATTCCTGCAAAGCAGCCGCCGCACAAGCCCGACGAGGGCATGCTGCCCTTTGAGTTGCGCCTGGCCATGGTGGATGCAGCCATCGGCGACATTCCCGGCCTCGGCTCGAATCCCATCGAAGGGGAACGCCCGGGACCGTCCTTCACCTGCGACACACTGACCTGCTACCAAACCGAGAAACCACAGGCCGAGGTCTTCTTCATCATGGGTGCGGCCACTTTTCTGGAGTTGGGCAATTGGCGGCGGGGCATGGAGATCCCTGACCTGGCCAATCTTGTTGTGGTCACCCGCTGGACCGCCACGGAGCGCGTGGCCGGCTTTATCCGCGAGAGCTGGCCACACGCCGAAGAGCTCGGGGACGACCAATGGAAGTTTCCCTCCGGCAGAATGCTGCACCGCCTGGATATTCCCAGACTGGACATCAAGGCGGGCGAACTTCGCTTCCGCTGGAAGGAACGGCGTGATCTGACACTGCTTGTGCCGGACTCGGTACGGGATATGTTGGAAGAGCGCGAGGTCGAGATTGCACAATATTGGGGCGGGCGTCTCCCGAAATAGCCCGTTTTCCCACGCGCAGGCGGTCTTTTCCAGCCGGCCTGCCTACAGGACGGCGATGTTGGCGTCCGAAAGCACGTTCACCAGTCGCATGAATGCATCGCGATTGGCGAATCCCTTGTCGTCCCGTATGGTCTTGAGGGCTTCAAACGGCGTGTAGGCGGTGCGGTAGTGCTGCTTTCGGGTCAGCCTGTCGTAGTAGTCGCAAAGGCTGACGATGCGGGCGTAAAAGGGAACGTCGTCCCCTTTGAGTTTTCCCGGAAACCCTTTGCCGTCCTCCCGTTCGTGGTGGAAAAGGACACAATGGATGCCTTCCGGCGGCAAGGGGATGGCCGCGCATGCCTGCACCCCCAGGACCGGGTGGGTGTCCCATTTTTGCTTTTCTCCGTACTTCATGAGATCCGGATCGATTTTGAGCAGTTCGGGGTCGAGTTTGAGTTTGCCGTAATCGTGCAGCATGGCCCCGGCCCCGCATTCGCCCAGCAGTTCCTCGCCGCCGTCGAATGTCAGCAGCACGCTGGCCGTGAGCACGGTGGTGCCCAGTCCGTGGTGGTAAATATCGTACCCGTCCGACATGAGTTTGGAGAGTTCGCGCAGTCCCTCGGGGCTTTTGAAGATGGAAGCGCTCTCGGTGATGAATTTTTCGAACCGGTCGTACTGTTGTTTGAGGATGGAGGGCGGCAGTTTTTTTTCGAAGAGGTCCCGCGCCACCGAGCCGGCCGAGCGGGTCCAGGCTTCGGCCCGGGCGTGGATGGGGATGGAACCGTCGGACAGGACGCGGGCAATGTGTTTTTCCACATAGGCGTTCAGTTCGTGCTCCTCCTCGGCGTTCACGTACAGGGTGGTGATATCCTGCAGTTCCAGCCGAAGTTGATGTTCGGGCGAAAACTGCTCACCCGAGACGGAGTAGAGCACATACCTGTCGTCCTGCTTCAGGTAGGTCACGAAATTGGCCTTGGTGTGCGGAAGGATGACCCTGGTGGGGACGGGGATGTAGAGGTCAGACATGATTTGCTCCGGAGCTGGCATTGCACATGTGTGGTTCTCTGCAAAGATTATGCTCAAACGGTCTGGCCGGACATTATTGTTTTAAGGTAATGCGTATCGCGTCCATGGCCGCCTCCGGGGTGATGGAGGTCAGGCATTCCAGTCCTCTGGAACATCCCGAGCCGCCGTGCAGGGAGCATGGGCGGCATTTCATTTCCTTTTCCAGCACGATATCCCGGGGCCCGGCGGGAAAGAAACCCCAGGCCTTGGCGGTGGGGCCGAAAAAAGCCACAACGGGGGTGCCCACGGCGGAAGCCAGGTGCATGGGGCCGGAGTCGTTGGTGACCATGACGTTCGCTTCGGCCAGCAGGGCGCAGGTTTCGCGCAGGGTGGTTTCGTTGGTGAAGTCCTGCCGCCCGGGGGCGAATCCGGTCTGACTGCGGCCCACGATGAACCAGTCGATGTGGGCCTCGTCCAGCTTTTGAATGAGCGTATGCCAGTGCTCCTCGGGCCATTGTTTGGAGGGGTGCGTGGCATAGGGATGCAGGGCCACCAGAGGACCGTTTCCGCGCACTGCCGCCAGGTCTTCACACGCCGCGTTTTTTTCCTCGTCGCGTAGTTTGATGACGGGCGGCAGCAGGCCCGGCTCGGGGGGGGGATCGACCAAAGCCAGAGCGTATCGCTGGAGCACGTTGGTCCTTTCCAGCCTTCTGCGGTATTTATCCGATCTGGTGCGGCTGTACAGGCGGCGTTCCAGTCCGAACTTGGGGTAGCGGTGCGTCGGTCCTTTCCAGCGCAGGGAAAGGAGACGCGAGCGCAGAGTCCCGTGCAGGTCGATGAGCGGCATGTGTCCCAGTTCTGCGGCCAGTTCGCCGCAGTATTTGAACCAGCCGGTAAAACTTTTGAGCGATTTTTCGTCCACGGTGACGATGTCGTCGATGGCCGGGTGGTTTTCCAGTACGGAAGCGGAGGATTCGCGAGTAATGAAGGTGAAGCGCAGATCGCGGGTTCGGTTCCAGTGGGCGAGAACCCCGGTTGTCAGGACGATGTCTCCCAGGTGGCTGAGACGGAAGACCGCCGCTCTATTGATTTTTTTGTCTAGCTTCATTGTATGTCTTTTTCCGGAAAGCGGGTCGCGGCATCAGTGTGCCGGAAACCTCCCGCAAGTCAAGCCCCTTACGTGTTGCGGTGCGGGTGGGCTTCTGATAGACTGCCGACACTGTAAAAATGACTTCAGGTCCGCTTTTGCGAGGTAACGAACACAATCCATGATAGAACTCATTTTGGCCGTCGGTCTGGCGGTATTCGTCTCCACCTTCTGCTCCCTTGCCGAAGCGGCGCTTTATTCCCTGCCCATAAGCAAGATCGAAAGGATCAAGAAGCGCAAGAAACGGACCGGAGCCTCTCTTGAGAAGCTGCGCAAAAACGTGGAAGAGCCCATCACGGCCATCCTGACGCTGAACACCGTGGCTCACACCGCAGGCGCCTCCGTCGCAGGCTGGGCCTGGGCCGAACTCTATGGTGAGCATACCCTGTGGATGTTCACGGTTGCATTCACGATAGTAATTCTTATTATTTCAGAAATACTGCCCAAGACCATAGGGGTGGTCTACAACGAGCAGATCGCTCCGCCCCTGGCCCCTGTCATCGGCTGGCTGGTCTGGGTGTTCAAGCCTGCGGTTGCGGCCCTCGGCGTGCTCGGGCGGTTGGTGCGCGGCAAGCGCAAGGGGCCGGAACACAGCGAGGCCGACATCATGGCCATTGCCAGCCTGACAAGGCGATCCGGCATCATCAAGCCGTACGAGGAGCAGTCCATCAAGAATATCCTGCTTCTCGACAACAAGACCGTGGACGAGGTCATGACTCCGCGCACCGTGGTCTTTTCGCTGCCCGCGGACATGACCGTGGCCGAGGCTCGCGAACACCACCCCACGTGGCCTCACAGCCGCATACCGGTCTATGGCGACGATCCCGAGGACATCGTGGGCGTTGCCTACCGCAGACAGGTGTTCGAGGCCCTGGCCGACGACCGGGACGATCTCAAGCTCAGCGACCTTATGCGTCCGGTGCGTTTCGTGCTCGAAAGCCTGACTCTGGACAAGGTGCTGGTGAAGTTCCTGGGCAGCCGCACGCATATGTTCGTGGTTCTCGACGAGTACGGCGGTGTGGCCGGGGTCGTCACTCTGGAAGATGTTCTGGAGGAGATCCTGGGCAGTGAAATCGTGGACGAAACCGACCAAGTGGTGGATATGCGCGAACTGGCGCGCATCCAGCGCGATGAACTTTTGAGACAACGGAAACTGGAAACCGGGAAAGCCGGGCTTCCGGACAAGGAAAAATAATGTCGAAAAAATCCAATAAAGCCGTCTATCTCGTGGCCATGCTGCTCTTCCTGGGCGGCCTGGGATATCTGATTGTTTCCGGACTTTCCGAGGATAGTACCTATTTCCTGAACGTTTCCGAGGCATTGGCCATGGAAGAAGGGCAGTTCGACAAGGCCCGGCTCTTCGGCAAGGTCTCGCCGCAACACCTCGAACGCACCCCCGGCGCGCTGGGCGTGGATTTCGATCTGGTGGACAAGATGAACGGCGCCAACGTCATCCGCGTCTCCTACAAGGGGGCCGTTCCCGATACGTTCAAGGAAAATGTGGAGGTCATCGTCGAAGGGCGTTACGACCCGGCCAGGAATGTGTTCAGGGCCAAGTCCCTGGTGACCAAGTGCCCTTCCAAATATCGCGAAAAAAGCGATGAAATGGAAAAACAGAAAGCCTAGCGCTGTGGTGTGAAATTTTCTTCACATGTTTGTCGCGGTTTTTGGCACGAATTAAAACGCCGACTCCGACGTTAACCCCGACCCGTCCCTGACGGGTTTTTCTACAGGAGCTTGCATGCAGCTGACCGCCTACATAGGACTCCTTTTCGCCTTGCTGATCTCCCTGTTCTCGGCCGGTGTGGCCGCCTGGGCCGCCTGGAGCGACCGGGACGACATCAAACCCCTGATCGAATACGGCAATATCGCCGCAGCCATGGGCGTGGTCTTTTCCTCCCTGATCCTGCTCATGGCCCTGGCGGCGCGGAACTATTCCTTCATGTATGTGTACGAACAGGTGGACAATACCCTGAGCTTCGTCTACACCCTCACCGCTTTCTGGGGGGGGCGTGAAGGATCTCTGCTCTTCTGGGAACTGATCATCGCCGTCAGCGGTGTGGTTTATCTCTATTCCCCCAGCTACAAGGCCCTGGCGCCGCGCACCAAGCTCTACTTCTGGGCCATTTTCATGACCATCCAGGCCTTCTTCCTGCTGCTGCTCACCGGCTGGAGCAACCCTTTCATGACCTTGGTGCCCGCGCCTGCCGACGGCCGCGGCCTCAATCCGCTGCTGCGCAACCCGGGCATGATTTTCCATCCGCCGCTCCTGTTCCTGGGATTTGCCGGGTACACCATCCCGGCGGCCTGCGCCCTGGCTTCCAGCCTGGCGGGTGAGGAAAAATCCTGGGTCAAGCTGACCCGCAACTGGAACATCCTGGCCTGGGTCTTCCTGACCGCGGGCATCGTGCTGGGCGGTTGGTGGTCCTACATGGAACTGGGCTGGGGCGGCTACTGGGCATGGGACCCGGTGGAAAACGCTTCCCTGATTCCCTGGTTTTCGGGCACCGCCTTTCTGCATACAGCCCTCATCGAGCAGCGGCGCGGCGCACTGCAGCGTACCAACGTCTTTCTCATGGGCCTGACCTTTCTGCTCTGCATTTTCAGCACGTACCTGACCCGCAGCGGAGTCATTGAATCCCTGCATACCTTCGGTGAATCCGGGGTTTCGGCACCCCTCTTCATCTCCATGGTGGTGGGATTGGCTCTGACCTTGATAGGTACCTTCATGGGCGAACAGCACGTGAAGCGCTCCCTGAGCGATTTCATGAGTCGGCAGGGTATGTTGGTCGCCGCGGCCTGGTTTTTCCTGGCGTTGGGCTTCGTCGTCACCCTGGGCACCATGTGGCCCGTGGTCAGCAAGCTCTGGAGCACCGAATCCGTGGGGCTCGGTCCGGACTTCTACAACCGGGTCTGCCTGCCTTTCCTCAGTCTGCTTGTCTTTGTTTTCGCCATCTGTCCCTGGCTGGGCTGGCGCGGCGGCATCCGCCACATGCGCGGCATGTTGGGAGCCTGCGGCGTTTTCGTGGGCACGGCGATAGTGCTTTTCGCTCTGGGCATGGCCAAGCCCCTGGCAGTGTTTGGTGCGGCCTCGGCTCTGACCGCCTGCGCCACCATCGTCATGCTGTTCGTCTTTTATCCGGGCATGCGCACAAGCCGCCAGTCCTGGGGCCAATACGGTATCCACTTGGGCGTGGCGTTGCTGGCTCTGGGTATCGCTTTCTCCGGCCCCTACAAGGAAGAGAGAGAAGTGCTTCTGGCCAAGGGGGAAAGCGTGCAATTGCAGGACTACACGCTGACTTTTGTCAACTCCAGGCAGGATGCCACCCCTGAATTCAAGGCGCGGCTCACCGGCGTCATCGAGGTAAGCCGGGGCAATGAAAAGTTGGGCCTGCTGCATCCCGAGAAACGCATTTACCGCAACTTTCCGCGTCAGCAGTTTGCCGAGGTCTCGGTCATCCCGAGCCTGGGCGATGAAATCTACGCCACCGTACTGGGCGTCGACGAAAGCGGCCGGGTCAGCTTCAAGGTCAGCGTCAACCCGCTGGTGAATTGGATCTGGATCGGAGGGACGCTCATGTGTCTGTTCGGTTTTCTGCTGCTCAAACGGCATCGCGAGGTAATCTGAGTTCATGGCCGGTACCTCCGACATACTTTTGTCCGTCAAAAAGGTAGCCAAGTTTTTCGGCCCCAAGCTGGTGTTTAAGGACGTCAGCTGCGAGCTCCGGGCGGGCGAGGTCCTGCTTGTGGCCGGTCCCAACGGCGCGGGCAAGTCTACGCTCATGAAGATCATGGCCGGTCTGTCGCGCCCTGCGGCAGGGGAAGTCTGCCTGAAGCTCGATCCCGAGCAGGTGGCTTATCTGGGGCATGCCACCTTCATCTACCCGGGGCTGTCGGCCCGGGCCAACCTGTCCTTCTGGGCAGGCATGTACGGCCTGAAGCCTTCGCAGGAGGAATTGGACGCCGTTCTGGAACGGGTGGGGCTATTGCGCGCCGCCGAGGAAAAGGCGGGCGGATTCTCGCGTGGCATGGCCCAGCGCCTGAATCTTGCCCGCGTCTATCTGGTACAGCCCGGTCTGATCTTCCTGGATGAACCGGGCACCGGACTGGACGTGAAGTCTTTGGCCACTTTGCGTAGGGAGATCGACGCATTTCGCGGGATGGGCGTGTCCATCGTCTGGGTCAGCCATCATTTGCTGGAAGATGTGAACATGGCAGACACGGTGCTTTCGCTGGCCAACCGTCGTATGGACTATTACGGCCCGGCCTCCGGGTTCGATGCCGGGAGCCTGGTATGCTGAGACGAGCCGCACTGATCGCCGCCAAGGACCTCAGGCTTTCCGTTTCGGGTGGACAGGGGTTGGTTCAGGCCGTACTGCTCGGTTTGCTGCTCATCTTCCTATTCAGCCTGTCCAAGCCGTTGGGCGGCGCCATTTCGTCCCAGGCCGCCGGGGCCATTTTCTGGCTTTCCTCGGCGTTCGGACTGGTCCTGATCTTCAATGATCTTTTCAGCCTGGAAGAGTCGAACGGCGCTCGGCTCGGCCTGCTGTCCTCGCCCGTGCCCGTGCATGCGGTCTGGGTAGGCAAGGGAGTGGCCGGGCTTTGTCTGCTGCTCATTACTCAGATCGTCTTTCTTCCGGCCTCCATCGCCTTTCTGGGGCAGTCCGTGAACGGCTCCTTCAGGCTCATGGTTCTGACCGTGTTGCTGGCCGACATCGGTCTGGTGGTCCTGGGGGCGCTGCTGGGTGCGCTTTCCCAGGGGCAGGGTGCCCGTGAGTCCCTGCTGTCCGTGATCATTTTTCCCTTGCTGCTGCCCGTTCTCCTGGGCGGCATTACCCTGTTCGGCATGGCTCTGTCGGGGGAGGATATGGCCGAGGCGGACAAATGGCTTGGCGTCATCGGCGCCTTTGACGGTGTTTTTTCCGGGGCGGGGCTGATCCTGTTCCCGTTCGTATACAGCGGCGAAGAGTAGGAGCGAAAACAATGGACAAGGCAAAATTGCTGGCCATCCTGGCCGCACCGGCCCTGGTGCTGCACCAGTGGATGATCTGGTTCTACGCGCCCGTGGCCCAGTCCGGTCCGGTTCAGAAGATATTTTACATGCATCTGCCGTGTTCCTGGTGGGCGCTGGTGAGCTTTTTCATCGTCTTCGGGGCCAGCGGCCTGTACCTGATCACCCGCGACGACAAGTACGACCGTTTGGCGGGAGCATCCGCCGAACTGGGCGTGCTGTTGGCCACACTGGCCCTGGGAACCGGCTCCACGTGGGCCCGTGCCGAATGGGGCTACTGGTGGCTTTGGGACCCCAAGCTGACCACCACGCTCATCATGTGGTACGTCTATGCCGGCTATCTTGTCCTTCGGGCCTCGCCCGTGGGCGGCAGCCGCAGGGCGCTTGTCTGCGCCGTGCTCGGCGTGGTGGCGTTCCTGGACGTGCCCCTGGTGTTTTTCGCGGCCAAACTGTGGGGCAGCGCCCATCCGGACGGCGTGGCCCGGCAGGGCAGCGGCATGACCGCACCCATGTGGCGCACCTTCTTCATGGGCCTGGCGGCCTTCGGCTTGCTTTGGGGCGGCGTCCTCATGGCTCGCGTGAGGCAGTTTTCTCAGAGGGCGCGGCTCGACGCCCTGCTGGTCTGGGACGAGGAATAGCAGTCAATACATTCGATAAACCCGCAACACGGAGATTTTCCATGTCAGCGATCACATACCTTTTCATCGCCAACGTCATTGTCTGGCTCGGACTGGCCGGATACGTCGTTTTCCTGACGGGTCGTTCCAAGGCCCTGGACCGCCGCATCAGGCAGCTGGAAATGCTGGGGGAAGACAATGGCCGCTAACATCAACCTTCTAGGGCGCAAGGTCCTGCTCACAGGTATCTTTCTGAGTCTGGCCGCCATGTTCGTGTCTTCCATCCTGTACAGGGTGGAACATCCCAATCTGACCGTGCAGAGCAAACAGCAGCGACATGCCCCCGAAGGGATGCGACAAATGGGCATGGGCGGGCTCAAGGAGATGATGGCCAAGGTCGAGTCCGAGCCCGAAAACGTGAACAACCTCATCGAGCTCAGCAACGCCTTTCTCATGATGCGCGCCTGGGACAGGGCGCTGGTGTTCTTGGAAAAGGCCCGTGCCCTGCAGCCGGACAACCTCATGATCCTCAAGAGCGTGGGTATCTGCTACTTCCAGAAGCAGAAATACGAGGAGGCCGTGGAGGTTTATGAGCATATTCTTGGGCTGGACGACAAGGATGCTTTGGCTCATTATAATCTTGGTATTATTTTCAGGCACTTCCTCCATGATCCGGAAAGCTCCGCCAGGCATTTCCGCGCCGTGCTTGACTTGGCGCATAATGATGAGGAAATGAAGAAAAACGCCCGAAGTGAGCTCAAGGAACTCGGAAAGTTGTAACTTGTTGAAATTGTTGGCCGCCGCCACGGCTGGCATTGTTGACATGTTTGGTAAATTCTCTAGAATGCTTACTTTCCGCCTTTAGTTCTTTTACAATTGGTAACAAGTGTCACCGTTTAGCGGGGGGCGCACCCGTTGCCGCCCGCTTGAATCGTTGGAAACTCTAAGATGAGGAGAGGAAAGAATGAGAGGGAAACTGAGTTTCGTGCTCATGGCGTTCGCGCTCATGGGCCTGCTGCTCGCTGGTTGCGGCGGTGAAGACAAGAAGGAAGCCGAGGCTCCGGCCAAGAAATTGATTCTCGGTGTTGCCGGCGCCCACAGCGGCGACCTGGCTTCCTACGGGCTGCCCACCGTCAACGCAGCCAAGCTTGTTGCTGCCGACATCAACGCCAAGGGCGGCGTGCTCGGCATGCAGGTGGAAGTGGTCGCCCAGGATGACCAGTGCAAACCTGAAATGGCCACCAATGCCGCCACCAAGCTGATGTCCGACGACGTGAAGATCGTTCTCGGCCACATCTGCTCCGGCGCCACCAAGGCCGCCCTTGAAATCTACCGGGACGGCAAGATCGTCTGCATGTCCCCCTCCGCCACCAACCCGCCTCTGACCCAGAGCGGCGACTATCCAAATTTCTTCCGCACCATCGCATCCGACGACGCGCAGGCCATGTTGGAAGTGGAGTTCGCCAAAAAGCTCGGTCTCAAGAAACTCGCCGTCATTCACGACAAGGGTGACTACGGCAAGGGCTTTGCCGTCTTCTGCAAACAGTTCCTGGAAGCCGACAGCGGTATGGAAGTGGTTCTGTTCGAAGGAGTCACCCCCGGCGCGGTGGACTATTCCGCTGTCGTCCAGAAGATCAAGAATTCCGGCGCTGACGGAGTCATCTACGGCGGCTACCATCCGGAAGCCTCCAAGATCGTCACCACGATGCGCAAAAAGGGCGTTGAGATTCCCTTCCTGTCCGATGACGGCGTGAAGGACGACACCTTCATCAAAGTCGCCGGCGAATATGCTGAAGGCGTTTATGCCACCGGCCCCCGCGACATTTCCGCCAACCCGCTGTACGCAGTGGCCGAAGAAGCCCATAAGAAGGAGTTCGGTTCCGATCCCGGCGCATTCTTCTTCCAGGCCTATGCAGCCTCCCAGGCGCTGCTGAACGCCGTGGAAAAGGCCGGCGGCACCGATTACGACAAGGTCGTGGAAGCGCTGCGCACCCAGTACGTTGAAACGCCTCTCGGCAAGATCAAGTTCGACGAACGTGGTGATGCGGAAGGCGTCGGCTTCTCCGTGTATCAGGTCAAGAACGGCCAGTACGTGGAACTCAAGTAGCATAAACGGAAACGCGTTTCAGAAGGGGACGGGCAAGGGCCCGTCCCCTGATTGCGTACAGAAGGCATATAGGAAAACTGATGGAATATTTCCTTGAACTATTCTTCGGCGGACTTACCCGTGGAAGTATCTACGCCCTGATCGCCCTTGGCTATACCATGGTCTACGGGATCATCGAGCTGATCAACTTCGCTCACGGCGAGATTTACATGATCGGAGCATTCACCGGACTCATCGTGGCCGGTGTGCTTGGCGCTCTCGGCTTTCCGGGCAGCGCCATTCTTGTTTTCGCCATTGTGGCTGCGGTCATCTATTCGGCCGCATACGGCTTCACCATCGAGAAGATCGCGTACAGACCCTTGCGCGGCGCAGCGCGGCTTTCCCCGCTGATCTCCGCCATCGGTATGTCCATCTTTTTGCAGAACTACGTGATGCTGGCCCAGACCTCCGACTTTCTGCCCTTCCCGAGCCTGCTTCCGGAACTCGGTTTCGTGAAGCACTTCAAGGGAATCCTCGGCAGTTCCGATTTCATCATCATCGTGACCACCATCGTGGTCTGCGTGGCGCTGACCTTGTTCATCAAGTACACCAAGATGGGCAAGGCCATGCGCGCCACTGCCCAGAACCGCACAATGGCCCAGCTTGTCGGCGTCAGCGTGGATACCGTCATCTCGGTCACCTTCATCATCGGCTCCAGCCTGGCGGCGGTGGGGGGCGTGCTCATAGCCTCGCATATCGGCCAAATCAACTACTACATCGGCTTCATAGCCGGGCTGAAGGCTTTCACCGCGGCGGTTCTCGGGGGCATCGGGTCCATCCCCGGCGCAATGCTGGGCGGCTTGGTGCTCGGTCTCACCGAAGCGTTCGCCACGGGCTACGTGTCCTCGGACTACGAGGACGTGTTTGCCTTCGCCCTGTTGGTCCTGATTCTTATCTTCAGGCCGTCGGGCATCATGGGTAAAGAGAAGATTCAAAAAGTGTAAATAATTGCGGCCGGTTCGGATTTGCCGCATCAAATAGATTTCAAGGAACACAACGTGAGCAACGTGACAAAAGCAGATACGGGCGCATCGCAAAACCCAGTGGCGTTCTTTCTGACCGCCGGGTGCGAGAGTTTCGCCGAGTCGCTGAGGAAGTCCGTCCTTGCAAGCCTGTGGTTCATCTTCCTGACGTTTCCCATCATGGTCATCAAGGTGGATACCATCAACAAGACCATAGATTGGCGATGGATGAACATGGCTTACATCGGCATCGGTACCTTTGTGCTCTCCTTTGTCTGGCGCTGGGCGCTGGCCCGCAAGGAGCTGACCAAGGAAGAGAGCACCAGGGAAAATATTTCGGAAAAGATGTTGGACCGGATCAGTTCCAACTCCTACGCCAAATACGGTTTCCTGGCCCTGTTCGCGGCCGCGGCCGTGGTATTTCCCCACGCAGTGGGCATGTACCAGACCAACATCATGATCTCCTGCCTCATCTACATCGTGCTCGGCCTCGGCTTGAACATGGTGGTGGGCATAGCCGGGCTGCTGCACCTGGGCTATGTGGCCTTCTACGCGGTGGGGGCATACTCCTACGCCCTGCTGAACATGCACTACGGCATCGGCTTCTGGACCGCGCTTCCCATCGGTGCGTTGTTCGGCGTGGTCTTCGCCGTGCTGTTGGGCCTGCCGGTCCTGCGGCTGCGAGGCGACTATCTGGCCATCGTCACCTTGGGTTTCGGGGAGATCGTACGTCTCGTGCTGGAGAATTGGGGGGATGTGACCATGGGACCCAGCGGCATCTCCGGAATCGATCGCCCGGGATTCTTCGGCGTCAAGTTCGGGGTCATGGATTCCATCACCTACGCCTACTACATCATGTTGGGGCTGCTGATCTTCACCATTTTCGTCATCAACCGGTTGCAGAACTCCAGGTTGGGCAGGGCGCTTCTGGCCCTGCGGGAAGACGAAATCGCCAGTCAGGCCATGGGCATCGACCGGACCAAGGCCAAACTGCTGGCGTTCGCCCTGGGGTCCTGCTGGGCAGGTCTGGCCGGCGTGGTCTTCGCGGCCAAGACGACCTTCATCAATCCGGCCAGCTTCACCTTCTGGGAATCGGCCATCGTTCTGTCCGTGGTGGTCATCGGCGGGATGGGCTCCATCCGCGGCGTCATCGCGGGGGCCGTCATCCTGGTTCTCATGCCCGAATACCTGCGGGCATTCTCCGAATTCCGGATGCTTGTTTTCGGTGCGACCATGGTGCTTGTCATGGTCTTCCGCCCGCAGGGGCTGATCAGCGCCAAGCGCAAGATATACACATACGTCAAGGGAAAGAGCGCGACCAATGAGTAATCCCGTACTGCAAGTCAACGACATTAGCATGGACTTCGGGGGCATCCGCGCTCTCGATGAAATCCAACTGGATGTGCGCCAGGGAGAAATCGCGGCGCTCATAGGACCTAACGGTGCGGGCAAGACCACCTTCTTCAACTGCATCACCGGCATCTATACTCCCACCACCGGGGATGTACTGGTGTCGCCGGAGGGGGGAGCTGCCAAACGCATCAACGGTATGAAGCCCAATCTGGTCACCGAGTTGGGCATGGCCCGCACCTTCCAGAACATCCGACTGTTTCCGTCCATGACCGTTTTGGAAAACGTTATGATCGGCACGCACTGCCGCACCCGGTCAGGGCTGTGGGGGGCCGTGACCCGCAACCGGGCCACCCGCAAGGAAGAGGCGGATACCATCGAAAAGAGCTTTCATCTGCTGGAGCTCATGAATCTGGAGCAGTACAGTAATGAACTGGCCTGCAATCTGCCTTACGGCAAGCAGCGCCGCCTGGAGATCGCCCGCGCCCTGGCCACCGGCCCGTTCCTGTTGCTGCTGGACGAGCCGGCCGCAGGCATGAACCCGCAGGAAACCATGGCTCTCAAGGAACTTGTTCTGGACATTCGCGAGCGGTTCAATATCTCCATCCTGCTCATCGAACACGACATGAAGATGGTCATGAGCACCTCGGACCGCGTGTTCGTCCTTGAATACGGCCGCCTCATCGCGCACGGCACCCCGAAAGAGGTCAGTGAAAATCCGGCGGTCATCAAGGCGTATCTCGGGGAGGATGAAGATGTCTAGAATGCTCGAAATGAAGAATGTGAGCACCTACTACGGTAATATTCAGGCCCTCTACGACGTGAGCCTGCATATCGACCACGGTGAGATAATCACCCTCATCGGAGCCAACGGTGCGGGCAAGTCCACCACGCTGATGACTATTTGCGGGTTGCTCAAGCCCCGTGCCGGCGACGTCCTTTACGAGGAACTCTCCATAGTGGGAGAGAGTACCAACAAGATCGTTTCCTCGGGCATTTGCCAGGTGCCGGAAGGGCGATTGATCTTCCCGGAACTCACGGTCAGGGAGAACCTGGACATGGGCGCATTCCTGCGCAGTGACAAGGACGGCATCGCCCGGGACATGGAGTACAGCTACGAACTGTTCCCCATCCTCGCGGAGCGCCGCAACCAGCCCGGCGGCAACCTGTCAGGCGGGGAGCAGCAGATGCTGGCCATTGCCAGGGCTCTCATGGCCCGTCCACGGTTATTGCTTCTGGACGAGCCGTCCATGGGGCTGGCCCCTCTTGTTGTTAAGCAAATATTTGATATTGTTAAAAAAATTAACAAAGAATCGGGAACCACCATTTTTCTTGTTGAACAAAACGCCAACCTTGCGTTAAAGATCGGCCACCGAGGTTACGTGATGGAAAACGGAAAAATAGTGCTTACCGACTCATGCGAGACATTGCTTGCGAACGAGGATGTAAAGCGCGCCTACCTCGGGCTTTAACGAGCGAAGAATGGCCGGACGAAAGTCCGGCCTTTACTTATATAAGCCCAAAAACTCTGGAGGAAATCATGGAGAAAATACTTGGTAAGGCCCTGACGTTTGACGATGTCCTCCTTCTGCCCGCTTATTCGGAAGTGTTGCCCGACACTGTCGATACATCCACGCAACTGACCCCCGGCATCAAACTCAACATCCCGCTTATTTCCGCCGCCATGGACACGGTGACCGAGTCCCGCATGGCCATAGCCATGGCCCGTCACGGCGGCGTGGGCGTCGTCCACAAGAACCTGTCCGTCCGCGAACAGGTCCGCGAGGTGGACCGCGTCAAGAAGTCCGAATCCGGCATGATCCACGACCCCCTCACCGTGCATCCTGACGATACGCTGAGCAAGGTTCTGGACATCATGGAAGAGTACCGGATTTCCGGCCTGCCTGTGGTGCGCGGCGAACACCTTGTCGGCATCATCACCAACCGTGACATCCGTTTCGTCTCCGACGGCGAGACCAAGGTTTCCGAACTCATGACCAGCCGCAATCTGGTCACGGTCCGCGAAGGAATTTCCAGCGAGGAAGCCAAGCAGAAGCTGCATCAGAATCGCATCGAAAAGCTGCTGGTGGTGGACGAGGACAACAAGCTCAAGGGCCTCATCACCATCAAGGACATCAACAAGGTCAAGAAGTACCCCAACGCGGTCAAGGACGACCTGGGCCGTCTGGTTTGCGGCGCTGCCGTGGGCGTGGGCAAGGACTGCGAGGCCCGGGCCGAAGCGTTGCTGCGCGCCGGAGCCGATTTCCTGGTACTGGATTCGGCCCACGGCCATTCCAGAAATATTCTCGACGCCGTCAGCGCCCTGCGTGGTTCCTTTCCGGATTGCCAGATCATTGGCGGCAATATCGCCACCTATGAAGGCGCCAAGGCACTCATCGAGGCGGGAGTGGATACGGTCAAGGTCGGCATCGGACCCGGCTCCATTTGCACCACCCGCGTGGTGGCCGGTGTGGGGGTTCCCCAGATTACGGCCATAATGGAAGCTGTCAGGGCGGCCCGCGAAGCCGACAAGTGCATCATCGCCGACGGCGGCATCAAATATTCCGGCGATGTGGTCAAGGCGCTGGCCGTCGGGGCCGACGTCTGCATGATGGGCTCCGTGCTGGCAGGTACCGAGGAAAGCCCTGGGGAAACCATCCTCTATCAAGGCCGTACCTACAAGACCTACCGCGGCATGGGCTCCATCGACGCCATGAAGCGCGGCAGCTCTGACCGTTACTTCCAGGAAAAGTCCAAGAAATTGGTGCCCGAAGGCATTGTGGGCCGCGTTCCCTACCGCGGACCCGTGGGAGACAACATTTACCAGCTCATCGGTGGTCTGCGCTCCGGCATGGGCTATACCGGCTGCGCTTCCCTGAAAGAGCTGTGCGACAAGGCCCAGATGGTCCAGATCTCGCCGGCCGGTCTGCGCGAATCCCACGTGCACGACGTGACCATTACCAAGGAATCCCCCAACTATCGGGTTGAAGGGGCTTAAGCCTCAAGGTATACTGCCGCCCGCAAAACGGAGACATATACATGCTTAATCAAGACAAAGTCATTATCCTGGACTTCGGTTCCCAGTTCACCCAGCTCATTGCTCGGCGCATCCGCGAGGCTGGCGTGTACTCCGAAATCCATCCCTGCAATGTCGACCCGGAAAAGGTGAAGGCCCTGAATCCTCAGGCCCTGATCCTGTCCGGCGGTCCCTCCAGCGTCCTGGAAGGCGGTTGCCCGGATCTGCACCCCGATTTCATGAGTTGGGGACTGCCGACGCTCGGCATCTGTTACGGCATGCAGCTGTTGGCCCATACCATGGGTGGTAAGGTGGTTTCCTCCACGGACCGTGAATACGGCCGCGCCGAGTTCTCGGCCATGAATGACTGCCCGCTGTTTGAAGGCATCGAGAACAAGGAAAGCCTGACGGTCTGGATGTCCCACGGCGACCGCGTGGAAGCCATTCCTCCGGGATTCGAACGCATGGGCAAGACCGAATCCATCGAGTTCGGCGCCATGGGTAACGTGGAAAAGAAAATCTACGCCCTTCAGTTCCATCCCGAGGTGGCCCACACCGACCAGGGCGCCCAGATCATCAACAACTTCCTGTTCAAGGTGGCCGCTCTCAAGCCGTCCTGGTCCATGTCCTCCTTTGTGGAAACCTGCGTCACGGACCTCAAGAAACAGGTTGGTGACGACAAGGTCGTGCTCGGACTGTCCGGCGGCATCGACTCCACCGTGGCGGCCGTGCTGCTGCACAAGGCCATCGGCAAGAACCTGCATTGCATCTTCGTGGACAACGGGTTGCTGCGTATGGGCGAACGCGAGGAGGTCATCGGCTTCCTGGAGGAACACTTCGACCTCAACGTCAAGGTGGTGGACGCCGCCGACGAATTTCTGGGTAAGCTCAAAGGCGTCAAGGACCCCGAGGAAAAGCGCAAGATCATCGGTTACACCTTCATCGACGTCTTCGACCGTGAGGCCAAGGCCATCGAAGGCGTGAAGTTCCTGGGCCAGGGCACCCTGTACCCGGACGTCATCGAGTCCGAGTCCTTCAAGGGCCCTTCCGCGGTCATCAAGAGTCACCACAATGTGGGCGGCCTGCCCGAGAAGATGAACCTCAAGCTGGTGGAGCCGCTGCGCGAACTGTTCAAGGACGAAGTGCGCCGAGCCGCCTACGAGCTGGGACTTCCCGAGCACATTATCTGGCGTCATCCGTTCCCGGGACCGGGGCTGTCCATCCGCGTCATCGGCGAGATCACCGAGGAACGTTTGGAAATCCTGCGCCTTGCCGATCGCATCGTGCAGAACGAACTTATTGCCTCGGACTGGTATCGTAAGGTATGGCAAGGCTTCGCCGTGTTGCTGCCGCTGAAGACCGTCGGTGTCATGGGGGACGACCGCACCTATGAAAACGTCATCGCGCTTCGCATCGTGGACAGCATCGACGCCATGACTGCGGACTGGACCCGCATGCCTTCCGAACTGCTGGCGCGCATGTCCAACCGCATCATCAACGAGGTCAAGGGTGTCAACCGCGTGGTTCTGGATATCTCCTCCAAGCCGCCGAGCACCATTGAATGGGAATAGGCTTTTACACAGACTGACAAGGAAGAAATATGTTTGGAATAGGCGGACCCGAGCTCCTCATCATCGTCGTTGTCGCTCTTATCGTTATCGGTCCCGCCAAGCTGCCGCAGATGATGCGCAGCTTGGGCAAGGGCATTGCCGAATTCAAACGCATGAGCAATGACGTGAAGAGCACGTTGGATCATGAGATCCAGCAGGCCGAATCCGATACGCGCAAGAAAGAGGCCGAGCAGGCCTTGGCCGAAAAGAAGGCCAGGGAAGCAGTTGAAGCGGAGCAGGCCCTGGCCGAGAAACGGGCTCGGGAAGCTGCAGAGGCCGAAAAGGCGCCGACTGTTGATGCTGAGAGCGCCGCCGAAAACTCCAAGGACGAAAGCAAGGAGTCTGCATGAGTTCGGACAAGGATCTGAAGCCCGAACCCGAAGAACGGGAAGATCTCACTCCAGCTTCGTCCGAAGAAGCCGACAACGGGACCGGAGAAGACTCCGGTCCCGCTTCCGATATTTCCACGTCTGATGTTTCCGCCTCCGATCAGGACGATCCCGGGCTTGACCAGGAATTGCCTGCCGAAGCTTCCGACACGGAAGGTGAGGAGAGCACAAATGAAACAAGTGACGAGATCGACGAACCGGACGTAGAGGACGAGGGCGAAGAGGAAGACTCCTCCAACATGAGTCTTCTCGATCATCTGGGCGAATTGCGTACCCGGTTGGTGCGTTGCTTCCTGGCTGTGGCCGTGGGCATGGTCGCCTGCTACGGCTTTGCCGAACAAATGTTCGACATCCTCATGAAGCCCATGCAGGCGGTGCTCAAGAAGCACGCCGCAAGCCAGATGGTCCTGCCCGAGGACTTCTTCGTCAACCTGCAACAGTCCCTGGCCCAGGCGCTGCAGAATACGGATTTCAAATATTACGACAAGCTGGGCGTCTTTGTGGATACCCTCAAGGAATCCCTCGGCCCCTTGGCCATGAGCGGACACTTCCAGTACACCTACCCGGCCGAGGCGTTCTTCGCCCACATCAAAATCGCCATCGTCGCGGGCATATTTCTCATGAGCCCGATTCTTTTCGCACAGATCTGGGGATTCATTGCGCCGGGCCTGTACGCCCACGAACGCAAGTGGATCGTGCCCATGGCCATTGTGTCCGCGTTCTTTTTCACCGCGGGCGGTCTGTTCGGATACTTTGTCGTCTTTCCGTTCGGGTTCGATTTTTTCGCCAGTTTCGCCTCGTCCGACATCGCGTTCACGCCTAAGTTGAACGAGTACCTGAGCTTCTGCCTCAAGCTTCTTTTCGCTTTCGGCATTGTATTCGAACTGCCCTTGTTCATCTTCTTCCTGGCGCGGCTCGGTTTGGTGAGCTCCAAGGGGCTACGTCAGAAACGCAAGTACGCGATTTTGCTTTCCTTTGTGACTGCCGCCGTTCTGACCCCGCCCGATCCGTTCACCCAGTGCCTCATGGCCGGGCCGCTGATCATTCTCTACGAGCTCGGGGTGTGGGTCGCCTTTTTCTTCGGCAAGAAGGAAAAGGAGCCTGAGCCTGGCGGCGAAGCCGGGCAAGAGGCCTAGACATCCAACCGGGTGCGATGCGAAATTGTAAACGTCGTACCCGGTTTTCTTTTCTAGAGTTTTCCTATATTGTCCCCGAAAAAGGAGAATAAGGTGAGTCATCGGCAAGCGTCCGTGGTGCGCAAGACCAATGAAACGGACATCGAACTGAAGCTGTCCCTGGATGGCGAAGGCAAGAACGACATCGATACGGGTGTCGGTTTCGCCGACCATATGCTCGACCTCATGTGTTTTTGGGGCGGGTTCGACCTTTTCCTGAAGTGCAGAGGCGACCTGCATATCGACAGTCACCATACCCTGGAAGATATTGCGCTTTGTCTGGGGCAGGCGTTCTCCGAAGCCTTGGACGACCGCAAGGGGATTGTTCGTGTGGGCTGGGCCAAAGTTCCCATGGACGAGGCTTTGGCCGAAGTGGTCGTCGATCTTTCCGGAAGACCTTATCTGGTGTATGATGACAGTCTGCTGCCGGGCATTGTTGCCGGCGATGAAAAGGATATATGGCGTGAGTTTCTGAAGTCGTTTGCCTTCAAGGCAGGCATGAACCTGCACGTCTCGTTCGAATACGGCCTCAACGGCCACCATCTGCTGGAGGCGGCTTTCAAGGCCTTGGGCATGTCCCTCGGCGCGGCGGTCCGCATCGGCCGTAAGGGTGTTTCCAGTACAAAAGGGAGTCTCGACTGATGAAGCGACTGGTTAATCTCGTCTCGCTGGCGGCTTTTGCCGGCTGCCTTTTCCTGCTGGCCGGTTGCGGCACACCCAGGCCCCAGGCTACTGCCGCGCGTCCCGTAGGTTCTCTGGCCGTGGCCGGATTTACCAACCCGACGCATTCATGGCAACTGCTGGCCGGCTATATCCCTGTAGAGGGCGCAAAGCCTTTGAACCAGGCGATTCTGTCCAAGCTTGACGGTACGCTGCAGGATACCCTCAATGCCCATCAGGTGGTCGACTACAAGCCTGCGGCCATTACCCTTCAGTGCCAGAAGGTCGTGACCTTCGAAGAGGCCGGCGTCCCTCGCATGTCCGCGCTCAAGTATTGGCTGGGAGTGGGCAAATGCATGTCCGTGGACTATCTGCTGGTGCCCCAGGTCATTGAATGGAACGAGCGGCAGGGCGGTGAAATGGGCGTCGAAGCTCCGGCTTCCGTTGTGCTCGATTTTTTCCTGCTCGACATCAAGAATCAGAGTGTCATGCGGGCTCATTTCGAGGAAACCCAGGAATCCCTGACTGAGAACATATTCAAGGCCAACAAGTTCTTCAGCCGCGGCGGCAAGTGGGTCTCTGCCCATGAGCTGGCCGCAGAAGGCATGGACGTCAAGTTGTTGGAGCTCGGGTTATGATTCTTTTCCCCGCTGTCGACATCAAGGACGGCAAATGCGTTCGCCTTGCGCAGGGCAAGGAGAACGAAGTCACGGTCTTTTCCGACGATCCGGTCGGCCCCGCACTGCAATGGGCCGGACTCGGTTGCCGTTTTCTTCACGTGGTTGACCTTGACGGGGCCTTTTCCGGCAAGCCCAAGAACTATGACCTCATCAAGCGTATTTGCTCGGAGATCAATATCCCGGTGCAACTGGGCGGCGGTATCCGCGACATCGATATCGCCAAAGCCTACATCGAAGCGGGCGTGACCCGGTTGATCATAGGCACCATGGCCCTGGAGGAGCCCGAACAGTTCGCCGATCTGTGCAAGGCCTTGCCCGGCAAGATCGGCGTATCCCTGGACGCCGTGGACGGAGCGCTCAAGACCAAGGGATGGGTTGAGGATTCCGGACTCATGATCGAGGACGTCTTGCCTCGCATGGAAGAAAACGGCGTGTCTTTCATCATTTACACGGATATTGCCCGAGACGGCATGCAGACCGGGGTGAACCTGGATGCTCTGGAACGCCTTTGCGCCCTGACTTCCATTCCGGTCATTGCCGCCGGCGGCGTGCACACCATCGCCGATATCATGAACCTCTATCCGCTTTCGAAAAAGGGGCTGGAAGGGGCCATTTCCGGCCGGGCCATCTACACCGGAACCCTGGATGTGAAAGAGGCCAACGATTGGATCGACGCCCAGAGCTAACCGTCAGCCTTTAAAATGAACAAAAACCGGAACAGGCCTGACCTGCTCCGGTTTTTGTTTTTTCTGGGCGGCCCAGTCCTCAAGTGTTTTCAACGGCTGTTGCGATAAGTTTTTTCGTTTCGGCACACAAGTGATGTTCGTGGGCGAACCGTACGCGCTGAAGGGCGGGCAGGCCGAAGACCACCGTGGCAAACGCCATGAGGCCCACGAAGCTTTTTTGCAGGACGATGTGTACGGCTAGCAGGAGCATCAGGGCCATGCAGGCCACGAAGAAGGCTTCCACACTGCGGCGAAGGCCGTACCTGCCTGTGAAAACAGTTCGACCGTTTTTTTCGTGGAGTCGTGCTCTAACGTGATGGGCAAGCAGGCTGTCACGCGTTCCCTGTGCCGTGATGGTGTTGTTGCTCAGCGAGATCCGTGATTTGATCTTCGCTGTTTTCAGCGTCTTTTCCAGACGTTTTCGGCTGGTTTTCAGGTCGGATTCGCTTTCGAACGTAAAGTGTTCGGTGCGGAAAAGGCTGAGCATCTAGCGGCCCCAGTCTCCCTTTTCTTCCACTCGGAGGTATTTCTGGAAGGTGTAATAGAAGCCGGCCAGGGCATTGCAGAAGCCTGCAAGACCGTCCAGAAAACCGAGTTTCAGGAAATACAGCTTGATGAATTTGACTTTGGCGTGTGCCATTGCACGAAGAAATCCACCTTTTCTTCCCTTTTTGCGTAAATCCTTTGCTCCTTCTTCCGCGTAGTAGTTGATCTTTTCCATGTGCTCGAAAAAGGAGTTGTAAGGATAATGGAGAATGTCTCCTGCAAGCTTTTTCGTATCGCCGAGGGGTTCGAAGTGGTAATGAGCGCCACTGGCGGTTACTTTCATTTTGCCGTTTTTGAATACCCTGAAGAGGTAGTCCGGGTACCATCCCGAGTGTTTCATGAACCGGTTGAAGTAGAATGAGGATCTCGGTGTGTAGTAACCGGCCGTTTTTTCGTTGAGTTTGTTGGCCTTTTCAAGGGCCGATATGATGTTCCCGCGAAGCTCGTCCGTGAGAATTTCATCCTGGTCCAGGCTTACGATCCAGTCTGTCTTGATTTCGCCAAGGGCGAATTCGAACTGCTTGACCGGACCGGGCCAGGGACGGATGCTTACTTTTGCGCCGCATTTTTCGGCGATTTCCACGGTCCTGTCCGTGCTCTGAGAGTCCACCACGAAAAGTTCGTCGCAAAAGTCCAGGGATTTCAAGCAATCTTCCAGCCAGCGTTCGCCGTTATACGTCAGGATCAGCCCGGTGACGGTTTGATTCATGTATATTCCTTTGGGGTTGAAATTCGCGCGAATCTTACATGGTTCGTCAGCACAGGTCCAATGGGATTATCATGGCGCCTTGCATAGGAGATTCATAGCATATAACAAAGCAGGGAAACCGTATGAAACGATTGCATGTGCTTCTTTTTTTGTTTTTTGGCCTTTTACTTTTTCCTGTGGACTCCAACGCGGAGCAGATTTTCGTTTGCGGTGGGACGGAGGTTTTTGGCGAAGGGCCTGTCTCGGTGCTGCGCGAAGCCTATGCCGCCTTGGGGTACACCCTGGTGATGAAGCGGGTTCCCAGCGCCCGGAGCCTCGTCGAGTCCAACTCCGGCAGATGCGACGGGGAGTTGGGCCGTATTGCGGATATTTCAATGAGATTTCCCAACCTGATCCAGGTGGATGTTCCTATTTTCTGGATAGACCTGGTCGCAATCAGCACGCGAAAGGATCGGAACATCAGGACATGGAAGGATCTTTCCGGTAAAAGCGTGTCCTACCAGACCGGAGCCTTGATCATTGAAGACAACTTGCCCCCGACGTTGAAGCGGGTGGTCAAATCCCCGACTCCCGGAAAAGCACTGGATCTGCTTCGGCAAGGGCGCGTGGACGTCGTCGTGGATACCCGCAGGGATGCGGAGAGGGCTCTGGAGGATATGGATTGGAGCGGCGCCGTTATTCACGAACCTCCCCTGGAGCAGGTGAACATTTATCACTACGTGCACAAGAAGAACCGTGCGTTGGTCCCGAAGCTCGAAGCCGTGTTGCGGAAGATGCAGAAGCAGGGACGCATCAGGAGCATATTGCAAGACCACTGAGTCATAAACGCCGTTCGCCCGGGACGCTCCAGGCAGTGGAGACCATATGCCTCAAAAGAAATTTTTGTTACTGACGTTCGCCCTTTTGCTCACAGCAACGGCGGCTTTCGCCTTCCGGAATTTCATCATTTGCGGTACTGACTTCATGCCTTTCGGGCCGGGGCCGGAAAAAGTACTGCGTGAAGCGTATGCGGCCCTCGGCTATAACTTGGTGGTTCATCGCATGCCAATCCCCAGAAGTCTTGAAGAAAGCAATATGGGCCGTTTCGAAGGGGAGCTGGCACGTGTCGGCGGCATAGAAAGCCGGTACAAAAATCTGGTGCGCGTCGATGTCCCCATATTCGACCTTGAGGTTGTGGCCGTCACAAAGGACAAGAGCCGCAGGATACGTGAATGGAGTGACTTGGGCGGTTTGACGGTTGCCTATCCGAGGGGGGCGATCATCATGGAACAGAATCTGCCGGAAAATGTGGGGCATCTTGCGCCGTTCCTTTCTCTTGAGAAAGGTATGGCTCTGCTTCTGGCCGGTCGGGCCGATGTGCTGCTCTCCAGCAGGAAAAATCTCGCAGGGGACGACCTTGAGGGACTGTACGTTCAGGAACCTCCTTTGGAGCATGTCCATGTCTATCATTACCTGCATAAGAAAAACCGTGCGTTGGTTCCGAAGCTTGAAGCCGTGTTGCGGAAGATGCGGGAGCAGGGACGCATCGCCAGGATTTTGAATAAGGACTGAATTTGATTTCTCTGGATTTTCTTCGTGGAACGCGTTACCTCCACTGCGATTGAATGAAGTCTTAAAAGGGGAATTAAGTGAAGGAAAACAAGTCCAACGCCATGGCCCTGGCTCCGCTGGGGCTTTTTCTTGCCATATTCATCGGGACCGGCGTGTACCTCACCGCCAGCGGTACGAACATGGCTTTCTATCAGCTGTCGGCCACGGTTGCCATTCTACCCGCCATCATCTGGGCCGTGATCATGGGGCGCGAAACCATATCCGAGAAGATCAACATCTTCCTGTCGGGCGTGGGCGACATCAACATCATCACCATGTGCATGATCTATCTTTTGGCAGGCGGTTTCGCCGCGGTGGCCAAATCCATCGGCGGGGTCGAGGCCACGGTCAACTTCGGGCTGTCCGTCATCCCGGCCGCCATGGTCCTGCCCGGCCTGTTCGTCATCAGCGCCTTCATCGCCACTGCCATGGGCAGCGCCATGGGTACCGTTGCCGCCATAGCCCCCATAGCGGTGGGCGTTGCCGACAAGACCGACCTGGCTCTGCCCCTGCTTATGGGAGCCGTGGTGGGCGGAGCCATGTTCGGGGACAACCTGTCCATGATTTCGGACACCACCATCGCCGCCACTCGTACGCAGGGCTGTGAAATGAGCGACAAGTTCAAGATGAACTTCAAGCTGGCGCTCCCGGCCGCGCTGGCGACCATAGCGGTTTTTGCCTTTCTGGGATCGTCCGGCGAGGTGCTGGTGCGTGGTGACTATGAATTCGTCAAAATCGTGCCTTATGTCGCCATCCTGGTCATGGCCGTCATGGGGGTGAACGTTTTCACCGTGCTCATCGCGGGAATCGCCCTGTGCGGAGCCGTGGGCCTGTTCCTGACCCCGGGCTTCACGCTGCTGGCCTTTGCCCAAAACATCTACGCGGGTTTCACCGGCATGCAGGAAATCCTGGTGCTGTCCATGCTCATCGGCGGATTGGGAGAACTCATCAAGCTGCATGGCGGTGTGGTTTGGATCATTCAGTTCATAAGTAAACTGACCTCGGGAAAGAAGAGCACCCGTTCCGGCGAGTTTTCCATTTCCTTCCTGGCGGTGCTGGCCGACCTGTGCACGGCCAACAACACCGTAGCCATCATTCTCACCGGTGGCATGGCCAAGGAGATTGCCGACCGCAATAATGTGGACCCGCGTCGCAGCGCATCCCTGCTGGATATCTTCTCCTGCATCGTTCAGGGCATCATCCCATACGGCGCGCAGGTGCTGCTGGCAGGCTCCATTGCCAAGATCTCGCCGCTTTCCGTGGTGGGCTCCATGTATTATTGCTATGCGTTGGCGGTCGTGGCCGTTCTTGGCATTCTGTTTGGATTTCCCAAAGTAAGGAAATAGTTTGGAGTGCCCTTTTTTCGGGTTTTCCGACCAATCAGTCAGGGCTATAAGGTCACTCTTCAGCGGGCGATAAAAGACGACCCTCGAAAGAGACTTTTTCATGCTTCTGGCGGGCAAGGAGGATAATTCCTCTTCCGTTTCCTAACCAATAAACAAGGCCCTCCTCTCGCAATGCGAGAGGAGGGCCTTGTTTATTGTCGGGTTCCCAAAGGGCTTAGCCCTTTGGCCGCCGGAGGCTTCCTATTGTTCTTCCTTAAAGAGATGCACGTCCATCTGCGGGAAGGGGATGTTCACGCCCTGTTCGTCGAAGGTGAGCTTGATTTTTTCGATGAGCGCGAAACGCACCTTCCAATAGTCCGAGGTCCTGCACCAGGGTCTGACCACGAAGTTGACGCTGCTGTCGGCCAACTCTGACACGGCAATGGTCGGGGCCGGGTCCTTGAGCACTCCTTCCAGGCCAGTGACGATTTCTTCCAGAATGGACTTGGCCTTGGGGATGTGGTCCCCGTAGCCGATGCCGACGACCAGGTCGATGCGGCGGGTGTCCTTGGCCGTGACGTTGACGATGGTCCCCGAAAGCACGCCCGCGTTGGGCACGATGACCTGCTGGTTGTCCGGCGTGGTCAGGAAGGTGTTGAAGATCTTGATGGACTCCACGGTGCCCGAGGTGCCTGCGATGGTCACGTAGTCGCCTTTCTTGAAGAAGCGCAACAGGATGATCATGACTCCGGCTGCGAAGTTGGACAGGGAATCCTTGAGGGCCAGGCCGACGGCCAGACCGGCGGCGCCGAGCACTGCCAGGAAGGATGTGATGTTCAGGCCCAACTGGCCGAGCGCGGCGATGATGACGGCCGCGAGCATGGCGTAGAAGGCGATGTTGCACAGGAAGGACGACAGGGTCTCGTCCACGTTGGTGCGAAGCATGCCCCTGCGCATGAGGGCTATGATCCGTTTGGCCACCCAGCGTCCTACCACGAAGAAGAGCAGGGCCACGAGCACGTTGATGCCGTTGATGCTGATCCATGTGATGGCGGTTTCAGCGAGTTGTTGGAGGAATTCGGGGTTGAGGATATCGTTCATGCATGGCTCCTTGGTTGATTTGGTTTTCCCCCTATAGCAGAAGCCTGAAACCACTGTCATTTAGAAGATAGGAAAAAAAGCCGCCGTTCCCTTGGGAACGGCGGCTTGCGCATCCGGGGTGGGATTTTGTTTCTAGTCGGTTTTGATGGTGCAGGGATCCTTTTCCTCGGGCAGGGGCTGGTCGCAATCCCTGCAGGGCAGGACGAGGTTCAGGACGACGCCCACGATACCGGCCAGGCCGATGCCGCCCAGGCGGAATTCGGCGCCGAAGGGCAGGGACATGCCGCCCACGCCGAAGATGACGATGATGGCCACGATGGCCAGGTTGCGCGGCTGCATGAGGTCGTTGCCGGCCTTGACCAGGGTGTTCATGCCCACGACCATGATGGCTCCGAACAGCAGGACCATGATTCCGCCCATGACCGGTACCGGGATGGTGGACAGGAACGCGCCCAGCTTGCCCACGAACGCCAGCAATATGGCGGCGATGGCGGCCCAGGTCATGATGCCCGGGTTGAAGACCTTGGTCAGGGCCACGGCGCCGGACACTTCGGAATAGGTGGTGTTGGGCGGACCGCCGAGGCAGGAGGCCAGCGAGGTTGCCAGGCCGTCGCCGAGCATGGTGCGGTTGATGCCCGGGTCCTTCACGTAGTCCTTGCCGGTGACGCAACCGATGGCCAGCACGTCGCCGAAGTGCTCGATGGCCGGGGCTATGGCCACGGGGACGATGAATAGCACTGCTTCCCATTTGAATTCCGGGAAGACGAAGTTGGGCATGGCGACCCACGGAGCCGTGGAAATCGCATCAAAGCTGACCACTCCCAGAAACAGGGAGATGGCGTAACCCACTGTGATGCCGGAGAGAATGGGGACGAGTTTGAACCAGCCTCGGCCGAGTAGAGATACCATGACGGTGGTGCCCAAGGCGGACAGGGAAATGACCAGGGCCTTCCATTCCACGACCAAAACGGTGTCGCCGCTTTTGCCGAGCGCCATGGAAACCGCCACGGGAGCCAGTACCAGGCCGATGACCATGATCACCGGACCGGTGACGATGGGCGGCAGCACGCGGCGCAGTGCTTCGACTCCGAAAATGTTGATCAGGAAACTGAGCACGATGTAAAAAGCGCCCGCAGCGGCCAGGCCGGAAAGGGTGGCCGGAATGCCCCAAGTCTGTACGCCGTAGATGATGGGGGCGATGAAGGCGAACGAAGAAGCCAGAAACACGGGCACGCGGCCCTTGGTGACTATCTGGAACAGCAGGGTGCCCGCACCGGCGGTGAACAGGGCTACGTTGGGATCAAGGCCGGTCAGCAGCGGCACGAGAACCAGCGCGCCGAAAGCGACGAACAACATTTGCGCGCCGAGAAACGCGTCTTTTGGCCTGAAATTGTATTCCGTGGAGTGCACGTCACTCATCAGACAACCTCCTTCCTGAGAGGGCAGTTAAAAGTTGAAAGGTCTCCCCATAAAAAAAGGGGCACGCCCTTGAGCGTGCCCTATTTGGTGCCGAATATCTTGTCCCCGGCGTCCCCGAGACCTGGAAGAATATATCCTTTGTCGTTGAGTCTTTCGTCAACGGCCGCAGTGTATATCTCCACATCGGGGTGTTTTTTGAGAATTCTGTCGATGCCCTCGGGCGCACAGCAGAGGAACAGTCCCCTGATCTGGGCGCAACCGGACTTCTTGAGCAGATCGATGGTGGCTTCCAGCGTGCCGCCGGTGGCCAGCATGGGGTCCAGTATCAGAGCCATGCGTTCCTGCATGTTGCCTGCGAGCTTCACGTAGTATTCGACCGGTTCCAGGGTCTCTTCGTTGCGATAGAAACCGACCACGGAAACTTTTGCGCCGGGAACCATGTCGATGACGCCGTCCATCATGCCGAGTCCTGCGCGCAGGATGGGGACGACCGTAATCTTCTTGCCCTTGATGTTGTCCACTTCCACGTCGCCTGCCCAGCCCTGGATGGTGATCTGCTCGGTTTCCAGATCCTTGGTGGCTTCGTAGGTCAGCAGCCGGGTGATTTCCGAAGCAAGAGCCCGGAAACGGCTGGTGGAGATGTCGTGCTGCCTCAAAAGGCCGATCTTATGCTTGATGAGCGGGTGCTCAACCAGATGTACCGCCACGTGTGACGCCTCCTGTAGAGAGTTTATGTATATTGGAATAATTGGATTCAGGTGCGCAAAATTTCCCCCTTGTAAGACCAACCGGCCGGGGAGGTCAAGGGGGTAATTTGTTTTACGTAATTGTCAAAAAAATGGGGTTCGATTTACTTTCCAATGATTCCCGGTATATGGTTTCGCCATGACGCCGAAGAAACAAAAACGGAACTGGCAGGCCATTGTGGAACATACCGCAAAGGCCGTGCGACTGGATAAATACTGGGCCGAGGAATTGGCCGCCGAGGGCGTTTCCCGCGGCAAGGTCAAGGAATGGATAGAGGCCGGCTTGGCCACGGTGAACGGTCGCGTGGAGACCAAGGGGAAATGCAAGCTCCTGGGCGGTGAAACGTTGACCTTGAACGAACCCGAGGGGTTTGTCAGCGGCGACGCTCCCCTGGCCGAAACGGGAGACCTGTCCGTACTTTACGAGGACGAGCACGTGTTGGTCGTCGACAAGCCTGCGGATTTGACCACCCATCCCGCGCCGGGCCAGCCGGACAATACCTTGGTGAACCTGCTTCTGCATCACTATCCGGACATGGCCGGGGACAGGTCCGGCATGGATGAACAGCGGCCCGGCATCGTACACAGGCTGGACAAGGACACCTCCGGCGTCATGGCAGTGGCCCGTACCGAGGCGGCCCGCCTCAAACTGGCCGGCGACTTTGCCGACCGCAACGTGCGCAAGGTCTACCTGGCCATCGTGCATGGCAGGCCTGAGCCGGACTCCGGCGACATTGAAGCGGACATGGGCCGCCACCCCACCCATAAAACCAAGATGGCCGTGGTGGCCAAAGGCGGGCGCGAGGCGCACAGTCACTACCGTACCCTTTGGACCGACCCGCTCGGGCGGGCCTCCCTGGTGGCCGTGCACATCTTCACGGGGCGTACCCACCAGATCCGCGTCCACATGGCCCACATCGGACATCCTCTGGTGGGCGACGCAGTCTACGGACCGCAGGAACACGCCGTCTGGAGCCGCGATGCCGAGCTGGGAGAATTGGCGCAACGACAAATGCTGCACGCCTTTTTTCTGCATTTCCGGCATCCTGACAGCGGCGAACCCATGACCTTTGTTCAGGCCCCTCCAGAGGATTTCATGGCTTTGCTCACGGAGCTGGGACGGACCGATCTACGCGTCGGCATCGTAGGGTTGCCCGGCAGCGGCAAATCTGCCGTGCTCGGCATCCTGCGGGACATGGGCCTGCCCATTTTCAGCGCGGACGCCTGCGTGGCCCGGCTGTATGCTGCGGGCGGCGACGGGGCCGAGATGATCCTGCGCCGTTTCGGCGGCCGGTATTCCATGCCCGACGGCGGTGTGGACAAGGGCGGACTGTTCCGGGCCATGCGCGAATCCGATGGGTTTCGAAGGGAAATCATGGACATTGTCCATCCGATGGTGCGTCATGAGTGCATGGAATTTTTCCGGGAGCATAGGGGGAGCGGGCTTGCTTTTGCCGAAGTTCCTTTGCTGTTGGAGGGCGGCTGGCACAAACAGGGCATGGTGGACGAGGTCATCTACGTGCACTGTCCAAATGCCCTGCGTAACGGCCTGTTCCGCGAAAAGCGCGGCTTGCCCCCGGAAGTGCTGGCCATGTTCGATTCCTGGCAGTGGAGCGCGGAAGACAAGCGCAAGCACAGCGGGTTCGTCATCGACAACAGCGGCAGTCTGGATGATTTGAGGGGTGAGGTGCGGCGTGTGGTGGACCAACTGAAGGCCGTTTCCTCCAAGGCCATGCGTGATCACGAACGCGGGCTCAAGGAACTCTGGCCCGACCTGGCAAAACAATTCGAGGAAAGCGGATGATTCCACTGCGGGACAATGTGCCGAGGGTGACGCTGCCCATCGCGGTCAGTTTCATCATTTTGATCAACACCCTGGCCTTCGGGTTCGAACTGCTCATGGACCCGCGCGCCAAAGTGGAGCTGTTTCATCTCTTCGGTGTGGTGCCGCAACGTTTCGCGGATAGCGCCTGGGCCCAGTGGGTGGGGTATCCCGAGGTCTCCATCATCCCGTTCTTCACCTATATGTTTCTGCACAGCGGCTGGCTGCACGTAATCTTCAACATGTGGATGCTCTGGATATTCGGGGACAACATCGAAGACGTCACCGGGCACGTGGGGTTTGTGTTTTTCTATATTGCCTGCGGGCTGGCAGCGGTGGGGGCGCACATGCTGGCGGAGACCTCCTCCAGCGTGCCGGTCATCGGAGCGTCCGGGGCGGTGGCCGGGGTCATGGGGGCCTATCTGGTGCTCTATCCCCACGGCAGAGTCTATACTTTGTTCCCCATCCTGTTTATCCCGGTCATTTTGCGGGTGCCGTCCGTGTTTTTTCTGGGTTTCTGGTTTTTGTCCCAATTCTTTGCCGGGTTGTTCAGCGTAGTCAACGGTGCGGCCCAGGCCGTGGCCTGGTGGGCCCATGTTGGCGGGTTCGTGACCGGTATTCTCCTGATCACGATCTTTCGTGGCCGGGGACGCTGCAAATACTGCTACAACCCCAATTCCAAGAATTACGATACTCCCGTCGAGGGGAAGCTTCGCTAGGCCAGTTCCACAAGCCGTTTCCGCAGTTCCCACTGTTCGACCAGTCTTGCCGTGGCCGGGGGCACCATGGTGTCGATGGGGCTGCCTTCCAGAATACGGTCACGCACCTCCTTGGCGCTGAGCCCCTTCAAGTGGGGCTTGCGTTCCCAGAGTACGTGGGTTTTCAGTCCCATCATTTCAAATTGCTGCCTTTTTCTGCGTCCCCAGTCGTCGTAGATGGTCAGGAAAAATACGGCCTCCAGGGGAACGTAATGGATGTAGAGTTCGGGCACGTTGATGGGCAGAGGTACTACTGAGAATTCCCCGAGGCCCAGTCCTGCCTCGGCCAGCACCGTGCGCATCATGGTGTGGCGTTCGAAATAGGTCAGGGGATTGTTTATGGGGACGGAACGTTCCGAATCCGTTGCGTCCTCGCGGGTTAGTGAAGGGTCCGGGTTGGTGATGCCCACCACCAGGTGGCGGCAAAGTTTTTTCCCTGCCTCGAGATATCTGAGATGATCGTTGTGCAGGACCTGGAACCGTCCATGAATGACGCCCACTTCATACATTAGTCGTACTCCTTGGGCAGGGTGAAAGGGGTGAAGTCGCCGGGCCAGAAAACCTGCTCACTGGGACCGTCCCGGATACCGGCCAGCCGGATGCGGTTCGTGAAGTTGAGGACCAGATTCATGAATTCGGTTCCGCGGACGCAATCCAGGCAGCCTGCCGCAGCGGAGATTTCGTCGAATGTTGTGACCGTGTCCCGCCGCACGCCGTCTCCCACGAACAGGAGCGGAACGGGGTCGCCCGAGTGGATGAGGTTGCCGCAACTTGGAGTGGAGTGGTCTGCAGTGACCGCCACCAGGACGTCGGGATCGTTCAGCAAGGGGCGGATGGATTTTCCGATACCTTTGTCCAAAGATTCGATGATTGCTTTTTTGGTGTCGGGGTTTTTGGTGTGCGCAGCCTGGTCCGGGGTCTTGGTGTGGACGTGGATGAAATCGTGGTCGGCCAACAGGGTGTGGGCCATGGTGATGCGCGAGGAAATGTCCTGTGCCGGGTCGGCGCTGTCCTCGGTCTGAACGAAAGCGAGCCCAAAGTAACGAGCCATGCCTTTGTACACGGCTCCGCTGGCGATGGATGCGCCGCGCATTCCCAGTTTGTGGCGGAAGGGCGCTACCTCCTTGAGCCGTCCTGCCCGTTGGGTGACCATCATGTTCATGGGAGACAGTCCCTTGTTCCGTCTTTCCCTGTTGACGTTCAGGCTTCCCAGTGAGCGCCAGACGTGCACGAGATATTGCTTGAGCGCCGTGGCGGCCCGGATGCTTTTCGGGTCGTCCCTGTGAGACTCCAGCGGCACGATTTCGGAAATGAATCGACCGTCAGCCATGGGATTGGAGTCCGTGAAAAACGGAGCCACCTTGCCTTTGATGATCAGGACGCCGAATGTCCCTTTGACGGGGTGATAGGTTATGTGCACGTTGTCAATCCGGAAGCTGCGCACGGCTTCGTTGGCCGCCGTGACGTCGTCGTCCGGGTCTTTGATTTTGTCGCTGGCGACCCGCAGTCGACCGTTCTCGTTTTCGGCGTGGATGAAATGGCCGAGCACGGCCACGTCGTCCGGAGAGAAGTCGATGTCTGCGCCGAGCGCTTCCAGCGGCCCGCGTCCGGGAAAGTCTTCGCGTTCGTATCCGAACAGGGAGAAGTGGGCCTGTTCGCTGGGCAGGGCCTCGCCGAGCCGTGAGGCGTGGAACAGGCCGTTGGAGCCCCTGGTCGCCAGAAGGTCCAGTGTGGGTGTAGAGGCGACCTGAAGGGGTGTTTTGTGGCCGAGGCGGGCAAAGGCGCGATCGCCCAAACCGTCGAGCAGGATGAGGACGCATTTGGAAGGCATTGGTTTTCCTTTGTTATCGATCCTGTCGATGAATACTGTCATGAAGTATCGCTTATATATATTTGCGGCGCAAGAGGGGGGAGGATAGAAAATATCTATGCTTATCGACGTCCACGTGCATACGTCCATATCGCCCTGCAGCGTGCTTGATATGGATACCATTCTCGAAGTTTCACGCCAGAGGGGGATGGACGGCGTGTGTCTTACGGACCACGACACCATGGATGCGGCCGGGGTCGTGCGCGAAGGCGTGCAGGACGACGGTTTCGTGGTTCTCGTGGGCATGGAGTACACCACCCCCCAGGGCGATTTTCTTATTTTCGGTCCCTTCGAGGACATTGAGCGGGGCATGGACGCCCGCGACATGCTGCCCTTCGTGCGCGAGGCGGACGGCGTGGCCATTGGAGCGCACCCGTATCGAGGCTGGCGACCGGCGCAACAGGCCTTGTTCAAGCAGGGATTGTGTTCCGTGATCGAAGGCGTCAACGGCCGCAACACCGTGTCCGAAAACCTGAGTGCGCAAGTGTTGGCCCAAAAGCACGGTCTGCCCATGTCCGGCGGCTCCGATGCGCACAGAACAGATGAACTGTCCAAGTTTCCCACCCGGTTCATGGATCGCATCGAATCCCGCGAGGACCTCATTCGCGCCCTGCGTCTCGGTCGTTGCGAGCCTGCCTGGCTGAATCAACCGGTCAGGAAGACGTCGACGACAGGCTGACCTTTCCTTTCCCCCGATTTCATTTTCCATGGTGCCTTTCCCATGCTTTTTGTGTGTGGAAAAATGTGCTCCGTCTGTGGAAAACTTTTCGGAAAATACTTCCCCTCGGCTTGACTTGGCGAATATGCTCATTAAGTTAGGATACTGGATTGAGCCCGCATTTTCGCCCAAAGGAGATTCAAACGCATATGAGCGTTCAGTACAAAGACTATTACAAGATACTCGGTGTTTCACGTAGCGCCGGCCAGGACGAGATTTCCAAGGCCTTCAAGAAGCTTGCCCGGAAATATCATCCTGACCTGAATCCCAACGACAAGGCCGCCGAGGATAAATTCAAAGAGATCAACGAAGCTTACGAGGCCCTCAAGGACCCGGAAAAGCGGAAGATGTATGACCAGTTCGGTTCCGATTACCAACATGGGCAGAATTTCCAGCCGCCGCCGGGCTTTGAGAACATCCGTTTCGATTTCGGCGGTGGCGGCGGTTTCCCGGGAGGAGAAGCCAGTGGCTTTAGCGACTTTTTCGAGACCATTTTCGGTGGAGGCGGAGCCGGCGGCGCATCGTTCCGCGGTGGTTTTCCGGGCGGCGGCGCGGGCTATCAGCAGCGTCCCAGGCGCGGCTCCGATTCCGAAGCCCTGTACGAGCTGACCCTTGAGGAGGCCTTCCAGGGCGGCAACAAATCCATCACACTGACCGAGCATGTTCCCGGCCAGGGACCCAGAACCAGGACGCTGGAAGTACGGGTGCCCGCAGGCATCAAGGACGGACAGCGAATTCGCTTGGCTGGGCAGGGCAATCCCGGTTCCGCGGGCGGTCCTCGCGGCGACCTGTATCTCAAGATCAGGCTCATGAAACACCCGAGGTTCAACGTCAAGGATACGGATGTTGTTTTCGACCTGCCCCTGACACCGTGGGAGGCCGCGCTGGGCACCAAGGTGCGCGTTCCCACCCTGGACGGTCAGGTGGAGATGACTATTCCGCCGGGCATGGGCTCGGGCAAGAAGCTGCGCATCAAGGGCAAGGGGCTCGGCACCGGCGCGAAGCGTGGCGACCAGTTTGTGCGCGTCATGGTCCAGGTACCCACCAAGCTCAGTGATGATGAAAGGACATTGATGGAAGAGCTGGCTGCGAAATCCACCTTCAAGCCGAGGAACTTCTAGGGGGCCGTATGAGCACGAGAAAACTCAAGGAAATGCTCTTGAAACTGCCTGGGTTGGACCTGCCGGAACGCTCCGAGCATGTGGCTTGGGCGCAGCTTGTGGAGGTCACGGGCATCACGCCGGACATCATGGCTGAACTGGCCGGATTGGGCTGGCTGGACCCCATCAAGACCAAGACGGACAACTACCTGTTCACCGTGCGAGACGTGTACCGCATACAAAAGCTCATGCGTCTGTCCAATGACCTGGAGGTCAATATCACTGGCGCGAGCATTATCGTTGACCTCATGGCCCGCATCGAGGAGTTGGAACTGGAAGTGGATAAGTTGCAGCGCCTTTGCTGACCGCCGGCTCCCGTTACTATACCGTGATCAAAGGAGGGAACTGATTTATGGACCCGAACAAATTCACGCAGAAAACACATGAAGCCATATCCGAAGCCCAGAACATGGCCATTCGTTCCGGGCATCAGCAGATAGATTGCGAACACCTGCTTTCCGCCCTGGTTTCCCAGGACGGCGGGCTCGTGCCCCAGGTACTGCAGAAGCTGGGCATAGACGCTAGAGACTACTCCGGGGCCGTTGACGCCGAGATCGGCAAGCTGCCCAAGGTCTCCGGACCGGGTGCGACGCCGGACCGCATCATGGTCACCCAGCGCATGCAGTCCGTCCTGGTCAAGGCCGAGGACCATGCCAAGCGCATGAACGACGAGTTCATCAGCGTGGAACACCTGTTCCTGGCGCTCATGGACGAGCCCCAGTCCACGGGCGTGGGCAAGGTCAACAAGCAGTTCGGCTTGGATGTCAACAAGGTGCTCAACGCCCTGACCGAAGTGCGCGGTCATCAGCGCGTGACCTCGGACAACCCCGAGGCCACCTACGATTCGCTCAAAAAATACGGCCGCGATCTCGTTGAAGAGGCCAAGAACGGCAAGCTTGATCCGGTCATTGGCCGCGACGGCGAAATCCGTCGCGTCATCCGCATCCTTTCCCGCCGCACCAAGAATAATCCGGTGCTCATCGGCGAGGCGGGCGTGGGCAAGACCGCCATCGTGGAAGGGCTGGCTCAGCGTATCGTCAAACAGGACGTGCCCGAGGGGCTCAAGGACAAGATGGTCTTCGCATTGGACATGGGTGCGCTCATCGCCGGCGCAAAGTACCGTGGCGAATTCGAGGAACGCCTCAAGGCCGTGCTCAAGGAAGTGCAGGAATCGGCCGGGCGGATCATCATGTTCATCGACGAGTTGCATACCATAGTGGGCGCGGGAAAGACCGAAGGCGCCATGGATGCGGGCAACCTGCTCAAGCCCATGCTGGCGCGTGGCGAACTGCATTGCATCGGCGCGACGACCACGGACGAGTACCGCAAGCATATAGAAAAGGACCCGGCCTTGGAGCGCCGCTTTCAGACGGTGATGGTGGAAGAACCCGGCGTGGAGGACACCATCTCCATCCTGCGCGGCCTGCGCGAACGTTTCGAGGTGCACCACGGCGTACGCATTTCGGACGGGGCGGTGGTGGAGGCCGCAGTGCTTTCGAATCGCTACATTTCCGACCGCCAGCTGCCGGACAAGGCCATCGACCTCATTGACGAAGCCGCGGCACTGATCCGCACCGAGATCGATTCCCAACCCTACGAGTTGGACAAGACCAATCGTCAGGTCATGCAATTGGAGATCGAGCGCGAGGCGCTCAAGCGCGAGACCGACAAGGCATCGCACGACCGGCTGGAAAAGCTGGAAAAGGAACTGGCGGATCTCAAGGAGCATCAAGCCAAGCTCATGGCCCAGTGGCAGAACGAGAAGGGCGGCATCGAGCGCCTTCGCCAGGTCAAGGAGCAGATCGAGTCCGTGCGGTTGGAGATCGAGGAAGCCAAGCGTGTTCATGATTACAACCGGGCAGCCGAACTGGAGTACGGCAAACTCAATGCGCTCATGAAGGAACTGGAGGAGCGCAACAAGGCCATGGAAGAGGCCGGTGAAGGGCAGCGAATGGTCAGAGAGGAAGTCGGCCCGGACGACGTGGCTCAGGTTATTGCCCGCTGGACCGGCATTCCGGTCTCCAAGCTGTTGGAAGGCGAGCGCGACAAACTGCTCAAGCTGGGCGAACAGCTGCATGAGCGGGTCATCGGCCAGGACGACGCGGTTCAGGCTGTGGCCGACGCGGTGCTGCGCGCCCGTGCCGGGCTCAAGAATCCCAGCCGTCCCATCGGATCGTTCATTTTCCTGGGCCCAACGGGCGTGGGCAAGACCGAGCTCTGCAAGTCCCTGGCTGCCGCCTTGTTTGATTCCGAAGAGAACATGATTCGCATCGATATGTCCGAGTACATGGAAAAGCACACCGTGGCCCGTCTTATTGGTGCGCCTCCGGGCTACATCGGCTACGACGAGGGCGGTCAGCTTACCGAGGCGGCACGCCGCAAGCCGTACAGCGTCATTTTGTTCGACGAGATCGAGAAAGCGCATCACGACGTGTTCAACGTGTTGCTGCAAATCCTGGACGACGGCAGGCTGACCGACAGCCATGGCCGGACCGTGGATTTCAAGAATACAATCATCATCATGACCTCGAACCTCGGCGCGCAATACATGTTGGACGGCATCGGTGAGGACGGTGAGTTCAAGGAGGGTGTGGAAACGCAGGTCATGGACACTCTGCGGCATCATTTCCGGCCCGAGTTCCTGAACCGTGTGGATGAGACCGTGCTGTTCCGGCCGCTGCACATGGAGCAGCTCAAGCTCATTGTGGATCTGTTGATCCAAGGCCTGCGCGAGCGGCTGGAAGACCGCAAGATCAGTCTTGAGCTGACAGAACGAGCCAAGGCGTTCATCGCCCAGTCCGCATACGATCCCAGTTTCGGGGCACGGCCGCTGCACCGCTATCTTCAGGCCCATCTGGAGACGCCGCTGGCCAAGCGCATCATCGGCGGGGAACTCACGGATGGTGAGAGCGTGACCGTGGATGAAAAGGACGGAGCATTGGCCTTTGAATAGGTTTGTCTCCGGCGGGCAAAGGGGATGATTCCCTTTGCAAACCCTGGATTGTCGGCGGGTCTTTGCCTTTCGCTTTGCTTAAGGACAATCCGTGCTGACGGGGCATTCCAAGAAAGACAAATAAATCGCCCGGCGGCTGCCAAGCCGCCGGGCGATTTCATCAGGGATTTATGGTGGGAGAGGTCTGGAAGGAGTTCCTTTTGCACAAGACTCCCTTCGTTTTTTCCCTCACAAAATTGCTTTTAACGAAATCGCTGTGCTACGGGGAGGCAAAACAACGAGGACTGCAATGGAAATTCGTACGAAGATACTGGAACTGATTGACGATCCGGACGGACTGGAACGGCTGTATCATGAGCGGAAGCAGGAGTTTGTGGCGATGTATGAAGAAGTGTTGGCCGAGCGCCCTGGTTCCCTGCTGCTTCAGGCGTGGCGGGCGCGGCTGGAATATGCTCCGGAATCGGCACCGCGTTTGACTACAATGGATCTGTTGTTCATGCTGCTGCTCTGCTCGGCGGCCGGGACCCTGCTCAAGATTCCCGAATGGATGCCGTCCATCGACGAACTGGAATTCTACCCGCGTTTTTCGGCCATGATACCGTTTTCGGCCATGCTCGCCTATACCTTGTACATGAAGGCCTGGCCGCGCAAGGCCGCAGTTTTGACTCTGGGGGTGACCGCATTGGCGGGCGGCTATGCGCTGCTCGTGCCCTCGTCGTGGGATGATGTCTACGGTCTTGCCTGCGCCGGCATGCCGTTGTTCCTGTGGTGCGTGTACGGTGTGGCCCGCATGGGGGGGAAGTGGCGCGAGGCCGAGGTCCGTATCGAGTACATACGCTTTTTCGGCGAGCTGATCATTCATGCCGGTCTGCTGTTCATCGGCGGCGGTATTCTGCTGGCCCTGACCGCCGGGCTTTTCAGCCTGCTCAACCTGCCTACGAGTTGGGTCTTCGAATATGTGGCCCTGTACGGCCTGGCCTCCATCCCGCTGGTAGCCGCCTGGGCCACGGACACCTATTCCGCGGCCCAGCGCATCGTGCCGCTCATGGCGCGTATCTTTGCTCCGCTGCTGCTGGTGCTCATCGTGGCCTACATGGGAGCCATGGCCTGGAACATGGGCGAGCTTTTCGAGAACCGTGATACGTTGCTCGTCTACAACGTGTTGCTTTTGAGTGTTCTTGCCACGGCTGTGTTCACCCTGACGGGACGCCGCGAACATGGCGAGGGCGGCACGGTTCAATACATCATTTTCTGGATGCTTTCGGCCACGCTGGTGCTGGATATCCTCGGCGTCTGCGCCATTGGATGGCGCATTTTCGAATATGGCGGTCTCACCGCCAACCGGCTGGCCGTGCTTGGCTCCAACCTGGTGGTGTTCGGCAATCTCGCGGTCATGTGCCTGGGTTATCTTCGCCACTGGCGCGGCAATGCTTCTCTGGAGGATGTGGAACAGGGCCTGGCGGGGTATCTGCCTGTTTATTTTGCCTGGACCGGATTCATGGTCTTCGTATTGCCTTGGCTTTTCCGGTATTAGTTCTGGATTGGCAGCACGTTTTTGTTTCGGCCTTACCGGTCGAATTTCGCGCTGACAGGAGTATTTCAAGAGATGCAAACAGAACGCCCGATGGCTGCTCAGCCATCGGGCGTTCTCGCTGAAAAGTTTGGGAGGGGAGAGGGCTGGAGAGGGGAATCATTCCAACATACGTTCGTCGCTGAGGGCCTCGAAGCCGGAGACGATATCCATGAGTTCTTCGGTGATGCCGGACTGGCGGCGCTGGTTGTAGAGCTCGGTCAGCTCCACGAGCCGTTCCTCGATGTTTTTTTCGGCTCCCTGCATGGCCGCCAGACGCGCGGAATTCTCGCTGACCATGGACTCGGCCGCCGCCCGGTACAACTTCACGGAAAGATATTGCTCCAGCAGCCCGGCCAGGAGCACGTCGTCGGGCAGTGTGGTCATGGGCAGGCATCGGCGGTCGTCGGAACCCTTCTCAAGGGATCGGCGCAATTCCGGAAGATTGATGGGCAACAACTGGGTCGTCACCACGGCGCCGCTCATGGCGGCACTGGGGCGTGTGTTGACCAGCGTGACGGACGTGACGCCTTTCTCGGTCCATTGGTGGATGAGCTCCAACAATTCGGCCATGAGCCGGGCCACGTAGCCCACCGACCCCGGCACTTCGAACATACGTTCCACCTCGTGGTTCTCTGCCTGGAGAATGCCTGCCAGCCGTTCGCCCATGACGGCAAGGCGCTGGGTATTTTGTGCCTTCATAATGGATCGTGCCTGCAGATGTACGTCCTCGTTGAGCTGGCCGCACATGCCCTGGTCCGTGCCGAAAGCGATGAGTCCGGGCGAATCGCCGCCGCGCTCCCTGACGATTCCGCCCAGATGGGAGTGGGTGCGGAAGAACATGGCCAGCCCCTGCTCCACGGTCAGGCTGTATTGGCCCACGGCTTCGCCCGCCCTGGCATACTGGCGCATGTTCACAGCGGCCAGGGTTTTCATGGTCCGGACCACGGAGTGCAGCTCCCTGGTGGAGTTGATGTTCTGTTTCAGGGCTTCAAGCGTCTGCATCCCTGTCCTCCGGTCCGGAGAGGGCCGCTCTGGCCTCGACAAGGATGCGGTCCCGGTCTCCCTCGCTCAGATCCCGGCCCCGCGTCACGGTTCCGGCCAGCTCTCCGAGGGATTCGTCCAACCGATCCAGTACGGTTTGCTGGGCCGCAGCCAGAGTTTCCACTGGGCGGTCGTCGAATACTCCTTTGTCCAGGGCCAGCAGGATGAATACCTGTTGGGCTGCGGTGAGCGGGCTGGACCTGGGCTGCTTGAGTACTTCGCGCACGCGGCGGCCTCGCTCGATCTTGTTTCGGGTGTCGTCGTCCAACCGGGTGCCGAAGCGGGAAAAGGCTTCCAGCTCCTCAAACTGGGAATAGGTCAGCCGCAGGTCCCCGGCCACGGCGCGGTAAGCCTTGAGTTGGGTTTTGCCGCCGACACGGGAGACCGACTTGCCTACGTCCACGGCGGGCAGGATGCCCTTTCGAAACAGGATGGGAGAAAGGTAGATTTGTCCGTCGGTGATGGAGATGAGGTTGGTGGGGATGTAGGCTGACAGGTTCTGGGCCTCGGTCTCCACGATGGGCAGAGCGGTGAGCGACCCGCCGCCGCGTTCCTCCTTGAGGTGGGTGGAGCGCTCCAGCAGGCGCGAGTGGATATAGAAGATGTCGCCGGGAAAGGCCTCGCGTCCCGGAGGTCTGCGCAGGAGCAGGGCGAGCTCGCGATAGGCGCGGGCGTGTCGTGTCAGATCGTCGTAAATGATCAGGGTGTCGCGGCCTTGCTCCATGAAATGCTCGGCCATGCTGGTGGCCGCGTAAGGGGCCAGGAACTGCATCCCTGCGGCGTCTTCCTCGGTGCTGACCACCACGGTGGTATATTCCAGGGCATGGTGATCACGCAGTTCCTGCACTACCTTGCTGATGCTGGAAGCTCGCTTTCCGATGGCGCAGTAGACGCAGACCAGGTCGCGCCCGCGCTGATTGATGATGGTGTCCAGGGCAATGGCGGTCTTGCCGGTCTGGCGGTCGCCCAGAATGAGTTCGCGTTGTCCGCGTCCTACGGGGATGAGGGCGTCGATGACCTTGATACCGGTCTGCAGCGGCACTTCCACGGGATCGCGGTCCATGATGGCCGGGGCAGGACGTTCCACGGGTAGCCTGATATCGGTGCGGATCGGACCGTGCCCGTCCATGGGCGCGCCCAGCGCATCCACCACGCGGCCCAGCAGTCTCTCGCCCACAGGAACGTCAGCGACCCGACCGGTGCGGCGGGCTTCGCTCCCGGCCTGTACGGTTTCGGTTCCTTCCAACAGCACCGCGCCGAGCATGGACTGCCCTACGTCCAGGGCCATGGCCGTTGCCGTGGGGCCGATATCCAGGAGTTCGTCGGACATGACGTTGGAAAGGCCCTTGATGCGCGCCACACCGGAATCGATGGATATGACGCTGCCGAAGCGCTCGATGCCGGGACGGAACTTGAAGTCGGAGGCGGCCGTAGTCACGGCGCCGACAGCCCGGCTCAGGGTTTTGGAAAGAATGTCGCTGCCGTCACTCATTGTCGCCGTTTCCTGTGGGTTCGTTCGATTCATGATCCGTCAACAGCTCTTCCACGCTCCGGGAAAGATGCTCGAAATAGCGCCCCACGTTCCAGCCGAACCGGTGCCCGTCCGCATTGAGCGTGATGCCCGGCGTTTGCAGAGTTTCACTGAAGGCTATGTCCGCCTGTGTGTCGAAGAGCGAGCGGAGCGCCGTGCCGATGCGTTCCTTTTCCTTGGCGGGGAGGGCAAAGGAGGTCGTGATTTCCAAGCGACGGTTATGCTCCATGGCCAGGAACAGCTTGTCCCTCTCCGGGGAGGGCAGGTTTTCCAGCTCCCGGAGGAAGCGGGAACACATGCGGCTGATCAGATTTTCATCCGCAAGGTCTCCGAGGGCCCGGGCGCAGACGTCAAGGACCCCGTTGGCCAGGGCTGAGGTCAGCCTGCGGTCCAGGTCCTGTCGGTCACGGTGCAGGGACTCGAGCCAGGCGGCCCGTTGCCGGTCGATCTCTTGCCGGGCCTCCTGAAGCAGTTCCCTGCGCCGGGTGTCCGCGTTGCGAGCCGCCTCTCTCAGCGCCTGTTCACGGCCCTGGTCCAGTATCCGCTGTTCGCGTTCCAGCGTTCGTTTCAATTCCTCGGCCTGCTCGCGGCTCTGTTTCGCCTCCCGCAGCCGCTGGTCGATGTCCCGCTGCCGTTTGTCCATGACCCCGATGACGCGGTCGAAGAGAAATACCTTCAGCAATACCACCAGGATGAGGAAGTTCAGCCCCTGTGCGGCCACTGTATACCAGTCGATGAGCACGGCATCAGCCTCCGCGTGAAATGACAAAGTCCCAGAACGGGTTGGCGAAGAGCAGAATCATGGAAACCACGAAACAATAGATGGCCGTTGATTCGATCATGGCCAGCCCCACGAAGAGCGTTCTGGTCAGGGAGTTTGTCTCGTCCGGTTGCTGGGCGATGGCGGCCAGCGCCTGGGCCACGGCTCTTCCTTCGCCGAGAGCCGGGCCGACGGCTCCGATGCCGATGGTCAGGCCGGCGGCCAGTACCGAGGCCATGCCGATGAGTCCGATGTTATCCATTTTCGTCTCCTTGCCGGTTGCGGGTCTTGTCGTGTCGTTCGCGTTCTATGCGGGTGGCCGAGGCTATGTAAACCATGGCCAGGACTGCAAAAATGTAAGCCTGGATCATGCCGGTGAGCAGGCCCAGGGCATTCATGAGCACAGGGAACACCAGTGGGGCGATGGCCAGCAGGATGGCCACGATTTTCACGCCGCTCATCATGTTGCCGAAGAGGCGCACGGCCAAGGCCAGGGTGCGAGAGAGTTCGCCGATGACGTTGAAGGGCAGCATCATGGGCGTGGGTTTCAAGTATTGGCGCAGGTAGCCGAGGAGGCCGCGCCGGAGCACCCCGAAGGCGATGACCGCCACGAACACGGTCAGGGCCAGGGCCGCGGTGGTGGAAAGGGAGGCCGTCGGCGGTAGGAAGCCGGGCACTACGGCCAGCAGATTGCAGACCATGATGAAAATGAACAAAGTGCCGATATAAGCCACGTATCGGTCCGGATTCTCTCCGAAGACATCCCGGATCTGGCTGCGCAGGAAGGAGACCACGCTCTCCAGAAGATTCTGCCAGCGGGACATGTTTTCCGAAACGGTCATGCGTCGGGTGATGAAGATGCAGGCGAGTACCATGAGGACCATGACCAGCCATGTGTAGGCGATGGTGGCGTTCAGGTTGAAGGGGCCCATGGAAAAATAGACCACCTGATCGGGACTGATCTGTTTGATGTCCATCAGCCGCTCTCCTCGCCGCGTTTCAGGTTTCGGGCGCGGTGCACGCCGACTTGACGCACCAGCAGGAAACCGAGCAGGCAGGTCAGGAATACCGGGGCCGAGTTCCCGGCCACCAGAGTGAAGGCGGCGACGGTCATCCCGGCCCGGGCCAGGAAGCTCAGAAGCATGATCCGGCCCGGATGCGCGAAGCGGGGCAGTCGGTTCACGGTCAACCACAGGCCGCCGAAATAGAGGACGCCGCACAGGAGGCCGGTAGCCGCGCCAAGGATCAAAGCGGCGGGATCGAAAGTCATGGCTTTTCCTCCGGATGGTTGTCGTGATGCCTGCTCTCGCGGCTGACCCAGAACCAGGCGTTCAGGCAGCCCACCAGGATGCCCACGCCCAGAAAACTCAAGGTCCAGGAGCGGCTGCTTTCGAAACGGTTGTCGAGCCAGACTCCCAGCGCCACGCCGAGCACGGTAGGGATGGCCACGGCCCAACCCACCAGGCCGAACATGCCCAGGCCGAACCAGACGCTGCGGTCCTCCTTCCGGGCCTTGAGCTTGCGCTTTTCCTCGGCGTCCACCGCTTTTTCGAAGTCCTTGTCCCGTGGGTTCATCATTCCACCTGTTCGTGTCCGAGATCCACCAGCCGTTTCAGGAACCCCGCCTCGATCTTGGCCACTGCCTGCCGGGCTCTGGTCTCGATTTCGTTCTCTTCGGCGAAACGTTCGGTCACCGCCCGGCGCAGGCTGCCCAGGGGCCTGTCCGTCACCGCATCCAGTGTGGAGACGCGCACTTCTCCTCCTCTTTTGACCAGCACGCCCCGGTTCACGGCGGCCAGAAATTCGCCCGATGCATCCTCATAGGCCAGAAGCCCAGGTCTGAGCAGAGTCACGAAGTCCACGTGGTTCTCCAGCAGGGTGAAGGAGCCGTTCGGGGCGTTGCCTCGGATCCTGGATACTTTGCGGTCGAGCAGGATGCTGTCGGGCAGGACGATGACCAGGCGCATGGTTACCTCCGGGCCTCGTTGATGGAGCCGATCATGTACAGGGCGCTTTCCGGCCGGTTCCTGAACTCGTCGTTCAGGATACGCCGGCACCCGTCAAGGGTGTCCTCCAGCTTCACCAGCCGGCCCCTGTAGTTGGTGAACTGTTCGGTGACGTTGAACGGCTGGGTCAGGAACCGCTCCAGTCTGCGGGCGCGGTTGACCACGAGCTGGTCCTGTCTGCTCAGTTCCTCCATGCCGAGCATGGCGATGATATCCTTGAGTTCCTCGTAGGCCGCCAGGGTGGCGCGCGCCTCGCGGGCGATGTCGTAGTGCTCCTGGCCCACGATGTCGGGCACCAGCATGGACGACCCCGAGGCCAGTGGATCGATGGCCGGATAGAGGCCTTCACTGGCCTTTTTGCGGGAGAGCACGATGGATGAGGAGAGGTGGCCGAAGGTGTGTACGGCCGCCGGGTCCGTGAAGTCGTCCGCGGGCACGTAGACCGCCTGGACCGAGGTGATGGCCCCGTTTTCCGTGGAGGAAATGCGTTCTTCGAATTCGGCCAGTTCCGTTCCCAGGGTGGGCTGGTATCCCAGCCGCGAGGGAAGGCGGCCCATGAGGCCGGAAACTTCCATGCCGGCCTGAATGAAACGGAAGACGTTATCCACCAGCAGGAGCACGTCCTGCCCTTTTTCGTCGCGAAAGTATTCGGCCATGGACAAGGCCGCGTGCCCTGCGCGGAATCGCGTGCCCGGCGGCTCGTTCATCTGGGCGAAGAGCATGACCGTGCTGTCCAGCACTCCGGCGTCGCGCATTTCCCGGTAGAGTTCCTCCCCTTCACGGCATCGCTCGCCTATGCCGCAGAACAGGCTGACGCCTTCGTGCACTCCCACCATGTTGTTGATGAGTTCCATGATGACCACGGTCTTGCCTACCCCCGCGCCGCCGAACAGGCCCGCCTTGCCGCCGCGCTCCAGGGGGGTCATGAGGTCGATGGCCTTGATGCCGGTGGTGAAGATTTCGTCCCCGGCGCGTTGTCGGGACAGGGGCGTTGGCGCCCGCAGTGCGGGCCAGCGCATGCCGGTCTGCAAGGGGGGGCCGTTGTCGATGGGGTCGCCGAAGACGTTGAACATCCTGCCGAGCAGTGCATCGCCCACAGGCACGGTGAGGCTGTCCCCCGTGGCCGTGACCGTGTCTCCTTCGGCCAGTCCCTGGGTGAAGGTCAGGGCTACGGCGCGGACATGGTGGGTATCCAGGTGGGCCATGACCTCCAGGGCCATTTCATTGCTACGCCCCGCCCGGAGTACGTGGGTCAGGGCCGGAAGAGCTCCGTCGAAACGGGCGTCGACGACATTGCCTCGGATGGAGACGACCGTACCCGCGGCATTGCCGGAAGAGTCCCTTGCAGGGGGAGAGACGATTTCCATTACCTATAAAATACACGGTCAGGAACAAAATAAAAGGGGAAAAGGACAAGTTATCACTTGCCCTTTCTGATCAGGGGGAGGCAGCGGGAAAATACGGACGGATCGTCGCCAGACGACTTGTGGCGGGGCGGCTTCGAGAAAAAGCCCCATGGAGAGAAACGCTATTCGTTCAGGAAAGCCAAGGCCCTGTGTTCAGACCAGTACAGGCCGGTGCCGTTGAACTGCACGAATCCTACATGACCGCCGGTCCGCGGCATCTCCAAATAGAAATTCGGGTTGGCACGCGCCTCGGCCTCTGGATAGCAGGAGCCGGTCAGGAAGACGTCGTTGACCGCGTTGACCATGAGCGTTGGCGTCCTGATGGCGGGAATGAATTGCAGGCTTGAACTCTGTTCGTAGTAGTCGGCCGCATCTTTGAATCCGTGGATGGGGCCGGTGAATCGGGTGTCGAATTCCCAGAAACTGTTGATCCCGGACAGACCGGTGATGTCGATTCTTCCCGGAAACATTTCGGCCTTGATGCGCGTCTTGCGCCTGAGCCCGCGCATGAAATACTTCATGTAAATGCGTCGTGACGGCAGGTCGAGTACGTCCGCGCAGCCGGCCAGGTCGCAGGGAACGGAATAGACCACGGCCTTGCAGACCTCGCTCGGTATGCGTGTCGGGTTCTCGCCAAGATATTTGAGGGTCTGGTTGCCGCCCAGGCTGAAGCCGATGAGCGCGATTTCCCCGTACTGTCCGGAGCCGAGCACGTGACGAACCACCGTGTGCAGGTCCTCTGTCTCGCCGCTGTGGTAGAAGCGGAGAAGACGGTTGGTCTCGGTGCAGCCGCGCAGGTTGCGGCAGACGACGTCCCAGCCTTCCCGTGTGAGGGCCGCGGCCATGGACAGGGGATACTTTTTGCGTGAATGGCCTTCCAGCCCATGGGAGACAATGGCTGCGCGGCGGTGCGGTCCGTCTGGCGCGTAGTGCCAGTCCAGATCCAGGAAGTCGCCGTCCGGCGTGTCGATGCGTTCCGGTTGGGGCGAGGTCTCGGGCGGCTGCCGGAACAGGGAAGGATAAATGGTCTGCACGTGCCCGTTGCTGAACGGGAACGGCATGGAATAGGAAGAATGAGCGAGTATCGGCATAGGAGGGACGTTAGAAAACGGGCTGCGGCCCGTCAATCGCGGAGACATATTTTTACAATTCCACATTGCGGTGGGTTCGGGGTTGCCCTTGGCCGTTGCGATCTTATACTCTCGGCACAACAAGGAGAATTCCCATCGGACTCTATTCGCAGATAGAATTGGAAAATTACGCGGAAGTGCTGTTCTGGGCAGTGCAGGAATCGTGCGGCCGCAAGTTCCGTCACGGAGATATTCTGGTCATCCGTTACGACCATCCTGCAATTTCGCTGGTGGAGGCGCTTTACTCACTGTGCATGGACAAACACGTGCAGCCTGTGCCTGTGGCCAACCCCACCCCCCTCATGGAAGTGGAACGCTATCTCAATTCCAGTTTCTCCCAACTCGTCTTTCAGCAGCCCGGCCGTGAGGAATTGTTTCAGGCCGCGGCCGGGTGTGTGAACATCATGGCCCCCGAAGCCCTGGAGCATCTCCAGGCCGTTGACCCGCACATCATCGCGGACGCGCGCAAGGCCGAGACCCCCCTCAGGCGCCTGTTGGAGCAGCGCCGCAATCTCGGAGCGTTGGGCTGGACCGTATGTCTCTACCCCACGCAGGCGCTGGCCGACGCCACGGACATGACATTGGAGGAGTACGCCCACGCTCTAAAGCGCGCCTGCTGGCTGAACATGCCTGATCCGGCCCGGGAATGGCGGCGCATCAAAAAGCAGTTGGTCGAAATTTGTTCCTGGCTGGACAGCCTGGAGATCCAGTCTTTTCATGTGGAGGGCGAGCACTTGGACCTGCGCGTGAAACTGGGCGAGAACCGTCGCTTCATAGGCGTCACCGGTGGCAACATTCCGGGGTGTGAACTTTATGTGTCACCGGACTGCCGTGGTGTGGACGGAGTGTTTTACGCCAACCAGCCGAGCCTCCGGCAGGGCAACGTGGTGCAGGGAGCCACCCTGGAGTTCCACGACGGCGTGGCCGCCAAGGTGGACGCGGAATACGGTCTCGTGTTCCTGCAACGCCAGCTGTATTCGGACGCGGGTGCGCGCCGGGTAGGGGAGTTTTCGCTCACGGACAGGCGTTTTTCCCGTGTGGACCGGTTCATGGCCCATACCCTGTTGGACGAGAATTTCGGAGGAGAGCACGGAAACTGTCATATCGCCCTGGGCGGCTCGCTGACGGAATGCTTTGCCGGACCGGCCGAACTGCTCAGTCCGGAACTGGAGATGGAGCTGGGTTTCAACACTTCGGACATCCATTGGGACCTGGTCAATACAGAGCCCAAGCGGGTCACGGCCCTGCTTAAAACAGGGAAACCCATACTTGTTTATGAAAACGGTGAATTTAAATACTGATCCCTGTTGACAACCCCGTACCCGTGTTTACTTTTCCCGGTAATGCCCGCCCGGCCCGGCCGAGAGCGGAGATTCATAAAGGATACGAATGCATGGCCAAAGACAACGGTACTGAAATTCCCATCAACGGCGTGAATAACGAAAAAGCCATGGATGAGGACATGAACGAGAAACCCCAGGATATGGAAAACGAGGAACAGGAATTGTCCCTTTCCGAAGATGAACTGGTCGCCCTGTGCCGCGAGCACGTCTGTCCGAACTGTGACGTGATGCAGGAAGCCGAGGCTGACAAGCTGCGCGTTCTGGCCGACGCCGAGAACGTCAAGAAGCGGCTTCAGCGCGAAACCGAGGATCTCAAGAAGTATGCGGGTGAATCCATTCTGGCGGACCTGCTGCCCGTGCTGGATAATCTGGATCTGGCGCTCATGCACGCCGACCAGGCCGACGATGCCTGCAAGAATTTCATCATGGGCGTGGACATGACCCGCAAGATATTCCTGGACACGGTGAAGAGCCACGGCCTTGAGCGGGTGTCTCCGGCCAAGGGGGAAACGTTCAATCCGGAATTTCACGAGGCGGTGGGCACAGCAGAGGATGCGGACCTGGAGGACAACTGTGTGGCCCAGGTGGCCCAGAACGGATATATTCTGAAGGGACGGCTGCTTCGTCCGGCCAAAGTCATGGTCAACAAGAAGTGTTGAAAAAAAGTCTAGAAACGTCTTTACAAGCGAAACTGAGTGCTTAATTGGTTTTCACGTTTCTGAAAAACGAAAATTAAATTTACTTTCAAGTAAGATATTGAGGAGGACCTGCAATGGGTAAGATCATTGGCATCGACCTCGGTACCACCAACTCCTGCGTATACGTGATGGAGGGCAAGGACCCGAAGTGTGTAACCAACCCCGAAGGCGGACGGACCACCCCGTCCATCGTGGCCTTCACCGATAAAGAACGCCTTGTCGGCGAAATCGCCAAACGTCAGGCCGTCACCAACCCGGACAAGACCGTTTTCGCCATCAAGCGACTCATGGGCCGTTCCATCGACGCCCCCGAGGTGTCCAAATGGAAGGATCATTGTCCTTACAAGCTCGTTTCCGGCAACGGCAATGACGCCTGGGTGGAAGTGGACGGCAAGAAATACAGCCCGCCCGAAGTTTCCGCAATGATTCTGCAGAAATTGAAGAAGGACGCTGAAGCCTACCTGGGCGAGGACGTGACCGAAGCGGTCATCACCGTTCCCGCCTACTTCAACGATTCCCAGCGCCAGGCCACCAAGGACGCGGGCAAGATCGCCGGCCTTGACGTCAAGCGCATCATCAACGAGCCCACCGCCGCATCCCTGGCTTACGGTTTCGACAAGAAGGCCAACGAAAAGATCGCGGTCTTCGACCTCGGCGGCGGTACCTTCGACGTGTCCATCCTGGAAGTGGGCGACAACGTCGTGGAAGTGCGCGCCACCAACGGCGACACCTTCCTGGGCGGCGAAGATTTCGACCAGCGCGTCATCGAATATCTTGTGGACGAGTTCAAGAAGGAAAACGGCATCGACCTGGCTCAGGACCGTATGGCCCTGCAGCGCCTCAAGGAGGCCGGTGAAAAGGCCAAGAAGGAACTTTCCTCCTCCATGGAGACCGAAGTCAACCTGCCGTTCATCACTGCCGACCAGAACGGTCCCAAGCACCTTATGGTCAAGATCAGCCGCGGCAAGCTGGAAAAGCTGGTGGAAGACCTTGTCAACCGCACCGTGGAGCCCTGCAAAAAGGCCTTGGCCGACGCCGGTCTGTCCGCATCCGACATCGACGAGGTCATCCTGGTCGGTGGTATGACCCGCATGCCGCTGGTTCAGGAAAAGGTGAAGGAATTCTTCGGCAAGGAACCCAACCGTTCCGTGAACCCGGATGAAGTGGTGGCCATGGGCGCATCCATCCAGGGCGGTATCCTGGCCGGTGACGTCAAGGACGTGCTGCTTCTCGACGTGACCCCGCTGACCATGGGCATCGAAACCATGGGCGGCGTGTTCACCAAGCTCATCGAGCGCAACACCACCATCCCGACCAAGAAGTCTCAGGTGTTCACCACGGCTTCCGACAACCAGCCGTCCGTGTCCATCCGCGTCTTCCAGGGTGAGCGCCCCATGTGCGCGGACAACATGCTGCTGGGCAACTTTGAACTCACCGGCATTCCGCCGGCACCGCGCGGCATCCCGCAGGTCGAGGTCTCCTTCGACATCGACGCCAACGGCATCGTCAACGTCAGCGCCAAGGACATGGGAACCGGCAAGGAACAGTCCATCCAGATCACCGCTTCCTCCGGACTGAGCGACGACGAAATCGACCGTATGGTCAAGGACGCCGAGTCTCATGCCGAAGACGACAAGAAGAAACAGGAGCTCATCGAGACCCGCAACCAGGCCGACACCCTGATCTACACCTCCGAAAAGTCCATCAAGGACCTCGGTGAAAACGTGGACGCAGAACTCAAGGCCGACATCGAGAACAAGATCGAAGCCCTGAAAAAGGCCATGGATACCGACGACACGGAGAGCATCAAGAAGGCCTCCGATGAACTGGCCCAGGCTTCCCACAAGCTGGCCGAAAAGCTCTACGCCCAGCAGGGGCAGGAGCAGCAGGCCGGTCCCGGTCCGGAAGCGGGCGCACAGGCCGAAGCCGGTGCGGACAAGAAGGATGACGACGACGTGGTCGACGCGGACTACACCGAAGTCAAGTAACCTGCTTGCCAACTGGGTCCAAGCGAAGTATAGCATTACCCGGTCCGCTCCAATGCGGGCCGGGTCTTTTATTATCTGCTTTCCGGTAGAATGAACCACGGGTTTACAACATGAAAGAAATCTCTTTCGGACACGGATTCCGACATTTGATACTGGCGGCCCTGCTGGCGGCCTTTGCCGCTGCCGCGTTGTCCGGTTGTACGCCGGGCATTTCCTCCTGGACCCAGCGCGCCATGCAGAGCGCGGACTTGCTGCCCACCGCCGATCTGCTGGCGGAGGCGGACAAGGCATGGAAAGCCAAAGAGTACGAGGCTGTCGAACTTTATTACAGCAAGGCTCTGGAACGTACTGATCTGGCCAAGTCCGACGAGCCTCTCGTGCAGAGCCGACTCGGCGTGAGCGCATTCCGCAACGGCCACTATCGCCAGGCCCTCGGATCCCTGAAAAAATGGGCCAATCTGGATATCAAATCCGTGAACACCTGGGAGTGGCAGGAGGCCTATCTCGGTACCATCGCGGCGTTGGGCAAGACGCAAAGGTTGCGGAACCATCTCAAGTGGACTCTGCAACAGCGTGGACTGCCGTGGGAAACCAGGCAGCAGGTGGCCCTGTGGTACTCCGATTATTTCCTGGCCGAGAACGACCTGGAGCGTTCTCTGGACGTATTGGGCGGATTCTACAAGGAAGCCCCGGACTCCGAGGCCCGCGCGGCCTTCGAGCACGATTATTTCCGACTTATTTCCGACTACAGGGACAGCAGGCTCGATTCCCTGGTCCGTTACGTGACGCCGTCCAACCTGTATAGGTTCCCCTTTGCCCTGGTCTCTTTCGAGCACTCCCGGCGCGGCGCGGACGACAAAAGCAAGTGGCCCGCTGCCTGGCGCAGCATGCGTACGGTTGCAGGGAGCGCCGACCTGGCTGACCGCGAGCCGTTGGTGGAGATTCTTTCCCGCCTGGAACGCAAGTACGGCCAGCCGCGCATCGGTCTGGCCCTGGCTCTGCCCGTGAGCGGCCCCTACGCCAAGGTCGGCACCCGCATTCTGCGCGGAGCGGGCGTTGCCCAGTGGAAACTATCCACCCTGGGCGTGGACATGGATATTCGGGTCATCAACACCGCGGCTCCCGGATGGGTGCAGCGGCTGCATTCGCTGCCCTCCTACTACACGCTGGTGGGCGGGCCGTTGCGCGTGGATGCCTTCAAGGAGATGCTGTCTTCCGGGCAGGGGCGCGCAATTCTCAGGGAACGGGCCTTTTTCACCTTTCTGCCCGGCTTGGGCGAGGTGGAAGAGGGCAGGGACGCCTGGCGTTTCTTCACCAGCCGCGAAGATGAGGTGCGCAGCCTGGTGAACATGGCCGTGAAGCGCCTGGGCATACGTGATTTTGCGGTATTCTATCCGCAGGAGAAGTTCGGCAGGGCCATGGCCAAGACCTTTTACAATGAAGCCGCACCATTGGGCGCGCGCATCCGGGGCATGGAATCCTATCCCCCCCGAGAATTGACTTCCTGGAACAAGCATATTGCCAAATTGCTCAAGGTCCCTTCGAATTTCAGCGAGAACAAGGATGTTCCCCTGCCGCTGCCCGATTTTGGCGCGGTGTTCATTCCGGACGGCTGGCGACAGGCTCAGAATCTGCTCCCCAACTTCTTTTTCTATGAAGGCGAGCAGCTCGTGTTCCTGGGCCCCGGCCTTTGGAGCCGCGCCCTGGACCGCGCCAAGGAAGTGGACGAGCACTATTACCACCTGGCCGTTTGTCCCGGTGCGTGGTGGGCGGGCAGTGACGGAGCCTTGGCCCTTCAGGACGCGCTCACCGAGGAAGGACTCGGCAGGGCCGACTTTTGGGTCGCTCTGGGCTTCGACTTCGTCCGTTTTTCCGGCCGTATGGGGGTGCTGCCCTCGGGTTGGGATTCGTCCGACATCAACGAGCGCATCAGCACCGCCCAGAAGATCGACTTCAGCATGGCCGCCATGCACTGGAACGACCGCGGCGTTGCCAGACAGGACCTGTTTTTGTTCAGCCCGGTGCGCAAGGGCAAGAGCATTGCCGATTCCGAGGTTCTCAAGGGCCGTATTCAGCGCGCCACCGGACGTCGCATCCAGCGCGCCAAGGCCTATGAAGCGCGTGTTTCCGGACAAGGGGCCGGAGCGCAGTAACCGTTTGCAACCGACATTGATCCTCTGAGTCAGTAGATACTGTTGAAGGAGTTAGGAAATATGAAGATCAGCCCGGAAGAAGTCGCCAAGGTGGCCAAACTGGCCCGTCTGGACCTGTCCGATGACAAGATAGAGTTGTTCTCAGGTCAGCTGGACGACATTCTTAACTATATGGACAAATTGGGTGAACTGGACACCTCCGAGGTGGAGCCCCTGTTCAGCCCGGTGGAGCACACCACGGTGTTGCGCGCCGACGAAACTCGCAAGGATTACTCCCGCGACGAGGTGCTTTCCAATGCGCCCGAGCAGGACGGCCAGTTCTTTATTGTCCCCAGAATCGTTTAAGCCATTACGCTCATAAGGTTTTTCATGTCCGATATACATTGCATGACATTGACTGAGATCGCCTCCAAGCTGCAGGCCCGCGAGGTGTCCGTGGAATATGTGGTTCAGTCCTGCCTGGACCGAATCCAATCCACCGAGCCCAAGGTCAAGGCCCTGCTCTCCGTTCAGGCCGAGGTTGCCCTGGAACAGGCCCGGGCCATGGACGAAGCCGGTCCCGATCCGGACAAGCCCCTGTGGGGCGTGCCGCTGGTGCTCAAGGATCTGCTGACCACCAAAAACGCCCCCACAACCTGCGGTTCCAGAATTCTGGAGAACTTCGTCCCGTTCTACGACGCCACCGCTGTGGAGCGGCTGCGCAATGCCGGAGCCGTTCTCCTGGGCAAGGCCAACATGGATGAGTTCGCCATGGGCTCCTCCACGGAAAATTCGGCCTTCCAGCGCACCACCAACCCTTGGGACATCGACCGGGTGCCCGGTGGTTCCTCGGGCGGTTCCGGAGCGACCGTTGCCGCTTGCCAGTGCTACGGCGCCCTCGGCACCGACACCGGCGGTTCCATCCGCACTCCGGCTTCCTTCTGCGGCATAGTGGGACTCAAGCCCACCTATGGCCGCGTTTCCCGTTTCGGTCTGGTGGCTTATGGTTCCTCGCTGGATCAGATGGGGCCCATGACCCGTTCCGTGGAGGATAGTGCACGCATACTCCAGGCCATTGCCGGGCACGATCCCAAGGACTCCACCTCCGTGGATGTGGAAGTGCCGGACTATCTCGCCGGGCTGGGCCGTTCCGACCTCAAGGGCGTGACCATCGGCATGCCCGAGGAGTATTGGGGCGAAGGACTCGCCCCGGAAGTGGAAAAAGCCTGTCGCGCGGCCATTGCCAAGGCCGAGGAGCTGGGCGCCGCAACCGTGCCCGTCAAACTCTCCTACACGGATTACGCCATCGCCACCTATTACATCATCGCCATGGCAGAGGCGTCCTCCAACCTGTCACGTTTTGACGGCGTGCGTTACGGCTATCGCAACAAGGAAGCCGACGAGCTTGTCGACATGTACACCCGCAGCCGTACCGAAGGGTTCGGCGACGAGGTGCAGCGCCGCATTATCATGGGCACCTACGTGCTTTCCAGTGGGTATTATGACGCCTACTACCGCAAGGCCGCCCAAGTCCGCCGTCTGATCCGCGAGGATTTCGACAAGGCGTTTACCCAGTGCGACCTTATTGCCGGCCCGGTCTGCCCGACCACGGCGTTCCGCATCGGGGAGAAGGCCGATCCGCTGCAGATGTATCTCATCGACATCTTCACCATCTCTCTCAACCTGGCCGGTCTGCCGGGCATGAGTTTGCCCGTGGGCCTTGGCGAGTCCAGCCAGATGCCCGTCGGTCTGCAACTCATGGGGCTGGCATTTTCCGAACCCGGCATGCTTTCCGTGGCCGACGCCCTGGAGCGTGCGTTGCCGCCCATGCCCGTGCCCGAGATGTAAACACAAAAAAAGTAAAAGCAGGCGAAGCAACCTTTTGGAAAAGGTTTCTCCGCCCGGCTCCCGCTTTCAAAATTCATTGGCGTAAAGGCCCTGACAGGTATTTCCTGTCAGGGCCTTTTTTTTCATCAATCAGGGGACTCGGAAACGAGCGGGGACAAGGCATGAGGCGTGAAGCCGTAATCGCGAGCTTCTGGGAGATTGAAATCTATAATGTGGGGAAAAAAGAATGGAGTGCATATTTTTCAGGATTCCCCTTGACACGATGTGGGAATAAGTACAAATTGAGCTTGATTAAGAATAGTAATCATTACTAAATAAATTCGAGCGGAGGGTTATATGTATTTCAATCAGATTTCAGTGGAAGGCCTAGGCTGTCTTTCCTACGTCATCGGCTGTCCGGCTGCCAAAGCCTGCATGGTGGTGGACCCCAAACGGGACATTCAGGACTACCTGGATATTGCCCGGGAAGAGGGCATGCGAATAACCCATGTCCTCAACACCCATCTGCATGCGGACCATATCAGCGGCGACCAGGAGCTTCGCAACGCCACCGGCGCGGACATCTACATCAACGGCACCGGAGTCACCGTGGACTACGAGCATAAGGAGCTGGAAGAGGGCATGGTCTTCGAGTTGGGGGCCGCCAAGGTGGAGGTCCTGCACACCCCAGGCCACACTCCCAACTCCATCTCCCTGCTGGTCACCGACAAGGTTCGCTCCGACGAACCCGAACTGCTGCTCACCGGCGACCTGCTTTTCGTGGGCGATGTGGGCCGTCCGGATCTGCCCGGGGCCGAGATTCTCGATGAACAGGTTAAAAATCTCTACAACAGCCTGTATGTGAAGCTTGCGGATTTTCCGGATCACCTGGAGGTTTTTCCGGCCCACGGCCAGGGCTCGCTTTGCGGCCGGGGAATGAGCGCCAAGAAGAGTTCCACCCTCGGTTTCGAGCGCCGGGCCAACCCCATGCTGCGATTTGCCTCCTTCGAGGAGTTCAAGGCCGACGTGACTTCAGCGTTTCCCACCCGGCCCAAAAGTTTTTCCCATATCATCAGCACCAACAAGGCCGGGGCCGACCTGCTGGACGCCTGCCCCATGGACAAGGGGCTGACGCCGAAGCAGTTCGAAGAGATGATCCGGGAGGGAGCCGTGGTCATCGACGCCCGCAACTCGGCCGCGTTCGGAGGGTTCCACATCCCCGGCAGCGTGAACATCGGTTTTGAAAAGCAGCTTGCCAACTGGGTGGGAATGGTCGTCGAGCCCGGTTCTGACATCGTTCTGGTGGTGGACGACCATGACGATTACGAGCGCATGCTCGTGGAGTTGCATCGTATCGGCTACGATCAGGTTTTCGGCTACCTGTCCGGCGGCATTATGGCCTGGCTCAACAGCGGGCGTCCCGTGGAACAGCTGGAGCAGAGTTCGCCGCAGCAGATCTTTGAAAAAATGGATGCCGACAACGTCAGCATACTGGACGTGCGCACTCCGGCCGAGTGGAAGGGGGCGCATATCGGAGTTGCCGAGCATTTTCCGCTGTCCGACATTCTGGATGGCAAGTATCCCGACCTGCCCAAAGAACGCGAAATCGTGGTGGCCTGCGGCACGGGCTACCGCTCAAACATAGCGGCCAGCTTCATGAAGAAGCAGGGCTTTGCCAACGTCAAGTCCCTGGCCGGCGGCCTGTTCGCCTGGACCAATGCCGGTCAGCCGGTTGTATCCTGAACAGACAATTCCAAGCAAAGGAGCACCATCATGGAAAATTCATTCCCCCTCATCGGCGACCGTCTGCCGACTTTGAAAGTGACCACCACCCGAGGCGAGATGACCCTGCCGGACGACATGGCGGGCAAGTGGTTCGTCCTCTTTTCGCATCCGGCCGACTACACTCCGGTGTGCACCACCGAGTTCGTGGCCTTTCAGAAACGGTACGATGAATTCCGCAAACTCAATTGCGAGCTCATCGGCCTGTCCATCGACCAGGTCTTCTCCCACATCAAGTGGATGGAGTGGATCAAGGAGAAACTGGGCGTCGAGATCGAGTTTCCGGTCATTGCCGACGACATGGGCAACGTGGCCAAAACCATGGGCATGATCCATCCGGGCAAGGGTACCAACACCGTACGCGCCGTGTTCATCGTGGATGACAAGGGCGTCGTGCGCATCATTTTCTATTATCCGCAGGAATTGGGACGGAACATGGACGAGATTCTGCGCGCCGTGAAAGGCATGCAGACTTCGGACGCCCATGAAGTGGCCATTCCGGCCGGTTGGCCCGAAAACGAGCTCATCCAGAAGCGGGTCATCATTCCGCCGGCAAAGGATGTGGAAGCCGCCGAGCAGCGTCTCAAGGAGCACGAAGGTTTTGATTGGTGGTTCTGCCACAGGGAATTGTAAGAGGCTGAAGAGCTGGAGGGAAAACCTTTTGCAAAAGGTTTCCCCTCCAGACCTCCCCCTTTCCAAAATACTTTGACGAAAAGGCCGGTGCAGGATTTTCCGCACCGGGCTTTTCGTCATTATTTCATGTCGTATGTCCTTGGGCCGTCCTTGTAGTCGGTTACGGTCCGCGAGCATACTTTCCTTTTCCGGTTGAAAACGAGATGGCAAAAAAGCATCAAGCCTCCAAGCACCGCAAGTACCCGGGCAAGAGACGCGCTGCTTGAGGTGAACAGGGCCGCGTAGCCGGAACTGATGAGAAAACCGGAACAAAAGAGAATGACTCCGTACATGGAGCTTGCGAGGCCGGCATGGTTCGGGAAGGGGCGAAGACTTGCGGCCAGGGCGTTCGCAAACACCAATCCCAGAGAAAGATAGATGGCGAAGAGTGCACAGACGAGGGTCCAAAGTGTTGCGCATTCGGCCCATTCAAGAACCAGGTTGGTAATACATGCCGTGAAGAGAAGTGTGATTCCTTTTTCAACGATCCGGGCCGGGCTGAGGTGGGCGAGCAGGCGGTTGTTGAGGAGCGAACCGAGAAAGTATCCCGACGCAATGATGAGCATGATCCAACCGTATGCCATGACTGACGAATTGTACTGATTTTGCAGAATAATCGGCCCTGCGACGTTGACGCAGCTGAAAATGCCGTAGAGCAGGGCGAGCAGGAGCATGTTGTTTCTGAACTCCGCCGCTTGGAACAAGCCTGCATAGTCCCGAGTTGTCTGTTTGATGGACAACGTTGCAGTTCGATGTCGGCTGGTTTCGCCCACATCGGCAATCAGCCAGAGCGTGAGCCCGATGCCCGCCACCCCCAGGAGCAAAAAGGAATACGTCCAGCCGAGATGATGCTGAATAGCTCCGCCGAGAGCAGGGGCCAGAATCGGGATCAGCGCCCAGGCCATGGACATATAGGAGGAGGCTACAGGAAGTTCATCTCCCTTGAAGGTATCGCGCATGATCGCACGGGCGCAAACGCTTGCGGCCCCCACGGCGACGCCCTGTATGAAACGCAAGGCGATCACCCACCCTATGGACGGCGCCCAGATCATGGCAAGACTTGCCGCCGCGAAGAAGGGAAGCCCGATCAACAACACCGGAAGTCGTCCGAAACGGTCTGAAAGTGGACCGTGAAAAAGCTGCGAACCGCCGAACCCCAGCAGGTAAATGGATATGGTCATCTGCACTTGTTCCACGGGGGCAGCGAACAGACGGATCATGTTTGGAATGGACGGCAGGTAAATGTCCATGGCCGCCTGTCCTATGACGATCAGGCCCAACAGGAACGCCAGGGCGCGGTTTTTTTCTGCTTTTTGCATTCTGTTCTCCTTGTTGCGGAAGTCGGGCCGTCAGTGACTCAATACGCTTTCAGGCCACAGAACGCGCACGTTAGAAGAACGGTGTATGTCTCGTCGAATGCATAAAGGAAAAAAAAGACGTCAAACCGGACGGAAAGGAATACTATACGTATTTTCGCGGCGGCATACCGACCAACCTGCGGAAAATGGCGGAAAATGCGCTTGGTGTTTCATACCCCACGGCAAGAGCCGTTTCGAGTACGGACATTCCTGAGAGCAGCATGGGCAGGGCGGCCAGGACGCGGGACTGCTGACGCCATTCGCTGAATGTGATGCCTGTTTCGTGGCGGAACAGCCGGGACAGTGTCCGATGGGAAACCCCGGTCTCACGCCCCCACTCCTCCAGCGTTCGGGAGTCGGCCGGGTGCGCTTTCAACTGCTCACAAATAGGGACGAGTCTAGGCTCAGCCGGCCAAATGAGATTGAACTGTTCCCGCTCGGTCCAGTCCATCTCTTTGTTGATCAACTCCATGATGAGCCCGTCACGTCCTTCTTCATCATATTTTACCGGAATTGTCGCAGACCTTATCAGAAGTTCATGCAGGAGTGGAGAGACACGGACGGTATGAGGACAGGGGGGGGCGTCGGCCCGGCAAGCTTCGGGAGCCACGAAAAAAGTTCGCAACGCCACTCTGCCGTGGGCGTGCATGGAATGGGGTTCGTGGGAAGGCACCCAGAGCGCGCGTTGGGGAGGTATGAACCAGCACATTTGCCGAGCATGTATTTCCATGACTCCCTGCTCCGCAAAGACAAGCTGTGCGCGAATATGACTATGTTCCGAAATCCTGTGTCCATTCGGAAATTCATTCGCCATGGCCGAAAACGGCCTCGGAACATGTTGGTAGTCGTCTCGGTTGACGCTTTTTTTATTCAAGACTCGTCTCCGGATCGGTTTGGTGCGAAGTCTGTCGAGGTTTTTTATTTCAGGCAAGTCCGTTTACTAAACTGATGGCTTTCTGAGAACAACCGTAATTTTACTATGCTGGGCAGCACCAAATACGAGGGAAGGATTGCTGTTCTTGATGAAGAGAGCATACGGCTGTGCGGAAATGATTTTTGTTTGGGAAAAAGGCCGGTGCGACATTCTCCTGCACCGGCCTTTTGTGTCGTTATTCCATGTCGTATGTGGTTGGGATGGTTATGTCTCCTCGTTTTCATAGCCAGGCACAATATCAGCTTTCCTGAATTTGAGAAAAGCTGCCAAGCATAAGCTTTTGGTGTGGCCCTTCTGTCGAGAGAAAGTCGTTGTCCATTAGTGTTTAATTAATATTTTATTCGTAATCCATTTTTTTTATTGATTAACGTTGATTTTTATTGGTAGGAAGAGAGCTTCTAGTTGATAACGAACTTCAATTTCATCTAGTTCTGTGAAAGTAACCTTTTTAAACTAAATCTGAGGTGCTTGATGAAAAAAATTGGGCGACGGGAAATGATGAAGGGTGTGTCGTTTGTCGTTGGTGTATGTGCTTTCATGTTTTGTATAAGCAATGTGATAGCATATGCCGAACAGGGATTAACCGATAAGACGAATGATTCCGCCGGAAGGATTCGGTTTGTGGAGCAAAAAAAAACGTTTGATGATGGTTATGGCTTGATGTTCGAATTAATAGCTATGAAACAATATGAAATTCTCGCAAAACCGATAATCGCAGATCTTATGGCAGAACACACCAAAAACTATTTTGAGGCCCTCATAGAAAAAGGGTTTAGCCGGGAAGAAGCTCTCAAGATAGTCATAGGTATGGGGAGACCCCCCCTTAGTGCGGGTAGTGGGAAAAATAAATAGGGAGTAATCCAATTTCAGATTTGTTTTGATACTGATGTTGCCAAGGAAATATAACCTTCCTTGGAAGATGGTTCCCCTAAATTTCCTGAATTTTCAGCGGAAAAGGCCGGTGCGGCATTCTCCTGCACCGGCCTTTTGTGTCGTTATTCCATATCGTATGTGGTCGGGCCGTCCTTGTAGTTGGTCACGTCCAACCACGTGGAGGGGTAGCCGATTTCGACGGGCATGGTCGACAGCGGCGGGGCGGCGTACCTGCCGTCGGGCAGGTTGATGTAGCCGTCCGCGTACTTGGCGATGAGCATGTCGCCAAGTTCCCACCACTTGCGCAGGACGTAGTCGGAATTGTCGGCTGCCCGTTTCGCCAGCAGCAGGCGGGCGGCCTGTTCCGGCGTGCCCCGCACCTTGCAGTCCATCGTGCGCACGAAGTTCATGGATCGGTATTCGAGCTGCCGTTGCAGGGGCAGGATGTCGCTTTTGGTGGTCAGCTGGAAGTTGAGGCGCGAAAGACTGTTCACATAGTTGAAGGCCCACCACGCGGACGCGCGGTCCAGTTTCTGGGGCGAGCCGGTCCAATATGCCCTGTTCAGGCCGCGCGCCTTGGCGAAGAACGGGGCGAAGCAACTGGTGTAGGAAACGTCCGGGCCGAACCAGAGTACGCCCTTGGTCAGTTCCGGGGCATGGGGCCGCCACTGGCAGACGAATGTATACCCCTGGTAGAAGACCGAAATGGCCCGTTCCCACGCGCCGTACATCTTGACGTTGTCCCCCTTGTCGTTCTGCGGTCCGTCATAGGGGCCGACAAAACGGTGCGGATCGCCGTAGGGGCCTGCTGCGATTCCCTTGGTCAGGTCGAACTGCGTGCCCTCGTAGTGGTCGCGGTAGAGCGAGAACACGTCGCGCACTCCCAGCTTGCGCAGTGGAGCCACGGCAAAGGGATACTGCCGGGTATAACCGTCCTTTGCCCACGGACTGAGCCCGAGGCTGGGGTTGACCCGGTCCTGCACGCGCCAGACGCGGCGCAGGGAGTAATAGGGGTGGTTGTATTCTCCCGGGCTGACCGCCGTCAGCCAGTCCAGTGCGCCTTTGCCGTTCCAGTACTTGGCGTCCTTGAGCCCCTGCACCAAGTGGCGGGACCAGTAGAAATTCCTGTGCTCCTTGTCCGCGAGGTCCACGTCGCGGATGCGGAACTCGTTGGCGGCTACGAAGATCATGCCGTCGGGCACCCTCTGGGCCACCCATGCCGAGTGGTGGCGCTTGTTGGGCAGGGCGCACATCTCGAAGACCCAGGCCTCGTCCTTGTCGGCCACCAAGAGTGTTTCTCCGGTCGAGTAGTAGCCGTATTCATCGATAAGCCCGCCCATGAGCTGGATGGCCTTGCGGGCCGTCGTGCAGTTCTCCAGGGCGATGCGCGACAGTTCGGAACTGTAGAAGATGCGCAGCGGCCCTTTTTTTCCGTTGTTGTGCTCCGGTTCGTAATTTGCCGCGTTGGTGCATTCGCCCATCATCAGGTTGTGCTCGTTCATGATGCCGTAGTTGCCGTCGTAGTAAGCATAGGAAAGGGGCACTTCCTTGCCCAGAATTTTCCAGATGGCTTTGTAGGGCAGTTCGTAGATGGGCTTGGTGTAGGGCTTTTCCGTGTCGTACCCCGGGCCGCGCTGCGTGGTTGACAGGCGGGGGTAGCGGTAGTGCTCCGCGAATATCTGGCGTTTGCCCGTCTGCTTGCGGGCCGGGACGTGGATGAGTCTTTGATCGCCCAACTCATCGTCGTCGGAATGAGCCACCATCATGGAGCCGTCTATGCTCGCTCCCTTGGTGATGATCATGGTGGTGCAGCACAGGGCCGTGCCGGACAGGAAGCAGGTGGCGGTGAACGCCAGGACAATCCATTGCAAGCCTTTCATGGTTTCCTCCGCGTCTGGATATGGATGAACGTACGGAAAGGAATATAGTTTTTTGGCAGGGATAGGTGCATTATTATTTGAATGAATCATACCGGAATCGGACAAACTTGCTCTTCCGGCGACTTGGTGACATGGTGCGCCCATGATTTCAGGAAGCGAAACCATTGCGGTGGGTGTCAGCGGCGGCATGGACAGCCTGCTGGCCCTGTGCCTGCTCAAGGAACAGGGGCGGGACATCCTTGCCGTACATGGTCACATGCTGCCCCCAGGCCCTGGTTGGGACATGGTGCGTGAGGGGCTGGAACGTAATTGCGCCAAATTGGACGTGCCGTTCCACGCCTTGGACTTGCACGAGGAATTTCAGCGCTGCGTGGTGGAACGCTTTGCCGAGGATTACAAGGCTGGGCTGACCCCCAACCCTTGCGCCGTCTGCAACCCGCTGATCAAGTTCGGCCTTCTGTTTGACCGCGTCCGGGAACTGGGAGCCGGGGAAATCGCCACCGGCCATTACGTGAATCTGGAGGAGCGCGGCGAGTACGGTCGTCTGCTGGTGCGGGGCGAGGACCGCTCCAAGGATCAGAGCTATTTTCTTTCCCTGGTCCCCCTCGAAAGGTTGCGCAAGGCGCATTTCCCCCTGGCCAGGACCTACAAGAAGGATGTCATGGACATTCTCGCCGGATACGGACTGGAGCCGCCGCTGCCCAAGGAGAGTCAGGAAATCTGCTTCATTCCGGACGATGATTACCAAGCCTTTCTGGATAAACGGGGCGGCATGCCCGGTCCCGGACCCATCGTGTTGGCCGACGGCTCCCAGGTGGGCAGGCACAGGGGGCTGTGGCGGCATACCCAGGGACAGCGGCGCGGCCTGGGTATCGCCTGGAAGGAGCCGCTCTACGTCCTGGATAAGGATGTCGGGAGCAATGCCCTCATTGTCGGTCCCAAGGCCGATCTTGCCTCAAAAGGGTGTGTGGTTCGCGATGTGAATTACATGGTCGAACCGGGAAAATGGCCCGAGGTGGTTCAGGTTCAGACCCGCTACCGCCAGCAGGCCAAGCCGAGCCGTTTCACCGTGGAGGGCGGCAAGCTCATGCTGCATTTCATCGAGTCGCATGCAAGACCCACTCCCGGCCAGGTGGCGGCGGTGTATACGGACGACGGAGCCGTGCTCGGCGGCGGGGTCATCGAAGGGCCGTTGTAGCGTGCTCCGGATCAGCGGAACCAGAGCAGGTCTTCCCTTTTTTCCCTGAGATACTGGTTGTAGGCCTCCCCCCGAATGCGCTTCATGGTGCTGAATATTTCCTGTGCGCTCAGGTGGGGACGTTTGCGCAGATAGCCGGCCCACCAGGTAATTTCGCTGGCCACGTGGTTTCGCCATGGGTCGCGGAATTTGGCCAGTGTGTCGAAGCCTTCGTTCCGGTGGTCCATTCCGATGAGCGATAGTCCCAGGAAATAGACCGCGTCCGGATTACCCGGATAGGCCTTCAGGGTTTTTCGGAAGGTGTCTGCAGCCTCCGCGTATTTTCCGGCCTTGAACAGGCGCAGTCCTTCCCGGTTGTTCTGGTAGGCCCTGCCCGGGCCGCTGTAGAGAAAGTCGTTGTGGGCGCTGACCATGACGGCGCCGGAGCCATAGCCCATACCGACGCCTGCCGAGGAAACCGTGCAGGCCGAAGACGCGGCCAGCAGGATGAACAGGAAAAAAGGTGTTGATTTGTGCATCTTCTTGACCCCAAAGGGTTAAATGGGTAGCTCCCTTGCAGTTCATTGCCAGTGGTCCAGACGCCGGTCCCTTCGGTCTTCGGCTTCCTGACCCTTACGCATGGCCTGCCGCATCTGGGCGATGATCGTATCGCTATCCAGATCCGGGCGTTTGCGCAACCGTTCGGCATTTTCGTGAACGGCTTTGGTCAGATACAGGCCGCCGGGAACTTTGTATTCAAGCAGGGTGGCGAAGCCCGCCTCCCTTTTGCCCAGGGCGATTCGGGTCAATCCCAGGTAAAAGGTGGCCACGGGCTCGTCACTGCTCAGGGCTCGCGTCTCGGCGTAGAGTGCTTCGGCCTTTTCGTACTTTTTCATTTCGAAGTAGGCCCGGCCGAGTTTGTTGCGCAACAGGATGGACTCGGGATTTTGCCTGAGAGCCTCTTCATAGTAAACAGCGGCCTCTTGGTAATCTCCCAGCGTCATGGCATACTGAGCCCGCTGCGGCGCACCGCAGGCCGTCAGCAAAATCAGGACCAGGTACAGGACGGCTCGTTTCATCGCTTCACCTTTTTTATAGAGGACCGGTCCGGAAAGCCGGGATACACAGTTACTATACGTCATGAGATTTTTTACCGCCACCCTCGGGTGCAAGATCAATCAATATGAAACCAGGGCCATTGCCGAAGCCTGGGCCGGGAAGGCCGGGTCGGACGCCGTGGAAACTCTGGATCCCTTGGGCGCCGACCTTATTCTGATCAATTCCTGTGCGGTCACGGCCAATGCCGTGCGCGACCTGCGTCAGGCCGTGCGCAAGCATCATCGGGACAATCCCGGAGCCGAGATCGTCATCACCGGTTGTGCGGCCCAGATCATACCCGAGGAGCTTGCCGAACTGCCCGGCGTGGTGCGTGTCATTCCCCAGGAAGCGAAATCCGGTCTGCTGGAAAGCCCCGCTTCCGAGGGCGGGAGGTCAGCCACTGCCTTTGCGCCGTTCAAGATCAGCGGTTATCATCGCTCTCGGCCTGTGGTGAAGGTGCAGGACGGTTGTTCACATGGCTGCACCTTCTGCATCGTGCCTCTGGCCCGGGGCAAAAGCGTCAGCCGCCCGGTGGCCGAGATCGTGGCCGAGGTGCGTCGACTGCTGGACGCCGGGTTTCGGGAAATGATTCTTTCGGGGGTGAACCTGCGCCAGTTCGGCCGGGACCTGGACGGCAAGCCCAATTTTTGGGACGTGGTCGGCGGACTGGAAAAGGAATTTGCCGCGGAGTGGGCCGGAAAGGCTCGTTTTCGCATCTCCTCCCTGGAACCGGGCCAGCTGGATGCACAGGCACTGGATGTGCTCGGCAATTCCAGGTTGGTCTGTCCGCAGTTGCATCTTTCCCTGCAAAGCGGCGATCATGACGTTCTCAAACGTATGGGGCGCGGGCATTACAACCCGGAGCAAGCCCTGGAGTTCTGCTGCGAGCTGCGAGCCTGCTGGGCCGAATTCGGGCTGGGGGCAGACCTGTTGGTGGGGTTCCCGGGCGAAACGGACGAGGAGTTCGAGAACACCATGAAATTCTGCGCGGAATTGCCTCTGACCTACGGGCATGTGTTTCCGTATTCACGACGGCCCGGCACCAGGGCCGCCACCATGCCGGACCAATTGCCTCCACAGGTCAGGAAGGAGCGCGCCGCCCGGCTGCGCACGCTCGTCAACGGCAAGAAAAAGGATTTTTTGCAGAAGCTTCTGAACATGGAAGAGCTTTTCGTGCTGGTGCAGGACGAAACCGGCAAGGGCGTGAGCGAATACTACGCCGCCTGTCGCTTGACCGAGGGGCTGGACAGGCTGTCTTCCAAATCCCTGGTTCGCTGCCGACCGTTGCGCCTTGGAAAACAGGACGTCATCGAGTGTGCATCGATGGATTGAACCTACTGATTCATAAAGAATTTCTTCGGAGGCTGACAAAGAGCCCAGCCTCGTATACAAAACAGGTCAAGAAAAGAAAGGATACACCCTATGCCAGTAAGTATGACCGGTTATGGTCGATTTGAGACAAATGAGGATAGCTGGGCCCATGTTTGGGAGATTCGCAGCGTCAACGGCCGTTTTCTGGACGTGAAATGGCGATTGCCCCATGCGGTCCGTTCGCTGGAGAACGGCTGGGAAAAGGTGGTGCGCACCTACGCATCCCGGGGCCGTGTGGATATTTCCCTGAATCTTGAAATGCTCAGCGCCGAAGTGCTCGGCGTGACCTTCAACGAACCGCTGGCCAAGGCCATGATCCGGCAGATGCAGGAACTGGCCGACCAGTACGACGATTCCTACTCCCCGGACTTCAACAAGATGCTCGGCATGTCCTCCCTGTGGCGGGATGACAGCAGCGAGCCGGAACCGGGTCTGGCCAAGAGCCTGACGAATGGACTGAAAGGCGCGCTTAGAAACTGGAAGGAATCCCGCAAAGTGGAAGGGCGGGACATGACCAGGGATCTGCTGGAGCGTGTCGCCCATCTGCGCGTTCTTTCCGAAAAGATCGCGGTCCGCATTCCGCAGGTTCTGGATATCAAACGCGATGCATTGCGCGATCGCATCCGTGAGATGATGGAATCCGTGGGAGCGGAATACAACGAGGACCGCATGCTGCAGGAAATCGCCATTCTTACGGACAAGCTCGACGTGTCCGAGGAACTGACTCGTCTGGCGACGCACCTGAACCGTCTGGAGGAGGTGCTGGGCAAGGACAAGGATGCAGGCAAGAAGCTTGATTTTCTCCTGCAGGAAACCTTCCGCGAGATCAACACCTGCGGCAACAAGGCCCAGGATACCGAGGTCAGCGGACTGGTGGTGGACTTCAAGGCTGAACTGGAAAAATGCCGCGAGCAGGTACAGAACATAGAGTAGGAGCTTCCCATGCAGAAACAAGGACTTCTCAATATTGGTTTCGGCAACTTCGTGGTCAGCGGTCGGGTCGTGACCATCGTCAATCCCACATCCGCCCCCATGCGCAGGCTTCGCGAAGACGCCCGGCAGGAAGGCAGGCTCATAGACGCCACCCAGGGCCGCAAGACCAGGGCCATCATAGTCACCGACTCCAACCACGTCATCCTGTCGGCCATTCAGGCTGAAACCATCGGTCAACGTTTCAGCTCGGATGAGGGAGAATAATGGAGGATACCGAAAAATATCCCCGACAAGGGCTGATCATGGTGGTCTGCGCCCCCAGCGGCACGGGAAAATCCACCCTGATCAGCCGATTGCGTGAGGAAATTTCCAACTTCGGTTTTTCCATTTCCTATACCACACGCGCCCCGCGCGGCCAGGAGCGGGACGGCCGCGAGTATCATTTCGTGAGCCGGGACAAGTTCATCGCCATGCGGTCCCGCGGCGAGTTCGCCGAGTGGGCCGAGGTCCACGGCAATTTCTACGGCACTGCCATCAAACCCATTCACGACATGCTCGGAGAGGGCAAGGACATCCTTTTCGACATCGACGTGCAAGGCGCCTTGCAGTTGCGCAAAGCCTTTCCCAACGGCGTGTTCGTCTATCTGCTGCCCCCGTCCAAGGTGGAGTTGGAACGTCGCCTTCGAGGCAGGGGCACCGATTCCGAGGAAACCATCGTCAAGCGCATGGATAACGCCCTCGGCGAGTTGAAGCAGGCCCATGAGTTCGACTACTGGATCGTCAACGACGACCTGGGCGTCGCCTTCGAGCAACTCAAGGCCGTCTATTACGCGGGCTGTACCAAACCCGGCTTGCGTCCGGAAATGGTCGCCGACATGATCAACACTTGGAGGGACGATGTCTGAGTTGGTCATAGCCCTGGATTACCCCGATGCGTCCGGCGCCATGGACATGGCCGGGAAACTGGCCGGCGTCGTGCCCTGGGTCAAGGTGGGCCTGGAGTTGTTTACCGCCGAGGGCCCCCCTATGGTCACCGATCTCAAGGAGATGGGCTTCAAGGTTTTCCTGGATCTCAAGTTCCACGACATTCCCAACACCGTGAAGGGCGCTGTCCGTTCCGCCACCCGCCTGGGTGCGGACATGGTTAACATTCACGCCATAGGCGGTCGTCGCATGGCCGAGGGCGCACTGGAAGGACGCGACCAGGGAACTGCGCCCGGACAACAGCCGCCCATTTTGTTGGCGGTCACGGTGCTTACCAGCGTGGGCAAGGGCGACATTCCTTTGGAAAACGCTCCCGAGCCTGGGGATTTGGCGCTTGACCTGGCTGTCAAAGCCGAGCAGTATGGCCTGAGTGGAGTGGTCTGCTCGGCCCTGGAAACAGAGCGGATCAAGGGCCGTTGCGGCAATGATTTCTATTGTCTGACCCCCGGGATCAGGCCCGTTGATAAGGGTGCCGCCGTGGGCGCTGACGACCAGCGGCGGGTGGTGACCCCGGCGCAGGCGGTCCGTTTCGGGTCGGACTTTCTGGTGGTCGGCAGGCCGGTCACGGGCGCGACCGACCCGAAGCAGGCGGCTCGACTGATCATGGATGAAATGCTGCAGGCCTAGCCAATCGAGTGAGGACATATGACGGATCAGGCCGGAACCCCGGACGAAACAAGGAAAATCGAAGGCCTTGGCAAGGAGAAGATTCAAGGTGTCTTTTCCACGCAGTCCGTGGCCAAGGTGGGCACCGGAACCACCCAGCGCAAGACCATCCAGAAGACTTTCTGGTTCTGCGAGGAAATGGATGGCGGCGATGTTCAGGTGCAACCGCTGAACACCAACTACATTCCTTCCGGTCCCAAGCGCGATGTCACCCGCGAAGATTTTCTGTCCAAGTTCAACCCCGAACCCGAGTTTTACGTCAACACCGTATTCCCCAAGATGCAGGAGCTCAACGACACCATCGTGCGCGGTGAAAAGCACCGTGCGAGGGGTGCGGCCTACAGTGCCGAATTCGAATTCAAACAGGCCACCCATATCGACGAGGAGAATGTCCGGGCCAATTTCGGCCTCGGGCTGACCTACCTCGACCGTGGGGAACAGACCAAAGCCAATGATATCTTCAAGCGTCTCGTCAATCTTGAGGCCGCATTCGAGGAGGAGCACAAGCACCTCTTCAATGACTTCGGCATCAATCTGCGCAAGAACAACATGTACGATCAGGCCCTGGAATACTATCTGCGCGCCGAGGGGTTGGTGGAGGACGACGAGAACCTGTTCCACAACATCGCCCGTGTTTATTTTGAAAAAGGCGATCTGGATAACTGCGTCAAATACCTGAACAAGAGTCTGTCCCTGAACCCGAGGCTGGAAGAGAGCGTCATGTTCATGGACTATCTCAAGAAGAACAACATGTTGTCCGGCGGGGGATCCCCCGCCCGGAAAACCGGCAAAGTCGAGAAGGATGAGAGTGTCGATTTGAGCCTGGATTAGTTTGTTTGCTCGTAACCCGACTGCGAGGGGGAGGGAAGGAATGTATCAGGAGCGGGTGCAGGATTTTCTGCAAGAATTGCCGAAGCTGCGCGAGGATCTTCCGTTTTCGCCCGCGCTGCTCAAGGAGCTCTTCGAACAGACCGGCAGCGATTCCGTGTCTTCACTGGAGCAGATCGCCGAAACCATGAGCCAGGATCAGGGGCTGACCACCCGTGTCCTGAGTCTCGCCAACTCCGCCTACTACGGTCTCCAGGCGGAAGTCGCCTCGGTGGGCCGGGCCTCGGCGGTGCTGGGATTGGCGGAAATCCGCAACATCGTCCTTTCTCTCGGCATCAACGGGTTGACGGAAAAATACCCACTGCCTCCGAATTTTGACCTGACCGCCTACTGGCGGCATCAGTTTCTGGTGGGAACCCTTGCCCAGGCCATTTCCCGCGAAGTGAACGAGGGCAAGCCCGATACTCTGTTCACGGCCGGACTGCTGCACGACATCGGCAAGCTTATCGTGGCCATGAAACGGCCCGACGACTGGGAAAATATTTACGCCATCCGTGAGGACAATGGCTGCACGGACAGCGAGGCCGAGGACGAATACTGGGGGTTGGACCACGCCGTGGTCGGATCTCTGTTGCTCAAGTACTGGGATCTGCCGCCCGACCTCGTGGAGCCTGTGAACTGGCATCATTCCCCGGCTCTTGCTCCGGAGCAGCAGAGCGGAGCCTCCATCGTCTGCCTTTCGGATGCGCTGGTGCATTGCCTGGATCTTGAGAACGATTGTTCCGCACTGGTGGTAGAGGTGTGCGGGGAGTTCCAGATCGCGCCCGAAGAGGTCAGGGAACTGGCCGAAGAACTTTTGGAATCCGATGCCGTGGATCATTTCCTGAGCATGGTCAGCATGTAATTTTTTAAGGAGTTTTTCATTGCCCTGCCGTTGGATCATGAGAAGCGACGAGGAAGCCCCCTCGTCCATAACCGCTATTGCCGATCAACTGAGCATTTCCCCACTTATCGCCGAAATTCTCTGGAGCCGCGGATTGCAGACCTCGGGCGACATGGATCGTTTCCTGAGCCCCATGCTGCGTCATCTGGCAGACCCCGTGTCCATTCCCGGACTGGATGAAGCTGCGGCCATCCTGGCCGAAGGACTTCAGGCGGGGAAGAAGCTGGCCATCTGGGGCGACTATGACGTGGACGGCATCACCTCCACTGCGGTCGTCAAGGATTTCCTGCGGCAATGCGGCATCGAGACCATCCATCACCTGCCCAACCGCCTCAAGGAAGGGTACGGCATGAACATGGAGGGCGTGGAAAAGCTTGCCGAGCAGGGCGTGGAAATGCTGCTCACCGTGGACTGCGGCATCTCGGACAACGAAGCCGTGGCCCGGGCCAAGGAATTGGGCATGACTGTGGTGGTCACGGACCATCACCTGCCGCCGGAAACCCTGCCCCCGGCGGACGCTGTCTGCGATCCGCGTCTGGATGAATCCTGCACGGACTGCGCTGACCTGGCCGGAGTGGGAGTGGCCTTCATGCTCGTGGTTCGCCTGCGCCGCCTTCTGGGTTGTCAGGATGTGGATATCCGTGACCTGCTGGACCTGGTGGCCTTGGGAACCATTGCCGACGTGGTCAGCCTTACGAGCCAGAACCGCATCCTGGTCAAGAACGGGCTGCTGACCATCAAGGCCGCCAAACGGCCGGGTATCGCCGCTCTCAAGCTGGTCAGCGACTACGATCAGTTCGCCGAACTCGGGGCCGGACAGATCGGGTTCAACCTGGCCCCGCGCATCAATGCGGCCGGACGGCTGGGAGATCCGGAAAAGGCCCTCAAGATGCTCTTGGCCGAGTCCGTCGAGGAGGCTATGCCCTATGCCCAGGAGCTGGATATGGCCAACACCGAGCGCCGTCGACAGGAGGCCGAAATTTCGGAAGAGGCCATGCTCCAGGCAGAAGGCCAGAGGCGCAATGTCGGCTTGGTGCTCTATGCAGAACACTGGCATCCGGGTATCATCGGCATCGTGGCTTCCCGTGTGGCTGAAAAATTCTACAAGCCCACGCTGATTCTTTGCAAGAGTGAAGACGGCGTGATCAAAGGCTCTGGCCGGAGTATCAGCGAATTTCATCTTCACGCCGGGCTGACCAGGTTGAGCGACATGCTGCTGGGCTATGGCGGCCACAAGCAGGCCGCCGGTCTTTCCCTGGAAGAGGACCGGCTCGACGAGTTGCGGGAGCGGTTCAATGCCGTGGTGGCCGAAGAGCTGGGGCATGTGCCTCTGAAGCCGTCCATCAAGGTGGATCGGTCCCTGACCTTCAGGGAGATCGACTACACCCTGTTGCGGGAGCTGGAACTGTTGCAGCCTTTCGGACTGGGCAACCCCGAGCCGGTCTTCATCTCCCCGCCGGTCTCCGTGCAGGAGTGCAAGCGATTCGGTCGGGAAAAGGAGCACGTGAAGCTGACATTGGCCGACGCCGAAACCCAGGCCATGCTGCCCGGCAAGGCTTGGCGCATGGCGGCCGAATTGACGCCCGACCACAAGGGGCGGGTCATGCGTTTCGCATTTTCACCCAAGATCGACCGTTTCAACGGCGTGCCGCGCATCGAGCTCAGGGTCAGGGACTGGAACGACTAGTCCGCCGCGTTACTCGGCGCACTCCACACAGCGTTCACTTTCGGGCATGGCCAGGAGACGCGCCATGGGGATGGGCTCTCCGCACTCCATGCACAGGCCGAAGTCCGGATCTTCGTCCACGTTCTTGAGGGCTGCTTCCAGTCTGAGAAGACGGGTCTTGAGGTTGGAGAGTTGTTTCTGGGCCACGGACTGGTTGACGATGTTGTCCATGCGGGTCAGACGGCCCAGGGAAGCATCCGGGGCGATGGGTTTGCACTGCTCCTCCAGGCGCGGAATCTCCGTCCTGATTTCATCCATCTCCCTGGTCACGGCTTCCTTGAACTGCTTTTTCTGTTTTTCGGTCATGGACTGTCCCTTTACTTGAGTTTTTTGAGTCGTTCGCAGGCATCGGCAAGGATGGATGCTTTCCGTCCGAAGCAGAAACGGGCCAGGGTTTCGCCTGCGTCGCCCTCGTAGAAGGCGTTCCCCGGTACGCAGGCCACGCCGGTGCTGTGGAGCAGATACATGGCTCGTTCCTTGGAGGTCTTCCCTGGCAGGGGGGAGATGTCGGCCAGCGCGTAGTACGCCCCTTGGGGGATATGGGGCGTCAGGCCGATTTCCGCAAGGGCGGCGCAGAACAGGTCCCGTTTGTTCTGGTGGTCGGCGGCCACATTTCGATAGTAGTCGGGGCCCAGTTCCTCCAGTCCCCGGGCTGCGCCGAGTTGGAGCGGGGCGGGCGCACAGACGTAGACCAAGTCGTTGAAATGGCCGATGGCCAGAGCCCATTCGGGAGCGCAGACGCAATAGCCCAGCCGCCAGCCGGTAATGGAAAATATTTTGGAAAAGCCGGAGATGGTGATGGTGCGCTGCGCCATGCCCGGCAGGGAGGCCGGGGAAATATGCTTGTGTCCGTCGTAGAGGAAATGCTCGTAGATTTCGTCCGTGAACACGAACAGATCGTGAGCCTGGGCGAAGTCGGCTATCAGTTGCATTTCCCGGCGGTTGAAGACCTTGCCGCAGGGGTTGGAGGGCGTATTGAGCACCAGGGCGCGGGTGCGGCCGGAGACGGCGGCTTCGAGTTGCTCGGCGGAAAATTTCCAATCCGGCGGGGGCAGGGTCACGTATCTGGGCGTAATGCCCAGGCTGGCGAAGGTTATCTGGTGGTAGCCGTAGGACGGCTCGAAGACGATGACTTCGTCTCCCTCGTTGAGCAGGGCGAGGCAGGCGCAGTGGAAGGCTCCGGTGGCTCCGCTGCTGATGACCACCTGGGTGTCGGGGTTTGTTTCCATACCCGTGGCGTGCCGGTGTTTTTCGGCAACGGCCCGGCGCAGCTCGTATCGGCCGTCAAAGCGGGTGTAGGTGTTCACGCCTTTGGACATGGCCGCTTCGGCCCCGGCGATGACCGGTTCGGGCACGGGCATGTCGCAGACGCCCTGGGCCAGGTTCACCCCTTTCACCTTGGCGCATTCTATGGACATGTTTCTGATTTCCGACTGGGAGACAAGTCCGCGTCGGTTGCTCACCTTCAATGTCATGGGTATCATCTTGCAAAACTGTTCACAGAGGAGTCCGTCCAGAATAAGGACGTTGATAATAGGGAGTGTATATGAGTTTTTTGAAGAATGAAACCCTTGTATTAACAGGAGTATCCAGTGGCATCGGCAGGGCCTTGGCCCTGAGGCTTGCCGATGAGGGCGTCAAGTTGGTGCTCAATGCCCGTACCGAGTCCAGGCTGCACGACATTTGCGCTCAATGTCGGGAGCTCGGAGTGGAAGCCGAGTACGTGGCCGGTGACGCCTCGGATCCGGCCGTTATGCGGCAGGTCGTGCAAAAGGCGCTGGAATTGGGTGACTTCTTCGGTTTTATTCATGCGGCGGGCGTATTGCGTCCCGGTCCCAACGTATGGGAGCTGGACAGCGGAGCCTTTGCCGAGGTCATGGGGGCCAGCGTCACTGCGGCCCATTCCCTCATGCGCCAGGCCGTTCCCTTTCTGCGCGACCGGGGCGAAGGACTTTGCGTGTTCTTCGGGTCCGGCGCCGCCGATCGCGCCCAGCCCGGCATCGGGGCCTACTGTGCGGCCAAGGCCGCCGAGGAGCATCTGGCCCGGCAGTTGGCGGCCGAGGCCCCGGAACTGCTGACCATCATCTGGCGTCCCGGCATCGTGGAGACGGACATGCAGGTGCAGGCCCGCCGTTCCGAAGGCGGGGCGGCCCGGGAACTTCAGTCCGTGTTTCGCCCCTGGAAGGAAAAGGGCATGCTGCTCACACCGGAGGAGTCCGCCGCGGGGTTGGTGGATTTTCTGCTGGGAGAACCTGAGGCATACCAAGGCAAGGTTGCCGACATCCGGGAGGTTTGATTGCAAGACGGTTTTCATAATATGTTGAAACTGTGGGGGATCGATTCCGATCGACTCCGTTCCGACATTTTTATCCCCGGCAGCTCCGAACGCTGTGTGCAGCGCCATGTGGTGGAGGATGAGGACGGGAGACTTTGGGTGCTGGAGCGTCTTTTCCCCAGACAGCATGAGCGGCGTGAGCGCATCGGGCGTGCCTTGGGCGTGCTGCGCGCGGCGGGCATGCCCGTGCTCTCCTACCAGGCCGGTCGGGACGGCGAATACGTGGTGCCGGAAAGCGGTTTCCATTGGCAGCTCGCACCATATGTGCCGGGGGATCCTTTGCCTCAGCCGGACTTTGTTGACCATGCCGAGCGCGGCGGGCACTTGGCCGATTTCCTCATATCCCTGCGTAGGGAAGGGACGGGTATCCGCGAGTTCGACCACGAACCGGACTTCGACCTTCCGGCCTATGTGGATGATCTCATGCGGGCCGTGCAGTCCCACAAGCCGGAGTTGTACAGGGCGCTTTTTCCCATCCGCGAGATCCTGACCCCGTTTTTCGAAACATGGGACGAGTTGCCCCGCAGCTTGTGTCATGGCGACTTCCACCCTCTGAACGTCATCTGGAGGGGCATGGATGTGGCCGCGGTCATCGACTGGGAATTCGCCGGGCTGCGGCCCGTGCTTTACGATGCGGCCAACTGCCTGGGGTGCGTGGGCATTGAGGACCCCGACGCCCTGGGCAATGGTTTGGCCCCGGCCATGTTGCGCCGTATGCACCATGGCGGCTTGCTGGACGATATCAGTTTCGGGTGGTTGCCGCAGTTGCTTCTGGGGCTGCGCTTTGCCTGGATGTCCGAATGGTTGCGTCGCAAGGACTCGGAAATGCAGGAACTGGAGGTGGACTACATGAGCCTGCTGGCCCGCAACCTGGAAGGCCTTGGCCGTATGTGGCGTTCTCGCATGGAATGATTTTTGTTTATTAAAGGTTGACAATTGGTGTGAATTGATGCTCGATTGGTTTTGTCGAGATTGACAGGCAGGTTGAGCAATGATTCCATCCAAGCAGAGTGAAGCGGCCCGGCTGCTGGGGAAACCCGTTAAGCTGGGGCAACGGTCGGTGCGGCTCGCCGGAGAGCGGACAGCCTCGGGCTTTCCTTCTCCGGCCGAGGAGTACCTGGACCAGGCCCTGGATCTGAACGAACTTCTGGTCCAGCGGCCCGAGGCTACCTATTTCCTGCGCGTGTCCGGTGATTCCATGTCCGGTGCGGGCATCCGCAACGGCGACATTCTGGTGGTGGACCGTTCCCTGACTCCGGGCGGCGACAGCGTGGTCGTTGCCGTGGTGGACAACGAATTTACGGTCAAACGTCTCAAAGTGTCGCCAGAAGGCGCGCTTTTGTTGGTGGGGGACGCTTCCGGCTGCGCTCCCATCCCCGTTACCCCGGATTCGGCGGTCGAAATTTGGGGCGTAGTCCTGCACCTCATCCATCATATGCAGCTCTGAGGCGGCCATGAAACAATTCGCCCTGGTGGACTGCAATAATTTCTATGCCTCCTGCGAGCGCGTGTTCCGGCCCGAGTTGCGGAGCGTGCCCATTGTGGTTCTCTCCAACAACGACGGCTGCATTATCTCCCGATCCGCCGAGGCCAAAGCCGTCGGTGTTCCCATGGGTGCACCGTATTTCAAGTGCAAGACCCAGTTGGAGCGCGACGGCGTTCAGGTTTTTTCCTCCAACTACGCGCTTTACGGCGACATATCCGCTCGGGTCATGCGAGTGTTGGCCCGGTTTGCGCCGTATCTGGAGATATATTCCATCGACGAGGCCTTCGTCGATCTTACGGGCGTGCCGGGCGGAGCCGCGCAGTATGCCCGTCGGCTGCGGGCAACGGTCCATCGATGGACCGGCATTTCCGTATCCATCGGCATCGGCCACACCAAGACCCTGGCCAAGGTCGCCAACCGGTTCGCCAAAAGGCACGAACGCTGCCTGGGAGTGTTCGATTTCGCTGAATCCCCCCGGCCCGACCTGGTGCTGGACTGGATGGACGTGCAGGACATCTGGGGCATCGGGCGAAAGCACGCCAGGCGGCTGCGCGCCATGGGAGTGCACACGGCAAGGCAGTTTCGGGATCTGGACCGGGATTGGGTGAAACGAAAGATGTCCGTTACCGGCCTGCACACCCTGCTGGAGCTGCGCGGCATGCCCTGCATCGGACTGGGCGACGCCCCCGTCTCAAAAAAGAACATCATGTCCTCGCGGTCTTTCGGGAGACCCGTGAAAACCCTGGCCGATCTCAAGGAGGCCGTGGCCTGTTACGCAACCCGGGCGGCGGAAAAGCTGCGCCGCCAGAAGTCCATGGCCTCGGGGGTCATGGTATTCATGCACACCAACAAGTTCATCCCCAACCTGCCCCAGTACTCAAATTCCGAATTTGTTCCGGTGCACCCGGCCACCATGCACACGCCCACCTTGATCAGGGCCGCGTACCAAGCCTTGGAGCGCATCTACCGCGAGGGATATTCCTACAAGAAGTGCGGGGTCATGCTCACCGGTGTGGAACCCGCCCACGGCCGTTGGCTGAGTCTGTTGGAGCTGCCGCCCGACGATCGTCCCGGGCATGCGCCCCTCATGCGCGCCGTGGACGACATCAATGCCCGTTGGGGACGGGACACCGTGCAGTTTGCGGCCTCGGGACTGGAACGTTCCTGGCGTATGCGGCGGGAGAGGCGCTCTCCCCGTTATACGACGGCCTGGGCTGAGTTGCCTGTCGTGAAGGCGTGAGCCGGTTGCCACGCAGCTGCAACCACGCTATGATTTTGAGAAAGCCTGGAAATCCGACACCGCCATATTGTATTGCCGGATTTTTCGCCCGCCTTCCGTACACTATCCGTATGAACGAATACCGTTCGGCGAGTTCCTGGACAGGTGAGGTGCGTCCGGCGAACCGCGTCTCCTCGGAGACAAGGGAGGAATCCAGAGAGATTTTCACGATTGAGAGGTTGTTGAACCCGAGCGCTGCCGACCACCGCCATGGAAGGCAGAAAGGGGCTGTCGTTCACATCTTAGGGAGGAAGCCATGAAACGTTTTGCGACTGTGTTGATCTGCCTGCTGCTGGCTGCGGGCAGTGCCTTTGCCGGGGTGAAGAACCCGGATACCCTGACCCTCGTTCACGCCAATACCACCATCACCCTCGACCCGGGAACGTGCTACAGTTCCACGGCGTTCAGCAAGATTCAGAATATTTACGAACCGCTCATTTTCTTCAAGGGGTCGTCCACCGCCGAGTTCATGCCGGTGCTGGCCACCGAGGTGCCCACCAAGGCCAACGGCGGTATTTCCGAAGATGGTACCCTCTATACCTTCAAGATCCGCAAGGGCGTCAAGTTTCACAACGGCAACGACCTGACTTCTGAAGACGTGGCTTATAGCCTCAAGCGGGCCATGATCATCGACCAGAATGGCGGTCCCTCCTGGATGCTGCTGGAGGCCTTGTTCGGCATCGGCTCCACCCGCGGCGACGACGGCAAGATGCTGCCCGGTATCGCCGAGAGGATCGACAAGGCCGTCACGGTCAAGGGCGATACGGTCAGCATCAATCTGGACCGTCCGTTTCCGCCGTTCCTGTCCATTCTCTGCTATTCCAACGGCTACATCGTCGACAAGGAATGGGCCATCGAGAACGGCTGTTGGAACGACAATGCGGCCGACGCCGCCAAGTTCAACAACCCTAATATGGGCAGCGAGCCGTTGCATCACAAGGCCAACGGCACCGGGCCCTATAAACTGGCCGATTGGGAACCCAGCGTGCGCATGGTTTTCACCCGCAATGAAGGCTATTGGGGCAGGAAGCCCGCAGTGAAGACCGCCGTCTACCAGGTCGTCAACGAGTGGTCCACGCGCAAGCTCATGCTTCAGAACGGCGATGTGGATCGCGCTCAGGTGGACGACACCTATGTGTCCGAAGCTCTGGAAATGAAGGATGTGAAGTGCTGCCAGTCGCCGGAACTGAGCATGTTCGCGGTTTTCTTCAATCAGGACATTGTCTCCAAGGGCAATCCCTACAGCGGCAGCGGCAAGCTGGACGGCGAGGGAATCCCGTCCGACTTCTTTGCGGACATCAACGTGCGCAAGGCCTTTGCCCACTGTTTTGACCGCGAGACCTACAAGGAGGACGTGTTCGCAGGACGGACCATTTTGCCCACCAGCCCGATCATAGAGGGACTGCCGTACCACAAGGACGTGCCCGTGTATGAATTCGACCTGAAAAAGGCCGCCGAATACATGAAGAAGGCCTTTGGGGGCAAGGTCTGGGAAAAGGGCTTCAAGATGAACATCATCTACTACTCGGGGAAGACCACCTGTGAAGCCGCCGCCCTCATGTTGGCCGAGAACATGAACTCCCTGAATCCCAAGTTCCGGGTGGAAGTGCTGGACGTTTCCCTCAAGGATTTCAACTCCCTGTACCGTCAGCGTGTGTTCCCCATCTTCGTCACCGGCTGGGGCGCGGACTATCCGGACCCGCATAACTTTGCCCAGCCGTTCCTGCATTCGGCAGGGGCCTACGGCAAGGCTGCAGGCCTGAAGGACAAGGAAATGGACGCGCTCATCGAAAAGGGCATTGTCGTGGTGGACCCGTCCGAACGTAAGGCCATCTATGAACGTGTCCAGGAACTTTATTATTCCAAGGCGTTGGGTATCCCGCTCTTCCAGCCTACCCAGTTCCGTGCCTATCGCGACTGGGTCAAGGGATACGTTCCGCATCCCATGACTACGGACGCCATGGAGAAATTCTACGAGCTTTCGAAATAGGCTGTTCAGAAACACGCGATTGTTTTGTCGCTGCAAAAAAGCCGAGCCCTCACGTACCGTAAGAGTACGCTGCGGACTCGGCTTTCTTTTGCTCCGTGCACTCACACACCTCTGAACAGCCCCAGGCGTGAGTGATTCAGCTGAATATTTTGATGGTTACTTTTTGTTGGCGTCTTGGGCGATCTTCGTCAGTCGCGCCCGGATGTAGGAAGAGGCCAGGTCGCCCAGCTCGTCCGAACCGGTCATGTTCACGCCGTATTCGTTCAAATCCTTCTGGACCTGTTCTTCCATGCGGGCGGATTCCAGGAACATGATATAGGCCAGCAGCAGGGCGGCGTTGTTTTCCTCTGTGCCGTCGCAGAGCAGACCGACTGCGTCCGTGGGCGCAGTCTCCATGAGCCGGTCGATGAACATGGCGATCCACTTTTCGTACAGTTCGTGCATGATGGGCGGGATCATCTCGGCCACCTTGTCGGTCAGCTCCTCGCTGGGGGCCGTGCCGGTGACGGACATGAACTCCACCAGGGCTTCCTTGCGCCTGGTTTCGTCCTGTTCCTCGACCTTGGCCAGAATGGTGGAGCGGATATGTTCGCGGTAGATCTGTTCACTCATGGTTGGCTCTCCTTCAATTTCTTCGGGCGTGAACGTAGCGCAACGGGGGACTGTGGGCAAGTTCGCGCGCCTCGATATCGGCCATCGAAAGATTCCGGTTTTCTTTCGGAAAAAATTGGCGTAAGCGGCAGGTATTCAACTTTGATCGAGGAATCAATAATGGAACTGCTTGCGAAATCTCTCCCATTCATCAAGGTCATCGCCGCCTTCGCCGTCATGCTCGGCGGCATCCGCTTCAAGGCCGGGCTCGGCCTGTCCATCCTGCTGGGAAGCCTTGCCCTCGGCTTCATGTTCGGCCTGCCGCTGCTCGAATGGGCCGAAACCGGCGTCATAGCCCTGACCCAGGAAAAATTCCTGCTTCTGGCGGCCATCGTGGCGCTCATCCTGATTCTTTCCGACGCCCTGGAACGATCGGGCCAGTCCCGCAGGCTCATGGATTCCATCACCGGCTACCTGAAAAGCCCGCGACTGCGGCTGGCCTTTTTCCCGGCACTCATCGGTCTTCTGCCCATGCCGGGCGGCGCTGTTTTTTCCGCCCCCATGCTCAAGTCCATTTCCGAACGCATGGACCTCGACAACATGGAACGCTCGGTGCTCAACTACTGGTTCCGTCATATCTGGGAACTGGCATGGCCACTGTATCCGGGCATCATCCTGACGGCAGCCCTGGCCGATCTGCCCATCCTGAACATCATCTCCCGCACCGGTGTCGGGTTCCTGGTCATGGTGACACTCGGTTGGATATTCTTTCTTCGGCCCGGTGTGCTGCCCGCAGACAAACTCGTGGCGGAGGACTCGGAAAACGGCCGCAGCTGGCGCAGAGCTCTGGTGGAGGGGCTGCCGCTCATCATCTCCATTGTAGGCGGGCTCGGACTCGAGGGCGTCATTGCCTCGTTCATCCCCTGGTTGCCGTTCGAGCTGGGCATCATCGTCGCCCTCATGGTGGCCATCGGTTGCATCATGGTCCAGAACCGGCTCGGTGGAGCGTTTCTCCGGGACGTGCTGACCAAGAAGAGCCTGCGTTCCATGATCTTCGTGATCATCTCCATCTTCGTGTTCAAGGACGTCATGCAGGCGGCCCATGTGGTCGACGCCATGGCCCGGGCCGCAGGCGGTGACGCCGCGCTCCTGGCCTCGGCCATCTTCCTGCCGTTCCTGGTGGGCATGGTGTCGGGCATCAACGTGGCCTTTGTGGGCTCCACCTTTCCGTTGCTCATCGGCGTGCTGAATACATTGGGCATGCAGGATCAGCTGATCCCTTACATTGTTTTGGGTTCGTTCTGCGGCTTTGCCGGAGTCATGATTTCGCCCATCCATATCTGCTTCATCCTGACCTGCGAGTTCTTCAAGGTCGACCTTGCCGCCGCATGGCGGCGCATTGCTTTGCCATGCGTTTTGCTTCTTTCGGCGGGCGTGGCCTGGTTCTGGATATTGAAATAAACAAAGGGGAGCTTGACGCTCCCCTTTGTTTCAGCAGCAGGATACGTTTTCCTTGCTCTTGCAAGGCTCTGTCCTTGTCCGGAGCATGTCCGTGAGAATGGTTGCGGTTCGGGCCGCCAGCTCCCGGCATTTGTCCATATCCGTTTGTTGGCCCATCCTGTCGAGCAATTCCCCGCAGCGCGTGCAACCGTGCAGCTCCACGAACCGGCTGCGGAGTTCGGTCGCCCGGTCGGCCATGTCCTGCCAGCAGGAACTCGGCCCATGGCGGCCTTCCAGGTGGCCCAGGATCATGAGCGCTCCGCTCAGGGCTCCACACAACTCCTCTTCGGTCTTTCCTATGCCGCCGCCGAACGCCGCCACATTGCGCGCCAGACCGTGCGGATCTTCCAGCCCCAAGGCTTCGGCCACGCCGCAGGCCACGGCTTCGGCGCAGTGGTAGGCGCCGTTAAAGTATTTGAGGGTGTTGATGGCTGCGGTTTCATTGTTCATATGTCCTCCTTGCGTTTGATGAATATTGTTGACCGATCGAAATAAACGATAATAAATTGTGGTCGATCGGGTCCAATGGATATTTCCGGCGACAGCAATCGTCCGTGCCGATGGGAGGGAAAGTATGGAATTACGGCATCTGAAAACATTCACCGTGGTGGCGCGGCATCTCAATTTCACCCGCGCTTCCGAGGAACTGCATTATGCTCAGTCCTCGGTTTCGGCGCAGATTCAGGCCCTGGAGGAGGACCTGGGCGTGAAGCTCTTCGACCGCATAGGCAAGCGGATCGTGCTCACCAATGCAGGAGAGCGGCTATGGGGCTACGCCAAGCGCATGCTGGGCATGACCGAGGAGGTTCGTGCCGAGGTGTCGGCGTCGGGCGAGGCGCGGGGCAGTTTGACCATGCGTGTTCCCGAGACAATGAGCGCATTCCACCTGGTGCCGGTGCTGGAGGAGTTCCATAGGGAATTCCCGAGGGTGCGGGTGACCTTCATTCCCTGCGACGACAGCGGCCTGCGCGAGGAACTGAACACCGGGGCCATCGATCTGGCCTTTCTCATGACCGAAGATGTGACCATGGACCATGTGAACGTGCGCATGCTCGGCACCGAACGGCTGGTGCTGGCCGCATCGCCGGACCACCGGCTGGCCGGGCTTGCGGAAGTGGGACCGCTGGACATGGAAGGAGAGACCCGGCTCATGTGCCGAGCGGACTGTCGTTACCGCAAGCCTTTTGAGGCCATCCTCCGGGACGAAGGCATCAACTCGGATTTGCTTCAGTTTTCCAATCTGCGCTCGCTCAAGGCCTGCCTGGACCGGGGTATGGGGGTGACCATCATTCCCGAACTGACCATCCGCGAAGACCTTGTCTCGGGGCGCTATGTGGAATTGCCGTGGACCGGCGACTACAACGAGACCAGCATCATCATGATCTGGCACAACGAGAAGTGGCGGTCGCCGGTACTCAAGGCGTTCATGGATAAGGTTGAGAAGGCTTTCAGTACAGGGTACTGACGCACTTCACCAACTCTCTACCTTTATTTTTCAAATAATTCCGGGTTGAGGCAGGTTTCCGGCTTTTCACCCTCGAGCATGGCCATGAGATTGCGCGCCGCCAGCAGGGCCATGTTGTTCCTGGAGGAGTGAGTGGCCGAGCCGATGTGCGGCACGACCACGGCGTTGTCCAGTTCCGCCAGGTTCGGGGCCATGGCGGGCTCGTTTTCGAAGACATCGAGGCCCGCACCGGCGATTTCCCCGTTTTTGAGGGCTTCCACCAGGTCCTCTTCCTTGATGACCGGGCCGCGCCCCGTGTTGATGATGTAGGCGGTCTTCTTCATGAGCGCGAAGGCCTTCGCGTCGAACAGGTGCCTGGTGCCCGGAGTGAGCGGGCAGTGGATGGAGACGAAGTCAGACTCCCTGAGCAGTTCTTCGAAGGAAACCAGTTCGGCTTCAAGCTCGGCATCGAGCACTGCATTTCTGCGGTCCGAGGAGCTGGTATACAGGACTTTCATTTTGAAGCCTTTGGACATGAGCGCCATTTCCGTGCCGATGCGGCCTGCGCCAACGATGCCCAGAGTCTTGCCTTTGACGTCTCCGCCGATGAATTGCAGGGGGCCCCAGCCGGTCCAGGAGCCGGAACGCATGACCCTGTCCGTTTCCACCACCCGGCGGGCCGTTGCAAACAGGAGCGCCCAGGCGCATTCCGCCGTGGCGTCGGTGAGCACGTCCGGCGTGTTGGATACCGGAATGCCGCGCCTGACGGCCTCGGGAACGTCGATGTTGTCGTAGCCCACCGCGTAGTTGGCGTAGCCCTTCAGCCCCTTGCAGGAGTCGAAGAATTCACCGTCGATCCTGTCGGTGAGAACTCCCAGCACTCCATCGTAATGGCCGTTTTTCATTTCGTTCAACAAAGCATCCCTGGACAGGGGCGCATCGTCGGGATTGATGGTCACGTCGGCCACGCTGCTCAACAGGTTGATGCCTTCCTGCGGGATCATGCGGGTGATGTACACTTTATATCCGGCCATGTTGTTCTCCTGGTAAAGTTGAAGATTGGCGGAGCGGGTCAGCGGAAGAGCTTGTCCACTTCCAACGGCTGGCCTTTTTCGGGGGCCAGCCGCAGAGAAAGAGCATCCTTGTTGCATTTGTCGGTACACACACCGCACCCCATACAGCGGTCATTCCTGATGAAGGCCGTTTCCTTGCGGAATCCGATGGCCTGGAACTGACAGTATCGTGCGCACTGGCCGCAGGAAACGCATTTGTCCTCGTCGATCCGTGCCAGATAGCCCGAGTTTGCCAACATGTGACAGCCCATCTTGTGGGCCTTGATGGCTCCGCAACAGCAGGAGCAGCAGTTGCAGATGGCGTAAAACCTGCCGAGCATGACGTCCTTGAAAAAGGCGTGAGTCACATTACCCCGCGCACGGCATTCTTTGAGGATGCGTTCCGCCTCGTCCGCATCGATTTCCCTGCAGCGGTCCGGATGGTGCTCCAGAATGAAGGAGACTATGGGATCGCCCATGAGCAGACAGACGTCCAGCGGCTGGCAGGGATTGGGGGCCGTGGTGCGGCATGGACAGTCCAGTACGGCAATGCGCGTGGGGTTTTCCAGGATGATTTGTCTGGCACGGGTGTAGGGGATGACCTGTTCGGGCGCCTCTGTGTTCACGGGCTTGCCGATGCGCACGAGACTGGTGGCTTCTTCCAAGGGGATGGCTTTGCCGTGGTAGGTGTCGGCAAAGGAAGGCCGCTTCTGGGTGGAATCGCCAGGAACGGCGTCCTCCGGTTCCATGAACGGGGAGTGCCGGTCCAGCAGCCAGATGAAGGGAACCATCAGGAGGGAGAAAAATTTGTTCTTGTCGTGGGCCAGTCCGATGTAGTGATAGGGCCAGCGCGCGTAGGCATAACCATGCATCCGTTCCCAGAAGGAGAGACCATGCGCTTTGGCCTCGCGCCAATAGTCTCTGGTGGATTGTTTGATGAGCGGCATATGACTTCGCGTGAGTTCAGTTATTCGAATATGTTGAAGTGTACTCTGAGATTTACCTATGTCAATCGTTCATGGTAGACGAATTTCATGATCAAGGAACAACAGGAATTTCACGATACGTTGTCACTTGCCAAGGAGCGCACGAGGCTTGCCAACAAACGCACTTTTTTGGCCTGGATACGCACGGCGCTGACGTTCATGACCTTCGGCTTCCTGCTGGAGCGGGTTGATTCGTTTCTGGGGAGCAAATCTCTTTCCGTGGAAGCCCTGAAAGAGTTGGGAACTCTCGGACTGACCTCATTCGTCATCGGTCCGCTCATGGTATTGGCGGCGGGATTGCAATACTACCGGCTGGAAAAGAGACTCGGCTTCGAAAGCCTGTTTCATTATATCCTCCCGGAATTGATCGCGTTCATAGCAATCGTGGGCGTGGCACTCTTTATGGTTTTTTCCTGACAGTCTGCCGAAGGGCATTACCGAACAATTTCGGGCGAGATGAAGTTGCATAAAGAGGGGGGCATTTTCTGGCCCCCTCTTTATATCGTCGTAGCCGAGAGAGTCTGTTACGCTTTCTTCCACTCGTCATAATAGTACTTGAGCACCGCCTTCATGGCGGCGGCGATGTCGGTGCAGTCCTGGGTGCCGATGTTGGCCAGAGCCACGCGCGACGACCACTTGGGGCCGGCAAACCCGGCTCCGGGCAGGCAGACCACATGCTGCCGCCGCGCCAGATCAAAGGTAAACTCCAGATAATGATGATTCTTGGGCAGGCCATCGGCGAATTCCTGACCGTAATACCGTCCTGCCAGATCGAGCACGTCGAGCAGGGCGTAATAACGTGTCAGGTCCTTGCCGTCCGGGGCCTTCATGTCGAGTCCTGCGAACAGGGCATCCCAGCGTTCCTTGAGGATGGCGCGGATGTGGCTCTTGTAGACGTATTTCGGGTCCAGCAGTTCGAAAAGCGAGAAGAAGCACATTGCTGTCTGCTGGGGACAGGAAAGGCCGCCGGTGTGGGCCAGAGCCACCTGTCGGCTGTCCATCTCCAGCCGCTCCCGGAAGGTGAGTTTGTCGGGTGTGGTGCTGGCGATCTTGTACCGTTCGGCCAGCGCCTTTTGCTCGGACTTGGAAAGCCCGGCAATGATCTTGTCCACCACGCAGTCCTCGTAGATCATGACCACGCCGAGCCGCCAGCCCGTGACACCGAAGTATTTTGAATAGGAATATACGCCCAGGCAGTTCTGCGGGATGACGCTGCACAGCGTGTTGAACTCCTCCACGAAGCTTGCGTAGACCGTGTCCGAGATGACCACCATGTTCGGATTGTTCTTGCGCACTGTCTCGGCAATGTTCTGCACGGTCTGGGCGTCCATGGACATGGACGTGGGGTTGGTGGGGTTGACCATGTAGAGCGCCTTGACGCTTTTGTCGGCAATGGCGTTCAGCTCCTTGCCGCCTGTTTTCCATGGCTTGTCTCGGTCATATTCCAGCAGCACGGGGGCCAAGTCATAATCCTTCAGCACGGGCAGCTCAAGATAGGGGGAGAAGATGGGAGTGATGATCGCCACCTTGTCTCCCGGTTTGAGCACGAAATTCTCACGCAGGGAGTTGAACAGGTAGATCATGGCTCCGGTGGCCCCTTCGGTGGCGAACAGGCTGAATGTGCCTTTGGGAGGGGTGCCCGAGAAGACTATCTTGTTCAGATAGTGGGTGGCTATCTTCTCGGTTACGGGCAGGATGCGCGGCGGGTCCGGATAAAAGTCGCCCTGGATTGCGTCCACCAGTTCGTAGACAACCTCATCCGGTTTCATGTCCAAGTTGCGCTCGGCGTAGTTCATGGCTTCCTTGAGGAACGCTGCGCCGGGTACACCTTCATAGTGCTTGAGATAGTCGTTCAGTTCGGCGGCAAGCCCTTTTTTGCTGCGGCGGTAGCCGATATCCGGGTATTTGGAGCCCATTTCCGCAGCCTCGGCAGCAAAGATGGTGAACAGGCCGAGCGCCTTGCGGGCCGTGGTATTCAGGAAGTTCGGGTTGCCGCGTCCGGCATTGATGAAGTTGCAGCCCGGACCGCAATCCTTCTTGGCCAGATCGATGAGCAGGTTTTTGATTTCAAACGGACTTTCCTTAGCCAGTGCGTCCCAGTCGAAATCGGCGGCGGCCCGGGCCTCTTCCGTGCTCAGGCCGATGAGATTTCCGGCCATGGAAACGCTCAGGCCGAATACTGCGGCCATGCGCAGGAAATCCCGGCGGCTCAGTCCTCCGTTTTTGGTTTCTTCGGCTTGTTTGTTCAGGAATTCGGGGACAGCTTTGTGGTCTGACATGACAACCTCCGTTTGGGGATGGATTCGAGCAATGGCGGAATCCTAGCACCGCGACAACTGAAGACGTCAATGACGCATGGAGAATAATAACAAGCCTGGTCCAGCGGTTACGAAGCTTGGTATTGCTTCCTGGTGATTTTGTGGAACAGTTCGCCCTGATAGAATTCACAGTCTTCCGGCACTTCGTCCAGGATGTGCTGGAAGGAGAACCCGATTTTTTCCAACACGGCGGTGGAGGCAAGGTTTTCCGGCTTCACGCCGGCCACGACTTCCGGCAGACCTAACGTTTCGAATCCGTACTTCAGAACCGCTTCGGCGGCTTCGGTCATGTGGCCCTTGTTCCAGAAGGCAGGGGAGAGGCCGTAGAATATTTCCTTTTTGTCCGGAATGGGCTCGAAGGGCTGCAGTCCGCACCAGCCCATGAGCCGGTCGGTCTCCTTGAAGGTGATGGCTAGGTTTGTGCCCGTGAATCCGTGCTCGGCATTGCTCTTGTCCCGCTCCATGAACCATTGGATGAGTTTCTGGATGTCACTCAGTTCGGGAACGCTCTCGGGCAGATATTCATTTTCGGATCGCTGAGCGCCTTGGTGAATTCCTCGGCGTACCCCGGCTTGAAATGAGTCAGCGTCAATCGTTGTGTGGTGAGCATCATGTTAAATCCATATGAAATTTTGACCGACCCTAGCTTTTGAGACTCTTGATGACAACCATGCGCGTCAGCGCATCGTCGAAAAGTTTTGGAAGGGGCGAGATTCAAAAGAGAGGGGGAACCTTTTGAAAAAGGTTCCCCCTCTCTTTTGTCGCCGAAGGCGAAATCTTGTTTCTTATCTGACTACTGCGCGGCTTTCTTGCGCTTGCCTTCCTGGCGGTGGCGCACCTGGGCGGACAGCTCGGCCTTGCGCAAACGGATGGACTCGGGAGTTACCTCGACCAGTTCGTCCTCGCGGATGAAGTTGAGCGCCCGCTCCAGAGTCATGGGCTTGACGGGCGTGAGGATGACGGCCTCGTCCTTGCCGGATGCCCGCATGTTGGTGAGCTTCTTTTCCTTGGCCGGGTTCACGTTGATGTCGTTGTCGCGGTTGTGCTCGCCCACGATCATTCCCTCGTAGAGCGGATCGCCGGGAACGACGAACATCTGGCCGCGCGGCTCCAGGTTGAAGATGCCGTAGGCCACGGCCTTGCCCGCACGGTCGGCCACGATGGAACCGGTGTAGCGGGACGGGAACTCGCCGCGGTATTCGCCGTATCCTTCGAGGTAGGAGTTCATGATGCCGGTGCCTTTGGTGTCGGTCAGGAACTCGTCGCGGTATCCGATGAGTGAACGGGACGGCACCGAGAACTCGATGCGCACCCGGCCGGTGCCGTTGTTGACCATGTTGGTCATGCGCGCCTTGCGGGCCGAAAGCTTTTCGGTGACCACGCCCATGAAGGCCTCGTCGCAGTCCACGTAGAGGTGCTCGATGGGTTCGGTCTTCTTGCCGTTTTCTTCCCGGTAGATGACTTCGGGACGGCCTACGGAGAGTTCAAACCCTTCGCGGCGCATGGTTTCGACCAGGATGGCCATCTGGAACTCGCCGCGCCCCTTGACCAGGAACGCGTCGCGGTTTTCGGTGTCGTCCACCTGGATGGCCACGTTGAGCAGGGTTTCGCGATGCAGACGCTCGCGGATCTTGGTGCCCTGCACCAACTTGCCTTCCTGGCCCGCCAGGGGGGAAGTGTTGATGGAGAAGCGCATGGAAACGGTGGGCTCATCCACGGTGATGCGCGGCAGGGCCTTGGGCGCTTCCTTGGTGCAGATGGTGTCGCCGATCTTGACGTTCTCGATGCCGGCCAGCACCACGATGTCGCCGGGTTCGGCGGACTCGGTGGAGACCATGACCGGGCCGTCGTAGGTCTGGAGCTTGGTGACCTTGAGCTGGCGGGGAGAGTCGTCTTCGCCGATGCAGACCAGGGTGTCCTGTTCATGGACCGAACCGTTGTAGATCTTGCCGATGGCCAGACGACCGACATAGTCGGAGTAGCTGAGGTCGGATACGAGCATCTGGAACGGTTCTTCGGCGTTGTGGGCCGGGCCGGGAATTTTGTCCACGATCATGTCCAGCAGGATGTGCAGATTCTCGCCGCGCTCCTCGGGGCTTTCCATGGCGATGCCGTCGCGGCCGATGGCGTAGAGCAGCGGGAAGTCGAGCTGGTCTTCGGTGGCGTCCAGGTCGATGAACAGGTCATAGATTTCGTTGAGCACCTCTTCGGGGCGGGCGTCCTGCCGGTCGACCTTGTTGATGACCACGGCGATGGTCAGGCCCTGGTCCAGGGCCTTCTTGAGCACGAATCGGGTCTGGGGCAAGGGGCCTTCGGAGGCGTCCACCAGCAGGATGGCGCCGTCGGCCATGGACAGGGAACGCTCCACTTCGCCGCCGAAGTCGGCGTGGCCCGGGGTGTCGATGATGTTGATCTTGACGTCTTTCCAGACGACCGAACAGTTCTTGGCGGCAATGGTGATGCCGCGCTCGCGTTCGAGGTCCATGGAATCCATGATGCGGTCGTCCACTTCCTGTCCTTCACGGAACAGGCCGGACTGTTTGAACATGGCGTCCACCAGCGTGGTCTTCCCATGGTCGACGTGGGCGATGATGGCTATGTTGCGAAGCTGTTCGTTGCGGGCCTTTTGGGTCATTTCCTTTATCTCCATTAAATATATGGTCTGCCTTGTGTGCGAAGCAGGCATTATCCGAAAGCTTGCCGACAAGCAAGCATAGTTTTTGTGACGGACTTTTGCGGGGCGGTCCGACCGCAGTGTTTTCTGTGCTTCGCAATTCGAAATGAAAATATTTTTTTGCATGCAAGAAGCTGTCTCATATGCGTCTGTATCCGGTAGTAAAGACTCGATTACATTTTATGATTATTACCTTTTTGTCTTTTTTGTGCCTGTATTCGTCCATTGTTTTCCAGTTGGAAATAAGGGGGGCTTTTCAATCATTTTTTCGATATTCAAGCTTGACCAAAATTTTTGTTTTCATATATTTGTGCTCGAAAAGTATTGTTTTTGCGAATTATTGACACACTTTTTTATGTTTTTAGATAAATAGCGAGTGAGCATTGGGCATGTTCTGAGCGTGTGTTCTTCGGTTGGCCGGAAATGCGTTACAAAATGAGTCCAATGCCTGATTCGCCTGCACAAACAGATCTACAGGGAGGATGAGCGAGAGAAGCGAGGAAAACAGTCCTCAGGAAATGCAAAACGTTTGGAATGATCCGTATAAGAACCAGCTATCTTATATATCCCTTTCACTTTACAGCGCGAGGAATTCTGATGGGCAATGCAGCGAATGGACCGGGTACGGCAAAGGTGATGACAACGTCGATGATGGTGACCGGCAGTATGGTCGGCGCCGGTATTCTGGCACTTCCTATTGACTTGGGACCGGCCGGGCTTGTCCCGGCCATCTGTAGCACCGTGCTTCTCTGGCTCCTCATGACAGGGACGGCCATCATTTATTCGCGCCAGCGTACGTTGGTGGAGGATGAACACGCTGACCTGCCGACTTTTTTCGGCCGAGAGTTGGGTACTGGCAGTAAATGGATCAGCGTATGGGCCAATCTGGTCATCCTGTATGGGCTCCTGACTGCATATTTGGCCGGGGTGGCATCCGTGCTGGTGAACCTGTTCGATCTGCCTGTCCCGGAGTGGGGTGCGCTTCTTGGGTATTTCCTCATTGCCGTTTTGCTGACCTCCTTCGGCACGGCCGTCATGCGGCGCGGCAACGCTATACTTATCCTCGCTCTCTGGGTGAGTTTCGTCATCCTTGTCGCCATGACTATCCCGCACATGGACCAGGGACGCATGACCATGAAGGATTGGGCTTTCCTTCCGTCCGGGCTGCCGGTGCTCGTCGCGGCGTTTCATTTTCACAACCTCATCCCCACTATCTGTCGTTCGCTGAATCAGGATAAGAAAGCCATTTCCCAGGCCATCTGGGGCGGGTCGTTCATGGGGTTGGTCATGAACATCGTCTGGATTGTCGTGGTTGTCAGCGCACTGCCTGTAAGCTCTCCGGACGGCGTGGACATAGTGAACGCATTCACCCAGAGCCAGCCCGCCACTGTGCCGCTGGCCAAAATCGTCGGAAGCATGGGCTTCCTGCAGGTTGCGCTGGCCTTTTCCGTAGTGGCCATGACCACTTCCTTCATGGCCAACGGCTTGGCGCTTCAGAGTTTCATGCGCGACCTCTGTAGTGAAACCCTGGGCACCACCAGAAGAGAGTTGGTGTGGATCTTGGCATTTGTCCCGCCTCTGCTTATCGCGATGTTTTATCCCGATATATTCCTCAAGGCTCTCAATATGGTTGGCGGTGTCGGTATCAATCTTCTTTTTGGTATACTTCCCGGAGTGTTGCTCATAAAGTACGCACAGGACAACATGCTCCGACGCACAACAGGTTGGATTATGGTTGCCTTATTTATGGGGATTTTGATAATCGAACTTGGGAAGGAAGCTGGCCTGTTGCACATTGCGCCAAATGTATTGTTGTAGATTGCGGAATGTGTAATTTGTGCTCAAAACATTAAAAAGAGGGAAGCGATGAGCGATCACTGCCGATTGGAATGCGACTGCATCGGCGAAATGGAGGTCCCCAGGGATGCCTATTACGGCTGTCAGACCTTGCGGGCCATGAACAACTATCACATCACCGGGATACCCATTTCTCATTATCCCAGGCTGATCAACGCCCTGGCCTATATCAAGATGGCCGCTGCCCAGGCCAACGCTTCCCTCGGCCTGTTGGACGAGGAGATCTCCCGCGCCATCTGCCGGGCCTGCGAAGATGTGCTTTCCGGCAAGCTTCTGGAGCACTTCGTGGTGGACGGCATTCAAGGCGGAGCGGGCACTTCCACGAACATGAACGCCAACGAGGTCATCGCCAACCGGGCGCTGGAGCTCATGGGGCGGGAAAAGGGTGACTATGCATTCCTTTCTCCCAACACCCACGTGAACATGTCCCAGTCCACCAACGACGTGTATCCCACGGCTCTGCGCATCGCCCTGATCCTGGAGATCAGGGAACTCATCGAAGCCATGCGCCATCTGCGTCGCGCCTTTGAAGCCAAGGGAGAGGAGTTCGGGGATGTCATCAAGATGGGGCGCACCCAGTTGCAGGACGCGGTGCCCATGACTCTTGGCCAGGAGTTTCAGGCCTGGGCGGTCATGATCGGTGAGGACGAGGAACGCCTCAAGGAAGCGCAGGATCTGGTTCATGAAATCAACATGGGGGCCACGGCCATTGGAACCGGGCTCAATGCCCATCCCGACTATGCCCGCGCCGTCACCGAAAAGCTGGTGGAGTTGACCACACTGCCCCTGACCCTTTCGCCCAACCTGGTGGAAGCCACTCAGGATACCGGGGCGTACGTGCAGCTTTCCGGGGTGCTTAAACGCGTTACGGTCAAGCTTTCCAAGATCTGCAACGATTTGCGTCTGCTTTCCAGCGGTCCGCGTTGCGGACTGAACGAAATCAACCTGCCGCCTGTGGCCCCCGGGTCCTCCATCATGCCAGGCAAGGTCAACCCGGTCATTCCCGAGGTCGTCAATCAGATAGCCTTCAAAGTCATCGGCAACGATCTGACCGTGACCATGGCCGCTGAAGCGGGGCAGTTGGAGCTCAACGTCATGGAGCCGGTACTGGGGCAGAGTCTGTTCGAATCCATCAATATTCTGCGCAGGGGGTGCATCACCCTGGCCGACAAGTGCGTCAGCGGCATTACCGCCAATGCGGACCGCTGCCGCACTATGGTGGAGCACTCCATTGGCCTGGTCACGGCGCTCAATCCGTACATCGGCTATGAAAAGGCCACCTCGATCGCCAAGGAGGCCCTGGAAAGCAATCGGTCGGTCTACGACATCGTGTTGGAGAAAGGGTATCTGACCCAGGAGGAATTGGAGGACATCCTCAGGCCCGAGAACATGACCAAGCCGAGGTACTTCCACAAGTAGGTCAACGGTATTTTTTCAGAATGGCGTCAAGTCTTCCATCCGCCTTCATTTGGGCAAGTTCGATGTTGAACTGTCGGATGAAGGCGGTCCATTTTTCAGACTTGTTGAACATGTAACCGTAGGCCGCCGTGGCCACCGGGGTCTGGGAAAAACTGAAGGACTCGGCCGTAAGCCCTGGCTCGTTTTTCATGAACCAGAGGGCCACGTTCTTGTTGACGATGGCTGCGTCCACCCGGCCCAATTGCAGCAGTTTGAGCATCGTGAACGTGTTGGGGGTGTCATGGCGAATGATGTCTCTGTTGTCGAAATACGGTTCCAGGGTCGGATAGATGTATGCCTGAACGCAACCGATCCGTTTTCCGAAAAGGTCTTGTGGGCCGATGTAGGGAAACTTTCTGTCGGCGAGAAATACCAAGACATCGGTGGAATCCAGGGCCGGATCGGTCCAGGCCAGTTCGTCGGGATCTCGAGTCCAGGCCTTGGCCATGGGGCTGGCGTCCTGTTCGCCGAGAATGATCACATCCTCCCGTCGTTTGTCCTCGAAAACGGTGAGTGTCAGACTCCATCCGGCCTTTGCGCAGATTTCGGCCATGATGTCGGCCATGATGCCCGTGGGGCCTTCCTGATCGACAAACTCGTAAGGAGGCCACGCCCTGTCCGACAAGGCCATCCTGACGACTTTGTCATCCGTCATGGCTGGGGCGGTCGTGAAGAGGATGAAAGCCGTAATGGTCAGGAACAGGAACTGCATGATCCCTTTATTCACGGGCTATCGGTATTTGTCCATTATAGCCTTGAGTCTGCCGTCCTCCTTCATGCGGGCGAGTTCCCTGTTGAACTCCAGGATGAAGGGCCGCCAGAGTTTTTGCTTGGTGAATACGTACCGGTACTGCGCCTGGTCCACATTGCGCCTGGAGAGTCGGAAGTCTCCCCGGTAGAGTCCGGGCTTGTTCTTGAACAGCCAGAGCGTTTCGCTTCTGTTGACCATGGCCGCATCAACGCGGCCGAGTTTGACCATTTCCATCATTTTGAAAGGGCAGGAGGCATTTTGTCTGGTGATCGATCTTTCTTGAAAGTACGGTTCCAGAGGGGGGTAAACGAAGCTTTTGATGGTCGCCACGGTTTTTCCAAACAGGTCGCTTATCTGTTCGTACCGCAGGGGGCTGTCCTTGCGCAGAAGCAGGGCGTCCTCGGAGTCCATGAATGGGTCGGTCCAATCGTAGGCCCGGGGCGACTTGACCCATTTCATGGCCTTGGCATGGGCGTCCACTTCGCCGGTTTCCAGCATAAGCCAGCCCCGCTTATCCGGAAGCCTCTTGGGGATGACCTTGTAACCCAGAGGTTTGCAGATGGCTTTGAGCACGTCTATCAGAACTCCCTCGCCGTATTTCGGATCGTCCATCAGGTAGGGCGGCCAGTTGGTGTTGGGGATGAAGAAAATGATGGTTTTGTTTTCCGGTGAAGCCGAGGCCCGCCGGGAGAGTGTGGTGAACACCGCGAAAAAGAGAATGCTGAGAGCGCACAATGCGCAAAAGCGTTTCATTTTCATCTGGCCTGTTTCGCATGGAATGATATATTTGTCTTGTATTGTTTTCGTTATAGCATACTCGTAGTGTCAAAAAAAGCACAGGTCTGATAAGTGGTTTGAAATTGTTTTTTGAATTATGCAATAAAATCAGTATGTTGACTTTAATGTATTGAAATGGTACAACTATTGAAAGGAATGTGGCCAGTTAAAGGCTTTTTGACGGAACTTTGACCCGCCGGGGAGAGGGAGAAACTGCCGGGCGGAGCGGTTCAGGGATGAATCGCCACATTGGAGGCCACGGATGCGCCGTTATAATCTTGTTTTTGCATTGTTGATTCTCGTGCTGATGTCGGGTTGTTCCACCATGAACAAAATCAACCCGTTTCCGCAGCACGTCTACTCGACTCCAGGCTCCTCGAAAGGGGGCAAGGCCACCCGTGCCTACGACCCAAAAACCAAGCCCTACAAGGTCATGGGGGTGACGTATTATCCGCTCAAGTCCGCCCACGGCTATGATGAAATAGGGTACGCCTCCTGGTACGGCAGCGATTTTCACGGCAAGAGGACCGCCACCGGCGAGACCTATAACATGCATGCCCTGACCGCGGCCCATAAGACCCTGCCTTTGGGCACTCGCGTCAAGGTCACCAATCTTGAAAACGGTCGTTCCGCCTATTTGGTTGTCAATGACCGGGGTCCGTTCGTTCGGGGCAGGATCATAGACCTTTCCTACGGCGCAGCCAGGAAACTGGGGTCTGTCGACAAAGGCATTATTAAGGTACGCATCACCGCCGTGGGCACCGTCCCGGCTCCCTCCGGCACCACCGTGGCCGCAGCAGCCGAGAAGTATCACGTTCGGGTGGGAGCTTATTCCAACTACAGCAACGCAGCCAGAGTGCATCAGCAACTCAAGCAGGCCGGTTATGTCCATTCCCATATCAAGCGTGTGAATCGCAACGGTCGGATTCTGCATGTGGTCCAGGCGGGCACCTATGCCAGCCGCTATCAGGCCGACCGTGTGCTCTCCAAGTTGAAGAAGTCGTTTCCCTCCAGCTACATCACCACGTGAAAGGCGAGTTCGCAGTAAACAGACAGGGCCGGGAGCAACTGCTTCCGGCTTTTTTTCGTCCAAATGCCGGGGGAATTCATGAGGGCGTTTTGTCTGTCTGAAAAAACGGACAAGATTTTGTGGGAAAAGAAAAGGGGAGGCATTTGCCTCCCCTTTGGGGTTTTATTGTTTGATGCGCCATTCCCCGTTGGAGTCGCGGTAGGCCTTGGCCATGATCTTGTCGCCGTCGGGCCCGTTTTCGCTGATGACCACATCGCGGTAGACACGGTCTTCCTGCACGTAGGGGGCAGAGGGGGTTGCCGTGTAGCTGCGGCCCGTATCCGGGTTGGTCCAGCTGTGGCTCGTGTCACTCTTGCCGGTTTCCAGGGTGTTCTGGATCTGCTGTTCGTCGTGCTTGTCCCATTCGTTTCCGATTATGTAGCCCATGAGCAGGCCCACACCGGCGCCTATGGCCGCGCCGGAAACCTTGTTTTTGAAGGTCAGGGCGCCTATGGTCGCGCCGGCGAGTGCACCGACCCCGGCCCCTTGCTGCGCCTTGTTGGCGCAGCCGTAACCGGCCGCGAGGAAACTGACCAGCATGAGGGTGATTATTGTTTTTTTCATGTCCTTCCTCCGGAAAAGAGATTAATGTTCGAATCTAGTGTATGGCAGATGATGTCCTGTTTGTACAGCATGGCATACACTTTTTACCTTCGTTTACATCCGGGGAGGGCCCGCTTTTTGCATTTTGCGTCAAGTGCTGGTAACGGGCTGTCCGTTACGGCGAAACCCTGAAAGACGCATGCGTAAAATACATCTCATCATATGGACTTTCCTGTTGCTGGCCCTGGCCTCCACCCCGTGTCTGGCCCAGAAGAGCAAGAAAAAGGTCTTGTATATCAATTCCTATCACCATGGCTATCGGTGGTCGGACGGTATTCGCAAGGGCATTACCGACGTACTCGACCGGAGCGAAATGAAGGTAGAGCTCCAGACCGAGTATATGGACGCCAAGAAATACAATTTCGAATACATCACCGACAAACTCAAGACGCTCTACAGAGACAAGTTCCTCGGCGAAAAGTTCGACGTCATCATCGTCTCGGACAATGACGCCTTCGAGTTTGTGCGCCGCATCCGGGACGAGTTGTTCCCCGGGGTGCCGGTGGTCTTCTGCGGGGTCAATGAATACCGCGGGCCTCTCGAGCCGGGCATTACCGGCATAGTCGAGTCTCCCCTGGTGGTGCCCACCCTGAACGTGGCTCTCAAGTTTCATCCGGAAAAGAACCGTGTCGTGGTGGTCAGTGATGAGTCCACTGCGGGACGAAGCATCCGCAAACAGGTGGAAGCCATCGAGCCCGTCTTCAAGGGACGGCTTTCCTTCGACTACTGGACCGGCATGGGACTCGGGGAGATGCTGACCAAAGTGCGCCAGCTGCCCAAGAATACCTTTCTGTTCTTCGTGCCCATGTATCAGAACGTGGACGGCCGTTTCTACACCGCGGAAGAGGTCATGGCCGAGATTTCCAAGTACAGCAACGTGCCGCTCTACACAGCCTGGAAATTTCTTCTCGGCAACGGCAGCGTGGGTGGCAAGCTCATCTCCGGGGAGCATGACGGCCGCCAGGCGGCGCGCATGGCCCTGGACATCATGCGCGGTACCGACGTGAACACCATCAAGGTGGTGGGCAAGTCCGAGGGAGAATACTGGTTCGATTACAATGCGTTGCAGCGTCTGGGCATTCCCGAGAAACTGCTGCCTGCGGGAAGCCGTCTCATCAACGCGCCCAAGGCGTTCTACGAACTGCCCAAGGAGTTGTTCTGGACCATCATCTGCAGTCTGGGCTTGCTCCTGATCAGCACGGTGTTCCTGGTTTCCAATATCAACGAGCGCAAGAGGGTCGAAAAAAAGATCATGGACCAGCTCTCGTTTCTGGAGATCCTCATGGACACCATTCCCCAGCTCGTGTGCTGGAAGGACGGGAAACAGCGGTATCTCGGCGCAAACCGCGCCTTTACGGATTTTTTCGGCTTGGAGAAGCCCAGCAGCATTGTTTCCAAGAGCGATCTGGCTCTCCTGGATCACACCCGCGAGTACGCAGAGTGGGCCAATGCTTTGGACCGGGAAGTGTTCCGCACCATGAAGCCGGTGCGCAAGGCCCGCACCAAGGTCGAGGACCGTTTCGGCAACACGGTCTGGCTGGAGATCACCAAAGTGCCGCTTTTCGATCGGCTCGGCGATGTCGTGGGCACCTTGAGTACCGCGGAGAACATCACCAAGGAACGCAGCCTGGAAAAGCAGCTCATCCAGTCCCAGAAGATGGAGGCCATCGGCACGCTGGCCGGCGGCATCGCCCACGACTTCAACAACATCCTGACGTCCATCATCAACTCCACCGAACTGGCCATCGGCGACGTGGAACCGGAATCCGTGACTTACAAGGACATGGAGCGGGTGCTCAAGGCGGCCCAGCGCGGTGGCAACGTGGTCAAGCAGATCCTTGCCTTCAGCCGTCCCTCTCAGGAGGGCTTCAAACCCACGGACATGGGCGAGCTCCTCTACGAGGTGCTGGGGCTGGTCAAGGCGTCCCTGCCGCGCAACATTCAGATCAAGACCAACATCGAACCCGGTCTGGGCCTGGTCAACGCCGACCCCACCCAGTTGCACCAGGTGGTGCTCAACCTTTGCACCAACACCTTCCAGGCCTTGCGCAAATCGGGGGGCGTCCTGGAAGTGGACTTGCGTGAGGTGGAGCTTGGCCTCGAGGATGCACGTCTGCTCAACCTTCGGCCTGACATCTATTTGAAAATGAGCATCTGCGATGACGGCCCGGGTATTCCGGCGGAGATCATCGACAAGATATTCGATCCTTTTTTCACCACCAAAGGCAAGACCGAAGGCACCGGCCTGGGATTGGCGGTGGTGCACGGCATCGTCAACGGGCACAACGGTTCCATCATCGTCACCAGCACTCCGTGGGAGCGAACCGCCTTTGAGATATACCTGCCCAAGAACGAGGCCTTGGACGAGAACGGGGCTGTGCCGCTGCATAAATTGGCGCCCGGCATGGGGCGCATACTCTTCGTGGAGGATGACGAGGATCAGCTGCACACCACGCCGCGCATACTCGAAAGCCTGGGATATGATGTGGTGGCCACTTCCGATCCCATGGAGGTGGTGGGCATGGTGGCCCGGGACCCGTATATTTTCGACCTGGTCATCACTGATTTCGACATGCCGGACACCAACGGCGTGGAGTTGGCCCTGAGTCTGCAGGAAACCGCTCCGCATCTGCCCGTCATGCTGGTCTCCGGCCGTGAGGACGCCGCCACCGCAGCTTCCCGTTTGAAAAACATCAAGCGTGTTGTTATCAAGCCTTACAACAAAAACATCATTGCCGAGGCCATCGATTCTGTGCTCGGCAATTAACGGAGCAAAGCGTGTCAAAGGTTCTGATAATCGACGACGATCCACAGGTTTGTGAAACCATTGAAAGTCTGGTTGCGCGCCAGTCTCACGAGGCGGTTTCCGCCCAGACCCTGACCCGCGGGCTGGAAAAGCTGGCCGAGGGTGGCGTGGACGTGGTCTTTCTTGATGTGCGCCTGCCCGACGGCAACGGTATGGACATTCTGCCGGACATAGCCGGACGGACCAACGCGCCGGAAGTGATCATCCTGACCGGCAAGGGTGATCCGGACGGGGCTGAACTGGCCATTCAGCAAGGCGTCTGGGACTATTTGCTCAAGCCTTCGTCCGTACGCGAGATCACTCTGACCCTGGGGCGCGCCCTCAAGTACCGGGACCAGAAGTTCGGCCAGGCGGCTCAGCAGTCCCTGAATCTGGACAGTGTGGTGGGCGAGAGTGCGGCCATGAAATCCGTGTTTCGTCTCATGGCGCAGGCTGCGGGATCGGACACCAATGTGCTCATTTCCGGGGAAACCGGCACCGGCAAGGAGCTTGTGGCAAGGACCATTCACCGCAACAGTTCGCGGGCCGATGAGAATTTTGTGGTGGTGGACTGTGCGGCCTTGACCGAATCCCTGGTGGAATCCACGCTTTTCGGTCACAAGAAGGGCTCGTTTACCGGCGCGCAGTCCGATCAGACCGGCTTGGTGAAGCTGGCCGACAAGGGGACGCTGTTCCTGGACGAGGTGGGCGAAATGCCTCTTTCCCTGCAAAAGTCCTTTTTGCGTGTCCTGCAGGAGCGCACTTTCCGGCCGGTAGGCGATTCCCGCGAGCAGACCAGTAATTTTAGGCTTATTTCCGCCACCAACCGCGATCTGGACGCCATGGTGGACAAGGGAGACTTCCGGAGCGATCTGCTGTTCCGGCTCAAGACTTTTTCCATGCATCTGCCGCCTCTTCGTCAGCGCCTGGAGGATCTGCGCCCCCTGAATCTCTTTCAGGTCGGCAAGCTCTGTCGCAAATACGGGATACCTGAAAAGGGCTTCGGTTCGGACTTCCTGGCCACTCTGGAAAGTTATGACTGGCCGGGCAACGTGCGTGAGCTGTTCAACATTCTCGAGCGCGCTGTGGTGGCTGCCGGCGAGGAGAAGACGCTGTACTCCATGCATCTGCCGCGCGAATTGCGCATCAAGGTGGCCCGCGAGCAGGTCAGGAAAATCACCGGTTCCGACGTGGAGTCAACCGGAGAGGATATGCTCTTGCCCGAAGGCGCACGCCGTATAGGCCAGGAAATATTCAGCGGAATTTTCGATCATCAGCTCCCGACCTTGCGCGAATTCAAGTCCATGGCCGAGAAGGCCTATCTTAGCGAGCTTATTCGTCAGTGTGACGGCGAAACAGCCGAGGTGCTCAAGGTCTCAGGCCTGTCCCGCTCGCATTTTTATGCGTTGCTCAAGAAATACGGTATCTCCATGTAGTTTTTTTCGGACACGGGAATGGAAAGGACGATCCTGGTTGCGGGATCGTCCTTTTTTGTTCTGTCACCAAAATGTTGCAGTCCTTTTTTTCGGACTATATTATAATTTAATTATTTTAGATAGTTATATTGTCTACTTTGGGTTGACGATTACTTGTCCGTTTTTCAGTCACGGATTCTTCATTTTTTCGTCTGTTTTTTCAGACAGAGATGTGGTTCCGATGTGCTGTATGTGTTATGTTATTTGTGATTATTGTTTTGTTTTCATTGTATTTTTCACTATGTGCAATCCTTGGCATGTTTCTTGTTCTAACGAACTCCAGCGTTAACGAATCCAGCGCAAAATATATGTATCGAGTTCAACCGAAAGGCTTCGACGGGAGCCTTGCCTAAGGAGAAGAGAATGGCGAAAAAGATGAAAACCATGGACGGTAACACCGCGGCAGCTCATGTGGCCTACGCCCTGAGCGAATGTGCGGCGATCTACCCGATCACTCCGTCCTCCAACATGGGTGAAGTTGCTGACGACTGGGCAGCCCAGGGCCGCAAGAACATCTTCGGTCAGGCCGTAAAGGTCCGCCAGCTGCAGTCCGAAGCGGGCGCAGCCGGCGCCGTGCACGGTTCCCTGGCCGCCGGTGCTATGACCACCACTTTCACGGCCTCCCAGGGGCTGCTGCTCATGATCCCCAACATGTACAAGATCGCCGGTGAACTGCTGCCGAGCGTCTTCCATGTTTCCGCCCGCGCCATCGCCGCGCACGCACTGTCCATCTTCGGTGACCATCAGGACGTCATGGCTTGCCGCCAGACCGGTTTCGCCATGCTGGCCTCCGCTTCCGTCCAGGAAGTCATGGACCTTTCTCTGGTGGCTCACCTGTCCACCATCGAGTCCAGCGTCCCGTTCCTGCATTTCTTTGACGGTTTCCGCACCTCTCACGAAATCCAGAAGATTGAAACCATCGACTACGACGACATGAAGGGCCTGGTGAACATGGAGAAGGTGGAAGCCTTCCGTACACGCGCCATGAATCCGGAACACCCGCACATTCGCGGCACCGCGCAGAACCCGGACATCTACTTCCAGGGTCGCGAAGCCGCCAACCCGTACTACGACGACCTGGCCGACATCGTGATCAAGGAAATGGAAAAGGTGAGCAAACTCACCGGTCGCTCCTACAAGCCTTTCGACTACGTGGGCGCTCCGGATGCGGATCGCGTCATCGTGGCCATGGGTTCCGGCTGCGAAGCCATCGAAGAAGTCGTCAACCACATGGTTGCCGACGGCGAAAAGGTCGGTTTGGTCAAGGTTCGTCTGTACCGTCCGTTTTCCATCGACCACTTCCTGGCAGTCCTGCCCGAGTCCGTCGCACGCCTCTGTGTTCTGGACCGCACCAAGGAAGCCGGCGCCCTTGGCGACCCCCTGTACCAGGACATCTGCACCGTCTACGCCGAGCGCGGCAACGCTCCGGAAGTCATCCCCGGCCGCTACGGTCTGGGCTCCAAGGAGTTCACTCCGGGCATGATCAAGGCCGTCTACGCCAACATGGCCGCTTCCACTGCCAAGACGCACTTCGTTGTCGGTATTGAAGACGACGTTACCAATGCTTCCCTCCCGGTCGTCGAAAACCTCGACACCACTCCGGAAGGCACCGTGCAGTGCAAATTCTGGGGTCTGGGTTCCGACGGCACCGTCGGCGCCAACAAGCAGGCCATCAAGATTATCGGCGACAACACCGACATGTACGCACAGGGCTACTTTGCCTACGACTCCAAGAAGTCCGGCGGCATCACCGTTTCCCACCTGCGTTTCGGTAACTCTCCGATCCAGTCCACCTACCTGGTCACCGCAGCCGACTACATCGCCTGCCACAAGTCCAGCTACGTGAACCAGTACGACGTTCTGGAAGGCATCAAGGACGGCGGCGTGTTCGTGTTGAACTGCCAGTGGTCCGCCGAGGACATGGAGCGCAAGCTGCCCGCAGCCATGAAGCGCACCATCGCCGAAAAGAACCTCAAGTTCTACACCGTCGACGCCGTGAAGATCGCCGGTGAAGTCGGTCTGGGCAACCGCATCAACATGGTCATGCAGACCGCGTTCTTCAAGCTGGCCGACGTCATTCCGTTCGATCAGGCCGTTTCCCTGCTCAAGGATTCCATCCAGAAGGCTTACGGCAAGAAGGGCGACCACATCGTCAAGATGAACGTGGACGCCGTGGACAAGGCCACCGACGCCTTGGTCGAAATCGCAGTTCCGGCTTCCTGGAAGGATGCAGTGGACGGCGACAAGGCCGCCTGCAACGATCCCGAATTCATCAAGGACATCGTTCGTCCCATCCTGGCTCAGAAAGGCGACAACCTGCCTGTTTCCGTGTTCACCGCGGACGGCGTTTTCCCGGTCGCCACTTCCAAATATGAAAAGCGCGGCGTGGCCATCATGGTTCCCGAATGGATCGCCGACAACTGCATCCAGTGCAACCAGTGCTCCTTCATCTGCCCGCACAGCGCCCTGCGCCCGGTGCTGGTCACCGATGAAGAACTGGCCGGCGCTCCGGATACCTTCAAGACCCTGGACGCCAAGGGCAAGCAGCTCGCAGGCCTCAAGTACCGCATGCAGGTCAACGCCCTGGACTGCCTGGGCTGCGGCAACTGCGCCGACATCTGCCCGGCCAAGGAGTCCGCGCTGGTCATGAAGCCGCTGCCGACCCAGACCGAGGCCGAAGTCCCGAACTTCGACTTCAGCGAAACCGTGTCCTACAAGGACGACCTGATGCCGCGCACCACCGTGAAGGGCTCTCAGTTCCAGCAGTCCCTCATGGAATTCTCCGGCGCATGTTCCGGTTGCGGCGAAACCCCGTACGTCAAGGTGCTTACCCAGCTCTTCGGCGAACGCATGATCATCTCCAACGCCACCGGTTGCTCCTCCATCTGGGGGGCATCCGCTCCGACCACTCCGTACTGCGTGAACAAGGACGGCCACGGCCCGAGCTGGGGCAACTCCCTGTTCGAAGACGCCGCCGAGTTCGGTTACGGCATGGGCATGGCTGTGGATCAGCGCCGCGACCTGCTGGCCGGAAAGATGGAAGCCGCTGTTGAAGCCGGTGTTTCCTCCGACGTCGAAGCAGCCATGAAGAGCTGGCTGGAAGGCCGCGACGATGCTGCCGCCTCCCGTGAAGCCGGCGACAAGCTCAAGGCTCTGCTGGCCGACGAGAAGGAAGGCCTGCTGGGCGAAATCGCTTCCATGGCCGACCTGTTTACCAAGAAGTCCATGTGGATCTTCGGTGGTGACGGCTGGGCCTACGACATCGGTTTCGGCGGCGTGGACCACGTCCTCGCATCCGGTGAAGACGTCAACATCCTGGTCATGGACACCGAAGTGTACTCCAACACCGGCGGTCAGTCCTCCAAGGCCACTCCGCTGGGCTCCATCGCCAAGTTCGCCGCCGCAGGTAAGCGTACCGGCAAGAAGGACCTGGGCCTGATGGCCATGAGCTACGGCTACGTCTACGTGGCTTCCGTCGCCATGGGCGCCGACAAGGCACAGACCATCAAGGCCTTCCAGGAAGCGGAAGCCTACCCCGGACCGTCCGTCATCATCTGCTACGCCCCCTGCATCAACCAGGGTATCCGCAAGGGTATGGGCAGGACCCAGGAAGAGCAGAAGCTGGCCGTCAAGTCCGGCTACTGGCCGCTGTACCGCTTCAACCCGCAGCTGTCCGACGAAGGCAAGAACCCGTTCGTTCTGGAGTCCAAGGACCCGGATGGCACCATGCAGGAGTTCATGTCCGGTGAAAACCGCTTCGCTCTGCTGGAGCGCATGAACCCCGAGGCATCCAAGGTCCTTCGTGCTCAGATCGAGAAGGACTACACCAAGCGTTTCGAGACCCTGAAGCACTTGGCCGCAGCTGACTACTTCGGCGGTGAGGACGCCTAGGTAATCGTCTGCAAAGCCACCGCAACGGCTCTGTACTTTTCGTGCAGAGTGCGGTGGGCCTGCGCCGAGGGCGGCGTGGGCGCGTAAACAATCCATAACATCGTCGGGCCGGGGAACTTTGCGGTCCCCCCCGGCCCCGGCGATGATGGAATAGATTCGGCAAAGGTGACGTAGGTTTTATTTTCAACATTTTGAGGAGGAGTGTCGAATGTCTATCGAGATTCTTGCATTAGTCGCATTGGTGCCCATTCTTGTGGCGCTGGTGCTCATGGTGGGCATGCGTTGGCCCGCCACCAAAGCCATGCCGCTGGCATGGCTTGCAGCAGCCGTCGGCGCAGTGGCCGTCTGGAAACTTCCCGCAATGTACGTTGCGGCTCTGACCGTTCAGGGATTCATCACTGCCATCGGCATTTTGATCATTGTTTTCGGCGCAATTCTGATTCTGCGCACGCTGCAACATTCCGGCGGCATGGAAACCATCCAGTACGGGATGCAGAACATTTCGGCCGACCGTCGTATTCAGGCCATCATCATCGGTTATATGTTCGCGGCCTTCATCGAAGGCGCAGCAGGTTTCGGCACTCCGGCAGCCCTGGCTGCTCCGCTGCTGCTTTCCCTGGGCTTCCCGCCCCTGGCCGCTGCCATCATCTGTCTGGTGTTCAACTCCTTCCCGGTCACCTTCGGTGCGGTGGGTACTCCGGTCATCCTCGGCCTGAAGTTCCTGGCTCCTGGCGTTGAGGCCGCTGTTTCCTCCGGTGCTGCCGTGAACTTCGCCAACATGGGCGACTTCAACGCGCTGATCGGTCAGTGGGCAACCCTCATGAACCTGGTCATGATCTTCGTGCTGCCCGTGTTCATGCTCGGTTTCATCACCCGTTTCTTCAGCCCCGACCGGAGCTGGAAGCCCGGCCTGGCCGCATGGAAGTTCTGCGTATTCGCAGCCGTCGCCTTTACGGTTCCCTATCTGTTCTTTGCCTGGAAGGTCGGCCCCGAGTTCCCGTCCCTGATCGGTGGTCTCGTGGGGCTTGGCATCATCATCGTGGGCGCCAAGGCCGGTTTCTGCGTGCCCAAGGACGTCTGGACCTTCGGTGATCCCAAGACCTGGGATGCTGATTGGACCGGTTCCGTTTCCGGCGGTTCCACGGAATTCAAGCCGCACATGAGCCAGTTCCGCGCTTGGCTGCCGTACATCCTCATCGGCCTCATCCTGGTCGTCACCCGAATTCCCGAGCTGGGCCTCAAGGGCATGCTCGCTGCCCAGGCCATCAAGTTCAGCGCGATCCTGGGCTTCAAGAGCGTCAATGCCTCCATTGCTTATCTGTACCTGCCCGGCACCATTCCGTTCACCTTGGTGGCCTTGCTGACCGTGCTTATCCACGGCATGCCCGCCGACAAGGTCAAGAAGTCCTGGGGCCAAGCTATCGCGACCATGAAGAACCCCACCATCGCGCTCTTCGCAGCGGTTGCCCTGGTGTCCATCTTCCGTGGTTCCGGCATTGCCGATGTGGCCCTGAACCCCAACTCCTATCCGTCCATGCCCCTGGCCATGGCAAAGGCTGTCGCCGCCATTGCAGGTAACGCATGGCCCATGTTCGCTTCCTTTGTGGGCGGTCTGGGTGCGTTCATCACCGGTTCCAACACCGTTTCCGACCTTCTGTTCGCCGAATTCCAGTGGGGCGTTGCTTCTCAGCTGGATCTGCCGCGTCAGATCATCGTGGCCGCTCAGGCCGTCGGCGGCGGCATGGGCAACATGATCTGCATCCACAACATCGTCGCAGCATGCGCGGTGGTGGGCCTCTCCGGCATGGAAGGGCAGATCCTGAAGCGTACCGTATGGCCGTTCCTGCTGTACGGCCTCGTGGTCGGCGTAATCGCGAGCCTCATGAGCTTCGTGTTCTTGCCGCATCTGTTCTAAGGTGTGCTATGACGGGGGGCGGGCAGGCCCGCCCCCCGGTTTTGAATGAATTTTGAAGAGCAGACGAGTCTTGGGGTGTATGACTGACTGCTATATATTTTGAGGAAACAACAATGAGTAACAACGCTCTTATCAAGGAATTCGAGTCTATTGTCGGCGCCGACAATGTCATGACCAGCGAGACCGACCGTCATACGTATTCGTACGACGCGGCCGTGTTGGATTCCGTCATGCCCGCCATGGTTGTGCGTCCCACGACCAGCGAGCAACTTGGCAAGGCCGTCAAGGTGTGCAACGACAACGGCCTGCCCCTCACCGTCCGCGGCGCGGGCACCAATCTTTCCGGCGGTACCATCCCCCATCCCGGCGGGGTGGTTGTCCTGACCAACGGTCTGAACCGTATCCTGGAGATCAATGAAGAAGACATGTACGCCGTGGTCGAGCCCGGCGTCGTCACCGCCCGGTTCGCGGCGGAAGTGGCCAAGCGCGGCCTGTTCTATCCGCCGGACCCGGGGTCCCAGACCGTGTCAACCATCGGAGGCAACGTCGCCGAGAACGCCGGGGGACTGCGCGGTCTCAAGTACGGCGTGACCAAGGATTACGTCATGGGCGTCGACTTCTGGGATGTGGAAGGCGAACTCATTCATTCCGGCTCCCGCACCGTGAAGTGCGTCACCGGTTACAATCTGGCCGGCCTCATGGTCGCTTCCGAAGGCACTTTGGGAGTCTTCGACAAAGTTATTCTCAAGCTTATTCCGCCTGTGAAGGCCGCCAAATCCATGATGGCCATCTTCCCGTCCGTGAAGGCCGCGTCGGAAACAGTCGCCGCCATCATCTCCAGCAAGATCGTTCCGGCCACCCTGGAGCTCATGGACAATTTCACCATCCGTACCGTCGAGAACTTCCGCAAGGCGGGCCTGCCCACCGAAGCTGCCGCGTTGTTGCTCATCGAAGTGGACGGCCACCCCGCGGAAGTGGAGGAGGACGCCGCCAGGGTCGAAGAAATCTGTAGACAGAACAAGGCCGACGAAGTGAAGGTCGCCAACGACGCCGCCGAGCGCGACGCCGTCTGGCAGGCGCGTCGCGACGCACTGCCCGCGTTGGCCAAGCTCAAGCCCACTTGCGTGCTGGAAGACGCCACCGTTCCCCGGTCCAAGATTCCTGCCATGATCGAAGTTCTTGAAGAAGTCAGCAATAAGTATAACCTGACCATCGGCACCTTTGGCCATGCCGGTGACGGCAATCTGCATCCGACCATCCTCACGGACAAGCGCGACGAAAAGGAATGGGAACGTGTGGAAGAGGCTGTGGACATGATTTTCGAACGCGCTCTTGCCCTTGGCGGGACTCTGTCCGGCGAGCATGGTATCGGACTGGCAAAGTCCAAGTTCATGATCAACGAGACCAGCGCGGGCACACTTGCCTACGCGCGCCGCATGAAGTCCGTGCTCGATCCCAAGGGCATCCTCAACCCCGGCAAGATCATAGGCTAGGGGAGGCGGGAACATGGCTGATATCCATAAATTGGCAAATATGCTCAAGGAGCTGGACGACCAACTGGTGAACTGCATGCGCTGCGGCATGTGCCAGGCCGTCTGTCCGCTTTTTGCCCGCACCGGCAAGGAGTCCGACGTGACTCGCGGCAAGCTGGCTCTTCTGGACGGACTTGCTTCCGAGATCCTCAGCGACCCCGAAGGCGTCAACGAAAAGCTGAACCGCTGCCTGCTGTGCGGCACCTGTGCCGCCAACTGTCCCAGCGGCGTGCAGATCCTGGACATCTTCCTCAAGGCCCGTGCCATCATGACCGGCTACTTTGGTCTTTCTCCCGTGAAGAAGGCCATTTTCCGAGGGATGCTGGCCAACCCCAAGCTGTTCAATTTCCTGTTGGACTTCGGTTCCAAGTTTCAGGGAATCTTTACCAGGAAGGTGGATGACATGCTGGGGTCCTCCTGTGCGCGGTTCCAGGCTCCGGTCATCGGAGACAGGCACTTCAAGGCCCTGGCCGATAAGCCCCTGCATAAAATAATTCCCGAGATGAACTCCGCCGCCGGAAGAAGCGGCGTCAAGGTCGCCTTCTTCGTGGGCTGTGTCGTGGACAAAATCTTCCCCAATGTGGGCGAAGCCTCCCTCGACGTGCTCAAGCATCACGGCGTCGGCGTATTCATGCCCGCGGGCCAAGCCTGTTGCGGCATCCCCACCATTTCCAGCGGGGATACCAAGACCTTTGACAATCTCATTGAGCAGAACCTCGCCCTGTTTGAAAAGGGCGAGTACGACTATCTCGTCACTGCCTGTGCTTCCTGCACCTCCACCATCAAGGAGTTGTGGCCCAACATGTACCAGGGCGACGCGGCCAACCGCATGAAGTTGCGGAGCATCGCGGACAAGACCATGGACATCAGCCAGTTTCTTGTGGACGTGATCGGTGTGGAAGCCAGTGAAGGGGGCGGCCGGACCGTGACCTATCACGATCCCTGTCACCTCAAGAATGCGCTGGGCGTCACTGCCCAGCCCCGTACCATCATCAAGGCCAGCTCCGGCTGTGAATTCAAGGAAATGGCGGAAGCGGGCACCTGTTGCGGCTGCGGCGGCAGCTTCAACATCGCCCACTACGAGCTGTCCAAGCAGATCGGCGACCGCAAGGCGGGCAACATCATCGACTCCGGTGTTTCCACCGTGGCCACCAGTTGCCCGGCCTGCATGCTTCAGATCACGGACATGCTCTCCCAGAAGAAGGCCGGAGTAAGAGTAAAACATGTCATGGAACTGTACGCCGAAGGCCTCCGCCAGCCCGACGTTTCCTGACGAACTTTAACGGAAAGGCAATGTCCACGAACCTGTACATCACAGCAACCGAAGAGCGCAGCGGCAAGTCCGCCATCGTGCTTGGCGTCATGCAGATGCTTCTGCGCGAAGTGCGCAATGTGGCTTTTTTCCGGCCCATCATTAATGATCCGGGCAAAGGAAAGCGTGACCACGACATCAATCTGATTCTCTCGGAATATCAGCTGGATATCCCGTACGAGGATACCTACGCATACACGCTCAAGGAAGCGCGTGAATTGACCAACTCCGGCCAGCACGCGGCCCTTCTGGAGAATATCCTTGAGAAGTACAAGCAGCTGGAAGCCAAATATGACTTCGTGCTTTGCGAAGGCACCGATTTCCAGGGCAAGGATTCCGCGTTCGAATTCGATCTCAACGCCGACATCGCCGCCAACATCGGCGCTCCGGTGCTGGTGGTCGCGTCCGGACGCAAGAAGAACGCCGAGGAAATCACCAGTCTGGCACAGCTGACCATCGACACCCTGGAAGAGAAGGGCGTCGACGTCGTGGCGGCCATCGTGAATCGCGTGTCCGTGGACAACACCGAGGGCATCGTTTCCAATATCCGCAGCAAGGCCCGCTGCACCGAGCCGCTGCTCGTTTATGCCGTGCCCGAGGACGAAAGCCTCGGCAATCCGAGCATGGACGACGTGAGCCGTTGGCTCGACGGGACGGTCCTCTATGGTCACGGCCGCCAGGACACCCTCGTGGACAACTACATCATCGCCGCCATGCAGATCGGGAACTTCCTCGACTACATCGATGACGACAGTCTGATCATAACCCCCGGCGACCGTTCCGACATCGTGCTGGCTTCTCTGGCCTCCCGCCTGTCCAGTTCGTATCCGAACATCGCCGGGGTCATCCTCACCGGTGGCATTCAGCCCTCGCCCAGTGTCCACCGTCTGATCGAGGGCTGGACCGGCGTACCCGTCCCCATCGTCGCAGTTGACGGCCACACTTACCAGGTGACCCAGAAACTCAACGAACTTTACGGCCGGATCCAGCCCGAGGATCAGAAGAAGATCGCTTCCGCTCTTGGCCACTTCGAAGCCAGCGTGAATGTTCGCGAGTTGCGCGAAAGGGTGGTTGAGCGCAAGTCTTCCAAGATCACTCCCAAAATGTTCGAATACAGCCTGGTGGAGAAAGCCGCAGCCGACAAGCAGCGCATCGTTCTGCCCGAAGGCACCGGGGAACGCATTCTGCGCGCCACGGACATTCTGCTGCGCCGCGGCGTCGCCGACCTCACTCTGCTCGGCCCTGTGGACGAAATTCTGAACAAGGCCAACGGCCTTGGCCTGGACATCGCCGACGCCCAGATCATGAACCCGGTCGAATCCGAGCTCTTCGACGACTACGTGCAGACCTACGTGGAACTGCGCAAGCACAAGGGCATTACCGAGGACACCGCCAAGGACCGCATGTCCGATCCGACCTATTTCGGTACCATGATGGTCTACAAGGGCGCAGCCGACGGCATGGTTTCCGGTTCCGTGAACACCACGGCCCACACCATCCGCCCGTCCTTCGAGATCATCAAGACCAAACCGGGTGCCTCCATTGTTTCTTCCGTTTTTCTCATGTGCCTGAAAGACAGGGTCCTGGTGTTCGGCGACTGCGCCGTGAACCCCAACCCCAAGGCCGAGCATCTGGCCGAGATCGCCCTGTCCTCCGCCGGTACGGCCCGTATTTTCGGTGTGGACCCCCGTGTGGCCATGCTCAGCTACTCCACCGGTTCCTCCGGTTCCGGAGCAGACGTGGAAAAGGTCATCGAAGCCACTGCCCAGGCCAAGGAAGCCGCGGCCGAGCGTTGGCCCGAGCTGCCCATTGCCGGTCCGCTTCAGTATGACGCCGCCATCGATCCCTCTGTGGCGGCCACCAAGATGCCGGACGATCCCGTCGCCGGTAAAGCCACCGTGTTCGTCTTCCCGGACCTCAACACCGGGAACAATACCTACAAGGCAGTACAACGAGCCGCCCAGGCCGTGGCCATCGGTCCGGTCTTGCAAGGACTCAACAAGCCGGTTAATGACCTCTCGCGGGGTTGTACTGTCCCCGATATCGTTAACACCGTGGCCATAACCGCAATACAGGCCCAAGCTGAAAAGGAATAAGCTCAAATGAAAGTACTCGTACTCAATGCCGGTAGCTCTTCGCTGAAATACCAGCTGATCGACATGGAGACTGAAAAGGCTCTGTGCTCCGGTCTCGTGGAACGCATCGGCCTGGAGGTGGGCAACATCTCCTACAAGAAGGCTCCGGATACCGACGCCGAGAAGAAGACCGCGCTGGAAATGGAAATTCCCACCCACAACGTGGGCCTGCGCAAGGTCATCGAACTGATTACCGAAGGGGAAACCGCGGTCATCGAGGACATGTCCGAGATCACGGCTGTCGGCCATCGCGTTGTTCACGGCGGTGAACGCTTCAGCGCTCCTACCGTGGTCGACGAGGACGTGCTCAAGGCCATCGAAGAGTGCATTGCTTTGGCTCCGCTGCATAACCCGGCCAACCTGGACGGCATCAAGACCGGTATGGAGCTCTTCCCGGGCGTGCCGCAGGTCGCCGTGTTCGACACCGCCTTTCACCAGACCATGCCCGAGAAGGCCTACATGTACGCTCTGCCGTACGAACTCTATGAGGAACTGAAGATCCGCCGCTACGGTTTCCACGGTACCTCCCACAAGTTCGTGGCGGGCGAGGTCGCCTCCCTTATGGGCAAGAAGCCGGAAGAGTGCAACATCATCACCGTGCATCTGGGCAACGGCAGCTCCATCACCGCCGTTGAAAAGGGCAAGAGTGTGGACACCACCATGGGCATGACCCCGCTTGAGGGCCTGATCATGGGGACCCGCTCCGGCGATATCGACCCGGCCATCTGCGACTTCCTGGCCCGCAACAAGGGCATGAGCATCAGCGAAGTGGATACCCTGCTGAACAAGAAGTCCGGCCTGGAAGGTCTGTGCGGTATGTCCGACATGCGTGACATCCACGCTGCAGTGGACAAGGGCGACAAGCGCGCCGAACTGGCGGTCGACGCTCTGTGCTACCGCAACCGCAAGTACATCGGCGCCTTCATGGCGGCTCTCGGCGAAGTGGACGCCATCGTGTTCACTGCCGGTATCGGTGAAAACGACGACATCGTGCGCCTGGACACCCTGAAGGGACTGGACAGGCTCGGTATCGTCATCGACGAAAAGGCGAATGAAGGCCGTTCCGGCGAACCCAAGAAGATCAGCGCCGAGAGCAGCGCCGTTCAGGTCTGGGTCGTTCCCACCAACGAGGAACTCGCCATCGCGCGGGATGCCAGGAACATCCTGAACAAATAATGCAACACGGGCTTGCGGTCGGCGCGGTGCCCCGCAAGCCCTTTTTCATAAAACTAGAGACGTAGGACCCCGAATTTGCGGAACCGGCCCTGGAACCGGAAGGGGGGAGTGAGGAACAATGACAGTACAAGAAAGAATTGACCTCTTCACCGAAAAGGCCACGGCAGTGTCGGCTGTGGTTTCGGAAGTGAAGACGCCCGTGGAAGCCCTCGATTATGTTGTGGACCTCTGCGACAAGAAGGAAGCCTGCCAGCTCCTGATTTCCGGTTGCGGAGAACCCCTGTCCGACAAGGCGGAAGCCCTGTGTGAAGCCAAGCGGGAGAAGGTGATCGCCGCCCCCGGCCTGGACAAGGAACTTTTCAAGCAACTCGAGACTCTCTGCCAGGAAAAGGGATTCAAACTCATTGATTCCGGCATGAGAGATCACTTGGCCGGCATCGACATTGGTTTTACCGAGGCGCAGCACGGCATCGCCGCCACCGGAACCCTGGTTGTGGAGTCCAGCAGCGAAGAACTGCGTTTGGCCACCATGGTCAGTGAAGTCCATGTGGCCATGTTGCCCAAGTCCTGCATTCTGGACGATTCCTATGATGCGGAGGAATACCTGCTCGGCGCCATGAAGAAGGCCCCCAACTACCATGCCTTCATTACCGGTCCCAGCCGTACCGCCGATATCGAGCGCGTGCTGGCCCTGGGTGTCCATGGCCCCCTTGAACTGCACATTTTGCTTTTGGAGGACTAATCATGCAGAGCGCAAAAGATCTCAAACAATATCGTGAAGAGCTGCATGAGTCCCTGGATAACGACTTCCTGCGGACCGTTCTGGACAACTTTGCCGTCGCCTATCGCGCCGGACGCGCCAACGCCTTCAAGGGCATGGACGTCAAAGGCCTCATCAACGAAGTGGCTTGCGCCAAGGACGAGGCCGCCAAGAACCTGGACGCATTGTACACCCAGTTCAAGGAGAATGCGGAAAAGGCCGGTGTGAAGGTGCATTTGGCCAAAGACGCCGATGAGGCCAACCGCATCATCTGCGACATCGCCCGTCAGAACGAATGTAAGACCGTGGTCAAGTCCAAGTCCATGACCGCCGAGGAAACGCTGCTCAACCATGCCCTGGAGGATCAGAACCTTGAAGTGGTAGAGACCGACCTTGGCGAATGGATCATCCAGATGCGCCATGAAGGCCCCAGCCACATGGTCATGCCCGCCATCCACCTTTCCCGCCACCAGGTCAAGGACCTCTTCACCGAAGTGACCGGCAAGCAGCAGGATTCCGACATCGATAAGCTGGTCAAGGTCGCCCGCCGCGAACTGCGCCAGAAGTACGTTGATGCGGACATGGGGATCTCCGGCGCCAACTTCGCCGTGGCCGAGACCGGCGGCATCGGTCTGGTGACCAACGAGGGCAACGCCCGTCTGGTCACGACATTGCCCCGGGTGCACGTTGCTCTCATGGGCCTGGACAAGCTGGTCCCGAGCCTGCATGACGCCCTGCGTACGCTCAAGGTGCTGCCGCGCAACGCCACCGGCCAGGCCATCACTTCCTACGTGACCTGGGTAACCGGCTCCAACGAATGCGCTCCCGGCCCGGACGGTAAAAAGGAAATCCATTTCGTGCTTCTGGACAACGGTCGCAGCGAAATGGCCAAGGACCCGCTTTTTTCCCAGGTTAACCGTTGCGTGCGTTGCGGCGCCTGCGCCAACGTCTGCCCGGTTTACCGCCTGGTGGGCGGCCACAAGATGGGCCACATCTACATCGGCGCCATCGGCCTGATCCTTACCTACTTCTTCCACGGCAAGGACAAGGCCAAGAACCTGGTTCAGAACTGCATCAACTGTGAAGCGTGCAAGGACATCTGCGCAGGCGGCATCGACCTTCCGCGCCTGATCAAGGAAATTCACGCCCGCATCCAGGATGAGGACGGTCATCCGCTGCCGAGCCTGCTGTTGGGCAAGGTTCTCAAGAACCGCAAACTCTTCCATACGCTGCTGCGTACCGCCAAGTGGGCCCAGAAACCCATGAAGGAGAGCGACCAGTTCATCCGTCACCTTCCCATGATGTTCAGCGAGCACGACTTCAAGGCGCTGCCCACCATTGCCGAAACTCCGTTCCGCGACATGTGGAAGCACATCAAGCCGGAAGTGAAGGCTCCCAAACACAAGGTGGCCCTGTTCTCCGGTTGCGTGCAGGACTTCGTCTATCCCGAGCAGATGAAAGCCTGCGTCAAGGTTCTGGGCGACAACCAGGTGGACATGGACTTCCCCATGAAGCAGTCCTGCTGCGGTCTGCCCGTGCAGATGATGGGTGAGCTGAAAGCTTCCCGCGACGTGGCCGAGCAGAATTTGCGTGCCTTCCAGGACGGCGACTATGACTACATCATCACTTTGTGCGCCTCCTGCGCCGCCCACCTGAAGCACAACTATCCGAAACTGGTGAAGGGCAACCCGCGTTTGGAATCCATGGCCATGGAATTCGGCCGCAAGGTCATCGACTTCAGTTCCTTCGTCAGCGATGTGCTGGGCGTTGAGGCCGAAGCCTTCAACAAGACCGGCGAGACCGCGACCTATCACGCCCCGTGTCACCTCTGTCGTGGGTTGGACGTGCACGACGCGCCGCGCAATCTCATCAAGACCGCAGGCCTGGAGTACGTGGAATGCGATGAAGAGGAAGTCTGTTGCGGTTTCGGCGGCACTTTCTCCATGAAGTTCCCGGAACTCTCCAACGAACTGCTGAACAAGAAACTGAACAATGTTGAAGCCACCGGAGCCAGCATGCTTCTTACGGATTGCCCGGGCTGCATCATGCAGCTGCGTGGTGGCCTGAAGCGCCGTGGGTCCAAGGTACAGGTGAAACACGTGGCCGAGGCTCTTGCCGCGAATAAGAAATAGAGCCCCAAAACAGCGCGCATAGGCCTGGACGGTTGGACCGCAATCCCTCGAAGCAACGCCACGCTTCCTCCGTATCCAGGCCCTTGTGACAGACCTCCCGCCCTCGGGCGGGAGGTCCTTATAAAAGAGGAACCGTTTTTCCCGGAATGAGGGCCGGCGCGAAAACGGCGGGAAGCAAAATATTAACGGCAGGCCTCACGAATCCGGAAGGGGAGTCGGGAGTGAGGCGGTGTACGGTTCTTTGAAATTCTTGGGGGATTCTGTGAAAGTTTGTGAAAAAAATGTCGGTCTATCCATGACCATGTCCATAGTACTTGTTTCCTTGGCTTTAGTGCTTTCTGTTGCGGTTGTCGGCGCAGTGCTGATTATCTTTTGTGACGCCGGGCGATGGATGCTGCTTGGAGGGTGTGTCGTTCTGTCGCTCATCGCCGGGGCAGTGGCGGCGCTTCTGATGCACGCCAGGGTCGGTAAATCCGTCGCGACACTGATCGGGTTCATAGAAAAAATTTCATCGGGAGAATACGGTGCGGCTTTGAACGAGGAGTTCGGGGGCGAGTTCGCCCGCCTGGGCTGCTCCGTGCAGGGCATGGTGACCCAGCTCAAGGAAAAGCTCGGCTTTTCCCAGGGAATACTGGAAGGGTTGCCGCTCTCCATTTGCGTGGTGGACCCGGACCAGCGCATTACGTTCCTGAATCAGGAATGCATGGACATGATGGAATCCACGGTGCGCCCCGAGGAATATTACGGGAAGAAGCTTTCCCAGATATTCTATAAGGACGACCGGGATGCGCTTATCCTTCAGTGCATGCAGGATAATGAGAAAATCCACAATCGCGAAGCCAAGTTCACCACGGATAAAAAACGTGAGATTACGGTCATGGCCAACCTTTCGCCGCTGTACGACCTGGATGGAAACCTCATCGGCGGTTTCTGTATGTACCTGGACATGACGGAGCTCAAGGAGCGGGAAGCTCAGATCATTGAGCAAAACAACTGCATTTCCGCTGCGGCGGACAATGCGGGTGGGATCTCGGACAGGCTGGCCGCGTCGGCGGAACAACTGAGCCGTTCGGTGCAGGCTGCCCGAGAGGGGGCCGGAGTCCAGCGTGAAAGGGCCGCGGAAACGGCCACGGCCATGGACGAGATGAACGCCACGGTTTCCGAGGTCGCCAGGCATGCGGTTTCCGCCGCAGACAGCGCCGAGATGGCCAAGGAAGAGGCCCAAGGGGGCTCCCGTGTAGTGGAAGAGGTGATCAGCGCCATTCTCGAGGTGGAGAACGACGCGAAGCTTCTCAAAAGTTCCATGGAGCAGTTGGGAGTCCAGGCGGAAGAAATCGGCAAGGTGCTCACGGTCATTGAAGACATTGCCGATCAGACGAATCTTTTGGCCCTGAACGCCGCAATCGAGGCAGCCAGGGCCGGTGAGGCAGGACGCGGTTTCGCCGTGGTTGCCGACGAGGTCCGCAAGCTGGCCGAGAAAACCATGCAGGCGACTTCCGAAGTCGGCGCCGCCATAGGGAGCATTCAGGATGGGGCGCAGGAGAGCGTCCGTGCTACGGAAATGGCGGTGGAGTCCGTTGAGAGGAGCACCGGTCTGGCGCACCGTTCGGGTGAGGCGCTGGAGAGGATCGTCGCCGAGGCCGACGCCACCGCGGATCGCGTGCGCAGCATTGCCGCCGCTGCGGAACAGCAATCGGCCGCCAGCGAGGAGATCAACAGGGCCACGCTGGAAGTGAGCCGCATATCCCAGGATACCGATGAGGAGATGCAAAGCGCCACGTCCGCGGTTGGCGAGCTTTCCGACCTGGCAGAAAGCCTCATGAAGCTGATCAACAGCATGCATGTGCAGGAGGCTTGAGCGGGAAGCCGGAGGAAAACAATGAACAGGAAGAAGGGGGTGCGGAGCAATTGGTGAAAGATGTGAGGTTCTTCCTCCGTTGTCTGCAAAGTGCAGGACATCGTATCTTGTCAGCAGGCTTTGTCGGTTATTGGAAGGAAAGGAGCGGACTCCTTTGATACTTTTCCAAGTTTTTTGCTCCGGACACGTGACGAAATCTGTTTAAGGATATATAGTTAAAGGTAAAGGCCCCGTAATCAATTGTTGGACCGGTTTTTGCTAAGTAGTTCCGGTTTTGACGCGGATTCAAACCAAGACGTAGGTGACCCATGATCAAACATATAGTGATGTGGAAACTCAAGGAAACTGCGGAAGGTGCCAGTGCGGCTGAAAATGCCGCGAAAATGAAAACGATGCTGGAAGCTCTCAATGGGCGAATTGAAGGGCTGAAGCATCTGGAAGTAAGTGCAGAAATTGTGGAAAGCGAGCCGGAGTGCAACGTGGTTCTCTACTCCGAACTCGCAAGCAAGGATGCACTGGATGGATATCAAGTGCACCCGGAGCACCAGGAGTGCGTGGCTTTCATCAAGAAGGTCGTCAGTGAACGCCGGGTCCTTGATTACGAAGTGTAGGAAATAGGCTAGTACCGAGGAGCACGTCGGGTGGGGACGGCCCACCAAGCCCTTAAGCATGTCTGCAACGGCATGGTATTATTGGAGGACTTATTATGACTGTGCGTTTTGATCAGACCAGGCGTCGGTTTATTTGCCGTTGGCAGGAACCGACTCAGGTTGTTATCGACAAAAAGACCGGAACCATTAACCGGTCGCGCGTTATCAGCATAAAAGTGAGTGAGACGGGTAAGTTGAACAAAAGGGACTGCAACCGCCACGAGGGGCACCCCATGTACCCGCATATCGATCGTTTCAACCGCAAACTCAACCAGATGAATTACTTCCCGCTCAAGCAGGAGGGCCACAAGTGCTGCTGTTGCGGCACCAAGAACGATGTCAGTCCGCATTACGACATCGACTCCAAGGCCATCATGTGGTTGTGCCGGGAGCACCAGTTCGGTTGCCCCACCGCCGATTGCAACTAGCAAATACGGTAAACGTCAAAGACTGAGGCCCTATCGAAATTATCGATAGGGCCTCAATCCTTAGGAGGTACTTAACAAGCAAGGATGGCTTTGTTGCTCAAGGAAAAGCAAGTCGGGTGCCAGTATGATTCTTTCGTCTGGAATTGTTTTCATTTGACTGTAATAAAAGAATTTTATTGCGTCGTCTTCATTTTAGGAATTTTTGTGCCTCACAGGCATTTGAGTCCGATATGACTTTATTGTGACTTTTTAAGTCTCGCTACAGGCTTTAATTGTCAGAATTGTAAAAGTCCCGCCTCTTTTGGAAGGCGGGGCTTTCTGATTTTTCATGGCTTTTGTTTTGCTAGAATTGGTAACGAACCCCTAACGTCACTTCATGCATGCTCAGATCCTTGGCCTCGTATTCTATCGAGTTGCCCGCACTGGTGAGAGTGACCTTGTCTCCGTCGCCAAAGTACTTGTAGCGGTACATAAGGTCGAGAGTCCAGTCCTCCGTGAATTCCCAGCCCACGCCGCCACCGACATTGAAGGCAACGTTGGTGGAGCTTTTGTCACTCACGTCGTCGATGGAGCTGTCGAGGTCTTCTTCAATGAATGCGGCCCCAACGCCTGCTGTCAGGTAAGGAGTGAAGGCTGACTCGTTGTAGATATCCCAGAACACGTTTACCATCAGCGTGTGGATGGTGATCTCGTCTTGCAGCGTGGCGTTGGCATCGGCGTAATCGTATTTGAAACCGGCGTGATACATGTACTCAAGCTCGGTGCGGATTGGAAGCTGATCCATCCAGTTGTAGCCTACGGCTGCACCAAGAGACCATGCGCCGTCATCCCAGTCGCTTTCGGTTGAAGACGTGGTTGAGTTGTTGCTGACGCTTTCATCCGCGACAACCCAGCCTCCACCGCCGCGGACCGCCATGTAGAAGCCGCCGTCTTCCGCGAAGGCTATGCTGTAACATGTCGACATGATTGCCAATGCTGCGAGAAGCAAAAGAAATCGCTTCATTTTTATCCATCTCCCTTTTATTTGATATAAAATAATAATTTGCATATCGATATATTGCAGGGTGTTCTATGCCAATGGGTATATGTGTTTTTTGTTAATAGGTGTGCCTTTTGGCACAGATACGTTCCTCATCGATGATTATAATTCGTTGATGGCTGCCGCCCGTATAAAAGTCTGTTACGTTTATCAGTAATACGGGAGTAATCATGACGGAAGAAAGGTCGCTGATCGACGGCCAGGCCGACGAGGATCTGCTTTTTGCCGACGAGGACTTGTCCGAGGATGAGGCCACGGAACTTTCGGCGTGGAAGCTCATGATTGTGGACGACCAGGAGGACGTGCACAACATGACTCGTCTCGTGCTGGGCGATTTCAGCTTCGAGGGACGCGGGCTCAACTTCCTGAGCGCCTATTCCGGCAAGGAGGCCCGGGAGCTCATCGAAGAGCATCCCGACACGGCGGTCATCCTGCTGGACGTGGTCATGGAAGACAACCAGGCCGGATTGGACGTGGCCCGTTTCATCCGCAACGAGGCGGCCAACCGGCTGACGCGAATCATCCTGCGGACGGGGCAGCCTGGCCAGGCGCCGGAGCGCAAGGTCGTTACCGAACTGGACATCAACGACTACAAGCAGAAGACCGAGCTGACGGCCCAGAAGCTTTTCACCACCGTGACCACGGCCATTCGTTCCTTTCGGGATCTGCTGGTCATCGAGGAAGGCCGTAAGAGCATGCATCTGCTGGCTCTTTCCGTGGCCCATCAGGTGCGCAATCGTACCGTGGCCATTGCCGGCTTCGCCAATCTTCTGCTCAAGAAGGCCAAGGAGAACGGGGCGGTCAAGGAATACATCCGCACCATTTTGGATGAATCCGTTCGACTGGAGGAAATGGTCAGCGCGGTCAATTCCTATGCCACCATCGGAATGCCGACCATGGAAAAGGTACAGCTTGCCGACGTTGTGGAGGATGCCTGCGACAGGGCCGACGTTCGCGCTCAACTCGGCGGCAAGAAAGTGGAATGGACCAAGAATCTCGAGACGCTACAGGCGGAGGCCGACCTTGAATTGCTGGCCCGTCTGCTGGACGCCCTGCTGAACAACGCCGTGGATTTCACCAACGAGTCGCCGGTACGCATAATCGTGTCCAGCAAGCAGGACAAGGACGGCTGCAGGCTTTCCGTGCAGGATTTCGGCATAGGCATTTCCGATACCGACATGCCCCATATTTTTGATCCGTTTTTTTCCCAGAAGCCGCACGGATCGGGCATGGGATTGGCCATTGCACGCAAGGTTGCGGACGAACATCAATGGGAAATTCTTGTTAAAACCAAGGTTGGTCATGGAACGACCTTCGACGTGTTCATGCATGGCGGGTGTCCTCTGAACAAGGCTCCGGATGATATCCGGATCGACTAGTCCTTGAGTATCCGGGTTCCCTTCCTCCCTTCTATGGCGTCCTCGATGGAGTCGATGGAGCAGATGATTGCCTCGCGACCTCCGTTACGCACGAATTCCAGACAGGCCTCCATTTTCGGTCCCATGCTGCCGGGCGGGAAAGCGCCGTCGGCCAGCAGCTTTTCCACCTCGCTTGCCGTGACGGTCCCCAGCAGTTTCTGATTCGGGCCTCCGTAGTCATGATAGGCGCCTTCCACGTCCGTGACGATGCAGAATACCTCCACGCCGACTTCCCGCGCCAGGCATGCGCTGGCCAGGTCCTTGTCGATGACCGCGTCCACGCCGCTGAACCTTCGTCCCTGACGTACCACGGGAATGCCGCCGCCCCCGCAACAGATGACGATGAAATCCTGGCCGATAAGCTGTTTGATCTCCTTTTTTTCCACGATGGTAACGGGCTGCGGCGAGGCAACCACCCGGCGCGGTCCTTTGGCGGTCTTGCGTACCGGGTAGGGGGCGCTCAATGCCTGTTCCTCGCTTAGTACCGGACCGATGGGTTTGGTTGGGGCCGTGAAGCCCGGATCATTTTCGTTCACCACCACATAGCTGATGAGGCTGACGATCGGTTTTTGCACAGCCCCTTCCAGCTCCATGAGTTCCGTGTCCAGAGAGGACTCGATCATGTATCCGATTTGGCCTTGTGTCTGGGCCACGAGGATTTCCAGGGGAAGGGACACGGTGTTTCCGGAGCAGCATTCCTGACGCAGGAGCAGGTCCCCCACCTGCGGCCCGTTGCCGTGGGTGAGGATCACCCGGTAGCTTTGCGACAGGCGGGCGACTTGCCTTAGGGGTGTTCCCAGGTTTTCGAACTGCTCTCCGATGGTGCCCGCCTGGCCCTTGCGGATGAGTGCATTGCCGCCAAGGGCCAGGAGCAGGATCTTGCCCGGAGTCATGGTTTATCTCCAGCCGGGCTTGCGCTCGTCCAGCAAACGGAGCAGCTCCTTCTCCAGGTTCGGGCTGTTGGCGTCACCATAGCCGTAGGTGACCCGTACCGTCGGTTTTTGTACGTGGACCACGCGGGTCAGTTTGGCCGGGGTGCCGAAGAGCACCAGGTCGCAGTCCGCCGCATCGATGGTGGACTCCAGGTCCTTGATTTGCCGGGTGCTGTAACCCATGGCCGGGAGAATTGGGCCCATGTGCGGATACTTTTCGTATACGTCCGCTATGGAGCCCTTGGCGAAAGGACGCGGGTCAACCATTTCGGCCGCACCGAATTGTTCCGCCGCCACGGCCCCCGCGCCGAAGCTCATTTCCCCGTGAGTCAGGGTGGGACCGTCTTCCACCACCAGCACGCGCTTGCCCTTGACCGCGGCTGCGTCGTCCACGGAGACCGGGGATCTTGCCTTGATGATGACGGCCCCCGGATTGTGCCTGGCGATGTTGGCGCGCACGGTTTCCACGTCGTTGGGCAGGGCAGTGTCCATCTTGTTGATCACGGCGATGTCGGCCATGAGCATGTTGGTTTCCCCCGGAAAGTAGGTCAGTTCATGTCCTGCCCGGTGGGGATCGAAGATGGTGATGTAGGCGTCGGGCTTGTAGAATGCGGTGTCGTTGTTGCCTCCGTCCCAGACAATGACGTCGGCTTCCTGTTCCGCCTCGCGCAGGATGGCTTCATAGTCGATGCCCGCATAGACCACCATGCCCTGATCCACAATGGGTTCGTATTCCTCCCGCTCTTCGATGGTGCATTCGTGTTTGTCGAAGTCCTCGTGGGCGGCGAAGCGCTGCACGGCTTGCTTGGCCAGATCGCCGTAGGGCATGGGGTGGCGCACGGCCACGACTTTTTTGCCGTGCCGGCTCAGGATCTCGATAACCTTGCGGGTGGTCTGGGATTTGCCGCAACCGGTCCGAACGGCGCAGACCGCCACCACCGGCTTGGTGGATTCCACCATGGTGTACTGCGCGCCGATGACCATGAAGTCCGCGCCCAGGGACTGCACCTTGGAGGCCCGGTGCATGACTTCCACATGAGGGATGTCCGAGTAGGAGAAGGTTACCAGGTCGACTTTGTGACCGGCGATGAGCTCGCCCAGTTCTTCTTCATGGTGGATGGGAATTCCGTCCGGGTAGTCGTTTCCGCACAGTTCGGCGGGGTAGCGCCTGCCCTCGATGCCCTCGATCTGGGCCGCGGTGAACGCGACCACTTTGTAGCGGGGGTTGTTCCTGAAGTAGACGTTGAAGTTGTGGAAGTCCCTTCCCGCAGCACCCATGATGATGACTTTTTCGACCATTTTTCCTCCGATTCCGGTTTTGCCTTATGTGAATGGACAGATGGGGCAATTGGTTCGATAGGGGTAATGTTACGTATCATAGCTGTCGGTTTGTGGAAAGAAGGCGAGAGAATGTTGTGCGTTGATGAAAAATCAACGTTTTCAAAGCTCATCGACGAAACTGATGAAGGTGCGGAGAAAGCTCTATGTGGCGGAGGATTTTTTTTACGGCTGTACGGTGTTGAGCACCACGGAAAGACCCTTGAACCAGAATTCGGCTTCATCGCCCGACTGCAGGCCCATGCGCTTGGACGCTTCTCCTGAGATCAGGGCGCAGACTTCAGTGCCGTCCGCGAGCCTTCCCGTGACCTCTGAGACGGCGGGAGACTCCAGCACGCGGAGAATGGTCGCCCTCAGGCGGTTGCGCGCGCTGCCCACGGCATCCTGGCCGCAGGCGACCACATCGACCAGCGGGGCCTTGATGGTGGCGACCACGGGGCTTCCTTTCCCCAGGTGCATGCTTTGAACGCTGGCCATGGTGATGATGGAGCTGATCTCGATGTTCGAGCGGGTGCGCATGATCACTTCGGCCATGACCGTATCCGTCACGATGCGTTCCACGTGGCCGATGAACGAGTTGCGCGCACTGGTGCGCTTGCGCATGTCCTCCTGGGCCAGGCGTACGATGGAAGTCACGTCCTGGCTGGTGAATTGCTGGAAACCGGCAGCCAGGTCCAGGGAGGATTGGCCGAGCACCTCTTTCACCACGGCCAGGGGAACGCCGTTGCGCAGCATTTCCACGGCCCGTGTATTACGCAGCACACGCGGGTTGGCAAGTTCCTTGGGCAGTCCGCATTCCCTGCCGCGTTCGTAACAGGTGCGGCGCAGGTAGCCCGGGTCCACCTTGAAGAACTCCCCGCGCAAGCCGCATCCCATGGGGCTGTCCAGCACGTTGGTGGCGGCTTCGCAGAATTCCTCGGGAATGGGCACCTCCCGCACGGCGTTGCGGCCTTTGATTCTGACCATGGAGCGATCTCGGTCAAAGGCCGTACGGTCGTCCAGGGAAAGGATTTCGCCCAGGCGCGCACCGGTGTGGCGCAGGAGTTGGAAGATCAAATGCAGGCGTTGGCGGGCAAGGACGCTTTTGTTGCTGCGCGCCGCGTCCTGCCATGACTTGAATGCGTCTTCGAAGCCGCTCAGTTGCTCGGGGGCAAGATAGCGCACATCTTCTGCAACATTGAACAGCTCATGGGGGGACAATCTTCCCCTTTGTGTACGATTGTCATTCTTAGCCATCTGGAATGTCACGATTTCACCAGTTTGCGTGAGGCGCTTGTCATTCTTGTCTCAACGCACATAGGACAGGCACAGGCACCGGTATACTCGTTTTTCCACACAAAGGGGAGCAAATTTCCATGGGCCTGGTGGTGAGCGTTCGCAAGCAACTGAAGCATTTCAACATACGCATGTCCTTTGTCTGCGGTGGCGGTGAACTGGCGGCCGTTGTCGGGCCGTCCGGGGCCGGGAAAACCACTTTGGTGCGCATGCTTGCCGGGCTGGAGCCGCCGGATGGCGGAACCATCTCCCTGAATGGCCGAATCTGGACCGATACCGCCGCAAACTACAATATTCCCATCCAGGAGCGTGGGGTCAGCCTTGTCTTCCAGGAATTCACGCTTTTTCCCCACATGAACGTACGGCGAAACGTGGCCTTTGCCGCCAGAAGCATGGAACTGGCCGAAAAATATATGGATATGTTCGGCGTCCTGCGCTTGGCGGACCGGAAGCCGGACGCCATTTCCGGAGGCGAACGCCAGCGGGTGGCCTTTTGCCAGGCCCTGGCCCGCGAGCCGGAAGTGTTGCTGCTGGACGAGCCCTTTTCCGCGCTGGATGTCGCCACACGGCGCAACTTGCGTGATCATCTCAAGGAATTGAAGCGGGAATTGGCCGTTCCCATACTGCACGTTACCCATGACCTGGAAGAGGCGGCTTTTCTGGGCGACATCATTCTGGCCATGGAGAACGGTTGTGCCGCTCCCGGCTGGTTTGATCGGCAGGTCCGGTTCTTCACTCACCCATCAACCTCGGCCATGCAGGCCGCCATGTAGGAAATCCCATGTTTCGAATGCGCATTGCTCTTACGGCTTTTGTTTTTCTGCTCTGTTCCGTCAGTCCGATGCGGGCCGACGACTCCCTCGTGCTGGCCTCCGGCGCGGGATACAAGAAAATGGTCAACGCCCTGACGGCCGCTTATGAGCAGGAGACCGGCCGGACCGTGGACCGTCTGTATGGAAACATGGGCCGGGTCACGGCTCTGGCGGAACAGAGCGGGCGTGTTGATGTCGTTCTGGGCGCGGATGACTATCTGGTGGGTGCGGGGCTGAAGTTCAGCGCAAAACATCTGCTGGGCAAGGGACGGCTGGTGTTGGCCTGCCCCAAAGGGAGCATCTGCGCCAGTGTGCGCGCCCTTGACGATCCCGATGTGAAGCGGATCGCCCTGCCGGACACGAGCAAGGCCATCTACGGCAGGGCTGCCCGGGAGTTCCTGAGTTCGACCGACAGGCTGCCCGGAATAAAGCCCCGATTGGTGGAGGTGGCCACCGTGCCCCAAGTGTTTTCCTATCTGGTGGCCGACGAAGTGGACATGGGTTTCCTGAATCTGACCCATGCTCTGCACGTGAAGGACAAGCTGGGCGGCTATGTGTTGGTGCCGGAGGAAACCTACAAGCCCATCGAGATCATTGCCGGGGAACTTGCCGACTGCAAGAAGGGTAGTCTGGTGCGGGACTTTTTCCAGTTCCTCGATACCCCAAAGGCCAAAGGCATCATCAAAGACAGCGGGCTGTAGCGCATGGGGGTGCTTGGAATCCTGAGCCGGCCCGAAACTTCCGGCCCTTTGTGGCTGACCCTCAGGGTGCTGGCCGTGTCCGGAACATTGCACCTGGCGGCCGGACTGCTGCTCGGGTATTATCTGACAGGAAGAAAGACCGGGGTGCGGAGTGTGGTGGATTTTCTGGTTTCCCTGCCTTTGGTCTTTCCACCCATAGCAACCGGGTTCGTCCTTCTGCTCTTGCTGGGCAGGAACGGTGTGCTGGGACGGTTGCTCCCCACGGGCATAGTCTTTTCCTTTTCCGGCGTGGTGCTGGCCTCGTTTGTGGCCGGACTGCCGCTCATGGTCAAGCCCGTGGAGGCGGCTTTGCGCGGCAATGCCCGACAACTCGGTGAGGTCTCGCGCATGCTGGGCAAAAGCGAGTGGCAGACCTTTTGGCTGGTGTTGCTGCCGAACGTGCGGCGCAGTGTGGCCTCGGGCTGGTTCCTGGCTTTGGGCCGGTCTCTGGGCGAGGTGGGTATCACCCTTATGCTGGGCGGGAACATCATCGGCAAAACCAATACATTGTCACTGGAAATATACAATGCCGTGTTCAGTGGTGAGTTTGATCGTGCCATGGTGCTCTCGGGCATCATCGGCGTTTTTTCGCTAATCCTGTTTCTGATGGTCAGACGGCTGTCGGCAGTGGAGGAATAAAGAATGAAGAGTATAATGGATGTGGTCCGCGACAGAGTCGTTCCCGTTTGGGAGGAACAAGGGGTGATGAACGAGTCCATCACGATTCAGGCCGGTCCCCTGACCGTCGAGCAGGCCATCGGCAAACCGGATGGTCGGGATTTTCCCATCCAGAAGGGCAAGGAAAAACTTATGGAAGCCCGCTTTCGGGGAGCGAAGGGACAGGCCTTCACTGACCAGTACGGCGATTACAGCGGCACCTTGGCCGACATTGTCTCTTTGTCTTTGGACGACAATTTTCACCGGGCCGTGTTCGTGGCCGCTCTCAACGCCGTGTCCCGTTCTTTGGAAATGGTTGGGAACACCATTCACTGCAAGGATTGCGGGCCCAAAGAGTGTGCGGAAAAATTGCCGCAATACATCCGGGACAGATACGGAAATTGCCGCATCACCCAGGTGGGGCTGCAACCTGCCATGGCCGAGGCGCTGAACGCCGCATTCGAGGTTCGGTTGCTGGATCTTGATCCGGACAATATCGGCAAGGTCAAACGCGGCGTTCTGGTGGAAGGCGAGGATGCCGCGGCCGAGGCCCTGGAATGGGCGGATGTGCTGCTGGTGACCGGCACCACTTTCGCCAATGGGACCATTGATCCGTTTCTCGGGGAAAAACCGGTGCTCTTCTACGGCACCACCATTGCCGGTGCCGCCGGAGTCATGGGCTGGGAAAGATTTTGTCCGCAGAGCACATAGCCTCCGGGCTGGAAAGAAGGGCTTGAAGATATTGTGTGGGCTGTACCGATAACTTTTTCGCCGTTATCGGTACAGCCATTGTGCGTCCTCAGTTTGTCCCCCATTTATTTCCCAATTTCCCCCCCCCTGTGACTCCTGTTGAAAAGCCAAAGAGCTTACAACGGTAATATCGGCTCTCTTGTTTCCATACTTTCAGTGGTTGATTATCCACAAATAAATGCCCCCGGAGATTTTTGGTTTTGGAAAAAGACGTTTCTTCCTTTGTTGTTGATGTTTAGTATGTTGAGAAATGTTAAATTATATTTAAATCTAAGTGTGTTGACTTATATATTCTTTGTGTAAAACTATTCTTGAGATGGCGTGATCGTTCATGTTTGTCCTTCTTTATAAAAGGGGGCGTGATATTCAATGTACAACTACGAGGAAGGCGATATTTGCAAATGTCCGTTCGGGTGGGCGGTGTTGCGAATTAGTTTCAACCGCATCACGTAGTTCATGAACTTGTTTTAATCAGTCTGCTTTTTTCGTCTCAATGTAATGTGTTTCGCCTTGAATGGCGGAACGTGAAAAAGCTAATTGGTTATGTGATGAGGGCTTACGTAAAAAAATGATTCAGGGTCATTGGAGAACTGTGCAACTGACATGAGTTTACACAGTTTTTTGTTTGGTTGTTCTCAACTGTGAATTCAATTTCGGGAGGGAGCATGGGGCTCCATCCTCCACTTATAACTCAAGAAGGGAAAAGAAGATGAAGAAACTGATGTTTGCTCTGGCAATGGTCATGTTGCTGTGCGGAACCGCGTTCGCCGAAGACTGCTTCAACGCCAAGGGGAGCGCCATTGTCCCCGGTATGTACGCCAGGTATTCCGGAAGCAACATTTATCAATCGGACCATGTCATCATTTCCAACATCGACAATACTGCCGTGACCTGCCGTGTGACTGTTTACGATCAGGACGGAAATGACGTGAGTTCCTACTGCAAGCTTTATACGGGCGGCGACAACCAGACTTTGGAGGAATTGTCTTCAGGTGTGAATACTTTCGAGATTCCCGCCAACTCCACTCGCCTGTTCCAATTCTATCAGAGCGGCATGACCAAGTGCATGATCGGGTATGCCGTCATTGAGTGGACGAGTTCCGATGCCAAGCAGAGAAAGTCGCTTGTAGCCAGCCTGCGGAGCAACGGCAAATGGGGAAGCGGCACCTTCTATGCCACCCAGCTTTTGATCAACAACGGCCAGCCGTTCTAACTCGACTTGAATTTCGGGAGGGGGCGTAGGGCTTCCTCCCATACTCATACTCAAAAGGAGAACTGAAGATGAAAAAATTGATGCTCGCATTGGCGTTGACGCTGCTCATGTGCAGTAGCGTGTTTGCCATGGGCCAGGAGTGCTTCAACGCCAAGGGCAGTTTGCTTGTTGCAAATGTTCACGGCTCAAGCTTTGCAAGTAATTCCAACCACAACACGGCTTTAACTGTATCCAACATCACAAATAAAGCGGTGACATGCCGTGTAACTGTCTACGACCAAAACGGCGATGACATTTCATCAAAAGGCAACGCTTATACTACCGGGAATAATGCCAATCTGATCAAAGTTTCCGCAGGGGGGACTTTCGAGATTCCAGCTAACTCAACCCGGATATACGTTATTAAAAACAGCAATACGACCCGTTTCGCAGGCTACGGAGTCATCGAATGGACCTCAGATGACGCGAAACTCAGAAAGGCACTTATAGCCGGAATGTATACATTTTTCGTAGGAGGCAGCGAAAAATTCACATGGGGCTCGCAGCTTAACAACGGCCAGCCGTTCTAGCTCACGTTTCATTTCAAGAGGGAGCTTCGGCTCCTTCCTTAATTGAGAAGGGAATGGGCTAACCGCCCACAAGATTGCTCATTTCGAAGATGGGCAGCATGATGGCCATGACCACGAAACCGACCAGGCCGCCGATGAAAAGAATCATGACCGGCTCCATGAGCGAAGTGAGCATCTGCAGGCGGGCGTCCACCTTGTTTTCGCCGTCGTTGGCTATGAGCAGGAGCATGTCGTCCAGGCGGCCGCTTCTTTCCCCGGCCGAGACCATCTGCACGGAGGCGTGGTCGAACATGCGGGAGGCTTCGAGCGGGCCGGTCAGCGGTTTGCCTTCGAGAGCCGTTTTGTGGAGGTCTGCGGTCGCCTCCTTGAGCACCTCATTGTCCGAGACGTCCCGGACAATGGTCAGGGCGCTGTCGAGCGAGACGCCGTTTTTGAGCAGCATTGCCAGAGTCTTGGTCAGGCGGCTGACGGCGATAAGCCGGATGATTTCTCCCAGCAGCGGCGTTGCGAGCAGGAAGACGTGGAACGCCTTTCGTCCCTTGTCCGTCTTGCACAGCCGGTGCAGGCCGAAGCCCAGAGCCAGGACAGCCGCAAGGAGCACCGGCCAGAAGTGGGTGAAGAGGTCGCTGGCGGCCAGGAGGATACGGGTTGGCAGCGGCAGGGCCCGTTCCATGTCGAAGAATATTTCCGTGACTTTGGGGACCACGAAGGAGAGCAGGAAGATGACCACGCAGATTCCCACCACGAGCATGAGCGCCGGATAGGCCATGGTCGACTGTATCTTGCGACGCAGGGCGAGTTGCTGGTCCATGTGGTCGGCCAGCCGCTCCATGGCGATGGGCAGGGTTCCGGAATTTTCCCCGGCGCGCACGATGGTTACGAAGGTTTTGCCGAAGACGCGGGGATGGCGGGCCAGGGCATTGGCGAAGTCCTCGCCTTCGCGCACCGATTCGCGCACCTCGGACATGATGCGCTGGAGTCTGTCGCCGTCCTTGGTGATGGAGGCGTCCAGGGCTTCGTCGAGGGGGAGGCCCGCCGAGAGCAGGGTGGCCAGTTGTCGGGTGGTTCCGGCCACGGCCTCACGCGGCACGCGGCGCAGGAAATCAAGGGAAATACGCGCCGCCTTGCCTTGCGTGGTCGGGCTGTCGGTCGTTTTGCTGGGGGTGATATCCATGGGCAAGAGTCCCTGCTCACGGAGTTTGCGTACGGCCTGTTTGCGGCTGGTCGCGTCGATGATGCCCTTGTGCTTCCTTCCTGTCCTGTCGGCCGCCCGGTATTTGAAGATCGGCATGCTGTCCTGCGATGTCGGTTTTTCCCGGTTGCTCGTGCAAACGGGGACGATGCTCAATTGTCGATGTGCCGGACCATACTCTGAGCCCGCAGGGGAAACAAGGGCGGAATGGAGGTATATCCCTCTGCCGAGGGAGGAAAAGAGTGCTGGCTTTTTGGGTATGAGTCCATTAGAATCCGAAAATCCGCACATAATACGGAGCATCCATACAGTGTCGTCCGCAAAAATGAACAGCAGAGAAGGTTTCACCCTTATCGAAGTGCTCGTCACCCTCGCGATTCTCAGCATCGGTGCGTTGGCGGTCATGAAGCATGTATCTCAGGCGCAGGACATGATGGCGGATATCGGCCATCTGGACACCATGGCCCGTCTGGCGGGCATGAAGATACACGAATTGGAAGAAGACGGTTTTTCCGCTTCTCTGTCCCGGCAGGGTGGTTTCGAGGCTGCTCCCGGGGTTACCTGGGAGGCTCGTTCCAGCCTGCTGGCCACGGGTGGCTGGTATCGCCTGGAGCTGGTGGTGCGGCGTGCCGATTCCGGACGATCCGTCACAGTGGAGCGACTCTTTCGGGAGGTTCGCTGAACATGGCGCCGAGAGGACGGGCGGCAACGGCCCGTGGGGGCTTCACGCTCCTGGAGGTGTTGATAGCAATGGCCTTGTCCGCTGTTATCATGATGGCGCTTTTCGCCATGTTCGACTCCGTGGCCGATGTGGCCGCCGGCGTCAGGAAGCAGGAAGAGGCCTCCGAGGGCGTTCGGGCCCTGGAAAGCATTCTTTTCGACGATCTGCGCTCACTGTATGCCGGGAAGAAGGCGGACTTTCGTTTTCGGGGCAAAAGCGGCTCCTTTCTGGGGGGAGACGGCATACTCATGGAATTTTGCACCTCGGCCAGTCTTGGAGACAATTCCGAGGGAGCCTGCTTTTCCCTGCAGCGGGTCGAGTATGCCTTGAAAGAGGACTCAGGGGCAGGCGTGTTGGTCCGGCGAGAAAAAAAGTACTGCGGCCTGTCCGGCAGGTGGCCGTGGGTCGAGGTCCCCATCTTCAAGGGAGTGGCGGAACTGGAACTGGAATATTTCAATGCCGGGAGCAAGGCTTTTCAATCGGAATGGGATGGTTCCAACAATCGCTATCCATCCGTGGTCAGGTTCCGCATTCTCGGCGTGGACGGCAGTGAGCAGCGCTTCAGTATAGGTCTGTCCTCCATGGCCGGGGGACAAGGGTAACCCCGTGAAAGGGAGCGACAGGCAAGGCGCCGTCCTTGTGGTGGTATTGTTGGTATTGGCGGCTGCCGTGGTCCTGATGCTGGAGTGCGGCAAGTATTTGAGGATCGACTATGCCGGGGCCGCCTATCAGCGGACCATGGTGGCCGGAGGGGCCTTGCTGCGTTCCGGGCTGGACGTGGCCGTGCAGGAACTGCTTGAAGACCTGAAAAGAAACGGTGACAACGCGGATCATGGATTCGATAATTGGGCCGGGATTCAGGAGCGATTCAAGGAGTTCTCGGAGTCGCTTCAGTCCGGTGATTTGACCGGCGGCGTGACTCCCGAAGATGGGCGCATTTCTCTTAACGCCCTGTACGGACAGGAGGGAGGCTCCGAGGCCTTGCAAGGCGTTTTCGTCCGTTTGCTTGAAAGCCTGTGCAGGAGGCATGGCATACAGGCGGACCCGGAGGAGTATCTGACTTCCATCAAGGTCTGGCTGGGGGCTTCGGATACGAAGCGGGACAAAGCCTGGTACGCAATGCAGGACCCGCCCTATGCTTTGCCCGGGAAATCGTTTCAAACTCCGCGGGAACTGTTGCTGGTGCGCTGGCGCGGGGCCGATGTCGAGGACAGGCGAACTCTGTACTTCGGAACGGAAGATATTCCAGGCCTGCGGGAATTTATTACAGTCTGGGGGGCGGGACTGATAAATGTCAATGTGGCCAGGCCCGAGGTGCTTGCGGCTTTGCCGCCCGATTCGAGGTTCAGGAATGAGTTCGTGCGAACCGTCATGAACTACAGGAGCAAAGGGGAGAATCTCCTGTCAGGGCAGTGGTGCGCCAACATAGCAACCCGGCTTGGCCTGGACATGGAGAAATTCCCGTCCAGTGCCTTGAGCGCACGGAGTACGGTATTTCGTGTCGATCTCACCGCCGAGGTGGGCGCGGGACGATTGAGTTCCACCATCGTTGTCAGACGGGACTCGAAGCGGTGTGTTGTGTTGTTTGAGAATATTCATTAGAGCGAATTGTGTCATGAAAAACGGGGTCGGCTATATAACTTTTTCTGACGGACTGGTGCATTTCCTGATGCGGCCGGACAAGCACTCCACGCCTGTGCGCTTTTCGGTCCCTGCCGTCTCGGAAGCCGATACCGTGGATGCCGTTTTGCAGTTTGCCGCCGCTCGGGAGGTGCTTCTCACCCGTGTCGTGGTCAGTATGGACGCGCGTGCCTGCCTTCTGAAAAGTTATCGTTTTCCGCTCCAGAACAGACGGCAGATAGACCCGGTGGTGGGGTTCGAACTCGAGGAGGACATGCCCTTTGAAGCGGAAGAGGTGGTGAGCGACTACTTCCGTGGTGCTCATGGCAAGGGTGAATCATCGGTTTGCGCGGCCGCCCTGAAAAAGGAAGCGGTGTCTTCGCTTTTGTCCGTGTTCTCGGAGCGGGGACTGGAGGTGGAGGCCCTGAACGTGGATGCGGCTGCCTTTGCCCGGACGTGTTGTCGCCTGTTTCCCGATCAGGAGCGGAGTGTCGGTCTGGATATCGGACGGAGCAGAATCCTGTTTTGCGACTTGGTGCACGGCAAGGTACGGCGGTTGGCCGTTATTCCCTGGGGAGAGAACGCTCTGGTGGAGTCCGTAGCCCGGGCAGGCGATTTGTCCCCCGAGGAAGTGGATCGGTTGATGGTCTTTGCCGATGCCCATGAACAAAGTGAGCACCACGAACTGCTGCGGAAACAGGCTGAAGCCTTCTTGCGCAGATTGTTGCGAGAGGTGGCCAGACAGCTCGGTGACGATTCTTTTCCGGGCCACTTCATTCTTAGTGGAGAGATTGTTCGGATGCAGGGATTCCGCGAAATGTTTTCCGAATTTTCTCAGAGCCGTTTGGATATATGGGACGAAGTCTTTTTCAAGCCCGGCGAGGAAATCGATGAAGGTCAGCGGGGGAGCGGATTGGCCTCGGTTTACGGCACGGCCCAGGAGGGCGCTCCGGCCTTTGATTTGCGCAGGGGAGAATTCGCCCTGGCCAGGGCGAATTCCGGTTGGCGGCGGGATTTGCACGCTGCCATCGTGTTTTTAGTGTTCGTGTGTCTTGCCTGGGGAGGGTTCTCTTATGCATCTCTGTCCGCCAAAGAGAGGGAACTGTCTGTTTTGGAGCAGGCTACTCGTCAGGTTTATCTGGAGGTTTTGCCGGACGTCTCCTCCAGTCTTGCTCCGGTGCAATATCAGAGCATTCTTGTTTCGCGGTTGGATGATTTGAGAGGAACTTCCGTGCAAGGGGAAGAGGGCGGAGACCAGACAGTCATTGAAATACTGCGGCAAATGAGCACCTCTTTGGCGAGCGATCTGGATGTGGAGTTCCTGAGCTTGGCGCTGGATAGAAAGAGGATCGGTTGCAATGGAAGAGCGCATTCCATGGCTGAAGTGGACAAGGTCCGCAAGGCCATGGCCGGGACCGAGATATTCCGGGAAGTCAAGATTCGGAGCGCAGTGGCCGATAAGCGGGACGGTGGAGTTCATTTCGAGATCGAGGTGCTCCGATGAAGGCGCTGACTCTGGATTTGCATATCAGCCGTTCTGTCAAGATACTGATCGTCGGATTTGTTCTCATACTGTTTCTGGTTGGTATCTACCTGCCGTTGCATCGGAAGCAGGAAGCTCTTTTGACGCGGATTGCGGCCGCCAGAAAAAATTATCGCGAGGCTGTAACCCTGACAGCGAAATATCGGGCTGTGGAATTTCAACATGCCGAATCGGGTGTTGCGCTTCAGGAACCGCTTTTTTCTTACCTGGAAAAGGTGACCAGGGATCTGAATCTGGAGAGTACAATCGATTCCATTCGTCCGGAAAACGTGACAGGCGCCGATGGCGATGTGCTGGAAGCCGTGCATGTGGCCTTTAAAGGGATAACTCTGGATGAGTTTGTCGACTTTCTTTACCGCATAGAAGTGTTGAAGCGGGAAATTTACATACAGGCCATCACCATAAAGAAAGACGGGCGGAACAACCTGGTTGCTCGGATGACGCTGCAGAAGTTCCATTGAGGCAGAAAAGAGGTATGGTCGCCAAGAACAGATTGAACCCTTTTGGAGATTCTTCCAAGAATTTCCCATTTTTCCCTTCTCTCTGTCATAAAAAGGGCGTGCACCGCATTGTCAGAGGGCTGGAGTCCTCCTGCGGGTTGATCCTGCTCACCGGGAAGATAGGTGTGGGTAAGACCTCCCTGTCCCGGTACATTCAAGAGTATTTGACCGAGCGGTTCGCGTTCGTTGAATTGGGCAATCCATATCAAACTCCTTTGGAGCAAATTTTTCACTGCTGCGAAAAGATGGGTATCCCGGCCGAGGGATTGAGTACCATTCACGATTGCGTGGAAAAACTGGAAAAGCGGTTCAAGGAGTTGGTGGCGCAAGGGAAACGACCGGTCATCGTTTTCGAGGAGAGTCATCTGCTGACCAAACGGCACCTTGGGCTCATCCACATTCTGTCCAATCTCAGGGTTCAGGACGGTCCTCTCGTGCAGATCCTTCTTGTGGGCCAACTCGAGATTCTGGATCTGCTGGATACGGAAGGGATGGAAGCCCTTAATCAGCGTATCGGAGTCAGATGCCGCCTTGCGTCCCTGAACCGGGATGATACCGAGCGGTATATTTGTTTCAAGATGGAAACCGGAGGCCTGGAAGGAGTTTCTTTCTCCCGCAGGGCCGTGGATCATGTCTGGCGGCAAAGCGGCGGGGTCCCGCGACTTGTCAATCATATATGCGCCCATTCCCTGGACGCTCTTGCCTTTAAAGGAACCTCCGTGGTGTCTGCAGGCCTGGTCGATGAAGTTTGTCGGGATTCCGTTTATTCAGGACTTTTTCATTCTTCCCGGCAAAAGGAAACGTTGCTGCCTCGCATGAGAGGGTGGATCACAGCGGTCGGTTTGGCTGTTGTCACGGTTTGCGCCGTACTGACGTGGAGCGCTCCGGAAGGCTTTATCGAGCGGGCTGCAACTGCAGGAGTTCGCCTTAAGGTCGCGCCCTTTCCAGAGGACGAGACGGCCTCGGCCGCCGTGATGGAAGCGCCTGTGGCCATGGATGCCGCCGACCAGAATGATGTGGTCCTGACGGTCGATGAGCCGGACCCTGCTCCGGAAGCGGATGCTTCCGGAAAGCGGGAGCCCAGAGAGGGAGATGCGCATCCCGAGGTAGGGAAATTTGTTCTTGGGGCCATTGCCTGGAATGCGGACCCAGCCAAAAGCATCGCTGTGGTGGATTCGAAACTGGTGCATGCCGGTGAACAGGCCGGTAATGCCCGTATAGTCGAGATAGGTAAGGATTTCGTGGTACTGGAGTTCGAAGGGGAGCTCTATAAACGTTCAATTTCAAGATAGAATGGAGTTTGCGTGGTGGCTGTTTTGAATCGGAAAAGCAAAGAAAAAAAGCATGGGAGTGAAGGTTTCACCCTCATCGAATTGATGGTGGTCATCGTCATTCTGGGTGTTCTTGCCGGGCTTATTGTTCCGCAGTTTATGGATGAACCCCAAAAGGCCCGTGTTGTAAAGGCCACGATGCAGATGGAAGGCATTTCCACTGCGCTCAAAAAATTCTACATCGATAATGGGTTTTATCCGGCTACGGAACAGGGGCTCGAAGCGCTGGTCAGCAAGCCGACCTCAGGCAGAACACCCAAGAACTACGCGTCGTCCGGGTATTTGCCCAAGCTTCCCAAGGATCCCTGGGGGAGCAATTATATTTATATCGCCCCCGGGAAGCATGGTCCCTTCGATTTGAGCTCCTATGGGGCGGATGGCGCAGCAGGCGGCAGCGACGGCGATGCAGACATCAATAACTGGGAACTTGAATAAGAGCCGCAATAGTGGGTTTACCCTGTTCGAGCTGCTGGTGGTCTTGTCCCTTTTGGGCATTATCGCAGTATTTGTCGTTCCCCGACTGGGGGGCGTTTCCGGCGGAGGCCCGGAAGTTGTTCGGCGTTTCGTACGCGGGGCCATGGGGCAGGGACGTACTTTGGCAAAACTCACACGCAGTAAGGTTTTCATTGAATTCGAGCGGAAGGCGGTTCGCCTTGACGGTAAGAAAAAAATGAACCTTCCAGACTCCGCACGGTTCCGGGAGTTGATCCTGGCGGGAGAGGACGGGGACAGCGAAAAGAGACTGCTCATAAACCGGAGGGGCATTGCACCTTCCGCCATCATACGTTTTGAAACTGATGAGGGGCTGTACAGTTTTCTTGTGAGCCCCGTGCTGAACAACGTGGAATATCGGTCTGGACCGGCCGGCTTCGAAGATTTTGCCGAATAGGTGGGGTATGTTTAAAGGATACGGCTTCTTGCTTTTTTTCGTGCTGGCATTGCCCTTCTGTTGCGGGTGTGTCGCCGGTAAGCAGAACCGGAGCGGGGCTCTTGAATTGTCCGCGTCAGGTGTGGAGGCCGCGGCTTTCTATACGAAAGGAGATTTCGACAAAAGTCTTGCACTATACAGGGAACTGTCGGCAGCGGATCCGGACAATCCTGTGTACTTGAACAATTTGGGCGTACTCCTGCTTGAAGGCGGGCGAGCCGAAGAAGCGCTGAAAGCCTTTGAAGGCGCATCCATACAGGCGCCGGGGAATGCCGATTATCTGATCAACATCGGTTTCGCCCACGTTCGGATCGGCGACTATGATGAAGCGCTGGTTTTCTTCAATCGGGCTATCCGGGCAGCACCCGGCAAGGCAAGGGGACATTACGGCAAAGGGATAGCCTCGCTTGAACTCAATGAACCCGAGATCGCACTGGGGTGTTTTCGCCGCGCAACTGTATTGGATCCGGCAGACGCTGAAAGTCTGTTCATGAAAGCTTATGCTGAGCAGATAAACGGTCTCTGGCAGGACGCCATCAACGATTATTCTGCGTATCTGGTGCTTGGAGAAAACAATCGGCAGCAGGCCAACGCCTACTCCAACCGGGCGCTGTGCGCATTCAAGCTGGGGCGTTATCAAAGCGGCATGAGCGATTTGAGCGAAGCCATGCAGCTGGATGATTCCGTGGCGGTCTTCTATTACAACCGTGCTTTGGGGAATCAAATGCAACAGCATTTCGAGGCGGCCGTGGATGATTATACCAGGGCGATTTCACGGAAGACCGACTTTCCGGAGGCCTACCTCAATCGAGCTGAAATGCATTTTCTGATCGGCGATTCCGTCAAAGGATGTTCGGACCTGCGCCGGGCCTGTGCCATGGGTTTTTGCGAAGCCCAGAAACGATACAAGGCGGCTGGGAAATGCAAATAACAGGAATGGAGATCGCTCGCCCCTCGTGGCGAATTGCCGGACTCGCGGTCGTTGCCATTGCCGCTGTCGGCTACCTTCTTTACGGCACGGCGGCAGCACTCAGGGCGCATCCCCAGTTACCGGAGGTGGACTCCTCAAATTGCGCGATTCCCGCTCCTACGGAAATCATGCCTATTCCACCCATGAGCCATTTTGCCGCCATCCAGGAGCGGAACCTGTTCAAGGCAGCCAGGCCTGAAGTGATGGAAAACGCCGACATTGAGAATTTGCCTGTAATGCAGTTGGGGGTCAAACTTCTGGGGACCATTTATTGCGATGTGGCGCCGTTTTCCAGGGCCATCATTTTGGAAGGAGATAAGCAACGGCTTGTCAAAGTGGGGGACTCCCTGAACGGACACCCAATAAGTGAGATTCGGCGTCGGGCGGTCGTCTTCGACGAAAGTGGTGAGAAGAAAGTGCTGCTTATCGAACTTGAAGACGAGACCCAATCGGGCGACATGTGGGGGGGCATATGACAGGTCATGTGAATTTTTTTTCTCCGATCCGCTTTTTTCCAAAGGTGACACGCGCAGCCCTTTTGGCGCTTCTGTGCCTTTTCCTGGCCTTGCCCACCTTTGCGGAGCAGGGGGAGCCGGATGTCTCCGCGCGGACCATCAGCATGGATTTCAAGAGCGTGGACATTCATGTGCTTATCAAGTTCGTAAGCGAACTGACTGGGCGCAACTTCATTGTGGATAGGCGGGTGGAGGGCCGGATCAACGCCTATTCGCCATCCAAGCTTTCTTTGGAAGAAGCCTACAAGGCCTTTGAAACCATTCTCTTGGTGAATAATTTCGCCATCGTAACCACCCGTATTGACAATGAATACAAGATAGTTCCCATTGCGGAAGCCCGGCGGCAGGGACTGCCGGTCAAGGCCGGACGGTACAGTGCAAAGGATGCCGGCGAAGAACTTATCACCCAGATCATACCGCTTAAGAACTCCAGCGCCCCGGAGCTGGCCAAGTTGCTGGTGAATATGACCGACAAAAACGGTTTGGTGAATGTCTACGGCCCGACAAACACGTTGATAATCACTGCTCCGGCCTCCAATATCGCAAGCATTTTGGCGGTGGTGCGCGAGGTGGACAAAAGTTCCTACGCCACCCGTATGGAGACCTTCCCGCTGGCCTACGCGGATGCGACAGGTCTTGCGGCCAATATCTCCAAGATTATGACCACCAAGATTCAGGAAATGGAAAAGGTGGGGAAAAAGGCTTTGGCGCTGGTGCAGCCGGACAAACGCACCAACTCGGTTGTTGCGCTGGGCGATCCTGCCAGCCTGGAGATCATATCGGAGATGGTCGCTGCATTGGATATCCCCACGCCCAAGGGCAAGGACGACATTCATCTCGTGAACCTTGAAAACGCCGATGCAGAAGACGTGGCCAAGATTCTCAACGACCTCATCTCTCGGCAGGTGGATAAAGAAGGTAAGGTCACCAAGTTGTCAAAGAATATCAAGGTAGTCGCCGACAAGGCGACCAACAGTCTGATCATTACCGCCCGGCCCGACGAGTTCGATACGCTCAAGGGAACCATCGGCCAGCTGGATGTCCTGCGGAAGCAGGTTTATATTGAGGCTTTGATCATGGAGGTTTCCTCGGACGCCAGTTTCTCCTTTGGAGTCAACTGGGCCGCGGGGGGATCGGGGGGCGACACCTCGGGATTCGTTTCCAGCAATACCGGGGGCGGTTCCATCACTCTGCCCAGCGATGCCGATTCCGGCACCATCGGGTTTCCGACCGGCGGGACCATCGGGGCCATACTGAACGATGCCATCAAGGTCGGCTCCGTGAGTTACAGCATCCAATCCATCATCAGCATTGCCGAGAGCAACAACGATTACAAGATTCTGGCCACTCCGCAGTTGTTGACGCTGGATAATGAAAAGGCCAGCGTCAATGTGGTGGACAATATACCGTTCTCCACCCAGACTCAGACCTCCAATGTCAATTCGGACTATTCCTCGGTGAGCCTGGATTACAAGGATGTGGGCGTCAAGCTGGAGATGACTCCGCATATCGGGGAACAAGGAACTTTGCGTCTGGAGGTCAAGCAGGAGGTCAGCCGGGTGGTGGAAAGCCTGGTCAAGTTGTCCGACAGCCAGAACGTCATCGCGCCCACCACAAAGAAGCGCGAAGTGGAGACGGTCATTCAGATGAGGGACAACCAGACCGCGGTCATCGCTGGCTTGCTCAACGAGGACTCGACCAAGGCAAAGTCAAAGGTGCCCGGCTTCGGCGACATCCCCTTGCTTGGGTGGTTGTTCAAGCAGAAGTCGGATACGGACAAGACCACCAACTTGCTTATTTTCATCACCCCCAGGATCATCGAGTCCTACGACGAATCGACCTCGCTGGCGCGCGCGAAGCGCAAGATGATGCATGAGGTGAACCTGGGCAGCAACGGTCTCGGCGTTCCCAAAATGATCATGGCCGATCCGGTGCGGCCGGTGTTCATTAATCCCCGACAGAGTGGGGAAGGAAAGGAACCGGTACAGTGATGGACGGCGTTTCTGTGAAGTCCGCCCTGGTTGCTGCCGGGTATGCCCAGGCCGAGGAACTGGACGAATTGATGGGCAAGGCCCGGGAGCAGGGCGTTGATCTAGGCGATCATCTTTTGGCGAAGGGGAGGCTGTCAGAATCCGATCTGGGGCGGCTTCATGCCGATTTTTATGGATACGGGTTCCTTGACCATATCGATCCCGACTGGATAGACGCAGAATTGGTCCGAAGCTTTCCCATTCACTATCTGAAGCGATTCAAGGTCATCCCTCTCAAGGATGGCAAGGGACGCAGATTCGTAGCTATGGGACGTCCCTCTTCTCTGGACGTAGTCAATGATATGGCCTTGGTTCTGAATACGTCGGGGCTGACGCCGGTGTTTTCCCCGATGGAAGCCGTGCTTGGGGCGGTGAATAAAGTCTTCGGCGAAATGGAGGAAAACCTGGAGGCCATTGAGGTTCTGGAAGGGGCTGACGTTAATTCGTTGGGCATGTTCGACGATGAGAAGATCGAGGATCTGCTGGATGACACCAGCGAGGCTCCGTTTATCAAGTTGGTCAACATGATTCTCTCCCAGGCGGTGCGCGCCAACGCCAGCGACGTGCATATCGAACCTTACAAAGATGTTTTACGCGTCCGGTTCCGGTTGGACGGTGTCTTGTACGACAAACATTCCATCGCCAAGCGTTTTCACGCGGCTCTGGTGTCACGCATCAAGATCATGGCCAAGCTGGACATTGCGGAAAAAAGATTGCCTCAGGATGGTCGTATCGCTCTGACCCTGGGGAGCCGTCAGGTTGATTTGCGCGTCTCCTGTTTGCCCACCACCTTCGGGGAACGGGTTGTCATGCGCCTCTTGGAAAAAGACACCAGGATTTTGAGTCTCTCCGAGTTGGGGCTTAACGAGCAGAATCTGGAACGCCTTCACCGGCTGGTGAATGTTTCCCATGGTATCATCCTTGTCACTGGTCCTACGGGCAGCGGCAAGACCACCTCTCTTTACGCCGTACTCAACCATATCAATTCTCCGGACAAAAACATCATGACCATCGAGGACCCCGTGGAGTATCAACTCGACGGGATCGGTCAGATACAGGTCAACGCCAAAACCGGGCTGACTTTCGCCTCGGGGCTGCGCTCCATCTTGCGGCAGGACCCGGATGTGGTGCTCATCGGGGAGATCCGTGATTACGAGACTGCAGAGATCGCCATACAAGCCGCCCTTACCGGACATTTGGTCTTTTCCACTCTGCACACCAATGACGCCCCCAGCGCCGTGACCAGGCTTATTGACATGGGGGTGGAGCCCTTCTTGCTCTCCTCGGTGTTGCGGGCTGTGGTGGCCCAGCGGCTGGTGCGTCGCCTGTGCCCGGTGTGCCGGGAGGAATATGTGCCCAGTGAGCGGCAGCTGGCCATGGAGTTCGGCGGGTTCGGCGATGAATTCCGTAATGGAACCGCTTGGCGGGCTGCAGGCTGTGAGGCGTGCATGGGAACGGGGTATCGAGGCCGTATGGCTCTTTATGAGGTCATGGAGCCTTCGGAGGCCGTCAGGGCCATGATGCTCAATACGGCGGACTCCAACCAAATTCGCAAGCGGGTCAAGGGTGAGGGTATGGAAACCCTGGTGCAGAATGGTTGCAGCAAGGCCAAAGCAGGCTTGACCACCCTGGCCGAAGTGCTGCGGGTGGCCAACGAATAGTGCTCTGTTTTTTCATATGGAAAGGATTGCGTGGGGTAACTCCGCCAGGGGGATCGGTGCGGCGAGGAGAAACAAGAAAAGGGTTGTGATCTCAGATCGCAACCCTTGTTTCTATCTGGTGCCGAAGAGAAGATTCGGAACTCTTCAGATTTCGGCGGCGTGGCAATATGTTGATTTTATTTAAGTATTTCTTTTTGGCGTGTTCTTCCTGTTTGATGAATGACCTAGCATTTTGACCAGGTTGAGGCAAGGGCTTGCTTTGAACGCATCGAGTTGTTCGGAAGGGAACGGCCGGCGTTGATCGGGGTGTTGGTTTTGGCCAGGTGTGACTTGAATAAAGCTACGAGAGTTGTATACTTGTTTTGAAATGTACGCTCACTTTTGGCATTGGAGGGGGGATGGCTGCGCCCGCTAGGATTATCATAAGTTTTTTGTTTTTTTGTTTCCTTTTTTCTGGAGTGGCTGTGGCTGACGATATTGCCTGTAAATGTTCAACAGCTTTAGACCTTTTGGCGATAAAAATGCGGGCGGAACAGCCCAGTATAAGCACACATGCTATTACTGGGCACTCCGGGTTCGCGCTTATGCAAACGAAAGGGGATAAGAAAAAGTGTGAACCCGCGCGTGATATTTCAGGTTTGAAATATTGTCCTGCTGTTGGTGTCGATCAAGAGACTGTAGATTTGTATTTAAAGATATATCACGGTCTTATATCTGAAAAAGCTGCAACGGAAATTTCTAAATGCTATGCCGCTTTTTTTTATTATGCCGCTCCCTATGAACAGAAGTATGGAAGGGGTGCAGGAGAAAAGTTGGGCTATATTTTTGGCAAAAAGGTTGGATCGGTAAGTAAAATATTGGGCTATACATTTCCACAAAGTGATTTTTCACATGAAGCTATTATGAAAAGAACCCTAAGTGAGTACCATGAGCTTCAAAAAAAAACAACAGAGGAAGCTAAAAAGGCTATCGAAACTTATTGTCATTATTGCCAAAAATATGAGTTGCCGATCAAGGAGATAATACAATCTGCTTGGGCTAATTCACAATAAAACACCATTTGAAATAATGGAAAGTGTTTCTTGCAGGATGGATGATGATGCTAGATACCAGTCAAATGCAGCCAATGAACTATGCGGACATCGTTAGTGATTTGACATTGTTTTTTCATAAGGGTGGTGGGACTCACAATGATTGGTTCGTGGGTATTGCTGCCGACCCGCAGGAAAGGCTTTTCGCACAACACAATCTAGGTTCCTGCGATGAGTCAACCTGTCGCGTCCTTTTAGCGGAAAGCTTTGCGGCTGCTGAGTGTGCAAAGAAATCCTTACTTGCTAAACCATTTGATCACGCCTCGAACAAAGATGATGGCGAGTCGTTGTATGTTTATCTTTATAAGAAGCAGCCTGGACTCACCATTCCATAGAGGTGGTTTGGGGGGGATGCTTCGTTCTGTTGAGCCGATCAGATTGTCAGGGGGAATGCAGCTTTTTGGGGTGAGGCCCTTGCGCGGCGATTTGTCGGGGTGATATGGTTGGTTGAGAAGTGGGTCTAAGAAACTGGACCACAGTTTAAGGTGGACGTAAGAAGCCTGAAGGAGGCTTTCGATGTCCAGGAAAAGAAGAAGATTTACTGCCGAATTTAAGACCCGTGTAGCCCTCGACGCGCTGTCCGGGGAACAGGCCCTTTCCGAACTGGCCGCCAAGTATGGCGTGCATCCCAATCAGATTTCTCAGTGGAAGAGGCAAGCCAAGGAAGGCGTTGCCGCTTCATTTTCAGGCAAAGCTCAGAAAAACCAGCAGAGCGATGAGGCGCGGATCAAGGAGCTACACGCCAAGATCGGCCAGCTCACGGTGGAGAAGGATTTTTTGCAACAAGCCTTTGCAAAAATCTGAGCTGCGAGCGAAGGCGTGAGGTCGTCGATAAAGAGCATCCCATGCTCAGCGTGCGGCGACAATGCAGAATCCTTAAACTGCAACGCTCAACGTACTATTTCAGCCTGTGGGCGAGTCCATGTACAATTTGTCGCTGATGAAACGCATCGACGAGTTGTTCATGGAATTGCCGTTCTTCGGCTCCCGACAAATGCGCAACATCCTGCGGGATGAGGGTCATCAGGTCGGGCGGGGTCGTGTGCGTCGCCTCATGCGTAAAATGGGACTGATGGCAATCTATCAAAAGCCGAGGACGAGCCAGCCGCATCCGCAGCACAAGAGGTATCCTTATTTGTTGCGCAATATGGCGATTACGAAGCCCAATCAGGTTTGGTGTGCCGACATCACGTATATCCCCATGAAACGCGGCTTCTTATACCTTGTGGCGATCATGGACTGGCACAGTCGGGCCGTCCTGTCGTGGAGGCTCTCAAACACGATGGATGCTGATTTCTGCGTGTCTGCCTTGGAAGAAGCCCTGAATCGTTATGGGGTGCCGGAAATCTTCAACACCGACCAGGGATCACAGTTCACCAGCTACGAGTTCACAAGAACTCTCAGGGATGCCGGAGTCCGGATTTCAATGGATGGCCGTGGTCGTTGGATGGACAATGTGATGATTGAGCGGCTCTGGAAGTCGCTAAAATACGAATGTGTTTATCTGCGGGAACTGAAGACGGGCTCTGATCTACGGAATGCTTTGGTCTGGTGGTTTGACTTCTACAACAACCGCCGTCCTCACAAGACCTTTGACGGCATGAAGCCGATGGAGATATATCAGACGCGACCCAAGCCAGAGGGGGTACCCCCTCTGGCTTGGGCCCGCCAAGCAGCGTAGCCCGTTAAACTGTCCACCTTAAAAGCGCTGCTCAATGGTCCAACAAAGTGACCCCACTTCTCAGAGCCTCTAAGCCTTTTCAAGGCTAAGACGCTCTAGTCGATTCCGGGTACTTTGACCCACCACTTTGACCCAGAGGGGTCAAATCACGCCGAAAAGACAAAAAACATGTAAGTTGCCGGATAAAAAAGAAAAAGGTTTGCAGCTGTTTAGCCACAAACCTTTTGATTTCTTGGTGCCGAAGAGAAGATTCGAACTTCCACGGTCGTTAAACCACATGGTCCTGAACCATGCGTGTCTACCAATTCCACCACTTCGGCGTTCAGGAAGTGACTGTTTATACTCAGCCGTTTTGGATTGCAAGACTTTTTTTCAGATTAACACCCGCAAGCGTCATCCTTTTTCCGGTCGTCCATGGGGACATAGGGCCTGCGGCGCTCACCTACATAGATCTGGCGCGGACGATGGATTTTTTCCGCTCCGGTGCGCCATGCTTCGTACCAATGGGCGATCCAGCCGGGCATGCGGCCAATAGCGAACATCACCGGGAACATGTCCACCGGAATGTTCAGGGCGCGCAGGATGATGCCCGAGTAGAAATCCACGTTGGGGTAGAGCTTGCGCGAGGTGAAGTATTCGTCGTTCATGGCCGTTTCCGAAAGCTCCAGGGCGATGGTCAGCAATTCGTCGTTGACGCCATTGGCTTCCAGCAGATCGTAAGCCGCCTTGCGCAGCAGTTTGGCGCGCGGGTCGAAACTTTTGTACACGCGGTGGCCGAAACCCATGAGCCGGATTTCCTTGCGTTTGGCCCGTTCGATGTAAGTCTTCACGTCGTCTTTGCCCGCACGGATTTCGTTGAGCATGGTCAGCACTGCCGAGTTCGCACCGCCGTGCAGTCTGCCCCACAGGGCGCAGATGCCTGCGGAAACCGAGGCAAACAGGTTGGCCTGGGTGGACTGGACCATGCGGACCGTGGAGCAGGAGCAGTTCTGTTCATGGTCGGCATGGAGCATGAAGAAGAGACTGAGCGCCCGCGTTTCCTCGGGAGTTGGCGTGTATTCACGATAGGGCTCCGAGAACATCATGTGCAGGAAGTTCTGGCAGTAGGTCAATTCCGGGTTGGGATACATGAAGGGAAGTCCCATGGACTTGCGGTAGGCCCAGGCTGCGATGGTGCGCACCTTGCTGATGATTTTGGCGGCCGCCAGCTTGAACTCCTCTTCGGTCTGGATTTCCAGAAGATCCGGGTGGTAGCAGCCCATGGCGTTGACCACAGCGGAAAGAATGGCCATGGGGTGTCCCTTGGACGGGAAACCTTCGAAATGGTGCCGGAGGTCTTCATGGAGAAGTTCATTGTCCGTGAGCAGCTGCCGGAAATCCTGGCGTTCCTCACGGTCCGGGAGTCTGCCGAAAATCAGCAACCATGCGGTTTCGATGAAGGAACCTCGGTTTTCCGCTATCTCTTCGATGGGATAGCCCCGGTAATGAAGCGCGCCTTCCTCGCCGTTGACGAACGTGACGGCGCTGGCGCAGGAACCGGTGTTGGCGTAGCCTGGGTCGTAGGTTATGTGGCCGGTCTCCTGGCGCAGGTTGGTGATGTCGATGGCGTGTTCCTTTTCGGTGCCGACGATTACGGGCAACTCATAGGTGGTGCCGTCCAGGATCAGGTAGGCGTTTTTGGTGGTCACGTCTTTACGTTCCTTCAACATGGTTTTCCTCCATGATAGGCAATACGGTTGCGGACACGTGTCCGGCGGGCACTGTGTAAAAAAAATGAACTCGGCCCAGCGAGTATGGGATTGAACCGCAATTGTTAAAGCAATCGCCCGGAATCGGGCTTCTCAACACAGGAGATGATTGTCTGGATATGATGCTCCCTGCATACATAGCAGATGTTCGAAAAAAGTCCAGTGAGAATATTATATAATGACGAATTTGTGAAAAAAGTGTTTTTGGATTCCAGGGGAACGCTTGAATGTCTGGCGTATGTTTAGAAATGCGAAGTTCAGTCCTTTTTGTTGCAAAAAAGTGGATTGAAATATGCCGTAGAACGTATTTTGGTGTTTGTAATGGCTGTTTTTGCTTCATATGTAGTAAGATTGTGCGAACTCGACCCTGGAGGCGGCGTATGGTAGGCAAGTGTGGGACTGCTATGGAAAAACAGCAAATTGTTTATAAAAAATCAAAGAATATCGAAGGGGTGGAACTCTTATTCTGCTCCGACGCCCGTTTTGCCATGCCTGCGCATACCCATGATGATTACGTGTTCTGGATCAACTGTGCAGGTGGCGAAAATGTTAAGATCGGCGGCAGCAGTGATATCCTGCAACCGGACAGTTTCGGCACAGTGGCGCCGGGGGAGGTGCATGCCAATCGCGCCTACGGTCGCCGCCGTCTCCTGCTCAGCTTTTATGTGCAGGACGGAATTCTTAACGACATTGCTTCGCAAATGGGTTGTTCCGGCCTTTGCCCGAGCGCTTTCGCAAGTGTCTTGCACAAGGATCGGCAGGCCTGTGACTTTCTCGGAAGACTGCATGCCTCGATGATGTCGGAGGCCGGCAATTCCAGGGAATTGTTTCTGATCACTTTCGGTTTGCTATTGCGTCGTCACGGCGTGATGCGTTCCGCCGAGGCCGGGGTGTGCCGGTCTCCCGACAAGGTGCGTCGAGCCCAAGAGCTGATGCTGGACCGTTTTTCCGAGTCCCTGATGTTGGATTCCGTGGCCGAGGAATGCGGGTGCACGGCTTATCATTTGATTCGGCTTTTCGGCCGTGAGACCGGTATGACACCTCATTCCTGGCTCATGGATGTCCGGGTTTCCCGCGCTCGGGAACTGCTCGGGGCGGGCTATGCCCCGGGCGATGTGGCGGTCGCCTGTGGTTTCTCCGACCAAAGCCACTTGAACCGCCGGTTCAAGGCGCGGTTCGGAGTGACGCCGGGCGTTTACCGCAGCCAGGTTTTCAGCGGCTGAGATCAATTTCATCCAAGACGCTCTTCCTGCCGTGCGATATGGTTCTTCATTGAGTCCGACAGGAGGAACTATGAAGACCATTTCGTGGAATGATTTCGAGAGTGTGGAATTGAGGGTGGGAACCATCGTCAGGGTGGAACCGTTTCCCGAGGCCCGCAATCCTGCCTACAAGGTTTGGGTTGATTTCGGTGCTGAGGTCGGCGAGCGCAAGTCCAGCGTCCAGATTACAAAATTATATGATATGGAAGAGCTGATGGGCAAGCAGGTGGTGGGAGTGATCAACTTTCCGCCCAAGCAGGTGGGGCCGTTCATGTCTCAGTGTCTGATTACCGGCTTTCACAGCGAGGGCGGGGTTGTTCTGGCCGTTCCCGAGCGATCCGTGCCCAATGGTGCAAAGCTTTGTTGAGTGTTGTCTCCGGAAGCCAAAGGAATGCGCCTCTTTTGGATTCCCTTTCTCGTCTTCTGCGTTTAACGACAAACAAAAGCGGCCAGAGTCAGGCCGCTTTTGTCTTCGGTTGATTCCAGAGCTTTCCAGTTCATCCCGATCAATTTATCCCAGCCCGATTCCCGGTTCCATGATCTGTCCGGTAAGAGTGGTCTCGTATCCGCCCAGAGCGTCGATTTTTTCCTTCATCGTATAGCTGGTGATCAGTTCCAGCAGAGTCTGGATGCGGGGATCGTCCATGAATTCGGACGGGATGATCAGGTCGTAACGTTCGTGGGCCAAAGGCACGAAATCCAGGTCCAGGGCCTTGGCCGCCGCATAGATTCCCAGGCCGCAGGATGCCGCCCCCGTCAGCACGTTCACGGCCACTGCCATGTGTGTGAACTCCTCCTGGTCGTAGCCTCGCACGGTACGCGGGTTGATTCCGGACAGCTTGAGGTGATGATCCAGCAGGATACGTGTTCCCGCGCCACGCTGGCGGTTGATGAACCGGATGTCCTCTCTGGCGAGGTCGTCCACCCCCTTGATGTCCTGGGGGTTGCCCTTGGCCACGATGAGACCCTGGTGGCGTACGGCCAGGTTGATGACCGTCACGTCCATGTCGCGCAGGTATTTTTCGATGAACGGAAAGTTGAAATCCCGGGTTTCCGGGTCGAAAAGGTGGCAGCCCGCAAAGAGTGCTGATCCGGCCTTGAGGGCGTTGAGGCCGCCCATGCTGCCCACGTGGCTGGAGACCAGGCGCAGTGGGGTGCCCAGTCCCATGAGCTCGTTGGCCAGCATGTCGAGGGTGTTGTCATGGCTGCCCACATGCACCAGCACCGAGTCGAGTTGATCCTCGGGCACCAGCAGTTCCGCCCTGATGATTTCATTTTGTTCGATGCCCTCGCGCTCGGCCGGGATGGTGCTCACGGCCTGTGCCTTGGTCATGGTGGTCAGAAGCCCTGCGCCGCGACCCAGCGGGGTGGCCACGATGCGGTTGCCGACACGTCCCATGGCCAGCCGCAGCACTTCGGCCATACCCGGCCTGGAAGGCGTTTTTTTGGTCAGCACGGCGTCCACCGCAGTGCGCTTTGCAACGGGCTTGCGCTCCAGCCATGCGGCGATGGGCGCCAGCAGTTCGTCGAAGCAAACCACGGCGCTGACCGGATAGCCGGGCGCTCCCACCAGCAGCCTGCCGGGATGGCCTGAGCGCTCGTCCGTGATGGCCAGGAGGGATGGCTTGCCAGGCATGATTGCAATGCCGTGCACCAGCACCTCGCCCAATTCTTCGAAAACCGCCTTGGTGAAATCCTTGCTCCCTGCCGAGGAACCCGCACCGATGATTACCATGTGTCTGTCGTCGGCCAGAGTTGTCTTGACCGCTTCGGTCAGGGCCTCTTTCCGGTCCGGGACTGTGGGCAGGGTGACGGCATCCAGGCCCCACTGCGTTGCCTGGCACCTGAAGACCTGTGAGTTGGACTCGATGACCTGCCCGGGATTCGGAGTGGGGCGGGCCGCAAAATCCAATACCTCGTCTCCGGTGGGGATGAAGGCGGCCCGGACACGTTTCCATACTTCCAGCTCATAGATGCCCGCCGAGAGCAGCGCGCCGATGTCGAAGGGCGACAGGGCGGTGTTCTGGGGAATGAGCAGCTCGGTGGCCACGATGTCCTCACCTATGCGGCGCACGTGTTGCCATGGCGCAGTCGGAGTGTCGATGCTCACGGTATTTTCATCCACGCGCACCACGTTCTCGATCATGATTACCGCGTTGCGGCCTTCGGGCAGCGGGTTGCCTGTGTTTACGTCGTCGAAGTCCCTGTCCCGTTTCAGTTTCAGGGGCTGGTCTTCACGAGCGACGAAAGTCGTTTCCGCCTTTACGGCAATGCCGTCCATGGCCGCGGAGTGGAACGTGGGCGAAGAGCAACGCGCGAACACCGGCTCGGCGGTGACGCGGCCGCACGCCTCGTGTGAGGCGATCGTTTCGCGCTGTATCAGCGTTTTCCGGTCCAGCGCGGCCATGGCGGCGGCCACGGCCTCGCCGGGCGGAATGGTCTTCAGGTAGATGTTTCGTTTGGGCATGAGGAATCCGAAGGGTTAGATTTGAAACTCTCCGTCCTTGTAGATGAGCACCTCGGAACCGTCCTTGAGCTTGGCGGCCACTGTCTTGGGCTCGGTGTTGACCAGGTCCCAGTGCAGGGCCGAATCGTTGAAGCCGAGTTCCTTTTTCTTCTCGTCGTCCAGGGAGGTCTGGTCTCCAGCGTAGGTGTCGGCGTAGGAAGCGCCCACTGCCACGTGGCAGTTGCCGTATTCGCCGCCGAAGTTTTCGTCGAACAAGGTGTTGGCCATGAATTTGTCGATCTTGGAAAAGCGCCGGTCGGTCAGGGAAAATTCGCCCAGGCGGGCCGCTCCCTCGTCCATGGCCAGCTGCTTGGCCACGAATTCGCCGCCTTCCTTGGCCTCGGATTTGACCACCACGCCATCCTTGAACTCCAGTCGCACGCCTTCCACGTAGTTGCCGGAACGGAAAGAAGGTTGATCAGCATAGTAGACGCCTTCGGCGCCGCGCCAGTCCGGGGATAGGAATATCTCGAAGCTTGGGATGTTGTGGCCGGAAACGCCGAGCCAGCGACGATCTGTGCCCGGGGTAACCTTGAGGTCCATGTTTTCGCTGACAAGATGCAGGTGGTCGATGTCCAATCCGTTGAGCCAGGCCTTGACCTTTTCGGCCTCGTTGAAAATGTTTTTCCAATGCTCGTAGGGCCGGGCCTCGTCCAGGAAGCAGGCCTTGACCAACTGTTCCTTGAATTCTTCCATGGTCAGATTGGCGGCTTCCGCATAGGCAATGGTGGGGTAGACGCACAGGGTCCAGCCGAAATCGCCGGAGATTTCGCGTTCCTCCATGATGTCGCGAAGGAACTTGCGGGCCACGGCAGCCTTGCCGATCTTGGCGGGATCCGTGTCCTTGAGGTGGGTCAGGGAGGAAGGAGCGATGAGTTTGATGAGCCCATTGAGTCCCTGCATGAGTTCTTTTTCGCCCGGGGCCACGGCCGTGAGCTGGGTTTCGTCGCTCTTGCCGTAGAAGCTTACTTCCATAGTGGGGGTGTGCCCGAGGCGCATGACAGGCACGATCCCCTTGTCCATGAGCAGGTCGAAGACGGCTTCGGCCAGGGGAAGGGCTTCCAGGTCGTAGCTTACCAGTACATAGTCGCCCTTCTCGAAGGTTCCGGTACGCGCGGTTTCCAAGCCCCACCAGAGGGTTTCGGCATATTTGTTGAGTTCTTCTTTGTTGAACATTCTGTAAATCCTGTATTTTCAATTAGTACGTGTTTCGGAATCCTGAAATATAATCCACTCGGGGAGGAAGCACAACCGCATTGCACTTTGCAGGGAGTGCCGTTGGGTGTCGGTGATGTTGAAATTCACGTCTTGACACGTCGTTTGCGTGGATATATTGGCATTCGGAGCCCGGCGTAGTGAGCTGGGGGAATTGCTGTTTGTAGTTGCGCTGCAAGGCCTGGAGTGCTAAGGGAAGGTCGAGCAGTTGACCGGCTCTGAATGAGCCGGTGGTAATAACACAATCTGGAGGAAACAATGGGCTACAGGATTAACCTTGATGTGGAAAAGTGCACCGGCGACGGCGAATGTGTAGACGTTTGTCCGGTTGAAGTTTACGAACTGCAGGACGGTAAAGCCGTTGTCGTGAACGAAGAAGAATGTCTCGGTTGCGAATCCTGCGTCGAAGTTTGTGAGCAGGACGCCATCGAAATCGAAGAAGATTAATTCGATTGACAAAACGTGTACGGGAGTGGTGCCCGCCGCTCCCGTACACGTTTTTTACCCCGTCGACCGTGCGCTACGGCACAGGCCGTCTGTCCGCCCCATGGGGCGGTTTTTTTTAGATTAAGCGCCGTTTCTTCCTTCCATGAATTTTTCTTCATGGTTGACGGAAGGGATAGAAGACTTAACTAGTGGCTTACCACATGAGCCCGCCACATGGACATTTATTCGGCGGCGGGGCAAGGAGTATTGAATGGCTTTGGATTTCAGCAAATATTTCGAACGCTACGAAGAACTGGTCGGGGAGGTGGACAAGCTTTTCGCCACCTTTGAAAAGGATTTTCCCGATCAGGTGAAATGTGAAAAGGGCTGTTGCGATTGTTGTTATGCCCTTTTTGACCTCTCTCTGGTGGAAGCTTTGTATGTCAACCACCATTTCAATGAACGATTCGGCGGCATTGAAAAAAACGCCATCATGGAGGCCGCGGACAAGGCCGACAGGCAGATTTTCAAGCTCAAACGCAAGCTTTTCCAGTCCAACCAGAAAGGGGTGAGCGCCCGGGACATCATGGAAGAAGTGGCCCGCACTCGTATTCGTTGCCCCATGCTCGGCGAAGGCGACGTTTGCCGTATGTACGACAAGCGTCCGTTGACCTGCCGTCTCTATGGCGTGCCCACGGCCATTGCGGGGCAGGGGCATACTTGCGCCAAGTCCGGTTTCATGGCCGGAGAGACGTATCCCACCGTGAGCATGGACGCACTCCACGATCGTCTGCTGGCCATCAGTCAGGAGCTTGCCGACAGTCTCAACAGTCAATACAAGCAGCTGGGCGACATGCTCATGCCGCTGTCCACGGCCATCCTGAATACATTCACCAAAGAGTATCTGGGGGTGAAGGACGGCAAACCCCTGATCGATCCGGAATTCCATGAGAAGGCCGCTGAAATGGAAGCCCCTTCGGTCCCGCCGCAGTCTGCGTCGACGGGATTGAAAGCTTCGGGCGCAGTTCCTCAGTCCGAGGCTTGTGGCTCCTGCACCGAGGACAAGTCCAAATGCCGGACCTGCGCCGAGAAATCTTTCTCCATCGTGCTGGGCGGGCCGGATAAAGACGGGGACTAGCGCATGGAAAGCAGGCAACCTTCTCACGAAGAATTCGAGGCCCAGAAAAAGGCCATCTATGAAAAGATGTCCCCGCGGCGGCGCAAGTTCGTGGACCGTATGGGGTACGAGAATTGGGACCCGTTCGCCAAGCCGTTCGATCCCATCGATATCCGTACCGACGCCACCGGGCATACCGCCCACCAGTTGACGCACCTGTTCATGGCTTCTCTCGAAAAGCAGCCCAATCAGGAGTACATGGACGCCATCAACGAGTTCAACGTCATGCTGGTCATGAACTTCGAGAAGGTGCGTCCCTTGTACGACTACTGTCTCTGGTACGAAAAATATTGTAAATCAAAGGGAATCACCCCTTAGAGGATAGAATCATGGAACAGACATTCGACAATCTCGACGATTATATTGCCGACCTGAAAGCCAAGCTGGACAAAAATTCCGGCTGCGCCAACACCATGTACAACCTGGGGGTGGCATACCTTTCCAAGCGTGAATTCATGGACGCCGAGCGGTATTTCCTGGCGGCCGTGTCCGAGTCTCCGAAGATGGCCGAGGCCTATGTGCAGTTGGGGGGCATCGCCCTGCAGCGCGACGACCTGGAAGGGTGCCTCAATTACAACATCCAGGCCACCAAGGAACGCCCGTTTTTCGCCGTACCTTGGGGCAACATCGGTTTCGTGCAACTCCAGATGGGCGACGCGGACAAAGCTCTGCAGTCCCTGAAACGCGCCCTCAAATACGATCCCAATTTCGCCCAGGCTCTTTCCACCCTCGGCAGTTGCCATATTGCCTTGGGTGATTACGACGAAGCCGAGAAGGCCCTGCAGAAGGTTGTGGACCTGCAGCCCCAGTTCGGTCCGGCCTGGAACAATCTGGCCATTGTCTCTGCGCATAACAAGGATTGGAAAAAGGCCGACGAGTACGCCAAGAAGGCACAGGAAAGCCGTTTCGAGGTCCCTGAAGAATTCCTTAAGGAAATCCAGGAAAACCTGTAGCGCCACCGGGCGGTGGAAGGAGGCGGCATGTCGCGTTTCCGCCGTGTGAAAAGGGATGTCCGCGAGATTCTCGCGGCTCCGGACTGGAAGGACCGATTGGTCGAGTTGGAGGAGTGGGCTCCCGGGCAACTGGTGGCTCCGCTGTTCTCCCTGCGCCTCGATCGCGACGAAGACGTGCGCTGGCATACGGTGGTCGCCTTCGGTCTGGTGGGAGAGCGGCTTGCCCGAGCGGGCATGGACAAGGCTCGTGTGCTCATGCGCACCTTCATGTGGCACATGAACGAAGAGTCCGGGAATCTCGGATGGGGCATTCCCGAGTCCATGGCCGAAGTCATGGCGCGTCAGGAAACCCTGGCCCGCGAATTCAGTTCCATTCTCGCCTCGTACATTTACTGCGACAAGGCCTGCGACGGGAACTACCTGGATCACCCGGATTTGCGCCGGGGCGTGTTCTGGGGATTGGGTCGGCTGGCGCAGGTTCGCCCCGACCTGGTGAGCCATGCCGAGCGGTTCCTCATTGCCGCGCTGGAAGACGACGACGCGTACAACCGGGGGTTGGCCGCCTGGGTGCTCGGCATTCTCGGCAGCAAGTCGGCATTGTCCAGCCTGAGGAAGCTGAAGGGAGACTCGACGGAAGTGTCGATATTCCGCAATGATGTGGTGGAAACTACCACTGTGAAGGGCTTGGTTGACGAAGCTCTTCAAGTCATAGGTTGATCAGAGCCGGAAAAAAGTAAAAAAAGTGAAAAAAGCTGCTTGACAATTGGACGTGGTTTCCATAGAAATTCACCTCGCCGCAACGAAGCGGACCAATGAAGGCGCGTAGCTCAGGGGGAGAGCACTTGCTTGACACGCAAGGGGTCAGCAGTTCAAATCTGCTCGTGCCTACCAGAAAATCCCCGAAGGGAGGCCTCGTGCCTCCCTTCTTTCGTTTGAACCTTTAACGCCTCGCTAGGAGTAAACGCCATGCAGATCGAAGTGGCTGGTAAGCAGGTTGAAGTGGCTGAAGGCGCATCCTGCGCCGAAGCGCTCAAGGAAGGACTGTCCAAGAAGCAGTTCAAGAAAGTTGTTGTCGCGAAATGCGGCGACACCACCCTCGACCTGAACACTACCGTACCCACTACCTGCACTACTCTGGAGCCGGTTTTCGACGATTCCCCCGAGGGACTCGACGTGATCCGGCACTCTGCAGCGCATTTGATGGCTGAAGCGGTCAAGAAACTTTTCCCCACCGCCAAGGTGACCATTGGTCCGGCTGTGGAGAACGGGTTCTACTACGACTTTGATTTTGAGCGTCCGTTCACGCCCGAGGACCTGGAAGCCATCGAGAAGGAGATGGCCCGTTCCGTGGGAGCCGATAAGGATTTCTCCTGCCGGGCCATGAGTGCCGACGAGGCCAGGAAGTTCTTTGCCGACATGGGCGAGGATTACAAGCTGGAGCTTATCGACGACCTGGGTGAAGACGAATTCAACGTCTACCGGCACGGCGATTTCGCGGACCTGTGCCGCGGCCCGCACGTTGCCCGCACCGGTATGATCAAGGCCTTCAAACTGTTAAGCGTTGCAGGTGCCTACTGGCGTGGCGACGAGAACAACAAGCAGTTGCAGCGCATCTACGGGACCGCCTGGCAGGATCCCAAGGCGCTTAAGAAATATTTGAACCAACTCGAGGAAGCCAAGAAGCGCGACCATCGCAAGCTCGGTACTCAGCTCGACCTGTTCAGCTTCCAGGAGCGGGGCGGGGCGGGAATGGCCTACTGGCACCCCAAGGGGGCGCTGGTACGCACCATCCTCGAGGATTTCGTCACCAAGGAACAGCTCAAGCGCGGGTACCAGCTGGTGCGCGGCCCGCAGATCCTCAAGCGCGATCTTTGGGAGACCTCCGGTCATTACGACAACTACCGTGAGAATATGTATTTCACGGAAATCGACGAGCAGGCCTACGGCGTCAAGCCCATGAACTGCTTGGCGCATATGCTCATATACAACCGCAAGCTCATGAGCTACCGTGATTTGCCCCAGCGTTACTTTGAACTGGGCGTGGTGCATCGCCACGAAAAGTCCGGCGTGCTCCACGGGCTGTTGCGCGTTCGCAGCTTTACCCAGGACGACGCACATATCATCTGCCGTCCGGACCAACTCCAGGACGAGATCAAGGGTGTGGTCAAGTGGGTGCAGGACCTCATGGAGCTTTTCGACTTCACCTACTCCATGGAGCTGTCCACCCGCCCCGAGAAGTCAATCGGCTCGGACGAGGACTGGGAACGGGCCACCAAGGCTTTGGCCGAGGCCATGGAAAGCATGGGGCTTCCCTACGAGATCAACGAGGGGGACGGCGCCTTCTACGGTCCCAAGATCGACGTCAAAGTGCGCGACTGTCTGGGCCGTGAATGGCAATGTTCAACAATTCAGGTTGATTTCACCTTGCCTGAGCGGTTTGATTTGAGTTACATCGGTGAGGATGGGGAACGTCATCGCCCGGTTATGGTGCATCGCGCCATCATGGGCTCGGTGGAGCGTTTCCTTGGAATTTTGATTGAGCACTACGCAGGTGCCTTCCCTGTCTGGTTCGCTCCGGTTCAGGCCAGGATTCTGACCGTAACCGACGCTCAGCGGGAATTTGCAGAAAAAGTCTTGCAATTTTTCCAGGAAAAGGGCATCCGCGTCGAAGCAGATCTTCGAAATGAGAAACTCGGATACAAAGTTCGTGAGGCTCAGGTCGAGAAGATCCCTTACATGCTTGTGATCGGAGACAAGGAAGTCGAATCCGGTGCCGTCAACGTCCGTGTCAGGGGCGGGGACGATGCAGGCCTGTTGTCGCTGGAGGAGGCGGCCGAGCTTATCTTGGCCGCGGCGATGGAACCTTTCAAACGCGGAGGAATGAGCTATAGCTTTTCGACGACATGACCGTAACCGCGGCAGACGCGACGATGGCGTCAGGCGCAACGAGCGGATCAGAGTACCCAAGGTGAGGGTTGTTGATGAGAACGGGGAGCAGTTGGGTGTCTTGGACACCCGCAAGGCCCTGGAGATCGCCATGGAAAAGGGCCTCGACCTGGTCGAGGTAGCCGCCAATGCCGATCCGCCTGTCTGTAAAATCATGGATTTCGGGAAATTCAAGTATCAGCAGAAAAAGAAGCTCCAGGAAGCCAAGAAAAAACAGACCGTCATCCAAATCAAGGAAGTCAAGTTTCGACCGAAGACCGACGACCATGATTACCAGACGAAGCTCAAGCATATCCGCAGGTTCCTCGAAGGCGGCGACCGCTGCAAGGTGACTGTTTTCTTCCGTGGGCGTGAAATAGTCCATAAGGATCGAGGTCTCATGGTCTTGGAGCGAGTGGTGGAAGACACCCAGGATATGGCCAAGGTTGAAAGCCGCCCGGCAGCTGAAGGCCGTACCATGACCATGATGCTCGCGCCGGTGAAGAAAGCCCCGGCTCCCAAAGCCAAGCCCAAGGCCGAGGCCGAGGGGCAGGAACAGCCGCAGCAGGATTAATATTTCGTCCGGGTTTCCCGGATAGAACTTGAGGAGGATATATGCCCAAGATCAAAACCAGAAGGTGCGCTGCCAAGCGTTTTGCAGTCACCGGAAGCGGCAAGTTCAAGCGCCGCAGGAAAAACCTCAGGCACATTCTGACCAAGAAGAACGCCAAGAGGAAGCGTCGTCTCGGCCAGTCCACTACCGTGGACAAGACCAACGAGAAGGCCGTACGCCGCATGCTGCCGTACGCCTAAGTGAGACGGCCGTAAATTATTCAACCTTTTAACATCCACTCCGCCCTGCCGGGAGCTTGCGCTCATCCGGAGGGTACTAAGTGATGGAGGTCTGACATGAGAGTCAAACGTGGTGTGACCGCCCGCAGGCGTCACAAAAAATATCTCAAGCTTGCCAAAGGCTATCGCGGAGCAGGCAGCCGACTTTATCGTACCGCTCGTGAGCGTGTCGAAAAGGCCCTGTGCCACGCCTACCGTGACCGCAAACGCAAGAAACGCGAGTTCAGGAAGCTTTGGATCATGCGTATCAACGCCGCAGCGCGTCTGCATGGCCTTTCCTACAGCCGTTTCATGAACGGCCTTTCCAAGGCTGGCATCGAACTGAACCGCAAAGTCCTGGCCGACATGGCTGTCCGCGACAAAGAAGTGTTCGCTAAGATTGCCGAGGCCGCCAAAGCACAGGTTGGATAACCGTGAGTGACGAACTCAAGACCTTCTTGGAAGGTCTCGACAGCCTGGCCCGTGAGTGCGAAGCATGCAAGGGCCAGGCTGCTTCATTAAAAGAACTTGAGGAAATCCGGGTCGAATATCTGGGCCGGAAGGGCAAGCTCGCCCAGAATATGCAGACCTTGGCCAAGCTTCCCAACGAGCTCAAGCCCGAAGCCGGGCGCAAGGCCAACGAGGTAAAGCAGGCCATCACCGCCATGATCGACGCCTGGCAGGACGAACTGAACAAGGCCGCAGCAGCCGCGAGCCTGAGCCGTTTCGATCCTTCCATGCCGGGCCGCAAGCCCGGGGTAGGCTCTCTGCATCCCGTGACCCTGGCCATGGATGAGATCTGCGAGGTCCTGGTGGGGCTCGGTTTCGAGCACGCCACCGGTCCCGAGGTGGAGAACGACTGGCACAACTTCGAAGCGTTGAACATTCCCCAGGAACACCCGGCGCGCGACATGCAGGACACCCTGTACGTTTCGGAGAACATCGTGCTCAGGACGCACACCTCTCCTGTCCAGATCCGGAGCATGTTGAACAAGAAGCCGCCCCTGGCCGTCATTGCCCCGGGCAAGGTCTATCGCCGCGACTCTGACTTGACCCATACCCCCATGTTCCATCAGATCGAAGGTCTGCTTGTGGACCGTGAGGTTTCCATGGGCGACCTGCGGGGCACCCTGACCGCATTCGTGCGGCAGCTTTTCGGTCAGAAGACCGATGTGCGTTTCCGCCCCAGTTTCTTTCCCTTTACCGAGCCCAGCGCGGAAGTGGACATTTCCTGCGTCATGTGCGGAGGCGAGGGCAAGAATCAGGACGGCAGCACCTGTCGCGTCTGCAAGGGCACCGGCTGGGTCGAAATCCTCGGCTGCGGCATGGTGGACCCCAACGTGTTCAAGAGCGTCGGCTATGATCCCGAGCTGTACACCGGTTTCGCCTTCGGCCTTGGCGTCGAGCGTGTTGCCATGCTCAAGTACGGTATCGGCGACCTGCGCATGTTCTTCGAGAACGACGTTCGTTTCCTCGAACAGTTTGCCTAGTTTTTTGAGACAGGGGCCTCGGGAGCGTAAGTTCCGCAGGCCCCTTGTCGTGCTTTTGGCAGTCCGGGGAACCGTTTTATAATATTGCATTTTTCTTAAGAACCCCAAACCCTGCTTCCTGACAATGAAGGAGGGGGGCGGAGGCATCATCAATGCTTGTCAGTTTCAATTGGTTGCGTGAATTTGTCCCGTTCGAAGGCGAGGCCCAGGAGCTGGGCGACCGCCTGACCATGCTTGGGCTGGAGCTCGATTCCATCGAGGATCCGTTCGAGTCCGTACAGGACATTGTTGTCGGCCATGTGGTGGAGTGCGAAAAACATCCTGAGGCCGAAAAACTGTCCGTGTGCAAGGTGGACGTGGGCAGCGAAGTGTTGGAGATCGTCTGCGGCGCTCCCAATGTGGGCAAGGGACAGAAGGTCCCGGTGGCCAAGGTGGGCGTCACCATGCCCGACGGTCTCAAAATCAAGAAAGCCAAGCTGCGGGGCGTCAAATCCTTCGGCATGATTTGTTCCGAGCGTGAGCTGGGATTTTCCGAAGACCATGACGGCATCTGGGTGTTGCCCGAGAATCTTTCTGTCGGCGACAAGCTGGTGGACGCCCTGAATCTGGAACGCACGGTTCTTGATTTCGACATTACTCCCAACCGTGCCGACGCCCTGTCCATTCTCGGTTTCGCCCGCGAGACAGCGCTGGCCTTCGATCTGCCGTTGACCATGCCTGAGTTGAATCTCGTCGAAGCAGGCGGCGACGCTGCATCCGAAGTGAAGATCGTCATTGACGACGCTGAGTTGTGTCCGCTGTACCAGTCGCGCATCATTCGTGACGTGGCCACCGGAAAGGCTCCGGATTGGATGCGCTACAAGCTGTTGGCATTGGGGCAGCGTCCCATCAGCAACATCGTGGACGTGACCAACTACATTATGTTCGAGCTGGGGCAGCCCCTGCATTCCTTCGATCTCGACCTCATAGAAGGCGGCATGATCCGCGTAGCTTCGGCCGAAGACGGCATGAAGTTCACCACCCTGGACAACATGGAGCGCACCCTCACCGCCAAGGACCTGCTCATCTGGGACGGCAAGAAGCCCGTGGGGCTGGCCGGTGTCATGGGGGGCGTGAATTCGGAAATGCATGCAGGCAGCAGGAACGTGCTGCTGGAAGCCGCCGTGTTCCGTCCGGGAACCATCCGCAAGACCGCCCGCAGGCTGGCGCTGCCGAGTGATGCCTCTTACCGCTTCGAGCGCGGAGTGGACCAGGTCATGAATACTTTCGCTCTCAACCGCGCTGCCCAGCTCATGGCCGAGACATCCGGCGGCAGTGTGGTTTCCGGTATTGCCAAGGCCGAACCCAAACCGTGGCGGGATCGTACCCATCGTTACCGCCATGCGCGGTGCATGAAGCTGCTGGGTTTGGATCTCGAACCCGCCTTCGCCAAGAGAGTTTTCGAATTGGAAGGTTGCAAAGTCGACGACTCCGATCCTGCGGACTGGAAAGTCGCAACCCCGTCTTACAAGCTGGACCTGGAGCGCGAGGTAGACCTCTATGAAGAGGTCGGCCGTGTCTACGGTCTGGACCGTATTCCAGCCGTGCTGCCGCACGTGTCCAAATCCCTGGAGGGAGGCGCGGTCACCGCCGATACCGAATACGGTTTCGTGCGTTCCCTCAAACGTTGGGGCATGGGTGCCGGGCTCAACGAAGCCATCAACTACAGCTTTGTGGGTGACGACGACCTGGATCGCCTCAACCTGCCGGGAGAAGGGCGGGTGCGTATTGCCAACCCCCTGTCTGAAGATCAGAATGTCATGCGTACGGATATTGCGGCAGGCTTGTTGAACACCCTCAAGCACAACCTTGCTCAGGGCAACAACCATGTCCGCGTGTTCGAGGTGGCCAAGAAGTTCATTGAGGATAGAGACTCCGACACCGAGACCCGCGAGCAACTCCGCTTGGGCGTGTTGTTGTACGGTTCGCGTCATGCCGCAGAATGGCCCTGGCCCCAGGAGGATGTCGACTACCTGGATATCAAGGGGCATGTGGAGCACCTGCTGGAAGGTCATTTCAAGTTTTGTGCGCCCGAATGCGTCATGGTGGAGGAGCATCCCTACCTTTCTCCCTGCGTGGAAGTGAAGCTGGGAGACGAACGGGTGGGCGTCATGGGACAGGTCAAGTCCGATATTGCCGATTTCTACCACGCCCGCAAGGACGTCTGGCTGGCTGATATGGACGCGGAGAAGTTGTGGGAGATGGACCGTGGGCACAGGGTCACCTTCTGTTGCCTGCCCAAGTTCCCGCCCAGCCGCCGTGACATCACGGTCATCGGGTCGCTGGCCATTCATGCACAGCAGGTGTATGACGCCATCGCCGAAATCAAGAGTCCGTTGTTGGAGTCCGTGGAAATGGTGGCCGAATACGTGCCCGAGGGCGTGGAGGACGAGCGCAACCTGTCCTTTCGTCTGACGTATCGCCATGCCTCCAAGACCCTGAAGGACAAGGAAGTGGACAAGCAGCACAAACGTGTTGTGGATGAGTTGCTCAAGAAGCTTCCAATCCGCATCTAGCGGTTATTCTATCGAGATAAATGAAAAGGGCTGTCCCGAATGGGACAGCCCTTTTTTTGTGCTAAGAAGCTCGTTACTTGATCCAGGAATCCACGAGTTCCTTGTTTTCCTTCATGAATTTCACGGCATTCTTGTAACGGTCGGCGCCTTTTTCCTGGTTCCAGGCCATCAGGGTCTGGAGCTGGTTGGCATCCTTGTAAGCGAATTTGTCCAGGAAGGCGTAGACTTCGGGCATGTCCTTCTTAAGACCTTTGCGAACGATGGTGTCGATGTGTTCTTCCTCACCCAGGACGCCTTTGGGGTCTTTCAGGTATTTCAGATCCCATTTGCCGAACATCCAGTGCGGGGACCATGCCGTGACGACGATCCATTCCTTGTTCTTGATGGCGTCGGCCAGGGCGGCGGTCATGGTTGCACCGGAGCCTTCCATGAGTTCAAAATCGAGGTTGTATTCCTTGATGGCATCTTCGGAAAGACGCATGAGGCCTGCACCGGGATCGATGCCGATGATCTTGCCGTTGAACTTTTCCTTGTATTTGTTCAGGTCGGCGATGGAGTCTGCCTCAACATAGGAGGGCACGGCCCAGCCGAGCTTGGCGCCGCCGACGATGGGGCCGAGGTTTTCAACCTTGTCTTTGACGGACTTCAGGTAAGCCGCATGGGTCACCGGCAACCATGCCGTCACCATGCCGTCCACGTCTCCGGTGCCGACAGCCTGCCACATGGCGGCGGCGGCAACGGGAATGATTTCGACATCATATCCCATGCGTTCCTGCAGGACCGCTTTGACGAGATTGGTGCTTGCGGCAGCGCAATCCCATTCCACGTAGGCGAGTTTCACTTTGCCCTTGCCCGCAAAGGCGGGGATGGCCAGGGACAGGGTCAGCAGGGCGACCGCAAGGATTTTCATCAGTTTCATACTTCCTCCATATTTTGCGTTATCTTGTTTCCGTTTTTCTTTTGCCTATTCTCTGGAGCACCCGGTCCAGGATCATGGCGACGATGACGATACCGATACCCGCCTCAAAGCCGTTGCCCATTTGCAGGCGTTGGATAGCCTTCCAGACTTCTCCGCCAAGTCCTTTTGCCCCGATCATGGCTGCGATGACCACCATGGACAGGGCGAGCATGACGGTTTGGTTCACACCCGCCATGATGGTAGGCGTGGCTAGCGGCAACTCCAGTTTGAAAAGCCGTTGCCAGCGGTTTGAACCGAACGCTTCGGCGCATTCGGTCAATTCGCCGGGAACCTGTTTGATGCCCAGGCAGGTCAGACGGATAGCCGGAGGCATGGCGAATATCACTGTGGAGAAAATGGCTGCCACCTTGCCCAATCCGAAGAACGGAATGGCCGGGATGAGATAGACGAACGCGGGCATGGTCTGCATGACGTCCAATATGGGCATGACCGTCTTATGCATGTGTCGGCTCATGGCCGCGCCTATACCAAGGGGCACGCCGATGATGATGGCGATGAGAGTGGCGATGAGAACCAGTGCGATGGTGCTGACCGTCGCCTTCCACAGACCGATGTTCCAGATGAGCAGCAGGCCGAACAGGGTTAAGAGTCCGGTCCTTTTGCTTTTGGACAGGTACCATGCCAAGGCCGCTGCCACAGGGATGAAAATGTAGGGAGGAATGAGCAGCATTCCGTCTTCAAGGACATCCAGCCCGGCTTCCAGTCCGACGGACATGGCTTTGGTGGCAAAAGCGCAATGGTCCACCAGAAAATTGATGATGTATTCAATGCCTTCCCCCAAAGGTATTTTAGGAATCTGCATCGATGTTTCCTCCTTCGGCCAGGGCGGCCAGCAGCATGCCGCGGACGATGACCCCTTTGAGTTTTTTGTCTTCATTCACCACGGCCAGCGGGTAGGGGAGATCGTGTATGATCTGGATGAGTTCGTTGGCCGGTGTTTCCGGCGTGACCGTGATCGGATCCGGGATCATCGCCTTGCGCAGATCCTTCTCCCCCTGGGTCAGGAGGTCCCGGCAGCCGTCGGCTGAGAGGACTCCCACCACCCTGTGCTCCTCGTCCAATGCAAAAAGGCGGTAGATGGCGTTGGTGCGCATTTTTCGCAGCGCAGCGCGGGGGCCGTCCGTTTTGAGGAAGGCCGCAGCTTCGGACTTTTTCATCACGCTTTCCGCGGTCAGCACTTGGCTGATGTCCGCATTTTCCACGAAACGGGCCACGTAATCGTCCGCCGGTGAGGTGAGAATGTCTTCGGGCGTGCCCACCTGAATGATCTCCCCGTCCTTCATGAGCACGATTCTGTCTCCCAGCTTAAGAGCCTCGTCGAGGTCGTGGCTGATGAACACAATGGTCTTGTGCATTTGTTGCTGTAGATTGATGAGTTCGTCCTGCATGTCTCGCCTGATGAGCGGGTCCAGAGCGGAGAACGCTTCGTCCATGAGCAGGATGTCCGGGTCAAGGGCCAGGGCGCGGGCCAGGCCGACCCGTTGTTGCATGCCGCCGGACAGTTGAGCCGGGAGTTGATCCTCCCAGCCCGAGAGGCCGACGACCTCAAGGGCCTGAATCGCTTTTTTCCGGCGGATGTCGGCAGGGACACCGGCTATTTCAAGGCCGTATTCCGCGTTTTGCGCCACGGTCCGATGTGGGAAAAGGGCAAAGTTCTGAAATACCATCCCCAGTTTCTCTTGGCGCAATTTGCGCAAGCCGCCTGCATCCAGCTTGGTGACATTGGTTCCATCAATGAAGACTGAACCAGCCGTGGGTTCGATAAGTCGATTTATGCAACGTACGAGGGTGGATTTCCCCGAACCGGAAAGTCCCATTACGACGACAAGTTCGCCTTCCTCTACTGAAAAGGAAACATTGTTTACGCCCACACCGTGTTTCGTCTTTTCCATGATGTCGGCTTTGGTTGCGCCGCTGGACAACATGCGCATGGCTTTGTCCGGGGTTGGGCCGAAAATTTTGTAGAGATTCTCGACTACGATTTTGCTCATTAAAAAGTCCTGATTTCAGGTTGTAAAAAAGAATAACAGCCGGAAACATTCCGGTTGTTGGAAATTGACTATGGGAATGCCGATCAACAGGGAGGATGACGATCCCTACGGCCGCGGGGGATCGTGACGGAAGTGGTGGTGGGTGTGGGGGATTGGCGGTGTATGCCGGTGATGTAGTGTCTGATGATGTTGATTATGTTTTCAAGCACAATGTCGTTTATGTGTATCGTGTCTATTTAGTATAGTTGGTGTGACTGTTGTATAACTTATATTTCTAGAATGTACAGTGTGTTTTTCGTATTTTTTGTAGTGTGTAGTACAGTGCTTGTGACGTTTTTGTAGCAAAGGGTCTTTCGAACTCACTGTTTAAATAAAATATAATTTCAATAAATATTTTAATATATAAAATAGTGGCTTTTGTCAAATTGCATTGGATTCGCTGATTTCAACTAACTGGACGGAAATAATCCAGTTTATTTCTGGTTATGAGTGATTAGCGCATTTTTTCGTATGGAGGTGGTCTGAGCTTTTGATCTTGTCCTTCAGGCTGGAGCAGGCCGGTAAGGATTTGGTTGTTCGGCAGGAATAAAAAAAGCCCTGCATGGCAGGGCTTTTTTACGATTCGCAACAATGTTTTTCGTCAATATGTGAACAGTTCGCGGATCAGGCTTCTGGCGTCGCTTTCGGTTACTTGTCTGGGGTTGTGTTTGGTGGAGCCTGAAGCCAGCACTTCCTCGATCATATCATCCAAATCGTAGAAACCTTTCCCTTTGAACGGGTTGTCGATGTCCAGGTCCGCAAGCAGTCCGGCCACGGCTGCCAGGAGGTCCGTTCCCGCCGCTTCGCTCAGGGTTTCATAATCCTCGATCATGGCGTCGCGGTTGAAGGTCAGCACATAGGGCAGGCATGCCGCGCATACCAAGCCGTGCGGGAGCTTGTAGCGCGCCCCCAGCGGGTGGGCCAGGCCGTGCACCACGCCCAGGCGCGACGAGGAGAAGGCCAGTCCCGTCAGGTAGCTGCCCACAAGAACATTTTCGGCGGCGCTCGAGTCGGTTCCCTCGGTTTCATACACCGAGACCAGGTTGGAGAAGAGCAGGCGGGCCCCCTCCAGGGCCAGTTGGCGGGTGAACCATGTGGCTCCGGTGCTGGTGTAGGACTCGATGGCCTGGGTCAGGGCGTCCATGCCGGCGTGGGCGATGACCTGTTCGGGGCTGCCTTTGAGCAGCCCTGGGTCCAGGATGATGAGCCGGGCCATCATGTGCGGCGAGCGGAACGATTTTTTGATGCCGGTTTCTTCGTTGGTCAACACGGAGACCTTGGTGGCCTCGGAGCCGGTGCCTGCGGTGCTGGGGGCGGCTATGAACGGGAGGCCCGCAGTGGTGATGGGGGCTCCGTCGTGGTAGGCCGTGACGTTGCCTTTTGCGTGGTAGAGGCCCGCAGCCGCTTTTGCCAGGTCGATGACGCTGCCGCCGCCCAGTGCCGCGATCCAGTCGGGACGCGTTTCCCGAGCCATGGTCAGGAGTTTGTCAAGCTGGCGCAGTGTGGGCTCGCCGCCTGGGTGTTCCCAAGTGGCGACTTCCACCTCGGGGGGCGCGGAAGCGGTGATTTTGCTTATCTTGCCTCGTTTGGCCAACGATCTGCCGTGCACGAGGAGGCCCTTGTTGCCGAACCTGGCGCATTCCGCAGCCAACTCCTCGGAACTGCCGTATTGGCAGATGGTTTCTCCCGGCAGGTCCATGCGGCCGGGGAGAATATCGAATCGGTTCATGTCTGGCTCCATGATTCATTTTTATTGTCGAGGGTATCAGTGTAGCGCAGTGAGGTCCTCAAGTCATTCCCGTTATGGAACGGTATCTGTCCTTCAGAAGAGAATGATGACGAATTTGAAACCTTTATGTGACGGAAATCTTTTTACAAGGGAATGAATTTTTTGTTTCTTTTCGTATGTGAACATTTTTGATTTTGTTTTGATCGAAATCGAACAATTTTCTTTGACATCATGATCAAGTGTGATACTCATTTTTCAAAAGATTGGGAACCAATATGGTTGTTGGATCAAAGAGGATATAAACGTGCGAACCCAAGTATTGATCATAGGAGGAGGGGCCACCGGCACCGGACTGGTGCGCGACCTTGCCTTGCGCGGTGTGAATTGCATCCTGGCCGATGCGAAGGACCTGAACTCCGGCGCGTCCGGAGCCAACCACGGCCTGTTGCACAGCGGCGCGCGCTACGCCAAGAGCGATCCCCATTCGGCCCGGGAATGTATGGAGGAAGGCGAAATCCTCAAGAGGCTGGCTCCCCATGTCTTGGAGGACACGGGCGGATTGTTCGTGGCCGTCGAGGGCGATGACGAGAAATACGTGGCCGATTTTCCCGATTTGTGCGGGCGGGCAGGCATCAAGGTCGAAGAATTTTCCCCGGAAAAGGTGCGCGAGTTGGAGCCTGCCGTTTCGGACAAGACCATTGCCGCCTACGCAGTGCCGGACGCCACCATAGACCCCTTTCGTCTAGGGCTGGACAACCTTTCCCAGGCCATGAGCCTGGGGTCTCGTTTTTTGCGCCGTACCAAGCTGGTGGGGTTCGATATTGAAAACGGCGTCATAAAGGCGGCGCGAATGGTCAATACCCGCAGCGGCGAGGAATTCAGGGTCGTGGCCGACCAATACGTCAACGCGGCGGGGGCCTGGTCCGGTCAGGTGGCCGCCATGGCCGGCGCCGAGATCGGCATGCTCTATGCCAAGGGGACTTTGCTGGTGACCAACGACCGGCTGACCAAACGGGTCATCAACCGGTTGCGTCCTCCGGGAGACGGCGACATTCTGGTGCCTGGAGGCACTGTTTCCATCCTCGGCACCACGTCCATACGTGTGGACTCTCTGGACGACATCAGGCCAACGGTGCGCGAGGCCGACATCAATGTGGAACAGGGTATGGGCATGGTGCCGGAACTGGCCACCACCCGTTACATTCGTGCCTATGCGGGCGTGCGCCCTCTGCTGACCGGCTCGGCGGACAGCGACCGTAACGCCAGCCGCGGTGTGGCTTTGCTGGAGCATGCGGAAGCCGGGCTGAAGAATTTCGTGAGCATCACCGGAGGCAAGCTGACCACTTATCGTCTCATGGCCGAGCAGGCCGGGGACCTGATCTGTGGTCGCCTGGGAATCTCCGCTCCGTGCCTGACCCGCACCGAGCCTTTGCCCGCTTCCGAAGAGTGGCAATGGAACGAACCGGGCTTGGCCGGCAAGAGCTGGCTCAACGACCATGCGGAAGGCGACGTCCTGCTTTGCGAATGCGAAATGGTTCCAAAGAGCGGTGTGGACCGGGTTCTTGAATCTTTTGACACATCCAAGGATAAACCCGGACTCAAGGCGCTGGTCCGCCGTAGTCGAGTGGGCAAGGGAACCTGCCAGGGCACTTTCTGCAGCCTGCGTCTGACGTCCTATCTCTATGACAAGGACTACCTCCATGGAGATGAAGGTGTGCGCAACCTCAGCGAATTTCTTGAAGAGCGCTGGAAGGGCCAACGATGTATTCTCTGGGGTATGGCCGAATCCCAGGCCGAACTGCAGGAGGCCTTTTATTGCGGGCTCATGGGCTTGGAGCTCAATCAGCAGGTGAAGAAATGACAAGCAAGAGAATAGAGTGCGACCTTATGGTCGTCGGCACGGGCATGGCCGGAGTTGCTGCGGCCGCCTATGCCTCGGCCCGCGGGCTTTCCGTGGCGCAGACAGGCATGGCCACTTCCATCATGTTCGCGGCCGGATGTTTTGATCTGCTGGGTGTGCATCCTGTTGCGGAAGGGTGTGTGCACGACGACCCCTTTGCCGCCCTGGCTGCCTTGCGCCAGGATCAGCCCGATCACCCTTACTCCAAGCTCACCGACAAGGGGATCCACGAGGCCTTTGACGAGTTTGTGGCCTTTACCCGCGAGGCCGGGTTGGGTGTTCACATGCGCCCCGGGAAAAACATGCATTTCCCCACGCCGCTGGGAACCATGAAAACCACCTATTGTGTGCCCGACGTCATGATTGAGGGCGTGCGTGCTCAGGAAGACAAGACGTCCTGTGCGCTTGTGGACGTGAAGGGGCTCAAAGGCTACAGCTCCCAACAGATCGCCGCCGTCCTCGGGGACCAGCTCAATGTGGTGGGCACGGGGCAGGTAGTGTTCCCGGAAATGGAGAACCTCGCCGAAGTTTATCCCATGCAGATGGCCATGGCCCTGGAAAACCCTCGGGTCCGCGCCATGTTCATTGAGCGGTTGCGTCAGGTTGTGGGCGACGCGGAAGTTGTGGGACTGCCAGCCATACTCGGCCTGTACAGTGCTTCCGAGGTCATGGACGACATCAGCGCACAGCTGGGCGTGAAACTGTTTGAGATCCCGACCATGCCTCCGGGTATTTCCGGACTGCGCCTCAAGGAGGCCTATGAAGCGGCTTTAACCAAACGGGGCGTGAAACGCCTGAATCAGAAACAGGTCTCCAAGGCGGAGCTCGTGGATGGTGGTTTCCGCTTCGAAGTGGGAGCTCAATGGACCCAATACGAAATATACGCCAAAGGGTGCATGCTGGCTTCCGGGCGGTTTCTGGGCAAGGGGCTCCAAACCGAGCGTACGCGGGTAGTCGAAAGCGTTTTCGGACTGCCCGTGGCTCAGCCGGAAAGCCGCGACGAATGGCATGGCAAGAAATTTCTGGACGCCAAAGGGCATACCCTCAATACAGTGGGCCTGGAAACGGATGACGACTTCCGTCCGCTGGGCGCCCATGGCTCGGTGGTCGCCGACAATCTTTTTGCCGTGGGGTCGATTCTTGCCCACCAGGACTGGATGCGCCAGAAGTGCGGCAGCGGCCTGGCCATCACCACTGCGCATAAGGCCGTAAAGGCGTTCATGAAAAAATAGACATATTGCCGACAAAGAAACCTGCTTAGCAACAGCAGGCCTTTTCTGAAAGAAAAGCCCCGGTGTCGTGATCGATGCCGGGTTTTTTCTGTGCTATCTTTGTTAAAGTCTTATGTATAGCGTGCCGGATTATTTTACATGTTATTTATATCGCTTGATCTTTAAGCGTCGCTATCTCAGATGGTTAGCTCATGGCCTGAATTGTGCTTGCGTGTATCTGGTTTCCGGACTTCAACGTAAATGGAGGCGGTATGAAACGGATCATGATCGCATTTTTACTGACGGTGTTTTTCGCAGGTACGGCACATGCAGGGTACATGTTGACCTGGAGTTTGCAGTACTTCAGCAAAGCGGATGGAGGTACGGGAGAGACAACGGCAGTCGATTTCACCGGTGCGTATTCTTTCTATCTCCCAAGCGAAACGGAGCTCACGGCCGGACCTCGGTTGGTGCAGGATACAGGAAGTGTCCGGAGAAACGTGATTTCCTACAAGCCCTTGAACCTCCCCTTCAATTCCGAGTTGTTTAATGGCGTCGCCCCGGACACGCTTGATACGAGCAAAAGTGGGCTAACATTACTTTCCTACGATGACTATTCCGGAACCTCCAGTGTCGTGCCCTTTGCCTCAGTCTCTTTTACCAGACGAGATTCGGGAGAAGATGCTGAATCCGGTGTGGGCTATGCTAGGGGCATTGAGTTTTACACCAACTATTTCGAGTCTTATTTTGAAGATATCGACTATTTCGACATGATGGGACTGTTGACAGTGGGAGACGTGTTCATGGGGACTGAATACGAATATGCTATGGACGAGAACGGAGTGGCGATGGAGGGAGGACTCAGGTATTATTTTACCGCCACGCTGACGGGAATGGACAGCACGACTCCCATTCCGGAGCCGTCCACCTTCCTGCTCATCGGCACTGGGCTTCTTGGCCTGATTGTCATGCGCAGAAAAATCGTCGGATAGCAATATCGGCCTGCATCGGATGGATGGCACCATCCCGGGGGCGAATGAGGGAAGGCCAGAGGGTCGCCGTTTCGGCGGCCCTTTTTTCATCCAATATATAATGCCGTTGATTTCGGCTTTTGGGTATGAATAGTTAACTGAAATAGTTGTAAACCGTATGCGCATGTTTTCCGTGTCACCCATGCAAGGATAGGCTTATGAGTTCCCGTTTGTCTTGTATTGTGCTCATGTCCCTGTTTCTGTTCGCACTGGCAGGGTGCGGTTCCGATTCCGAACAAAAGGCGGCTCAGGAAGGGCAGGCCCTGCCCGTGACCGTAGCCAAGGTGGAAAAGCGCAAGCTGGAGTTTTCCAACGAATGGGTGGGCCAGACGCGCGCCAAGGATTCCGTGGAGATTCGTGCGCGGGTCAGCGGTTTCCTCAAGGAGATAGCCTTCAAGGAAGGTTCCGACGTCGAGAAGGATCAGCTTCTGTTCGTCATCGATCCCAAGGATGTGGCCCAGGCGGTGCGGGAAGCGGAAGCGTTGTTGCAGAAGGACAAGGCGGCCCTGACCCTGGCCGTCAAGGATGAGCATCGCTTCAGGACCCTTTTGAAGCAGGACGCCGTCAGTCAGGAGGAATATGATTCCAAGCTGGCGGACATGAAGCAGCTGCAGGCGGCGGTGGACCAGAGCAAGGCCACGCTGGACGATAGGAAGCTGCAACTCAGTTACACGGAGATCCGTTCTCCGCTGGCCGGGCGTATCGGCAAGGCACAGGTCAAGGCGGGCAGCCTGGTGGGAGACGGCGAAAATACCCTGCTTGCGACTGTCTCCTCCATTGATCCCATGTACGTGAATTTTTCCATCAGCGAGGCCGACTATGTTCGCTACGCCCGCCGGAATAAAGAAAGGCCGGATGAGGACAATCCCGAGATTGAGCTGATTCTCGTGGATGGCGATACCTACGGCCATCCGGGTGAATTCGACATGGCCGTTCCGGAAATCGATTCCCAGACCGGGACTCTTACGCTTCGAGTTTCTTTTCCCAATCCAGACGGACTGTTGCTTCCCGGCCAGTTCGCCAAGATTCGCGTGACCGTCAAAACACCGAAAGCCTGGATGGTGGTTCCGGAGGAGGCAATCATGTCGGTGCAGGGCGTCAAGTCGGTCTATGTGATCGGTGCGGAGAACAAGGTGGAGCAGAAAAACGTGGAGACAGGTCAGCATTCCGAGGGCTTGGTGGTGATCAAAAAAGGGCTTGAGGAAGGCCAGGCCGCAGTGGTGCAGGGGCAGCAGAAGGTCCGTCCGGGCATGAAGGTCACTCCGCTGACCGCCGAACAGCTCAGACAATTGCGGGAGCAGCAGGCGAAAAAATAGTTCTTCACATCACATATCGGCCACCCGGGAGGGCCCATGTACAGATTCTTCATCGACCGCCCCATCTTCGCCACAGTCATCGCCATCATCACCTGCCTGGCGGGGGGGCTGTGCCTTATGGTTCTGCCCGTGGCCCAGTACCCGCAGATTTCTCCTCCCTCGGTTTCCGTGGAGGCCACCTATACCGGCGCGGACGCCAACGTCATCAACGAATCCGTGGCCTCGCTCATTGAAGAGCAGATCAACGGCGCGGAAGATATGAGCTACATGTCCTCGTTCAGCTCCAACGACGGGTCTTACGCTCTTGGCGTGACTTTCGAATTGGGGCGCGATCTGGATCTGGCCACCGTCGATGTGCAGAACCGTTTGGGACAGGCCGAGCCGAAACTCCCCGAGGACGTCAAGCGCATGGGGGTGACGGTCAACAAGAAGACCCCGGACATCGTCATGGTCGTCAACCTTGTTTCCCCGGACAAAACCTATGACGATCTTTTTCTGACCAATTACGCCAACATCAATCTTTCCGACGCTCTTGCCCGCGTGCCCGGCGTGGGCAAGGTCATGGTCTTCGGCGCGGGCGAATATTCCATGCGCATCTGGATGGACCCGGCCCGCATGGCCCAGCTCGGTGTCACGGTCACGGACATCGCCAACGCCATCGGCGAGCAGAACACCCAGGCCCCGGCGGGGCAGGTGGGCATGGAACCCGCTCCCAAAGGCACAATGTTTCAGTATACCATGCAGGTGCAGGGCCGACTGGAGAGTCCGGAACAGTTCGGTGAAATCATTGTCCTGGCCAAGCCGGACGGTTCCTTCATTCACCTCAAGGACGTGGCGCGCGTCGAACTGGGCAGCGAGTCCTACGGCACTTTCAGCCGCCTGGAGGGGATGCCTGCATCTTCCATCCTCATCTATCAATTGCCCGGCTCCAACGCGTTGGATGTGGCCGAAAAAGTGCGCGAACGGCTCGGAGTCATGTCGGCAGCCTTTCCGGAGGGCGTCGAATACCGCATCCTGCACGACACAACCGAGTATGTTTCCGCTTCCATCGACGAAGTGGTGATTACGCTCTACGAAGCCATAGTCCTGGTTTTTCTGGTGGTCTTCATTTTTCTGCAGAACTGGAGGGCCACCGTCATTCCCATGGTGGCGGTCCCGGTCTCCCTGGTGGGTACGTTCATCGCCTTTCCCGTGCTGGGTTTTTCCATCAACACCCTGACACTTTTCGGTCTGGTGTTGGCCATCGGCATTGTGGTGGACGACGCCATCGTGGTGGTGGAGTCCGTACAGCGATACATTGATGAAGAAGGCATGACCCCGCGCGACGCCACACTACAGGCCATGAGCGATGTGGCCGGGCCCGTGGTGGCCAACTCGGTGGTGCTTATCGCCGTGTTCGTTCCCGTGGCCTTCATGGGCGGCATTGCCGGGCAGCTTTACAAGCAGTTTGCCCTGACGCTTTCCGTGGCCGTGGCCATTTCCACTTTCAACGCCCTGACTCTTTCCCCGGCCCTTGCCGCGCTTCTGCTCCGGCCGGTCAAGGAAATGCGTGGCCCATTGGGGTGGTTTTTCGGTCGGTTCAACAAATATTTCGGCCGGCTCACCAGCGGCTACACCGCCACGGTCCGGACCGGAATCAAGCGGTGGGCCCTGGCCCTGTTTATGCTCTGCGGCGTGTTCGTGCTTACGGGCGGTCTGCTGACCAGACTCCCAACCGGGTTTGTTCCCGATGAGGACCAGGGTTACTTCGTGGTGGCCGTACAGCTTCCTCCGGCAGCTTCCATGCAGCGTACCAATGCGGTCATGCGCCAAGCCGAGGAGTATCTCAACAAGGCGCCTGGCGTGAAGGGAGCCATCAGCCTGGGCGGGTATAACATTATCACCGGTGCGCAAAGTTCCTATGCGGGCACCTTGTTCGTCATCCTGGACAACTGGGGCCAACGCCTCGGCCAGGGATTGACCTTGGCCAAAGTGCTGGGAGACGCGCAAAAATATTTCTACACTATTCAGGACGGGCTGGTCATGTGCTTTGCGCCGCCCGCGATTCCGGGCATGAGCTCCACCGGAGGCCTGCAGATCGAACTGCAGGACAGGGCGGGGCACGGCATGTCTGCCCTGTCCGATGCCGCCCAGGCCTATGTCGCGGCCATCAATGGACGTCCCGAGATCGCCCGTGCATTCACTTCCTTTTCCAACGACGTTCCCCGCGTGAAGGTCGATGTGGACCGAGCCAAGGCCAAGACGCTGGGGGTACCGCTGAGTGATGTTTTTCTGGCCCTTCAGGCTTTCCTTGGCGGATATTACGTCAACGACTTCAGTCAGTTCGGCAGAACATACCGGGTCATGCTCCAAGCCGAGGCGCGCTACCGGGCCACGCCCGAGGCCATCGACCAATTCTATGTGCGCAGTTCGGAAGGGCTCATGGTGCCCCTCTCGACGTTGACCACGTCTCAGGACATTGCCGGGCCGGAGTTCATACAGCGTTTCAACGTCTATCCGACCATCGAGTTGTCCGTTGTTCCCGCGCCGGGGTTCAGCTCGGGACAGGCAATTGCCGCCATGGAAGAGGTGGCCGCGACCCTTCCCCAGGGTTTCGGCTACGAGTGGAGCGGCATGGCCATGCAGGAAAAGGAGGCCGGCGGTCAGGCCGCGCCCATTTTCATTCTTGCACTGACCATGGTTTTTCTTTGTCTTTGTGCTTTGTACGAGTCCTGGGCCATACCGTTTTCGGTGCTCGTCGGTCTGCCGTTGGGCGTGTTCGGGGCTTTTGCGGGGCAGTTCCTGCGTAGCTTCGATCTCAATGTCTATGCCCAGATAGGGCTGATCATGCTCATCGGTCTTGCCGCCAAGAACGCGGTACTTATCGTGGAGTATGCCAAGGAAGCCCATGAGGAGAAAGGGATGGCCGTTCTGGAGGCCGCCATGGAGGCCTCACGGCTACGCTTCAGACCCATCCTTATGACTTCCATCGCCTTCATCCTCGGGGTCGTCCCCCTGGTTGTAGCCAGTGGGGCGGGGGCGTCCGCGCGGCAGACCTTGGGGACTTCCGTGTTCTTCGGCATGATCGCGGCCACCTGCCTCGGTGTGCTGGTGGTGCCGTTCCTGTTTTGGGGCGTGGTCAGCGGTTTGCAGCGGATGAAGTCCCGGTTCGGTGGCCGGAGCGGGATGTGAGTCCAGGAACTCCTTGGTTTTGCTTGCGAGCTTTGATAGGTTCCCGCCATGGGTGATCTGACGGAATTCAAACGCTACAAGATCGGCCAGGCCGCCAAGATGCTCGATCTCAAGCCGTATGTCTTGCGGTTCTGGGAAAGCGAGTTCAGGGAACTTGAGCCGATCCGTACCGAAACCGGACAGCGCCTGTACACCGAGGCTAATATCGAGCTCGTGCGCGAGATCAAAAGGTTGCTCTACGATGAAGGGTTGACCATTGAAGGAGCGCGAAAACGGCTTGAAGATCGTGAAAAGCATGATATCCTGCGAGAAGTTCATTCCGAGCTTCTGGAGATTCGAAAGCTCCTGGATTTTTAACTCCTGAACAACGGAGGCAGAGCATATGGGCTCCATTGCGAAGTGGGTGATGATCATCAGCGGGATTGTCGTGACCCTGGTTGTTGTCGTGGTGGTTGTGGCGCTGGTGGTCCTCAAGCCGGAAAACTACGAAGGCGTCGTGCGCGATCAGGTTCGCCAGATGACCGGTCGGGATTTTCATGGGGCGGCTGGTACTGAAATACATTTTTTCCCATTGGGGCTTGAGGGGAACGACTTCGTCTTCGGCAATGCCGAAGGCTTCGGGCCAGAGCCTATGGTCAGCATCGACTCCATTGAGTTCCGCATCCGGTTCATGCCGCTCCTGAGCGGCCAGATCGTGGTCAGCCAGGTTCATATGGACGGGGTCGATGTCCTCTTGCAGCGCAATAAGCAAGGAGTGTCCAACTGGGACGATCTGGCAGGGAACGGGAATAAGAACAAGCAGCCGGAACCGGCTGGACAGGCTCCGTCCTCTCCCTCAGAAAAGCCGGTATCCTTTGCGGTGGAGGATCTGATCATCGACGGCCTTCATGTCGTTTATGACGATCAGTTCACCGGAGCTCGCCACGAAGTGATCCAGGGAGATATCGACTTCACGGATTTCGAGTTGGGCAAGCCGTTCGATTTCAACATCAAGGCCAAGCTTACAAGCAACAAACCCGTGCTGGTGAGTACCTTGAACATGTCCGGCAAGGCCAAACTTGAACTCGCTCTCAAACAGTATTCCGTGACCGGCCTCAAGGCCCATGTGGACGCGGCGGGCGAGCCCGTACCGGGCGAGTCTCTGGGGACCGATATTGTGGCCGATGACATTGTTCTGGACCTTAAGGCCGAGTCCCTCAAGGCGGATGGGCTGGATGTGAAGGCCCATGACGTAAGTCTGTCTGGCGACTTGGCGGTCGCTAAGCTTCTGAGCAAGCCCGAAGTCAGGGCGAAACTGGCGGCAGAGCCGTTCAATCTGCGGGATCTTTTGACAAAGTTGAAGGTCGAGTTGCCGGAGATGGCGGACGAAGACGCCCTGAGTCGGGTGGGAGGCTCTTTCGCAGCGGCGTATACCGGGGATATGCTCAAGTTGTCTGACGTGGCGCTCAATGTCGACGGTTCCTCCTTTGACGGCAATGCCGTCATCAGCAATTTCGACAAACCGGGGTACGAGGCGAAATTCAAGATTGATGCCTTGAATGTGGATCATTACCTCCCTTCGGATAAAGAGGGTGGCAACGCCACCGAAATGACAACGGGGGATCAAAAAGGACCGGTTGAGGAAAGCAAGGACATCATTCCGGTGGAGCTGGTACGCTCGCTGGATATTGACGCGGAACTTGCCGTCGGGAAGCTCACGGTCAAAAAACTCAACCTTTCCGATGTGCGGGTGAAACTGGTGGCCGAGAACGGTCGGGTGGCCGTGGATCCCCTTTACTTCAACGGATATGACGGTTCAGTGGATTCAGTGCTCATGCTGGACGCCAGTACGGACAATCCGCGAACCGATCTGGTGACCGAAGCCGAATCCCTCCAGCTCGGCCCATTACTCAAGGACCTGACCGGGAAGGACTCCTTCAAGGGCAAAGCCAATCTCTATGCCGCGCTTGGGGCTTACGGCGTCGATCCGGGGTCCATGAAGAAGAGTTTGAGCGGTAAGCTGAATTTCGGCCTGCATGACGGCATATTCCCTGGTGTGGACGTGGCCGAGATGGCCAAGGAAACCAAAGGGGCCAAAAAGGATTCTCCCAAGATTGAAGCTGAAGCCGGAGACAAGACCCGCTTTGGTTCCATCACCGGTTCGGCCAAGGTGAAAGATGGTGTCGTCTCCACAGGCGACCTGGAGGTTCGGGCCCCGAACATCAGGGCCATCGGCGAGGGGGATGTCGATTTGGTCAAAGAACGCCTCAGTTTCCTGGTCAAGGCCAAATTGGTGCCTTCTGGCAAGGGACAGGGGGGCAGTTCTTATGACGACACCATCGGTGTACCCGTGCCCATTCGTATCAGCGGTTCCATTGCCAAACCTTCCTATTTTGTGAATCCGGCGGAATACATCCTTATGCTCGGCACTGGCGTGGTGGATACCGTGGGCGGTGTGGTCAAGGGCGTTGGGGGTGTTTTCAAGGGGCTGATTCCCGGCCAGAAAAAGGAAAAGCCTGCTGAACAGTGAGCTGCAATTGTCACAGAGTTGAAACATTGGCCCCTTTCAAGGGGCCTTTTTTTTGCTATGTATCAGACCTAAGGAGTCTACAAATGAAGATATTGTATTTGTGCACAGGAAATTCCTGTCGGAGTCAGATGGCCGAAGGGTGGACCAGAAAGCTCAGGCCTGAGTACGAGGTCTTTTCTGCGGGTGTGGCAAAGCACGGCATGAATGAATACGCCCTGAAGGTTATGGCCGAGGCCGGGGTGGACATCTCCGATCAGTATTCCAAAACTACGGACGAGCTGCCGAACATGTCGTTCGATTATGTGGTCACCCTGTGTGGCCATGCGGCCGAGAACTGCCCGTTTTTTCCGGGGGCGGCAAAACGTCTTCATCGTGGCTTCGACGACCCGCCGTTGCTGGCCAAGAAAGCCTCGGGCGAAGAGGAAGTCCTTGAGGCGTACCGCTCGGTGCGGGATCAGATCAAGGCGTTTGTGGAGAAATTGCCTGAAAGTCTGGAGGATTAGGCCTGCTGCTGGGCGCTGCCCACCAGTTCGCTGAGTTTTTCGAAGGAATCACGCAGGCTGCTCTGCTCGGTGACGAGTTGCTGCAGGTATTTGTTGATGGGAGTCACCATGGAAATGGCTTTGTCCACCTCCGGGTTGGCGCCCTTCTGATATGCTCCGATGTTGACCATGTCCTCCACTCGTTTGAAGGTGGCCATGTGCCGGAGCATGACCCGGCTGTCTTTCTGGGCCTGCTCGGAGGTGATGTCGCTGCGAAGACGGCTGACGCTTTTGAGCACGTCGATGGACGGGTAGTGGCCCATGTCCGCCAGTTCGCGGGTGAGCACGATGTGGCCGTCCAGGATGGAGCGTACGGCGTCGGCTATGGGCTCGTTGAAGTCGTCACCATCCACGAGCACCGTGTATATGCCGGTGATGGAGCCATCCTTGCTTTTGCCCGCCCGTTCCAGCAGTTGGGGCAGCTGGGCGAAGACGCTCGGGGTGTAGCCCCCGCGAGTGGGCGGTTCGCCCGCGGCGAGCCCAACCTCGCGGCCGGCCATGGCGAAACGGGTCACCGAGTCCATCATCAGCAGAACGTCCTTGCCCTTGTCCCGGAAATATTCGGCGATGGCCGTGGCCGTGTAGGCGGCTCGCATGCGGATCAGCGGGCTTTTGTCCGAAGTTTCCACTACGAGCACCGAACGGGCCAGACCTTCTTCCCCCAAAGAACTTTCTATGAATTCGACAACCTCTCGACCGCGTTCTCCGACCAGGGCAATGACGTTGATGTCCGCCTTGGTGGAACGGGCCATCATGCCCATGAGCGTTGATTTTCCGACGCCGGAGCCGGCCATGATGCCTACACGTTGTCCTTTGCCCAGGGTCAGTATGCCGTTGATGGCCCGAACGCCCACATCCAGCGGGTCCGTGATGCGCGGACGGGAAAGCGGATTGGGCGGTTCCCGGTGCAGAGGGACGTATTTTTCGTGCGGGATGGCTCCCTTTGCATCCAGTGGCCGGCCAAAGGCGTCCACGGCGCGGCCGAGCATGGCGGGGCCCACCGGAATTCGGGGTGGGGTGCTGGTGTTGCGGATCAGACTGCCCGGGCCGATGCCGCGCATGTCCGAGTAGGGCATGAACAGGCAGGCTCCGTCCTTGAAACCGACAACTTCGGCGGGAATGGGGGCGGCCCCTTCGTCGGGCAAAAGATGACAGACAGAGCCGAGCGGGGCCTTGATGCCGTGGCCTTCGGCGATGAGCCCCACGACCTTGGTGACCTTGCCGTAGGTGCGGCAGGGGTCCAGGTCGCTCAACATGTTGACACAGTCTTGGCAATCCAGGGCCATATTATTCGCCGCCGTTTTCCTGGTCCGGAGAATACCCGGCTTCTTCGAGGGAAAGCACCGTCAACTCGTTGAGAATGGCTTCCACTCCGGCCCAACGGGCTTCCACGGTGTTGTCCACCTTGCCTTCATCGGTTTCCACGATCGCTCCTCCCTGCTGCAGGGATGCGTCGGTTTTGAGCTTCCAGTGCTTCACCGCCGGGTTGCGCTCCTGAATGGCGGGCAGAATTGCGGAAATGAGTTCCTCATCCTGGGGCGATATGCGCAGGGTGACAGTGCGTTGGGATTCTAAGCGCTCCACGGCCTGGTCCAGCAGGTTGGCGAGAATTTCCTGTCGTTTTTCCGCCATCTCCACATGCAGGGTCTTTTCCACGGCCATGCGGATGAGGCTGACGATATCCCGTCGCCTGGATTCCCAGACATCTGCTCCTTGGGCGGAAACACCGGCCACCAGGTTCTCCATGGTGAGGGACAGCTGGCTTACGTGTTGGTCCAATTCGGCCTGGGCCTGGGCGATACCCTCGTCATAGCCTTGCTGCCGCGCCTGCTCTTTGGCGTTTTCCGCCTCCTGCATGGCTTTGGCCAGAATGTCCTTGGCCATGGCCTGGGCCTTGGCCCGGACGCGGTCCATGTATTCGTCGTCGACACTGTCGTCCCAGACGAGTTTGCGTTTGCCCTCAATGTCCTGGACGCTCATTTCGTCCGGTCCGGGAGATTCCATGCTGACGATGACGCGGCCGGTGATCTTGCCCTCGAGGCTACCGTTGTCGGGAGAATCGTTGTTCTGCCCGGGCGTAGGGTTTTCCCCGTTAGATAAAGACATCTCCGCCACCTCTGCTTACGACAATCTTGCCTTCGTCCTCCAGTCGGCGCACGGTCTTGACGATGTTCTGCTGGGCGGCCTCCACTTCGGAGAGCTTTTTGGGCGGCATGATCTCCAGGTCTTCCCGGATCATGGTGCTTGCACGTTCTGACAGGTTCTTGAAGAATTTTTCCTTGAGTTCGTCGGAAGCGCCTTTGAGGGCCACGGTGAGGTCTTCGTTGGAAACCTCCTTGAGCAGTTCGCGGATGCCCACGTCGTCCAGCTGCTTGATGTCTTCGAAGACGAACATGAGGTTTCTGATGTCTTCGGCCATCTGCGTGGATTCTTCCTCGATTTCGGAAAGAACTTCTTCCTCGGTATTGCGGTCCACCGCGTTGAGGATTTCCGCAACGGAGGCGACGCCGCCGACCTTCTTGCCTTCCTTGCCGCCCATGGCGATGAGCTGGCTTTGCAGGACCTTGTCGACTTCCATAAGCATGTCCTCGGCCACAGCTTCGAGCTTGGCCAGTCGCATGAGCACTTCCGCGCGCACGCCGGCGGGCAGGTTCTGGATGAGTTCGGCTGCCTGGTCCGAATGAAGGTGTCCCAAAATGAGAGCCAGTGTCTGCGGATGCTCGTTCCTGAGAATCTGGGCCAGAATGCGGGGACTGACGTTCTCCAGTTCCTGGAAGGGCGTGGGGCCGGTGTCGAGATCCAGGCTGTCCATGATGTATTTGGCCGTCTCCGCATCCAACGATTTGGTCAGGAGGCGTTTGACCTGCTCCGGGCCGCCCACGAGCAGTTCGGCGCCGTAGGCCAGAGCTTCATTGTATTCCTTGAGCACTTCGAGCACCTGCTCCTTGGGCACGGAATCGGTTTCGAGCATCGCCTTGGAAACTGCGGCGATCTCTGCCCGCTCCATGCGCTTGAATACGTCCGCCGTGAATTTCTCGCCCAGGGCGAGGAGCACGATGGCGGTCTTTTGCGGTCCTGTGAAGTCGCTCACGCTTTAAGCCTCCTGATGCAACCAGTTCTTGAGCAGACGGACAGCCTGGTCGATGTTCTCGTCGGAGAGCTGGATGGCGTGAGCCTTGGCGTTTTCCAGGCGTCTGGAGGTATCGAGGAGTTCTTCGTCGATCTCTTCCTCTTCCAGGGCCAGGCGTTCCGCGCCGGGCAGGCCGGCCACTTCTTCCACTTCCTGTTCGGCCACTCTCGGTCTGATGAGGGCCATGATCACCGGGCGAACCACCAGGATCAGGAAGAGGAAGATCAGCACACCGTTGAGGAACGGCTTCCCGAGGCGCTGCGCGTATTCGAGCATGGTGCGCATCAGGGTCTGTCCGTCGATGTCTTCGGGTGCGCCGAAGGAGATGTTGGAGACTTCAATGGCGTCGCCGCGGTTTTCATCCATTCCGATGGCCTTGGTCACCAGGGAGCGGATGCGCTCCATCTCTTCGGCGGTACGAGGAACATAGTCCATTTTGCCTGTTTCCTCGTTTTTCACATATGTACCATCAACGATAACCGCAACACTCAGGCGTTGCAACTCGCCAACGGGTGCTATGATATTTTCTTCCTGCTTGTTGATTTCGAAGTTGGTGGTCCGCGCTTCGCGGGTGGAATCCTGGGTGGTGCGGGAACCGGTGTAACCGTCGCCGCGGAAGTTGGCGTCGGGCTCTCCACCCGCCAGAGAGGCTGCGCCCTGGGTGGTTTCTTCACTCCGGGTTTCGGAACGGACGACCGAACCATCGGGATCGTACGTTTCCTTGCGGATGGTCTTCTGACTGAAGTCCAGGTCGGTGGTTACGCGGGCGATGACCTTGCCGGGACCGACCACCGGGGTCAGCAGTTCCTGGAGACGCATTTCCATTTGGCGCTCCATATTCTGCTTGAATTCGAGCTGGGTGTTGGACATGGAAATGCCGGTGTCTTCCTCGGGAATGTACAGGGGACGGCCCTGCATGTCGGTGATGGTGATGCGTTTGGGGTCCAGCCCTTCGACCGCCATGGCGATGAGATTCACGATGCCCTTGACTTCCTTGGGCTTGAGCTTGCCGTCGTCCTTGAGTTTCAGGATGACCGATGCGGACGGCGGTACCTGTTCCTCAATGAACAGGCTCTTCTGGGGCATGACCAGGTGGACCCTGGCCTTTTCGACCATGGGAAATTCGGAAATGGTCCGGGCGAGTTCGCCCTGCAGGGCGCGTTGGTAGTTGATGTGCTGTACGAAGTCGGTTTGGCCGATCTTCACTTCGTCGAAAATTTCGAAGCCGATGCCCTGGCCGTGCAGATTGCCTTCTCCGGCGATCTTCAGGCGCAGCTCGTAGACGCGGTCCGCGGGCACGGAAATGGTCTGGCCGTTGTCGGAAAGCTTGTAAGGCTCCTTGGCCGCCTGCAGCATGCTGACAACCTTGTTGGCGTCTTCCGGGTACAACTTGGTGTAGAGCACCTTCCAGTCCGGACGGTTCATCCAGTAGATCATCAGAACGAAGGCGACAATGACGGAAGCGGCAAGCCCGGCGATGAGCATGCGCTGGGAAAAGGTCCTGTCGGTCCAGAATGCTGTAACCTTGTCCATTACTTCTTTGAGTGCCGGGGCCATGTCTCTTTCTCCCGAAGTTGAGTGCTTTGTCTTTCGTTTGTACTTTAGAGGTTATGCGGGCCTAGAACGAGAGTCTCATGATTTCCTGGTAGGCGGAAATGATCTTGCCGCGCACCGCACTGGTCATGTTCATGGCCAGCCCCGCCTTCTGCATGGTGATCATGAGTTCATGGACGTTGGTGTTCTCGCCCGCGGCAAAGGACTCGATCATGGCTTTCTTCTCGGACTGCATGTCGTTGACCTTGTTCAGGGAGTCCTTGATGGTGTCGCCGAACGAGGTCCTGGGTTCTTCGGGCTTGGTCAGCTTGCCCGTTACATTGTTTTCGATGGACTGTTGCGCCTTCTGGCGTTTCATCAGCCCCATGTTCTGCTGGTAGGCCTGTATCCCTATTGTCTTGTTGATCATGGTCCTTACTCCTTACTGCTACTGGCCGATGGTCAGGGCCTTGTTGAACATGCTTTTGGCCGACTGGATGGTCTGCACATTGGCTTCGTAGCCGCGCGTGGCCGTGATCATGTTGGTCATTTCCTCGACCACGTTGATGTCCGGGTAATAGACGAAGCCCTGGGCGTTGGCATCGGGGTGCCCTGGTTCGTAGACTTCCTTGAAGGGACGCTGGTCCACGGTGACGCCGTTGACGCGCACACCCTGCAAGTCTCGGTTCATCTGGTCGTTCATGGCCTTGTCGAAAGGCGAGTAGACCGGGCTGGATTCAAAGGAAACGCTCTTGCGCTGGTAGGGGCCGCCCGCGATGGTCCGGGTGGTGCGGGCGTTGGCCAGGTTCATGGAAATGACGTTCAGGTGCGAACGCTGCGCCTTGAGGCCGGATGCCCCGATGTCTAGTGCACTCATGAAATCCATTTACTTGGCTCCTTCTGAAATGATGTGTTGTAATCCGGTGAAGTTCTTTTTGATGACGCTGGTCAGGGCGTTGTACATCATGGTGTTCTTGGCCATGGTGGTTACTTCCTTTTCCAGGTCCACGGAATCCTCACCATATACATAGCGCGGTCTGAATTCCTTCAAGCCGTCGCCTTTGAATCCGTTGGGATCGAATTCCGCAGGCATATGCGCCTTGTTGGTCTTGGTCAGTTTGCCTTTCATATTCAGGGCCAGTGCGGTCTGGAGCTTGTCCTCAAACTCCAGTTTCCTCGCTTTGTATTCCGGGGTATTGGCATTGGCGATGTTGCTCATGACGAGATTTTGACGTTCGAGACGCATGTCGAGCACTTTGGCCGTTACATTGATGTGGCTCTCGAAAAGTCCTTTCATTCCCGTTTCCTCCTGCCTTGTTCCTTGTTCTGGGTTGGCCGGTGGGTAAACTTTTCCGCCGGCGCTCGCGTGTGATTAAGCAACTAGCGTTCCATGTGTTTTAACATTATGAAATTTAAGAATTATTTTGTTTTTCGTGAGAGTGGTCTTCGGGGGGGGCGGTGAAAGCGTCAAAGATGCGCCGTTGTTCCTGGAGGGGGAGAGGAGGATAAAAATGCCTAGTGACCCCTTTTTTTATGGATTGTCTGAATGCCTTGGTCTAAAGTTAGTTAAATCAACATTTTGAATATAAATATATATTTAGAGACAGCGTGGGTCGACGCCGAAGAAAGATGTTTTTTTGCGTGTTGGCACGAGCGTTGCAAAAGTTGGCGTGCAGGCGAACATGCCTGAACGTTTTGCCGCCCTCATCAATGAGGGTAAAGGAGTAACGGAGGGGATTACAATGAGTGGGCACCTGGATTACGAAATCAACAAAGAACTCGGTGAATGCTACCTGTTCATGGGTGAGCTGGAGAAGGCCGAACAATACTACAAGAAGGCCATCGGCTCCAACGGCGTACATCCCGACCCGTACATCGGACTCGCAACCGTCGCCATACAGCGCGGCGCTCTTGAAGAGGCAATGTCCCTCTACAAGAAGGCTCACAAGATTGAAGCCACTGACAAGAGTTTCGCTGGGATCGGCTTGATCGAATTGGAAAGCGGCAATAAGGAAGCATCCTATTCCATGTTTACGCAGGCCCTCGAGGTCAATCCGGAAAACATGGTTGCCCTGTTCAGCCTTGTCCGGCTCGGCCACGAGATGGAACGCCTGACCGACATCATGCCGTATCTTGAAAATTTCCTGGAAATCGATCCTGAAAAAGCTGAAGTGCGTTACGCCCTGGCCGGTTGCCTCACCTGCCTCGACAGGAGAGAGGAAGCAAAGGCCCAGTTGGAGCGTGTCCTTGAAGCCGATCCGGACAACGAGACGGCCAAGGAACTTCTGGATCAACTCCAGGCTTAAAAGGTCTCCCCTCCCCGTTGGTTTCCTGTCCCGGCCGTTTCGGCGGGCGGGGCAGGGAACCAGCCTCTAAGAGAAGGCCTGACGACGGACTGTTGGGTTCAAGCCCGTCAAAAATCTTGCTTTTGAACGGCAAATCTGGCACAGCCTCCAAAACCACGGAGGGTGTCATGAACGCGTTGTCTATTAAAAGAGCTATTCTCAGTGTTACCGACAAGTCCGGCCTTGCCGAATTTGCCGCATTCCTGTCTGGCCAGGGTGTCGAGCTGGTCTCCACCGGCGGAACCAAAAAGATGCTGCAGGAAGCGGGGCTTCAGGTTACTTCCGTCAGTGATGTGACTGATTTCCCTGAAATTCTCGGAGGCCGGGTCAAAACCCTGCATCCGAATATTCACGCCGGAATTTTGGCCGACAAGGACGATTCCAGCCATATCGAAGTATTGCGTGATTTCAATATCGAGCCGTTCGACATGATTTGCGTGAACCTGTATAATTTTGCCGATGCCGCCAAGAAAGGCATGGCTCTGCGCGAAGCCATCGAACAGATCGACATCGGCGGTCCGTGCATGCTGCGTGCTTCCGCCAAGAACTTCCACAGCATTTGCGTGGTTCCCGGTCCGCAGCATTACGATACCATCCGCAAGGAGTTGGAGGAAAACGGAAGCGTTTCCCTGAAGCTGCGCAAGGATCTTGCGGCCGAGACCTTTCGTCTCACCAGCGAATACGATGGCATGATCGCCAAATACCTGGCTGAAAATGAAGCCTAACGGCTATTGAGAAATGCACGATTGCGGCGTTGTATTAAAAGATCACCCCCCTTTCGTACTATGGGGGTGCGTTGGTCTTGATCGTTTCTGTATTCTTGAATAGCCTCGGAGAATTGTCATAGCACAGAAAGCACGAGGAAATACTCAAGGGCTCAAGCCCAACCAGTTGAAGCGGCTCAACCGTCTTTACTTCAGGCGTTATCCCATCAAGGAGGGGTATACCACGGAGCAGGCAAGAGAGCTGGCGCAAATCAGCCATGAAATCGGTCGCCAGATAGGCCTGCTCATCGACAGGCAAGGGCGACCGTCCATGGTTCTGGTGGGCGACCCCGGTTCCATTTACATTCCAGAACTCCCCCGCGCCCGCCTCGGCTCCGGGCGTCTGCGCGGCCTGAGGCTGCTGCATACCCACCTGGCGGAGGACAAGCTCTCGCAGGAAGACCTTATGGATATGGTTTTTCTGCGTCTGGACAGCGTCATGGCTCTGTCCCTGGAAGGCGACGTGCCTGCCAAGGTACAGACGGCCTATATTCTGCCGCCAAATCCGGAAGGCAAGAGCTATGAAGTGCTCGAATCCCGCCGGTGGGACAGACCGGATGTGGATCTGGAGGCCACGGTCGAGGCCCTGGAAGATGAATTCGCCCGCCAGCAAGCCGGGGTTGAGGTGGACGAATCGGCCGAGCGCGTTCTTTTGGTGAGCGTGGACGTCACGTCCAAGGCCATTCAAGAAGCTTCTCTGGACGAGCTGGCCGAACTGGCCAAAACCGCCGGGCTTGCGCCTGCCGGCCGTATGACGCAGCGGGTCCGCAAGCTTAACCCCAAGTTCATTCTCGGGAAGGGCAAGCTGGCTGACTTGGAAGTCTTGGCTTTGCAGGCCAATGCCTCCATCATCATTTTCGATCAGGATCTGGCTCCCACGCAGCTGCGCAACCTGGCCAACATTACGGAGCGGCGTATTCTGGACAGGACTCAGCTTATTCTGGATATTTTCGCCCAGCACGCCACCAGTCGGGCCGGCAAGCTGCAAGTGGAGATGGCCCAGCTCAAATACACCCTGCCGCGTCTGGTGGGCCGTAACCGGGCCATGTCGCGGCTCATGGGCGGCATAGGCGGACGTGGTCCCGGGGAAACCAAGTTGGAAGTGGACCGTCGTCGCGCCCGCGAACGGCTGACCAAGCTCAAGAAGGAGCTGGACAAGGTGCGCATGCAACGCGGGCAGACACGAGAGCGCCGTGACAAGGCCGGGCTGCCCATCGTTTCCCTGGTGGGGTATACCAATGCGGGCAAGTCCACCTTGCTCAATACGCTTACCAGCAGTTCGGTGCTGGCCGAAAACAAGCTTTTCGCCACACTGGACCCCACCAGCCGCCGCATACGATTTCCGCGCGAACGGGAAGTGGTGCTTACGGATACCGTGGGATTCATCCGCCGTCTGCCGCCGGATCTTCAGGAAGCTTTCCGGGCCACTTTGGAGGAGCTGGAATCCGCGGACCTGCTGGTGCAGGTGGCCGACGCCTCGCATCCCGAGGTTGAGGAGCAGGTGGAGGCCGTACGCAAGATCCTGGAGGACATGGACCTGCATGATATTCCGACTTTGCTGGTGCTCAACAAGTGGGACAACCTCACCGAGGAAGAGCAGGAGACCATGGGGAACATTTACCCGGAAGGCATACCTGCCGTGGCTTTGAAACGGCCTTCATTGGAGCCGTTGGTCGAGGCTATTCTCGCTTCCCTGCCGTGGGAAAAGCAGCCGGATGAACCTGAGTATTGAATCGGCTACTTTTTTTGATCCTGGCTGTTGCCGGAGTTTTTGAGGGCGGTCTTGCAGAGGCCGCCCACTTTTTTCCCATCCCAGGACTTTCGGTCCTCGCGCGGCTCCACATGGATGGTGATTTGCGCCTCGGCCAGGACCTTGTGTATTTCTTCCTCTATGAGCACACACAGGTCGTGGGACTCCTTTACCGTACAGTTCCCATCCACCAATAGGTGGAAATCGATGAAGCGGCGTTGTCCTGCTTTGCGGGTGCGCAGGCCGTGGAAATAGGTGCCGTGGTCCGCATGCTTGAGAATGGCTTCGTTGACCAGAAGCAGTTCATCCTTGGGCAGGGAATCGTCCATGAGACCGCCCACGGAGCGTTTGATGAGATCAACGCCCGTGCGGATGATGTTCAGGGCCATGATGCTGGCGATGATCGGGTCAAGTACCTGCCAGTCCGGAAAAACCAGCAGGATGGCCAATCCCGCCACAAGTCCTATCGAGGTCCAGACGTCGGTGAGCAGGTGCTTGGCGTCCGCTTCCAGGGTGATGGAATCGAACTGCCTGGCGGCCCGAAGCATGATTTTGGCCGTGATATAGTTGATGACCGAGGAGGCCAACGCGAGACCCAGCCCGAGACCCAGGCTGTTCAGCTGTTGCGGGTTCTGAAATCGTTCGATAGCTGCCCAGGCGATGCCCACAGCGGCAACCATGATCAGGATGCCCTCGGCTCCCGAGGCGAAGTATTCCGCCTTGCCGTGTCCGTAAGCATGATGGCGGTCTGCCGGGCGCAGGGCGATGGTGATGGCGGCCAGGGCGATGAGGCCTGCCGTGAGGTTGACCACGGTTTCGGCCGCGTCCGAGAGCAGTCCTACCGAGCCGGTCATGCCCCAGGCTCCGAATTTGAGTACCAGAGTGATGATGGAGGCGGCAATGGAGTAGTAGACGAATCTTCTGGGAGAGCTGGCAGCTGTCATCAGGGTGTCCTTGAAGATGGATGATTGATGGTGCTCATTCAAGGGTAGAAAGCTTGAAGGAGGGCGTCAACCGGAGAATTCCTTCGGCGGAAAAAGATGGGCCTTTTCCTGTGATCTCCTTTTATGGAGATCGGTATGCATCTTGTTTGACATTCTTGGGGCAAGATTTTCGTGAGGATCTCAAACAGAGTGTAGTGAGAAAGGCGCACACTCCCCATAAAAAACGCCCCGTTCGGGGCGTCGTTGTTTATTCCATTGTTTCATGTTTTTTCTTGCGCCAGGGTTTTTCCTCGTGTCTTGCCAGGCGCTGGATATTTTCGCGGTGTCTCCAGAACATGAGTATCATGAGTATGAGGCCTGCAGGCACGAGGTGCACGTTGCCCGTAAGTAGAGCAAAAAGCGGGAAACAGACCGCTATGGTCATGGAACCGAGGCTGACGAATCCGGAGAGGAAGATTACGGCCAGGCACACTGCGCCGGAAAGGAGAGTGGTCCAGAAGGATGCTCCCAGAAAAACGCCGACGGCGGTGGCGACGCCTTTGCCCCCCTTCCAGTTCAGGAACGGAGAATAGACATGCCCGAACACGGCGGCAAGCATGACGGCTGATGTCAACAGCCAACTGTCGCTCCAGATCGAGGCGATCCAGACCGGGACGGCGCCCTTGAGCACATCCAGAACCAAGACGGTTACGCCGTACTTGGTGCCGCAGAGTCGTGCGACGTTGGTCGCCCCGGTGTTGCGGCTGCCGTCGTCGCGTGGGTCGATGTTTTTGAATGTTTTGGCGATGTAGAGGCCGAAAGGCACGGCGCCAAGGAAAAATGCAAACAGTATCAGCACGATGGACATATGTCTCTCCTCATTCAGTTCAGTCTGCAGTATCTTTTACCGGGTTTGCAGTCTCTTGAAAAGGGTTGCCGGTCAATCTTCCAATGCTTCGGCGATCTTGATCTCGTTGGCTAAAGGGTCGATTCGTCCGAAATTGATCTGGAAGCGCTGTCCCGGATAGAGCTTGTCGCCCAGGAGTTTGCGCGGTGCGCGCACGTTGATCTGCAGGTCGGGCATGGCCAGGCAGGGCAACGGTCCGTTCTCCTCCACCACGATTGCTTCGCGCAGCTTTTTGCGTTGCTGTGACAGGTAGTAGAGCTTCCAGTAACGCGGCCGGAAGCGTTGGATCTGCCCCACGGCATGGATGCGGGCATTGAGGTTGGGCAGGCCCGTTTCCAGTTCGTCGGCAGTCAGCCGGGGCGTGCCTGTTCCGAGGAAGGTGCAGACTTGGGCCATGTTGATGAAATCCAGGTAGCGCCGCAGGGGGGAAGTGATGGACGTATAGGCCGGGACGCCGAGGGCCGCATGCCGCTTGGGATGCACCTCGGTGGTGGCGGGCATGAGCAGGCGCACCCGCTGCAGTATTTCCGTGGGGTCGCTGAAGATGCCGGCAGCGTCCGCAGGCAGGGCGATATCCTGGCAGCGATGGAGCAGGGGAACGTTGTTGTCCTTGGCCCAGAGCGCCAGGGCGCAGTTGCCCAGGATCATGAATTCGCTGACCACCAGCTCGGCCTCCGGGCAGGGCTCCTTCAGGGTGATGGTCACTTCCGGGCGCGGTCCTTCGCCGTCCACGGTGACCACAGGCTCGGGTCTGCGGATGATGCAGGCGCCGTTGGCAATCCGCTTGCCGATAAGGGCTTTGGCCAATGCGTGGGCCGTGAGCAGGTGCTCGTCGTTTCCCCCGGCAATGGCCTGTTCCACAGCTTCGTAGGTGGTATTGGCCTTGATGCGTACCCAGGAAAGACGGGGGGTGACGGATAGAATTTCTCCGGCCTTGTCCAGGATCAGTTCGGTCACCAGCGCCGGGCGCGGTTCGTCTTCATACAGGCTGTATAAGCCGGTCCCCAGAGACTCCGGCATCATGTGGGTGGATCCTTCGGGCAGGTAAATGCTGGAGACCCGATCGGCCACGGCCTTGTCCAGAGGGGAGCCGAAGTCCCAGTCCAGCACCGGACGAGCCAGAGCCAACTGGAGTTTGTAGCCTTCTTTGGTGCGCTCTATGAAAAATGCGTCGTCTATATCGCGGGTACTGGCCGAATCAATGCTGACGAACGGCGTCTCCTCCGGTTCTTGACCGTGTTGTTTGAACCGCTTGAACAGCTCATCGATTCCGGCGGAGAACTCCTTGGACCATTCGTCGCCCCAGGCATACCCCGCTTCATTGAGCAGGTGGTTGTGGTGCGGCGGCAGGATGCCCCATTTCTGTGCCAGCATGAGGGCTATGTGCGGGATGTCCGGAAGTCCTTTGCGGATGGCGTTCCATATCTTCTCGGACTTTTCGTCGGCGTGCTTGCCGATCTGGTCCAACAGCACCTGTCGAAGCCGTTCCTCCACTTCCGGGTCCAGCTTGGGCAGTTTGGCCGCGTTTCCATTCGATTTGGCCTCCCAGAGCAGCCGCGTCACGTCCTGCCCCGCGGTGACCACGGCTTCGCGTTCCTTTTCCTCGGCCTGAAGGCGCAGGCGTTCCTCCACTTTTTCGGCTGGGTATATCTCGAAATACGGGGGGCGGAACTTGAAGTGGGCCTTGGCGGCCAGCATGGCCCGGCCCAGCGCAGCCAGCCGGTCGGCGTCCGGGCTTTCCCAGAGCAGGTCCGCAAACCATTCCAGTTTGGCTTTTTTCATTTCCCCCTGGGCAAGCTCCCAGAGTTCCATGACGTCGAGGCCGGCGTGGATTTCACCACGTTTTTCCTGGTGAGCGTTGAGTTTGTCCTGGATCTCCTGCTTGGATGCGGACGGGTCGTACCCAGGGCCGTACCAGGGCAGAACCCGGGCTGCCGGGAGTTTCATTTCCCGTTTGTTGATGGTCCAGATTCTCAATTTGCCAGGCTGTTCCTCCAGCACCCAGGCGAGCTGAGGCTGGTCTCCGTGCATGAATTCGACCACTGCGCCGGGGCGGATGTATGTCATCGTATTGTTCATGGAATCCTTTCAGTAATATATCCGTGCCCCAAATGAAAAGGCTTCGCGGGCCACTAAGGGGCAAACCCGCGAAGCCGATTCGTCTTCTATACTATTTAGGCGGCGAACTCTAGCCCGAACTATACTAATGCTTGAAAGAGCGCTGACCCGTAAAGACCATGGCCACCTGCGGAGTCGCTTCGTTCACGGCCTGGATGACTTCGAAGTCGCGGATGGAGCCGCCGGGCTGGGCAATGGCGCTGACGCCTTCGTCGATGCACAGGTCCACACCGTCGCGGAACGGGAAGAAACCGTCGGAAACCACCACGGAGCCGGGAAGGCCACCGCGGTCTTCCTTGGTCTTTGCCTCGATGGCTTCCAGTTTGGCGGCCATTTCCGGGTCGTTTTTGGCGGCCAGTTTGATCTCGAACAGGGATTTGCCCAGCTCGTTGAAGGCCAGCAGGTCCGCATATTTGGTGTAGGCCTTGCTGATGGCCAGCTGCACACAGCCCACGCGGTCCTGTTCCCCGGTGCCGATGGCCGTGGTCACGCCGTTCTTGACGAAAAGCACTGAGTTGGAGGTCACGCCTGCCTCGACCGCCCAAGCGAAGAGCAGGTCGTCAGCTTCCTTTGTCGAGAGCTTGCGCGCCGTGTAGGCGTTGCCGTCCTTCTCGGCCGTGCCCGGAATGAAGTCTTCGGCTTTGAGAATCGCATTGCGGAAGGAAAACTGCAGAACCATGCCGCCGTCGGTCAGGGACTTGATGTCCAGGAACGGCTGCTGGATGACCTGTTCCAGGTCGTTGATGCCCGGTATCTGGAGGATACGCAGGTTTTTGCGTTTCTTGAGTTCCTCAAGGGCGTCCGCCTCGAAATTCGGCGCGGCCACCACTTCGAAGTAGGCGCTGTTGATGACCTCGGCGGTGGCCATGTCCAGCGTGCGGTTGACCACCACGGCTCCGCCGAAGGCGGCGATGCGGTCTGCATCAAAGGCTCGCTTCATGGCCGTGGCCAGGCCTTCGTCGGCCCAGGCTGCGCCGCAGGGGTTGTTGTGCTTGAGAATGAGCGCTGCGGGTTTCGCCGAAAGATACTGGAGGATGTTCAGGGCGTTATCAACGTCGGTCAGGTTGGTTTTGCCCGGATGCTTGCCCGCCTGGAGCATGTTTTCCTCGGTGAGAGCGGAAACCAGCTTCATACCCGGGCCGCGGAACCGCACGCCTCCCACTTCCAGCTCGGATTCCTTGAGTTCGAACAGGGCGGCCGGTTGGTCCGGGTTTTCACCATAGCGGAGCCCCTTGGTCTCGCCGTCGATTTCCCAGGTCCTTTTCCTGAATACCATTTCCTGCTCACCCAGCTTGAGGGTCATCTCCTCGGGAAAGGGATCCTGTTGCAGGGTCTTATACATGTTCTTGAGATCACTCATTGCTTTGACTCCCTATGTTTTCCGTGGTTGCGCGCTCTTAACACAGGTTTATAGGAGCGGCAATCGGACCGTTAGTTTGCTAACTATTCCTTATGGCCAATGCGTAAATAAGCCACCGATATATTAAAATATGTTGTCTTTTCGCCTGTGGCGAAGCGGTGGTGGCCCGGACAATATGACGGAAATATCTGACGTTTTTACGATTATCATTAGTCTTGGCTTGAATGTGTGCTATAGAAAAAGCGTTGAGTAGTGTATCCGACCTGATTGCGAGGCGCTTTCCAAGGAGGAGTTCATGAAGTTCAAGGCGTTCAGGAACTGGGGGATGACGTCCAAGATTCTTACTATTTTTTCCGGCACGGCCATTTTGGTGCTGCTGGGGATGCTGTTCTACTATCTGCCCACTACCGGGGCGGCGCTCATGGAGGAAAAGCGTATTGCGGTCATGAGCACCGTGGACGTGGCTTACTCCGTTATCGACTACTTCGGACAGAAGGTGGCCTCGGGCAAGCTGACCAAGGAAGAAGCCCAGAAGCAGGCTGCGGAAGAGATTAAACTGCTTCGCTACAAGGGCAATGAATATTTTTGGATCAACGATCTCAAACCGGTCATGATCATGCATGCCGTCAAGCCGGCTCTGGACGGCAAGGACCTTTCCGGCATCAAGGATCCCAACGGGGTGTTCCTGTTCACTGAAATGGCCAAGGTTTGCCGGGAAAAGGGCCAGGGATTCGTGAACTACTTTTGGCCCAAGCCCGGATCGGATGCGCCTGAGCCAAAGATCTCCTACGTCAAACTCTACAAGCCCTGGGGATGGGTCCTGGGTAGCGGCATCTACGTGGATGATGTGGATGCGCAGATGAATTCCATGCGCATCAAAGTGCTTATTCCCACCATATTGCTGCTTGCCGTCATTTTCGCCATCGTCATTGCTGTCGTCCGCAGCATGGTCGGGCCGCTTCGCAGGGCCGTGGATGTCTCCAACCGTATGTCCGAAGGCGATCTGACCGTGAATATTTCCGATACGGCTGACGACGAGGCCGGGCAGGTGCTTGGAGCCATGCGGCATATGATCGATCAACTCAGGGCCGTGGTGGCCGAGGTCACCCTGGCGTCGGAAAACGTCACAGCCGGCAGCGAGGAACTCGCTTCCGCGTCCATGGAATTGTCTCAGGGGGCCAACACCCAGGCCTCGGCAGTGGAAGAGGTGTCCGCATCCATGGAGCAGATGACTTCAAGCATCAGCCAGAATGCGGAAAATGCGAAGACCACGGACAGCATAGCCTTGAAAGCGGCTTCCGACACCGCAAAGGGCGGTGATGCGGTCAGCAACACAGTACACGCCATGAAGGAGATCGCGGAGAAGATCCTCATTGTCGAGGAAATCGCCCGTCAGACCAACCTGCTGGCGCTCAATGCGGCCATTGAGGCCGCACGCGCCGGGGAACACGGCAAGGGGTTCGCCGTCGTGGCCGCGGAAGTGCGCAAGCTGGCCGAACGTTCCGGGCAGGCTGCAGCGGAAATAAGCGAGCTTTCATCCAACAGCATGAAGGTTGCCGGAGAAGCGGGGGAGTTGCTGGAACGCATTGTCCCGGACATCAACAAGACCGCTGAACTGGTCCAGGAGATAGCCTCGGCCAGTGACGAGCAGAATGCCGGAGCCGAACAGGTCAACGGCGGGATCCAGGAGCTGAACAAAGTGGTGCAGCAGAATGCATCGGCATCCGAGGAAGTGGCCTCCACCGCGGAAGAGCTTTCCGGACAGGCCGAACAATTGCAGGAAACCATCCGCTTCTTCCGTTTGGACAATTCCACGTTGCGCGACATGCAGAGCCAGCAGCAGGTCGGCAGGGGGCCGGTGAAGCCCAAAGCGGCTCGGCGTCCAGCCCCTGAGGCGCTGGCCCCGCCGAAATCCGCCCCCAAGGGCGGCGGCCCGGCCGCTCCCATTGACGAGGGCGGTGTGGATTTGACCATGGATGACGAAGATTTTGAGCGTTTCTAGGCGTTGTGAGTCCTCCTCTTTTCAAGGCCCCGGCTTTGTCCGGGGCCTTTTGGTGGAAGTGGCCGATTTGACCGGAAATTTGGGTTTGGCGGGCCTGCATGTTTTCTGCTATAGGTATTTACCGCGCGTGTGTCTTGTGGACTGCGCCGGTAAATTTTATCGAGGAACTCACACATAATGGCTGAATCTTATCTGGAAAAAGCAATCGTCAAACTGGCGCGGCAACTCAACGCCTATGACGAAGCTTCTCTCATGAGTCTGTGGGAGAAGTACGCCGAACAGGTCCGCCGTTTCGAGCCGACCAAACGCTGGGAAGAATCCGTACTGGTCTTCAACATGATCCAGTCCATGCGTTTCAAAAACCAGCTCTTCAATTACAATTGGGCTCAATCCCGCGAGCCGGAACCCGAGATCCGCACCGACCTCGCCGCGTTGACCGCGCCCGAGCAGCCCGTGCGAAACGTTCCGCGGCAGGATTCCGCACCTACCAAGGCCGAAGGACTGCGCTCCGTGGACAAGGACGAGGACGCGAAGGATCGGCGCAAGGGCAAGGTGCTCAAGCTTACCCCCAAGGACAGTGACTGATCCTCGCGGTTGACAGGCCCCTGCATCATTCATTAACGCAATACCTCTCTTAGTGCGCACACTACAGTGCCGCCGGATGACAGTGCGGCACGACAAGGAGCAGATACAATGGCGAACATAGTGGTTTTCGGATCCCAATGGGGTGACGAAGGCAAAGGTAAAATCGTCGACATGCTGGCTGAAAAATCTTCGGCCATCGTCCGCTTCCAAGGCGGCAACAACGCAGGCCACACCTTGGTGGTCAACGGCGAACAGTGCATCCTGCACCTGATTCCTTCCGGCATCCTGCATCCGGGCAAGAAGTGTCTCATCGGCAACGGTGTCGTGCTGGACCCGATCGTTTTTTGCGAAGAGCTGGACAAGTTGGCTGAAAAGGGCATCGACGTATCGCCTTCCCGGGTAATGATCAGCAAGAAGACCCATGTCATCATGCCGTATCACTGCCTTGTGGACACCGCCCGCGAATCGACCAAGTCCGACAGCAAGAAGATCGGAACCACCGGCCGCGGCATCGGTCCCTGTTACGAGGACAAGATGCATCGCTGCGGCATCCGCGCCGGCGACTTCACCAATAAGAAACTCCTGTTGGAGAAAATCGAGAAGGCGCTGGAAGAGAAGAACGTCCTCTTCAAGCATCTTTACGACATGGAGCCGGTGGACGCCAAAGCCGTCTACGAGAAAGTGCTGCCGTACGCGGAACGTCTGGTTCCCTACCTGGGCGACGTTTCTTCGGCCATTCAGAAGGCCAACGAAAAGGGTGGCCGCGTGCTGTTTGAAGGCGCTCAAGGCACACATCTGGATATCGACCACGGCACCTATCCGTTCGTGACTTCCAGCAACACGGTTACCGCCAACGCCGCTTCCGGTTCCGGTTATTCCCCACGTGCGCTGGACCGCATCATCGCCATTGTCAAGGCCTACACCACCCGTGTGGGGGGCGGCCCGTTCCCCACGGAACTTTTCGATGAAGACGGCGATTACATGCAGAACAAGGGCGGCGAATTCGGAGCCACCACCGGCCGCAAGCGTCGTTGCGGCTGGCTGGACCTGGTCGTGCTGCGTGAGTCCGTGCGTCTGAACGGCCCCACGGAACTGGCCATCACCAAGCTGGATGTGCTTTCCGGCCTCAAGGAACTCAAGATTTGCGTGGCCTACAAATACAATGGCGAGCAGGTAGACTATCCTCCGCAGGAACAGAACGGCATGGCCTATGTCGAGCCGATCTACGAAACGCTGCCCGGTTGGGACGAGGACATTACCCAGGCCAAATCCTGGGAAGAGCTGCCGGTGAACGCACGTAAATATCTTGAACGCATCCAGGAGCTGTCCGGTGTGACCGTCGGCATAGTGTCTGTCGGTCCTGACCGGGAACAGACCTTCTAAGGAATAAACCATGGTGTCCGGGCTGTTTGATCCGTTTTCCCTCCTCAAAGGACAGGAACATGTCCTCGAGCGCCTGGACGCCATGGCGTCCGATCCTCCGCAGAGCATCGTCATAGAAGGCGGCACCGAGGAAGAGCGCGTGGCGCTCTCCCTGTACTGGGCCATGCGTCTCAACTGCAAGAAAGCGGATGTTCCGTGCGGTTCGTGTGCATCCTGCCGGCAGATCATGGACCTTGCTTTCAGCGATCTGCTCTTTTTTGACGGTCGTGAAGGGCCCATCAAGATAGCCGACGTGCGGGAAGCCCGTCCGGTCTGGGGACAGCCGCCCAACGGCGACGGTTACCGTGTGACCATCTTTGCGGAGGCCCAGTCCTTCGGGGTCGAGGCTGCCAATGCGTTGCTGAAGTCCCTTGAGGAACCGCGGCCCGGTAATGTTTTCGTGCTGGCCGCGCCCCAACGGGAACGGCTGCTGGAAACCTTGGTTTCCCGCAGTTGGGTGGTGACCATGGCCTGGCCCGATATCAGGCGGAACAATGCCGAGATCAATGAATGGACCTCGGCCCTGGCAGGATTCTGGCGCTCCGGTCGGGGCTGGTTTGAGCGCACCTCTCCCAAGGGGGCTGTGAGCAAGGAACTGGCGCAGCAGGTGGTGCTTGGCATGCAGCGGGAATTGCGCGAGGCCCTCAAGGGCGAAGCCTCCACGCCCGTTGCCCAACAGCTTTCCCAATCCTACGACCTGCGCGCCTTGCGCCGCATCGACCTGGTGCTCTGTCAGGCGCAGGATTCCCTCAATACCCAAGTCGCGGTCAACCCGTCTCTGGTGCTGGACTGGGTAGCTACCAGACTCGTTTAGACATTCCGAAAATACGGCCTGCGCCAAAGAACTTGAACAGACCTGCGGAGGAAAGTGCGGCAGGACCTTTCTCGCAGCCTATATCAGTTTGATTCGGGTGCAATGCGATCCTTTGGGAATGAACGATTCCATTTCCAGGTAGTCATGGAGAGGACGTTTGAGCATCTTGTGCAGGAATGTCGAGGCCTGTGCTTCAATGATTCGGTCCGGTTTATCGAAGGTCTCGCAGAAAACCTCGCCCCAGGTAGTGGAATAGACGATCGTTGCCTGGTCCACCCTTTTCAGGTCGTGCGGTGCGGTCATGTTGAGCACGAATAGTGCCCGGATGACCTGCTCCGGCTCGAGACCTTCGTCGATGTCCCGCTCAAAAGTCTCCTCCAGCGGAAAGAACTGGTGCATGGATGCGAAAAGTTTTTGGATGTCGGCCACGGCCAGTGGGGCGATGGTCCTGTCCGCCTGGATGAGGACATTGGGAGTGTACAGGCCGTTGAAGAACACCCAGGAGAGGAGCATTGCCGGATCGTAGTCCCTGCGCAGCACCTGCATTTCGCGCACTGAGGATTTGCCTTCCGATTTTTGGCTGCCCTGAACCACCCAGACCGTTTTTTTCCCCGGCTTTTTGATGGCGGAAAGTTGCAGGGTGGAAAAGGCATTCTTGCCTACATCCATGAACGGCACCCGGGTGACCTTGTTTTTCTTCTTGGCGAAGTTTGCGGCAATGCGCCTGCCGAGCCGCGTCATGTCTTCCGGAGTGATCATTGCCGAAGTATTGCCGCCATCTTCGTGCAGTTCTTTCTGGATCCTCTGGTAGGTCGCGGTCATGAATCTGCTGACAGCCTCTCCGGTTTTCAGGGACTTGCTGAAGTTCCAAGGTTTTTTTTGCGGAATTGTGCGGCCCGAGACAGCTGTGTGCTCTCCGAAAATGGTTTGTACCATGCGCCTGCCGTCCTCGCTGTCCGGGTGGTCCAGGAACATGGTGATGCCGTTGAAGTCCGCCTTGGAGACAAATGACTCTGTGAGCAGGGTGACGGCGTCCGTGTCGTCGGTTTCAGTGTAATGCTTGCGCAGTGCCCGGAACAGGGCCGTGTAGGAATCAATATGCTGGATGTCGGTGACGCCGTTGAATACGTTGCCTTTGATGGTGTCGCACAGCGGCATTCCACCGCTGGCGTCTGCTCCGGAATATATGTCCAGCAGGCCGAGTTTCATGACCGATTTGAACGGACTGTGCAGGGCTTTGACGATCTGCCACATGGCCGCTCCGAAAAATTCTCCGGGAGGAATGGTGTCCAGAGGGCCGAGATCGACGATGCGGTTTTCTCCGGTTATGGGGTAGTCAATGGCTTCCCGGGCGTATTGTTCGTGGATTTTTCTGCTCGCTCCCGCCGGGATCACCCACCACGCCAGATTTTTGCCTGCCAGCTTGAGAGCCGAACGGTAGAATTCTTCCTTGAGCAGAATGGCTTGGGCAGATCCGGAGCTTTCCTTGTCGCTGTAGCCGAAATTGTTCTGGCGGATGTTTTCTTCGCTCATGGGGAAGAAGTGGGCCTCCAGATTGAATTGCAGGTCCGCCCACAAGGTCAGTGCGTCCAGTTTTTTTCTCAGTCCCTGCATGGCGCTGCGGGTGGCCGTGTCGTCGCTGATGCACACCCAGCAATCTATGTCCGATTCCGCGGTTTGGGCCACGCTGCCGTAGCTGCCCATGGTGTAGAGGCCGGTGATCATGACCGTTGGCTTGTCGTGGCCGGGTTCCAATCCCGGGAAAATCTCACGAGCCAGCTTCAAGGTGGTGGAATTGGGTGTATAGCCGGCGACGGTGCAGATCGGTACTTGGGAAATACCGAGCTTCTGGTCGAAGAGATCTGTGTGCAGAATGTAGGGAAGCAAGCGGATGAATCGTGCTTTTTCGTCTCCCAGGATGTGCAGGCCCCGCTCGGACCGCATGCGGTTGTCCCGCAGCATGGAGGCTTCGCGTCGGGCGAAGTCCAACTGGCGTATCCAGCGGACGGCGGCGCGGTGAATCGTGGGAGCGGCCTCGGGCTTCATGGCTGTCTCCGGCAGTGGCGGCAGATGTTTCGTCAGTTGTATCGCCGCTTCATGCAGCCACTCCAAGCGCGCCTGGATCAGGAAAGGGTGGTCGGACCGTACTCCTCTGATGCGGCTGCCATGGATTGTGCAGCCCGTGAAGTCGGTTCCGGGGAAGTGGCAGTCCACAAGGGTGGAGTGGTTCAGGGAGCTGTCGATGAATTCGCATCCCTCCAGTTCCGCGCCGACCATGGAGGAGTGGCTCAGGTCCGACCCCAGGAGGGTACACCCGTCCATTCGGGTGTCCTGACAGCGGGAGGCCGTGAGAAAGCACTGGTCGAAGGTGCACTGGGTCATGTCCGTTTTCACCAGGCTGGCATCCGGCATGATCGCACCTTTGAATGCGCAGTGATTGAAGACGCTCGCCGCCAGGGTGGCGTCACGGAAGTCGCTGTAGAGGAATTCACAGTTCTGGAAGCTTGTTTTTTCAAAGCGGGTTCGGTCCAGGCGGCAGTCGTTGAAAGTGCATTCCGTAAACCGTGCGCGTTTGAACCTGCCGTCGCTCAGGTCGCACTCCCTGAATGTGACCTTGAAAAAGGAGACGCTGTCGAAAATGGCGTTCGTGATCCGGTTGCCTTTGAACTGTTTTCGTTTCAGGTCGGTCTTGCGCAGTATTGAGTCGGGAAATTCCTGACCCGTGGTCTCGGCTCCCTTGTCCAGACGCTTGGCAAGCGCCTGGCGTTTATCACCCAGTATGCGGCCCATCAGGCTGGGTCTGGTCTCTTCTTCGGTCGGGAAGCTGCAGGAGGGACGGATACCGTCGGGCGTTTCCGGCAGGGTGGCGGCGTTTTCCGATACAAAGGCCTTGAGTTGTGCCGCGTACATGACGCTTTCATCCGGTTCCGTCTTGAGCTGGGCGGCAAGAAAGTCCGGATCCATGACGGCTATGGCTGTGAACATGTGGGCCAGGAAAGCGTTGTTGTTTTGGGGGGGGAGTTCCCTGAGCAGAAATTCCATGCCGTATTCGGTCAACAGCGGGGCGAGCGCGGCGTATGGCACGGCTTTCTTCGGCTGTTTGGCAAGAAGGAGCGTCAGCATTTCACCAGTGTGCGGCCAACCCATGCGCAGGAAGCCGGCGAGACAGTCCTGGGCGGCCTTGAACTCCGTTCGCTTCAGGAGTTTTTGCAGGGCCTTGGCAAGGTCGGCATCGTCGGGAGCGGCCAAGGAACAGAGCGTATTGATGAGTCGCTTGTCGGGAAGAATTGCGCCGGAAGCGAGCCCCTGGTTTGCGAACTTGTTCATGTTTCGGTCAGAGAGGGCGATGAGCGCCATGGACACGGGCTCGATATCTTTTTTGCCTATGGGGGAAGACAGTACGGTCCGGAACCAGGGAGCGAAGCCTCCGTCCAGAAGCAGGCGTTTGACCGGGTAGGCGAGTTTAACGCCTTCCCTTCCCAGCACGGCCAGTCCGTTGAGCAATTTTTCCGGGGCCGCGCCCCGCAGGGAATCAGTCAGGGCCTCCAGCCATTGAAGCAGGGGCTTGTCTTCCTGGAATTTCAGGGTGCACAAAAATTCGTGGGCCAGGAGCAGGCGTGGTGCGGTGCGGAGTTTCTGGGTGACTGCGGCCAGCTCCTGCAGGGAAATGGATTGGGATTGGATTTGTCTGCGTGCTGCGACCCGTCCGGCCTTGCCGGACTGCATGAGCACGGTCAGGCAGGATGTCATTAACCGGGTGTCGCTGTGATGGAATAGGACGCGGGCGACCAGGCCTGCCGCCTGCTTGGCGGCAATATCGTCCTTGGCGTCCAGGATTCTTCCGGTCGCCTTGGCGATGGTGGAGAGTTGGTCCATCAGCGCCTTCTGGTCTCCGTGGGGATTTCGCAGGCCAGCAAGGGCGTTTGGAAGGGGTTCCGGCTTTGGTATCATAATATTTCCGATTCTCTATGGAGATATCCTGCAACCTTTAGTGAATATTGTCAAAATGAGAAAGAGGAAAAGTGGGCCCTTCATGGGAGACCGATGTTTTAAATTTATGAGAAAAGTGAATGAATTATTGGTTTAGTTAAATAAAAGTAACGAACGAGTCGTTTCTTCCGTCATGATGAGGAGGGACGGTTTTTTTCTTGAGGGGCCGATGTACAAGGTTGATTACTGCAAGGGTTGCGATATATACTTTAAAAAATACATGAATTTGGGAAACAAACTCTCGTATGGAGGGATATTTGATGAAGAAACTGTTGCTGGTTGCCTGCGTCGCCCTGATCGCCCTCGGCGGCTGCCGGACCATGAGTTCACTAACCGACAAAATAACCGGAACCGACGATTCTCTCCTGACGCAAGTCCCGGAAGAGGACTTCCTTCGTGTGGACGAAGCTCGCTTCCAGCACACTGTGGCCGAGGAAAAAGTTACCTTGGCCCAACTCAAGGCCGATCTCTCCGAGCTTAGGGAGAAGCTGGCCGGATTGGAACTGGATCTGGCCAAAAATATTGAAGAGCAGCGTGCAATCCAGGTGGATCTGACCAAAGCCGAAGCCATACGGGCGGCCAATTTGAGTGAACGCTACGAGGGAGCCAAGGAAATCAACGGTTACAAGCAGGATCTGCTTGCCAATGAGTTCGATCGTATCGACATCAAGGCGGACATTGAGCAGGCCGAGTTGCATATCGCGGATATGGAAGACCAGATCAAGGATCAAGAGGGGAGGATTGACGATATGATCAGCCAGCATATTCCGCTCGACCCGGCTCCTCCTGCTCCTGCAGATGGTTCGGAGAGTGTCCCCGACGTGACTTCGATCGAACCGGCCAAGCCCAAAGGAGAAGTGACTTTGCCCGACTACCTGAAGGTGGAGGATGACCCCGACGTTGCTCCTGCGCCTCCAGGTGCGCCACCGGCTCCGTCAGCTCCGGCGGACACGCCTCCAAAAGAGGGGACCTTGCCCGAGTAGGCTCGTGCTATTCCTTGAAGGCGTCTGCAATGCGGGCGCCTTTTTTTTATACAGTGGCTAGAAGTGATTCAGTCAATTCGGCCGCGTTTCGAATGAGTTGTTCGGGGATGCCGCTCTTGCGAATGGTTGTCGCATCAGCATCAACGGGAAGAGATTTGAAACACAGTTTCGAGCAAAGCACGGATCCGTTGATGTGTGCGAATTGCTCAAGAAATTCACTACAGAGCAGAATGCTTTGTTGTCGGGCAAACACCTCGTCAGGTTGAGACGGACCGACGGCAAGGCCGAGAACAAGACATGCCGCGGAAACCGCCCCGCAGATTCCCTTGCTGTGGCCGATTCCTCCGGCTAATCCACTTGCCATACGCATGGCGGTCTCCCGAGTAAGTCCGAATTCGGGGCCATAAGTGACAAGAATGGCTTCGGAACAGGAATAGCCTGCCAAACCGTTTCTGACAGCCTGTTTGCTCAAGGGGCGGGTGACTGCGGACAACATGGCAGCTCCATGGTTTCAATGTTTGTTTCCATCTTTTTCAGTATGGTGTTGAGGTGAAGGATGTCCCTTTCATTCAGCCCTTCATACATCTCGGCCTTGGTTTCCAGGAGCTGCGGCAGCGTGGAGTCAATGAAGCCTTTCCCCTTCAGGGTCGCTCGGACAATGAAGCTTCTCCTGTCCTTCGGGTTTCTGCTCCGTTCAATGAACTCCATTTTTTCCAATCCGTCCGCAAGGCGGGTGACATTGGGGTAATCATTGAAGGTTCTGTCTGTCAGCTTCCCCAGGGTGATGCCCTCTGTTTTTGCTATTTTGAGAAGCATTCCCCACTGTTCCGGGGTGATCTCCATGCTGTTCCTCTTGAAGAAGGCTGCGGCCTGGTAGCGGATAAGGCGGCCCACACGGTAAATGAGGTGAGTTGCGGTTTCTTCGAAATCATAGGTGGAATGAATGTTCATTGTAGTTACCTCAATAATATTTACCTAAATAAATAAATGGAAATCCAAAAAAGGTCAACGCCGAAAAGAAGGAAGCTTCCCCGGGACCGCCCCGGGGAAGCTTGGAATTCTCTCTAATCGCAAAAGAAAGAAGGATTGCTTTTTTATTAGCAACGGGTGTGCCAAACTTATGTTTTTTTTGCGATGTGTTTTTTTGTTTAAATATAACAATATGTTATGAGTGAGCTTAGTCGCTTGTCGCTTTGTGGGTCATCTCTTGTGGAGGTTTAAAAAGTTGAACAAGGCTTGCGTTCCCGTCCATTGCAGATGAATTTTTGTACTGAAGAGTTCCCGGTGGTGGCAACCTGCCGGGAACTCTCTGCGGGAGTGCCCATTAACTCTGAGCCTCATCCTTGAGGGCCTGGATAAGTTCCTCCAGGTGGCGGGCCTGGTCGGAGAGCCGTTCCAGGCTCGCTGTCGATTGTTCCACGCTTTGGGCGGTCTCGGCTGCTATGCGGTTGATTTCGTCGATGGCCATGTTGATCTCCTCGGATGCCGAGGATTGCTGCTCGGCTGCCGTGGCGATGCTCTGGATCTGGCTTGCGGATTCCTCGGATGCCTCCACTATTCGTTTGAGCACCTCGCCGGACCGGTCGGTGAGTTCCGTGGATCTGGTCAGACCTTCCACGGCCAGTTGCATGGAGGAGATGTTCTCCGAGGCAACGGATTGGATGGCGTTGATGGAATCTCCCACCTCCTTGGTGGCCACCATGGTCTTTTCCGCCAGCTTGCGTACCTCGTCCGCCACCACGGCAAAACCCCGCCCCGCTTCCCCCGCGCGGGCGGCTTCGATGGCGGCGTTCAGGGCAAGAAGGTTGGTCTGATCCGCAATGTCGGTGATGACGCCCATTATGTTGCCTATGGCATTGGCCTGTTCGCCCAGTTGAATCATGTTCTCACGCAACTGTTCCGCCTGGCGCTGGGTTTTGTCCATTGCCTCAACGGTTTCGCTGACGACCTCTGCGCCCTCGTTGGCGCTTTCCTTGGCCATTTTCCCCACCTCGGCGGCGTGGCTCGAGTTGCGGGCGACTTCCAGGACCGTGGCGTTCATTTCCTCCATGGCCGTGGCCGTGGAGTGGACCCGTTCCCGCTGAATTTCAGTGCCGCTGCGGATTTCCGAGGATTGCACTTCAATATCCTGGGCTGCTTCGATGAGTGCGGCAATGATGCCTTCAAGCCGTCCGGCCGCATGGAGCATTCCGTCGCTTTTGGCCCGTTCGGCCAGTCCTTTGGCTTCCTCGGCTTCACGCATGGCCTTTTCCGCGGCCAGAGCCTTATCCTCGGCTTCGTCGGTTTTGTCCGTGATCTCCTTGATGTTCTGCTTGAGGGTAAGAACCATGGTGTTGAGCGCTCTCTCGAGTTGCGCCGCTTCATCGCGTCCTTCCGCCTCCAGTTTCACGTCAAGATTGCCTTCGGCAATCATTCCGGCGGCCCCTGTCGCGGTTTTGATGGGCGTGGTTATGCTCCTGGTGATGAGCCAGCAGGCAGGAATGATTCCCAGAACCAGGAGCGCGGTCACGATTCCCACGATGATCATGAGGTGGCTGTCGATGATGTCATGGAAGAACGCAGATATCTTCTCTGCCTCGGCTTGGATATTGTCGATATAGACTCCGGTGCCGAGAGAGATGTCCGTGCCGGGTATCATTCGGGCATAGCTGAGCTTGGGCTGCTCCCCCGCGTCTCCCTTGGGCCAGATGTATTCCACGAATCCGCCGCCCGATCTGGCGACCTTGTCCAACTCGGCGATCATCCTGATGTTGTTTTTGTCTTTGAGATCTTTAAGGTCTTTGCCGAGAAGAGAGGTGTTTGGATGAGCCACGGTCACCGTTCCCCGAAAGGCGAAATAGTAGCCTGACTTGTCCTTTTCAAAAATAATGGGCCGAAGCTCTTTGCGGATGAATGCATCTTTTTCGGCCTGACTGCTCATTCCGGAAACGGCCTCTCCCAGTGTCGTGGCCATGGAATCCACGGCCAGCTTGAGGCGACCCTTGTGTCCCTCGAACATTTTCTCTTGGACCTGGCTGACCGCGAGGTCCTCCAGTTCCATGGAGTTCTGGAAGAAAGCCAGAGTGACTCCGACAATGAATATCGACATGAGGGCGACAATAAAAACCACGCGTTGGCCGATACTGAATTTTCTGAGCATGTATTCCCCTTCTCGTTTTATTTGGCTCTTCTTGATGTATCAATCCCACTATGGCCCTTTTTCGGCCCAGTTTTGAGACGGTATGGTGGCGGATATTCTTTTTAATCATGCATTGTTTGGGGATTATTGGAAATTAGAATGTTGTGAATTGTCGTAACTGGCTGGTGGAAACCTTGCGTCGCCTTGGTGTTTTGTAACGATTTCCGTACCCAGGGCGACTCGTTTCTTGGGAGGGGTTGAATGACGGGACCGTCCACGGGCGGGCGGTTTCGTCCATGGCGTACTTCAACCCGGGAGAAACCATGACTTTGATCAACTCCGATGGTGTTGCTGGAGTTGCTGTGAACACTCAGGTGGCCAAAACGGCCGAATTGCAGCAACGGCAGAATAGGAAAGAACAAGCGACATTGTGGAATGGCCTAGGTGATTCCGTTGAGATCTCCGAGGAAGGCCGTGCATTGCTTCAGTCCAAGATTGAGGAGCTTGACAACAAATTGCTCCAGGACCTTACGGAAGAGGAGCGTCGTGAACTGCGTACCGTCCTCAGCGAGGTGACAGGTCTTTCCGAAGGAGAGATCGCCGCCCTGGAAGAGGAAATGGTCAGGAGCGGCGGAGCTGCGGATGAAGCTGCATCGGAAGACATTCAGTCCGGCGGTGTGTCGGAACAATCCCGCGGCATGGAAGCCGCTGCGGGAGGAGGAGCGGCTGCTTCCTCCGGGGCCAGTGACGAGTCTGAAAGCGACATGGAGGACCTTGAGGAGGAAATCGCAAAATTGGAAGATGAGATCGACGAACTCAGGCAAAAGGCCAAAAGCGGTGAAGGCAGCGTCAGTGAACTCAAAACCAAACAAATGGAATTGATGTCCAAAGAGGCGGAACTGGCACAATTGCAGTCTGATGAAAGTTCATAGGTGTGTATCCACATACCGGTTTTGACGAGGGCGGGTTTTCCCGTCCTTTTTTTATGGCGTTTGAATCCATTTATTGGTTGGTCATTCAATCAATTTTGATTTTTTTTTAAAATAGTAAATTAAATAAATATGTTACCAGTTTAAAAAAAACTGGACCTTGTCTTGTGAATGATCTAACAATCGGGGTGCGGGCAGGGGTGCCCGTTTGAATCAGATTTTAACGGTGATATATATCGAGGGAAAAGCAATGAAACGTATTCTTCTTATCGTAGCGTTTTTGATGGCTGTGGCTTTCATCTCTGCCCAAGGCGAAACCCCCATGGTGCAGGCCGGAACCGTTACTACGGTGCAGCAGGCCAAATTGGCCGGTTTGGACACCCCAGTCTCTCTGAGCGGACAGGTGGTGAATCGGATAGGCGACGACCTGTTCATTCTCAAGGACGACACCGGCGAGATCCGGGTGAAGGCGGATGCAGGAAGTATTTCCAAGCTGCATTTGGAGCCTGACAGCAGGGTCCGCGTGAAGGGGGCCATGGAACCCGGCCTTGCTTTGGCCGAGGTTGAGGCGGTAAGCCTCAGCGTGAATTAGGTTTATCGTATTTCTTCCCGGAAAGGCCCGTAGCATGTGTTACGGGCCTTTTTGTTTTTCAAGGGTAAGATATTCTCGGTTGCAGCCGATAGGATTTGTAGAACGGCACCAAGGAGGGTTGCCATGCAAGTCGTTTTGAATGACGACAAATTGATCGGCCTCAACGTCAAAATGGATATTGACGAGGCCGAGGAAAACACTGTTTTCCGGGATCGGGATGTCGTCGAATTGTCGGACAAGGCCGTGGAATTGTTCCGGAAAAGCGCCACCGAGACGTTGCGCGACAGAGCCATGTCGCTGCAGGAATTCGATCGGCGGATTGCGGTCATTCGCGAAGAGATAGCCACGGTCTGGTCCGGGGTACTGCCCGAGGATGAAAAGTATCGCCTTGTTTCATCCAAGGAGAATGAGATTGCGCTGCTGCAGGCAGGGCAGTTCACCTTTGCCCGCGCGGGATTTTATAAGGTTGCATAAATGTGTTGCGTGGGAAAATGATGAAGGCAGGCCCATTCGGGCCTGCCTTCTTTTGTCTCGCGGTTATTGCGGTTCCGGCTTAGCCGGTGACGACGAACAAGTGCATTTCACGAGGGCCGTGCGCCCCATGCACCAATTGCGCCTCGATGTCGGCGGTCTTTGAAGGGCCTGAAATGAAGGTGACCGCTGCGGGCATGGGGTCAAGAGCCTCCAAATGGGCGTATATTTCGGAGAGTTCGGCGACCAGCCTGTCCAGAGGCAGGACCGCAATGTGAACGGAAGGCACCAACGAGGTGGCGCGTCCGCGGCCCGGGCCGGACAATAACGCCAGAGCCGCGCAGTCCACAGCGCACCAACCCGCGCCCGTCACGCCTATGTAGGCGGCTTCGGCCTGTCCCCGCAAACGCTGTTTCCCGGCAGCTTCGTCTTCACCCGGCTCAAAACGGCAGATATCGACCGCTATGCCGTCGCCGGACAGTTTCGCCGTCAGGTCCAGTTCCGCCATCAGGGGCGTGTCGTGTGTGGTGATGCGTTTTTTTCCGCCCCATTCCGTGTCGGTGGTGCGGGCTATTTCAGCAATACCGTCTGCTGCGGCATCCAAGGTGGATACCGCATGTACACGCAGATTCAGGGGGACGGCGGTCTCCTTCAGAATGGCGAGGAGCTGCAATCGTTCTTCCCTGCTGCGTTTCGTTTGTTCAAGAAAGTGTGCGAGCTCCGGCTCGGGCCGGGTGAAAAGGCTTTGGCCGCCGTCTTCGCCTTCTTTGCCGAGCGCCTTTCGGACATTTTCCAGAAAAGCCTGTTCATTGCTATTCATCGCCTGTCTCCTTCTGCCGTTGAGCGTGCTCGGATTTCCATCGTTCCGCAAAGGTCTTGCGCGCCAGAGGCGGGAAGTCGCGTGTCTCACTCCATTTGCCCAGCGGGCCGAAGGAAGACCGCAAAGACCCTTGCTTGAGGAACGGTTTCTGGAGCAGGCGGCCGCCCTTGATCAAGGCATTGTAGGCCGTGCGGCTGGACATGGCAGTGGCCCAGGCCTTGAAGGCCAGGGCCTCCTTGCCGTCAACGGGCGTCACACCCCACTGCGGATCGCCGTAGGCCAGCATGTGCCGCAATTCGGAAAGCATGCGCGGCAGGTCGTTGCCGACCGGGCAAATGTTCTTGCACGCGCCGCACAGGGTTTCTCCCCGGCAAAGGTCGGCATGCTTGTTCACTCCGTCCAGGAGGGGCATGATGACCGAGCCTATGGGGCCGGAGTAGGGGCCGTTGTATGCATGCCCTCCGATGCGTCCGTACACCGGGCAGATATTGAGGCAGCCGCCGCAGCGGATGCAGGCAAGCGCCTCTCTGAACCTGGGGTCGGCAAGCATTTTCATGCGCCCGTTATCGATGATCACAAGGTGAAATTCTTCCGGCCCGTCCGATTCTCCGGGCTGGCGCGGGCCACCAAGGAAGCTGACGTAGGTGGACACCTTCTGGACCGCTGCGCCTCGGGTGAGCAGGCGGAGCAGCATGTCGTGTTCGGCGAGGGTTGCCGTGACCCGCTCCATGCCCATGAGCACCACGTGGACTTTAGGCATGGTGGAGGACATGCGGATGTTGCCCTCGTTGGACACCAGTGAGATGTGCCCGGTCTCCGCGCATGCGATATTGCAGCCCGACATGCCCATTTCGGCGGTGAGCAGTTTTTCCCGCAGGGCCTTTCGCGCCGCCTTGGTCAGGGTGGGCGGGTCCTCGGAATAGGGGATGCCGAGTTTTTCCTCGAAAAGTTTTCCGATCTGCCGGCGGTCCATGTGGATGCAGGGAGCGATGATATGCGACGGCGCGTCTCCGGCCAACTGGATGATGAACTCACCGAGGTCCGTTTCCACCACTTCGATGCCGTTTTCCTCCAGCAGCGGGTCCACGCCGATCTCCGCCGAAGTCATGGACTTGCCTTTGACCACGCGTTGCACATTGTGTTTTTGGGCCACATCAAGGCAGTAATTCCGGGCGTCTTCCGCTGTCTGCGCGAAGTAAACATGGCCTCCGCGCGCTCTGACTCCTTCGGCCAGCCGCGCAAGCACGACGTCGAGGTTTTCCAGAGTGCGCATACGCGCTTCCTTGCCCTTGGTGCGCAACCGCGGGTCGATTTCGTTCTCCCAGAGATGGAGCGTCCCTTTGCCGATATGGTTCTGAATCATGCGGATGGCTGCGTGCAGCCTTTCATCCCGGATCGCGTCGCGGGCCAGTTCCGAATATGTTTTGTTGCTGGGACTATGCATGGCTACCTTCCTGTTCCCGCGAGAAGTTCGGCGATGTGCAGGGCGCGGACCGGCGAGTCGATGCGGCTGAGGCGGCCCGCTATGTTCATGAGGCAACTGACGTCGCAGCCCACCACCGCTTCGGCTTTCGTGGCCAGGATCTGCTTGACCTTGTCGTCGGCCATGGCCGTGGAAATATCGGGATATTTGACGCTGAAAGTCCCGCCGAAGCCGCAGCAACGATCGCTTTCGTCCATTTCCACAAGGGACAGGCCGGGGATGTTCTCCATGAGTATGCGGGGTTGATTCCGGATTCCGAGCCCTCGCGCCAGGTGGCATGAATCGTGGTAGGTGACGCTGCCTTCGAAGCGGCTTCCCAATTCCTCCCCGGGATTGGTGATGCCCAGGACATCGACCAGATATTCCGTGAATTCATAGGTCTTGGCGGCCACTTTTCGGGCGCGGTCGAGCATGACCGGATCGTTTGCGAACAGGTCGAGGTAGTGGTGGCGGACCATATGAACGCAGGAGCCGGATGGGCAGACGATGGCTTCGGCATTCTCGAAAATATCCAGAAAGCGGCGGGCCATCTTGGTTGCTTCTCTGCGGTAGCCGCTGTTGAAAGCCGGTTGTCCGCAGCAGGTTTGGTCGGGCGGGTAAGCCAGGTTCACACCCAGCTTTTCGAATATGTGGACCATGGCGTCGCCGACATCTGGCCGCAATGTGTCCACAAGACATTGTATGAAGAGTGTGACGGTGTGTTTTTTCATGGATTTCACAGAATCGAAAATTGATTTGGTGTGTTGGACGGGGCGATGGTGCACCCATCATCCACGGTTTGCAAGTCATTTCCTGTTCGGGTAGAATATTCAACACGTTACGGTATGTTGCAAAAATGTGATTTTAAAACAGACAAGGGGAGAGCATGAAGCGCTGTTTTTTGTGCCTGGCCGTGCTGCTCATGGTGAGCGCGGCAACGGTGGCTTACGCGGGCAAGGCCGTGGTCGGAGTCAGTCAATTCGTCGAACATCCGGCATTGGACGCCATCCTTAAAGGATTTCAGGACGAATTGAAGGACAAGGGGATCGAGGCCGAATACAAGGTGTACAATGCGCACGGCAACATGAGCGTGGCGTATCAGATCGCCTCCCAGCTGGCGGGCGACGAGCCGGATATGATCGTGGCCATCGCCACGCCGTGCGCGCAGGCCTGTGTGAAGCAGTACGACAAGTCGCCGCAACTCAAGGGCGTCCCCATGCTGTTTACGGGAATCACCGATCCGCTCGGGGCTGGCCTGGTTTCCAATTACGAAAAGCCGGGCGGTGACGTCACGGGAGTTTCCAACCGGACGCCCATGGGCAAGCACCTGGACAACCTGCGTCGGTTTGTGCCGGCCCTCAAAAAGCTCGGCGTCATATACAACAGCGGTGAAATGAATTCCGTGACCAATGTGAAGCGCATGAAGGAAGCGGCGGCTTCACGCGGCATCGAGGTCGTGGAGGCCACGGTGATCAATTCGGCCGACGTGCGGCAGGCCGCCAACAGCCTTGTGGGCAATGTGGACGCCATTCTCGTGCCCACGGACAACACGGTCATCTCGGCTTTCGAAGTGCTGGTCAAGACCTGTCGGCGCAGCCGGACCCCGCTGTTCGCCTCCGATGTGGACTCCGTCCCCCGCGGCGCCATAGCCGCTCTCGGATTTGACTACTATCTGCACGGACGGCAGACCGGGGCCATGGCCATCCGTATTCTGAACGGCGAGAAGCCCGGCGACATGCCCGTTGAATTCCAGAAGGAACTCAAGCTTCATGTTTTCCCAGCCGCTGGGAAACGCATGGGGCTGGAGATTCCGCGGGAGCTGATCGAAGCGGCCGACAAGGTTTACAAGTAACCGGTCTTTTTTCTGTATTTGAAACGCCCCGGCCGGCAATGGTCGGGGCGTTGTCGTATCGGACGATTGCCGCGCGGTTCAGCGTGCTTCTTTCGCTTATTTTTTTCCCTGATTGATGAGCGTCGCCTTGTGGCCGGTGATGATGAATGTGCGGGCCGGGTCGATCTGCACGGTCCAATCCTGATGGACAGGGACATCATATAGGTCTCCGTCATATGTGCGTGCCTTCCAGCGAACGTCCAGCGCCACCTTGAACCCTTCCTTTTCGGTTCCGGATATTTTGAGGTTCGATATGCCGTGGCTGTTCCATTGTATGTTGTTTCTGACATCGTCATACCATCGGGTGAAATCCGCGATGGAGTTGATGGGAAAGTCCGGGAAATGCATGGACACCTGCTCCGCGTTCAGGTGCCTGGTGAAGTGGTTGATGTCGGTTTGATGGTCGAACCCGGCAAACCAGGAGTAAACGAAGGCGGCGACGTCGTTATGAGAATATTGCGCCCTGGCCGCAGCGTCGTATTGTCTGGGGGATTTTCGGGAGGCGGTCTCCAGCATTGTCGCGATTTCCTTTTTGCCTTCGTTCAAGGCTTTCTGCAGGGGTGTTGTTCCGTCCTTTCCTTTGATGTCGAGGCGTGCGCCGTGCAGGAGCAAGAGCTTTGCGGCTTCGATGTTGTTGCTCCAGACCGCGTCATGCAGCGGAGTGTATCCATTGGAAGTCCCTTGGGCGTTGACGTCGAAACCGGCTTCAATGAGCAGTTGCGCCACTTCGAGATTCTCTTGGAACATGGCGGCGTGCAGGGCTGTCCCGCCGTATTCGTCACGTTCATCCACATCCACATTGCGTGCGAGGATTCGCTTCACTGTGGCTATATCTCCTTTATGGGCCGCCTTGTGCAGGGTTGTGTCACAGAATGCCGTTGCAGGCATGCAAAAGGTGAGTAGCCCCATACCAAATACATACGCCTTGAACGTTTTTATCCAAAAAGACATGGCTGTACCTTCCTGTGTATACGTTGCGGGAGAGGGATTGCTGCCGGGAGCCGGAACCGGCGGCCGGGCAGGCCCGGTCTCTTTACATCACTGATGCTGACACATCATGTATGTGAGTGGCGGAGGAGAAGTCGATTATAATGAGGACCGGGACTTTCCCGACTCATGGGAGCATGTCGGCTTCATGCGGCTTTTCTCTGCACTCGGGGGACTGCATGGTCGGTCTCGGGTCAGCCCCGTCGGGGAGATTGAACCACCCCGATAATCACTTCGGTCAATTCTTCCGCGAAAGAGTCATCCATGGGAGCGTGTTCCACCAGCAGGCGGTACCACATGGCGCCGAAAACAATATCCATCAACAACTCCAGATTCTGTCCGGATACAATTTGCCCATGTTCCACGGCCGCTTGAAAAATCGATTTCAAAATCCTGCGCCGTTCCGCAGTGAAATTTTCCCGGAACCTCTTGCGAAAGTCTTCATCCTTTTGGGCATGGGCCATGAGGAAGCGGAGGTGGACGCCGCCACCGGTTACGATGGCTTTCATGGATTGCTTCAGGAATCGGCCGAGGGTTTTCCGTAACGATTCAAAAAGGGGAACCGTGATGTTCGCGTCGGCCTGCTGAAGAAGTGCTTCCAGTACGATATCCGCCAACGAGGGCCACCACCGGTAGATGGTCGGTTTGCCGACTTTGGCCCGCCTTGCGATGGCCTCTATGGTCAGGCTTGCTCCACCTTTTTCATTTAACAGTTCATGGGCTGCCTTCATGATCGCCTTTCGCGACTTCTCGCATCTGGGGCGGCCGGTTTTCGATTTCATCATATTTTCCCCCGCGCTTGATGACTCTTCTTGTGCCATGCTTGACATGGCTTGGCAAGTTTCGTTACGAAGCGTAACGAAACTGAGGGACGTGGTGAGGCGGAAACCGAGTGCACAGTGGCTCAAATTCAACTGAAGCCCATAAGAATTCCGGCACTTGTGCGGAGGGCGTATTTTGATTGCGTCGCCTGTGCGTAACTGCAAGGGGATAAGGAAATGAACGTGAATTCTGTAAAAATGGTATATTTTTCACCGACCGGAACAACGAAGGCCGTTGTCCAGGGCATTGCGAACGGCGTAGGGGCAGACTCTCTGGAAGAGGTGGACATTACCGGGCCGGAAGCGAGAACGCATCCGCTGCAACTCTCGGAAACGGATCTGCTTGTGGTCGGGGTGCCCGTGTATATGGGAAGGGTTCCGGCATTGCTGGAGGAATGGCTGCATGCGATCCAGGCGCACAATACTCCCGCGGTCTGTGTTGTCGTGTATGGCAACCGGGCTTATGAGAACGCACTTCTCGAACTGAAGGATATCGTGGCGAAATGCGGATGCGTTCCGATCGCCGGTGCCGCCTATGTCGGCGAACATTCCTTTTCGGATGCGAAGAAGCCGACGGCACAAGGGCGACCGGATGAAGATGATCTCAGCCATGCAAAGGCGTTCGGGCGGGAGATTCGTGAAAAACTGCAAACGATTTCAAAAATCACACAAGCCCCGGACCTGGATGTGCCCGGCACATATCCTTATGCGGGCGTCACCAAGTTGTGGGATGTGGATTTCATTGCAGTGAATGATCTGTGTCTGCAATGTGGTTTGTGTGCAGAGGTCTGTCCTGTGGGGGCTGTTGATGCGCAGGATGCTTCCGAAATTGATCAGGTGAAATGCATCACGTGTTGCGCCTGCATCAAAAAGTGTCCCCAGGGCGCCAGGACCATGAAGCCCGGTCCGGTAAAGGATGCCCAAACGAAGCTCCATACTCTTTACCAAGAACCTAAGAAGCCGGAATATTTCATATAGTATAAGCCGGTAGAGCGGAGAGACAAAAAGCCGTCTGTTTTGGAAACAGGCGGCTTTTGCTTTTTGTAGAGTCTGGGCCTTCCCTCTCCCTCGGCGCTTCGCTCTTGTCACTCAAGGTCGACGAGAGGATGTATTTGATGAGCCAGACCTTTTTGTCACCCACATTGATGATGTCATGCTTCATGATTGCTGGCGGAAAAGGGAGACTGAATTTTCTGGGGAATTATCCCGGAAGACTTGGGGGATTCCCCTATTGCGTTCCCGGTTGCATGTTGCTATCGGGGAGCTGCATTAGGGTAAATCATACCGGGCAGGGGGCTGTCCAAAGGGGTTTGAAGGGATATGGGCACTGAATCTGCCGCGCAAGCGGAGCAGATCGATTCTGGTATTTCCGAAAAAGAACAGACTGTTGCCGAGGGGGCGGAAGGCAACACGGTACAGGCTGCGGGTTCCGGCGCAAAGCTGTCGAAGTCGCCGCATGAGTTTTTGTTCGAAATTTTCTGGTTGCTTTCGCAGTCTCCCAATCACAAATACATGTTCATAGCCGACATGGAATGGTACATCATGCCGCCGTTCCGTGCCCGGCAGTTCCGCATCTTCCACAAGGACGGCGCGCCCATCGCGTTCGCCTGCTGGGCCTACGTGAGCGACGAGGTGGAGGAGCGCCTGCGCGACGGCTCCACCAAGCTGCGGCCCGAGGAATGGAACTCGGGCGAGAATCTCTGGCTCGTTGATCTGGTTGCGCCGTTTGGCGGGGCAGACTTTGTGGTCAATGAGTTGAAAGAGAAAGTGTTTGCGGGGCAGAAAATAAAGACTTGGCAGCCTGCACCGGATGGTAAAGGGCTGGCAGTAGTTGAGTGGTAATAATTTATAAATGTGGGTTGTAATTATGTGGAAGAAGTTAAATATTTCGTTTGTTGTTGCGTTACTGCTTTCTCTTTCAAGTTACGCAATTTCAGCACCAATAGATAGTTTCAATGATTATGTAGATACAATTTGTCAGACAGAATCTGTGTTTAGGTGGGATCAGGATATTGTGTACTACATAAAAAGTGATAACTTAGATTATGCTTCTGTTGTTAAGGGTGAGTTGGAGAGGACGTGCAAGGAGTTAAAAGTCAATTGTAGGCCTTTAAGGAATGGCGAACGACCCAACTTTATAGTTCTCCTAACAAAGGATGCCTATAGTTATAAAGATAACATGCTGATTAGGTCAGCTTTTTGTTTAAATAAAAGCGATGATGATTTTTATAAATTTTTGGACTTTATAAACAGTGGAATGACCGGAAGGCATACAGGAAAGGTTATAGAGAATAGTATGAATGTATTTTTATGGTTTGGTAGGCCATATGGCGACCAAGATTTGCTAAATGCATATTTAAAGCAGATAGTTTTTTATGGATTGCATAGCTGCCAATGTGGTTATGGATGCGGTGAGTATCCTTTTGATTTTGTCGGTACAAATAAAGAAAATGAGTATCAAGCAAGGTTTATAAATAAGCTATATCTTGAGCAAGAATATTGCCCCGTGTCAATAACTAAAATGTATCAATAGGTGTAATTATGTCGCCACAATGGAAAAAAAATTTTGATACTGTTAAAAATTCGAATGACGCCTTTGGAAAAGCAAGTGATTCGTTTAGCTGCTCGAAAGATGGACTCTCTGTTGGTGGTGGATGGGGCGCCGTCAGTGGGCGTATGGGATTGTCTTCGGGGAGAATTTCAACTCACGGAAGTGTTGACCTCTCTGCAATAGGCTTAGGAGAGGTTGGCTTTCATAATATTTCTGGATTTACTAAAACCATTACTGGTGAAGAAGTTACAGCATCTATTAGTTGGGGGACGTATGAAGGAACTCCAATAACTGATGCAAAGTTTAATTTTACTGGCAATAGAAAAAAAGGCGATATTTATGGGGAACCTGTTGATCCGAGTGAGGTCTTTGGTTCACGAGAAGATAATGCCGAGCAATTAAAGAATGCTGCTAGAGCGAATGGATATACAGGAGCAGGTGGAACTTATCAAAATGGTGGAGAGGATCAGAAAACGCCAAAAGATCGTTTTAAAGACGCTCTTGACAAGCTATCAAAGAAATATGGTTTTTCAGACGACGTTGAGCAACAAAAAGAAAAACAAGACGCCTTAGCTCCAGAGAAGACAGAAGTAGAGAAGGCTAAAAGCGGGGGGCCGGATTGTAGTGATGCAGATCGTGCGGCAGGGTTGTGACCCATCGCCATTGACCTCGTCGGTGACGGGGTAGACCTGATTGATCTTGATAACTCCACTGCATTTTATGATGCCAATGGAGACGGCTTCCGCAACCGCATCGGGTGGGTGGGCCCGGAAGATGCTTTGCTGGCGTATGACAAGAACGAGGACGGCATAATATGCGACCTCGATGAAATTTCCTATGTGGGCTACAAGGAAGGCGCACAGACCGACCTTGAGGGCCTGACTGCATTTGACACCAACCAGGACGGGCTGCTGGATGCCAATGACGCGGACTTCGGTAAGTTCCGGGTCTGGCAGGACCTGGACCAGGACGGCGAGTCCGACGAGGGCGAACTCAAGACCCTGGAAGAGGCGGGCATCACCTCCTTTGAGCTTACCAGCGACGGCGTGCGTGAGGAGCGCGGCTCCAACACCATCTTCGGCACCGGTACGTACCACAAGCAGGGCCAGTACGATCAGACGAATGGCGAAACCGGGGAGTTTACGGATACCGCCTTCGGTTACAGCGACTACGGCTTCAAGGAGCTGGCGGACGGCCGCAAGATTCTCGGCAGCGCCGAAGGCACGCAGGTGCTTTCCAACGAGAACGCCACCGAAGACCTGTCCATTGATGTTTCCCAAATAGGTTATGACGGCTATGTCTCCGGTTCCGGTGACGACGAACTTGTGTCCAGTGTGGACGGGGGCGTGCTGTTGGACGGTCGCGAAGGCAATGACACCATCACCGGCGGCGCCGGGGCGGATTGGCTTTCCGGCGGTGAAGGCGCGGACGTTATCAGCGGCGGTGAAGGCGCGGACGTCATTTTCATGGACGCCGAAGATCTGACGCTCGGCAGCGTGGGCGGCGGCGAAGGTTTCGACATCGGTGTCATTTCCTCGGAAGACGCCGTGAGTATGGATCTTTCCGAACACGATCTTGAAGCCGTCCTCGGCAACAAGGGCGACGATGTCTTCACCTCTTCGGGTGATTCCGGCATATATGTAAACGGCGAAGAGGGCGATGATCAGATCACCGGCAGCGCCAAAGGCGACGTTCTCATCGGCGGCGACGGGAGCGACACTCTGTCCGGCGGCGAGGGCGACGATTGGCTCTTCGTTGATGGCCAGGACAACCTCGACAATATTTCCGGCGGTGAAGGGTCGGACACCCTTGTCATCCAAGGCGAGGAAGGAATGGATGTCGACCTGTGCGCTGTTGACGTCGAAACGGCCATAGGCGGCGCAGGGGATGATACCTTTTCGGCGAGTTGCGGCAAGGCCGTGTCTGTAGACGGCGGCGACGGCAACGACTCGATCAATGGCGGCGGGCAGGATGATTACCTGTTCGGCGGAGAGGGGGATGACGTCATTGTCGGCGGTGGCGGCTCCGACGTCATCGACGGCTGGACCGGCGATGACACCCTGACAGGCGGAAGCGGGAAGGATGTTTTCGTATTCGGCCATGGCCGGGGCAACGACGTTATTACGGACGGCGGCCCTGACGATCACATCTGGCTTTCGCAGGACGTGAACGTGGAGGATATCGAGATCGTCCACGAAGGCGACCAGTATGTCCTGACCCTGACCGATACTGGCGAGACCCTGACCGTCTCGGATCAAGTTGGCGGCTTTTATATTTCCAACACCAGGAACGGCCAGCCAGGGTTCATCAACCTTACCGGCAAATCCGGGCAGGACAAGCTCATGTTCTCCGGTAGCCGTGACGGCTATATATTTACCTTCGACAGTAATGATTCCATGTGGGGCAACGACGCCGGAAACTACATCAATGGTGGTGAAGGCAAGGATACTCTGCTTGGTTTCGGTGGCGACGATACTTTGGCCGGTGGGGCCGGGGCCGATGTGCTCAACGGGGGCGGCTATGAAACCCTGACTTTCCAGGCTGTCGGCCAGGCAGGGTATCGTCCGGGAGATATTACTCTCAATCCCAATGGCGCGGGCAACGATACGGTCACCTACAATGCCTCGGACGCCGGGGTCGACGTCGACCTGAAGCGCGGCACCGGCAAGGGCGGTTATGCGGAAGGCGACAGTTTCATCAGCATCGAGAATGTGACCGGCTCCGAGTACAACGATACGTTGAGCGGCACCGGTGGCGCCAATGTGCTCAAAGGCCGCAAAGGCGACGATATCATCGACGCTCGTGGTGGTGACGATGTCATTGATGGCGGGGACGGTAACGACACCATTGCGGCGGGCTCCGGCAACGACTTGATCACCGGCGGAAAAGGTGACGACACCATTGACGGCGGCGAAGGCAACGATCTCGTCAATTACGCCGATGAATACGTGTCGGTGAATGTTGACCTTGAGGCCGGTACCGCCACCAGTTCCACAGGTAACGACACCTTAAGCAACGTTGAAAGCGTTATGGGCTCGTTTCGTTCGGACACCATCTCCGGGAGTAGCGAAGATAACGAGTTGTTCGGCGCATGGGGCGATGACAAGCTCTATGGACGTGACGGCGACGATTATCTTGACGGAGGCGCCCAGAACGACCTGCTGGACGGTGGTATGGGAGACGACGAACTTGTCGGCGGCAGCGGCAATGATACGCTGCTTGGCGGCGAGGGGGAAGACACGCTCACAGGCGGAGACGGGGCGGATTCGCTCCAAGGCGGCGAGGGCGCCGACACTCTGGAGGCCGGTGCTGGCGATGACTATGTCACCGGCAATAGCGGGGACGATTCTCTTGACGGCGGTGAAGGAAAAGATTTGCTGAAGGGTGGTGAAGGGGCGGACGCCATCATCGGCGGGGACGGTTTTGATACCCTTTATGGCGGCACGGGCGACGATGTTGTTGCCGGTGGTGCTGGCGGTGATGTGCTGGATGGTGAATTCGGAATCGATACGGCCTCCTACGAGACCTCCGCATTCGGCGTGGACGTGAACCTGGAAACCGGCAGAGGCCGGGGCGGCGACGCCCATGGCGACACGCTGCGCAACATCGAGAACCTGACCGGCTCCGCGCGTGACGACACCCTGACCGGCGACGGCAACGCCAACGTCATTGACGGCAAGGCCGGTGACGATGTGATCCAGGGCGGCGCGGGCGCCGACACCCTGCACGGCGGCGAGGGCAACGACACGCTCTCCTATGCCGATTCCTCGCAGGGCGTCACTGTTGATCTTGATGCCCAAACCGCCGGCGGCGGCGATGCCGAGGGCGATGTTTTCGACGGCTTTGAAAACGTCTCCGGTTCCGGCCATGCCGATACGCTTGTGGGCTCCGGCGATGCGAACGTCATTGACGCCGGATCGGGAGACGACTTTGTCCAGGGCGGCGCGGGCGCGGATACGCTCATTGGCGGCGACGGCATTGATACGGCCGGCTACGAGGATTCCGGTGAAGGCGTGCAGGTCGACCTGAGCTCGGGAACCGGCTCCGGCGGCACGGCCGAGGGCGACGCGCTCCAGGGCTTCGAAAACCTCGCGGGCTCGGCCCACGACGATACGCTTTCCGGCAATGAAGCCGACAACCGGCTTGACGGCGGCGCGGGGCGCGACAACCTCTACGGCGGCGCGGGCAATGATGTCCTGAACGCAGGTGAAGGCGACGATTATGCCGCGGGCGGCGACGGGGACGACATCCTGAACGGCGGCGCGGGCAAGGACTTCCTGCTCGGCGGGGCCGGGGACGACACGTTCACCGGCGGCAGCGGCGACGACTACATTGTCGGCGGCTCGGGCGACGATACCGTGATTTTCGACGGCGACTACGTGGAATATTCCGTGGTGCGCGAGGAAAGCCGCATTCTGGTTACCCGCCTGGAAACCGGCGAGGTGGACATCCTGAGCGGCGTGGAAACCCTCAAATTCAATGACAAGTCCGTCAATGTGGCGGATCTGCCGATCTCCGACACGGTCATTCCCGAGGACGACGAGGAAGAGACCTCCTATGCGCGGCCGGTGATGGCCACCGCGGACATGATGGCCAAGGCCGCCGCGCTCGGCGTGGCCGCGGTGCTGGTGACCGATGAGTCCTCGGACGCCGCCATCCTGACCAAGGTCGGCCGGCCGGACGAGCCTGCTGGCGTGCCTGTGGCCACGGATGAAAGCGACGGTGGGGAAACCGTGACTGTTGCGGCGAATTCCGAAGGCACGGACGATGCCTATGGTTCGGATGGCCCCTCGGTTCAGAGTGCGGCCGGAGATGCGTCCGACGGTGTCGTCATACCGCCTTTGGATGATGGCGAGGCCCCCGAGGAAGCTTCCGGTGGGAATGATTCCGCGCACGCAACTATCTCCACCGGGCCTGAGACGGGCGGATATGCCGTGGAAGCCGCTCAAAATGCGGAAAGTGCGGAGGCCGCCGAGGAAAGCTCTGAAGCGGCCTTGGAGACCTCGGCGGATGAAAGCGGCGCAGGCGAAGACGGTGACACCACGAGCGTCGATCTTGCCGCTGTCGGAGACGTCGTTGCCGAGTTCAGTCCTGTTGCCGCCGGCAAGGAAGGCGAGGCCATTTCCCTTGATCTCAACGCAAATGTTTCGGGCATCGATTTCGTGGCCCGTCCGTTCACCATCACCGGGGTTCCCGATGGCGTCACCCTGTCCGCCGGTATTGAAACCTCGCCGGGCACGTGGTCGCTTTCGCAGAGCGACTTGGGCGGGCTGAAGCTCATGCTGCCGGATGAATGGTCCAATGATTTCAAACTGACCGTCACCACGACCGCTTACAGCGACTCCGGCCCGGTGCTCACCAGCAAGGCCGTGTCACGTTCGTTCACCGTGGTGGTCGAGGCCGCTTCCGAGACGCCGACCATCAGCGTGGATGCTGAAGTGGTTTCCACATCAAGCACCTCGGCGGGGCAGGTTGTGAATGCCGTTGCAGGCGTGGAAACCCTCGTGGGCGGCGGCGATGACACGGTGCAGGGCTCCAGCGGCGATGATGTCATCTATGGGGACAAATTTGCCGGGGGCGCAACGGCCACGGCCGCTCTGGCAATCGAGGCGGCCATGGTCGATCCGGACTCCGACGGTTCCGAGAGCCTGACCGTGACCGTGTTCGGAGTGCCGGTCGGCGGATCGCTGAGCGCGGGCGTGGAAGTGGAGCCGGGCATCTGGCTTCTGCAGCCCGACGAGTTGAGCGGCTTGAGCATCACCGTGCCTGCCGGTGGCGAGGATTACACTCTCTACGCCGTGGCGACCACCACGGACATTGACCCGGATTCCGGGCCGCGGCCCACCACGTCCGAACCGATGGAGATCGTGGTCAAGGCCTCGGATATGGCCGGAAACGACACGCTGTACGGCAACGCCGGGAACGACGCCGTCCATGGCCAGGCCGGTGACGATACGCTGTACGGCGGGACCGGCGCGGACAGCCTGTATGGCGGCGAGGGCGATGACGAGATTCACTTTGACGCGGACGACCTCGCCTCGGGAGCGATCGATGGCGGCGAAGGAGTTGATACGGCGATCCTGACCGGGAATGACGACATCGATTTCGATCTTGGCGCGCACAACGTGGAGAAGGTCGTTTCCGGGAGCGGAAAGGATCGTTTGATCACCACCAAGTCCATCGGTGTGGAGATGGTTGCCGGAGCGGGCGACGACGTGCTTGTCGGCGGCGGCGGCGACGATACCCTGCGCGGCGGCAGCGGCAACGACGCCATGAACGCGGGTGCCGGGAACGACGTCATCTACGCGGACGGCGAGGACCTGCTCGGCGGCATGGACGGCGGCGAAGGGCGCGATACCTTGTATATCGACACCGCCGCCGATCTGGACCTGGACGCGGATACGCTTCATGTGGAGGAACTGATCGCCGGTTCCGGCAATGACAATCTGCGCTACGGCGGCGACGCGGACGTGAAGCTGGATGGCGGCGCGGGCAACGACACGATTTACAGCGGCCAGGGCGCGGATACGCTCATGGGCGGCGCCGGGACCGACACGCTTTCCTATAAGGGCTCTGCCGCTGGCGTGAACATCAACCTCAAGGGGACCAGTTCCGGCGGCTCGGCCACCGGTGACGTGGTCAGCGGCTTCGAGGTCGTGGAAGGTTCCGACCATGCCGACACCTTTATCGGCGATGCCGGGGACAACATTTTTCACGGCGGCGACGGCGTGGACAAGGCCATCTACGAGGGAGACCGCGCGGATTTCAGCATTCGCCGGACCTCGGAGGGCGTCACTGTGCTGGGCGAAGGGGCCGATTCCCTGGATTCCATAGAACGCCTTGAGTTCGGCGACGGCGAGATCGGAATCAAGGATTTCGTGCTCGACAGCCTCATCTCCCTGGAGAAGGGAGAGGTTGCCGAAGGTGTTATGGGAGGAGCCGGCGAAGGGCTGACCTATTCCATCGAGGACGGCCCGAGCCATGGCGAACTGACCCTCAATGGTGACGGCTCCTATTCCTACACGGGCGACGCAAACTTCTACGGTCGCGACAGTTTCAGCTACAAGGCCGTGGACGAGAACGGCGTGGAATACGTCGGGGCCGTTGATGTTTCCGTCCACAACGACAGTGTTATGGAGGCAAAGGCCCACAATGGGCTTTTCGGAGTGTATGCCTTGCCGAACGGCGGGCTGTATTACTTGAAAAGAGATTATGTCAATGGGGTGCATTATACGAATGAGCATAGCCCGGTGGTGCTGAGTGACGGGAGATTTGCCGTATACCGCAAGGCCTATCTTGGTGGCTACAAATCAGGGACACAAAAGGTTTATCGCTATATTTACGATGATGACGGAGCGTTGGATGAAGTGCAGACCGTGTTTTCAACGAAAGGCGGTGATGGAAATCCGAAGTATAGTGGTATCGTTCATGGGTATGGTGCGAGTGGAAATGAGATATTCAAGTATTGGCATGCGGAGGGTGTAGGCGACAGCAGACAGACCACCTACTTTGTGAACGGCAAGCAGGTCAGCCAAGGGACATATCAGCATACGAATATTGCAAAAGTGGGTTTTGACTACGAGCTTGGGGGCGGGGTTACCCAGCTCGCGGACGGCAATAAAGTCAAAACCTGGCGGCAACTGAACGATGACGGCAAATGGGCGGTCTTTGCCCAGCTTTATGATGCGGGAGGCGGCGCCATCGGTGATACCGAGGAGCTCGGATTGTGCAACTCCGGTTCCCGCATCTGCGTGGCTCCCACAGAGGGCGGAAAGTTCATGGCCATGTGGCAGAAGGGCAATAATAATTACATGATGGATGTCTTCCTTGCTGATTCCGTGCCTGACGGAACCGACGGCAATGACGTCATCTACGGCATGGATCAGGACAACGTCATTGCCGGTATGGGTGGTGACGACCATCTCATGGGCAACAAGGGTGACGATACCCTGAACGGCGGGGACGGCGCCGACACCCTGGATGGCGGCGAAGGGGCCGATACCGCCACCTATGCCGATTCCGATGCCGGTGTGACCATCGACCTTGCCGCCGGAACCGGCGCGGGCGGGCATGCCGAAGGCGACGTGCTCTCCGGGATCGAAAACGTCATCGGTTCCGAGTACGACGACAGCATCACCGGCGATGACCGGAACAACCTGCTCACCGGCGGAAAGGGCGACGATACCCTGGACGGCGGTGCGGGAACCGATGCGGCCGTTTATGACGGCAATTTCGCCGACTATGCAGTGAACATGAACGCAGACGGCTCCACCACGGTGGACGGCGGAGCTTTGGGTACGGACACCCTCACCAATATCGAACTGATCCAGTTCAACGATCGTGTGATCCGCCTGGACGGGGGCAATAACCACCCCGATGCCGTGAACGATACGGTGACGGCGGCCAAGGACGCGGCCTTGACCATTGCAGTGGCCGACCTGCTGGCCAATGACTTCGACGTGGATGGCGATGAGATCGCCGTGGCCGCCGTGAGCGATCCGATTAACGGTACCGTGGAGATCAATGCCGACGGTGATGTGATCTTTACCCCCGATGCGGGCTACGAAGGGGAAGCTTCCTTCAAATACACCATTACCGACGCCCACGGCGCAACCCATGAAGCCACGGTCAGCGTGGATGTTGTTGCGGTCGCCCCGCCCGTGGCCATCGACCTGGACGGGGACGGGCTGGAGTTCACCTCGCTCGCCGCTTCCGTGGCCGGTTTTGACGTGGATGGCGACGGCAAACTGGAGCACACAGCCTGGGTGCATGCGGATGACGGCGTTCTGGCCTTCGATCGCAATCATGACGGCGTGGTGAACGGATTCAGCGAAATATCCTTTGCGGACGACCATGCCGACGCCAAGACCGACCTGCAGGGCCTGTCCCTGGCGTACGACAGCAATCACGACGGCGTTTTCGACGCCAAGGACGAGCTGTGGAGCGGCTTCGGTGTCTGGCGGGACGTCGACGGCGACGGCGTGTGCCAGGACGGCGAGTTCATGTCCATGGATTCGGCGGGCGTCGAATCGATCAATCTGGTGAGCGACAAGACTGCCGCCTGGAACGGAGACGTCTGGGTGCACGGCACGGCCACCGCAACCTTCCTCGACGGTCACAGCGCCGAAGTGGGCGACATCGGCCTCCGGTATGAGGATGCCGCCGCGCCCGCTGAGATGATCACTTTCGGTGAAGCCACGAGCGAGGATTCCTGGCTGCATAGCCAGCTTGATGAGCTCACAAGCTCTGGTGCTGAGATGAATTCAGCATTGGACGCCGCTGCTGATGGTGGAGATTCCATAGATGTTGTCGCCTCTATGGATACCCCCGAAGAGGTGGGCATGGATCTCAATCCCGAGGAACTAATTCAGTCCATGGCCGCGTTCCATGTGGATGACGCCGACCTCGGCCCTGTTGTGGAAGCACCCATGACCGATGCAGTCCACGTCTTTTGGGATGAGGCACCCACGGATGATGTGAATTCATAAAGATGTAGTAATATCAATAGATAAACGCCGCGCTAGTCCTGGCTAGCGCGGCGTTTTGTATTCTGGCGGAAGCGTATAGGAGTCGAACCTACCTGTGAGGATTAACCCACACACTGAATTTGAAGTCCAGGCGCCACACCGGTGACGAAACGCTTCCAGTGAGAGTTCAAATTATCAACTTTTTTTAGTGTATACAAGGAAGTCCGTATGGGTTTTATCTATAGGTGGAGGGCTGTACGGCCTCCGGCAAACGGCTTCACTCAATATACATTTCTGCTTGGTTGGGTATACTTGGCGAAAGACTTGTTGTACGAAATAAGAGCCGTCAACCGGGCTTCCGCCGGCGGTTCCAACTTTCAAGGAGAAGGAGAAACATGAAGAAATCTTTCGTCGCCATGCTGATGACTGGGGTGTTGACATTGGGGATCTCCGTTGCGGCAGCCACTGCCGGAAGCGGCGATGATGTTGCCTCGGCCTGCTCCTCTTGCCACAACCTCAAGCGCGTATGCCGCATGATCGGTTCCAAGAACAAGGCCGGATGGGAAAAGACCATCAGCCGCATGATCAAAGCGGGAGCTGCGGTCTCTCCTGCCAAGGTCGGCCCGTTCGCCGGCTATCTCGCCAACCAGAAGCCCGGAACCGGGCCGGTCTGTCAGTAGCCGAAACACCGTGCATAAGGCCTCCCGAAGGAGGCCTCTTTCGTGCCTGTTGTCCGGCTGGCAGCTATGCCCGCAAGGACCGTTACGCCTTTCGGGCCGTTATCAGTTTGAAGTGCTCGTTGGTCCGCGGCCAGTCCGCGTGTTCGATGATGTCCCGGAATCCTGCCTCGGCAAGCATTGCTCTTCGTTTCTGGTCGGTCCAGGCCTTGGTGGTGCTGCGCATGGTGGAAACTCCTCCTCCGTTCACCTCCAGCACGTGGAAGTACTGGGTGGCCACACCATGTTCCTCGCTCCAGTGATTTTCCTGCAACCAGATGTGGGGCCGGTCCGAGAACAGGCCGGATTCGGCCCTGTGCCAGGAGGCGGGTTGCTCACCGGCCAGGCGCACGGCTTCCTCGGTATGTACTTCCAGTGCCAGTGCCCCACCCCCGGCCAGGGCGGCGTGCGCCCGTTTCAGAATGCTTTCGCACTGGGCCGGGGAAAACACGTCCAGCTCTCCGTAAAGCATCATGATCAGATCGTTGTTGGCGCCGAAGTCCGTGGTGCAGACATCGCCTTCCGTGAATTCGCACAGGCCGGGGTGGCGGGTGTTTTCCTTGGCGTACCGGATGGATGCCGGAGAAAAGTCGATACCCCGGTAAAGGTGCTTCCGGTCGGCAAAGCAGTCTGCATAGAGGCCCGGCCCGCAGCCCAGATCCAGAATGTGCGAGGTTTCCAGGCGTAACAGATTGTCCATGATCCAGTCCGCTTGTTCGCTGATGGTCTTTTGGTTGCGGCTGGCCAGATCGGTGTCCTGGGAGAGGTGGATTTCCAGCATGCGGGCGCTGAATTTGGGATCGTTCCAGGGGATTTTGTAGGCTCCGTCCCAGAAATTGTCTGTGGGCGGGGTGGTGTCGAATACAGTCTGGAGCGTATGTTTGCTCATGATGAACTCCTTTTTGGCTGTTCTTTATGCCGGCGAGCAGGAGCGTGAATTGTAAAAAAAGGACATGCCCCCCCGAAAGATCAGAAATGATAAATGGGGCGGCTTGTGTCAACCTGTGTGGCGGACAGGTCCGTCACATGGGGAGCCATTCGCGTTGCCCGCAGGAATTGTCCCGGCGTTGCTCCGGTCAGGGCTTTGAAGTCGCGGATGAAGTGGGCCTGATCCGTATAGCCGAGGTCCTGGGCCAGGTGTGCGAGGTTGGGAAAACATCGTGCATGCAGCCTGTTGAATGCGCTTTGCAGGCGCACGGACCGGGCCAGGGCCTTTGGAGTAAGTCCGGTGAATTCCTTGAGCTGGCGTTTCAACTGCCGGGGGCTGAGAGCCAGGTCCTGGGCGATATTCATGATCGGCACAGCGCCGTTACACTGTTCGATCATCCGGGCTGCCTGTTGGGCGCGGGGCGGTTTGACCCGGTCCAGATTTTGTTTGCGCAGCTGCCGGAACAGCAGTTTCGCCTGTTCCCGTGCGGAGGGCGCTTCGTGCAGCATCTGGCCCCAGGTGTCCGCAGACATGCCGAACAGGGTGTCCAGTTCGGTGTTTCTGTCCGTGATGCGCGTTTCCGAAGTGCCGAACAGATCGGCTCCCATGCCGGGGCGCAGGCGCAGGGCGAAAAAACTCTTCCCGGCGGAAGCGACCACCGTGCCGGTCCCCATGGCGGCGCTGCAGTGGAATAAAGTGCAGTCATGGTCATCCAGAACGATCAGTACGTCCGAAGTGGGCACAGGGTAATACGCGAACGTGGCCTGCGTGCGAAGCGGACCGTCCGTGACCCAGAGGGTGTCCACGTGGGGGCTGAGAGGGATGCCGGGTTTGAAAGCGAGCACGGCTGTACCTTTTCAAAAGAACGGACGGTTGGCAATGGTGTTTTGTGTGTTTTCGGCGGTTTTTGGTTGGCCTGGGGGGGGCGAAGTTTGGCGCGTGAGTTTGGCGTTGCGTAGCGGACATGGAGTTGGTTGGAAACAAGGGCCCCCGCATGCGGGGGCCCTTGTTTCTGTATGGGATAGTCTCCGAAGGAGTTCGTTACAGGGCCAGGGCGTGGCAGGCCGCGCCCATGAGGGCCGTGTTGCCGTGCTTGATCAGGTAGATGGGCATGTCCGTCACCATGGGTTCCAGCCGTCCCTTGTCCATGAACGCCCGCAGGAAGAGGGAACTGCGAATGTATTCGGGCATGCGCGGGGGAATGCCTCCGCCGATGTACATGCCTCCGTGGCAGGCCACCTTGAGGGCCAGGTTGCCGGCCTCTGCGCCGAGGATGGAAGTGAACAGCTCCAGCACGGCGACGCAGATGGGATTTTCGTCCGGAGCCTCAAGGCCCGCCTTCACAATGACCGGAGTCTGGTCCGGGGCCTCGGCCAGGGCCTTGCCCAGGGCCGGGGGCTCGGGGTGTTTGCCGGTGTCGCGCAGGAAGGCGTAAAGGTTGGGGATGCCCACCCCGGAGCAGACCCGCTCGTAGCTGACATGGTCGTAGGTCCGGCGCAGATAGGCCAGCAATTCCATCTCCAGGTCGGTACGAGGGGCGAAATCAGTATGTCCTCCCTCGGAACTGTTGGACTGGTAGCGTCCGTCATTCCAGGTCAGGAAGACCTCCCCCAGTCCCGTGCCCGGAGCTATCAGCGCCTTGGGATATCCCGACTTGGGCACACCCGGGTTGATGGCCTCGATCATGGATTCGTCCAGATGCGGTACGGCATAGGCCATGGCTTCCAGATCGTTGAGGAGGGTTACTTCGGGAATGCCGGTGTCCTGCGAGAGCGTACGCCCGTCGATGACCCACGGCAGGTTGGTGATGGCAGCGCAGTTGTCCTTGATGGGGCCGGCCACGCCGAAACTGGCCCTTGATACGGTCAGGTGGTGCTCTTCAATGAAGGCACGGACCACATGTTCCAGCCCCGGGAATTCCTGGCTGGGGTAGGTTTCACTGACAATGGGATCGTCCGGACCGCGTTCTGCGGAGAAAATGCCGAGGCGGGTTTTGGTGCCGCCAATGTCTCCTGCAAGTATCATTTCCGAATCCTTCCCCGTGTCTGAAAGTGCTTTACAGAGAACATGTCTCTCATAACTTCTTATATATCCATTATTTTTTGCCGTAGACTTCTTCGCGGGTGAAGTGCCCGCCGGCAATCACCGTGCTGTCCACGGTTTCTTTCTCCACCGGCGTCACCGGGGTGATGATGGTGGGGATTTTGGCGAATCCGTTATCCACGGCGTGTGTGTTCCCGACCAGTTCGCTCACCGGTTTCTCCGGATTGGCGGCCATGGTCATGGCCACGTCTGCGGCTTTATAAGCCAGGGGCTTGATTTTTTTCCAAACTTCAAAAGCCTGTCTTCCCTCGGCCACAAGCCGGATGTTGCGCAGATCCGCGTCCGAACCGGCCACAAAGACCGTGTCTACGGAATCCAGGCCCTCCTCGTGCAGAGCCCCCATGACTCCGTAGGCAAGTCCGCTGTTGTTGCATACGAATGCATCGATCCTGTTCCCGTGTTTGAGGAGCAGGTTCTGCGCGGTTTCGCGGGCGAGGTCGGGCGACCAGCCCGGATGGGATTTCTGCGCAACGAGTTTGACTTCGGGGTTGTTTTCCACGAACCGGAGTATGCCTTCGCTCATGGCCTGGGCGTTGGCGTCGCCGGGCTGGCCCATGATCAGGGCCACTGCGCCGCTTACGTTTCCGCGTTTTTTCATGAGCCATTGTTCGAGGGCCTTGGCCTGGAGTTGTCCCACGGCCCAGCTGTCCTGCATGATCATGATGTCCAGAGGACCGTTCTGGAGCATGGAGTCATACCCCACGACCCGGACTCCGTGCCTATGGGCCAATTGGACCAGGCTGCCCGCCGTGGCCGTGTTTACCGGCTGAAGAACCAGGATGTCTATGCCCTGATCCAGCAGTTTTTCCACCTGTCGGAGCTGGGTGAGTTCGTCATTGTGGCTGGAGTCGAAGAATACTGTGGCTCCCTTGCTTTCGGCGCGGGCCGTGAACAGCGCCTTATCCGTGCGGTAGCGTTCTTCCTGCATGGTCTTCAGAATGAAGCCGATGCGCGGTCCCTCGGCGCGGGAACCCGCGGGAGTGCCGACGGTCAGCAACATGGTGCAGAGAAACGCGGCCAGGACCTTGCCGGCAGTGCAAAGCGGATGAAACATGAACATGCCTCTCTTGAAAGGGGTTCTTCGGTCAGGCGGACTTGCGCTTGCTGAGCACATCGAACCATACGGCCAGGATGATGATCAGACCCTTGATGATGAGCTGGTAGAACGTGGGAACCCCCAGCAGGCTCATTCCGTTGTTCAGGATGCCGATGATGAACGCGCCGATAACGGTTCCCGAGATGGTGCCCACGCCTCCGGAGAAGCTGGTGCCGCCGATGATTACTGCGGAGATGGCGTCGAGTTCAAACATGTTCCCCAGGTTGGGAGAGGCACCGTTCAGGCGCGAAGCCAGCAGGATGCCCGACAGGGCCGAGAGCGTGGTGATGATGGAATAGACGATCAGCTTCACGCGGTAGACGCGAATGCCGGAAAGGCGTGCGGCTTCCTCGTTGCCGCCCATGGCGTAGATGCGCCGCCCGAGCATGGTGTTGTTCAGGAGGAAGATGCCTGCCGCAGCGATGACGGTGAAGATCGCCACCGGGTAGGGGATACCGCGATAATCCGTGAAGACCCAGAAGGCGAGTCCCAGACCTGCCGCCGTGATGATCGTGGAAGCGACGATTTTTTGGACCCGGATGGTGATGTTGTACTTTTTCCTCTGTTGAATGCCTCGGTAGAGGGTGAAGAAAAAGAGCACCAGAGCGGCCACAATGATTATCCCCGAGATGGCGGGGGATATGTAGGACCCCCCAAGCTTCGGGAACAGCGGGTCGGTGACCGGTACGGAACTGCCGTTGGAGAGGGTCAGTGCAAGGCCGCGGGCGATGGTCATCATGCCCAAGGTTATGATGAACGGGGGAATGTTGTAATGCGCGATCCAGAAACCGTTCCAAAGGCCGATGAACACCCCGGCCACCAGCAGGGTCACCAGGATCGCCAGCCAGACATTCATGCCCGATTGCATGAGCAGGGTGACCATGATGGCCGCGAGTCCTACGATGGACCCCACGGACAGGTCGATGCCGTTGATGATGATGACCAGGGTCATGCCCACGGAGATGATGCCGATGATGGTGGTCTGCCGCGCAAGGTTGGTTATGTTGCGCGGAGTGAAGAATGCGTCGTCCATAAACGCGAAGATGACCGCCAGGATGACAAGCGCTACCAGCGTGCCGTTCTCCTTGAGGAACGCAGCGAGCTGGTGCATGAAATTGGTGTTGCCTGTTCTCGTATTCATTCCTATTCCCCTTTCTTCTTGCTGCCGGTGCCGTACTCCATGATGAGCTCCTTGGTGGCTTCCCGCTCATCCAGTTCCGCGGCGATTTCCCCCTCGCACATGACCAGGATGCGGTGACACATGCCCATGATTTCCGGCAGTTCCGAGGAAATCATGATTACGGTGACGCCTTCGTCCACGAGCTTGTTGAGGAGGTTGTAGATTTCGACCTTGGCCCCGATGTCGATGCCACGCGTGGGCTCGTCCAGGAACAGCACCTTCGGGGAGGTGTTCAGCCATTTGGCCACGATGACCTTCTGCTGGTTGCCGCCGCTGAGTGTGTCCACGGCCACGTCCAGTCCCGGGGTCTTGATATTCAGTTTGGAAATGTAGTCCCAGGCCAGGTTGCGCTCCTTGGCCTTGTTGATGATGCCCCATTGCTGGGCCACGGTCTCAAGCGAACCGATGGTCATGTTGTTGAGCACGCTTTGGCCCAGAACCAGCCCGAGAGCCTTGCGGTCTTCGGTCACCAGAGCTATGCCGTTGTCGATGGCGTCCTTGGGGCGTTTGATTTTCAACTTTTTGCCGTGCAGGCGGATCTCGCCCGAAACTCCGCTGCGGTATGCGCCGAAGATGCTGGAGACCAATTCGGAGCGGCCCGATCCCATGAGGCCGGAGATGCCCAGAATTTCGCCCTTGTGCGCGGCAAAGGAAACCTTGTTCAGGAGCTTCTTGCCCGGGATGGTGGGGTGCTTGAGGTGCAATTCGGCCACTTCCAGGACCTTTTCGCCGCGTTTTCCCTCCATCTTGGGGAACATGTCCTTGATGTCGCGACCCACCATGCGGTTGATGATTTCATCCATGGTGATTTCATTCATGGGGGTCACCTCACCGATGGTCTTGCCGTCGCGCAGCACGGCCACCCGGTCGGCGATGAGCTGCAGCTCGTCCATCTTGTGGGAGATGTAAGTCATACACACACCCTTTTCCTTGAGCTGCCGGATGGTGGCGAACAGGGCGTCCACCTCCTTGTCGGTGAGGGCCGAAGTGGGTTCGTCGAAAACCAGAATTTCGGCACTTTTGGAAAGGGCCTTGGCGATTTCCACCATCTGTTGCTTGCCCACGGTCAGTTCGCCCACTTTGTCCGTAGGCTTCACTCCCTTGATGCCCAGTTGGTTCAACAGGCTCTGCGCTTCGGAAAAGACCTTGCCCCAGTTGACAATGCCCACGACGCTGCAGAACTGCCGGTCGAGAAAAATGTTTTCAGCCACGGTCAACCCGGGGATCAGGTTCAGTTCCTGATAGATGATGGCCACCTTGGCCGCCTCGGCTTCCCGGGTGTTGCGAAAGCGGCAAAGCTTTCCCTTGATGTATATGTCGCCCTCGTAGGTCGGATACGGCCACACCCCGCTCAGAACCTTCATGAGGGTTGATTTTCCCGCACCGTTTTCGCCCACCAGGGCGAGAACTTCACCGGCGCGTGCCTCGAAGTTTACGTCGTCCAGGGCCCGGACTCCCGGGAAATCCTTGACGATGTTTTTCATTTCCAGAACGACTTCGCCCATGGCGATCACCTGTCTTGCTTCAATAGTTCCGGGAGGGCCGTCCCCAAACGACCCTCCCGTTTCATCATAAAACGGTCTGTCAGCGGGAGAGACGATTACTGACCGTAGACCTGTGCCTTGGTGTAGAAGCCGCCGGCGATGATGGTGCTGTCGATGTTGTCCTTGGTGACAGGCACGACCGGGGTGACCACGGTGGGCACGTCCACGAAACCGTTGTTGATGTTCTTGTCGGCCTTGATGGCTTCGCCTTTGGCGATTTTGACGGCCATTTCAGCGGCGGTTTCGGCCAGGGGATTGATCTTCTTCCAGATTTCCACGGCCTGCTTGCCCTGGGCCACGTACTGGATATTGACCAGGTCTGCGTCGGAACCGGCCACGAAGACTTTGTTCACGTCGGCCAAACCCTGTGCGTCCAGGGCGGAGATGACGCCACGGGCCATGCCGCTGTTGTTGCAGATGAATGCGTCGATGTCGTTCTTGTACTTGGTGAGCACGTTTTCAGCGGTGGCCATGGCCTTGTCCGAGGACCATCCTTCGTGGGACTGCTTGGCCACGAGCTTCAGGGCCGGGTTGTTCGCGATGATTTCCAATGCGCCGGAAGACATGGCGATGGCGTTGGAGTCGCCGGGCTGGCCCATGATCAGAGCCACGTTGCCCTCAACCTTGCCTTTCTTGGCCTTGAGCCAGTCCACCATGGCTTCGCCCTGCAACTTGCCCACCGCCCAGCTGTCCTGCATGACCATGTAGTCCAGGGGGCCGTTCACCAGCATGGAGTCGTACCCGATGACCTTGACGCCTTCGTCGTTGGCGGCCTTGACCATGGAGCCGGCGGTGCCGGTGTTCACTGGTTGCAGAACGATGACCTGACAGCCTTTGGCAAGGAGGTTTTCAAACTTCATGAGCTGGGTCTGTTCGTCGTTGTTGGCGGAGTCGAAATAGACCTTGGCGCCCATTTCTTCAGCTTTTTTGATGAATGCGGCCTTGTCGCGCTGGTAGCGCTCCTCCTGCATGGTCTTGAGCAGGAATCCCACTTTCAGTTTTTTTGCCGAGGCTGGGCTGGCCAGGGACAGAGCAAGCAGACCTGCGACGGCCAGGGAACAAAGTTTGGTCAATGTCCGTTTCATCGAAGAACCTCCAAAAAATTTTGGTTTAGCGAGTAAAATAAAATCGCCGAAAACACTCCATAACCGGGAAAAAGCCAACACACCCTCTAAGCTTTATGTAGTAAAAAAAATAGCTTAAGAAAAATGGCTTTTTCGAGATTGGATGTAGTATTCGCTGCCTACAACTTTTTTGTCAATATTTAATTTAAACTTTAAACAAATTGATCAATCAATCAGCAAATCACTCTTCAAATGGGTGGTTTTTGGGTGAAATCAGGGTGGTTTTTGTCATGGGCGTTCGCTTGTCTCCATAATTTGTTCATGGTATAAAATAATTATCCATAAGGTATGTTGCAATATGCTGTGGGCGATCCACGGATGAGGACATTTTTTTTACGCAAGGCAGGATTTCAGACCATGGCAGTACGGCCAGAACCACTGAAGACACTGAATCAGTACCAGATATTGAACACCATACGCATCGCCGGGGCCATCTCCAGGACCGAGATCGCCCAGATTGTGGGCCACAGCCGCGCCACGGTGACCAACATCACCTCAAAGATGATCCGCAACGACCTCATCTACGAGAAGGAGGTCGAGGGGTCGGCCGCACGGGGAAGGAACCGCATTCTGCTGGCCATCAACCCGGACGCCGCCTATGTGGTGGGAGTCAAGGTCTCGGCTTTCCGCATCGGTTGCGTGGTCACGGACATCCTGGCCAACGTCAAGAGCTCGGTGGTCATGCCTGTGCGCACCAGCGAGCGGCCCGTGGAGTTCGTGTCCGATCTCATCGAGGAGGCGGTCCGACACTGCGTCAAGGAAGCCGGGCTTTCCCTCAAGCAGATTTCAGGCATCGGGATCGGCATTCCCGGCCTGGTGGACAGCCGCGAAGGTGTTTCCTATTGGAGTCCGCTCTACAGCCGCGGGGAGAAGACCCTGAGAGAGCTCATCCGGGATCGGTTCAACATCGAGACCTATGTGGACAACGATTCCAACACCGTGACCCTGTCCCAGCTCTGGCGCGGCCAGGGGCTTGGCGTCAACAACTTCGCCGTGGTCACGGTGGAGGACGGTCTGGGTATGGGCCTCATTGTGGATGGAGAACTTTATCGCGGCTCAAACGGTTTTGCGGGCGAGCTGGGGCATTTCGTGGCTACGCCCGGAGGTGTCCAGTGTCGCTGCGGCAAGAAGGGATGCTACGAAGCCTATATCAGCAACTTCGGTATTCTCAATGCGGCCAAGGGGTTGTGTCGCGAGGGAGTCTGGAAATGTGACGACGCGGACTCTCTGTCTTACGAGGATGTTTTGGAGGAGGCCAGGGCCGGGAATCAGGCTCTGGTGGAAGTTTTCAAACGGGCCGGGCAGTACCTGGGCCATGCCCTGTCAGGTCTCATGCAGCTTCTCAATCCATCCAAAATCATCGTCACGGGCAACGGCGCCAGGGCGGGCGATCTCATCTTCGGGCCCATGCGCGAGATGATCGAGGAGAGCACCGCGCCCGAGCTTCTGAAGGCCGCCGAGGTGGTGGTGCACGAGTGGCAGGACATGGATTGGGCGCTGGGGGCGGCTTGCCTGGTACTGCAGGAGCTGTACAAATCTCCTCTGGACCGCTGCGTTGCCGCCGAAAAGATGCAGGAAGCCCTCAAGGCCGAATAATTCCCGCCTCACCATATTTCCGAGTAAAACTGAAAAGGCCCCTGCAGTTGCGGGGGCCTTTTCGCGCCTGATGGCTAGGAGGTCATGATGCCGGTTTAGGCTGGTGGTGTGACTTTGTCCTTGGCTTCTTGGGGGCCGATCCGTTTCCCGGGGGCACGTCCGGTTCCGACCAGTACCCGCCGAAGCCGCGGCAGGGCGTCCCCTGCCGCGTTTCGGGAGTCGGGTGTGGAATCGCTTTAGAGGGCCGCTTCATAGATGGCCGTCACGTCCGCATCGCTCGGGCAGCGAGGGTTGGTCAGACCGCAAGCGTCCTTCTGCGCATTGGCCGTCATGGTCGGGATGTCGGCGGCCTTGACGTCCTTGCCGTAGCGCTTGCCCAGCTCAATGAGGCCGGAGGGGATGCCCACGTCGCACGAGAGTTCCTGAATGGCGTCGAGGCATTTTTCGGCGGCCTTGCGGGGAGAAAGACCCTCAATGTTCTCACCCATCAGGGTCGCCATCTTGGCGAATCGTTCCACTTTGGCTGGGAGGTTGAAGCGTTCCACATGGGGCAGAAGTATGGCGTTGCATTCGCCGTGGGGCAGGTCGTAGAAACCGCCCAACTGGTGGGCCATGGCGTGAACGTGGCCCAGGGAGGCGTTGTTGAAGGCCATGCCGGCCAGGTACTGGGCAAAGCACATGGCTTCACGGGCTTCAACATCCTGGCCGTTGGCCACTGCCGGGCGCAGGTATTGGAAGATGACTTCGATGGCCTTTTCGGCGCAAGCATCGGTCATGGGGGTAGCGATGGTGGAAACGTAAGCCTCCACTGCGTGGGTCAGAGCGTCCATGCCGGTGGCTGCGGTCAGTGACGGGGGCATGCCCATCATGAGCAGCGGGTCGTCGATGGCGATGCCCGGGGTGACGCGCCAGTCCACGATGGCCATCTTCACCTTGCGGGACAGGTCGGTGATGATGCAGAAACGGGTCATTTCAGATGCGGTGCCCGCGGTGGTGTTCACTGCCACATAGGGCGGCATGGGCTTGGTGGATTTGTCGATGCCTTCGAAGTCGTGGATCTTGCCGCCGTTGGCGATGACCAGGCCCACGCCCTTGCCGCAGTCGTGGGAACTGCCGCCGCCCAAGGTGATGAGGCTGTCGCACTTTTCCTTCTTGTACACGTCGACACCCTCATGGACGTTGGCGTCCGTGGGGTTGGGGATGGTCTTGTCGTATACGGCGTACTTCATTTTGCCGGCATCGAGCAGGGCGGTGACCTGATCCAGGATCCCGGCGGCCACGATACCGGGGTCGGTGACGATCAAAGGTTTCTTGCCGCCCAGAGCGCGGATCTTGGTGGGGATTTCCTTGGCTGCGCCAATGCCGATCAGGGTCATGCTGGGAATGAAGAATCCGAATACTTCTTCGCGTACTGCCATGACAATACTCCTCTTGTGGTGTTGAATGATTACAGTCAGTCGTCGCCCCCTTAAAAGCAAAGGATGGGCCAAGAGGGAAAAGTTAATAAAATTAATAGGTAATAAAATAGGAGTCTTTTAGAATCATCTTTTGTGGGTCAAGGAGACCCACAAAAGTGGCTTGCCATGCTCCATGAGGGGAGGCCTGACACAAAAAAAACCTTGTTTTTTCGATGATAGCGGAAGCGAGTCAGAATGACCCGTCCTCGGGGACGGGATGGGTCATTGCGACTCATGATGCCCGTTGCCGGGCAGCAGGGCGTATTTCTGGATTTTTCGATACAGGGTTTTTCTGCCGATCCCCAAAGCCACGGCCGCTTTTTGCCGGTTTCCGTCGTGGAGGTTCAATACCCTGCGGATGTGTTCCCGTTCCACGGTTTCCAGGGTCATGTCCTCGCCTGTCGGCGATTCGCGAAATTCGAACCCCGCCATTTCTCGCGGCAGAAGTTGGGGGGAGATGGCCCCGTTTTCCGAAAGGATGATGGAACGCTCGATGATGTTGCGCAGTTCGCGCACGTTGCCGGGCCAGTCGTAGTTCAACATCTGGTCCAGGGCCGAAGTGGCTATGGAGCAGTGGTCGTGTCCCACGCAGAGCCGGGCCAGGAAATGCTCCACCAGCAGAGGGATATCTTCCCTGCGGTTCTTGAGCGGCTGGATGTGGATGTTGAAGACGTTGATGCGGTGGAAGAGAGCCTCGTTGAACCGGCCGTTGGTCACTTCTTCCGCCAGGTTTCGGTTGGTGGCGAACAGGAAGCGGATGTCGGCCTGGCGTTCCTCGTTTTCCCCAACCCTCCTGTAGCGCTGGTTTTCCAGCACGCGCAGCAGCGAGGCCTGCACGTCTTCGGGCAGGTCGCCGATTTCATCCAGGAACAGGGTGCCCTGCTGGGCCAGGCTCATGAGCCCGTCCTTGGCCTCGGAAGCGCCGGTGAAGGCCCCTTTCTTGTGGCCGAAGAGTTCGCTGCGCACCAGCTCTCGCTGGAGCATGGCGCAGTTCTTGATGATCAGCTGCTTGTCGGCACGACGGCTCTGGGCGTGGATATTGCGGGCCACCACGTCCTTGCCCACTCCGGATTCACCGGTGATGAGCACGGGGACGTCCGTGGGGGCCACCTTGGAGATGAGGTACTGCACATGAGAGATGGCGTCGGATTTGCCGATGAGCGGCAGGGTGGGAAGTTCGGTTTCCTGGGAATGGCGCAGGCGCTTGTTTTCGCGCTGCAGGAAGACCCGTTGATAGGCCCTGTCCAGCACCAGTTCCAGCCGGTCCAGGGCAAAGGGTTTGGTGATGTAGTCGTAAGCCCCCAGGCGCATGGCTTCCACGGCGTGGTCGATGTTGCCGTGTCCCGTGATGAGGATGACCTCGGTGTCGGGCGCCAGGGACTTGAGCTCGGTGAACAGTTCCAGGCCGTCCGCGTCGGGCAGGCGGATGTCCAGAATAATGATATCGTACTGGTGATCGTGCAACTCCCGGCGCGCGTTCCTGGCGTCGACGGCCGTGCGCACCGTGCGTTTCTTGTTGCCCAGTTCCTTGACCAGCAGTCTGCGGATGGGTTCCTCGTCGTCCACCACCAGGACGGAGTAGACGTCATGCATTGTTTGACTCCTGATTGACGGGCAGACGCACCGTGAAGGTGGAGCCGAGGCCGGGCCTGCTGGTCACGGAGATGTCTCCCTTGTGTTCGCTGACGATGCGGTAGCAGGTGGAAAGTCCTATGCCGATGCCTCTGCCCACCCCCTTGGTGGTGAAGAAGGGATCGAACAGCTTGCCCATGTGTTTTTCGGGGATGCCGCAGCCCGTGTCCTCCACCTGGAGGCATATGTATCCGTCCTCGTCGGGAAAGGTGCGTACCGTGATGGCGCCCGGATTCATGCCGATGGCGTCCGTGGCGTTGATGAGCAGGTTGAGCAGCACCTGCTTGAGCTGCGGCGCTTCCGCGTATATGTCCGGCAGGGCCGGAGCCAGCCGGATATTCACCTCCAGGGGAGGTTGTTTCTTGAGGTGGTAGTGCAGCAGCTGGAGTGTTTCGGTGACCACGTGGTTCAGGTTTACCGGCGTGAAGTATGCCGAACTGGGATGCCCGAAGTCCAGCAGGCCGCGTACGATGTCGCGGCAGCGGTTGCATTCGTTGAGAATTGTCTGGGTGTATTCCCGGAAGTCCTCGGCGGCCTCGGGAGGCAATAGTGGGCCCACGGCGTCGAGCCTGCGCCGCAACCCCTCGGCGTAGCCGGAGATGGCCATGAGAGGGTTGTTGACCTCATGGGCAACGCCCGTGGCCAGCATGCCGATGGTGGCCATTTTTTCGGCCTGGTAGTACTTGGCCTGGTATTCCCTTTCCTTGGTCACGTCCCGTTTGAAGATGAGCACCAGAGGCTCGGACAGGTCCGGGCTGGTCAGTGGCGAGGCCACCATGTCGAATTGGAGCTTGCGCCCCTTGATGCGGAAGAAGGCGTTTTCCTTGTTGACCTCGCCTGTTTCCAGGGACCTGAAGGCCGGGCATTCCGGACAGGGGGTGTCCTGTTGTCGGAAGATTTCGTAACAGAAGCGCCCCTCGGGGGAGATGTCGCCGAAGAGTTCGGTAAAGACGCGGTTCACGGAAATGATGCGCAGGTCCGTGGAAAGAACCATCATGACGTCGGTGATGCCGTCCAGGATGGCCGCAATTTCGCGTCGGTTCTTTTCGGATTCGATGTTGGCCGAGCGCAGCTCCACGATCTTTTGCTGCAGCTCCTGGAAATAACCGAGCTTGGAGTGTTCGATGCCGATGAGGTCGTTAAGGCCTGTGGGCATTACCAGGCCTCCCGGCAAATATCCATGAGGTCGGTCCAGTCCGCTTCGCGGGGATTGCTCACATAGCAGGCGTCCTTGACGGCCATTTTACAGATGGTCTCCAGCCTGGAATCGTCGGGGATCAGTTCCCGCAGCCGCGTTGTCACTCCCAGTTCGTTGAAAAGATTTTCCAGCGTGGCGATGCCGGCAAGCCCGGTCTCCTTGCTGGAACACAGTCTGGGGCCGACGATCATCCTGCCGATGTCTCCCATGATCTCCGGGCAGGCGCTCAGATTGTAACGCATGACCGAAGGCAGCAGCACCGGGTGCACCAACCCGTGCAGCACATCGTAGATGCCGCCCAGGGAATGGGCCAGTGCATGCAGGATGCCGAGGCCCGCGTTGCTGAATGCCATGCCCGCCGATGTGCTGGCGATGGACAGCTGCTCCAGGGCATGCGGGTCCCGTTCCAGGGCGGCGGGCTTGATGTATTGGACGAAGAGTTCGATGGCTTTCTGGGAATGCATGCGGGTGAAGGGTGAGGCCAGCTTGGAAACGTGGGATTCCACGGCATGGGCCAGAGCATCGATGGCCGAGGCAATGATCAGACTCTTGCTCTTGGTGGAGAGCAGCAGCGGATCGATAATGGAGATGTTGGCCACCAGGGACCGGCTGATGATGGACATCTTCACCTCGCGTTCCACGTCGGTGATGATGCAGAACTGGGAAATGTCCGAACCGCTGCCGGCCGTGCTGGGGATGAGGATCATGGGCGGCAGGGGACGCATGATTCTGTTGGCCCCTTCATAGTCCCTGATCCTGCCGCCGTTGCCCGCCAGGATGCCGATGCCCTTGGTGGCGTCCATGGGACTGCCCCCGCCCAGGCAGACCAGCACGTCGCAGCCCTCACGGCGGTAGATTTCGGCCCCCTCGTGGATCTGGTAATCCCTTGGGTTGGAGTCCACATTGTTGAAATAGACGGACTTCAGGCCGTCCTCGTCCAGGATTTCCCTGACCTTGTTCACCCAGATGGTGTCGTTGAGTCCCTTGTCGCTGACCAGCAGGACGCGTTTGGCGCCCACCCTGCGGGCACACTGGGCCAGATGTCTGACGCTGCCGTTACCGAAGATGATGTCCGGAATGGCGAATTTGGTGATGAGCATGTGTGTTGCGGCTCCTCTCTCATTGGCGGGTTACCGCAAGTATAGAACTGAAAACGATCTTATGACAAGGTGTTAAGCATTTGTTGTCTGCCCGGGTGGTTATGGGCGGTCTGCCGGGGTATGACCGGCATACGTTCCTTTGCACGGTGCCGTGCGTGTGCATCTGCTCCGGCAAGGGAACGGAAAATCCTGTTCAACAGAACCATATATGATATGTAGGGAGTCAACTCGAAATAGCGTCAACCAAGGAGTGAACATGATTTCCTTGAACGTGAACGGGAAGAAGCATCGGGTGGACGTGGCTCCGGAGACCCCCCTCCTGTGGGTTCTGCGCGACAACCTGGGCATTACCAGCGTCAAGTACACCTGCGGCGAGGGCGAGTGCGGCAACTGTACGGTGCTCATCGATGGCCGGGCCGAGCGCTCCTGCGTCACCATGGTGAAGAGCGTCCAGGGCAGCGAGATCGTCACTATCGAGGGGCTGGCCGAGGACCACCCCGTGAAGTTGGCCTGGATCGAAAAGCAGGTGCCTCAGTGCGGCTATTGCCAGCCGGGCATGATGCTCCAGGCCGTGGACGTGTTGTCCAACAACCCGACTCTGTCGGACGGCGATATCGTCCAGTCCATGGACGACTTCATCTGCCGTTGCGGCAGTCATCCCCGAATTGTTCCGGCCATGAAGCTGGCTGCGGCAATGATGAAAAAATAGGAGCCTGCGCCATGAGGACCGATATGACACGACGCAATTTTCTCAGAAGCGGTTGTCTGCTGATCGCGGCGGCAGTCACCCCCGCCGGAGTCATGACCTTTGTGAACGCTTCCTCGGGATTCGCTGGGGCCGGAAAGAATTTCAAGCCTCACGCTTTTGTGGAGATTTCTCCGGACGAAGAGGTGACCGTCCGGGTTGGGCAGACGAACCTTGGCCAGGGCACCCACACGGGTATCGCCATGATCGTGGCGGAGGAACTGGACGCTGACTGGGAAAAGATTCAGGTACGGATGGCCCTGGCGGGCGATCCGTTCAAAGATCCAGTCTGGGGTGGACAGTTCACGGGCGGAAGCACCAGCATTCGCCATCGCTGGGAGCTGATCCGTACAGCCGGCGCCGCAGCCCGGGCCGTACTGGTGGAGGCTGCGGCACAAACCTGGGGAGTGCCTGCGGCCAGGTGCCGTACCGTTCCCGGCAAGGTCATGGCTCCGGATGGCCGCAGCTTGTCCTACGGCACGCTGGTACCCACAGCAGTCACCCTGCCGGTGCCGCAAAATCCCGTGCTCAAGGCAGCCAGGGAGTATAAAATCATCGGGTCGGAAAAACAGCGCCTGGACATTCCGGACAAGGTGCAGGGCCGCACCAGGTTCGGCATCGACGTGAACATTCCCGGCATGTGCGTCGCCGTGATCGCCCGTCCGCCGCACTACCTGGCCGAGCCCATGGTCTTTGATGCGGAAGCGGCCAAGGCCGTTCCCGGCGTCATCGAGGTGGTGCCTATGGGCGACAGGGTGGCGGTTTGTGCGGAGACCACCTTTGCGGCCATGAAAGGGCGCAGGGCTTTGAAAGTCAACTGGTCCAAGAGCAAACATGCGGATCTGGATACCGCCGCAGTGGACAAAACTCTGCGGGCGGGACTGAAGCGAAAGGGGGCGGTGGCCCAGAGCGGAGGCGACGCCGCAACCGCCTTGTCCGGAGCGGTCAAAACTTTGGAGGCCTCGTTTTACGTCCCCTATATCGCCCACGCCCAGGTGGAGCCCACCAACTGCACGGCCCACGTGGAAAAGGGGCGCTGCCGCATATGGGCGCCCACCCAGGGACAGTCGACGGCCCAGTCCGTGGGGGCGGGTATTACCGGACTGCCCCTGGAGAAGGTCGAGGTCATGACCACGCCCGCCGGCGGCGGTTTCGGACGCAGGAGCGAGGCCGACGTCATCGAGGAGGCGGTCAGCCTGTCCCAAATCATGAAGCGGCCGGTCAAGGTCATGTGGACCCGTGAGGATGAATTCGCACATGACGTGTTTCGGCCCGGCAGCGTCTGCGTCATCCAGGCGGGGCTGGATTCCGGGGGCGATGTGACGGCTTGGGTCCACAAGATCGCCTCGCCCTCCATCATGGCCCGGCTCATGCCCGGCAACATCCGAAACGGTGTGGACGAGTCCTCGGTGGATGGCGTTACCACCATGTGCTACTCCATTCCCAATCGGCTCGTGGAATACGTGACGACAGACCTGCCGATTCCGGTGGGGTGGTGGCGATCCGTGGGCAACACCATCAACTGTTTCACTGTGGAGTCGTTTATGGATGAACTGGCCCATGCCGCAGGCCGGGATCCGCTTCAATTCCGGCTCGATCATATGGAAAAGGGCTCTCGGCCCCATGATGCGCTTTCCTTGCTGGCCACGAAATGCGGTTGGGACAAACCGCTTTCCGAAGGACACGGCAGGGGGGTGGCCGTGACCGACTGCTTCGGCTCCTCCGCAGCCCAGATGGTGGAGGTCTCGGTGCATCGCGGCACCGGGGAGATCACCATTTATCGGGCGGTATGCGCCGTGGACTGCGGCCCGGCCGTTTATCCCGAAGGCATCACGGCCCAGATGGAAGGCGGCATGCTCATGGGGCTCAGTGCGGCGCTCTATGAAAAGGTCGAGTTCGAAGGCGGCGGGGTGAAGACCGGCAACTACAGCGATTATCCGGTCCTGACGCTTTCCGACGTGCCCGAAATCGAGGTGTATATCGCCGAAAGCAGGCATTCCATCGGCGGCATCGGCGAGCCGGGCGTACCTGCCGCGGCTCCGGCCCTGGCCAACGCCGTTTTCGCCGCCACGGGCGTCCGTGTGCGGGAGCTGCCCATCGACAGGGAAAAGCTCAAGGCCTGATGCCGAATAGGGCGGGAAAGATATGCATAAAAAAGGCCTTCGCAGGAGCGGAGGCCTTTTTCCTGGTGTTTTCGGAATTTGTCCGAGCAGTCTATTTCGGCAGAATGCGGTTCACGTACTCGAAATGTCCGCAATCCTTGATTTCGAATTCGCTGCTGAAGAAGGGCGAGGAAATGAGGAACTCCGCCGAGGACCGGTTGCTGGCCGTGGGGATGTTGTACAGGACCGCAAGACGCAGCAGGGCCTTGACGTCCACGTCGTGGGGCTGGGGTTGCATGGGATCCCAGAAAAAGATGAGTACATCCACCCTACCCTCGGCTATGCGTGCGCCTAGTTGCTGGTCGCCGCCCAGTGGGCCGGATTGCAGCCGGGTGACGGTGATGTCGGAATCGTGTCCGGAGGATTCGGCATGCTCCTTGAGCATGTTCTCGACCAGACGGCCGGTTGTGCCGGTGGCGACCAAGTTGTGCAGGGCAAAGACATCCCGGTTGCAGCTCACGAAGTCGAGCAGTTCTTCCTTGCAGTTGTCATGCGCCACTACCGCGATGTTCTTGATCGATCTCATGGTTTGGCCTCTTTGGTGCATTGTCGGTTATTTCTGATACAGGAACATGGAGTTTCCCAGGGAGCAATCCAGCAGTCTGCAGATCACGTCGCATTTCGCCTTGAAGGCGAAGAAGATGGAGCGTCCAGCACGGTTGTACAGAGATTCGAAGTTGCCCTGGCCCTTGCTGAGGACCACGTCGGCCCCGGCATAGGCGTCGAGGAATTCGGCTGTCCCCTGCTCGAGAATGGTTCCGCACGTTCTGCTTCCGGACGGCATGATCGTGCAGAGCCGGTCCATGCCCACGAAACGGGCGTCTTCCAGCAGGGCGTCGTTGAGGATGGGCGCGCTGCGCACTGCGTAGGTCACGTTCACTCCCCGTTCATGCAGGAGTTCCACCAGAATGGTGTCCAGGCCGATTTCACCGGCATTGTCTCCGAGAATGAGCAGGCGCGCTCCCGGCTGCAGCTTCTTGAAGAACGGTCCGTAGGCCTTTTCGAGAAAGGCCATGTCGGTTTCATCGGAAAGGGCCTGCCGCCAGTCGAAGGACAGCTTGACGCCGAGGTCGATGTAGTTGCCGATGATGGACACGTTCAGGGCCGCGTGCAGGGGATTTCCGTGGGATCGGATTTGGGTGCGCAGGGCCGGGAGTATGGACATGACCTGTTCGTTGGCTTCGCGCTTGGCTTCGGCAAAGGGGTCCAGGACACCGAGGATCTCTGCCCCGAGGGGGTACAGATGTCCGGCCCAGTGGGGCACGGTCTGCCGCATGTCGAGAGTCGCCAGCTCCGCGCTCCAGGCCCGCACCAACTCTTCGTGTTTGTCCGGCTGGTCCGGCAGCGTGCGGCGGGCGCAGCGTAACCCCTGTTCCAACAGGCAGATGAGACATTCCAATTGAGGGTGCATATGGTCCTTCTCCTTCGGGATCGGTTCTCAGCGGTACGGTAAGTGACCGTCTGCACGCAACCTAGTGTTTTTCGCCGCGGTCGGCAATCGGCACCCGTTTATTCGTTCAGAAAAGAAAATGAATTCACGGCTGGCTTATGCTGGTGGGCCATGGGCTGCTCGTCACCTGAAAAGGGTACCATTGACGTATTCTTTTTCCCGCACTAGAGAAACGCTTTCCCACTAGGCAACCTTCGGCAGGCATCCGGTCCGGAGCAATGGAGAGGACGAGGTTTCCGGAGCTGCCGTTTGTCATAATACATATCATCTGAAGGAGAAGTTTGATGGAATCCAAGCTAGCCAACCCGGCCCCGCTCGGACTGATGGGCTTTGGCATGACCACCGTGCTGCTGAATATCCACAATGCGGGGTTCTTTCCCATTTCGGCCATGATTCTTGCCATGGGCGTTTTCTTCGGGGGCATGGCCCAGATCATCGCCGGAATCATGGAATTCAAGAAGGGCAACACCTTCGGCACCACCGCGTTCACGTCCTACGGCCTGTTCTGGCTGACTCTCGTGGCGCTGATCATCATGCCCAAGCTGGGCTTTGCCGAAGCCACCCCGGACGCTTACATGGGCTGGTATCTGGTCATGTGGGGCATCTTCACCCTGTTCATGTTCCTGGGCGCCCTTAAGGGCAACAAGGTGATCAGATTCGTGTTTTTTTCCCTGACTCTGCTCTTTTTCCTGCTTGCAGTGCGCGACTTCACGGGCAATGAAGCCATCGGCGTCCTGGCCGGCTGGGAGGGCATTGTCTGCGGAGCTTCGGCCATTTATCTGGCCATGGCCGAAGTTCTGAACGAACAATACGATCGGGTGGTACTGCCCATCGGATAGAAGTCGGTCCATTCTTGAAAACGAAAGCCGTACGGATGAAACTGTGCGGCTTTTCCTTTTTTGGAAGTCTGGAAGTGGAAAGGCATGGGGACTGTGCAGGTTGTCGGATAAATTGAATATGATCGTTGTGTAAATATAGAATATTGTGATGTTGTGCTCGCCAACGGTTCCGTGAATGCTGTCGGGCAGTTCCGGTATGCTTGGTAAATGTTTCGCCTTCGATTCTGCACTAATGATTTTTCCCGGGCAACGGAAAATGGGTGTGTCGTCCGTCACCGGAATGATACTTGCGCAGACTGTTTCCCGATTGTAAATGGTGAATGTATATATATTACGTTCTAATAATTGCACTATTCTGAATAAGGAGTTACAGACTTGGATTATCTAAGTGACGTTTCATCGGGCTAACAACTAATGAAGGGGATGTTTTGTGAAACTAAAAGTTAAGTTCATTCTTCCCACTTTGATTCTTATTGTTGTGGGAATGTCCGTTACCACCTGGCTTACCTATCGCAACAGCACGAAAAGCATTGCTTCCGCGGCAATAGAAAAAGCAAAAAGTACTGTCGGTTCCTTGAATTCCTCGGTGGAGTTGTGGGTTGGCGGCATACAAAACGAGGTTGCCTTGTTGGCAGGCTTGGACGCCATCCGCGATGTATTTTCCGGGAAAGGGGACACTGTGTCTTTAGAGCAGGCGCTCGCCCCACTCAAAGCCGTTGCCGCCCGGCATGAAACCGTGAATTCTGTTTTGCTTCTCGGGCACGACGGTAAGGTGCGGGGGGCGACTATTTCAGAATTGGTCGGGGTGAATCTCGGCAGCAGGCAATGGTTCAAGGAAGCCTTGCAGGGAAAGGAATATGTGTCTCCGCCTGTTTTCAACAAGCAGATCAACAAGTTCGTTTTTGTCGTCGCCAGTCCGGTTCGTTCTCAGGGAAGTGTGATCGGCATCATTTCAGCTGGCATTGAAGTGGATCGTTTTGCCGGTAAATTCATCAAGAAGTATACGTCGGAGACTTCGTTTCCGTTTATTTTAGCTGCCGACGGAATGATTTTGGCCCATCCAGACCAAAAATTGGTGGGCAAGATGAATATCTTTGAGGATACGAATTACGGCAGGGACATTCAGAACAATCAGAGCGGTGTTCTGGATACGATGTCTCTCGGTGTGGAGAAACTCGTGGTTTTCGAAAAGTCCCCGAAGACGGGCTGGGTGATCGGCATGGCCGTGATCAAGGCCGCCGCCTATGCGGACGCCCGCCGGCTGGGAATGTTGATCATTCTGCTGGCTTTGGCGCAGATCGTTGTTTTGATTGTCGGCATATGGATCATCCTTTCATCGAATATTCTCCGTCCCGTCGACGCTTTGGTCGCGACATCGCAGCAGATAGCCGAAGGGGATCTGGACGTGATGCCGGAAACCGACCGCGTGGATGAAATCGGCGATCTGCAACGGGCGCTCGCCCTCATGGTGGATCGGCTGCGCCAAGTGGTTCATGATGTGGATGCGGCTACCGAGAACATGGCCCAGGGCAGCGGGGAACTGGCCGGCATGGCGCGGAGTCTCTCCCAAGGGGCCATGGATCAGTCCGCGTCCATTGAGGAAGTGTCTTCGTCCATGGAGCAGATGGTCGAGAACATAGTCAACAGCACGGACAATGCCCGCAAAACCGAGAGCATTGCCTCCCAAGCCGCACAGGAGGCGCGCAAAAGCGGAGAGGCGGTCAAGGACGCCGTGGGCGCCATGACCAACATCGCCGAAAAAATATCCGTCATCGAGGAGATCGCCAGGCAAACCAATCTGCTGGCGCTTAATGCGGCCATTGAGGCTGCCCGGGCCGGAGAAAGCGGGAAGGGATTCGCGGTCGTTGCGGCCGAGGTTCGCAAGTTGGCCGAGCGCAGCGGAGCTGCGGCGAACGAGATAAGCGAGCTTTCTCAGAGCACGGTGCATGCCGCTCGTGGCGCCGGAGACATGCTTGACCGGCTGGTGCCCGATATCGGAAAGACAGCCGAGTTGGTGCAGGAGATTGCGGCTATGAGTAACGAGCAGAAAGGGAGCGCCGAACAGATAAATACGGCCATCTCCAGGCTCGATACTCTCAGCCAGCAGAATGCTTCATCCGCGGAGGAAGTGGGCGCAACCAGCGAGCAGCTGGCAGGTAGCGGAAGGCATCTTCGGGAGTGCATGAGTTATTTCAAATTGGATAAGACTCAGGGCATTGCGCCGTCACGCACGGTTCGGGCGCTCCCACCGTCGCCGGAATCAGGCAGCGACGAGTTCGAGACGCTTTGATCGAGAAACGAGGTGACCGTTTTGGGTATATATGCAAAGACCCCGCTTTTGGCGGGGTCTTTGTTGTTTAAGGAAAGGGTGGGCGCATACGGCTTAGAAGGCGCCTGTCCTGGGCGGGTTGCCGGAGAAATCGAACATGACCGTTTCTCCGTGTTCCAGGTGGAAGGTGGTGAAGTCGGGATTGCCCGCCGTGCCGTAAATTCCCTTGATCAGTTCCTGCTCGGCAAGGATGCGTTCTTTCACGGCGCGATTGTCTTCAAGCACGGCCAGACCGGAGACACGCAATGTCGTCATGTCCTGTTTAACAGCGCATATCTGCACTGCCCGGTTGTCTTGCAACTGCTTGAAAACTTCCTTGCTTTTGGCGGTGCAGAACCACAGCTTGCCTTCCTGTTCGAATTGGAATTGGAAAGGTCTGACCTTTGGGGCTTCGCCGTCAACGGTGGCGATGAAGCACATGGGCGTTGCCGACAGGAATTCCGTTACAATCTGAAGTTCCTTATTCATTTTTCCTCCATGGGTTGGTTTGACGGGGATGTCTTAATGGCAGCTTTCGACTTTTTCGAAGGCTTGCCTGTAATAAGCATTTAATTAGGTTCGACGTAGAACCAATTGGTTAAAAAAACTAACTCAGATTCGTTAGGATGGAGTTCAATCCTTTCACTACCGATTCCTGAAGCGATTGATCCATGTCTGTCCAGATGGCAGACAGCAAACACTTTGAAATCTTTTCGAAGTCTTGCCGAAACGCCTGTCCTTTGTCAGTGAGACTGACGAGCGAGACTCGCGAGTCGGAAGGGGATAGGCTGCGGCGTACGTATCCGGCCTGTTCCATTTTTTTGACCAAGACTGTGACCGTATTTTTTTTCTTGCCTATCTTCTGGGCCAATACACTCATGGGGAGCGGGCCGTGTTCATAGAGATTGACCAGAATCGCGCCATGGGAGGGAGCCAGGCCCGGATGACCGTAGCGTTTCAGCTCGCTGGCAATGAGCGCATTTGCCCGTTCGCGTATTTGGGAAATGAGGTGAACAATGTTGTCGGTGCGCATGAAAAGAATATGGTTCTACATGGAACTTTTGTCAAGCGCGCAAGGCCAGATTTATTGAAGGAGACTCTCTTGAAAGTGGATATCTGCCAAGTGGAGGAGAGGGTGGTTCTTTCAGCTAAAAGAAAAGACCTCTGCTTTCGCAAAGGTCTGACATTCTTTGGCGTCCCCAGGGGGATTTGAACCCCCGTTAACGGCGTGAAAGGCCGTCGTCCTGGACCGGGCTAGACGATGGGGACACGTCTATGTGGCAAGTCGACCGGCAGGAGGTCGTGTGACTTGCGGTGAGATTTTTGGCGTCCCCAAGGGGATTTGAACCCCTGTTAACGGCGTGAAAGGCCGTCGTCCTGGACCGGGCTAGACGATGGGGACGCAATCTCAATTTTCAAACTTGGCTGGGCTGCAAGGACTCGAACCTTGATTAACGGAACCAGAACCCGTCGTCCTGCCAATTGAACGACAGCCCAGCAGCGAGAGGTTGATTTATAAGTTCCCGGCTTGGGTGTCAACCTCTTTTTACACGTTTTTTTAGACCGCGCGTGCGAGGCGGCGGGTGCGCTTTTTCAGGGTGTTGATCTTGCGACGGATGCGGTCACGCTGAGCGCGCTCGGTGACTTCTTCCTTCTTCACCCGCAGCTCGCGAATGGTCTTCTTGATGGAGAAGATCTGGTCCTTGTAGGGGGACACTGCACCTTCTTCATCGGACATGCCGAAGACTTCCTTGATCTTACCGATCAGTTCTTCCTTGGACTGGGAAGATGCGCCGGTGATCATGGGCAGTTTCTTCACGCACAGTTCGCGCAGTTCCTTTGCGGTCATTTTTTCCAGCGGCTTGGTCAGGCCGAGTTCTTCAAAGGAAATTTCTTTTGCTTCTTCGCTCATGGTTTTCTCCTGAGGCCTCGCAGGGCTCAAAATTCATTCTTCTTCAAAAATTTTCTGGTATGCCCGGTAGCACCTGCCGATGGCTGAATCCGGGTCCAGTTTGTCATTCAGTGCGCCTAACGCACTGGGTTTCTTATATTTCAAAGGCTGCACAGGCCGAGCGGCGGCCCTTTGCCTGCCCAATGGAACCCTGCCGTTTAGCAGCTCGAAGAGCACTTTGTCAAAGACTTCTTCGCCAAAGTAGTTGTTGACCGTTTCCAGGATAAGGGGCGCAAGGTAGGACGCCTCCTGCACGACTATGGGATCCTCTGCCGCCAGGATGAGCTTTTTGCCACGATGCCCCAATGGCCGCGCCATGTCGGCCATGTCGCCCATGAGGTCGTCCCAGGCGCGCCACAGGCGGACAAGCTGGAGGCTGCCGTTGGTGTCCATGCGTTCCAGCATCCTGGGCAGTTCCCGGCTCAGTCGGGTCAGGCGGTTGGCCCTGCCCTTTTTGTTGTAGTGGCGACGATATCCCATAAGCTCTCCGTGCCGGGTAGTATATTATATGTATATACTCTTGCAAGGTGAAATCAAAAGGCCGCCCCGGGAGGCGGCCCTGTCATGGGGGCATTCCGGTTACGGAAAATCAATGTCACGGGCGTTCTATGCACGATTTTGCCCGGTAGTTGACGATGAAAGTGGGGCAGCTGGGTGAAAGAGCCACCTGCACCACGGTGGAACCTATGAGCGCCTGATGCGAATCCTTGATGGACGAATGTCGCGCCAACACGAGCAGATCGCTTTCCCGCCAGCGGGCGAATTTGAGGATCTCGCTGTACGGCACGCCTTCCCAGGCTTCGTATTCGTGCTCGACGTCCTTGAGGATGTGTTCGTACTTGCGCTTCATCTTGATCTTGGCGGCCTCGATGAAGGTTTCCATGTCCTGCTGGAAAAGTCTGGGGTTGGGGTAGGCCAACCCGATGTCCAGCACATGGAAAATACTCAGTTTGGCCCCGAAGTCCTTGGCAAGGCTCACTGCCTGGCACAGCGCGCTTTCCGAAGGGGTGGAAAAGTCCGTGGCCATGGCGATGTGTTGGGGGTCGCGTTCCGTCAGTGCGGAGGGTTTGGTGACCACCAGGACCGGTGCATTGACCTGCGTACTGACCTTTTCCACGTTTGTGTCCACCATGCCCCACATGCGGTTGCCTGCGCACTGCGGGCCCTGGCAGTGGGGGCCCATGACGATCAGGTCCGCTCTTTCCTTGGTGGCCATACTGATCAGTTCGTCCGCCGGACCGCGGCAGACCACGTGCATGCGGTAAAAAAGACCTTTGAGCTTGTCTTTGAAATAGTTCTGGATGTTGTTTTCCGCCGAGCGGACCAGCTCTTCGCAGGAAATCAGGTTTTCCGCGCCGCCCCAGTCTCCCTCGGGCAATTCGCAGGCGTGGTATATGATCACCTCGGCCTTGTGTCTCCGAGCCAGGGCGAAGGCCATGTCCGCTGCGTGCTGGGTGGTCATCTTGGGCGTGGCGGCCAGAATGATCTTCTTGAACATGCGGCAACCTCCTGTGGAATTGTCATGATTTGTCGGCCATTTTGCCTAATTACATTCAGTATTCCAGAAAGAGGCGCTTTGTGTCCACAGCAAGTGGGAAAAATATCATCGCGCAAAACATGGGGGCATCATCCCTTGACCGGGCCTGCCCATTACTGTAGAACTGCTTGAGTTAATATCAAGATATATTGATATATGATTGAGGGACTATGGAAATTCTCAAATATTGCAAAGCGCTTGGAGATGAAACTCGCGCCCGGTTGGTAAACGTACTCTTGCGCTACGAGCTCAACGTGGGCGAGATCGTGCAGCTCATGGATATGGGACAGTCCCGCATCTCGAGACATCTCAAGATATTGGCCGATTCCGAATTGGTGGAATGTAGGCGCGACGGCCTGTGGGCTTTTTACCGGGCCAGCGATTCCGGCGCGGGGCGCAAGTTCCTGGACGGCATCGCTCCGTTGTTGGACGGCGAACCCGTGTTCGAAAAGGATTTGGCCCGGGCGGAGCGCGTCATTCGCGAACGTACGGCCCAGACCAGACAGTTCTTTGAATCCATTGCCGATGAATGGGACCGACTCAACAGCGAGGTGTTCGGCGACCTGGACCTGCGCGGCGAGATCATCTCCCGTATGCCATTGTGCGAGGCCGCGGCCGACCTGGGGTGCGGTTCCGGCGAACTGCTGGCTCTCATGGCTTCCAAGGCCAAGAGCGTCATCGGTGTGGACAACGCGCCCAAGATGCTGGAGCTGGCCGAAAGCCGGTTTCAGGGCGATGCCCGTATGAGTCTGCGTATCGGTGAGCTTTCCCACCTGCCCCTGCGCGACGGTGAGACGGACTTTGCCGTGGTCAGCCTGGTGTTGCACCATCTGGCCCGTCCCTCGGAAGCGCTGGGCGAGGCGGAACGGATTCTTCGCTCCGGCGGACGGCTGCTGGTGGCCGAATTCGACAAGCACACCAACGAGATCATGCGCACCGATTATGGTGACCGCCAGCTGGGAATAGACAAGAACCAGATGCTGGGCTGGCTGGAAACCGCCGGGTTCATGCTGAAGGAAGTGACCGAATATAATATCAACATGGGGCTGGCCGTGATTCTTTACGAAGCGGTGAAAGAGTAGCGGTTGCCTGTAATATGAACTGTCAGCAGTTGAATTTTAAATACATTTGAAATCACCCCTATGGAGGAAAGAATGAGCAATGTAATGCCCGTGGATCCGAAGCTGGATCACAAGGTGGCTGATATGAGCCTGGCCGAGTGGGGCCGCAAGGAACTGCAGCTCTCCGAGCGAGAAATGCCCGGCCTGATGCAGCTGCGCAAGAAGTACGGCAAGGAGAAACCCCTCAAAGGGCTCAAGATCATGGGCTCCCTGCACATGACCATCCAGACCGCCATGCTTATCGAAACCCTGCACGAATTGGGCGCTGATCTGCGTTGGGCTTCCTGCAACATTTTCTCCACCCAGGACCACGCAGCGGCCGCCATTGCCGAGTCCGGCTCCGCCAAGGTCTTTGCCTGGAAGGGCGAGACCCTCGAAGAGTACTGGTGGTGCACCGAACAGGCTTTGACCTGGCCCGACGGTTCCGGTCCGGATCTCATCGTCGACGACGGTGGTGACGCGACCCTGCTCATTCACCAGGGCGTCAAGGTCGAGAAGGACCCGTCCCTGTGCGACAAGGAATACGACAACCCGGAATTCAAACTGGTTATGGAGCGTCTTGCGGCCGGCGTGAAGGCCACCCCCACCAAGTGGCAGAAGGTCGCCGAAAACATGCGCGGCGTTTCCGAGGAAACCACCACTGGCGTGCATCGCCTGTATGAAATGCAGCGCAGCGGCGAACTGCTTTTCCCGGCCATCAACGTCAACGACTCCGTGACCAAGTCCAAGTTCGACAACCTCTACGGCTGCCGTGAATCCTTGGCAGACGGCATCAAGCGCGCCACCGACGTCATGGTGGCGGGCAAGGTCGTGGTCGTGGTGGGTTACGGTGATGTGGGCAAGGGTTGCGCCCAGTCCATGCGCGGCTTCGGCGCTCGCGTGCTGGTCACCGAGATCGACCCCATCTGCGCTTTGCAGGCCGCCATGGAAGGTTACGAAGTGACCACCATGGATCGCGCCCTGGAAGAAGGAGACATCTACGTCACCTGCACCGGCAACTACAAAGTCATCACCGGCGCGCACATGGAGCGGATGAAGGACGAGGCCATCGTCTGCAACATCGGTCACTTCGACAACGAGATCGACATGGCCTACCTGGAGAACAACCCCAAGTGCGGCAGGGACGAAATCAAGCCGCAGGTGGACAAGTGGACCTTGGAGTCCGGCCGTTCCATCATCGTGCTGGCTGAAGGCCGCCTGGTGAACCTGGGTTGCGCCACCGGCCACCCCAGCTTCGTCATGTCCAACTCCTTCACCAACCAGGTCCTGGCCCAGATCGACCTGGCCCAGAATGATTACGAGCCCAAGGTCATGGTCCTGCCCAAGAAGCTGGACGAGGAAGTGGCCCGTCTGCACCTGGAGCGTCTCGGCGTACACATGGAAACCCTTTCCAAGGAACAGGCCGACTACATCGGCGTGCCTGTGGAGGGGCCCTACAAGGCCGACCACTACAGGTACTAAGCCGTTCAGAAATACAGTACAAAAAAAGGGGAGCCAAACGGCTCCCCTTTTTGTATAAACGCCCCATGAAACGAATCCTGCTTACTTTTTTCCTGCTGGCCGTGCTCAATTCCCCGGCCCAAGGCATGAATGTCGAAGTCTCGGTTTCCCATTTTCGGCCCAATCTGTTGGGCAAATACACGGCAGGCAATCTGCTGGACGACAACGCCACCACGGTTTGGGCGTCCAGCGCCCTCAACCACGGAGTGGGAGCCTGGTTCCAGGTGGACTTCCCGGAAATGGTGGCCCTCAGGGAAATCACCATCTACAATGGGCATCATGGCGGGGAATTCCAGGATTTTTCACGCATCAAATCCGGCCGCCTGCTCTTTTCCGACGGCAGCGAACAGCACTTCGAGTTCGAGGACGGAGCCGTGGCGCAGAAAGTGGAGGTCTGGCCCGTGCCCACCACCAGCGTACGGGTGCTGGTGGACGCCATCTACCCGGAGACACCGACAAGATCCATGAGTCTTGCGATTTCGGAAGTGAAGTTCTCGATTCTCAAGGGCGTGACCGTTCCCAAGGCAATGCCCGAAGGCGGTTTGCTCGGAGAACTCGCCAATGTGATCAAGGGATTCTACACCAAGCAGCTGACTCTGGATGAAGGGTTTCTGGACTACTTCCCAAAGCAAAAACGGGCGGAAGAGGAGATGAGTTTCGAGGTCTTCAGGCAGATTGAAAAGCAGAAGGGCATGATCGAAAGGCTCAGGCAGGCCGTGGTCAACACGGACGATCTGAAGTTCAGGCTCATGAGCTTCAAAAGAGGTGTCGCCGAGGTGCACAGCTTCGGGCATTATTCGGTGGTCATTGACCAGAAGATGGTCGGCATCCCGGACGACAGCGTCTTTACCCTGAAGAAAGAGAACGGGGACTGGAAGGTCTTCGAGATTCGGGACTATGCGGTCAACTGATCGAGTGCGGCCCGGGCCGGAATATCATATCAGCCACACTTCGATGGGATCTTCTGCGTCGAGCCCTTCGGCTTCCGCCGGAATGACGGTCAGCCCATGGGCGTTGACCATGGTTCTGAGCAGGCCGGATTTGCCCAGCACCGGGTGAGCCAGGGGCGCTTTCCCGGGACGTTCCTCCAGACGTATGCGCACATAGTCCTCACGTCCCTGCCTGGAAGCCACGTTGCGGGCCAGGACGGCCTGCCGCCTGGGACGCTGGTTTTTTTCGAATGCCTTTTCATCGCCCTGCAGATGCCGAATGAGGGGGAGCGCCAGCACCAGCATGACCACCTGGGCCGAGGCTACCTGTCCTGGAAGCCCCATGACCGGGGTATTCCCCGCTTTGCCGAGGATGGTTGGTTTTCCCGGGCTCACGGCTACACCATGGGCCAGTATGCTGGAGTCGGGCTGGGCTTCGATGGCCTGTACGGTCAGGTCCCGAACTCCAATGGAGCTGCCGCCCGAAATCAGAATCAGATCGTTTTCATCGACGGCTTTGGCCAAGGCCTGGGTCAACGATTTCAAGTCGTCCCTGATTATCCCGTAGCAGGCGACCACTGCTCCGGCTTCCCGGGCCGCAACGGACAGGGTGTACGAATTTACGTCGCGCACTTGGCCCGGGCGTGGCGTTTTGTTCACGGGGATAAGTTCGTCACCCGTGGACAGGATGGCGACTCGGGGACGTCTGGAAACTTCCAACACATCAAATCCGAGGGCCGCAGCCAGGCCGATTTCCTTGAAGCCGAGCCGTGCTCCGCACTCCAGCAGAATCTGCTCGGCCTTGGCATCTTCCCCTTGGTGCATGACGTTGAGTCCCGGTGCGGCGGCCTTCTGGATTTCTATGGTTCCACCTTCCATTTCCACGGTGTGTTCCACCATGATTACGGCGTCGGCCCCCGTGGGCAGGGTGCCCCCTGTGGAGATGCGTACGCATTCGCCCGGGTTGAGGATCAGCTCGGGCTGGTCGTCCACGTTGAGCGTTCCCACGCATTCCAGGTAAACCGGGTTGGATTCGCTGGCCCCGAACGCGTCCCGGGCGTCCACTGCAAAGCCGTCCATGCACGAACGGTTGGTCAGCGGCCAGTCGTGCGGGGCCGAGAGGTCCTGGCTCAGGACCCGTCCTCCTGTCTCTGCAAGGGGAACTGTTTCCGGGGGGAGCGAGGGGAAGGAACGCAACTGTTCCTCGAACTCGGCGCGGCTGATGATTTGGAAAAATCCGTGACTCATTGTCGGAGTATGGGCCAGCCGAAAAAAAAGGGCAAGCCGTCAATGGCCTGCCCGGGTTCGCTTCTGCTGGCTGTCGCTTCAGTGTGTCGACATATTTTGGTCGGTCTCCAAACCGCGTTGCATCAGGAGAGCGACCTTGTCCTTGAAATCGTAAAGGGCCTTTGTCTGAATGCCTTTGAGGACCTGCTCCTCGGTCTCCACCTTGTCCAGGGGAATGGGAAGGGTGCAGACCAGGAAAATACCCACGGCCTGGCCGTTCACTTCGACCGCTGTGAGAATGTTGGATACCCCCAGCTTCTTTTTGAGCGCCATGGGCATGGTGGTGCCTTTCAGAAATTTCTTGTTGTAGAACATGTAGCGCAGGGTGGCGTTCTGCATGGACAGCGGGGTGGTTTCAAATCCTTCGGAAAGGTCCACGCCGTTTTCGCGCGCTTCGCTGATCATGACGAAGAAATCGTTGGCAAGGGATTCTTCGTAGCTTTTCTGAGCGAGGTTTTTCTCCATATCGTCGGACATGCGGTTCTCCTTTGCGTTCGGGAATGAGGATACATGCCCTTTGAGGCTGTGGGCCGTCAAGTCCGTGCCCATCCAAAGCAACCCGGTTCGTTCAACAGCCTTTTCAGAGGTCGATTTTTCATGGAGCTTCCATTATGGGGCGGCCATAGGAGCTTATGCGGCTTTGCCGAACAATTCGACGGCCGTGCGTTAATTTTAGGTTCAGCATGTGCCCGTCCGGTGTTCCTCTTGATCACCTGGAAGGATTGGGACAGACAAAAACTCCCCCCGGATTATTCCGGAGGGAGTGGCGTGTTCATTATTGATTGCGCGGTCTGCGCAGGAAAGCAATTAATGCGCGTCGGCCCAGGTGCGGCCCGTGCCCAAATCGACCTTCAACGGCACATCCAGGGTGATCACGTCCTGCATGATATCCTTGAGCCTGCGGGCCGCAGCCTCCGTCTTCTGGACCGGGACCTCAATGAGCAGTTCGTCGTGCACCTGGAGGATGAGCCGCGCGCCCAGGGACTTGAGTTCGGTATCGCTGTGCACCTTGATCATGGCCATCTTGATGATGTCCGCGGCCGAGCCCTGGATGACCGTGTTGATGGCCTGCCTGCGGGCTTGGGATACCACTTGGTTGTTGCGTGAATGCAGGTCGGGCAACAGGCGGCGGCGTCCGGCCAGTGTGGTGACGAAACCCCGCTTGGAGGCGTCCTCGACCACCGTGTCGTAGAAGGCCTTGAGCGTGCCGAGCTTGGAGAAGTAGCGTTCGATGAACTCCTTGGCCTGGTTCATGGTGATTTTCAGCTCGCGGGCCAGCTTCTGCGGTCCCATGCCGTAGATGAGGCCGAAGTTGATGGTCTTGGCGTCCCTGCGTTCGTCCGGAGTGATGTCTGCTGCGTCCTTGTCGTTCAGGAGGGCGGCCGTGCGCGAGTGGATGTCCTCGTTGTGGCGGAAGGCGGCCAGCAGTTCCGGGTCCTGAGAGCAGTGGGCCAGCACCCGCAGTTCGATCTGTGAATAGTCGGCGGCGGCCAGAAGCATGTTGGGGCCTGCCGTGAAGCAGGCGCGCATGCGTTTGCCCTGTGGTCCCCGAATGGGAATGTTTTGCAGGTTGGGTTGCGAGCTGGACAGGCGGCCCGTGGCTGTGGCCAACTGGTTGAAATGCGTGTGGATGCGCCCGTCCGGCCCGGCCAGCTTGGGAAGCGGTTCCAGATAGGTGGAGCGCAGCTTTTCCAGCATGCGGTATTCCAGAATGTTTTTCACGATTTCATGCTGGTCGCGTATTTTTTCCAATACCTGGTTGGCTGTGGAAAGCTGGCCGCCCGCAGTCTTTCCGCCCGGCTTCAGGCCCAGCTTCTCAAAAAGGATAAGAGCCATCTGCTGGCTGGAGCGGATGTTGAACGGCTCGCCTGCCTGATCCACGATGGTACGGGTCAGGGCGTGGAGCTGTTCACTCACTTCGCCCAGGAATTTGGTGAAGGCCACGTCGTTGATCTGGATGCCGGCCTGCTCCATGCCCACCAGCACCGGAATGAGCGGCAGTTCCAAATCGCGCATGAGATTTGTCAGGTGCGCACCCTCCACCTGGGTGGTCACGCCCTGCATGTAGGCCTGGGCGGCCAGGCCCTGAGCCTGCGGATGCAGCTTGTCGGCGGCCTCGGCGAAATGGGGCTTGCCGTCCTGGTAGAGCGATTGCCGCAGCCGTTCCCAGTTGTAGTTGCGTTCCTCCGGATCCAGGAGGTATGCGGCCAGGCTGAGGTCGAACCAGCGTCCCATGCCCACATTGAGCCAGACCACGCTTTCGCGCAGCAGCTCCTGCACGCTGGGAGTGGCCACGGTCCTGGCCTTGGCCAGTTCAAGGGAGAGGTCGGCGGCTTCGCCGGTGAAGCGGTACTCCTTGTCGTTCACGCCGAGCATGTATCCGTTTTGGTGGTGGACAAGGCCCACCACCGCCCCGGAAAGCTCGGGCAGGGCCGAAACATCGGAAACAATGGTCACGTCCAGCGGGTCCGTGGTCGCCGATGTCGCCACACCCATGTCGAAAAGCGTGCCCTGCATCTGGCCTTGCGCTTTGGACTTCGCCGGCTCAACGAGCGAGGGCTTGGGGCTGGACGCGTATCCGCCGGGTTTGGGGACGTTGCGGGCCAACCCACGCAGTTCGTAGGTTGCCAGGAAGTCTTGCAGGCCTGCATAGTCCACGTCCTGAAGTATGAAATCGGAAATGGGCTGGTCGCAGCAGTCCAGGCGCATGCGCGTCAGTTCGCGGTACAGGAAAATGTTTTCCAGTTCCGGTTCCACCTTTGCCCGCAGTTTGTCGGGAAGATTTCGGTAGTTGTCGCGGATGTCCTCCAACGTGGGGTAATCGGCCATGATTTTCTTGGCCGTGACCGGTCCCACTTTGGGAATGCCCGGAATGTTGTCCGCCGAGTCGCCGATGACCGCCTGGTAATCGGGCCAGCGGGAGGGGGGCATGCCTTCCTCTTCCATGAAGCTTTCCAAAGTGATCAGCTTTTCCTGACGGCCTGCCTGGTTGAACATGTAGACGTTTTTATCCAGGCACTGCTTGAGGTCCTTGTCCGAAGCCAGGATGACCACGGGACGCTCGTGCTTGTACTTGTTGGCCAGGGCCGCGATGCAGTCGTCGGCTTCCACGCCGTCCGAAACCACCAGCTTCATGCCCAGGAGTTGTACGGCCTCGCGCACGGGGGCGATCTGTTGCACCAGCGGTTCGGGCATGGCCGGGCGGTGGGCCTTGTACTCCTCGTACATTTGGTGCCGGAAGGTCGGCGGCCTGCCGTCCATGAAAAAGCCCACATACCGAGGCTTGTCCCGTTTGACCAGGTTCAGGAGCGATCGGATGGTTGTGTTGATGGCGTTGGTGGGGAACCCGTCCGAGCGTTTCAGGTCGGCGCGGGCATAGAACGCGCGGTAAAAGAGCGCGGTTCCGTCGATGAGAAAAATCGGGTCGTTGTCGAGTTGGATGTGATCCTTGAGTGCCATGTGCCTTTTGTCTGCTTGACTGGACCGCGGCGGGGCTAGATTCTCTTGATCTTGCCTTTTTTGCCTTTGCCCAGTTTTTTGAGCATGAAAATTTCCGGATCCTCTCCTTCGAGCGCTTCAATGTCCACCTCGGCTCGGGCGGCTCCCTTGTGCCCACCGGCCGAGCCAAGCTCGCCCAGCAGGCAGGAGGCGTATTTGCCCATGTCCCGACGCAGGCCGTCGCCACGGAAGATGACTACGAGCTTGTCGTCGTACACGCCGGATACCACCAGCCAGGGCACCCCGTGGATGCGGGTGAAAAAGTCGGCCACGATGACCAGGATGTCCGGGTTCTCCACGTTGCCCGCGTGGGCGTAGAGTCCTTGTCCGATACGGCGCAGGTTGTAGAAGGCCCGCGAGAAGTAGCGCATCCAGTCCAGATGGAATTCACTGTTGCTGATGCGGTTCATAAGCTTCACGTCCGCGAACTTGTTCAGCCATTTGAAGGCGGTCACGTCCGGGTCGATGAATTTGCGCTCGAAGCTGCGGGTGTCGCTCTTGATGCCGTAGAGCAGAGCGGTGGCCAGCAGTTTGGCGGGCCGGATTTTCAGGTTGTAGAGATACTCGGTGAGCATGGTGCAGGTGGAGCCGTATTTGGGCCTGATGTCCGTGTAGGGGGCTTCGACCGGTTTGTCCTCCACCAGCGGGTGGTGATCGATGATGATGTCGAACTCGAATTCCTGGAATTCGGGGTTATGGTGCGGCTGCGAGTCCACCAGGGCGAATTTGTCGTACTGGGCCACGAGATTGGGAATGATCTTCTGGGTCGGGATGCGCAGATAGCGGATCATGGACAGGTTGTCCGGCCGTTGGATCTCGTTGATCTGCCCGATACCCACACTGGCCACGCGGCGGCTCATGATGCGTCGGAGCGCCAACGCGGAACCCAGTGCGTCGGGGTCGGCGTTGATGACGATGAGCCAGTTTTCGTCCTTGTCGAACCGTTCGAGCAGCGCTTCCATCCGCTCGTCGAGTTGTTTGAAGAGAGCCATGCTATGCCTTCAGTTGTAGCGGAAGTCCGGCAGCCACCAAAAAGACCCTGTCCGCAATTTGCGCACAGGCCTGGTTCAGTGCGCCCAGCCCGCGTATGAAAGCCCGTACTTCACCCGAAAGGGGCAAAGGCCCGAGCCCGGCCTCACAGGAGACCAGTATGAGGTTCGTTGCCGTCCAATGATTCAGCACCTCACTAAGTTCCTGAATCCTTTCATTTTCACACCCTGATTTCCGGATGGAGAAAAGCCAGTAGTCCAGGCTGTCCACCAGCACGGACGGAAAGTCAGCTTTAGCCTTTCTGAGCGTTTGAGGCAAGTCCGCTGAAACTTCCATGACTTCTATTTCCGGCCCCCGGGAAATCCGGTGATCCTGTATCTGGCGGCGAAATTCGAGGTCCCGGGCCTTGCCGGTGGCAATGAAAAGGGCCGGTTTCTCGTTTTTTTGCAACAAATCGAGGGCAAAGTCGGATTTGCCGGATTTGTTTCCCCCAAGCACCAGTGTGATCATGTGGATACCTTCCAATCGTCCAGCCAGCGGGCCAGCACCCCGGCGGATTCGAACAACCCGTTTTCGTTGAAGACCTCGATAGTCACGGTTGATTCGGGCCGCAGTTTCCCGAGCCAGTCCCGGAGCATTTTTCGTCCCTTTTCGGGAAGTTGCGACAGAGACTTGTGCCGTGCCGCCATGTCCGGACCGTATATATGAAGCATGCCCACCTTCTCCCACAGCCGGGGCAAGGTCAAGATGTGCTCCTGTCTGAAGGCCAACAAGTGGCCGATGTCCAGGCACGCACCGTATCCCGCCTCCAAAGCCTGGGGCCAGACAGCGGCCAGGTCGCTTTCCTCAACGTTTTCGAGGAGCACCCGGGCAGGATTCACCCCCTCGGCGCGAAAGGTCTCGGCCAGGGGGAAAAGCAGGTCGCCGTCCTGCGGAGGGTGCAGGACATAGGCCGTGGGGTGCAAATAGTCAACTTTGGCCATCAATGCCTTGAGCTTGCCGCAGACCTTGGATACGTCCGTTTTCCAAGGCAGATCCAGAGGCAGATGCACATGCCAGGCGACCTCCAGCCCGGCCAGGTCCGGGGGCAGATCTTCATCGGTATATTCCAGGCAGGATTCGGTCTCGAAAAGCACGATGCCGATCTCGGAAAAATGGGGTGCCAGGAATTTGGCGTTTTCCGCCACCGTGCCGGGTATCGCGAAAGAAGGGGCGGCCACTGAAAAGGGAGCGGCTTTGAGCTGCGTGAGTGCATCCAGCGTACGCGCGGCAGGGCTTTGACAGGCAGTTTTTTCCCGCGTTTTCATGGTGTGTTTTCGGAAGGGCATGGTTTGTTTGAATTACCGCTGCGAGGCATGGCTGTTGCATAGTTTGGTGCATGGAAGGGATATATAGACGGAGATTTGACGATGAAGGCGTTCAAGAACCTTGCCCAACATGTCCTCAATCCGCTGCATGTCTTTTGTAGACTGCGGCAGATGGGAATGAGTGTTCGCGCCGCCCGCCGTATGTGCAAGCTGTATGAATTGTGCGTCTACCGTATGGTTCTGTAAACCTGCAGCTTGAGAAAGGGGGATCCGAAGGCGAACATTCAGTCGCAAGCCTTGCCCTCCGGGCGATTTGCCGGATTCTCAACCGGTGTCGAAAGCCCTTACAATTTTACTCCGAACTTTACACAATTTGGTATAATCAGTCTAAAAGACTCATCTGTTTTGCCTTGGTCACCTTGGTGGCCGCCAGGGTCGAACGGGTCAGCATTTCCTCGGGTATCTCCTTGAGATAACGAGAGGTCGGCAGCTGCAACGTTTTTCCGTAAAGCTGCCTTTTTTGTGCGTAGCTCATGTAGAGCATCTTGCGGGCGCGGGTCATCCCCACGTACATGAGGCGGCGTTCCTCGTGGAAGCGCTGTCCCCGCCCGGGAGTGAGCGTCACCGTGGCCGTGAGCAGATCCATACCCGCAAAGGGCATGATGCCTTCCTCCAGGGAAGGCAGGAAGACTGCGTCGAATTCCAAGCCCTTGGCCGCGTGCAGGGTCATGATCTGCACCTTTTCGGCCGACCGGCTCACCAGTTCCATTTCGTTCTGCAGGCTGACCCAGTTGAGCAGGCCTGCCCAGCCGCCGCGCTGATCGAACTCCTTTTTGAGTTCGCGAAACGCCTTGCTTTCCCAGAAGAAGGTGTCGAAGGGCGGTATGGTGTTCAGATAGGCGGACAGGCCGATGGGACCTTTGGCCAGCACCTGCTCAGGCACGTCCAGCACCTCTTCGCTGCCCACCATGGTCATGCCCAGGAAACTGCCTGCGGCATTGAGGATCAGCTCGCAACGCGGGTCGTTCCAGAAGGCCTCTGTTTCCGGGGCCGCGACCGGTACGCCGAATTTGGAGAGTTGTTTTTGGATGGGGCCGATGAGGGCTTTGAAACGCACCAGCACGGCAATGTCCCCCGGAGCCATACTGCCGTGTCCCATGGCGTCCGCCAAGCTGTGGCTGGTGGCTCCCAGAAGGTGCCGGATGCGGTCGGCCATCCAGGTGCTTTCCCGTACCGCGTCCGGAGCTTCGAACAGATGCAGGGTGGCCGAGGTGTCCTTGCGCGCCGTCAGGACGGGAGAGCCCGGGAACAGGCAATGGGATGCGTCCAGGATACGTTGCCCCGAGCGGTAGTTGTCCTCAAGGGTAATGGTCTCCGTCTTGGGCCAGTATTCCTTGAGTTGCTCGTCCACGTTTTCCGCCGCTCCTCGGAATCCGTAGATGGACTGTTTGGGGTCGCCTATGCAGAACACGCCGTACCCTTTTTCCGGGGCCATTCCCTTGATGATGGCCAGTTGCAGCGGGGTCAGGTCCTGCACCTCGTCCACCAGGATATTGGTGTAGGGCAGCCGGAACGTGGGCGCACCGGTCTGTTCGAGCATGAATTCCAACAGGTCCGTATAGTCCAACAGGTTCCAGTGGTTCTTCTGGTTTCCGTAGTTGATGTGCGCGTCGTACAGGTCCTCCGGGATATCCTCCAGCCGCTCGCGGAGCAGGTTGTACTTGGCCCAGTAGTGCTTCACGTGTTTTGCCGGAATGTCGGGGTTGGTCTCGGCGAAGAGCTTGCGGGCCGCCTCCTCGGAAACAACCACCGGGGTTTCGCTGTAGGCGTGCTTCCAATAGTCGAAGCACAGGGAGTGCAGTGTGCCCGCCTGGGGGAGCTGCGATTCCGGTCCGCGCAGAGCCCGGAGCCGCTCGCGCAGTTCACCCGCAGCCCGGCGGGTGAAGGTCAGGCAGAGGATGCGACGTGGATGTTCGCCCGCGTCCAGCAGCCGCGTGACCCGGCCCATGAGGGTCTGGGTCTTGCCCGTGCCCGGCCCGGCCAGTACCAGCACCGGCTGGGGGCCGGCGTCGATGGCCGCCTGCTGGGCGGGGTTGAAGGAAATTGGTTTGCTCAGTTCCGGGTCGGTTTTCCTGCTGGGTGGGCAGGTCAGGGGAGCGTCGCTCTTTTCGGTCTTGGGCTTGACCGGAATGTTGATGAGAGTGGCCCCGTTCTTGATTTCGGCCTTCTCCTGGGGGGTAAACACTGAAATGACGCCGAACTCTCCGTCATAGCCCGCCTTGCGGATGACCTTGCCTTCGCGCATGCGGGTGATTCCCTCGGCCAGGTGGCAGTTGTGCCGCTTGAGTTCTTCGGGCGGGACGTTCCGCAGCACGTTGAGTTCGGAACCGAAGTCTTCCATGAGCTTGAGGTAGAAGTTGTGCACCTTTTTGGAACCGGGGCCGACGCCGAGCACCTCGGAGACGACTTCCTTGAGGGGGATCAGGGAGACGAAGCCGGGGGCGCCCACGGGCTGTTGCGGCTGTTCGCGGTCGGCCAGGTCCAGCACCCGGGCATATACCCCACGGGTGACCGGTTTGCCGCAGACCGGGCAGATGCCGCCGCGCGCCTTGGTTTCCATGGGATCCATGGAAATGCCGCACTTGCGGTGCCCGTCCATGTGGTACTTGCCCTCTTCGGGGAAGAATTCCACGGTGCCCAGGAATTCGTTGCCCACTCCTTCGCCTTTCAGAGCCCGATAGATGCCCTGATAGGACATCTCACCCCGGAAGAAGTTGGCTTCGCGGCCGAGCTTTTCGCCGGAATGGGCGTCCGAGTTGGAGATGAGCTTGATGCGGTCCAGCTCGCTCCAGGTCCAGTTCATTTCCGGGTCCGAAGACAGGCCTGTCTCCATGGCGAAGATTTCGTGGCTCAGGTCCTCGAAGCATTCCTTTATGGAATCGAAGCCGGACTTGGACCCGAACAGAGAGAACCACGGGGTCCAGATATGGGCCGGAATCACGAAGCCCATGGGGCTCGTCTCCAGCACGATTTCCAGCAGGTTGCGGCTGTCCAGCCCCAGGATGGGTCTTCCGTCGGACTGCAGGTTGCCGATCCTGTCCAGTTTGGCGTTGAGTTTCACCACGGAATCGAGATCGGGCATGAAGACCAGGTTGTGCACCTTTCTGGTCTTGCCGCCTTTCTTATAGATGGAACTGATCTCGGCTTGAAGCATGAAACGCACCTTGCCGGTGGTGGGACCTTCCATGCCCGGAATCTCGGTGTGCAGGTCCGAGTCGGTCTTGAGCATGTACAGACCGCTGTCCTGATCCTCAACGAGTTCGTTCTCGATTTCCTCGACCCAGGCGGGGTGGGTGAAGTCACCCGTTCCGAGCACGTTGAGACCTTTGACGCGCGCCCAGGCGGCGAGGTTTCGGATGGTCAGGTTTTTGCTGGTGGCCCTGGAAAAACGGGAATGAATATGCAGATCGGCAGTATAGCGTTCCATGGCGGAACACTATGCCGAACAGCCTCATATTGCAAGCGCGTGAACCGGTTTGGAGCGGGGGAAAGACATGGATCCGGCTCAGGCTTCCTTGGAGCAGGGGACGGTGAAAACGGCCGTGGTTCCCTGCTCGGGGGCGCTTTCGATCCAGATGCTTCCGCCCATGAGTTCCACAAGGCTTTTGCTGATGGCCAGCCCCAATCCGGCGCCGTCCCGTTTCTTGGTCATGTAGTCCTCGGTGATGACGAACGGCTCGAAAATGTGTTCCACCTTGTCCTCGGCGATGCCTATGCCCGTGTCATGCACCTTGAAGCGGATGATGTTCGTCTCCCCACCCTTGTTGCTGCTTGTCCAGGCATGGACATCCAGAGACACCGAACCTTTTTCGGTGAACCGCAGAGAGTTGTTGAGCAGATTCATGAGCACCTGCCGAATGCGTTGCGAATCCCCTGTCACTTTTTCCGGAACGGAGTCGTCCACCGAAGCGGAAAAGCCCAACCCCTGTTTTTTGGCTTGGTTTCCGTATGCGGTCAGGAGAGGGGAGATGACATCCATCAGGGTGAATTCCTCTCTGCACAGGGCGAGCCCACCCGCCTCGGCGTCCGAGAGTTCCAGCAGATCGTTGATGATGCGCATGAGCCGGTTGACCGCCTGGAGTTCATCCTGCAACAGCGCCTCCTCCTCCGAGGACGGCTTATTGTCCAGCAGAAGCCGGGTCACCCCCATGATGGCGTTCAGCGGGGTGCGCAGCTCGTGACTCATGTTCGCCAGGAAGGCGCTCTTGGCCTTGTTTGCGGCCTCGGCTTCGTCTCTGGCTCGCTCCAGTTCCCGGGTCCTGCTGCGAACCTCTTCTTTCAGCAGCCTGGCGTGGCTGTTCAGTTTCAGGTGCGTCCTGATCCTGGCCAGGGTGATGGCGGGGCTGATGGGTTTCGTGATGTAGTCCACTGCTCCGGCGGAGAACCCCCTTTCCTCGTCTTCATCCTTGCTCATGGCGGTCACGAAGATGACCGGAATGTGCCTGGTGCTCTTTTCCCGTTTCAGGAGGCGGCAGACTTCGTAGCCGTCCATGCCCGGCATCATGATGTCCAGCAGGATCAGATCCGGCGGACGGTCCGAATTGGCCACGTTGAGAGCGTCCTGGCCGTTGAGGGCGGCGCTGACATCGAAGTCCCGGGCGAGGAGGGCGTTGAGGATCTCCAGGTTGGCCGGCACGTCGTCCACGATGAGTATGCGGGGGCGTGTACTCATACGTTTTCCTTTTCCTTGAGAGTTGATCGTATGATTTCAAATTGTTTCGCGGCGTTGGTGAAATCGAAAGTGTCTAGAGACTTGCTCAGCGCCGCGGTGTGCGCATGGTCGTAAGCCTCGAGTACGGGCTCGAGTTCGTCGAAAAGTTTCATGGCGGCCGTGTCGTGGGCTTTGAGCAGGGCGGCGAACCGTTCCAGTTCCTTCGGGCTCACGGTCGACTTCTTCGCTTTCTCCGGTTTGTCCGGCGGTTCCGACAGCAGATCGCGCAATCTGGAGCCGAGGGATTCCACTGCCTCGGAAAGCCTCTGGAACAGCGCCGAGGCGTCCTTGGTCCCCTGCCGCAGGCTGGCCCCCAGGGCGTCTGCCGCATGCTGTACGTCCTTTGCTCCCACGTTCCCTGCAACGCCCTTCAAACGGTGCAGGTGCTCGCGGGCCTTCGGGGAGTCGTTGTCGGCGAAGGCGGCCCTGAGTTTCGGCATGGTGGCGCCGCACTCCTGTTCAAACTCCAGCAACAGTTTGCGCAACAGGGCGCAGTTGCCTCGCAGGCGGCGCAGCGCCGTGTGCATGTCAATGCCTTCGATGACGTCTGGCAGGCCCTCCTCGGCGCAGGAGACGGATTCGGGCGCGCGGCTGCTTGTAACATCGCCCAGCCATTTGGAAAGGGTGGTCATGAGCAGGTCGGGATCGATGGGCTTGGTGATGTGGTCGTTCATGCCCGCGGCAAGGCTTTTTTCCCTGTCGCCGGTCAGGGCGTGAGCCGTCATGGCGATGATGGGGATATCCTTCATCGAGTCCATTTCCCGGAGTCTTGCCGCTGTTTCCAGCCCGTCCATGCCGGGCATCTGAATGTCCAGGAGAATGGCGTCGTAGGTGCCTTTGGCTGCCATTTCCAGGACTTTCGTCCCGTTGTAGGCCATGGCGACCTCAATGTCCGCGCCTTCCAGGATTTCGCGGGCCACTTGCTGGTTGATTTCGTTGTCTTCGCCCACAAGCACCCGGATGCCGCGTACGTTGTCCGGTATTTCGGCCGTGCTGTGGGAGGCGGCCAGGCGCAGGGGAGAGTCATGGCCGTGTATGGTCTCGATGATGGTGTCGTAGAGGATGGAGCGGTTGAAGGGTTTGAGCATGAACCCGTCCAGCCCGGCCTTTTCGGCCCTGACCCGGATTTCGTCTCTGCCGTACGATGTGAGCATGATGATCTTGGGTTTGTGAACGATCTGCCTGTCCACCTTGATCCGCATGGCGAGCTGTGTCCCGTCCATTCCCGGCATCCTCCAGTCCGTGATGACCAGTTGGAAGGGGGCAGAGTCATTCGCCTCCCGGAGTTTTCCTATGGCCATATCGCCGGTTTCGGCCAGGTCAACCTGCATGGTGAAGGACTTGAGCACGCTGACGAGCACCTTTCGGGCCATGGGGCTGTCGTCCACCACCAGTACGCGCATGCCCCGGATGCTGTCCGGGATGGGCAGGACCGTGGAACGGCCGTATTGGAGGCCGAAGCGCAGGGTGAAGGAGAACGTGCTGCCCATCCCCGGCTTGCTCTCGAGGGCGATGTTTCCGCCCATGAGGTTTACCAACCGTTGGCTGATGGCCAACCCCAGGCCGGTGCCGCCGTACTGGCGGGTGGTGGAGCCGTCGGCTTGGCTGAAAGGCTGGAAAAGTTGCTGCTGCACTTCCGGGGAGATGCCGATGCCCGTGTCCTGGATGGAGAACACCAGCTCCGCCCAGTCTTCGCCCTTGTTCGCAGTTGTCACGGTGAGAATGATTTCGCCGTGTTCTGTGAATTTGACCGCATTGTTGGTCAGGTTCACCAGAACCTGCCCGAGCCGCAGGGGGTCGCCCACCAGGAAGTTGGGTACGGAACTGCGGACCATGGCCAGCAATTCCAGTCCTTTTTGTTCGGCCCTGACCCCGATGACGTTCAAGACGTTGTTGACGACGTCGTCGAGTTGGAAATTTATTTCCTCGATGTCCAGCTTGTCCGCCTCCACCTTGGAAAAGTCCAGGATGTCGTTGATGATGCCCAGCAGGCTCTTGGCCGAACTGTCGATCTTCCTGAGGTAGTCGTGCTGCTTGGGAGTCAGGTCCGTGCGCAGGGCCAGGTGGGTCAGGCCGATGACCGCATTCATGGGCGTGCGTATTTCGTGGCTCATGCGCGCCAGGAAATCGCTTTTGCTTCGGTTGGCTTCCTCGGCGTCGTTTCGGGCCTGCTCCAGTTCGGCCTGGTGCCGGCGTTGTTGATGGACATGCCGGACGCGCATCGTCGTTCCGATACCGAGGAGTAGGAGCAGGGCGCCGTAGACCGAAAGGTAGTTCCGTCGGATATTGGAAGCGGCTGCCCGCAGCAGGCTGTTGGGCGCGTGGCTGACCATTTTCCACTGGCGAACGGACGTGCGCTGCCCCTCGCTCCACTTGGGGAGCAGAGTGATGGTGGCAAAGGAAAACAGTCCGTGAGGAGTTTCCAACTGCCCTTCGGCGATGTCCTGCATCTGTCGCCAGACTTCGGGGTATTGGTGTGAAAAGCGGCGGGATTCTTTGTCTTTGAACATGAAAGCCCATTCGTCTTCCTTGTTCGGAGCCTTCAGGTAGTAGCCGTCCTTGTTGAGAAGTATGATTCTGTCTTCGGAACGGCCGGATATGATGGAGATGTCGTCGATGATTGTCTGGCCGAGGTAGTTGAGGACGACCACGCCCGCGAAGTCCTCCGAGGCGTCGAAAATCGGATTGCATACGCGAATCATGGGTTTGTGGGGAATCTCAATCTGCTTGTGCTCTATATTGAGATCGAAGGGGGAGACATAGACCTCGTTCGGGCCGAGCTTCTTGGTCTCCGTGAAGTAGTACCGGTTGGCCTTGTTCTGCAATTGCTCCCTGGGCACGGCCTCAGCCTTGCCGTCCTTGTAGTTGATGCGGATCACCTCCATGCCGTCGGCGTCCAGCAGCCGGACCTGGTCGTACACCCTGCTGATGCGGCTGAGCTCCAGGTATTCGTATTCCAGAGCCTCGCGCATGTTCGGAGATTTGCGGTCAAGGTAGCGCTTCAGCTCCAGGTGGGCGGAAAGCAGGCGGAGGTCGTGAAAGAGTGATTCCAGGTCGATGCTCACTGCCCGGGCGACGAGATCGACGAGGGCGATTTCGTCACGCATGAAAATCGTTTTTCTGGAAGCCAGATCCTGGCGGTACATGTAGCCGAGTCCCAAGCCGCAGATCAGGGCCAGGGGCAGGAACATGAGAAGAAATTCTCTGGAAAAGGAGAATGTGCCTTGTTTGTTCTTCCTGCCTTCAGCCATGCCGCTCCTTGAAGCCCGTTCGGGGCCATACTTTGCCGCCAGTGTAGCTGAATCGGGCGGGAGCGACATTATAGATTGGGTAACCGCCTGGATGCCGGGCGGTTACCAAAGAGCGAATTCCCGGGGACCTACAGTCGAAAGATCATTTCCCACCACTGGAAGCCTCCGTGGTTGGAGGAGGACAGGCCGGCTTTTTCATAGCCAAGCTTTTCGTAGAAGCCTATGTGGTAGTCCTTGCACAACAGGAGGATTTGCTCCTTGCCCATGGTACGTGACGCCTTGATGAAGCATTCCATGAGCGCCTTGGCCAGGCCCAGACCTTGTGCTTCCGGCAACACGGAAAGGGAAAAGACGACCATGTTGCGTCCATCAGGGTCGTGGCCGATGAGCTGTTTGAATTCCTCATCCGTAATGTCGTCTTTGGCCGTGCAGCCGCTGTTGACCTGTCCCACGACTCTGCCGTCCAGCTCAGCGACGTAGAAACCCTGCGGAAAGTTGTCGATACGGGTTTTGATGCTCGTTTCGGAAGCGGCTTCGGAAGGTTCGAAACATGTGGTTTCGACATGGGTGCAGGCGGTCAGGTCGTCCATGGTCGCCCGGCGAATGTTCAGGGACATTGCGACTCCTTTTTCGGTCAGAGTTTCGATGTTGCGACGCTAAGTTACCTTGCAGCGTCAAAATGTAAAGTGCCGTGAAAGCGGTTGACCTCGGTTGTTGTTGCATCTACAACCGTTGCATGCTCATCGAACGTTTGAATCCTAGGGAGTCCATCGGTTTTCTGCTTTACAAGTCGGCCAGACTCTGCGTGAACGCCTTTGCGAACCGGCTGGAGAAGGCCGGTCTTGATATCAGTGTGGAGCAGTGGCGGCTGCTCATTCCTCTATCCCGGTATCCTGGCATCAGCCAACGCAAGCTGGCCGAACTTGCGTCCCAGGAGAAGACCGGTGTGAGCCGCCTGCTTTCCGGCCTGGAGAGCAAGGGATACGTCAGGCGGGAGGACGACCCGGAAGACCGTCGGGTCAAGCGGCTGTTCGCCACGGAAAAAGGGCTGGACCTCCTGGACAGAACCGTGGACCTTGCCCATGCCAACAACGCATCCGTGGCCGAGGGCATCGACCCGGAAGAGTTTGCCGTCTGCAAGAAGGTCTTGCTTCAGATCATTCTCAACCATATGGGCGACCATGATTGCGCCGCATTTCTTCGGGGATCTGCCGAAGCGCCCTGAACGTGAAGTCCGGCATGCCGCCCTTGCGCGCATTCTTTGGTTGGAAGACCGTTAAACACTGCTGGATAATCAATAAGTAACTTGTTACCTTGTCCGCCATTCTGTCCTTGCGGCTGCCGGGCGGACGTTGTGCTTGGCGGGTGTCCGCCGAATCCGCAATGCCGGATGCTCGCGGGCGGCGAGGAGGCTTCCCCTTGGGTCGGGGAAGCTGAATGATGAATATAGTCAGGCAGTACGGTGGGATAAGTGGTACTGCTTTGGAAACCAAGAGGGGATATACATGTTGTACAGATTCGCATTCATATTTCTCATGATTGCTGTTCTCTGCGCGCCCGCTTACGCGCAGGAGGACAAAAAGCAGGGGGGACCGCCTCCGGCCGCCGTGGTCACGGCCAAGGTGGTCTCGGGTGAAGTTGCTCCTGAAGTTTCCTACATCGGGACCGTCATGTTTCACGAACTGTCCGATGTCGCCGCCGAAGTGGACGGCAAGGTGGTCAGTCTGGAAGTGGACCATGGTCAGAAGGTCCGGAAGGGTGATCCGCTGGTGGTGCTGTCCTCGGACCTGTTGGACAAGCGCATTGCCAACGCCCGGCAGCTCATGGAGCAGGCCAAGGCCGATTACGAATTGGCTCGGCTGGACGATGTCCGCATGACCCAGCTGTTCAAGACCCGCTCTGTATCCGAAGGCGAGTTCGATAAAAGCCGTTTGGGCGCAGCCGCGTCCGAGGGCAAGTACCATGCCCTGCAGGCCACGTTGAACCGCCTGCTGCTGGAACGTGAAAAAAAGACCATCCGCGCCCCCTATGACGGGGTGGTGCTGGAGCGCAAGGCGCACCGGGGCGAATGGGTCAGCCAAGGCGCCACGGTCATCACCATGGCCGGCGACGGTGAAGTCGACGTGGAGGTCAACGTGCCCGCCGGCCCGGCCCGGGTGGTCAAACCCGGCCTCAAGGTCGAGGTCCGTGTGGGCTCCGACGTCATGGACGGTGAAGTCTATGCGGTCATTCCCAAGGGGGACGTATCCACCCGTACCTTCCCGGTGAAAATCCGGGTGAACAATCCCGGCAATCTGGCCGAAGGCATGGAGGCGCGCGTCGCCCTGCCTTCGGACGTGGCCAACAAGACCCTTGTGGTCCCTCGCGACGCCATCATTTCCTCCCGCGGGCAGCTTGTGGTTTGGACCGTTCTGGACGGCAAGGCCGTGCCCATGCCCGTGCAGGTGATGGGCTACCGCGCGCTGGATGCGGGAGTCGTGTCCGATGCGCTCAAGGAGGGCATGGAGGTCGTGGTTAAGGGCAATGAGCGTCTGAGGCCCAACCAGTCCGTGGCTCCGGCGAGCGCCGGGAAATAGGGGGGCGCATGGACATCATCAGAACAGCCATTGAGAAGCCGGTTGCGGTGCTCGTGGGGGTCATCCTCATCGTGCTCTTCGGCCTCATCTCCCTTTTCAGCCTGCCATATCAGCTCACACCCAACGTGACCAAGCCGGAGATCACGGTCAGCACCACCTGGACCGGGGCCACTCCATACGAGATTGAGCGCGATGTGGTGGAAGAGCAGGAAGACGTGCTCAAGGGCATTCCCGGCCTCGAGGAAATGGAAAGCTCCTGCTACAACGGTTCCGCGGAGATTTCCCTGACCTTCAAGCTCGGCATCGACCTGGACGGCGCGTTGCTGCGCGTTTCCAATAAACTGGATGAAGTTTCCGACTACCCCGACGACGTGGACAAGCCCGTTGTCGAAGCCTCGGGAGCATCCGCATCACCGGTCATCTGGGCCATGCTCAAGGCCACGGAGGGAAGCGGCGTCAATCCCCAGGAGTTCAAGACCTTTTTCGAGGATGAGGTCAAGCAGCACCTGGAGCGCGTCGACGGCGTGTCCAGCCTGTTCATGGGCGGCGGCGTCGAGGAGGAAATGCACATCGTGGTGGACCCGCGCAAGCTGGCCGCCTACAACCTGACCATTCCCAAGCTCATTGACGTGCTCAAGAGCGAAAACATATCCATTTCCGCAGGCACACTCGGCGTGGGACGCCGCGATTACCGCATCCGTACCCCTGCCGATTTGAACACCCCGGAAAAGATCGAGAACGTCGTCATTTCCTCGTCCGGGCAGTTCCGTGTCCGACTCAAGGACGTGGGTGTGGTCCGGGTGGGGCATGAAAAGCTCGACGTGGCCATGCTGCACAACAACGCTCCGGGCATCGCAGTGGGCGTGAAGCCCGAGCCGGGCGCCAACGTGCTCACCGTGACCGACGCGGTGTTCGATGTAGTGCAGCGCGTCAACAAGGAGCTCCTGGAACCCAAGGGCGTTTACCTCGACTGGGTGTACGATCAGCGACCCTACATCAACGGCGCCATCGACTTGGTGCAGAGGAACATCATCATAGGCGGCCTGCTGGCCATCGTGGTTCTTTTCGTGTTTCTGCAAAGCATGAGCGCCACGGTCATCGTGGCCTTGGCCATTCCCATTTCCATCATCGGGTCGTTCATCATCTTCGGGGCGGCCGGACGAACGCTCAACGTCGTGTCCATGGCGGGCATTTCCTTTGCCGTGGGGATGCTCGTGGACAACGCCATCGTGGTGCTGGAGAACATCGATCGCCACAGAAGCATGGGCAAGAAGTCGTTCGCCGCGGCCTACGAAGGGACCAAGGAAGTATGGGGTGCGGTGCTCGCGTCCACCCTGACCACCGTGGCCGTGTTCCTGCCCGTGGTCTTCATGGAACAGGAAGCCGGGCAGCTGTTCAAGGACATCTCCATTGCGGTCACCTGCGCCATTATCCTTTCCATGTTCGTGTCCGTGCTGGTCATCCCCATGTTCGCGCGCTATCTGTACCGCTTTGCGGAAAAGCGTGACGGCGAAGTCGTGGTGGGCGACGCCCCGCGCGAGCCGGTCGGCAAGAAGATCGCCGGGAAGGTGCTTACGCCCCTGACCCGTTTCGGGGCCAAATGCTCCGATTGGCTCATGGGCATGCTGCGCCTCTCCCTGACCAACTGGCGTACCCGCGTCATCACCGTGGTTGGACTGACGGCAGCCTCCATTCTCCTCGTGCTGGTCTTCTTCCCCAAGATGGAATACCTGCCCCAGGGCAACCGCAATCTGCTCATCAACATCCTCATACCGCCTCCGGGACTTTCCTATGAGGAACGTTTCAATATCGGCAAGCATGTGTTTGAGGAAACCGAACCCTACATGGGCAAGGAAGAGTTCAACGGCCTGCCGGGCGTGAAGAACATGTTCTTCGTGTCCGCACCCACCATCAACCTCTTCGGCGCCATTTCCACCCAGGAGCAGCGAGCCGGTGAGCTGGTGCCGCTGTTCAACCGCATCCTGAACACCATCCCGGGCATGTTCGGCGTCTCCATCCAGGCCTCCATATTCGAACAGGGGCTGGGTGAGGGCCGCAACATCTCCCTTGACATCAGCGGTTCCAACCTGGAACAGATCGTCGCCGCCGCCGGAACCATGTTCGGCATGGCCATGCAGCAGATTCCGGGTGCGCAGGTGCGTCCCATTCCCTCGCTGGAGCTGCTCTATCCCGAAGTCCGTTTCGAGCCCAAGCGCGACCGGGTGCGGGCGGCCGGATTGTCGGCCAACGACCTGGGACAGTCCGTGGACGTGATCCTGGACGGCCGCAAGATCGGCGACTACAAAGCCGAGGGCAAAAAGAAGATCGACATGGTGCTCAAGGCCTCGGAAGAGGATATCTCCACCCCCGAGGACCTCTATTCGGCTCTGGTTGCCACGCCGCAAGGGTGGGCGGTGCCGCTTTCCTCCCTGGTGGATATCCAGCGGACATACGGCCTGAACCAGATCAGGCATCTTGAGCGTCAACGCACCATCACCCTGCAGATCACCCCTCCCGGCCAGATGCCGCTGCAGCAGGCTATGGAGACCGTGGAACAGAAGATGATTCCGGCGGTGAAGCAGATGGGGCTGCTGGACGGCCTGCAGGTGCGCATGTCCGGTGCGGCAGACAAGCTTACCGTGACCCGGGAAGCTCTACAGTGGAACTTCCTGCTGGCAGTGGTCATCACCTATCTGCTCATGGCGGCCTTGTTCGAGAACTTCCTGTACCCGCTCATCATCCTGTTCACCGTGCCCCTGGCCGGTGCGGGAGGATTCCTGGGGCTGCGGCTGGAGAACTGGTTCATCGCCTACCAGCCCATGGACATCCTGACCATGCTCGGGTTCGTCATTCTCATCGGCGTCGTGGTCAACAACGCCATTCTTATCGTGCACCAGTCCCTGAACAACGTGCGCGAGGGCGGCATGGAGCACCTTGACGCCGTCTTGGAAGCCACGCGCACCAGGCTGCGTCCCATCTACATGTCGGCCACCACGTCCATCTTCGGCATGTTGCCGCTGGCAGTGGCTCCCGGCCCCGGTTCCGAGTTGTATCGCGGTCTCGGCGCGGTGGTCTTGGGCGGACTGGCGCTGTCCACGGTGTTCACCGTGTTCGTGATTCCGTCGCTGCTCATGTTCTTCATCAAGATGGAGAAAGTGGGCAGCAGGCAGAAGGCTGCCTGATCAGGCTGCTGAAAACGTTGCTGCAAGCAGAGAGGCCCTCGCGTATTGACGCGGGGGCCTCTTTTTGTCTGGTATCCGGACTGCGTTTTTTTTGAGCGAACTGTGGCGTGCACTTGATTGTTTGTTTCTCTATCCTCTTGGATTTTCAATATGTATTTCGACCCTCTTGCCTTTCAAGAAATTCCGAAATGTTTCTTCATGCTCTCCGTCCGCACGGAATGGAACGCATGATGCAGACATGATGGGCAGGTAAAAAGTGCCCATTGGCTCGACATATATTTTGGGAGGTTCGACAGCATGACTTACATCAACAGCTATTATTCCAACAGTGCGTACTACAATTCCTCCAGGACCCTGGGGGGGGATGCCTCTTCCTCGGACACCGAAAAAACGGACCAAACAGGCAGTTCCGACGAATCGAAGGAAAGTTCTTCCTCCTCTTCGGCGAGTTCCACCAAGCTCACCAGTGAGATCCTCAAGCTTCTCCAAACCATTCCAGCGGCCCAAAACGGCTACCTTTCCTTCTCGGACATCCTGGAGCAGGCGGACAAATTGGAGGACGAGTTCGATGATCAGGTCCTTGCCGACCTCAAGAAGCTGGGTGTGGACACGGATACGAAGTTCCAGCTCATGTACGACTCCACCAGCGATTCGGTCGTTTGTTCCAAGGATCACCCGGACAAGGAGAAGATCGAGAACTATTTCAAGGCTAATCCCGAGCGTACGGAGCAGTTCAAGGCTCTCATCGGCATGCGTAGCCTGAGTGCGACTGCGTCGACCACCGCGTCACCCGACCTGTTCAAACAGCAGATGACGCTCCAGAGCATGTCTGTCTGGTTCGGCGACAGCATGACCTCCAGTGACTTCATGGGAGCGCAGGGGATCGTTTACGGCGCTCAGAGCGCGTACTACAAGGCCATCAACCTGACCGTGTAGAAAACGGGACAGTCACGGCTCGATGGTCATGAAATAGACCGGTTGGCCTTCCCTGTACGTAACGATCAGGGCGGATTTTTCCGGGTCGCCGGTGCTGTTGAAACGGATGGAGCCGGTGATCCCCTTGACGGAAACCCGGTACAGGGCGTCCTTGACCATGGCGTTGTCAAAGGAGCCTGCCTTTCGTACCGCCTCGGCGTAGACAAGCACGGCGTCGTAGGCCAGGGCGCCGGCATCGTGCCGCATGGGACCAAAGGCCCTTATGTAGTCGGCCAGGAAAGTCCTGGCCCGGTCCGTGGCGATCGCCCGTGAAAAGTGTCTGACCTCGTAACAGTTATCCATGTATGACTTCTTTTTGACCAGGCTGGGAATATTGGTGGACCATCCTTCCCCGCCCATGATGGGAATGGTTATGCCCATGGCCCGGGCCTGTTCGATGATGGCGGCGGCTTCCTTGTCGTAGCCGGGGATCAGGAGGAATTCGGCTTTGATGAGTTTGATGCGGCTGAGGTCTTTGATGAAATTGGTCTGTGCCGGCAGATACTGGCCCGTGTAGATGACCTTGCCGCCTATCGCTTCGAAATTCCGCTTGAAGGAGGCTCCCAGGCCTGCGCTGTATATCTCTCCAGCATGTATCAGGATTGCGGCCGTTTTCGCTCCGAGTCGGCGGAGTGCGAAAAAGGCCATGATACGGCCCTGGAAGTCGCTCGTGAAATTGCTCCGGAAGATGTAGTCGCCCACCTGGGTGACCGCCGTGGCCGAACTGCCGGGAGCGATCATGGGAATGCCCGCTTTCTGGAGCAGTTTGGCGGCCGCCAGCGCCCTGGAGCTGATTACCGGGCCGATGACGCAGGCATACCTTCCTTTGACGACTTTTTGCGCTGCCAGAAGGTTTTCCTGCAAGTCGCTTCCGTTGTCGAATACTTTGACCGCAACCTGTTGTCCGAGCAGCCCCCCGCTTTCATTGATTTCCCTTACGGCAAGGCGAACAGCCTGGGAGATGTCCTTGCCCAGAAATTCGTATCGTCCCGTCACCGGGGCGATGACGGCGATCGTCGGCTGGGCGGCAAGCGTCGTCGTGTTGAACAGCAGGAGAAGTGTGGCGAGCGTGGATATGACCGCTTTCATGATTTCCTCATTGTGAGATTTGCAGAAACCTTGGTGCCGGTGACGAAGCCGCCTTGCGCTGGGGAAAGAAACATACAAATGAAAAATATATGGTGTTCATCTTTCCGGCGATGATATTTTGTGGAAAGCCAGCGAGGAGGGCAAATGACTTGCGGCCCGCAAGTGCCTGTGGTAGCCGCTTGGCATGATTGATTTTGACATCGCCAAGAAGATTCAGGAAATAAGCATTATAGCCGTCCCGCTCCTGCTGGCTTTGTGCTGCCACGAGGTGGCCCACGGACTGGTGGCGTTTCGGCTCGGCGACCCCACGGCCAAGATGCTGGGCCGGTTGACTCTCAATCCGCTCAAGCACCTGGACCCCATCGGCACCCTGGCCTTCTTTTTCGTACATATCGGCTGGGGCAAGCCCGTGCCTGTGGATTCGCGCTACTTCAAGGAGCCGCGCAAAGGCATGATGCTGGTGGCCCTGGCCGGGCCGGGAGCCAATTTCCTGCTGGCCGTCCTTTTTGCCGCGGGCTTTCATCTCATTCAGGGCGTCGAGGTCAGCGATCCGAACGGGCTGGCCATAAAGGCCTTGGTGCCCATGCTGCTCATCTGTCAGGCCGGAGTGTTCGTGAACCTCATCCTCGGGGTCTTCAACCTCATTCCCATTCCGCCGCTGGACGGCAGCAGCATTCTGGCGTATTTCCTTCCGCCGAGGCTCGCATATAATTACATGCAGCTGAGGCGATATGGATTCTTCATCCTTATCGGGCTGGTCCTTATCGGCAACCTGACGGGGGTCAGCATCCTCGGAGCGGTCCTGTTCCCACCGGTCAGGCTTCTCGGCAATCTGTTGAACGTGCCCATCTAACCCAAATAACCCGGAACCATATCATGAGCGAGAAAAAACGCGTCTTTTCAGGCATGAGGCCCACTGGTCAACTTCATCTCGGCCACTATTTCGGCGTTATCGCCAACTGGCTCGACTTGCAGGCCGAGTTCAACTGCTTTTTCAGCGTGGTCGACTGGCACGCCATGACCACGGAATACGCCGATCCCTGGAAGGTGCAGAAAATGGTCCCCGGGCTGGTGCGCGATTGGGTTTCCTCGGGCATCGACCCTGAAAAATGCGTCATTTTCCAGCAGTCCGCGGTCAAGGAACATGCGGAGCTCAGCCTGCTGCTGTCCATGATCACCCCCCTGGGCTGGCTGGAGCGGTGCCCCACCTACAAGGAGCAGCGCGAGCAGCTCGCGGCGAAGGACATCAACACCATGGGCTTTCTGGGGTATCCCGTGCTCATGGCTGCGGACATCCTGTTGTATTTCGCCCACGCCGTTCCTGTGGGACAGGACCAGCTTCCGCACCTGGAGTTGGCCCGCGAGATTGCGCGTCGTTTCAATCATCTTTACGAAACGGATCTGCTGATCGAGCCGCAGGACCTGCTTACCGCGGAAGCAAAGCTCCCAGGCCTGGATGGCCGGAAAATGTCCAAGAGTTACGGAAACGCCATAGCCTTGTCCGATCCCATAGAAGACATTCTGCCCAAAGTGCGCAGCATGCTTACCGACAAGAATCGCCTGCGCAAGTCCGATCCGGGTGATCCGTCCATTTGCAACCTGTTCCCGTATCACAAGCTTCTGACCGATCCGGCCAAGTTGCCCGAGATCGAGGAAGGTTGCCGCAACGCCTCCTGGGGATGTGTGGACTGTAAGAAGGTGCTCATGGAATCCCTGGAAGCTTTCCTGACGCCCATGCAGGAACGTCGGGCAAAGATTGATGACGACACTGTCCGAGACATTCTTGCGGACGGCAACAAAAGGGCCCGGGAATTCGCCCAGCGGAGCATGGCGCAGATTCGGGACGCGATCGGTTACGACATTTAGCGGATGTTCATATAAGCTCAACAATAAGAAATTGGATAATGTTCGCGGATTCGTGTAGCATCCGCAGAACCATCAACAACAGACCCAAGGAGAGCACATGGCTCCTGCTAGCAAAGGCGACAAGGTTAGAGTTCACTACACCGGCACCTTCAAGGACAGCGGTGAGGTCTTCGACTCCTCCCAGGGCGGTGATCCTCTGGAGTTCGTGCTGGGCGAGGGTATGGTCATCGCCGGTTTCGAGCGTGCCGTACTCGGTCTGAATCCCGGTGACTCCAAGACCGTCGAAGTGTCTCCAGAGGAAGGCTACGGCAGCTATAATTCCGAGCTGGCGTTCTCGGTCCGCAAGGAGCAGCTGCCTCCCAATGTGGAGCCCGAGCTGGGCATGATGCTTGAAGTGCGCACCGAGGACGGCGGCGCAGCCTACGTGACCGTCACCGAGATATCGGACGCCGAGGTGACCCTGGACGGCAACCATCCGTTGGCGGACAAGACCCTCATGTTCGACGTAACCCTGGTGGAAGTCTGTTAGAAAATCTAAATGAGACGAAACAGGCCCCGCTCAGGTCCGCAAGGACGGGCGGGGTCTTTCCTTGGCGGGAGGAATGAATGAGCATTGCCAAACGGTGCGAGGAAATGACCTCTTTTCTGGTCATGGATGTCCTGGAGACCGCCCAGCGCATGGAGCGTGAAGGCGAAGACGTCATCCACCTGGAGGTGGGTGAACCGGATTTCGACACTCCGGAGTGTATCCGCAGGGCCTGCTGCGAGGCCCTGGACAAGGGGCATACCCACTATACCCACAGTCTCGGGCTGCTGGAGTTGCGCCAGGCGATCTGCGAAGACTATGAAAAGCGCTACGGCGTGGACGTGAGTCCGGAGCAGGTCATCATCACCCAAGGCACGTCTCCGGCCATGTTCATGGTTTTTTCCACGATCCTCGAAGCGGGGGACAAGGTCATTACCTCCGACCCATGTTACGCATGCTACCACAATTTTATTCGTTTCCCGGGCGGGGAACCCGTGCCCATACCCGTGAGCGAGGAGGACGGCTTTCAGTACCGCCTTTCCTCCATCCGTGAGGCCATGGGCGAACGGGTCAAGGCCATTCTCATCAACTCTCCGGCCAATCCTACGGGCACCTTGCTTTCGGACGAGCGGATGCAGGGCATCGCCGAGCTGGCCGAGGAGACCGGCGCCTGGGTGGTTTCGGACGAAATCTACCACGGGTTGGTCTACGAGGGAAAAGAACGTTCCATTTTGGAGTTTACAGACCGCGCCTTCGTGTTCAACGGATTTTCCAAGCTCTACGCCATGACCGGTTGGCGGCTGGGATACGTCATCGCCCCGCAGGAATTTGTCCCTGCCATGCGGAAACTCTGTCAGAATTTCTTCATTTCGGCCAATTCCATTGCCCAATGGGCTGGAGTTGCCGCTCTTCGTGAAGCCGAACCGGACGTGGGTCGCATGAAGGATATCTACAACAAGCGCCGTCTGTACATGTTGGATCGTCTCAAAGGCATGGGTTTCGATATTAAAAATGAACCCACGGGGGCGTTTTACATCATCGTCAACATGCGCCATCTGGCCGAGAAATTCGACGGCAGCTCTCTGAAGCTTGCTTATGATATTCTGGAAAAAATCAAAATCGGCGTGACGCCAGGCATCGACTTCGGCCCTGGAGCCGAGGGCTACATCCGCTTTTCCTACGCCACTTCCCTGGAAAACATCAGGGAAGGTATGGATCGTCTGGAGCGCTACGTGTCCGGTGTACGGGCCTAGCCTTGCCGGATGTTGCCGAAAGAGAGGAATCAAGGACATATGGAAAACCGGGTGTATGGGAAGACGATGGAATTGAACGATATATTTGAAGCGAGATTTGTTCGGAACAGAAGCCGGCTTCTCTTCGGGCTCTTTTGCCTGAGCGTCCTGGTGCGTTTTCTGACCGCCGAATACGTGGAGTATGGTGGCGATTGCGTTCATCTGTGGATCAATATCCGGAGGGTGCTGGACGGTCTTTCCTTCAACGCCTGGAACCACCATACCATGCGCTGGGCCATCAACCTGCCGCTTCTGGGGGTGGTGAAATTGTTCGGGCCCCATCCTCAGGTCTATTACATTCTCCCCACTCTCTATGCATCCGTTGCGGCGGTCCTGTTCTATCTCATAGGCGAACGGCTTCACGGACCGCGCCTGGGCTTTTGGACCTCCCTGCTTTCCATTCTCTATCCCCAGATGACCCAGACCGGAAGCCAGATCTGGCCGGGTGTGTTCGAATTGACCTATATTGCGGCCTGCGTCTGGCTGTTGCTTGTCTGGCTCGACGAAAACCGCCTGAAATGGCTGGTTCTTGCCGGGGTGGCTTTTGTGCTGGCCTGGGCTTCCCGCGTCACCGCCGTCTACTTTCTCCCCGGTTTGGTCCTGCTCATCTGGCTGCCCGAGCGCCGTTTCAAGCCTGTGTTGGTTTTCGGTGCGGTAATCGCCTCGCTTTGTTTCGTGGAATTATTGTATTTTTGGGCCGACACCGGGAACATTCTCGGCCGGGTCGGTGTCATCAAAAGCACCCACGGCTCCCAAACGGAATTGTTGGTGACTCCAGCAAAGTATTTGCTCCGTGCAAAGGGCTTTCTCAAGCTGCGCGGCCTGTTCGGAGTGCTGGTGGCCAGCATTGGGGCCTGCTGGTTCGCCTGGAAGGGAGGAGACCGGCGTGTCCGGGCAGTTGCCGTCCTTTTTTTGGTTCACGTGTTCCTTGAGGCTTATATGATTTCGGGTCTGAATCCGTTCAAGGTCGCGCAGCCCCTCGGTACCCGGTACCACACCGTTGCCGCGCCCTACGGGATATTGCTTCTGCTTCTGGCTCTGGAGCGTTTGGACGGACGCCGGAGACGGGTCAAAACGACGCTTCTGGGGTTGCTGCTTGCAGCTTTCACCTTTTTCAGTTTTCAGAAAATTCCCGCGACTCTTTCCGTGCTGCAGATGACCCGGGACAACCGTATCCTGTCACAAGCCCTGGCCGGGCGAAGCAGTATTCTGGTGCGTTACACCCCCTGGGAGCCGAACTGGATCGAGGCCAGAGTCATGCGGCTTTTCGGATACAGCGGCCGGAGAAAGAATCTTGGCGCGGACGAAGTGTTGAGGTTCATGGGGAAAAACCGTGCCCGTATCTATGCGCTCTATGCCCCGGACATTCGGATTCCTGTGCAAAAGGTGCTTCCTGAAATGAGCAAACGGTCGAAGTATGAATATGTTCTGTCCGCCTCGGAGCGGGAGGAGCCGCATGTGGGCGTCGAATTTGGCCGGAAGGCGTTCAAGGCGTTCCCTCTACCGCAATAAGTGAGAGCAAAGAGGTTTTTTGTGAACGATATTTCCATTGCCGTGATCATTCCCTGTTACAACGAAACCGCAGCCATTGGCCGAGTCGTGTCCGACTTCAGGCAGGCTCTGCCCCATGCGGACATTTACGTGTACGACAACAACTCCACGGATGATACGTTGGAAACGGCCCGGAAGGCCGGCGCCAAGGTGGGGGCCGTGAAGTATCAGGGCAAGGGCAATGTGGTGCGCCAGATGTTCTGCGACATCGATGCCGACGTCTACATCATGGCCGACGGTGACGGCACCTATGATGCGACCAGCGCTCCGAGGCTGGTGGAGGCCTTGGTGGACGGCGGGCTGGATATGGTGGTGGGCATTCGCGAGGATGACGAGGAAAAGGCCTATCGCTCCGGTCATCGCTGGGGCAACCGGGTATTCAACGGCGTTTTGCGCACCGTGTTCAAGAGTCCGTTCACGGACATGCTCTCCGGGTACAGGGTGTTTTCCCGCAGGTTTGTGAAGTCCTTCCCGGCCCTGTCCTCGGGCTTCGAGGTGGAAACAGAACTTTCCATCCATGCCATCGAGATGAAAATGCCGGTTCTGGAGATCACTACTCCGTATTACAGCCGCCCCGAAGGATCCCACAGCAAGCTGAACACCTACCGCGACGGGTTCCGCATCCTGTGGACCATTTTTCGCCTGGTCAAGGAGACCCTGCCTCTCAGGTTTTTTTCCGGCGTGGCCGCGCTGCTGATTCTGGGTTCGTTGCTGCTGGGCGCGCCTCTGGTGACCGAATGGCTGAGGACCGGCCTTGTGCCCCGGTTTCCCACGGCTATCCTTGCCTCCGGCATCATGGTTCTCGGTTGGCTGAGCTTTGCCTGCGGGATTATTTTGGAAAGCGTCAGTCAGGGCAGGCTTGAACAGAAACGCATGGTCTACAGCTCCATTCTTGGGCCTTTGTGGAACCGGTCAAAGACGAATTAGATGCGGGGACTCATCAACCATCCCTTTCTGCGCTATTGCGTTGTGGGCGGCTTCGGCTTTGCGGCCGACTGGTCCGTGCTGCAGGCTTGCGTCCGCTTTGGGGGCATGACCCCGGTGACCGGGCGCGTTGTGTCGGTGGTCGTGGCCCTGACGGCCACCTGGCTGCTGCATCGCTGGTTTACCTTTGCCGCCACGGGAAGGGCCAATTTGCTGGAGTGGTTTCGCTACATGCTTGCCAACGCCGTGGGAGCGCTGGTCAATTTTTTCATCTACACGGCCCTCGTGCATTTGTGGCCGGAGGTCGGACTGACCGTCCCGTTGGCCATCGCCTCCATCATGGCGCTTCTTGTCAATTATCTTGGGGCCGCTCTGTTCGTCTTCCGCAAAAACCGCACGGTCTAGTCCGCGTTCGGACGCAAAAACGGAACGCCTTCCCTCAAGGAAAGACGTCCCGTTTTCAGGAGGAGAGTGACGTATTCCCTATGTGGTTGCTGCGGCCTTGTTCAAGGCCATGCGTACCTTGTCCTTGAGTTCGGTCAGATCCACGGATTTGACCACGTAGTAATCCGCGGCTATTGACTTGAGGTCGTGCTGAAAGGAATCGTAGGCCGTGGACAGGATGACCGGGATGAGCGGGTCCTTGGCCCGGATTTCCTGAAGCAGGTCGAGGCCGGACCTGTTTACGCCAAGTTTGATGTCCAGGATGATGATGGTGGGTTTTTCGCGGGCCACCACTTCAAGGATGTCCTCTTCGCCGTCCGAGGTAGCCAATTCGTATCCGTCAGCTTCGAGTTCTTCCCGGTAAAGCATGCGAATGTGTTTTTCATCATCGACGATCAGTATTTTTTGTTGGCTCATAAACATCTCCTTGCGCGAGTTCAGGCTTGTAATCACCGTACAGGATTAATTCGATTCGGGTCAACACAACTCTGTTTTTTTTGTGTAATTCTAACTCTTGAAGAGTGATTTCCGAAATATTTGGAGAAAATGCGGCGCACGGGGGCTTGGAGACTCCCTTGAATATCGGGCCGCGCCGGTATACATTCCCCATCCCCGCCGGGAGCCGAATAATCCTGCGGGAAAAGGAGAAACTATGATCAAAGTACGTCTGGAACCGGACGGCAAGGACCTGGAATTCCATGGTCTCAAGACCGTTCTCGGATTGCTGAACAAACTCGGCCTGCGCCCCACCATGGCACTGGTCGTTCGCGACGGCGGACTGTTGACCCCGGACATCAGAATCAAAAGCGGCGACGAAATCCTCGTCCGCAAAGTCACCAGTGCCGGATAGGAGAAAATCGCCATGAAATGCAAACGGTGCAAGAAGCCGGCTGTGGTTGGCCTTCCGAGCCATCACACCGCCTTCTGCGAAGAATGCTTTTACGTCTACTTCACCCGGCAGGTGGAAACCGCCATCCGTCGCCAGAAGATGTTTACCTTTGACGAGCGCATCCTGGTGGCTCTTTCCGGAGGCAAGGACTCCCTGACCCTTATGCTCGCACTGCATGAACTGGGGTATGACGTTGCGGGCCTGCATATCGATCTGGGCATCTACGAGTCCTCGGTGCGTGCACGCGCCAAGGTGGAGAGCTTTTGTGAACAACACGGCCTCACGCTGCAGGTTTTGGAAATGGAGGCTGAAGGGCTCCCCATGCCGGACGTGAAGGAACACATCAACCGTCCGGTCTGTTCAGTGTGCGGCAAGGTCAAACGCCACTACTTCAATAAGATCGCTCGGGAAGGGAATTTCGATGCCCTGGCCACGGGGCACAACCTGGACGACGAGGTGGCGCGCCTGTTCGCCAACACCCTGCGCTGGGACTCCGGCTACCTGTCCGACCAGGGGCCGACCCTGCCAGCGGCCGAAGGCTTCGTGCGCAAGGTCAAACCTTTGTACCGTCTGAGTGAATTCGAGACCGCCAACTACGCGTTTTTGCGCGGCATTGAGATCCATTCCGATCCCTGTCCCTTTGCCTCGGGGGCCAGCTTCACTTCCCACAAGGAACTCATCGGCGAGCTGGAGCACCGCAGCCCGGGCAGCAAGTTCCAGTTTTACGACGGTTTTCTCAAGCGCGGCCGAGAAGCCTTCAAGATGTTGGAAAAGGAAGTGGGTGAGGAGCTTTCGCCATGTGAGGACTGCGGTTCCCCGACTTCGGTCGAGATATGCGGCGTTTGCCGCGTGAAACGCGCTGTCCGTGACAAGAAAGCCGCTGCGGCACAATAATATGACGACTCCAAAAATCAGTGTGACTATGCCGTGTTTCAACTGCGGGGACACGGTGGGCCGCGCTCTTGATTCCCTTCTGGACCAGACTGTTGCGGATTTTGAGGTGGTGGCGGTGGACGACGGCTCCACCGACGACACCGCCGAGGTCCTGCGGGTCTATGCCCGGAAGGACGATCGCATACGCCCGGTCTTTGCGGAACACGGCGGAGTGGTGGCCGCGGCCAACACGGCCATTGAGGCGGCGAACGGGGAATATGTGGTGCGCATGGACGCGGACGACGAATCTTTGCCCGGGCGCCTGGAGCGTCAAGCAGCCCTGTTGGACGGCGATCCGGCCCTGGGCTTGGTCGGCTGCCGGGTGCGTTTTGGCGGGTGTCGGGAAAACTGCGCCGGGTACGCTCATTACGTGGACTGGACCAACACGCTCCTGGACCACGAGGCCATCAGCCTGAACCGGTTCGTGGAGTTCCCGGTGCCCAACCCGTCCATCATGTTTCGTCGCAGCACGTTGGAGGAATGCGGCGGCTACAGTGACGGCGACTTCCCGGAAGATTACGAACTGTTGCTGCGCTGGCTGGAGCATGGTGTGCGTATGGCCAAGGCCGACGCCGAACTGCTGGTCTGGAACGACCCGCCCACGCGGCTTTCGCGCAACCACCCCAAGTATGACGTGGACGCTTTTTACCGCATCAAGACCAAGTATCTGGCTCGCTGGCTGGAACAAAACAATCCGTACCATCCCGTGGTGCACATTTTCGGCGCCGGGCGCACCACCCGGAAGCGTGCGGATCTGCTTCAGAAGTACGGTATTGAGTTTGCGGCCTACTACGACCTGGACCCGCGCAAGGTCGGCCATATCGTGCACGGCATTCCCGTGAAGCACCGCGAGGAGGCGCCCGAAGCAGGGGAGTGCTTCTGCCTGTCCTATGTGGCCAGCAGGGGCGCCCGCGAGGATATCGCCGATTTCCTTCATGGTCTGGGATATGTTTTGGGCCGTGACTTCCTTCCTGTGGCCTGACCGGACTCCAACGGCCAGGAAGTCGTCCCTCCCTGTGTACTCCCGTGACTACGGAGCTTTTTGACAGCTTGTAACGCATGCACTATAGGTGCTGAAAAATTTTTTCGGAGGAAAACTCATGTTCGTCACCAATATGGAATCCGTTCCCGCCATGAAGATCGTCAAGCACCACGGTATGGTCACCGGCAGCACTGTGCGGGCACGAAACATATTCGTGGACATCGGCCAATGGATCAAAGGTCTTTTTGGTGGGGAGCTCAAGGGCTACTCCAGACTGCTTGCCGACGTACGCGCTCAGGCTGTGGAACGTATGGCCATGCAGGCCGGGGAGCTTGGAGCCAACGCGGTCATCAACGTCCGGTTCGCCACTTCCACCATATCCTTGGGCGCAGCCGAGATTTACGCCTACGGCACGGCCGTGGAGGTTCGTTCGGAAGAATACGGAGCCGGTGAAGAATATGGAGAGTAGCGCCCTTGAGGTGACGGCGTTTTTCCTGGATTACGCCAACCTGTTTCTGCTTTTGTTTTTTCTGCTTTGCGGTCAGATCGGCGAGCGCAGGCACTACCGGTCCATTCTGGCCCGGGAGAAGGCTCTTTCGCGGATTTCCACCACGACTTTGAAGAACGTGAACTTCCCGGCGGAAAAAGTGGTGGATGTGCGCATGGTCTGCGGCCATGTGGTCCTTTGCGCCGACGGCTTCCGCAGGGTGCTGGCCTTTTTTCGAGGTCTGTTCGGCGGGCCGGTGCGTTCCTTCGAGGCCATGCTGGACCGCGCCCGGCGCGAAGCGCTGCTGCGCATGAAGGAGGAGGCGGGCGAGGCCTCCATGATCGTGTCCGTACGGGTGGAAACTCCGTCCGTCACCGGCATAGACAACACTTACCGCTGGTGGGGCGGTATCGAAGTGGTGGCCTACGGCACCGCCGTGACCCTCAAAGACTGACATGGCATTGCGCAACAAGGGATACGAGAACAACGTCAACATCTCGCCGGGGTCGCCCATTCTTGATTTCGTCAAGCTGGGCGTCGGGATCATGGTCATTCTCGGCGGACTTTACTTTCTGTTCGGCCTGGCCGTGGACTTCGTGGTACCCCGCCTGGACGCCGAAACCGAGATATGGCTCTCCGAAAAGCTGGAGAGCGAAGCTTTTGAGAAAGCCAAGCGTTTGCCCACAGCCGAAAAGGAGCTTCAACGCATTGTCGACTCCATGAACGGCCTCTGCACCGGGCTGCCCTACAAGGTCAAGGTGGTCGTGGTGGATGACGACATGGTCAACGCCTTTGCCTTCCCCGGCGGCAGGATCGTGGTCTTTTCCGGACTGCTGAAGCGCATGAAGTCCGAAAACGAGGTGGCTTTCGTGCTCGGGCATGAAATGGGGCACATGGCCAACCGGGACCATCTGCGCCGTTATGGTCGGGTGCTTTTTGTGGCGGCTCTGCAGGCGTTCATGTCCGACCTCATGAGCGTAGACCTTCTTTCCCAGTCCCTGACCCTCACGGACAGGGCCTTTTCGCGCCGGCAGGAGCTGGCTGCCGACCGTTTCGGCATGGATGTACTCAACTGCGCTTACGGCCATGTGGGTGGAGCCGGCAAGTTCTTCGACAGCATGGACCGGGGCCGGAAACTTCCTGCTTGGAAGCAGTATTATCTGACGCATCCGGAAGGGTACGAACGGGTGGAGGCCCTTGAGGCCTATGCCGCGGAAAAGGGCTACACGCGCGGCGCCTCGTTGCCCTTGCCCCTAGCGCTGCAGTAGGCGTATACAGACCCATGCCCGGCCATACATCCTTTCTGAAACCGCGAAATCCGTTGCTGGCCGGGCTGCTTTCCTTGCCTGTGCCGGGCCTTGGGCAGCTTTACAACGGGCAGTGGGGCAAGACCCTGGCGGTCTTTGGGGTTGAAATGGCGCTCGGTGCGCTGGCGGTGGTCGGTTTTTCCTCTTTCCAAGGGGTGCTGGGCGGCCTGTTGGCGTCCATAGCCTTCGTGGCCATGGTGGTGGGCGACGCCGCCGTATGCGCCCGCAAGCGGCATGTTTACGAACTTCGGTCCTGCAACCGCATCTGGATCTATCTGTTGTATGCGGGCGTGAGCCTGGGCGGCACTTTTCTGCTTGATTGGTATTTGAGCAATCATTACTACCAGACTTTTCGAGTGCCGACCCCGTCCATGGAACTGACCCTAATCGCCGGAGACCGTTTCATGGCCGAGCGTCTGGAGCCGGGCGATGTCATTGAGCGGGGGGATGTACTCGTCTTTCATCCACCGGGAAAAGGCGCCCAGTTTTACGTCAAGCGGGTGATCGCCCTGCCCGGCGAGAGTGTTTCCGTGCAAAGGGGACATGTGATCGTGAATGGTCGTGAACTCGCCGAGCCCTATGCCCGCTTCGGCCCCATGTCCGACGGCTCGGAGGCAAAGTCGGGCGGTTTCCGGCTTGGCCCCGGGGAATATTGGTTCATGGGCGACAATCGTCCCATGTCCTGGGATTCCAGGTTTTTCGGCCCCATCAGACGGGAACGCATCAGCTATCGTGCCTTATACATCTATTGGGCGTCGGCCGCTTCTGGCGGGCATTGGCTGGACCGATTCGGAACACCTTTGGGAGCACCCGCCGCTACCACAACTGATCCGCCACCAGCAGCCCGTCCGCCAGATTGATCCTGGCCGGGATGACAGCATTGATGCCAAGGCCGTCCATGAAGCCGAGCACCAGAATCAGGTTGGATATCTGCACGTTCGCATACGAGCCTCCCACCTCCGCATCCGTCATGCCCACTCGTCTGTTCAGCGCCGTGCGGACATCGTCCCTCGTGTAGACCTCATTCCGCTTCTTGCCCGCCTGTCCTGCAATGCTGATGGCGTGTACCGGACCGATTCCGACCACCCGGACATCGGACTGGTGCAGGCGCTCTCGGATGGCTCTCGGCACGGTGTTGCGCGCAAAGGAGGCTGCATGGACCAGCGCCTTTTGCATGTCGTCCTTGCTGATGGGGTTGGGAGACTGGGTGTTGCCGACGGATTTTCCCTGCACGTTCTTGATGATGTGGTTTTTGAAGCTCACGGAAGCCAGTTCGCCCAGATAGGCTTCATAGTCTCCGAACGTCTTTTTCATGACCAGTTCCATGCTGGCGGCCCCTATGTCCCAGACTACCAGTGTCTCGATGGGAATGTGTGAGTGTTGTTGCGCGGCCAGAAAAGCGAGTTTTGCCTGTTGTTTGTGGGTCAGAACCGTGGCTGGAATGCCCAGGTCCTCATGGAGGCGCATGAAGTAGTCCATGCCGTTGCTCGCCTGGCGGAACGCCTGTGTGCCCACGGCGGCGAATTCCGTGGCTCCCTGTTTTCTGGCTTCAGCCAGAAATTCGCGCAGGCAATTGGCTCCTTCCGCGGCCACGGCGCTGCTGATGCTTTTGTCCGGAGTTTGGGCGATGCTTTCCTTGAAGTCGGCCTTGCGGCGGCCCTGAGCTATGACGCGGACGATTTCGTTTGTATGCGGATCGACGTCGGCCACCTTGTACTTGATGGTGCCGGAACCTATGTCGAATGCCGCTCGGCGAACGGTCGTGGGACTGGTCAACCGGTAGATGACCAGGGTTACGACGATTATGGCTGCTGCCGTGGCGACATAGCGAAGGAGGTTCTTCATGATTCCACGCTATATCGCACACGTTGTGCGCCGGGGAAGTATAATCTACTGCGTCGAGGTTGTCTGCGGAGCGGAGCGGTAGGTCTTGCGGTTTCGTTTCAATTGGTACCTGACCACGGCTTCATTGTGTTCCTTGAGGCTTTTGCTGAAATAGTGCGTACCGTCTCCCTTGGCCACGAAGTAAAGATAGTTGTGCTTTTCAGGGTGCAGGGCGGCGAGGATGCTGTCCAGGCCCGGAGAACAGATGGGACCGGGCGGGAGACCTGCCTTGGTATAGGTGTTATAGGGATTCGAGGCGTCCTTGAGGTGCTTGCGCCTCAAGTTGCCGTCAAAGTCTGGCCCCAGGCCGTAAATGATGGTGGGATCGGTCTGCAGGAGCATGCCGCGCTTGAGCCGGTTGACGAAGACGCCGGCGATGCGCCTGCGTTCTTTCGCGACCCCGGTTTCCTTCTCCACGATGGAGGCCAGAGTCACGGTCTCGTTCAGCTTTTCCCAAGACGGCAGGCCGCCGGGCCAAGCTTTTTTCGCATTGACGAAAAATTGTTTGAGCATGGTTTCCGCCATGTACCGGGCCTTGCCGTGTGCGGGAGGAGAAAGCAGGTAGGTTTCCGGGAACAGGTAGCCTTCGGCGCTGTCGGCCTGGATGCCGTATTTGCGCAACAGGTTCGTGTCGTGTACGGCCCGGTCGAAGTCTTCCTCGGTCCCCATGCCCGCATTGCTCACCTTCTGCGCCACCTGCCACCAAGGCAGCCCTTCGCGGATGCTGACCCGGTCCAGGATGCCGGGGGTGGTGGTCAGGACCGAAAGCACCTTGTCCGGAGTCCATCCGGTGTTGAGCAGGAAGCGTCCTGCGCGAACGGAAGCGGCCTGGCGGGTCCGGGCGGCCAACCGCTGGAAACGCCGGGCATCCGTGATCACTCCGGCCTTCTTGAGGTGGCGGGCGATGACGGACAAGGGCTGGCCTTTTTCCACCAGAAATTCCAGTTCAGAGCCGGGTGTCTGCGGCGGAACGGTCATGAACCGGTGGTCCCGCCATGCTGTATATGCGTAGCGGGCTCCCACGGCCCCCATGCAGAGCGCCAAAAAGACGAGTCCTATGATCAGTGTGCGTTTTCGATCCATGAGCGAAGAATGATGACGGCTGCTTGGCTGTCCAATGCTTTTTTTCGTTTACTGCCGAACACGCCGGCCATTTCCAGTTCCATTTCGGCTTCTGCCGAAGAGAGCCGTTCATCCCAGAGATGGATCGGCACATCCGTGCGCCGGCCCAAGCTTTCGGCGAAATTGCGGGCCTGGCGCGTGGTCAGGGTGTCCTCGCCGTCCAGCGACAGCGGCAGCCCTACCACCACGGCTTCGACCGTCTCCTTTTGAATGATTTCGAGGAGTTCGTCAAAGAGAGCCTGGCGGCTTGTTCTGTCGATGGTTTTATAGGGCGAGCAGAGCGTTCCCGTGGGATCGCTCAGAGCCAGCCCGACACGTTTAATGCCGAAATCGATACCGAGTGCTCTCATTGTTTTCCTGTTGTCGGGTTGTATGATGTCATATGATTTCAAAGAGTTTACCCCAGGTCAAGGCGCATGGCTTGAGTTCATGGGGGGAATGGCTTAGACAACACTTTGATTTCTGAGGTTCAACTTGGGCGGTGTACAGTGAAATTCGATTTCGTCGGACGGCAGAGACACTTCGGATGGGTATGGCTCATTGCGTCCCTGGCCTTTGTTCTGCGCTGCGCTTATGTCCTTTCTCAGGGTGATGCGCTCCGGCTGCCGGATGAACACCGTTTTTGGTGCCATGCGCTCAACCTTGCCGAGAATTTTACCTATGCCTGCAACGGGGTGTTCGCTCACGACATGCCCCTGACCGCAATGTTCGCGGCCGTGTGCATCAAGCTTTTCGGCCCGTCGACCATGCCCGTACGTATCGGCTTCTGTCTGGTGTCGTCTCTCACCGTGGTCGTCACGGCGCGGCTTGCCCAAGCCTATTCCCGGTCCTTTCTTGCCGGGATTCTCGCCGCCCTCATGTCCTCATTCTATCCTTTTTTCATCTTCTACAGCGGGACCGTGCTTTCCGAAACTCTGTTTTTGTTTTTTTCCTCGTTGTTGTTTCTGCATTTTGCCGAGGGAAGGGAAGCCGCAGTGCGCTCCGGCCTCTCCGCAGGGCTGGCCCATCTGGCCCGTCCCACCCTGCTTTATTTTCTTCCCGTGGCCTGGGGGTGGCAGGTGGTCACAGGCAGGGCCGCCGTTTCCCGCGTGCTGATGGCCGTGGGCATATTCTTGCTGGTGCTGCTGGGGTGGGGAGTCCGCAACCAAGTGTTTTCCGGCCATTTTCTGGTCGCCACCCACAGCTCGGGCCAAGCGCTGTGGGAGGGCAACAATCCGTGGAACACCACCGGAGGAGTTTCCGAACCCCATTGGGGATATATGAATGACGCCCCGACAGGGCTGGATGCGGTGGAACTGGATCGGTGGAAGAAAGAGCAGGCCCTGAACTTCATCGTGGGGAATCCCGAGCGTTTTTTTGATTCGGCCTGGAAAAAGTTTCTGCGTTTCTGGCATCTGTGGCCCAATGCCGAGAAATTCAGCAGCGGCAAGTACAAGTGGGCCTCGCTACTCAGCTTCGGCCCGGTATTGCTCCTTGCCTTGTTCAGCCCCTGGGTGCTGCGCCGCCAGTGGAAAGTCATAGCATTGCCCTGGCTGTTCATGGCCTATTACACGGTCCTGCATATGATCATCCTGGGGTCCATCCGTTACCGGTTGCCTTTGGAGCCGTTGCTCATCGCCCTGGGGGCCGGTGTGGCTGCCAGGTTTTTGGGCAGCGAAACGGCGCGTACCGGCAGGCTGCGGTAACCGCCTACATCCCTCGGCGTTCCACTTTTTCCAGCAGGCTCGCCAGTTCCTTCTTCCATTTGGGACCGCCCACGCACTGGGCCAGATATTCCACAGTGTGCATGACCGGGTTGTGGCGTTTGATCTCCATGAGGCTGCGCTGGATGCCCACCTTGCAGGACGGGCAGCCCACCACCACGGGACGGCGCTTGTCGTCGCCCAGGTCCTTGCCCAGTTGTTCTTCTTTCCGGGACCTGAGACGGTTGTAGATGTTGGGGCTGGTCAGCGCACCCAGTCCTGATTCGCCGCAGCAGCCGGGTGAAAGAGAGACCTTTGCGCCGGTCATATCGGCCAGGGCCTTGCGGTACAATTCCGGGGCCTTGTTCTTGGGTGCGTCCACCCACTCGGCATGGCAGGCCGCGTGGTAGAGCACCTCTCCCTTGCAGTCCACGGGGCCGAGCCGTTCCAGCAGGAACTGCATGACGTCCTTGTGCTGCATGGGGTCCACCAGCTCCTGGGAGAAATCGTAGGACTCCAGGGATTCGCGGCAGGTGCCGCAGGAGGTCAGCAGGGTGGTGGCTTTGAGCCCGGCCTTGCCGGTCATGACCAGCACGTCGAGCATGTCCTGCACGTTGCGGTGGCGGTTGGTCTTGTAGGCCTCTTCACAGCCGCTGGCCAGCAGGGGATAGCCGCAGCACATGTGCTTGTGGGGCAGCACCACGTTCACGCCCGCCTTGAGCAGCAGGTAGACCGTTCCCATGCCGATGTCGCGGGAAAAGAGGCTGGCGCCGCAGCCCGGGAAATAGAGTACGGTGTCGTCCGATTCGGCACCGGTCGCCTTGAACACGGAGCCCTTTTCCAGTTCCAGGCCTTCGGACAGGTTGCGGAAGTCGATGTGCGGGCCTGGCTTGAACATGGGGCTCTTGAGCTTCCTGCGCCAGCGAGCCGGGATCAGGCTTGCGCTCCGGTTGGCCATGGTCTGGCCGATGGAAAGCGCCTTGGTCGTGCCCGGCAGGCGTCCAGACGGGTCCTTGGCCAGAGTTTCCAGCATGACCTTTTTGAGCGGGTGCCCGGATTTGCCTTTGTAGTCCAGGAAGGCGCGCATGGCCAAGGCAGCCCCGGCCGAATCGATTTTCACGGGGCACACGGAGGTGCACTTGCCGCAGGCCGTGCAGTGGTCCATGAGGTCGCGCAGTCTGGCCATGAGGTCGTGGGCTGGTTCGCCGGTCTGGATCTGCGAATAGTAGATGGCCTCGATGAGTGCGCCCAGGCTGATGTTCTTGTTGCGTGGGTGGAACATGAGCCCCTGCTGCGGGAAATACATGGGGCAGACCTGCTTGCATTTGCCGCAGCGGGTGCAGGTCTGGATGTTGCGCAGGAGCCGCATGAGCTCTTCCTTGTCCTTGAGCGCGGTCTTTTCCAGAGCCTTGATGAGCCGGTTGAACGAGAAGGTGAAGGGCTGGCTCGGCAATGCTCGCTGGGTCAGCTTGCCCGGGTTGAGGATGTTCTTGGGGTCCACCTTGCGTTTGAATGCGGCCAGGGCCTGGATCTTTTCCTCGCCCAGGAAGGCGATCTTGGTGATGCCGATACCGTGCTCGCCCGAGACCTCGCCCTTGAGTTCCTTGACCTTGCGGAAGACCTCGTCCGCGGCCTCATGGGCCGAGGCCAGCATTTCCGGGTCGTTGGAGTTCACGGGCAGGTTTACGTGGCAGTTGCCGTCGCCCGCATGCATGTGGCTGGCCAGAATCACCCGCCTGGCCTGCATTTCCTCCCACAAGGCCTTGATCTCACGGTCCTGCTTCGGATAGGTGTCGCGCAACTTGGCCATGAGCATGCGGCACTGGCCTTCCTGCTCCTGATCCGAGATGTCGCGGAAGGTGACCTCGCCCGCCAGGATGTTCTTGACCCGGTGACGGGCTTCGCTCAGGTCCGGATCTTCCGGGTCCACACCCGGCAGGTCCGCTATCTTGGCCAGGGTTTTTCGATAGATCTTGGCCAGGTAGATGAGGTTCATGTCTTCCAGGAAATCCGAGAATTCCGGGACCACTTCAAGAGGAATGACGATGTCCTCGTTGATCTTGAAGCCCGAGGTGCGTTTGGAAATGGCCGAGAGCTTGTGGCGGTCTTCCCAGAAAAGTTCGGCCTCTTTTTCGTCGTGGGCCATGAAGATGTCCACGCCCTCGTAGTTCTCTGCCATGGCGACGATGGTCTGTGCCGCCTCGTCCAGTGCGTCTTCGTGGTTCGAGTCGAGCTGGAGGATGATGACCGAAATGGGATCGCCCTCGTACTGGCCGGACTTGGTTTTGTAGTCGATGGCCTGTACGTATTTGGGCCCGAATTCCTCCAGGGCCGAAATTTTTACCAGGTCGCCCTGGTGGCGGATGGTGTCCCGCAGGGCCACCACGTCCTTGATGACCAGCATGGCGTTGCGCATGGAGCGGCCGAAGAATTCCAGGCAGAGCACGCGTGAATGTTCGAGGGTGTCGTGGCAGACGAAGGTGGCCTCGGTGAAGATGCCGTCAACGCCTTCCTTCTGCACGCCGGGCAGTCCGCCCAGGAATTTGTTGGAAACGTCCTTGCCCAAGCCTTCGGCGCGCACCTCTTCATCCCGCAGGGTGACGGTGTCCAGCATTTTTCCGGATTCGTCGTAGATGTCGAAAACGGCGTCTTCGCCCGGAAATATTTTGTGGCGTGGATGATTCCTGCGGCGCACCTCTATGATGCCGCCGTCCGGGGTGACCATGCGGTAGCGCAGGATGTTGTCGATGGTGGTGCCGTATTCGAAGCAGAACGGGCCGCCGGCGTTTTCCGAAAGGTTGCCGCCCAGGCTGGAACCGGCCTTGGAAGCGGGGTCGATGGTGAAAAGCAAGCCCTGTTCGGCTGCGGCCTGGATGGCGTTGAGCGTCAGCACGCCGGTCTGTGCGGTGAGGGTCTTGTTCTCCGGATCAATGTTCAGAATTTCCTTGAACCGGCTCAGGGAGAGAATGACGCAACGCTGGTAGGCCGGGATGGCGCCGCCAGTCAGGCCCGTACCGCCGCCGCGCGGGATGATTCCGAAGCTCATCTCGTTGGCCAGCTTGACGATGCCCCGGATCTGCTCCTCGGTGGTGGGGAAGAGCACCAGCATGGGCAGTTCCATGCGCAGGTCGGTGGCGTCCGTGGCCGATTCGATGATGCAGTTCGGTTCGTCCCCGATGTTTTCCTCTGGCATGAAGCCTTTGAGGCGCTGTACCAACTGGGTGCGGAACTCGGTGTCCTCATCGAAACTGCGCCAGAATTCGCGGATGGCTGCGGACAGGATTTTGGGGTAGTCGCCTGACATGAGCGGTTTGGACATGTTCAGGCGGCGTTCCACGCTTTTGCGCACCAGTTCCGCATCGATGAAGGGATTATAGCGCACCAGGAAGAGTTCGGCCGCAAGGCTTGAAGCCAGTTTGCGGACCGCTTCGGGCCAGTCTGCGAATTGATCCAGGTCCACCATGCCGAAGGCGCGGGACATGAGTTGTTCGTCGGATATCGAAATATGGGGGCCGAGTTGTGCCATTACGCCTCAGAGTCCTTCGGGCGCAACGCCCGTGTTGCCTTGTTCAAAGGAAGAAAGGGAATATAGGTCCGCTTCTGCCGGTTGGCAAGGATAAAAAAATGAACAATCCCAAATTGCTGGAATGACAAGGGTGCAATGGTATTTTGCGTTCTTTTTTGTCATAAATATTGCGTTTTCCGAAATAGTGGTCATATTTTCTCTCTTCATACGAAATAGTACCCCGAGTTGGGAATGAGGTGCAACATTCAGGTTCCTTAGCATCTCCGTTCTGGACAGCCGTGGCGTCCGGGTATAATTACCACGGCTTCACCACTGCAATTCTTCCAACAGGAGTTTTCCTGCATGAACACATCGGATTTCGCAGAACTCAAGATGTTTATCACCGGGCCCACCCTGATCCGCAAGGAAGTGCGGGAAGCGGGCGCACTGCCCGAATTCGGTCACCGCGACAAGGAAAACGACAAGCGGTGCGTGCCCATCTTCAAGAATCTCAAAAAGCTTGCCGGGATTTCCTCGAACGAGTATGAGCTTTTTCTCATCAACGGCTCCGGCTCCACATGCATGGAGGCGTCCATCCGCTCCCTGGTGCGCGACGACGAGACCGTGCTCAACATTTCCGTTGGGGCGTTCGGTGATCTCTACCACAATATAAGTAAAAACAACGGCAAGCGGGCAGAGTTGCTTCGCTTTCCCAACGGTCGCGCCGTGGAATTGGCCCGGGTGCGTGAGGCGCTGGAGAAGTTCAAACCGGGCGTGTTGACCGTGACTCACAACGAAACCAGCACCGGCGTGCTCAATAACGTCATGGCCGTATGTGAATTGGCCCGGGAATATGGCGTGCTGTCTGTGGTGGACGGAGTGTCCATCTTCGGCGGCATGGATATAGGGCTCGCCGAGGCGAAACCGGCCATGTATTGCACGTCCACTCAGAAGTGCCTGGCCCTGCCCGCCGGATTCGGCATCGGATTCGTTTCCCGCAAGGCGTTGGAAAAGGCCGAAACCGTTTCTGTGCGAGGTCATACGACGGACATCCTGCGTCAGATTTCCAAGTCGCGCAGTCATCAGGCCCTGACCACGCCCAATACGACGCTGCTCAATCAGATGGCCGTGCAGCTCGACTACATCATCAATGACGAGGGCATGGAAGCTCGGTTCGCTCGGTATGCGAAGATGCAGGGCATGGTGGAACAGTGGGTGGAGGCGCAGGACGGGTACGAGCTGTTTGCCCAGGAAGGGTACCGCAGCCCGGTGATGACCGCGGTGCGTGCGCCCGAGGGCGTGAGTTTCGGTACGCTCAAGAACGTGCTCAAGGAACGCATGCGGGAGCGCGGCTACCTGTTCGATCCGGGCTACGGCAAGCTCAACCAGGAGTTGGAGGCGGCGGGAGAGCGGTCCATTTTCCGCATCGGCCACATGGGCGACATCATGCCGGACATGCTTGAGGACTACCTTGAGGAATTGGGCGAGGAATTAGCTCGGTTGTAAGGTGGCCTGAAAAGAAAGTTACCGGAGTGGGGGTGGGACTCCAGAACCGAATAGATACGTCATCCTGCTGGAAAACAGGAAGGGAATCAAAAGGGGCTTGAAGCCCCTTTTTTCATTTCAGCATCTTGGATAAGGCCGGTGAAAGGAATCCCTCCAGTCTGTCCCATTTCACCATGGCCTGGTGTTGGCCGAAAGCATACGCGGCCAGCTGATAGGGCGGGAAATAAAAGGTGATGCCTTCCGGGGAAAAGGTGAAGTGCTGATAGTTTTCGCTTTCGGGAGCGGTGCCGTCCACGAACCACTTCTCATCCACCTGATTTCCCAGGTCGGGACGGATCTGGGAGCGTGCGTCTTCGGCAATGAGCTCCAGTGCCGCGGGCAGGTCCGTGAACAATTCGTTCAACTTCATGTCCCTGCCTGTTGCCGGGTCGAAGTTGAAGGTGGTCACGAAATGGTTGGGATGCGCACCGCCCGTGAAATACATGACCTGAAATTTGACGCTCAGGATCTTGCCGGGGATGCCGGACAGGGCTGGCCCTATGTCGAGCATGAATTTCCAATGGCCGGGATTGCCGCTGTCCCCGGCTATGGTGGTTTTGAATTCGTGCAATGAATTCTGCACCCAGGTGCGGACGGTCCTGTTGATGCGCCCGTCCGCCACGGCCGGATAGGCCGCCCGAATCTCCGCTTCGAACGTATCTTCCTGGATGTGGATGATGCCTGCCACGGGAGCGGGAAGGAGGGGGCCTGCCAATGCCTCGGTTACCAGAACAAGACCGAGGATGAGTGTGCTGATGAAAGTGCGCATGGTCCACCTTAACAGGCTGTTAGATTTTATCCAAGGCCAACAGTCGCTGCCCCCAGAAAGCCTGGCCCAAAGAGATGCAGGCGTCGTTTGGAGGCGCCATGGTGTGTTGGATCGCCTGCAGGCCGCACATCTCCAGCGCCATGGGCAGTTCCGAGGCGATGGTCAGGTTCTGCATGACACCGCCGGACAGGGCGACGTGCTCGATACCAAGGACTTCGGAAAAGGCCGCGGCCATTTCCGATAAGCCATTGATGAGCCCCAGGTGAAAGCGGCGGGCGATTTTTCCCTTGTCCACGTTTTTCTCCAGGTCTTCCAGCACTCCGGCCACCAGTTGCAAGGTGTTCAGCACGGCGGGATCGTCTTCAGTTACCAGCGGGCAGGGGTAGGCTCCGCTTTCGGCCATGTCCTGAATTTTCTCCAGCCTGATGGCGGCCTGTCCTTCGTAGGAAATGGTGTCGGTCAGCCCCATGAGCCCGGCCACGGCGTCGAACAGACGGCCACAGCTGCTGGTGAGCGGGGCGTTGATGTTCTTTTCGAGCAGTTGCGGCAGCAGGCGCGAGGGCGTTTCGAAATTTTTCAGCCATGGCCAGCGGTACGTGCCCGGCTCCCTGATGCCCAACTCCCAGAGTGCGGCCTGGGCGATGCGCCACGGTTCGCGAACGGCGGTTTCGCCGCCGGGCAGCCGAAGATGGGCGAAACGCGCCAGGCGTTGGTGCTCCAGTCCGGCATTGTCCACGTACAGGCATTCCCCGCCCCAGATGGTGCCGTCCTCGCCGTAGCCCGTACCGTCCAGGGCCAGGCCGATGACCGGCCCGAGGTGCATGTTTTCGGCCAGCACGGCATGGATGTGGGCAAAGTGATGCTGGAGCGTCTTGACGGGCACATGGCGTTCGGCGGCGATTTCCTCGGCCAGGGGCGAGGTCATGTAATCCGGATGCAGGTCGCGCACCACCAGTTCCGGCTTGACCTGGAGGATGGATTCCAGGTGGTGCAGGATTTCCCGGTAAAAGCCGTAGACTTCCAGGCTCTCCATGTCGCCGATGTGTTGGCTGGGGAAGGCTTGGTTTCCCTTGGTCAGGGACATGGTGCACTTGAGTTCCGGCCCGGTTCCCAGCACCGTTGGAGCATTCGTCTCTTCAGTTGTGGATGGGAGAACGATCGGAGACGGGGTGAATCCCCGTGCTCTTCTCAGGAAAATAGGTTTGCCCGTACCCGGATTCATGCGCAGCACCGAATCGTCGCAGCGGATCAGAATGTCCCGGTTGTGCAGGAGAAAAAGGTCGGCGATATCCGCCAACCTTTTCAGTGCCTCGCGGTTGCCCAGGCAGATGGGCTCGGAACTGAAGTTCCCGGAGGTCATGACCAGGGCGGGCAGCCTGTCCTGCGCTTCGGCGTAGTGCTCAAAGAGCACGTGGTGCAAGGGCGTGTAGGGGAGCATGATGCCGATGAAGTTCGTGTCGGGCGCAATGGATGGGGCCAGGGGCGGCAGGGAAGCCTTGGCGGCCAGCACGATGGGCCGTTGCAGGCCCGTGAGCCACTCCTCTTCCTCGGGCATGATCTCGGCCAGTCTGCGGGCCGCGTTCATGTCCGGGACCATGACCGCCAGAGGTTTGTCCGGTCGGTTCTTTCGGCGGCGCAGTTCCAGCACGGCCTGTTCGTCGGTGGCGTCACAGGCCAGATGAAAGCCTCCCAGTCCCTTGATTGCCGCAATTTTTCCTTCGGACAATGCTCGTGCCAGTTGCCGGACGGCTTTGTCGCCGCGCGAAATTTCCTGGCCTTTCCGGTCCGTCAGACGGACCTCGGGGCCGCATGCGGGACAGGCATTGGGTTGGGCGTGGAATCGTCGGTCCAGCGGGTTTTCGTATTCGGCCCGGCAGTTTTCGCAGAGTGGGAAGCAGGCCATGGAGGTTCCGGACCGGTCGTAGGGAATGCTTCGGGTGATGGTGTAACGCGGGCCGCAGTTGGTGCAGTTTGTGAACGGGTATCGGTAGCGTGGATTGTCCGGATTGCGCATGTCCGCCAGGCAGTCTTGGCAGGTGGCCACGTCCGGACTGATGAGTACGCTGTGGCCTTCGCCCGCCGTGCTTTTGAGGATTTCAAAGGATCTTTCGCCGTCCACGGGCTCCATGGTTTTGGTGTCCAGGGTCACGATACGGGCCAGGGGGGGGAGCTTGGCCGTCAGGTCGGACGAGAAGTTCTGTACACCGCTCTCATGAGACTGGACCTCGATAATGACGCCTTCCGGCGAGTTTTTTACCGAGCCCGTGACGCTGTTTTCCGTGGCTATGCGGAAGACAAAGGGGCGAAAGCCCACTCCCTGGACCTGGCCGGTGATGATGAATTTACGGCGAAATAGTTGAGCCATGTCGAGGTTGTAGCCCTGCGGCAGGCCGGTTGCAAGGGGTGTCACCCGGATTTGCGGAAATGACGCAACAGGCTTTTCATGCGGCCCTTGGCCAGCCGAAGCGGATCGAAACGCACAGGGTCCAGTTTTTTCGGAATGACGAAGCCCTCGGCATCGAAGTGCGTGAGGTTCTCCAGGGGATAGTCGATGTCTGCGGGGTCGGAACCGGGCAGGCCGCGCCTGACTGCCTCCTGCCAAAGGGGCACGGACGCTGGAGTGGCGCCGAGGACCATGTAAGCCGTCGTGTCCACGGCCACCTCGTTGTCGGACGCTGCCAGCATGCCCAAGTCGAAGGCCGGGCCCTTGACCGGGCCGGTCCTGTGCATGGGGCGGATGGCGTCCATGAGGGTGATGATCGGGGGAAGTGCTCCTGGCAGGTCCATGATCATTTCTCGGAAAAGGGCGCCTTTTTCGCCCAGCCGGTTGTGGGCGAAGGCCTTGCGGAAGCCCACCACGCAACCGAACAGGTTTTTGACCGCGCCCGTGAGCCGCATCTGGATGTGGGCCTTGAGGCGCGGCAGGTTGATGATCAGGTCCGTGTCCAAGGCCTGGGCGGAGAGGCCTACTTCAATGCCGCAGGGCAGCATGGTCTTGCGCGGTTTTTTCAGGCCGACCACTTTGAGTCCCAGAGGAGCGATGGCCTTGCTGAGGCCTGCGGCACGGGCCACTTGTGACGCGGGTCCGAAGGCCGGAGAGTCGGCCACCATGACCTTTTCGCCGCCCTCCAACAGGCGTTCGCACACGGTCCGCACCACCAGGGCGTTGGTGCAGGAGACTGCAGCATTGGCGCTGTTGACCAGGTTGGGTTTGACCAGCACCGAACGGCCCGGCGAAGGCCTGTAACCGGCTTCCTCCAGCAGCACTCCAACTGCAGCGTCCAGCAGGGTTGATTCATATTCGTGGATCCGGGCAATGGCGACTCGCGTTGTCATACGTCTTCCTTACGGTTTTTCTTGCGCTTTTTGCAAGCGGGCGCTTGCAAATGCTTTCCATGCGTGGGAAGAATTTCCCCATGACCAAGCCGCTTGTCCGACTCGACGACGCCTGCGTGACCCGCTCGGGCCGTAAACTGGTGCGCGATATTTCCTGGGAACTGGAACCGGGCGTGCATTGGGCCCTATGTGGTCCCAACGGATCGGGTAAAACCACGTTTTTGCGCTTGCTGCGCGGAGAGATCGCCCCGGACCGGGGCGGCGAGCGCGAATACGACTTCGGCGAAGGCCGGCAGGAGACCGTCATCGGCCTGCGCCACCGCATAGGCATCGTTTCGTCCGACTTGCAGGATTTTTATACGCTGCACGGTGGCAAGGCCACGGGGCGTGAAATCGTGCTGGCAGGACTTTTCGACTCCACGCTGCTGCATGAACAACCCACAGTGGGACAGGAAGTGGCCGCGGACGAGACGTTCAAGGTCCTGGGCATCGCTGGGTTGGCCTCCATGACCGCGGAGAGCATGTCCACGGGCCAACTGCGCAAGGTGCTCATCGCCCGCGCCCTGGCCTGGAAGCCGGACGTGCTGCTGCTGGACGAATGCATGGACGGTTTGGACGAGGCCTCAAGGGAAACCGTTGCAGCGCTTGTCGACAAAGCGGCGGGCATGACCACCCTGGTGGTGGCGGCCCATCAGGCCGAGGACATCCCTGCCTGTATCCGGCATGCACTTGTGCTGGAAAACGGTTCCATCGTCGCCCGAGGGGATCGGGACAGCGCTCTGGCTCATTTTACGCGGGAGCAGGCCCCCACCCAATGCGACGTGCCTGTCCACGTCAACGGCCACGACGTTCCTTTCCTGTTTCGCATCACCGACGCGGACGTGGTCATGGATGGGGTGCACGTGCTGCACAAAATCAGCTGGGAGATGCTTCCCGGCCAGAACTGGGCCGTGCTGGGGGAAAACGGTGCGGGAAAGACAACATTGCTGCGCATGCTGTTGAGCGAGGTGGCCCCCTATGCCGAACGTGGCGGCATTCAGTGGTTCGGCGGTTCAGCCTTCGATACGGTGCGGCCTTCCATCGGGCTTGTATCCCCGGATTTGCAGGCCCGTTACGGCCGCGAGCTGGGGTGGCGGGTGACCGTCTTGGAAACAGTGCTTTCCGGGTTCAAGGGCTCGGTGGGGCTGCTTGAGGAGCCCGAGGAGTGGGAGATTGAACGCGCCCGTGAGTACATCCGCTTCATGGGGCTTTCCGGCCTTGAAGACGAACCGCTCCGTAACCTTTCCTATGGTCAGCAGCGTCGGGTGTTCATTGCCCGGGCCGTGGCTTTCGGTCCCAAGCTGCTTTTGCTGGACGAACCTCTTTCCGGCCTGGACGCCCGGACCCGCGAGGATGTGCTGCCGCTTCTGGACCGGCTTGCAGAACAGGGCACGCCCATGGTGTTTATCACCCACAATCGGGAGCACCTTTTCAAGGCCATCGACCACGTACTGGTGCTGGGTGAAGGGCGGATTCTTTTCAAAGGCACTCGCATGCAGTGGCTGACCACCCAATGATTTTCTTTCCTTTCATCTTTTTGTAATTGTTGCTTGATGAATTGTGCGGGTGTAGAAATTGTTCACCTTTTGGGATATTCGGTCCGCAACCGTCGTCACGGATCGTGAGAGGAGCATTTTCAGGAGGAGCTGGAGCGATGGCCAAGGAAGAAGCCATTGAGGTGGAAGGTGTGATTCAGGAGGCCCTGCCCAACGCCATGTTTCGGGTGGAGTTGGAAAACGGGCACAACATTCTCGGGCACATCTCGGGAAAGATGCGTAAGCATTATATCAGAATACTTCCTGGCGACCGGGTGAAGGTCGAATTGTCGCCGTATGATTTGACACGCGGTCGCATCACGTTCCGCCTCCGCTAGGCTGCCGGTTGTCATGTCCCCTTGCGCAGGGTATGCTTGCGGCAACTCTCTTTGACCACGGAGAAACGCATGCGTGCAGAAGGCGAAGTGACATGGTTCAATGAACGCAAGGGATTCGGGTTCATCAAGGGGGATGACGGCCTGGAACTCTTCGTGCACTATACGGAAATCACCCGCGACGGGTTTCAGACCCTGGAGCCGGGCCAGCGCGTTTCCTATGAGGTGACCGACAAGGACCGTGGCCCCAGGGCCGTGGAAGTGCAGGTCGTGGGCGAAACCACCCATGGGACGTTCCTCTAGTCCTTTTTGACACACTCGGAGTGTTTCCGCAGACTCCTTTTTTCGCTATGCAGAGGGAAACAAGGAGTTTTTCCATGGCCGATTCTCTTCTCGTCACGCTCTTCAAACAGCCTGGATTCACGGCCGCGGTCAGCGCCGTGGCCGGAGCGCTGGTCACCTTTTTCGGCAACTATCTGGTACAGGCCCGGAAGGCAAAGGACGCCCTGCGTATGGAACAATTCAAGTTGGGGCGTTCCGACCGCGTCCAGGCGCTGGCTTCCCTCATGCAGCTTCTCAAGGAATTGACCAAGCACCTTGATCCGCAGAAGGTCCTTATCCGCATAAACGATTTCAAAGAAATCATGGCCGAACATTATGACGGTACCCTGGAGGTGCGGCTGTCGTTTGTGGGCGAAGATACCGCCGCACTTATCGAACGACTTGACGACCTTTATGCCGAGGCCTTGTTCGAACTGGTTTCGGAAGAGCATTATGACCGGTTCCGGGAGCGGCTGCGCCGGGAATTGCCGGCGTTGGTGGCACAGCTGCGAAAAAGGGTCAAGGAAGAGCTCCGGACCATCTGTTAGCGGGTCCTCATTGTTTGACTTTGAGATTCATTATCAATATATGATTCTTTCCACATATCCATGAACCCGTGTGAGCGGGCGAAATACGCAGGCTTCGACCTGGGAGGAGGACAAGATGGAAAGAGTGAATCGATTCGGGACCACTGCCGACATGGTCATTCAGGAAATGGAACACGAAGGCGCCATCAGGCTGCTGGCCATCGATGCCAAGGGGCTGTACCTGACCACACAGGACAAGGTGGATACGGGCATGGCGGACAGAAACCGCTATGGAGTGGACCGAAAGGAAACTCTGGACCTGCTGATGAGCCGCGGTTTTTCCCCCGTGGACCTTTTCGAGGAACATAAGGACAAAATCAAGACAGTCGGGTTGCAGGAAAAGAAGAAGATCAACCCGCTCAAGGCATCCAAACGAGGTTTGTAACTTTCTGGTCAAAGAAAAAGGAGCCCGGTTATACGGGCTCCTTTCGTTTTTCATTGTCGTCTTTTACATAGGATATGAGGTTCAGGCTGACTCCCTGTGCGTCCATTATGACACAAAATCGCCCAATGCCGGGGATTTCGGTGGGAGGGAGAACGACTTTTCCGCCCAAGTCCTTGACCTGTCGGGCGGAAATTTCGACATCCTCGACAGAGATATATGGGTCCCAGCAGGGTGTGATGTGGGCGGGAACGTTTCCGCCTTTGAGCATCATGCCTCCCACCACGATGTCGTCTTTGTGGGCCACCAGGTAGGTATGCCCGTAAATCGTCTGCGTCTCGGTGAAGGTCCAGCCCAGCAGAGTCCCGTAAAATTCTTTTGCCGATTCCAGGTCGGTCGTGATCAACTCGTTCCAGCTGAAGACGCCGTGCGTCTTGGAAGAGTTCCGCATTTCCCCCCCCCCAGGTTCAATGTCTAAAGCCCGTGCTCGCGCATGTGCGCGTCGAGTACGTTGTCCGCCGGGAAGGTCTTGGATTTGATCGTGCCGTCGCGCAGGGTGTAGCGCGTTACCTTCCACTCCACGTGGTCGATGTATTCCAGTGCGCCCCAGCCGTCCTCGGGCAGCAGTTTCACGATCGCCTCAAGGAAATCATCCACATCCAGGTACTTGCCTTCGTGGTCCACACGCAGCACGTTGTTTTTGTAGTCCACCTGGTCGAACGGGATAGCGTCCCTGATTTGTTCGAATGCCTCGGGCGGCAGCTTGTGAAAATCACCGTATACGCGAACGTCGTCTCTCATTGTATTTGGCCTCAAAAAAACGATCCCCAGTGAGATGGGGCTGCAATTGTTCCTTTATCGCGGCAATCGGGCCGCTTGCAAATGCCTGTTAGAAATTGAACGGGAATTTGTTCAGGATCACGCGGCGCCGATGCTCGAAATCCGCCCACAAGTGTTGCTTGTTCCAGTCGATGATCCGTTGAAGTTCCTCGTCCGAATACTTGGTGTCCAGTTTGAGCTTGTTGCCCATGACCTGGCCTATCTGACGGACGGTCTGGGCCTTGGCCAGGCTGGAATGCTGTACGTGTCGGATGGACAGCTCGCCGCAGTAGAAGGCGGGCATTCCCTCCAGGCAGGAACGCAGGTCTCGGTCTATATCGTCGAATTGGGACGGGTTGAAACGTACGTCGAAGGGGCCGGTCTTGCGGATGGATTCCAGGCTGACCATGTGGCAGCAGCCGCTTACGGACAAGCAGGGCCGCGAATAGGTGAACATGCCCGTGTCCAGGCCCCCCGAGCAGTTGTCGAAGGCCAGCACCCGGTTGGGCAGCTCTCCTTCGGCGGCGGGCCTGGGCATTTGGGGAAAGACGTTGTAATCGCCGGATTGAAGACCGTAGGGCGGCGTTGCGGCGGTGATGCGGCAGCCTACGGCCCCGGCACTGGGCATGGCCTTGGCTCCACCCAGCAGGCGCAGCAGCCAGTCCCGGGGCAGGATGATGTCGTCGTCCAGGAACGCGGCCCAGTCGCAGGCCTGCACTTCGGGCAGGCTCAGGAGCCAGTTGCGCGCCGGCGGTGCGCCGATGTTGATGGGCAGGGTCACTGCCTGGAACCGGTTGGGTCCGAACCGTTCTTCGAACCGTTTGAGCACCTCGGGGGTGTTGTCCGTGGACCCGTTGTCCAAGGCGAAGATTCCGGCCTGACCGATGTCGCTCTGTTCCAGGCTTTCCAGGGTCTGGGCCAGCAGGTCTCCCTTGTTCCAGGAGTAGGCCAGTACGGCCACTCTGGCGGAATCGGCTTCGCTGCCCATGTCCAGGGGGTGGATCAGGTCGTGAAGTTTGAGGGTCAGGTTTGCATGCCAGGGCATGGCCCGCCAGATCATACCCAGAGATTCGATGCCTTCGGACGTCTGCCCGGCACGCAGCAGCAACTCGCCGCTGAAATACAGCTTCCAGGCGCCCCAAAGCGCGGCGTCGAGTCTGAGGACCTTGAGCAGGGCCTCCTTGGGATCGTGGTAGTGCACGGCCCATTCCGCCTCCAGCCGGGCGCGGAGGGGGAGCAGGTCGTCGGGCCAGGGTACGGCCTCCAAGGCCGCCATGGGGAGGTCCGGTGTTCCGAAGAGCAGGAGTTCACGCCAAACGCGGGCCAGCCATGACATGCAGACGGCCGGATCCCGCAGCTTGATCAGCAGGAAGCGGCGCACGAGTTTTGCGTCGCCCTCCTCCATGAGGGCCTGCCAGGTCAGTTCCAGCTCCGTATCTTCTCCATTGAGCGGTGCAAGCCGCTTGGCCAGAGACAGGGCCAGCCGAAAGCATTCCGGAGTCAGGTAGGGATGGTTCCCTTGCCAGGCGAGCTGGCGTTCCAGAAGATCCGTATCCAAAGGGGCGCTGGACCAGGCCCAGTGTGCCAGAGCCTGCCCTGCGGCAATGCATTGCGGATGTTCGGCTCCCAGGATGCCGAGGCCTTGCAGCATGCCTTTCTGGTGGGTCACGGATTCGGAACCCAGCACCCAGGCGGGCAAGTGCCGTTTCAGGAGAGGAAGCAGGTCGTTTCCGGCAAAGGGGAGGTTGGCGATTGTGCTCATGCTACACCGTCTTGAGGTCGTCGAGGATGATTCTGGCGGCGCGGTCCGGTGCGCCGGGTTCCCCGAGCATGGTGCGCAGCCGTTCCAGTTCGCCCTTTACCCGGTCGAATATGTCCCGGTTGTTCAGCCAGATGAGCGCCGAGCGGGTCAGGCCGTCGGCCGAGGCCATATCCTGTAAATGCTCGGGAAAGACCTCCTTGCCCAGGATCAGGTTGGGCAGGCTGATGAAATCCACATTTACCACCAGTTTGCCGATACGGTAGCTCATGGGTGAGACCTGATAGGCGATGAGAGCCGGGGTGCCGATGAGCGCGCATTCCAGGGAGACCGTTCCTGACGCGGCCAGGACGAATTTGCAGGAGCGGATGACCTCGTAGCGGGATTCGGGCTCGGCACAGGATATAGGCACGTCTGCCGGCCAGATGTCCATGAGTCGCTCCTTGCTCATGCCCGGTGCGCGGATGATGGTGAAATGCAGGTCCTTGTCCTTTGCGAGCAGTCTACGGGCGGTCTCGGCAAATTCTGGCAGCAGGGTGCCGACCTCCTTGTTGCGCGAACCGGGCAGGAAACCGATGTGCTTTTCGTCCACGGGAAGCTTGTCCAGTTCGGCCGTGGGAACCTGATCCACCAGGGGGTTGCCCACATAGTCCACATCCATGCCGAAGGTGGCGTAGAAATTCTTTTCGAAAGGCAGGATGCACATGATCTTGCGCACGTTGTCCCGCAGGAACTTGGCGCGGCCCGAGCGCCAGGCCCAGATTTGGGGGCTGATGTAGTAGTATACGGGGATGCCCAGTTTGCGGGCGATGCGCACCACCCTGAAATGGAAATCCGGGCAGTCCAGCAGGATGATGGCGCGCGGCCTGATGCGCTCGAAATTCTTGCGGACGTCGCGTAAAAGTTTCAGGATTTTGGGCAGGCCGCCGAGGACCTCGGTTATGCCCACCAGGGAGATGAGCTGCATGGGATATCTGATGTCCACTCCGGCCTCACGCATGGCCGGGCCGCCCATGCCCACCAGCTCCATGGTTGGTTCCAGTCTTTTCAGGGCTTTGGTCAACAGGGCGCCGTGCATATCGCCCGAGGCTTCGCCCGCGCTGATCCATATGGGGCCGGTATTGTTTTTTTCGTTCATGTTCCGGTGTTTATCCCGAATGCGGGCTTGCCGCAAGCGTGGACGGGGGACAACAGGCGAACAAGTCTTGCCATTCGCGGCGCATGACGTTAGGAATCAGGCTCTTTAATGAACGCAAAAAAAGCGAGAAATATACCATGATGAAAGTAGCAGTTATCGGTTTGGGCTGGATGGGACGCATCCATCTACGCAATTATACGGAAATGCAGGACATTGAGGTCGTGGGTGTTGTTGACGTGAGCCAGGAGGCTCTGGACCAGGCCGCCGAGCAGTTCGGCGTGGCCACCTTTACCGACCTGGACGACCTGCTTAAGCACGATATCGACGCCGCCAGCGTGTGTGTGCCCACCAGCATGCACCACGAAGTGGGGCTCAAGCTCATCGACAAGGGCGCTTCCCTGATCATCGAGAAGCCGCTGGCCATGGACGTGCAGCAGGGACGCGAACTGGTGGAGGCCGCCAAGGCGAAGGGAGTGTCCCTCATGGTAGGCCATGTGGAACGCTATAACCCTGCAGTGCAGCGCGTGAAGGAGCTGGTCGCCGAAGACGAGGGTATGATCTCCATCACCATCGAGCGCGTGGGCCCGTATCCGCCGCGTATCCAGGATGTGGGCGTCATCAAGGACCTGGGGTCCCATGACCTGGACCTGATCCGTTACATCACCGGTTCCGATTTCAAGAGCGTCTACGCCGTGAAGTCCACTTCCCTGGGCAAGCACGAGGACACCGCCCTCATCACCGCCGAAATGGAAAATGGCGTGCTGGCCAACATCTCCACCAACTGGGTGACTCCGTACAAGTCACGCAAGATCAGTGTGGCCTGCGAGTCCAAGTACATCTCCGCCAACCTGGTGACCCAGGAGGTCAAGGAGTACAGCGCGTTTTCCACTTACGACGCCGCCTACTCCGTGCGCGAATGGCCGCTCATGTTCCGCGAGCCGGTCAAGGCCGAACTCACGGACTTCCTGACCAGCCTGCGTGAAGGCACGCCCATGCCCATTTCCGGTGAAGACGGCCTGAAGGTCCTGGAAACGTTCGAGCGTATCTTCGACTGCGCATGCTAGCCGGGAAGAAAAAGTAAAAGAAAAGCCCCCGTGCGGAAGTCCGCGCGGGGGCTTTTTTCCGTGTGGAGGCGGGTTAGTGGCCCATGTACCGGTAGAGGAAGTACCCGGCGGCGGCGAGCGCGCACAGGGCCAGCAGAGTGAACGCCTGGGAAAGTTTTTTGGAACGCGGCATCAGACCTGTTTGTTGCGGCGTTTGTGCAGGCGACGGCTCGGGCTGCTCCTCTGTCGGGCCGCCCGCTTGCCGTTCACTGGGCCATTGCGGTTCCGGGATTTCCGGTTCCGGGATGTCGTCTCGCTCCCGAGTCAGCACCAACTCACCGTTTTCCATGGTGATGCTGTAGTATCCTTGTTTGACCTGCTGGCATAAGTCCAGGAGTTTGTCCGCACCGGCAGGTACGCCGGGCGGCAGGTCCTTCTGCAGGTAGTTGGAAAGCAGTACCACGTGTTTGGCGGGCAGGCCGTAACGGGCGGCGAGATCTTCGAGAATGGGTTTGAAATCGGGCTGCTCCGTGAGAACCTGTTCAATGATTTCGGTTTCCAGAGTATGGAGTTTTTCAGACATGGAACATCCTTTCTGTATGATGGCAAAAGCTTCCGTATTCGCCATGTCGTTTTATTTCCCTGCACGATACAGGACTTCCACAGGGATGACCAAAGGAAACCGAAGATTATACAAGCTTGCGCCGTAGAGGCGGCTATTGGGGGGAAAGCCGCAGCAGAACCGTGTCGGCGCCCTCGTCCACGACGGTGTCGTCCTTGACGCGCAGCACCGTGAAGTTCGGGCAGGTATGCAGCGCTCCGTGCTTGAGAAGCTTGTCTCCATCCGCTCCGATGCCGATGCAGGAGGCGCCCGAACCCACGGCGGCCTTCATGCCGCTCACCGAGTCCTCGAAGGCCACGGTGTGTTCCTTGGGCAGGCGGAAGCGGGCCATTCCGGTGAGGAAAGGCTCGGGGTGCGGCTTGCCGTTGGTCACATCTTCCACGGAGACGATGTGCTGGAAATATTGGTGCAGGTCATTGCGCGTGAAATTGCGGTTGACTCTTGCAGGTCCTGCGCTAGTGACCAGTCCGACCTTGATTCCCCGTTCGCAAAGTTGCGCCAGGAATTCCTTGATCCCCGGCATGGCCAGGAAGTCGTATTCGTCCTCCAACTCGGTGATCCTTCGGAACATGTCGGCCGCTTCCTTTTCAGGCATGTGGCTGAAGAGGGTCTTCATGGTCAGACGTCCGGGCTGCCCGTGCACATAGGCTACCATGTCCTCGTCGGAAATGGTCTGCCCGTACTCTTCTGCGCCTTTGCGCCATGCGAATTCAACGCCGGGTCGGGAGTTCATGACTACGCCGTCCATATCGAAGAGCATGAGTTTGATGGGAAAGGGGATGAGTGTGTTCATGCTGGCCCTGTATCACGGTTGAGGGTTGGAAGCGAGCGGAAAGGACTTTTTTCGCAGGGCGAAAAAAGTCCGGGAGGCCCTGGGCGGCTAATCCTCGTCCAAAGCCTCGACAATGGCGTCGTGGTAGGCGTTGAACACGTCTTCGCGGTTGAGCAGGCCCAGGAAAGTGTTGGTGTCCTCCTCGCTCACCACGGGGATCTGTCCGTAGTCCGTGTCCACGAAACGCAGCAGGGCCTGGTACATGCTGTAGTCGGGGCGCACGTAAGTGGGCTTGGTGGTCAGGTCCCGAACCACGATGAGGTCGAAGAGATCCTCCTCGAACATGTACTGGCGCACCGCATGGATGGAGAGCATTCCGATGTACCGGCCTTTTTCGTCGCGCACCGGGAAGTTGAGCTGGTTGGTGTTGGCGATGATGTCGGTCAGGGCGCGCAGGGTGATGTTCTCCTCCAGCACGACGACCTGGCTGGGGGTGAACACGTCAGTGACCTGCAGCTGCTCCAGGATGTTGATGGTCGTGTCTTCCAAATGCGCGGGCGAGTCGAACTTGTTCTCCACCTGATTTTCGTACAGCGAAGTGTTGCGCGAGAGCACGATGCAGATGGCCGAGGCCAGCATGAGCGGGGCCAGGAGGCCGTAGCCCTGGGTCAGTTCCGTGACCATGACCAGCGGGCCGATGGGCGCGTTGGCCACCCCCGCGAAGAATGCGGCCATGCCCACCAGGATGTAGGCCCCGGGCTGGGTGACGATGTCCGGAAAGAACTTGTGGGCGACCTTGCCTACAAGGCCGCCTGACATGCCGCCCACGAACAGGGCGGGGGCGAACATGCCGCCGGACATGCCGGAGCCGATGGTCACCGAGGTGGCCACGGTCTTACCGATCATGATCCAGCACATGGCCGCGATGGGCATTTGGCCCAGGATGGCCAGTTCCAGCCAACCGTAACCGCCGGAAAGGAGCTGGGGATAGGTCATGCCCATGAGGCCCATGAGCAGGCCGCCCGCAGCCGTGGACCACATGAGTCCCACCTTTTCCTTGAGTGGGAAGAAAAGCTTGTACTTGATGGCGTAGAAGGTCTTGACGTAGAGCCAGCCGGTCCCGGCGCAGAACAGGGCCAGGATGGCGTAGAAGATGAGTTCGCGCGGGTCGCTGAACTGAAAGCGCGGGATGCCGAAAATGGGCTCTGTTCCGTAGACCAGAGAGAAAACGGAATAGGCCACCACCGAGGACATGATGGACGGCAGCATGGCCTCGGATTCGAAGTCCTCGCGATAGATGACCTCGATGGCCGTGAGCGCGCCGCCCAAGGGGGCGCGGAAGACCGCTCCAAGACCGCCCGCGGCACCCGACAGAAGCAGGATGCGCCGTTCTTTTGCCGAGAGATCGAATTTTTCGGCCAGCCATGAGCCGATGCCCGCCCCGATCTGGGTGATGGGACCCTCGCGCCCGGCGCTGCCGCCCGAGGCGATGGTCATGATGGAGGTGATTCCCTTGATCAGGGGCACCAGGGGACGCAGGAACCCGCCTTTGTTGTGAAAGACGTTGATGGTGGCGTCGGTGCCGTCGGTGCCGCCCGAAACCGTGTCCGGAATGAAGCGGCTGACCAGCCAGCCGGTGAACAGGCCGGTAAGCGTGGTGGCCACGGGGATGACCCAGGCGCGTGTGACGCCGTGTTCGGCGTGGAACAGGGCTTCACCCGCCGGGTGCGGAGAGATGATGCCCGCCAGCTTGGCCTGCAGCAGGTGCTTGCCCACCTCGATGGCGCCGAAGAAGACCACGGCGGTCAGGCCGGAGAGCGCGCCCACGAGCGCGCCGATCACCAGCCAGCGAAATGATGCGATGCTACGGTATGATTTTACGAAGTCGCGCCAGTACCGGAATATGGGACTGAATGCCATGGTTAACCCACCTTCACATCGGCTTGGGTGACCTTGATGCTTGCTTCGGGGCGGCCCAGGATCTGGCGGCCCAGTTCCACGTCCCTGGCTATGCGGGCCTTGAGTTCGTCGATGCCGTTGAATTTCTGTTCACTTCGGATGCGCTGCACGAAATGGATTTGGATGTCCTTGCCGTACAGGTCTCCGGAAAAGTCGAGGATGTGCGCTTCCACGGACAGGGCCTCGTTGCCGAAAGTAGGATTTTTGCCGATGTTGGCGACGCCCATGTGGATGGCGCCCGCCACTTCCACCCAGATGGCATAGACGCCGGTCATGGGAAAAAGTTCGTCCACCAGTTTGAGGTTGGCCGTGGGGAAGCCCAGGAGCTTGCCGCCGCGCTTCATGCCGTGAATGACCTCGCCCCGGACCTGGAAGAAGCGGCCCAGCAAGGGGCGTGCGTCCCATACGTCGCCTGCCTGCACCAGGTCGCGGATGCGGGTGGAGCTGACGATGGCCCCTTCCAGAGAGACGGGGTCCAGACGTTCCACGCAGAAGCCGTGCTTTTCCCCGATGCCGCGCAGGCGTTCGTAGTCGCCGGACCGGCCCTTGCCCATGTGATAGTCGTAACCGATGGTCAACTCGCGCATGTGCAGGCCGTCCACGAGGTATTTCTTGACGAATTCCTCGGGAGCCAGAGCCGCCATTTCATGGTCGAACTCGAGCAGCAGGGCGATCTGGGGGCCGAACTGGGAGATGAGTTCCAGTTTTTGCCGGGTCATGGTGATGAACGGTGGAGAGTTGCGCTGAGTCAGCACCCGCAGCGGATGCGGGTCGAAGGTTACGACGACGCTTGTCAGGCCTTTTGCTTCGGCCTTGGCGCAGGTCTGGTTTATGAGTTTCTGGTGTCCTCTATGCACACCATCGAAGTTTCCGATGGTGACGCTGGACCCGCTGAGGGCTTCTTGTATTTCTTCAGGTTTCCTGACGACGATCATTGTATCCTAATCCCGGTGAAGTAAAGACGCGGGTATAGCTACCCCAATTCGTTCCGGTCAGCAAGGGGGCTACTTTTTGCCGAAGTTGTCCATGGTTTCCTTGAGCTTCTTGAGCTTTTCCTTGTCTTCTTCGGTCTTGGCCAGGGCGCTGGCCTTGTCGTAATGGAACCGGGCCTTGCTCGGGTTCATGTAATAGACTTGGCTGTAGGCCAGGTGAAGGTGCCCGTTGAAGGGGTCGCCGGACTCCCCGAGAATCTTGCCCAGGTAATAATGGACCTCGCCGTCCTCGGGCACGGTCTGCAGCACCTTTTTCATGGTGGGAATCGCTCTCTGGTAATCGCCGTTTTCCGCTTGGAGCAGGGAAAGGTAGAACAGGGCCAGCGCATCCTTGGGATTTTTTATGACGGCCTTCTGGAGCAGTGCGCCTGCGCGCTTTGCATCGCCTGTCTTGTAGAAATACCGTCCGGCTTCGCGCAGCACCAGGGGGTCGTTGTCGTCCATTGCCAGGGCCTTTTCGAAAAATTTCTTGGCTTCGCCGGTCTTCTTGAGTCGCAGCAGGGCAATGCCGCGGCCCATGTTGTCCAGGGCGGTGTACTGGCTTTCGGGCTTGCTCTTGAAGTGACCGAGCGCGGTCTGGGCGGGAGTCAGCTTGGCCATGATGATGGTTTGGACCCGGTGAAGTTCGGTGTTGTCGTCCTTGCGCTTTGTGAAGGTCGCGGGCATGCGGTCGATGCGCGCATTGAGGTAGGTGATGCGTTCGCTGAGACCTGGGTGGGTGGACAGATAGCTCGGGATGTCGCTGCGCCCCATGAACCACTTGTTTTTGAGCATGATCTCGAACATCTGGCCCATGCCCTTGGGATTGAACCCGGCCTCCACCATTGAATTGAGGCCCACGTGGTCGGCGTCTCGTTCATCGGCCCGCGAATAGGCGAGCATGGCGGTCTGTGCCGTGGCCTGGGAGCCCATGACAAGGGCCGCGCCCGCACTGGTGCCGCTCTGTCCGTTGGTGGCGGCGCCGAGGAAAATGCCCGCAAGAGTGCCCAGCATGGATGCAAGGCCCACTTTGCTGGCTTTTTCGATGCGGGCGGCCATGTGGCGCTGGGAGCAGTGGGCGAGCTCGTGCGCAATGACTCCGGCAAGGGCGGATTCCGAGGGGGCCTTGGTGATGAGCCCGGTGAAGACGTAGATGTATCCGCCGGGAATGGCGAACGCGTTCATGGAATCGTGGCCGATGACCGCACTTCTCACCTTGAAGGGCATGGGTTTCTTGGCCTTGACTATCCGTTCCACCAGGCCCTTGATGTACCCGTCGATCATCGGGTCTCCCACCACGCCCATCTTGGACCTGATCATGCGGTCGAATTCCCGGCCCATCTTCTTCTCGTCCTTGATGCTCGGGCCGTCGAACAGGGCATGCGCCGTGGAGGGCGGCAGGACCAGAAGGGCCATGAGCAGGATCATGAGCGGAAGTGAGAACAGTCGGTTGATATGCATAGGTTCACCGTACTTGGTTTATCCGACAATTGTAATCATTTCGTTTCCCGGGGCAAGGGCGGTAAAAAGCAACGGGACACGGCATGATTCCGCGTCCCGTTGTGTATCTTTTCATGGGCAGGCAGACGCCTACTTGTTCATCATGTCCAGGAATTCCTTGTTGTTCTTGGTGCCTTTCATCTTGTCGATGAGGAATTCCATGGAATCGATGGAGTTCATGGGGGAGAGCAGTTTGCGCAGGATCCAGACGCGGTTGAGCACATCCTCTTCCAAAAGCAGTTCTTCCTTGCGGGTGCCCGAACGGTTGATGTCGATGGCCGGGAAGACACGCTTTTCGGACAGGTGGCGGTCCAGATAGATGTCCAGGTTGCCGGTACCCTTGAATTCTTCGAAGATGACTTCATCCATACGGGAGCCCGTGTCGATGAGGGCCGTGGCGATGATGGTCAGGGAGCCGCCTTCCTCAATGTTGCGGGCTGCGCCGAAGAAGCGCTTGGGACGCTGAAGAGCGTTGGCGTCGATACCGCCGGAAAGCACGCGGCCGGAGGAAGGGGTCACGGCGTTGTAGGCGCGGCCAAGACGGGTGATGGAGTCCAGCAGGACCACCACGTCGCGTTTGCGTTCCACCAGACGTTTGGCCTTCTCCATGACCATTTCGGCCACCTGCACGTGACGCTGCGGCGGTTCGTCGAAGGTGGAGCTGATCACTTCGGCCCTGACCGTGCGTTCCATGTCCGTCACTTCCTCGGGACGTTCGTCGATGAGCAGGACAATGAGGTCGACGTCCGGGTTGTTGGCGTTGATGGAGTTGGCGATGGACTGGAGCATCATGGTCTTACCGGTGCGGGGCGGAGCCACGAGCAGGCCGCGCTGGCCAAAACCGATGGGTGCCAGCAGGTCGATGACCCGGGAAGTGTAGTTCTTGTCCCCATTTTCCATGCGGATCATGCGTTCGGGGTACAAAGGGGTCAGGTTGTCGAACAGCACCAGGTTCTTGGAGTGCTCGGGAGCCTCGAAACCGATTTCGCTGACACGAAGCAGGGCAAAGTAGCGTTCGCCTTCCTTGGGCGGACGGATCTGGCCGGAAACCACATCGCCCTTGCGCAGCCCGAACCTCCTGATCTGGGACGGCGACACGTAGATGTCGTCCGGACCGGGCATGTAGCTGTAGGTTGGGGAGCGGAGGAAGCCGAAACCGTCGGGCAGTATTTCCAGAACGCCTTCGCCGTAGATCTGGCCGTTCTGGGAGGCGCAGTTCTGAAGCAGGGCGAAGATGAGCTCCTGCTTGCGCATACCGCTGGGGTTTTCAACCTTGAACTCGACGGCCAGCTCGGTGAGCTCTTTCATGCTCTTGAGCTTGAGTTCGGAGAGATTCATTTTTTCAATGGATGGTTCCTTTTTCTTTGCCATACTTCTCAGATTCTTTGTTTTTGGAAATGTTCACGGGATAGATCATACGCCACAAAATATCGAAAACTGCGGTCGACCGCATGGATAGCCGTGTTTCCCCTCTTCAGGGATTCCCTTATAGATGTCGGTGTGCAGGGGTCGGGAAGCCGGAATTCAGAATTACTTCCGGTTTGGGAAAGTAGTAATGCGTCCTCTCGGGTTTAGCTATTATACTTTGGGGGGGAACTATAAGTTTTCGGTTGCGAAGGAGTCATTCGGCTCCCACGCAAGACCGGGTTACATGAAAGTGAGGTTCTTGACAACAGATTTGCTACTCGTCTTCGTCATTCTCTTCGCCGTTGTCCATGACGTCCTTGAACATCTCGTGGATGTCGTCGCGGATCTCTTCCTGGTCGCGGCCTACGGCATAAGCCAGCTCCATGGTCACCAGGCCCATGGCCTGTTCCAGAAGGCGGCGCTCGCCAAAGGAAAGTTCCTTGTCCTTACCGATGAGAAAAAGTTCCTTGAGCACATAGGCCACGTCGGCGAGATCTCCGCTTTTGAGCTTTTCGGAATACTCGCGGTAACGACGGTTCCAGTTCTGTCCGGTATATCCGGTGAAGTCGGAACGATCCTTGAGGGACTCGAAGATGGCTTGGCCGGTGCGCAGGCTGGAAACGGGGCGCAGGCCCACGTTCGTGGCGTTGGCTACGGGAACCATGAGGGTCACGTTGTTGCTTAGAATTCGGACGATATAGAAGTCCGCAGTGGCGCCACCGATCTCCTGCGTTTCGATACGCTCGACCTTTCCGACACCTTGTGAGGGGTAAACTACCAGTTCATTGACCTTGAACACGTTAACAGGGACTCCTTAAATGATCTTGTGCTGTAGCGGCAAATTTCATCATACCCGAAAGGCAATCAAGAGTCCATGTTTGACTCAGGTCGGTTTTCCGGGCGGTCCCTTTCCGGAAGGAAACTGTTGATGAACTGTTGGGCCACGCCGACGCCTCTGCGCAGGAAGAGGTCAATCCCTTTTGCGGCAGCCTTGATGATCTCGGGCAGGACTTCCTCGTCGTCTCGCGTGAAAGGTTCCAAAACCCAGTCGCTGATGCCTTTGAACTCGTCTCGGGGTCTGCCTATGCCGAGACGCAGGCGGAAATAGTCGTTGGCGTTCAGACAGTCGGTGATGGACTCCAGGCCCCTGTGGCCGTTGTTGCCGCCGCCGCGTTTGAATTTCATGCGTCCCACGGGCAGGTCCAACTCGTCATGGGCCACGACGACCTGGGCGGGGCTGAGGCCGTTTCGTCCGCATATTTTTGCAACGGCCTTGCCCGAAAGGTTCATATAGGTGAGCGGCTTGCAGAAAAGACAGGTGGCTCCGCCGAAGGAGGCGCGCCACAACTCGTAGTCGCCGGATTCGTCCAGTCGCGCCAGGCGCATGCTCTTGCGCGTTTCGCCCAGCGAGATGATATGGTCCACCAGCATGAAGCCGAAGTTGTGGCGGGTGTCGACGTATTTGCCCCCGGGGTTGCCGAGGCCGACGATGAGGCTTTTGTAATCCATGGATGAAAGAGTGTCCTAAAACAGGAGCCGGTTCAAGGGAAGGGATGAAGAAAATCCCGGGATGCAAGCGGCATCCCGGGACAGAGCGTTTCTTGCGGGACGGGAAGGGACTATTCGCCGCCTTCGCCTTCGCTTTCAACCTCGGCTTCTTCGCCTTCTTCCTCTTCGGTGCCGGCGGCGCCCTTGGCGATGCAAGACAGGACGGAGTAGTTTTCTTCGGTGCTGGGCACCACGCCTTCAGGCAGCTGAAGGTCGGCGACGACGATCTTGTCGCCCATCTGCAGGCCGGAAATGTCGACGGAGATGTGCCCCGGGATGTCCAGCGGCTTGGCGACGACTTCCATGTACTCGCGGTACTGCTGCAGCACACCGCCCAGTTTGACGCCCGGTGCAGTGCCTTCGAGCACGAAGGGAACCATGACCTTGAGCGGCTTTTCGACATCGACGCCGAAGAAATCGACGTGGATCGGCTGTGGCTTGACCGGGTTGTACTTGAGGCGCCAGATCATGGCCTTGACGGTTTCTTCCTTGCCGTCACGGTCGATGACCAGATCGATCACCTGGGTGTTGCTGACGGTCTTCCATGCCTTCTGCAGGGGGACCATTTCCACTTTGACGGGAATATTGACGCCTTTCTGATCGTAGTAGACGCCGGGAACCATGCCGGTAGCGCGCAGGCGGCGGTTGGGACCTTTACCGGTCTGCTTGCGTTCGGCAACGGAAAGCTTCAAAAGTTCTGCCATTTCAATTCTCCTTTGTACGCCCTGGCCGCCCCCCATGGACGGACGAGCGCGGTTTTCAAAACCTTAAATGAAAAGAACGCTCACCGACGATTCGGTGTGTACGTTGTTGATTGCTTTTGCCAGCAGGGATGCCACGGAAAGCTGTTTAATCTTGGAGCACTGGCGCTTCTTTTCATCCAAGGGGATGGTGTCCGTGACGATGACCTGCGAGAAGGCCGAATCTTCCAGGCGCTGGATGGCGGGGCCGGACAGCACCGGGTGCGTGGCGCAGGCTATGACGTCGCTTGCGCCGTTGTCCATGATGACGTTGGCGGCGGCGCACATGGTTCCAGCAGTGTCGATCATGTCGTCGATGACCACTGCGACCTTGTTGGTGACGTCGCCTATGATGTGCATGGCCTGGGCCTGGTTGGGCGCGTCGCGGCGTTTGTCGACGATGGCCAGGGTGGCTCCGAGTCGCTTGGCGTAGGCGCGGGCACGTTCCACGCCGCCTGCGTCCGGGGAGATGATGACCATGTCGTCATCCCTGTGGCGCAGATCCTCCAGCAGCACCGGAGCGGCAAAAAGGTTGTCCACCGGGCAGTTGAAGAATCCCTGGATCTGACCTGCGTGCAGGTCGATGGTTACCAGGCGCTGCATGCCCACGACGGAAAGGACGTCGGCTACCATTTTTGCGCTGATGGGAGCGCGGGGGACGACCTTGCGGTCCTGCCGCGCATAACCATAATAGGGAACCACTGCGGTTACCCTGGAAGCGCTGGCGCGCTTGAGCGCGTCGAGCATCAGGCAGAGTTCCATCAAGTGGAAGTTGACCGGGGAGCAGGTGGGCTGAATGACGAACACGTCGTCACCGCGGACATTTTCTCCGATCTCGATACGAATCTCACCGTCGCTGAACTTTTCACGCAGAACCGGAGAGAGTTTGCAGCCCAGATGTTCACAGATGGCTTCGGACAGCTGGGTGTTTGCAGAACCGCTGATGATCTTGAGATCGCCGTGCATCCTTTCCTCTCATGGATGGTAGGAATTGGCTGGGGTGGTAGGACTCGAACCCACGAATGACGGGACCAAAACCCGTTGCCTTGCCAACTTGGCTACACCCCAGCATTAGGGAAATTCTATTCTGTTCATATGGGCGTCATGCCCTGCGCCGCGAAACGAATCCGCAGCGGATTGTGCGTGACTCCTGTTTCGGAAAAGACCGAACAGGCTTGCGCCCGAACCGCTCATGGCCGCGGCTGCCGCCCCCTGTCTGAGCAGCTCCTCCTTGATTTCCCGGAGTATCGGGAACTCCTGAAAAACCGGGGCCTCAAAGTCGTTGAAGACACCCACCGCCGGAACGGGAAGTGATTCCTTATTACCCGCCGCGCTGGATGTCAAGGGAGTTTTCCGGTCCCGGCGCAATTTCCCGTCCGCCATGTTCATGGCGTCCCAAGCGCCGTAGGCCCACCCCGTGTTCACGTGCACGTTCGGACACACCAATACCAGATGCATACCATGAAGGTCTACAGTTGCGGAGGTGAGTTTCTCACCGATGCCTTCGGCCCAGGCGGGGCCGCCTTGCAGGAAGAAGGGCACGTCCGCACCCAGTTTGACCGCCAGTGCATTGAGGGCGTCAGCGGGGAGAGCCGCGTCTCCGGCCTTGTGATTCAGCCAGGAAAGCAGGGTCGCCGCATCCGAGCTGCCGCCGCCCAGCCCCGCCCCCATGGGAATGCACTTGTCCAACAATATATGAAGATGTGGCTGATATCCTGTGGTTTTGCCGAAGGATTCCCAGGTCTTGTAGAGCAGGTTCTCGGAGGTCTCCAACTCGGGGAAGTCCGGGCATTCCAGGGTAAAACCGACGCCGTTGGTGGATACGGTCAGGGTGTCGTGGGGTTCGGCCACGGGCAGGAAAAGGGTGAGCAGTTCATGGTAGCCGTCGTCGCGCACATCCTTGATCTCAAGGTAGAGGTTGATCTTGCTCGGCGCGGTGAGAATGTCGGTGGTGTGGGGCATGGCTGAAAAGAGGGCCCCGGTCGGGGCCCTCAATACATTACGTGTTATTTCTTTTCCAGCGGCAGGGCGATGAAGATGTTCTGCCCCTGACGCTTGACCAGGAACATGACCGCACCGCGGTCCTTGCCTTTTTTCAGCTGGGTCTTGAGCTGATCGGTGGTGTTCACCTCCTGCTGATTGGCCTGGAGGATGACGTCGCCTTGAGTGATGCCCTCGGAGCCGGCCACCGAGTTGGGGTCCACGTCCACGACAACCAGGCCGGCGACCTTGTCCAGGCCGAGCGCCTTGGCTTCCTGTTCGTTGGCCACCGGACGTACGGACATGCCGAGAATGGTCGCCAGCTCAGGATGGTGGGACGGCTGTTGCTGGGCCACGGCCTTGTCGCCTCGTTCTCCCAGAACGACCGTGCGTTTGATGGTCTTGCCGCCGCGCCAGAGGGTCAGCTTGGCTTTGTCGCCGGGCTTGAGCCCTGCGATGCGGCGCAACAGTTCGGCGTTGTCCGCCACGCTGTGTCCGTTGACCGCGATGATCACGTCGCCCTGCTTGACGCCGGCCTTGTCGGCCGGGTCGCCGGGGAAGACCTGTGCCACCAGCGCACCCTTAGGCTTGTCCAGGCCCAGGGCCTTGGCGTCGTTTTCGGAGAGGCCGCGGATGCTCACGCCGAGCCAGCCTCGGTGGATTTTCTTGCCGGCCTTGAGTTGGGCGATGATGTTCTTGGCGCCGTTGCTGGGGATTGCGAAGCCGAGGCCTTCACCCGCGGGCAGGATGGCGGTGTTGATGCCGATGACCTTGCCGTCCAGGTTCAGAAGCGGACCGCCCGAGTTGCCGGGGTTGATGCTGGCGTCGGTCTGGATGAAGTCGTCGAAGGGGCCTGCGCCGATGATGCGGCCCTTGGCGCTGATGATGCCCTGGGTCACGGTGTGGCTCAGGCCGAAGGGGTTGCCGATGGCCAGCACCCACTCACCCACTTTGGCTTTTTCGGAGTCGCCGAATTCCAGGGTGGGCAGGGGGGTGTCCACCTCGATCTTCAGCAGGGCCAGGTCGGTCTCGGGGTCGCGCCCGATGATCTTGGCCGGGTAGGACTTCTTTTCATCCTTGCGCAGCTTGACCTTGACCTTGTCCGCGCCTTTGACGACGTGGTTGTTGGTCACGATGTAGCCGTCCTTGGAAATGATGAAACCCGAACCCAGGGAGGACTGCTTGCGCTGCTGGTGAGGCTGTTGTTTGAAGAATTTGTCGAACTGGTCGAAGAATTCGCGGAAGGGATGGCCTTCCGGAATCTGTTCCTTGTTCATGAACGGGTTGACCTGTTGGGTCTCCACCGTGGTTTCGGTGCTGATGTTGACGACTGCCTTGCCTGCGGTCTCCGCCAGCTCCGTGAAGACGGGCAGGCCGTTGTTGGCCTGCGCCATGGCCGGGACGACCATGAAGACAAGCAGTGCAAAGGCAAGGGTTATGTGTTTCCGGATCATGTGACCTCCTGAACAAACTTGGAAAGCAGAAATAATCGGACATCTTTGGTCCGTCGGCAAAGTATATGGCTTTGAATGCGTTTGTAAATAGGGGGGGGTATTTCTTTACAAAGATTATGACTGGCTGAAGGGGGAGATGAAAAGCCCCGCCGAAGCGGGGTTGATAGATTGCTCTTTGGGCTTGACGTTGCCGGGAAGCCTGTATAATTAAGCGGCTCACGTTGGCCCCGTAGCTCAGTCGGATAGAGCACAGGATTCCTAATCCTGGTGCCGCAGGTTCGATTCCTGCCGGGGTCACCATATATTTCAAGGGTCTAGCTTTGCAGCTAGGCCCTTTCTTTTTGTTCTCCTAAGTAAATACCTAAGGTGAGGGGAGGTATGCTGATGGGATGTACGAGGGCAACTATCATGTCATTTGGGCTGACATTAGAGAAGTGGATCTAAGAAACTGGACCACAATTTAAAATGAACGTATCGAGGGCTGTTTTTTGATATCCAAGGGGGAAAATAATATTCACGGCTGAGTTTGGGCTCGAAAGAAGGCGCAATTTTAGGAGTTCGCTTCTTGGCTCTCCTCCTTGTAAAATCCGTTTCCGAAAATCATCATTATCAAAGTCGGACACCTTCCCCCGCCCCATGGGCATGTACCAAGAGTACGTGTTGCACGTAGCATTCATTCGGGAGAGACAATAGTTTTCCAGGGAAGCCGGAAGAAGGCGTCCGCCCTTGATGGGTTTATTTGTGTTTGTCCGCGTACACCTCCGAATTGACCCAGTTGTGGTCGTTTTCCCAAGTGAACAGCCATTTCCGGGTCGGACCGGCCATCACATTGAGGTAGTAGTTGTCGTACCCCGCGACCGTCGCCACGGGGTGGTATCCTTTCGGCGTCTTCACGACATCCCTGTCATACACCGCCATGGATTCGTCCAGATCGCGGTCGTCCGTGTAGACGCGTTGGAAGCAGAAACCTTGCGCCGGACTCAGGCGATGGTAATAGGTCTCCTCCAGATAGGTCTCCCGGGGCTCGTTGTCGGTGTCGTGCTTGTGGCTGGGGTAGGAGCTGGTGCAGCCTTCATCCGTGTACACCTCGACCACCAGCAGGCTGTCCGCCTCCTTGTCGTCGGGAAGGATGTTGTGCACATAGCGCTTGTTGTAGCCGTTGCCGCGCTGTTCGGCATCGATGTTTTCCGGGGCGATCAACCTGGTCGGGAAATTGCCCAGGCCCGGCGCACTGCAAACCGCCAACTCAAGACCGGTTTCGGCGGTCACCTCGCAATGGTCGCCCGGAGCCACGTAAACCGCGTACGGCTTCGTGCGTTCAAACGGGTCCATGCGCGCGCCGATACTTGCAAACGTCTGGCCGTCCGTCCTTACCGTGGCCTTGCCCGCCACCAGAACGAGGCAGAGCTCCCTGTCTTCTGCGGCCAGGCGCAGAGCCTGCCCCGGTTTCAGTTCATAGGCGTCGAAGCCGACATAGTCCCACCCGGCGTTTTCCGGCGTGATGTGTTGTGTACGGCCGGAAACATCCGGCGATTGGTGTTTGGACAACAGGGGCGACATTTCACATTCCTTTGTTTTTGAATCGATACGGGGATTAGAGGAGTCCGGCATTTTCGGCCAGTCCGCGAAGATTTTCGTATCCCATGGTGGCGTAGGTCATCGGATGGGCCACCGCAGGGTCCTGTTCCGCCTCCACCACCAGCCAGCCGGAGTAGTCCCGTTCCTTCAGGATGGAGAAGATTGACGGATAGTCCACGCAACCGTCGCCCGGCACGGTGTACACCCCGGCAAGCACCGCATCCAGGAAGCTGGTCTTGCGGTTTTTCACGTCCGCAAGCACGCCTTTGCGGACGTCCTTGCAGTGGACGTGGTTGATGCGTTCTGCCCAGCGGTCGGCCACCTTGACAGGGTCGGCCCCGGCGTAGGTCAGGTGCCCCGTATCCAGAAGCAGTCCGACTTCCGGGCCCGTATTCTCCATCAGGTGGGCAATGTCCTCGGCGGTCTGGACGACCGTCCCCATGTGGTGATGGTAGGCCAGCTGTACGCCCTGGCTCTGGGTGTAGCGTCCGAATTCGGTCAGCTTTTTCCCGTACTCTTCCCAACGCTGGGCCGGGAACAGGGGGCGAAGATGCACGGGCTTGTCCTGGTTGCCGTGGATGCAGCCGGTCACTTCGCAAACGACCATTTCAGTGGCGCCCAGATCGCGTAGCAGGGTCAGGTGCCCCTGCACCGCTTCGATTTCCTCTTCCACGGAGCGGGTCAGCAATTCGCAGGAATACCAGCCCGACACCAGTTTGAGGTCGTGTCCCTCCAAGATCGGTCCGAGTTCCGCGGGAGTGCGGGGAAACTTGTTGCCGAGTTCAAAGCCTTCGAAACCGGCCTGGCGTCCTTCGGTCAGACAGGTTTCCAGGGGCGTTTCCGCCCCCAGGGTGGGCAGGTCGTCATTGGTCCAGGTCAGCGGGTTGATTCCTAATTGTACGCTCATGGCAAATCTCCGATTTCTGTTGTCTGGTTCTGAAAATATCGATGCACTCCGAAGGGTGAAACTAGACGGTGAAGGCCTCGCGAAAGCGCTGCAACGCGAGTTCGTCATTTCCCGAGGCCCATGCCTCCATTCCCACGGTTCCCCGGTATCCCATTTCGTCGAGAGCTTTGGCGACGGCAGGGTAGTTGATTTCACCAGTGCCCGGCTCTTTGCGTCCCGGTACATCCGCGACCTGGATTTCGCCAAGGTAGGGCAGGGCCTGCTCACAGAGTTCAATGAGGTTTCCTTCGCCGATCTGGGCGTGATAGAGGTCGAGATTGAGCTTCAGCGACGGACGGTCTACGGCGGCCACCAGGGCGATGGTATCGGCCGCTTTGGCGAACGGTGTCTTGGGGTGGTCGACCGCCGTATTGAGGTTTTCGAGAATGAAGGTGACGCCTTCCTGTTCGCCGAGGTCGGCGATTCGGTTCAGGGTATCCTGGGCCTTGAGCCACATCTCACCGGTCACCGCCTCGCTTTTCTTGATCGGCAGGCCCTGGCCGTCGAGACCGGTTCCGTGGAGATTGAGGCGCGGACAACCGATTCGCTTGGCCACGGGAATCGATTTCTTGGCCGTTTCGATAAGTTCGTCCGCACCGGCGTCATCGGCAAGCGCCCCTGTGACATAACCGGTCATCGAGGAGAACGTTGCGCCGGATTGTTCCAGCATGTCTATATCATGTTTGGTCCAGTCCCATATTTCCACCGAGAATCCCAGCTCAGTAATGCGTTTGATGCGTTCAGCCATCGGGAGAGAGCAAAACACCATTTCCGCACAAACCGCCAAAGTGAATGGTTGAGTCATTTCTCTTATTCCTTTTGAAGTGTTAGGTGTTGTGGAAACCCGGGAACCGGGGAGGTTTGAACGCCCTGGTAACATATCCCCGGCGATTTCTGCCTGCATGGCCCGTGCTCCGCCTCAGGCCATCATGGCAAGCTCCTGTTTCCTGCTTTCCTGTTTCGGCGGCTGAATTTCCTGGCCTCTTTGCCTCCACAGGGCGATCAGGTCGCGATAGTTGGCCTTGACGGCAGCCACCAATGCCGCATCGTCAATTTCATCCTCCAGCCATGCCTTGGCAGGGCGGCCGAACAGGGTACGCCCGACAGTGAAGCCTTTGACGATCCCGTGCCCGGCCGCAGCGGCAAAGCCTTCGGCCAAAGTTTCCTGAGAGGCGTCCAGACCGAGAAGGACCACGCCCCGGCAGTGGGGGTCGCGTTCATCGATAAGGGCGGCCATGGCGCTCCAGCCTGCATCCGCCAAGGGCGGCAGCTTCCACCAGTCCGGCTTGACGCCCAGGTTGTAGAAACGTTTCACCGCCCTTATGTAGTGCTCGTCGCTCTTATGCGAACCTGCGGGCAGGATCACTTCGAGAAGAAGTTCGTGGCCGCTCTTGCAGCATGCTTCGTATACTTCCCTGATTTTGGCTTCCTGTTGGAGCCGAAGCCCGGGCTCATCGTCCGGATGGTAAAACACCAGGCATTTCACGACATGCTCCAGGGGCCAGTCCACGAGTTGGGAACCGATATTGCCGTGCTCCAGTTCAAGCGGACGCGATCCCGGCAGTTCGACGGGGCGGCCGATCCACCATCCCGCGCCGGTCGCGGCGTTCAGCACATCCTGGCCGAAGGTGCTGTCGCACAGGAGCCCTGCCCTGTTTTCGAGCCCTGCTTCCCCGGCCACTTCCCTGCTTGCCTGGAGAAGCAGTTTTTTGAGCGGTTGTATGCGGCCGGGGTCCGCTCCTGCCTCACGGGCCATATCCTCGAACTGGGAGCGGTGGTCGAAGGCCATCACGCATAGTTCTTCCCACTCCCTTTTGCGGGTTGTGACACGGTGCAGGTGGTTCAATTCCTTATCCAGGTCCGGGCGCGGTGCTTCTTCCGCCCGGCTCAGGTAGTCGTCCAGCTCTTCTCTGGAAGGCATGGTCGGCGCGCAACCGTGCCGCGAAACCACGAGGGCGCCGCAGGCGTTGGCATAGGCGCAGGCCTTTTCCCAGCCCTCGCCGCTGAGGTAGCCACGCAACAGGCCGGACATGAAGGCGTCGCCTGCTCCGAGCACGTTCAGCACCTCAACCCGCACTCCTTGCACCGTGATGCCTTCGTCCAGGGTGTCCGGGATACCGCCGGTGAATACGGAGCATCCCAGGGGGCCGCGTTTGCAGACCAGTTCCGCGTCCGTCAGTTCGCGCACCTTGCGCAGGGCGGCGACCGTGTCGGTGGTTCCACCTGCAATGTGGAACTCCTCTTCGGTCCCCACGATCAGGTCGAACAGGCCGAGCACCTCCTGCAACTGGGCCGTCACCTTGCCGGATTCAATGTACCGGGTCTCTCCGTCGCCGAGGGAGGTCAACCCCCAGAGAACCGGGCGGTAGTCGATGTCGAGGGCGGTGCGCACCTTGTTTCGACGTGCGTATTTCAATGCGGTCAAAACCGCGTCCCGGGTATTGGGGTGCGAGAGATGGGTGCCGGTGATCGCCAGGCAGCGGGAGGAAGCGATGTACTCCTCGCTGAAGTCGTCGCGGGTGATGGCCATGTCCGCACAATTGTCCCGGTAAAAGATCAGCGGAAAGGTCTCCCGGTCCTTGATTCCCAGGATGACCAGGGCGGTCAGGCGTTCGATGTCGGTAATGAGGTTGCTCGTGTCGCATCCCACGCTTTCCAATTCTTCGCGCAGAAAACGGCCCATGTGCTCGTTGCCCACTCGGGCGAGCATGGAGGATCTGAGTCCCTGGCGGGCGGCGCCGAAGGCCACGTTGCCGGACGAGCCGCCCAGGTATTTGGCGAAGCTGCCCATATCCTCAAGGCGAGAGCCGATTTGTTGACCGTACAGGTCCACGGCGATCCGCCCCATGCAGATGACATCGAATTCTTTTGTGTCGTTCATTGCAAAACTCCTCGAAAACGTTCTGTTGCACTAAAATTTTGTCGCATCGGCCCGGCGATTTTTTTCACGGAAGGGCGTGAGGGCGACTTTGAAAATATCGTTCGGCCTTCACTGAGGCCGATTTGCATGACACTGCAAAAAATCGTTCATCGTTCAACGTCCTTTTTTTTCAGGGCCGTCCCGAGAGAGAGCGGCGATACAGCGGCCCCAGGGTGGGCTGTGCGTGCGCAAAGATCTCCCGGACAAGGACCAGAAACAATTCGCCCGAGGCAATGGAATCGGCCAGGGAATTGTGCGCGAGATATGCGGGAAGTCCCTTCTTTTTCCGAATTTCGCTCAAGCGGTAGTCTTTTTCCGTGTTGCCTCGGTTTGATGAAAGGGAACGCTCCAGCATGAGCGTGTCCAGCCAGACGACCGGCAGGAAACCGTCCTGGGGGATCCCCAACGCCTGGCGCAGGAACCCTTGCTCGATGGCGCTTCCATGCACCACGACGATTTTTCCGGCCATGCGTTTCATCAGGCGCCCGACGCCCTGTTCGAACGACACTCCGTCGGTCAACGTCTCCGGCGTGATGTGGTTGACGACGGCGGCCCGGGCGTTCACTGACCAGGGAGCCGCAAAATAGAAATGTTCGGACGTGGAGAGCCGCAGCGTCCTGCGGGAGATCTCCACCATTCCTGCGGACAGGATGGAATCCCGGCAGGGATCGAACCCGGAGGTTTCGAAGTCCAGCGCCAGGATTTCCAGCTCGTCCAGTGGCGTATCCGGAGACGGGACCGGGGATTGGAAGAGCGGGAGAAGCTCTTCCGAGACCCTTCCGCCTTCAAGGGCGGCCACCCGCTTGCCTTCCATTTTCACCAGCGGCCGGCACGGCTTGAACAGGCGCGCCATCATGCCAGCACTCCTTTGGCGTTGAAGCGCTGGAGTGCGGCTTCCTGGGTTCTGGCTATAATGCGGAAAGAATCTTTGAGATGGTTGCGCTCGAATTGGGACAGCAGCGCCGGTTCCAGGTCATTGTTTGCGTCCGTCCCCCGGATGAGAGCCGTCCGTTGGTGGCTGAAACGCACTTGGTTGATGAAGTCCAAGGCCTCCAGCAATTCCTTGCAGCTTTCAACGCTGATGATCCTGGCCTCGGCTGCGGATCGCAGCCGTCCCACCGTGTCGATCTCTCCGCTGTTTGCGGCCAGCGCGTATATCCTGGCGAGTTCCACCAGCAGGTTCAGTGCCTGCCGTTTGATGTTGAAGACGCTCCGGTTGGCTCCGTCCTTTGCCAGGACGAACTGCCTGAACATCCCCAAGGGGGGATTCACCCGCAGGGAGTTGGCCGTCAATATGGCCAGGAAACGTCGGTTGTTCCTGGTGTATTCAGAAACTCCTTCCTGCAGCGACGTCACGAGCGTCTCGCAGCCGTAGAGAAACCGAAGATCCAGAAAGACGTTGACGTTCAGCAGGGCCTCGGCCTCCGGCCGCACGATCCATGAACGATAGTAGTCCATCCATTTGTCCAGAGGAACACACCATCCCGGGTTGGTAGCCATTTTGTGAGCCGGGCAGAGTTTGTATCCGCATTCGGACAGGCCGTAACAGACGAACTCGGCAAGGCGCCTGAAGTAATCCTTCTGTTTTTCATCGAGTTCCTCGGCAAGCACGATCCCGTTATCCTGATCGGAAAAACAGTGGACCTCGTTGCGCGCCTGGGAACCGGCGACGATCCATGCGTATTCGCAGGGCGGTTCACCAAGCGTACGTTCGGCGAGCTGCAGCAGGCGTTTGCTGAAAGCATTGGCGATCAGCGTCATCATCTGTTGTATGGATCGGGTATGGATGCCGGTCTCCACCAGCGTCTCGAAAACCGATTGCCGCTGCAGGGTTAGTTCCTTCAGCGCTTCGACTGAATTCTTCCGGTATATGCGGTTGATGAGGTATACGGCCTGGACTCGGCTTCTCTGGATCAGGCTGGTGGCGGTCATGACTCCGGCCACCTTGTCCTCGGAAAAAACCGGCAAGCTGCGGACATTGTGTTCCATCATGAGCTCCACCGCCTGAATCAAGGGAGCTTCACAGTCGATGGTGACCGGAGTTCCGGTCATAATTTCCGACACCGGCCTTTCAGTATCGCATCCCACGGCCACGACGCGTTTGGTCATATCCCGGTCCGTCACTACGCCCAGGAGGCGGTTTCCTTCCATGACCAGAACGCTGGAGCGTCGCTGCCTGAGCATTTCCCCGGCCGCCCGGCGGATAGAGGTGTCGGGAGAGACTATTGCGACGTTCTGGTTGACCACCTTGCCCACGGGACTCAAGTAGAAGGCGTCATTGCCCATGGCCTGTTCACGCTGGTTGCTGCAGGCCAACCGCTTGCCTTCCCGGCCGTCGAAATAGTCGCGCACCGACGGGTTCTCATCCATCAGTCGCCGGAGTACCTCCCGGGGAATCAGGTACAACAGGGTGTTTTCCAGGGCGGTGACCGAGTACTGACATTCGCATTTTCGCGCCATCTGGCTGTGTCCGAAGAGGTCGCCGCTGCCGAGTCTGGCGCGTAGCGAATCGTCCTGATGGCGTTGTTCCACCGCACCGACCCGGACCATGTACAACCCGGCCCCGAGTATGCGGTCCGCTTCCAGCCGGTCCCCTTGCATCAGGTAGTGGATGTCCACCGAACCTGCCAGCTTGTCCCGTTCTTCCGTCGACAGGGTGTCGAAAGGGTCGGTGCAGGAGAGAAAGTTGAAAATATTGGGTAAGAGTGATTGATCCATACTATATTCCATGGAGCAGCCCCTGAATGTTTCGAGGCTGCTCCTTTTTCGGCTGCTTATTTTTCATTCCGGACAAGCACCCTGGTCTTGAAGCCCGCCATCAGGGCGGCGCCGATGGACCAGAATACGTATCCCAGGGAACAGGTTGCGAAGATGTAGTATCCGTTCATCAGCCATCCGGGAACGCTCTGCGCCAGGAAGACGTACATGGACACCGTGCCCAGACAGACGAGCAGGCCCACCGGCTTCACCATGACCCAGGGCTCGATGTCCACCTGTTTGGTATAGACGTCCTCATAGGCTTCCTCCTGCGGGAAAAGGTATCCGATTGTGAGCATGAAGATGATATTGGCGACAAACAGGATGCCGATGAGATGAAGGAAGTGGATGTCGAGATTGATGACGAAATTGAACAGGAGATAGGCGGCTGCGCCGAACAGCAGGCCAAGCTTGGCCGCTATGGCCGGTACTCGTTTCGTCAGCAGTCCCACCAGGACGACGCTCAGAATAGGTGCGTTGAATATGCCCTGGAGTTGTTGGATAAGGAAGTACAGGCCATGCGGAGCATTGGCTACCAACGGCGCGACCAGCATGGTCACCAGGGCCAATCCCACTCCAAGGAATTTGCTCATGGTGACGGTCTGTGTTTCCGTTGCGTCGGGCCTCAGCCTTTTTTTATAGATATTGACGGTGAACAGCGTCACTGAAGAGTTCAGGCCTCCGCTGAAGGTGGAGAACACCGCTCCCACGACCACTGCGGCGAAAAAGCCGACCAGGATTTCCGGCAGCACCAGATGCACCAGGTGCGGATACGCATTGTCCGGATTGTCGAGATGGCCGTTGAAGATGCTGAATGCGACGATGCCGGGCAAAATGATGATCGCGGGAAGCGCCAGCTTGCAGAACGCGCAGAGCAGAACGCCTTTCTGGCCTTCCGCCAGGTTCTTCGCGCCCAGGGCCTTTTGTACGATGGATTGGTTGATGCAGTGGTAGAACAGGTTGGAAACAATCAGGCCGGTGCACAGGGTGGAAAACGGCACCAACGAGTCTTCGCCTCCGATGGAGTTGAATTTTTCCGGATGCGACTGGTAGACATGGATCAACCCCAGCCATACATTGCCGTCCCCTACATAGGCCAGGGCGAACACCGTCACTGCGAGCCCGCCGATGAACAACCCCAACCCGTTCAGGGTGTCCGCAGCGGCAATGGCCTTGATTCCGCCGAAGATCGCGTAGAAGGCTCCGAGGCTGCCCACTCCCCAGATGAGGATCCACAAGGCGGTTCCCTTGCTGAGATGGAAAATGTGGGACACCTGGAACAGGCTGTCCAGAGCAAGTGCGCCGGTATACAGAACGATAGGCAAAAGAGTGACCACATACATGCCCAGGAACAGGAGAGAGGTGATCATCAGGGTTTGCGCATCGAACCGGCGCTCCAGATATTCCGGGATGGTGGATATCCCCACCTTGAGATAACGGGGCAGAAAGTAGAGCGCAAAAATGACGATGGCCAACGCGGAGAGGAGCTCCCAGGCCATGACGATGAAGCCGGCCCGGAAAGCCAGTCCATTCAGGCCGACAAGATGCTCCGTGGATATGTTCATCAGCAGCATGGAGCCGCCGATGTAGACGCCGGTCATGGAGCGTCCGCCGAGAAAATATCCTTCCGCAGATTCGGTCAGATGCGCATTGCGCGTTTTATAATAGGCGAACCCGGCCACAAACAAGGTGAACCCGAGAAATGAAACGAATGCCAACATAGGTGCCCTCCGTAATGTCCTAAGGGATTGGATTCCGATAGGCAGCGGGTGTTGTTGCTTCCTGCCGCCGCGACAACTTGAAACGAATCAAGGGAGCCTGGGGGTGCCGGACTTTCCCCCCGGGCGCCCGGTTATTTTTCACTTCGGGCAGGCTGTCTCGTACTGATTCCCTTCAGCAACGTATTGCCGATGGTCCAGAACACGTATCCGAGGGAACAGGCGGCAAAGATGTAGTATCCGTTCATCAACCATCCGGGAACGTTGTGAGCCAGGAAGATATACATGGATACCGTCCCCAGACCGATCAGGAGGGATACGGGCTTCACCATGACCCAGGGCTCGATGTCCACCTGTTTGGTATACACTTCCTCGTAGGATTCCTGAGGGAAGAGGTAGCCGATTGCGAGCATGAAAAGGACATTGAGGAGGAACAGCACTCCGACCAGATGGAAGAAGTGCATGTCGACCCTGATAACGAAGTTGCAGAGCATATAGGCGGACGCACCGAACAGGAGCCCCAGTTTGGCCGCAACGGCCGGTACCCGTTTCGTCAGCAGTCCCACCAGCACCACGCTCAAAATGGGACCGTTGAATATGCCCTGGAGTTGTTGGATGAGGTAAAAGAGGCCGTCCGGCGCGTTGGCCACTAGCGGAGCGACCAGCATGGTCACCAGCGACAGCCCCAGTCCCAGGTATTTGCCCAAGGTCACGGTTTGCGCTTCAGTGGCGTCCAGCTTCAGGCTTTTCTTGAAGATGTTGACCGTGAACAGCGTTACCGATGAGTTCAGTCCTCCGCTGAAAGTGGAGAACACGGCTCCCACGATGACTGCGGCAAAGAAACCGACGAGCATTTCCGGAAGGACCAGATGCACCAGTTGCGGGTACGCGTTGTCCGGGTTGCCGATCTGGCCGTTGAAGATATGGAACGCGATGATGCCGGGCAAAATGATGATCGCCGGAATCACGAGCTTGAAGAAAGCGCAGAGCAGCACGCCCTTTTGTCCTTCCGCCAGGTTCTTCGCGCCCAGAGCTTTTTGTACGATGGACTGGTTGGTGCACCAGAAGAACATGTTGGAAATGATGAGCCCGGTGAAAAGGGTGGAAAAAGGCACCAGGGAATCTTCACCGCCGATGGAGTTGAACTTGTCCGGGTGGGATCGATAGACTTCCGCCAGGCCGTTCAGCACGTTGCCGTCGCCGACATAGGCCAGGGCGAACAATGTCACCAGCAGTCCGCCGGTGATCAGGCCCACACCGTTCAGGGTGTCCGCAACCGCAATGGCCTTGATGCCGCCGAACACCGCGTAAACGGCCCCAAGGCCGCCCACGCCCCAAACCACGATCCATAGGGCGGTGGTCTTGTCTACGTGGAACACGCTGGATACCTGGAACAGGCTCTCCAGGGCGAGCGCTCCCGTATACAGCACGATGGGCAGCAGGGAAATGACGTACATTCCGAGGAAGAGGATGGACGTGATCGTCAGCGTCTGCTTGTCGAAGCGACGTTCCAGGTATTCCGGGATGGTGGAAATTCCCAGTTTGAGGTAGCGGGGGAGAAAGAAGAAGGAAAAGAGAACGATGGTCAATGCGGCCATGACTTCCCACGCCATGACGATGAACCCGGTACGAAAGGAAAGGCCGTTCAGGCCTACAAGATGTTCGGTGGACAGGTTCATGAGCAGCATGGAGCCGCCGATGTAGATGCCCGTCAGGGAACGGCCGCCGAGGAAATATCCTTCCGCGGACTCGGTCAGGTGGGCATTGCGCGTTTTGTAATAGGCGAACCCAGCCACAAATAAGGTGAACCCGAGAAAAGAGACGAATGCCAACATGGTGCCCTCCATAGTGTCCTTATGATCGAACCGTTGCTCCGGGCGGCGGGCTGGAATCCGCCGCCCGGACAGTTGAAGATGAGTTGAAACGAGTCATCAGGAGTCTTATGAAGGTCGCTTAAAGTTGTATTTCCTGCCCCGAGTTGAGGGACTCCAAGGCCTTGTCGGCAAGGTAGAGGGCCTGTTCCCCATCATAACCGCCGCATTCCGGAACGGCGCGTCCCGCCAGCACGTCGACGAAGTGGTCCCATTCCGCCTTGTAGGCCGTGGAGTAGCGTTCCAGGAAGAAAAACTCTGGTTTGGCGGCCACGCAGCCGTTTTCGCCCCATTGTTCCACCGTGTCTTCAAGGATGTTCTTGGCCGTCAGCACTCCGGTTTCACCATGAACTTCGATGCGCTGGTCATAGCCGTAGCCGGAGCGGCGGCTGTTGGAGATGGTGGCCATGGAGCCGGACGGGAATTTCATCACGACAAATGCGGTGTCGATGTCGCCTGCGGCGCCAATGCCGGCGTCGACCAGGTTGCTTCCCTGGGCGAAAATGGAAACGGGGTCCTCGCCCATGATGAAACGGGCCATGTCGAAATCGTGGATGGTCATGTCCCGGAACAGGCCGCCGGAGACCTTGATGTATTCGCTGGGAGGAGCGGACGGGTCGCGGGATATGATCATCAGGGATTCCGGCTTGCCGATGGAGCCGGCTTCCATTCTTTCCTGCAGCCTGCGAAATTGGGGATCGTAACGGCGGTTGAAGCCGACGAAGAGCGGCACATCGTGTTCCTTCACGATCTCCAGGCACTGCCTGACGCGCTTGATATCCAGGTGAACGGGCTTTTCACAGAAAATCGCCTTTCCTGCCCTGGCGGCCTGTTCGACGAGGTCTGCGTGGGTGTCGGTGGCGGATGCGATCAGAACGCCGTGGATATTGGGGTCGGCCAGGGCCTCCTCGGTGGTTTGGACTTTTGCGCCGTGTTTCTCGGCAAGCTTCGTCGCACCTTCAAGGTAGGGGTCAATAACGGAATAGAGGCGGGTTTCTTTGTGTTCAGAAATGTTGACGGAGTGAACTTTTCCGATACGGCCGGCTCCGAACAATGCGATGTTATACATACAAAACTCCTTATAAGACGTTATCGACTGAAAGGTGCGACATCTGGGAACGCACCACCCCGGGCCAACTGCCGCTTCATCCATTCCGGGTTTGCCGAACGGTCCGGCTGCGGCAGGGAAAACATTTTGAGCAACTGGTCGTTGAAGGCAGGAGCCTTTTTGAACTGGCTCGTCTTTTTTGCGGCGCTTGCCTTCGTTCTGACCCATTTTCAAATCAAAACAGTTAATTATGTGTCTTGACTTACTATTTTTTTAGCGACATGCTATATCGCTTTTTACCTTAATAGAAGCATAATATTTGGCTCTTTTTTAAGGGCGGTTCAACGCCGTATCCCAGGATAAATCTGCTTCCAGTTCCGTGTCAGGGGACTCGGAGAGTCTGCATCAGTATTGCCGGGCAGTGGTGACCAGCACCTGCCTGATGCTTTCGGCCGCTTCGACGATCTCCGGATTGTCCGCCACCTGGGCGGTGCCTGTGCGCCACCATGCTTCATAACCGTGCGTCATGGTTTTGGGCAGGACCTTGATGTCGATCAGCGTCGACACGGACTGCTTTCGGGCGTCGGCAAGGGCTTCCAGCAACTCTTGCTCGCTACGGACAGTGTAGCCTTTGCAGCCGTAGCTTTCGGCATTCCCGGCGAAATCCACCTTGACCAGCGGGCCGGTCATCTTTTTTGTCTTCGGGTCGCGATGCCGGTTTTCCGTGCCGAAACTGCCCATGCCCTGGCTCATTTGAAGGTTGTTGATGCACCCGAAGCCCGCGTTGTCGAAAAGCAGCAGCGTGACCTTGACGCCTTCCTGCACGGAAGTCTGCAATTCGGAATGCAGCATCATGTATGAGCCGTCGCCCAGGAAGGCGTAAACAGGGCTTTCGGGGCAGGCCAGTTTGGCTCCGACCGCTGCGGCCACTTCGTACCCCATACAGGAGTACCCGTATTCCATGTGGTAGGTATCCGGCTGTTTGGGCCGCCAGACCCGTTGAAGGTCCCCGGGAAGCGAACCGGACGCTCCCACCACGATGGCGTTGTCTTCAAGCTTCCGGTCAAGTATTCCCAGAACGTGGGTCTGGGTCAGTCTTGATCCGAAAAAATCAGCATACTCCGGAAGCTTTTCATCAAGATGGCCTGGAACTTCCGGCACGAATCCGTCGGAGACGGTGATGTCGAACAGGCGCTGGAGCTCCTCGTTCCAGGCGGTGCGCGCCAGTGAGATTTCATCGTCATAGCTACTTGCGTAGCCTTGCTCAGCCAGTTTCTCCGCCAGTGCCTCCATTCCGGACTTTGCGTCGGCCACCACTGAAACAGCATCCAGCTTGACCGCATCGAATTCCGAAACATTGATGGTCAGGAATTCCACGTCAGGGTTTTGGAACAGCGATTTCGAGGCTGTCGTGAAATCAGTGAAGCGGGTACCGACGCCGATGACCAGGTCGGCTCCCTTGGCGATGAGGTTCGCTGCCAGGCAACCGGTGGTGCCGATTCCTCCGCAGTTCATCGGGTGGGCGGCGCTGGCGGTACTCTTGCCGGCCTGGGTTTCGCCGAAAGGAATGTTGAACCGCTCGGCGAAACTGAGAAAGGCGTCGTGGGCCTCCGAGTAACGGACGCCTCCTCCGCAGACCAGCATGGGTTTCTTCTTGCTGCGGATCAATGCTGCGGCATCGTCGATCATGGCCGGAGTGGCGGGCCTTCGTTCAATACGGTGGACGCGCTTTTTAAAGAAATAGTCCGGAAAGTCGTAAGCCTCTCCCTGTACATCCTGCGGAAGGCAGATGGTCACGGCTCCGGTATCCGCAGGGTCGGTCAGTACGCGCATGGCGTTGACCATTGCCGTCATCAGCTGTTCGGGGCGGTTGATGCGGTCCCAGTAACGGGAAACCGGGCGAAAGCAGTCGTTGGTGCTTATGGATGCGTCATGATACTGCTCGACCTGCTGCAGGACCGGGTCGGGCTGGCGGGTCGCGAAGACGTCGCCCGGCAAAAAGAGAACAGGAATGCGGTTTGCGGTGGCAGTGGCTGCCGCCGTCACCATGTTGGCCGCTCCAGGCCCCACGGAAGAAGTCACCGCATATGTTTTCTTGCGTTTGTTTTGCTTGGCGAATCCCATGGCGATATGCGCCATGCCTTGTTCGTTGCATCCCTGATGCACCACCAGATCTCCCGGGTTCTGCTCCAGAGCCTGCCCCAGTCCCAGAACATTCCCGTGGCCGAAGATCGTGAACACGCCATGGACAAACCTGTGCTCACGCCCGTCGACTTCGATGTACTGCTGGTTGAGAAACTTCACCAAAGCCTGGGCGGTCGTTAATCTGATGATGTTCATATCAAGAAAACTCCAGTGTATTTATTTTGTGGAAGATGAGAATGTATAATTATTTTATTTATTTTTTTAGTGTTTTTATGTGCTTATTTTTATGTGTGTAGACATAAATTTTTATATCTATAACAAACAATATTGACTAAAACAAGTATGTAAATAATATTTCACAAATAAATTTTGTAGTTATTAAATATTTATTTTTATGATGATAAGGTCATAAAATTGATAGATTGAAGTTATATGGTGTCATTATTATTTGTCATGCTTCCATTATGTTTTGTCTCGTGCATAGTATTGTTGTCCAGGCTTCAGATATGCATGTTGAATTCAACTTTATTGTAGTCTGGAGCGGGGCCTGGTCTGAGAGCCAGGCCCCGCGAACGTGCATCTCGGGTGCCCGCAAAGTCGCGGCTTGTCCTTAAAGCTCCCGGTTGATGGTGCCTTCCCAGGTGCACACTTCACTGGCCTTGCTCATTTCCCGAGGGGAGGGCCATTTTGTCGTCACGGTTTTTGTGCGGGTGTAGAACCGCAGGCCGTCACGCCCCAGGGTGTGCAGATCTCCAAAGAAGGATTGCTTGTTGCCGGAGAAGGGGAAGAAAGCCAGAGGAACCGGAATTCCCACGTTGGTGCCGACCATGCCGCCGTCGCTCCGTCTCGCGAATTCCCGGGCGTAATGACCGCTGTTGGTGAAGATGGAGGAACCGTTGGCAAAGGGGTTGGCGTTCATGACGGCAATGCCCTCTTCAAAGTCCTTCACCCGCTTGATGCAGACCACCGGGCCGAAAATCTCCTGTTCGCCGATGCTCATTTCCGGAGTGACGTGGTCGAAGATGGTGGGGCCGACATAATAGCCGTCCTCGAATCCTTCGGGGGTGCATTCCCGGCCATCCAGGACCAGGGTTGCGCCTTCTTCGACTCCCTTGTTGATCCAGTCGATCACGGACTGCTTGTGCGCCGCGCTGATTACGGGTCCCAGTTGCGTTTTGGGATCGTAGGCGGGGCCGATGACCAGTTTTTCGGCGAGGTGTTTCAAGATTTCTACGAATCGGTCGGCCACTGATTCCTGAACGGTCACTACGGGCAGGGCCATGCAGCGTTGCCCAGCGCAACCGAAGCTGGAGTTGATGACGCGTTGGGCCGACCATTCCAGGGAGGCGTCTTCCAGCAAGAGGGCGTGGTTCTTGGCCTCGGTGAGGCATTGGACACGTTTTCCGGCCTTGGCCGCAGTGGAATAGACATGAAGTCCCACCGCAGTGGAGCCCACAAAGGAGACGCCCTTGACGTCCGGGTGCTCCAGCAGGCTGGTCGCCTCGTGGCGGCTGCAGGTCACCAGGTTGACGACGCCTTCCGGCAGCCCTGCTTCAATCAGCAGTTCCAGCAGGCGCATTCCTGTTTGGGGCACCATGTTCGCGGCCTTGAGCACGATGGTGTTCCCGGCGGTGATGCACAGGGGGATGAACCAGCCGAAGGGGATCATGGCCGGGAAGTTGTATGGGGCGATGCCCGCGAATACTCCCACCGGCTCCCTGCTGAGCACGATGTCGTGGCTTCTGGTGGCCTCCATCATGGAGTATCCTTGAATTTCCATGGGTGCGCCCACGGTCACTTCGCAGGCTTCCACGACCTTGTGCACGTCGCCTTTGGCCTCATTGAGGTTTTTGCCCATTTCCCTGGCAAGCAGCAGAGACAGTTCTTCAAAATGTTGATTCACCAGTTCGCGGAAGCGGAAAATGACCTGGGTGCGGACGGCAATGGGTTTTGCGGCCCATCCCGGAAAGGCGGCCTTGGCTGCCTGAACCGCAGCCTCCACCTCGCCGGGGGTGCAGACAGGCGTTTCAGCGATCTGCTCGCCGGTGCTGGGGTTCATGACCGGCGTGTACTTGCCGCTGGAGCTTTCCCGCCATTCGTTGTTCACGCAATAGCTGAGATGCCTGATGACGTTTTTCCCCTCGGGGGCGGCGGACATGACCGGGGCGGAAGTGTCATTTCCACTTTCTTGCTGTCCCTTTTCCAGACAGGCGCTACTGACTTCACTCATTGCTTCCTCCTGAATATTTCAAAACTTTCAATTTGGTGTTGGAATACTGTGTTCTTATGAATCACAGGTCTCGGAACTGCGACTTCTTCCATACGGAGCCGACACAAAGTTATTTCGTGTGACATCCGATTTAGTTGAACCCTACCGCAAGAAAACTGTCCAATCAACCAAAAGTTAAAATATTTGGCTATTAATTTTCATTTAAATTATGTGGCTATTTTTTTTTATGCATAATCAATGGGTTGTAAAAAAAATCTCCATTATGTATTCACATAGACCGTAAAGGACTTACTTTGCAGTCCAGTCAAATGGGGGGTATGGGCTTTGGCTGCACCGAAGCCTTGGCCGGATGTTTTTTCCGGTGAGTGCATCAAGGCGGACTGGGAACCACATGAAGATGCTTTACCGTCGAGGAGAGGGAAAAAGCGTCTGACCCAAGCGACTGTTTACGCCGCCCGGATTGGCGGCCAAAGAAAAATCCAGGAGTACCCATGTTTACTTCGGCAAAGAAACAGCGTGTTTCATCGGTTGTCATTGAGCAGATCAAAGGGGCCATTTTGTCCGGCGAGGTAAAGCCGGGAGACCTGCTGCCTTCCGAGAAGGAGCTTATCGAACAGTTCGGCGTGAGCAAGCATACGCTTCGGGAAGCGTTGAGAACTCTTGAGGCCATGGGGTTCATCACAATCAAGCGCGGAGCCGGGGGGGGGCCTGTCGTCAGTGAAATTGGTCTTGAAAAAACACGAGAAAGTTTTACCAACTTCCTGCATTTCAAAAATGTTTCCGTGAGAGATCTCTCCGAGGTCCGCAAGCTTATAGAGCCATACCTGGCGAAAAGGGCGGCGGAAAATTTCACGGAGGCGGACATCGCCCAGCTGCACACATACCAGAAGGAATGTGAGGAGCTGTACAATCGTGGCGAGACTTTGGTCGGTGCAAAGGCCGAAATCGGATTTCATACCTATCTTGCAGAGAATACGGGCAACACCATACTTCTGGTCATACTGGATTTCGTCAACAATCTTTTGACCTCGGTGAAGGAGAATCTTCATCCGGGCATGGATTTCGCCAAAGCCGTCTTGGACGCGCACCAGGAAATCATCGACGCCATAGAAGCCCACGATTCCGAAAAGGCCTATGAGTCCATGCTCAAACATATTCAGGAAGTGGAAACCGCACTGGATGTGTAGGGCAATGCGGGAAGCGATATCCATCGTCTCCAGTCGCAGCCGGCACAAAAACAAAACGCCCGCATGAAAAATGCGGGCGTTTTGTTTTTACGAACAAGAAGACCGGACGATTATCTGAAGTCGACCCTCTGTACGCTGCCGTTCAGTGTGACTGTCGCCTCGACTGAGGGGGTGCGGCTGATGACGGCTCCCCGGCGGACGACGAACAGGCGGGCCGGGTGCAGGCGGAGGGCTTCCATTTTCGACTCGGCCTGGAGCACGACGAAGTCCGCGTTGTCCCCCGGGTTGAGACCGTAGCCGGACAGTCCGAGAGTTTTGGCCCCATTGACCGTCACGGCGTCGAAGAGCGTATGCTGCTGATCGACGCCGGTCATGTGGAGGGCGTGGGCGCCCATGTGGGCCACTTCGAGCATGTCGTGGGTTCCCATGGGGTACCATGGATCCATGACGTCATCGTGACCGAGGGAGACGTTTACACCCATGGCCAAAAGTTCGGGAACGCGCATGAGTCCGCGCCGTTTGGGATAGGTGTCGTGGCGGCCCTGGAGATTCATGTTCACCAGCGGGTTGCACACGCAGTTCATCCCGGCCTCGGCCATGAGCGGGAGGAGTTTGGATACGTAGTAGTTGTCCATGGAGTGCATGGAGGTCAGGTGGGAGCCGGTGACGCGGCCTTGCAGGCCCAGACGCTGTGTTTGATAGGTGAGCGACTCGATGTGTCGGGAATGGGGGTCGTCGGATTCGTCGCAGTGCATGTCCACCATGAGGCCTCGTTTCGCCGCGATCTCGCAGAGGATTTCCACGGATTTGCGGCCGTCCTCCATGGTTCGCTCGAAATGGGGTATGCCGCCGACCACGTCCACGCCCCTGTCCAGGGCGCGCTTGAGCAGGGACACGCCGTCTTTACAGCGCAGAATCCCGTCCTGGGGAAAGGCCACGAGTTGGATGTCGATAAAATCCTTCATTTCGTCCCGCACTTCAAGGAGCACATCCACGGCCATGAGGGTCGGGTCGGTGGTGTCCACATGGGTGCGGATGGCGAGGTTGCCCTTGGCTATGGCCCAGGAGCAGAGTTTGAGAGCTCGTTTCTTGACCCCTTCCGGAGTGAGGTCTGGTTTGAGTTCTCCCCATATCTTGATTCCCTCAAGCAGGGTGCCGGACCGGTTCAGCCTCGGCATGCCCATGGAAAGGGTCGCGTCCATGTGGAAGTGGGAGTCCACGAAGGGCGGGGTGACGAAATGCCCCTGCACATCGATGGACTCGGCGGCTTTGCTTTCAATGCAGGGGGCCACCTCAATGATCTTGCCGTCCTGACAGGCTATGTCCACCAGATATTTCCCGCTGTCGATGCGGGCATTTTTCACTAACAGATCCAACATGGCGGTACTCCGTGTTTAACGTTCGCCCTTGCGGAAGGGAATGAGCAGGGCTTTGGGATAGGCGGCGCGTCTCGACATGATGATCAGGGCCATGATGGAAAAGACATACGGCATCATCAAGTAGAATTGGTATGGGATGGCCATTCCGGACTGCTGCTGCACCCGCATTTGCACGGCGTCGAATGCCGCGAAGAACAGACAGCCGAGCAGAGCCTTGCCGGGCTTCCAGGATGAGAAGACCACCAGGGCGATACATATCCAGCCTCGGCCGTTGACCATTCCGATATAGAATGCGTCGAAAGCGGACATGGTCAGGAACGCCCCGCCCACAGCCATGAGGGCGGAACCGATGACCACCGCGCTGGTGCGGATGGAGAACACGGACAATCCCTGGGCTTCCACGGCCATGGGATTCTCCCCGGCCATACGCAGGGCCAGCCCTGCCGGGGTGCGGAACAGAGCGTACCCGGTCGCGATGACCGCAAGGAAGGCAAGATAGGTGAGGGCGGACTGGTTGAACAGGATGTCTCCGACAAAGGGGATGTCCGACAGCAGCGGGATCGGAAATGGTTTGAACGGCACGATTTTGGGCGGCGTGGTTGCCGTGGGCAGCAGCATGCGGAAGACAAAGGACGACAAGGCCGAAGCGAGCATGGTGATGCCGAGGCCGGTAACGTGCTGGGACAGGCCGAGGTGGACCGTGAATAACGCATGGAGGAGGCCGAACAGGCCGCCGACAAAGGCGGCGAACAGGATGCCCGTCCACAGATCGCCCCCAAGATAGACCCAGGTCCAGCCAGCCATGCAACCGGCCGCCATGATGCCTTCGATGCCGAGGTTGAGGACGCCTGCCCGTTCGCAGATCAGTTCGCCCAGAGTCCCGAAAAGGAGCGGGGTGGCCATGCGGATGGTAGCCATCCAGAAGCCGGTTTCGAGGAGGAAGTTTGCTATATCCATGTATCTACCTCCACCGTATGCGGTATTTTGCCAGGAACATGGAGACCAGGACCGCCAGCAGGCTGACGGCGGTGATCACGTCGGCAATGTAGTTGGAGATGTTGATGGCGCGGCTCATGGAGTCGGCCCCGATGTAGATGACTGCCACGAAGATGGAGGAAGCCACCACGCCCAAGGGATGCAGGGCCGCCAGCATGGCGACCACAATGCCGGAGTATCCGAAGCCGGGCGACAGGTCGAGGGTCAGGTATTCCTTGACGCCGCACAGCTCCGAGACGCCCGCCATGGCGGCCAGTCCGCCGGAGAGCAGGGCCGTGCGCACGATGGCGGCGTTGACCGGCATGCCTGCGAAACGGCTTGCCTTGGGGGAAGCCCCCACGGCCCGGATTTCGAATCCCCAGGTGGTCGCACGCATGAACCACCAGACGCCCACCGCGCTGGCCAACGCGAGGATGAAGCCGAGGTGCAGTCTTGTCCTGGCGAGGAGTTGGGGCAGGAGGGCGGAATCAACGACCGGAGCCGCCTGCGGCCAGCCCATGGCCATGGGATCCTTCCAGGGACCGAAAACCAGCCAGTTTACGAAGAGCAGAACAATGAAGTTCAACAGCAGGGTGGTTACGACCTCGTCCACCTGAAGTTTTGTCTTGAGCAGTGTCGGTATGAGCAGAAGCAGGCCACCGGCCAGGGCGCCGGCGATGAACAGGTAGGGAATCATGAAGTAGGACGGCAATTCCAGCGAACCGGCGCCGAGCCATGTGGCGACCACCGCTCCAATGTAGAGCTGTCCCTCTCCTCCTATATTCCACAGCTTGGCGCGGAAGGCCACGGCTGCCGCCAGTCCCGTGAATATGAGCGGGGTGGCGCGGGTCAGGGTTTCCGTTACGGCGAATTTGGAGCCGAGCGCTCCTTTGAGCATCAGCATCCAGCCTTCCAGGGGAGATGCGTTGGCCCAGATCAGAAGCATGGAACAGACGGCCATGGCCACCCCCACGGCCATGACCGGGGAGAGCGTCTTCATGGTCAGGGATATGTTTTCGCGGGCTTCTATCCTCATGCCGCCCCTCCCAGTGCACAGCCCTGCGGCGAGCGGTTGCCGGACATGAGCAGGCCGAGTTCGGCGCGTTCCACTTCCCTGGTCGGCATGGGGGCGGAGAGCGCTCCCTGGTACATGACCTGGATGCGGTCCGCCACCCGGAAGATTTCATCGAGGTCCTCGGAAATGAGGATGACGCCCGCCCCACGTTCCGCTGCATCCAGAAGCTGCTGGTGGACATAGGCGGTCGCACCCACGTCCAGTCCCCAGGTGGGTTGGTTGACGATGATGATGGACGGCTTGTCCGCAAGCACGCGGGCCAGGATGAGCTTTTGCATGTTGCCGCCGGAGAGTTTGCGGACCGGGGTGTCGATGCCCGGGCAGCGAACATCGAAGGATTTGATGAGCTGCCTGGCGTGGGAGGCCATCGCCTTGAAATTGAGTACGCCGCGTCTTGCGAAGCCGGGTTGCCTGTAGGATTCGGTGGCCAGGTTTTCCATGACCGTCATGTCAGCCACCAACCCGGTGCCGGTACGGTCGTCCGGCACGCGGCCCAGGCCGTGCTTGAGCATGGCTGCCGGTGACGGCTTTGCCAGCGGCTTTCCTTGGATGATGATCCGGCCTGCGGTCGGCTGTATCAGCCCGGAAAGCAGGTCGGCGAGTTGGGCTTGGCCGTTGCCGGATACGCCGGCTATGCCGAGAATCTCATGGGAATTGAGCCGAAGGGTCAGGTTGTTCAGCAATCGTTTGCCTGTGGCGTCTGCTACCTGGACGGCGTCGAGGCAGAGCATTTCGCGGTCCGCCTGCCGTTGCCGGTCGGCGCGTCGCGTCTTCGGGATTTCGCTTCCCACCATGGCCCGGGCCAGTTCCTCGGCCGAGGTGTCGCCGGTTGCGGCCTCGAAGACGACCCGACCCTGGCGCAGCACCGCGCAACGGTCGGACGCGGTCATGACCTCGCGCATCTTGTGGGTGATGAAGATGACGGACAGTCCCTCCTTCACCAGTTGGCGAAGGGTGGTGAAAAGGTGATCAGCCTCCTGTGGGGTGAGGACGGAAGTGGGTTCGTCCAGGATGAGAATACGTGCGTTGCGATAGAGCACCTTGAGGATTTCCACGCGCTGCTGCTCGCCCACGGACAGGTCCTTGACCCTGGCGGAGGGGTTCAGTTCCAGGCAGAACCGCTCCATGAGTTCTTCGAGCCTGCCCCGGGCGGTCTTTTTGTCGTGTCTTGGGGAAAGCAGGGATTCCGTCCCGAGCATGACGTTTTCCAGCACGGTCATGTTTTCGGCCAGGGTGAAGTGTTGGTGGACCATGCCCACACCGGCGTCGATGGCCGCCCGGGGGGAGCCCTCGGGCAATTGTTTGCCGAAGACTTCCACGGCGCCGGAATCGGCCGTGTAATGGCCGAAAAGAATGGACATGAGTGTTGTTTTGCCTGCGCCGTTCTCGCCGAGCAGGGCGAGCATTTCGCCCTGTTCCAGTGTCAGGTTCACATCCTGGTTGGCGATCACGGAGCCGAACGTCTTGGTGATGTTCGTCAGTTTCAGAACCGGTATGGGCACATGTTCTCCAATGGGAAAAAAGAAGGGCCGTTCCACAGGGAATCGGCCCGGTTTGTTGTTTCTAGAAAGTCGATTTCGGTTCGCTGTCGTCGATCTTGACGGTGAATTCGCCTGCCTTGATTGCTGCGGCGGTTTTCGCGATCCTGGTCTTCACGTCGGCGGGAATCCTGTCTTCAAATTCGTAGTAGGGAGCCAGAGAGGCGCCTCCCTTGGCCATCATGGTGAATTCCCTGTAGTCCCCGGCGGTGAATTTGCCTGCCTTGACCTGTGCGATGGCCTGGTTGACGGCGGGTTCCATGTGCCACAGGGCGGAGGTCACAACCACGTCCTTGCCGTTTTCTTCCTTGTTCATGTCGTTGACGTTGCCGAAAGCGATGACGCCCTTTTCGCGTGCGGCATCGACTACGCCGGCGCGTTCGGCATAGAGCACGTCGACACCGGCTTCGACCTGGGCGTAAGCGAATTCCTTGGCTTTCGGCGGGTCGTACCAGGAGCCGATGAAGGAAACCTTGAATTCCACTGTGGGATTCAAGGCTTTCGCGCCGGCCATGAAGGCATTGAAGAGGCGGTTGACTTCACCTATGGGGTAGCCGCCGATCATGCCGATCTTGTTGGTCTTGGTCATTTTCCCCGCGATCATGCCCATGAGGTAGCAGGGCTCGTGGATATAGTTGTCGAAAACGGACAGGTTGGCGCCGCGGGGGCCGAAGGTATCGCCCATGAGGTAGGCGACGTTGGGATAGTCTTTGGCGACCTTGGTCACGTCACGGGAGATGCCGAAGGCCTCGCCCACGATGAGGTCCGCTCCTTTTTCGGAGTATTCGCGCAACACGCGGATATAGTCGGTGTTGGAGACTTTTTCGGAGAACACGTATTCGATTTCTCCGGCATCGGCGGCTTTCTGCAGGGCCTTGTGCAGGCAGGCGTCCCATTTCTGCTGGATGGGCTGGGTGTAGATGCCGGCCACCTTGATCTTCCCTCCGGCCAGTGCCGGGCCCGCTGACATGGCGATCGCCAGGCACAGGGCCGCAGCGATGGTCAGGATGCGTTTCACTTGGAATCCTCTCTCTTGTTAATGTGGTTTTTTCGTGCCGCTACGACGATTGATCGCGGCTCGCCGTAGCTGCAACCGCGGTGCCATAAAAGCTGGTGACTGGAAATGTCAAGTTGAGTCGCCATGTTGTGGCACGGATGGAATCCGCGGGAAAGGCGGCATATCGAAACTCTTTTTTTGCGCGTTACAATTTTGCGATAATTTTTTTTGAAATTGGCGCAAAATTTACATGAATGTGCAATGGGAAGAGGAATGCATGCATCCTGCGTGTGATGGAATGCATATGGGCTGGATAAAAAAAAGACCGCCCTGGGAGGACGGTCTTTTCCGTATTTCGTGCTTCGGTCATGCGAAGCGTGTGCCGGATCAGCTCTTCATCTGGTTGATGAGTTGTTCCAGGACTTGGGCTTGTTTGGCGGTCTCTTCAACGGCCTTGGCGGATTCTTCCATCGCCTGCCTTGTTTCCGAGGATATTTCCGCCACCTGGGTCAGGGACCGGTTGATTTCTTCGCTGGCAGCGGACTGCTGCTCGGATGCGGCCGCTATGTTCTGCGCCTGGGTGGACGACTCTTCGACAAAGGAAACGATGGCATCCAACGCTTCTCCGGATTCCCCGGACAGCTTGGTCGTTTCGTCGATCTGCTGCACTGCCTTTTCGACACGGTCGATGTTGGCCCGCGTGCCTTGCTGAATGTCGGTGATGGCCTTGCCCACTTCCTGGGTGGCGGTCATCGTTTTTTCGGCGAGTTTGCGCACTTCATCGGCAACCACCGCGAAACCCCGTCCCGCTTCTCCGGCCCTGGCCGCTTCAATGGCCGCGTTCAGGGCGAGGAGGTTGGTCTGGTCAGCGATGTCCGAGATGACTTCCATCACCTGGCCGATGCCTTCCGCGTTCTTTCCGAGGACAGACACGTCCTCCTTGAGCAGTAATGCAATATTTTGCAGTTGCTCCATGCTGGTGAGGACCTCGGACACGACTTTTGAGCCGTCTCTGGCCTTTTCCATGGCCAGTCCGGCCGTTTCCGCGGAGTTGGAAGCATTCTGGGCCACTTCGAGGACAGTTGCGTTCATCTCTTCCATTGCCGTGGCGGTTTCGCTGATCTGGGAATACTGGGCTTCGGTGCCCCGGCCGGATTGTTCGATCTGGGCGGCCAGTTCCTCGGAAGCGGACGAGACGATGCTGACGACTTCCTCCAGCTCTTTCGCTGCCTGCAGCTTGCCCTCTTTTTCCGCCCTTGCAGCCTTCTCCTTGGCTTCGTTCGCTTCCTCGACGGCAAGGTTGGCCCTTGCGGCTTCCGCCTCTGCGGCTTTGCTTTTTTCTTCCGCCTCAACGATCATTTCCTTGAGGTTCTCGACCATTTTCCTCAAGGCGTCGGCCAAGACTCCGATTTCGTCGGCCTGATCAATGTCCAGATCCTGGTCGAAATCCCCGTCGGCGACACATTCGGCATAAGCAACCGATCTCTTGATCGGGGCTACAATGCCGCCGGTCAGGAGCCAAATGACAAGGCAGGCCAGAACCGCGACTCCGGCGCCGGTCAGCAGTGCCGTGAAAACGTTGTCGGACGCGTTCGCCGCCATGGTATCATTCAGCTTGATCGCATCGGCAAACACGACGCTCCGATCGACTTCGATCAGAACAGCCCATGGGGTGCCGGTTCTGGCAAGTGGGATGGGGGACATCACCTGGACGATTCCATCCTCCTGGCCGAGGTTGACGTACGGTTCTCCTTTTTTGGTCAGGGCCTTGATCTCCGCGGCGTTGTTCGCATCGGCCTGTTCGATCGGCTTACCTATGTTCTGAGGAGTGGAACTGTCCGCCACGACAACGCCGAGATGGCTGATGACCCTGAGGGTCGCTTTACCGTCATAGAGTCCCTTGGCGACTTCCTCGCAAAGTTGTTGGACAAAATCGAGACGCAAGTCCGTTCCCGCGATTCCGAGGAATTTTCCCCGGACCGTGACCGGTACGGACATGGTGGTGAGCCATTCCTGCTTTCCCTGGACAATATACGGGAACGGATCGAGTATTTGTTCGTGCCCTGTCTCCCTGGGGGTCAGGTACCAGCCTCCTTTTCTCACTCCGTTCGGGTACAGGCTGCTGTCTTCATACCCGACAAGCGCCTGTCGGGCGATATGTCCTTCCTTGTCCCTGTTCCAGTAAGGGACGAATCTTCCGCTGGCGTCGTAGCCGTCAGCGGAGTTGCCCGCATAGAGCGCATCCTCGCCGTCAATGGCGTTGGGTTCCCATGCACTGTATGTTCCGAGAAATTCCTCGTTGTCTTCCAAGGTCCTTAAAAGAATTTTGTTGAAGACATCTCTTATTTTTATATTCTTTCTGGTTTCGTCGTCGGCCCTGATTGATTTGAAGGTGCTTGCGAGGGTCCTCGCCGTATCAAGATTTACTTCGAATTTTGCCCGTATCACACCTGCTTCGGCTTTGGCTATGCCAAGCAGACTTGCCGTGGTCGACTTTTCGATCAGTCTGTCGACTTCGCTGGATACGAAATCCTGGGTTGTCCCCTGGCTCGAGATCTGAAGGACTATCAGGACAGCCGTTGATGCGATGATGCAACATGCTGCCATGACAGCTATTTTTGTTTTGATGGATTTAAAGTTCATACCCCTCACAGCTCCTTTGCTTTGGTGCCTGCACCTCTCCCGAAATGGTGCACAGAATGTTGTTCCGTTGTTTTGATTTGTTTTACATTGCGTGTCAGCCTTTAGCTATAGCCTATTAAAGAGCATCTATGTCCCCACTCATTAGCACCTATAGAAGTGGAATAATTTTGTCAAATAATGAGGAGTTATTATGTTTAGAATTATTTTTCAAAAAGAAAATCAGTTCATTTTATATGTCGATTTTCTCGCTACTATGGTTTCATTATTTATTGGTAAAAAAAAATAGTTTCGTTTTAAAAAGCGTCTTTTCATGATTGCAGAAGTTGTGAGTGTTGAAGGAAACATCTGCATTTTATGGAGTGCAATCTGTATTTTGGACTTATTGCAGTGTTGGGGACTGACCGTTTTGTCTTGTTGTTTTTCATGCTCGTTTGTCTATCGGACAAAGCAGACAGGAGTCCGCTGCGGAGTATGCAGCACGGTCGGGGAATGTTGCTTTCGGCAATGATGCTCAAGGGCGGGAGAAGACATCAACCCAGCCTGTTCTCCAGTGGGAGGGCGGAGTCAGGTAAGTTGCGGTATGACGCCCGGACAGGACAAAAAAGGGCCGCTCCCCAAGGAGCGGCCCTTTTTATTCATATTGCCCGCCGCGGCGGGGTAGCGCCCTGATCAGCTTTTCATCTGGGTGATGAGCTGCTGCAGAACCTGAGCCTGCTTGGCCGTCTCTTCAACGGCCTTGCCGGATTCCTCCATCGCCTGCCTTGTTTCGGAGGATATCGTCGCCACCTGGGTCAGGGATCGGTTGATCTCTTCGCTGGCCGCGGACTGCTGCTCGGAAGCGGCTGCTATGTTCTGAGCCTGGGTGGATGATTCTTCGACAAAGGAGACGATGGCATTCAACGCTTCCCCGGATTCCCCGGACAGTTTGGTTGTCTCATCGATTTGCTGCACGGCCTTTTCCACACGGTCGATGTTGGCCCGCGTGCCTTGCTGGATGTCGGTGATGGCCTTGCCCACTTCCTGGGTTGCGGTCATCGTTTTTTCGGCGAGCTTGCGCACTTCGTCGGCAACCACCGCGAAACCCCGTCCCGCATCGCCGGCTCTGGCCGCTTCGATGGCCGCGTTCAGGGCGAGGAGGTTGGTCTGGTCCGCAATGTCCGAGATGACTTCCATCACCTGGCCAATGCCTTCCGCGTTCTTTCCAAGGACCGATACGTCCTCCTTGAGGTGCAGTGCGATGGCCTGCAGCTCTTCCATGCTGGTGAGAACCTCCGACACGATTTTTGATCCGTTCCGGGCCTTTTCCATGGCCAGACCGGCTGTTTCAGCGGAGTTGGAGGCGTTTTGGGCCACTTCAAGGACTGTTGCGTTCATCTCCTCCATGGCCGTGGCGGTCTCGCTGATCTGGGAATGCTGATCCCCTGTGCCCCGGCTGGATTGTTCGATCTGGGCGGCGAGCTCCTGGGATGCCGAAGTGACGATGCTCACGACTTCTTCCAGCTCATAAGCCGCCTGCAGTTTGCCTTCTTTTTCCGCCTTTGCGGCCTTTTCCTTGGCTTCGTTCGCTTCCGCGACGGCAAGGTTGGCTCTTGCGGCTTCCGCTTCGGCGGCTTTACTTTTCTCTTCCGCCTCAACGATCATTTTTTTGAGGTTTTCGACCATTTTTTTCAAGGCGTCGGCCAGGGTACCGATTTCATCATTCTGATCGATGTTCAGTTGCTGGTTGAAGTCCCCGTCGGCGACACTTTCGGCGTATGCTGCCGATTTCTTGAGCGGGGCGACAATACCGTTCGTCAGGAACCAGATCGCAAGGCAGGCCAGGACGGCGACCCCGGAACCGGTCAGAAAAGCCGTAAGATAGCTGGCGGATGCATTTGCCTTCATTGTTTCACCCAGCCTGATCGCATCGGCGAACACGACGTTGCGGTCTACTTCGATCAGGACAGCCCATGGGGTGCCTGTCTCGGCAAGGGGAATGGGAGCCATCACCTGGACGGTTCCGTCTTCTTTTCCAAGATTGACGTATTTTTCCCCTTGCCTGACCAATCCTTTGATCGTGGCGGCATTGTGCGATTCGGTCTGTTCGATGTGCTTGCCGACGTTTTGGGGAGTGGCGCTGTCGGCAACGACGATGCCGAGGTGACTGATGACTTTGAGAGCCGCCCTGCCGCCGTAAAGATCCTTGGCGGCATTCTCGCAAAGCTTTTGGATGAAGTAGAGCCGTAAGTCAGTTCCTGCAACCCCGTGGAATTTCCCCCGGATCTTGATAGGTACGGACATGGTGGTGAGCCATTCTTCCCTTCCCTGCACCGTGTAGGGGAAAGGATCCAGTATTTGTTCACGTCCGGTTTCTTTAGGGGTCAGGTACCAGCCTCCCTTTCTGACGCCGTTCGGGTACTTGCTGCGGTCTTCATAGCCGACAAGCGCCTCCCTCGCGATTTTGCCGTTCGGGTCCCTGCTCCAATAGGGAATGAACCTGCCGCTTTCATCGTACCCTTCCGCAGTGTGTCCGGCGTAGCCGGCGTCGGCGTTGTCGAGGGCGTTGGGCTCCCATACGGTGTATGTTCCGAGAAATTTCTCATTGTCTTTCAGGGAGGACAGAAGAATGTTGTTGAACACATTCCGTATGTCGATGTTCTCTCTTTCCTGGTTGTCCTGCCAAACCGACTTGAAGGCGCTTGCCAATGTTCTTGAGGTATACAGGTTCACCTCGAATTTGGTGCGTATGACGCCCGCCTCCGATCTGGCGAGGTTGAGCAGGCTTGATCTGGTCGACCTTTCGACCAGCTTGTCAACCTCGGTGGAAACAATCTCCTGGGTTTTTCTTTGCGACATGATTTGAAGAACAATCAATGCAGCTGTTAGGACGACAATGCAACATGCCGCCATGACAACTATTTTTGCCTTGATTGATTTGAAATGCATAATGCTCTCCGCTCCTTTACTCTGACGGCGTATCTGCGCTTTGGCCGATGCGCCGGCTATTATCTTGCTGTGTGTTTTTTGGATCGCAGTAGGATAATATGTGGTTGGTGATGACGTGCGGCCGAAAGCCGCAGAAGCAAGCACCTATAAAAGGCATGGTGATTTGTCAAACGATGATAATACATTGTTTTGTAAAGGATTTGTGAAAAATAAATACTTGATGGGAAGAGAATTTTTTCACATGCGTATGGTTGCTTGATGAGAGCGCTTTATGAGGTGAAGGGCTGTGGGTCTGTGTGCCGGAATCAATCGGCAAAAGAAAATGGATTGCTGGAAAAACGGAAGATGGGGTTGCTGGAAACTACGACATCATGTTGCAGCGGGAAAAAAGAAGGCGAAGCTTTCCGGAACCGGAACGCTTCGCCTCACTGTGTGGCGGATATGTGCTGTGTCATTATATGGGAGTGGCCGAAGGATAGGCGGTCATGATCTGCTCATTGCTGTCAGCAATGGGCGCTGCGTATTGGATTCCATAGTAGTTGTTGGAGTACCAGACGGCCGAGGCGGTCATGTTCTGAGCGATGTACTCGCCGCCCTGGCTGTAGTTGTAGATTTGAAAGGTTTCACCTTGGCCGATATAGTCGTAGGCTGCGGCGTCATCGATATGGAGCCTGGCTCCGGTGATGCTGATATCGTACAATTGGGCCGAATAGGTGGCGCCATCTCCTGCGATGATTTCGCAATAGATATCGTTTCCCATCTTGTACCGTTGATACTGCCTTCTTTCCTCCATGATTTCCTCCAATGAAAAGGTTGATATTCTGCGGCGAACCGCGGCGCTTATTAGGAGGAACAATGTCCCCAGAGGGGAGGTGGATGTGAACAATTCTAATAAAGTCAATATCTTGCGCTGAAGCTCGCTGCGGGGGTGTTTTCCCCTTATCCCTTAAGGCCTACATACCACGAAGTCCGCTTTTTCTGCCAGTGGTTTGCGCAATTTATAATATGTCCATTCATATAATGTCGGTTGCATGCGTTCCAAGGCTGGATTTCGAGTCCTTTTTCAGCATGGAGGCGAAATAATCAAAGGGTCAGATAATTACATTTGCTACTTTAGCGGTGTACTAATTGCTTTTTGCCATGGCTGATCTTGGGAAGGGGGGGCTGCTGGTGAAAAAGGAATTCGTTTGGGTCGATTACGCGAAAGCCGTCGCCATATGGCTTGTGGTCTACGGGCATTCCGGGGCTTCCGGTCCCGCTGTGGATGTCTGGATCCATTCTTTTCACATGCCGGTTTTCTTTCTCATTTCCGGTTTTTTGCTCGGAAAGAGTTCCCTTGAGCTGCCGTTCGGCAGTTTTCTGCTGAAGAATTTCAAGGCATTGATGGTTCCATATTACATTTTTGCGGCCATCGGATTCACGTTTTGGCTCCTCGTGTTGCGGCACTTCGGAAGTGACGCCGCCCTGGATATTTCTCCGTGGGAGAAAGTGGCGGGTATATTCTACGCTACGGGAAGCAACGGGGCGATGAGCGTGTATCCCCTGGTGCTATGGTTTTTCCCCTGCCTGTTTGTCGCAAAGGCTATCGCCTATGTCTGCCTGCGGCATTCCATTATGAAGATTGCGGCGATGTCGCTGTCCCTGGCTTGTGGCGGATTCCTTCTCGGAAGCAGCGTTGTTCTGCCGTTTGAAGCGGAGACAGCTCTTGTGGCCCAACTCTTTGTCTGTATCGGGTGCCTTTCCCGGCGGCACATGCTTATGGAAAAGGGCTTCATGCGTCCCATGCCGACCGGCATTCTGCTGGTGATTTTCGGGACGGCCGCCGCCTATGCCAACAATCTGGTCAACTTCGCCTCCAACACTCTCGGAAACCCGGTTCTGTTCCTTGCCGCTTCTCTGAGCCTGTCGTTCGGCTTGTTCTCCATTTGTTCGGGGGGCAGCGAACGGCCCGTTGTCACCAGCATCGGACGGAACACGTTCCATATATTTCCGATTCATCCCTTTGTCTTTTCCCTCTTCAGCGGCGTATATGTTTTCGTGTTTCATCTGCCTCTTGCCTTCCGTGCAGAACCTCTGGTCGGAATACTGGCGTCATTCGTGAACATCGGAGTGATACTGCTTGCCCTGCACGTTTATGAGAAGAGCAAAATGTGGTTCAGTTTGCGAGCGCGTGACTTCAGCCAGCCAGGTGGCGATCGGCAATGTGCTTCCATCCCTGCATCGGGAAGTGAGCCCCCTTGCCGGGGCCACTCTTGTCGAGGAGTTTGCTCAGCAGAAACAGGGCTTTCACGGCAGGTTGTCGGCCGTCATGGGTGTACGGTACGGGGCGGCGAAAACTGCCGGTAACTGACCGAAAAGGACGTGACAGGAAGATGCAGGAGCTTTCCTGTCTTTTGGACGAAAGGGCCGGGGGGCGGTTATTTGGTGTACATCCGTTGCCAGGCCATGCTCAGCTTTTCCTCATCGCCGCTCTTGACCCATTCAATGAACTCTTTGACCGCCTTTTTGATCTGTTCGCGGATTTCACGGGTCTTGGCCAGCTTTTCCTCATGGCTTCCCGCAAGGGTGGCCGGGTCGCTGAACGGCAGGTGCAGGCGATGGGTCATGCCCGGATAGATGGGGCAGTTCCGATCCATACTGTCGTCGCAGACCGTGATGACATAATTGAATATCCTGCCCTGTTTGTAGAGATCGAAGACGGACCGGGCCTGTTTGCGGGACAGGTCCACCCCTTCCTCTTTCATGACCTCGACGACCAGCGGATTGACTTCCGTGGGCTCAAAACCGGCGCTTTCCACCTCGAATTCATCCCCTGCGATCCGGCGTAAATATTCCTCGGCCATCTGGCTGCGGGCGCTGTTGTGGACGCAGATAAAGAGAACTTTTTCCATTTCCGGTGCTCCTGGATGCAGATTTCAAATCATATGAAAGACTTCTCTACAGTCTTATTTCATTACCACAGGGAGAGACGGGAGATGTTTCGGGACGGTGACAAAATCATTATTTGACACAAGTCGTATTTCACGGCATCACACCGGGCCGAGAGACCTGTTGACGATGGCTCGCCATTTTTCTTTCATTCCCTTCCTCCGCCTCAGGATGCCGCCACTCTTGTCGCGCTGCAAAGCAGGATTCGGATTTGATCGAAGGCCATGCGGTCAGTCACGTGTTGGATGTCGGGCGGTTTTATTCTCATTCACAGTTCTCCCACTTTTTTTGGCGTTTTTGATGTGCCATGCCGGTTGCTGACCAGGATGTCGAAACGACCTGGCGGCAGCTTATTTGCTTTTTGCCCATTTGGCGAAAGCATGGGGGAAAACGTCGAAAGGCGTAAGAAAAAAGAACATAGGCGAGTGTGTCCAAGGGCGCGGTGGCCGTTAAAGCTGCACGAATGGCTGCTTTGAGTCCGGCATTGCTCTCAAAACAGGGCTATCGGCTGAGATATTTCCCCTCGTTAGCGTGTTTTTGGAAGCAGAAATCGAAATTGGACTAATATTTTTTCTGTTTTTGACAAAATCGCAGAAATAATGAAGGAAAATCGTCCGTAAAGCCGCATTAAATGCCGTTTTAACGTGGACAATGACCAATTTGTAATATAATGAGGATTTATTCCGTTTTGTTGAAACTGTTGTTGCAAGTTTTTACGAATCAGCAGGGCGGATGAGGGTCCGTCCGTAAAAAGAGAGGAAACACATGCAGAAACGTGAAACCTGGGGTTCGCGAGCCGGATTCATTCTGGCCGCGGTAGGTTCCGCCATTGGTCTGGGGAACATCTGGCGTTTTCCGTACATGGCGTACGAAAACGGCGGGGGCGCTTTCCTGGTGCCGTACTTCATCGCAATGCTTGCCGCCGGCATTCCGTTCATGATTTTGGAATTTGGTCTCGGCCACAAGTTCAAGGGGTCCGCACCCAAGATTTTCGCCTCCATCTCCCGCAGGATGGAATGGCTCGGCTGGTTCCAGATCGCCGTATGTTTCATCATCGTCACCTACTATGTGGCGGTCATCGGCTGGGCCATCCAATACTTCCTGATGTCCTTCAACCAGGGATGGGGCGCATCGCCCGCCGATTTCTTCTTCAAGGATTTCCTTGCCCTGACCAGTTCCCCCATGGAACTCGGCGGTGTGCAGTGGCCCATTTTCTTCTCGGTTGCCGTGGCCTGGGCCGTAACCTTCTACGCCATTTTCACCGGCGTCCGTGGCGGCATCGAGCGTCTGAACAAGGTATTCATGCCTCTGTTGTTCGTCATGGTCCTGGTATTCATCGGTTTCGGTCTTTCCCTTGAGGGGGCCTCCGACGGGCTGCAGTGGCTGTTCAAACCCGATTTCTCGGCCATCACCAACTACAAGGTCTGGACGGCGGCTGCCGGGCAGATCTTCTACAGCCTGTCCATCGGCTTCGGCATCATGGTGGCTTACTCCAGCTACCTTCCCAAGAAGTCCGACATCAATAACAACGCCACCATGACCGTGTTCATCAACTGCGGATTCTCCGTGCTCGCCGGGGTCATGATCTTTTCCGTGCTCGGCTACATGGCCGCACAGAAGGGCGTTCCGGTCAGCGAAGTGGTCAGTTCCGGCGTAGGCCTGGCATTCGTCACCCTGCCCACGGCCATCAACATGATGCCCATGCCTGCCCTGTTCGGCGGCCTGTTCTTCCTTGCTCTGACCATCGCCGGCCTGTCCTCCATGATTTCTCTTCAGGAAGCGATTATTTCCGCCGTCATGGACAAGCTGAACATGCCCCGCAAGCCGGCTGCGGTTTTGATCTGTGCGGTAGGATTCCTTGTCAGCGTGGCCTTCACCACCGGCGGCGGCCTGTTGCTGCTTGATATCGTCGACCACTTCGTCAACAACTACGGCGTGCTGTGCGGTGGTTTGGTTGAGATCTGCTTCCTGACCTGGTTCTGCAGGCTTGATGTCATCCAGGAACACGTCAATGCCGCTTCGGAATTCTCCGTGGGCGTTCTGTGGAGAGTCTGCCTCAAGTTCTTTGTGCCCATCGTGCTTGGCTACATGAGCATCAAGAACCTGATCGGAGACCTCTCCGACGGTTACGGCGGGTATCCGGTGGATGCCCTGACCATGTTTGGATGGCTGGTGCTGCTTGTCGCCGTTGTCCTGGCGTTCGCCATGAGCTGCAAGGAATGCGCATTCAGTGAGTGTGTGGCCACCAACAACCACTTGAGGAGGAAGTAGCATGACTACCGGCGCAATCATGATGATGATAATCGGTTTGGGCATGACCTGGGGCGGAGCCGCCATGTGCATCCGCCTGGCCATGAAGAGCCGCGAAGCCTAATTCGCATTGGAAATGGATAACAGGGCCGGGCGTTTTTCGAACGCCCGGCTTTTCCATCCCGGCGGGTTGCCGGGAATATAAGAAACTTGACTGAGGCAAGGGCATAGCGTAGGGCTCATGCTCCGACCCGGTCCCATTTGAGAGATCGTAAAATCATTCGTTTCCGGGTGGAAACGGGTTTTCATAGTTCCAGCCAAAGGAGTGTTTATGGCCAAAGAAGAGGGAATCCAAGTTCAGGGCACCGTGGAAGAGGCGCTTCCCAACGCCATGTTCCGCGTGCAGCTCGAAAACGGGCACGAAGTGCTCGCACACATTTCCGGAAAAATGCGTAAGTTCCGCATCCGCGTCATGCCCGGCGACACCGTCACTGTCGAATTGTCTCCGTACGACCTGACCCGCGGTCGCATTACTTTCCGTCCTCGCTAACACCAGGGTGTTGGCGAAGAAAAGGCCTGGATTCCCCGAGGGGAACCAGGCCTTTTTTGCTGGCTGTTGAAAATGGCTCGATCGCTGTGTCTCATCGAGCGAATCGAGCCTTGCACTCAAGCCGTCCTGGACAGCCAAAATGCTGGACACATATTTGGTAACTAAAGAGAAAACGTACCGGGTACGTCCTTCAATGAAGCCTCCAGGTGTTGGAAGAACCGGCCCATGTGCAGGCCGTCCACCAGGGCGTGGTGGGCCAATACATGCACCGGTTGCATGGTGCGCCCTTCGCGTCGGGTGAATCTGCTCCAGCCGATGCGCGGAATACTGTCATCCGGGCCATCGGTGGGAAATTGCACGAAGCTGGCCGTTATCCAAGGCAGACAGGTCAGATAGGCCCAGTGATCGATCTCGGTTGAGCCGTCCTTGAGTTCGGTCTGATTTTCGGCTTCGGGGATGGCCTCTTCGGCCCGTTGTTTGAATATTTTCCAGTCATCGATGTGCTCGAAATAGCAGAATCCGAAGCGGTCTCCCTCCATGGGAACGGTGACGCTCGGGTGTGTGGTTTCATGTTCGACCACCTCTTCCCCGCGCAGGCGCATGCGCAGCTCGGGCACGGCATTGATCGCTTTCATGATGCAGAACATGGTCGCCACGAACATGGAGGTTCCTTTGGGTTTGAGCATGTTCACCATGTCCGAGATGTCCACCTCGGCGGTGACGGCGAAATGGGGAGAGACCTGGGGTTTGAAGTGTTCATAGTGGCTTTTGCGCGGCCACGTATTCATGTCGATGGTTTTCATGACGGGCTCCGTGAGTGGTTCGGGAAGGTCCCTTTATAATGAAAAAGGGGTGGCTGAGCCACCCCGTTCTTCCCGGCGTCGTCGATTAATTCTTGGCGGGATTATGGTCGAAGACCACCTTGACCACGCCGTGGTCCGAGGGGAGCATATGAGGCGCCTCGTCCTTTGCCGCCCCATGCGCTTCGAAGAGATGGTCGTTGTATACCTTCATTTCGTGGAAGGACCAGCGCCGTTTGTCCGAGTGGTCGTAGAACTGCTCGGAGAACAGGATATGATCCAGGGACTCCATCTGATTTTCGTAAATATGGGTGAAGTAGACGTCGCGCAGACTGCGGTACTGTTGCATCATGGCCGCGGAGTACAGGCCCGTGTCCGAAGTCTTTCCTGCCCGGCTGGCCTCGAAGAGCTTGTAGGGCGGCTGTTCCGTGAGCAGGGTGGTGGTCGTGCTCAGGGAGGAGTCGTTCAGGTCGCCCATGACCACCACGCCCTTGTTGGTTCCCTTGAGCATCTTGTTCAGGTGGATGCGTAGAGCCGCGGCCTCGGTGGCGCGGCGGATGGTTGACAGGGCCGAGCCCAGCGCTTCCTGGTGCTGTTTGATTTCTGGGTGCTGCCTGATCTCGCGCCAAATGTCCGTTGGACGTTTGGATTTGAGATGGGCCACGATGACCTTGAGCTGCGGCGCCTTCTTGGGGCTCAATGGCTTGATGTCGACGCACAGGGGCGGGCGGGAGAATTGCGTGAAGTTCACCCGCACTTCATCCGCGTACACGTTTTTGCCCTCCTCGTGGCCCACCTTGCGTCGTTTGACCAGATGCAGTTCCTCGGGAAGCTCCATCCACGCAGGTTCCCCCCGCAGCATGCCTTTGCGTGCGGCAAGGCCCACCTGTACCTTGCCCACCTCCGCCTCACGGGCCACTATGTCGAATTCATCCAGCAGACCTGCCTCGCGGAAGGCTTCTTCCAAGGCCTGCGGCGACCACAGTTCCTGAAATCCGATGACATCGGCCTTCAGTTTTTGCAGCATCCGGGCGGTCCATCGGATCTTGGCGTCATATGTTCCCGTGGAGTAGGGCTTGCTGCTCGCGTAGTAGGTTTTTCCCGGCAGTTGCAGGTTGCGCAGGTTGAAGGAGGCGAAACTGATCTTGGCCATGGCGGACTCCTTTGGCTGAGGGGCGGTATAGTATTCGTTTGTAGCATATCCATGGCGTGAATCAAGCATTCGCAAGAGACGTGTCTGCAACAAAAAAACAGCCTGTCCCAAGTGGCGCAGGCTGTTTCTTTCCGTTTTTTTCGAGAGCGACTAGGTCCAGTCCAGAATCACTTTCCCGGATTTGCCCGAACGCATGATCTCAAAGGCCTCTTCATAATCGTCGATTTTGTAGTGGTGGGTGATGGCCGGGGTGATGTCCAGGCCGCTCTGGAGCATGGAGGCCATCTTGTACCAGGTCTCGAACATCTCCCGGCCATAGATTCCCTTCACGAACAGGCCCTTGAAGACCACCTTGTTCCAGTCGATGGCCGTTTCGCCCGGCAGAATACCCAGCAGGGCGATTTTGCCGCCATAATTCATCTTGTCCAACATGTGGCGGAAGGCCTGCGGGTTGCCGGACATTTCCAGCCCCACGTCGAATCCTTCCACCATGCTTACGTCGGCCATGATCTTGTCCAGGCTTTCCTTGGACACGTTGACCGTGCGGGTCGCGCCGAGCCGATCGGCGATTTCCAGGCGGTAGTCGTTGATGTCCGTGATAACGATGTGGCGCGCACCTGCGTGGCGGCAGACGGCCGCCGCCATGGCCCCGATGGGGCCTGCGCCGGTGATGAGCACGTCCTCGCCCACAAGGTCGAAGGACAGAGCCGTGTGTACTGCATTGCCCAGGGGGTCCAGCACCGAGGCCACGTCGTCGGAAATGTTGCCCGGGATTTTGAAGACGTTGACGGCCGGCACGCAGAGATATTCGGCGAAGCAGCCGGGCCGGTTCACTCCCACGCCCACGGTGTTGCGGCACAGGTGGCGTTTGCCCGCGCGGCAGTTGCGGCAGTGTCCGCAGGTGATGTGCCCTTCGGCGGACACGCGGTCGCCGGGCTTGATGCCTCGGACCTCGCCGCCGATCTTGACGACCTCGCCCACGAATTCGTGGCCCACGACCATGGGCACGGGGATCGTCTGCTGCGCCCATTCATCCCAGTTGTAAATATGGATGTCCGTCCCACAGATGGCGGTCTTGGTGATACGGATCAGCGCGTCGTTGTGGCCGCAGTTCGGGAAGGGAACTTCCTCCATCCAGATCCCCGGCTCGGCTTTGCTTTTTACGAGCGCCTTCATACTGTTCAGCGGTTTCATCGCTTCTCCTCTCGTTTGCATTTTCGGAAAAATTTATTCCCGAATTTTCTCGTGATGGCAAGTTTTGAGCGTTTATTTCGTGGACTAAGCTATTTATAAGGACGAATAATACGAAATGCGTAAAATAGTGCGTATGATTTTACGCAAAGTGTTTTCTGTTCACAGCCCTGGGTATTTGATAGCATCATTGAGCCTGAAAACCATGTATATTCCGAGTGATACGAGGAGCATTGATGCGAGGCGACCATGAAGTGAAGATTCCCTGGCAGGCCATGCGCGGCCTGGACATCACCCGGCAAGACCTGGCGGTGCCCAAGGCGCTGCCGGTTCCCTCGCCCTGGATGGGGCATGTCTTTTTCGCCCGCTGGCTCATGCGGGTATTTCGACCGTCCGTTTTCGTGGAACTGGGTACACACCAAGGGTTTTCCTATTTCACCTTCTGCGAGGTGGTGCGCGAAAACGGGTTCGACACCAAGTGCCATGCCGTAGACCACTGGGAGGGTGATCCCCATTCCGGCCGTTACGGCAGTGACATCTTCGAGTCCGTGTCCGATTTCAACCGCCGCTACTCCTCGTTTTCCTCCCTGCACCGCATGTCTTTTGACGACGCCCTGGCGCACTTCACCGACAACTCCGTTGACCTGCTGCACATCGACGGGTTGCACACCTACGAGGCTGTGAAGCACGATTTTGAGACCTGGTTGCCCAAGCTTTCGGATAGGGCAGTCGTGCTTTTTCACGACACCATCGAGTCGGGCGGTGATTTCGGGGTCTGGAAGTTTTGGGAGAAGATCCGCACCAGGTATCCCCACATGAATTTTCACCAGTCCCACGGGCTGGGCGTTCTTGGTGTCGGGCAGGGTTTTCCTGATCCGGTCATGCATCTTTTTCGCGCGGCTGAAGAGCCGGAGTCCTGCAACAACATGCGCCTGTACTTCATTGAACTCAGCCGCCGGTTCATGGCCGAGGCTTATGGCAGTACGTTTCCGGCTTCACTCTGAACTTTATGATTCGATGGTGCAAGGTGGGAGAACGCTTTCGCGTTGGTCTTTGCGGGAGGCCGGCTGAGGTCGTCTCCCCCGGCCTCCCGAAAATCCTGTCTTGAATAAAAGAGAATAGCCCGCTCTGCAAAGCAGGGCGGGCTGTGATAAGGTTTTGGAAGGTTCTCCCCCTGCCCCTCTGAGTCTTCAGGGATTGCATGCATCCAGTTCTTCAGAGTACAGGAAGCATCTCACCTTGTGCCCGTTGCCCAAGTCGGTGAGCGCAGGGGTGCACTGGGAGCATTTGTCCATGGCTCTGGCGCAGCGCGGGTGGAAGTGGCAGCCCCTGGGCGGGGCGAGCGGGCTTGGCAGTTCGCCGGTGAGCGCCGTCCGGTCCTTTTTGGCGTCCACGTCCGGCACGGGCGCGGCGTTGAGCAATACCTGCGTGTAGGGATGGCTCGGGTTGCCGTAGAGCTCGCGTTTGTCGGCCAGTTCCACGATGCGCCCCAGATACATGACGGCCACGCGGTCGGAGATGTGTTTGACCACGGAAAGGTCGTGGGACACGAACAGGTATGTGAGATTGAATTCTTCCTGCAGATCCATGAGCAGGTTGATGACCTGCGCCTGGATGGAAACGTCCAGAGCCGAGACCGGTTCATCGCAGATGATCAGTTCCGGGTTCAGGGCCAGGGCGCGGGCGACTCCGATTCGTTGGCGTTGCCCGCCCGAGAATTCGTGCGGATAGCGCATGGCCTGTTCCGGGCGCAGGCCCACCTTGTCCATGAGGTAGGCCACCTTGTCCCGGCGTTCCTTTTTTTCGCCGATGTTGTGGATGGTCAGCCCCTCTCCGATGATCTGCCCGACGGTCATGCGCGGGTTCAGGGAGGAGTAGGGGTCCTGGAAGATTATCTGCATCTTGGCCCGCATGGGGATCATCTCCTTGCGGGTCAGGGAGAGCACGTCCGTTTTTTCGTAGACGACGGAGCCTTCCTCGGGGCGGTCCAGACGCAGGATGCAACGCCCCAGGGTGGATTTGCCGCAGCCGGATTCGCCCACCAGCCCGAGGGTTTCGCCCTTACATATGTTCAGGTCCACGCCGTCCACGGCCTTGACCACACCGGCCTCGCGGCCCATGTCGGCCTTGACCGTGAAGTGTTTACGCACGCCGCGCAGCTGGACCAGGATTTCCTTGTTGTCGCTCATTGTCTAATCCTCATACAGCCAGCAACGTACCGGGTGCTTGCCGTCGGCGATTTTCAGTTCGGGTTCCTCAAGCGCACAGCGTTCCATGGCATGGCGGCAGCGGTCGTGGAACCGGCAGCCCCGGGGCAGATGGAGCAGAGAGGGCACCATGCCGGGAATGGTTTCCAGGCGTGCCTTTTCCTCTTCGTCCCCCATGCCGGGGATGGAGCGCATCAGGCCCCGGGTGTACGGGTGCATGGGATTGGTGAACAGCTCGCGCACGTCGGCCTGCTCCACCACGCGGCCCGCATACATGACCAGCACCTTCTGTGCGGTCTCGGCGATGACGCCCAGATCGTGGGTGATGAGTTGGACGGCAGTGCCCGTTTTCTCGCGCAGCTGGTCCATGAGGTCCAGGATCTGGGCCTGGATGGTCACGTCCAGCGCGGTTGTGGGTTCGTCCGCGATGAGCAGCTCGGGCTTGCAGGCCAGGGCCATGGCGATCATGACGCGCTGGCGCATGCCGCCGCTCATTTGGTGCGGGTAGTCGTGAATGCGCGACTGGGGCGAGGGGATGCCCACCTGGTTGAGCAGGTCCACGCCGCGTTCCAGGGCGGCCTTTCTGCTCAGGCCCTCGTGCAGGATGAGCGCCTCGGCGATCTGATCGCCCACTCGGAACACCGGGTTGAGCGAGGTCATGGGCTCCTGGAAGATCATGGAGATCTTGTTGCCCCGGACCTTGCGCATTTCCTTTTCGCTCAGGTCCAGCAGATTGACGCCTCCGAACTCGATGCTGCCTTCGACGATTTTTCCCGGAGGCTCCGGAATGAGGCGCATGACGGACAGGGCTGTGACCGATTTGCCGCAACCGGATTCGCCGACCACGCCCAGAGTCTCGCCCGCGTCGATCTGGTAGCTCACGTTGCAGACCGCCTTGGCGATGCCGCGGTCCGTGTGGAAGTAGGTGGACAGGTTGTCCACGTTCAATAACGGTTTGGTCATTTTTTCGCTCCCCCTAATCCCTCAGCCTCGGATCAAGCGCGTCGCGCAGGCCGTCGCCGAGCAGGTTGAACCCGAGCACTGCCAACAGGATCATGATGCCGGGGAAGGTTACCACCCACCAGGCCCGCAGGATCAGGGCCCGGCCGCTGGCCAGCATGGCCCCCCATTCGGGCGTCGGCGGCTGCGCGCCCAAGCCCAGGAAGCTCAGCGCGGCGGCTTCCAGGATCGCGGAGGCGAAGCCCAGTGTGGTCTGGACGATGAGCGGCGCCAGGCAGTTGGGCAGGATGTGGATGAAGATCAGGCGGAAGTCGGACGCCCCGAGGGAGCGCGCAGCCTGTACGTAGTCCTTGGAGTATTCCTCCAGTACGGACCCGCGTACGATTCGCGCGTAGCGGGGGATGGAAACCACGCCGATGGCGATCATGGCGTTTTCCAGGCTCGGCCCGAGGAAGGCGACGATGACGATGGCCAGCAGAATGCTCGGAATGGCCAGCAGGATATCCATGAGGCGCATGATGACGATGTCGATCCAGCCCCTGTAGAATCCTGCCACGGCCCCGGCTATTGTGCCGAAGAACAGGGAGATGGACACGGATACGGTGCCCACGAGCATGGAAATACGCGCGCCGTAGATGATGCGTGAGAGCAGGTCGCGGCCGAAATCATCGGTGCCCAGGAAGTAACCTTCCGCGTACTTGGGTTCCCAGAAGGGCGGCTTCAGCTTGGTGTACAGGGATTGTTCGAACGGGTCGTGCGGCGCGATCCAGTGGCCGAACAACGCCAGGAAGACGAAGATGCCGACAACGACGAGTCCCACCACCGCGGTGCGGTTCTTGTGCAGGCGCATGAGCGCTTCCACAAGCGGGGAGTGCGATTTGTAGATGTTTTTTACGGTTGCCGCTTCCATGGCTACACCTTGATCCTCGGGTTGATCCATGCGTACGTGATGTCCACAAGCAGGTTGATGAGTACGAAGACAATGGCGATGATCATGGTGCCGCCCTGTACTGCGTTGAAGTCGCGGGCATAGACCGAGTGCAGCAGCCAGGAGCCGATGCCGGGCCATGCGAAAATGGTTTCCGTGAGAATGGCTCCGCCCAGCAGGATGGAGAACTGCAGGCCGATGATGGTCACCACCGGGATGAGCGCGTTCTTCAAGGCGTGCTTGTAATGCACGATGCGCGGAGACAGGCCCTTGGCTTTGGCCGTGCGGATGTAGTCCTGCCGCAGGACCTCGAGCATGGAGGAACGGGTCATGCGGGCGATGATGGCCATGGGGATGGTGCTCAGGGTGAAGGCGGGCATGATGAGATGGTGCAGGGCGTCCTTGAACGCGGCCCAGTTGCCCTGCAGGATGGAGTCCACCAGGTAGAGATGGGTGATGGGCTCAAGCACGATGTCGTAGCTCAGGCGACCGGAGAGGGGCAGCCATCCGAGCTTGACCGAGAAAATGATCATGAGCACCAGGCCCAGCCAGAAGATGGGCATGGATACCCCTATGAGCGAGAGCACCATCGATCCGTAGTCGAAGAGCGAGTATTGCCGTGTGGCCGAGACGATCCCCGCCAACATACCGAAGACGATGGCGAAGACGATGGCCACGAGGGAGAGCTCTACGGTGGCCGGGAAATGTTCCTTGATCTCGGTGGTGATTTTTTCATTGGTGCGCAGGGCGCGTCCCAGGTCTCCCTGCACCAGCCTGCCGATGAACCTGCCGTATTGCACGTACAGGGGCAGGTCCAGGCCGAGTTGGTGCCTGAGTTCCTTCAGCGATTGTTCGTTGGCGCGCTCCCCGAGCATCATCTCGGCCGGGTCCCCCGGCACGAGGTGAATCATCAGGAAGATGAGCACGGACAACCCGAGGAGGGTCGGGATGACCTGCGCCAGTTTCTTGAAGACGTAATATAGCAAGGCGGGCCTCTGCTTTATTGAAGCGGCAGGGATGGTCGGGACCACCCCTGCCGGTTATGATGCGTGTTCAAACAAGCCGGAAGCTTGTTACTTCAGCCAGACCCTGTGGAAGTAGATGCTGGTGGTCGGGTGCAGCTTGAAGTCCTGCACACGTTTGCTCTGTGGCTGGGCCACAATGGAGTGGGCCATGTTGATCATGGCCACTTCGTCGTGGATGATCTGCTGAGCGCGGCGGTAGATTTCGGTGCGCTTGGCCTTGTCGGTCACTTCGCGGCCCTGGACCATGAGCTTGTGGTATTCTTCGTCCTTGAACTGTGTGCGGACGTTGGGGTCGGCCAAGCCGTCCAGCAACACTGCCAGGAAGTTGTCCGGGTCGCCGTTGTCGCCGGTCCAGCCGAGCTGGAACAGGTCCATGGACGGATCCTGCTTGCGCTGCTTCTTGAGGTAGGTGCCCCATTCCATGGTCACGAGCTCGACATCGATGCCGAGTTTCTTGAGGTCGGCTTGGAGGGCCTCACCCACTTTCATGCCGGAGGGGTTGTAGGGACGGGCCACGGGCATGCACCACAGGGTGATCTTGTCCTGACCGGCAGCTTTCAGCTTCTCGAAGAAACCGGCTTCCTTGAGCAGGGCTTTGCCCTTTTCAATATTGTATTCGTAGTCGACGATATCGTCGTTGTAGCTCCACAGGTTCGGCGGAATGGTATTCTTGGCCGGGATGCCCATACCGTAATAGATATTGTCCACGATGGCGGGCTTGTTCACTGCGTAGGCGATGGCCCGGCGTACGCGTTTGTCCTGCCACAAGGGCTTGGTGTGGTTGAAGCTCAGGTAGCCTACATTCATGCCGGGCTGGGTGATCACGGTCAGGTTGGGATCGGCTTCGGCCAGTTCCAGGTCTTCGGGGTTGGGGTACTGGCAGATGTGGATGTTGCCCTGTTTGAGTTCCAGGAAGCGGACGGAGTTGTCGGGAATCACGCGGAAGATGACCCTGTCGAGATACGGTGCGCCGTCCCAGTAAGCATCGTTGCGTTCAAGGATGATGCGGTCGTTCTTCATCCATTTGACAAATTTGAACGGACCGGTTCCCACGGGGTGGGTGATGTAGTCGGGACCGTATTTGAGCACTGCGGTGGGGCTGGCAATGTCGGCAAAGTCCATGGCCATGTTGGCGATGAACGGCGCTTCGGGCTTTTTCAGCTTGTAGACGACAGTGTATTCGTTTGTGGCGGTGATGGACTCAATGAGGTTGTCCATGTCCATGGACAGCCAGTATTCCGGAGCCGGAGCGCCTTTGGGCCATGCCCAGGTCTTTTTGAAGAATTTGCAGCCGGACTTGTCCTTCAGCTGACGGCCGTGGGAGAACACGACGGCGTCCGCATTGAAGTCGGTGCCGTCATGAAACTTGACGCCTTTGCGCAGGTGGAAGGTGTAGGTTTTGCCGTCCGGGGAGATGTCCCAGGATTCGGCCAGGCCCGGCTTCAGGTCGGTGGATTCTTCCTTGAAGCCCACCAGTGCGTCGTAGATGTTGTCGCAGACCATGAAGGAGTTGCCGTCCGTCTCATAGGCGGGGTCCAGGCCGGGGCTGTCGGCGCCGCGTCCCATGACGATGGTGCCGCCCTTTTTGGGGGCTGCAAAGGCGGAGCCGGCCATGGCCATGAGAACGGCCATGGCGATCAACAGTATCTTTTTGAACATGTCAAACCTCCAACGGATCGTGTTCAGGTTCCGGAACAGAAAGAGAACAATATCTCACCAGTGGTCGTGCGGCATGCGACAGCGGCCCCACGACGATTTTCAAACATGCGTATGACCATATAGCCCAAATCGGCATGTTAGAAAAGGGCGCCGGTTGGTTTCCCGTTGTTTCTCATGCCCTCAATGCCCTTTTCGAGCTTTGCGACGAATTTTTGTATCGTTTCAGTCAACATGTTTATGCTGGAGATGGAAACGCATTCGTTCACACCGTGGATGGAGCCGAAAACCTCCGCGCCCCAGACGACTCCGGACATGCCGAGATCCTGCAGGTATCGGGCGTCGCTCGCGCCGTGCTCCTGTACCCTTTCCGCTCCGGAAAGCTTCAGCAGGAAGTCGGTGTATTCCGAAGGGGGGGAGGCAAAGACCGGATCGATTCGCAACACGTCCACTTCGCCTTTGACTGCGTCGCGGACCATGTCGATGAGCTGCTCCGGGTCGTCATGGTCCGTGTAGCGGATGTTGAACTGGCCTTCGGCCACGTTCGGCACCTGGTTGACGGATTCCCCGCCCCGAACGATGCCGAAGTTGAGCGTGCGGTGCCAATGCTCTTCGTTCTCTTCGTTGAAGAGTGGCTTGAGGGCTTCGTAATCACTGATGAGGGCGTCGATGGCGTTTTCGCCCATCCAGGGACGGGCGCCGTGGGCAGCCTTGCCTCTGGCCGTGATTTTGAGGTTGATGATGCCCTTTTCCTTGAGCACCATGCGGCCGGGCGATCCGCCGTCCAGGGCGATGACGAAGTCGGCTTGTTCCCTGGCCAGGGCATGGCCGGCACCGTTGCGGCCTCCCACTTCCTCGTCGCCGGTGATGAGCACGCCCATGACCATGTCCTTTTGGCCCAGCCCTTTTTCCCGAAGCATTCTCAGCCGTTCGCGGAAGAGCACCAGGGACATGGCCGCCGCATATTTGTCGTCGCCGGCGCCGCGTCCGAAGAGTTTGTCGTCCTCTATGCGCGGCTCGAAAAGCGCGTCGTCGGCGTCCACCACGTCAATGTGGGACATGAGCATGAGCTTCGTGCGCCGCCCCGACTCGGGCATGACCGCGATGGACGGCACTCCATTCTGCTCCATGAGTCCGGCCCGCATGTCGTTTTCGGCGCACCAGTCCATGATGAACCGGGCGCAGGCCGAGATTTCCTTTGGCCGGGAGTGCATGGTCTTGAAACGGATCAGGTCGCAGGTGAGTTCGATGATTTCGTCCAGGAGTGTCATGGTGATCCTTTCGTCAGCCTTGTGCTTTGTGTTTTCGTGTGCGGGCAGCTAGTTTATGACGCCCAGTTCGCGGCCTACCCTGATGAAGGCGTCCACGGCGCGGTTCACGTGTTTGCGTGTGTGCCCCGCGGACATCTGGGTGCGGATGCGGGCCTGGCCCTGAGGCACCACAGGGAAGCTGAAGCCCACCACGTAGATGCCTTCCTCGAGCATGCGGGCGGCCATTTTGGAGGCCAGCACCGCGTCGCCGAGCATGACGGGGATGATGGCGTGTTCGCCGGGCACCAGGTCGAAGCCGGCCTCTTCCATGCGGGCACGGAAATGCCGGGCGTTGTCGTTGAGTTGGTCACGCAGTTCGCTGGTCTCCCGGAGCATGTCCAGCACGGCGATGGATGTGGCCGCGATGACTGGAGCCAGAGTGTTCGAGAACAGGTAGGGCCGGGAGCGCTGGCGCAGCCAGGCGATGATCTCCTTGCGGCCGGAGGTGTAGCCGCCGGATGCACCTCCCAGGGCCTTGCCCAGGGTGCCGGTGATGATGTCCACCCGGTCCATGACGTCGCAGTATTCGTGCGTGCCGCGTCCGTTCTCACCCACGAATCCCACGGCGTGCGAGTCGTCCACCATGACCAGGGCGTCGTATTTGTCGGCCAGGTCGCAGATCCCTTTCAGGTTGGCGATGATGCCGTCCATGGAAAATACGCCGTCCGTGACGATGAGGCGGTGGCGGCAGTCCCCGGCGGCCTTGAGCTGTTCCTCCAGGCCGGCCATGTCGTTGTTGGCGTAGCGGAAGCGTTTGGCCTTGCACAGGCGTACGCCGTCGATGATGGAGGCGTGGTTGAGCTGGTCGCTGATGATGGCGTCCTCGGGGCCGAGGATGGCTTCGAACAGGCCGCCGTTGGCGTCGAAACAGGAGCCGTAGAGGATCGTGTCCTCCATGCCCAGGAAGTCGGTCAGTTTTTCCTCGAGGGCTTTATGAATATCCTGTGTGCCGCAGATGAAGCGAACCGAGGACATTCCGAATCCGTATTGATCCAGGGCCGCCTTGGCGGTCTTCACCAGCTTGGGATGGTTGGAGAGGCCCAGGTAGTTGTTGGCGCAGAAATTGAGCACTTCCCAGTCTTTTTGTCCTGGGTCTCCCTTTACCGTGATCTCGGCCTGCTGAGGAGAGGTGATGAGCCGTTCCGCCTTGTACAGGCCGGTCTTTTTGAGTTCTTCCGTATGTGTCGCGAGTTCCTTCAACAGGTCGTTGCGCATTTCCGTCTCCACGTATGGTGATGAATCCGTAAAATGATAAATAATAATTAGTTGTCCGACAATTTAGATACTATGCATTTACACTATCCGCAATAGGGTCGGAGGTAGCTATGTGGTTGTCTGAGAGAAATTGACGAATCCGAAGAAAAATGGCTATAAATTACGCCATTGCGTGAAATGAGAGAGTTCATGCAACTTGCCGCCACCGCCACCCAAGTCGTCAGAGAGAGGGACATCATGGTCAAGAAAAAGCAACTCACCCTGGATGAAATCGACCTTCAGATCATTCAGGAGCTTCAGCAGAACGGGCGCGAATCCTACAAGAATATCGCCCGCAAACTCAACGTGTCCGACGGTACGGTGCGTTTGCGCACCGAGCGCATGATCCGGGAGGGTTACCTGCGCATCACCGCTTCGGTGAACCCGCTGTTTTTCGAGAACACCTTAACCGCCATGATCGGCATCAACCTGCGCAACCCGGCCCATCGAGAAATCATGGAAGATATCTCCAGGCTTCCCGCCGTGCAGTCGGTCATCAACGTAACGGGCCGCTACGACCTGGTCATTGAGGTGTTCGTGCAGTCGAGGAAGGACATGCACCGCTTTCTGGTGGAGGAACTGGCCAGTATCACGGATATCACCGCCACGGAATCGTTCATTTATCTTGAAGCCATAGACAAGTGGGTCGAGTTGAAAGTCTGATCTGCGCGTAAATGCACGATTGCCGTGTTACCGCAAAAAAACGACTTTTGGTTTCATTGTTCTTACTGCGAAGGTCATGAAAAAGGGCCGCTCCTTCCGGAGCGGCCCTTTGATTTTCTGCTCTATTGCGGTTCGCCTTACTTGGCGTCCGCCTTGAGGTCTTCCACCAGTTGGGAAAGGATTCGCGTCTGGTCGGCGAGTCCTTGAATGTCCTGTGCGGACCGCCCGACCCGGCCGGTGTTGTCCTGGGCGATGTTGTTGATCTCGTCAACGCTGCGGGTGATCTGTTCCGATGCGGCGGACTGCTCTTCAGCGGCCGCTGCAATGGATTGCACCTGGGCGGCGGCGTCCTGAGCCATGCCCACGATTTCCTGCAGTTTGCGGCCGGATTCGTTGGATACCTCAGTGGCCTCGTTGATGGCCGTCACGGCTTTGTCCATGCCGTCCACGTTGAGTTGGGCGAGATGCTGGATGCTCTTGATGTTTTCACCCACCTCCGTGGTGGCGCCCATTGTTTTTTCGGCGAGCTTGCGCACCTCGTCGGCGACCACGGCGAATCCGCGTCCGGCTTCACCGGCCCGGGCCGCCTCGATGGCGGCATTGAGGGCCAGGAGGTTGGTCTGGTCCGCAATGTCGTTGATGACGTTCATGACCGCGCCGATGGCTTCGGACTGCGCGCCCAGCTTGTTCATGTTTTCGCGCAGCTCCAGGGTCAACTTCTGCATGTTGCCCATTGCGGTCACCGTGCCGGAGACCAGGTCGGACCCCTCAAGGGCCTTGGCCCGGGACTGGTCCGAATGCTGTGCGGCGTCGGCCGCGTTGCGGGCAACTTCCAGAACCGTGGCGTTCATTTCTTCCATGGCCGTGGCGGCCTCATTGATTCGTTCCATCTGAACGTCGGTGCCGCTGCGGATTTCCTCGCTGCGTTGAGCAATGTCGTCGGTGGCCTCGTTGATGTGGCTGACCACGCCCTCCAGCCTTCCGGCAGCGGTGAGCATGCCTTCCTTGGTGGCGGTCTCGGCCCGGGCCATGGCTTCCTCGGCCTTTTGCAAGGCTTCGCGCGCGGCTGCCGCCTGTTCATTGGCTTCGGCTTCCTTGGCCTCGATGCCCGTGATGTTTTCCTTGAGCGTGGAGATCATGGCGTTGAGTGAATGCTGCATGAGAGAGGTCTCATCCTTGCCTCTGGGATGGAGCTGGACGTCCAGGTTGCCCTTGGCCACTTCATCTGCCGCTTCCATGGTTTCACGCAGGGGTTTGATGATCAGGTTGGCGATGAACAGGACCACGAGGAACAGGACGGCTATGGCCACCACGCTTATGACGACGCTGATGACGATGAAGGAGTCTGCCTGCTCGCGCACCTTTTCCATGGGAATGGCCACGGCCAGGCTCCAGGGAGTGCCGGTCTCGCCCACGCTGATGGGGGCGAAGGTCACGAATTCCTCCTGACCGGTATTCGGATTGACGGCCTGATAGGAATAAGGCTTGCCGCTCCTGACCGCATTCATGGCCTGTTTTCCGTATTCAGGGGCCAGGTGTTCGGCAATGTTCTTGCCCGCGTATTCTTTGTCGGGATGGGCGACGACCGTGCCGCTGGTGGTCAGCAGGAAAGCATACCCTGTTTCAAAGGGCTTGATGCCCAACACGGTCTTCTGCAGGTCGTTCAGGTAGAAATCGACGCCCACCACGCCGATGTTCTTGCCGTTTTTCTTGATGGGGTACCCCGTGGAGGACAGCAGGAACGTCTTGCCGCCCGCTTCATAGGGATACGGTTCGGTGATGGTTTCCACATCGCCCGACATGGGATGGTCGAACCATTCTTCTCCCACCATGGTGTCGGTGCCCGCAAACTGTTTGGCGATGGCGCCGCCGTCACGGTAGTACCAGTTGCGGTAGGCCCCATTGTAGACGTCTTTGTATTCTTCCTCGCGGCCGTCAAAGGCATCGGGCAGGAACGCGCACCATGCTCCCGCCAGGGCTTCGTTGCGTTCAAGGGTTTTGATGAGAATGGAATCCAGGTCCTCGCGGTCCGGGATCTTCAGAAAGTTGGCGCTTCTTTCAAAGGTGGTGGCCAGGCTCTCGGTGACGTTCATGGCAAGGTCCATGGTGCTGTCAACTTCAAGACCGTAGATTCTCGCCTTGTCCTTGGCCAGTTGCTTTGCCTGGCTGATGGCCATGTCCTGAGCTTCCATCGTCATGACCAGGGTTGTGGTGGCCAAGACCAGAAGGACAATGGAAAAGATGGGGATCAGAATTTTGAGCTTGAGGCTCCAATCCTTGAATTTCATGAGACACTCCTCATGGATGTAGTAAATGCTCCCTATGAACAGCGCGATTAACGAATTGTTCCAAGGAAATCAATGTGAATTATTGACGGCTTGTTAAAAAATAGAAAAGAGGGCCACCCCTGACGGATGGCCCTCGTGACTGTTGGAGCAAGGGGAAAGGAGAGGCTACTTGGAGTCGTTTTTGAGTTCCTCCATCAGTTGGGAAAGGACGTGGGTCTGATCGGCAAGCCCCTGGATATCCTGAGAAGAGCGATTGATTCGATCCGTGTTCTTTTCCGCGATGTTGCTGATCTCGTCCACGCTGCGGGCTATCTGCTCGGAGGCCGCGGACTGTTCTTCGGCGGCCGCTGCAATGGACTGCACCTGGCTTGCGGCATCCTGGGCCATGCGCACGATCTCCTCGAGCTTCTCGCCTGATTCGTTGGAGATTTCCGTGGCCTTGTTGATGGCGTTCACAGCCTCGTCCATGCCGTCCACGTTGAGCTGGGCCAAGTGCTGGATGCTCTTGATGTTTTCGCCCACTTCCGTGGTGGCCCCCATGGTTTTTTCGGCCAATTTGCGCACTTCGTCGGCCACCACGGCGAATCCGCGTCCGGCCTCACCGGCCCGGGCCGCCTCGATGGCGGCATTGAGAGCCAGGAGGTTGGTTTGGTCCGCAATGTCGTTGATGACGTTCATGACTGTGCCGATGGCCTCGGACTGAGCGCCCAGCTTGTGCATGTTTTCGCGTACTTCCAGGGTCAGCGTCTGCATATTGCCCATGGCCTCCACCGTGCCGGACACGAGTTCGGCCCCTTCCAGCGCCATGACCCGGGACTGGTCGGAATGTTCGGCTGCGTCCGCGGCGTTGCGGGCTACTTCCAGGACCGTTGCGTTCATCTGCTCCATGGCCGTGGCGGCCTCTTGAATTCGCTCCATCTGGTCGTCCGTGCCGCTGCGGATCTCTTCGCTGCGCCTGGCGATATCCCCGGTGGCCTCATCAATATGCCCGACCACGCCTTCCAGGCGGCCTGCGGCGGTGAGCATACCCTCCCTGGTGGCCGTTTCGGCGCGGGCCATGGCTTCCTCCGCCTTCTGCAGGGCTTCCCTGGCGGCGTCGGCCTGCTTGTTTGCCTCGGCCTCCTTGGCCTGAATGCCCTTGATGTTGTCTTTCAGTGTGGAGACCATGGAGTTGAGGGAGGTCTGCATGAGGGAAACTTCATCCTTGCCCTTTGGGGCGAGCTGCACATCGAGATTGCCGTTGGCCACGTCGTCGGCCGCAACCATGGTTTCCCTGAGCGGTTTGACGATTCCGGCAATGATGAACAGGCTGAGCGGCAGGACGACGAGCGCCAGGATTCCGGTGATGATTCCCGTTTGGGTCAGGGTTTCCTTGGTGACGATGCCGTTGATGTGTCCGGATATGACGGTTTTGGCTTCATCGATGTTGTCAAGATAGATGCCGGAGCCTATCCAGTACTCGGTGCCCGGGATCATGGTGGCGTAACTGAGCTTTTTTACCAGACCCTTGCCCGGTTTTTCATGCACATAGGATACGAAGCCGCCCCCATTGTGTGCTGCCTTTTTCATTGCCTTGACATGGTGGAAGCCGGTCTTGTCCTTTTTGTCCTTGAAGTCCTTGCCGTGGTTTGCCGGTGTAATCGGATGAGCTACGACAACGGTTCCCTTGTAAATGAAGAAATACCCGGACTTGTCCTTTTCATACAGGTTGTCGTTCACGGCTTTGCGAAGCTCTTCGATCTTCCGCTCCTGTCCCATGTCCCGGGTCATGGTTCCAAGGGCCTTTGCCATGGTGGATACAGCGACCTTGAGCTTGGCCTTCTGCATGTCCATCATGATTGTCTGGGTTTCATTCACGGAGTAATCGCCGATGGTTCCCATGGTTTTGACCAGCATGAACACGGCAATGACGAGACAGGCAAGTGTGAGGCCGAGTAAAGAAAAAATGCGATACCGAATGGACATGTTGTTAAGCATGTCGGGCTCCTTACGCTTCTAATGCGAAAACTGTTGTGTTGCTTAGGTTAGCTGAATTTTGGACACATAGAAGGGGAAATTAGATTCTTTTGTATTCATACCGTCAAGAGGGGGTGTACCCGCGGGAGGTATAATTCCCGATATTTATCATGGGGTTGACATTGCATGAAAGAAATCCGCCCGCTTATTGAGCGGGCGGACCGAATGTTCCGGATTATCCGAGGAAGCGCCGGGATCAGCTGCCTTCGGCCTTGAGATCTTCCACCAACTGGGAAAGCACGTGGGCCTGGTCCGACAGCCCCTGGACGTCCTGGGCCGAGCGGTTGACCCGATCCGTGTTTTCCCGGGCGATGGTGTTGATTTCATCCACGCTGCGGGTGATCTGCTCGGAAGCCGCGGATTGTTCCTCTGCCGCCGCGGCAATGGATTGCACCTGGGCGGCGGCCTCTTCGGCCATGCGCAGGATTTCCTGCAGTTTTTCGCCGGAAAGGCTGGAGATGTCCGTGGCCTTGTTGATGGCTTCGACGGCCTGGTCCATGCCGTCCACATTGAGCTGGGCCAGCTGTTGGATGCCCTGGATGTTTTCGCCCACCTCCTTGGTGGCTCCCATGGTCTTTTCGGCCAGTTTGCGCACCTCGTCGGCCACCACGGCGAAGCCCCGGCCGGCCTCTCCGGCGCGGGCGGCTTCGATGGCGGCGTTGAGGGCCAGGAGGTTGGTCTGGTCGGCAATGTCGTTGATGACGTTCATGACCGCGCCGATAGCCTCGGACTGTGTTCCGAGTTTGTGCATGTTCTCGCGCAGTTCCATGGTCAGTTGCTGCATGTTGGTCATGGCGTCCACGGTGTTGGTCACCAGTTCGGAGCCCTCCGTGGCCTTGACCCTGGACTGGTCGGATTGCTCCGCGGCGTCGGCCGCGTTGCGGGCCACCTCCAGAACCGTGGCGTTCATTTCCTCCATGGCCGTGGCCGCCTCGTTGATGCGTTCCATTTGCACGTCCGTACCGTTGCGCATCTCCTGGCTCCGCTTGGCGAGGTCGCTGGTGGTTTCATTGATGTGGTTGACCACGCCTTCCAGGCGGCCCGCTGCAGTGAGCATGCCCTCCCTGGTGGCCGTTTCGGCTTTGTGCATGGCTTCTTCGGCCTTTTGCAGGGCATCGCGGGCGGCTTCGGCCTGTTCATTGGCTTCGGCTTCCTTGCTTTCGATGCCCTTGATGTTTTCCTTGAGGGTCGAAACCATGGCGTTGAGGGAGCGCTGCATGAGCGAGATTTCGTCTTTGCCTTCGGGGTGGAGTTGGACGTCCAGGTTGCCGCCGGCAACCTCCTCGGCCGCATCCGTGGTTTCGCGCAAGGGGCGGATGATGGTGGTGATGATGTAGATGCTCAGCGGCAGGACCACGAGAAGCAGGAGAGCGCCGATGATGCCGGTCTGCAACATTGTCTGGCTGGACACGATGCCGTTGATGTGCGTGGAGATCTCGTGTTTCACCTCGTCGATGTTGTCTATGTAGATACCGGTTCCTATCCAGTAGTTGGTGCCCGGGATGCCCTCGGAGTACCCCAGCTTGGGCTGATCCCCCTTGCCGGGTTTGGGAAAGATGTATTGGACGAACCCGCCGCCTTCCCCGGCTCGCTCGCTCAGCTCCTTGACGTAAAAGACTCCGTTTTTGTCCTTGGCCCCCTTGAGATCCTTGCCCTCCAATTCGGTCTTGGTGGGCAGGGCTACCACGGTGGTTCCCGTGTATACAAAATAATATCCGGACTTGTCCTTTTCAAAGCGGATGTTTTTCACGGCTTTGCGGATTTCCGGAACCTTTTGTCCGTCCGGGATTTCGGCAAGCAGGTCTCCCAACGCGACGGCCATGGAGTGGGTGGCAACCTGAAGCTTGGCCTTTTCTTGCCTGAGCATGATCGTATGGGTTTCCCGCAGGGAATAGTCCCCGACCACATCCATGGTGTTCACCAACATGCCCACGGCCAAAATCATACAAACCAACATGAGGCCGAGCAGTCCGATGATCCTCTGGCGGATAGTGAAACGTTTGAGCACGCGGCTTCCCCTCCATATAAGGTTAAATATATGAAAATTGGTAACTTTTCACAATGCAATTAGCATGAATCATTATTGAATACCATGATTATGTGCCGCGGGCGGGCGTAGTTCGGCAGCGGAGAGCGGGGAAGGGGAGCCGAAAAGGCGGCAACCTTATTTCTGCAGGCCAGTCGCCAGTGCGCCCACTGTTTCCAGCCCGGCCCTGATGGGCTCGGACCACAGGCTGGTGCAGCTCAGGCGGATGTGGCTGCCGAACTTGTCCTGGGTGGAAAAGATGGCTCCGGGGGCGATGTTGATGCCGTTTTTCCTGGCCTCCAGGAAGAGATCCACGGAATCTACGTTGTTTGGAAGTTCCAGCCAGAGGACACCGCCGCCTTCCGGGTGGGTGACGCGGGTTCCCTTGGGAAAGTATTCGCCGATGTGGCGAAGCATGATGTCCATCTGGGTTTCGATGGTGCGACGTAGTTTCTTGAGCTGCCGCGGATACCGGCCCTGGCGCAGGTACTCGGCCACGGCCCGTTGCGTGGGCGTGGGCGTGCTGACGTTGGTGGTGTATTTGACCTCCATGGCCCGTTCCTTGAACCGGCCCGGCAACAACCAGCCGACCCTGTACCCCGGACACAGGGTTTTGGAGAAGGAGGAGCAGAGCAGCACCAGTCCCCTGGTGTCGTACTGTTTCATGGTGGTGGGGCGTTTGGGGCCGAAGTGCAGGGTGGTGGATACGTCGTCCTCGATGATGGGGATGTTCAGCCCGCCCAACATGTTCACTATTTTCCGCTTGGCGCTGTCCGGGGTGCAGCTTGAGTCCGGATTGTTGTAGTTGGGCGAAAAGATGCACGCCTTGATGTCGAATTTTCGCAGGGCTGCGGCCAGGTCGGCCGGGTCCACGCCCCGGTCGATGTGCGACGGAATCTCCACCACGCGCAGGCCCAGGTTTTCCAGCAGATGCAGAAAACAGTAGTAGGTGGGAGCCTGGATGAGCACGGTATCGCCCGGCCTGGTGGTGGTGCGCAGGGCGATGTACAGGGCCTCGAAGCATCCGACGGTGATGAGCATGTCGTCCGGGCTGACCACGCAACCGGCCTCCATGTGCAGCATGGCGATCTGTCTGCGCAGTTCAACGTTTCCGGGAATGATGTCGTATTCCAGGGCGTCTTCCGGGTGCTCGCGCATAACCTGGGTCATGATCCGGCTCATGTCCTTGACCGGCAGCAGGTCGGCAGTGGGTTCGAACACGTTCAGCGGCACCTGTTTTTTGTCGCCCACCGCCTCGAGCACGGTGCGGATCAGCCCGCTTCTGGTCACTGGACGGGCCTCTTTCGTTGTCTCGGACACTGATTCCGGGATGGGCATGCGGGGCGCGCTGCGCCGTACGAAGAACCCGGACCGGGGCCGGGACTCGATGACGCCTTTGCCTTCCAACTCCACATAGGCCTGGTTCACCGTGCTGATGCTCACTCCCAGTTCCCGGCTCAATCCGCGCAATGAGGGCAATCTGTCCCCCATATTCAATACGCCGGAATCGATCATGGACAGCACCTGCTGCTCGACCGTCTGGTACCGGTATGCATCCTGTTCGAATCCTGTGGTCATGTTGGTCCCCACAATTTGCGCTCGTGTCTCAGTGTCCGACGCTTATGCCTTTTAAGCGGCGTGCGCCGGGCCGAGCGTAATCTGTAATGGTCGAAAAAAATAAAAACTGTATCTGTACTGGTGACAGATTTTTGTGTTCACTGCAACTCACACTAGGGAGAATCTTCCGGTATGGCCGGGAGGCAATGAATGGACTGGAGAGAAATGGAAAAAGTCATTGAAAGAAGACAAGGAGCTGTCTGGTTGGAAGCGGCAAGACAGTTCGCGCCGCTGGCCATGGGGTATATTCCCGTGGGGCTGGCCTACGGTGTGTTGGCCCAGAAATGCGGGCTCTCAGCCCTGAACACGGTACTCATGTCCGTGTTCGTCTACGCCGGGTCCTCGCAGCTCATCGCAGTGGCCATGTTCGCGGCGGGCGCGTCACCCATGAGCGTGGTGGCGGCCACGTTCATCGTCAACCTGCGGCACCTGCTCATGTCCGCGGCCCTGAGTCCTTTTATGAAGCAATGGAGACTGACCGAACTGGTCGCGTTTTCCTTTGAGATGACCGACGAGACTTTTGCCGTGCACTCCACGCGTTTCAGCGGCGGAGACACGGACAAGCGGCTGACTTTCGCCATCAACCTGCTGGCCCATTCCGTCTGGGTGATGGCCTCCTGGGCCGGCGCGCTGGCAGGCAGCGGCATACCTGCGGTGGAGCCGTTGGGCATGGATTTCGTTCTGCCGGCAATGTTCATCGCCCTGTTGAGCATGCAGGCCAAGAACGGTCTGCACTGGCTGGTGGCCGGTTTCTCCGGTCTGGTGTCCGTGGCCTTGCTGCAGGCCGGGTTTGATCAGTGGAGCGTCATTGTGGCCACGGTTCTCGGAGCAACCTTTGGCGCGGGAGTGCAGTCATGGAACAACAAGTAGTGTTTTTCGTCATCATGGGCATGTGTCTGGTGACCTATATCCCGCGCGTCGCTCCCATGCTGGTGTTGGCCTCGCGCAGCATGCCCGAGCCCGTGGTACGCTGGTTGTCCTTTGTGCCCACTGCCGTGCTTTCGGCCATGCTGCTGCCGAGCATCGTGGCGCCCGGCAACCAGCTCGCCCTGACCTCGGACAACCTGTTTCTCTGGGCCGGTGTGCCCGCCTTTGTGCTGGCGGTCACCACCCGGAGCTTTTTCGGAACCATCGCGCTGGGCATGGCCATAGTGGCGGGAGCGCGGTACTTTTTCATGTAAACGGCTTACCGCAGGCAGGTTCAAACAGTCAGGCTTTCCTCTCCTCAACAAAACGGAAGGCGCGTCCGAAAACCTGGCGGAAGGCGGACGCAACCGGTCTGCAACCATATCCCCCTGGCGGCCCTCACCGCCAGGGGGTATGTTTTTAGAAGGCCTTCAAGGAGCGCATATGAAGCCTGTCGCCTGCCGTAGTTGGCGTTTTCCGGGCTTTGGAATGGGCCTTGCCAAGGACAAATGCTTGACCTCCTCTCTCCAGATGATACATCGTGCTGGCGCGGTTGGTTCGGCCGTGCAGATCATTTTGAGGAGGCGTTTTAGTGAGCACCCTGGAAACCCCGACCCTGAAGGCCGCGCTTGAGAGGAGCGTCGAGCTGTATTCCGAGCGTCCGGCCTTGAGCTTTGTGGATGGCGAGCAGACTACCTATGCAGGTTTCCACAAACTGGTGAAGGACGTTTCCCTGCTGTTGCAGGACAGAGGCGTCTTGCCCGGCGACCGCGTGGCCATCATCGGCGAGAACATGCCCAACTGGGGTGTGGCCTATTTCGCCATCACCGGCATGGGGGCCATTGCCGTGCCCATTTTGCAGGAGTTTCACGAGACCTCCGTGCATCATATCCTGCGCCACAGCGAGTCCGTGGCCGTATTCGCCTCCAACCGCTTCATGCACAAGGTGGATGAGATCGACACAGAGGACCTGCACACCACGGTGGTGCTGGACGATTTCACCGTTCTGGGGCACAAGGACGACCTGAAACAGACCTTCAAGGAAGCCATGGCTCAGGCCCGCAGCCGTTACGAGCAGGTCAAGGAGCGGGTCATGAAGATGATGAACAAGTCCACATCCGGCGATATTGCCCCGGACGACACGGCCGTCATCCTCTATACCTCGGGCACCACCGGGCATTCCAAGGGCGTCATCCTGACCCATCGCAACGTGATTTTCGACGCCGAGTCCACGGCTAATATCGTCAACGTCACCGCCGAGGACCGTTTGCTTTCCGTGCTGCCCCTGGCCCATACCTACGAATGCACCCTGGGCCTGGTCATTCCGGTGCTGCGCGGTGCATCGGTTTTCTACCTGCCGAAGCCACCCACGCCGAGGACGCTGCTTCCGGCCATGGAAAAGGTGAAGCCCACCTACCTGCTCATCGTGCCGCTGATCATCGAAAAGATTTACAAGAACCGCATTCTGCCCAAGCTGGCCGGGTCCGGCATCGGCCGCAATCTCATGAAGATAAGCGCCGCCAAGAAGAAGCTGCAGCAGGTTGCCGGCAAGAAGCTCATGGAGGCTTTTGGCGGCAACATCAAATGCATCCCCATCGGGGGCGCATTCCTCGCGCCCGAGGTGGAGCTTTTCCTGCGCAATGCCGACATTCCGTATGCGATCGGATACGGTATGACCGAGACCGCCCCTCTGGTGTCCGGTTCCATGCCGGGGGAAACCAAGTTCCGTGCCGCCGGGTACCCCATCCCCGGTGTGGATGTGAAGATCGACGATCCTGATCCGGAAACGGGCGAGGGCGAGATTCTGGTCAAGGGGCCCAACGTCATGCAGGGCTATTACAAGGCCCCCAAGATTACCGAGGAGGTCTTCACCGACGACGGCTATCTTCGGACCGGTGACCTGGGCTATGTGGATGAGGACGGCTACATTTTTCTGCGCGGCAGGCTCAAGAACGTCATCATTGGTCCCAGCGGGGAGAACATCTATCCCGAGGAGATCGAGGCTGTCCTCTCCGAGTGCGATTATGTGCTGGAATGCTTGGTGTACAAGCAGGAGGGCAAGATCGTGGCTCGTGTCCACCTGGACTACGAAGGCATCGACGAGAAGTTCAACACCCGCAAGATGACGGAGTCCAAGACTCGCGCCAAAGTTGACCAGATCTTCGAGGACATAAGAAAGAAGGTCAATGCCAAGGTGTCGACGTTTGCCAGGTTGGCGAAGCTCATCGAGCAGGTTGAGCCGTTTGAGAAGACGCCTACGCACAAGATCAAGCGGTTCCTCTACGTCGACGAGGAAGAGAACAGGGTTCGATAAGGAGACGACTGTTCGTATTCTCCGCTCTCAATAATATCAAAGACCAAAAAAAAGCCCGCAGGAGATGATCCGGCGGGCTTTTTTTGAATGTCTCGGTTTATTCCTTCACATCCGCGGCAACCCGTATGCGGATAATTTTGTCCGGATTTTTTACCCGGCCGTTGCGGTGGGGATCGCCTTTCTTGATCATGTCCACATACTCCATGCCGGAGACGACTTTGCCCCAGACCGTGTACTGGTGGTTCAGGTGTGGTGCCTTGCCAAGCATGATGAAGAACTGACTATCCGCACTGTTGATGTCTTGGGCGCGGGCCATGGAGCACACTCCCCGATAGTGGGGAAAGTTGCTGAACTCGGATTTGAGCTTCACCCCGGAGCCGCCGGTGCCGTCGCCGCGGGGGCAGCCGGTCTGGGCCATGAAGCCGTCGATGACCCGGTGAAAGGTCAGTCCGTCATAAAATCCCTGACGCACCAGTTCCTTGATGCGCGCCACGTGCCTGGGGGCCAGGTCCGGCTTCATGGCGATGACCACGCGGCCGTTCTTGAGATCCATATACAGGGTGTTTTCCGGGTCCAGGTCGGTGGCCATGCTGCTTGTTGCGGTGAAAAGCAGGAGCAGAGTCGCGCAAACGGAGAATATTGTCAGCCTATTCATTATAATTCCTCGATTTTTGTTTTGGAAAGCCCGCTTCTCATAACCGTCAAAAGGGCGAGAGGCAAGTTTGGGCCGTGGTCTGTTGAAGAGTGCATCACTGCCCTCTTTCTTGCAAATTGTCTTTTATTTTTGTTTGCGGCTCACGTCGATGCGCGCGCTGGGACCGGCCTCGGCCACCTTGTGCAGCAGCTCCATCTGGCGGGGCAGGGTCTTGCTCAGGCAATAGCGGTCCAGGATGGTTTGGCGCGCCCTGGTGCGGAGCGGGGCGAGCTTGTCCTTATCCCTGAGGGCGGCGACGACGTCCTCGGCGATCTTGTCCGGGGAGGCGAAGTCCGTGAGCAGGCCGTTGTGTCCGTGCTCCAAGGCTTCTTTTACCGGGGGCGTGTCCGAACCCACGATGAGGCAGCCGCATGCCATGGCCTCCAGGAAGGACCAGGAGAGCACGAACGGCCAGGTCAGATAGAGGTGAACGCTTGATGCCTGGAGCACCTGTTTGTAGAGACCGTAAGGCAGCGGGCCGGTGAAGTGCACCCGGTTTTCGTCCACTTTTACCTGTGTGGTCAGGAGTTCCTTGTAGGTTTGGCCGTCCGGCAGCTTTTGGCTGTAGCAGACTCGGTCCTCGCCTACGATGAGTACATGGCATCCTGGACGTTCACCGAGGATTTGGGGCAGGGCCTGGTAGAATTGGGGGAATCCCCGATAGGGTTCCAGCCCCCGGGAGCAGTAGGTCAGCAGTTCCGAGGCCCCGCTCAGGTCAACTCCCGGTATGTCAGGCAATTTCTGCTTCTGAGCCGGAGCAAAATACTGCGTGTTGATGCCGTCATGGATCTGGGCGATCTTGTGCTGGAACTCCGGTGGGAATTGGCTTTTCTGCCATCGCGTGGGGCTTATGCCCCCGGCGCAGGAGACCAGGTCGTGCAGGATTGCGGAGTTGCGCATGCGGATCATGGCCCTTTCCGATTCCTGACGTTTGCGGCCGTCAAAGGTTATTTCGGGCCCATCCGCGTTGTAAAACCATTCGTAGTAGGCCAGGAACGGCGTATGTGGAAATATGTCGCGCAGGAACATGGTTTGCCCCCAGCCGGAATGGCCGACCAGGATGTCGGGAACAAAGCCTTTGGTTTTGAGCTCCCTGCAAACGGAAAGCAGGCCGGAACCATAGCGGACAGCATCGTCAAAGCCGCGTATCAGGGGGTGGGGGGAGCCGTTGTGGGCCGGACTCTGGGAAAAGACGACCTTTTTTACGCCCTGGATGTCCCATTCAGGCCGGGGGTTGGTGGTCGCGAAGATGACTTCGTTTTCAGGCTTCCTGCCCAGGTGTTCGGCCATATGCCGGAATTGTGCCGGGAAATTCTTGTGTGTGAAGAGTACGCGCATGAATCAACTCGATGGTCCGGAGTAAAAGAATCTGCCGAGTCCGATGGTGAACACGATGCATCCGTACAGGGCGTGTTCCGTGGCGACGGCCGCCAGGGAACGGTTTTTCGCATAGTTGCGGACAAATATCCAGCCCGCTATGGTGGAAAGGGCCACGGCCAGGATGTTGAGATAAATGATGTGAAGGAAGCCGAAGGTCAGGACGCTGGCCAGCATGGTTCTGTCGCCGAAAAGCGGACCGTAGCGTCTGAGAATGAAGGTCCGGTAAATGAATTCCTGGGGCAGGGCCGAGAGAAGCGGGTAGAGGGCCATGACCCCCAACCAGAGGAAGGGCCGCTGCCTGGGAAAGCCGAACAGCCAGTCCGGGAAAAAGAAGTAGGTCAGCGCGAAAGCGCCTGTTCCCACCAGGGTGCTCCTTACAAGGATGGCCGTCGCAACACGGCGGAATCCTGAGAAGTTCATTTCTCTGCCGAGGTGGATGCCGCCGTTGTGGCGCAAGGTCAATAGGCAATACAGGGCGACCCCGGTTATGACCGGGAGTTTGGGGATACGCAGAAGGTCCGCCGCATAGACGGAAGGCAGCACGAGGAAGAGTGTGAAGAACTCGGCCGCCAGCACCGGAAGGGTTGGGCCCTTTTGCTCCTCGTCCCGCTTCATGTCGGTTTCCGGCTATTCAGGATTCTTCTTTTTGCTTTTTTTCGTTGGGATGCAGCGGCGTATGTATTCCTGGAGCTCTTTGCGGTCCAGAGGTTTGGCCAGGAAGAGGGTGGCCCCGAGTTCCAGCAGGTTGGATATTTCGCTGATTCCCACCACTGCGGACATGATCACTATGGGCAGTTCCATGAACTGCTGGTCTCCGCGTAGGGTCTGAATCAGCTGGCGACCGTCCATTTCCGGCATCATGATGTCCGTGAGCAGCATGGAAAAATCGTTGCCGGCCATGAGCGCTTCGTAGGCGTGCTTGCCATGGGGGCTGACAAAAGCGGTATGCCCCATTTCCTCCACTATCTTGACTGCGAGCTTCTGAGATATCCTGTCGTCTTCTGCTATGAGAACCTTGGCCATTGTTCCTCCGTCCCTTCCGTGGGTACGAGTCTCCGTGCGATGTCGCTCGAGAGGGCGTCTGTGATCAAGTATGGTGGAAAGTAGCATTGTGGGCCGGAATGGTAAAGTGGAGTGGATTAGAATATTGTGAAAATAAGAGAAATTCGCATCCGAATGCCGATAATTACCCTGTGTTTTGGAAATGGCGGCCAATGCGGCTGAAAGGCCTCCGCAGGGAGGCCTTGTCCTGGTTTACGCTTTGGCGATGGTTACGGAGTCGTCAAAGGTGCAGGTCATGCAGAATTTGTCTCCATGGGCATCGAAACAGAATTGATTGCCCGGGAAAAGGGTTGTTGCCGGGGAGAAGCTGTCATTGATCATGACATCCTTTGCTTCTCCGTTTGACTCGAAACGAATGGTCGTTCCGTCACTCAGGATTAGAATTTCACCATGGTGAAATTCCAGCGGAAGATCATTTTCGGAGTACTGCGACATAGAACCTCTCCTTGCTGGATATTATTTCCCTCTATTACATAGGACATAAAAGTGCACCCCATGTCAAGAAATGAGATTGGACCTTTTCATGGACTATGATTTTGGCCGTTCTTTTAGTACATTGTCCACACTGCCGGGAGAGCGCCGGAAATCGGTGTGCTCGCATGAGAAGGCCCGGCAGGCCCTACCGGCGCGTTTTGAATAGTGGCGCACAGGCGACGACAGAGCAGGAGTGATTGAGTGGCTGCCAGATTCCTTATTTTCGACCAGGACCCGGACATACGTGGATTGCTGAAAGATATCCTTGAGTTTCAGGGGTATGAAATTTTTGAGGCATCGGATGCGGATACGGCGCTGGAGGAATTGGCCAAGGGGTGGCCTGATGTCTGCCTGGCCGAAAACACGTCGGTGAAGGGCGCGTTCAGGGACCTGCTGCATGGGGCGATGGAATACGGGTTTCATAAGCCATTCCTGCTGTTGGTCGATGGTGACTCCATAGAAAAGGCCCTGCAGTACCTGCCTCTGGGCGCCTTCGGATTCATCCGCAAGCCTGTGGACCGGGCACAGCTGACCAGCCTCGTCTTTCGGGCCGTGGAGTGCTCTCGACTGCAGAGACAGGTGGAAGAGCTCAGATGCGGTCTCGAGGACCAACAACATTTGTTCCGAGGCATGATAGACGGCTGCGAAATGCCGGTGGTCATCCTCGGAGCCGATTTCAGCATATCAGATATCAACAAGACTGCGGCAGCCCTGCTTGGAGGAACGATCTCCTCGCTTCAGGGCCAGTCGTATTTCAATCTTCTTCCCGAAGACGTCGCTGAACTGGAGCGGCGGGCCATGGCCGGTGTGAAAACTACTGGCGAAATCCGCACCATCAGTGAAGAGCGTCATGGGGCAGTCTATGAGACTTCCATAAAACCGGTGGTCCGTGACGGCGTCTTGGCCGGGTACGCCCTCATGTCCAGGGATGTGACTTTCGAGAAGCGTTCCGAACAGGAGCTTATGGAAAACGAGCAGCGGTACCGCAGCGTATACGAGGCAGCGCGGGACGCTATCCTGTTGGTGCGCCGTTCTGACGGCAGGATACTGGACAGCAACGATGCGGCCCTGCGTCTTTACGGGTACAGCAAGGACGAGATGTTGAGCATGGGATTTGCCGATGTTTCCGCCGAGCCGGAAAAAAGTCTGGCCGGCTTGGAAGTCGGGGTCGAATTCGTGCCCCTGTGCCGGCATCGCCGTAAGAACGGGGTGGAGTTTCCGGTAGAGGCCTCCATGAGTCATTTCATGCTCGGAAGTGAGGCTGTGGCCACGATTTTCATCCGCGACGTGTCCAACCGCCGGGTGGTGGAAGAAGCGCTGCGGGAGGGCGCTTTGCTTTATCGCGCAGTGGTGGAGGATCAGACCGAGCTCATCTGCCGGTTCGACACCGAAGGGGGGCTTACTTTTGTGAACCCTGCCTATGCGAACTTCTTCGGGGGCGACGAGGAAAGCCTCATGGGCGCTTCCTGCCTGGCCCCCATCCTGGCGGATGAGCGTGATTCCATGCGGCAGTGGATCATGAACGCCAGCCCGAAAAATCCGGTCATGGCCGTGGAGCAGCGCAATGTTCGTTACGACGGAGCTGTCCGGTGGATGCGTTGGATACACAGGGCCATCTTCGATCACAAGGGCCGACTCAAGGAGTTCCAGGGAGTGGGTCGCGATGTGACCGATCGCAAGGAAGCCGAGGTGGCCCTCATTCAGGCCAATGAGGAAAAGGAACAGTTGCGCCTCAACCTGGAAGCCACGTTCCGAAGTATCCCGGATGGCATTATCACCGTGGACAGCGACATGCGCATAATCGCCACCAACAGCGCGGTGACCCCCAATTGCAGCATTGTGCGGGAGGCGGCCAAAGGAGGGGGTCTGCATGAGGCCGTTCAGTGCCGGGACAATCCCTGTGTCAATGTGCTGGAACAAGTGCTCAAGACCCGGGAGCCGGTTCGCGGCTATGAGGCCCAGTGCGCCTGCAGCGAAGGGGCGGAGCGGATGATGGAACTCAATTGTTCTCCGCTCATTGACGAACACAACCGTTTTTCCGGGGCCGTGCTTGTCATCAAGGACATCACCCGCATAGCGGATCTGGAAAAGCGGCTTCAGGAGCGGCACGGGTTCCGGGGGATCGTGGGCAAGAGCGAGCGCATGCAGGGTATTTACCACCTTCTGGAGCAGCTTTCCCCCCTGGACTCCACCGTGCTTATCTGCGGCGAATCCGGCACGGGCAAGGAACTTGTGGCCGAGGCCCTGCACTATGGCGGTCCGCGTTCCGCCAAACCCATGGTCAAAGTCAATTGTTCCGCACTGTCCGAGAGTTTGCTGGAAAGTGAGCTTTTTGGCCATGTGCGTGGCGCGTTCACGGGCGCGGTGCGCGACAAGATGGGGCGCATCGAGGCCGCCCAGGGCGGCACCCTGTTTCTTGATGAAATCGGTGACATCTCCCCTCTGTTGCAACTCAAGTTGCTCAGGTTCCTGGAAATGAAGGAGTATGAGCGAGTAGGGGATTCCCGAACCCGCAAGGCAGATGTACGCATTCTCGCGGCAACCAACGTGGATCTGTTGCGCAAGGTGCACGAGGGAACCTTCCGCGAGGACCTTTACTACCGGCTCAACGTCATGCCCGTAAACCTGCCGCCTTTGCGCGAACGCGACGGAGACATCCCACTGCTGGTGGAGCATTTTATCCAGATGTTTTCGTCCATCTTCAAAAAGAACATCACCGGCGTCTCGGACGAGGTGCTCGATCTGCTCATGCGCTATGCATGGCCCGGCAACGTTCGTGAACTCAAGCACATCATGGAGCATGCCTGCATTCTTGCCTCGGAAGGGCGGATCGCCGTCAAACACGTCCGCAATGATCTTGTGGAGGAAATGCGTACCAATCCCAGGCTGCGACCCGTGCGCCCTGCCGGGCCGGCCAAGGCGGGGAGGGAGCAGATCATGGATGCCCTGGCCCAGACCGGCGGCAACAAGGCCAAGGCAGCCAAGCTCCTGGGAATCCATCGCGCCACCCTGTACCGCAAAATGGAGCAGTACGGCATAGAGGCATAAAACGTCCTCCTTTATGTCGCATTGCTTGTCGCATTGTCGCAAATCTGTCGCATGACAGTGAAAAGCGACACAAAGTTCAGAACCCCGTAACGTCTTGAAATCACGATTTTTCGCAGAAAAAGTCTAAATATGTGGGTGCATTGCTCACGTGAGCATTCGTAATTGTCCGGCATTATAACAGATTCACGTGAGCGCAATGACTGGTCTTTTGTGCACGCATGCACCGTTCTAATCCTGCTAATCCGCTCAGGGCATGATACTTGGAACAGTTGTTGGTGGAAGCAAAGCCAACAGAGGGTATTGTAGTGGTCAAGTCCATTGCCCCACAGGACGTGGGCAGGAAGATTGTTTCCTCTGACAGGCCGGTGCTCGTGGCCTTTCTGAGGCGGGGAAGAAGGCATCAGGAACAGCGGGAGCTCTTACTGCGCGCCGCGCGGCGGTACAATCAGCGCGTGAATTGCTACTTCTACAGCGACACTTTTCTGGAGGCTGGAATGAAGCAGCACTTTGTCAGCGGAACACCGACCTATCTTTTTTTTCAGGCTGGCTGGGAAGTGGACCGCCTCATCGGCTGTTCGGATGATGAGAAGCTGGACAGTTTCCTGAATCGTTGTCTTGTGGACTGTGATTGAAATCGAATAAAACCAATTCAGGAGGAGGTGCTCCGGGCATTGCGTGAGGCGACCTCTTTCATGGGGCAGCCGGAACTGCGGAGCACGTCCACCAGATTTCTCTTGAACCGCGCCAGTCCTCCTCTGCTTCGTGGCGTGCCGCAGAGCACCCGCTCCGGTCCGTATTGATGCACCATGCCTTGTGCGGCCCGCTCCGGATCCACATTTTCCAGCAGGCTGAGTCCCCACAGAAGGTTCCGCTCACGGCACCTGCGCAGGCCGCTGGCCAGGGTCCGGAAAAGCCGGGCCTTGAATTGCTCCATTTCGCCGTAAGCCAACTGTACGGGAATAATGCTTACGAAGAACAGGGCCGCATTGTTTTTCTGTGCATCCTGCATTGCCTCGTCGAACAGGGCCTGTGCGTGGCAATCCGGTTTGACGAAGATCATGGTCCGCTGGCGAGGAACATTCGAATCCCTGCCCGGGGCAGACGTTTCCGGCGGCACATTGAATGGATCGCGGGCATGGTTCCGGAGCTCCTTTACTGCTTCGGCCATGGTGGGCCTGTTTGAATCCGGGACTTCCAGGCAGGCGTGCAGAAGCGATTTTACTGCCGGCGGCATGGCCGCAGCTGCGGCAGGACGACCCATAATCCGGCGCAGGGCCGGGATCATGAGTCTTCCCCAGTGCAGCATGTTGGGGGGGCGGCCGGTGAGTAACAGGTGCAGCAGTCCACCGAAGGAGTAAACGTCCGTGGACCGCCCCGATTCTTTCCCGGCGATGAATGCCGGCGGCATGTAGCGCCAGTCTTCCACGGGGCGATCGCAAGTGGTCCAGAGGTCATGCCAGCCGCTGCGCATGGACCTGCCGAACCGGCGCAGCAGCGGCACATTGTTTCTGGCGTCGTATAGCACGCTGTCCGGCCCCATATTCAGATGCACGGTACCGCTCTGGTGCAAGGTGTCGAGGAGCATGGCCAATCTGTGGGCCAGGGCGAGAGCCTGTTCCGGGGCCAAGGAATGCTCGGGCAGGTATTCGGCAAGGCTGGGGAGTCTTGGGTCGGGCAGGATCACACCGCCATCCCATTCTGCGCACCCCCGAATGAAAAGCGGATGTTCCGGCAGGTGAGCGTAGCGGGCCTGGTGCTGCCAGGACAGAAAGGCCGGGGTGCGTATGTCGAAGAATTGCCGGAGCTCGAAGGTCCGCCAATTGCGGGCGGCCCTGTACCGACGGTTGCCGTGGATAGGCGGCAAGCGATGGCCGATGGTGTAACCCTCTACCGAGCTTCCCGGCTGCAAGACGTCGGGCGCCTCCCGACGGATGGCCATCTCCTGGATGCGGGCCCACATATTTACCTCCCCTTGTTTCCAGAAGAGGGGAGGTTGCTGTTATGGACAATTATTATAAGTCGTCTAAAAACCGGACTGGCTCTCCACGCCCGGCTCGCGGTACTTGCGTGAATCGTGACGTCGTAGAAAGCCGTAAGCGGCGGAGAATGCAAACACGCAACCCAGCCAGACGAGAACGAAAGGGTGTCCCCACTGGATGTCCAGCCACCAGTCTCCCCGGGTGTCGTGCAATACGGTCAGGAATCGGCCCGGCAATCGGTAGGTTATGGCCAGGTATTGGTAGAGCAGCACCAGGGCAAGGGACAGGTAGGCCATGGCGTTGAACCCTACCCACAGGTGTCTGAAGAAGTTTTTGATGGTCTTGTTCATGAATTACCCTTTAGTTGAAGTAGAACCGGAAGCCGATGCCGAGGATGACCATGAGAACCATTTCCAACAAGGTCAGTCTGAATATGAAGGAGCAGATGCGCCGTTGAGGCGGGGTCATTTTGAGCATGATCCTGTTCATGACGAAGCGCCAGAACCGGTTTTTGAATGAATCGTTTGCAAAGAGCCGGAAATATTCGCGTACGCTGGGCAGCCAATAGCTCGCCAGGCTTTTGGCCCTGTCTGCGTTCAGCCTGCATCCGGCCTCTCGACGAAAGGTGTAAGCCAATTCGGCATTGCCATCCGCGCCTCGGCGGGCCATGAGAGTCAGCCCGATGGTCGGGAAACGGGCTGACCACAGCCCGGTCGCTCGTTCCAACACCGCGTCGGTGCAGAACTGAAAGTCGGTCAGGATGTCGTCTATGGCGTACGCACCGTTCTTTTCGTGAATGTGCCAGTGCGGGTTGAGGCGCATGAAGCTCATTGCATCCATGTCCTGCCAGAACCGCTCGCGCCAGGGAAGATTGGTGGTCATCCAGCCTGACATGACGTCCCGTACCGCGTTTTCGGTGTTTATGACCGTTTCCATGTCGGTTCCTATGGCGCCACCACCACCGGGCAGGGCAGTAGCGGGTGCAGGTGTTTGTTCTCGAAACGGGCCCTGAAGCCCGGCGCCTGTTTCTTCTGGTACGCGCCCATGATGATGACGTCGGCCCGCTCGTGGGCCGCGGTTTCGGCCAACACCCGGGCGATGCTGCCCGAGGCGCGCAGATAGCGTACGTTCAGCCCGGCGAAGTCAGTTCTGAGGCGCCCGGTGAGCCGGTCCATTTCCGCATTGACCTGGGCCATGACATAGTCGCCGAATATGTTGCGCGTGGCAGAGGTGTTGAGCCAGTCGTCGCCGGTCATGTGTTTCCAGTCCTCATTGAAGATGCTCAGCACCACCAGTGCGGCCCCGGATGCGTGGGCCCAGTCGGCGGCCAGGGCCTCGGCCCGTCGGGCGCCGGGCGTCCCGTGAGTGGCGAGCAGAATTCGTTTGAACATGATCCTTACCGCATTGGGGGGGGCGGAACCGCCGCTCCCCCTGGCCGGGTTTTCCCTGTCGAGCCTTGCGTTCTGCCGGGCTATGCAAGCCATTTGGTGAACAAAAGCACCACGAAAGTGACGATCAGCACCAGAGTCAGGGCGGTCAGGTCCTCATTTTTTTCCGAAGCGAACACGGAGAGTGCGCGCTCTTCGTTTTCCAACTGGTCCTGATCCGTTTCCGTGGGGCAGTTCTCTTTTTCAAGTTTGATGTTCTCTTCCATGTTTCCCTCCCTACTTCAGGACCACATCCCTGACGAAGTACATGACGACGATGAAGGACAGCGCCGCCTTGGTGACGCCTGAGATGGCGCCCATGACGAGCGGCCAGCCGCCCGCCTGCGCAAGGGATTTGCGGGTGATTTGCATGCCCAGGCCTATGAGTCCGTATGCGAAGAACCAGATCATGGCGTCGGTCAGGGTCACGATGGTTTTGGACTTCTTGTGAACCTGCTTGACCGCATGGGTGAGCGCGCTTTTCACCTCGCCGCTGATGACGATCTCCCTGCCTTTGGCGCGGGCCAGGATGGATTCGAGCCCGGCCATTCTCTTTCGGGCCGTGGCGTCGAAAGCTTCCTTGTTGTCGCGGTCGTTGAAATCGCCTGCAATCTGGTGCTGGCGGATCAGGTCGGCGAAGGCTGCCTCCTCGCTGGCGTCCAATCCCGGAATGCCTGTCTGTTGCGCATTTTCCAGCACGGTGAGTTCTTCGGGAGTGACCTCGGTGCGCTGGTTGTAACTGAAGTCGAGGTATTTGCCCTTGTAGTGCCCCGGAGGGCTGAACAGACCGACCGAAGACATGGCGAAGAGCAGCAGGAAGCCGAGAATGAAAATGGGAAACTTGTCGACAACCACTTCCTTGAAGCTCAGTTTCGCGCCGTTCCGTCTGCCGTACCAACTGGCCAGCACCAGAACGATGACGGGGAGGAACAACACCCGGGTGATGTTGAAGATTTCGCCGACCTTGAGGGTTTTGATGTCCACGGCGTTGAAGGCAAGGCATGCCGCGGCCACTTGTGCGGAGTTCAGGATGCCGGTGCCTGCCCAGGCTCCGAACTGGGTCGGATTCATACCGACGATTTTGCCGATGGTGGGGAAGGCGAACATGCACAGGATGCCGAAACCGAGAATGGTGCCGATGGTGTATGCCATTTCCGAGCAGCGGGCACGGACGACCGGCGCGCAAGCTACCGTGGCGGAGACACCGCAGACGCCCATGCCTGCGGACAACACGCCGGTCATGGACTTGGGTTGCCTGAAGATGTTTCCCAGGAAAAGCACGAAGAACACGGTGCCGAGCACGAAGAAGCCGATCATCCATACGGAAACCATGCCGAGTTTGGCCAATTCCGCGAATGAGTAGCGCGCACCCAGCAGTATGACGCCCATCTTGAGCACGAAGCGGGCGGTCTTGACGCCGCTTGCCGCGAATTTGGGAATGCCCCAGGTGTTGGTGATGATGATGCCGATTATGATGCCCAGCACCACGTAGTTGAGGTTCAGGACCTTATGGATTTTGAAACCGAGGAGAGGAACCAGCTGAACGGAGACGATGCCCACCACCGGTTCGAGGAACCAGCGGATGCCCATGGCCAGGAGCATGATGAACAGGATGCCCGGAATGGTTTCCAAAACATAGATGTCCCGTTTTGTCATGGGTTTGTTCATGCGGGCCTGACGGAGCAGCGCGGTCGCGAACCCCAGTCCGGCGGCCGTGAAGCAGAGCACCTCCATGAGGTCGATCTGTTTGTGCACGTGAAGGGATTTGAGCAAGGGGGTGAAAAGACCCGTCATGACAAAGACACCATAGAGAAGCAGCAGGCCACTGATGGTCATCAGGGGAATGTTGCTCGGACGTCCGACATCGGAGTTAGCCATACGACCTCCCCTCGAAAGATTGAAAGAATCTTTTCGTGCAAAACATACAGGTCGGTTTCCCTAAGGCAAGAGGTGTGCCAATAAAGTTTTTTTTATAAATATTTGGATTTACTTGGCTAGGTATAGAAAGGAAGAATGTTTGACTGATAACTTTGATTTGCGGGTGCTGCTTGGAGTTTTCGACTTGCGCTGGCCCTTGCCTGAATTCGCGAGCGTGCTACAGTAGGTCTGGAACAGGATGGAATCAGATCGAAGAAGTTCGTGGAGGTCCGGTATATGGGCAAATTCCGCCCGCAGACGCTTCAGTCGAGGTTTCTGCTGGGGCTTGGAGCCATCGCCCTGGCGGGGGGTGTTTTCTTTGCAGCCAGCATGTATTTTCACCTCAGGTCATTGCTGCATACTCAGGTTGTCGATAAAGCCGACCTGATGCTTTCGCAGGTGGACTCGGTGCAGCAGTATGTGCGGAATGTGCTGCGCCCCAGGATGTTTCGGACCATCCCCGGCGATCAGTTCATCATCGAGGCCATGAGCTCTTCCTACATTTCCCGCATGGTCATGGACCGAGTGGGGCGCGACCGCTCTCAGTTTTTGTACCGTCGCGTCTCGGAAAACGCCCGCAATCCCGAGTTCGAGATTAATTCCATGGAGCGGGAGATCATGGAAATACTTCGTACCCATCCGGGAATGAAGGAATGGGAGGGGTACAGGAAGGTCGACGGCATGGAGTTCTTTCTCACGGCCAGGCCCGTGGTTTTTCTCGCCCAGTGCATGCACTGCCACGGTGCTCCTGCGGATGCTCCCCGGGTGCTCATCGAGCGTTACGGCGACCGAAGCGGGTTCGGACGTGAAGTGAACAGCATCGGCGGCATTGACCTGGTCGGCCTGCCCGTGGATTCGGCCGTAGCGCAGATCCAGGACGCCACCGTGGGGTATCTCGGCATCTATGCCGGCGGCATGTTCGTCTTTTTCGCCCTTGTTCAGGTCTTTTACAACCGGCTGGTGACTCACAGCCTGCACCGTCTCACCCGCGTTTTCCGCGAACGTTTCAAGGACCAGGAGGAGATCCGGGTGCTGGAAGAGGTGGAAAGGAAGGACGAGATCGAGGAAATAGTGCAGGGCATGGAGGAATTGGGAGACCATCTGGTGAGTGCGCAGACTCAACTCAGGGACTATGCGGGCAATCTGGAGATGATGGTCGCCCGGAGAACCTGCGAACTGAGCAAGGAGGTTTCGGAACGTCAGGCCGACGTGGCCTTGTTCGTGCGCCTGCTGGCGCTGTTTCATCAGAGCGGCTCTCGCCGGGAGATGTGGCGAACATCTCTGCCCATCATTGCCCGACGTTTCAATGCCTCGGGGGCGGCGTTCACCTGCATGCTGGCTACCCGGAATTTCTACTCCTGGCCCGACCAGGAAGCGCCCCACGAGTTGCCGGTGAACTGGCGCGAGAGTCTGACAGAGGGCCAGACCCTGTTTGAGCCGGGCAAGGCCGTGATTCCGGTGGGCGTCGGTTCCTCGGTCACCGAAGGACTGCTTACCGTGCTTTGGGAGGATGGTCTGGAGCTCAAGGAGCAGGATCGCGACGTGCTGGTGGCCTTGGGCCAGCAATTGGGCATCGCCATGGAAAACCTTGGTGCGCTGGATAACATCATGCGTCAGAAGGACCTGCTGCAATCCATCGTTGAAGGCATCTCCGATCCCCTGTTGTTCATGGACGGCAGCTGTTCGGTGGCGCTGGCCAACCATGCGGCCCGCGACCTGGCCTCGCAGCTTGCCGATGGTGGAACCGAGGCTCTCATGCCCGCTTTGTTCGGCGAAGGGCTGAGTTCGGAAGCGGGGGTGCTGCGTGTCGCCATGGTCAAGGGCGAGCCCTGCTCGCACGAGGTTCGCACCACGGGCAATCGCCATTTTTCGGTGAGCCTTTATCCGGTGGGCGAGGAAGACCGGCGGCTCGTGGTCTACATTCGAGAGGTGACCAACGAAAAGAGCATGATGGCCCGGATGCGCCAGAGCGAGAAGCTGGCTACAGTGGGGCAGTTGGCTGCGGGACTGGCCCACGAGATGAACAATCCCCTCGGGGTCATCAAGTGCTACGGTGAGCTGTTGCGCGAGGCCGTGGACAGCGACGGCGCCCGGGAGGATGTGGACGTGATCATGCGTCATGCCACTCAAGCCCAGAACGTGCTGCAGGATTTGCTCAGATTCGCCCGGCCCGGCAAGCATGAGGCCGAGGAAGTGGACCTGGGCGAGGGAGCGAGGAAAAGCGTGCGCGTCTTCCAGGCGCAGGCGGGGAAAAAGGGCGTGTCCCTGGCCGTGGACGTGGAGCCGGAGTTCCCGGGGCTGCTGATCAACAGTCAGATCCTGGAGCAGATTATGGCCAACCTGTTCAACAACGCCATGGATGCGGTGCAGCCCGACGACGGGAAAATCACGGTCAGGGTTTTCAGCGACCGGACGGCGTCCGAGGCCGTGCTCATGATGGCGGACAACGGCGAGGGTATTGCGCCGGATGTGGTGGACCGAATTTTCGATCCGTTTTTCAGCACAAAGGAAGTGGGCAAGGGCACGGGCTTGGGACTGGCCGTGGTCTACGGGCTGGTCAAGGATATGGACGGCCGCATCGATGTGGTGACGGGCCGGGAGACGCAGTTCTTTTTATATTTTCCGTTCAATGGAACCGGGGGTTACTCATGACGCTTCCCGACGGCATACTGGTGGTGGACGACGAAAGGGATTTCGCCCGGGGCATTTCCCGGCTTCTGCAGGGCCGGTATCCGGACGAGCGGATCGTCACGGCTCTTTCCGGGACCGAGGCTCTGGACGCCATGCGTGAAGCCCCGTTTTCCGCCATGCTGACCGACCTTTCCATGCCGGGCATGGATGGGCTGGAGTTGCTGGAGCAGGCTCGCGACCTCTGGCCCCAGACCACGGCCGTGCTGCTCACGGCCTTCGGCAGCATCGAGGCGGCCGTGCTGGCGGTCAAGGGCGGGGCCTACGATTTTCTGACCAAACCAGTGGAGCCGGAGAGCCTGTTCAAAGTGGTGGACAAGGCCATGGAACGCAGCAGACTTCTGGCCGATAACGTCCGCCTCAGGCATTTGGTCGGCAAACAGGTGCAGTGCGACGCCATTATCGGGGACAGCCTGCCCATCCGCAGACTCAAGGAGGCGTTGGTCGCCATTGCCGAGTCCGACTACACAGTGCTCATCCGGGGCGAGTCCGGCACAGGCAAGGAGCTGGTGGCCCGTACCATCCACAAACTCAGCCGACGTAGCTCCCGCGATCTTCTCTCGGTCAATTGCCCGGCTATTCCGGACCCTTTGCTGGAAAGCGAATTGTTCGGCCATGTGCGGGGCGCGTTCACAGGAGCCGTCCGCGACCGGAAAGGGCTGTTCGAAACCGCACGCGGCGGTTCCCTGTTGCTGGACGAGATAGGTGACATTTCCTCCTCCATCCAGGCCAAGCTGTTGCGCTGTCTGCAGGAACAGGAGATCCGGCCCGTGGGGTCCAGCAGGAACATCCGGGTGGATGTGCGCATTCTGGCCAGTACCAATCAGGATCTGGAAGTCCGTATGCGGGACATGAGCTTCCGGGAGGACCTTTATTATCGGCTCAACGTTCTTTCGGTGCAGGTTCCGGCCCTTCGCGAGCGCACCGGGGACATTCCTCTGCTGGTGCACCATTTCCTGGGCCAGGCACGCGACGAGATTCCCTCGGCTCCGCAGGAGATCTCGCCCGATGCACTGGCCTATCTCAGTGCCCGTCCCTGGCCGGGAAACATCCGTGAACTCCAAAATTTCGTACGCAGGTTGGTCGTGTTCGCACCGGGCGACGTGGTGGACATGCCTCTGGTGCGGATGGTGGAGAATCAGACCGGGACGGGAGGCGGTACGCAGGACAACATGTCCGCCTACAAGGACGCCAAGGCTGCGGTGGTGGACGAATTCACCAGGAATTACGTGGAAAACCTGCTGTCCGGCACTGGGGGCAACATATCCGAGTCGGCTCGAATCAGCGGCCTTTCACGAGTGGCCTTACAGAAGATTCTCAAACGTCTGTGCCTCAGCGCGGATCGTTACCGGTAGGCATGCACCGGTCTGTTCCTGATGATATATTTGTTTGCATCATGGAATTTTAATTCCCCTCTTTGCCAGGGTGTGACAACAGGGGGGAAGGAGGATTTCCCCTATGCCGGAAATTGCAACGCACTTTCTTCCGCCGGGACGGGAAAAAATTGAAGCCTTGCTTCCTGTGGCCCGACGGTTCAAGGAATCGATCACTGGAAATCTGTTCGATTCGCTGCCCGTGGCCGTCGTCATCCTCACCGAAGGACGGCAGGTCATTTACTGCAATGCGCGATTCCGGGGGCTGGCCGAAGAGGCTGGGGTCACAGAGGTGGTGGGCAAGCGGCCGGGTGAAGCCCTCGGGTGCGTACATGCTCATCTTATGGAAGGAGGATGCGGCACCAGCCGTTTCTGCCGTCAGTGCGGTGCGGCTATTGCCATTTTGGAGAGTTTTCAGGACAAACAGGGGCTGCAGGAATGCCTCATGAAGAGGCGATTCGACAGCCGCGAGGAAGATCTTGTGCTGCAGGTCTTCACTACCAATTTTACTTTCGGAGATCAGGATTTGGTGCTCTTTTCCGCCATTGATGTCCGTCATGAGAAACGCGCCCAGGAAATGGAGCACCTTGTGTTTCATAAATTGCTCAACAGCGCCTCAGGCATGGTCATGCTCACCAATCTCATCGAGGACGAGGCGGGCGAAGCCATGACGGAATACACCCGTCCGCTTCGCGACGCGGCCAAGAGGCTGGTGGGCCACATTCGTCAGCAGCAGGTCTGGCGTTCGGCCGAGCAGGGGCGTTTGCGTGTCCTTCCGGAACCAGTGCGTCCTGAGCACCTGTTGCGCGAGGTGTTGATGGAGGCGACCGGCCAGGACCCGGATCGAGAATTGGACTGCCTGTTGGATTGTTCCTGCAATAACGAGTTACGTTCCGACCCGGCCCTGTTACGCCTCATCCTTTCCGTCTTCATGGAAAACGCCTTTGAAGCCATGCCCAAAGGAAGTCTGGTTGTTTTGGGATGCCGGGAAGTCGAGAACAGGCTTTCGTTTTTCGTCTGCAACGAGGGAGTCCCCACCGAGGCCGTAAGGAACCAGCTCTTCAAACGATCCTTCACCACCAAGAGCGTTGGCCGCGGATTCGGGCTGTACCGGGCCAAATTGCTTGCCGAGCACTATCTTGACGGCAGGGTTGGGGTGGAGCTCGATGACAATCGGATCACGTTTTTTGTGGAGTTGCCCGGAGAGCTTGCCGGGAACGAGTGATGTCGTTTCCGCACTGATGTGTTACGGTAAAGGCTGTATCGCTTGCCGCAAAGGAGGGTTCGGACATGAAATCTGTACGTTTGGCTTCATTGCTGGCGGCCTTGGTGACGGTGCTCTTGCCGGCCGTATCCGGTTTTGCCGCCGAGGAGGCGGCCTCCGGAGGAGCGCAGGATCCCATGATGAGAGGGATTGATCTGTTGGCCCGTTTTTTTGTTCTTTCCGTGGTCATCGAGGTTGCCTACTCGACTCTTTTCAATTGGAAGGTCTATCTGGCTCATCTTCACGACAAGGGGTACAAGACGCCGATACTGGTCGTCACCCTTTTCGCCTTTTGCTGGAGCACCAACCTGGACATTGTCGGGGAACTTGTTCACACGCTCTTCAACAAGACGGCCAAACCCAATGCCGTGGTTGGAACATTCTTGACCGCGCTGCTTCTTGCCGGGGGAAGCGGGGCCATGAACACGCTTTTCGACAGGCTCAAGATCAGGAACCGCAAAGCCGTGGATGAACGAGCCAGGGCGTTGCAGGAGACCTTGGCACAGGAAAGGGCCGCAGCCGGGGAAGGCGGGTGACGCAAAAACGCCCCTGCGTGCAGGCGCATCAGGGGCGTTTGGTACAGGTGTCCGATCTAATCTTCCAGCGTGTAGTCGACGGTATTCACCACCCGGACGACCTTGATTTCCGGGGTGTACTGGTCGCGGTCGCGGATGGAGAACATGCCTTGGCGTGCTCTGCGGATTGAGCCAACCCTGCTTCCGGAGTCTTCGGCAAATTGCCTCGCAGCCCGCCGTGCATCTTTGGTGGCTTCGGCGATCATTTCGGGCTTGACCTCATTGAGACGGGTGAACATGAAGCGCGGCTGGAAGTCGTAGTTGCGGATGATCATGATCCCCTGGGAGATCAGTTCCCCCGTCATCGTCATGAGTTCCTTGACCCGCCTGATGTCCTTGGAGCGCACGGTGATGACGCCCTGAGCGTTATAGCGTTTTTCGGGCCGCTGATTCGGGCTCAAGGGGATGTTTTCCATGATTTGGGGGGCGGTTGGAGTGATTTCGGCATCGCCCAGCCCGTGTTTGCTGATGAATTCAAGGATGACTTTGTCGGCCGCTTCCAGGTTGGCGTGCAGTTCTTTCAGAGTGTCGGCTTGCGTCTGGTAGCTGATGGGCCAGATGACCTGGTCAGCCGGATATTCGCGCTCGGCGAATCCTTTCACCGACACGAAGCGGTCCATGGCCTTGAAGTCTTTGACCGCCTGGCCGAGGGTCCAGCCGCCGCCCGCGATGCCGAGGGCCATCAGCAGGCCCGCCAGTATCAGTCCGATTCCGTTTTTTCGTTCCATATGTCGTACCCTTCCTTTGTGTCGTCAAGCAGGCGCCCTCCTTATGCCATGAAACACGCGGTCATGCATAGTCGAGAAAAGTTTGTCGGCTCCCAATTTTCTGAGAGGCTGTTTTTCTTTACGGGGAAATGTGTTTCTATGCATGGGTGAGGGCAATCCTGTACGCGGGAGGTCGCATGACTGTGGAGGAATCTGTTTTTTTGACGTTGGATGAGGCTCAGGAGGCCGTCTGTATCGATTTTGATCAGTATGGGCCGCAGCCGGCCCAGATGCACCGGGTCATGGATATCCTCGGGGTGGACCATCCCATCCCTGAAGGTGAGCCTTTGGGCGGGCTGGTGCGCTCCTTGTTCACCTTGTATCGTCCAGATGCCGGTCAACTGCTCGACATCTGTACCGAGGTGTTCTGGGCCAGAGCCAGGCAGGGCCGCGGACCGGCAGGCGAAATCGGGCTGTTCATCCCCACGGACATGGAATGTTTCCACTGTACCCGCTGCGGCAAGTGCTGCCGCTCCCTTGATTTTCACCGTGAATGCTTGGCGGAGGACGTCGCATTGTGGCGTGAGAAGGGGCGCGACGACATTCTGGAGTGGGTGGGGCAAAACAGGGACGGCGACTACCTTATATGGGTCAGGCCGGGCACGGATCTGGTGACCGAGATTTGTCCCTGGCTGGAGGAATCTGGTGGCTGCTGGACCTGTTCCATCCATGACCTCAAACCGGAGATTTGCAGGGAATATCCGGGGTCCGGGAAACATGCATACAAGACCGGATGTCCCACCGCCAACGCGAGATGCCATATTTAGCGTTTGCCGTTTTTTCAAGGTGCATGATTTGCCTGGAACCGGACGACTTGTGTATAAGCAGGGCGTCCGGTTTTCTTGCCGTGAAATCATAAAGATCAGAGGGATGGTGTGATTCGATTCAGTGTGGTGATTCCGACCTACAACAGGGAATCCTTTTTGCCCCAGGCCATTGCCAGCGTGGCCAACCAGGGGGTACGCGCCGAACTGTTGGTGGTGGACGACGGGTCCACGGACAATACCGAGGTCCTGGTGCGGACCATGAAGGTTCCCGGTCTGCGTTACGTGAAAAAGGAAAACGGCGGTGTGGCCTCGGCCGTCAATCTGGGAATCAGGATGTCTCGCGGCGATTTCATTATTCCGTTGGGCTCGGATGACGCCTTTGCTCCCGGCGTGCTCGGGAAATACGCCCGGCTGGCCGCAGCCCGGCCCGAACTGGACGTGCTTTACGGCAACATGGTGCTCACGGACACGGAGTTCAACGTACTTGGCGGCTGGAATTACGAGGACTGGGATGGACGCTCCGAAGTCCTGGTGGGCAGCCTTGTCAAGAACATGCCCATCGCCCAGTCGGGCACGGCTTTTCACCGGCGGCTTTTCGAACGTTTCGGCATGTATGACGAATCCCTGTCTCGCGGGTCGGACCACGATCATATCGCCCGCATCGCCGCTCATGCCCGGTTCAAGCACATTGCCGCACCTGCACTTTTCTGCCGTAATCATGACGACAACATTTCCAGAAAGTCGGCGACGTTTCGCGAATGCAAGGCCCGAGTCACGCGTCGTATCGTAAAGCGATACGGCCTGGAACGGCTTTTCCCGGAGTATGGCTGGCAGGGCGATGCCGAAGCCGCCCGCGCCGCTGCGCATGCGGATCTGGTGAAGATTTTCACTGTTTATGATGACCGGCAAAGCATTGAGCGGTACTCGGTGGGATGATCGTCCGGTCGGTGTGCACGTCTTGGATATTTCCTTCCTTTTGCGTTACCTTCCGAAAAAAAAGATACGGAGTTGGAGCCATGACTCAATATAAGCAAGTGGAAAGTGTACACGGACTGGGACGTCGAGAGTTCCTGAAGCTGACCGGCATCGGCACGTTGATGCTGGCCACGGGGTGCGCCAAGAATCCCGTTACCGGCGAGAGCCAGTTCATGCTCGTGTCCGAAGAGCAGGAGATCGCTTTGGACAAGCAGGCCTCGCCCCATCAGTTTTCCAACGACTACGGCGCAGTGCAGGAAGCGAGCCTGAACAAGTATGTGAGCGGCGTGGGCATGCATTTGGCCAAGGCCAGCCATCGACCGGACATGCCGTACAACTTTCGTTGCCTCAACGCCACCTATGTGAATGCCTACGCCTTCCCCGGCGGCAGCATCGGCGTGACCCGGGCCATCATGCTGGAACTGGAAAACGAGGCAGAGCTTGCCGCATTGCTGGGTCATGAGATCGGTCATGTCAACGCCCGGCACACGGCCTCGCGCATGAGCAAGCAGCAGGGCATGGGGCTGATTGTGGGGCTCGGTTCCGCCGCCGCGGGCGCCTTCAGCAGCGGGCTCGGTTCACTGGTCTCCCAGGCGGGCGGTTTCGGCGCCAGCGCATTACTGGCCAGCTACAGCCGCGACGATGAGCGGCAGGCCGATGATTTGGGCATGGAGTACATGCTTCGGGGCGGATACGAGACCGAAGGCATGGTCGGGCTCATGGAAATGCTCAACGAGCGACACAAGAGCAAGCCCAGCGCATTGGAGGTCATGTTCGCCACCCACCCCATGAGCAGCGAGCGTCTGGCTACGGCCCGCGCCGCAGCGGCCGGGAAATACGCAACTTCGGCAGACTTCAAGTTCTACAAGGAACGGTATATGGACAATACCGCCTCCCTGCGCAAGATCGCCCCGGCCATCGACGAGATGCAGAAGGGCGGCAAGGCCATGAGCAAGAAGCAGTACGGCCAGGCTGAAGACCATTTCAAAGCGGCCTTGAAGACTGCTCCCAACGATTACACGGCCCTGCTCATGCTTTCCAAGTGTTGCCTGGTGCAGAAAAAGGATAAGGCTGCCGCCACGTATGCGGTGCGCGCCGCCAAGGTCTACCCGCAGGAACCCCAGGCCCGATTGGTGGCCGGTTTCACCAAGCTGCGCATTGAGCAGTACAACGACTCCCTGAGCTATCTGGCCGCCTATGACAAGATGTTGCCCGGCAATCCCTATGTGGCGTTTTTCAAGGGGTTGTCCCATGAGCAGCTTGGCAGTCGTGATGCGGCGGCCAATGAATACTATCGCTTCCTCCAGTCCGTGAAGAAGGGCAATGAGGCCAAGTATGCCTATAGCCGGTTGGTGCAGTGGGGGTATATAAAATCCCAGATTCAGGTGCCCGCGGGTGATCCGTTCCGCCTTTTGAAGGCGTAGGAAGTTTGCCTCCGGCGGGCAAGGGGGATAATCCCCCTTGCAACTCTTAACTATAAAAACGGCATGTGCGGGGCAGCGCCCCGCACAATTACTCCAGTCCCACGCCTTCCAATACCAGTTTCACCCGATTTTCGTAGGCGTGTTCCCGCAGGATGTGCGTTTGCCAGGCGGTTTGAAGTTCCGTGCGGAACCGGTCGTTGGCCATGAGTTCGTCGTGCTTGGCGGAAATGTCGTCAGCCGAGGAGAAGACGATGGGCCGCACCAGCTCGTCGGGGAAAAGGTCCAGACCGGGCGTGTCGTCGGTCATCAGGAACCCGCCCGCGCACCAGACGTCGAAATGCCGCTGGGTCAGTCCGGCCGGGAGCTGCGGGCTGGTCATGTTCAGGCACATGCCCGCTTCGCGGTAGATCGCCGGAAGAGCGCCGTAATAATCCACTACGGGCCGAACGTCGGTACCGGGACCCAGGATGTCCTTCCAGCCGTCATCCCCGAATACGGTCAGGTTGGGCGAGGCCTTCAGGCACATGGTGCGCCAGGTCCGTCCGCTTTCCTCCGCGCCCAGTCCCGGCAGGCGCACGTCGTTGCCCGGCCACAGGGCGCTCACCCCGGTCTGCTCCTGCCACCAGTGGAAATCAGGCCGCTTTCCGTCCACAAGCATCTGGCGCGCCTCGTCCCAATGCTGGCGGTCCAACTTCAGCCCCGCGTAGTACTTTTGTTTGTCCGGAAACTCCGAGCGGCCCACGAACACCAGCCGGTCCCCGATGCCTTTGGCGAATTCCGGGAGCTTTCCATTTTTTTGGAAGAGCTGCGGACTGGCCGCCAGGGGCAGGTAGTGTACGTTTTTCGCTCCCAGCTCCCTGAGCGGCAGCATGAAGCTGGAGTCGGTGATGAAAAGCTCCACTTCCTTCCAGTAACCGGATTTGACCGAAGTCAGCAGGTTGAAGGGATTGTCCACCAGCCAGACCGCCACGCGGGCTCCGGCCTCGCGCAGCAGATTGAAGCCAAGCCCGAAGGGGTCCAGTCCCTTGAAATTGACGCTGAAAAAGAGTTCCGGCACAGCGGTCTGTAGCAGGTCCGGCAGATAGGTGCCCGGCGCATTTGCCGCCTTGAACGGGGCCGGCCTGAAGGCGGCGTAGCCCTCATCGCCAAAGGCGATGGCCAATTCGTCGCCAAGCAGATCGTTTTCCGTGGTGGGGAGCCACACTTGCCGTTCGATGCCGCATTCGCGCCAGTGGGCTCGGGACAGTTTGGCGGCCAGCGGCCCCCAGAAGGAAGGAAAGGCATTGAGGGCGGGGCGGTAGCGGAAGACCCGTGCGGTTTTGGCGAATGCCGGGGTGAAGGCCTCAGCAGGCATGGGCCAGAACTGCTCGGGCACTCGCTTTTTCCAATTCTCGCCCATCTGCTTTTCGAATTCCGGACACTCGACGTAGAGCGGTGTGCGTACGGACGGGAACCACTCCAAGAGTTTCTCCGGTTCCGGCCCCAGGCCCAGGAAGACGGTTTCAACGCCCATTCCCATGCATTCGAATTGGCCCTTGTCCGAGGGAAGCGTCTGCTTTTTTCCCAGTTCGTTGACAATTTGTGCGCGTTCGGGTCTCGTCATGGTATCCAGTCTTGGCTAATTCGCCGGTTTCGGCTACTGTCCGCCCCACACGGCAACGGAGCATCATTATGAAGAAGTATCAAGATCACTATTTCAAACGGGCCAAAAAGGACAACTATGCGGCCCGGTCCGTCTATAAACTCCAGGAAATCGACAAAAGATTCAAGATCTTTCGGCAGGGGCAGACCGTTATCGATTTGGGGGCCGCGCCTGGGTCGTGGACCCAGTGGGTCGCCAAGAAAGTCGGGCCCAAGGGGCGGGTGCTGGGCGTGGACCTGCAGAGCACGGAAACCGAGTTTGCGGAGAACGTGATTTTCATGCAGCAGGACGTGTTTTCGGATTCGCCCGAGTTGCTGGCGACCATGGAGCCGTTGCTGCCTTTTGATCTGGTCATCAGTGATATGGCTCCCAAGACAACCGGAGTCAAGTTCGCCGATCAGGCCAACAGCCTGGAGCTTTGTGAAAAAGCGTTTGAAATAGCCGCCAGGCACCTGAAGAAGGGCGGTCATTTCGTGGTCAAGAATTTCGAGGGGCCGGACACCAAGGCCTATATCGATTCCCTTCGTCCATATTTCAATTCCGTCAAAGTCTTCAAGCCCAAGAGCTCGCGGGCCGAGAGCAAGGAGATCTTTGTCGTCGGACTTGGCTTTAAGGGCGTTGAAGGTTAATAGACAAGGTTCATTCAGCTGAAGATAAGTTTTAGGAGGAATACATGGCTGGACACAGTAAATGGGCAAACATCCAACACCGCAAGGGACGTCAGGACGCCAAGAAGGCGAAATTTTTCACCAAGGCCGCAAAGGACATCATTCTCGCCGCGAAAGCCGGCGGCGGCAACCCTGACGACAACGCTTCCCTGCGCCTGGCCATTCAGAAGGCCAAGGCCGTGAACCTGCCCAAGGACAAGATCGAGAACGCCATCAAGAAAGGCACTGGCGAGATCGCGGGCGGCGACATCAATGAAGTGGTGTACGAAGGCTACGCACCCGGCGGCGTGGCAGTGCTCATCGAAGCCGCCACCGACAACAAGAACCGCACCGTGGCCGAAATCCGCCACACGCTGGGCAAGAACGGCGGGAACATGGGCGAAGCCGGTTCCGTGTCCTGGATGTTCAACAAGAAGGGCGTGATCCTGTTCAAGGAAGACGCGTACTCCGAAGATCAGGTCATGGAAGTGGGCCTGGAAGCGGGCGCCGAGGACGTGCTCAACGAAGACGGCATGTTCGCCGTGCACTGTGCCCCGTCCGACTACATGGCCGTGCAGGCCGCCTTTGAGGAAGCGGGCATGACCTATGAGTCCTCCGAACTCTCCCAGATCCCCGAGAACATGATCGAGGTGGACGTGGAGACCGGCAAGAAGATCATGAAACTCATCGAAGCCATTGAAGACAACGACGACGTGCAGAACGTTCACGTCAACGCCGACTTCCCGGACGAACTCCTGGAGGAGCTCGCAGGCTAGTCTGTCCGAAAGGGCTCAAGTGCGGCGTCAAGTGCACTGTTGGTGAACTGGCGTATCGGGCTCCCGGAACAGTCTTGAAGACTTTATGAGAAACAGTGCGGACAAATCAAACGGCGTGACGGTCATCGGTCTGGACCCTGGATCGCGGGTCACGGGCTACGGCATCGTCACGGAAGTTTCGGGGCAGGTCACCCTGGTGGCCACGGGAACGGTCCGCACACCGGTCAAACAAAGCATGGGCGTCCGGCTGGGGGTGATCTTCACGGAGCTTTCAAAGCTTATCGGCGAGCACCACCCGGTCGAGGCGGCCATAGAAAACGTCTTTGTGTCCAAGAACGTCATGTCCGCGCTCAAGCTCGGGCAGGCTCGCGGAGCGGCCATGGCAGCCTGCGCCAGCGCGGGAATGGATGTGGCTGAATATGAGCCCACCTATGTAAAGAAGAATCTTGTCGGTGTGGGCAACGCGCCCAAGTCGCAGGTGGCCTATATGGTCGCCCATACCTTGGGCATCCGTAATCCCGGCTGGGCCGAGGACGCTTCAGACGCCTTGGCCGTGGCCATCTGCCACCTCAACGAGCGCAGGCTCAGGAAACTTACGGGGCAGCAATGATCGCATATCTCGAAGGGCGGGTTCTGGAGGTTTCCGAGACCGGACTCATCCTGATCACGCCGGGTGGTGTGGGCTACGAAGTTGCCGCGCCCGTGTCCGTCCTGTCCAAGCTTCCGGGCCGTGGTCAGGAGGTGCAACTCTACATCCACACTGCCGTGGCCGAAAAGGCCATCGACCTCTACGGCTTCCTGACTTTCGAGGATCTGGAGGTCTTCCGGACTCTCATCTCCATCGACAAACTCGGCCCCAAGAAGGCCATGGCCATCCTGGGTCAGTTCGACGCGGACCACCTGCGCGAGATCGCCTTCCGCGAGGATGCGGACACTCTGGCCACCGTGCCGGGCATCGGTCCCAAGTCCGCCCGTCAGATTCTCTGGAACCTGAAGGACAAGGTGGACAAGTTGGCCACCGCGCGCCTTAAGGCCGCCCCGTCCAAACCGGGGGCGGCGGCCAAGGCACAGGGGCCGCAAGGCGAGTATTTCGACGCCCTTGCAGGGCTCAAGAACCTCGGGTATTCCGAGGAAGAAGCCCGGCCTCTGCTTCAGGACATCTTCGAGGCGGAGGCTGACATTGACGCCGCAACGGCCATTCGTGCGGCACTCAAGAAAATCGCGGCGGCCCGTACATGAGCAAATGCACTCTTCCTGACGATACCATCCGGCCCAGACGCCTTGCCGATTTCATCGGCCAGGATGACCTGCGCGCCAATCTGGATGTTTTCATCCGTGCGGCGACGGATAACGGTCGGCCTTTGGATCATACTCTTTTCTACGGCAACCCCGGCTTGGGCAAGACGACCCTGGCCCGGATCATGTCCTCGGAGCTGGGGGTGAATCTCGTGTCCACCTCCGGGCCGGTGCTGGAGCGGTCCGGCGATCTCGCCGCCATTCTCACCAACCTGGACGAGGGCGACATCCTGTTCATCGACGAGATTCACCGCATGCCCGCCACCGTGGAGGAAGTGTTGTATCCGGCCATGGAGGATTTCCAGATCGACCTGGTCATCGGTTCCGGTCCGGGGGCGCGCACCGTGAAGATCGACCTTGCGCCGTTCACGTTGGTGGGAGCGACCACTCGCCTGGGGCTGCTGACCTCGCCCTTGCGCGATCGGTTCGGGTGTGTGTTCCGAATTGAATTCTATTCGCCCGAGGAGCTGGGGCGTATTGTGGAGCGTGCTGCGCGTATTCTGGACGTGGAGGTTTCCCCGGAAGGGGCGTTCACCATCGGCAAGCGTTCGCGCGGCACGCCGCGTATCGCCAACCGCCTGCTGCGCCGGGTGCGGGACTACGCTCATGTTCACGGCGACGGCAGCATCGACACCGCCCTGGCCGAAATGGCTTTGGACAGGCTTGATGTGGACCCGTACGGTCTGGACTACATGGACCGCAAGATCCTGCATCTCATGATCGAAAATTTCGCGGGCGGCCCCGTGGGGGTGAAGACCCTGGCCGCAGCCTGTTCCGAAGAGGTGCGCACCATAGAGGACATTTACGAACCGTATCTGATTCAGTGCGGTTTCTTGAAGCGCACTCCGCGTGGCCGCGTGGCCACTCCGAAGGCATATAAGCATTTGAAGATGCGTGTCGAGGATGGGGACCAGGGAAATCTGCTCGGCAATTTCTAGAGGATGTCCCCGGCGGGCAAAGGATATGATTCCCTTAGCAAACTCTGGGTTGTAAGTTCGTTTTCGGGATTCGTTTCGTTTAGGTCGGATCCGCACCCACGAGGGGCAAGAGTAATTAAAACGCCCGGCGGCTCAATGAGCCGCCGGGCGTTTTGCCGATCAATCAGTAGGAAGTGGCGCTGGTCGTAGCTGCCATTTTTGTTTCCCCCTGACGAGCCATATGCAGGTAACTAAGTGCCAACCTTCTGCCTTGTATGAGATTTTTGTTGAAAGTGAAATTCATCTTCACTACAGTCTCAAGTAAGTCTAACGAGGCTTATTCGTGCAACAACCCATTCAATGGAGGTTATGATGAAAAAACTGTTTATGCTGTGCGTGACCGCCCTTCTCAGTCTGTCGCTGATGGCCGGTGTGGCCTTTGCGGCCAAATACAAACCCGGAACCTACAAAGGCTCGGCAGTGGGCTTCACCAAAAAAGGGCACCCCGGGAAAATCGAGGTCGAAGTTACGGTGGACGCGGATTCCATCAAGAACATAAATATCGTGACTTACGAGCAGACGCTCAAAGGTAAGCGTGGCGACAGTGTCAAGGAAGCCAAAGAAAAGGTTCCCGCCGAGATTCTCGCCAAGCAGACAGTGACCGTGGACGGTATCGCCAAGGCCTCCATGTCCTCCGACGGGATCAAGCTGGCCGTTGCCCAGGCTTTGGAACAGGCCACCGTCAAATACAAGGACGGTACCTATAAAGGGACGGCAAAGGGGTATTCCAAAAAGGGGCATCCTGGCAAAATCGTGGTTGAAGTGACTGTCGCCGGCGGCAAGATATCCAAGATCGATGTGGTCGAGTTCGAGCAGACGCTCAAGGGCAAGCGCGGCGACAGTGTCAAGAAGGCCAAGGAGAAGGTTCTCGCCGACATCCTCGCCAAGCAGTCCGTGGCCGTGGACAGCATCGCCAAGGCCTCCATGTCCTCAGATGGCATCAAGCTGGCTGTTGCCAACGCCCTGGAACAGGCTCGTTAACCCCTTGAGAATGAATGCTGTTTGAAAAGATGGGGAGAGGTGAAGGCGCAACGCCGCTGCGCATGGCCTACAGTCTGGCCGGTGCAGTGTTTCTCTCCACGCTGGGCGTGGGAGTCTTTGCCTTTGCCATCCCCTTGCTCGCAGTCCACGACGGGATTTCCGGCCTTTTGCTGGGGGCGACCTTTTCCGGGTATTTCCTGGCCAAGCTGGTGATATCTCCCGTGGCGGGGCAGTTGTCGGACAGGACCGGCCCCAGACCGCTGTTGGCGGGCGCGGCCGTGGCAGGGATGCTTGTTCCCTTGGTCGCGCTGGCCTCTCAGCGCCATGAAGTTCTCTATGGCGTCCAATTCTGTCTGGGATTGTCCTCCGGAGTTGTGAAGCCGGTAGCCACCGCGTCCATTGCCGCACTGGTGCCGGAGCACAAGCGCGGTCGTGTGTTTGGTATGTGCAATGCCCTGTACAATGCTGCCTTTTTCTTCGGTCCCCTGCTGGGCGGTCTATTGTTTTATGACCGGAACCTCGTTCCGGTGCTTGCTTTTCTCACGGCCTGCATGACAGCGAGCCTTGTTGTCGTGTTGGTCGCAACGCCTTCGGATTTGTCCACAGCGTCAGCGACCTCGCGCAGGGGAGAAGGGCTTGGGCTGGGCAAAAATACCCAAGCCGGAACACTGTTGCTGGCTGTCTTCGGCCGCACGGTCTGTACGGCCTGTCTGGTCGCTTTCTACCCGGCGCTGCTGTCCGGGAGTCTGCACGGGCCCGCTTGGCTCGTGGGTATGCTTTTCGCCATCCCCAGTCTGGTGGCCTGTCTCGGGCTTCCGCTGGGCGGCAGGTGGGCGGACAAGGGAAACCGCGAAACATTGACCGTGGTGGGCATGGCTCTGAGCGCGACCAGCCTTGCTTTGGCCGGGAGAGTGGAGACAGCCCCAGGGTTCGTGCTCGTCGGGGTCTTGCTTGGCATAGGGTCCAGCATCTCCTTTCCGGCCGCCATGTCCCTGGCCTCGTCGTTGGGCAGGCAGCAGGGCAGGATCATGGGTTGGTTTCATGCGGCTGCCAATGCCGGGTTCGTGATAGGCCCGCTTCTGTGCGGCCTGTTGGTGCGGCGATATGGAGAAATTCCCTTGCCCATGGCCGTTATGGGGTTGGTGGGGCTGGTTTCGACATTGCCTCTTGGCATGGCCCGGATTCTGGGGCGTGGCGTTCTCTCATGGCGTTCTTTTGCTTCGGCTGCTTTTGCTTTTGGCCTGCTTGTCGTGGGATTTATCTGTTTCCAGGGAGGGGGCATGCAGCGGACCAGTCAGGCCTCGCCCATGTCGGATGGGCCTCTGGAGTTCGCAGGCCTGGCCATGGGAAATGTGATCCATATGAATCTTTTCGGCGCAGACTCTGAGCAGGCTGGCGAGGATTCCCAAGCCGCCTTTCAGACAATTTCCCGCCTGGAAGCCGAATTCGGTCACCGTAATCCAGCCGGAGCCGTGGGCCGCGTGAACCTGGCCGCAGGCAAGTCTCCCGAACCCGTCGGCAAGCCCGTCTTTGAACTCATCAAGCGGGCCTTGGACATTTGTAGGGCATCGTCCGGTGTTTTCGACATTACCATCGGGGCTGTCACGGTGCTTCCTTATTATTATCAGGAAAAGGCCGAGCAGGAGAAAGCTGCACTCATCGACTACCGCAAGGTTGTGTTGGATGAGGACAAGCGGACCGTATTCCTGCCGGAGCAAGGTATGGCCCTGGATCTTGGCGGCCTGGCCAAGGGGACGGTGCTGGACGCTGCGGCTGAAACGCTGCAGCAACGAGGGGTGCCGGCTGCTTTGGTGGAAGCGGGGGGAGACCTCTATTGTTATGGAGACAGACAATGGAAGGTAGGTATACAGGATCCGCGCGGTGACGGCCTGCTGGGTATCATCAGCGTCGTCAATGCAGGAGTGTGCGGCTCCGGTGACTATTACCAGTACGCGTTTACTGAAGAGGACGGGGTGACCAAAAGGAAGCACCATATCCTGGACCCGACGCTTCTTGATTCTGCTGGCAAAAGCATCGCGGTCACTGTAATTGCCCCCAGTGCGGAGTTGGCCGATGCCTTGGCAACCACCCTGTTCATACTTGGCCCACAGGAAGGACAGATCCTGCTAACGCATTATGATCATTGTGCTGCCCTCTGGGTTTTGCCGGACCGCAGCTTGGTCGCCAGCGAGGGCTTTCCGCCTTTTCTGGAGCAATGATCATAGAATGTTTGACTATGAGAATGAAATTCGTTATCGATTAATTCAACTGAGGATGTTCTTCCTTAGTCACACTCTTTACAGAAGGGCCGGGTTGTCTGGCCCTTCTTGCTTTCTGAGGAGAAGTCCGTCCGGATTGGGCTTTCTTGTTGGACTCAGGGGTGATTGGATTACGTGAGAGCTAGTCATGGCCTGTTTCCTGCCATTCGGAATAACGGCGGACGAAGATGACGTCCTTCACGCAGGGTGGATCAAAATTAAGGGAAGATTTTGCGTATGGCTGTTGACAAGCCCATTGCAACGGCTTAGGAAGGTAAAAAAGAACATTGTTCAGTTATGCAGGTAAAGAAAGATACCATACATCGAAATGTGCTCAGCGTGGCCCGAGAGGAATTCATTGAAAGAGGGTATAAAGACACCAGCATGCGGGCCATCTCCAAAAAGTCTGGTGTGGGGCTTGGGAATATCTATAATTATTTCAAAAACAAGGATGAACTCTTCAGGCAAGTCCTGGAACCGGTCATAGATGCGCTGCTGGAAATTACCAACGAGCATAACAGCAATGCAAAGCTCAATATCGGCATATTCAAATCACAGGAATATATCAAAGAAAGAAATCAAATATTTTTAGAGCTTGTTTTGGGTTTTAAGGAAGAATTGCGGATACTGCTGTTCAAATCCCACGGTTCTTCGTTGGAGGACTTCAAGGAGGATTACATTGATAAAAATACGGAAACAGGCTTGGAGTTTTTGCGTTTGATGAAAGAAAGGCATCCCCAAATTAACATCAAGATTTCAGATTTTTTTGTTCACACCATGAGTTCGTGGTGGATCGGCATTTTGGGGGAGCTGGTTACGCACGATCTGGAAAGGGATGAGTTGGAATGTTTTATTTCCGAATATGTCGAATATACGATGGCGGGCTGGGAAAAGATCATGCGTATCGAATAATTTTTTTTGAACGAATTATGAACACTGTTCGTTTTTAAGAAGGATCATGAAATGGGAATATTATCCAAGTTTCAGGTGTACATGCCGGAAAGGAAGGGCTTGTTGTCCGGAGCTTTGTTCATGTCGGCAATGAGTTCTCTCATGGGGATACTGCCGTTTATCTTCATTTGGCTGATTGTCCGTGAGTTGTTCAAATCACAGATTGAATCATCACAGGCAGTCATCAGCGTTTATGCCTGGTGGGCATTGGGAACGGCGCTGGGAGGCGTTTTGCTGTACTTTTTGGCACTCACGTTGTCGCATCTTGCTGCTTTCCGGGTGGAAACCAACATGCGCAGGCAGGCCATGCAAAAGATTATGCAATTTCCCCTTGGCTTTTTCGAGAACAACACCAGCGGGCGTATCCGTAAGATCATAGACGACAACGCAAGCGTTACGCACAGCTTTCTGGCCCACCAGATGCCGGATCTGGCCGGAAGCATTTTAATGCCTCTGGTATCATTGGTACTTCTGTTCGTGTTCGATTGGAGGCTTGGCCTTGCCTGCCTTGTCCCCATTGCCGCGGCTTTGGGCATAATGAGTTTCATGATGGGCAGCCAAGGGCGGTATTTTATGAAAAAATACATGAACGCTCTTGAAGACATGAATACTGAAGCGGTTGAATATGTTCGCGGGATCCCTGTTGTAAAAGTATTCCAGCAAACGGTTTTTTCGTTCAAAAATTTTCATGACAGCATTATCAAGTACCGAGACATGGTCTACAAATATACATTGATGTGGGAAAGGCCTATGTCATTGTATGTAGTAATAATTCACGGATTTGTATATCTTCTTGTCCCCGTTTCCATCTTGTTGATCGGAAATGGCGAAGATACTTCCATCATATTGCTTGATTTGATTTTTTACATTTTGATTACGCCGGTCTTTGGCCAAAGCATTATGAAGAATATGTACATGAACCAAGCGGTAGGGCTAGCGGCTGAAGCGGTGAGGCGCGTAGAAAAATTGACTGATGTGGAGCCGTTGGTTGTGTCGGATGACCCTCAGAGCATCACAAGTCATGAAATCGTTTTCAAAAATGTCTCCTTCTCCTATCCAGGCAGCGACACCAAGGCCGTAGACTCCATAACCTTCACCGTTCCCCAAGGGAAAACCTTTGCTTTGGTTGGCGCTTCTGGAGGTGGCAAGACAACGATTGCTCGTCTTGTTCCCCGTTTTTGGGATGTTGATACCGGGCAAGTCTCCATTGGTGGAGTCGACGTGAAGCATATTGCTCCGAAAGAGCTCATGCGTCATATTTCATTTGTTTTTCAAAATACGAAATTGTTCAAAACCAGTTTGTTGGACAATATTCGCTACGGGAATGCACACGCTTCCAATGAAGCCATGGAGTGCGCGTTGGAATGGGCACAATGCCGTGAAATACTCGACAAGCTTCCCCGTGGTCTGGATACGGTCATTGGGGCTGAAGGGACATACCTTTCCGGAGGGGAACAGCAAAGGATCGCTCTGGCTCGGGCCATTTTGAAGGATGCCCCCATTATCGTGTTGGATGAAGCCACTGCGTTCAGCGATCCTGAAAACGAGCACTTGATACAACAAGCCCTGAAAAAGCTCACCCAAGGCAAAACAGTCCTCATGATCGCCCATAGATTGAGCAGTGTCGTGGATGTGGATTCCATTTTGGTGATCGACAAAGGGGAAATTGTTGAACAAGGCAATCATCATGAACTGCTGGAGCAGCAAGGATTGTACGCAGACATGTGGAAGGAATTTCAAAAGTCGGTTCAATGGACTGTGGGAAAGGAGGCACACAATGCTTAGCATTCTGGAAAGACGCCTTGCTCTGTCACCCAAAGGCGCACAGGATTTTCTCAAAGGAGTTTTCTTTACAACCCTGCTTAACATAGCGCTTATGCTTCCGGCTGTATTTGTCTTTTTGTTTCTTGATGATTATCTGAAAGGGAGCTCTGTACAATCTGCAAATATTCATCAAACTATTTGGTATTATTTGATAATTGGTGTGCTATTCATGCTGCTGACATGGATAATAACGCGCTTCCAGTACCGTAGCACCTACACATCAATATATGAAGAAAGCGCGAATAGACGCATTTCTTTGGCGGAAAAATTGCGTAAGCTTCCCCTGGCATTCTTTGGAGAGAAAAATCTTTCCGATCTTACTTCCACTATCATGACGGACAATACGGAATTGGAGCATACTTTTTCGCATGCCGTACCTCAACTCTTTGCCTCCCTTATTAGTATCTTTCTTGTTGCTGTCGCCATGTTTGTTTATAATTGGCGTTTGTCCCTGGCTTTATTTTGGGTAGTTCCGGTCGCGGCGGCAGTGCTTCTTGCATCCAAGCAATGGCAACGGAAGAACCACAAGACCATATATAATGCCAAAAGGACTGTTACCGAATGGATTCAGGAGGGCTTGGAGACAATTCAGGAGGTCAAGTCGTATGGGAATGAGGATTTGTATCTTGTCGGACTGGACGATAAACTCAATGCGTATGAGAAAAAGTTGACACGCGGCGAGCTTGTGAGTGGTGTCCTCGTGAACAGCGCACACAGTTTACTCAAGCTCGGGATTGCCAGTGTCATCATATTGGGGGCTCATCTTTTGGCTGTGGGTATGGTGGACATGTTCACATACCTCATGTTTCTGATCGTTGCCTCACGTATCTACGAGCCCATCAACGAAGTGTTCAACAACTTGGCTGCGCTGTTTTATCTCGACATTCGAATCAATCGTATGAACGAGATGGAATCGCTTCCCATTCAACAAGGACAAAAGGAATGCGGCCTGTCCCATTTTGATATTGTTTTTGATGGGGTTAGCTTTTCGTATGAGTCTGGCAAGCAAGTCCTGAAAAACGTTTCCTTTGTGGCCAAACAGGGGGAAATTACAGCTTTGGTAGGCCCTTCAGGAGGAGGGAAAAGCACCTCGGCCAAATTGACCGCACGCTTTTGGGATGTGGATTCGGGGAACATCTCTTTGGGAGGGCGTAACATTCGCACCATGGATCCGGAAACCTTGTTGTGTTATTTTTCCATTGTATTTCAAGATGTTGTCCTTTTCAATACCACGGTCATGGATAATATCCGCATAGGCAAACGTGACGCCACGGACGAAGAAGTCTTGCGTGTGGCAAAGCTGGCTCAGTGCGATGAATTTGTCCGTAATATGCCGGATGGATATCAGACTGTCATTGGTGAGAATGGAGAAAGGCTTTCCGGTGGCGAAAGGCAACGCATTTCCATTGCCCGTGCCCTACTCAAAGACGCACCTGTCGTTCTTCTGGATGAAGCCACCGCCTCACTCGACGTTGGAAACGAAACCAAGGTACAGGCTGGTATTTCAGAGCTCATACGCGATAAAACAGTACTTATCATAGCCCACAGAATGCGCACTGTGGCCGACGCAGATAAGATTGTCGTTTTGGAGAATGGAGAGGTCGTGGAAAGCGGCAAAGGCCAGGAACTCCGAACAAGGCGGGATGGTGTTTTCTCCGCCATGGTCAACCGGCAGTTGGTGACCGCAAACGAGTCAGCGGCTCCAGATAATTGATTGTAATCAATGTCAAACACAGCAAGCCTCCGCCATGCTTGATAAGCATGGCGGAGGCTTGCTCTTTGGATCTGAAATGATTCATTTCTACAGACGTTTTAGGATGTTATTACCTATTCGCCAATAATTTTCACCAACACCCGTTTTTTTCTGCGGCCGTCGAACTCGCCGTAAAAGATCTGTTCCCAGGTGCCGAAGTCCAATCGGCCCTCGGTGACGGCGACCACCACCTCGCGGCCCATGACCTGACGTTTCATATGCGCGTCCGCGTTATCTTCGTAGCCGTTGTGGCGGTATTGGGAGACCGGCTCGTGTGGAGCCAGCTTTTCCAGCCAGACTTCGTAGTCGTGATGCAGGCCTGTTTCGTCATCATTGATGAACACCGAGGCCGTGATGTGCATGGCGTTGACCAGACACAACCCTTCTTGGATGCCGGATTCCCGCAGGCAGGCTTCCACGTCCGGGGTGATGTTCACGAAGGCCCGGCGCGTAGGGACTTCATACCAAAGTTCCTTGCGGTACGACTTCATGGCTATTTTTCCTCGTGACCGTTGAGGGGCAGGGCGGTTTCCTGCTTTATGGAACCGAGCACAAAGGACGAGTTAATGCTCTGCACCCCGGGGATGGGCGAGAGTTTGGAAAAGGCGAAGTCCGCGTAGCTCTGCATGTCGGGCAGGGCCACCTTGAGCAGGTAGTCGTCCTCGCCGGATACCTGATAACATTCGAGAACCTCTTCCATTTTGTCCACGTGGGTCTTGAACTCCTCGAAATCCTTGAGCTGATGCGCTCCCAGGGAGACGCGTACAAAGGCGATGATGCCCATGCCGACCTTGTCGGCGTCGGCCAGGGCCACGAATTTTTTGATCACGCCGGAATTTTCCAGTCGTTTGACCCGTTCCAGCATGGCCGGGGGCGAGATGCCAAGGCGTTTTGCCAGTTCCGAGTTGGTGATCCGACCTTCACGTTGCAGGATTTTGAGAATGTTCCGGTCCATATCGTCGAGTTTCACCATTTGCCTTGATCTCCCTGTAGATTGTTCGCAACCATCCCGAAAGGTTTTATCATTTTGCCGTGGAAAAGTAATGCTAATAAAATTCGATGATAGAGCAGTATTTCTTAATAAGATTAGGTTATTATTGCCTGGATGTGTAGTTTATTATAACGTCCCAGAACAATAACAGAATGGTCGGGCCTATGGCTTTGACCGTACGGATAGGATACTGAAAGCGGGTAAACCATTGGAGCGGAGGTCGCATGCCCCACAGACGATTGAGTGAAGACCTTGTGCAGGCCGTGGAGGCCATTCTGGAGAAGGCTCATGTGGCCGGTAGAAACATGCTTTTCGAGCATGAGGTCTACGGGGTTCTTCAGTTGCTGGGCCTCAACGTGCCCTCCCACCATCTCGTGACCGAAGGCGCGGAGGTGGACGCGGGCAAGCTGGCCCGTTTTTCCAGCGGGAAAGTGGTGCTCAAGGTGGTGGCCGCCGACGTGGCCCACAAGCAGAAGATCGGCGGAGTGCGTCTGGCCGTGAAGGACGCCGACTTCATCCGCTACAGTGTGGACAGTATGATTGCGGATATGAAGGCCGCAGGGCACGAGGTCGAAGGCGTACTGCTGGTTGAGTGCGTGGACTATTCCCAGGACCTGGGCAACGAGATCCTGCTCGGCTTCCGCGAGAGCGACGCCTTTGGGCCGGTCATCTCCTTCTCAAAAGGCGGAAGCGACGCCGAGCATTTTGCCCAGAGCTTTTCCCCACCCAACCTGATTCTGGCTCCCATCGACCGCAAGTGGGCCGAGGCGCTTCTGTATTCCACTCAGATCCAGAAAAAATACGCCGCCCAAGGCAACACCGGCCACACGGCCAGGATCGTGGACGCGGGCCAGCGCTTCAGCAGCCTTTCCACGGCGTTTTCCAATTTTTTCGAGGGCACCCGTTTCGTTATCCGCGAGTTTGAGGTCAATCCGTTCGTGTTCGACCGTCACGGTCGGTTCGTGGCTCTCGACGGCTACGCGGTCTTCGGGAAGCGGGACGAATCAGTGCTGCGACTCTGGAATGCGGAACGTTCGTCTCTGACCCCTTTTTTCGAGCCGGAAGGTGTGGCCGTCATCGGGGTGAGCACCAGCAACCTCTCCAGCCCGGGCTCCACCATCACCGAAAACCTCATCAGGTTGGGTCGCAATGACGTCCATGCCGTGAATCCCAAGGGCGGAAAACTGTCTTTTGCGGGCGGCGCTGTGCCCGTGCACAAGTCCCTGGAAGAGATCGGCAGTCCCGTGGAACTGGCCATCGTCGCGGTGCCTGCCGGCCATGCCCGGTCCGTGGTGGAGCAGTGCGCTGCCGCTGGAGTCAAGGCCGTCGTCCTCATTCCCGGGGGCTTCGGCGAAACGGGACGCGACGACATGGAAGCCGAGATCCTGGCCACCGCCCGCAAGGCGGGCATGCGGCTCATGGGGCCCAATTGTCTGGGTATCATCTTCGGCGGCAACGACGGCAAGCCGGGCATCAACACTTTCTTCGTGCCCGAGGAAAAGTTTCGCATCCCGGAGCGGGAAAGCCGCAACGTGGCCATCCTGAGCCAGAGCGGGGCCTTGGGCATGATCGAACTGCACCAGATGCGCAACGCCCTGTCACCCAAAGTCATCGTCAGCTACGGCAACCAGTTGGACGTGGACCCGGCCGATCTTATCGATCACTTTTCGAAGGATGCCGACGTGGACGTCATCGGTTGCTACATAGAAGGCTTCAAGCCTGCCGCGGGGGCACGGTTCTTTCACGTTGCCGGTCGTTGCCCAAAGCCGGTCATCGTCTACAAGGCCGGGCGCACCGAGGCCGGTCGCAGGGCCACCGAATCTCACACCGCCAGCATTGCCGGGGAATACGCCGTGGCCAAGGCGGCCATGAAACAGGCAGGGCTGGTGGTGGCCGAGACCATGATGGACCATGTGGAGCTCATCAAGACCTTTGCGCTGCTCAATGATTTCGAGGTCAGAGGCAATCGTCTGGCGGTCATCGCCAATGCGGGGTACGAAAAGACTTATGCTGCGGACAACCTGGGCTCCCTGCAGGTGGCCGAGTTTGACCGGCAAACCACGGATAACCTGCGCGCAGTGATTCCGGCCTTCGTGGATGTGGACCCGCTGCTGGACCTGACGCCCATGGCCGACGACGCCATGTACGAAAAGTGCATCGAGACCGTGCTGGCCTCGGACAGTGTGGACGCACTGGTGGTTTCCATCGTGCCCCAGGCCATGGATCTCAAGACCACCGACTCGGAGATGGAATCCGACCCGGACAACATCGCCGCACGCATCGTTCGGTTGGCGGGGAAATACCGCAAGCCCATCGCCGTGTCCGTATGTGTCACGGGCGGGGCGGACGTGGACTACAACCGCTTCGGCCAGACCTTGGATCAGGGGGGAGTGCCCACGTTCCTCAACGCCAGCCGGGCCACTCAGTGTCTCAACGAATTCATCCGTTATCGCATGATTCGCAAGACCGGGGATTATGCGGAATGGCTCAAGTAGGACTTATCTGATGCCTCCGGCGGCCAAAGGGAATGATCTCCTTTGGAAACCCTGGGTTGTCGGCGCGCTTTTGTATGTCATTGCGTGACATTGCAAACCCACGCCGACTGTGGCCAAACGTTTTGCATTTATTATTTACCCAGGCAGCCAAGAAGGGTGCGGATACGCGGAGTAAGAAAAAGGCAGTCCCGACGTGCATAATGGATACACGAGGGGCTGCCCTTTTTTGAAACGACAAAGTAGACGTGCCGTTATTGGCTAGCCTTGCGGTCCGTCGATGAGTTCGCGGAGAAGATCAAGCTCCTCACGGACCGGGGATCCCGGTCCGTGGTCGAGGAGAGAGCGCAGGGCCAGCAATTGGGCCAGGGGAAAGTCCTTGCCCCACAGGGCTCTGTAGGCGGTGAAGCCGGTGTTGCGCAGGAATGTGCTGCATTCCGTCCATAGCTGGCGCGCGAGTTCCTGTGGCTCAATGGAGAATTCGGTTTTCCAGATCGGAAGTTTGCGTTCTCCCACCACACGGTTGCCCGAAAACTTCACCGTGGCGTGCAACAGCCCGTCGTCATCACAGGTCATGGACCATTCGTAGAGCCACCCTTCGCCCAGCCATTCGAACTCGAAATGGGGATTGGAGCCGTTGGTGCATTTTTCACTCCCCGAAATGGCGTCTGAAATACCGTCGCAAAGATCGCGCAGGGGTTCGGAAAAAATACTTGCAACGGTCAGGTCGTACCCCTGGTCTCCTATCCTGAGATAAAAATCCATCCATCCCTTGCTGAGTTTCCTCAGCGAGAATTGCGTGTCCTCCATTGGCGCCCTCCCTTCAGGCGTAACCGTACACAGGGGTCGTGTCTTTTTCAATCCATGTGGAAATGAATGACAGAGTATGTTTGTTGCGATCCTTGGCTACAGGACTGACCTTGATGGGGGGACGCAACGGATCTGTTTCGAAAGGCTTCGCACCAAACCGTCAGGGCCCGCGGTGAGTGCGGGCCCTGACGGTTTTCGGGAAATTTCTCTATGCAGCCGATTTGTCGGTTCTTCCTTCCGTCATGGCTTTTTCATACATACTGCCCCACGCGCACAGGCTGCGTATATTGGGCATGACCGACTGTCCCAGTTCGGTGAGGGAATATTCCACCTTCGGCGGAACCTGGGGATAGACTTCGCGGTGCACCAGGCCGTCCGCCTCCAGTTCGCGCAATTGCTGGGTGAGCATCTTCTGGGTGATGTTGGGCATGATCTTGCGCAGCTGGCTGAACCGCAGCACGCCGTCCCGTCCCAGATGGTAGATGATGATGGGTTTCCACTTGCCGCCGATGATCTGCAGGGTCAGTTCCACCGAGCAGTAGTATGACTTGCCGTTGAGAGTTTTCAGGCCACAGGCTCCCATGGGGGTCTCCTTTTCATTTATCTTGTTCCCTGTTTCAGGGTATACTGTTCTAGGTATCCTTGAGGGTACTATAGCACCTGAAGGTGCGTTCTTGATCTTTTTATACCGATAGACGAAAACGTGGGCACAGTAAAGGAATGATCTGAAAACAACATAAGGAGAATTGCATGGACGTTTTTGAAGCATTGCTTACCCGCAGAAGCATCCGCAAGTTCGAGGACAAGCCCGTATCCGATGAAGACCTGAAGGACATTCTGGAGGCGTCCATGATGGCCCCCAGTGCGGGCAACGCACAGCCGTGGCAGTTCGTGGTGGTCACAGACAAGGACAAGCTTGAAGGTTGCGCCAAGATCAACACGTATGCCCAGATGGCCCCGAAGGCACCGGTCAGCGTTCTGGTCTGCGGTGACCTGAGTCTGGAAAAGTACGCCGGTTATTGGGTGCAGGATTGTTCGGCGGCGATTCAGAACATGCTTCTGGCCGCTCGCGGCAAGGGACTCGGCTCCGTCTGGACAGGCATCTACCCCTTGGAGGATCGCGTCGAGGGCTTCACAAAGCTCTTCCACCTGCCCGAAAAAGTCATCCCGCTCGGCCTTATCGTCATGGGATATCCTGCCCAGAGCCCGTCTTCCAAGAGTCGTTTCAAGGAAGAACGTATCCATCACAATGCATGGTAGGTGGGATCATGAGTAAAATCTGCCTGCACGTTTTGTTCAAGGCCCAGCCAGGAAAGGAAGCACAGGCCAGGGAGCGCCTGACCTGGCTCATGGAGAGCAGCCGAAAGGATGTGGGATGCATCCATTACGACATGCATGTGTCACAGGATGACCCCGGGCGGTTCATGCTTTTCGAGCTGTGGGAATCCCAGGCGCTGCTCGACGAGCATAACGAGTCCGATCATCTGGTGGAGTTCCGCGAGGAGTCGGCGGAATACCTTGACGGAGGGCCTGAAGTCACTTTCTGGAATCCATTTTAACCCGGCAGGACGGCCCGGCGGGTTCTCCTCCGGGCCGTTTTTGAGTCTTTTCAGGAGAATATAGTGAAAATACTTGCATTCAACGGAAGCCCCCGCAAGGGAAAATGGAATACGTCCACCATGCTTGAACAGGCCCTGGACGGGGCCCGGTCGGCCGGGGCGGAAACGGAACTGATCAACCTGTATCAGCTCGATTTCAAAGGTTGCGCAAGCTGCTTTGCCTGTAAATGCAAGGACAGGGATGAAATTGGAGTCTGTGCTCTTCGCGACGACCTGCAGCCGGTTCTCGAGAAGGTTCGCAGCGCCGACGCACTGCTCCTCGGCACGCCGGTCTATTACGGAACGGAGTCCTCGGCCATGCGCGCCTTTCTGGAGCGGTTGCAATATCCCTATCTGAACTATGAAGACTTTTCCAAGTCCCACTTCCCGAGGAAGGTGCGCACCGGTCTGATCTACACAATGAACGTGCGGGAAGATCAGCTTGACGCCATGGGATACCCGGCCGTCTTCGAGCGCACCCGGTCCTATCTGGCCATGCATTTCGGTTCCTGCGAGCTTGTCCTGGCCAATAACACCACCCAATACCCCGACTACGGGAAATACGAGGCCAACGCCTCGGGCGAGGACAAGGCCCGATACCGGGAAGAATATTTCGGGGGAGACTGTCGCCGGGCCCGGGAGCTCGGCATCCGACTGGTTTCCTGATCCGAACCGATGGAGAAAATCGTCAACATGAGGAGAATACAATGAAAGTGGTCGCATTCAACGGAAGCGCCCGCAAGGGCGGCAATACTGCGGAAATGCTCAAGGCTGTGCTTGCGCCGCTGGAAGCCGAAGGCATCGAGACCGAGTTGGTGGAATTGTCCGGCAGGAAGCTGCGCGGCTGCATCGCCTGCTACAAATGTTTTCGGAACAAGGACCAGCGGTGCGCGGTCAACAATGATTACATGAATGAATGTATCGAGAAGATGATCGAAGCCGACGGCATCATCCTGGGGTCGCCCACCTATTTCGCCAACGTGAGCACCGAGATGAAGGCGCTCATTGATCGCTGCGGGGTCGTGGCTCGGGTCAATGACAATCTGTTCAGGCACAAGGTTGGAGCCGCCGTGGTTGCGGCCCGGCGCGGCGGGGCCATCCATACTTTCAACTCCCTGAACCACTTCTTCTTCATCAGTGAAATGGTCGTCCCCGGTTCCGATTATTGGAACATGGGCTTTGGTATGGACAAAGGCGATGTGCTCAAGGACGAGGAAGGCATGGGCACCATGACCAGGTTGGGCGAGAACATGGTCTGGCTGCTCAAGAAGATTCATGCCTAGCCGGTGACCATGTCGGGGAGCGGACCTTATGTACGGTTTCTCTCTTTGCATTGGAGAGGCCCCCGCCGTCACAAGGACGGCGGGGGCGTTTTTTTCAGCTGCTGATCCGTCAGGGGATAGCCTGTCTAGTAGCTTTTCTTTTCCGGCGAACCAGTCATGTCCTTGAACGGCGTCAGGGCGTCGTCGATGGCCTGGATGTAGGCCATGGTGTCCACGGCCACGGCCACGAAGACGGCTCCCCAATCGATGCATTTGCGGGCCATGTCCGGATCAACGGCCAGGGTCCCGGCCGCCTTGCCCATCTCTCGGACGCGGCGGATGCAGTGTTCGATGGCGGCCTGTACCTCGGGATGACCTGCGTCGTCGGGATGCCCCATGGAGGCGGAGAGATCGGCGGGACCTATGAAAACGCCGTCCACGCCGTCCACCGCGATGATCTCGTCCAGATTGTCGAGGGCCTCGCGGCTTTCCACCTGTACCAGCAGACAGAGATCCTCCTTTGCCGTGACCATGTAGTCGGACACTCGGCCCCATCGGGAGGCGCGGGCGATGCTCGCCCCCACGCCCCGTTTGCCCGCAGGGGGATAGCGGAGGGCTTCCACCATGCGTTTGGCGTCTTCGGCCGTATCCACCATTGGCACCAGCACGGTCTGGGCGCCGATGTCGAGCACCTGCTTGAGCAGGGCCGTATCACCTTCCAGGGGGCGAACTACCGGGTGGGCCGGATACGGCGCCACGGCCTGAAGTTGGCCGAGCAGTGTCTGGATGGTGTTGGGCGCGTGTTCGCCGTCGATGAGCAGCCAGTCATATCCGGACGTGGCCGCCATTTCGGCCAGGTAGGAAGACGCAGTGCTCAGCCACAGACCGATCTGCACCTCGCCCTTGGTGATGGCCTCTTTGAAGCTGTTTTTCTGTCGCATTGTTTTACTCTGTTGGTTGTTGATCGGACGTCGCTAAGCGCCCGCATAGGCGGCTTGGGCTTCTTTCCTCCTGCGCAGAAGCAGGATGGCGACCGAGCCGAGAATCGTGATGACGGAGAGCGTCACCAGTCCGGCCAGATGGTTGCCGAAGAAGATGTCGGCCTGGGCCTTGATGTTGGGGGCGAGGAATCCGCCGAATGCCCCGAACATGTTGGTGAAACCGATGCCCGCAGCCAAGGCCGCTCCGGAAAGCAGGCTGGTTGGCATGGTCCAGAACACCGGCTGTACGGCGATGAACCCGGCGGCGGCGAAGCACAGGGAGATGATGGCCACCAGAGGGCTGGCAAAGGCCGACACCCCGATGCCGATTCCGGCCACGAGCAGGGTCATGGCCGCCGTGATTCGGCGCTCGCCGGTACGGTCGGAGTAGCGGGGGATGTAGTAGGTGCCCAGAAGCGCCGCCACCCACGGGATGGCCGTCACCAGCGATGCGGTGAACCCGACGTTGGTGCCCAGAAGCGCCGCCACCTGGGAGGGAAGGTAGAAGACCAGGCCATATACGCTGATCTGGATGATCATGTAGATGATGGCCAGGTGCCAGACCGTCCAGTTGCGGATGGCGTCGCTGATTTTCGAGGTGGTCTTGACGCTTTCCTCAGCCTTCAGCGTGGAGACCAGCAGGGTGCGTTCCTCGGGGGCGAGGAACCGGGCTTCCGAAGGCGAGTTGTCGAGATAGAGGAAGGTCGCGAAACCGGCCAGCAGAGCCAGGCAGCCTTCAATCACGAACATCCAGTACCATCCGGGGTGGCCCAGGAATCCGTGCATCTCGAGCAGGGCCCCGGAGAGAGGCGATCCCAGGGTCAGAGCCAGAGGCGCCCCCATATAGAAGAGCCCCATGATGCCCGCCCGGCTCTTTTGCGGGAACCACTGTGATGTAAGGTAGATCATTCCCGGGAAGAATCCGGCTTCGGCCGCCCCGAGCAGGCTGCGCACGAGCAGGAATTTCCACTCGGTGTCGGCGTAGCCCATGGAGGCGGAAAGAACGCCCCAGACCAGGGTCGTGCCGCCGATCCAGGCGCGGGCTCCGAATTTTCGCATGAGAAGGTTAGCAGGAACGCCGAGAAAGGCGTAAGCCACGAAGAATATTCCGGCGCCGAGGGCGAAGGCTCCGTCGCTCAACCCGGTGTCCAACTGGTAGGCCTGCTTGGCGAACCCAATGTTCGCCCGGTCGAGAAACGCCAGAATGTATAACATGAGCATGAAGGGGATAAGGCGCAGGCGCGTCTTGTTGACAACCTGCTCGATGTTTGTTGACATATCGATCTCCTGTTGCGCTATGGAGTATTAAGCTATGGGAGAATGGGCTGCCGGGCTGCAACCTGGTGGCCCATGTTCGTTGCGGGGCGCGCCTTTGCGCCTTTTCCGCCACGAGTCCTCATGTCGCCGATCGGCCTAGTGGCGATACGGGCGGACGATATCGCAATCCCGGTTCAGCTCCACGCCGAAGCCCGGCTTGTCCAAGGTTTCCTTGCTGATGCGCCCGTTCTCGGGCACCGGTTCGTTCACCAGCAGCGGGTGGAACTGCGGCCGTACTTCCTGGCAATCCGGGCTGGTCATCAGGTATTCGCTGAACGGCGTATTGGTGAAGGTTATGACCGCATGGTGGGAGTAGACCGACGAACCGTGGGGCACCACGAGTTGGCCGCGGGACTTGGCGATGGCCGCGATCTCGGTCAGGGTTGTCAGTCCGCCGCACCAGCCCACGTCGGGTTGCATGATGTCCACACCGGTTTCGGAAAGGGTGGCGAAGGACTGGATGGTGCCGTGGTGTTCACCGGTGGTCACCATCATGCCGGCCGGTGCATTGCGCTTCAGTTCCCGGTAGCTGTCGTATTGCTGCGGAGGGAAGCATTCCTCGATCCATTTCAGATTGTAAGGTGCGCAGGCGTGGGCGAGTTTGACGGCGTAGTTCACATCCTGGCTCATCCAGCAGTCGAGCATCAGCCAGAAGTCCGGGCCGCATTTCTTGCGGTATTCGGCCACCATGGCCGCGTCCTTGCGAATACCTTCGTCCCCGTCATGAGGTCCCCAGTGAGTCGGCATCTTGCCGCCGATGAAGCCCATTCCCTTGGCTGCGTCCGGTCGCGCTCCCGTGGCGTAGAAGCGGATTTCGTCGCGCACCGCACCGCCCAGCAGCTTGTAGACCGGCATGTCGAGCACCCGGCCGTAGAGGTCCCATAGGGCCAGGTCCACGCACGAAATGGTGTTCATGACGATGCCGCCCGAGCCCGCATAGTACATGGTCGAGTTGATCATCTGGTCGTGGATCAGCTTGATGTCGCTGACGCAGCGGCCCTCGATGAAGCGGTTGAGGTGGTTTTCCACGATGAAGCATCCCATTTCGCCGCCCGTGGAAATGGCGAAGCCGGTGACGCCGTTGTCGGCCTCCACTTCGACGATGAGCGTGCCGAGCACATTGATTCCGAAGGACTGGCGGGATTGCTCGTACTTCTTGTACTTGCTCATGGGTGTGGCGATGTGGTCATCGATCCAGTGGCCGCCTTTCTGGTCATGGTAGTCGCCGCCTCCTCCGGCCGCCTTGGCCGTGGCGCCTCCGCAGTAGTAGGCTCTGATCTCCTTGATTTTGGGAAGATTCATCTTCCGTTCTCCTTGGTTACAGTATCCCCGGCCGATCCGGAAACACACGGGCGCACCCCATGTGCGCCTAGCGTTCCGACCAGCCCAGGTCCCTGGAAATATTACGTGCGCAGGCCACCACCTGCTCAGTCAGGTCGGCCGTCAGGTCGTCGGTCACCTGCATGGATGCTCCGACGACCGAGATGGCTCCGGCCACTTCTCCCCGGGCATTGAACACGGGGGCGGCCACACATCGCACATCGGGTTCGTCCTCGCCGTTGTCGAATCCCCAGCCCTGACGGCGTATCAATTTCAGTTCCTCGGCAAGCGCTTCCGGGGTGGCGATGGTGGTGGGCGTGACCTGCTCGAAGGTGGTTGAAGCGATGATGGACTCGCGCACGGCTTCGGGTTGCCACGCCAGCAGACATTTGCCCACGGCGGATCGATGCAGGGAGAGTCGTTTTCCAACATAGGAGCGGACGCTGATGGATCCTTGGGATTCGATCTTCAAGACGTAGTAGGCGGCGTCTCCGTCAAAGATGCCCAAGTGGCAGAGGAGTCCGGTCCGGGCCATGAGTTTTTCAAGGTGGGGGCGAGATGTTTCGCGGATGTCCAGCTGTTCCGATGCCCGTTCGCCCAGAGCGATGAGGCGGACCCAGAGTCGGAAATTGCCCCGTTCGTCCTGGGAAATCAGGCCGAGTTGCAGCAACTCCTTGAGAAGCAGGTAGGCCGTGCTTTTGGGGATTCCGGAATGCTCGATGAGCTCCGAGGCGGGAGCAGTACCTTGTTCGGCAAGATATTCCAGGATCACCATTGTCCTCTGCAGTGTCGACATTTTATTCTTTTCCAAAATATTGGACTCCATTCCTAGATTTTGAACAGACACTATCCGGCCCCAAGTGGGCTGTCAAGGGAGTGCTCTTGTCGAGTACAGGAGAAATACTTTTTTCCGCACGGCTCAAGTTTCCGTGTGCCTGTCCGATGAGTATGCCTCGGGCGATATCCTATGATTTGTTACAATGACGGCAAGGGATTCTAATGCGCTTGAATCAATCGTCGGCTTGTGCTCTAATCGTCCGCCACTTGTGGGAGAGTGAATCAGCATGAAAGGACCGGAAGTCCACGATACAACCGATCTGTTGAACGCCATAGCACGCGGAGCGGAAGCTCTGTTTCGCGGTAAGGGATGGCCCGAAGGCAGGGAAACGCTTTTGGCCGAGCTCGGCAATGTCGCCGGAGTGAGCCGAGTGTGGCTGCTGCAGGTCATCGGCCGTGGCGACGACTACATTATTCAGGATTACATTGCCGAATGGGTCAGTAATCCTCGATACCGCCTGTTGGGTGATGAAAGCATAAGCATGTTCCGCACAGCCAGCTCCGACGCCGAGTATTGGGATGTCCATGAGCTGCGCAAGAAGGGAAAACACTATTCCGTCGTTGTCTCGGAACTGCCGGACTGTCCGTTCAGGCAATTGCTGGACGGGCAGGAGGTGCTCTCCATGCTGACCATCCCCATCATGGTGGACGGCCGCCAATGGGGCGTGCTGGGCTTGGACGACTGCGAGCGTGAATACCGCTGGAACGAGAGCGAGGTGGCTCTGTTGCGCACCGTCAGTTCCCTGCTGACCAACTCCATACTTCGAGCCAGGGTGCACTCCCATCAGAAGCAGTTCGACATCCTCAAACGTTTCAACGACTGGTTCGCCTGGGAGTTCGACCTTGGCCGCATGCTTCTTTGGGTCTCCGGCGATCTCTCCGAAAAGGAGGAGCGGGACGGCCGCTACCTGACCATGCGCAGGACCTTTCGCATGGTTCATCCCCAGGACCGCCGAGCGCTGGTGCGGGCCGTCAACGCCCATATCGCATCCGGGGAAAAGACCTTCCGCCATGATGTGCGCCTTTACGGTGCGGACAGGGAGTGGAACTGGGTGGAGGTCATCGGCTTTTTGGAACGGACCGAAAGCGGGGAAGTCTATCAGTTCGCAGGCATCGTGGTGGATATCCGCAAACGCAAGAGTCGGGAGATGAAGTTGAGGCGGCAGGCCCACAGCGATCCGCTTACCGGTGTGGCCAACCGTAGGACTTTGGACCAGCGGCTGACCTACTATTGCGATCTTGCGGAAAACAACGGTCTGGAGCTTTCCGTACTGCTCATCGACTTTGACCGCTTCAAGCAGATCAACGATACTTGGGGGCACAAGGTGGGCGACATGGTGCTCACTGAATTCGTGCGCCTTTGCGAGCAGTGCCTGCGCGGAGGCGACGTGCTCTCCCGTATCGGCGGCGAGGAGTTCGTTGTCCTTTTGCCTGGCGCGGACTGTTCATCGGCCATCAGGGTGGGGGAACGCATTCGCGAGGCTGTGGAGGATCTGAGCCTGCTTTTGGAGGCGGGCAGCATCGCCTTTACCATCAGCATCGGCTGCGCCACCTGGAACAATGGTGTGGGCGGTCCCGACGAATTCATGGAACAGGCGGACAAGGCCTTGTACACGGCCAAGCGGTCCGGCCGCAACCGGCTGGTCTGTCACCATCCGGAAGTCATGGAATAGAAAAAGGGAGGCGAAAGCCTCCCTTGCTTGTTGATCTATTCAGGGCTCTTCATCATCTCAGCCACGAGCCGCGCCGTGTCGTACATGTCCTGCAGGGAGATGCTCTCTTTCGTGGTGTGCACCGCCTCCATTCCATTGCTGATGTTGACCACGGAGTAGCCCTTGCCGAACAGGATGTTGGCGTCGCTGCCACCGCCGCAGGGCACGGCCTCGAACTTCAGTCCCAGGCGTTCGCAGCACTCATCGGTCTTTTGGAGCAGCGGGCTGTCCGCAGGGACCGTCAGGGCGGGATAGGATATGGTGTATTCGAAGTCCACGCTTCCGCCGATGTTTTGGGCGGCCTCGTCACAGCATTGCTTCATGTGGTCGAGTTGCTTCTGGAGTTTGGCGTCGTCCAGGGAGCGGGCTTCCGCGGTCAGGGTGCAGGTTTCGGCCACGATGTTGGTGACCGTGCCGCCCTCGATCTTGCCCAGGTTGGCGGTGGTCTCCTCGTCGATGCGCAGCAGGCTCATGCGCCGGATGGCGTCTGCGGCCAACTGGATGGCGGAAACCCCTTTTTCCGGCTCCATGCCCGCGTGGGCTGGCTTTCCGTGGAAGGTGACGTCGATGCCGGCCTTGGCCGGGGCCTTGACGATGGTGGTGCCTATGGGGCCGCCCGCATCGCTGATGACCACTTTCTTTACGGGCAGGTCGGCGGCGCTCAGGTTTTTGGCGCCGTGCATGCCGGATTCCTCGGCAATGGTGAAGAGCAGGTAGATGTCCGGATGGGGGATGTTTTCCTCTTTCAGATGCAGTGCCGCTTCCAGGATGGCGGCGATGCCCGCCTTGTCGTCCCCGCCAAGAACTGTTTCGCCTTCGGAGCTGATTTTGTCGTCCTCCACCACGGGTTTGATGCCCAGACATGGGGGGACACAGTCCATGTGGGCGGAAAATGCGATGGGCTCGCCCCCGCCCGTGGCCTGAATGCGCACGATGACGTTGCCCGTATCGCCGTCGCAGAGTTTGCCCGCGTTGTCCACCCGTACCAGCCAGCGCTGCTGCGTTGCGAATTCTTTGAGATACTCGGCCATGGCTGCTTCCTTGAAGGAAGGACTGTCTATGCGCACCATGTCGAGAAAGTTTTTCAGGATTCTGTCTTTATTCAGCATGAAGCCTCCAAGATATATGGAAATTTAGGCGATTTTTAGCGGATCGCCTTGAGGCGATCTCCGCAGAAGCTGGAAAAATGCACCAAAATAACATTTCTTTCAATGAAAGGTGACTGGGAAAAGAAATTCTTTTCTCATGCCTTTTTCAGGGTGATGAGGGTGATTTCCGGCGGTGCGCCCAGGCGCAGGGGCGGCCCCCAGTAGCCCGTGCCCTTGCTCACATAGAGCTTTGTTCCGTTCACGTCGTGCAGTCCCTTCACATAAGGCTGCATGTACCGGATGACCTCGGTCCAAGGGAAGAACTGTCCGCCGTGGGTGTGGCCGGAAAGCTGAATGTCGAACCCGGCCTCGGACGCCTTGAACACGGATTTCGGCTGATGGGCCAGGAGGATGGACACATCGTGTTCGGGCGCCCCCTTCCTGGCTTCCATCGGATCGGATACATGGGATGGTTCGATGCGTTGTGAGTTGTAGTCGGTTACACCGGCCAACAGGATTGTGCCCTCTCCCTTTCGGATAACGACGTAGTCGTTGACCAGCGGTTTTAATCCGATTCTCTCGATCTCCTTCAGCCAGGGCTGTACGCCGGAATAATATTCGTGATTGCCGGTGACGAAGAATTTGCCGTGGGGCGCACGGAGGGCCTTGAAAGGGACGACATCCGGGTGCAGCCACAGGGCATGCCCGTCGATCATGTCACCGGTGTGCACGATCATGTCCGGCTCCAGTTCGTTGACCATATTCACGCAGCGGGCGATCCAGTCGCCTTTGATGGTCGGCCCCACGTGGGTGTCCGTGAGTTGGGCGATGGTGAATCCGTCCAGATCGTCGGGCAGGTTCTTGACGGGGATGGTCAGGCGCACGATGTCCGGCATGCGCCTGGCCTCGTGGATGGAGTAGGCGGTGAGCGGTACGGCCGCGGCGACAATGGCCGCATTGGCGGCGTTGACAAGGAAACGCCTGCGCGACGGGTCGTGGGTCTTGAAGAATATTTTCCGCTGGTCGGGCTGCACCCTGCGGAAGAGTCGCAGGAACCAGCGAAGAATCAACAACCCGTCCCGAGCCAGCAGCATGAGGATGACGAAGGAGACGAATCCCAGGGTGACAAAGCCGATCCAGTCGACGGCGTCGAGGATGGCCGGGTTGTGCCCGTTGATGCGGACGAACCAGGTCATGCGCTGGCCTATGATGATCACCGCCAGAAGCAGCCACAGGAAAAGACGCTTCCTCGGGCTGAGCGGCAACGGACAAATGAGCCGCCATCCGAGGTAGGCGATGATGAACAGTGAGACTGATAAGACAATCAGTAGCCACATATGTGTGACGCTCCGTATACGGTTTGTATGCATTGTGTCTGAAAATGACCAATGATGCAACACAGTTGGCTGCTGCATGGGTGTTTCGTGTCTGGAGCGTATGGTGTCGTGTCTTTTTTTTGCGGCATGGATGGTTGGTATTATATTGAAATATATTTATTATTTTTTTTGTATGGCAATTCGTTGAACGGGAAGTTCACAGCTGTCCTCAGCTTGAAAACAAGGTGAAACAATGCCGGGGAAGCGGTTCGGAGCCGCCGACATATCGGAGTGGGCCGGATGAAAGGCGCAAGAAAAGCCAAAGCCGACAAGTCTTCATATGGAAGCGAGGCTTTGGCCTTTTTGCTGCACTGCCGGATGTCCTTTCCAGGCAGTCGGTCAATCGGGAACGATTTCCGTTCCTATGCCGGAGCGGGTGAACATTTCGAGGAGGATGCAGTTTTCCACCCGACCGTCGATAATGTGCGCCTTTTCCACGTATTCCAGAGCTTCGAGGCAGCAGCGTATCTTGGGTATCATGCCGCCCGTGGCCGTGCCGTCATCGATGGCGTCGAAAGCTTCGGTGCGGGTCATGGAGGTGATCAACTCACCGTCCTTGTCCAGCAACCCGGCCACGTCCGTGAGCAGGTGCAGCCGTTTGGCCTTCAGGGCCGCAGCCACTGCGCCGGCTACAGAGTCCGCGTTGATATTGTAGGTGTTGCCTTTGTCATCCACGCCCACCGGAGCAATGACCGGGATGAACCCGGACTGCTCGATGGAACGGATTACGTCCACGTTCACTTCGGCCACTTCACCCACCTTGCCCAGGTCGATGATTTCCGGGGCGGCGTGCTCTTTCTGGATGGCCAGCTCCTTGGGTTCGGCCTTGATGAGCATGCCGTCCTTGCCGGACAGGCCCACGGCGCGGCCGCCGTGCAGGTTGATGAGGTTGACGATCTGCTTGTTCACCTTGCCCACCAGCACCATTTCCACCACGTCCATGGTGGCGTCGTCCGTGATGCGGTAACCCTGGCGGAATTGGGTGGGGATTTTTAGAGCCTCAAGCATCTCGCCTATCTGCGGACCGCCGCCGTGCACGATGACCGGGTTCACGCCGATGTATTTGAGCAGGATGACGTTGAGGGCGAAAGCCTTCTTGAGGTTTTCGTCGATCATGGCGTTGCCGCCGTACTTGATGACCACGGTCTTGCCGAAAAATTCGCTGATGTAAGGCAGGGTCTCGATGATGCCTTTGGCCTGCATCTGGTAGCGCTTCATGTCGCGCTCGGAAATGGGCTGTTTCTTCATGATGCTCGGTGCACTCCGTTTCGTATCGAATTCTGGAGTGATACTTGCCCAAGCCGTGTCCGCTGTCAATGTGCAAACATATCAGAGGTGTTTTGATGACATGAAAGGCGTCTTTCGTTATCTTCACGGATGGAATCAGGTTCTTGGAACGCAACCTTGGGAGACCACAATGCAGTCGTATCGCTTCAACCGAATGGAACTGGCCGGTTCCATGGGGGACCTCGGGGCTCTGCTGCCGTTGGCCATCGGCATGGTCATGGTCAATGGACTTGATCCCGTGGGATTGTTCGTCAGCGTGGGCTTGCTCTATGTTGCGGGCGGGCTGTATTTTCACGTGCCCATAGCGGTGCAGCCCATGAAAGTGGTTTCGGCTTACGCCATCGCCACCGCCGCCACCCAGACGCAGATCACGGCTTCGGGCCTGCTTTTGGCCGCCATGCTGCTGTTTTTCGGCATCACCGGGCTGGTGGACGTTATTTCCCGTGCCATTCCCAAAGCCGTCATCCGGGGGGTGCAGCTTTCCACCGGCGCATTGCTCATGGGGAAGGGGATGGGGTTCATCACAGGCACTTCGGCGTTTCAAGCCGCGGAAGGAGCCGCCGAGCCCTATCTGGCCATCCAGGCTCTGGGGCCCGTTCCCGTGGGGATCCTCATCGGTGTCATCCTGAGTGCGGCCACGCTTTTGCTCCTGAACAACGAAAAGTATCCGGCCGCATTGGTGGTGGTCGCCGCCGGGGCTGCCAGCGGACTTTTGCTGGGGGCCTACAGCGGGCTGACAAATATTTCCCCGGGCCTGCATCTGCCTGATTTCCTGCCTTTCGGTTTTCCCGCCGGCATCGATTTCACCTGGGCGTTTCTGGCCTTGGCCCTGCCGCAGATACCCATGACCCTGGGCAACGCGGTCATCGCCAATCGTGATTTGAGCTTCGAATATTTCGGGGACGAGAGCCGCAGGGTCACGGATCGGGCCTTGTGCATCTGCATGGGGCTGGCCAACATTGTCGCGGCCCTGCTGGGGGGCATGCCCATCTGCCACGGTGCGGGAGGTCTGGCGGCCCATTACCGTTTCGGTGCGCGCACGGGCGGTTCCAACCTGATCATAGGCTCGATTTTCCTCATGCTGGCGTTCGTCTGCGGTTCGGGTATCGTTTACGTCATGCACGTCATGCCCCTGGCTGCGCTGGGAGTGCTGCTGATTTTCGCGGGGGTGCAGCTCGGGTTGGCCATCATGGATCTGCGGGAACGGGAGGAGTTGTTCGTGGCTCTGTGCATGGTGGGGGTCACCCTGGGAGCCAATCTGGCCTGGGCGTTCGGTGTGGGATTGTTCCTGGCCTATGTCATCAGGCGTGGCCGAGTGAGTGTTTAGAGCAAGATTGTCGAAAGGGAGAGCATCTCATTTGTTGCAGCAAAAAAAGCCGGAGCGTGTATCGCGTTCCGGCTTTATGTTTTTGAAGGGGACTTCCTAGGCGGTCAGGCGTTCGCAGTGACGCAGGAATTTTTGCGCTTCGACGAACGAGGGGTTGAGCTCCAGGGCCGTCTTGAGGGACTTGATGCAGCCGTCCTGGTCGCCGCGTTCGTAGTGCACCCGGGCCAGGTTGAAATAGAGATTTTCGTCCCTGGTGGTGAACTCGAGGGCCTTGTTGTAGTAGCGGAGCGATTCGTCGTACATGCCGTTCTTGCGCAGGCTGATGCCGAATTCGTTGAAACGCTTGCGTTGCTCCATGACAAAGACTTCGTCGATGCTCAGCAGGGTGTCCACCACCTTCTTGAGCTTGTCGAATTCCTTTTTCTCGGCATAGACCTTGCCCAGTCCCATGTTGGCTTCCACGTTGAGCTCATCGATCATGAGCGCCTTGATGAACTGCTGTTCGGCCTCGTCCAGGTCGCCCTTTTCGAAATATTCCTGCCCCTTTTTGATTTTGCGGGCCAACGATTCCAGCGCGGGCACGGTGTTCATGCGGTAGTAGGCCGGCTCGGGCGTGTACACGGGCAGGAATTTGTTCTTCTTGACCATGCTTTTGATGCCCGAAGGCACGTGATACTGGTTGAGAGGCTGCACTTCAAAATCTTCCGGCGACAGGATGCGTACATACCAATAGGTAATGTTTGCGTGCGCCTGTTTTGTGCCGCCGGTGCCGATGGCCTCTTCTTTTCGTAGAGAAAATACCCCGAGAATTTGCGGGAATTTCTGCGCCATGTCCTACCTCTGATTCCGAACGGGAATAACTTCGTATGAAGATTAATAAAATTCTAAGCGATAATAATAGCTGTCAGAGCTAATGGCAACTGTCGGGCTTTTATTTTCTCGTATGAATTCGTTAGATCGGCAGCCCTCGGGGGGAGAGTCAGGCCAGGACCAGGCGGTAGAGAAGGCGTTCGTAGCAGCCGCTCACGATGCGAGCCACTCCATAGGAGAATCCCCAATCCCGGAGTCTGCAATAGACATGCAGGGGATTGAAGTGGTGCTGCATATGTAACTTGAAGCGACTCATGGTTTACCTTCCTTGTCTTCCTTATCGGACTTTATCGGGAGGAACATTAGGGCCGCACGGGTCGGAGGGACCATGAGAGAATGCTTACTCGACAGCGAAAAGGGCCAGCAGGAGGATGCCTGCGGCGCAGGTCAGCCCGACCATGAACACCGCTTCCATGCCGAAGAGGGCGTAGACGCCGCCCATGAACATGGGGGCCACTGTCTGGGACAGACGCAGGAGCATGCCGTTGGCGGCCATGAATGCGCCTCGCTGTTCCATGGGCGCAATGGAGGTGAGCATGGTCATGATCGTGGGGATGTTCAGGCCCTGGGCAATGCCGAAGCTGGTCACGGGCAGGATGGTCAGCCAGAATCCGGGCATGTTGGGCACACCAATCATGCACAGGCCGTAGAATACGGCGCCGGCGGCCAGGAGCGCCCTCTGTCCCACTCGTTCCGTGAGCCAGCCGAGCTGGAAGGATGCCACTGCGGTCATGAGCGAGGCGGCCAGGAATATCATGCCTATGGTACCCGGAGTGGCCTGGAAGCGGTTGGCCAGCAGGAGCGGTAGATACGTCACTATCGGGCCGTAGAGAATGATGAAGGTCAGGAAGGTGGTGGCGAAGAGGGCCAGGGCTTTCCGGGTGCGCATCTGACGCAGCGCTCCCTTCATGTAGTCGCCCAGGGCTTCCTTGTTTCTGGGCTCGGGGGTTTTCATGCCCAGCATGATGAGTATGCCCAGCGGGATGGCCAGGAGAGGAAGCAGAAAGGGCCAGTTCCAGCCCAGCATTGCCAGTGAGCCGCCCAGGGCCGGGAAGAAGGCCGTTCCCATGGAAAGGACGCTGGCATTGTACCCCATGGCCGCGCCGCGATCCCGGCCTGAATAGAGGTCGCCGATGATGGTCCCGTAGAGCACTCCCAGGGGGGCGGCGCCCATGCCCTGGATGAAGCGGAGCGTGAGCAACGTCTCTACGGTGCGGGCGAAGAAGCACAGGAAGCCTGCCGCGCCGAAGAGGAACAGGGACGGGATGAGAATTTTTTTTCGGCCCACCCGGTCGGCCAGGATGCCTACCAAGGGAGAGAATATGACTCCGGGCAGGGTGAATACGGAAATGGACAGACCTATGGTGGTGGGCGTGAACTTGAGGCCTTCCATGATGTCCGGAAGGGCCGGAATAATGCTGGAGACGCCCAGGATGGCCATGAGCGTTATACCGAACACATATTGGAGATTTTTATCTAGGTAGAGCTTTGTCACTTCGGCAATCTCACTACATGCTTTTCTCAAGGAAATGAAGCAGGGATAAGGCGTTGAGAAAAAAACGCCTGTTCAGAAAGGTTTGAGCGGCAGGTGCAAATGAAGTCCGGAGCCGAAACGTATCGACGTGTGCGCGAGTGGGCGGGGGGCATGCAGCAGCGAATCAATCGGGCTTTTGGGACCAGCCGGATTACATGGCTGCATCGATCATCAGGTTGTCGCGGTGAACGGCTTCCTCAAAGATGATCGGACCCAGGACCTTTTCGATTTCCGAAGTACGCTTGCCCTTGATGCTTTCCAGTTCCGAGGAGGAATAGTTGGTCATGCCCACGCCCAGGGTCGCGCCGGCCGTATCCTTGATGCGGATCAGGGCGCCGCGCTCGAAGCAGCCTTCCACGGCGCTGATACCTGCGGGCAGCAGACTTTTGCCTTTGGCGGAAAGAGCCTTGGCCGCACCGGCGTCCACCAGGATCGAGCCGCTGGGGTCGTCGTGGTAGGCCAACCAGAATTTCTTGCTGGAGACCGTGTGTTCCTCGGGGAGGATGAGTGTGCCCCGGAGTTCGTTCTCAAAGGCCTGCTCAATGGAGAATTCGTCCTTGCCCGATACGATGAGGGTGGGCACGCCCAGTTGGGCGGAACGCCGTGCGGCGCGCATTTTGGAGTACATGCCGCCCGAGCCGACCGAGGTCTTGCCGTTGCACATGGCGTCGATGTCGAGGGAGGCGATGTTGTCGATGCATCGCAGGCAGACCGCGTCAGGATGCTCGTCCGGGTTCTTGTCGAACACGCCGTCGGCTGAAGTCAGGTTGATGAACAGGTCCGCTCCGATAAGGCCCACGGCCATGGCGCCGAGTGTGTCATTGTCTCCGAATTGGAGTTCCTTGACCGACACGGTGTCGTTTTCGTTGATGATGGGGATGACGCCCCAGTTGAGGAGCTGTTCGAGGGTGTTGCGGGCGTTGAGGAAGCGTTCGCGGTCGCGCAGGCCGTCGCGGGTGAGCAGGATCTGGGCCGTAGCCTTGCCGAACCAGCCGAAGGCTTCGTCGTAGTCGTGCATGAGACGGCCCTGACCGATGGCCGAGGCCGCCTGCCTCGCGGGGAGGTCGGAGATTCCCTGCGCCACCTTGGCGCCGAATGCCTCGGCGATTCGGGTGCGGCCGGCCGTGACCGCGCCGGAAGAAACCAGCACGACGCCCATTCCCCGGTCATGGAGCCGGGAAAGCTGTCCTGCCAGGCGGATGATGGTCTCGCGGTTTACGCCATCCTTGGTGGTCAGCACGGCGCTGCCCACCTTGACGACAATGCGTTTTGCCTTTTTCAGCAGTCCCTTGCGGGGATTAATCGATTTCTTGCTCATCAGGTTCGGGTTCCTGTTCGGCTGCGTTCATTTCGCGGAGTTGCCGCCACATTTCCGTGACCAGCTCCTCCACACCGTCTCCGTTGAGCGCGGAGATGAAGAATATTGTCTCGCTTTTGCACCTGGACTTGAGGTCGTCAAGTTCGTCGGGGGAAAGGGTGTCGATCTTGTTGATGACCCTGATCTGAGGCTTGGTGGCCATTTCCTTGTTGAAACGGGCCAACTCCTCGTTGAGCATGTTGTAGCCGTCCAGCGGGTCTTCCCGGTTCAGGTCGTCGGCCGCGAGGATGTGCACGAGGAAGCGGGTGCGTTCCACATGTTTCAGGAAGGTATGCCCCAGTCCCAGGCCTTCGCTGGCCCCTTCGATGAGGCCGGGGATGTCGGCGATGATCATGCGCTCGAAATTGTCGGTCTCCACCACGCCGAGGTTGGGCGACAGGGTGGTGAAGGGATAGGCGGCGATCTTGGGCCGCGCTGCGGAAACCTGTGAGATGAAGGTGGATTTTCCCGCGTTGGGTAGGCCGAGCAGGCCCACGTCCGCCAGCACCTTGAGTTCCAGGCGCAGTGTTTTTTCCTCGCCCGGGAAGCCTTCCTCGGCGTAGCGGGGGGTGCGGTTCACGGACGACTTGAAATGGATGTTGCCGCGTCCGCCCTGCCCACCTTGGCAGATGATCATCTCGGATCCGTCTTTGGTCAGGTCGGTCACCAGTTTTTCGGAACGGTTGCCTTCCTCGTCCTCGGCCACTTCGTAGATGAGCGTACCTACGGGCAAATCGATGTACAGGTCTTCCGCCGCCTTGCCGTACTTGTCCCGCCCCATGCCGGGTTGGCCGTTGCGGGCCGTATAGCGCCGCTTGTAGCGGAAGTCGTAGAGGGTCACCAGACGGTTCGAAGCGCGTAGGACAACGTCGCCTCCCTTGCCTCCGTCACCGCCGTCCGGGCCCCCTTTGGGGCGGTTGGCCTCACGTCTCAGGGATGCGCATCCGTTGCCGCCTCTTCCTGATTGGACGGTTATGGTCGCTTCGTCTACAAATCGCATGGTTTTCTCCGGCGCTTAATGCGCCTGTATGGGAATTGCCGTGTAATACCCCAGTTGTGCGGCTTGGTCCAGGCGCACGAAAAGGGCAGAAGGCATGCGCCTCCTGCCCTCGAAAAATTCGTCGCGTGTGCCTAGGCTTCGGCCGGGACGATGCTTACGCGGGTCTTGACCACGCGCTTGCGGGTGTACTTTTCGTACTTGACGACACCGTCGCACAGAGCGAACAGGGTGTAGTCCTTGCCCATGCCGACATTGTTGCCGGGATGAATCTTGGTGCCGAGCTGACGCACGAGAATGTTACCGGCCAGAACTTCCTGACCGCCAAAGCGCTTGACGCCCCGCCGTTGTCCGGCGCTGTCGCGTCCGTTCCTGGAACTACCACCAGCTTTTTTATGAGCCATGATATCCTCCTATCAGGCCTTAGGCCTTGATGGATTTGACTTTCAGTTGAGTATAGTCGTGACGGTGACCCTGGGTCTTGCGAGCGTCTTTCTTGGCCAGCTTGTGGAAGACTATGATTTTCTTGCCACGGGTGTGTCCCAGCACTTCGCATTCGACCTTGGCGCCGTCAACATAGGGGGCACCGACCTTGGTGTCGCCATTGTTGTCGACCAGAAGAACTTTATCCAGAGCCAGTGCATCACCGGCTTCAACCTTCAGAAGATCTACATTAAATTCAAGACCTTCTTCGACGCGGTACTGTTTTCCGCCGGTCTCGATGATTGCAAACATTATGAATACCTCCGTTCGTAAGAGGCCGCAAGCTAGCCGCAATCCCTGTGTTTAGTCAAGCCTCTTGTGCGTTTTTTTCGTCTTTTTTTAATCTCATCCTTCATGGGGAGGGAATGTTGAATAGTATCCGATAAACGATTAAACATATCAAAATTTATTTGGAGGCCCTCTATGAAACATCTTGCTCAGGCGGGGCTTCTGCTGCTGATGCTTGTACTTTGGTTGCCCGGGTGTCAGAAAAAGTATGTCGGAAACATCGTCTCTCCCGAGATCGGTGACGACTTCATCCCCCCGATGACCGAAAACAGAGTCAGCTATGAAAACATGATCGTTGACTATTCGGTGACTCAACTCGACGAGGCGGGAAAATACCGCTTCGAAGGCACTGCCGAGATGCGTGGCAAAGCCCAGTCGGGCGTGCGCATCAAGTCCATTGAGTTCCGCATTCTGCCCATCAAGGATGACGTCATCGTGGACAACATCCGTCTCAATGTACGCGGCTCCGACCCGGATCAGCCCATAAATCTGTTCAAGGAATTCGAATGTAAGGACGGTTTCGATAAACTGACTTTCGATTGGGTGGTCTGGTATTACCACTAGGGTGTTTATTGAGGATGCTTGACGTCCTGCTTTTGCAGGGCTTTTTATTTTGTCGAATTGAATGAAATGTCTCCCAAAAGTGATTTCCGCTACTGTTTGGCCACGCTCAACACCAACACTTCGACGGAAGTGGCTCCGGCCTTGCGTAGGATCTTGGCGCATTCCTCGAGGGTGGCCCCGGTGGTGAGCACATCGTCCACCAGAAGTACGGATTTTCCTTGAATCCGTTTCGTGTCGACGGCGAACGCGCCTTTGATGTTCCTGCGCCGATGCCCCGCCTCCACGTGGGTTTGGGGGATGGTGTTGCGGGTGCGGGTCAAAGCCCGGGTATCAATCCGCACACCGTGTTTCCCGGCGATGGCGCGGGCCAGTTCCAGGCTCTGGTTGTAGCCGCGCCACGTGAGTCGTTTTCGGTGCAGGGGGACGGGTAGAATGAGGGTCGGCCGGGATGGGCCGCCGCGTTCGAAAGCTGCAAGCGCGAAGTGTTGGAGCAGCTTGGATACGTGCAGGGCATCGTTGAACTTGTAGTTGAGAATAAGTTTACGCAGAGGGCCTTCGTGCCGGTTGTGGAAAAGGAGCCGATCCCATGGCCTGGGGTGCAGGCGGCAGTCCGCGCAAAGGTGTGGAGGGTCGGTCTCAGCGCCGAAAAAAAGCCCGCAGCGGGGGCAGTAGCCTCCCAGGCGCGGACGGAGTTCATGGGCGCAGATGGTGCAGAGCGGACCGTGCCCGTTGTCGCGCAACCTCCCACAGACCGGGCAGCGTCCGGCAGTCAGTCCCAGGCGTACGAGAAGTCTCCTGCCCCATGCCTGCATCAGCCGAGGGGCTCCGTGGCGTCTTGCCATGCGTCATACCCCATGCGCCTGATCTCCTTGCAGTAGTTCTCGTGCCCTTCGAGATCCTTGAATTCGTCTATCCCCCGGTATTGCAGGGTCTGCTCGGGCCGTATGTTGAAGTTGAGGAGAAAATACTTGAGGCTCAGGAGCGCGCCCTCGAAAAGTCTTTCTCCTTGCGGCCGTCCGGCCACGAACACCGAATAGGACTTGCGTCTGGGCAGCCCGCTTACCCATGGCTCCTTGTCCATCGCTGCCTGCCAGAATTGCTGGCCCCGGTCCATCCAGGTCTTGAGGCGCGACGGCACATGATAAAAGTAGATGGGTGAAGCGAAAAAGACCACGGGCGCGGCGAAGAGCGGGGCGAAGAGCTTGGCCGCTTCGTCCCTGGCTCCCAACACGCAGCGGTCGGCCAGCCTGCCGTCCTTGTTCGAGTCGCAGTATCCGCAGGCCAGGCAGTGCAGCACCTCGTGCTTCCTGAGCCGGATGACCTCGGCCTTGCCTCCGGCCTTTTCGACCCCTTGCCTGAGGAGTTCCGCGGCGTGGTCCGAGTTGCCTCTGCGGTGGCTGCATGCGTAGATGGCTGCCTGTGCTGTCATGGTTTCTTCCTATCCGCCGTACAGCGGTTTCTTGCGGATGAACGTGTAGAACTCGTGGTCTTCCAATTTTTCGGGACGGATGGCCCACTCAGGATACATATCACTTGTCATGCAGGCCTCGGAAAAGGACTCCGGAGAGCCCTTGCTCTCGATCCTGTAGGTCTTGGAGTGGAGAAGGTACCACCTTGCCTTCAGTCCAACGCCTCAGCACTTGCCGCGGTTGTCGGCGCGGATGGTATTTGCGCCCACTACAGGTCCCTCCTGAATTCCGAGAAAAAGGGATTGTGGTGCATCTCGTCGTTCACCGTAGTGTCCGGCCCGTGCCCGGAAAAGAGCCGGGTCTCGGCGGGCAGGGTGAATATTTTGTCGGCCACGGACTTCTTGAGCACCTCCAGGCTGCCGCCCGGAAAGTCGGTGCGTCCGATGGAACGGTAGAAAATGAGATCACCCACGAAGCAGGCATTTGCGTCCGGGAAATAAAAGGACAGGCTGCCCGTGGAGTGTCCGGGGGTGGCGAACACCTTGCAGGCCAGTCCGGCGAATTCGTGTTCGCCTTCGTCTATTTCGTCGAATTCGAATTCCTGGACGCTGGGCAATCCCATCATGCCGCCCCGGCCCAGTTCGGTGGACAGCAGAGGTTTGTCGTCGGCTGCGGCCTTGATTCGCACGCCTGCGGCGTCGGAGAGGGGCTTGTTGCCGTAGGTATGGTCGAAGTGCAGGTGCGTGTTCAGAATGTGGGTCAGGGTCAGCCCCTCGCGTTCGAGATAGGTCAGCACCTCGGCCGGGTCGCCGCCCGGGTCCACCACGACGGCCTTGCCGTCATGGGAAAGCACGTGACAGTTGGTTTCCAGCGGTCCGAGGGGAAAGGTCTTGATGGTCATCTAGAATTCCTCCAGCAGGAGTTCGGTCATGGGTTTGCGGTCGGAGCTGCCTTTCTGGTCCGGGTGGCCCACGGCAATGACAGCCTGGAGTTCATAGTCGTTTTCGGTAAGGTCGACGGCTTTCAGCGAGGCGGCCTGGTCGTTGATGATCTGGCCGAGCCAGACAGTGCCCAGTCCCAGGGCGTGGGCGGCCAGCATCATGTTCTGGATGCACGCTCCGGCCCCTTGGTGGTCCTTGGTCTCACTGTACATGGCCTCGCGTTTGAGGAGTACGCAGATGAGCGCTCCGGCTTCCCGCACGATGTGTGCGTACTTGGTGCAACCGGCCAGTTTTTCCCGGCGCTGGTCGTCGCGCATGACCACCAGAAAGCGCCATGGTTGGTTGTTCAGCCCGCTGGGGGCCCATTGTCCGGCTTCCAGGATGGTCATGATGTCGTCCCTGGAGATCTGTTTGTCCGTGTATTTTCGGATGCTGCGGCGCTCGCGGATGGCGCGGAGCACGGCATCGGCATTTTCAGTCATTCTGGCTTTCTCCCATTTTCTCTGGCGAAAAAGTGTAGCGTTTCAGCCAGCAACGGGCAAGGTGATCGGCTTTGCTTTTTTCGACATGGCCTGTGACCTTTGTTACTGTTGAACCGTATATAAGGTGAATTGAACGGAATGGGGAAGCGGATCAACTGGTGACGCAAATGGAACTGCCGATTGATGAGGAGCACGAAATCGAGATCGTGCGTCATGTGCTTGAAGGCGACGTACAGGCCTTTGAGCTCTTGGTTCTGCGCTACCAGAAGCCGATTTACAACTTGGCGTTTCGGGCCACGGCCAGCGAGGATTCCGCCGCGGACCTGACGCAGGAAGCCTTTGCCAAAGCATATGAACGACTGGAACGGTTCGACAGGAGCAAACGATTTTTTCCGTGGCTGTACACCATAGCCGTCAATGTGGTGCGCGACCACTTGCGCAAGCTGGGACGCGATCGGACCGTAGGGGTGGCAGACCTTGAGGCGGCCGTGGCTGGCCCGTGGGACGTCGAGCAGAAATCCATGCATGACCGTTTGGTCCTGCAACGGCTTGTGAAGGAAATGGAGAAGCTTCCTTTCGACTATCGGGAAGCCTTGATACTCCGTTTCAAACAGGATTTTTCCATGAAGGAGATAGCGCAGGCGCTCGGTCTGAGCCTCAGTGGGGCCAAGATGCGGGTCAGCAGGGGGCTGCGGATGCTTCGCGAGCGCTTCAAGGAGCAATGATATGAGTAATGACAGGAAAATGTATTCGGATGAGGAAATTGGTGGCTTGATTCGGGGAATCCCGGAAATGACTCCTCCGCCCTGGCTCGCTTCGCGGATCATGGAGACCCTTGCCGACAAGCGGTCGGGTGTGTGGGCCCGTTTCAAAGGGTGGCTGACCACTCCTCAGTCTTTTACGTTCTCTCCCGCGCGGATGGTGTTCGCCTCTCTCCTGATTGTCGCTGTCGTCGGCGTGGCCGGTATGTTGGGAGGCAGGCTGTCGGAAGTTGGTTCCGGCCAACCCGATGGTCTTGTTCCCGTCAGCTTTGTTTTCAAGGACCCGGCCATGGGTCTCAAGTCCGTTGCCGTCGTCGGCTCCTTCAATGAATGGAATGCCGAAGAAAATCAGATGAAATATGTGCCCGAGATCGGCATGTGGGTATTCAGGACTCGGCTTCCGGCGGGCGACTATGAGTATGTTTTTCTCGTGGATGGGGAAACGGTAGTGCAGGACCCGCAGTCCGTTCTTTCCAAAGACGACGGCTTCGGGAACAGGAATTCCGTCATTCTGGTAAAGGGTGATCATGAATATCTGTTGTAGGGCCCTATGGGGAGCTGTTTTTCTGGTTGTGTTTGCCTCCGCTCCGGCTTTGTCCGGAAAGGAACTGGAGGCTGCCGTTTCGGCAAGCCTCAACTGCGGCGTGAGCAGCAGTGTAGTCGAAGAGGTGGAGCGGGCAGCACGCAAAGGAGCCGGAAAGGAGGATGCTGCGGGCCGGATCATCCGCTTGCTCGGTAACGCATGCAGGGCGTCGCTGCCTATGGAAATGCTGGAGCGGAAGGTTGCCGAGGGGCTCGTCAAGCGGGTTCCGTTGCAGCGCATCGCCGTATTTCTGGAGCGGAAGGTTGCCGATTACGAATTTGTCCGGAGACTGATGGAAACGGTTGGCGACAGAAAGCCGGATGAACAGTTGCGGCGGGCTGTGACCGTGATGGGCGAGGCGTTGGCTTCAGGGGTTTCGCGGAAGGAGTTGCAGGATATGGTTTTCGCCTTTTCCGAAAAGGAGTTGCCGGCAGTGACGTTGGGCGTTGAGTTCTACTCCTATCTGTCGTTGGCCGGAGTGAACAGGGCGGACTGCATGCGCATTCTTGAAGCCGGTTTTGCCAACGATTCCCTGACACCCGCCTGGCTCGGGTTTCCCCGGGTCGTGGCATTGGCGAAGCGCAGGGGCGTCAATGATCGGGAAATCGCCGATGCGGCCGAACAGGCTTTGAAGGAAAAGGGGGACGTCAAGAGCGCCATGATGCGTCTGGGTTTCACCTCCCGCCCGGTTCCTGAACCAAAGGAATAAAAATCTGTGACCATTCAGCCCGGAGGATCGTATATTGTTTTTGAGTGGCGAAGAAAACGGGATCACGGGTACTCCACCGCTTTGCCGCATCAAACAATTTGAGGAGAACTATATGACGATTCACAGGAAATGCATGACCGGACTGTTGGTCCTCTTTGCTTTGATCGTGCTGGCCGGTGGGGTGCCCGTGCTGGCGCAGACCGATACTCCCACCGCGCCCGCGGACACCACGGATACGACCGGCGACCCTACTGAGACTGGGGATGAAGCCGGGGCCGGCGATACTGCAGAGGGCGAGGAAGGCCCGACATTCAGCAACCCGGCCCAGGCCGCAAAGGCGGACGCACTTGCAGCAGCGGCAGCGGAAGCCAATGCGGACGCTTTGGCTGCTGCCACTGAGGCCGCCGATGCGGCGGTTGGCGAGGCGGAGGGCCAGGTGACCGACGCCCAGGCCGCAGTGGAGGCCGCGGAGGCGGCTCTTGCAGCAGCGGAAGAATCCGAAGATCCCGCCGCCATCGCCGAGGCGCAAGCGGCCCTTGATGCGGCCACCCAGGGGCTTGTCGACGCCCGGACGAATCTCGACACCGTGCGGACCGAGGCAGACCAGGCAATAGCCGACGCCGCTTCGGCCAGCCCGGAAGATATCGCCGGGATGCGCGAGGAAGGTATGGGGTGGGGTGAAATCGCCCATGAACTGGGAGTGCATCCCAGTGTGCTCGGCCTGGGACATCAGAAGATGAAGGGTAACCTGAATAGGGTCACTGAGATGGCTGGCACAGGTCCCGGACTCGGCAAGGGCAAGACCAAAAGGAATGTGCAGGACGGCGTGGCCGAGACTCCTGGGTCAGCCAACGCCAAGGGCAAAGGCAAGGCGCTTGGTCTGGGCAAGGCTTCCAGCAAATCCAAGAGCGGCGCCAAGGGCTCCAAGTCCAGCTCCAATTCCGGCAACTCAGGCGGCAATGGAAAGAGCCAGGGCCAGAGTAATTCCGGCGGAAACGGCAAGGGTAAGGGGAACGGGAAGAACAAATAGTGTCTTTGAATAAGTTTGAAAAGCGTGGCCTTGATTGTGAGGTCACGCTTTCAGCTGTTGTATTCACCAACCAGGGCTTTCCGTCTCAAGGGGATTTTTGTTTTTGGAAAGGGCGGGATTTCAGGGGAATTTAACTCCATTACTTGTGGAGAGGGGTTTATGCATACACGATTTGCGGTGTTTTCTCTCTTTTTTTTGCTTTTGCTGAGCGGATGCGCCGAAGTCATGGGGCCGTATTACCTGCGCCAGCGGGAGTACACGCAGGGTATTGAGACGTATAGCCGGGTCGTCCGGGAAAATCCGCATGATTCATCCGCATGGTACTATCTCGGGCGGCTGTACCTCGGGGAGGACAAGCCGAAAAAGGCTCTGTCCGCATTGAAACGGGCGGTGGAACTGAAATCGGGCGACGCCGACTATCTTTTCTGGCTCGGCGTGGCCAAATGGGCCGTTCAGGATTTCGACGGGGAGCGAGAGGCGTATCTGGCTGCGCTTTCCCATGATGACGACCATGTCTCAGCCATGCTTTACCTGGGGCACAACCACCTTGACCGGGGCGAGTGGGCCGAGGCCAAGGCCCTGTATGACCGCGTTCTCAAATGGGATCGGTACAACCCCGAGGCATTGTATAACCGGGCCATAGCCCTCGGTCGACTCGGAGACGGGGAAGGGGAGGTTAGACAGTTCAAAAAGTTCCTGGAATACTACCCGGACGGCAGCTTGGCTCTGTATGCCGCGGCCATGCTCAACCAGTACGGCGATTTCACCTACAGGAACTTCATCATCGGCAACCGCAATCTGACCCTGATGCCGCCAGCCTTTGAAAAGGGCACGACCATCCAGAAATTCGACACCAAGGCATCCCTGGCGGTCCTGGGGGCGATGATGGAAGGAAACGACTCCTTGAAGATTCATATCGTTTCCTACTGTAAGGGGGACAAGGGCATGGCGCAGATGCGCGCCCAAGCGGTGAGGGACTACATCCTTTCCGGCCATCCTCATTTTGATGCGGCCAGGCTCCCCATGAGTTGGTTCGACAGTTCGGAAGTCGTCCAGGTCCGGGGAAAAAAGTTCTTTGTGGATGAATCCGTAAGGTTCATTACTGTTGTGCCGGAATAGCTGTTTTTGTTTCGGAAGAACGGGGCGGCCCTGCGGCCGCCTTTTTTGTTGCCGACCTTCGGAGTCCTGGCAACTCGTCTTGGATTCGAGTCTTCGGTTATTGCTCCTGCTGCATGCTTGCCAAGAAAATGTTCTGCGGCCTATAAAAGAAGGGGCATTCCCTTTTGATTGGAGCGCATATGGCTGAATCCGAAGATATTCAGTTTTCCGAGGACTACCTGCAGATCAGTCCCAATATTCTGGAGACCTTCCCCCGGGACAGGGCTCCCGTGGATCTGTACATTCTGGACGAAGGGATCGACAACGTGCGTCCGCTCTATAGGAAGAACGAACCGATCAGCGCCCAGCGGTATGCACGAATCCTCGACTATTGCCGTCTTGAGCGTCTCTTCCTTTTCCGCAATGACTACAAGGAATACGCCGGGCATTTGAGCAAGCGGTTGGGGCTGGTGCTGGTGGAAAGCGAGCTCAGCGACAGGGAAGTTGCCGAGATCTTCTTTCTGGCCCTTCATTACCGGTTGGTGGATTTTTTTGACCAGCCTGTGCAGGGCCGGCTCGATGACCTGCGCCGGGACTTGAGCATTCTGTCCGAGTTCGTCTGGGTGGACCCCGGCCGGACCGGATTTCTGTGCAGGAATCTGGACAAGCATGGAGACCTGGCCACCCATTCGGTGAATTCCACTTTTATCGGCCTGGGACTGTACGCCATGCATTACAAGAAAAAAGTGGGCCGCATGAACCTGACACATATGGCCCTGGGCCTGCTTCTGCACGATTTGGGTATGGTCATGGTGCCCGAGTCGGTCAAAGGCAAGAAAGGACTTCTGCTACACAGGGACAAGGAAGCGTTACAGAAGCATCCCGACCTTGCCATGGGCATGCTCAAGCGGCTCAAGGTGGACGACCAGATTGTGGAGAAATGCGTCATGGAACACCACGAGCGGCTGGACGGTTCAGGCTACCCGGCACGGTTGCGCGGGGAAAAGGTCAGCGTGCCCGGCCGTATCTGCGCCCTGGCCGACTCCTTTTGCGCCGGGGTGGAGGAACGCCACTTCCGGTCGGGACAGGATGCCTTGGAAGTGGCCGCATCATTGATGAAGCTGGACAGCAAGTACGACGTGGTGCTGGCCCGCAAGCTCTACGAACTGGTCAGGTGCGGGTTTGAAGGCTGTTCCGGGGAACGCTCGGCCTGAACGGCTGGCGGTTACCCTTTGCCTAGAGAATATACCCGCCGCTCTTGAGCTTGTCCGGGTCTGCGGAAAGAACCATGGCCGTGAGCATTTTCCGGAACCCCAGCTTTTCATAGAATCCCACCTTGTCGGGCACCGCGTGCAGATGCACGTTGGGCGTATCCAGTCGTTTGATCATGGCCTGCATTATGCGTTTTCCGAGTCCCTGTCCCTGGTACTCCGGCAGCATGCACAGGTCGTAGACGACCGACATGACCGTGAAGTCGGACAGGGCGCGGGCGATTCCCACCATGGTGTCGCCGTCCCATGCGAAGCAGGTCAGCTGGCTGTTCTCGAAGGTTTTGCGCAGTCTTTCCGGTGTGCGGGTCCCCAGGGGCGCGCGTTCGAAAATGGTGCAGGCCTCATCCCAGTCGATGTTGTCGAGGCTGAAACTGAGTTCGATCTTTCCCATTACTTCCACCATGTCTTCATGCGGGCGATTTCCTTGTCGTCCGAGGCGCGGATGAGGATGTGCAGGGCTGTATCGTCGTCCTGGGGCATGCACAGGCAACGCATTTCGTCTCCGGCATGGCACTCCGCACGGTACTGAATGTCGCCGCCCACGCATTGGCGTTCCCGTTGCCATTCCTCGGGCGCGGACTCCATGAGGAACTCCACCTGACGGATGCTGTTCACGTGTCGGTTAACGTCCAGGTCGCCCGTTTTGGCGATGACCCGGACTTCGCGTGCTCCTTCCCGGATGCGTTTCACGGCGCGGCCTTCGAATTCCAGGGCCGGGGCCAGGTCGGGGATGAGCCGCTGCTCCAGCAGATCGTTTACATTGGCGGCCTTGCGGGTTTCCAGGTCGATGACGGCCCAGGCGCTCACGCCCCGGCCGATGATCCTCCCCTTGTTGCGGACGAGAAAGTCGCGGATGGCCACGGTGCTCAGCGTGCCCGACGGCCATGTCTCCACCTCGGTGGCGTCTCCGAAACACGGCATGTTTTCCATGCGCAGGTAGGCCCGGGAGAGCACCCATATGCGCTTGCTGCGGATAAGGTCCTCGTAGCCGAAGCCCAAGGTCGCGGCGTGGCGTGTGGACGCGTCCTGAAGTTGGTTGCAGATGGCGGGCAGGGTCGCCTGCCACGTGCCGTCGGTTTCATAGGAGCGGATATCGTAGGATTTCGTATAGGTGAGTTCGTGCATGGTTTGACCTGTCAGTCGGTTGCGTCAAGAGAATTTGGATATTCAGTAAGCCTATTGAAAAAACGATGCAAGGGGGTGAAGGCAGTGCCATTTCCTGTCTTTCGGCGACTACTGTGTCGATGATCCTCGTTTTGCACGGCGGAAAAACGTGCAGGGTCCCGTCTTCGGAGTAGCCGGCGGCCTGCTGTGGTCGCTATCCCAGGAAGTTCTTGATGCCGGTGAACACGATCTGGGCGGAAAGGGCCGAAAGCACCAGGCCGGTGATCTTTTGGAGCATGGACAGGCCCATTTTGCCGACCACCCTGCGGATGGCCGGACCGAGCAGAAGCATGATGCCGATGGACAGGCCTGCCGCGAACATGGCGGCCGCACCCAGCAGTTTCCCGGTTGTGCCGCTTAGTTCCGCACCCAGGATGAGCAGGGTGCCTATGGAGGCGGGGCCGATGGTCACGGGCATGGCCAGGGGAACCACCGAGATGTCTCCGTCCTCCTCGGGCGCTTCCGGGCCGCTGCGTCCACCTACCAGTTTGACTGCGGAAAGGAAGAGCAGGCCGCCCGCACCGATGCGGAAGGCGTCCAGGGTTATGCCGAGAGTGGAGAATATCTCATTGCCCACGGAGTAAAGGGTCAGGCCTATGATGATGACGGCCAGACTTACGCGGACGGCGATGGTGCGCTGCTGTCTCAGTTCCATGCCTTTGGTCATGGAAAGGAATACGCTGAGCACGAAGAACGGCGTAAGCAGGAAGAAAAGTTTTATATAGAGGCTGATGAACATTGATGTCATTGTGAAATCCTTTTGAGTGATTGGGGTGAAAGCCAGGGCTTCATGCTATCATTGGCCGCAAATGGCAAGAACCAATATCGTCTTTTTTCCACCTGCATACGTCTCGAATACCGGAAAGTGAGAAAAAGTTCTCTGCAAAGACTTCTTTGCAGTCGGTTATCATTTTGATACGGTTGTCCTGCCGCCGTACCATGGGCTGCCGAAGTTTTTTTCAAGCCGATCGGCCTTGGGCGGACAGGCGGCCGTTTGTTCATCAGTTCAATTCTCCCTTGAGATTTCGGTCTCTCGATTGTCGGCAATGTGGCTGTTGTTGAGGGGCCTGATACATTTATCTGGAAGAAGCATGCTTAAAATCATTCAGCCCTATGTGGAGCGATACGCCCGCGTCATCGCCAAAGTCGTCGGTATAGACGTGGAAGTCGTCGATGCCGACATGATCCGCATCGCGGGCACGGGCATTTATGAACAGGGCATCGGTGAAAGCATCGACAAGGAAGGGGAGGTCTACCGCCATGTCATGCAGAGCCGCGAGCCGTTCATCATGGAGAATCCGCGCGAGCACGACCTGTGCGGCCGGTGTGATCGCCGGGAGCTGTGCCGCGAAACCCTGTCGGTGTGCACACCCATCGTCGACGGCGCGAACGTGGTCGGCGTCATAGGTCTGGTCTGCTTCGACGAGGCCGAACGCGATATCATCCTGGGCAACCGTGAGACCTACGTGGATTTCCTGGTCCAGATCGCCGATCTCATCGCCCACAAGCTTCACGACCAGCTTCAGGTGGCCGAGGCCCAGGAGTTCCTGGACATCATGATGCAGGTCATGGACGTCTACAACAGGGGGGTGGTGGTCTTCAACGCTGGAGGCTGCATTTCCTATCTCAACCGGCTGGCTCGCTTGGAGCTCGGGTTGGGGCCGGACGAGGAGCCCGGGTGTCTCAAGGTGGAGCGCACCGGTGACTTTTTCTCGGATCTCGAGGAGTTCACGGTCAATGTCCACGGCGCCCATCGCTCCCTGGTGGGACGGCTGGAGGAACTGCCCTCGGCCAATCGGAATTTCGCTTCGGTGCTGGTTTTCGATTCACTGCCGCGCATGACCCAGCGCATGTCACAGTTCTCGGCGGGCGAGGCCTCGGGGCTCAATGCCATTCTGGGCAAGTCGCGCAGTCTGGTGCGCCTCAAGGAACAGATTCGCAGGGTGGCCACTTCCACCTCCACGGTGCTCATTACCGGGGAATCCGGCACAGGCAAGGAATTGGTGGCCCGCGCCATTCATTCCACCAGCGACAGGGCGGACAGGCCGTTCATAGCCATCAACTGCGGTGCTTTGCCCGACAACCTGCTGGAATCCGAGCTTTTCGGCTACACCAAAGGGGCGTTTACCGGGGCCAACCCCAAGGGCAAGATCGGGAAGTTCGAGTTGGCCGACGGCGGTGTCATCTTTCTGGACGAGATCGGGACTTTGCCGCTCTATCTCCAGGTCAAGCTGCTGCGAGTGCTGCAGGAACGCCAGTTTTGCCGACTGGGGTCCAACCGGCTCATTCATGTGGATATTCGGGTCATCGCCGCCACCAACGACAATCTTTCGGATCTCATCGACCAGGGGCGTTTTCGCGAGGACCTCTTTTATCGTCTCAACGTCATTCCCTTGGAGACTCCGCCCCTGCGTAACCGCCCCGAGGACATGGAGGTTCTTGGCCAGTATTTTCTGGTCAAGTACTGTGACCGTTTCGGCAAGCGTTCCGCTCCTCTGGACGAGGCTGTCTTCGACGCCTTCAAGACCTATGACTGGCCGGGGAATGTACGCGAGTTCGAGAACGCCATCGAGTACATGGTCAACATGATGCCGGACGGCGGGCCGCTGCATCCGGGGCTGCTGCCCCGTAAATTGCTCGGCAGTCTGGGCCGGGGGCATGCATCGCAGACACCCGCCATTCATGACGGCGGGGATTCCGTGCCTTTGCTGCCTCTCAAGGTGTTGGAGCGCAGGGCCATTGCTGTGGCGTTGAAGCATTTCGGGTCGGACACCAAAGGCAAGAAACTGGCCGCCGAGGCCCTGCAGATCGGGATCGCCACTTTGTACCGCAAGATCAAGGAATACGATGTGACGGGCGAATAATTTATCGTTTTTATATACTTTCAGGGCTGGCTTCTCTTTCGGAAGTCGGCCTTTTTGCGGCCCGGAGCATATCAAAATGATATCCGTTCGGGATTTCTAGGAGCATGCCGTGGTGAGAGGATGATTGTTGGTGTGTTCTTTTTACGCAAGTGTTGAGGCGTGTTTTTACGTTTTACAATATAAATAGTATGATTTTTCTCGTTTCGAGAATTGGTTATCATTTTGATATCGAATGACGAGGCGCTGTCTTGATGAAAAGTGAACCTGTAATAAATTGATTTTATTTGTTTTAACGAGAATAAGGCATCGTCCTTCATTTTTGGCCCCATCTTTGCTTTTTAGGAACCGAATTTTTTGGCTGACTATTTCAGGTTTCAATTCATAAAAGGAGAGAGTGTATGTCCAAGACCGTCATCAGCACGGAAAACGCCCCGGCCGCTGTCGGACCCTATTCCCAGGCCGTTCGCCACGGCAGCATGATTTTCGTTTCCGGACAGCTTCCCATTGATCCGGCCACCGGCAGGATGCCCGAATCGGCAGCGGACCAGGCCCGGCAGTGCCTGACCAATCTCAAGTACATTCTCGAGGAGGCCGGTTCCGGCATGGCCAACATCATCCGTTGCGGTGTGTTCCTGACCGACCTGGGTGATTTTGCCGCTGTGAACGAGGTTTACGCCACTTTCTTCGAAGGAGATTTTCCGGCCCGAGCATGCGTCGAAGTCTCCAAGCTTCCCTTGAGCGCAAACGTTGAAATCGAATGCGTTGCATTCGTTTAGAGGAGCAGGCTAGGCAATGAGTTCTGTCGAATTTGTCCTCAACAGGGATGTCAGGAAGCCGGGTGAGGGCTCTTGCCTGGATATCCTGAGCCGGGAAGAGGCATCCAAGGCCCGCGACTATCACAAGAGCTTCAAGGAATACGCGCCGACTCCGTTGGCGTTCTTGCCGCATCTGGCGAAATATCTCGGCGTGGGAGAGCTTTACGTCAAGGACGAGTCTTACCGCTTCGGCCTGAACGCCTTCAAGGTCTTGGGCGCATCCTACGCCATCGGCCGTTACATGGCCGACAGGCTGGGCATGGACATTGCCGAAGCCACCTGTGAGAGTTTTTGCTCAGCCGACGCCCGTGAAAAACTGGGAGATGTGACGTTTACCACCGCCACAGACGGCAACCATGGCCGTGCCGTGGCCTGGGCCGCCCAGCAACTTGGGCAGAAGTCCGTGATTTACATGCCCAAAGGGTCTGACCCGATCCGTCTGGAGAGCATCCGCTCCCACGGCGCAGAGGCGTCCATCACCGACCTGAACTACGATGACGCTGTGCGCTTGGCCGACAGGATGGCCGGGGAACACGGTTGGATCATTGTCCAGGATACCGCCTGGGGAGGGTACGAGGATATCCCGACCTGGATCATGCAGGGGTACGCCACCCTGGCTCTGGAGGGTCTGGAGCAGATGCGGGCGGTGGGTGTTGACGCGCCGACACACGTGTTCCTGCAGGCAGGTGTCGGTTCCTTTGCGGGCGGCGTGCTCGGCTACCTGGCCGCGGAACTCGGCGACAAGATGCCCAAGGTCGTCATCGTCGAACCGGAAAAGGCCGACTGCATCTTCAAGTCGGCAAAAATAGGTGACGGCAAGCCGCATGCGGTCACCGGCGATCTTGACACCCTGATGGCCGGTCTCGCCTGCGGCGAACCAAACACCATCAGTTGGAATATCCTGCGTGATTACGCGACCGCATATATTTCCTGCCCCGACTACATTTCCGCCACCGGAATGCGCGTACTGGCCACACCGCTCAAGGGAGATCCGGTCGTTATTTCCGGCGAGTCCGGTGCAGTGACCACCGGCATCCTCCAGTACATCATGGAGACCGAAGAAGGACGGGAGCTGCGTGACGCTCTGGAGCTGGATGAGAATTCCAAAGTCATGGTCGTGAGTACCGAAGGCAACACTTCGCCGCGCGCATTCCGCGACGTGGTTTGGTACGGAGAACACAAGGACGAGGAGTTGCATCGCAATAAAAAACAGGTTTGGTAGAAGAATGGAGGGCCCAGGCCGTTCCTATCCATCGCAGATGGTAAAATCCGCGAGCCTTCGGGTGGAAGCACTTTCATCGGCATGGAAACTTCGCCAAACGCCAACAATGGCATCCGGGCCAAATGAGGGGCTTGAAGCTGTGCGGGCCGCAACCGGCTGGGCAGCCGGAAAGGAGCAGGTCTCCTTGGGGACTGCGGCCGCAAGCAACCTTCCGTAAGCAGTTACTGCAAACGGCAACCTCGTGAGCAAGCCCCTTGGCCTTTAAGCCGGAAGCAGGTGTGTGATCAGGGTCGGGCAACCCGTTAAACCGCACGCTGCTTCCGGTTTTCCCATATTTTGCCGTTGAAAATGGCTTGATTCCCGTTACATATGAGGGAAGCCCCTCCGGGGCTGTTCTTTTCAGCGTCCTGCATTCGAATCGTTTTGAGCAGCGGGATTTCTCATAGTTGATCCCTCCAGGCCTTTGTCCTCCAGGCCGAGTATGTTAGCCTTTTTCGAACATCAACACAGGAAGGAATTTAATCGACCATGATTGATCGTGATATTCGGAAACGCATAGTGGATATGGCCGCGGGCAGAGAGCCTGCGGACCTGCTTATAACCAACGCAAAAATTCTCGACGTTTTCACCCACGAGATAGTGGAGTCATCCCTTGCCGTGGGCGCGGGGCTCATTGTCGGCATGGGGGATTATGAGGCCCGCGACATCCTGGATGCCAAGGGCGCATGCCTTGTGCCCGGTCTCATCGACAGCCATGTTCATATCGAGTCTTCCCTGGTGTCGCCCAGAGAGTTCGCTCGGGCCGTGGTGCCGCACGGCGTAACCACCGTCATCGCCGATCCGCATGAGATAGCCAACGTTTGCGGTCTGGCAGGCATCCGTTACATGCTTGACGCCTCCCGCGACCTGCCCATGAATGTGTACATTCAGCTGCCGTCCTGTGTGCCCGCAACCGGATTCGAGAACTCCGGGGCCGTGCTTCGCGCCGAGGATCTGGCCGAACTCATCGACGAGGAGTTCGTGGGCGGCATCGGCGAAATGATGAACTACCCCGGCGTGGTCGCCGCGGACAAGGACGTGTTGGACAAAATCTGGCTGGGTCTTTCGCACGGCAAAGTCGTGGACGGTCACAGCCCGGCGCTGAGCGGCAGGGAACTTAACGCCTACGCCGCTTCCGGGGTCAAGACCGACCACGAATGCTCCACCGTGGAGGAGATGCGCGAGCGTTTGCGCATGGGCATGTATGTGCTCGTTCGTGAGGGGTCGGCGGCCCACGACCTGGAGACGTTGATCAAGGGCGTCACCAGGGAAAACTTCCGCCGCTGCATCTTCTGCACGGACGACCGTCAGCCCGAGGACCTGTTGACCGAAGGCAGTATCGACAACAACATCCGCAAGGCCGTGCGTCTGGGCCTTGATCCCGTCATGGCCGTGGTCATGGCTTCACTCAACGCGGCCAACTGCTATGGCCTCAAAGGCAGGGGAGCGCTGGCTCCCGGCTGGATCGCCGACTTTCTGCTGGTGGACAACCTCAGCGATTTCACCGTGCAGCAGGTCTATGTGGACGGAGTCAAGGTCGCCGAGAACGGCGTCACCTCCATCACGTTGGCCGATGCGGACGATTCCGCGGTGACCGGCACCGTGCGCATCGGGGAAGTGACGGCCGGTGATTTGGAAATCAAGATGCCGTGCCCCAGGGCCAACGTCATTTCCATGCTGCCCCGCAGTCTGGTGACCAAGGCCGTGGTTCGCGACGTACAAGTCGACAGCAAGGGGGTGTTCCAGTGCCGGGACAACCCGGGGCTGCTCAAGCTGGTCGTTGTGGAACGGCACCACGCAACCGGCAACGTGGGTGTGGGCCTCATTGAGAATTACGGTCTGAAGAACGGCGCGGTAGCCACAACCGTGGCCCACGATTCCCACAATATCGTGGTCTGTGGCGACAACGACGAGGACATGCTGGCCGCCATCAGGGACATCGAGGCAATGGGCGGCGGCATTACTCTGGTGCGCGATGGCGAGGCGGTCCGTCATCTGCCCCTGCCCATTGCCGGGCTCATGTCCGACAAGAGCGCCGAGGAGGTGGCCGGACAGCTCAAGTCCATGGTGGAGATCGCCTACCACGATTTTTACATCAATCCGGACAATGAGGCTTTCATGGCCCTCAGTTTCATGACCCTGCCGGTCATTCCCGAGATCAAGCTTACGGACCAGGGCCTGTTCGACGTACGTACGTTCCGGCACATTCCGGTTTGCGCCGAAGGCGAGAAGGAAAATTGATGGGGACACAGACGGTCGCAGGAGTTATCCTTGCCGCAGGACAGGCCAGCCGCATGGGCGAGAACAAGTTGCTCCTGCCCGTGCGCGGCAAGTCCGTGGTGCGCAACGTGGTGGATGCGGCCTGCGCCTCCCGTCTTTCGCCCCTCATCGCAGTGCTGGGGAACGACGCCGACGCGGTGCGTTCGGAAGTGGCCTGCGGCCGTGTGTCCGTGGTGGAGAATCCGTTGTACTCCCGAGGGTATGCCGAATCCCTGAAGAAAGGGCTGGAAGCGGTCCCGGCCTCCTGCATGGGGGCCATGTTTTTGTTGGGCGACCAGCCGCTCCTCAAGACGAAGACCATCGACGCCCTGATCAAGGCCTTTCTGGAGGACACCCGCCGATGGGTGGCCCCGGAATACGAGGGCAGGCGGGGCAATCCGGTCATCGTGCCGCGCACTTGGTTCGGCAGGCTCGCCTCCCTGTACGGCGACACCGGCCCTCGTGAGTTCATCAACGACCCGCAAGCCCGGTTGCGTCTGGTGCCGGTGGATGATCCGGGGGTTGTTCTCGATCTGGATACGCCTGGGGATTACATTACCATCAGAAAAAAGAGTTGAGCGGAGATAATGCTTAAGCACCGCGTTTCGAAAGGGATGCGGTTTTTTGATGCCTCCGGCGGGACTGGGGAGAGAATCCCGCCCTGTCTTCAAGGAGGCTGGACATTGTGGCCGATTTTTGGGCAGACTGATGTAAATTCGGTGCAAAAAATGGGGAGTATCAATCCCTTGGCGAGGAGAGCCCCGCGTGAACAGCCGCTTTCTCTTTTTTTGGCGTGACGGCCTGGAACTGTGCCCGCAAGACGGGCGACGCGTAGCCCAAGGCGTTCTCGGAGCAGCTTTCTTCACCACGTTCGGCGTCAGTGCGTTCACCTTTGTCATGTCTCTCTATGCCGGTGAGGCCGGACTTTCTCCAACCTGGCTCGGGCTCGCCTTTTCCGGGTATTTCCTGGCCCGCTTGGTTCTCGCTCCCCTGGCCGGATATGGCGCTGACGTCGTCGGTCCCATGGTACTGCTTTTGACGGCCTCCGGGCTGGGGGCTCTTGTTCCGGTCTTATACTTTTTCTATCCGTTTCATGAGATGCTGGGCGTAATCCAAATCTGTCTCGGATTCTGCGCGGGCATCGTCAAGCCGGTGTCCATGTCCCTTTTGGGCGGGTGCGCTCCTCCTGAGGGGCGCGGACGATTGTTCGGCGCATACAACACCAGCCTGTATGCGGCCCTTGTGCTCGGACCCCTGGCCGGCGGGGCGGCGGCCAACAGCCACGGAGGAATGGGGTGGCCGCTTCTGGCCCTGCCCGGCCTGGGAATGGCGCTGACGTTTCTCATTTTTCTGCGCAGCCGGAGCGTATCGCCGGCCGGCACGGCTCGGGGCGGGGAAATGGGGAGAAAAGTGTCCTGGAAAGATCCAGCCTTCATCGCCTTGCTGCTGGCGGTCATGGGACGAACCATTGGCGCGTCCGTCATGGTGACCTTCCTGCCTCGGCTCATCAGTGAACAATTTCAGACGGCCGGGGTTGTGGCGGGTATTCTTTTTGCGCTGCCGAGCCTGGTCATTATCCTGGGTATGCCCTTTACCAGCCGTTTGGCCGACAGACTCGACAGGACCGGGTTGACTTTTCTCGGAATGGGTGTGTGTGCGGCCGGCCTGTTCGGTTTCGGTCAGTCCTCGCAGTTGTGGACTATTGCCTGTCTGGCAATGATCATGGGAGGGGGAGCAGCCCTGTCCCTGCCCGCTTCCATGTCCCTGGTCACGGATATGGGGGCGGCTAAGGGAAGCGTCATGGGCGTTTTTATCGGCGCAGCCAACCTGGGGTTTGTGCTCGGCCCGAGCATGGCCGGTTTTGCCGCCGAGAGCGGAGGAGGGATGGCGGAAGCATTTGAATTCACCGCATTACTGGGTGGGCTTTGCCTGCTTCCCCTTTTTCTTGTCATGACCAAGAGATTGCATGTAGACCGATAGTTTTCGGTGGCCTCGCCATTTTGGCAAGCCGCGTATTTTTTCTGAAGGAATTGCTCCTTTCGGGGGAAAATGCGGTTTGCTGTCTGATTGAATCCAGCCGACAATTGCACCAAACGGGTAAAAGAAAGAAAATACAGCCTGGAACAGGATTGTAGTATTTGGAAATTTTCATGTTGTTCCTAGAGAAAAAATTCACAACCTCTTGACGAATGTTTTTCTTGCTGACATTGTGCAAAGGAAAAATAGTCTGCAGTACAGTCGTCTTTTGTGTGTTTTTTAGTGTATAATTAGGAGCTTATTGTGAGTTTTGTGTGGATTGCTCCATGCAGCTCGGAATACGTTGAGGCCTTGTGCCATGGCGTATTCTTTTGCAACCGAATTCACTTCGTTCAATTTTTAAGAACAAGGTATTTTTCTCATGATAAAACTAAAAAAAGGACTCGACATTCCCATCTCAGGTTCACCGGAGATGGAGTTTTTCGAGGGAGGCCCACCAAAGACGGTAGCTGTGCTCGGTGGCGACTATGTCGGCATGAGGCCGACCATGGCCGTGGCAGTGGGCGATAAGGTCAAACTGGGGCAACCACTCTTTACCGACAAGAAAATCGACGGCGTTGTTTTCACCGCACCCGGTGCCGGTGAAGTCGTAGCCATCAATCGCGGAGACCGGCGCGTCCTGCAATCCGTGGTCATTGAACTGGACGAATCCGTCGGCGCCGTTGAATTCCCGTCACATGATTCCGGCAAGCTGGCGAACCTTGCCCGCCGGGACGTTGTTGATACGCTCGTCGAGTCCGGCATGTGGACCGCCTTCCGTACGCGCCCCTTCAGCAAGGCGCCGGAACTGGACAGCGTTCCCCGCGCCATCTTTGTTTCGGCCATGGACACCAACCCCCTGTCCGCCCCCCCTGCCCCCATCATTTTCAAGGATGCAGAAGCCTGGAAGGACGGACTCAGGATTCTCACCAGACTGACCGAAGGCGACGTCAATGTGTGCGGCGACGACGGTGAAGCTTTGCCGCTGATCCAGGAAGCGAAGTCCCGGATATTCTCCGGACCGCATCCCGCCGGTCTCGTAGGAACGCACATTCACTTCATTGACCCCGTGGGTCCCGAAAAAATGGTTTGGCACCTCGGCTATCAGGACGTGATCGCCATCGGCAAACTCTTCACCACCGGGCACCTCGCCACCGAGCGCTATGTCGCGATCGGTGGGCCCATGGTCGAACGTCCGCGCATCGTTAAGACCCGTATGGGCGCATGCCTGGACGACGTTTTGGCCGGGGAACTGATCCAGGGTGAAACCCGTGTGATTTCCGGTTCGGTCCTTTCCGGCTTCACGGCCGAAGGCCCACTGGCCTTCCTCGGGCGTTTCCACAACCAGGTTTCCGTTGTGGCCGAAGGCGGCGAGCGGGAATTCCTTGGCTGGATGGGACTCGGCATGAACAAGTTCTCGGCAAAGTCCGTCTTCCTGTCCGCCTTGTCCAAGAAGAAAAAGATGTTTTCCATGAACACGCTTCTGGGCGGCAGTCACCGCGCCATATTCCCCACCGGGGCGTTCGACCGCGTCATGCCGCTCGACGTTCTGCCCACCTGCCTGGCGCGCGCACTGGCCGCCATGGACACGGATGAGGCGCAGGATCTCGGTTGCCTGGAGCTCGATGAGGAAGATCTCGCCCTCATGTCCTTCGTGGATTGCGGCAAGAATGATTACGGAAAGATGCTGCGCGAAGCTCTCACGCTTATCGAGAAGGAAGGGTAGGGTCACATGAAGAAATTATTGAAGAAAATACACGGTCACGTCACCGGGGACGGGAAATACACGAGGTACTATCCCCTCTACGAGATGGTGGATACCTTCCTGTACTCTCCCAGCGAGACCAGCGCCGGCGCACCACACGTCCGCGACGCCATCGACCTCAAGCGCGTCATGATCATGGTGGTCTTCGCTCTGATTCCCTGCTTCTACATGGCCATGTGGAACACCGGGTATCAGGCCAATACCGCCCTGGCCGCCATGGGGCTCGAAGCGGGCCATGGCTGGCGTTGGAGCGTCATGGGTATGGTCGGCCTCACCGCCGATCCCGGCAACTACGCCGCCAACATGCTGCTCGGCGCACTCTACTTTCTGCCCATCTACATTGTCTGCAACATCGCGGGCGGATTCTGGGAAACCCTTTTTGCCGTCGTGCGCAAGCATGAGATCAACGAAGGCTTCCTGGTCACCGGTTCGCTCATACCGCTGATCGTTCCTCCTCAACTGCCTCTATGGCAGGTGGCCCTGGCAACCAGTTTCGGCGTTGTCATCGGCAAGGAGATCTTCGGCGGTACGGGCAAGAACATCTTCAACCCGGCTCTGCTGGCCCGTGCCTTCCTTTTCTTCGCCTATCCTGCGGAGATTTCCGGCAACGGCGTCTGGATCGCGGTTGACGGATACACCGGCGCAACCCCGTTGGCCCTGGCCTCCGAAGGCGGCCTTCAGGCCATCACCGCCAAGTATTCCTGGTGGGACTGCTTCGTCGGCACCATTCCAGGGTCCCTGGGTGAGACCTCGGCCCTGGCCTGCCTCATCGGCGCGGCCATCCTGGTCATCACCGGCATCGCTTCCTGGCGAATCATGCTGTCCATACTGATCGGTTCCGCGTTCATGGCCATCGTGTTCAACGCCACCGGCAGCCCGGCCAACCCCATGACCGAAGTCAGCCCGCTGTGGCACCTCGTGATGGGTGGTTTGGCTTTCGGCATGGTCTTCATGGCGACCGATCCTGTTTCGTCATCCATGACTCACAAGGGCCAATACGTCTACGGCGCATTCATCGGGATCATGATCATCCTGATACGTACCTGGAACCCGGCCTATCCCGAGGGAGTCATGCTGGCGATCCTCTTCGGCAACGCGCTTGCACCGACCATCGACCACTTCGTCATGCGGGCCAACATAAAGCGGAGGAAGATGCGCAGTGTCTAACGAATCCACGGCTAAAATATTCGGTGTGGCGTTTACCCTGTGTCTGGTCTGCTCGCTTCTGGTCTCCACTGCCGCGGTCGGTCTGAAGTCCATCCAGGAGGCGAACAAGGTCCGGGAACGCAAGGTAAACATCCTCAAGGCCGCAGGCATCTATGATGAAGATGCGTCGGTCGACAAACTCTTTCAACAAATCGAATCCAAGGTCGTCGACCTGTCCACCGGTGAATACGTGGACATCGACGCAGTCACCTACGACCAGCGCAAGGCTGCCAAGGCCCCTGAAACCAGCGTCGCCATCAAGGCCGGTAAAGACCTGGCAGGCATCGGCCGCCGCGCCAAGTTCGCCAACGTCTACCTGTTGAAGGACGGGGACACGCTCAAACGCGTAGTCCTCCCCGTTCACGGCAAGGGGTTGTGGTCCACCATGTACGGCTTCATCGCCTTGGCTCCGGACTTCAATACCGTCAAGAACTTCGGTTTCTACGAACATGCCGAGACCCCCGGTCTGGGCGGTGAAGTCGACAATCCGAACTGGAAAGCCCTTTGGGTCGGCAAGAAAGTCTTTGACGAAAAGGGCGAAGTCGCTCTCGATATTGTCAAGGGCGCCGTCAGCGCCAGCGACATCAAGGCCGTCTACAAGGTGGACGGGTTGGCCGGTGCAACGTTGACCTGCAATGGTGTAGAAAATCTGATCCTGTACTGGCTGAGCGAGGACGGGTTCACCCCCTATCTCAAGCGTCTCGCCGCTGAGGGAGGTAAGAACAATGGCTAATTTCAGAGAGGCGATGCTCAAGCCGCTTATTGAAAACAACCCCATTTCCGTTCAGCTCCTCGGCATCTGCTCGGCTCTGGCGGTCACCACCAAACTCGAAACGGCGTTTGTCATGGGTTTGGCGGTCACCTTCGTCTGCGCGGCATCCAACGTTTCGGTCAGCGCCATCCGGCGACACATTCCTTCCAGCATCCGCATCATCGTGATGATGACCATCATCGCGACGCTGGTCATTATCGTCGACCAGTTCCTGAAGGCGTTTGCCTACGAGATCAGCAAGCAGCTGTCCGTGTTTGTCGGGCTGATCATTACCAACTGCATCATCATGGGCCGTGCGGAAGCATTTGCAATGCAGAACTCGCCCAAGTTGAGTCTTGCAGACGGTATCGGCAACGGCTTGGGGTACGGTTTGATCCTGCTGACGGTTGCTTTCCTGCGCGAGTTCTTCGGTTCAGGCAAACTCTTCGGCATGTCCATCCTCAAGCTGACTTCGGAAGGCGGCTGGTACGAAGCCAACGGCCTTATGCTGCTTCCCCCCAGCGCGTTCTTCATCATCGGCATGCTCATCTGGGCCACGAACGTCTGGGAAAAACGCAAGAATCAGCGGTAAGCCCAAAGGAGTAGACAGTGGAACATCTGATAAACATATTCATCAAATCGATCTTCATCGAGAACATGGCCCTGGCATTCTTCCTGGGCATGTGCACCTACCTGGCAGTGTCCAAGAAGGTTGCAACCTCGTTGGGGCTCGGCATAGCCGTCATCGTCGTCATGACCATCACGGTTCCCGTCAACAACTTGCTTTACAACTACTTCCTGCGCGAAGGCGCATTGGCCTGGGCCGGGTTTCCCGACACTGATCTGACCTTTGTCGGCCTGATTTCCTACATCGGCGTTATCGCGGCGCTCGTCCAGATTCTGGAAATGACGCTCGATAAGTACATGCCCGCCCTGTACAACGCTCTCGGCATCTTTCTTCCCCTGATCACGGTTAACTGCGCCATTCTTGGAGCCTCGCTCTTCATGGTCGAACGTGATTACAACTTCGTCGAATCCGTGACCTTCGGTTTCGGTTCCGGCGTGGGCTGGGCGCTGGCCATCGTTTTGCTGGCCGGTATCCGGGAGAAGCTGAAGTATTCGGATGTCCCGGCGGAGCTGGACGGATTGGGCATCACGTTCATCGTGGTGGGCCTCATGTCCTTCGGGTTTCTGTCGTTCTCCGGCATCCAGATGTAGGTGTTGTATCGGACGCCCTTGCAAGTCCATCGGATTACCAACCGTCTAACTACGGGAAGTTAATATCATGGTTGAGATCATACTCGGCGTAGCGATGTTCACCGGAGTGGTGCTGTCGCTGTGCGTATTCATCCTCCTCGCCCGGGCAAAGCTTGTCCCCAGCGGTGAGGTGAACATTGAAATCAATGGAGACCCGGAAAAGACCATCGAGGTCCGGCCCGGCGCAAAACTCCTCAACGTGCTGGCCGACAAGGAAATCTATATTCCCTCCGCATGCGGTGGTGGTGGCTCCTGCGGCCAGTGCACTTGTAAAGTTCACGAAGGCGGCGGCGACATCCTGCCCACGGAGACCGGACATATCAGCAAACGAGAGGCCCGCGAGGGCATCCGCCTCGCCTGCCAGGTCAACGTCAAGCAGGACATGAAAATCGAGGTCCCCGCAGAGATCTTCGACATCAAGAAATGGGAGTGCACGGTCAAATCCAACATTCCTCGCGCCACCTTCATCAAGGAACTCACGCTGCAACTGCCAGAAGGCGAGAATGTCGACTTCCGTGCAGGCGGCTACATCCAGATCGAGGCCCCGGCCCACACCGTCAACTACAAGGACTTCGAAGTGGGCGATGTCTTCAGGGAGGATTGGGACAAATTCGATCTGTGGCGTTATACGTCCGTGGTCAAGGAACCCATTGTCCGCGCCTATTCCATGGCCAATTACCCTGAAGAAAAGGGCATCATCATGCTCAATGTCCGCGTGTGTCCGCCTCCTCCGTTTGCGCCGGACGCCCCTCCCGGACAGATGTCCTCGTTCATCTACGGTCTCAAGGAAGGCGACAAAGTCACCATTTCCGGGCCTTATGGTGAATTCTTCGCCCGCGATACGGATGCGGAAATGATCTTTATCGGCGGTGGTGCAGGCATGGCTCCCATGCGTTCGCACATCTTCGATCAGCTCAAGCGCCTCGCGTCCACACGCAAGATCAGCTACTGGTATGGTGCACGCAGTCTCCGCGAGATGTTCTACGTGGAGGAATTCGACAAGCTGGCCGAAGAGTGCCCGAACTTCACGTGGCACGTGGCCCTGTCCGACCCCATGCCCGAAGACAACTGGACAGGGTATACCGGATTTATCCACCAGGTCCTGTTCGACAACTACATCAAGGATCATCCCGCCCCGGAAGATTGCGAGTATTATATGTGCGGACCGCCGATGATGGCTTCCGCCGTGGAGAACATGCTCATGTCCCAAGGGGTTGAAAAAGAAAACATCATGTATGACGACTTTGGCGGCTAGCCGGACGCAGTATGCAGGAAAGGACCGGGCCGGGATGGGCAACCATCCCGGCCACGGCCTCTGCCTGGGACTGTCCGGGAGCGCAAACGTCTGCGTCGAAGAATGTGAGGAAAGGATAATCGGCATGATGTGGCTATCGCCATCACGAAATCACGGCTGGAAATTGCTGAGCCTGCTGCTCGCCATACTCCTGGCGGCCGGTGGCTGCGGCACCGGCACGGAACCTGTACGGCTCCAGGGCCAGGCCATCGGCACGGTGTATTCCATCGTGGTTAACGGCCTGCCCGACGGTCTCTCGTCCGCAACCATTGAGAGCGGCATTCAGGAGGTCATGGATGGCGTCAATTCCTCCATGTCCCTGTTCAATCCCGATTCTGAGCTGTCCCGCTTCAACGACCATCAGGGTTCGGACTGGCTGCCCGTATCCAGGAAACTGGCCCAGGTGGTGTTTGAGGCCAAGGAGGTCAGCCGGATGACAGGTGGCGCTTTTGACGTCACCGTCGCGCCTCTGGTCAACCTCTGGGGTTTTGGCGATGAGCGGCGTTTGGACGTCGTGCCGGCCAAGGAAGACATCCAGGCGGCCCTCGGAAAAGTCGGCATCGACCGAGTCGAAGTCAGGCTTGATCCGCCGGCACTCAGGAAATCGGTGCCGGTGGTCACCATCGACCTGGCTGCTATTGCCAAGGGGTACTGCGTGGACGCCGTGAGCGGTTGGCTGGAGAGCCGGGGCGTGACCAGTTACCTGGTTGAGATTGGTGGCGAAATCCGCACCAAGGGAGCCAAACCGGACGGTTCTGCCTGGCGTATTGCCGTGGAGAAGCCGGTGAATGCAGAGCGCTCCGTGCAAACCGTCATCGAGTTGACCGACAAAGGCATGGCCACGTCGGGAGATTACCGGAACTACTTTGAAGTGGATGGTAAACGGTATTCCCACATCATTTCCCCCACGACCGGGCACCCCATCACCCATGCGCTCGCCTCGGTCAGCGTCATTGACGCTTCCTGCACCCGAGCCGATGCCTTGGCTACCGGTTTACTGGTTCTGGGGCCGGAAAAGGGACTTGAATTGGCGCGAAAGGAAAATCTGTCCGCCTTTTTCATTGTAAAGACCCCTGCCGGATTTGCCGAGTATTCCACCGGTGGTTTTCCGCAACACAAAACACTTAATTGAGGATAAAACATATGGAAATTCTCCTGTTGACCGCAGTTGTATTCGTCCTTGCCTTTACGGCTTTGGCCATAGGGGTTATGTTTAAACGGAATTGCATCCGTGGTTCCTGCCAGGGTTCCATCCAGGCGGGAGACGGTTCAGGATGCCGTTGTGGCAAGTATGACTTTGAAAGAAAATGCAAAGAGAAGCATTAAGCCAATTTTGCTGCATAGGCGAAGAGGAGAACCGATATGACTAACGTTCAGACTGCGAAAGATGTGATCGAACAGGTCAAGGCCTTTCACGTCCGGTTGGGCAATTTTTTTCAGAAATTGTCCGAGGAAGTGGAAAAGGACCGTGTGAAGCTCCTGCTGGAATACATGAGCCGCCACCATGACAACTTGGCGTACATCATGGAAGAATATGAAGAAAGCGTTGCCAAGCGCATACTGGATACATGGGTCATGTATGTGAATGAGGAATGTGATCTGAGCCCGTTTTTTGATGCGAAACTCGGTCCGAACATGACCGCCCAGGAGGCTCTCCTAGTGGCCGCCGACTTGGACAAATGCTTGATCGAGACCTACGAGGCCATGCTGCAAAACGATATTCCCGACGATGTCAGCGAAGTTTTCGAGGGTCTCCTCGAGAAGGAAAAGCAGGGGAAGATTAAAATGGCCAAAGCCGCACTCAAGATTGAAACCCTGTAAGGTGCGGGCGTAGGGAAAGCCTGAAAATGGCTTTGCTCTCATCCCGTGTGCCACAGCCCTTTTGCTAATGGAAAATCGCCCGTTTTCTTGCCTGATGGGTTAAGAGGATGGGCGGTTTTTTTGAGGTCTATGGAAAATAGTGCATCCGCCATAAACAACGAACAAGCGGGTTGCAGGCATCAGCCGATACCCCGTTGAAAGCGGAAGAGGAAATCCGAAAGTTACACAGGAAATTCGTGGCTGTTCCAAAGGAGGGAGCCCTTTGGCGGGGCGGAGCCTCACATGGAAGGAAACGCCCCAAGGCTGCGCGCTTTGGGGCGTTCGGATTTGATTGTGAAGGGCTATCGGAAGAGGAGTTGGAAGCGCCGTTCCTTGATGGAGGCGACGACCCACATGTCCGGCTGAATGCCGGGCAACTCTTCGGCCGCCTTCATGACGGCAAGGGCCGCCTCTTCCGCGCCGGGCTGGTCCGCCTTGTTGAGCACCAGCACTTTGCGCGCGCCTTCGGGGCAGCCCTTGAAGGCGCCCAGATCGGCCACGGCCAGATGGGCCAGCACATCCGGAGTGATGGTCTCGCCTTCGGGCACGCCGGCCAGCTCGGCGATGAGTTCGGACCGGAATGCGTGCTTCTTGTCCAAAGGCCTGCCGATGGAATCCAGCCCCATGACGCCGATGTGCAGATTGGTCTTGGGAGGCACCACGGGCTCGTGTTCGCCCGGGGCCTTGAGCGGACGCATGGCCGCTCCGTCAGCTTCGATGACGATGTGCGCTGCGGCCACAAGGTCGGGCAGTTCCTGGGCCTGAATGGGGTCGAGCCCCTCAAGCTTGCCCAGTCCGTTGATGTTCCGATAGGCCGCAGTCACGTGATGGGCTTTGTCCAGGCGGCTCTTGATGCGCTTGAGAAAGTTTGCGTTGCGGATCTTGAGGACCAGGCCGCCGGTCTCCGTACGATGGGGCGGCAGGATGCGGGTGGTCGTCGTGCTGACAACGCGTTTCCCGTTATCGGCCAAGTCATTGGCCAGCAGAAACATGAGCGACGTTTTACCGCCTGCTCCGGTGATGGAAATGACTTTGTCGCCGGGATTCACCAGTTCGGCGATGGATTGGAGTTGCATGGCTACAAACGACCTGCCCGGGCTGCAATGAGTTCGGCCAGGATGCTGACCGCGATTTCCTGCGGGGTTTCAGCCCCGATAGCGAGCCCGATGGGGCAATGCACTCGGGAGAGGGCCTCTGTGCTGAAGCCGCGTTGGCGAAGCTGTTCGTAGGTGGCGTCACGCTTGGGTTTGCTGCCGATCATGCCGATGTAGCGGGCCGGAGTGCCCAAGGCCTGGGCCAGAACTTCGCGGTCGAATGCATGGCCGCGGGTCATGATGACGGCGAAGCTGTCCTCGTCCATGTCGGTCGCCTCGCAGCAGTTCTCAAAGCTCGGGATGACCAGCGCCTGGCGGGCCATGGGGAACCGTTCCCTGTTGGAGAACTCTTCGCGATCGTCCACCACCACGATGTCGAATCCCACATCCGAGGCCAGCTCGGCCAGGGCTCGGGACACGTGTCCGCCTCCGAAAAGCATCAGAGCGCCGCTCTTGGGCAGGGGGTCGATCATGAAATTCCGGTCATTGTGCTGCAGGACCTTGGTCGCGCGACCGCGCATGACGGGCTTGAGGTCCAGGCCGGGCATGGGAGCCACGTCACCCGTCATGTCCACGAACCGGCGCATCGGATTTTCCTCGGTGGTGATGTCCACTGCCCAGACTCCCTTGGAGCCCCTGAGGGAACAAGCCATGGCTTGTTCGAAGTGCGGGAGCGCTTCCGGGGTGATGCGTTCGATGAGCACGTTCATGATGCCGCCGCAGATCATGTCCGCGTCCGCATCCGGGCCGGACTTGGTCATGTCGAAGTGCAGCAGGCGGGGGGACTTTCCCTCCAGAACCTCGCGGCATGCGTCCAGGGATTCGAATTCCAGCTTGCCGCCGCCGATGGTGCCGTGCAAAGTCCCGTCCTGGTCCATAAACATTTTGGAGCCAGGAAGGCGCGGGGCGGAACCGCTCTTGTCCACGATGGTGGCAAGGGCGATGGTGCGTCCCCTTTGCAGTTGTTTGAGAATCTCGCGTTCGATCATCTTATTCGAAGAGTTTGCAGATGTTTTCCTTCTTCAAGATACTCATACACAGGCTGTTGCCGTCGGCGATGGTCTGCTCCAGGTCGATGGTGGTAAGCTTGCGGTCTCGCATGAGCACCTTTCCGTCCACGATGGTATGGGTCACGTCTTGCGCCGTGGCCGAATAGACCAGTTGGGGGACGGGATCTCGATCGCATCCCGGGACGGCGTGGATCTTGTTCAGGTCCACCACGGCCATATCGGCCTTTTTTCCCGGTTCGATGCTGCCCAGCTCGTTTTCCATGTGCAGCGCCCGTGCGCCGCCCAGGGTGGCCATCTCGAACACCTGATCGGCAGGCAGTGCCGTGGGTGAGAGCAGGCGCACCTTCTGGAGGAGAGCTGCATGACGCATCTCAAGAAACATGTCAAGATTGTTGTTGCAGGGCGCGCCGTCCGCACCGATGGAAACGCTGGAACCCATTTCCAGCAGTTCCGGCACCGGGGCCATGCCCGAGGCGATTTTCATGTTGCAGGAAGGGCAGTGCGCCACGCGGATTCCCTTGTCCGCGATGATGCGCCTCTCTTTCTCGTCCAGCCAGATGCAGTGAGCCAGCACCAGTTTGTCGTGGGCCATGCCGAGCTTGTCCAGGTAGAGGATGTTGCGCATGCCGCGTTCCTGTTCCACCAGGGCGATCTCGCCGCGGTTTTCCGAGGCGTGGGTGTGGATCATGACGTCGTGATGGGCGGCCATCTCCTGCACTTTGAGCAGCAGTTCCTCGGTGCAGGAGACCACAAAGCGTGGTGCAAAGGCGTACTTGATGCGGCCGCCCGCCTGGTCGTGCCATTTTTTCAGGGCGAGCTCGGAATCACGCAGCGAAGCGGCGGTGTCTTCCATGAGGCCGATCGGAACTTCGTCACCGTGGTCCATCATGCACTTGCCCAGAAAGGCGCGGAAACCCGTGTCGCGCACGGTTTCGGCTATGGCGTCGAAGTGGTTGACCGTACCCATGTCCAGGATACAGGTGGTTCCGCCCATGAGCATTTCCGCGATGCCTATGCGGGCGGAAATGGCGTTGGTTTCGAAAGAATGGGCCGCTTCCAGTGGCCAGATGCGTTTCCTGAGCCAGTCCAGGAGTTCAAGGTCGTCGGCCAGCCCCCGGAACAGGGTCTGGGTCAGGTGCAGGTGCGTCTGGATCAGCCCGGGAATGACGATGCGTCCCGTGGCGTCGATGGTCTCGTCCGCCTGAAGGGCGAGGTCTTCGCCGATTTCACTGATGCGGCCGTTCTCCACGTAGACGTCGGTATTGCGGAGTATTTCGCGGCCGGGGTTCATGGTCACCACCGTGCCGTTCTTGATCAGAATGCTTGTCATTGTGTCGTTCTCATCAAATCGGCTCCGCCCCCGGAGAGCGGAGACGGAGCCGTATGTCGGGGTCGATTGTTCCTTGTTTAGTGCATGTAGAGTTTTAATGCAAACAGGATGAACAGTGCGTAGGACAACACCGGAATTTCATCCCGGCGGCCGGTCAGCAGCTTGATGAGCACATAGGACATCATGCCGAAGACGATGCCTTCCGCGATGGAGAAGGTGAACGGCATCATGACGATGGTCAGGAAGGCCGGGATGGAATCGGTGTACTCTTCCAGATTTATGTTCTTGATGGGGCTCATCATGAACAGGCCCACGATGATCAGGGCAGGTGCGGTGGCCGCGCCTGGCACCAGCAGGAACACCGGAGCCACGAACAGGGCCAGGCCGAAGAGAACGGCCACAGTCAGGGCGGTCAGCCCCGTGCGCCCGCCTTCGGCCACGCCCGCGGCGGATTCCACATATGTGGTGACCGTGGAGGTGCCCAACAGCGCGCCGACGGTTGTGCCGATGGCGTCGGCAAACAGGGCCTGCTTGGCGCGGGGCACGCAGCCGTCTTCATCCAGCATGCAGGCCTTGGAGGCCACACCCACCAGGGTGCCCACAGTGTCGAACATGTCCACGAACAGGAAAGTCAGCAGGACGATGCCCATGTCGGGAGTGAATATCTTATGGAAATCGAGCTGGAAAAGTATCGGGGACATGTCGGGAATCCTGAACATGGCGGACATGTCGAAATGGGCCAGATCGGTGACGCCGCAGAAGATGCCGATGACGGTGGAGGCTAGGATGCCGAAGAGCAGGGCCCCCGTTACCTTCCGGGCTATCAGGATGCCGGTGATGATCAGTCCGGCCATGCAGACCAGGGCAGGTCCCGTCAGCATGTCGCCCAGGCTCACCAGGGTGGCCGGGTGGGCGACCACGATACCGGCGTTCTTGAAGCCGATGAAGGCGATGAACAGGCCTATGCCGGCGGAAATGGCGTGCTTGATGGGCAACGGTATGCAGTTGATGATGGCTTCACGCAGGTTGGTGGCCGTGAGGATCAGGAATATGATGCCTTCCAGGAAAACCGCAGTGAGGGCGAACTGCCAGGAGTACCCCATGACCTTGACGACCGTGAAGGCGAAGAAGGCGTTCAGTCCCATGCCCGGAGCCAGTGCAAAGGGCATGTTGGCCCCAAAGGCCATGACCAGGGTGGCTATGAGGGCGGACAGGGCTGTGGCCCCGAACACGGCGGCCGGGTCCATTCCGGCAGCGGACAGAATGCCCGGGTTGACGGCCAGGATGTAGGCCATGGTCATGAAGGTCGTCACACCTGCCGTGAGTTCTGTCTTGGGAGTTGTTCCGCACTTTGACAGGTTGAAACGTTTTTCCAGAAAGTCTTGGACAGACATCATACCTCTCCTGTTAAGATGATCGCACTCTTGCGGTTTGAAGGGTCTCCACACCCGTGACCTTTCAGACCGTGCCTTGCCCCCCCCCCGACCGGATACGCGTCCGGCCGGGGGATCTTGTATGCTTTATGCTTCTTCGCCTGCGGGTTCCATTTCAAGGTCTTCCACGTCTTCCACGTCTTCCACGTCCTTGGCCAGCACCAGGTTGGCGATGATGGCGGCGAAACCGCCGGTGGTGATGGCCGAGGAAAGGACGGTCTGGGCGAACTTGGGAAGATGCTTCAGAATATCCGGTGCAAAGGTCACCCCCAGGCCCGCTCCGAAGGCGATGGCCATGATGAGCATGGCTCGGCGGGTGATGGCCTGGGAGGCTATGATCTTGATGCCCGCCGCAGCCACCGAGCCGAACAGGATCAGGGTTGCGCCGCCGAGGACCGGTTTGGGAATCAGGGAGAATATTCCGCCCACGACGGGGAAGATTCCCACCAGTGCCAGGAGACCGGCGATGTAGAAGCCGACGTATCGGCTGGCGACGCCGGTAAGTTGGATGACGCCGTTGTTCTGGCTGAAGGTGGTGTTGGGGAATGTGTTGAACACGGCGGCAAGGGCGGAGTTGAAACCGTCCGCAAGCACACCGCCGGAAATGGTCTTGATGTATTGCTCACCTTTGACCGGCTGGTTGGAGAGCATTGCCGTTGCGGTCAGGTCGCCGATGGATTCGACGATGGTGATGATGTACAGGAAGCCCATGAGCACGAAACCGCCCCAATCGAAACCGATGCCGTACTTGAAAGGTACCGGGATGGAAACGAGGTTCAGCTCTCCGACTTTGGAAAAGTCCACCAGGCCCATGCAGGCGGCCACGATGTAGCCGACCACCAGGCCGATGGCCACGGAGCTGATGCGTACGAAGGGGCTTTTGCTGCGGTTCATGACGATGATCAGCAGCAGAACCAGCAGTCCCAGTCCCAGGTTCTGCAGGGAGCCGAAGGTGCCGTTGCCCATGGCCGCAAAGCCGCCGCCGAAGTCGACGATGCCGACCTTGATGAGGGAAAGCCCGATCATGGTCACGACGATGCCGCTGACCAGGGGAGGGAATACTTTGCGCAGCACGGGCAGGAAGCGGCTGCAGGTCATTTGGATGAGCGAACCGACCAGCGCCACGCCGCAAATGGTGGCCACGGCGTTCTCGGGGGAACCGCCCTTGTTGATGACGCCCATGCCGATGGAGATGATGGTGCTCAGAAAGGCGAAGCTGGTGCCTTGGATACTGAGCATTCCCGAGCCGAGGGGCCCGATTTTCTTGGCTTGGATGAACGTGGCCACCCCAGATATGAACAGGGCCATGCTGATCATGTATGCGCTCATCTCCAACGACATGCCCAAGGCGTTGCTGATGAAGATCTGCGGCGTCATGATGCCGATGAACATGGCCAGGAAGTGCTGCAGCGCAGCAAAAAGCGACTCCGTCACCGGCGGTTTGTCGTTCAACTCGTAGATGAGTTCAAACTCTTTGACTTTACAACTGGACTCCTGACTCATTGACCTCTCCTCATTCAGATTGGAGGTTTCCGGCCCAGGCGAATTCCGAGGTTCAAAGGCTCCTGAAGATATGGCGGCTAAGGATCAGCCCCATGCATCCCTCTCGAAGTATGCATGCGGGTGATGGGCGCCGTATGAATGTGCCCTTTGAAACATCCGGCCGGGCCGGTTCTATAGAAGCGATTCGGGTGTCCCTTCCCGAAACGGACCTTGTTCGTCGGGGTGGCTCCGACGATGACGGCAAATGAAAGATTCGTTGTGTTTTCCCGGGCACACGCCGTATGCGCAGGACCTGAAAAAGCGGATTCACACTACGCATATTCAGCGATATCCACAATGTTTTCCACGTCCTGAAAGGCCCTTGGCGCACGCGCCGGAATATTTTGTCGCCGCGCCTGTTTTGTGACCCGTTTCTTTGTTTTCCGGGGCTTGGTCCTCGTGTTTTCGAACCGGATTTCGGCCACTGCGCCCGTAATTTCGGTCACCCGTTTTGCCGGTCCGGGCGTTTGAGACATTTTCGCACCCATTTTTTTTGTGTCGGGCCGTTTGCAACCTGCTTGCCGAGGTGTTTTCCCCTGGCCTGTTTCAGGCCGTCGTCGCCTCTCATTCGACGGAGCGGGCTTTGGCCCTATTCTTCTTCGGCGACGTCCACGATTTTTTCCACTGCCTTGACGATGGTCTCGTAGCCGGTGCAGCGGCACAGATTGCCCGCATGTCCTGTGCGGATTTCTTCACGTGTCACCTTGCGGTCCCTGTTGCGCTCCAGAAAAGAGGTGGTGGTCATGACCAGCCCCGGCGTGCAGAAACCGCACTGGACGGCTCCGGCGTCCACATAGGCCTGCTGCACGGGAGAGAGCTTGCCGTTTCTGCACTCACCCTCGGTGGTGCGCACTTTCTTGTTGTCGGCCCACACGGCCAGGTAAATGCAGGAATCCACGGCCATATCGTCCACCAGCACGGTGCATGCGCCGCATTCGCCCACGCCGCACCCCTGTTTGACGCTGGTGAAACCCTGTTTCCGCAATACGTCGGCCAGGGATTGGCGGACATCGATGTCCAGGGTGAATTTCTTGTCGTTGACGGTCAGGGATATGGTCTGTTTTTGCATTAGAAAGTACCTCCTGCACGTTCAGCGGCCTGACGGGTGACGCGTTGGGCCAGGGTGCGGATGACGTGCAGTCTGAATTCCATGCTCGCGCGCCAGGATGTACGCGGTCTGACGTCCGCTTCCACGGCCTTGGCGATCTCGGCCAGAGTTTCCTGGGTCAGGGGCTTCCCTTTGGCGACTTCCTCCGCACCTGCACAGCGGATGGGAGTTGGGGCGGAGACGGTGTAGGCCAGACGTAATTCGCCGATTTTTTCGCCATTAAGTTTCACGGCGGCGGCGCAGCCGATGGTGGCGATGTCCATGGCCTCGCGCATGGCGTACTTGTAGTAGCTGGCGCCGAAACCTTTGTAATTCCCGGGGCGCACCCGGAAGTGTTTGAGCAGGTCGCCCTGTTTCAGGGAAACCCGGCCCGGCCCGGTATGGAAGCCGATGATGGACTCCACGCGTTCGCCCTCGGGGCTCTGGATGACCAGATCCACCTCGTGCACCAGGGCCGCGCAGGCGCTGTCGGCGGAAACCGCGCCGTTGCAGATATTGCCGCCCATGGTGCCCCTGTTGCGAACCTGGGGACCGCCTACGGTGTTCACGGATTCTCCTATGACCGGTACGTGTTTGCGGATCACGTCGTGTTCGAGGATTTCCGTGAAGGAGGCCAGGGCGCCGATGAGAACGTTGCCTTCCTCGTCCATCCTGATTTCGCGCAGCTCATCCAGCTTGTTGATGTCCACGAGGTTGCGGTAGTCGCCGTGCCCTTCGTGGAGGCGGATCAGCACGTCCGTGCCTCCCGCAATGACTTGGGACGTCTCGTCTTCGGCCAGGGCCCGGACAGCGTCCTCGATGCTCGTGGCCATATGGTGTTTTTCAATCGGAAACATTTCCGTGCTCCTCTATATGATTCCGGCTTGGCTGAAGTGGCGGAACAGAACCTTCGGGGTCATGGGCGCCTCGTTCACGGCCACGCCGGTGGCGTCCAGAATGGCGTTGCGGATGGCTGGGGCCGGGGAGATGATGGGCGGTTCGCCCAGAGATTTGTGTCCGTAAGCACTGGTGGGCTCGACGGTTTCCACGAATGCGCACTCCAGATTCGGGATGTCCACAAACGTGGGGATCTTGTAGTCCAGCAGGTTGCTGTTGTGGACCCAGCCGGACTTGGGGTCGATGAGCAGTTCTTCGAACAGGGCCATGCCCACAGCCATGCCCATGCCGCCGTGCACCTGCCCCTCGGCCAGGAGCGGGTGAATGATCACGCCTGCGTCATGTACGTTGATGATCTGGTTGATCTTCACCTTGCACATGGGGACGTCCACTTCCAGGTCCACGAAGGTGCAGCCGTAGGACGGCGCGTTGGTGCGGGTCTTGTGGGAGACGTCCGCAGTGAGCTGCCCGCCGCGTTGCTTGTGGTAGTATGCGTCGATGGCCACTTCGGCCAGATCGAGCACAACGCGTTCCGGCCGGTTCTGGTTCACGATCTTGCCGCCGGCAATGGTCATGCCTTCGGCGGCCTTGCCGGTCATCTCCCGAACGTGTCCCAGGATTTTTCTTTTCAATTCCAAAGCGGCCTTCCTGATGGCCGGAGCCACCACGTAGGACTGGCGGGATGCATATGCGCCGGTGTCGAACGGGCTCACATCGGTGTCCTGCGTGGAAACCACGTGGATCTTGTCGTAATCCACGCCCAGGGTTTCGGCGGCCATCTGGGCGAAAGCCGTATCGGAACCCTGCCCGATTTCGGTCGCTCCCAGCTGCATGTGCACGGAGCCGTCTTGGTTCAGGATCAGGCGGCAGCCCGCAATTTCCACACAGACCGGGTAGGTGCCGGAGCCGTAGCTGAAGCAGGCCACGCCCAGACCTCGGCGCACGTCACCTGTCTGGTCTGCGTATTGTTTCCTTTTTTCGTCCCAGCCGATCATTTTTCGGCCTTTTTCCAGGCACTCGCAGATGCCTGCGCTGCTGATCTTTTTCTGGCTGAGCGGATTCACGTCCTGCTCTCGGGCGACGTTCCTGATGCGGAAGTCCACGGAGTCCATGCCGATGGCCCGGGCCGCGTCTTCCATGGCGGACTCGATGGCAAAGATGACCTGCGGGGAACCGTAGGCGCGCATGGCTCCTGCCGAAGGGATGTTTGCGTAGTGGGTCAGGGCGCTGTATTTGACCACGTTGCGGGGGTAGAGATTCACGGACTTGGCCCCGCCCGCCGACGGGATGGAGTGCCCGTGGGAAGCGTATGCACCGGTGTTGGAGACCAGATCCAGGTCGATGCCCTTGAGCGCGCCGTCCCGGGTCGCACCGATGCGGCAGCGGGATTTGGTGGAGTGGCGGGTGCGGGTGCTGACCAGACACTCCTCACGGTTCAGTTCCAGTTTCACGGGCGCGCCGTCCATTTTCATGGTCAGGAAGGCGGCCATGGGCTCCAGAACCACGTCCTGCTTGTTGCCGAACCCGCCGCCGATATAAGGTTTGATCACGCGGACCCGGCCCCAGGAGATGCCCAGGGCCTCACCCACGATGCGGCGGCAGATGTGCGGGATCTGGGTGGAGGAGACCACCACGATGTGCTCATGGTCGTCCATGTAGGCATAGGCCGTGTGGTTTTCCATGTGGCAGTGCTGGACCACGGGAGTCTTGAATTCGCCTTCGACCACCACGTCCGATTCGGACAAGGCCTGGTCCAGGTTTCCGCCCACTTCGAAGGAATGGGACTTGATGACGTTGCCGCCTGCGTGGATTTTCGGGGCGTCGTGGGCCAGCGCGGCCTCATGAGTGACGCAGACCGGAAACTCCTCGTACTCCACCTTGACCTTGCGCGCAGCCTCTTCCGCGGTCAATGGGTCGCGGGCCACCACAATGGCCACTTCGTCGCCGTGATAGCGAACGTGTTTTGTCAGCAGCTTGCGGTCCGCCACGTCCTGGTGGTCGACTTCCAGGGAAAAGGGGTGCCCGGCGGTGGCGTAGACGATGTCGGGTACGTCCTCGTAAGTGAATACGGCTTCAACGCCCGGAAGCGCCAGGGCCTCCTTCGCGTCCAGGCTTTTGACGATACCGTGCCCGACGGGACTGCGCACGTACTTGGCATGGAGCATGCCGGGCATGATGAAGTCGTCGGTATAGCGGGCCTTTCCCGTGACTTTGGCCACAGCGTCCTTGCGGACGGGGGACTTGCCTACGGCCATATTGCACTTCCTCAATATGCTTGTCGCGCCTGGGCGCGGTTGTACCTCTCCAACACGGCCTCCAACACGCCGCCGCCGATGGCGATGGCTTTGTCGGACGCCGTATCGCAAAATTCCACTTGGTCGCGGGGGTCGATGTCCCCGAGCTTCAATCCCTTGGGGGCGGGAGTGCCGGTGCGCAACAGCCCGCGCAGTACGCCGGACACGGCAGCTTTGACCGGCTCTCCGTCCACGGCGCCCACGGCATCGCCCTTGGAGACTCGGTCGCCAATGTCATGCCCGGTCTTGAACACGCCTTTCACCGGTGCGCGCAGGAGCCGTTCAATGGCGTAGCCGCCTATGGTGCCAGGCACCTTGGTGTTGGGCAGGGCCGCACCATTTCGGATGACCCGGCCCAGGTGATGCCCCCGACAGGTCTCGATGACGTAGTGCGCATCCTCTCCTGCGTTGAAGCCGGGACCGAGGGCTATGACCAGCGGCGCGTCGTTCATGGTGGTGCCCAGGTTGCGCTTGGCCATGATGGCGTCCACGACGACATCCGGCTTTACACTCCTGATGGTCTTTCCATGGGGATCCACCACGATGGGCAGTTCCCCCCTGGACCAACTTTCCTTGATCCGTGATGCGTCCACCTTTCGGGCCGTTACGCCTTCCACGGTGTTTTCCCCCAACCACACCGCCTCGGAAAAGGCCACGCGGCGGCGGACAGCCAGAGGATGTTCGACCTCGAGCATGATGATGCGACGGAACCCCGAACGGTACAGCCGGAGAGCCACGCCGGTGGCAAGGTCTCCCGCGCTGCGGATTATGAAGGTCAGTTGCGTCATGTCGGTCATCATCAGTTCCTTTCCGGGCCGCTCCGCGGCATTGCCGGGTGCGCCGCCTTACCCAACACATTTGGGGCATACTCGTCAAATGGGGAAGCCGTCATGCCCGTTGAAGATATTTTCACTCGGCTCCCCGCAGTCTGTCTTGCCAGTCCCACCTTCCCGGGCAATCCTTATATGGTCCCCAGCGCCTTGAGGATGCGCTCCGGGGTGAACGGCCATTGGCGGATCCAGACACCGGTGGCGTCGTGGATGGCGGCGGCCAGGGCCGGGGACGCTCCATTGGTCGCGATTTCGGACACGGATTTTGCGCCGTACGGACCGTACGGATCATCGGTAAAGATGAACTCGGCCCGGAAGTCTTCGGGTTTGTCCAGAATTGCGGGCGGGCAGTATTCGTGCATGCTCGGGTTCACGAGGGCGCCCTTTTCGTCCAGGATCATCTCTTCCCACAAGGAATGACCGATGGACTTGAGCGCGCCACCCAGGATCTGACCTTCGGCCAGCTCCGGGTTGACCGGGGTGCCGCAGTCCTGCAGGGCATAATACTTTTGCACCTTGACCTCGCCGGTGCGCGTATTGACCGTCACCTGGGCGAAGTGCGCCCCATAGGGAATGGCGTGGTGCTCGGTGACGAAGCAGCCCTTGCCGCTGAGGGGGCCGGGTCCTTCACCGGACTCGCAGTGATGGGCGATTTTGGTCAGGGGCAACTCTTCCTTGCCGCCGGTGACCACGCCCGGATAATCAATGTCCAGATCCTCCGGTTCGACGCCCAGCATTTTCGCGGCTGTTTCGAGGATGTTTTTTCGCAGGTCCTGGGCGGCCAGCAGTGCGGCGCTTCCGGAGAAATAGGTGCCGCTGGAGGCGTACGCGCCGGTGTCGAAGGGCGTCATGTCGGTGTCGCCGGAGATCACGGTGACGTTTTCCAGGGGCACGTTCAGGGCTTCGGCTGCCATTTTGGCCATGACCGTGTCTAGGCCGGTGCCGATGTCCGCGCCGCCCTGTTGCACGAGGATGGTGCCATCGGAACAGAGATTGACGCGGCCGTTGGCCTGGTCCAGTCCCGGCAGGCCGGACCCCTGCTGGATGATGGCGAATCCTTTGCCTATTTTTACGTCCGGGTCGCTGCTCTCCCCCTTCTCGTCGAGCTTGAGCAGCTCATTTCCGCGTTTGAGTGCCCCTTCCAGACCGCAGCTTTTGATGTCTGCGGCGACGCCTTCGCGGCCTTCACCAAGGATGCGCATGAGCTCCAGACGGCTGCCTTCGCGCACGCGGTTCCTTTCGATGATTTCCATGTGTGGCACGCCCAGTTCCCGGGCCAGTTCGGCAACCGCCAATTGCAGTCCGAAGGATCCCTGGGGAGCGCCATACCCCTGGTATGCTCCTGTGGGCGGGATGTTGGAGTAGTAAACCGTGACTGAGAATGCCACGTTGTCGCACAGGAACAGGGGCAGGGACTTGGAACAGGCGTTCATGGGCACGGTCAGGCAGTGGTTTCCGAACGGGCCGGTGTTGGCCTTGTTGTGCATTTCCACGGCTGTGAGGGTGCCGTCCTTCCTGGCGCCCAGCTTCACGGTCACCCGCATGGGGTGGCGACTGGAACATGCGAGGAACTCTTCCTCGCGGGTGTAGTGAGAGTACACGGGTCTGCCGGTTTTGAGGGTGGCGTAGGCGCAGACGTCCTCCAGGAGGATGTCCTGCTTTGAGCCGTAGCCGCCGCCCACGCGTTCCTTGATCACGCGTACGCGGTTCTGGGGCAGGCCGAGCACCTTGGCCACAAGGCGGCGGACATGCCAGGGGACTTGGGTGGCGCTGTGGACCACCACGCGGCCCGCGTCCATGCGGGTATAGACCACATGGGTTTCTGGCGGAGTACAGTGGATCTGGCAGCTGTCGTAGGTGCGCTCGATGATTACGTCCGCTTCGGCGAAGCCCTTTTCCATGTCCCCGATGCCGCCGGAGATGCTGGCCGCGATGTTTTTGCGTGTATTAGCACCGATGGGGAACTGGTAGGTGACCGTACCGTCGCGTGGATCGGCATCGCGGTTCAGTTCGTCCAGGTTCTCGGGTGCGCCGACCACATATTCCATGGGACCGGCCTGCACCAGCGGTGCGTCCTCGCGCTCGGCATCGTCGATGGACAGCACGGGGGCGAGCACGTCGTACTCGACCTTGATTCTGGCGAGCGCCTCCCGGGCGGCTTCCTCAGTCTCGGCCACGACCGCGGCAACTCGGTCGCCCACATGGCGGACTTTTTTGTCGAACATGCGGCGGTCGTAGGGAGAGGGTTCGGGAAAGCCCTGGCCCGCCTGGGTGAAGCTCTCATTCGGGCAGTTTTCATGGGTGACGATCATGTGTACGCCGGGAACCTTTTCGGCCTCGGACGTATCGATGGAGGTAATGTAGGCGTGGGCATGGGGGCTGCGCAGCATTCGCACCATGAGCGCATCAGGTGCGACGCGGTCCTCCACGTAGGCGCGCTGGCCGGCGGCCAGCCACGGGCCGTCGATCTTGGGAACCGGGGTGCCCACCACGCGGAGGTCGTCACGGAAGCTGGGAGCCACGTCGTCGTATTTCCCGCCCTGTACCATGGCTTTGTAGATTTCCACGGCCTTGTAATAGGGCTCGTATCCGCAGTCCCGGACGAACAGCCCTGACAAGGCGTCGGTAATTTCCTCCCGGGAGGGAGCGGCGTTGCGGCTCAGCAGTTCGTGCAGCAGCAGGGCTGCGGCCGGGGCATTGTAACCATCCTGCACCGCACCTGCCGCGATGAGGGCCTGCTGGAGCCTGCCGGGTCTGATCATGTCCCGGTTGAGGGATTCTATGGTGCGTATATCCCTGCCGTCCAGTTGGGCGGCCATGAGGCGTTGGGCCGACCTGGGCGAACCGTCCACCAGGATGACGTCGTTGCCGATGAAGCCGGTCCCGTCGTCGCCGTTGCGCACCGATGGGATGTGCATTGTCTGTTGAAGGAAGACTTGGGCGTTCATGCCCGGGACGATTTCCGCTTCGCGGGAGACACCGTTCAGGGTAAAAATGATTTTCATGGCGGGTCCCTCCTACAGGCAGGCTATGGCGCAGTCGGCGACAGCCACACCACACAAATGTTTGAGGAATTCCACGGAGCCGAGCCAATGTGTTCCGAAAGGGGCGGCCTCGGCCGCGGTCCTTTCAATGGTTTCGACATCGGCATGGGGAAGCATGGTCTCCACTGCGGTCAGGCGGGTCAGCCCCATGCCGGCGCCACTCACGACCACGACCGGAGCGGCATCGCCGTCGCGGGAAAGGCCTACGGCGGCATTGAGCAGCAGGGGGCCCCGTGCGGAGCGGGTCTGGCGGAACAGGCCGCAACATCGGTGGTTGTCTCTGGGGACGGTGATGGACAGGAGCAGGTCGTCACAGTCCCCCAACACATAGTCGGACACGGACATGTCCCCGCTTTCGGCGGTCTGGGCCGTGGCGTTCATGGCCATGAGCGCGGCGGCGGTGAAGCTGTCCTCGCGGCGGGAGGCGATATCTCCGCCAATGGTGATCTGGGTTCGGAAATGACGGGCCGGCTGGAATCCGGCGGCCTGTCTGATGACAGGAGGCAGGTCGCGGTTGTCCACAATCCGTTGCAGGGTCGCACAGGCTCCGATGATGACGTCGTCCTTGCCGATGCCGATCTCGGAGAGTCCTACCTTTTCAAGGGAAACGGCATCTACATATGTTTCCTTGTTTTTCGGGCTATTGATGAAGAAGCCGCCAGCCAGGAAGCAGGCGGAATTGCCCTTTTCCCTTCTGATGGCGACAGCTTCCTCGACGCTTTCCGGTCGGTGGAATCCCTGTATCATTACTTTGCTCCTCCAATGCAGAGGTTGTTTTAAAGCCGTCCTTGAAACACGGACAACTGTCCGGACCGGTTAAATGTTCACGGCGAACGGTTGACGGTCGTGCAGCAGGGTGTAGAGAACCATCATTTCGGATGCCTGATGCAGGCTTGCCTCGGCCGCTCCGTTCTTCAGCTCCGCCTTGCGGGCGCTGAAGGAATCCTTGGTGAATTCGACGCGCACCGTGTCGTCCTCGAACGTGAAGACGCCGTCCGAGTCGGTCAGGGTGCAGGTTGCGCCGTTGCACTTGGACTCCAGCCTGCCGGCAGTCGAAAAGTGGTAGCCCTTTTCGGCCTCCTCGAAACTTTCGCGGCTCAGGTGCATGCGGATCTTGTCCTGGTACGGAGACCCGCTGGAGGGGCAGAAGGTGGCGCAGTTGCCGCATTCGTTGCAGTAGTCGGCGATGTTGACGATTTGGAACGCCTGGCGGATGTCGCCCATGCCCAGGGTCTCCACCTCCAGTGCGCCGTCCTTCACGACCGCGCGCTGAATCGGATATTCGAGGGGCATTGTCGGCACGGCGTAGTTGGCCCTGTTGGGGCAGACCGTGGAGCAGACGTTGCAGACGGTGTCGCACTGCAGGCAGCGTTCGGCTTCGGCGCGGGCGTCCTCGTCGGACAGGGTGCTGACGAAGAGGTCGAAGTTCATACGCTCGCAGGCGTCTTTTTCCGGGATGGCCGGTCCGTATATCTTGCGGGCCTGCTTCACGCGCATTTCCGTTCCTTTCGCACTGCGGGCGTCGGGCGGGGACACGCGCACACGGCGTTCCTGTCTGGCGGCCTCGAGAATGCTCAGAAATGCGGTGCGGCCGTCGCCGATGGCATTGACCAGCGAGGATGCGCCACGGGCGGCGTCGCCGCCGGCGAAGACGCCTTCCAGTTGGGTCTTCATGGAATTCATGTCCACCTTCAGTCCTTCGGCGGGCAGAAAATCCAGAATCACTTTCTGGCCGATGGCCATGATCAGGCTGTCCGCATCAATGACGCGGGTGCCGCCTTCCATCCTGACCGGTCTGCGCCGGCCGGACGTATCCGGTTCGCCCAGTTCCATCCTCGCCACTTCCAGGCCGGTCATGCGGCCGTCCCTGACCACAACGGCTTCGGGAGAAGCCAGCTCGACGATATTGACGCCTTCCTCGATGGCTCCGATGATCTCTTCCTGGTCGGCGGGCATTTCCTTGCGGGTCCGGCGGTAGACGATGCTCACTTCGCCCTTGTTCCCCACCATGCGTTTTGCGGTTCGGGCCGCGTCCATGGCGGAGTTTCCAGCGCCTATGACGATCACGTTGCTGCCCAGGCCTGTTTCGCGTCCTTGTCGGACATCACTTAGAAAGGACAGTTGATCGAACACGCCTGCGGCGTCTTCATTGGGGATGTTCAGGGTGGAGCTTTCCTGTGCGCCCACGGCCACGTAAACGTAGTCGTTTTCCCGCATCAGTTGGTCGAAACGGGCTTTGTCGATTTTCTCGCCGGTGTGCAGCCTGGCCCCCATGGACAAAATGAAGTCGATGTCCCTTTTCAGAGAGCCGTCGTCCAGGCGGAAGGTCGGTATGCCGTCGGCGGCCATGCCGCCGGGGAAGTCCTTGCTTTCGTAAATATTGACCTCGAAACCTTCCAGAGCCAGGAAATAGCCCGCCGAAAGGCCGGTGGGCCCCGCCCCGATGACGGCCACCTTGAGGCCGTTGGAGGAGGCAGGCGCCGGCTTGACCTTGCCGTCGCACTTGTCGGCCACGAAGCGTTTGATTTCGCGGATGAGCAAGGGGGAATCGTAGTTCATGCGGGTACATTTGAACTGGCAGAGGTGGTCGCAGACTTTGCCCTGCACGTTGGGGAACGGGTTGGTGGCCAGGATGGTGCGGTATGCGTTCTCGAATTCGCCGCGGGCCACGTAGTCGAGGTAGCGGGGAATCTCCTGGCGTGCCGCGCAGACGGTCATGCAGGGTGCGCCGGCACAGTCGAACCTGGGCAGTGTGCGATCGGTCTTGACGTTCCTGTATGGGAACTTTTCCTTGGCGTAGCGGCCGGACTTCAACACTTCTTCGGCATAGGCCTCCAGGTTGATCATGCGCGCCTCGGCCATGTCCTTCACCCCGGCCGTGGCGGTGACCAGTTCCTCCAGAGTGGAGGCTCCGGTCTTTTCGCAGGCCTCGCGCATCACTTCGGCGTATTGGCTCAGGCGGCCGTATCCGCCCGGCTTGAGAAGGTCGGAGCAGACCGTGACAGGCTTGAGGCCGCAGGCCAGGGTGGAGGCTATGTTCATGGTGTCCACGCCTGCGGAGAAGGATACGTCCAACCGGCCGCCGAATTCCTTCTGCAGCCGGGCTGCCAGATTGATGCTGATGGGGTGTAGGGCGCGGCCCGACATGTAGACCATGCCTTCGTTCTTGGGCAGGTTTTGTTGGATGTTGGAGGTCTCCAGGGTGTTGGTCAGCTTGATGCCGAATTCCACGCCCTTTTCCCCGGCGGCCTCGGTCAGATTCTTGATGATGGCGACGCCCTGTTCATATTTCAGGTCGTGGCCGAAGGCTTCGTCCGGTACCTCGGTTTCGAAGCCGAGCTCGCCGTTGAGGATGCCGCGCAGTCCTTCGGGACCGAACAGGGTCGGGTTCAGCTTGATGGTGGTGTGGTAGCCGCGCTCTTCGATGAAATAGCGGCCGATCTTTTCCACTTCGTCCGGCGGGCAGCCATGCATGGTGGAAACGGTCAGGTTGTCGGAGAGTTTGGACGGGATATGCAGCTCTTGTACGCGGGGATAAATTTTTGCCACGCGTTTGATTTTTTCGGCCAGTTCCCCGGAACAGTCCTCCATGCGGTCGAAGAATCGCTGCACCGTGGGGCTCATGATCCCTTCCAGGTTGTACCCGGCGCTCATGTTGAATACCCATCCGGCTTCTTCGCCGCCCCAGCCCAGGCGATCCCTCAGGATGTGGAGCAGGATGTGCGCGTTCAGGTATTCGTTGAAGGACTGGTCGAGCTTGAGCTCCTGGGACCATTCACAGTTGTAGCCTTCATCGGTCATGTCGATGCACGGTTTGGTTACTTCCAACTCGTCCAGCACCTGAATGGTCTTCAGCTCAATGTAGCGCCCGCCCGTGAGCCATGCGGCGATGATGTTCTGGGCCAACTGGGTGTGCGGGCCTGCGGCCACGCCGAGCGGAGTTTCCATCAGCTTGCCGTAGCGCCGCATGCGGAACGGATCGTTTTCATCGGGAACGAAGAACAATTCCCTGGCGATGCCGAGGGCTTCGCCTCGTTCCAAATCGAACAGAATCCATTCAAGGAGAGATTCAATGCCGGCGCAATGAAATTTATCAGTACTCATGGTTTCCTCCATGCTCTTGTTTATACGGTGAACCGGGTCCGCTTCAACTCGCGGCCCATTGCTTCACGGGCTGTGTGCTTGCCCTTTTCGATGATCGCCTCGCCGCGCAGCAGAACCGTTTCGGGCCAGCCGGCGACTTCGAATCCCTCGAAGGGATTGTAGTCGGCGTTGTGGCGCAGGGTTGCCGGTGAGATGGTTATTTTCCTTTTCGGGTCGAAAATGACGATGTCCGCGTCCGCGCCCGGGGCGATTTCGCCCTTGGCCGGAGCCAGGCCCATGAGGCGGGCCGGAGCCGTGGATACGAGTTCCACGAAACGGTTCAGGCTCAGGCGTCCTTTTTTCACCCCTTCGGAGTAGAGCAGCGGCAGGCGTGTTTCTACGCCGGGAGCGCCGCCAGGGCAGGCGAAAATGTCGTCGCGGCCGCGTTCTGTTTTTTGGGAAAGGTTGAAGGAGCAGTGGTCCGTGGCCACGGTGTCGATGCTCCCGTCGGCCAGCCCCTGCCACAGGGCTTCGCAGTCCTCCTGTTTGCGTAGAGGCGGGGAAAGGACATATTTGAGGGCTTCGTCGCCGGGGGCGGAGTAGCGCTCGTCCGTGAGCAGCAAATACTGCGGGCAGGTTTCGGCGTAGACGGGCAGCCCTTGGGCCTTGGCCCGCCGAACGGCTTCCAGGCCGACTCCGGTGGAAAGGTGCACGATGTACAGGGGAGCGTTTCCTGCGGCGCGGGCCAAGGCGATCATGCGTTCCACGGCTTCGCCCTCGCTGTAGTCCGGACGGCTCAGGGGATGGCTGGCGGGGCCCAGCCTGCCGGCGTCCCGGAGTTGTCCGCTCAGCTCGGCGATGACCTCGTGGTTCTCCGCGTGCACCGTAAGCAGGCCGCGTTCGCGTTTCATTGCCTTGAGCACGGCGATGATGGCGTCGTCGTCCAATCGTCCCGCATAGGTCATGTAGGCCTTGACGCTGGGGATGCCGTCGGCCATGAGTCTGGCCAGTTCCTGGCCGGTGTCTTCCCCGACTTTGGAAACCACACCGTGCAGGGCGTAGTCGGTGACGCAGTTGCCGAGGGCATCCTTACGGTAGTTTGCAATGGGGGCGAACAGGGAACCGTCCGGCGTGAAGCCCGGATGCTCCACGATGGTGGTGGTGCCGCCGCAGGCTGCGGCGCGGGTGCCTTCGAAGAAACCGTCGGCCACTTTCAGGCCGTTCACCTCAAGGTTGAAATGGGTGTGCACGTCGACGCCGCCGGGAAGCACCAGTTTTCCTGTTGCGTCGATGAGCTTCGCTTCCTTGCAGGAGAGTGCGGGGCCCACTTCGGTGATCCGTCCGTTTTTCACGCACACGTCCGCCGTCTGTGTCTCGGTCGAGGTGACGACCGTGCCGCCTTTCACCAGAACCGCTGCCATAGGCTAGCCCTCCGTGAGTTTCTTCCAGAGACGTACGCCTTGTTCCCTGGCGTATGTGAAGACTTCCTCCTCGTCCACCAGGGTGGACTTGCGGTCGGCCATGATGACCCGGCCCTGGGCGATAACGGTATTCACATGGGCGGATTCCAGACCGAAAATGAAGTGCCCGAGAAAATTGTCGTCAGTGATCTCGGTGGGGGAGTCGTAGTCCAGGACCACCAGGTTGTTTTCATTGTCGCCGACGCCATCGAACTGCGCCAGGTATTTGTGCACGTTCCGGAAGCGGCGGTAGACCTCGTCGTAGCCGATGCCCTCGGTGGCGGTGCAGACCAGGTGGTGGGCCTTGGCGCTGCGGATCATGTCGTTGTGCATGCCGTCGGTGCCGAGCATGATGTTGTCGACCCAGTCGTATCCGGTGAGCCCCACGTTGTTGTTCTGGTTGGATTCCACGTTGGAGACAACCCAGGCCGGGGACCGGCTCACAATTCTGCGTTCCTCGTCGGTGAAGTGCACGCAATGCCCCAGGATGGTTTTGGGGCTTTCCAGCGCGCCGAAATCCTGGAGGCGCTGCGCAACGCGCTTGCCGTAGGTCTTTTCGCAGTGGATTTCGTCGGCCACGTCTTCGGCCACGTGGATGTGGACGCCCGTGTCGAACTTGCGTGCAAGGGCCACGGAACGTTCGAGCAGGTCGTCGTTGACGGTGATGGAGGCATGCATGCCCACGAGACCTGGACGGCCGGAAGCCAGATAGTTTTCATGTTCGGCAAGACTTTTCTCGGCGATTTCGTCGCCGTCGCGGTTTGACGACTCGTGGCAGAGAAGGTGGCCGATGCCGGTGCGTTCAAAGGCCTGAGCCACGGTTTCCAGGCTGCCTTCCACGGCAAAGGGGGAGGCATGGTGGTCAATGCAGAAGGTCACGCCGCGACGGGCCATCTGCAGGCCGGCGGCCAGAGCGCTGGCTTCGATCATGTCCTTGTCCAGGCGTTTGTCCACGCGCCACCAGACGTATTCGAGCACTTCCGGAAAATTGGTCGGAATCTTCGGCGGGGCGGGCATGCCGCGGCAGAGAGCCGAATAGATGTGGTGGTGGCCGCAACCGAACGAGCGGGTCACGAAACGGCCCTTGCAGTCGATGACCTGATCGTCTTCGCTCCGGGCGTCTGCCGCCGGGATGGAATCGATCAGGGAGATGCCGCCCCGAGCGCCTTCTTCCACGGCAATATGCGTGGAGGACACTTTCAGGGTCTCGGCGTCGATGTAGCGTGTATTTTTCAGGTACAGGGTCATGAAAACCTCCTCATTCTTTCCGTCCGCGCTTTTTCGGTTGTTCCAGGGGCAGGGAGTACCTGCGCTGCCCGTCATAGGCGCAGAAGGCGTTGGCGATGGCAGGGGCGGCGGCGATACAACCGATTTCCCCAACGCCCTTGGCGCCGAACGGCCCCTCGGGATCATCACTTTCCACGCCGATCACTTCGATTCCGGGCAGTTTTGCTATCTTGGGTATCCCCAGGGAAATATATTTTTCGGAAGTCAGGCGGCCGTTTTCAAGCGGCACGGTCTCGTACAGGGCGTAGCCCACCCCCATGGCCACGCCGCCCTCGATCTGTCCTTGGAAGAGCACGGGGTTGAGGATTTTGCCCGCGTCGTGGGCGGCCACGATTTTTTCAAGCTTGCCGTTTTCATCCAGCACGGCAAGGTTGGTGGCGAATCCATAGGAAATGTGGCTGACAATTTCACCGGGCTTGCCTTCGGCATGGGTGTAGTCGCAGATGAATTCGCCCTCGTAGACGCGTCCGGCCAGCTCTTCCAGGCTGTGGTTCCGCAGGTCGGCCTTGAGTTTTGTGCCCGCATCGATGATGGCCCGGCCAAGGAGCAGGGTGCCGCGACTGGCCGTGGTGGGACCGCCCAAAGCGCCGGAGGCCGTGGTCACGCGCGGGGTGATGACGTTCACGTCTGGCAGGCCCGTTGCTTCGCAGAGCACCTGGCGGGCGATGGTGTGCACGCCCTGCCCCATTTCAGTCCAGCCGTGGTCCAGGGTAATGGAACCGTCGCCGTTGACGGTCAGGATGGTCTTGCTCACCTCGGTGAGGCCATTGCCCATGCCGCAGTTTTTGATGGCGCAGGCCAGACCCTTGTGCCCGGCCTTGTCGTATTCTTCCTTGACCTCTTCCAGGCATTGGCGCAGCCCCACGCCGGGGCCGAGCACCTGGCCGGTGGCCACCATTCGGCCTTCGGTCAGAGCGTTGTCGTAGCGGAATCGCCAGGCGTCGAATCCTCCCTTCTCGCAGAGTTCGTCGATGAGCACTTCCACGGCGAAGGTGGTCTGGTTGACCCCGAAGCCGCGCATGGCGCCGCTGGGAATGTTGTTGGTGTAGACGGCCTTTGCTTCGATATCCACATGGTCGAATTCATAGGCGCCGCTGGCGTGGGTTCCCGCACGGGCCATGACCGGACCACCCACCGAGGCATATGCGCCCGTGTCGCCGAGGATGCGGGCGTACAGGCCGGTGAGCATGCCCCTGTCGTCGCAGCCGATTTCGTAGTCGAGAATGGTCGGGTGGCGTTTGGGGTGCATGCGAATGGACTCGGGCCGTGTGAGCTTGACCTTCACGGGGGCTCTCAGGTGATGGCAGTAGAGGGCCGCGTGCCCCTGGGCGGTCATGTCCTCCTTGCCGCCGAAGGCGCCGCCGCAGTCCACGATGACCACCTCCACCTTCTCCCGGGGCAGATCGAGCATGGAGGCGATCTCGTCGCGTTCCCGGTACGGGCCCTGGCTCTGGGAGTAGACCATGACGCCGCCATTGTCCTTGGGCTGAGCCACGCAGCACTCCGGCTCCAGAAAGCCGTGGTCCACGGCCTGGGTCCTGAAACGGCCTTTTGCGGTGAAGGCGGAACGCTTCAGAACCTCGGAAATATCATCGCCGCGCTTGACCCGGGTGCGGTTCAGCAGGTTACCGTCCTTATGGATCTTGATGGGGCTGTTTTCGGATTTTTCCATGTCCGTGAGCGGCTCGAGGACTTCGTATTCGACCTTGATGAGCGCGCGGGCGGCGCGGGCGTTGGCTTCGGTATCGGCCACCACGCCGGCGAGTACGTCGCCGATGTAGCGGGTGGTTTCGCCTTCAGCGATCATCACCGGCCAGTCCATGACCAGCAAGCCTACCTTGCGGTGCCCCGGAATGTCCCTGGCGGTGAATATCCGGATCACACCCGGAGCGGTTTGCGCTTCGGAAACGTCGATGGAAAGAACCCTGGCGCGGGGGTGGTCCGAAAATTTGAGGGCTCCGTGGAGCATTCCGTCCAGCCGGAGGTCGTCCACAAAGGGCTTTGCGCCGAGCGCGCGCTCGACTGCGCCGTATTTGGGACTGTTGACGCCGATGCCCGAAGCGGATTCAAAGGGGACATTGCGCCCGTTGCGAAGGGCGGCGGCCGCTTCGAGCACGGCATCAACGATTTTTACATATCCGGTACAGCGGCAGAGATGAGGACGCACCGCCTGGACCACTTCGTCCCGGGTGGGATTCGGATTGCCGTCCAGCAGGATTTTGGTCCGGGTCAGAAAACCCGGAGTGCAGAATCCGCACTGGACCGCGCCCTTGGCGACAAAGGCGCGTCCCAGGGTCCGGCGCAGCTTTTCCGGAAATCCTTCCAGGGTGGTGACTTCCTTGCCCTCCACCTTGCTCATGGGAGTCGAGCAGGCAAGGGCCGCCTTTCCGGCCACCTCCACAAGGCAGGCGCCGCAGGCCGCCTGGCCCGAGCACCCGTCCTTGGGGGAGGTTATGTTCAGATCGTTTCTCAGGTAGGAAAGCAGGGAAACTGACGGATCACCGCGATATTCAATGGGTTGCCCATTTACTGTGAATCTGATCGCGAGGTCCGTGCCCATGATGTCTCCTTGTCTTTCCCTATAGATGACGTATCTCGTTCGAGTCTAGAGTATGCGCTTTTTTCCGGCGTCGAGCAGTTCGGTCAGCTTGTCGGCCGGGTTCCTGAACTTGGACAGGAACATCATCGCGGCGATGATGTATGGCTTGTAGCTGGCCTGCTTGTACTGGGGCACACGGTAGCGGTCGAAGACGGAAGCTTCCACTTCGCCATGCTCGCAGGAGACGCCGCTGATGTCCGCCGGCAGGCAGTGCATGTACAGGGCCGAACCGTTGTTGGTGGTGGACATGAGTTTTTCGGTGCACTCCCAGTCCATGTGCCGCTTGTTCTGTTCGAGCAGTTCCGCTTCCAGAGCCTTGATGCCGTCCCAGTCCCCGTTGCCGTAAAGGTTGGTGCGCTTTTCCATGGCGGCGAAAGGCGCCCAGCTCTTGGGATACACGATGTCGGCGTCCGCAAAGGCTTCTTCCATGGAGTTGGACTTGACGAAGGATCCGCCGGAAACGGCTGCCTGACGGGCGGCGATTTCCTCCACCTCGGGCATGATTTCGTATCCTTCGGGATGCGCCAGATGCACATCCATGCCGAGGCGGGTCATGAGGCCGATGATGCCCTGCGGCACGGACAGCGGCTTGCCGTATGACGGAGAGTAGGCCCAGGTCATGGCGATCTTCTTGCCGTGCAGGTTTTCGACGCCGCCGAAATGGTTGATGAGGTGCAGGGCGTCGGCCATGGTCTGGGTGGGGTGGTCGATGTCGCACTGGAGGTTGACCAGGGTCGGACGCTGTTCCAATACGCCTTCTTCGTAGCCGTCCTGGACGGACTTGGCCACTTCGCGCATGTAGGTGTTGCCCTTGCCGATGTACATGTCGTCTCGGATGCCGATGACGTCCGCCATGAAGGAAACCATGTTGGCGGTTTCGCGGACGGTTTCGCCGTGCGCGATCTGGGATTTTCCTTCGTCCAGATCCTGCACTTCCAGACCCAGCAGGTTGCACGCGCTGGCGAAACTGAAGCGGGTGCGGGTGGAGTTGTCGCGGAACAGGGAAATGCCCAGGCCGCTGTCGAACACGCGGCTGGATATGTTCTGTTCGCGCAGGCCGCGCAGGATTTCAGCCACCGAGAATGTGGCGGCGATTTCGTCGTCGGACTTTTCCCAGGTCAGGAAAAAGTCGTTCATGTACATTTTCTTGTAGTCGAGGCGGGCGAGATCTTTGATCATCTCGGTGATTGCGGTCTTGTCCATGTATTGTTCTCCTTAAGGAACGATATGCGTACCCTTGCCACTGCTGACGGCCTCACCAATGGTTTCAGGGTTGGTTATGATGACTTCCTGTCCACCGTTGCGGATGAAGTCTATGGCGGCCTGCACCTTCGGAGCCATGCTGCCGGGGGCGAAATGGCCTTCCGCCAGATATTTCCGCATCTCTTCGACCGTGACGGTTTCCAGGTTTTTCTGATGTGGGGCGCCGAAGTTGAGCGCCACCTGCGGGACCGCGGTGGAGATCACCAGCAGAGGAGCCTGAAGTCTGCTCGCCAGCAGGCTGGAAGCCAGATCCTTGTCGATGACGGCGTCGACGCCATGAACGCCGTTGCCGGTGTCCACGACCGGGATGCCCCCGCCGCCCACGGTGATAACGTGGAAACCCTGGCCGAGCAGGGACTCCACAGCGTCCTGTTCTACCACTTCAATGGGCTTTGGAGAAGGGACCACGCGGCGAAAACCGCGCCCGGAGTCTTCCTTGAGCACCCATCCAGGGTGCTGGGCCTTGAGTTCCTTCACCTGTTCTTCGGTGTAGAATTCGCCCACGGGTTTGTCGGGGGCATCGAAACCGGGATCTTCTCCGTCCACCTTGATCTGGGTGACGACGGTCACGGCACTGCCCTTGAGGGAGCGCCGCGACATGACGTTGTTCAGGGCCTGCTGGATCTGGTAGCCGATGGCGCCCTGGGTGTCGGCAACGCAGGACACCAGCGGGACCATGTGCAGCCCCGCGTGTTGCCGGGCGATTTCCGAACGGAGCATGATGAAGCCGACCTGGGGACCGTTGCCGTGGCTGATCACCACCTGATAACCGGCCTCGATGAGGTCGGCTATGTGCTCGACGGTCTGGCAGATGGCTTCATATTGATCCTCGACGGATCTGCGGTCCGCATCCTGGATCAGTGAGTTGCCGCCGATGGCGACGACTGCGAGTTTCTTGTCCATTCCCGTAACCCCTTCCGGCGGATTAGTTGTCTTCGCAGTAGACGGTGGGCAGGGCCGCGTACACTGCCGCGCAACGGACGAGATCGGCCTTCCAGGTCTTTTCGTTGGGAGCGTGGGCTTCCGCTTCCTTACCCGGGCCGAAACCTACGGTCGGGATGTCGAACATGCCTGTGATGGACACTCCGTTGGTGGAGAAGGTCCATTTGTCGATGCGCGGAGCGGTGTCGAAGAGCCGGGTGTAGGCCTTTGCGGTCGCCTGGACGGCCGGGTGGCCTTCCTCCACGACCCAGGACGGGAAGTAGCAGTCGGTAGGGTAGACCAGGCCGGTGTAGGCCGGGGTGTCATAGGTGTACATGGAAACCACCGCGCCCGCTTCCCTGGCTGCGGGAAGCTCGGCGATCTGGCTCAGGGCCAGTTCCTTGTCTTCACCGGCGGTCAGGCGGCGGTCGACGGAAATGGTGCAGCCGTCCGCGACGGCACAGCGGGACGGAGAGGTGTAGAAGACTTCGGATACGGTCAGGGAACCTTTGCCCAGGAAGTCGTCGGTCTTGAGACGGGTGTGGAGTTCTTCCAGTTCGCCCAGGATCTTGCCCATCATGAAGATGGCGTTCTTGCCGCGCTCGGGAGCGGAACCGTGGGAAGAGACGCCCTTGACTTCCACCTTGATTTCCATGCGGCCGCGCTGTCCGCGGTAGATGCCTCCGTCGGTGGGTTCGGTGGAGACCACGAATTCCGGATTCAGCCCCAGTTCCCTGACGATGTACTGCCAACACAGGCCGTCGCAGTCCTCTTCCTGAACCGAGCCGACCATGACCACGGTGTACTCCTTGTCCAGTCCAAGATCCTTGATGATCTTGCCCGCGTAAACCATGGAGGCCATGCCGCCTTCCTGGTCGGAAGCGCCCCGGCCGCCGATGCATTCGTCGTCCTCGTAGCCTTCATACGGGTCGAAGTCCCAGTTGTCGCGCTGGCCGATGCCCACGGTGTCGATGTGGGCGTCGAAAGCGACCAGTCGCTTTCCGGAACCGATGTATCCGAGCACGTTGCCCATGGGATCGATTTCAACCTTGTCGAAACCGACCTTCTCCATCTCTTCCTTGATGCGCAGGACAACTTCCTTTTCCTGGCAGCTTTCGCTTGGAATGCGGATCATGTCGCGCAGAAAGGCGGTCATTTCCTTTTCATATTTTTTGGCAAGCTCGTTGATTTTCTGAAAATCCAGTGCAGACATGAGTCGTACGACCTCCTGAGTTGGTATGCGGGCGATCCCCGCAAGAGAAATAATGTGTAGATTTCTACGCCGGTTCAAGGTTGCGGGGTGTCATTACTTCCTGAACGGGCGAACGCAGTCCTCCCTCCCGAGTTTTTTTCGGGGGACATGCCGGGAGGCTGCGGAATGCATATTCCGGATAGCCATATGCGATCCCTTTGGTTCCTAAGCAAAGAAGGGGCCAATAGCTGTTAGGAGCCGAGCTTTTTTGAGAAATCTTTTTAAATCAATAGATTGTAATGCACTTGTGGCGCGATTCTCGTGTGCTGAGGATCATGCCCGGGTATTATCAATATGATTGTATTCTCATAGTGATAACGATGTCCCTTTCAAGGTGGTAACACTTTGGAAAAAAAGAGGAGAAGAGTGCCCGGCCGGGACGGGATTCAGGCGCTCTCAATTTGAGAAGAGAGTGAAATCGCTAACGATTGATCAGTGAGTCCGCCAGGGCTTCGCCCTGTTTTCCGCCACCGCCCATTCGAGATAGTTCCTGACGTCTTTCGTCCGGATCGAGGCGGTCGCAGCGGGTGAATGTTTCTTCGTTCAGCACTTCCTTCACAATGGAGAAGTGGCGGTCCGCCTTTCCGGCCAACTGAGGCCAGTGCGTGATGAGCAGCATTTGCTGCCGGTCGGCCAGTTCGCGCAGCTTGGCGGCCACGCTGTTGAGGGTCAGGCCGCCGATGCCGGCGTCCACCTCGTCGAAGATGAGCGTGGGCAGGTGGTCGCCGCCTTTTCCCCGACGCAGACTGACCAGCGCCAGCAGGAAGCGGGAGAGTTCGCCGCCCGAGGCGATCTTGTCCAGAGGTTGCGGCGGCTGCCCGGGGTTGGGGACCCACATGAGTCGGCCCCGGTAGTCGGTGACTCCCTCGTGAATTTCCATGGGCGCGAATTCGTAGCTCACGCGCACGTGCTCGGAGAATCCGAGGTCGCCCAGTTCCGCCTCGATGTTCAGGCACAGTTCGCGGGCGGCCTTTTGGCGGGCCTTGTTGAGCATGTCCAGCACTTTGGACAAGGCCTGCGCCTTTTCCGCTTCCTCCTTTTTGAGGCGGGTGCGGTCCAGTTCGCAGGCGTCCAGGAAGGAGAGGTCCTCATCGATCTTCCTGTACAGCTCGCAGATGTCCCCCAACCCGCGCCCAAGCTTGCGTTTAAGCTGTGATATCTTGAACAGTCTGGATTCAACGTCGTCCAGGGTCATGTCGTCGAAGTCGGACTCGATGTCGCCCGGATCGCGGCGCAGGTGGGAGTCCAACTCGTGCAGCCGCAGGCGAAAGTCGTCCACGGCCTGGCGGTCGTCCTCGAATTCCGGGTACATGCGGGCGATGATGTCCATTTCCCGGGAGAGCAGGGACATGGCGTCCAGCAGATTGGCGTCGCCGTGAATGCAGTCCAAGGCGTTTCGCAGGCATTCTCCGGCCCGCTCACGGTCCTTGAGCACGGATTTGCGCTGTTCCAGCATGTCTTCTTCGCCGGGCTGCGGGTTGATCTTGTCGATTTCACGTTTCTGGAATTCCAGAAATTCGCGCTGTTTGTTCAGGTTCTCGCACTTGCTGTCCAACTCGTCGATCTGTTTGATGACCGAGCGCAGGTCTTCCAGGCAGGCGGCCCTCGCCCTCAGCAGGCTGTCGTCGGGCAGGAAGGTGTCCAGTACTTCGGACTGGAAAGCCGGGGAGAGCAGTTTTTGCTGCCCGTGCTGGCTGGTATGGATTATGAGCTTCGGCCGCAGTTCCTTGACCGCGTCCTGCGAGCTGAGCTTGTCGTTGATGTACACTCGGCTGCGGCCGGTATCCGCGGTAAGCTCGCGGCGGATGATGCAGTCGCCGTCCGGCAGCACGAACAGGGCTTCCACCGTGGCCTTTTCCGCGCCGGGGCGCACCAGGGACCGGTCCATGCGTTGCCCCATGATGAAGTCCACGGCGCGAAGGATGAAGGACTTGCCCGCGCCGGTCTCACCGGTCAGGGTGTTCATGCCCGAGGAAAATTCCAGTTCCGCGTCCTCGATGAGTGCGAGATTTTTAATGCGCAGCAGTTCTAACATGTATGGCTCTCTGAAGTGATGACAACCGGTTGCCCCGAGGCCGAGCGACGAAGGGGTAGGGTCTTTTTATACACGATTGTGCGGCTCGGCAAAAGAAAAGTGTTCCCCCTACGCGGAAAGCCATTTGATTTTGTAACAGACCGTTTCTTTGGGGATGCGGTCCGAGGCTTCCATCCGTTCCAGGGTGAACCCCATTTTGCGGTAGAATTGCCGGGCGTTGGTGTTGCATCCGTAAACGCACAGGGTCAGGTGGCTGTATCCCTGATGACCGGCGTGGATTTCGGCGGTTTCAATGAGCTTGCCGCCAACTCCCTTGCCCTGGTTGTTCGGATGCACCCAGAGTTCGGCGATGTAGTTGCCCTGGAGCTGCATGACGCCTACAGGCCTGCCGTCTTCCTCGGCTATGAAGCACTCGTCCCATTTCTTGCGCGCCAGTTTGCCGATGACGTCGTTTTCCAGCACGCCGGCTACGTAGGATTGGGGCATCATTTCGCCATAGCTGGCCAGAAAGGAGGCGTACATGACGGATTCGAGAATGGAAGCGTCTTCTTCGGTGGCTTGGCGAATTGTAATGCTCATGGTTTCTTCCCTGCCGGCCTCTATTGATGGCCCTGAATATTTTTGGCCAGGGTGCAGTTGAAAATTCCGGGCATGTGGTTTTTTTCCTCAACGCTTTTCTCAATGGTAAATCCTTTCGCCTTGTAAAAAGCCAAAGCCTTTTCGTTGTCCGCGAAACAATTCAGGGTCAGTCGGTCATGTCCTTTTTCCCGGGCCCGGTTTTCAGCGTGCTCCAGCAGTGCGCTTCCCACGCCCACGCCCATGAAATCCGGATGGGTGAAGAGCTGTTCCACGAAGTTGTCCTTGAGCAGCATGACGCCGGCAGGCGTGCCGTTCATTTCGGCGATGGTGAACAGGTGCCCTTCGTTGCGGGCGATTTCGCCTGCGCGGTCGTTCCTGATGGACTGTTCGATGCGTTCCTTGGGCAGAAAGTGTACATAGCTGGACAAAAAAGATTCGCGGATGACATTTCGAATGGTCTGCTTGTCTTCGGCCGTGGCGGAACGAATGGTGATCATTGTTTGAGCCTCGGGTCCAGGCGGTCGCGCAGGGATTCTCCCAGCAGGTTGTAGCCCAGCACCGTGAACAGAATGGCCAGGCCCGGGAAGACCGACAGCCACCAGGCCACTCCCAGTACTTCCTTGCCGTCCGTGAGCATGTTGCCCCAGCTGGCGTCCGGCGGCTGCACACCCAGGCCCAGGAAGGACAGGGACGATTCCACCAGGATGGCGCCGGCCACGCCCAGGGTCGCCGAGACAAGCACCGGAGCCAGCGCGTTGGGCAGGATGTGCTTGAAGATGACGCGTACCGGACCTGCTCCTGCGGATCTGGCGGCCAGCACGAAGTCGCGTTCCCGCAGAGTCAGGGTCTCTGCGCGCACCAGACGGGCAACGCCCATCCAGGAAGTCAGGCCGATGACCACCATGATGTTCATGAGGCTCGGCTCCAGAAAGGCGATGACGGCCAGGATGAGGAAAAAGGACGGGAAGCAGAGCATGACGTCCACTCCGCGCATGATGATTTCGTCCACCACTTTGCCGTAGTAGCCGGACACCAGGCCGAGCACCAGGCCGATCGCAGAGGAAATGCCCACGGCCACGAAGCCCACCCAGAGCGAGACGCGGCCGCCGTAAAGGACACGCGTAAACACGTCGCGGCCCAGGGCGTCCGTTCCCATGAGATGCTGCGCGGACGGCGGCTGAAGCAGGGCGTCCACATTGAGTTCGGAGGGTGGGTACGGTGCGATCCACGGGGCCAGGACCGCGGCCAGGGACATGGCTCCCACCAACAGCAGCCCGATGATGAGCAGGGCGTTGCGGGCCAGATAGGAGGGCCGCTTGAGCGGTTTGCGTTTCTTCATGCATCCCTCCCGGCCATGCGGATGCGCGGGTCGGCCATGCCGTATCCCAGGTCGGCCAGCAGGTTGCCCGCCAGCGTCAGCACCGCGCCCAGCACCAGGCTGCCCATGATCAGCGGATAGTCGCGGGCCATGACCGCTCCGTAGAAGAGCTGTCCCAGGCCGGGCAGGGCGAAGATGGATTCAATGATCACCGAGCCGCCGATGAGGGTCGGCACGGACAGGCCCAGGATGGTGATGACCGGCATGAGCGCGTTGCGCAGGGCGTGCTTGAAGAGCACGGTTCGGCTGGAAAGTCCTTTGGCGCGGGCGGTCATGATGTAGTCCTGGCGCAGGACCTCCAGCATGCTGGAGCGCATGAACCGGGACATGCCCGCCCAGCTGCCCGCCGTATAGATGAAGATGGGCAGGGCCAGATGCCGCGCCAGGTCGATGAATTTTTCCCAGGGAGTCATGGAACCGTAGCTCAGCGATGTGAGCCCCGAGATGGGCAGAATGGGCCATTCGATGCCCAGCCAGAGCATGAGCAGCAGCGCCAGCCAGAAGCCGGGCATGGCGAAGCCTATGAACACAATGACCGTTGTGGCCTTGTCGAATATTCCGTCCCGCCACCATGCGGCCGTTATGCCCAGGGGGACTGCGATGAGCAGGGTGAGCACCATGCTGGCCACGTTCATGCCGAAGGTCAGCGGAAGGCGTTCCTTGATGCGCTCCCAGACCGGGCGTCGGTCGCCGGAAATGGAATCGCCGAAGTCGAATTTCACCAGCCTGCCGAGCCACTGTCCGTACTGCACGTGCAGGGGCTGGTCCAGGCCGTAGAGTTTTTCGAATTTGGCGCGGGCGTCGGTGTCCGCATTCGGATTAAGGGTGGTGACCATATCCGTGGGCGAGCCCGGGGCCAGATGGATGACCCAGAAACTGATGACCGTGATGCCGAGAAAGACCGCGCCCACCCACAGGAGCTTGATGGCTATGCGCCGTATGATTTCGACCATGTGGTTGTGTTACGCCAAGTTGGGCCGCTTTTCAACGAACAGGCTCATGTGCCTGGAGATTTCCGATATTTTTTCGGATAGGGTGTTGACAGTCGCTTCAGGATTCGGCTAGAAAATTTCTTCCCAACGACGTGGGGCTGTAGCTCAGTTGGGAGAGCGCTTGAATGGCATTCAAGAGGTCGTGGGTTCGATTCCCTCCAGCTCCACCAAGAATTTCAAAGGCTTACAAGTTTTGACTTGTAGGCCTTTTTTCGTGTGGATAACCGTTTGGATAACATTTCCGGTTAGCCTGGATTTGCGAGATTCCGTTGGGAGCCTTGGCTTTTCTTGCCGAGGCCCCATGAGGGTGAATCGGACTTGGGCTTAGTTGAGCCTATGCTAGGTCAAGGTCTTCCGGGCGATAGTTAAATATTTCTCCATCAAACGAGACTGAAATTTTGGGATTATCGTTGTAGTTTCTAAGCTTCCACACGACTCCGATTCTATCGTAGTTTTCAGAACCTTCTTTGATGACGATTACGTCCTCTCCAAGTTTAAAACGACCAAGAACTTTAATGGGGGGAGTGTCACTCATAATTGTTGCTTCCTTATGGCTAGCATGTCTTCCCTAGAGAAGTGCGTTAGCTGTTTAGGGTGGTTGAGTTTGCTTGGTAAGAGGTATATCTGACGGTCTACACTTTTGAAAAGGAAATGACCTAATATGCCTCCAATAAAAGCAAATGATCTTTTCGATAAACTAAAATGTCTTAGTGGTGAACCTGAAAGTCAGGTTGCCAGAAGTGGGTTCACTTTGCTGGACCACGCTTGATATATCTCCATCGGCTTCCTGCCGTCAAAGGTCTTGTGAGGACGACGGTTATTATAAAAGTCAAACCACCAGGCCAAAGCATTCCGCAAGTCAGAGCCTGTCTCCAGTTCTCGCAAATAAACGCATTCGTATTTCAACGACTTCCAGAGCCGTTCGATCATGACGTTGTCCATCCATCGGCCTCGGCCATCCATTGAGATCCGAATGCCAGCATCCCGTAGAGTCTTGATGAACTCATAACTGGTAAACTGGCTGCCCTGGTCTGTGTTGAATATCTCAGGGACGCCATAGCGATTGATCGCATCCTCTAAGGCCGAAACGCAGAAGTCGGCTTCCATCGTATCCGATAAACGCCAGGATAGAATAGCACGGCTATGCCAATCCATTATCGCCACGAGGTACAAGAAGTCGCGTTTCATCGGGATATACGTGATGTCTCGGCGCACCAGACCTGATTAGGTTTCGTGATAGCCCGATGGCGAAGCAAATACGGATACGTCTTATGCTGCGGATGAGGATGACTTGTCTTCGGCTTTTGATAAATCGCCATCAATCCCATCTTGCGCATTAGGCGACGTACTCGACCACGGCCAATCCAATGCCCTTCATCCCGCAGAATGTTGCGCATCTGTCGGGAACCGAAGAACGGCAACTCCATGAACAACTCGTCGATGCGTTTCATCAACTCCAAGTTGTACGGAGATTCTCCGACCGGCTGATAGTAGTACGTTGAGCGTTGCAGCTTGGGGATTCTGCATTGTCGCCGAACACTGAGCACTGGATGTTCTTTGTCGACGATCTCACGCCTTCGCTCGCAGCTCAGATTTTTGCGAAGGCTTGTTGCAAAAAATCCTTCTCCACAGTGAGCTGGCCGATCTTGGCGTGAAGCTCTTTGATCAGCACTTCGTCACTTTGTTGGGTTTTCTTGGTTTTGCCTGCGAAACCGTCAGCGATCTGCTCTTTGGCTTGCTTCTTCCATTTGGATATCTGATTGGCGTGGACGCCATACTTGCTGGCCAGTTCGGAAAGGGTGTGTTCGCCGGACAGGGCTTCCAGGGCAACACGGGTTTTGAACTCAGCGGAAAATCTTCTTCTCTTCTTGGACATCAAAAGCCTCCTTCGGGCTCCTTACGTCCACCTTAAACTGTGGTCCAGTTTCTTAGACCCACTTCTGTTTTTCAACAAATACTCCATCGATTACTTCAACCATGATTGTCTCTGTTGGGGTAACGGTTTTCTTAAGAGGTGGTAGCGGTTTTCTAGACAGGTCATTAAGGTGGAGTCCAACGACGAGGAGGACTTCCAATAATGTCCAAGA
>CAJXYU010000003.1 GCA_913063155.1 uncultured Desulfovibrio sp.
CCGCACCCCCATCCCCCTCTTTTCCAAAACTCTTCGGCTACGCTTCGCGCTGGAGGACAGGTGTTTTTTTGTCAATGAAATATCTACGTTGTCGCACAAGGATGTTCGAAACTGTGCGAGCGCCGGTACAAATGTCCGATCTTTACGCAGCAATACGGCGATCGTACATTTTTCAACAGCCGCGTCGATTAACCTATTCGTATTCGCTTGTCGAGTCTATTACATACCGTATGGTAAAAACGGTTCGTCCTGTGATAGCCTGATTTCGACTTCCACCACTGAAGTCCCACCCTTTTGATATTATTTGGAAGACCGCAAGCGAGGCCGTCATGAAGCACACCAACGCCCTTGTCAGGGAAAAAAGCCCGTATCTGCTCCAGCACGCCCACAACCCGGTCAACTGGCTGCCCTGGGGAGACGAGGCATTCGAAATCGCCAGGCGCGAGGACAAGCCCGTGCTCGTATCCATCGGTTATTCAACCTGCCACTGGTGCCACGTCATGGAACGCGAGAGTTTCGAAAACGAGGACATAGCCGCACAACTCAACGACGCCTTCGTGTGCATCAAAGTGGACCGCGAGGAGCGCCCGGACATAGACGCAGTGTACATGAACGTCTGCCATCTGCTCACCGGCTCGGGCGGCTGGCCTCTGAACGTGGTCGTCAGCCCGGACAAGAAACCATTTTTCGCCGCCACCTACATCCCGGCCACCTCGCGCCACGGCCGTTACGGCCTGAACGAACTGGTGCCGCGCATCACCCATCTCTGGAAAAACGAACGGGAACAGGTACTGGAATCCGCGGAAGGCATCACCCATGCGCTGGAAAAAATGGAAATGCCCGGCGGGCATGAGCCTCTGGACGTGGAGCGACTCGTCAGACAGGTCTACAACTCCCTGACAAACACCTACGACCGCACCCACGGCGGTTTCGGACAGTCCCCCAAATTCCCGTCCGCGCACACCCTGCTGTTTCTGATACAGCGCAGCAGACGATCCCAGGACGCCAACGCCCGCTGGATGGCCGTGCTGACCCTGCGAGCCATGCGCAATGGGGGGCTCTGGGATCATATAGGCTACGGATTTCACCGCTACTCCACGGACGCGCGCTGGCTCCTGCCCCATTTCGAAAAAATGCTCTACGACCAGGCCCTGCTCGCCCTGGCCTATGTAGAGGCCCACCAACTCACCGGTAAGGAGGAATTTTCGAAAACGGCCCGAAACACCTTCGAGTACGTGCTGCGCGACATGCGCGATGAAAAAGGAGGCTTTTATACGGCCGAAGACGCGGACAGCGAAGGCAAGGAGGGCCTTTTCTACACCTGGACATGGAAGGAATTGCATGAAGCCCTTGCCCCCGAGGAGGCCAAGCTGTTCTGCGATCACTACAACATCAAGCCGGACGGCAACTTTCATGACGAGGCCACCGACGAGCTTACGGGCCGGAACATCCCGCACGAGATATCCTCCCCGCCCGCCGCCGGAGAGCTGGAGGCGATCCGAAAAAAACTCTTCGCCCTGCGCGAAATGCGCATCCGCCCGCATCTGGACGACAAGATTCTCGCGGACCTGAACGGACTCATGATAGCGGCCCTGGCCCGCGGCGGCCGAGCCCTCGGCGACGACACGTTCACGACAGCCGCCATCAGGGCCGCAGAGTTCATCCTGAGCACGCTGTCCGATGCGGACGGACGCCTCAAGCACGGATACCGCGAATGCGTGCTCAACGCACCCGGCACCCTGGACGACTCGGCCTTCATGCTTTGGGGGCTGCTGGAACTCTACGAAACGACCTTTGACGAAACCCACCTGACAGCCGCCGAAAAGATAGCCGACGCCATGCTTGAAGCGTTCGAGGACAAGGTGAACGGCGGATTCTTCCTTACCTCCGAGCACGGCGAGACCGTTCTGGTCCGCCAGAAGCCGATCCACGACGCAGCCATCCCCTCGGGAACTTCGGTGGCCCTTCAGATGCTGGTGAAACTGGGCGTCATGCTGGACCGGCAGGATTTCAAGGAAGCGGCCCGACGATGCGCCTCATGGGCGGCCGAAGCACTCAATCGCATGCCGCAGGGGCTCATCCACATGGCGGCAGGGCTGGAAACGCTCTTTTCCGCACCGGAAAGCGTGGTGGTGGCGGGCCCCATGGATGCATCAGAGACACGCGCCCTGCTCGATATATTGCACAGCCAGTACAAGCCCGGCCTGAACATGCGGCTTCAGGCTACGGATCGGGCTTCCGGCGCCAAGGCGTCAGGTTACGCACTGGAGTTGCAGAGCCTCGGCGCCGTGGCCGGCGCCTGGGTCTGCCGCGACTACAAATGCGAACAGCCCGTCATCACGCCCGAAGCCTTGCGCAGGGCATTGGAAGAATGAATCGGGGGAAGGGAAAACCTTTATAAAGGTTTTCCCTTCCCCACTCCTTTCCAATTTTTTCAACGAAAACGGCCTGGTGCTCTGCGAGCACCAGGCCGTTTTCGTGATTCACGTAAATCTTTATAAGGACGAATTCCGGTTAAACAAAACGAAACCGAAGGCGCTTCGCAGATGTCAGGATTCCAACGAGCTTCCCCCTTTGACCGCCGGAGGCATTGCGTCTATTCGAACAGCTTGGCAATGGATTCCTTGTATGGCTGCCTGAGCACGCCCTTCTCGGTGATGATCCCGGCGATGAGTTCATTGGGAGTCGGGTCGAAGGCCAGGTTGTAGACCTCCACTCCGTCCGGAGTGATCCGATGGCCGCCCACATGGGTCACTTCCCTGGGGTCGCGGTCCTCAATGGGCACGTCGTCGCCCGTGGGGGTCTCGGGATCGATGGTGTACACCGGAGCGGCCACATAGAACGGCACACCGAAATGCTTGGCCAACAACGCCACACCGTATGTGCCGATCTTATTCACGGCATCACCGTTGGCGACGATGCGGTCCGCTCCGACCACGACCTTGTCCACCAGCCCCTTCTTCATGAGCAGTGCGCAGGCGTTGTCGCAGGCCACCTTGACTTCAATGCCGTCGCGATGCAGTTCGTAGGCCGTCAGACGTGCTCCCTGCAGGAACGGACGGGTCTCGTTGGCGATGACCTTGACCTTCTTGCCCTGATCGATGGCCCCGCGAATGACACCCAGGGCGGTGCCGTATCCTGCGGTGGCCAGGGCGCCCGCGTTGCAATGCGTCATGATGGTGTCGCCGTCGTCCATGAGCTCGCCGCCGAACTTGCCGATGAGTTCACACATCTCGATATCGCCCACATGGATTTCCTTGGCGCGTTCCAGCCAGACGGAACAAAGTTCGTCCAGAGACACATCACCGGCTTCCTTCCAGATGCGACGCATCTCCCGTACGGCCCAACGCAGATTTACAGCCGTGGGACGGGCGTTTTCGATCTGGTCCAGTTTCTCGTTGAGGTTGGCCTTCCAGTCGCCATCCATGCCCTGCGCTTCGCGTCCCGCCAGGTAACAACCGTAGGCGGCGGTCACGCCGATGGCCGGAGCTCCCCGCACCACCATGACCACCAGCGCGTAGCAGATGTCCTCGGTGGTCTTGCAGTCGAACCAATCCTCACGATTGGGCAGGTAACGCTGATCAAGCAATACCAATGCGTCCTTTTCCGGGGAAAATCGAATATGTTCCGTCATGTTGCCAGCACCGCCTCAGGGTTACCCACCATCACGCCGCAGGCGTGATGGCTGAATGTTTTTGGGAACGGAGACGAGGGAGAACCTTTTGCAAAAGGTTCTTCCCCGTTCATCCTTATGAAAGCTTCTTGTTGATAAGCTGAGTGACCACGCCGGGGTTGGCCTGGCCCTTGGTCTTGCGCATGATCCGGCCCATGAAGAAACCCATAAGCTTCTTCTTGCCGCCCTTGTAGGCTTCCACCTCATCCGGATTCTCGGCCAGGACCTCGTCCACCACGGCCTCCAAAGCACCGGTGTCGGATACCTGCACCATGCCCTTGGCCTTGACGTGCTCCTCGGGATCGTCGCCCGACTCGCACAGGTCACGGAACACCTTGGTGCCGATCTTGTGAGAAATGGTGCCGTCATCCACGAGCTTGATCAACTTGGCCAATGCCTCCGGAGACATTCTGCAATCACAGGCGCCCACTTCGCATTCGTTCAAATACGGCAAAAGCTCGCCGATGACCCAGTTGGCCACCTTCCTGGCCTCGCCGCCATAGGCCTTGACCGCCTGCTCGAAATATTCGGCAACGGCCAATTCGGAGGCAATAAGCGCTGCATCGTCCTCGGAAAGCTTGAACTCATCCAGGAAGCGCGCCTTCTTGTCGGCCGGGAGCTCGGGGAGTTCGGACCGCCACTTTTCGATCCAGGCTTCGTCCAGCACCAGCGGCACCAGATCCGGGTCCGGAAAATAGCGGTAGTCGTGCGCTTCCTCCTTGCCGCGCATGGAGGCGGTGATGTTCTTGTCCGGATTGTAGAGCCGGGTTTCCTGCACCACTTCATCGCCGTCATCCACAAGATCGGTCTGCCGGGCCACTTCGTATTCAATGGCCCGCTGCACATTGCGGAAGGAGTTGAGGTTCTTGAGTTCGGTGCGGGTGCCTAATTCCTCGCTGCCCTTGGGCCGGATGGAAATATTGGCGTCGCAGCGGAAACTGCCCTCTTCCAGGTTGCCGTCGCAGATGCCCAGATAGAGCAGGATGGCGCGGAGCGCCTTGAGGTAGGCCACAGCCTCCTCGGAACTGCGCATATCCGGCTCGGAAACGATTTCGATGAGCGGAACGCCCGTGCGGTTCAGGTCTACGAAGCTGGCATTCTCGGCCGCGGAATGGATGTTCTTGCCCGCATCCTCTTCCATGTGGATACGGGTGAGGCCGATGCGCTTGTGTGCGCCGTCCACGTTGATATCCACGTGGCCGTGTTCGCATATGGGCAGTTCGAACTGGGAAATCTGGTATCCCTTGGGCAGATCCGGATAAAAATAGTTCTTACGTGCGAACACGGACTTGCGGTTGATCCCACAGTTGGTAGCCAGCCCCATCTTGGCGGCGAATTCGGCCACCTTGGCGTTCATAACCGGCAGCACACCGGGCATGCCCGAACAGACCGGACAGACATTCTCGTTGGGATCGTTGCCGAACTTGGTGGAACAGTTGCAGAAAATCTTGCTTTCGGTCTTGAGCTGCGCATGCACCTCCAGGCCGATGACGGTTTCGTACCGGGACATGGACAGGATACTCCTACTTGTTCTTGTACAATTCCGGGTTCATTGCCGGATCATTGTACATCTTGAAATATTGGTGAACCTCGGGCTTTTTGCGTCCCTCGGCATAATCGTCGATCAATTCCAGAACACTGCGCATCAAGCGATCGTGCTTTGCCTGCACCTTGCCGCACAGGCCGGAGCAAGTCTCTTTGTGCTCCTCGGCGGCATCCCTGCGACGTGCCTGCTCTTCCATATGGTAGACGCGCAAGGCCAACACGGAAAGACGGTCCAGGGCGCACCCGACGGTTTCGGTGTTGTAGCGGTCCTCGCAATCAGCAGGCAGCAACCGATGCATCATGCTGACGAGACATACGTCAATGGCCTCGGCAAGCGAGTTGCGCACGGCATTGAGCCTGTCATAGGCGAACTTGCATTCGGCAATGACTTTCTCGGGCACGTCGGTACGGCGGACGCGGTCCTCCAGATGCCACATACGGAAATTGGTCCAATGCAGGCGTGCGGAAAGCTCGCGCAACCCTGCAGTCCCCTCCAATTCGGGGCACTCGTCCGGATTCTCGTAGACAGGCTCCCCAAAATGCCAGTCCGTAACGGACCGCACCTGATGATTGATACAGTCCGTGACTGCCTGTTTTATGTCGTCAAAAGTGATGTCAGCCATTCTTCAATGCATCCTTGCTGATAAGCAGATAAACCGAAGCCCGGGTCTTGATGCGCGATGCAACGGGCTCCACTCTGTACCCTTCTCCCACGTAATAGTCCACATGGGCTCCCTTGATGGCCGTTCCGGAATCCTGGGCCAGCCCAATGCCGGTGACCGTGCGCTTGGCGCGCCTGCCGTTGCGGACCTTGTAGTCCGGGATCTCGGCCTCGAAGGCCAGCACGCTCCCCAAAGGCAACAACCGGCGATCGGTGGCGATGGAGACCATGGGGGTCAAAGGCTTGCCCATGGCGCCTTCCGGAGGGGCGTCGGCCAAACGGAAAAACACGTAGCTGCGGTTCTCGGCCATGAACTTGAACATCTTGTCCGGATGCTTCCTGAGGTACCGGCGCACATGCTCCTTGCCCAATTTACCGTGGGGCAGATATCCCTTTTCATAAAGAATGCGCCCCAGGCTTTTGAAAGCATGTCCGTTTTTGGCCCCGTACAGCACATTGCGAACTGAACCGTCCGGCAGCCTGAGCCTGCCGCAACCCTCCACCTGGAGATAGAAGACATCGATGGGGTCCTTGGCCCAGGCAATCTCGTAGCCCTTGCCGGCCAGAACGTGATCCACGTCCAGGGCGCGGCGGTCATAGTAGGGAAGCATGCGCCCGTTTTCAACCCGGCAGTATTCCAGGGCGCCCTTGGCGTTTTTCATACGTTTGAGGTCGGAAGGAACCCCGTAGATGGGATATTCATACCCGGGCCGTCTGGTCAGGCTGGCCTCGATTTCCGGGGTATAATAGCCGGTCATGACCGGTCCCGGGTCCAAACCGAACCAGATGAACCTCTGGCTCAGAAGTTCCGGCTCGCGGTCCAGGCGAGGAAGGATAACCAGAAATTCCTCGAGACTACGGCGCACCTGCTGCCAAGTCAGGGTCACGTCGCCATGGGTCATGGCCGGGCGTTTGGGCGGTTGGCGCAACACATAGTCAAGGCTGCGGCGGACCGGCTCCTCGAGATTGGTCCAGGAACGCAATCCCTGGGAACGCAGATTCAGGCGGGCGCTGCGCAAAAGGCGTTCCTTGCCGGGCAAGGGCCTGAACTCACTCCGCACTTCCGGCTGCCGCGCACAGGTGACTGATTCGGGAAAAAGCGCCGACTGACGCGGGGATACATTTTCCTCGGGCGGCGGCAACGGCGTCTTCTCAGCTGTGTGCCACGGACTGTGCACAGCACACCCGCCCATGAGCAGAATGCATGCAAGCATCGCGGCACACAAGGCTCCCTGAAGGAAACCGTCCATGTCGAAAGAATTTCTGATCACTTCTATAAATCTTGAGTTTTCCCGGCCGGGCCGGGGTTGTCCATATTGACGCTAATCGCAGGAATCGATGGCCACGTCGCAGAACCTGCCCACGCCGTATTCCTTGCGCCGGAAGAACTTGTTCGGACTGGGGCCTATGATCTGCAGTTCCGGGTGCTTCTGCTGAACATCCAGGGCGATGTGCATCTCCTTGGTGCAGCCGGTGGAATAGGTGGAATCCTTGCCGGCCCAGACCGGGGGCACCTTCATGCCCATGAGGGCGAAGGCCTCTTCAATATCCGAATGACTCTGGAACCGCCAGATGTTTATGTACCCGCTGCGCTGGACCATCTCCCACATGTACATGAGATCGTCCGCGTCCATGCCTTCCTCAAAGTGCTCGGCCGGGTTGATGATGTACACGTTGTCCAGCCGGGTGCGCAGATGCTTCACGAAGAGGGTCATGACCTTGATGGCCACTTCGGTCTGACCGGGTACGCTGCCCACGATGCCGGAATAGAAGATGACCGCCCTGCCCTGGTTTCGGGCCTGGCGCATTTCGGAAATGATGGCTTCGGCCTTTTCCCGGATATACCCTTCACTGAATTTGCTGACCCACTCGGCCTTGGGTTTGAAATGCAGATGAAACTTGCCGGACGCGTCCCGGAAATAGCTGATGATGTCTCGAGTAAACTCGTGGCTGGTCTCCACGAAACGGCGAAACTTGCCCTCGCCCTTGGCCAGCACCAGATCGCACTCTTTCCAGGCGCGGGCGAAGGTGACACTGGTGCGGTAGGGGTTGAACCGCTCGCGGGTGCCGTCGGAAATGACCACGAAGGCGTTCTCACGCATGATGGCCAGCAGCTCGTTCTTGGAGAGCCTGTCGTTGTCCACGAAATAGGCGCCCCTCAGAGCCTCGTCCAGCACCAGGTCCGAATCTCGGTCCCAGAAGGTGGGGCTGTCGAAATAAAAACCTTCCTTAAGGGCCAGAATGACCTTATGCCCCATGCGCAGCAGAGAATTGACCAACTGAATGTCGAACATGAGGCCGCCGGAACGCTTGGGCAGCATGAGAATACGCAGCGGCCCGCGGGCGCCCGCCAGGGCTTCGGCCACGATGCCGAACTCTCCTTGGCAGACTTCCATCTCCTGCTCCAGCCCGCACTCTCCGATCTTTGCTTCGCAAAACTCCTCCGGTCTCCAGAGGTCGGTCATGGTGGAAAGGCGCATGAGCCGCTCCACTTCGAGCATGTTGATCCTGAAGCGCAGGTCATCTATGCGACGGCAGGCGGTATGGGCTTCAGTACAGGCATTGATCAGAGCGTCGAAGGCCTTGCAGCGCACCACCTCACCGGCCACCCGGTTCAGCTCTTTACGCATGGGGCGGTAGGGATCGTCGATGCCGCTCTGGGTCATGAGGATGGTGATCATCCGCTTCATGAGCCTGGAGGGAAGCACTATGGGAGAGGCCAGGGCCATGCGGAACTTGTGGCGGCACAGGGAAATGAACCGCTTGCGGATGTACCGGTCCGGACAATGATCGCGGGCGAGCCTCACGAACATGCGCCACTGCAGGACATATTCCTTGAGCAGTTCCTCGGGCAGGCCGGGCTTGAGAAGTTGGAGGAACATCCAGTCAGAACACGGAGCGTAAAATTCGTTGTTGGCCACGGCCACCATGAACCGGATCTGTTCACGCGAGGCGTTCTTGCCCGGATCGATGCTGTACTCCAAATGGTTCTCGGTCATGAAATGGAGCAGCAACGCGTCCAAGTCAGGATCGATTCCGTAATTGATGTCCAACACCGATTCAAAAGACGATGCGTCGAATGCCACGGTCACCTCTCAGCTAGAAAGCCTTTGGTCTTCAGTTTGTCAAAATAGCGTGAAGCAGGCTCGGAGACCATGAGAATATCGTTGCGCGAGCGGATGATCTCCACTTCGTCGCCCGTGGCCAGGGAAAATCCCTTTTGGCCGTCCTCGGTGAGCTTGGCGTCGCCGCCCTCCTCCACCCGGATGACCAGGTGCTCCTCCGTGGGCAGCACCAGCGGACTGAAGCGGCTCAAAAACGGACAGATGGCCGTGATGCAGTAGGCCTGCAAATCCGGATGGACCAACGGGCCGCCTGCGGAAATACAGTACGCAGTGGAACCAAAGGGAGTTGAGACGATGAGTCCGTCCGACCGCAGGGTGGTGACCACGGTGCCTTCATAGACGATGCTCAGCCGCACCAACCGGGCCAGCGACCCCCGTCCGATGACAAGGTCGTTGACGACCGTGCCCTTATGAACAACGCGCCCGCTGCGACGAACGCAGAAATCCAAGGCCATGCGGCCCGAGATCTCGTAGTTTCCGGCAAGTATGCGTTCCATGCCTTCGTACCAGTCGTCCGGCGAGAAGTGGGTCAGGAATCCCACCCGGCCAAGATTGATGCCCACCAGCGGTATGCCGTGGGGATGCATGCGTCTGGCCACCCCTATAAGGGTGCCGTCGCCGCCGAGTACGACCACAAGGTCGAAACTGCCGTCTTTTTCAAAGGGGTACCCGTTACGCTCCCGCCGGTTCAGGCTGATGAGCACTTCGATGCCGCGTTCCGTGAAAAAATCGGCTATCTTGCTGCACAGGGCTTGGGCCTCCGGCGTCTCCGGCTTGGTAATGAGCAGGACTTTTTTTACGGATTTGGACATGACTCAAGTGAGTATTGAAATTTAAAAAAACATTCAACCATTTCCATCGGCAAGCTCTCCTTTTCACAACAAAAAACATTTATTTATATTCTGGAGACTGTACCAAACAGCTTCTCTGAGTTATCTTTATGGTAATGGGAAGAGCGAAAAAAACGCGCCTCGATTCGATTGGTCATACCATTGACCGTGCAAAGACGAGCCACGTCACCGCTCCGGCCGGTACGAACTTCAATCGCCTCAGTTTCGAAAAAAACAAGTTGTATTTCACCAATGACATTTATAAAAAATTACACATTAAAAACAATTAGTTATCAAAAAAACGACGCTGTTCACCTGGACTATTCCTACATTTTTTAGGTAGACAACCCTAAAGTTTTTTTCCGCAACGTCGATCTTATCATTAAGGAAAGGAGCATAAATCTTGGCAAACCCTGCAAACGTGCGAAGAATGCTGCGAACTTATGGCAAGCAGCTTACGAGCGCCAAGCGCCTGGCGCGCTTCAGGCGGGCTTTGCAGCTCACACGTTCGCAGGACGAAGTAACCATCTCACGAGATGCCAAAAGGCGAGAACTAGTGGAAAGGATTGCCAAGGAAATCATCGAAAACCTGATCGTCAGCAATACGGAGAACCCCATCGTTCACCGGATACTCGGTCGCCTTGAAAGCGAAACGGGAAAGCAGTACATGTTCGAGTATCCTCTGGACGGAATGGACGTTCAAATTTTCGAAGATACCGAAAAGGGGCCGAATGAAGTGATCGGGGAGGAACGCCTCCAGGTCATGCGGCACCTTTGGGATATAACGCTGGACAGCGTGGACCAAACCATGCTCTAGCTTGCTCCTTTAGGGGAGGGTGGAATTATGGCCATGGAAATCAAGAACCTGCTGGGGGAAGTGAACCCCTACTCCAAGAAGCGGATCGAGCAGAACCGTGCCGCCAATGCGGGCAAGACAGCTTCGTCAAGCACTGAAACGTCCGACAAGGTGGTCTTGTCCTCCGAAGCAAAGCTTCGCAGCACGGCACTGCAGACGGCCTCCGAAGCACCCGACGTCCGTCGCCGCAAGGTGGACGAGCTCAAGGCCCAGGTGCGCGAAGGCACGTACAAGCCCGACATCAAAAAGGCCGCCGCGAATCTGATTCGCGACGACCTCGATCTTCTTGTGTAGGAGAACTTTGAACTAGCCCTTGGCCTCGGACAGACGGTACCAGGTGGGATACTTTGAATCCACCTGAGGAACCTGGAGACCGATCTTCGCCTCGGTGTTCACCAGAATGGGACCCGAGAGATTGAGAGTCGTGTCTTCAGGTTTGTCTTGCGGAATGGTCACCGTCACCAGTACCACCAGTTGGCGGAGATTATCCAGCTTGAGAATCTTCTTCTCGGGCGTATCCAGCTTGATGTTGTAGTCCTTCACGAACATGTACGGATCGGTAACGAGCAGACCGAGTCCAGGGTCGGTGACACACTGCAGCAGCATGAAGGGAGAGTCCTCCCTGACCTGAAGCAGCACGTATTCCCTCTTGTCCTCGAGCCCGATGAGCCCCCGCGGGAAATAGACGACCGCCTTCATGTCGATCTCGCGATCGCCGAGACGGGTCTTTATTACTTGTTTTCTTTCTCGTGCCATAATGATGCCGCCGCGAGCAGATCCTGCTGGCTGCTTTCCAGCGCCAGGCGGTTCTGCTCCTTGATCTTCTGATATACCTCTTCCCGATAGACAGTCATATCGTCCGGAACGTCCAGCCCGATTTTTATCTGCTTGCCCTGAACGCTCAGGATCTTCAGTTTTATGTTGTCGCCCAGGTACAGGCTTTCTCCCGGCTTCCGGGTCAAAATCAGCATAATGATAAAACCTTGTTGGTATGCCGACCGGGAACGGTCAGCCTACGGGACGATCTACCCCAGCCGAGGCCGGAAGTCCAGTATCATTCGGAAGTTAGATGAACTTGCTCAAATTAAGCTGCATGATCATGGAGGAAGACCGGAGCACGGACTCGTAGACGATCTTCTTTTGCGCAAGCTCGGTCAGGAGTTCGCTGATGTCCGCATCCTCCACATTGCTCAAGAGCTCTTTTTCATTCAATTCCAGACCGGAAAGAATGGTGTCGGCCACCTCAAGCCTGTTCTCGCGCCCGCCGACACTGGCCGCAGCGTTCATGAGGTGCTCGTGAGCCGTTTCGAGGCTTGCCAACATCTGCTGCACGCCGGTCTGGTTGTTGGTTTCAGCAAATGCGATGAGGTTCCCCAGCACCTCGAAAATATTCGAGGTCGTTGCCGAGGAGTTGGACGTCAGCAACATGCCGGCCTGACTTGAGGAATCATAGAAGACCGGGGATGCGTTCGAGCTGCCGAGCAGCACCGTGTTGCCTCCGTTGGAAAGCACCACATCCGGGTCCTGGAAGATGCCGCCGAAAATATCCTTGCCGACATCGTTGACCCGCACTCTCTCGGTTTCGGAGATGTCCAGGTTGATGGCGGCGGTCCTGGCGCGAATCACGAATTGCGTGCCGGGCTGAAGGGTATTGCCGCCGTTGGAGGTCAGGGTAAGCACACCGCCGGGCTGGATGCTGAGCACTGCGTTGCTGGCAGTGGCGTCGGCGTAGGCCTTGTTCCCGGTCTTCCAGGTCAGGCCGCCGTCGATGCTGAAGGAATATTCGATCTCTTCGTCAAAATCCACCGGCGAGGTGTTGTCGATACGCACCATGGCGTTTCCGGAGGGAAAAGCACCGCTGGCGGAGGCATTGTACACGCCGGTGCCGTTACCCATGGCATCGACCTTGACCTTGTCGACATCATCGCCGAGGTAGCGCGCGGAGTTGCGCAACCAGAGCCAGGTGCCCCGGCTGTCGTTGGTGTTGTTGCTATCATTGATACGGACGTTGGAATCCTGGTTGAAAACGACCGAAGCGCCGCTTGAAGGCATCTGAAGCCGGGCCTCGCCGCCCGCGAACTGGACGGAACCGTCGCTCTTCCAGGTCCTGCCCCCGTCAACGCTGTATCGGATGCCCAGGTTGGCGTCGCTCAGAGCCATGGAGCCGCCCACGGCCGTCGCGCCGGAGGTATCCACGAACTGGACCAGCACCGTGTTGTTGGACGTCCCCTCTACCCTGAAGGAATTGTTGGAGTTCAGATCGGCATCGTTGGTGGTCATCCACATGACCTTTTCAAAGGCGTTGCCGTCAACCTTGTGCCCGGCATAGATGCTGTTACCCTCGAACTTGGTGTTGGCAAGACCAATCATCTGGTCGAAAATGCTGCGCAACTCATAGCTGATTTCCTCACGGTTGTCCGCCGACAAGGTTCCGGTGGCGGCCTGCTCGGCCAGTTCCTTGGCGCGGGTCAGCAAGGTTGATGCCTGCAGCATGGTGCTGTCGGAACGTCCCAGCCACCCCTTGGCCGTGTCCACGTTTTCCTGGTACTGCCCCAAAGAGCGAATGACGTCACGATGGGACAGGACGCGGGTCATGCCCGTGGGATCATCCGAAGGCCGGATGATTCTTTTCTGGGTCTGAGACTTGATATTGAGATCCAACAGATCCGACAGGGATGTATTCATGTTGGTCACATATCGTGAAAAGAGCATGTTCTGGGAAACCCTGGTCATACTGTCCCCCCCTAGTTCTTCAATGAAAGCACTGTCTGCAGCATCTGATCCGCAGTGGTTATCAACTTGGCGGCAGCGGTGTATGAGTGCTGATACTTGATCAGGTTGCTCATTTCCTCGTCAAGGTTGACGCCGGAAACCTGCTGCTGCCTGTCGTCAAGGTCCTGGGCCAGAGCCGAGGTGAACTGCTTGTTGAACTTGACGGTATTGGTGTCCGCGCCCACGTTGCCCACCAGACCGTTGTAGTAATCGAGCAAAGTCTGGGAGGTATTGCCTTCCATGGGCGTATACAGGGAAACGTCGGCCTCGCGCAGCTGGTACAGCGCCAACGCGGTGTAGTTGTCCCCCGCATTGGTCTCGCCCGCGCCGTTGACGTGCCCCGACGCCAGATAATCCAGATCCGTCGCGATCTTGGAATTCACCGCAATACTGCCCGCATCGTCCCCCTGAAAAAAGGTGTTCAACCCTAGAGCCGCATTGAGACCAGCCGTATCCGCCCCAAAGGCCATCTCATACCCGGAATTGGCCGAAACGAGGAGACGATTGTCCACGATGGTGGCATTCAGAAAACTTCCGAAGGTGTTGTTGTAGGCGTCCCGAACGTCTTCCAGGGTGTGTATGTCGGGATTGAACGTCTGGGTGCCCGGCGTGGCCGCATCGAAGTCCAGGGCCGCGTTGGACACGAGCGCTCCGGTGCTCTTGTTGTAAATGTAGAGAAAACTGCTGCCGGATTGGAGCTTGTCACCATAGACAAGTCCGGTGGAATCGCTGGCCAACGCCCTGTCGGTCGCATCAACTCCGTAGGTGCCTTCCACGGAATCGAACTTCTGCAGTCCCGCTCCCTGGCTGTGAATGCGGTTCACTTCCCAGATCATTCCTTCGGTCAGGGTATCCAGCTTCTTGCGATACTTGCCGATGTACTGGTCGCGCAGAGCGAAAAGCGCACCGAGCTTGCCGCCGGTGACCCGCTCTTCGTTTTCCGCACCCGTGAAGTCGGCCTGGGGGGTTATATTCTGCTTGCTTGAGGTGTTTTCCACCCAATAAAGGGTCCGACTCGGACGAATGATGAAACGGTCGCCCTCCAGCAGATTGCCGGAGGAGCCGCCGAGCGGGCTGGCGTCGGAACCGAACCAGATACTGAGACCTTCGACATTCACCTTGCCGTCGTTGGACCGTGCGCTGTAATGACGCTCGGTACCATCCGCGTTGGCCACCCAGGTCTTCCCGCCGTCGAGAGAGACGCGGAACTGGGCGGCGTTGGCGCCGCTGCCCACCTGACCGGCGATCCCCGACCCGCTCCCGGAATCAACGAATTCTATGGTGTACTCGAAGTTGCTTTCGCCTTCATAATAGATCTGCCCGTCAAAGGGAGAATCGTGAGCCAGCTCTTTTTCCTTCCAGGGGGAACCGAATTCCAGTGCGAAATGCTCTTCGCCGTCCACCAGGTTCTGCCCCGCCTGGGTGGTGATGGTCACGTTGCCCTTACCGTTATCAATGTAATTGATATCGATGATGGTGCCGAGTTCCCGAACCAACCGGGCGCGTTCGTCATACAGGGCATTGGCGTTGTTGGTGCCGGGATCGTCCTGAATGTTGATCCTCCGGTTCACCTCGGCGATCTGCCCCAGAATGCCGTTGGCCGAATCCACCTGATCCTGGATCATGGAGTCGATGCGCTCCTGCATGTTGGCAAGAGAGGTGTCGGCCTGTACAAGGGTGGAAGCGAGGGTTGAGCCGTTGGTCACTACCTGACGCCGGAATCCGTAATCGTTCGCGTGCCCGTCGCTCAAATCGTTCCAGGAATTGAAATAGGAAGACATGGAATCGCTGATCCCTATGCCGGAGGACTCGTTGAACATGCTCTCCACACTTTGGAGCTGCTCGTAGAGTTCGCCCCACTTCTCGGACAGGGCGGCCTGATCGTAATAGAGCCTTTCCACGAGTTCGTCGAAGTGACGGGAAACTTCCTTGACCTGGACGCCGGTGCCCATCTGGCCCGGCCGGTAGTCAATATTGAGGCCTTCCTGAAGAACCGCGGAACGGCGCGAATAGCCTTCGGTGTTGACATTGGAAATATTCTGACCGGTGACAGAGAGCTGTACCTGCGAGGCAAAGAGGGCCCAACGCCCGACGTCGAGTATGGAGTTGGCGCCAAAGGCCATTAGAGCCTCCCTCTCAAGATGTGAGGCTGACTGTTTGACGCGGCTTTGGCGAAACGCCCCTTGGCGGAATAGGCATCATTATTCTTGGGCTGAATTTCCTTATGCATGAAATCCAGCAAGGATTTGCTCTGGTCCTGCAACGCCTTGGCCAGCTCATGATTCTTGGAGGCCTGAACCGCGCACTGCTGTTCGGTCTTGTCCAACATCTCCAGCAGTTCGTCCAAGACATTGAAGGCCTCTTCATCCATGCTGTTCCTGAGCTCCCTGATCCTTTCCACGGCAGGGTCCACCCTTTTGACCAGATTGCGCAGGGAAAGACGTTCGACGCTTAACTGGCGAAGCAGTTCCTGAATGGAAAGTTCGATCTGGGAAACACCGCGGGGGTCGCGATTCATGAGGCGGGCAAATTCTTCCTCAAGCAACACCTTGAGCAGAATCATGCCCTTGTTCTGACGGACCAAATTTTCCTCGACTATCCTGATCATAACCGCTCTCCAGTCGCAGTAACATGCTGAAAATATAACACTTATTAACAATCACCCCTGAGAGGCAATCCTTTCTCCACCCATCTTCAAGCAAGTATCCTGCCAAAGACGACATCAACACGATCACAGCGTTTACGAGTCGTCTTTCTCCAGCATGGCCAGCCGCTGGCGCGCCTCGATCCTGCGCGTCAACGCCTCAAGCCGGGCCTTGACCTCAATGTCACTCAAAGCATTGTCGGGCACGTCCTCAATCGGTTTGACAACAGTTTTTCCCGAACTCCCCTTCTCGTCGGCGAGCCACTGATCGATGGTGCGGTTGCGCTTCGCGGCATCACCAAGGGGGCGGACGCCCCGCTCGGCCAGGTTGAGAGGGATTCCCTCGGAGCCGGCCTTGAGCGGCTTGATCTCGACCTTGTCGGTCAGGGAATTCCGGCTGGCTTCCTTGAGTTTGTCGCGCAGCTGCTCGTACATCATGTCACCGAGCCCGATACCGCCGGATTCGGCCATCTTCTCGGCAAAATCGCGGTCGAACATGGACGTGTACATTTCACTCTGCTTGCCACCGAAGAGTTCGCTTTTGGGCACGGTGGCCTGCATCTGTTTCCAGAGTTTGGAGATGAACACGGCTTCAAAGTTCTGGCAGGCTTTCTTGAGCTGACGCTCCTGGACATTGCCTGCGGCCAGCCTCTTCCTGAGGCCGTCCATCTTGACCTTGAACTTGACCAGGTCATTGCTCTCGGCCTTGTTGACCGCAGCTTTTGCATCCAATCCTGTTTCGACCATCTTAGATAACCTCCACCTCTGCGTGCAGAGAACCCGCCACCTTGAGGGCACGGATAATGGATATGAGGTCACGCGGCGCGGCACCGATGGAATTCAGACCGTCCACCAGTTCCTGGAGGGTGGCGCCTTCCATGAGCATGAGCCGGTTGTTCTGTTCCTGGACGGCAACGTTGGTCCTCGGAGTGACCACGGTGGTGCCGTCGGAGAACGGACCGGGCTGGCTGACGTCCTGATCCTCGGTAATGACCACCTGCAGGTTGCCGTGGGCCACGGCCACCTTTGTCAGGCGGACATCCTGCCCCAGCACCACGGTGCCGGTCTTTTCATCCACGACCACCTTGGCCTTGCCGTCCGGGGATATATTGAGGTTCTCCAGAGAGGCCATGAGCGGCACCATGTTGCCGCGAAAACGGTCCGGAATGCTCAGTTCCACGGTGGCGATGTCCTTCGCGCGGGCAAACTCGCCGCCCATGGATGCATTGATTCGATTGACCACTTGCATGGTGGTGTTGAAATCGCGCACGGTCATGTTCAGGGTCATGCTTTCCTGGTCGTTGAATTTGAAAGGAACGCTGCGTTCCACAACCGCCCCGTTGGGAATGCGTCCCACTGTCGGAATGTTCTTCTGCGCGCTGGACGCCTCACCGGAAATCGCAAAGCCGCCAATGGTCAGAGCCCCCTGGGCCACGGCATAGACCCTGCCGTCCAACCCGTTCAAAGGGGTGGTAAGCAGCACACCGCCCGTCAGACTCTTGGCGTCGCCCAAGGAGGACACCGTAACGTCCATCGGGGACCCCGGCTTGGCGGACACGGGCATTTTGGCCGTGACCATGACCGCGGCCACGTTCTTGGGCTTCAGGTCGGAAGCGCTGACCTGTACGCCCATCTTGTCCAGCATGTTGGCCATGGAAGTCATGGTGAACGTGGAAGACGTCCCGTCACCGGTCCCGGCAAGACCGACCACCAGGCCGTATCCCACCAGTTCGTTGATGCGCACGCCGCTGAAACTGGAAATATCCTTGAGCCGCACTGCGTATACCTTGCCGGCGCTCCAGACGGCCACGCAGGCGGCCAGCAGGACGACCAGTAAGAGACGCATTGCCAGCGACTTGATTTCCGAGTTCATTCTCTTGCCGACGTTCATGACCAGACTCCTTTATATGAACCTTCTCGCAATACCGTTGTTAGAATGGGTAGATGTTATCCAGCAGCCGCGACAGCCAGCCGGGTTTCTGCTTGTCCGCCAGAACGCCCTTTCCGTAGACCTCGATCTGCGCCTCGGCCAAGGCGTTGGACGAAATGGAGTTGTCGGACTGGATATCCTTGTCCCGGATCAGACCGCGGACCACCAGAATCTGCGTTTCATTGTAAACACGAATACGCCGCGCCCCTTCCACCTGCATCACACCGCCGGGAAGCCTGCGCACGATGCGGGTGGCCACGGTGGCCGTGAAAGTGGCTTCCTGCTCCACTTCGCCCGAACCGGTGAAGTCATTGGTCGCAGCCGCTCCCACATCCATCCCGGCCTTGGCTCCCAAGGTCCCCAGAGGGAGGTTGCCTATGAGCCCGGTGGTTGGAATGGCCGTGATGCCCATGTCGGTCTGAGTGTCACGCTTGGCCGTGGTGTCCGCCGTGAGCTTGGAACTGGAGGCTTCCGCCACCTTGACCATGACGATATCGCCGACCCTGCGGGCGCGGTTGTCCTCGAACAGGTATTCGGCCCGGCTCTCCTGGAACAGCGAACCCGGGTTGGAGCCGGGATCCTGGTCGATGATCTGGGGCTCGGTGAGCACCGGCATGGGGGTGGGTTCCTGCCTGGGCGCACACCCCACCATGACGGCAAGGGCCGAAACCAGCATGATCGATCTGAAAATGGTTGACGTTTTCATGGCGTTGTCCTCGCTCTTACTTGACACGGACCATGTCGGTTCCGATCACGGTCGCCATCACTGTTCTCTTGCTTTGCAAATTGCGGACCGTCACCTTCTGGCCCAGATGGGCGTCCTCAAGCGCCTTGCCCCTGGCGGTCAGCTGGATTCGCTTGTTCTTATAGACCAGGGTGACCATGCCGCCCTTGGTGACCATGGGCATGGGTTCCAGGTTGTCCATACGGAACGGCTGCCCGGTCCCCACGGGGCGTACGACCCGCCAGGAACCGCCCTCCCCGTCCCAAATCTGGGTATTGTAGGCCAGGTTCTTTTTGACGAAAGTGATCTTGTCCGGGGTCAGTCGCTCATAGCGATTCACAGGGCGGGCCGCGCACGGCACAGCCTTCCAGACATTAATGAACACCGTGCCCGCAACCTTGCGGTTTGTCTTTCCGTCCGGGGTGACGGATTCCATGTAAAAACGGACTGTTCCCGGCTTGACGCCATTGGGAAGGCTCAGTTTCAATTTGTCGAACTTGTCAGGGAAAAAGAAATTGGGCGGCAGCGTCAGTTTCTTGAGTTCCACGTCATCGCCCAAAGCCTTGGCTCGAACCGTCAAAAAGGCGACGACCTCCCGATGCACGGCCTGGGAATCAAGAACCTTGCCTCCGGTTTGGATGAACATGCGGGAAGGAAGCACGCATTGCTCGACATAATCCCCAAGGTAGTAACGGAGGATACCTTCAAGTTTGTGTCGGGGGATACTCACGGGACGGCCTTTGCGTTCAGAGGCCTTCCACAGCCGTACGGCGGACAACTTTTCCCATGTTTTGCTGTCGTAGTCGCCCACCGGAGAGGCGATATCGCCGAGCAGGACGACCGGCCCCTCCACGCTGACCGCGTCGCTCACCTTGATACGCCATTCCCCGGAAGCTCCGGCCTGAACGGTTATGCCGATGAGCAGCGCGAACATCACCATGCCGAGAATGACGACATGAAAGCGCTTCTTCTTTCCTGAACCGGTAAAACGTCCGTGCATTTTGTTCATGATAAACCTTCCCTGCACTGGGCTTTCCGCCACACCCGCGCGCGGCGGCCATTCAATCAAAACTACCGCTTCACGTTGATTGCGGTCTGAAGCATGGAATCTGAGGTGGTAATGGCCTTGGAGTTCAGTTCAAATCCTCTCTGGCCCACGATCAGGCCCACCATTTCGTCCACCATTTCCACGTTGGAACCTTCCAGGAATCCCTGGGACAGGGTTCCGAAATTGTCGGAGCCGGGAGTGCCCTCAACTGCGTCGCCGGAAGCCTCGGTCTCCACGTAGAGATTGCGTCCCACGGCATTCAGGCCCGCGGGGTTGATGAAGGTATAGAGCGGGATGTTGCCGGAAGCCAGGGCAGTGCCGGCCTTGTCCTGTGCCTCGATGGTGCCGTCCTCGGTAATGACCAGGTTCACGGTCTCCGCGGGCACGGTGAACTCAGGCTGCAGCGGGTAGCCGTTGGCGGTGACGATCTTGCCTTCGCTGTCCAGCTTGAATGAACCGGCGCGGGTATACACGTCCTCGCCGTTCTGCTGCACCTTGAAAAAACCGTCCCCCTCGATGGCGACATCCAGCGGGTTGCCGGTGTTCTTGTAGTCGCCCTGGGTGAAGAACTTGTGCACCGTCACGGTCCTGACGCCCATGCCCACCTGCATGCCCGTGGGGATGCGGTTGCCGTCCTGGTTGAGGGTGCCGGCTATTTTGAGCGTCTGGTACATGAGGTCCTCGAACTCGGCCCTGCTCTTCTTGAAGGCCGTGGTGTTCACGTTGGCCAGGTTGTTGGACAGCACGTCGATATGCTTCTGTTGCGCCACCATACCCGTGGCCGCCGTCCATAATGAACGCATCATGGTCCGTATCCTCCTGATTATGATTGTCTGCCGACCTGCGTCAGCAGCTTGGTATCAAGTTCACTGTCGCCGCGGATGACCTTGGTGTAGGCCTCGAACGCACGCTGCGTCTCGATCATGGCCACCATTTCCGTGACCACTTCGACATTGCCTTTTTCCAGGTATCCCTGCTCGACCACGGCGTCCTCCGCCTCGATTTCCTCGGCGGCGCCGCCCTCCTTGATGCGGTAGGCGTTCTTGCCCACCTTTTCCAACTGGGTCAGGTCCGTAACTGTGACGACGTCGAGTTGCGCCACCTGGTCGTCTCCCACGCGCAGCGCGCCGCCGCCGTCCGCCTGGATCGTGGCCGTGGGCGGCAGGTCAATGGGACTGCCACCGCCCAGAACAGGATGTCCTTCCGGCGTCATGAGCGTGCCTTCCGCGCTGACCACAAAATTGCCCGCACGGGTCAGAAGCTGCTCGTCGCCAACCTGGATCTTGAAAAATCCTTCGCCGGAAATGGCGAAATCCAACTGGTTGCCGGTCTGTTTGAGACTCCCCTGAGAAAAATCGATCTGCTGGTCGGACAAACGAGGCCGCGCCATAACGTTGGGCTTGGGCCACATGTCCTTGTCGCGAAGGAACGGCTTGGCGTCACCCAGGTAATCGTGGGCGAAACGCTGGAACGTGTCGTGAAAGGCGATTTTATCCTTCTTGTAGGACGTCGTGTTCACGTTCGCCAAATTATTGGCGATGGTGGACATCCTGAGTTCATTGGATAAAGCGCCGAATAGTGCGCTAAATGTACTGTCTCTCATGGGAGTTCCTCCTGTTCGCCATGCAGTTTTGCAACATGCGGGCCAAGAGCGGAAAACAAAGGAAATCGAAAGCGCACCCCGGACTTCTGTTGACATCCATATCCAATATGTATAAATGGACACGTTTTCAGGCGGGTGTATCTCAGCTGGTAGAGTACAAGCTTCCCAAGCTTGGTGTCGCGGGTTCGATCCCCGTCACCCGCTCCAGACCTTAGGCAGGAAGGGGTCGCCCTTTCCTGCTTGGTTGTCCGCGACGGTGGGCCCCTAGGGTCCGCCTTTATTATTTTATTGAGGTAGTGAAAGTATGAGACAGAACGCTTTTGAAAGAACTCTGGTCGATTTGGTGCGGCCCGAGGTGGAATCCCTGGGATTCACCTTCTGGGGTCTGACCTCCCCTTCGGCCGGATCAAAGCGTGTCATACGTATCTATATTGACGGCCCGGACGGCGTGAGCATCGACAACTGCGCAGAAGTGAGCAGGCAGGTGGGACTCGTCCTTGAGGTGGAAGACATCGTCAGCGGTGCGTTCACCCTCGAAGTTTCTTCCCCGGGCTTGGAACGGAAGTTTTTTACTTTGGAACAGCTAGGCGAATACGTGGGCCGCACCATCGAGGTGAAACTCGCCATTCCGGTCAACAACAGACGCAACTTCAAGGGAGCCCTCAAGGAGCTCTCTCCCGCCGGGTTTGTCCTGGCCATGGGAGACGAGGATACGACCCTGGACTGGGATGCGGTTAAGGAAGCCAAGCTCGTTCACGAGTTCTAGCAAACTGGCTTTTGCCGGTGCGCAATGAAGCGCCCACGGCAGGGGCGGAGGTTCAGCATGTCGGAACTGAAAAAAGCAATTGATCAAATCAGCAAGGACAGGGGTATCGACCGTGATCTCCTGATCGACACTCTTGAGGAAGCTGTCCGTTCGGCAGTGCACCGCAAGTATGGCGATACCATGGACATTGAAGTCACCTTCAACGAGGATACCGGCGAGATCGACGTCTACCAGTTCAAGGTGGTCGTCAAGGAAGTCCATGACGAGATCAGTGAAATCACGCTTGAAGAAGCGACCAACCACGACCCCAATGTCCAGCTGGACGACGAAATGGGCTTCAAGCTCGCCATCGAGGATCTGGGCCGCATTGCCGCCCAGAGCGCCAAGCAGGTCATCATCCAGCGTATGCGCGATGCCGAGCAGGAGATCATTTACGAAGAATACAAGGACCGCGTGGCGGAAATCGTCAGCGGCATCATCCAGCGCCGCGACCGCACCGGCTGGATCATCAACCTGGGCCGCACCGAAGCGCTGCTGCCCAAGGACGAGCAGATCCCCCGCGAACGCTACAAGCGCGGCGACCGCGTCCAGGCATACGTCATTGACGTTCTGAAGGAATCCCGCGGTCCCCAGGTCGTCGTCTCCAGGTCCCACCCGGATTACATGGCCGAGCTGTTCAAGCGCGAGGTACCGGAAGTGGCCGACAGCACGGTCAAGATCATGGGCGTCGCCCGCGATCCAGGCTTACGCGCCAAGGTGGCCGTATCTTCCCGGGATCGCGATGTGGACCCTGTAGGCGCCTGTGTGGGCATCCGCGGCTCCCGCATCCAGAACGTGGTGCAGGAACTCAAGGGCGAGCGCATCGACATCGTGGTCTGGAGCCCGGATATCGCCCGTTACGCGCAGCACGCACTCTCCCCGGCCGTGATCACCCGCATCATGGTGGACGATGAAGAGGAGACCCTGGAAGTGGTCGTTCCAGACGATCAACTGACCCTGGCCATCGGCCGCAAGGGGCAGAACGTCAAGCTGGCCTCCAGACTGCTGGGCTGGAAAATCGACATCTTTACCGAAACCCGCCACGCCGAGATGCATGCCGCCCGCAAGGGAATGGATCAGATCGCCAGCGTGGCCGAGGTAAGCATCGACACCTTCATCAATGCGGGTTTCGAGACCACCGAATCCTTGGCATTGGCCACGGACGAGGAACTCCTCGCCGTGGAAGGCCTCGACGAGAGCCGCATCGCCGAGATGCGTGCCGCCATCAACATGCTGGGCTTGCTCCCCCAGGTGGGCGAAGAGTCTTCCGAAGAGGTCGAGGAAACGTCCGAAGCGGCGACCGAAGCCGAGACCGAAGCCGAGACCGAAGCGGTCGAAACGGCCGAGGGACAGCCCGAAGAGGCGGATGAATCCGCCGGAGACGAAGAGTCCAAGGAATAGATGGGCGCAAGCAAAAAGGAACCGGCCGTACACGAGCCGGTCCGCATGTGCGTCATCTGCCGTGAACGCCACCCGAAACGGGAGCTTGCACGGTATGTCTGTCCAAGATCGGGGCGCGGGGGCGCTCCACTCGGGGAATCAGGGTCGGACGGCCTGATTCCCGACCCGGACCAGGTGTTGCCTGGACGCGGGTTCTATATATGCGGCAAGGCCGACTGCCGGATGAAATTTGAAAAAGCACAAGTCGGCCTGAAGAAGAAATGCAAGGGGGAAACTCTATGACGGCAAAACAGAGGGTAAAAGACCTGGCAGCTGAGCTTGGCCTCGGCTACAAGGATATTCTTCAACATCTTCGCGAGATTGGTGTACAGGCCAAAAGCCAGATGAGCACCATCAGTGCGGAAGATGTGGAGCAACTCAAGGAAGCGCTGAAACCCGACGGCCCCAAGACCGAAGTGGTCCGGCGCGAAGTTCAACCCGGCGTCATCGTGCGCCGCAGAAAGCAGAGCAAAAAGCCCGGCAAGGCCGAAGCCGCTCCTGCCGAAGAACCTTCCGCAGAAGAAGCAACTCCCGTGGAAAGCCCGGTGGAAGAAGCCGCCGAGGTGACAACCGAAGAGGCCGCTGAGGTCGTTGCTGAAAAGGCCCCCGAAGCAGAAGACAAGCCGCAAACCGAAGCCGCAAAATCCCCCGCCAAGAAAGCGGCCAAGAAAGAAGAATTCAAGGGTGCACGCATCGTGAAGCCCGCTCCGTCCGAGCAGCCCGCCCCCGAGGCTGAAAAGGTTGAAATCCCGGCCGAAGAACCTGCCGTCGAAGCTGAGGCCGAAGCCGTCGAGGAACCCAAGCCCGAGGCGAAGAAAGCAGCCAAGACCGTGGAAGAAGAAGCCAAGACGGAAAAGGCTCCGGAGAAAACGGAAGCCGCCCCCGAAAAGGCCGAAGCAAAGGCGAAAAAGCCCGAATCCAAGAAGGAAAAGGCTGCAAAGCCCGAGCAGGCTGACGACAAGAAGAAAAAGAAAAAGAAAAAGCGCAAGGAACCCGAGGCCCCCAAGGTTCGAATCATTTCCATGCCCGATCCGGAAGAGGTGGCCCGCCGCGAAGCCCAAAAGGCCGTGGAGCAAATGACTCCCGCCGGCCGACGCGGTCCGCGCAACGGCGCCCCCGGACGCGGGCGCCCCGAACAGCGCAACGGGGCACGGCCTGCAGCACCCGGCACCGCGCCGGATCCGGGACAACCGGATGGCCGCAGTCGCAAGAAGCGCAAGAAAGACCGCAGAGTCGTGGAATTCTCCAACGACGGCCCGCGCGGTCGCGAGCGCGAGTTCGGCGGTCCGGGCGCCCGCGGGAAAAAGGGCAAGAAAGGCCGCAGGGGCGCTCCCCAGCAGGTCAAGCATGAAGTGACCGCCGCCCCCATGAAGGCCGCCAAGCGCAAAATCAAATTCAACGAGGCCATCCGCCTGTCCGACATGGCCCACCAGATGGGCATCAAGGCCCAGGACCTGATCAAGGCCCTGTTCGGCATGGGTGTCATGGCCACCATCAACCAGTCCCTGGACCTGGACACCACCACCCTGCTCGCCTCCGAGTTCGGGTACGAAGTGGAAAACGTGTCCTTCGACGAGCAGGAATTCCTGATCCCGACGGAATCCGACAAACCCGAAGAACTCAAACCACGTCCGCCGGTGGTGACCATCATGGGTCACGTCGACCACGGTAAGACCTCCCTGCTGGACGCCATCCGTCAGACCAACGTCACCGACGGCGAAGCAGGCGGCATCACCCAGCACATCGGCGCGTACCACGTCAAGACCGGACGCGGCGAAGTGGTCTTCCTGGATACCCCGGGGCACGAAGCGTTCACCACCATGCGTATGCGCGGCGCCCAGGTCACCGACATCGTCATCCTCGTGGTCGCCGCCGACGACGGCGTCATGGACCAGACCCGCGAGGCCATCGCCCACTCCAAGGCGGCGGGCGTGCCCATCGTGGTCGCCGTGAACAAAGTGGACAAGGAAGGCGCCAACCCGGACAACGTCAAGCGAGAGCTGGCCGAACTGGGACTCATCCCCGAGGACTGGGGCGGAGAAACCATCTTCGCCCACGTTTCCGCCAAGATGCGCACCGGCCTGGATGAACTGCTGGAAATGGTTCTCCTGCAGGCGGAAGTGCTGGAGCTCAAGGCCAACCCGGACAAACCCGCGCGCGGACACATCGTGGAAGCGAAGCTGGACAAGGGCCGGGGCCCGGTGGGCACAATGCTCATCGCCGAAGGCACCATCAAGCAATCCGACAGCTTTGTCTGCGGCGTGTATCACGGCAAGGTCAGGGCCATGTTCAATGACCAGGGCAAGAAGATCAAAAAGGCCGGACCGGCCATCCCGGTCGAGATCCAAGGCTTTGACGGCATTCCCGAGGCCGGTGACGAGCTCATCGTGGTGACCGACGAAAAGGTCGCCCGCCGCATCGCCCAGACCCGCATGCAGAAGCAGCGCGAAAAGGAACTGGCCGGCAAGTCCAAGGTCACCCTGGAGTCCTTCCTGGCTTCCAAGCCCGACGAAGAGGCCCAGACCCTGAACCTGATCCTCAAGGCCGACGTGCAGGGTTCCCTGGAGGCGGTCACCGAGGCGCTCAACAAGCTCAGCACCGACGAGGTCAAGATCAACGTGGTCCACGGCGGCGCAGGGGCCATCACCGAGTCCGACATCCTTCTGGCGGGCGCTTCCGAGGCCATCATCATCGGCTTCAACGTGCGTCCGAACCTGAAGGTCAAGGAGATCGCCGAACAGGAAAACGTGGAAATCCGTTTCTACGACATCATCTACAAACTGGTGAACGAGGTGAAGGACGCCATGAGCGGCATGCTCACCCCGGACATCGAGGAAGTCTACCTCGGCCAGGCCGAAGTCCGCGACACCTTCAACGTGCCCAAGGTCGGCACGGTCGCAGGGTGTGCGGTCCTGGACGGCAAGATCACCCGCAACGCCAAGGTCCGCCTGCTGCGCGGCGGCGTGGTCACCTACACCGGCGAACTGGCATCCCTGAAACGCTTCAAGGACGACGTCAAGGAAGTGGCCAAGGGATACGAGTGCGGCATGGGACTCGAGAAATTCAACGACATCAAGGTCGGCGACACCATCGAAGCCTTCGAGCTGAAAGAAGTGGCCCGCACCATTGACTAACGTGAACCAGAAATAATGTTATACGGGCGGTTCGGCGTATCCGGGCCGCCCGTATTTTGATAGAAACAGACCATGATCATCGGCATTCTTTCCCTGGAATTCAGGTTGCACGGAAACGACTCCCTCAAGGGGAAGCGCAGGGTGGCCAAAAGCCTCAAACAGAAAATCCGCAACAAGTTCAATGTGGCGGTCAGCGAGGTGGAAGCCCAGGATGTGCACCAGAAACTGGTGCTCGCCGTGGTCACGGTAGCCAACGAGACGGTCAAGGTCGAGTCGCGCCTGGCCAAGGTTCTCGGCATGGTGGAGGACATTGCGCCCGCAGAGCTGGTGCATTGCTCCACGGAAGTTTTCAGCGACCAAGGATAATATTATGAAAATATCTGGACGCAGAAGGGCGACCCGCCTGGGCGACCTGATCCTGCGCGAATTGAGCACCATGCTCGTGGAAGAGGTTCAGGACCCCCGACTGGAGTTCGTCACCCTCTCCTCCATACGCATGAACGTGGACATGACCGTGGCCGAGGTGTTCTACACCTGCGGCGTCGGCTCGGACAAGGACGAGGCCGCAACCGCCCTTCGCAAGGCAGGCGGCTTCATGCGCTCACAGCTCGGCCGCAGGATCAAGGTCCGCGCCGTGCCGGAACTGCGCTTCATGTACGATGATTTCCTGGAGAACATGGTCTATGCCAAGCCCGCTGCAGGCGATAGCGAAGATTCTTAGTGAAGAGAACCACTTCCTGGTGGCCTCCCATTTCAACCCCGACGGAGACGCCATCGGGTCTCTCGTTGCCGTGGGTCATATTCTGGCTTCCCTGGGCAAAACCTTCACCCTGTACAATCCTTCGGGGATGCCCTCCAAGTACCGCTGGCTGGAAACGCCCGGCGAGGTGCTCGACACCCTGCCCGACCGGATGCCTCCGTGGACCATAGTCATGGACTGCGGCAGCGCGGAACGCATGGGCGACGCCATGGTGGCCCGCATGGATGAGACCAACATCATCAACGTTGACCACCATCTCGGCAACCCCGGCTTCGGAACCGAGAACTGGGTGGAAGTGCGGGAGCCGGCGGTGGGTTCCATGGTCGCACGACTGGCCAGGGAGTTGAAACAGCCACTCACCGGTCCGCTGGCCGAAGCCGTTTACCTGGCCGTGGCCACGGACACGGGTTTCTTCACCTATGGTTCCACCACGCCGGACTGCCTGGAGCTCACCGCAGCCATGCTCAGGGACGGCCTTGACATGGCGACAATAAACACCAAGATAGAAAAGACTTGGTCCGTGGAGCGCCTGCGCCTGTGGAGCGAGGTCATCGACACCGTGGAGATACACCTGCACGATCAGGTGGGCATGGTCACGGTGACGGATGAGATGTTCAAGCGAACGGGAACCAAGCCCGGCGACACCGAAAGCATCATCAACTTTGTCCGCCGACTCAAGACCGTACGCGTGGCCGCCATCCTGCGGGAGGAAGCCCCGGACACGTACAAGTTCAGCCTGCGTTCCAATGGCGGCGACAATGTCCAGGCCGTTGCAGCCGTTTTCGGCGGCGGCGGGCACAAGAACGCCGCGGGCGGGACCATCAAGGCTCCGCTGGCCCGGGCGAAAGACATGCTGGTGCAGTGCATCGGCGAGAGCATGGACTTGAAATAGATGGCACGCAGACGCAAATTCAAACGCAGCAAAGAGCAGCTCGACGGCATCCTGATTCTGGACAAGCCCTCCGGACCGACTTCGGCCGACTGCCTCAACGACATCAAGCACCAACTCAAGCAGTACAAGATCGGCCACGCCGGCACCCTGGACCCGCTGGCTCAGGGCGTGTTGCTGGTCATGCTCGGCCAGGCCACCAAGCTTGCCCCGTACCTGACCAGCAAGGAAAAAATATACAGGGGGGCTTTCAGGCTGGGAATCACCACGGATACCTATGATATTCAAGGAGAAACAACCTCCGAAAAGCCCGTGGACGTCACCCCCGCCGATGTGGAGCGCGAAATTGTTGCCTGGAAAGAGTTGACAGAACAGGAAGTTCCGGCCTATTCGGCGGCCAAGCATAAAGGAAAAGCCCTTTATGAGCTTGCCCGCGAGGGCAAGGAAACACCGGTCAAAATCAAGACCGTGGATATTTCTCATGCGGAAGCGCTGGACGTCAGTCTCCCGGACGCGGAATTCAGGGTAAGGTGCTCGGCTGGCACCTATGTACGTTCCCTGGTCCACAGCTTGGGGATACGACTTGAATGCGGCGCTACTCTGACAAGCCTCATCCGCGAGGCAAGCGAGCCCTACGAGCTCTCCCAGGCCCACAGCCTGAAGGAGGTGCTCGAAGAGCCGGAAAGGCTTTCGGAACGGGTCATTCCCATTCCGGACGCCCTTCCCCACTGGCCCCGGTTCGTCATTGCCGGTCAGTTCATCGACCTCGTCAAGAACGGGGCCTGGCTGCCGGTCAACGCCAACCCCGGGGAGCTCCTCTGGGGAAGGCCCGGCGATCGGGCCATGCTTGTGGACACCGATGGAAACGCCCTGGCTTTGGTGGAAGCCAAGCCCCAGGGCGACGAATTGAAGTGGTCCATTCTTCGCGGACTGTGGCGGACCGAGTAGCCCACGCAGCGGAAGACTCAATCCGGCCTTCTTGTTGAACAACCATCCAAACAGGAGGATAATGCTGTGGTTATGACGACGGAAGCCAAACAGAAGATCATTGACGAGTACAAGACTCACGAAGGCGACACCGGTTCCCCCGAGGTACAGGTTGCCCTGCTTACCGAACGGATCACGTACCTGACCGATCACTTCAAGTCTCACAAGAAGGACTACCACTCCCGCACCGGCCTGCTGAAACTGGTCGGCCAGCGCAGAAAGCTCCTCAACTACCTGAAGGGCAAAGACATCCAGCGCTATCGCGACCTGATCGCACGCCTGGGTCTGCGCAAGTAGTCCACACACAATGAATCACGCGGGGGAGGCTCTTGTCTCCCCCGTTCCATATGAGAACAGCCGAAGCCTTGCAGGCTTGGCCCCGGAAAATAGAGAATTAGTTGGCTGCGGAAGGCATTTTTGAAGCTTCTTCAAAAGTTCCTCCCCAAGCCGGCTAATAGGCCGGGGATCCCGCAAGGCCAAGGCGCAAACCAGTTTTGTGAGGATACTTACATGCTTAAACCTTTCGACAAAGTCAGCCTGACCGCACAGGTGGGCAATCTCGACATTACTATGGAAACCGGCAAACTGGCCAACCAGGCCAACGGCGCCGTCTGGATTCAGTCCGGCGGCACTGTCGTGCTGGTCACCGCCTGCACCCAGCCCCTGGAAATTGACCGCGGCTTCTTCCCGCTGACCTGCAACTACCAGGAAATGGCTTACGCAGCAGGCCGCATCCCCGGGGGCTACTTCCGCCGCGAAGTGGGTCGTCCGTCCGAGCGCGAAACCCTGGTTTCCCGCCTCATCGACAGACCTATCCGCCCGCTGTTCACCAAGGGCTTCGCCGACGAAGTCCAGGTCATCGCCACGGTCCTGTCCGCCGACAAGCACGTCAACCCGGACGTCCTGGCCCTGACCGGCGCTTCCGCCGCCCTGCACATCTCCCACATGCCCTTTGAAGGCCCCATCGCCGGTGCCCGCGTGGGATACGTGAACAACGAATTCGTGCTCTACCCCACCTACAAGGGTATTGCCGAGGAAAGCAGCCTGAACCTGATCTTCGCAGCATCCCGCGACGCCATCGTCATGGTGGAAGGCGGCGGGGACTTCGTTTCCGAAGACATGGTGGCCGACGCCCTGGAATGGGGACATCAGCAAATCATGCCCCTGCTGGACCTGCAGAACGAACTGCGGTCCAAAGTCGGGCACGACAAAATCGAAGTCACCGCTCCGGAAAAGGACGAGGAACTGGCTTCATACGTCGCCGAAATCATCACCGACGATCTCAAGGTTGCCCTGAGCACCCCCGAAAAAATGGCTCGCAAGGACGCCAAGTCCGCCGCAAAGGTCAAGGTCAAGGAAGCTGTCGCCGAAAAGTGGCCCGAAGATGAAGCCAAGCTGAAACAGACGGGCGACGTGCTCGGCGACCTGGAAAAGAAGATCGTGCGCCAGCGCATCGTCTCCGAAGGCACTCGCATCGACGGCCGCGACACCACCACGGTCCGTCCGCTTTCCGTTGAAGCGGGCATACTGCCCATGACCCACGGCTCCGCCCTGTTCCGCCGCGGAGAAACCTCGGCCCTGGCCGTCGCCACCCTGGGTTCCACCCGCGACGAACAGCGTTTCGAGACCCTCATCGGTGAAGACACCAAGCGCTTCATGCTCCATTACAACTTCCCGCCTTACTGCGTGGGCGAAGCCCGCATGCTGCGCGCCCCGAGCCGCCGCGAAGTGGGCCACGGCGCACTGGCCGAGCGCGCCATCAGCCCGGTGCTGCCGGATCACGAAGCATTCCCGTTCACCATCCGCGTGGTCTCCGAAATCATGGAATCCAACGGTTCCTCCTCCATGGCTTCCGTGTGCGGCACCTCCCTGGCTCTCATGGACGCAGGGGTGCCCGTGAAGGCTCCGGTGGCCGGCATCGCCATGGGCCTGTGCAAGGAAGACGAAGAATACTTCGTGCTCACCGACATCCTCGGTGACGAGGACGCCTTGGGCGACATGGACTTCAAGGTGGCAGGCACCACCCAGGGCATCACCGCCATTCAGATGGACATCAAGATAAAGGGGATTCCCTCCGATGTCCTGCGTCGCGCCCTGAACCAGGCCAAGGACGCCCGTCTGCACATCCTGGACGGCATGGCCGAATGCATCGGCGCGCCGCGCGAAGAACTCTCCGAGCTGGCCCCGCAGATGTGCGAACTCTACGTGGATCCGGAAAAAATCCGTTCCATCATCGGCCCCGGCGGCAAGAACATCAAGGCCATCACCTCGGAAACCGAGGCGACCATCGACATCGAGGACTCCGGCAAGGTCATGATCTTCGCCCCGACCCTCAAGTCCATGCAGGAGGCCAAGGCCCGAGTCGAATACTACGACCAGAAACCCGAAATCGGGAAGAACTACCGAGGCATCGTGCGCAAGATCCTCGAGATCGGCGCCCTGGTGGAAATCCTCCCCGGCTGCGAAGGCATGCTGCACATCTCCCAGATGGACTTCGAGCGCATCGAGAAGGTTGACGACCTCCTCAAGCTCGGCCAGGAAGTGGAAGTGAAATGCGTGGATCTGGAGCCGGGCGGCCGCATCCGTCTCTCCCGCAAGGCATGGCTCATGGAGCAGGCCGGACAGGAAGTGAACCTGGACGACTTCAAGCGCCCCGCCGGCGGCGGTGGACGTGGTGGAGACCGTCGCGGTGGACGTCGTGACGATCGCCGTGGCGGCGGACGTCGCTAACAGACACCAGTCAAGCAAACACCAAGGCGGCCTCTTCGGGGGCCGCCTTTTTTCATGCCGCTTGACCTGCCCACAGGTTTATGGTTCATCATAGGCCCTCCATTACCGCACAAATACCAGGAGACCGACATGAGACACTGGAAATACCCCCTTCTGCTTTTGCTGTTGGCCTTTTCCCTGCCCGCCCAGGCCGCCGATTCCCATTACATGGCGGCCGACGGCGTCATGGTCCACTACACCACGGAAGGCGCCGGTTCCGACACCCTGCTCTTCGTGCACGGGTTTTCCTGCGACACCAGTGTCTGGAGGGGACAGTATCCTGATTTTCAGGATTACCGCATCATCGCCATCGACCTTCCCGGGCACGGCAAAAGCGGCAAGCCCGACGTAAAATACACGCAGCAGCGCTTCGCCGACGCGATCAAGGGGGTCATGGACGCCGAAAACGTGGGCAAAGCCCTCCTGGTGGTGCACAGCATGGGCTATCAGATCGCCCGGACCTTCTTCGACTCCTATCCGGACCGTATCTCGGGCGTCTGCATCGTGGACGGAGCCTACTTCCGGGTGCCGCCAGAGGCCAAGGCCCGCGAGGAACTCCAGAACAACCTGTGGAACTTCGTGAAGATAACCAGCACCGATGAGACCATGGACGAATTCCTGGGCAACATGCGCAAATATACCAGTTCAGAAGAGGTTTCCCAATACTTCACAAAACTGATGCTTTCCACGCCGATGCATGTGCGCATCAGCATCATGCAGGATTTCTGCGATCTCAATATCTGGAAAGAGCACCCACAGAACCTGCCGGTCCAGGCCATCTACGCAGCCACCCCGGATCTTCCGCCGGACAACGAACAGTACCTGCACACCCAATTCCCAAACCTGGAATACCACCAGTGGAACGGAGTGGGACACTTTCTGATGATGGAGCGGCCCGAGGAGTTCAACCGGCTGCTGAAGATATTTGCGCAAAAGGTCTACGCGAACTGAATCAGATCGCCTGAACTATGTGGACTGCCGCCTCCAGGCGGCAGTTCTTTTGTGCCTGACACTCGATTTCTGAAATCCAGCCAAAACTACACGAAATTCACGCCCTTCCCTTTTTACGCCTTATTACCAACAATCATTCACTTCTGAATGCTTATTGGCGCGTTTCTTTTCGTTTTCGACCTTTTTTTTCGTTCAGGCTCTTGTCGCGATATTCTAAAACTGATATTCAAACCACTGTTTAACAAATCAGCCGACATCAGCAATAAACATATATTCAAACAACTATCGTAAATTTTCCGCTTCAACAAAAAGATGCAAATATGTTGCGTTACGCAAAAGCTCTTATGAAGGAGCTCACCCAGGCACCTATGCACCATCGAAGGCGCCGCTGCCCTAGCCTCCCATACCCCGACAGCCAGCACGGACGCCACAATAGTCGCAGCATCCGCCATGGCCTCGGCAGGCGAAAACGAATTGGCTTTTACCCAGAATGAAAACAGCCGGCTCGTGGGCACTTTGAACTCTGAGCCGCGGGCAAAGGTGAGCGAAGCATCCCCCATCCTGGCGGCCGCCGCTGCGGACACCGGGCAGGCAGAGTTTCTGGAACACCGGGTCCAGGCTCTCGTGGACGGCATCTCCGGCTATACGCCTGCTACGGCTGGCGTCATGACCACGCCGATGACCATGGGCGATGAAAAGCAAAACAACATCACCGTCGCAGGCCAGAACGACTTCGCTTAAACCGCGAGCGAGAGACATACGGCGGTTCCGACACTGGCGGAGCCGCTATTCTTATGCCCCTCCAGGCACGACCGGTTGCCAAAAACGATCAACGGGGTTACTCGGGATGCATGGCAGAAAAAATCATCATCTACGGCAAGGACCACTGTCCGCACACGAGGCGGGCGCGGGATGCCTACCCGGAAGCCGGCTTCATCGACGTGCAGACCCGGCCCGAACATCTGGAGGAAATGCTCCGTCTGTCCGGCGGAGTCCGCCGCATCCCGGTCATCGTTCGAAATGGTAAGGTCGAAGTCGGCTACAACAGGGGCGCATGACACCTCTGAACGTTCAGCGGTCCGCTGAACCGCCCGGAAAAGTCCGGCCTATTCCCCGGGCTTCTGCATGTACCACTTCTCCTCCACCGTGGCGTATTCCACCCCGATGCGATTCGAAAAGTCGCACACGGCCCGGATCACGCCGGGCCACTCCTGCACAAAGTCGTCCCCCAACAAAACGCCGCCGGGACGTACAAGAGGCCAGTAGGCTTCAATGTCGGCCAGTACACCTTCGTATTCATGATCCGCATCCACGTAGATCATGTCCGCCTGCACACCCAGCTTGGCAAGCAGGGTTGCGGCGTTGCCGCTGTCAAGTGGAAGCGGGGTGATCACTCCTTCCAACCCGTGCTTCATGACGTTGGCCAGAAATTGCTCATACAAGACCGGCCGGCCGTTCCTGAAAGCCACGGGCGCATTGTCCGCACCTTTTTCCCAATGTTCCCAGGAGCCGAGAAAGGTGTCTATGCAGACCAGTTCCAGGCTCACCCCGTGCTTGTGGGCCAGGCTGGCCATATAGATGGCTGAACGTCCCTTCCAGGACCCCACCTCGATGACGAGCCTGGGCCTGAGCAGTTTGAGGAGCTGCTCGAACAAAAGGCTTTCCGCCCCCCATCCCTGCAGGTCCACCTCCATGGCCGAATGGTCGAACCCCTCGTAAGGGTCCACGGAATGAATAAGTGGTGAAACGATTTTGTCGGTCTGCATGCCGTCCTTTCCCGGACTTCGGTTAGCTGACCAGCACGCCTGCGTAGCCGACCACCTGCTCATAGTCGCCGCTGACGTCGCCGGAAGTGGAATACGCGCACAGGGCCGCTTTCTCGGCCCCCATCTCCAGAGCCGCGAACAGGCCCAGCGTCATGGGCAGGATGCCGCACATACTGATGCGATTTTCCCGAACCACGGAGAAAAGTCTGGTCGGATCGAGCTCCAGAACGGCCTCCAAGGCCATGGAATCCCGTTTTTTGGCCTGCTCCTGGGAAATGTAGTGGCTCATGTCGGAACTGACCACGATGGACACGGGCCTGTTAAAATCCCGAAGAGTCCCGCCCACGGCGCGCCCGACCTGCTCCAGGCTGTCCAGCGAGGCCAGGGACACGGCCACTGGAACAACGGTGGTTGCAGGATTGAGGCGGTGCAGAAACGGCATGATCACTTCCAGGGAATGCTCGCGCACATGAGCTCCCCGATCCGGGGTCAAACGCGGTTCGGCAGCCTCGAGGGCCACGGCCAGTTCGGCATCGAGCGGCATTTTACCTTCCGGCAAAAGCCAGTCTCCTTCGGTCCACATGGAGAGCTCCGCGCCCATGCCTGTGTGGTTGGGACCGAGCATGAGCACCGAGGAATGCAGATTGGCGCTGGCAAGTGTCTTGCCGCAAACCGGCCCGGAAAAGACATAGCCCGCATGCGGCACCATGGCCAGCAGGGTCGGCTCCCGCTGCTTTTCCGTAGCCAGAGCGTGGAACTCATCGATCATGCCCCAAAGGGCCGTGGCGTTATCCGGGTAAAACTGTCCGGCGACGACGGGATTCCTGTCCATGGCGCCCTCCTCGAAATACTATTGCGGTGCGGGATTGTACTCCTGGGCCCGACGCTCGACCTCGAAATCCTCAAGCGCGGCCTTGGCAAGAGAAGCCTGCAACGAGTCGGGCCGTTTGTCGATGATATCCTGGAGCAGCTTCCGCCACTCGTCCGTGGCTCCGGCCTTCTTGTAGATGCGGGCCAGCTTGAAGCGTGTGGGAGCCCATTCCGGGTTGTCCGGAGTGATATACTTGTCGTACTCGCGGGCCCACTTGAGCGCTTCCTCGTAACGCCCCGAACGTTCGGTGGCGTAGATGGACATGAGCACCGCGTCCTTTATCTTTTCCGGATCGCCGTTGGTCTGCAGAAGCAGCGACAGTGCTTCCTGGGCATAGGCGAACACGCGGTGCAGATCCTGACGTTTCATGGCGTCCTTGGCCATGTAATACATGGCGTAGCCGCGAAAGGACGGATCCACTTCAGGGTCCTTGCCCAGATCGGCCCACAGAGGCAGCGCCCGGTCGGCCTCGCCCATGTTCTGCAGGGCCATGGCCCTGGCATATTCCAACTGGCGCTGCTGCTTGGGCTGCAGCTTCCAGTGTTTGCTGGCCCGGTCCACCAGTTTGTTGATGCTGGCCCAGGCGTACTGGTCGAGGTAAATGCCCACGGCCAGATCAATGGCCTTGTCCGACGCACCGGGTACCTGCTTTTCACCCAGATACGGCTCAATGATCTCCAGGGCCTTGTCGGGCTGCTTCAGCTTCCAGTAGCTGTTGGCCACCATAAGCTTGGTGTTGTCGTCCACCCGGGTGTCACCCTTGCCTATAAAGTCGTAACTTTCCCAATAACGGACCACTCGCTGGTAATTGTCCTCATCCATCAGGCCGGGAACGGCCAGGGCGAACACCTTGTCACCCAGCTCGCGGGCGCGCGGCAGCAGATCGCTTGCGGGGAACTTGTCGATGAAATCCTGGGCCGCGGTCAGGGCCTCCGGATATTTCTTGTTGAAAGCGTACCACATGGCCAGCTTGAGTTGCGCCACCGGCGCCAAAGGACTGTCCGGGAATTTCTCCACGATTTCCTTGTAGGCTTTCACGGGCCGCAGGTTGTACGGCCGATCGAACACGGAAACCATCTGGACCATGGTCGGATCGTCGTAGATGCCTTCTTCGGCCAGGCGCATCTTGGACACAAGGCCGCCTTCCCTGTCCGGATACTGGGCCGCGGCCTTTTCATATATCTCCCGGGCAGGATCCTTGAATCCCTGTTTCAGATAGATATCACCGATACGGGCCAGGGCGATGTCCGAGGATTCGGCTTCAGGGTTCAAGTTGTAGTAAGTGAAATAATGATCCTTGGCCTGGGCGTATTTCTTGAGACGCATCTCAATATCACCGGCCAGGAGCAGATATTCGGGACGAGCCATGTAGTAGTCGGGCCAGCGTTTGTCGATGTAGTCCACGATCTGGTAGGCTTGGTCGGTGTATCCCAACCGATCCAGAGACTCCGCCAGCAGATATGAGGCGCTCTTGACCAATTCGTTTTCCGGATAGGTCTGCACCATGTACTGGAGCTGGTCGGCCGCCTTGCGATACTCGCCCTTGCGGAAATAATATTCCCCCCAATAGTAGCTGATGGACGGGATGACCTGGTCGTCCGGGTACTTGTTCTGCAAAATGCTGAAATAGGCCTTTGCCTCGGGCAGGTTCCCCACCTTGAGGTTGATGAGCCCCAGGTTGACCAGGGCCTGGGGAGCCTTGGGAGAGTCGGGGTTGTAGTTGAGCGCCTCGGTATAGGCCCCTGCTATCTCGTCGAATTTGTCCGCAGGATCATCCTTGTAAAGCTGCATGGCTATGTCGCCAAGGGCGTAAAGTGCTTCTTCGCGATACTCATCCGGCAACAGCGGATTGGGCAGAATCTCCTTGAACAGTTTCTGCGCCTCCAACAGATTGCCGTTGAGCATCAGGGACTGGGCATCCAGGGCCTTGTTGCGCAGTTCATTGGCGGCAATGGTGGCATTGTCCATTTCCGGCTCAGGGGCCTGAGCCATGTCGGGCTCCCGCTCTGACGAAATTTCGCCCACGGCTTCCGCCGGGACCTTCTCTTCCTGCGCCGCCGGCTGTTCCGTGGGTTCGTCCACGACAGGCGGCGCAACAGCCTGCTCCACCAACGTGGAGGACGGCTGCACGGCTCCCGTCACGGAAGACGGCGGAGCAACGACACTTCCCTTGACCGAGCCGGAATCATGCGGTTGAGCCACCGAGACCGGTCCGAAATCTTCCGGCGGCGGAGCCGGAGTTCCCGCAACGCTCGTTCCGGCATCCGGTGCAGTGGAGACGGGCTGTCCCTCACTTACTCCGGAAAGCGGAATCTCATCGGGCGGAGGAGACACGGTTCCACGCACATTCCCGGCGCCCTCCAGGGCCTGTGTCCCGGGAAGACGAATAACAGGCGCCTGGGCCGCAGTAGTATTCCCCAACTCCGTCAGCTTCACGTCCGCTGCATCACGGTCCGTGGCCTGAAAACGCATGGCATGGGTGCTGGAGCCGTTGTCGACACCCGGCGGCGGAGCCACCTCGGTCCGAACGGTATGGGGAACGGAAAAGAAAGGCCTGCGCCTGCCTCCCTGTCCCTTGAGATCGGTCTCCTGAAGGTCCTGCGGTGCGGCGGCCCTCTGCTTGGGCTGCTGCGCAGGCGCAGCAGGCCGGGATTCAGGTTTGCGGGCGGAAGAAACCGGTTTCCTGCCTGGAGGTTGCCAGCGCGCACCTATGGAATCGCGAAAAACCTGTACCAACACCTCCGGTTTGGCCGGGTCCGTAACCCGGATGAAACCGAAACTCCTGGTCTTGGTTTTCAGAATCAGGGAGTTGCCCGAAATGGAAGCCGAGCCGATGAGCCTGCTGCTTTTGAGAGCGGAAAGATTCGGTTTGCGTTCCCTGGCCCAGAATCCGGAAGGAAAGGTGACGGTGACCTGCGTGACGCCGGTGCGGGAAACCGTGTAGTCAGGCACGACGCCGGAATCGAACACCAAAGTCATGCGATCCGAATCGGCATTCGAATTCAGGCGCACGTCAAGGGCCGAGGCCGGAGACGCCCAAAAGCTTCCGACAACGGTCAAGACGGCGAGTGCCCATAGTATGTGCTTACTTCTTTTCACAGCCACGTCGGGTGGTTATGCAAAACCCGTGCTGCCGGGAGAGCCCCGACCCCCCATCCGCCGTCTAATCGAGCAATTTGCGCTTCTTGATTTTTTCGATCAGCGTGGTGCGCTTGATACCCAACATCTCGGCGGCCTTGTTCTTGACGCCGCCAGCGGCGTCAAGCGCCTCCAGAAGCAACCTGTCTTCAATGGACTCAAGGAACTCCTTCAGCCCCGAAGCCCTGTCGTTCATATCAAGCAATGTGGGCCAGACAAATCCTGCAGGACGAACCTGCACTTCCTCCACCTTGCGCAACGGCGTTTCGCCGATGTCGGTCCATATCTTGTCGGGTAGATCTTCCGGAGCGACCTCCTTACTATCGCAGAGAATCGAAAGGCGCTCCATAAAATTTTCCAGCTCGCGGACGTTGCCGGGCCAGGAATAGGTCAGGAACATTTCCTTGGCCCTTTCGCTCAGACTGAGGCCGCCCCGCTCCTTCTCCCTGCAGAAGCGACCCAGAAAATGTTCAGCGAGTGTAATGATGTCCCCGTCGCGCTCGCGCAGGGGCGGCAAATGCAGCGGAATGACATTCAGGCGGTAGAAAAGATCTTCGCGGAAACGGCCTGCCTGAACCTCATCCTCCAGATCCCGATTGGTGGCGGCCACGACGCGCACGTCCACCTTCTTGATCTGAGTGCCGCCCACCCGCTCGATTTCCTTTTCCTGCAGGGCGCGCAGAATCTTGACCTGCAAACTGAGGTCCATCTCCCCTATTTCGTCCAGAAAAATGGTACCGCCGTCGGCCAGTTCAAAACGGCCCGGCCGTGACCGAATCGCGTGGGTGAAAGCACCCTTTTCATGCCCGAAGAGCTCGGATTCCAACAATTCCTTGGGGATGGCCCCGCAGTTGATGGGAACGAAGGCCTTGTCCTTGCGTTTGCTGTTGCGGTGGAGGGCACGCACCAGCAGCTCCTTGCCTGTCCCGGACTCGCCAGTGACCAGCACAGTGCTTTCCGTTGGTGCAACTTTCTCAAGAATTTTAAACACCTCGGCGAGAGCCGGGCTGTTACCGATGATACCATCCACGTTGAGAGCCATCGGACCTCCGATCGAAGTGTGTGCTCGTTTGAAAGGCAGGCGCAGCACAGGGCTCTGCGGAACTGCGCGCGTTCTTATCCTAACTGTCAATGAAATGACGGCCTGTCAAGGTTCTCTTGAAAAATTTTAGAAAAAATGTGCAAGAAAGCGGTGCGGTTAGCCTGGGTTTCCCATCCCGGACAGGGACAATATCATGACCGCTTCAGCCATTTCATCTGCTTTGATAAAAATAAATATTATAAAATCAACATATTATAAAGATCATGACACAAAAAAAGACCCGGCCGTCCGGCCGGGTCTTCATGTCACATCGTCTGCACTTCAACTGCGGTGAATGATTTCCTTTGCAGGAACCAACGCCGTGGCTGCCGCGGAAACGATATTCCCGGCGACGCCGGGTCCATCGCCGGCCACAAACAGGCCCTCCACCGACGTCTCAAGCTGATCGCTGGTGTCCACCTGAGTGGCAAAGAACTTGATCTCCGGAGCGTACAGCAGGGTCTCGTCGTTGGAGACCCCGGGCACGACCTTGTTGAGCTGTTCCAGACCGTCCACAAGGTTGGTGACGATACGCTCGGGCAGTGCCATGGCGATGTCGCCGCAGACCACGTCCTTGAGCGTAGGTTCGATGTAGCTGTTCTTGATGCGGTTCCAGGTGGAACGGCGGCCGCGCTTGAGGTCGCCGAAACGCTGCAGGATGGGCCTGCCGCCGCCGATTATGGTTGCCAGGCGGCCGATGGATTCACCGTAGGCCTGGTTGTCCTCCACCGGGTCCGTAAGCACCACCTTGGAAAGGAAGGCGAAATTGGTGTTGTCCGACTTCTTGTCCATGTAGGCATGGCCGTTGACGCAGACGAAGTCCTGATAGTTCTCCACGGCCACGAATCCGCCGTAGTTGGTGCAGAAAGTACGGGTCTGGTCGTCGTATTTATTGGTACGGACGAAGAAAGTGGGGTCATAGATGATGTCGCAGAGATCCTGCATGATCTCGTTATGCACCTCCACACGCACTCCCACTTCTATGCCGCGCTGGGAAACATTGATACCGTGGCTCTTGACCACCGAGGCCACCCATTCCGCACCTACGCGGCCAGGTGCGAGAATCACGTTCTTGGCGGTGTAATCTCCGCGATTGGTTCTCACGCCCGCAACCTTGCCACCTTCCACGAGCACATCCTTTACTTCTTCGGAAGTGTGGAAGGCGACGCCCTTGTCGCGAATGTAATCGGCCATGGCGGCGATGTGATGGGGCAGATTGTCCGAACCGAGATGCTTCTGCTTGATCAACAGCAAGTCTATGCCGTGTTTCTTGGCTTCCTTGCGGATGCCCTGGGCCTCTTCCCGGTTGGTGGGATACACCTTTCCGTCCATGTTGAAGCGGTTGAAGATCTCTTCGGTTTCATCAATGAGCTTGTTGGCTTCGGACATGGGCATGAACTGGGACAGGTCGGTCTTGCCCAGCTTGGGGATGAAGTTGAGCTTGCCGTCGGAAAAGAGCCCTGCTCCGCCCACGCCGCATAAAATATGACAAGGACGGCATTTCACACAGTTCTTTTCTCCGGTGATGGGGCAGGTGCGCTTGAGGGAAGGCTTGCCCTTTTCAATGACGAGTACGTCGAGGTTGGAGTGTTCGCCGAGGTAGTAGGCGGCGAAAAGCCCGGCCGGGCCGCCACCTACGATAATAACATCGTAATTCGTTTTCACAGGCTTGTTGGGAGCCATTGTCTGATCCTCCGTGGACGCAAGTATGGCCCACCTGCTTTGCGCAAATCGGCGCGCAGACGGGCCATAGTTTACATTAGTACCAAACGGAAAGACACGTCAAGGAGAATTCCGTTATCACCAGCCACTTCTCCACCTTGCGCAAACAAAAAAAGCCTCCACTTTTTCAAGAGGAGGCCGAATTAGTCTGATATTGCAAATGATTATACCATCATATTGAGCAGATATCCGGTCATCTCATCATTGGCCCGAACCACGGCGGCGTTGGCCCCATAGGCATTCTCGCTGGTCATGAGGGAGACCATCTCGTTCCCGAGATCCACGTTGCTGGTCTCACGCCCCTCAAAGACGGAACCTGCCGAAGTGTCCCTGGTCAGGGACGCGACACGAACCCCCTGGTCTCCGGGGCCGGATTCCAGATTTGCTCGGGACGCCTGAAAACCATCGGTATTCACGTTGGCGATGTTGTTGGCCGCCACCTGGTGCACCGAGGCATGGGCGCTCAAGGCGGAAAGACTCGTATCCATACTCATACAGTCAATATAGTCGTTCCGGGGCATGCATGCAAGTTTCCAAAAACGTCCCGCAATACCGGAAAGTTATCGACTTCAGCATAAAGTAGCTGAAAAAGGGAGGACGAGCCCGCAGGACCGCGAATTTGAAAATCACACCTCCTCTCAAGGAGGGACCCCCTGGACGGCCAAAACCCTAAAGCGTGAGGGAGAAGGCAGCCTCCGAGAAAAGACGCCCCTCCCCCCCCCTCGCTCCTCATTTACTTTCAATGCAGGCGAACGCGGAATGGTTGTGAATGGACTCGAAACTCTCCACCTCCACCCGATACCAGGTGATCTGCGGATGTTCGTCAAGTCCGCGCGCCGCCTCACGAACCACATCCTCCACAAAACAGGGGTTGGCGAATGCCGCTTCGGTGACGAACTTCTCGTCCTCGCGCTTGAGAAGGGAATAGACGCGGCAGGAACCGGCGGATTCGGCGACCTCGATGATATCCTCCAACCAGACGAATCCGTCGAAGCGGCAGCGAATGCGCACCACGGCCCTCTGACTGTGTGCGCCCTCGTCGCTGATGGCTTTGGAGCACGGGCATACGGTCATGACCGGCACGTCCGCGCCCAGGGTGAAAGTCAACTTGCCGTCGCGCAGCTCGCCGTCCACCTGGCACTTGTAGTCCATGAGCCCGCCCGCCCCGCTCTCGGGCGATGTCTGGCGCAGGAAGTAGGGAAACACGAACCGGCAGTGCGCACTGCGGGCATCGAGCCGCTCGGCGATGTCGGCCAGAAGCTTCTTGAAGGAGCCGTAATCCAATTCCTCAGCCCACCCTTCCAAAGCCTCGACAAACCGGCTCATGTGCGTACCCTTGAAATGGGCCGGCAGATCCACGGAAAGATCTACCTTGGCAACGGTATGCTGGGTTCCCTTTTCCCGGTGGCGGACGATGATGGGCAACCGGATGTCCTTGACGCCCACGCGATCGATGGCCAGAGAGACGCCGGGCTGCCCGCTCTGGACGTCCTCCATGTTTTTCTTTTTATCAGACATAATTCCCTTGAAAAAAAAGACTTCTTCACTGCTGAAAAGGCTGATGCCGGATTGCCCCGGAAAAGACGAATTCCCGTGGAACTCTATACGCGCCGATATTTATTTTCCCTTGCGGCCTGCATTCAAACCTTTTTCAACAGAATTAAATCAAATCCCGTCCGGTGGTGGTCAGTGAAAGGTTGCCATGCTTCACTCCCTTGGTGGAGATCAGCTTCTGGCCCAACTTCTTGATCTGCTCGGCCTCGCCCTTGAGCACAATGACCTCCAGGCAGTTGTGGTGATCCAGATGAATATGCAGGGTGGTTTGGATGGCATCGTGATGATCGTGCTGAATCTCGGTCAACCGCTGCGCCAACCCGCTCTGGTGGTGATCGTAGACCAGGGTCAGGGTGCCGGCCAGCTCTCCGGAGGCGTCCTCCCACTCCTTCTGCACCAGGGTGTTGCGGATCAGGTCGCGGATGGCCTCGGAACGGGTCTGGTAGCTGCGCTCCTTGCAAAGACTGTCGAACTTTTCCAGCAGGTCGGAATCCAGGGACACGCCAAACCGAATCGTCTTGCCCATGAGTCTCTCCGTATCTATAAGGTGATTTCCCACAAATTAACGGTCGCGTTCTGACCGCATAAAGCCACTTTTTCCGTTGTTATCCTGTTGGTTCTGAACCCTTCCTTCGCCAAATCATCCCAGACTGGTCGAGAAACGGTCCGCACGGGTTCACCGATCCAGATCCTGCCCCCCTCGGCCAGAGCCGAGCGGAACAGCCCCTTAAGAGGTTCGAAAAACCGCTTTTCATAAAGGACGTCGCCGCCCCAGATAAAGTCGAAGGAGTGGTCCCTGACGGCGGGACGCCGCCAGTCCATGACCGTCCACAAAGGTTGCCGCACCTGGTTGACCTGGCCGTTGTGCCGCGCGAAACGCACAGCGGGCCACTCGTAGTCGAAAGCCACCACCTCGGCTCCGAGATCGGAGGCGATCATGCCGGTCAGCCCCAGGCCACACCCCAAATCCAGACAGCGCCGGCCCCGAAGCATCTCCCGATTGCGCACCAGCCACCGTCCCAGCAGCACGCTGGCGGGCCAGAGCTCCACCCAGTACGGCAGACGCTCATCTTCGTTCAAGTCGGCGCCGTCCATGGCTTCCCAGAGCGCCTCCAGGTCACTGGCGCGGTCCAGGCGCCATTCCCGTCCCTCCACCTCCACGGTCACCCGATGTCCGGGCTCATCGGAAAGCTCGGAACAAGTTTCTCTTGTTTCCAAATTCATGATGGGTGAATATATCGCCGACAATAGTAGCATTGTCAAATGAAACAGTAGCACTTTTTGCAAACCATACTCAAACACAATATCCGATAACGACACCTGTTTACGGACTTTTTCCATTTTTCCAATTGTTAGGAGCCGAAATGCGGAGCGGCGCAGTCATATTTTTGACAACACGATTCAAAAAACGGAGAAAAAAACTTTCAAAAGCAAAAAGTGTCATATTTTTTACAGTTCCCAAGGCCACAATTCGGTGTTAGTGACAGCCTACTAAAGCAGCAATACCAACAACTCAGGAGGTAGATGGATGATTCCTGCAGATTTGAAATATGCAAAATCTCACGAGTGGGTCCGCATTGACGGAGATATCGCCACCATCGGCATCAGCGAGTTCGCACAAGAGCAACTGGGTGATCTCACCTTCGTGGAATTGCCCGCTGTGGGTGACACGTTTGAACAGGGAGCCGAATTCGGTTCCGTCGAATCCGTGAAGGCCGCCAGCGAACTCTATGCCCCGATAGGCGGAGAAGTCGTCGAAATCAACGAAGAACTCGAAGACGCCCCTGAAAAGGTCAACGAATCCCCCTATGACGAGGGTTGGTTGATCAAGCTCAAGATCTCGGGAGAGCCCGAAGGCCTGCTCGATGCAGACGCCTACAAGGCCCTGATCGAATCCGAAGCGCACTAGACGAATTCTCGGGCGGCCTCACGCGGGCCGCCCTTTTCTTTCCATTACCGAAAGAGGAAACGCAATGCCTTACGTTCCGCACACTCCGGACGAAGTCCGGGAAATGCTGGCCACCATCGGTGTGGGGTCCATCGAGGACCTGTTCGCAGAGATCACCGAGGAAATGCGGCCGCAAAGTTTCGATGTCCCCGAGGGCCTGAGTGAAATGGAGGTGCTCTCCAAGCTGGAAGGCATGGCCGCCAAGAACGCCACGGACAGGAGCAGTTTCCTGGGCGCAGGCTTCTATGACCATTATATTCCGGCGGCTGTGGATGCGCTGACCATGCGCGGCGAATTCTACACGGCCTATACCCCTTATCAGCCGGAAGCCAGCCAGGGCACTCTGCAGGCCATCTTCGAATACCAGACCGCAGTCACCCGCCTGCTGGACATGGACTGCTCCAACGCTTCGGTCTACGACGGCGGCACCGCGCTCTACGAAGCGCTGATGATGGCCGTGCGCCAGACCAAGCGACGCAAGGTGGTGGTGAGCGAAGCCCTGAATCCCATCTATCGGGTCATGCTCGACTCCTACACCTCCAATCTGCATCTCGAATTCGTCACCGTACCGCACAAGAAAGGCAAGACCGACATCGAGGGCATCAAGGCCGCCATCGACGACAAGACCGCGGCCCTCATCGTTCAGAACCCGAACTTCTTCGGTTCCATCAACGATTTCACGGAACTCTTCACAGCCGCCCGCGAAAAGAAGGCTCTGAGCATCATGTCCTGCTACCCGGTGCTCCAGACCCTGCTCAAGACCCCCGGTCAGATGGGCGCAGACATCGCCGTGGCCGAGGGACAGAGCCTGGGTCTGCCCCTTTCCTTCGGAGGGCCGTACCTGGGCATCATGACCTGCACAAAGAAGATGGTTCGCCAGATGCCCGGCCGCATCGTAGGCCGCACCGAGGACACGGAAGGCCGCACCGGCTACGTACTGACCCTGCAGGCCCGCGAACAGCACATCCGCCGACAGAAGGCCACCTCCAACATCTGCTCCAACCAGTCCCTGTGCGCCCTGCGCGCCCTGGTGCATATCTGCTCCCTGGGCGAAATGGGTCTCAAGCGCGCCGCGCGCCTGTCCATCGAACGCGCGCACCTGTGCGCCGAAAAGCTCACGGCCATCGACGGCGTGGAAATGCTCACGAACGGCCCCTTCGGCAACGAATTCGCCGTGGCGTTGCCCAAGAACGCTTACGAGGTCATAACCAAGCTCACGGAACGCGGCTATGTGCCGGGATTCCCGCTGGGCCGTTACTATGAGGGACTGGAAAACGGCCTGCTGGTGGCCTGCACCGAAAAGACCAGTGAAGAGCAGATCGGCATCCTGGCCGAGATGATGAAGGGGGCGCTGCGATGAAGACCATATTCGAAAAATCCGTGGCCGGCCGCGAAGGGTGCTGGCCCTGCGACGGTCTCGCCGCAGAAGCTTACATTCCAAAGGAACTGCTGCGTGAGGAAGAAATTGGCCTGCCCTCCGCGGGCGAGCTGGACGTGGTGCGTCACTTCACCAAGCTCTCTCAGCGCAACTTCGGGGTGGACGGCAACTTCTATCCGCTCGGTTCCTGCACCATGAAATACAACCCCAAGTTCACCGAAGTGGTGGCCGCCATGCCCGGGTTCACCCGGCTGCATCCGGTGCTGCCTCAGCTGAAGGGCGCTGGCCACCTCTGCCAGGGCGCACTCGAGGTCATGTACGAAACCGAGCGCCTGCTCTGCGAAATCACGGGCATGCACTCCTACACCTTGCACCCCATGGCCGGCGCGCACGGCGAACTGACCGGCGTCATGCTCATGGCCGCCTACCACAAGGACAAGGGGAACGAGAAAACCAAGATCATCGTTCCCGACTCGGCCCACGGCACCAACCCGGCCTCGGCCGCCATCGCGGGCTACGAGGTAATCTCCATCGAGTCCCGCGACGGCATCATCGACCCCGAAGCCCTGCGCGAAGTCCTGGACGACAAGGTGGCGGGCATGATGATGACCTGTCCCAACACGCTGGGTCTGTTCGAAAAGAACCTGCCCGAGATTGTGCGCATGCTGCGCGAGGTGGACGCCCTGCTCTACTATGACGGCGCAAACCTCAACGCCGTCATGGGCAAGATGCGCGTAGGCGATGTGGGCTTCGACATCGTGCACCTGAACCTGCACAAGACCTTCGCCACCCCGCACGGCGGCGGCGGTCCCGGCTCCGGCCCGGTGGGCGTGTCCGAACGCGTGGCCCCGTACCTGCCGATCTCCCGTGTGCAGAAGCTTGAGGACGGCCAGTTCTTCCTGGACTACGATTATCCCAAGTCCATCGGCTACGTCGCCCCCTTCTACGGCAACTTCGGCGTATACCTGAAGGCCTACGCCTATATCCTGCGCCTGGGCGGCACAGGCTTGACCCGGGCCACCGAAAACGCGGTGCTGGCCGCCAACTACATGCGCAAACGCCTCGAAAAGCACTTTGAGATCCCGTACAACCGGACCTGCATGCACGAATTCGTGGCCGGCGCGGTGCATCAGGCCGAAAAGGGCGTGCGCGCCCTGGATATCGCCAAGGCACTGCTGGACAAGGGGCACCATGCGCCCACCATCTACTTCCCGCTCATCGTCAAGGAATGCATCATGGTGGAGCCCACGGAAACCGAAAACAAGGCCACCCTGGACCACTTTGTGGACGATCTCATCGCCATTGCCGAGTTGACCGAGGCAGACCCTGAAGCCGTGCAAAAGGCCCCGGTGACCCTGCCCGTGACCCGACTGGACGAAACCCTTGCCGCACGCGGCATGGTGCTCACCGAGGACATGGGATCATGACGTATGATCTCGTCGTCGTCGGCGCCGGCCCGGGCGGATATGACGCAGCCTGCGAAGCGGCCGAAGCCGGACTGAAGACCGCCCTGGTCGAGAAGGCGGACATCGGCGGCACCTGCCTGAACCGTGGGTGCATCCCCACCAAGGTCATGCTCGGCGCAACCGCAGCCGTGGAAGAGCTGGCGGCCCAGACAAAAATGAAAGTGGCCTCCGGAAACATCGCGATCGACTTCCAAGCCCTGCAGACCCGCAAAGACAAGCTCATCGCGGGGACGCGCAAGGCCATGGCCCAGAAGCTCAAGGCTTTGGGTGTGGATCTTTATCCCGGCGCAGCCGGCATGACCGCCCCCGGAGTCGTCCAGGTGGCCGGAGACGGCACGACGTCGCTGGAATACAGGAATCTGATCATCGCCACCGGCTCCAAGCCCGCCTTCTTTCCGGGCCTGGAGCCCGACGGCGAGGCAGTCATCGACTCCAACGGATTCCTGTCCCTGGAGCGGATGCCTGAATCCCTCATCGTTGTCGGGGCAGGCTTCATCGGCCTGGAAATGGCCCAGGCCGCTCACAGGCTCGGCGCGAAAATTCATGTCATCGACGCCATGGACCGTGTGGCTCCGGCGGAAGATCCCGAGGTGTCCAAGGCGCTTCAGTCCATTTTCAAACGCTGGAAATGGGACATGCGTCTCGGCGTCCGTGTGCAGTCCGTGAAGACGGAAAACGGCCGCGCAGTGCTCACCATGGACGACGGCGACGTCGTTGAGGCGGAAAAGGCCCTGGTCGCCGTAGGGCGTGGCCCGGTCACCGAAAACCTTGGACTGGAAACCCTCGGCGTGGAACTGGACCGTGGTTCCGTCAAGGTGGATGAGAACCTGCAGGCCGCCCCCGGCGTCTATGCCATCGGCGACGTGAACGGCATCATCCAGTTGGCGCACGCCGCCAGCCATCAGGCCGCCTACGTGGTGAACCGCATCACGGGAAAAGTCAGCGGCCCGTATGACTCCGGTCCTGTTCCGTCCGTGCTCTACGGCGCTCCCGAGGCCATGCGTGTGGGCATCATGCCGCAAGAACTCAAGGATGCCGGCAGAGCCGTACAGATCTCCAAATTCCCGCTGGCGGCCAACCCCATGGCCCAGGCCCATGCCTCCACCCAGGGATTCGTCAAGGTCATCTGGTCCGAAGACACCGTGGTGGGCGTCACCGCCGTGGGCTACGATGTCTCCCGTCTGACCACCCCCGCCACCATGATCGTGCAGGAAGCCTGGAAGCCCGGAGACACCCGCAAGACCATATTCCCGCATCCGTCGCTGGACGAGGCGCTTCTCGGCGCGCTCAAGGCCGAACGCGCGGAAGTGTAAGAACAAAAAGCGAGAGGAAAGCCTTTTAAAAAAGGCTTTCCTCTCGCGCTCTCCTTTTCAAAACTTCCCGGCGACGACTACGGCTTGGCTAGCCCCACATTGCACCCAATAAGCTGATCCCCCCGACACGGTTTCCCGCCGACATAAACATGGTGAAAAATTAAAGGCAGGCAGGCCCCTTTCCTCTCCCGGCAACCGGCTTCCCGCCAAAGGCACATTTTTCACCCCCCTATGCCTACTTTTTGTAAAATAAAAACAAACAATTTTATTCATACTGTCACAATCCTGTAACTCCTGACATTCCCGACAATAAGAGCCGAAAAGACATGCATGGGGAACTCGAAATCCCCTCTTTTCCCCCTGAAAAATTTCCATATGGAAAGCCTCCCCTGCGGGGCACCCTCTTGCTTTTTTCGAAGATATAAATATATTGTTGACTAAATTATATCTCGCAACCTTGGCTTTCTTTCATGTGCCTCCTAACCAAAAATTTAGGAATGAAGAAAGTGAACCGGAAAGAACAATTTCGCCATGTTCGAGAAACGTCGCCCGGGTCAGCGACATGCTCGTCAAAACGGCTGTCAACGAACCAACGAATACGGTAAACACAGAGACCGCAAGGAACGATCGGACGCTTACGCCGAGCGGACTTCAGGCAGGTCTTTGCTTGCGATAAATTTCACAATCTTACCACAAGGTGTGCCGCACCAGGAGGACCAAGACGCAAATCCTTGAAACCACAGATTGAGATGCTTGAACTTAACCTTTTAAAACCAGCTTGATACTATGGACAGGCAAGTGTATGAGATTTACCTCTCAATAGTATCATGACCATCGGACGACTCCCTGCACCGGCAGAAGTCGCCAACGGAGAGACAATAGTTCAGAGGCTGAAGCAATCCCCCATCCCGACCACTGTGCCCAGGCACGCTAAACGACAAAAGGGTTCGTCATCGGACGCCCTTGGGAATTGATATGCAAACAGTCAATCTCACCGACACCATCGACAGATCGTTTATGGAAAAGGTGATGGAAGAAAGCGAGCAGAACCTGTCGCTGTGCTACCAATGCGGCAACTGTACTGCCAGCTGTCCGTATACATTCGGCTTCGACATCCCAGTCAGCCGGGTGATGCGGCTCATGCAAACCGGCCAGAAAAAGGCTGTGCTTACCAGCTCTTCAATCTGGCTCTGCGCTTCCTGCACCTCATGCACAACCCGTTGCCCGAACAACATCGACGTCGCCCGCGTCATGGATGTTCTGCGCCATGTCGCCCGCCGCGAGGGCTTCGTCAAGGAACGCCGCGTCAAGGCCTTCTTCGACAGCTTCCTCGACTCCGTGCGCAAGCACGGCCGCGTATTCGAAATCGGCCTCATGGTCGACTACGTGCGCAAGACCGGCCGCTTCTGGACCGACATGGATCTGGGCCCCAAAATGCTGCCCAAGGGAAAGATGTCCCTCACGCCGCACCGTATCAAGGGCAAAGACGCCATCGCCCGCATTTTCAAGCGATTCGAAGAGGAGAACAGATAGATGAGCAAGCTCTCCTATGCATACTACCCGGGCTGCTCGGGCCAAGGCACATCCATGGAATATGAAATGTCCACCCGCGCCCTGTGCGAGGCCCTGGACATAGACCTCAAGGAAATCCCGGACTGGAGCTGCTGCGGTTCCACACCGGCGCACGCCTGCGACCACGTGCTCTCCGCGGCTCTTTCCGGCCGCAACCTGGGCCTGGCCGCGGACATGGGCGAAGACTGTGTGCTCACCCCCTGCCCCAGTTGCCTGACCAACCTGAAAAACGCAGGACAACACATGTCCGGCAGCGAAGAGTTCAAGGAAAAGGTCAACAAGCTGCTGGACGAACCCATCGGCGAGATCCCGGATGTGAAATCGGTGCTGCAGATCCTCTTTGAGGACCTGGGTCCGAAGGGCGTAAAGGAAAAGGTCATCAAGCCCCTTTCCGGCCTCAAGGTGGTCACCTACTACGGCTGCATCCTGACCCGTCCCCCCAAGCTCATGGAGTTCGACAGCGAAGAGAATCCCATCAGCATGGACCGGCTCATGGAAGCCGCCGGCGCAAAGGTGCTGCCCTTCCCGCTCAAGACCGAATGTTGCGGCGCCTCCCACGGCGTGGCCCGCAAGGACCTGGTCATGAAGCTCTCCGGCAAGCTCTTGGACATGGCGGAACAACTGGGCGCGGATGCGGTGGTTACGGCCTGCCCCCTGTGCCAGATGAACCTCGACCTCAGACAGGGACAGGTGAACTCCGCCAACAAGACCAGCCACAAGTTGCCGGTGTTCTACTACACCCAGCTGCTGGGCTGGGCCCTCGGCCTGCCCCAGGCGCAACTCGGCCTGGACAAGCTGTGCGTGAACCCCATGCCTGCCCTCCGCGGCATCGGCAAGAAAGAGGACGCGGCGTAACCGCGCGGGAGTCACACAATGAAAATTGGAGTTTTTGTCTGCCACTGCGGCAGCAACATTGAAGGTACCGTGGACACCAAGACGGTTGCCGAGGCCTCCCTCGACTTCCCTGAAGTGACCTTTGCCACGGATACCATGTACGCCTGTTCCGAACCGGGACAGGACGGCATCATCGAGGCCATTGAGGAGCACAAGCTCGACGGCGTGGTGGTCGCATCCTGCACCCCCCGCATGCACGAGCCCACCTTCCGCAAAACCTTGGAGCGCGCCGGCCTGAACCCCTACATGTTCGAGATGGCCAACATCCGCGAACACGTCTCCTGGATCGGCAAGGATCGCGAGGCCAACACCAACAAGGCCGCGGACCTGGTGCGCATCGCCGTTGAAAAACTGCGCCGCAACCAGCCCCTCACGCCCAAGGAGTTCGACATCAACCGCCGCGTGCTCGTCATCGGCGGTGGCGTGGCCGGTATCCAGGCCGCTCTGGACTGTGCCGAAGCCGGTCTGGAAGTCGTCATGGTGGAGCGCGAATCCACCATCGGCGGCAAAATGGCCAAACTGGACAAGACCTTCCCCACCGTGGACTGTTCGAGCTGCATTCTCGGCCCCCGCATGGTGGAGATCGCCCAACATCCGAACATCACCCTCTACGCCTACTCGGAAGTGGAAAGCGTGTCCGGCTACGTGGGCAACTTCGAAGTCCAGGTCAAGAAAAAAGCCACCTACGTGGATTGGGCCAAGTGCACAGGCTGCGGCGAATGCGTGGAAAAATGTCCGAGCCGCAAGGCGCCGGATCCTTTCAACGAACTCCTCGCACCGGGGCGGGCCATCAACATCCCGTTCCCGCAGGCCATTCCCAAAAAGGCTTACATTCAGGCCGAGCACTGCATCAAGCTCACGAAAGACAAATGCGGTAACTGCGCCAAGGTCTGCCCGTCCGACGCCATCAACTTCGAGGCCAAGGACGAAATCATCACCGAAGAGGTGGGCGGCATCATCGCGGCCACCGGTTACGACCTGTTCGACTGGACCGTCTACGAGGAATACGGCGGAGGCCGTTACCCCGACGTGGTCACCTCTCTGCAGTACGAACGCATGCTTTCGGCCTCCGGTCCCACCGGCGGACACGTCAAACGTCCGTCCGACGGCAAGGAACCCAAGAAGGTGGTCTTCATCCAGTGCGTCGGCTCCCGCGACAAATCCGTGGGCCGTCCGTACTGTTCAGGATTCTGCTGCATGTATACGGCCAAACAGGCCATCCTGACCAAGGACCACATCCCGGATTCCGAATCCTATGTCTTCTACATGGACATCCGAGCCCCCGGAAAACTCTACGACGAGTTCACCCGCCGGGCCATGGAGGAATACGGCGCACAATACATCCGCGGCCGCGTAGGCATGGTCTACCCGGACGGAGAAGGCCAACTGGTGGTTCGCGGAGCAGACACGCTCATGGGCACCCAGGTGGAGGTCAAGGCCGACCTCGTTGTCCTGGCCGTGGGCGCGGAAGCCGCCAAGAATTCTCCGCAACTGGCCGAAAAGCTGCGCATCTCCTACGATGCCTACGGCTTCTTCATGGAAGGCCATCCCAAACTCAAACCCGTGGAGACCAACACCGCCGGCGTATACCTCGCCGGAGCATGCCAGGGCGCCAAGGACATTCCCGCTTCCGTGGGCCAGGGCAGCGCTGCGGCGGCCAAAGTCATCGGCCTGTTCTCCAAGGAAAAACTCAAGAGCGACCCGCAGACCGCGCTGGTGGATATCAAGCGCTGCATCGGCTGCGGAAAATGTGCCGAAACCTGCCCCTTCGGAGCCATCAACATGACCGAATTCCGGGGCCAGCCCAAAGCCGAGGTTCTTGAAACCGTCTGCCAGGGCTGCGGACTGTGCGCGGCCACCTGCCCGCAGGGCGCCGTCCAGCTCAAGCACTTCACCGATAACCAGATTCTCGCGGAGGTTGAGGCCTTATGCCGGTTCTAGAAGGACGCGAATTGAGAATCATTGGATTCCTTTGCAACTGGTGCTCCTACGGGGGCGCGGACACGGCCGGGGTCGCCCGGTTCGACCAACCCACGGACCTGCGCATCATCCGCGTCCCATGTTCCGGGCGCATTGATCCGCTATTCGTGGCCAAGGCATTCATGAACGGCGCCGACGGCGTGCTGGTTTCCGGCTGCCACCCGCGCGACTGCCACTATGCGGAAGGCAACTTCTACGCCCGACGCAGACTGGAAGTGTTCAAAAACTTCATCTCCGTGCTCGGAATCGAGCCGGAGCGTTTCGAATACACCTGGGTCTCGGCCTCGGAAGGCCAGCGTTGGCAGGAAGTGGTGACCAAGTTCACCAATCAGGTCCACACGCTGGGGCCGCTGGCTCCTGTTCCGGAGATTTCCCTGGACAGGCTCGCCGCAACCGAAACGGCACAGCCCTAAGGAGAAACCTTCATGCTCGAACAACTCAAAGATACGATCAAGAAGGCGCTCCCGGAGCTGGACTTCGTCATCGGCTGGGGCATGGGCTTCGACGCCCTGCACGCAACCCCGCTGTTCATGTACGAACCCGAAGACGTGGACAAGCTCGTCTGGGGCCCGCTCAACGTGCACAACCTGGCCACCTACCTCCCCGCTCTCAAGGGCCGGAAGGTCGGCATCGTGGTCAAGGGCTGCGACAGCCGTTCCGTTGCGGAGCTGCTGCAGGAAAACCTCATCAACCGCGAGGACGTGGTCATCTTCGGCGCGCCCTGCCGGGGCACGGTGAGCCTGACCAAGATCCGCAAGGTCATCGGCAACACCGGACTCATCGAAGACGTGAACTATGCGGACGGCACGCTGACCGTGAAGGCGGAAGGCGCATCGCACGAAATGGCCCTCAAGGACATCCGGGCCGACAAGTGCGGCTACTGTCGTTTCCCCAACGCCGTGCTTTCCGACCACTTCGTGGGCGAGAAACGCGCACCACAGGTGGAAGAGGACACCTTTGAAGATCTGGCTGAATTCGAAAGCCAACCCTTTGAAGAACGCCGCGACTTCTGGATGAAGGAAATGGACCGCTGCATCCGATGCTACGCATGCCGCAACGCATGTCCGCTCTGTGTCTGCCGCGACCACTGTGTGGCACAGAGTCGCGACCCGCACTGGCTGAGCCAGCAGGACGGCGTCCGCGACAAGTTCATGTTCCAGATCATCCACGCCACGCACCTGGCCGGACGCTGCACCACCTGTGGTGAATGTGAACGGGCCTGTCCGGTGGACATCCCGGTGCTGCTCTTCAAACGCAAGTTCACCAAGGCGATCAAGGATACCTTCGACTACGATGCAGGTCTCGATCCCGAGGCGACGCCGCCGTTGCTCGCCTTCAAGGCCAACGAAGACAATATCAAGGAAAAGGAATGGTAACGCCATGGCCAAGTATCTGAAAAAAGACGATCTCGGCTCCTGGCTGAAGGAACTGGGCGAGACCTACAAAGTCATCGCTCCCGTGGAAGAAGGCGACGCCGTCGTCTTCCGCCGGCTCACGGACGAGCGCACCCTGCGCATCGACCGTCAGGCCACTCAGGGCCCCAAGGGAGTGCTCTTCCCGGCCTGCGAGGAGCTGGTTTCCTTCAAATACGTGAAAGACCCGGAAAATCCGGAAAAGACCAAGGTGGAAGTCAAGGAGACCGTCGAGGCCGAGCCGACTCTCATCTTCGGCGCGCGTCCCTGCGATGCACGCGGTTTCGACGTCTTTGACGGCGCTTTCACCAAGTGCGCCGTAAAGGACAACTACTACATGGCCCGCCGCGAGCAGGCCATTGTGGTTTCCCTGGCCTGCACCAAAACGGAAACCACCTGCTTCTGCAACTGGGTCGGCGGAAGCCCGGACGGCACGGGCGGCTCCGACGTGCTGCTCACGCCCGTCACCGGCGGCTACCTGGTGGAGGCGGTCACGGACAAGGGCGAGGCGCTCATGGGCGGCAAGCTGCTCTCGGACGCCGACGACGCGCGGCAGGCCGAGGCCAAGAAGCTCCTCCAGGAAGCCAAGGACAGCCTCCGTGAGGCCCCGGACTTCGACTGCATGCCCGAACAGCTCTACGCCCTGTTCGACAATATGGACTTCTGGGAAAAGCAGTCGGCCAAATGCATCAGTTGCGGCGCATGCACCTACCTCTGTCCCACCTGTCATTGCTTCAACATCACCGATGAGCAGCAGGGCAAGGAAGGCAGCCGTATCCGTTCCTGGGACAACTGCATGTCCCACATGTTCACCAACGAGGCCAGCGGGCACAACCCGCGTCCCACCAAGGCATATCGGCTCAAAAACCGAGTGGGCCACAAGTTCTGCTACTTCCCGGACATGCATGACGGGCATATCGCCTGTGTCGGCTGCGGCCGCTGCATCAAGAGTTGCCCGGTAGCACTGGACATCCGCGAAGTGGTCACAGCCGCCAAGGAATGTCGCCTCCCGGAGGAGGAAACCAGCGATGACTAAAATGAAGAACCCCTATCTCCCCGAGATGGCGACCATACAGGAAATCATTCAGGAGACACACAACATCAAAACCTTCCGGGTGACGCTCAACAACGAGCAGAGCATGAAGAACTTCAGCTTCGAGCCCGGACAGGTGGGACAGCTCTCCGTCTTCGGTGTGGGCGAATCCACCTTTGTCATCAACTCGTCGCCCACGCGCATGGACTATCTCCAGTTCAGCGTCATGGCCGCCGGGGAAGTGACCCAGCGCCTGCACACCATGCAGGTGGGCGACGAGATCGGCGTGCGCGCCCCTCTCGGCAACTGGTTCCCCTACGAGAAGATGAAAGGCAAGGACATCGTCATCGTCGGCGGCGGCATCGGCATGGCCCCCCTGCGCACCCTGCTGCTGTACATGATCGACAACCGCGACGACTACGGCAAGATCACGGTCATCTACGGCGCCCGGACGCCCCAGGACCTGACCTACAGCTACGAGTTCGAGGAATGGCGCGCCGCCAAGGACCTGAACCTGGTGCTCACCGTGGACAACGAAGCTCCCGGTTGGGAACACAAGGTGGGCCTGATCCCCAATGTTCTGCTGGAGGAATCCCCCAGTCCGGACAACACCGTGGCCATAACCTGCGGTCCGCCCATCATGATCAAGTTCACCCTGGAGGCCCTGAAGAAACTCGGCTTCGAGGATGAGAACATCTACACCACGCTGGAAAAGCGCATGAAGTGCGGCATCGGCCTGTGCGGCCGCTGCAATATCGGCACTTCCTACGTCTGCGTGGACGGCCCGGTCTACAGCTTCGCAAAGCTCAAGACTCTGCCCAACGAACTGTAGCGGTCATAAAGCAATCAAGCCGGGCATGGTCTTCCATGCCCGGCTTTTTTTTGTCTCTTTTCCCCACGGCCATACCGGTCTATACTCTACCCCGTTCAACAAACGGAACAGGATATCTTCATGCCCCTCATACTGGAAACCGAACGCCTTCTCCTGAAACAGGCCTCGACGAAATTCGCGGCCCTGACTCAGGAGTTCCACCTCCGCAACCGCGAGCACCTGGATGGTTGGGGACCGGACTACGGCGAAGACTTCTTTACCCTTGAAGGCCAGTACCGCAGACTGCGCACCGTGATGCAAGCGACCAGAGCCGCCCACCGGCTGGAACTCTGGTTGTTCAAAAAAGAGGAGAAGGTCGTCATAGGCAAGGTCAACTTCTTCGACATCCGCAGGGCTGCCTTGCAGAGCTGCGTGCTGGGCTATCAGATGGCCGCCGAAGAAACCAACAAGGGATACATCACCGAAGCGCTCGCAGAAGCCATCCGCCATATGTTTGAAGTGCAGAAGCTGCACCGTATCGAAGCCAACATCATGCCCGGAAACGCACGTTCGCTTAGGGTGGTGGAAAAGCTGGGATTCCAGCCGGAAGGAATCAGAAAAAAATACCTGAAAATCAACGGAGTGTGGGAGGACCACATCCCCATGGTGCTCATCAACGACGGGGTGTGACCGCTACCCATCGGACAGGTCCAGTCCATGGGAAAGCCTTCCGGCCCGTCTGCGAAGTTTCATGGCCCGACCGAACTTGGCCTGAGCCGCCCACCAGCCCGGGCTGCAGGTCCTGGCTTTCAGAAGCCGCTCGTTGGCCTCACTGAGCATGGCGTCCGCCTCGCGCCGCATGAGCTGTACACGCACAAGACGAAGATCGTCTTGGGTAATATCGCCAATCGCCCGCCGCTGCAGGCGCTTGATGAGTTCGATCAGTTCCTCTCGCGTCATGTCGTCCAGTGTCAACCTTTCCATGGCGTCCCCTGCTGCCGGCAAAGCCGCAGTACCTGTCTTTGTACGCCCAGGCAGTCCGTTCCCATACCGTTGCAACGAACATTTCGCCCTACGAAACGGACCGGGCGCCCTCTGTACACAATCCACGGCGTACTTTGGCCGAAGTCGTTCCTCCCAGCCCCCGACGCCGCACCGCCACAGGGATGATCTTCAACTCGAAGGCCACGTCTTTGGCGGCAATGTGATCGGCCGACCTCCAGGCACGCACCAAACGGGCATGGGGACCGCCCGGGTACTTCCCATACCGGAATCGGGCTCATATTCATGAGCAAGAGCCCCGAAACCGCGGTCGTCCACACCGGGCGGAGGCGGGGCAGCCCGCGGAATGAGGGTCGTCTCCCTTCAGCTCATTTTTCCCGTCATTTGATTTTCTTGGACAATTCCCGCTCATAATCGTTGCATATATATCGCTTAGCAGTTATTGTGCGGCTTATTCGGGAGCTTGGCTGTTTCAACAACTTTTCATTGTATAGAATGCAAGAAAAGTTATAGTGTAACTGATCGTATAAACCGATATCTTTCCTCGTGCAAGAAAAAGAAGGTGGAACCTCGTATGGAACAGACAAAATTTACCCGCAACCTGCAGTCGTCTGCGAAACACGGATTTTCCGGAGAAACACCCAACTTTCTCGGCCAACGGGTCAAGTCGGCGCGCCAGCGGATTCACCTCTCCCAGGTGGAATTGGCCAAAAAGGTCGGCGTGAGTACGACCACCATACAGAACTACGAATCCGGACAGTTTCCCAAAGGCGACCACGCCGTGGACTTGGCCGTTGCCCTGGAGTGCTCTCTTGACTGGCTGCTGGCCGGGGTGACTCCCCAGGCCCACCAGAACGCGCCCGGCCCGGAATCCCAGCAAGGCGGCGTCCCCATCCTCGGATTGGCCAAATGCGGACTGCAAGGCTGGTCCCTGTCCACCCCGCTGGACATCAAGGCCTCCCGCCCCGGCGACATGCACATGCCGGGAATCTTCTGCGTCATGGCCATCGGCAACAGCATGATCCCCGCCGGCATCCTCCAGGGACAGATTTGCTTCTGCAACCCCCACGACCGCTATGAACAGGGCGACGCCATCTATGTGGAACGCATGGACAACACCGCCTCCATCAAGCTCTTCATGGGATCGGACGAACGCCACATGACTCTCCAAGGCTGGCTGGACCCGGATGTGGAAGGGCATCAGACCATGTACACCGAAGAAGTCCGGCTGGACCAAGTTCGCCGGGTGGCCACGGTCATCTATGTGAAACGTAAGTTGTAATGAAAAAGCCGCCTCCCGTTTCCCACGGGAGGCGGCTTTGGCGGACCGTCAGTTATCCGCGCTCCTTTCTAGACATCCGAGAACTGCTTTTCCAGCATTATGTTCAAAATGGTGCGGTCGGTTTCGATCATTCCCTCGCTGGCCAAGGTGCCCACGTTGCGCATGGTCTCTTCCGGAGAGTGCCCTATGATGCCGTCCGTGAAATGCACGTTGACGCCCTGCAGGGAAAAGAGTGCAGCCTGCACCGCGGTGCCCGCGGCTGTGGCCAATTTCAGGGCGCATCCCGCCTTGGCGCCGTCGCAAATGATCCCGGCCAGGTCCTCGGTCAGGTTCTTGATGGCTCCGGCAATGTGCTGAATGGTGCCGCCAAGCAGAAAAGTCACCCCAGCCGCAGCACCGGCCCCGGCCGCGACCGAGCAGCCGCACACCGCGGAAAGCCTGCCGGTGTAGGCCTTCACGTAACCGGTGATGATGTGGGAAAGCGCTATGGCTTTGAGTACGGTCTGCTCGTCCACCTCCAGATAGTCCTTCACGGCCCAGATGGGCAGGATGGCGGTCAGTCCATGGTTGCCGGAACCGGCGGAACTCATGGCCGGAAGCGGCGCGCCGCCCATACGCGCGTCGGATGCGGCCGATGTGAGCATGCGCGCGGCCAGAATCATATCCTTCTTGATGAGCCGCTGACGCACCAGCCGCTCCAGAGTCTTGCCAACGCCCAGCCCCAGGCCGTACTTGAGCCCCTCTTCGGCCAGACGCATGTTCACGTCCACGCCCTCGCGCAGAAAGGCGTAGTCCTCCTCGTCCAGGTCGTCGGTCAGGGCGATGAGATCCCGCAGTTCGAGACTTTTGAGCCACGACTCCAGGTCGTCCAGTCCGGTTTTTCCCGATTCGCATCCAACGGAAATGAGCGGGCTGTCCTGGGACTCGCCGTTGAGCATCAGGCTGACGATGTTGTCGTGCAGGCTCTGGATCAGGCAGTGAGCGACATCCTCTCCGGACCTGACTTTGGCCTCCACGTGCAGGCCGACCTGGTCCTTGAGCAGGTTGAGCTTGATTCCGCCCTCCTTCACCGCTGCCGAAGCCCCTTTGACGATATCCTCGTTCACAGGGGCCAGCACTTCCAGCTTCAAGGCAGGGTCGCCGCCCAACGCGCCCAGGGCCGCGGCAAGGTCCAGGCCGGACAGCCCTCCAGTGCCGGGAATCATGACGGCCAGACCGTTTTTGTACACATTGGGGTCCAGCCAGAGCTCGATAAAATCGAAGTCGCGCGAGGGCAGCAGCGATACGGCGGCCGCAGTTGCCAGGGCCACGGCGACGGGCTCGGTGCAGCCCAACGCCGGAGCCACTTCCAGGCGTAAAATATCCTTCACGGTGTACGTCATATGTATTCTCCGATGATGTATTTCCCGAACAGGTCCAGTGTATGCCCTTTCCCCGGGAACGAAAAGGGGAGGCCGAGCCTCCCCTGATATCCTACTGTTTTTTCTGGAGCGTACTGTTCGGACAGCTTGCGCTCATTGTACAGATCTCGCAACCGCCGGTGTATGGATAGGGCGTGAACACCGCGAACTTGCGGTTGATGCTTTTCTGGTCGTTCCACTCGATGCCCAGTTCCCTGACTGCGTCCCTGACGCCCTCGCCCGCGCGCGGCAGGGGCGCACACCGTCCTTCCTCCAGCTCCGGAATCAGGCTCCGGGCAGCGGACATGACCATGCAGACCGCCAGGTTGTGGAAAGAAAGGCCGTAGGAAGGTGAGTCGTTCCAAATGTGGTCCACGTCCTCATCCACGTCCTTGTCCAGGTAGACCAGCAGAAAACTGCCCGATCCTTCCTGATTTTCAATATGATAGGCGTGAAGCTTGCCCAGCCAGTCCATCCAGCGGGGCTCGAATTCTTCCATGAGGGAGTGCTCGATGCGGGTTTCACCACTCAACTCGGCGTAAAACCACATGTCGAACTCCGGTTTCGGCTCCAGTTTCTTGAGAGTATATTGAGGCACGGACCGTCTCCTTGTTCATTCATTACGGGGAAAATCTGCTTACCCGTTTTCGCGCAACCTCTCAAGTTTTGCCTGCACGCCATTGCAATGATCCACTGAACGCGATACTAATGACATCAATCTCTGAAATCTGCGTCGAACAAGGATATTTCATAACGGGAACCGCAACATCAGGACTGGCATGCAGGACGCGAAACCTTCTTTCCTCGACAGAATCCGCAGCAACAAAAACCTCAACCATCTCATGCTGGCCATACTCATCGGCGCTCTCGCCGGATACGGAGCCGTCCTCTTCAAATTCGTCCTCAAATCCATGCAGTGGGTGTTCTACAAACACTCGGGCGATTTTCTGGACTTCGCCCATGAGGTGCCTATCTGGGCCAAGATCGTCATGCCGGCCGCGGGCGGCCTCATCGTGGGCCTGGTGGTGCATTTCTTCGCCCGCGAAGCCAAAGGACACGGAGTGCCCGAAGTCATGCAGGCCATCGCCCTGCGTGCGGGCGTCATCCGCAAGCGTGTGGCCGCGGCCAAGATATTCGCCTCGGCCGTGACCATAGGCTCGGGGGGATCGGTGGGGCGCGAAGGCCCCATGGTCCAGATAGGCTCATCCATCGGTTCGTCCATCGGGCAGCTCTGCAGGGTGCCCACCGTGCACATGAAGACCATGATCGGCTGCGGTGCGGCGGCGGGCATCGCCGCCACCTTCAACGCCCCCATAGCGGGCGTGCTCTTCGCCCTGGAGATCATCGTCGGCGACTGGGGCGTCACTTCCTTTTCCCCGGTGGTGTTGTCCTCGGTGACCGCCACCACCATCTCCCGGTACTATTTCGGCGATTTTCCGGCCTTCATCATTCCGGATTACAAGGTGGTCTCCCTCTGGGAATTCTGCTTCTACCCCTTCCTGGGTGTGGCCACCGGCCTGGTGGGCCTGAGCTTCACCAAAATCCTGTACGCCTTTGAGGATGCATCCGACGCGGTCCGAATCGTCCCGGAGTGGTTCAAGCCGGCCGTGGGCGGCGCATTGCTGGGCGTGGTCATCATCTTCTTCCCCTACACCTTCGGCGTGGGCTACGGAGCCATGAACCTCTCCCTGACCAACAACATGGGATTCTGGATGTTGTTCCTACTCATCTGGGTCAAGATCCTGGCCTCGTCCATTACCCTCGGTTCCGGCGGGTCCGGCGGCATTTTCGCGCCCTCACTGTTCATCGGGGCCATGACCGGCGGCGCTTTCGGTTCGCTGGTGCACGGCATGTTCCCGGAAATCACCGCCGATCCGGGTGCATACGCCCTGGTGGCCATGGGCGGCGTCGTGGCCGGAACCACCTATGCGCCCATCACCGCCATCCTGATCATCTTCGAAATGACCGGAAAATATTCCATCATCCTGCCGCTCATGCTCACCTGCATCACGGCCACAGTGCTCAACTCCACCATCGACCGCGCCTCCATTTACACCACCAAGCTGCTACGGCGCGGCATAGATATCGAGGCCGGACGCGAACGCAACATCCTGCAACTCATGCTGGTCAAGGACGTCATGACCTCGGATCTGGTCACCGTGCCCGAATCCGCCACGCTTGAGCGCATCCTCTGGACCTTCAAGACGAAAAACGCACCTTACCTGCACGTGGTGGACGCAAACGACAACCTGACCGGCATTATCTCGTTCCGCGATATCCGCCCCGTGCTTTACGAGGAAGACCTGCTGCAGCTGATCATCGCCAAGGACCTGGCCACCACCAGACTGGAGACCGTCATCATGAACGACACGCTTCAGGAAGCTTTGGACCGCATGACCGACAAGGGAGTTTCGCAATTGCCTGTGCTGGAGTCGGAAACGTCCCGGCGTCTGGCGGGAACACTCACCGAGCACGACCTCAACACCGCCTACAACCAGCAGCTTCTGCGCAAGGAAATCGACGAGGAAGAATAAAGGCGAATCGGGGGAAGGAAAGAATCCTTTTCAAACCGTTGAGCCGATATTCAAGGCCGCCGACAAGAGTGCGGATGCGCGAAGTAAAAAAACAGGCCCTTCGCGTAGTAAACCACGAAGGGCCGCCATTCTTGAAACGACGAAATCGACGCGCCCTTACCGGCAGCCCTGCTTCACCGGTAGCGTCTTGCCCAACCGGCCGCTCTCCATCGCCAACTCGATGAGCCGGATGTTCCAGAGTGCTTCTTCCGCGCTCACGGGAGGTCGTCCGTTCGACCGCACGGCATCGGCCATGGCGGCAAAATAGAACTGGTACCCTCCCCGCTCGGTCGCAAGGGCCTCGGCCGTGTCGCCCGTGTAGAACATGCCGTACTGTTCAGCGTTTTCATCCGCCCAACCGGGGTCGGTGGGCAACACGCCGGCGACAAGGCGATCCTCCTGCGGGTCCAGCCCGCATTTTTCATAGCTGCCCTTATCCCCACTGACACTGAACCGTTTATTGGGCCCGGCGCAGAACAGGTCGGCATGCACCACGGCCACTTTATCGGGGTAGTGCATCACAATGTTGAAATAGTCCACATTCACCGAGCCCTCCCGCATGATCAGGCATTGCGCCGTGATCGCGTCCGGGAGCCCGAACAGTTCCAGTGCCTGGTCGATCAGATGCGGCCCCAGGTCGAACAGAATGCCGCCTCCGTCGGTGGCCTGCTCACGCCAGCGCCGGCGCACAACAGGCCGAAAGCGGTCGAAGTGGGACTCGAAGCACTTCACCGCGCCAAGACGCTTCTCCTCGATCAATTTCCTGACCGTGAGGAAATCTCCATCCCAACGACGGTTGTGATACACGCTCAGCACGCGCCCCTTTTCCGCCGCCAGGGAGATAAGCGCTTCACCGTCGGCAACGTTCGTCACGAAAGGCTTTTCAAGTATGACGTGCTTGTTGTTCTCCAGAGCCTGCTTCGCCAAGCCGAAATGTACGTCGTTGGGCGCGGTGATGATCACCAGTTCCGCCTCGGTTTGCCGCAACAACTCATCCGCTGAGGAATAATGCTCCACCGAGGGCCAATCGCTGAGCACTGCATCGCGCTTGCTGCTGCTGATCGCCGTCAATTCGAATTCCGGCAGGCAGCTTATGAAAGGAATGTGAAACGTCTTTGCGGAAAATCCGTAGCCGATGACGGCAGTCCTGATCGGTGTTGACATACTGTGGTTCAACTCTCTTTTGAAGGTTTCATGACGGCGGGATGCGTATCTTTCAATGGGACCGTTCCCCTTGTTCATAAAGCCGAAACGTCCTTGCCACAATATTTCAACGATAATTTCCCCAGGAAATTAACACCTATCATTGTTGGGCCGGCGTGCATCTGATACGAAGGCGTATGTTTCTCTATCGCCGTCGGCCCGAATTCCAGTCGAGGAGGATTCATGAGTGATGCGAAAAAACACATGACCGTCTTCACCCTGTCCATGATGACGGTGGCCGCAGTGGTCAGCCTGCGGGGACTGCCCATGATGGCCAAGGAAGGACTTTCCCTGATCTTCTACATCCTGTTCGCGGCGGTCATGTTCCTGATCCCCGCTTCCCTGGTGGCGGCCGAACTGGGCGGCGCCTTCGGCAGGCAAGGGGGCGGCGTCTACACCTGGGTCAAGGCCGCCTTCGGCTCCCGCTGGGGATTCACGGCCATCTGGCTGCAATGGATACAAAACGTGGTCTGGTACCCCACGGTTCTCGCCTTTGCGGCAAGCGCCCTGGCCTATCTGTTCATGAGTCCGCAACTGGCGGACAACGGCGTCTACACCGGCCTGGTCATCCTGGGATGTTACTGGTTGGCGACCATCCTGACCCTGGCCGGAACCGATGTGGCCAGCAAGGTCACCAAGTACGGCGTGCTGTTCGGCACGGTTCTGCCCGGCGTGTTCATCATCGTTCTCGGCCTGCTCTGGGTGGACCAGGGCAACCCGATCATGTTCCTGGACGCTGCAAACGCGGGCAAGGGCAGCACTGCCCACGCACGCCTCTTCCCGCACCTGACCGGCCTGGGCAGCGTGGCGTTTCTGGCGGGCATCATACTGCTTTTCGCGGGCGTCGAGGTGCATGCGGTGCACGCCAACGAGTTGAAACATCCGGCCAGCGAATTCCCGCGCTCCATGTTCCTGGCCGCGGCGATCATTTTTCTCCTGTTCATGCTCGGCTCCATGGCCGTGGCGGCGGTCATCCCGGCCGGGCAGATCAGCCTCACCGCCGGACTGCTCCAGGCCTTCCAGCATCTCCTCGACAAATTCCACATAGGCTTCCTCACCCCGGTCATGGGCCTGCTCACGGCATTCGGAGCCATCGGCGGGGTCCTGAGCTGGGTGGGCGGCCCGAGCCGGGGGCTGCTGGAAACCGCCAAGCAGGGCGAGCTGCCGCCGTTCATGGCCAAGGTCAACAAAAACGGCATACAGGTGAACATCCTCATGATCCAGGCAGTCATCGTCAGCCTGCTGGCTTCCCTGTATTTCATCATGACCGACGTGTCCGTGGCCTTTTTCCTGCTTTCGGCCATCACCATCACCCTCTACCTGGTCATGTACATCCTCATGTACGCGGCGGCCGTCAAGCTGCGCATGGAACAGCCGGACCTGCCCCGCACCTACAAGGTGCCCGGCGGCTTGGTGGGGCTTTGCACCCTGGCGGGCATCGGCCTGCTCGGCGTCTGCTTCTCGCTGCTGGTGGCCTTTTTCCCGCCCAGCAACCTGCCCGTGGGAAACCCGGCCCTGTACGTGGGGCTCGTTGCCGGAGGGTTGGTGGTCTTCGTGGGCTTGCCCATCATCATCCACGCAAACAAGAAACCCGAATGGAAACAAGACGATAACGTTTCATAAACCAAAGGAGTAATCATGCCGCTGCATCAGAAGGATACTGTCCGGGGCGAGTTGCTGGACGACATCTACGCATCCGCGGATACCCACGTCTCCCTGCCCAAATACCAATTTCCCAAGGCCGAAGAAAGGCCGCGCAACGTCTATCAGGTGGTGCGCGACGAACTCATGCTCGACGGCAACTCGCGACAGAACCTGGCCACCTTTTGCCAGACCTGGCTGGACCCGGAAATCCACCGGCTCATGAACGACTGCATCGACAAGAACATGATCGACAAGGACGAATATCCGCAGACCGCCGAAATCGAGGCCCGGTGCGTACACATGCTGGCCGACCTCTGGAATTCGCCTGACGCGGCCAATACCATGGGCTGCTCCACCACCGGCTCCAGCGAGGCCGCCATGCTCGGCGGCATGGCCCTCAAATGGCGCTGGCGCAAACGGATGAAAGACCTCGGCAAGCCCACGGACAACCCCAACATGATCTGCGGCCCGGTCCAGGTATGCTGGCACAAGTTCGCCCGGTACTGGGACATTGAACTGCGCGAGATTCCCATGGAAAAGGACAGGCTGATCATGACTCCGGAGGAAGTCATCAAGCGTTGTGACGAAAACACCATCGGCGTGGTGCCCACCCTCGGTGTGACCTTCACTTGCGACTACGAGCCCGTCGAAGCGGTCTGCAACGCCCTGGACAGATACCAGGACGACACCGGCATCGACATCCCGGTACATGTGGACGCGGCCAGCGGCGGCTTCCTGGCCCCATTCTGCCAGCCCAACCTGATCTGGGATTTCCGGCTCGACCGCGTCAAGTCCATCAACGCCTCCGGCCACAAATTCGGCCTCTCTCCCCTCGGCGTGGGCTGGGTGGTCTGGCGGGACGCCAAAGACCTGCCCAAAAAACTCATCTTCAACGTCAACTACCTGGGCGGCAACATGCCCACCTTCGCCCTGAACTTCTCGCGGCCCGGCGGCCAGATCATCGCCCAGTACTACAATTTCCTGCGACTCGGCCGCGAGGGATACCGCAGAATTCACAAGGCCTGCTACACCACGGCCGCCTATCTTGCGGACGAGATAACGAAGATGGGCATTTTCGAAATCATCTACGACGGCCGGGGCGGCATTCCGGCCCTGTCCTGGACGCTCAAAGAGGACGCAGGTGTGGACTTCACGCTCTACGACCTGTCCGACAGGCTTCGCTCACGCGGCTGGCAGGTACCCGCCTATTCCATGCCGCCCCACCGCAAGGATCTCGTGGTCATGCGCGCCCTGGTCAAGCACGGGTTCAGCCGCGATCTTGCCGGCCTGTTCATCGCGGACATGAAACGGTGCCTGAAATACTTCAAGCACAATCACATCCACCACGACCCCCAAGCCACGGTAACCGGCGGGTTCGACCACGGCGGCCGCGGAGAGAAGGAATAAAAAAACCGGAGGGGGAACTTAAAAAAAAATTCCCCCTCCACCACCTAAAGCGCCGCGCGATAATTCGCGGACATCCGCGCGATAATTGAGCCCACTTTCGTGTTGCAGTATGTGAAAGCCTTTTACAGTTTTCCTGGCCGAAGCTCACAAACGGAAAGGACCTCCCGGAGAAGCCCCGGGAGGTCCTTTCATTTCGTGCTCCACCGCCCTCTTTCGGCGCGCCCCCTGGGCAGGCCTGCGAGGACGAGCCGGCGGGCCTTCTTTTTGCGTCGATTATCATATCCCGCGGCCATCCCCTTCCCCATCACCATACAAGGATAGCACCCTTAAAAGAGGAGGCGCATATGCCTGTCTATTTCCTTGAGCCTATTGATTTAAATCATCGGGATTGGGAGGCCAGCATTTATAAAGGCCCGTGCACTATCCGGACCGACGATCCGGACAGAGCGCGTCAGATTGCTAAACACGCATTTTGGATAACCACCGACTCGCCCCAAAAAATGGTTCCCTGGAACAATTCCAGTCAGGTAAAGGTTTCACTCCTTACCGACCACAATTATGAGGAGGACGGCCAGGAAGAGATACTTGAGCCCCCGGGCTATAACGAAAACTGGCGCGAAATCGAGTTCGCCCCCTAAGCAAGTCCCTTCGTCGAACGCATCAAAAATGCCGGCCCGGCTCCGAACATGGAGCCGGGCCTTGTCTTTATATATCCTATGTAATTGTCAAAGAGCGGTGGCGGCTATCCGTCGCCGGACGGCAGCGTGTACTCCACGCTGATGGCCTCAATGGCCGCAATGGCGGCGGCCCTGGCGTCGTCGTCCTCGGCGGCCTCGTAAATGGCAACGGCTGCGGACAGTTTGTCCTGGTACGCCTGTCGTGTGCCGATGACGGCGATATAGGTGGCTTCCCATGTCTCGCGGTTGGCGATGACGCGGGCGGCCAGGTCGGCCAGGTCGACGCCACGGGCAACGGCCAGCCCGGTCAGCATGGGCGCCGGGGCGGCGCTGTCGGCCTGATAGGCCTGCGCCTCGGCGTACTGCTGATCCCATCCGATGCGTTCCATGGCCCCATACTCGGCCCCCACGGATTGCAGCAGCGCGTCGGCGCGGTCCACGATCTCGGTTTGCAGGGCAGTCTTGACCGCCTTGTAGTGGGCCGCCACGTCATACACCAACAGATCAGCATCCAAGGTACGGGTCCGCACGCAGTCCACAGTCTCCTCAACGTAGGCCGAACCGCCCTCGGGGTGGCTGTGGTATGCGGGCGGCACTTCGTCGCGGCACCAGAGTGCTCCGTGTCGTTTGGCCTGTTCGGCGCTGTCAGCCCACCGCGTAGGGATAGGCAGATCGGCACTGATTTGTTCAGCAGGCAATGATACAAATTTTCTATTACCGGGCAACAACCAGTACTCATCATATTGCATGGACATTATCTTATCCCCTTGGATCAATTTTGATTGGACCGATCACCGACCCGACGCCGCCAGGGCCACCGATGCCGGCCAGTCCGACAGCGACGCCGCCGGAAACATCCCAGACGCCGGTGAATGTATTGGCTCCGGCGTACATCGCGACAATCACACCGCCGCCTGAACTTCCGCCGTTCCCGCGTTGTGCGGTTCCATACCCCAAGCCGCCGAGGGAGCCTGCCGACGCAAAAGAGCCGCTGCCGGACAGATCGCCGCCGATCAAGGCAATCAATACCCCGGCCAGTCCGTCCTCGCCGGACGAGCTGTTGCCATTAACGGACACGCCGCCGGGGTTGCCCGCACCGCCGCCTCCGGAAATGCCGTTGCTGTCGCTATCTCCGCCCGCGCCCCCATAGGCTGCGGCGTCCTGGGCGTCATAGCCGTCCCCGCCGTTGAAGTTGCCGCCGCCACCCGCGCCGCTTGCGAAGCACGTCGCTGTGGCACCAGCTCCGGCCATGGCTTTATTACCGGCGGTGTACCAGCCACCGCCGCCACCTCCACCCGGGGCGTTTGACGCCGATCCGCCCGCATTGCCGTTTTGGGAAGCGCCAACCCCGCCGACACCGGCGCCTCCCGATCCGCCCACGCGGGGTATCTGGATCACGATGCCGTCGCCCTGGGCAACGGGCTGATTGGCCTCAGATGTAACTGCGGCCAGCCCGCACCCCCGCATCAGGTTGGCGTCGGTGTGGGCGCCGGTGCAGCCCTCGGCCAGCCTGCGGATGATGATGCCGCCCTCGGGCACGGCGTTGCCGTCCGTGGGGGCGACGGGTGTGTCGTCCGTGGCCTCGGCGTCGGCGGGGTTGGCGCGGCAGCCCCTCGCCGTCATGGTTATGATCCCGTTGTTGGTCAGGTCAGACTGGGTATAGATGAGCAGCCCCCGACAACGGTATTGCGTGGTCAGGGTCATGCCCTCGTCAACGGTCAGGGATATGGCGTTGACCACGGTCATATCGCCGTCCTCAATAGACGGGATCATGACCGTGTTGCTGGACGACAGCCAGCCGGATAAGGCCGACCAGACAACGCCGTCCTGGGACTGCTCGGCCCCGGCGCTGGTGATACGGATATGTCCGTCTGAGCCATCCCCAAACCAGTTGCCGCCGACGTCGGCCGTTATCAGGGTTTTGGGAGTCAGGCCCATAACTAGCTCCCGAATTTGATGTTATGAACCAGCAGGCCAGTCTTGATGCCGTCGTTGAAAAGGATCAGCCTGACCAGCGAGGCGTCGCTGTCCGGCTCTCCATCAACCTTGCCCGCCCAGCCCGCCGCCAGGGTCAAAGCCTCTCCGTTGGGATAAACGTGAAAAAACCATTCGCTTTGGAAATCAAGCGAGAGGACGGGAAACTCATAGGGAGCGGTCAACTCCCGTACAAACCGGTTGCGGACCGTGAGATCGATGTCCGCGGCGGTGGAACCGGCGATGGGAACGAACTGTTCCTCAACGGCCTTGTTCAGCAGATTTTCCGCGGCCACGGCCTGCGCCAGGGTCACCGCGTGGGGGTTGTCGGTGCGGGCGGCGTGGCTGTCCAGCAGGCCGTTGATGACCTGCTCCAGGCCCGCCTCGACCTTGGCCAGGTCGCCGTCGTCGAGCACGCCGGGCTCGTACCTGTTGGCGATGAACCGGGCCAGCCCCGCGGCCATATGGGAGACTTGGCGCAGGGTGGTGTTCATCAACTCGCGCCTGGCCAATCCCACCTGGTGGCCGTCAATGCGCTGGGTGTCGGCCTCGTATGCGGCCAGGGTCATGACGTCGCTGTCCTCGACGCTGCCGCCGGCGCCGAAGGGATAAATCTCATTGGTCGCCATCAGTTCCTCCTATGGAATGATCTGTTCGGGCCAGGAGCCCATGTTCCATCCGTTCAGTTGCCGGGAGTCGGCCCCCCAGGCGAACAGCGGCCCGCCCTGGGGCGAAACCGCATAAAATTCAATCCGCACTCCGCCGGGCTTGAGCGGGATGTAGCCGCCGGAAAGCAACGCCTTGGTCACGGCGTCGGGATACAGGCCGGCCACTCCCACGATCATACTCATATCCTGATTGTCCTGGATGACCACGGTCAGCCCCGTGCCTTTGAAAATCGTCTCCCACACCTCATAGGCTCCGGGAATGGTGCCGTCCCAGGCGTTGGCCGCGATCTTGGCGCGCAGCACCATGCGGTATGCCTCGTCCGGCAGGGAGACCATGCCGGTTTCGGGGTCATACGGTCCTTTCCAGGAGCCTTGATTCCAGCCCACGCCTTGCTCGTCCCAGGAAAAATAGACGCCCTTGAGCGGCGTTTCCAAAAGGCGGCTCCGGCCCACCCACTCGCCCACGTGGTCCAGCCGCTCGCCCACGGCGCTGTCCAGGTCGAAGGCCGTGCGCAGCTCTTCGAGCAGCTTTTGCAGATCCACTCTCGGGCCGACCAGGGCCGTGCACAGGGCCATGAACCTGGGCTGGTCGCGATACAGCGAGGTGATGACGCCCAGGTAGGATTCCAACGTGCCCACGCTATCCCTCGCTCACGATTACGGTAATGTTCTCCTCCGCGCCCACGGCCAGCTCGGTGAACCCGATAACCAGGTTGGCGGCCGCAAGAGGGTCGCCGAGCCTGGCGATGGTCAGGCCGACGACGTCGAAGGTGCGCTTTCCGTCGGTGGGCTCGGCCGCGTTGATGGGCGTGTAGAGCTTGGAAAGCAGGATGTCCTCGCCGATGGCCAGGGCGTTGAGATAGTCCGCCAAATTCCGACGGATGCTTTCGCCGGTGGTGGAGACGTACCCGGCCCTGGGTTTGATGATGACCGCCGAAGCCACGGCGACCGCGCTGGAGTAGTGGAACCGGATCACCTTGGGCATGCCGTTCTTATCGGTCACCGTGGCCGAGCTCGTGCCCAACGTGGCCACGCCCGGAGACTTTTTATTGGCGATGGCCTGGGCGATTTCCCGGGTGTCTCCGCCCTCCGCGACGATGGCGATGGAGTGGCCGGGCATGCCGTTGGAGTCCGGCTCGTCCTGATCGTTTTCGTATCCCTTGAAACGGGTCACGCCGTCGAGATTGGCCACAGCGCCCACGATGCCGTCCAGCACTGTCTGCGAAGGCAGGGCCGTGGAGACCGTTTGCCGGGCCCGCAGCGTTGCGTCGCTTTCCACGGCCGCGCCCGGCGTGGCCGCCCGCGGGTTGGTCACGGACTGCCAGCCCCGTGTGGGCGTGGCGATGGTGTTCACCTCGCCCACGGCCGCCTGGACCGCGCCCGCTTCCTTGGCCGTGGCCGTCACCATGATTTCGCCGGAGACCGGAATGGTCACCTTTGACGGCAGCACCCACTGCTGCCCGGCCTTGTCCTTGGCCACACCGCCGGTGATGACCGTCCCGGCCTGGCCCACACAGGTGACGGGCACGCTTGAATAGCTCTCGGCCTGGCGGGCGATTCCGTTGATCTTGACCATGCGGGAAAGCCCGGCCCCCTGAGCGGTCTGGGGGCTGAAGGAGTTGTAGACGGATTGGGCGAGCTGGTAGAGGTCGAACTCGGCCAGGGCCAGCATGGCCAGCATCTGGCCTTCCTGGCTGTCCGCCTCCAGATACACGTCAGCCCCGAAAATGCTCTTGAATTCGGCCGTCCGCTTCGCCAGCACCTCCGGGTAGGTCGGGAGATGCAGCCCGTTTTCGTCAATATATGCCAAAGCCACTACAGTTCCTCCTCGACGGTCGCCTCGCCGTACTCGGTATTGATGTCCACGGTTATGGTGATGGAGCGAGTTTCCCCGTCGAACCCTGATTCATAGCTCGTGATGGAGGTGACGCCCTCGGTCTCCAGAATGCGCGCCCGGATCACCGGATCGTAGGTTTCCTTCGTGTGCTTGCCCCACACGGCGTCCTCGTAGGGGGTGCCTTCGGTCAGGTCCAGGAACCACTCCCCGACCAACAGCCGAAGGCGGGAGACCACGGCCTGGGCCACGCCGCAGGCATCATCCACCCAGTAGTCCGCCTCGCCGTGGCCGAACTGGATGTCCGTGCCGTTGTCCGTCCATTTGCGGTATCTCATACGGGTTCTCCACTGACGTCGTCGCCGGCGACCACTTCCTTGTTCCTGTGATGCATCAGGCTGATGCCGCCGGCGACGTGGTCGCCGGTGCTGGTGATGCGTCCGGTCTGGGTGATGTCGCCGTTTTGGGTGATATCCCCGGTGATGCTCGCGGCCACGTTGCCGCCCTCCAGGTTGCACATGCTGAAGGCATCGGCGGCGACCTCCACAACCGGAGCGCGCAGTGAAATCCTCCGGTCCGCCCGAGCGGCGATTTCCCCGGCCGGGGTCATGATCATGGAGGCGGCCGGGTTGTGGGCCCGGATGGTGTGGTCCGGCATCATGGTCACGGCCGCCCGGCCGTCGTCGGTGCGGAGCTGCACGTCTTCGGCGCTCACATCCGGCAATGCCTCGGGCCGGGAAAACGGTCCCACCAGGGCGAATCCGTCGGACAGGTTGTGCATGCGCGATTCCAAAGGCTCGGCCACGCCGCCGGACTGCCACCAGGCGTCGATGCACCGGTCCGCGAAAACCACCAGGACCTCGTCGCCTTCATGAATGGGAAAGGTCAGGGTGAAACCTCCGCCCGAGGGAAAAACCACGGGCACGTCCACCAGCAGGGGCAGGTCCACGGATATGACGGACCCGTCCGGCCGCTCCACGCGGCCGCGGATGCTCGGCTGCACGGCCACGGTCATGGCCGCGGGGTCGAAGGACTGCGCAATGCCGGGCAGCGAGGTCCACGTCTCGGCCAATGCTCCTTCCAGGGACGCCCGGACGCCCTCGACGGTATCTTCGAATCGTTCGCGCCGGTCCATCTATCGGCCTCCGTTGGTGTCCATGAGTTTGGAGCCGATGGGGGCCGTGGCGTCGATGCCCACGCAGATCAGGTCCGCGTACCACTCGCCGCCCCGCGTATCGCCCGAAAAATCCACGGCCAAAATGCGATACAGGCCGTCGTCGTCGAGGCGCGGGGCCTTGTTGAAGGCCCCCACCTTCAGCTCGGTTCGAAATTCCTTGATGGATGTATTGTCCAGCTTGATGCGGCCGCCCACCCGGAACCGCGGATTGAGCAGCGCCCGCACCTTGATGCCCTCGTTGGTCTGTTCGGGCCGGCCGACGAGCCCGGTCTCCGCAGTCAGCGCCACGGCCTCGCCGGGGCGGTATCCCTGGGTCGGGATCATCTGAATCATGCCGTCCTGGATGGACCAGGCCGTGTTCGTGGATTGGGCCGCTTCCCGCATTGTCTTGCGGGCCATGCCGTACAGCACCCGGCCGCGCGGCAGCGCCGGCCCGCCCAGCTCCGGGATGTATCCTGTGTCCACGCCATGTCCGGCCATGGCTTCCCGGGCGCTGCGCACCTGGTCGGCGGCGGTGGAACCGGCGGCCAGGGTGATGTTGACCACGGCGTGGTTGTAGGCCCGGTCCCCGTCGCCGGCCAGGATGTCCACGTAGGAGTCCGTGCCGTTCTCCCGGCCCCGGCCGACCTGCCGGACGGTGCCGTCGAAGATCAGGCCCATGGTGCCCCCGTATCCGGCCTGAAGCACCACGCGGGAAAACTCCCTGCCGATGCGTTGCGCGGTCTCGGCCGAAAGGTTGTAGACCCGGATATCCGCATGGTTCGGCGTCTCGTAGTCGGCGTGGTGCGTTTTGAAAACCACACGCATCCCGGCCAGTTCCAGGCCCTGGCCGTCATCGCCCACGATGAGGCTGCACCGGCGCGGATACAGGCGTTCCCCGGCAGTGCTCATGCCTCATCCTCCGAAACCACGAACAGCAGGTCCACGCCTTCCCCCAGGTTGTCCATGGTGGGCGGATCGTCGTGGTCGTCGCACCAGACCACCAGCCCGCCGCCCAGCCCCAGGTGGGCGTACGGACCGAGCAGGTCCGCGCCGGTCACCAGGGGAATGCCGCGCAGCACGCTGCCCGCATTGTCCGGCAGGTCGATGTCGAGGGTCCAACCGCCCTCGAAGGCGTCGTTCCAGCGCACGGTCAGCCGGTATTCGGTTCCGGCCAGCTGGACGCCCAGGGCCTGCGGGACGGACGTCAATGGAATTCGATATGTTGTCATGACAACCCCTTAAGCCCATAAGCCAAGGCTGATTTCGTTTTGACTTCCTTCTTCTCCAGCTGCCGCCGGCCGCGCTCGTCCACGCCGCCGGTCACGTGCCCCCTGCGTTGACGGGAGCGGGGAACGGACACGGTCTGGACGCTGGCCAGGATCACCTGGCGCAGCTCGGCCGTGACCATGAGCACCTTCTCGGTGTCCCGGTCCGTGGTCACTCCCAGCGACTTGATGAGCATGTTCCCGTAGGCCCGCTTGCCCGTGTACAGGTCGAAGGGCTCGCGCTTGCCCTGAAGCTCCAGCAACGCCTCGTAAATCTCCACACAGCGCGACGCGCCGGAAACCGCGTCCCCGCCCGAGTCGGAAGCCCCGGCCCGGACGGTCACCGCGCTGGGCCGCAGGTAGGCGTTGTCCGTAACGGACGCCCCCTGCTCCACCGGATGACTGGTGATTTCCAGTTCGTCGGTATGGGACTCCTCCACGGTCACGTCCATGGTGATGTCCCCTATTCCGCGGGGTCGGATGAAGACGGTCCGCGTTCCGCTCATCGTACGGCTCCCTTTGCATGGCGCACCAGGTCCGCATTGACCCGGCGCTGTTCTCCGGCCACCGCGCGGGCCGTGGCCTCGGGGTTGCGCGCCCCGTCCACCCGGATGACCGTGGACGAATTGATGGCTGTGTCGCCGGCGGCGCCCGCCGAAGCCGCGAGTTGCGCTTGCGGCGGCATCAGCACCGGCGCGCCGGAGCCCCCCAGTCCCAGCAGGCCGCCAAGACCCTCGGCGGCCCAGGAGACGACGTTGCCGATGACGCCGTCCGCCAACTCAAAGGCCGACTTGATGTTCTCCATGACGGCCTCCACGATTTCCCAAAGATGCCCGAAGGCCTGGGCCACGGCGCCCACAGCCCCGGAAAAGTCGCCCTGGAACAGACGCACGATGGCGGTCACCAGGTCGATGGTGGCACGTGTCATGGCCGAAAGCACGGCAAGGAACTGCTTGCCCCACAAGCCGAAGACGGCGAAGAGCGGCCCCTTGACCAGGTTCCACAGTTCACCGAGCAGACCCAGAAGCCCGGACAGGGCGGCCATGAGCGCGTCGATATCGTCGGCCCACGGCCCCCAGTCGATGAGGCTTTCGCCCCCTTCCTTCCAGACCATGAAATCGTCGATGAGGCCCAACAGGGCGATGAGGCCGGTGATGATCGCGCCTATGGGCGTGGCCAGGAAGGCCAGGTTGAGCCAGCGCCAGGCCGCGGCGAAGCCCAGGACGGCCAGGATGATGTTCTGCGTGGAATCGTCCAGCCTGCCGAACCAGTCCACGAGCATGCCCAGCAGTTTCACCAGGCGGGCTGTCAGGGCGAAGAAGACCTTGCCTATCCGAAGCACCACGCTGATCAGCGTCTTGAGCACCGGGATGATCTTGCCCACGTTTTCCTGGATGAGCTTGCGGAATTGGGCGACATCCCGCCCCATCTCGCCCACCATGATGGCGGCCACGCCCTCGCCCACCATGCGGAACATGGTCTTCAGGGCCTTGACCTCGCCGGTGAATTCGCGGAAGTCCTCGGCGGCCTGCTGGGAATCCACGCCCACGGCCTCGTACATGTCCCGGTAGGTCCGGCGCAGGCCGTCCACATCGCTGGTCAGCATGCGGACGAGGCTGCGGTCGATGCCGAGCTGCCCCAGGAACATGGAGGCCTGGGCCCGGTTCATGTCCTTGATCTTTTCGCCCACCTCCATGAGCACGTCCGCGGAGTTGCGGATCTCGCCGTTGGCGTCCCGCACCCGGACACCCAGGCGGTGGAAGGTGTCCAGGCCCTGGCCGATGGCCGCGTTGCCCAGGCGTTCGTTCAGGCTCTCCAGGGACGAAGCGAGGGCATCCGCCGAAGAGCCGGTGACGTCGGCGACGAAGCCCAGTTCCTCAAGCCGCCCCACGGGGACGGCCACGGCGTCGGCCAGGGCCAGCATTTCGGACTTGGACTCCGCGATCATGTGGATGGCGGCGTAGGCTCCCACGGCCATGGCCTGGATGGCCGCGCCGAAGGCGGCCACCCTGGTGGCTCCCGTGGCCAGGGTGGAGTGGAATTCCGATGCCCCTGCCTCGTCCACTTCAAAGCCGAGCCGGGCCAGGAAGTCTTGCAGTACCTCAACCATTGCTGTTCCCTTTCGCTTGCCGGCAGCGCCATTCGTTTTCGTCCCGGATGTCCAGGGCGTCGTTCATCAACAGGATGTCGGCCAGGTCCAGGGCGCCGTCCACAAGGGATTCATATCGGCAACACCCGGCCAGAACGGGCCGCAGCAGCCATTCCTCCCCGTCCGGCATGCGCACGGGGTCGAAGGCTAGGTCCGGGCCGCGCCGGTGATACCCTCCGGCAGGGCGGCGAAAAAACCCTTCAGGTTCTCCTTCAGCACCCTGGCCGTCAGGGTCAGCATGGCGGCCATGTCGATGTCCTCGAACATGATCCGTTCATCCGCGCAGACCTTGGCCCAGCCGCCGCCTTTCTGCTTGCGCGAGACCGCGGCCAGACAGGTGTGGATGACGTACTCGGCGTCGGCGTCCTCCATTTCCGCCAAACCTTTGGCCAGTGGAGCGAGAGCCTTTTCCAACCCGGCCGTTCCCATGTCCCTCAGCACGTTCTCGGGGTTCATGCCGGGCTTGAGCCCCGCCTTGAGGCCGGAATCCAGCAGGCCGGTCAGCGAGGCCAGCACCTCGCCCATGCGGCGCACCACATGAAACTGCTTCATGGCGGACAGCTTGTCCGCCCGGTAGGTGTGCCCCTTGCAATCGAATTCAACGCTCATGACCTATTCCTCCACTTCCGGGGTTCCGCTGCCCATGGTGCCGCTGGAAATGACGCCGTCGAAACTCCATTCCAGAATGTTCCCGGCCTTGGCCCAGTTGTTGGGCGGCAGCCGCTTGAACGCGACGTCGCCGATCACTTCAAGATCGCCCCGCACCGCATCCCGGATGGTGATGGTGTTCCGACCGTGCCGCGCCGCGCTGGCGGTCTGGTACTTGAACATCTCCCTGAGCTGGGCGTTGACGGGCGAGGTTTTGAGCAGGCGCACGGCCACGGTGACGGCGCTGTCCGCCGCCAGGGAATGCATGACCTTGCCGTCCGCTCCCACGGTCATGGTGGACTGGTCGCCCACCGGTTCCAGGCTGATGCCCTCCTCGGAGTTTTCCCCCTTCAGGGAAAAGTTGCCGCCGGGGCCGTCGATGACGGCGGAGACGTCCAGGAAACTGTAGCTGCCCATGATTGTGTATCCTCCTGTTTGGAATTGTCCGGGCTACCGGTTCACGTTGATGGCCACATCCGAGAAGTGGATGGCTCCGGCGAGCTTGACGGCGCATTGAATGGGCGGGGCCTTACGCTGTTCGCGCTCGGACTGGTCCTGGTCCACGATGGGCTGGCTGTAAATGTAATAGCCGTCCTCCAGGTAATCGCCTTCCTTCAGCTGGCCGAAGCCGTCCTCGTTCCAAATGCCCGGCGCGATGAGCCCGTTGGTGACGCCCTGCTTCATGACGCTGGCGATCCGCCCGATGATGCGCGAAACGCCGCCTTCGGTCTGGGGCACCTTGGTCTTGGATTTGTAAAGCAGATTCCAGACATTGGTCTGGACGGCGTTTTCCAGCCAGTCCAGGCCGTGAATTTCGTCGAAGAACGCGCCGGAAGCGACCACGCCTTCCTCGACAATTGCGGTGTCGTTGTCGTACTCGGCGAAATAGTTGATGTTCTTGTCTTTCAGGGCCTTGGCCTCGGATTCCTTCAGGGTTTCCGCCGTCACTCCGGGAAGTCGCTTGAACTTGAGAGTGATGGTGGTCTTGCCGCCATTGAAATTGACGGTGAACGCGCGGCCGAACAGCGAGGCCACGGCATGCGGCACGCTGCTGTATATGGGCAGGGTGCGGTCGTATCCCAGAGCTTTCAGGCGGCTGCCCAGGTCCCTGGTGTGGGCGGCGGACCTGGCGCGGGGGTCGGTAATGGTGAGGCCGTAGACCCGGCTCTTGGTCGTGGCCTCGATGAAGGCGGCCACGTCCACGTGCTCGTCGTCGGTGACGGAGGCCGTGGCGGCGAACGTCAAGCCGTACCATTCGCCGGAGACGTCCGCCAGTTCGGCAACGCACTCGGCCGGGGTCTCGGCGTCGAAACCGGGAATCGGCGTGTAGGCCAGGGATTCCGTCAGGCCCGCCATGGTGGATATATCCGTGCCGGAATCCGGGGCCGAGGCGTGGCCCATGAACGCCGCCGTCCCGGTGGCCGTGGTGGAAATTACGAACCGGCTGCCGTCCCAGACGCATTTCGCGCCGGACTGTCCGGCCTCGGAAAGGGCCGAACCGATGACGGAGGCGACGCCGTTCAGGTTGGTGACGCCGGAAAAATCCAGGCCCGTCAGTTCGGCTTCGACGCCGTCCACTTCAATGGTCATGGCCCCGCCGGTAACGGCCTTCCAGACGTCCAGGTCGGTGACGGCGGACTCGCCGCTCAGCATGCCAGGCGTGGCTTCCTGAATCCAGCGGCCCACGGCCAGCACCTTGGGCTTGGGTTTCTGGGAAAAGTACAGCTCGGCGGCCCGGTACTCGGGCGCGTCCATGCCGAAGTCCTCGGCCACCGCATTCACGGAAGTGTAATAGCGGATGCGCTCCAGGCCGGTGATGACGTCCGAATCGCCCGCCACGCAGAGCACGCCGAAATTGCGGCGCGGCACGGCCTTGGGTGAAAGATAAATGCTGACATTGACGACGCGGTTGACGGAAAGTCGGGTTCCCATGGTTGTCTCCTACTTGATGTTCCTGGTCCGGCCGGTGTCGGTGACCAACGATCCGGCCAGTCCCACAAGATTGCGCACGTGCGGCGCAAGTTCATGGACGTGCTCAAGGCCGGGACAAAGAAACGCGGCACGGCTCAGGAGGTGGTTGATCTCATTGCTCAACTATACGGTCTGGAAAAACAGGCCCGGCAAGCGGGCTTTGATGTGGATCGTATCCTGGCCATGCGTCAGAACCAGTCCCGTCAGATCATGGACACCACCAAGGCGTTGCTTCTGGAACGGGGACAGACCACGCCGCCCAAAAGCCTACTTGGTCGCGCTATCTCTTATGCCTTGGGGCAGTGGGAACGGGTTGAAACGTATCTTGAAGACGGCATCTTGCTGCCAGATAACAATTTGGCCGAGAACGCCATCCGCCCCTTTGCGGTCGGTCGGAAGAACTGACTTTTCTCCGGCTCACCCAGAGGCGCTGCGGCAAGCGCGGCCTTGTACAGCTTGGTCGAGACGGCGAAGGCCAATGGACTGGAACCGATGCGGTATCTGCATTTCCTTTTTGAAAGACTACCGGGCATGAAGTCGGATGATGAAAGAAGAAGCTTGTTGCCGCAGTATCTTGCCGCAGAAGAGTTGGCGTGATAACAGGATGTGGAAGCTTGGAAGAGGAAAAATGTGCGCTTACAAAGATACACCTCCAACGGCACCGAAAAAGGTCCTTTGGTCCGACCAACTGTTATGTTGACCTGTGCATAATATTCTCTGTAAGTCGAAAATTAAGAGTAGGCACAAATAAAAGCGCTTTCCCAACTGCCCTACATTCGCAGTGTAACCTTTAACCGAGGAGTCACAAATGGCCACTATCAAGGTTAACGATCAGCAGTGGAACGCATTGTCTACGGAAGAACAGGAAAAAATCTTTAAGGGCCTGGTAGATACCGGCGCCATCAAAAACACGGACGAAATTGTTGGCGACCCGGATGAAGCTAAATTCACCGAAGACACCCAGATGGAACCCATGTGGAATCCGCTGGAAGACCTCTGCAAGCATGCATGCGATGTTGCGGCTACCGCAGGTTTTGCTTGGTGCGAAGCAAACACTGGTGGCGCTGCCCATGTAGCTTGCGTTGCTGCGGCTGAAGCAGCTCGCCGCGCTTGCCGCAACCGCTGCTAGGCACTGTTGCTCATCAAGAACACCCCACCAATGAAGAACGCCCCCTTCCGTATCGATCGGTCGAGGGCGTCTTGTTTATCGTTGGCGTTGTATGCGCTCAAGCCGGGAAAAGTCCTTGGGCGTGGGATTGGCCAGGCGGGTCATATCCATGTTGTCTTCGAGATCGGCAATCTTCACGATGCGCCCCAGCTCGTTCTCCTTCGCCCGGAGGATGAACTCAGTGTATGTCTCATCCGAACGACGGGTGACAGCGTCTACCCCCTGAAGAAGCTCTTCAGGAAAGCTCTGATCGTACAGATACGGTCCTATGGTCAGGGCCAAGCCATCTTGCGAAAAGTCATATCATTCTATATTTTTCACCAACATGATACCTAAACGCTCAAATTGAGGTGAAAAAAACATGCTGAAACGTCTCATGTTTGTTGTACTTACCATATCTCTGGGTGCGTATGCAGGCAATGTTTCCCAGAAGGGGGTATAATATGACTCTCAAATTTTACCCGGCGAAGGCTGCTGACGGTGAGTGGTACGTGTACTTTGATGGACACGAATTGCCAGTCAAAGGACCAATGAGCAAGGGGGCAGCCTATAGGTTGGCGGAAGCCTACAACCAGGAAGAAAGAATCCGTGAGTTTTCTGAACAGGCCTGGAAGGGATGGGGCGAGACGCTCCAGGAGGATCAACGCCGCCTTGATGAAGAAGCCAAGGAAAGAAAATGGAAGCAATTCCTTAAGGAGCTGTTACAGAAAAACGAGGAATTGCAGGAGCTGTTGCAGGAAATCCTTGAACGTGTCTTCGAGCGCATGCTTGCAGAGGTCGAGGAACAAGCCGAGGCAGAGAGGGATACCTTTGGCGCAAAGCCAGGCATGTAAAGATCGGCTCTTGATCTAACCCTCAACTTTAGGAGGCCATATGTATTATTCTGAAGAACGAAACGAAATGCATCCTTTGATGCTTGTCTTCATGGCTGTTCTTTCCATTCATTTTTTGGAACAAGCTTTGCCGTTTTTTCATCTTTTCGTTGGGATAGTTCTCGCCATTGGGGCCTTCATAGCCACTTGGCACTATTTGGGAAGGCGCTTTCTAAAAGCCGGGGTTTGCTATTCGGTCAGCACTATCTGGCTCGGCATTACCAATTACCTCCAGGACGCCCGCGAAGCAGCTATAAAGCTTGCTACAGAAGGCAATGACATCTTTGCCATGTTTGAACTTGAGCGAAGCCATGCTTATTACCATAACTCATGGCTAACGATGGCAATCGGCTTTAGCCTTTTGGCTTTGGGCATCTATTTGTTCTGGAAGGAATGGCGTTCCTAAGCGCCGCCACCCGTTTTTCCCGGCCCGGCCCCGAACATGGGACCGGACTTTTCTTTTGGTGGAGCGTGCCATGAACAATCCTCTTGAAGCAGCAAGATCCGTGGCTGTTGCATTGGGAATAACTCTTTAAGGGCATATCCCAGCCCAGCAAGTTGGAAATTTCAACATGAGTGTTAATCGAAAACTTAAAAAGAGAATTCTTAAAGCTCTTGAGCCTAGCTACCCTAACTATGTGCAAGTGTTGGAATTTCTTAATCAGGTCGACAAAGGCGAAGGATATAACAAAATAAATAAGGTGCTTTACGACTTGAACGGTGAAGGGCTGATCGAAGCATCCTTTACCCCAGCACCAGGGAAAGCCAGACTTACCCCGGCAGGAAGAAAGCACCTTTCTCATAGTGGAATTCTGCGTTCTTGCTGGCGGAAAGCTGCACCGTTTCTCAGTCAAATAATCATCGGTGTAATTATCCTGGTAATTGCTTCAATTGTTCTTAGTTATTGTGGGTTTGCAAATTAAAATATTCATATCCCCCCCCGACCTGGACCCCGCTTTGCTGTTGCCTGCGGTGTCCAGATTTCCGCCGATGGAAGTATCTCCGGTCACTTCCAATTCCGTACACGTCAACTTCCCCAAGAGGGTGTAGCTTCCTTCCTGGGACGTATGCGCCTTGCAGCCCACCGTGCCGACAGAACCGCCAGGACCGGAAGACTGCACGTTGCCTTCCTGGATGATGAGCGCGCCCGCCTTCCGAGGGATGCGTGGCCACGATCCTGCCCTTGCGCACCATACGGTAGTATTCCCGAAGGTTCGGCATGACGATTTCAACGGCCCGCTTCAGCAACGTCTTCAAGTCAGCACCAGGCATATTCCCTCCCGAAGTTGATGAAGGTCCGCATACGCCTTTCCTCAATCACGTGTTCCACGACCAGGGCACGGTATTGGCTGGCGATACCAGACGGGAATGCACCAGCCCAGGGAAAAAAACGTTTCCACCTTGTGCAAGCTGCCGCGTGTTCGAGCGGACTGGTGACGAATGAAGTTTTCGTCGGTAGCGATGATCGGGAGGTCGCCGGGCTCGTCGAAGTTTTCCAAGCTGAGGTCGTCAGCTCCGAACTACAGGGTGGTTCTGCTCATGTTGTGGCAGTTGGCCCGCTCCAGGGTATGCAAGGGCAGGCCGCACGGCTCGCCAAACCGGAATGTTGGATACCGGGAAGCGCGAAATGGTGTTGTCGGCGGGGATCTTCACGCTGCCCAGAAACAGCCCCGTACGCCGCAGCAAGTGCTTGGCGATGGCGCTGCCCTCGCCCACCATGCGGAACATGGACTTCAGGGCCTTGACCTCGCCGGTGAATTCGCGAAAGTCCTCGGCGGTCTGGAACTTGGACGCGGGAAAGCGTCTTGTAACGCGGGTTATAAAATGGACGGATGCCGCCGCGGCCCGATGCGAAGCGGCGCGGAACGGCTCGGACGTTGCCGGATTCTCCGGGACCCCTGTTCAAAACGATTCATGAACAGGCTTGCGGGCGTTGTATGAGGGTAAGCCTTGCATGGGGTCGCCAGGAAGCGAAAAACGCCCCTACGGGCGTTTTCAGGCGGGCGCGATATGATCGGGCGTCAGGGTGACTACATGGTAGGTTCCGGGGTGGGCCACCTCGTCGCCGTGGAATTCCGGCCGGCTGATGATGAACTCCACCTCGAAGGCCTCGTTCCGGCCGAACACTTCCAGGACGGTCCCTTCGGTTCCGGCGGGCACGGCATGAACCACGCCCTGGCTGTAGTTGCCGGGGCCTTCATGCGCCTGGAGCAGGCGGACCGTATCGAACTGTTTGAACTGAGCCATGTCTATTTCCCGATGTAGCAGGTGACCAAACGGGGCTTGGTCGAGATCCTGTCCTGTTCCCTCTTGTATATCCAGCCGGTGGTCACGTCAACGGTGCGGCCGTTGGGGCCGGTGACCGGAACCATGACCGTGAAGCGCTCGCCGTGCCGGTCGGCCATGTCCCTGAAGGCGGGACGGCCGGCCAGGCTTTCCATGATCTGGCGTTCCACTTCATCGGCGTGGCTCTTGTCCATGCCCAGGGCCGACTTCCAGACGCGGGCCTTGTTTTTGCCCCTGGGGTGATTCTCGTCCATGGAATACCTGGTCAGCTTCTCCGGGATGAACGCGGCCCGTTCCCGGTTGTGCAGGGAAGAGCCCTCCATGTGCGGTGTCACCGGGCCGGGCCCGGTGCGTTCCCACAGGCTGCGCAACTTGCGCCCGCCGCTCTCCTTCTCCTCTTTCATGGTCGGGATCGGGGCGGCCGCTTCCCTGCCCGCCGAATCGTGCACCACCGGCTCCGGGTAGCAACGGCAGTTGGGAAACTCCCCCGCGTGGCCGGTCATGCCGTCCAGGGTGGGCGGCCGGTCCCAGCGCACGAACCGGCCCTCCATGGCCGCGTGGCTGCCGCGCCGTTGCCCGTCGCGGGCCGTGCGCCAGATGTAGCCCTCGCTGCCCACGCCCTGGGCGCGGGCCCGCGTGAGCGCGGTCCCGGTTTTGCTGATTTCGGTCTTGGCGATGACCCTGGCCCGACTCATGGCGATGCGCCCCTCGGCCGCTATCTTCCCGGCCAGGACGTCCGCGCGTGTTCCGGCGAGGCCGGCCTGCCGCGCCAGCTCTCCCACGTTCCGAGCGGCCTGTTCCGGGATGGAGGTGATGAGCTTGATGTTGTCCCGGACCCGCTTTTCCACGGCCTCGGAAATATCGGCGGCAAGACCGCCCTTTCCCTGTCCATGGCCGCGCTGGTCCTCTGGATCGTCGCCCTGGGCGCGACCGCCTTCTTCTTCCAACCGACATTCATGCAGGCCTTGGCTTGGTCCCTGAACCGCTCATTTTCAATTCCTTGGGGTTTGTTGGTGTTGGCTGCCCCAATCGCTGTCAGCCTGCATCGCTGGGTTGTGGACCCTGTCCGGAAAGAGCGACTGGCCGAGCTGAAGAAGAAGAACGACGAGCTGGCCGTTCAGATCCGCAAAGTTCGCTTCGAGCGAAGTCAGATCCAAAACGAAATTTTCGACCGAGTGGAAAAAGAGGTCCAAGACCAGGTGGCGAAAAATTCGGCTCGGTTGGCCGACAAGTACGCGAAGATCCGCGCCGACCTCGATGAGCGCGAGGAGGCCGTGGCCAAGCGTGAAAAGAACGTTCAGCAATGGCAGAATGAAGCCCACAACGCCAGCCAGAAGCTCGCGCATGAGCGCGAGGTGGTCAACACACTCTGGCAGGTGATCCACGGCGCGAGAGCTGCCCTGGAGGCCGGAAACACCGGCATGGCCATAAGAAAACTGACGCGGGAAAAACACCACATCAAGAAACGCTCCGAACGGAGCAAAAGGAGAAGCGCATGAACAAGTGGAGGAAATGGCGGAAAGAAGGCTTTGAGGATGGAAGGAGATGCCCAGAGTGCGGTGGCCAGGTCCGGACTATTCACGGATTTGATCAAACGCCAAACTTTGACGTTGGCGGCATCGAGTGGTGCCGCAGCTGTAAGACGATCCTGAGCGTGGAATTCGACGAAAAAACCTTGGGGCGAGCGCTGACCACGACACACCCCAAGGAAACAAAAGGTGCACCTCTATAGAAATGCACTGAGACAAACTGGCTTTTCATTAGTTAGCTTTGTGTTTTTTAAAAACCACTTCATAGGGCTTTTTAAGGTCCGTACTGAAAATAATCCAATTGCCGCTTCCCTCATCAATATAAGATAAGAGACCATGATAACTAGGAGGCGTAATTGACAATAACGTCGGGGCATCATTTGTCGCAGTAATGCTTATCTTCGCAGCACTATTATTAAAAGTTCCAGATAAATTATAATTCGTTTTATGCACAATGGGGCCTATTGTAGGAGGGACGATGTGTTTTCCACCGAAAGCCGTCCCTAATACCCCCCCCCCCTGTCCTTGACCACTTCCCTTTTCCCAAGAAGCAAACAATTTATCCTCTTCAGCCTTTACACTGACCGTATCTCCCCTCTGGTCAACCCATTCGCCCACAAAAGGGCAATCCGAACCATCTTTTCTTGCATAATATGCATCTATATATTTGTTGATATTATTTCTTTGATCTCCACTTTTACCTATAAACTCATCCCATTTATCTGCTTCATCGTTCCGTTTCTTCTTGATCTGGCTTAATAGATCATAGTTGCTATTGTGTGGTGTTTTGACTTTAAGTCCCTGATGTGCCATCTCCTCTGCACGATCAACGAACCCAGCTCTAAGGTATGCATATCCTAGATTTGCACATGCCAAAGAATTGTCTCGTTCAGCGGCTTTTGACTGAAACTCAACTGCCTTGACATTAAGACCTAGCTCTTTGGCCTGAAGACCTATGTTGTTTAGAACACTTTGGTTATTAGGGCTGATGTCAAGAAGTCTTTTGTAAAAATACAATGAAAGAGATGGGATATCGGCGATACTTAAATTATAGGCTGCATCAAAAAGAGAACTAGTATCTTCTGGTGTTAATTCGGCCTTTTTTTCGAGACAGAGAGCCCCCATGACATTTGATCCCTCAGCGAATTCAATTTCTGAAAGCGTATTGTACAAAGCCGCTTTCTCATGGCGATCATGCTGTGTTTGAATCCTTTGATTAATCGTCTCAACGGCCCTTGGGTAATCTCCAGCGGCGTATTGAGATTTCGCAAGAAGGCCAATCAGTTCTGTCCTAATGCCTTCATCATCAATATCTGAGAGGCCTTTGTTTATTACTTCCTGCGCTCTATCATGTTGTTTTATCTTGGAATAGCATCCTGCCCAGGAGCGAACAATATATTCTCTGGAAACACCATCATCACATTCCTCATAGAGAGACTGAAAGTCAGCAAAAACACCTTGATGATTCCCCTCAGAAAATAGCTGAGATAGAAAGTAACTCCTTAGGTGGAGAATCCTTCTTTTACTCTCATGACCCTTCAAGAGCTCTTCGAAAGAGGCCTTTGCGGCCTCAACACCTTCTGTTCTAATTGAAGCCACAATAACTGAAAGCGACTTTTCCTCTCCTTCCTCGACTTCAACCTCTTGTACTTCAGAAGGTGAGGCCGGACTGGCTGCCTCCTGTTGAATCAGCTCGTCTTGGTGAGGTCTATTTACCTGAGCTTCGTTAGCACAGGAAAGGCCAAAACCAAGACCGTCAGTGCCAATTTTTCCATCGACCTTCTTAAGACCTTTAAAGAATCCTTTGAGTTCCTTGCGGAAGTAATATCCAGAAACAAAAAACAGCAAAAACCAGAGAAACGGCCAAATCACTGTTCTGACCAAAGAGATCACATCAGATGCAGTCCATTCCATCGACAAGCTTCCTCATTTTTTTGAGCACGATACAGAAGGCTGCGACCTATGGCAACGAACTTAGCTTGCACTAGATGTTCTTTGTGCCCCCCCCTCGACATATGGCAAACATGAATGTAGCTCTTTGAAAAATGAAGATAGCCCAAAAAAACTAATCATCAAGAAGCCCTAGCCCGGGGCTGCTTGAGCCAAGCGGTTTTGACCATCGTTTTTCGCATCTTTAAATCATTGGCCGCCATCTTCGTCACTGTAGGATTGCCCATGCCTTCTATGAGCTGATCAACCTCGCTTTCGTCGGCCTTAGAATACCACTCCTCAAATTCATCATTCATTATCTCGTGCTCTAGCGCCCTTTTCTCATCCCTGATTTTCTTGAGACGCTTCATTTCTTCGAGTTCAAATTCGGCTTTTATTTCCTCTGGACTTTTATAGCCCTGGGGCCGCTTCCAGCTTCCATTTTTTGATAGCCCCACAAAGAAAGAACCTGCTTCATATAAATTTCCATTCGCATATAGAAGTGGGTCCACTTTGTTGGACCACTGAGCGACGTTTTTAAAGTGGACAGTTTTACTGGTCACGCCGCTTGGCGGGGCCAACCCAGAGGGAGTACCCCTCTGGGTTGGGTCGCGCTTGATATATCTCCATCGGCTTCCTGCCGCGCCGCCTGGGCGCGGCTGCTTCGCAAGTTGTTGGATCATGCCGGAGAAGGATCGAACAGGCCCTGCCCGGTCCTAGGAAACGAAAAGGCCCGACGCGATCGCGTCGGGCCTTCCTGCTTAGGCATCTTTGGAAGCATCCTTGGCTTTGCCCTTGGCGGGCTTATCCTTGTCGTCGGGCTTCTTCCCGGTCCGCGTCCAGAGCTTCATCTCCTTCATCCGCGCCGACCGTGTAAAGTCCCCCATCTTAGGGCCACTTACGAGTAGAAACTTCCAGCCGTTTTTTCGGGGGTGCCCAGAGGACAGGGAGGCCCCATGATCGTACAGGCCCTGTTCTTTTGTAAGTTTCTACTTAAAAACTAAAGAATTGCAGGATTCAATGGTTTCAACGACCTCTTCGCTATATTCCTTCTCAAGGCCAGGGAAGAAGTTGAACCCCGTACGTGCTTCAATCGCGTTCACGGTGGCCGTATAGCCCTTAACGTCAGCGTTCCTAGGGGTACTTTGGTCGAAGATAAATCCGAGGAGTTGCAAAGGCTGGTCAGAATCATTCGTTTTCACTGCTATAATCTTCCAATAGCCAGAGGGGACCTTGTGAGACTTGCGGGTGCCTGGCAACTTTCCTATCTCACGTTCATACAAAGGCCCTGTGATAACGTAGACCGTTTTCAACTTGGCGAGGCTCCTCACCTTCGCTTCAACACGCTGCCACGGCCCTTGATTCAAGGCTGATTTTTGTGGAGTTATGTTGGAAAGATAGTTTGTCATTTTCCAGTATTCAGTCCCTTTAAAAGAAGCCAAGGGAGCTTGGTGGCCCCTGTCCGTTTTAAGGGCGGCATTTGCGCCTTTGTAGTCATCTGGCTCCAAAGTCGATTCTTTAGGAAGATCGGAGTCTCTCTTCCATCGTCGGCTGGTCCTGTGTTTATTCGCCACAGTCGAAGCGTCGAGCCGATAGGCCACCCAGTCAGCAAACTTGGTTTCTCCGTTGTTGCACAGGGAGTATATATTACGGTGGATAATAACATCCGACTCTGGAACATTCTCAGGAATGCCGTAAGGGAAATGCTTCAAAGCACCCTCTTCAGCTAACGCTGAATAAGGCAACACTGCAAAGATAACCAGTAGCAAAGTTACGATCTTTTTTTTCATGTAAATACCTCCTTTGGTACTGTTGCCCCGGCCTGGCGTGAAGCTATATACTAACGATTTGATACGTGTATCTGTTATTTTTTCTTAAAAGAGTGAGTCAAGGACAAACTGGCCAAAGCGTGAAGTCCAGTTGATTAGTTATGACGTATGAAGCGCCGCGATAATTGAGCCACTTTTCTTTTTGCACTATGTAAAGCCTTTTATTTATTGTGCCTGAAGGGCACAAATGAATCGACCTCCCGAAGAGGCCTCGGGAGGTCTTTTAACTTTATGTGCTGTTAGTCTTTTTAATCACGCCGAATGGTCCCTACGGGGGGACGCTTCAAACTGTTTTTGAACGGCATCTATTTCACTTCATTTTAGCTTGTGGCTGCGCCAACGCAGCCCCAGTGGTAAGCATGGCGTCTTTGCCTGCCTCGTCACAATGCCGAAAATGGGACAACAATATTGCTTCCCGCCGTTCCTCTTCCTTAAGAGATTCTCCCACTCCAAGCAGCAACCATTGAGGGTCAGCTCCAAATTCTTTGATTAATACTTGGAGAATTGAAGACGGGGTATCGTTCTCATTTTTTTCATAGCGAACCAAAGTAGCCCGCCCTATTCCTAGTCGCTTTGCGAACTCTTCCTGGGTCATATGCCCACGAACAAGAGCAATACGGGCGCCTAGCGTGTCTTTAGACATAAAAATCCTACAATCTCATAATCAAGACTTGACAAAGTCTCAAATTTGAGACAGTCAATAGATACATAACGGGCTAAATAACGACTTTTGCATAATGAAAACACTACAAAAACAAGGCCTTAAGCTATGACAAAAACCTCCAAGGAAGTACCAGAAGTTTTTAACCGCAAGGACATCCCGGCAGCCGCTTGGACGCGAGCCAAAGGTTACGACGCTGCTCCCAACCCGTACAATTCTTCGTAAAGAGCGCGCCCTCATTCTGGGCCAATCCCTCAACATTTCCAAGCAGGGTTTGAGAACGGCAAAATCGTGCCTGACAACGAATGAGCTACGATCATCCCTGACAGATATGCTCAATCTTGTAGCGACAATACGGGATATCCGCAATGTCTAATCGCACGTCCGCTGTGAAACCGGTCAGAGCTGAAACGAAAATAGAAGAGGATTACGCTGCGGATGAAATCGTTCAACAATTTTCCCATTATTTCCGGTTCCTCCTGTACGTTTTCCGGAGTGCCTTTGAGTGCCCGAAATCAGAGAGCCTTAGCCCCAAATAAGGGGGAACCGGAGCTCACAAGGGGAAGCAGACACGTTCCGCCGCCGAAAATCACTATGTGGAGGAACAGAGGAACATGGTAGGAGAAAGAACAATCCCGTTATCGCGGTTACACGCCGTTGAGACACAAACACTGCTCCAGTTGGCCCTTATCCGGGGCATGAGCCGGGTATTGCGGACAGCCGCCGTGGACGGCGCTTTCTCGCTAATCCAGCGCGCCGAGACCTTAGAGGTAAATTTCAGCACAGGCGGTAACCTGACCCCCACGGGGCTGCTCGCGGCGGTCGAAGAGTTCCTGGAGGTATACGAGCCGCCCACGAACTTTGACCCGGAGACCGGCGCAACCCGTTACGACTGCTGTGGGGCCGTCTCGGCCCGAGGGCATGTTCCGAATTGCCCGTTCTGGGGACTGAAAGTCGCCGCCATACGAGAACGGGCACGGTTGCATTTGAAATGCAAATAAAACTTAATACGCGTCTTCCATAGCATGAACGGAGCGCAACGGCTTCTAGTCCCCGACCTACAACTGGGAATGAAGGAGAAACGAATATGGGCATGATTGAAAAGTCGGGCGCGTGTCCTGCGCATGGCCCCGTGTTGGCAAGGACAAAAGGAACAAACCATATCCTGCATTTGTTCCTGACGATCTTTACAGGTGGTTTGTGGGCTGTGGTCTGGATATTTGCGAGCATGGGGAAAAAGGACTGGCGCTGCCCTATGTGCGGACAACCCGTTAAAATTCTTTGAGGAATCGCTTTCATAACTTCCGTTACAATACTTCTTCGAGCAGCACTATCTAAAGCCCACCACGGCCCGACACGAATTCGACCGCATCCATGTCGGGCTTTTTCCGGTACTGACCTCAAGATTACTCGTAAAGGGGCAGGTACATGAAGGTTCTGTTGTCGATCAAGCCGCAGTTCGCTGATCGCATTTTTTCAGGTGAAAAAAAGTTTGAATTCAGGAAGACGACATTCAAACGAGAAGTGACCACCGTTGTTGTCTACGCCACCATGCCGGTGGGGATGATCATAGGCGAATTCAAAATTGGCGGCATCCTGGAAGGAACACCGCAGGAACTCTGGGAAAAGACTAAGGAACAGGCTGGTATCTCCCTGGATAAATACCAAAGCTACTTTTCCGGCAGATCAAGCGGGTACGCGATCCGGATAGAGAAGCCAAAGCTCTATGGCGAGGCTATCACCCCTGCCAGTCTGCAATCCTTCTCGGCACCACAATCATTTCGCTATCTGGAATCGTAGGAATATCCGGGCCGCCTCCTTCAGGCGGCCTTTTTTTATGCGCTACGTCCAGGCCCCGGGGGAATCGGCCCAGGGTTTGGTGGACGTGTTCCTGGATGCGGTTTCCCACCGGGGCGGGCAAGACCCCTTGCACGGTGTGCCGTTCGACCTCCTGCTGGACAAGGGGTCCGCCAACACGGCGCACCTGTTCACCAATCTGGCGGAACAGCCGAAAGACACGGCCATTATCCCCAGAAATCACCGAGGAACACGGCAACGAGCTGAAACAACTTCATAAACTCGGCCGCCGCCGTCGACCAGGCGGTTATGGATGCGGAGGAAGTATTTCGTGACCTGGGGCGCATTGAAACCGCAACATTTTACGCGACGGTTTCGGATTCTCTACTGGCCCAAACGTATCAAAAGATCAAGAAAAACAAGACCTACAAGAACATTCCGTATGTGGACGCAACCGGAAAAACGAAACACATTTCGTCTTTGGAAGAGTTTTGCGAAATCAAACTCGGCAAATCTGCCCGGCGGTTGCAGCAGCTCTCCCAAAACCTCCGCACCCTCGGTCCCGACCTGTACGAATCCGCCGAAAAGATCGGGTTTCGTGCCAAGGATTACCGCGCCCTGAAGGCGCTGCCGCCCGAGGAACAGGAAGTGGTCAAGACGGCCATCGCCAGCGAAAGCAAGGACGAGGTGATCGACATCCTCCAGGACATGGCCGCGCGGCACCAGGCCGAAAAGGAAGCGGCCAGGAAGGAAAAGGAGACCGCCCACATGACCATTTCCTGCTCATCCTGCGAATACCACAAGCCCGAAAGCAACCCGCATCAGGGCAAGCTGATACCCGGCCATCACGGTAAATGCACCCGTCCCACAGGACTGTGCACCGAGATTCTGGAGTCAGCCGACGCCCTCCCCCGGGCAGGATGCGGAGACGACCCCGCCCTGATACCGGAACTGACTGAAGAACATGCCGAGCGCGACCGTGCAGTGCAGAACTCGGCGGCCGCCGTGGACCAGGCCGTTATGGATGCGGAAGAAGTATTCCGTGACCTAGGCAGGCTGGATGCAACCCTATTTTATGCGACCGTCACAGATTCCATGCTGGTGCAAATTTTTCAAAAGATCAAAAAATCAAAGGCTTACAAAAGTATTCCGATTCGTGACGAGTCTGGAAATCTGCGACGGTCGCAGAATCTGGAAGAATTCTGCCAACTCAAATTGGGCAAGTCCTATCGACGTTTGCAGGAGCTTTCACAGAATATCGCCACCCTCGGTCCCGACCTCTACGAATCCGCCGAGCGCATAGGCTTCCGGGCCAAGGATTACCGCGCATTGAAGGCTCTCCCCGAAGCGGAACAGGAAGTGGTCAAGACGGCCATCGCCAGCGAATCCAAGGACGAAGTCCTCTCCATTCTGGAAGACATGGCGGCCCGGCATCAGGCCGAAAAGGAAGCGGCCAGGAAGGAAAAGGAGGACATGGCCGCCGACCTGGAAGCCCGGTCCAAGCTGCTGGAGGACCGGGGCAACAAGCTGGAAAAGGTCAGCCTGCAACTGGAAAAGCTCAAGAGCCTGCCCCCGGCCAAGAACGTCGAATTGAAGCTGGAGCGGGAAAAGGCGGCCGCCGAAGCGCTGGACGCCGCGCACATCACCTACCTGGCCGAGAGCAACGGATTTTTCCGGGCCGTGGCAGACATTCTGGCCGCCGACGAGGTCAGCGCCCACACCAAGGAATACGCGGCGGAAACGGTGCGCAAGTGCTGCGAGGAACTGGCGGACTTCCTGGCCTCCCACGGCATCGCGGTGGACTTTCAGGACATGGTGCGGCCGGAATGGATGCGGGACACCGCCCGGGGCGACCTGGAGCAGGGCAACCTGCAAGAGCCTTCCGGCGCGCACGGGAGCTGGTAGACCATGTCTGCGAACCTTGGAGAATTGGACACCCTGCGCAACCTGGCGCGACGGCTCGACGAGGCCGGGCACGGGCGGCGGGCCGGAATCGTGGACGAAGCGTGCCGCCTGCTGTGCTGTTCGCGCCAGACGGTCTACCGCAAGCTCAAGGAGCGCGTGGGCTGGACCAGCGGCCGCAAGCCCCGGGCGGACCGGGGCAAGCTCTCCATTCCCGAGGACGTGGCCGTCAAGGCCGCGCACCTGATCCACAAGGCCACCCGCGCCAACGGCAAGCGGACCATGAACATGACCACGGCCCGCGACATCCTGGAAGAATCCGGCCTGGGCCATGTGGATGAGGAGACCGGCGAAGTGGTCATGCCCAAAGCCGCCACCACGCTGAGCCGCGCCATGCGCGCCTACGGCTGCCACCCGGACATGCTCAGGACGGGCAAGCCGCATACCCGCATGAGAAGCCTGCACCCCAACCAGTGCTGGCAGTTGGACCCGTCGCTGTGCGTCCTGTTCTATCTGCCCAAGGGCAAGGTGCGGATCATGGACGGAAAACGGTTCTACAAGAACAAGCCCGCATATGCCGAGAAAGCCGCGAAGGAACGGGTATGGCGCTACGTCATCACCGACCATTACAGCGGTTCCATTTACGTGCGCTACGTCCAGGCCCCGGGGGAATCGGCCCAGGGTTTGGTGGACGTGTTCCTGGATGCGGTTTCCCACCGGGGCGGGCAAGACCCCTTGCACGGTGTGCCGTTCGACCTCCTGCTGGACAAGGGGTCCGCCAACACGGCGCACCTGTTCACCAATCTGGCGGAACGCCTGGGCGTCCGCATATTGACCCACGAGGCGGGCAACCCGCGCGCCAAGGGGCAGGTGGAATGCGCCAACAACATCGTGGAGACCCAGTTCGAATCCCGGCTCTCGTTCCTGCGCATCGAAAGCGTGGAACAGTTGCAGGCCGAGGCCGACAAGTGGCGGCGGCACTTCAACGCCCGCGCCAGGCACAGCCGCACCGGCAAGACCAGGAACGAGGTGTGGCTGACCATCGGGGAGGACCAGCTGCGCCTGGCTCCCCCGCTGGAGCTGTGCCGCGAGCTGGTGACCACCCGCCCCGAGGAAAAGACCGTCCGCGACGACCTTTCCATATCCCATTCCGTCAAGGGCCACGGCCGCAACGACTACGATCTGCGCATGGTGGGCGGCATCCTGCCGGGGATCAAGGTCAAGGTGGTGGTCAATCCCTACCGGGCTCCGGCGGTGGACGTGATCATGGCCGACCCGCTGACCAGGGAGGAACGGGCCTGGACCGTGGAGCCGGTGAGGAAGAACGAGGCCGGATTCTGGGAGAGCGCCGCCGTCATCGGCCGGGAATACAAGGCCCTGCCCGAAACCAAAGCCGAGAAGATGCTCAAGAGGATCGACGAGGCGGCCGGGCCGAATCCCAAGAGACACAACGCGCCCGAGGGCGTGGACGTGCTGGCGGACATCAAGCCCTCGCCCGAGTGCCTGCCCAGACGCGGCCGCGACCTGGGCCTGGACGCCATGCACCGGGAACCGGCTCCGCACAGTGTGGTCGAGGCGGCCATGCTGCTGAAAAAACGCCTGGGCGACGACTGGACCGGCGAGGCTTACGCATGGCTGACGCAGCGGTATCCGGAGGGCGTCCCGGCCGGGGAACTGGATTCAATAGCCGAACGGTTCGGCGCGAAGACCGCGGCGCCGGCGCTTCTCAAGCTGGTGGCGAATCAGGGGTAGTTTCATGCTGAAAAACAAATTCAAGACGCTCCACAAGGAGTGCGGCATCTCGCAACGCCGGCTGGCGGCGGAGGTCGGCATATCCCCGGCCGCATTGAGCGGGATCGTCAACAAGGACGTATGGCCCAAGAAGGCGGACAGGAAGGCATTGCAGTCGGCCATCAGGATGCGATTCCGCGCGGCCGGCGGGTGCGAAAGCAGGTGCCGGAACCTGTTCCACAAATCAAGGACGGCGACAGGGATCAAGAAAACAAGAAAACCGGCGCAAGCCGAAACAATGAAGAAGGAGGAACCCACTATGATGTTAGGCAAACAGGCGTTGTTTCCCGCGACCAGGCGCCACTTCAACCTGCGGCAAAACCCCTTCGGCGAGGTCCGCGAACCCGCCGACGTCTTCCTGAGCGGGGAAATACGCTACGTGCGTGAAGCCATGTATCAGACGGCCGGGCACGGCGGGTTCATCGCGGTCGTGGGCGAATCCGGGTCCGGCAAGTCCACCCTGCGCAGGGAGCTGGTGGAGCGGGTCGTCGGGGACGGCCGGCCGGTGCGCATCATCGAACCGTATGTCCTGGCCATGGAGGACAACGACAGGACGGGCAAGACGCTCAAGAGCCTGCACATCGCCGAGGCGATCATGGCCGAGGTGGCCCCCGCCGAGTCCATCAAGGTCGGCCCCGAAGCCCGGTTCCGCCAGGTGCACAGGGAGCTGCGGGATTCCTGCCGCGCGGGATGGGCGCACTGCCTGATCATCGAGGAGGCCCACGCCCTGCCCGTCGCCACCATCAAGCACCTGAAGCGGTTCCTGGAGCTGGAGGACGGCTTCAAGAAGCTGCTGAGCATCATCCTGCTCGGCCAGCCCGAACTGAACCACAAGCTTTCCGAAAGCAACGCCCAGGTGCGCGAGGTGGTCCAGCGCTGCGAAAAGATACGGCTCGCTCCCATGGACGGCAGCCTGGCCGAGTTCGTCACGTTCCGCTTCGAAAGAGCCGGGGCCGACGCGGACACGGTCATCACCCCCGACGCGGTGGAGGCCCTGCGGGAGAGGCTGACCGGCCCGGTCTCCAGGGCGGGCGCGAACGACCCGGTTTCCCTGGTCTATCCCCTGACCGTGGGAAACATGATGACCGCGGCCATGAATCTGGCCGCCGAGATCGGTGCGCCGATCATCACCCCGGAAATCGTCAACCAGGTTTAGGAGGCTCCCATGAAGATCACCCCCATCGACAACGACCGCAGGCGGACGGGCAACCGGGCATGGCCCTCGGGCAGCCTGAGCAGCCGCAAGATAGCTTCGGCCGTTCTGGACCTGAAGGCCCTCATTCAGCGCGGCATGGACAGCGAGTCCGTGCGGGAGGCGAACCGCCGCTGCGATGACATCCTCTTTGAACTCGAAACGGTGGAAGACCTGGAAAACATCAACATGCTGGGAGGTGCGTAGCATGGAAGGCTACATGAAAAACGCCCAGGGACACTTGGTGCCCCTGGACCAGGTGAAAGAGATCGACAAGGCCCGGCACGAGCTGGTCATGGAACTGGTGGAGCGGGCCATGACCGTGCGCAGGGACATGCGCGACCTCAAGGTCAAAATCATGGGCGATATCGAAGCCTTTGTCCAGATGAGCGCCGAACAATATGGCGCGAACATCGGGGGCAAACTGGGGAACGTCACCCTGCCTTCCTATGACGGGCAATTCAGGATCGTGCGCCAGATTGCAAAGCATCTTTCCTTTGATGAACAGCTTCAAGCCGCGAAAACGCTTATCGACGAATGCATCAAGGAATGGACCGAGGGCAGCCCCGGCGAGTTGCAGGCGCTCATCAACGACGCCTTCCAGGTGGACAAGGAAGGCCGAATCAACACGGGCCGAATCCTCGGGCTGAAGCGCCTGGACATAAGGGACCCGCGTTGGAGGAAGGCCATGGAAGCCATCGCCAACAGCCTCCAGGTGACCAACACCAAGGCCTATGTCCGCATTTACGAACGCCGGAAGGACGGCTCGTACAAGCCCCTGTCCATGGACATGGCGGCCATCGAATAACGGTCCGGGAAGACAAGCACATGTCCATATCCCTCCACCAATGCGAACGGCTGCGGGCCAGGATCACCCTGACACAGTGCGAGCACAACCGGGGCCGCGACGACTCGGCGACGCCGAACGGCGCCCCTGTCCGCCCTTATGCGTGCTGGAAGTGCGAGGACTGGAAACAATGGTCAAAGGAGAAAACCATGACGGAAACAGACCTTACCATAGAACGGATGATGCAAGTTACCGGCGCGGGGAGCAAACGCGAGCTTGGTGATATCGTGGGCGGCAACGTCCACCAGGCGACCAACCTCAAGCGCATCCCGGACAGCTGGTACGAACACCTGGAAAACAAGTTCGGGGCGGATGTCCGGTTCCTCAAGACCGGCGTTCACTCCCCTGCCGGGGCGAAAGCCGGCGAAGCAACCGCCCCGAGGAACGAGGAACCGAAAGGCTTTGATGAAACGCCCAAGGCCGATGAACCGAAGGCCGATGAAGAACCGGCGCAGGTCGAGGAAACCGGCATCAGGATGGACGCCATCCCCACCGAGATGCTCATCGACGAACTGATGGACCGCATCCCGCTGGCCAGGATCGTTATCGGGAGGCGGGCGGCATGACAACAGAACGAACCGTACCTATTTCACGGCTGCACGCCGTCGAGGCGCGGGCGATGCGCCGGTTGTCCCTCATCAGGGACATGATCAAGGTATTGCGCGAGGCGCCGGTGGACGGTGTCTCCGCCCTGATCCTGCGGGCCGAGACCCTGGAAGCGGGTTTCAGCGTGGGCGGCGGCCTGACGACGACGGGCCTGCTCGCGGCGGTTGAGCGGTTCCTGGAAGATCACGAACCGCCCACAAGCCCCGACCCGGAAACCGGCGAAGCCACATATGATTGCTGCGGGGCCGAGGTGGCCCGGGGTCATGTCCCGAGTTGCCTGTTCTGGGGGCTGAGGATCGCCGTCATACGGGAACGGGCCCGGCTGGGTTTGAAAGGCCGATAACCCTTAACAACGCACCCAAGGGTGCGGAGGACAACAGCATGAACAGGACTGAATTGATCAAGGAAGTTGTGGCAAACAATCCCCACGGAACCAGGACCGCCGAGGTCGAAACCATTGCGCGCGAGGTGTTCGACGTCATGGAGCAGGCCTTGGCCAGTGGCGAGAAAGTGTCCATTGCCGACTTCGGAACCTTTGACGTCAATGAGCGCAAGGCCCGGACAGGCCGCAATCCGCAAACGGGCGCGCCGGTCGAAATCCCCGCGAAGCGGGTGGTGAAATTCAAACCGGCCAAGGCGCTGGCGGAAACAGTCAACGAGTAGCGCGAAGCGAAACCGCCCCCGGCCGGGGCGGTCGCCGGGCCATGGCGGCCCCGGCCTGATGAGCTGCCGGCGCTTCAGTAACAGGAGGAGGATCAATGTCCAAATACATCTGCACCGGATGCGGCGAGACGTTCGACGACTGGGACGAGCTGGTTCATGAGGCGTACTGCCCCGATTGCGGAAAGCCCGTGGAGGACTTCAACAAGGCATTCAAGCGGGTGCTCATCGACCACGCCCTCAAAGAGGCGGACCCGGAACTGGCGGCCATGTGGAGGGAATTCCAATGCATGGCTTTGGGGATCAGGCCGGTGTGCATCACGGTGAATTTCGAGGCGCCCGGCCCGGCCGGGGCGGAAGCATGAGCGATCACTACCGATGCAGGTTCTGCGGGGCGTCGTGGATATATGATCCGCCCTGCGGCTGCGAAGCCAAGGAGCAAGCAAGTGGCAATGACGAGCAAGGGCCGGCGCTGGAGGAAAGGGTTGATCCGAAAGGTCAAGACGATACAGAACAGGCGGCTCGGCATGAACGACGAGGAGTACCGGACAATGCTTGAGGATCGGTACGGCAAAACTTCGTCCACCAGGTTGACTCTGGACGAGTTGCAAGACCTGGCCGGACACCTGGAGGAACTGGCGGGCGGGGGCGAGACAAAGACGCCCGCGGACAGGCGCGATCCCCAGGCCGACATGATCCGGGCTCTTTGGCGGGAGATGCACGAAGCGGAAATCGTCCGTGATCCGAGCGAGCGGGCATTGAGCCGGTTCGTGCATCGGCAAACCGGCGTGTCGTCTCTGGCATGGCTGGGCACACGCCAAGCCAGCAAAGTTATCGAGGCCCTGAAGGATTGGAAGAAACGCGAAAAAGCCACCATGCAGGCAAACGACGGAAGGTAGCTGTGGACGATACAAGAACTCCCGCAACGGCTCTGTTGACCGATCTGGCTGAAAACCTGGCTCATTACGCCAAGGCCCGTCTGAATGCCTCCCCCGTCGACGCAAAGGCGTTCGGGGAAGAGGCGGCAGTGTTCATTGCGGACCTTTGGGGCGGCCAGGTCATTTACATCCCCAAGGATATGGCCGGCCGCATCCGTTCAAGAGATTCCAAGATTTACGCCGAATTTTCGGGTGAGAACCACGCCGAGCTGGCCCGCAAGTACAAGTTGTCTTTCCAGCACATCCACCGCATCATCAAGAAGGAGCGGGAGCGTCGCAGCGTCAAGCAACACAACCTCCCGATGAATAAATAATGTTGTCGCAGCTGGATAAAGAATACTCTCACTGTCGTGCAAGTAATATTGCCACAGCTGGATAAATAATGTTGTTACAGTATGAGAAAAGCCTTTTCAGAAACGACCGTCCCGATATATCCCGCATCGTCCCGGATCATCCCGATTATCTCACACACCCTACTTAGTTATCCTGTACGTTCTTATCAAGCAGCGCGACCCCCAAAAGCCATTTTTCAAAGCCTCATTTACATTCTTGCAAAATACCATAATTCCCGTTATGCCCCCTGTTTCCAAGAAACAATCTTCACGAAGCAAGGGGACAAATAATGAAAAAAATTCTCATCGCGCTGCTCACGCTCTGCTGTCTCACAGCCTTTGCCGCCTCGGCTTTCGCCGCGGGCACCAAAGTCAAAATGGCCTTCGCCACCTGGGTGGGATACGGTCCGCTCTACATCGCCAAGGAAAAGGGATTCTTCGACAAGTACGGACTGGACGTGGACCTGATCATCATCGACGATGAAGCCCAGTACGCGGCCGCCATGGTTTCGGGCAACATCGACGCCTTGGGCAACGTCCTTGACCGCGAAGTCATCCACTTTGCCAAGGGCGCCCCGGAGACCGTACTGTTCGCCATGGATGAATCCGCAGGAGCCGACGGCCTTATCGCCACCAAAGAAATCAAAACCCTGAACGACCTCAAGGGCCAGAACATCGGCCTGGACAAAAGCTCCTCGTCCTACTTCTTCTTCCTGACCGCTCTCCAGCAGGCTGGCCTGAGCGAAAAGGACGTGACCATCAACGAAATGGAAGCTTCCGATGCAGGCACCGCCTTCATCGCAGGCAGGCTGGACGCGGCCATCACCTGGGAACCCTGGCTCTCCAAGGTCTCCAAGCGTGAAGGCGGCCATGTCCTCGTGTCTTCCAAGGACTTCCCGCGCACCATCGTGGACATCGTCACCATGCGCAACGACTTCATCGCCGAACACCCCGAAGCTCCCACTGCCATGACCAAGGCCTGGTTCGACGCCGTCGAATGGTACAAGAACAACCCGGAAGCAGGAAACGCCATCATGGCCAAGCACCTGGGCGAGACTCCCGAGTCCGTGGCCGAAATGGCCTTGGGAGTGTCCTTCTTCGACAAGGCCGGCAACGTCGCCTTCTTCGACAAGTCCGAGAACAACAACATCTTTGAAGTGGGCGAACGCGCCAAGAACTTCTGGATGAACAAGGGAATCATCACCAAGCCCCTGGATGTGAACGCCCTCATCACCGACAAATACGTCATGGGAGCCGCCAAGTAGATGGCCACCACTTCGAAAAATCGCTGCTTCGCGCCGGGAACAGGGCTGACTCTGCTCTCGTTCCTGGCGCTTCTCGGCCTCTGGAGCGCCCTTGCCTACACCGGAAGCGTCAAGGAGCTGTTCCTTCCCAAGCCTCACAAGGTGCTCACCGCCTTTGTCCAGATGTATGAGGAGGGAATTCTGCTGACCTACAGCTGGGATTCCATCTATCGGGTCATGGTTGGATGGGCCATGGCAGTGGTGGTGGCCGTGCCGCTGGGCATGTTCATAGCCACTTCCCGGCGCTGCGCGGCCGTATTCGGCCCGCTCATGGAATTCGCCCGGTATTTGCCCGTGGTCGCCCTGGTCCCCCTGACTCTGCTCTATTTCGGCATCGGAGATCTCCAAAAATTTATGGTCATCTTCCTGGGCACCTTCTTCCAACTGGTGCTCATGGTGGCCGACTCCACGGCCCGTGTCCCCAAGGACCTGAGCCGGGCTGCCGCCACCCTTGGCGCAAGCCGGGCGCAGACTTACAGGCTCGTGCTCGTTCCCGGCGCATTGCCCGGCATCATGGACGACCTGCGAATCACTATCGGCTGGGCCTGGACTTACCTGGTGGTGGCCGAGCTGGTGGCCGCCAACTCGGGCCTGGGCTACATGATCCTGCGCGCTCAGCGCTTCCTGGCCATCGACCGCATCTTCGCGGGCCTAATCATCATCGGCCTGCTGGGCCTGGGCACGGACTTCCTCTTCAAATGGCTAACCCGCATCACTGTGCCGTGGAGCGAAAAGGCATAGACATGAGCAAACTGAGCATACAAAGTCTGACAAAGACTTTCGGCAGCGGCGACAAGACGGTCACCGCCTTGGAAAACGTGACCCTGGAAATCGACGAAGGGGAATTCACCGTGGTGGTGGGGCCCAGCGGGTGCGGCAAGTCCACACTCCTGAACATAGTGGCCGGGCTGGAACTGAAAAGCTCCGGTCAGGCCGTGCTGGGCGGGCGCAGGATTACCGGGCCGGGTTCGGACCGGGGCATGGTTTTCCAGTCTTATACTCTCTTCCCCTGGCTCACCGTCCGCGAAAACGTGGAGTTCGGCCTGCGCATCAAAAAAATGCCCAAGACCGAACGGGCCGAGATCGCCCGAAAATATCTGAGGCTGGTGGGGCTGGCCGAGTTCGAAAACGCCCTGCCCAAAGAGCTTTCCGGTGGCATGAAACAGCGCACAGCCATCGCCCGGGTGCTGGCCAACAGCCCGGACATGCTGCTCATGGACGAGCCGTTCGGAGCCCTGGACGCCCAAACCAGGCTCCAGTTACAGGATCTGCTGCTGGACGTCTGGCGCGAGGAAAAGGCCACGGTACTCTTCATCACCCATGATATCGACGAAGCCATCCTTCTGGCCGACACCATTCATATCATGTCCAACAGACCGGGCCGCATCCTGGAAAGCATCCACGTGGACATTCAACGACCGCGCGACCATCGCGTGACGCTCACACCCGAATTCGCGGCCATCAAGGGCCAGATCATGGATCTGCTCTGGAACGAGATGAGTTGATCCGCACAAATGAATAGACAATAAGGGGGGAGCCGTACATTACGGCTCCCCTTTTTCTACGCCGATTGCAAAGAACATCATCACTACTATATATTAAAACTGTTGTGATTCTCGGTCCGAACCGGAGGAGTGAGGATGCCGTTCAGCAAAAAACGTGAGAAAAACGGGCAATGCCCGAAGTGTATTGAATATGAATGGGCCGATCCGCAAAGAGGGTATGGTAAAGAAAACCTCTGCGTTTTTCATCAGCCCAAAAACAACAAGTATGCATTTGCAAAGGGCGAAAAGAAGAAGCTGGATCTCAACGGGTTTAATGGGCTGGTCTTCGAACGACTTAAGGCTGGCATAGAAGGCGGACATATTTGCCGCTTTTCCGGAACGATCTTCCCGGGAGATATTACCTTCCAAGACAAGGAAAGGCAAAGGGGAAACGAATTTCCCAGCGTCAGCTTTTATGCCTGTGTTTTTCATGGAGACACAAGCTTCCAATGGATAACCTTTTTGGGAATAACCGATTTTCGTAAAACCACATTCGAAAAAAGAACTGACTTCTCCATATCGACCGCCAAAGACAGCGTCTCTTTCGAGGAAGCCATTTTCAATGATCTTGCTGAATTCAGCAAAATCACTTCCCGAGACAACGGCTATGAGCTTCACGGTCTCACGGCAGAAAGCCTTCAAAACGTCAATTTTACGCATCATGACACGAGCAAACTGTCGTTCACGGGCGGGAAATGGCCGGAGAAGCTCTGGATGGAGCGAAATTGCGATAAAAAATATAGAGACCGGAAGAGTAAGGGCAAAGGTTCGCTTTTCTTTCTGAAAGAGTATCCCGAATATGAGAAATGCGAGGAAGTTTACAGAAGCCTGAAGATCAAGGCGACCCGAGACCATGACCAATGTCTCATTTCAAGATGGAACTTCCGGGAAAAGCAGATGTATCGGAAACGATACTGGTGGCGGCGCTATATTCCGTTGACACCGACATGGATATACTGGGCATTCAGCGGATTTGGCGAAAGGCCGGGAAGAGCTTTTGCCGCCCTGCTGTTCTTGTTCCTGTCCCTGTCTTTGCTGCTGGGACTTTTGGAAATGTCAAACGGAGTCGAACAAGGAGTGGCTGCCACAGCCGACTTCGGCCTTCAAGCATATTTCCGGCTTCTGCGACTGGCTTTCGAACAGGTTCTTCCGGTGAAAACGGAGCTTGCTGGCTCCCGGTCATGGGGCGGTGTCATGGTGACACTCATCGCCAAAGTCCTGATCCCCATCCAGGTGGCCCTTCTCATGTTCGCACTCCGCAATCGGTTCAGGCGCTAGCCGACAATGTTCGTTCCCATGAACACCGACATCCGTTGCTTCCCTCGCAGGCTTTCGCATGCGGCCGAGGTATTCTATTCGTAGGCCAGGCCCTGTGGTGCGGTTTTGTTTTCAAAAAGGGTCTCAACCTTATCGCGGAAATGACTGGAAATCTTGAGCTCCGAAACGTTGAGCGGTGTCTCCATACCGCCATAGAAACGCAGGGCCCGGTCGATGAAGTCCGCGTCCACGAACGCGGATTTCATGTCGTAGACCTGACCGTCCCAACACAGGCCGAGACGCAACATGGGGTTGCGCTCCGGCCCTTTGGTGATCAGGTTGCCGGTCTTGACCAGCGCCTGGGCCGCGAGTCCCCTGGACACGCCCGCCCATTCAGCCAGCTTGTCCAGAAATGCGGGCATGAGCGCAACATAATAGTATTGATCGATCTTGCAGGCGATGGACTTGCCCGGAAGGTTCAGCAACCAGGGTTCTTCCCTGAAAGCATCTCCAAGGCCCTTCTGAAGCTTGGTGGCTATCTCCTGATAATCGGTCAGCGGCATGACGTACTCCTTTATAGAACTGAATGAACCACATTTTAGGCAACAATTCAAGGGAGTCGCATATTCCCGCTTTCCGTTTCGCAACGATTCCTCTTCTGCCGTTATCTCCTCCAAAAAGAAAAACGCGGACGGACAAACTTTCCGAAATTTTGTTCCCTAAACTCTGGAGCCACATTATCCTGTAAAATCAAACAAGTCAGCAGTTCCATTGACCGATCATTTTCGTCCCCCCCCCTTGACATTATCGCAATGTTATTCCTATTGATTTAAACCCTTTTTCTTAAAAATTGGGCTACATGGCCCGGCTTGTCCCGGGCGGAGAAATCAATAAGGAGTAGAGAATGTCGGATCTGAACACGCAAAGAACATATGCCCTTGTCGGCCATGGCGGCAGTGGTAAGACCTCTGTCGCAGAAATGCTGTTGCTCAATGCTGGCGTTATCAACCGCCTCGGCAAAGTGGAAGAAGGCACCACCGCCCTCGACTACGAGCCTGAAGAAATCAAGCGCCGCGGCTCCACCCAGCCTGGCTTCGCCAGCTACCAGTGGAACAAGAACCAGCATTTCCTCATTGATACTCCGGGTGACTCCAACTTTGCGGGCGACCTGAACTATATGCTCACCGCCACGGACGGCGTGGTGCTCGTCATCGACGCCGTGGACGGCGTGAAACCCCTGACCCGCAAAATATGGGCCGGTATCCAGAAAGCGGGACGTCCGGCCATGATCGTCATCAACAAGATGGACCGCGACCGCGCCGAATTCGAGACCGCATTCGAAAACATTTCAGAAGGGCTCGGCGCACGTCCGGCACTGCTGTATTATCCCATCGGCAGCAAGGAAGATTTCAAGGGCGTGGTGGACATGCTCTCCGGAAAAGCGCTCATGTTTGCTGACGACGGAGGCGTAAGCGAGGGCGAAATTCCCGGTGACATAGCCGATACTGTGCAGGCCATGCGCGAAAACATGGTCGAGAACATCGCCGAATCCGACGAAGAGCTCATGGAAAGATATTTCGAGGAAGGCGAACTCACTCCTGAAGAGATCACCCAGGGCCTGAAATCCGGTGTCCTGGCGGGTGAACTCGTTCCAGTGGTCGTCTCAGCCGCCTTGGAGAACTGGGGAGGCGCAATGATCCTCGACACCATCCAGAACCTGCTACCCAGTCCCCTGGACCACGCTCCGTGGCAGGGCGAGGAAGGAGAAGTGGAAAGCTCCCCCGACGCTCCTCTCTCCTGTTTCGTATTCAAGACCCTGGCTGACCCATTTGCGGGCCAGCTCACCGTCGTCCGGGTTCTCTCCGGCACCCTGAAGCCGGATTCCTCCCTCAAGAACACCGCCAATGGCGAAAAGGAACGCGTGGGCCAGTTGGTACTCATGCAGGGCAAGGAACAACAGGCCACCAAAGAGCCCATGGGCCCTGGGGCCATCGTAACCCTGGCCAAGCTCAAGAACACCCACACGGGCAACACCTTGTGCGATGAAAAAGGCGACTTCGTGCTGGCAAAACCAGCCATCTCCCCGCAACTGATCACCTTTGCTCTGGCTCCTGCCGAAAAAGGGGACGAGGACAAGGTCTACGCCGCCGTGGCCAAGCTGCTCGACGAAGACATAACCCTGACCTTGGGCCGCGACGAAGAGTCCGGCGACATCCTGCTCTCGGGCATGGGCCAGAACCATATCGAAATCTCCGTGGAAAAGGCCAAGCGCCGCTACAAGGCCGACATCGTGCTCAAGACTCCCAAGGTTCCGTACCGCGAAACCTTCCGCACCCCGGCCAAAGACATCCAGGGCCGTCACAAGAAGCAGTCCGGTGGCCGCGGCCAGTTCGGTGACTGCTGGATCCACATCGAACCCCAGTCATCCGGTACGGGCTACGAATTCGAGGACAAGATCGTGGGCGGAGCCATTCCGCGCCAGTACATCCCGGCCGTGGACAAAGGCATCCAGGAAGCGGCCGCCCGCGGCGTGCTTGCCGGCTACCCGGTCATCGACTTCAAGGCCACCTGTTACGACGGCACCTACCACAACGTGGATTCCTCGGAAATGGCCTTCAAGATCGCCGGTTCCATCGCTTTCAAAAAGGCGGCGGAAAAAGCCCAAATAGCCCTGCTTGAGCCGGTCATGCTGGTCACCGTGGCCGTACCCGATTCCTTCATGGGCGACATCATCGGCGACCTGTCCTCGCGCCGCGGCAAGGTGCTCGGTTCCGACGCCACCGCAGGTGTGACCGAAATCAAGGCCCACGTGCCCATGTCCGAAATGCTGCGCTACGCTCCGGACCTGAATGCCATGACTGGCGGCCAGGGAACCTTCTTCATGGAATTCGCCCAGTACGAAGAGTGCCCGCCCAACGTCACCGATCAAGTCATTGCCGAGAACAAGCGCGCCGCTGCCGCTGAATAACTCCACAATCTGAAAATACAGTCGTGCGGCCCGGGAACAGTGTCCCCGGGCCGCTTTCTTTCCGCCTCCGGCGGACGACTTCCGTTCCCCCGCCAAAGAAGATTCCTCTTTAGTCCTCTCGTACATCACAGTCAGATCTCCGGCATGGTGAAGTATCGAAAAATATTCCCCGGTAAGAATGAAGCAATTTCCCCGCCTCTTCCTTCAACCGCTCAGAAGCCATGGAGAATACTTGTTTACGGTCCATATTTACGATAATTCAACTCAAATACTTCAAAAACAAGGATACTGAATGCTTCGTGCAATACTTTTCTTCACCCTGCTGATTCCTCTAACTATCTACTACAGCCTGCGCCAGGCCCTGATCAAAAAAGACGCCACCCTCGAGCAACTGAACATGCCCGGAAAGCTCTGGGCGCGTACGCTCCTGCGCATCTCCGGAGTCAAGGTGGAAGCGGACCTGGACGACCTGGACCCCAACGGGCATTACGTGTTCATCGTCAACCACCAGAGCCTCGTGGACATCCCCATCCTGTTCACCACCCTGTGGAATAACAACATCCGCTTCGTGGCCAAACACACCCTGTTCGAAATTCCGGTCTACGGAAAGGCGCTGGGTGATGCGGGCCACATCAGCGTTGACCGCAGCAACCGGCGCTCGGCCATGAAGAGCCTCAACGAGGGTGTCGAACTCATCAAGCAAGGCGTGTCTCCGGTCATCTTCCCGGAAGGGACCCGCAACAGGACGCTGGAAAAGCTCATGGATTTCAAAACCGGCGGCATGATCATGGCGCTCAAGAGCGGCGTGCCGGTAGTACCCATCGTCATGGCCAACACCGGCATCGTCCTGCCCCCGGGCCGCAAGTGGGTCCGCAACCAATACAAGGTGCGTCTCAAGGCCCTGCCGGTCATCGACCCGGCCCGGTACACCCTCAAGGAGCGGGACAAGTTCAAGGACGACCTGTACGAAATGATGAACAAGACCTACCAGGAGCTTCTGGCGGAGGACAACCATGTCTAGCGAACCGTTCCTGACACTCACCCCCCTGGGGGGGCTCGGGGAAATCGGCATGAACTGCATGGCTTACGAAACGCCGGATTCCCTGGCGATCGTGGACTGCGGCCTCATGTTCCCGGAAGATTTCCTCTACGGCGTGGACGTGGTCATCCCCTGCTTCGACTCCATCATCCGGAACAAGGACAAACTCAAGGGCATTGTACTCACCCACGGGCACGAGGATCACATAGGAGCCCTGCCCTGGCTCCTGCAACACGTGGACGCGCCGGTCTTCGGCTCGGCCTTCACCTTGGGGCTGGTGGAAAACAAACTCAGGGAGCGGGATTTGGACAAGTACGCGGACCTGCGTCCGGTGACCCCGGGCGAACGCATAACCCTGGGCGACATGTCCTTCAATTTTTTCCCGGTTTGCCACTCCATCATCGAGGGGTACGGCCTGGGAGTCGAAACACCTGTGGGCCGCGTAGTGCACACCGGCGACTTCAAGATCGACCGCAACCCCCTGGACGGCCATTTCACCGATCTGGACGCCTTCAGAAAGTTTTCCGAACCCGGAGTCCGGCTCATGCTTTCGGACTCCACCAACGTGGAGCAGGACGGATTCGCCCTCACCGAGCGCGAGATCAAGTCCAGCCTGCGCGAAATCTTCAACCGCGCCCGGGGACGCATTCTGGTCTCCCTTTTTTCCAGCCACATTCAGCGCATCCAGGAAGTGGTGGACCTGGCCGAAGCCTGCAACCGCAAGGTGGCCGTCAGCGGACGAAGCCTGATGCGCAACGTAGAGCTGGCCCAGGAAATGGGCTTCCTGCACATCCCACACAGCGTGGCTATTCCCATCGAAGTCATCGATGACTATCCGGACGAAGAGATCGTCATGCTGGTCACTGGTTCACAGGGCGAACCCCTTGCCTCACTCTCGCGCATGGCCTTCGAGGAGCACCGCCAACTCTCCATCCATCCCGGCGACTTGGTTCTGCTCTCCTCCCGTTTCATTCCCGGCAACGTGAAGGCCATCACCAAAGTCATCAACAACCTGTACCGACTGGGCGCGGAGGTGCTCTATGAAAAGGTGCAGGGCATCCACGCCTCCGGGCACGCCCACAGCGAGGAGCTGCGGATCATGTTCGAGACCGTGAAACCCAGTTTCTTCATCCCGGTGCACGGCGAATACCGTCACCTGGTCAAGCACCGACGCCTGGCCCTGGAGTGCGGTGTGGCCGAGGAGTGCGCCCTGGTCGTCGAGAACGGCCAACCCGTCACCTTCCTGAAACAAGGCATCCGCATGGAAGAACCGGTAAGCGCCGAACGCATTCTGGTAGACGGCAAGGGAGTGGGCGACGTGGGCCAGACAGTGCTCAAGGAACGCCAGCTTCTGGCGGGTGAAGGAATCATGATCGTCCTGCTGGTGGTGGATGAGGCCACGGGCGAAATCTCCATCGGGCCGGACATCGTCACCAAGGGATTCGTGTTCGAGCAGAACTATGCCCACTTCATTGAGGACGCCAAATGCATCGTGCTGGACGTCTTCGAGAATATTCCCCCGGGTGAGACCAAAAAGCTCAAGGAACGCATCCGCTCGGCCCTGCGCCGCTTCTTCCGCAAGGTGCTGGACCGAGACCCGGTGGTCGTGCCGCTCATCATCAATATGTAGTGGAAGAACCAGGGTTCTGTCGCCAAGATTTTGCTTGCCATTCCTTTTTTAATTCCGTAAAAAACCCCGACTTAAAATTCACACATCCCGTATTCTCTCCGGGTGCCCCGAGCTGTTTCGGGTTTGTTTTTCTGGAGACGGGATGGAGGAAAAACCCAGGAGTTATTATGTCTTACGCAACCATGAAAGAAATGCTTGAGACTGGTGTTCACTTCGGCCACCAGACCCGTCGCTGGAACCCGAAAATGCGTCCGTACATCTTCGGATCCCGCAACGGCATCCACATCATCGACCTGCAGCAGACCGTCAAAATGTTCCGGACCGCCTACGATTTCATTGTGGATCAGGTCGCGAATGGCGGAAAAGTCCTGTTCATCGGCACCAAGCGCCAGGCTCAGGAAGCCATGACGCAGGAAGCCGAACGCTGCGGAATGTTCTTCACCACCCACCGCTGGATGGGCGGCACCCTGACCAACTTCCAGACCATCAAGCGCTCCATCGACCGCCTGAAACACCTGGAAGAAATGTTCGGAGACGGCTCCATCAACAAATTCCCCAAAAAGGAAATTGTGCACATGGGCCGCGAGGTCAAGAAATTGAATCTGGCTCTCGGCGGCATCAAGGACATGAAGGCAGCCCCGGCTGTCGCATTCGTTGTCGACCCCAAGAGGGAACACATCGCGATTCAGGAATGCCGCAAGCTGGGCATCCCTGTCGTGGCAGTGACCGATACCAACTGCGATCCCGACGTTATCGACTACATAATCCCCGGCAACGATGATGCAATCCGCGCCATCAAGCTCTTCGCAGCCCGTATTGCCGACGCCTGCGTCGAAGGCGCTGCCCAGGCCAAGGACATGGCGGCCGAGTCCAAGACCGAAGCTCCCAAGGCTGAAGAAAAAGTCGAAGCCGCCGCTGAAGAAGCCGCTGCCGAATAAGTAAGAAATCATATCGATCCCTGGAGGATAGAATGGCTATCTCTGCTGCTATGGTTAAAGAACTGCGCGAAAAGACCGGCGCAGGCATGATGGACTGCAAAAAAGCCCTTGTCGAAAGCGACGGTGACGAAGAAAAAGCTATCGTCTACCTGCGCGAAAAGGGCCTCTCCAAAGCCGCCAAAAAGGCCGGCCGCGCCACTTCCGAAGGTATGGTGGGCAACTTCGTTTCCGCAGACGGCAAGACCGCCGCGATGGTTGAACTGAAGTGCGAAACCGACTTTGTCGCCAAGAACGAAGACTTCCGCGCCTTTGCCACCGAACTGGCTGAAAAGGTCGCTGGCATGGACGTGACCACCGGCGCTGGCGAAGACCTCGGCGATGCAGCCGACTGCACCGACCTCATCGCCAAGCTGGGCGAAAACATGGGCGTCGGCCGTTTTGCCAAGATGACCTCCGAAGGCAGCATCGGCATGTACATCCACTCCAACAACAAGATCGGCGTCCTCGTTTCCCTGAACGGCGGCGACGAAGCGTTGGGTAAGGACATCGCCATGCAGGTCGCAGCGGTCAACCCGGTCTGCCTGACCCCGGACGAACTCCCTCAGGAGAACCTGGACAAGGAAAAGGCCATCTACCTGAAGCAGGCAATGGACGAAGGCAAACCCGAAGAAATCGCCGAAAAGATTGTCATGGGCCGCCTGAACAAGTACTATAAGGAAGTCTGCTTGGTTGAACAGCCGTTCATCAAGGAAGACAAGAAGAGTATCAAGCAGCTGCTCAAGGAAAAAGACGCCTCGGTCACCGGCTTTGTCCGGCTGGCGCTGGGCGAAGCTGAATAAATCCGAAACGGGCCGCAAGGCCCGTTTTTTTTGACCGGATATCACCCTTCCGGAAGCACCGGGAGGAAGCCTCAAACCTATTGACAGACAGGGGAAAGTATGGACAAAGTGCGGTTTTCGCGGGTATTGATCAAACTCAGCGGCGAAGCGCTCGCCGGTGAACAGCAATTTGGAATCGAGCCTCACGCTATTGACAAATTCTGCAAGGAAATCGCAGAAGTGGCAGCTTCAGGTGTCCAGATTGCATTGGTCATTGGTGGCGGCAACATATTCAGGGGCCTCTCGGCCAGTGCCAAGGGCATGGACCGGGCGCAGGCGGACTACATGGGCATGCTGGCCACGGTCATGAATGCTCTTGCAGTGCAGGACGCCCTGGAAAAGCATGGTTGCCAGACCCGCGTGATGACGGCTTTCAGCATGCAAGAAGTAGCCGAACCGTATATCCGCCGCCGAGCCGAACGCCACCTGGAAAAAGGACGGGTGGTCATCTGCGCGGCAGGCACCGGAAATCCGTACTTCACCACGGACTCCGCAGCTGCCCTCAGAGCTCTTGAGCTCAAATGCGATGCAATCATCAAGGCCACCAAGGTGGACGGCGTATATGACAAGGACCCGGCGAAATTCGACGATGCTGTCAAATACGACACCGTCACCTTCCTGGAAGTCCTGGAAAAGCGCCTGGGAGTCATGGACTCCACAGCCATTTCCATGGCCCGGGACAATGACCTTCCGATCATCGTGTTCAATCTGTTCAAGGAAGGCAACATGCTCAGGGTGACGGCCGGCGAAAAAATTGGAACGATCGTTCAAGGAGGAGACTAGTATGCAATCGGTTCTGGATGATGGAAAAAAACGCATGGAAGGCGCCATAGCCTCCCTCGAAAAAGAGTTCAGCAAACTGCGCACCGGCCGGGCCAGCTCTTCTCTCGTGGACAATCTGGTGGTCGACTACTACGGCACCCCGACTCCGCTGAACCAGCTTGCTTCCGTGTCCATCCCGGATTCCCGGACCATCACTATCCAGCCATGGGACAGAGGCGCTTTCGGCGACATTGAAAAGACCATCCAGAAATCCGATCTGGGCCTGAATCCGGTCAACGACGGCAAGATCATCCGCATCAGCATTCCCCCTCTCACCGAGGAACGCCGCAAGGAACTGGTCAAGGTCGCCAAGAAATACTCCGAAGACGCCAAGATCTCCATCCGCAACGTTCGCCGCGACCTGAACGATTCACTCAAGAAACTGGAAAAGGACAAGGAGATCACCGAGGACGACCTGCGCAAGCATCAGGACGAAGTTCAAAAGCTCACCGACGACTTTGTCAAAAAATGCGACACGCAATTCGGCGACAAGGAAAAGGAAATCCTCGAAATCTGATGCCCCCTGAAAAAAAGAATATCCCTGCCCACATTGCCATCATCATGGATGGCAATGGCAGGTGGGCACAGTTGCGCGGACTGCCAAGGACCAAGGGGCACAAGGCCGGGACCGAAACGGTCCGCGCAATTGTCACGCGTTGCCGCGAACTGGGAGTCCGCCACCTGACGTTGTACGCCTTTTCCACGGAAAACTGGTCGCGTCCCAAGGAAGAGGTCGGCACCCTTTTCGATCTTCTGAATTCCTTCCTCAAAAATGAGCAGAAAAAACTCCTTGAACAGGATATCCGACTCAAGGTCGTGGGTGACATCGACGGCCTCCCCCTGGTCGTGCGGACTGCCCTCAAGCATGTCATTGCCAAGACGGCTCACTGCTCGTCCATGACCCTGAACCTGGCTCTCAACTACGGAGGGCGAGGCGAGATCGTGCGGGCATGCCGCGCCTTGGTGGCAGCGGGAGTCTCCCCGGAGGAAGTCACCGAGGAACGCCTGACCCAAGAACTTTATACAGTCGGACAGCCCGACCCGGACCTGGTCATCCGCACCAGCGGCGAGCTCCGCATCTCCAATTTCCTGCTCTTCCAATCCGCCTACTCTGAATATTATTTCCCGGACGTCTACTGGCCCGACTTCACGCCTGAAGAACTGGACAAAGCCCTGGCCGATTACGCCTCCCGGCAACGTCGCTTCGGCAAAACCGGAGATCAGATGGAAGCCTGGGAGGCCTGACCCGCCCAGCCTGGGCAACAGGCCCCGCCGACTTGCCCCAACCGGTCGAATGATTTACAAAAGTTCAGTTTGAGCAATCGGCGACACCGCCACAGAAGACAGGATACGCATGGATTTTTCCGCAAACCAGAAACGCATCGTCACCGGGGTCTTGCTGGCCCTTGTCCCGCTCCTTGCCATCGCCATGCAGGGGTGGGTGCTGTTTATCATACTGGCGCTCTTCTGCGTGCTGGCCCAGTGGGAATTCTATTCCCTGTTCCACCCCGAACCGCCCATGCCTGTGTTCAAACCCGGAGCGGCGGTCTTCACATTCCTGCTCCTGGGCGCATTCATGACCAAGAGTACGATCTGGCCGGTGCTGACCTTTCTGGGAGCCTTCTGGTTTGCAAACATGTCCTTCCTGTTCCGGTTCGGTTCGCACCCCGAACAGACCGACTACCGCAACGCTCTGATCTTCCTGGCCGGGCTCGTCTATATCCCGCTCAACTTCCACTTTTTCATGGATTTCAACCGCCCGGAACTCTTTCTGGTCCTGCTGGCCGCCATAGTCACGGATACCGCTGCCTATTACGTGGGCACAGCTCTGGGCAAGAGCAAGATCTGGCCCACGGTCAGCCCCAAGAAATCCTGGGCGGGCAGCCTGGGCGGCCTGGGCGCATGCATCATCATGACGGTACTCATGGGCGTCGGCTTCGGTTCGGCCCCGCTCTGGACATGGGTGCTGCTGGGTATGGCCCTGAACATCGCGGCCCAGATGGGCGACTTTTTCGAATCCGCGCTCAAACGCACTCTGGACGTGAAGGACTCCAGTAACATCCTTCCTGGGCACGGCGGACTCCTTGACCGAGTAGACAGCCTGCTGCTGGTGGTCCCCACCTATGCGCTGATCCGGGCCATCCACCCGTTCTTCGAATAACTTCTGACGGATACGGATGAAACTTTGAAATCATATATTTCCTCCTGGCCTGACGCCTCCACCCTGCCCCCCAGCCCCCGCTCCCTGGTCATCCTCGGGGCAACGGGCTCCATCGGCACCAGCGCACTCAAGGTAGTGGACAGCCATCCCGAACTATTCGAAGTAACAGCCCTGGCAGGCGGCAGAAACGCGACCAGACTGGCCGAACAGGCCGCCCGCTTTCGCCCGGCCTACCTGGCCGTGCTGGATCGGGTCACGGCCACTGCCCTCAAAAAGGCTCTTCCCGCTGGATACTCTCCGGAAATTCTCGTGGGACCGGATGCCTACACTGCTCTGGCTGAACTTCCCGAGGCCGACCTGGTACTCTCCACCATCGTGGGAGCCGCCGGTTTCATGCCCACTCTTGCGGCGGCCCGTTCCGGCAAGATGATTGCCCTGGCCAACAAGGAATCCTTGGTGTTGGGAGGCCACATCATCCGCGACGCCTGTCGCCGCTCAGGGGCCGTGATTCTCCCAGTGGACTCCGAGCACAATGCCCTGTTCCAGGGACTCATGGGCCACAGAGGTGAAGGCGAGCTCAAACGCATCATTCTGACCGCTTCCGGCGGCCCGTTCCGAGGCAGGGGCAAGGAATTCCTGTCCAAGGTCACCCGCGAACAGGCCTTGGCCCATCCCAACTGGGACATGGGCGCGAAAATTTCCATTGACTCCTCCACCCTCATGAACAAGGGCCTGGAGGTCATCGAAGCCTGCCACCTCTACGGCCTGCCCGTAGACCAGGTGGACGTGGTGGTCCATCCCCAGAGCATCATTCATTCCCTGGTGGAGTATGTGGACGGGTCGCAACTGGCCCACTTGGGAATTCCGGACATGCAGATCCCCATAGCCCACTGCCTCTGTTTCCCAAAGCGCGTTCCCCTGGACCTGCCCGGCCTGAGTCTGGCCGAGGTCGGCAGCCTGACTTTCGAAAAACCGGACCTGGACGCCTTCCCCTGCCTGCGCCTGGCCATGGAGGCCTATACTGCAGGCCCCGCGTCCACCATCGCACTCAATGCCGCCAACGAAGTGGCTGTGGAGCTCTTCCTGCAGGAACGCATTCAATACCTTGACATTCCTGCCATGATCGAAAAGGCTCTTGAATCCATTGGAACCGTGAACACGGACACGCCCGAAGCCATCCTGGCGCTTGATCGCGAAACCAGAAAAAAAAGTATGGCCGGGCACTAGCAATTTTCTTTACCTTGTTTATACTACTGGGAATGATTCCCACTTTCTGCCATCCGACCCCAAGAGGAGCTTAACTTGACCAGCATCATCGCAGTCATCGTTGTCCTTGGCGGACTCATATTCGCTCACGAACTAGGCCATTTTCTGGTTGCGCGCATGCTCGGCATGGGCGTGAAGGCCTTTTCCCTCGGCTTCGGCCCCCGCCTGTTCGGCATACGGTCCGGCAACACGGATTACCGCGTGTCCGCCTTTCCGCTGGGAGGCTACGTACAGCTGGCAGGCGAATCCGGCGACCCGGATGAGGACGGCCTCTTCCCCGAAGACCAGCTCTTTTCCAATCGGCCTCCCTGGCAACGCATCCTGGTGGTGGCGGCCGGTCCGTTTTTCAACTTCGTGCTCGCCTTCCTCTGCTTCTGGGTGCTATTGCTCGCTCACGGCGAGTCGGCCATGACCCCGACAGTGGGCGATGTGCTCGAGGCTTCTCCGGCCAGGATCGCCGGGATCAAAGCCGACGACCGGATTCTCGAAATCAACGGCAGGCCCATCCAGTATTGGCACGAACTCGTGGAAACCATCCGGACGCAAGGCGCCAAGCCCGCCACCCTTACGGTGGACCGCGACGGCCAGCCCCTGCAGTTCACGGTGACCCCGGAAATTCAGACCCACAAGAACCTGTTCGGCGAAGAGGTGCAGATCCCCATCATCGGCCTTCGGGCCTCGGGCGAACTGATCACCGTGCCCATCGAAGGCCTGGGGATCGTCAAGGCCTATGAACAGACCTGGTTCACTATCAAGATGACGGTCATGGGCTTCGTCAAGCTGGTCGAACGCATCATACCGCTGGAAACTCTGGGCGGCCCCATCTTCCTGATGCAGGCCGTGCATGAAGGCACCAAGTCCGGCCTTGCCAGCGTCATCAACCTGGCTGCCGTGATCAGCATCAACCTCGGCATTATCAACCTGCTGCCCATCCCCGTGCTGGACGGCGGACACGTTCTTTATTTCACGCTGGAAATGATCATGCGCAGGCCCGTCAGCGAACGCTGGCGCGCAGTGGCCACGCGCATCGGTATCATGTTCCTGCTCGCACTCATGACCCTTGCGATTTACAATGACATCCGCAGACTGCTCTCATAACCCCGACGGCCTGCTGCTGGTACTCAATGGCTGCGAGGAACGGCTGCAGTTCGCTCTCGGCAGGCCCCGTCCCGGCGGACATATCCTGCTCGCCTCACGGCAATGGACCGTGCCCGGCCAGTCGGTCAAGTATCTGACGCCCGGCATCTCCCGGACCTTGGACAGCCTGGAACTTTCCGTGAACGACATCGACAGGATCGCCTGCACCCGAGGCCCGGGCAGCTTCACAGGCATGCGCTTGGTGCTTGCTGCGGCCATGGGGTTCGCCGCAGGAGGGGGGCAAACCGTGGCCGGGCTCGACTATCTGCCTCTGCTGGCCGCAGGCCCCATGCAGCTTCTGGAGGGTGTGCTGCACGTGCTCACCTACGCCCGGCGCGGGCAGGTGTACATCCAGTCCTTCGAGAGCTCGGGCCGCTCGGCCCTGTGCCCGCCCAAGGCCATGAAGATCGACGAAGCCGTGGAACACATGCGCGCCCATGATCCCCACGCCGCCCTCATGGGTACCGGAGTACGCAAAAATCCGGAAAACATTGCCCGACTCGTGAACGAGATCCCATCCCTGCGCGTCCTGGAGGCTCTCTGGGACAATCCGACGCCGGAAATGCTGCTTACCCAGGCCCAAGCCGCAACGTTCGTCTCCGACGACATTGAGCCCCTTTATCTGCGCGCGTCCGACGCCGAGGACAACCTGCCCCAGATCGCCGCCAAACGTGGCATAGATCCCGAAGAAGCCCAGAAGAAACTGCCCAAGTATTTATAGGAAAACCAGAGAGGAACCTTTTCCAAAAGACTCCTCCCCTGCCTCCTTCTCCATACGGGTTCAGCTGATCAGCCCCGTGGACCTGCTCATGGGGTTTCTTTCAAACAGCTCCCAAAGGCTGCTGAAAAATGTGCGGGGGCCAGGAGCGCTTCTCTTTTTGCAACAACGCCGCAGACGTATGTTTTTCAGCGGCCTTTACACAGCAAAGCGGCGTTTATTGTTACCAATAAACGCCGCTTTTACACCTCCGCACCCTGCCCGGTGGGAAGCGAGTCATGTCGTAATCAGGTTGTTGTCTCGCTAGCAGGAAAGTCTTTCGACGGTCTGTTCGATCTGGCGGCCCAGTGGAGTCTGCCGGGAAATCTCGCGCTCGACGTTGGTAATGCCCTTGAGCACGGTGGAGTGTTTACGGCCCAGTTTCTCACCTATATCCTTGAGGGATAGTTCCGTATGTTTTCTCGCCAGGTAAAAGGCCGTATTGCGGGCCAGAACAATCTGGCGCTTCCGGCTTTTGGAGCGAAGCTGATCTTCGGAGAGATCGTAGCTCTTGCACACGAATTCGATGATGTTTCTGTAGTCCGGCGCCACATTGGCCAGAGCGTAATTTTCCAGAACTTCCCAGGCCAGTTCCATACTTACGGCACGGTTCAGCAGGCGAGCCTTGAGCACCAAGTTGTTCAGACAGCTTTCCAGCTGACGGATATCGCTGGTGATACGCTCGGCAAGAAGTTCGGAAACTTCTATGGGAACGTCCACTTGAAGCTTGCGGGCCTTCTGCCTGACGATCAGGCGGCGAGTTTCCAGATCAGGGCGATCAATGTTGGCAAGGAAACCGGAACAGAAACGGGAAACCAGTTGCCTGTCGATACCCTTCAGTTCCCGGGGCAGGAACGGGCTGGTCAGCACGACCTTGCAGCCGCGCTCGCGCAGGGCGTTGAGAGTGCCGAGCAATTCGTTCTGCATCTTCTCCTTGCCCTGGAAAAAATGAATGTCTTCGAGCAGCAACACGTCCACATTTTCCCGAAACTGAGTCTTGAACTGAGTAATGTTGTTGGACCTGATGGCCATGACCAGCCGGTTGGCGAATTGCTCGGCCGACAGGCAGGCCACGTTCACGTTGCTGCGGTTGGAGTGTTGGCAAAGCTCCCGACCAATGGAATGCAGCAAATGCGTCTTGCCCAGCCCGGGAGCGGAACTCAGAAAAAGGTGGTCGGAGTGCATGCCGTTGGAACACATGCTTTTACTGGCGGCACAGGCCAGTTCATTACCAGGGCCCACAACGAAATCATCGAAGGAGAAGCGCCAATTGACAGCCGAGGTCCTGGGCATCTGCACGATGGGCAGTCCGGCCTGACGCGACTGAGAACGGGCAGGCTTGGTCTTGGCCGCCTTTCTTGTCGCCGGTTTCGCTGTTACGGCTTTTTTCCTGACAATGATTTCGATTTCGGGCTCGCGGTCGAGAACCTGACGTGCTGCTTCACGGACTGCCCGAAGGAGCCGGTCCCTGACCCAGTTGGCTACGAATTCATTAGGAGCCGTCAGCCGAAGCTTGTTGCCGTCGACCTCGCCCGACAGGGGCTTGATCCACACGGTGTACAGTCCGGGGTTCAGGCTCTTTTCTAGAGAGTTGAGTATTTGATTCCAGGCAGTCGTCATCATGGGCCAGTTTATTAGGGAAACACCCAAGACCAGACAACTTTCAATTTCCAGACCGAGAGGGTTTGCCACACCCCACTTATCGACAGCCCAACCAAATAAACAACCACCTGTAATAAAAGGATTATTTCAATAAACCTTTGCCAGTAGCGCGCTTTTGAGGGCTCGTATGAAACAGCCGAGTGACAAGGGCTCGCCAGATGTCAAGAGGGTTTTTGACAATAGATTTACACAAGAGTTAATTTTTTTTTCCACAGAACTTAAACACTATTTACTTCAAATTCCTCAAAGATCATTCATTTTTTCTTGGCACATATACAAATTTCTAGACAAAATCTATTTTCACGCCACATGCAACCCATCCGAAATAACACCTAACCAATTTATATCAATAGCATTTTCTTGAAAACGTCCTTTTCTATTTTTCTCGGATGTTTCTGGGCAGTTTTTTCTCATGCACACGAAGCCCGCCTGCAGGCGGCTCCTGAAACGTGCAAAGTTAGGAACATCAGGTAGCACTGAAATCATTGATGTTTCTCTGAACTAAACAAAAAAAGCCAGCGATGTCGCTGGCTGATTTCTCTTCTTATTCCCGTTTCCCTGTTGAAACATATCATGCTTTTTGCTCACGTGTCGGATACTTCCCACAGGCGAATTTCGGCGATTCCGGACAATATCCCAACTGCTCGCATCGAGCGCCGCCAAAATTGAAAATGGCCGGAAGTTCCTCTTTGCAGACCTTCAGCATGGCATCCGCCATCTTCCGCACTTCCCATTGGGCGCGCATACAGCATCGCAGGTTGAAAAAGTGATGCAGGCTCCGACAATTCATAGTTATGACGATCTTGGTTTCTGCGGCCTGAGGCAGTACAAAGCGCGCATCCTCATTGGCCTTGTCTTCCCGACCATGGGCCACAAGAATATCCCTGAGATCGGAATAGGCGCTGCCCACCTCTTCCATGAACTTCTCGAAACGCTCCTTTGCCTCGGGGATTTTGGCGATGGCCGGAGGCAGGATGTAGTCCATGGAATCCGTAACGTAGCGCTGGCTCTGCTGGGAATAGGAAGCGATGCGATGGCGCACGACCTGATGCGAACAGGCCCGGGAGATGCCCTCCACGGCAAAGGTGAAGGATACATGCTCGATGGGACTGTCGTGGCCCGATTCGAGCACCTTGCTCACGAATTCGGCTTGGGTCTGCCGGTCGATATCCCCGTCCAGCAATCTGGGCCACATGTCAGCCACGAAACCGGCATGATAGCACTGCCTGAATGCCGCGTAGATAAGGGACAGGGCGTTGGGCGTGGAACTGAGCAACTCGACCCGCAGGTCTTTCTTGGACATATATGGTTCTCCATGTGTTTTCGTTTTGCCGAAAATGCCGTATACCCAAAAGCATTGGGATTGTCATTCAATCAACGCTTGACCACTCGAGACGATGGGCGTAGGACACTCCGTCTCTATGAATATCGTTACCTTTTTTCCCATCCTGCGTGGCTCGGCCTCCCTCCTTTTCACGCTCATGTCCGGAAAGATCCAGCAGCTGTCCGAAACCACTTGGTTTGCAGGGAACGAACGGCGCCGCGCTCAACCGGTTGCGGAATCGGGCGTCTCGGCGCCCCCTACCAGGAGGCCTTTTCCAGAACATCCTCTAGCAGAACTTCCGGCGGATTCTGCGCCTGCAGAATAAAATGAAGGACCTTCATGAACTGCGGCTCCACCCTCTCCAGCCGGACGGACGCCTCATACTGAACCACCTCCAAGTTCCGGCCTCCGTCGCCTCCGACCAACCTTCGGGCCAGCGTTCCTGCGTCGGCCATGAGATAAAAGACCTTGCCGCTGCGGCTGATGACGTCGACCAATGCGTCATCGTCAAACAGGGAATCCTGAAGGACCACGACGGACGCTCCGCCGGACAGAGCTAGCTCCAGGGACGCCGCATCTTCGGCCTGCTCCAGAGACACAGTGAGCCTCTCCGCCAACAGCCTGCCCAGATCCTGGCGTCCGCAACCGGGCAAACCGGCCAACAACAGATTGCCTGTGACGCTCCACATGGCTTCATAGTCCTCACGCCTGTCCCCCTTGCCGAAAATCTTTCGCTTTCCGGGCTCGGCCACTTCAGCCTTTTCCCGGATAAAAGAAGTGTATTTCTTGTGAATCATGTTATTCTCCCATATTGATCCGAGTAAACATGTGTTAGGAACTCGAACAAGTAAGAATTAAAACGTCCCACTGCAAGCCGGAAGACAATGCCCAAGGAACTGACCCATTTTCTCATGGCCGAAAAAACAGCCGAATCCGTGCGGGAAACCAAGCTGGGAAAAGCGGCCGCCGCCAACCGGAACGCCCTGCTTTTCGGGGCCATCTTTCCGGATATCCTTTATTATACAAGCAAACCGCTTCCGGACGGCATTGCTTCCATTCCCCACCGGATGCACGGCAAGGAGGGCGGACTGAACTTCATCCGCATGCAGGCCGACCTGCTCACGGAACAACCGGACAACGACGTGCGGGCGGCACTGCTTTTGGGCATGATCTGCCACGTGAGCCTGGATGAAACCATGCACCCCATGGTGGGCTACCTCACGGAAGGGTCAGGCAACAAGACGGCGAAGGGCCGGACACTGGCCACCCAAAGACACCGAGCCCTGGAGTCGCTCATGGACATGGTGCTCTGTCCCGAACGCATCGGAGACGGGGATTACCGACTAAAGACAATCGGCGGAGATCACGGCAATCGTTTTCTGGAGGACTTGCCCATGGCCGCCCTGGGGGAAGCCGCAGCAACCACCAGAGAAGAAATGAGCAATGCTCACCGGAAGTGCTGGAGAAGTTACGACCGGTTACAGCGCCTGTGCGCTTTCCGCAACCTTTCCAACGCCGCCTATGCCGCGGGATACCTGCTGCCGGACAAGCCCCGGGAATTCATTACCCTGCTCTATGTGCCCTGCTTCTCCAGGCAGGAATCCATCCTCACCGGCAACATTGAATTCAAACACCCTGCAACAGGACAAAACTTCACAGAAACCCTTTCCGGCCTCATGGACAAAGCCGTGGCAAAAACAGCGGCAGTGGCCCAGGAAATTGAAGCGGCTCTACACGGAGGCCCGTTCCCTGCGGAGCTCCCCAACCCCGGCAACGGGCTCCTGGGCGAACTGAAATTCTTTGCTCCGGAACCGGCTCCCCGCCTGTTTTGAAAAGAAGCCTTATAAATTCCATGCCCCTGTTGCGACAAGTCTCCCACTCGTATATCGTAGTTGAAGTACAAACGACAAAGAGGAGTTTCCCATGAAAAAATACATGATTATCGGTATCGGCGGCCTGCTCGTGGTCATCATCGCGCTCATCATCCTGGCTGTGCTCAACCTGGGCGCTCTCATCAAGGTGGCCGTGGAAGAAGTCGGCCCCAAACTGACCCAGTCCGAAGTCAAACTTGGCTCGGCCGACATATCCTTCCTGTCCGGCTCCGGAGGCCTGGATGACCTCTTTGTGGGCAACCCCAAAGGTTTCAGTGCGCCCAGCGCCATTGAAGTGGGCAGCATCAAAATGACCGTGGACAAAAACACTCTGACTTCCGACACCATCGTCATCAAGTCCATCGAAATCCTGTCCCCCGAGATCACCTATGAAAAGAAAGGCGCGACCGACAACTTCAAGAGCTTGATCGCCAACGTGAACAAGGCTGTTGCCAGCGAAAAGAAGGAGCAGAAGTCGGAAGCCGACTCCAAAGAGGAAGGCGGCGCCCAGAAGACCGTGATCATCGACGACCTGGTCATAAAGAACGGTAAGATCAATCTGGCCGGCGGCCTGCTCCAGTCCTTCGGCGACAAGGGCATGAACATCTCCCTGCCCGACATTCACCTCAAGGACATTGGCAAGAAGAAAAAGACCTCCCCGGCGGAAGCCTTCGCCATTGTCCTCAATGAAATGACCAAAGGCATCGGGACGTCCGTAGGTGATGTCGCAAAAACTCTGACCGAAGGCGTCACCAAGCAGCTCGAATCCGGCAAGCAGATACTGGAAGACGCGACCGAAGGCCTCAAGCAGGGCGACACCAAAGGAATTGAGGATGCGACCAAGGGCATCAAGAGCATCTTCGGCGGCGACAGCAACTAAACCGTCCTTTACGACGAATGAAACGGGCCGCCCCTTACAGGACGGCCCTTTTTTATGCGCGTCTTGCTGGAAGGCTCGCAATAGTATAAGGATGATACATGGATACGCCTTCCCTCCCCACATATACCGCAGAGCCGGTATTGGATGACGGAATACTCATGAACATCCGTCTCTCCATTGCCGGGAAGACATGGCACCTCTGGGGACGAAACGGCATGGACAGGGAAACGACTCTGGCCCGGGCCTGCCCGACCGGAGTACTGCCGGTGCTCCTGGGCGCGGGCCTCGGCCACTGCCTCAGGGAGCTGGCCGAACGCGGGCCGGTGGCCGTGGTGGACAGAGAGGCCTCCATCAGAAAACTGACCGGAGTGCTGAAGCCGGCGCACGAAAACATCACTCTCATCGACACCGTCGACCCGCAGCAAGCCCTGCTTGAACTCGCCCGATGGAGGCAGGCCAACGGCGCAGCCCCTCTGCACCCCGTTCGCTTTTCCCTCTACCAAAGGTTGGCTCCCGCATATTACGGACTGATAGCCAAGACTTTGGAAACCGAAACCCAAACCGACTTCTGGCAGCAGGCGCAGTATCCAAAATTCCAAAACACGAAACCACGCATTCTTTTCTTCAAGGCCAAGTACTTCCTGAGCAACGAAATCTGCAACGCCCTTTCCAGGCTTGACGTTCCGTACGAGGCCTTCCAGGTGGAGACCGGCGGGGTCGCGGCAAACGACTATGTGGAGAGCCTGCTCAAAGCCATCCTGCGGTACAAACCGGACTTCGTCCTGACCGTGAACCACTTCGGGCTGGACAGAGAGGGCAAAATCACAGGGATGTTGGAACGCATGGGCCTGCCCCTGGCTTCATGGTTCGTGGACAATCCCCACCTGATCCTTTACCGCTACAAGGGGCTCGACGCCTCCAATGTGGTCTTATTCTCCTTTGACGCCAGCAATCTGACCGAACTTTCCAACGCCGGATTCAGAAATGTCCACTACCTTCCACTGGCCACGGACTCCGAGCGGTTCAAACCGGGGCTCGCCCCAAAATTCAAGACCTGGCGTTCCGCAGTCTCCTTTGTTGGCAATTCCATGACCACGGCAGTGGACCGGACTCTCAGGCAAGCCGCTCCGTCGCCGCTCCTACGGAAGCAATATACGGAAATCGCCGCTGCTTTCGGCGAGTCCGAAGAGGTTTACGTTTCCAGATTCATCGAACGAAGCTACCCGGAACTGGCAGAGGAAATAGCCCGATCCGACAGTATTGAGCGGCAACTGGCGCTGGAAAGCCTCATCACCTGGGAATCCACCCGGCTCTATCGCCTGAAATGCATCCAAGCGACCCTCGAATTCAGCCCGCTCATCGTGGGCGACCAGGCATGGAAAACGCTGCTTCCGGACGACGGTTCCTGGCGGCATCTCCCGCTGCTGCACTACTACAAGGACCTACCCGCGTTCTACCCCTGCTCGGACATCAACTTCAACTGCACCAGCCTGCAGATGAAAGGAGCGGTCAACCAGCGGGTCTTCGACGTCCCCGCCTGCGGCGGTTTCCTTCTCACCGACTACAGAGCGCAGATGGAGACCCTCTTCGAACCGGAGACCGAAGTAGCTATATATAATGATGTGAATGAAATTTCCGAACGAATCTCTCATTTCCTCCGTCATCCCGCAGAGCGGAAAGCCATATCAGTACGGGCCAGAAAGCGGATTCTCGCCCACCACACCTATACACAACGGCTGACTTCCCTTGCCGCGATCATGCGCAAGCAGTTTTCCTAGCCCGCAACCCCGCAAATAATTCAAACCAAATCTTTATATTAAACCTACAGGGCGCAGTCCTGCCCACTGCAAACGCCCTCCTCCGCATTAATAAACAAAAAAGATTCACTTCCATAAATAAAATTACAAAAAGATTCCTAAAGTTTTCCTCCGAACAGCCGAAAAGTAGATCAAATAGGAAGTGGAAATTCGGCCACAAGTGTTGTTGGCCGATACTCACGGCAAGGAAGCCGCGAACAATTTCAAGGAGGAAAACGTATGTCCCTCGTTATTAACCACAACATGATGGCGATGAACGCCTCTCGTAACCTGTCGTCCTCGTACAGCAACCTGGCCACATCCACCAGGCGCCTGTCTTCCGGCCTCCGTGTCGGCACTGCAGCGGACGACGCCGCAGGTTTGGCGGTCCGCGAACTCATGCGCGCGGACATCACGTCTCTGCAGCAGGGTATCCGAAACGCCAACGACGGTATTTCCCTGATCCAGACGGCGGACGGCGCGCTCTCCGTCATCGACGAAAAGCTCATCCGCATGAAGGAACTGGCGACCCAGGCAGCCACCGGTACCTACAACTCGGACCAGCGCCTGATCATCGACTCCGAATATCAGGCCATGGCTTCGGAAGTCACCCGAATCGCCAACTCCACCGACTTCAACGGCATCTACCTGTTGAACGGTGCGCTGTCCGGCGAGAACTCCGACCACAACGGTGCGGGACTCCGCTCCACCGGTCCGCTGAAGGTCCACTTCGGTACCGGTAACGACTGCGCGGAAGACTACTACTACATCTCCATCGGCACCTCCACCGCATCCGCCCTGGGCCTCGGCCACGCCGCAGCGGCCAAGACCGGAAGCGGTGCAACCGCCAACGCCGGTAAGACCATCTCCACGCAGGCGCTGGCACAGGCATCCCTGGATGCAGTCCAGAACGCGATCGTCTCCAAGGACAAGATTCGTGCAAACCTGGGTGCCTTGCAGAACAGGCTGGAAAACACCGTGAGCGTCCTTGAGATCCAGGCCGAAAACGTTCAGGCCGCGGAATCCCAGATCTCCGACGTTGACGTTGCAACCGAAATGACCGAATTCGTGCGTCAGCAGATCCTGTCGCAGTCCGCAGTCAGCATGCTGGCACAGGCCAACTCCCTGCCGAGAATGGCCATGTCCCTCATCGGCTAACGGTGGACAATTCGGACATAGCAAGCCTAAGAACGCCGGGCAGCCCCAAAGGCTGTCCGGCCTTTTGCTTAAATGGCACTGCCCTTGCAAAAGAATGAGCGTATGAAAAGCATCAGGAAAAAAATTCCCATGAGGAGTTTCCATGTCTAGCGATCTCATTTCAGGGCAAATATCCTTCGCAGGGCTCGGCAGCGGCACGGACTTCAGCACGCTGATCGAAGGCTTGATGAAGATCGAACAGCGGCGCGTCACCTCGCTTGAATCCTGGAAACAGACGTGGGAAAACAAGATCACGGCTTTTCAGGAACTGAACACCAAGATGCTCAGCCTGCGGACCACGCTGCAGAAAATGGACACGATCAACGAATTTCTGGCCAAAACGGCATCCAGCTCAAACACCGGGGTGCTCACCGCCACGGCAGACGGCGACGCGAGCACCAGCAGCCACACCATCGAAGTCAACAGCCTGGCCACCAACGATGTGTTCATCACCAGTTCGGGCACCAGCGCCATGACCTCCTCCATAGCCACTGCGGACAGCGATCTCGTTTTCTCCTATGCCGGCACAAGCTACACTCTCAGCAACATTTCCGCAGGCACCACCCTGGAAGAGTTGATTAACCGCATCAACTCGGATTCGACGACCAAAAACCGTATTCGGGCCAGCGCGCTGTACGACGGCACCACCTACCATCTCCAACTCACAGGTAAGGACCTCGGTGGCGACAACCAGATCATCATTTCCAATACGGGCTCACTCATCTTTTCCCCGTCCGACTTCAACGAGACCCAAAATGCAAGCAATGCCCAATTGCGGGTCAATGGGTTCCCATCCGCTGCGGGCGGATACATAGAGAGGTCCACGAACACCATCTCGGACATCATCGAGGGGGTGACTCTCAACCTGCAGAGCGCCAGCCCGGGAAGCCAGGTCACTGTACAGGTCGCGACAGATTCGGAAAAGGTCAAGGAAAACATCAGGACCTTCGTGGACAGCGTCAATGAAGTCCGCAAACTGATCATGGATATCACCGACATTGATGAAGAAGAGAGCACCGACGACGATACTTCCGGCAACGAGAACATGCCAAGCGTCAAAGGTTCGATTCTGACGGGCAACTACGGAGTCCAGCTCATCGGCCGGGACCTCAGCAGCCTGATCGCCGCCAAACCGGTCGGTTTTGAATACTACGACTCCGACACGGAAACAGGCGACTTCTACTCCGCGCTTTCCCAAGTAGGCATCACCACGGACGCGGATCAGAACTCGGAGACATACGGACTGCTCGTCATTGAAGAGGACTCCCTTGACCCGCAGCGCGAGGAGATGACTCTCAACTACGCCATTGAGAACTACCCGGAAGAACTGGCCTACCTGTTCGCGGCCAACACAGACGGAGAAAGCAAGTCCTCGGACATCACCTTCCTCGGCTCCACATTGGGCACGGCCACCGCCGGCTCCCATACTGTCGAGATCATCACCAGCGGAGCGGGCATTTCCTCCGCCACCATCGACGGCGTCGACGCCCACATCTCAAGCGACGGTGAGACCATTTACGGGGAAGGCCTGGAACTCCGCCTGGCCAATTTCCAGGCAAACACCACCATAACCGGGGAAGTGGTGATCAAGGACGGTAAAGTCAACGAACTCATTGACGAACTTGACGAACTGACCGAAGAATACATCAAGTACCCTGACGGCACGGTTCAGGGCGGTCCACTGGAGGTCCTGGAAGAGAACTACAAGGACATCATCAAAAGCATCAACAAAAAGATCGCTTATGAAGAAGAACGCCTCGCCATTAAGGAAAGCAGGCTGAAAGACAAGTTCTCGAGACTCGATACGCTCCTGCAGGAGTATGCAGGAAAGCAATCGACCCTCACCACTCAACTGGCCAAGATGAGCAGTTCCTCATAGAAGAAAGGGAAGGAGATCAGCATGTCCAATCCAGCAAAGGCATACCTCGCCACACAGGTGGAAACAACAACCCAGGGTGAGCTGTTGCTGATGCTCTACGAGGCGGCCATCAAATTCATGAAGCGGGCCAAGATCGAAATAGAGAAGAAGGACTATGCCCAAAAAGGGATCTACATTTCCAAGGCCATAGCCGTCATCAGCGAACTGGCCGACAGCCTGAACAAGGAAAAGGGAGGAGAAATCACCCAGAATCTCCACGGCCTGTACCTTTTCTGCAACTTCCATCTGAGCAAGGCCAACATCAATATGGATACGACCAAGATCGACGAAGTCATCAAGATCATTGACGGAATCAGGTCAGCATACGCTCAGGTCGTGCCCATGGTGGAAAAAGGGATTTCCGCAGAGGCGGCGAAAAACCAGGCGGCGGCCACCAAGCCCGTCAAGCCGAGCGCCCCGACCGCTTCTCCGGCTCCACAGCCCGCACCGGCAGCCCCGCCTGTACCGACGCAGGCCCCGGAACAAACGCCCCCGCAACAGGCGACAGTCCAGCCGGCGCCCCCCAAGCCGACGGTTCCGCAGCAAACCGCGCCCAAGCCCATGGTCAACCCGGCCAGACTTCGGGCGACCAACGCCTACAGCAACAATCGATAGTAAGGACCGGCCCAGCAACGGGCCGGTTTTCCTTTATTTTACCGGTGGCTTGTCCGCCGGTTCATTTACAATGCGTCTCGCTTGTGTCACCTTTCCACATGGCTGAAAGTTCAATCCGCGTCTTGCACGTCGCCAAATCCCTGGGCCTGGGCGGCACGGAAAAGGTCATGCAGCAGTTTGTGACCCACCTGGACACGAACCGCTACTCCCCGGCGGTCTTTGCCTTTTCCGACGGCGAACGTGGCCCACAACTCCGCAAGGCGGGCATTCCCACCCATATATCAGCAGACCTGCTCACCGTGCTGAACCGGGTGCGGCCCCACATAGTCCATGTGCATCGGGCGGGTTGGCCCGAGCCCGAATTGCTCACCCCACTGAAGCGCGCGCGCATCCCCGTCGTGGTGGAGACCAACGTATTCGGCAGGCAGGACACTTCACCCCAGGCTGCCGTCATTGACAAACATCTCTTCGTGTCCCGTTTCTGCCTGGAACGTTTTCACCAGACCTCGGGAACGCCCAGGGATGCGAACCGGTACAGTTTTCTCTACAACCCCGTGGACACAGACTATTTCACAGCCAATGCAACCAAGGAAAGGGACTTCACGCGCCCGGCGGCAGGCCGCATTTCCAGGCCCGACCCCGGAAAATGGTCGAGGCTGGCCCTGGAATTCCTCCCTCCGGTAATCAAAGTCGTCCCGGATTTCCAATACCACATCATCGGGGGCATTCCCGAAGCCAAACGATTCGTGCGCGACAACAACCTGGAAAACAACGTCACGTTCCATGACACCGTGACCACGGACGCCGATATCTGCGAGTTTCTCGACAGGGTCTCCATGCTGGGCCACGCCAACGACACCGGGGAATCCTTCGGCTTGGTCATTGCCGAAGCCATGGCCTGTGGCCTGCCGGTCATCACCCACCCCAGCGAGGGCTTACGCGACAACGCCCAACTGGAACTTGTGGACCACGGTAAAACCGGCCTGGTGGCCAACAATGCCGAGGAATACGCCCGGGCCGTGCTCTGGCTCCTGGCTCATCCGAAAAAGGCCAAAGTCATGGGGCAGGCCGGCAGGGCCAAAGCCGCCCGCCTCTACCGCGCCCAAACGGTCACCCGTCAACTCGAATCCATGTACGAGGCATTGCTCCGGCACAAGGGAGTGCATTCATGAAAGGCCGCATCAGGGAATATACGAAAGAAGTGCTCAGTTTTCACATGGAGTCCGGCCGGGCCGCTCTCCCCGTTGCCGCTCCCTCCCCCGAAAAACTGGAAAAATATACCGAACGTTGTCTTCGAATCTTCCGGGGAAGCGGAGCCGCCAAACTGCTGTTCTTCGGACTCGGCTCCGGCTGGACAATGAACGCCGTCTCCCGGCATATGCCCTCCCAAGTCCCACTTGCCGCCTGCGAGCTGTCAATGGATATTGCCCGGCTCCAGCTGCCTTTATTGGACGAACGCTGGGAAATCCTGGCAGACATGTCTCCTTGGGCCCACCTCTGCCTGCTGGGCATGGAAGGTTTCACCCCGGAAAACACCTGCCTCATGCTCAACCCGGAACTTCCCGCAGGTCCGGAGCGAACGGCTTTGCAAGCCCTGCAGCGTCTTTTCGCCCAGGCCCGGTTGCAAACGGTTCTTCCCGAAGATGCCCGGGTGTCCATGTCCGCAGGCTGCATCCTCAGCCCCGACGAACCGCAACTGGACGAATATTTTTCCCAGTTTCCGGGTTGGCTGATGGAGTTGTGCATTGTCTGGGATGCGCCCGAGGTGCCGGAGATGGACATAAAATGCCCCTGTCCGGTCAGACAGACTGCCCACCCCTTGGACGATTTCGCCTCCCAGCGCAACCGCATGAAGGAGATGTGCGCCGGACAATGGCTGCTCTACCTGGATGGCGACGAATGTTTCAGGCCGGAGGATTGGGACGCAGTCAAGGCTCTGGTTCAGGGAACCGAAGCCCATTCCTTCCTCTTCACCAGGCAGACGCTTTACCCGGATGAGCAACACGCTAAGATCGGGTTCGGCCTCTGGCCGGACTTGCAGCAACGCCTGTTCCGCAACCTGGATTCCGTGCGCTTCAAACGCCCCATTCATGAAAAACTCACCGGCCTGGACGGTCCGGCGGCCATCGTGCTGAACCTGCCCATCAAGCACTACAGCCGCATCAGAAAATCTCCGGATCAAATCATGGAGAAACTTTCCCGTTTTGACCGGGCCGCAAGGCAGGAAGCCCTGCACCGGCTCAACGAGGATTACCCCAGCTTGAACTGCCCCCTGCTTGTCCCCGAACAAAAGCAAGAGGGCATCAGGATACTGCTCCTGCCGGCGAACTCCGCCTGACCCGTCACACGGGCCAGGCGCTGCGTTGCACGCCGCTTGATTCTCCCGTACAAAATGGGTAGGACCAGACTTTCTGAAGTAACCACCACGAGGATACATATATATGCTGATAACGTGCCCGGAATGCCGATTCTCCCGCGAAATCGACGAGTCCAAGATTCCCGAGCGGTCCGTGGTTGCCACCTGCCCGAAATGCAAAACAAAATTCACATTCCGCGCCCTCCCCGAAGAAGCCGATGACTTCACGCTTGAGGCTGCGCAGGAGCAACCCGCCGCCGAGCCGGAGCAAAAGCCCCAGCCGACCCCCGGAAAAAACTTCCCCGACCTGCACGACCCGGCCGAAGACCCGGGAGACGAGCTCTGGCGCAAGATCGGGGATATGTCCCCGCCCCAGGGCGAGGAAAAGCCCTTGCTCGGCCAGGAAGAGGAAACTCCCGCCCAGCCGGAAAGACCCGTGATCGAGGTTCCTTTCGAGCGGCTGGACAAATTCGGCTTCTTCCCGGGCATTTTCTCCACCATCAAACGGGTGCTCTTCGCGCCGCATCTCTTTTTCAATCTCATGCCCCTGGGTCGGGGCATTGTCAGGCCCCTGGTCTTCGCCCTGCTGATCCTGGTGCTGCACGACGTGCTTCAGGCCGCCTTTCTCCAGGCAGGCCTGCTGCCCACCCTGGGGCTCGGAGGCGAAGCCATGACTCCACCCGAGCCCGGCTCCTTCAGCCCCTTCGCCCTCATCGTCTTTTCGCCCTTCCTGTGGACAGTGGTCCTCTTCCTTTCCGCAGGACTGCATCATCTCATCCTCATGGCCTTGAAGGCCGCGGACGGCAAATTCGAAGCCACATTCAGGGCTGCGGCTTACGCCACGGCGCCCATCATCATCGCCTATATCCCACTGCCCTTCGAGTTGGCCTTCAAGGCGCAGATGATCCTCATCTTCGTTTGGAACCTGGCCATTACCGTGGTAGGCTGGAAATACCTTCACCGCACCTCGTTCCTGCGTGCGGGGCTGGCCGCGGCCATCCCCATGCTGGTTCTGGGAGCGGCAGTGCTGTCCTCCTTGTCCGGCAGTGCGCCCATGGTCTAACCCGAAGGGGAACCGGCAATGATCCGATTGCTGAAAAAAAAATGGAAGGAATGGCGATCCTACCGCGCCCTTGTCAGGCAGGTGGATCCTCAAAACTTCCAGCGCATGGCCCGGGAGATCAAGGAATTGGCCCAGCTGGCCGCCCAGGTCAGCCCGGAAAACGCGGACATTCGTTCGCAGATATCCAACATTCAACGGGAAATGGACCAGCTGGGTGAGATGGCCGCAAAACCCGAGTTCAGACGTCTTTCCACCGGCAAACGCCTGTTGCTGCGCCAGGGGCTTGAACAGTCCAAGGAACAGCTCATCCAGGCCATCGAAGCCGCCCCCAGCCCCACGGACCTCATCCAATAGCCCAAGCGGTACGCATTTTGCTTTCTTGCGTGGCATAGCCCCGTAACCGTCGGAAGTCCGTCGGTGCATGCGGGGATGGAACAACCATCACCCACACGAAAGCCATGAAACGACTGCTGCTTTTCATCATCATCCTTTCCCTTGGCGCCTGCGCCTACGTGGACCCGTCCATCACGGAACCGACCAAGATCTACAAGGACGCCAAACTCAACAAATCGGACGTGATCGTATCGGCCCAGCCGCGTTCAAGGCAGCAGCAGCCTCTCACGGCGCTGTTCATGCCTTTCTACATTCAGGAACCAGTGACCGACCACGTCGAACTGGGCCGGGAACTGGGGCTCCTCTACTACCAGACATGGCGCGACAAACAAATGTTCCCCATCTTCGAGTTTGCCGGAACCCGGCGGTACATGAGCCGCGATCGGGCAATTTCCCTGGCGCGCCGCAAAGGGGCCGACCTGGTCATCGTGGGCATCATTCCTCACCTGTATGCGGGCTCCACTGTGGACGACACGGACATCACCATCCAGCTACGCATCTATGAAACCAAACGCGGGATGCTGCTCTTCAGCCTGGCCCAGGCAGGCCGGGTGGAATTCACGGAGAAAAAGGATTTCATTCTCTTCAGCCTTGAGGACCGCATGCCGTCCAGCCCGCTGCACCAACTGGTCCGTTCCATGGCCCACGACATGGCAGTTCCGGTACAGTCCTGGCTGCCCAGCCCGGGCACTCCCTACCAGTTCGCAGACAATCGGGCAGGTATTGTCAAAGCCATGACGGCCCCGGCGCCTTCCGCCGCGCATCCGCAGGACACCATGGTCGGAGAGAACAAAAACAGTTCCATGGCCGATGCCTCAGCCATGGAACGGGACCTCAGGCCCAATGTTCTGACCACGGGCGTAAACCTGGACATTCATTTCGATGTGGACGAGGCCACTATCCGCCCGGACTCCTATCCTCTGCTGGACGAACTGGGCAGGGCCCTGCAAAGCCCTGAACTCAAAGGAAAGAAAATCATCATTGGCGGCCACACCGATTCTGACGCCGACGACCTCTACAATCTGAACCTTTCCAAACGAAGGGCCGAAGCGGTCAAGAAATACCTGATGGACAAATTCCAGATCAATCCCGAACTGCTGAGCACCGTCGGCTTCGGCGAATCCCGCCCTCTGGTCAAAAACGACAGCGAAGCACACAAACAACGCAACCGCCGCGTGGAGGTCCGTCTCGCAGAATAGGAATGATTCTTGACAAGTACACCCCAAGGCATAGTATATGACGAAAGCCTGACAGGGGAGCAGGAGCTAGGTTCCTGCTCCCTTTTTTCGGCTTTAAGGCTTTTGTCTTTTATGATACCCCAAAGACCTCATATCACTAACGAGGACTATATTAATGATCGGTATTTCTAAATTATACTGCGGCGCGGTGGAGCCTTCTGACGCGCTTCGATACGGCCGCGAGTCCGGGAAGCTTCCTTCCCACCTCCTGCAATTCGCTAAAGACAAGAAACCCGTCGTGGTCTGGAACATGACCCAGCGGTGCAATCTTAAATGTGTCCATTGCTACGCCCATGCGGTTGACCCCAGCGCCCACAAAGATCCCATCGACACGGACAAGGCCAAGGAAATCATCGATGACCTGGCCCAGTTCGGCGCTCCGGTCATGCTCTTTTCCGGCGGCGAACCCCTGGTACGCGAAGATCTGACCGAACTGGCCAAGTACGCCACCACTCAGGGAATGCGTGCGGTCATCTCCACCAACGGTACCCTGATCACCAAGCGCAAGGCCGCCGAGCTCAAGGAAGTGGGCCTGTCCTACGTAGGCATCTCCCTGGACGGCGCGGAGCATGTGCACGATGAATTTCGGGGCGTTCCCGGTTCCTACAAACAGGCCCTCAAAGGCGTGGAAAACTGTATGGCCGAAGGCCTCAAGGTTGGCCTTCGTTTCACCATCAACAAACGCAACGCCGCCGAAATCCCGCACCTCTTCGACCTGCTCGAAGACATGGAAATCCCCCGCATCTGTTTCTACCACCTGGTCTATTCGGGCCGAGGTTCCGAGCTGATCAAGGAAGACCTGAACCATCAGGAAACCCGCGATGTGGTGAACCTGATCATGGATCGTACCCGCGAACTCTTCGACAAGGGCAAACCCAAGGAAGTGCTCACCGTGGACAACCACGCGGACGGCCCTCTCGTCTACTACCGCCTGCTCAAGGAAGATCCGGCCCGCGCCGAACAGGTCAAAGAGCTGCTGCAATGGAACGAGGGCAACTCCTCAGGGCGCGGCATCGGCTGCATCTCCTGGGACGGTCAGGTCCATGCCGACCAGTTCATGCGTCATCACACCTTCGGAAATGTGCTGGAGCGCCCGTTTTCCGAAATCTGGACCGACGAGAACATCGAACTGCTGCACAAGATGAAGGACAAACGCCCCCATGTGAAGGGCCGCTGCGCCAAGTGCCGCTTCCTGAACATCTGCGGCGGCAACTTCCGCGCCCGCGCCGAGGCCTACCACGGCGACTTCTGGGCCGAAGACCCGGCCTGCTACCTGACGGACGAGGAAATCACCGGCGAACCGCTGTAGCCGGCACACATTGAACCAAATATACAAGGGCTGTTCAAAGGAGCTGGGAAAAGGCTCTTTTCAACAGCCCAACTTCTAACGGAGTACCTCATACATGTTCGACTTCTACCGCGGACGCAGGCTCAGGACCACTCCGGCCCTGCGTGAAATGGTCAGGGAAAACGAAATCAGGCCTCAGGACCTGATCATGTGCTACTTCGTGGTCGAAACCGACGACCCGGACTTCAGAAGCCCTATCAGCTCCATGCCCGGCCAGTGTCAGCTCTCCCTGAAGCAGCTGGAAAAACAGGTGGGCGAAGCCGTGAAAAACGGACTGCACAGCTGCATGCTGTTCGGCATCCCGGCCGAAAAGGACGAGGTGGGCTCCCAGGCGTATGCCGAAGACGGCATCGTCCAGCAGGCCATCCGCATGCTCAAGGCCAAGTGGCCCGAACTCATCGTCATTGCGGACACCTGTTTGTGCGAATACACCTCTCACGGTCACTGCGGCATCGTCTCCTCCAAGGGGGAGGTCAGAAACGACCCCACCCTGGACCTGCTGGCCCGCACGGCCGTATCCCAGACCAAGGCAGGGGCGGACATAGTGGCCCCCTCGGACATGATGGACGGCCGCGTCGCCGCCATCCGCGAAGCTCTGGACGAAGCTGGATTCACCGACACGCCCATCATGTCCTATTCCGTGAAGTACGCCTCCGCCTTTTACGGCCCGTTCCGCGAGGCGGCCGAAGGCGCACCCAAATTCGGTGACCGCACCACCTACCAGATGGACCCCGGCAACGGCATGGAGGGGCTTCGCGAAGCGGCCGCGGATATTGAGGAAGGAGCGGACATCATCATGGTCAAGCCGGGCATGCCCTATCTGGACATGGTCCGCATGCTGCGCGACAATTTCGACACGCCTGTGGCCGCCTACCAGGTCAGCGGCGAATACAGCATGATCAAGGCCGCGGCTCTGAACGGCTGGATAGATGAACAGAGTGTGGTCATGGAATCCCTTGTCGCCTTCAAGCGCGCCGGGGCCGACCTCATCATCAGTTACTTTACCGAAGACGTCCTCAAGACGTTGAATGGATAGACATATGCACGGACACAAAGGCTGCCCGCCTGAAGGGCACCCGGGCGGACATCCCGGAGGAAAACCGGGAGGGCGCCCGCACGGCAAGGGGCATCCCGGAGCCGACGGCCCACCCAAGATGAAGCTGGAAGACGGCAGCCCGGTCTGTCGCCTGGTGGCCTGGGAAGTGACCCGCTCCTGCAACCTGGCCTGCAAGCACTGCCGGGCCGAGGCGCACCCGGAACCCTATCCGGGAGAACTGTCCACAGAACAGGCCAAGGCGCTCATCGACACCTTCCCAGAGGTGGGCAACCCGATCATCATCTTCACGGGCGGCGAGCCCATGATGCGCCACGACGTGTACGAACTCATCGCCTACGCCAAAAGCAAGGGACTGCGCTGCGTCATGGCCCCCAACGGCACGCTCATCGACGCCGAAAGCGCCAAAAGGATGAAGGAAGCCGGTGTCGAACGCTGCTCCATCTCCATCGACGCGCCCGAAGCGGCCCAGCATGACGAGTTCCGCGGTGAGAAAGGCGCGTTCGAAGCCTCCATGCGCGGCATTCAGCATCTCAAGGACGCGGGCATCGAGTTCCAGCTCAACACCACGGTGACCAAGAACAACCTGCACCTGTTCAAGGATATCTTCCAGCTTTGCGAACGCCTCGGGGCCTCGGCATGGCACATCTTCCTGCTGGTGCCCATGGGCCGGGCCGAAGAGCTCGGAGCCGAAGTCATCTCCGCGGAAGAGTACGAGGACGTGCTCAACTGGTTCTACGATTTCCAGAAAACCACGAACATGCAGCTCAAGGCCACCTGCGCACCACACTACCACCGCATCCTCAGACAACGGGCAAAGGAAGACGGCATCCCGGTCAACTTTGAGAACTTCGGCCTGGATGCGGTCAGCCGCGGCTGCCTGGGCGGCGTGGGCTTCTGCTTCATCTCGCATCGGGGACAGGTGCAGCCCTGTGGCTACCTGGAACTGGATTGCGGCAATGTGCTGAAGACCCCCTTCCCGGAAATCTGGAGGAAATCGCAACATTTTCTCAATCTCCGCAATCCCGAAGTCTACGAAGGCAAATGCGGGCACTGCGAGTACGAGCGAGTCTGCGGCGGCTGTCGCGCCCGCGCCGAAAGCATGAAGGGCCACTATCTCAAGGAAGAGCCTCTGTGTTCGTATCAACCCAAGAAAAAACCGCGCAAATAGCCATGGACAACTACGACAAACAGATCCTCGACATCATCCAGTCCGGCTTTCCCATCGCCCCGCATCCGTATGACGTGGTGGGCGAGCAGGTGGGCCTCACCGGAGCCGAAGTGCTGGCCCGGGTGCGTGCCCTCAAGCAACGGGGCGTGATCCGCCGCATCGGCGCCAACTTCCAGTCCCACAAACTGGGCTGGCAATCCACGCTTTGCGCGGCCAAGGTCCCCGAGGACAAGATCGACGAATTCGTGGCCGAAGTGAACCGTCAGGACGGCGTGACACACAACTACCTGCGCGAAAACGAATTCAACATCTGGTTCACCATGATCGCCCCGGACATGGACGTGGTGGAGACCGCCCTGGCCGAGATCACGGCCAATACGGGCATCAAGGTCCTGAACCTGCCGGCCAGCCGGCTGTTCAAGATCAAGGTCGACTTCAAGATGGACAAATAGGCAGCCCCCATGACCAAGCTGCAAAAAGCCCTTCTCTTCGGATGTACGGCGGCCATCATCGACGTCACCCCCATGCTCGTGATGGGGCTGGGCTGGCTTGAAAACGCTTCCGCCTTCCTGCATTGGATGGGCATGGGCGTCATAATAGCCTATCTCCGCATGCCGCTTCCCGGCTGGGTCACCGGAGCAACGGCCGGAATTCTCACCGGGCTCCCCGTCGGCCTGCTTGCCATGAAGTCGGATCCCGCATCGATCATGCCCATTTGCGCATCCTCGCTTCTTCTTGGAGCGGGACTCGGGCATCTGACCCGGAAATTCATAACTGAAAAGGAGTCGTCGTGATTCTTTCCCCTTCCATGCTTTCCTCGGACTTCGCCAACATGGAGACCGAGCTCAAGGCGCTCGAGTCCGCAGGACTCGAATGGGTGCACCTGGACGTCATGGACGGCAAGTTCGTGCCCAACATCACTTTCGGCCCGCCCATCATCAAGGCCATGCGCAAGAAGTCGAACCTTTTCTTCGACTGCCACCTGATGATAGAGGCCCCGGGCCGGTACATCGAGGAATTCGCCGCCGCCGGCGCGGACCTCATCTGCGTGCATGCCGAGACCTGCACCCACCTGGAACGCGTCTGCTCCCAGATCGAGGACGCGGGCTGCAAGCCCGCCGTGGCGCTCAATCCGCACACTCCGCTGGAAATGATCGAATATCTCGTCCCGCAACTGTACATGGTGCTGCTCATGTCCGTGAACCCCGGCTTCGGGGGCCAGAAGTTCATTCCCTTCACCATGGACAAGATTCGCGACCTCAAGGGCATGATCACCGACATGAACGCCGACACGCTCATTCAGATCGACGGCGGCGTAACCCCGGACAACGCCCCCGCCCTGGTGCGCGCAGGAGTGGACGTGCTGGTTTCCGGCTCGGCTTTCTTCGGATTTCCGCCCTACAAGGAACGCCACGAGGCTTTCCAGGCGGCGGCCCAGAAGGCATAGCCGGAGGAAACGCGAAAGAGTTGCAGGACGCAGCCAGCAAGAGTATGTCAGGGGCCGGTGACCGCACCGGCCCCTTTTTTCGGAGAAAAACATGGCCCTCATCAGTCTTCAGGATATCAGCATAAATTTTACCGGAACCGTTCTCCTGGACCGAGTCTGTCTTCAGGTGGAACCCGGCGAACGCATCTGCCTTGTGGGCCGTAACGGCGAAGGCAAGTCCACCCTGCTCTCGGTCATCAACGGTGACATGCAGGCAGACAGCGGCGAGATCGCCGTCAGTCAGGGGGTGCGCATCGCCATGCTGCCCCAGGACGTACCGGAGGGGCTCAGCGGACCGACCTATGAAGTCGTGGCCTCGGGGCTGGACCGCATCGGCAGACATCTGGCCGACTATCACCGCGCCACCAGCGAACTTGAAGAAGCCGCAGGCGACACTGAGCCCCTGGTACAACAGCTGGAAAAGGCCCAGCAGGTCCTTGACGCGGACGGCGCATGGGAACACCACCAGACCATCGAGACCGCGCTTTCCCACCTCAAGCTCCATGCGGACGAGGATTTCTCCACCCTCTCCGGCGGCACGCAGCGCCGTGTGCTCCTGGCCCGAGCCCTGGTCAGCCGCCCGGACCTGCTGGTGCTGGACGAACCCACCAACCATCTGGACATCGACTCCATCGTCTGGTTGGAGGAATTCCTGCTGCGCCAAAACCGCACCTTGCTCTTCGTGACCCATGATCGGGCCTTCCTCGGAAAACTGGCCACCAGAATCGTCGAGATAGACCGGGGCAAGCTGACCAGCTGGGAATGCGATTACGACACCTATGTGCAGCGCAAGGAAGACGTCCTCTCCGCCGAAGCCAAGCAGAACCACAACTTCGACAAAAAGCTGGCCCAGGAGGAACAGTGGATACGCCAGGGCATCAAGGCCCGGCGCACCCGCAACATGGGCCGCGTACGGGAACTCCGAGCCATGCGCGAGGAACGTGGACAACGCCGGGAACGCTTGGGCAAGGCCACTATGGTCATCCAGGAAGCGGACCGCACCGGCAAAATGGTGGCGGAAGCCACGGATATCTCCTTCGCCTTTGACGACAAGCCCATCGTCAACCCGTTCAGCACCCGCATCATGCGCGGGGACAAGATCGGTCTTGTGGGTCCCAACGGCGCCGGCAAGACCACTCTGCTCAGACTGCTGCTCAAGGACTTGCAGCCAGCGACGGGATCGGTGCGGCACGGGGCCAACCTGGAAGTAAGCTACTTCGACCAGCATCGCGAAGTGCTGGACGAGGAAAAGAGCGCCCGGGACAATATCGCCGAAGGCGCGGACTACATCGCCATCAACGGCGGCAGAAAGCATGTGCTCGGCTATCTCAAGGAATTTCTGTTTACCCCGGACCGCGCCCAGCTTCCGGTGAAGGTTCTCTCGGGCGGCGAGCGTAACCGGCTCCTGCTGGCCAAGCTCTTCACCCGGCCTTCCAACGTGCTGGTCATGGACGAACCGACCAACGACCTGGACGTGGAAACCCTGGACTTGCTGGAGGAACTCCTTTTGGATTACTCCGGCACTCTGTTGCTGGTCAGCCACGACCGCGCCTTTCTCAACAACGTGGTCACTTCCACCATCGCCTTTGAAGGCGATGGCGAGGTGCGGGAATATGTGGGCGGATACGACGACTGGCTGCGCCAGCGCCCGGAAAGGAAGGCTCTGAAAGCCAAGCCCGCCAGGCAGGAAGACAAACCCAGGCCCCAGCCAAAGCCGGGCAAGCTCAGCTACAAGGAAAAATACCAGCTTGAGCAATACCGCAAAGAACTTGAGGATTTGCCCGGGAAAATCGAAGCGCTGGAAGGCGCCATCCAGGAAAAACACGACGCACTGTCCGATCCGGAACTCTACAAAACCGGCGGAGATGCGGTCAACGCGCTGCAGGCCGAACTGGCCGAACTGGAATCCGAACTGGAGACGGTCTTTGCCCACTGGGAATTCATAGAGCAGGCCCTGGAGAACGCTCCGGCCGAATAGAAAATATACTTGTGCTCTTTTCCGGTTGGAATATCATGGTCACAATCAGACAACCCCGGGAAAGATATGGACAGGAAACACCCAACACCCGCCCCGTTCCAACAAGCCCTGCGCATAGCCGTTATCTACATGGTAGTGGGTTGTTTATGGATTATTCTGTCCGACAAGGCAGTTGAAATTCTTTTCCCAACTCCGGAGTTGGCTTCCGTGGCCCAGACCTTCAAAGGCTGGTTCTACGTTCTTGTCACGGGAGGACTCGTGTTCCATCTCGTATACAGACTGCTACGCCATGAATACAAAGCCCGACTTGCCCTTACCGAGAGCAGGCAGCTCCTGAGCCAGGCCCTTGAAGCCGGCCGCCTGTTTCCCTGGACACTCCATCTCGACGGATACAGGGTGAGCTTTCCCCCATCCCTCTTGGTAGAGCTGGGATACGGCGGCGAGGAGACCTCCTCGATTGAGCGGGATTGGAAACGTCTGGTCCACGCGAACGACCTGCCACAATTCCTGGCGCGCATCAACGCTCACCTTCAGGGCAAGAGCGAATACTGCAATGTGCAATTCCGTTTCAAAACCAAAGACGGTCATTATGTCTGGATGCAGGCGCATGGGCAGGTCATTGAGGCCGATGCTTACGGCAATGCCGTTCGGATGGCGGGAACCCTGCACGACATAACGTTATTGAAACTCCATGAAAAGGATATGCTTCGGGCGAGGAATATGGCGGAAGACGCCCACCATGCCAAAACCGCGTTCATTGCCGACATAAGCCGTGAAATCAGGGCTCCGCTCAATGAGGTGGTAGACAAGCTGCTGCTCATGGATCAGGCCGGGCTGAACACAGAACAACGGAGATACATAACCGAAGCCATTAAGATGGGAACAGAACTGGTCGGTATGCTCAACGAAGTGATCTTATACTCAAAACTGGCATCCGGCACTACAGATTGGAATACCGAAAAAATTATTGTGGCCGATCTGCTCCAAGATGTTGAGTCCGTCATGGCCGCCAAGTGTAGAAGCAAGGGCACGACCCTGACGTTCGCCATAACTCAGGACACCCCGGCCGTTTTCCGTGGCGACTACGAAAAGATAAGACTGACGCTGATCAAATTGATCGAGCACGCCCATAGGAGAACGGAAAACGGGAGTATCCTCCTGACGGTTTCCCACCCCTCGCCCAACCAGATCAATACCCGCTCAATCCTTCTCTTCACGGTGGAGGATACGGGTAAGCCCATTCCGGACTCAAGCCTGAGAGTGCTTTCCACGCCCTTTTCGGCCGCAGATCAAGGGCAAGTGGGGCAAATGTTCCGCATGGACCTCGGATTGCGCATACTGCAACGGCTGGTCAGACTGCTGAACGGCGCCCTTTGCGTCTCAAGCACGAAGGTCTCGGGAACCATGTTCCTTCTCACGGTTCCCGTCATCATGCTGCATAAGGAAACAAAGGACTAGATCCCCGAGGCGACCTGCTCCCGCAGGTCGTTTTCCAATTGCATGAAGATATTCCGTACTCCTTCCCGCATGCCCCTGACAACGGCCGTCGGCGAATTGTCCGTAATGGGCGTTCGCTCGGCGTAGTTGCGGGAAAATACGATGTGATTGTCGGCTTTCCGCTCGTCGAGAAGAAAAAACTGCATCTCCACCACTGCGACCTTCCGGCCGTTGGAAAAGTCACCGTACAGCACGTTGACCACCCCTTCCAGGGTGTAGTCGGCATCGGCCAGGCTGGCCGGAGACACGGTGCCGGAAAAAACGTCGGAGGCATCCATCCACCGGCCCAGATCATGAGACAACAGTTCCACCGGCGGCATGAAGAACAGGTTGTAGAAATCCGACTCCATACGCTCACCGCCAAGCTTGTAAACCAGCTCGCGGCCGTCATAGAGCGGCGAGATCCGCATACGCCGGATCTTGAGCACCTTGCCGGAAAACGGCTTTCCCTCCACTCGTTCGCGTTTCACGTCCAGGGTGTAGTACCTCTTTTCCACGGCCTTGCGCGAAAGACCGCCACACCCGGCCAGCAAGGAAAAGGCGATGAGTCCCAAAAGAATATTCTGCACGGTTTTCATTATCTTTCTCCCGGTTCAACTTTTGCCGGCGGCGCACCGAAAATGACGCCTGACGGATAGCGCTTGGCATCCTCGGTCAATTCCTTGAGATTCTGAATCAAAAGCCGCGTGTCGCTCATGATGGCTTCAATGTTCACCTGTTGCCCGGCCACCAGGTTGTTGGTTCGCGCCAGCACAGCATGTAGCTTGCGCACGGCGGCCCGCAGTTCCTCGGAAGCCTCGTTTACATTGGCGAAGGTCTTGCTCATGCCTTCCAGGTTCTTTTTCATTTCCGGACCGGCCACGGCCTGCTCGATGGTGGTCGTGGTACGTTTCAGGCTGGACATGGCTTCCCGGGCATCTCCGAAGCTGGCCACCATGTTCTGTTCCGATCCCTCAAGGATACGGCGAAGGCTCGCGATGGCCCCGGACGCGTCGGGAATGACCTGTTCCATGGCCGGGTCCTTGAGCAGTTGGTTCACGCGCGCGAGCAATCTGTAGGTTTCCTTGAGGTTGGCCACCAGGCTTTTTCCGAGTTCCTTCATGTCCGTCCGCTTCATGAAGCTGCGGACGCCCTGGGTGATGGCCTTCACGTCCTCCACGATGATTTCGATGTCCTGCTTTTTGAGTCCGCTCAGAAAGTCTCCCACGCTGGCCACGGCCTGTTCCAGACGGCTCAGGGTGCTGGGGGCGGACGGCACGTAGATGTGCTGCGGCTGCCAAGTGATGGGCAGCGGAGGGTTGGTGGCCGGGTTCACATAGTCCAGATTCAGGTAAAGCTGGCCGGTGAGCCCTAGAGACGTGGGCTGGGCGCGCAAACCATTTTTGACATCCTCTTTAATGACTTCGGCCAGGGAATCCCTGTTCAAGGTCTTGAACTTGTTTGCGTCAAGCTCGCACTCCACATACACGTAGCGGTAGCTCTCATCATAGTAATGGGAGACAAAACTGATTTCCGAAACCGACCCCACCTGAACGCCCTTGAGCTTCACGGGAGAGCCCACCTCCAGGCCGTTGACCGTCTCGTTGATGTAAGTCTCCATCGTGTAGGTTTCCTTGAAATAGTCACCGGCCCCGAGAATCAGGACGACCAGCAGGAGCATGCCCGTGCCGATGATCACGAAAATACCGAGCTTGAAATAATCTGACTGCCGCATGACTAGGGTTCCTTATGGGTCTCGGGGCATTCCATATCCGCGCCGAAACGGACCTCGGCCTGCCGATGAAAGAAATGTCTGACGAACTCGTTGTCCGAATGATCACGCAGTTCGCGCGGATCGCCTTCGGCAACGATCTTTTTCACTCGCTTGTCCAGCATGATGACCCGGTCGGCCACCGAGTATATGCTGGCCAGCTCATGGGAAACAATGACAAAGGTGATTCCCAGGCTCCTGGACAGGGTGCGGATCAACTCATCCAGCTCGGCCGAGGTGATGGGGTCCAACCCGGCCGAGGGCTCATCCAGAAACAGGATACCGGGGTCCAGGGCCATGGCCCTGGCGATGGCCGCCCTTTTCTTCATTCCCCCGGAAAGCTGGGCGGGCATGTTGTAGACAAAGTCCTCCAGTCCGACCAGGGAAAGCTTGCTCTTGGCAATGATCTCCATGGCCTCGCGCGGCAGGTCAGTGAACTCCTCCAAGGGCAGCATGATGTTGGACATGAGCGACATGGACCCGAACAAGGCTCCCATCTGGTACATGACGCCGAAACGGCGCAGGATCTCGTCGCGCTTGCGCCCGTGGCTGGAAACGATGTCGTCCCCCTGGATGAGGATTTGCCCCTGCCGGGGCTCGTACAGGCCGATCATGTGCTTGAGCAGCGTACTCTTGCCGCAACCGGAGCCGCCGAGAATGACGAAAATCTCCCCTTTTTGCACATCAAAGGAGATGTCGTCGATGACCAGAAAATCGCCGTAGGCGCAGGTCAGATTGCGTACCGTGATGGCAGGCTCGTTCATTTCATGCCTCGTCATATCCCCAGGTAGTAAAAAGCCAGCGCGAACACACCGTCAGCAACGGCGATGGCGATGATTCCGCTGACCACGGCGCTGGTGGTGGAAACGCCCACAGCGCTGGCTCCGGTCTTGGTTTCCAGCCCCCGCAGGCAGCCCACCCCGGCCACCAGCAAGCTGAACACGCAAGCCTTGAACAGGCCGCCCGCAAAATCAAGGTATCCCAGGAGCCGGAACACCCGCGAGGTGAAAGTCACCAGTGGATAATCCATGGACAACATGACCAGCGCCCCGCCTACCAGGCTGGCAAAGTTGAAAAACATGGTCATGAGCGGCACGGCGATAAGCGAGGCCAGAACCTTGGGAGCCACCAGGAAACGCATGGGCGAAAGTCCCATGGTCACCAACGCGTCCACTTCCTCGTTGACCTTCATGGTTCCTATCTCGGCCGCAAAGGCCGACCCCGATCGCGCGGCCAGGAGGATTGAGGTCACCAGCGGCCCCATTTCCCGGAACATGACAAGGCCGAGCATGTTCGGCACGAAGATCTCGGCCCCGAAACGCTGCAAACTCACCGCGGATTGAAACGACATGATCAACCCCATGAGAAAACCGATGAGCATGATGATGGACAGGCTGTCCACGCCCACACTGACCACCGAGAGCCAGACGTCTTTCCAGCGGACACATCTCGGGTGCTGGAGGCAGTAGCAGATGATGGCCACGGACTCGCCCACGAACGAAACCATGTGCTTGAACTGCTTGAAGGCGTCTTCCGCATAGTGGCCGACCCGTTCGGCCAGACCCATGCGGCGTTCCGCCTCCTTGCGGGTCCACCGGGGCGGCGTACACCCCCAGACCATGCCCAGGATCTGCCGAAGCTCCTCCTTGAGGTTGTCAATTTTGAAGCTACCGCCGCGTTCGTCCTCGACCGTCTCGCGCAACTTCAGCAACAGGGCCACGCCCGCGCCGTCCAGATATTCCAGGTCGGTGCAGTCCACGCCGACCTCACCCAAACGGCTGCCGCGCACTGCGGCCAAAGCGTCGTCCCAGACCGCAGCCGTGGAGACGGCATCGAGCCTGCCGCCCAGGGACAGGACAAGCCTGCCTTCTTTGTCGGAAGTCTTCATGTGCGCCCCGGACGCATGCTGGAGAGTGTGCTTTCCGGCTTTCATAGCTGTCCATCAACTACTAAAAAACGTTCGCATTTCATATGATATATTCACGCGTTGCAGGCAACGTAAAGAACATCTTTCCCAAAAAGACGCAATGCTTCCCCAGACTTGACCATGGGTATTGACTTTTTTATTCCAGAACAATATTCTTAATTATTATGAGCGAAAGAACAATCGACGATCTCGACAGAAGAATCCTGAACATACTTCAGGAAAATGGACGAATTTCCAATGCGGACATTGCACGAAAAGTTGGCAAGGCGCCCTCTGCGGTGCTGGAACGCGTCCGCAAGCTGGAAAGGCGCGACTTCATCACCGGCTATGAAGCCGTTCTCAACCCCAAAAACGTCGGCCTGGGCCTGACCGCCTTCACCCTGGTCTTTGCGGACGAACCGGCCGGGTCCTTCGAGACCGGCAACGAGCTGGCCAAAATCCGGGAGGTCCTCGAAGTGCACTACACCGCCGGCCAGGCCCCGTACCTGGTCAAGGTGCGCGTCAAGGACACCGAAGCCCTGCAGCGCACGCTGTCCAAATTCGGAGCCATCCCCACCGTCAGGGATACCAACTCCACCATCGTGCTGACAACCGTCAAGGAGACCCGCGGCATCCCCATCGATGCCGACGAAGATATTTAGCATACCGCCATACCCGTTGGAAACCAAGGAACAGAGAGTTTCAAAGGAGACCCCATGAGCATCAGTACCAAGGATCTTGACCCGAAAATAATAGCATTGGGCAAGGAATTTTTCCAATCCATTTCCGGCGAAGCGCCGTCCATCTTCAACAAGGGCTGGTGGACCGGCAAAGTCATGGACTGGTCCATGAAAAACGAGGACTTCAAGGTCCAGATGTTTCGCTTCGTGGACGTGCTGCCCTACCTGAACACCTCGGAATCCCTCTCCCGCCACATCGAGGAATATTTCGCGGGCGAGGATTCCAACATCCCTGAAGTGCTCAAATGGGGCGCCACCAAGACCAAGATCGGCGGCGGCCTCGTGGCCAAGGTGCTCAACAGGACCATCCGTTCCAACATCGAAGGCATGGCCCGGCAGTTCATCATCGGCCAGGAAGGCAAGGAAGCGGTCAAGGGCATCAGGAAGCTGCGCAAGGACGGTTTCTCCTTCGTGCTCGATCTCCTGGGCGAAGCCACGGTTTCCGCGGAGGAATCCGCCGCCTACCAGGAGGGCTACCTGGAGGTGCTGGACGCCATCCGGAAGGAATACAAGAAATGGAATGCCCTGGACGCCCCGGGCGACCTGGACTGGGGGCACTCGCCCAAGATCAACGTGGCGGTCAAGCCTTCGGCCTTCTATTCCCAATCCAAGGCTGTTGACCTGGAAGGAACCGTCGCCGGCATGATGGAACGCATTGAGCCGGTCTACCGCAAGGTCATGGAAATGGACGGCTTCATGTGTATCGACATGGAGCAACTCAAATACAAGGAAGCCACCATAGAACTCTACAAACGGCTACGCCTCAAATACCGTGATTACGAGCATATGGGCATCGTGTTCCAGGCCTATCTCAGGGACACCGAAGAAGATGTGCGTCAGTTCCTGGACTGGGCCCGCGAAGAGAACGTCAAGGTTTCCATCCGTCTGGTCAAGGGCGCGTACTGGGATTACGAGACCGTGCTGGCCAAGCAGAACGACTGGCCCATACCGGTCTGGACCCACAAACCCGAATCCGACATCTGCTACGAAAAAGTCGCCAGGATGATCCTGGAAAATCACGACATCTGCCACTTTGCCTGCGCCTCCCACAACATCCGTACCATCTCCGCGGTCATGGAGATGGCCAGGGCACAGGGCGTACCCGAGGAAAAGTACGAGTTCCAAGTCCTCTACGGCATGGCCGAGCCCGTGCGCAAGGGGCTCAGAAACGTGGCCAAGCGCGTGCGCCTCTACTGCCCGTACGGCGAGCTCATTCCGGGCATGGCCTACCTGGTACGCAGACTGCTGGAAAACACGGCCAACGAATCATTCCTCAAGCAAACCTTCGCGGACGAGGCGGACATGGACCGGCTGCTGGAAAACCCGGAAATCACGCTGCAGCGCCAACTGGCCGAAAAGCCGTGCAAGAACGAAGGTCATCGTCCCAACATCAAGGCTCTCAAGGGCGAAATTCCGCCTTTCAACAACTACCCGCCCGTGGACTTCACCATCAAGGCCGAGCGGGACGCCTACCCGGCCGCCATCGCCGAATGGAGGACCAAGCTGGCCAAGCAGTATCCGCTGTATATCAACGGCAAGGAAGTAACCACGGACGACACCCTGAATTCCTATAACCCGGCCAACCCGAACGAGATCATCGGCACGGTCTGCCAGGCGGGCAAGCCCGAGATAGACGACGCCCTGGCCGGAGCCAAGGAAGCCTATCTCACCTGGCGCGACGAGTCCCCGGAGCAGCGCGCCCAGTACCTGCTGGATGCCGCCGAATGGTGCAGAAAGAACATTCACATGCTCTCGGGTCTGCAGACTCTCGAAGTGGGCAAGCAGTGGGACCAGGCCCAGGCCGACATCGGCGAGGCCATCGACTTCCTTGAATATTACGCTCGCGAAATGATCCGCCTGGGCGAGCACCGCCGCATGGGCAACGCTCCGGGCGAAGACTCCCGCTATTTCTACCAGGGCAAGGGTATCGCGGCCGTCATCGCGCCGTGGAATTTCCCGTTCGCCATCTCCGTGGGCATGGTCTCCGCCGCCATCGTGGCGGGCTGCCCGGTCATCTACAAACCGTCCGGAGTTTCCTCCGTGGTCGGTTGGATGCTCACGGAAATGTTCCGGGCCGTGAACCTGCCCGACGGCGTGTTCAACTACACCCCTGGCCGGGGTTCGGTCATCGGTGACTACATTGTCGAGCACCCGGACGTCTCGGTCATCGCTTTCACAGGTTCCATGGAAGTGGGTCTGCGCATCCAGCAGAAGGCCGCGGTGGTCCAGCCCGGCCAGGAACAGTGCAAAAAGGTCATCGCGGAAATGGGTGGCAAGAACGCCACCATCATCGACGACGACGCCGACCTGGACGAGGCCGTGCTCGGCGTGCTTTACGCGGCCTTCGGCTTCCAGGGCCAGAAATGCTCGGCCTGCTCGCGGGTCATCGTGCTGGATGCCGTCTACGACCGTTTCGTACACCGGCTGAAGGAAGCCGCCGGTTCCATCAAACTCGGCCCTGCCGAGGATCCTTCCAACTACATGGGCCCGGTGGTGGACAAGGCCGCCGTGCAGAACGTGTTGCGCTACGTCAAGATCGCCGAGGAGGAAGGCAGCGTTCTCGTCAAGCGCGAGGCGGATGAGAAGTACAAGATCAACGAGGCCTGCTACGTGCCGTTGACCATAGTGGAAGGCATCACCCCCGAACACCGCATTGCTCAGGAAGAGGTTTTCGGCCCGGTGCTGGCGGTCATGCGCGCCAAGGACATGGACGAGGCCCTGGCATGGGCCAACTCCACCCGGTTCGCGCTCACCGGGGCCATCTACTCCCGCAGTCCGAACAACCTCAGGCGAGCCTACAGGGAGTTCCGCGTGGGCAACCTGTATCTGAACAAGCCGTCCGTGGGGGCGCTGGTGGAACGGCACTCCTTCGGTGGGTTCAAGATGTCCGGCGTTGGTTCCAAGTCCGGCGGTCCGGACTATCTGCTCCAGTTCATGGATCCGAGGTTGGTGTGCGAAAACACCATGCGGCGCGGGTTCACGCCCATCAGCGAGGATGATGATTGGATTGAATAAGGACTCAGTGATCTTCTCAGGTCATCACACTTTGAAAAGGGGCGGCGCCGAGGGCGCCGCCCCTTTGCCTTTGGAGTAGAAGTAACTATGTGCTGCCACAAGCGCAATTTTTGCTTACTTTTTCCTGCGCCAACGAAAGAACAGGTCGCCTTCAGGGCGAAACCTGACGAGGGCTCACGTTCCCCCTGAATTGAAGCCTGCGCATCACGCACCCTCAAAAAAAAAAGCCCCTATCAAGAGACCGACCAGACAATCATCAAACTCCATTCTCATCCAACCGGGAGCCATAGCTCAGTGCGCCTCAAGTGACCTGATCCTCCGTTCCATGGCGGCGCAGAACTCATCGGTGACCAACTCGGTCGAGCTCGGCACACTGCTGTGAGTCCACTTGAGGTCCAAAATTCCGTGCTGATAAAAATAAAACAGTTTCTTCTGCGCCTCATACAATTCCGGAAACTCCTTCGCCAACAACTCGCACTCTCCGACGAGATGTCCACCTTCGTTATCGAGAACAGGAGGACACGTCTCCTGCAAATGATGCTTCAACTCCTCCACTTCACTCTTCTCGCAGGGATAAAAATCAATGTATGCCTCATCCCTTTTCGGCAATTCATCAATATATTCGCACACCCACCTGTTCAAATCGTTCCGCTTGATAATCTTGAGGGCGGAGGCGCTACAACAATCCCCGGACTGGGAAATGAACAGGCAGGCATCCTTGAGCCGAAAAATAAAGCATCCGGAGGTCGCCATTTCGCTCCGGATGGGATTGGGCCACTCCCCGTCCGAGATCACAATGGAATCCTTTACAAAATCACTGACTCGAACGGTCTTCCTGAAATATCTATCCACAACTGTCCCCCATGGTATTTTCAGTCATTTCATCATATATAACTTTCAGGAAACTTCCAGTATTTCTCTTTATATTCGTGCCATAATCATGGTTTTTCGAACCGACGATCCACAACCCTGAAGTGTGTGGCGGACAGTATGAAACAATCTTCCGGAGAACACACCCATTGCCGGACAAGCTCTTTTCGCCCCGTACATCAAGGCCCAAGCCCAAAATGGTGGGCGGCCCTCTTCCTGAAGGCCGCCCGTTGGTTTCACTGGTTTTCGCCGTTTACCGTCACCCGCCCGGGTGACACCTTTTCTTGTAGAAACACCACCGCCCCCTGTAGAGCGGCCGATGCGAGCATAATCGGTCCGGGGTGTGCCTCAACATGCGGTCACCCCCGTAAGATGGATACTTCCAGATCATGAGCCGCCTTCATCTGCATGTCGTTCCGGCAATCCAGCCGCAGGCCGACTCGGCCATCCCCGGCCCAGCACACCGTGCCGCACAGCCCGCAGGCCCGCAGCGCTCCGTCCACCATGATGTCCACTCCCACATTCATGCCGTGGGTCATATGCCGGGAATCACCATTCATGGCCAGGGCCATGCCGCAGGCGCAATAGTCCACCACGTCGACGGGCGCGCAAAAACCGGTCAAAAATGCCTTGGTATCCTTTGAGGGGGCTGCTCGGGCCCGTAGTCTCCTTTCCATACCGTTCACCTCCTTGCGAAGGTCAAAGGGTTTTCCGATACTCTCCCCTTTGCTACAGGCAAGAACAGCGGTCAAAACTTTTTATTTCCAGCTTTTCCTACATATTACGCGATCCCCATTTCAAATATCAAAGCATCTCCGCCCGTTGTTCCAATGCAACGGAAACCCGTCTTTTGGTGACGAACGAACACATTGAAAACCGCACTTTTCACTGAAAAAATAACTCCACGCCCGCTGCCCTTTGAAAGGATTGAAAATCCCTGTTCTTCGTCTGTGACGGCAGACCACAAAAAAGGGCGGCCCTTCGCGGAACCGCCCTGATTCATGTCAACCGGTAACAGGATTACATGCCTGCTTCCTTGAGTTTGGTCTCGGAAATGGTGGTGTATTTGCCCGCAAGCTCTTGCAGTCGCTCGGTCCAGTCGGATTCGGTTACAACCATGACCGATTCATCAATGCGGGTCTGCAACACGAGCTTCTTCGCAACATTCTCACCATTGACGATGGTCGCTTCGGTTTCCACCTCACAGGAATGCGTGCCCGACGCAAATCCCAATTCTATCCAACACCACATCTTCTTGATTGAGATATCAACTGGAATGACCTGCTCGGATGCGGCAGAATCTTCGACGACCTCATACCCCAGAGCATCAAAGGCATTTCCCAAGGAAGTGGCGACCACCGTATCCACCCCCTCACCCTCACGCAGCAATACATCGCCCAAGGCCCTACCGAAGCCGTTGCGCTTACGGCCAATGGCCCGCAGTTTCAAATCATCGGAAACCTCAGCGATACGGTCCACATCCATAGTTGGAATGGACGGCACTTTGGGAGCATCCTCAAACCTGCGATCATCGGAAACCGAACGGATCACGATCTGCTTGCCATTGTCCGGTGTGGAAGACTCGGTTTTCACGACACCGGAAGGGACCTCACTGCGAGTGACGGCACAGCCGGAGGCGAACACAATCCCCATCAACAAAAAAACAACCAATTTCTTCATGAATTCCCCACATTCATTAGGCTTTTTACAGCCGATTCAGTATTGAAAAACCCAACCCAACAAAGCAAAGTTCTTTAGTGGGAAATACATTTCCCGTCAAGACAGGGACAAAACGTTCCCCGATCCCCCTTGACCTCCCCTCCCTACAAATGTATATACATCTCATCATAAACGTATATACAAATACAACGCCATCATGCCCAAAAAAAGTCTCTCGTCCCGAATCAGGGAACATATCCTTCATCATATCGAAAGCGGCGACTGGCCGCCCGAGCACCAGATTCCCGCGGAATCCGAACTCATGAATTCCTTTGAGGCCAGCCGCATGACCGTACACCGCGTGCTCAAGGAGCTTGCCGCCGAAGGCTACATCTACCGGCGCCGCGGCCTGGGGTCGTTCGTGGCCCGGCGCACCCCGCGCAGTGAGCTGCTGGTCATCACGGACATCTCCGAGGAGATCTCCTCCCGCGGCGGACAGTATTCCTGCGACCTGAAATACCTGTCTGCCGAGCCCGACTCGCCGCTCGTTTCCCAGATCTTCGGTGAAGGCAGGGCCGGTTCCATCGCCCGCTCCAAAGTGGTGCACATGGAAAACGGCCTGCCCATCCAACTGGAGGATCGCCACGTGGACCTGCGCACGGCCCCCCGATACCTGGAGGTGGATTTCTCCATCACCACGGCCCACAGGTATCTCATGAAGGCCGCCCCGCTCCAGAAGGCCGAACACGAGCTCACGGCCGTGCTCCCCAACCGCGAGCAGCAGGTCTTCCTGGACATAGGCCCGGACGAACCCTGCCTGCTTTTGCGGCGCAGGACCTGGTCCAGGGATCGGCTCGTCTCCTATGCGGAATTGCTTTACCCGGGCTCACGCTTCAGCTTCGGCGGCGTGTTCGAACCGAAAAAATAAATGTTTCAAAGGAGTGCAACAATGACCAAACGCGTGATCACCGCCCCCACCGGCACGGAACTGACGGCAAAAAGCTGGCAGACCGAAGCGCCCCTGCGCATGCTCCAGAACAACCTGGACCCCATGGTGGCCGAACGCCCCGAAGACCTCATCATCTACGGCGGCATCGGCCGCGCCGCGCGCAACTGGGAATGCTTCGACAGGATCGTCGAGACCCTGCGCGAACTCGGGGACAATGAGACCCTGCTCGTCCAGTCAGGCAAGCCCGTGGGTGTTTTTCCCACCCATGAGAACGCACCGCGCGTGATCATCGCCAACTCCAACCTGGTGCCTCACTGGGCCCACTGGGAGCACTTCAACGAACTGGACCGCAAGGGCCTGATGATGTTCGGCCAAATGACCGCCGGATCCTGGATCTACATCGGCAGCCAGGGCATCGTACAGGGTACTTACGAAACTTTCGTGAGCATGGCCGAAAAACACTATGACGGCGACCTGAGCGGCAAATGGGTCCTCACCGCGGGCCTCGGCGGCATGGGCGGCGCACAACCCCTGGCGGCCAAGTTCGCGGGCGCTTCCATGCTGGCCGTCGAGTGCCGCGAGGAACGCATCCGGAAACGCCTGGACACCGGCTATCTGGACATGAAGGCCGACAGCCTGGAACACGGCCTGGAACTCATTGAAAAGTCCTGCGCAGAGGGCAAGCCCGTCACCGTGGCCGTGCTCGGCAACGCTGCCGAAATCTATCCGGAATTGGTCAAACGGGGTGTCCGTCCGGACGCCGTCACCGACCAGACCAGCGCCCACGATCCGCTCAACGGCTACCTGCCCAAGGGCTGGACCGTGGAGGAATGGGAAGCCAGGCAGAAAACCGACGAGGCGGGCGTCATGCGCGCCGCGCGCGAATCCATGGTGGACCACGTTCAGGCCATGCTCGACTTCCAAAAGATGGGCGTACCCACTTTCGACTACGGCAACAACATCCGCCAGGAAGCCTACAACACGGGCCTGAAAGACGCCTTCGACTTCCCGGGGTTCGTACCCGCCTACATTCGCGACCGCTTCTGCACGGGCAAGGGGCCCTTCCGTTGGGCGGCCCTGTCCGGCGACCCCGAGGACATCTACAAGACCGACGCCAAGGTCAAGGAACTGATCCCGGACGACAAGCACCTGCACAACTGGCTGGACATGGCCCAGGAGCACATCCACTTCCAGGGCCTGCCCTCGCGCATCTGCTGGGTCGGCCTCGGTGACCGGCACCGCCTGGGACTGGCCTTCAACGAAATGGTGCGCAGCGGCGAACTGAAGGCTCCCGTGGTCATCGGACGCGATCATCTCGATTCCGGTTCCGTGGCCAGCCCCAACCGCGAGACTGAGGCCATGAAGGACGGATCGGACGCGGTTTCCGACTGGCCCATCCTCAACTGCCTGCTCAATTGTGCTTCCGGCGCGACCTGGGTGAGCTTCCACCATGGCGGCGGCGTGGGTATGGGCTATGCCCAACATGCGGGACTGGTCATTGTCTGCGACGGCACCGAACTGGCCGATGAAAAGCTCGCCCGCGTGCTCTGGAACGACCCGGCAACCGGCGTCATGCGCCATGCCGACGCAGGCTATGAAAGCGCCATTGCCTGCGCCAAGGAAAAAGGACTCAAACTTCCCATGATCAAGTAGTATGGTGCATACCATGAGCACCCTGCTGATCAAGAATCCCGCACAGATCGTCTCGCCCCGCCCCGGTTCGCTCCGGGGTGCGGCGCTGAACGATCCGGTCGTCCGCACCGGCCGGTCCGTGCTGCTGCGAGACGGCCATATCGCGGCCATCGCCCCGCTGGAGGAACTGGATGTCCCGCAGGACGCCAAGGTGTTGGACGCCACGGGCAGGACGGTCATCCCCGGACTGGTGGACTGCCACACTCATCTGGTGTTCGGCGGCAGCCGCGCGGACGAATTCGCCCAACGCACGGCCGGGGCCACCTATGAGGAAATAGCGGCCAAGGGAGGCGGCATCGCCGGCACCGTGCAGGCCACGCGCGAGTCATCGAAAGACGAGTTGTTCGAATTGGCCGAGGCGCGCCTGAACCGGGCCATGCGCCACGGCGTCACGACCATGGAGGTAAAGTCCGGCTACGGTCTGGACCTGACCACCGAGCTCAAGATGCTGGAAGTGACCGCAGAGTTGGACGCCGTCCATCCGGTCGATCTCGTGCCCACCTTCCTGGGGGCGCACGCCGTGCCCAAGGGAGTGAGTAAGGCAGACTATCTGGCCCAGGTACGGGAGATGATCCCCGAGGCCGCCAATTCCGCGAAATTCTGCGACGTGTTTTGCGAGGAAGGCTACTTCACCCCGGCCGAGTCCGTGGAAATCATGGAATTGGCCGTAAAGCACGGCATGCTGCCGCGCCTGCACGCGGACCAATTCAACGCCATCGGCTGCGTGGACGTGGCCATCGATCTGGGCGCGGTGTCCGTGGATCACCTTGAGGCCATGAATGAGGAAGGTGCAAAAAAACTGGCCGCCTCCGACGTGGTGGGCGTACTCCTGCCCGGCGTATCGCTCTTCCTGGATATCCCGTACGCTCCGGCCCGGACGCTCATCGACGCCGGATGCATCCCGGCCATCGCCACGGATTTCAACCCGGGTTCCAACATGACGCTCAACCTGCCGCTCATGATGTCTCTGGCCTGCATGCAGATGCGCATGTCCGTGGACGAGGCCCTGGCCTGCGTGACCCAGAACGCGGCCCATGCCCTGCGCCTGCCCGAGGCGGGCTGTATCGAACCCGGCTGGCAGGCCGATCTATTGGTGCTGGATACGGCCAATTACCGTGATTTGGTTTATTTTTATGGAGAAAATCTGGTGCAGACAGTCATCAAAAAGGGGGTTCCCCATGCTGCCCGATAGCCTGCTGAACATGGTCCGCCCGTTCCGCATCGACTTCGAGTCCCATGACGAACACGACGTGTTTCTGAAAGACGTCACCCTGTTCAACGCCGACGAACTGGCGCAAGCCACCCACGTGCTGGTGGGCTGTCCCCAGGACATGGGCGTCAGCCGCAACATGGGACGCATCGGTGCGGCCAAGGCTCCCAACGCCGTCCGCCAGATGCTATACAAATTCAAGTCCCCCGTGGACAAGGGCGGCGTGAAGCTGCTGGATCTCGGCGACGTGGACACGAGCGGGGGACTGGAATCGGCCCACGAACGGCTGCACTCCGTGGTTTCCGCTCTCCTGCGCGAGGACAAGAAGGTCATGGTCCTGGGCGGCGGCAACGACATATCCCTGCCGGACGCCCATGCCTGCGCCGACGTGCTGGGAGAGATCGCAGCCATCAACATGGACGCCCACCTGGATATGCGCAAGGCCGACCGGGTCCACTCGGGCACGCCCTACCGCAACCTCATCGAAGGCGGGCACCTCAAGTCGCAGAACTTCCATGAGGTGGGCATCCAGGCCCAGGTGAACTCGCCGCACTACCTCGATGACGCTGCGCATTTGGCCGTGAACATCCATACCCTGAGCCACATCATGCAGCACGGCGCGGACATGTATTTCGACAGCCTCTTCGAACTCCTGGACAACAAACCCTTGTTCGCCGGGCTGGATATGGATAGTGTGCGCGCCTCGGACGCACCGGGGGTCAGCGCGCCCTCTCCCATTGGCTTCACCGCCGAGGAAGTCATGAACTTCGCGGCCCGCTGCCGGGCCTACGGCAAAACCGCCGTGTTCGAAATCACGGAAGTCAACCCGGACATGGATGTGGACAACCGCACCGCGCGGCTGGCCGCCCTGGTCCTGTACACATATCTTTACGGCTGGGCGTAAGGCCCGGAGGATTTTCAGCATGGTCACCATTGATAGCCACAATCAACTCAATCTTCACGACATCATGGCAGTGGCCCACGGCGAACCCGTGAAACTGGCGCAGGCCAGCCGCGACATGCTTGCCGAACGGCGAACCCAAATCGAGGCCTTCGTAACCTCGCAGGACATCCCGGCCTACGGCTTCAACCGGGGGTTTGGCCACAACGTGGATGTCTCGGTCCGCGAGGAGCTGCTCTCGGACCTGCAAAAAAACCTGATCCTCTCCCATGCAGTAGGTGCGGGTGACCCCATGGACGCCACCGTGGTGCGCATCGCCATGCTCCTGCGCGCCAACTCCCTGTCGCGTGGATTCAGCGGTGTGCGGCCCGTGCTGGTCGAACGTCTTTTGGACCTGCTCAACCACGGCATCACTCCGGTGGTGCCCGAACTGGGGTCGGTGGGCGCGTCCGGCGACCTTGCCCCGCTCTCACACATCGCCATGGCGCTCATGGGCGAAGGGGACGTGCTTTACCACGACCAACGCCTGTCTGCGGCGGAGGCCCTGAAACAGGCCGGGCTGCAACCGGTGGAGCTGGAAATGAAGGAAGGGCTGGCCCTGAACAACGGCGTACAGTTCATGAACGCCCTCGGACTCATGGCCTGCAGTCGACTCAAGGCGATGCTCAAGACTGCCGCCGTCAACTCGGCCCTGGTGGCCCAGGTCATGCTTGCGCCGGACACCTACTATCGTCCGGACTTTCATGCAGTACGGCCCCATCCCGGCGCACGCACCGTGGCGGACTGGATCTGGCGCATCATGCAGGATTCGCCCATCCGCAACTCGCACAAGGACCACAAGACCGACGGCCAAGTGCAGGACCCGTACAACATCCGCTGCGCGGCCCAGGTGCTGGGGGCCTGCCATGATCTCATTTCACAGGCTCAGGACGCCCTGCTCATCGAGGCCAACAGCGCCACGGACAACCCCATCCTGCTGCCCGACGAGGACGGCGAATACACGGACATCGTCTCGGGCGGCCACTTCCACGGCATGCCCGTGGCCGTGCAGATATACAACCTCATGCAGGCTCTTTCCATCATGGCCAACCTTTCCCATATGCGCTCGGTGCGCTTCGTGGACCCGGTGCGCAACAAAGGCCTGGGCCGCGACCTCAAGTGGCCGCATCTGCCGGGCGACGACAAGTCAATCTCCAGCGGCATGATGATGCTGGAATACACCTCCGCGTCGCTGACCAACGACATCTGGGGCCACTGCATGCCCAGCCACTTGTTCAACATATCCACCAACTCGGGACAGGAGGACCACGTGAGCATGGGCACCGGACTGGCCGTACGTCTGTTCAAGACCCTGCCCAAGGCCGCCCACGTCCTGGCCATCGAACTGGCTTACATCAACCAGGCCATCGCCATCCGCAAGCGGTTGGAGACAATTCCCACAGAGGCCAGGCTGCCCGAGTGGGTCGGCGAAGAGCTGGACAACCTCAAAATGCGCATGAACGGCCACGGCGAAGGCGTGATCTTCGACGCCTGCGTCACCCGAGAACATCCCCTGAGCGACGAGGAAAAAAGACTCAGCCCGGTTTCCGAGAAACTCTTCGAAACCATTACCGAGCACAACCTCTTCCCGGTGGTGCGTCTGGACCGCTACATGGCCGAGGACGTGAAAAACCTGGCCGACTTCGTGGGCAAAGGCGGTGTATCCGACACGGTCGAGTCAATGATTCCAATGAATTGGAAGAAAGGTTGAAAAATTGAAAAAAACGCTTGCCAAGTACGGGAGCGAAATATATAAGTCTTTCTCCTGAACGCCGAAGTGGTGGAATTGGTAGACACGCTAGGTTCAGGGTCTAGTGGGAGCAATCCCGTGGAAGTTCGAGTCTTCTCTTCGGCACCAGATAGAAACAAGGGTTGCGGCATAACGCCGCAACCCTTTTTCTTTTTCTCATGACCGCCCCGGATAATCCCGTCGGGGTTACCCGGGACAGCCTCTTCTTTTTTGGGGAGGCCTAACGTTCCTTCATGCTCTCGTTGGCGTATTTGAGCAACGGCGAGAGAAAGAACGTGATGAGCCGACGCTGGCGGATCTTGACCTCGGCCGTGGCGCGCATGCCGGGCGTAAGATTGACCTTCCTGCCGTTGACCAGGATGTAGGACTGCTTCATGCCCACACGGGCAAGGAAGTAGAGTTCGCCCTCCTCGGTCTGTATGGCGTCGCCGGACACCGACTGCACGACTCCGTCCAGGGTGCCGTATTCGGTAAAGGGGAAGGCTTCAAGCTTGATGCCCACTTCCTGACTTTCCCGCACAAACCCGATGTCCTTGTTCTTGACCCGGGCCTCGATCTCCAACTGGTAGTTCCTGGGCACCAGGGTCATGAGTTCCTGGGCAGGAGTGACCACGCCGCCGATGGTATGCACGGTCAGCTTCATGATCTTGCCGTCCACGGGCGCGGTGATGCGCTGCAACGTATCGCTGTGGGTGGCCTTTTTCAGCTCCTGGGTCAGGGAATCCACCTCGGTGGACACCTTGGTCTTGTTCTCCAGCAGGTCGCGACTGTACTCGGACAGGGCCTGGAGACGCTGTTCCATGGCCACGTCGATGGATGCCTCCGCCTCGGTCACATCCTCCTGCTCGGACTTCAGGTTCTGGACGATCTCGATACGTTCGGCCTCCACTTCCAGCCATTCGTTTTCCGGAGCCACGTCCTGCTCATAGAGCGTCTTTCGAGCCTTGGCCCGTTTGTTGACGATGGGCAGCTGCTCCTTGAGCTTTTCCACCGTATGCGCCGCGGACTGCATCTTGGCCCGCAACCTGCGTATCTCGTTATCGTAACCGTTGAGTTTGGCCAGCAGAGCCTTGGCGTCCTGCTGGAGATAACGCCGTTCCTGGGTGACGTCCCTCTGATCTATATCTTTCGGAACGACCAATTCGGGCATATCCCCGCTCTCAGGGTCCCAGAGCAGGAGTGCCCTGAGCCGGGCTTCTTCCAACCGGGAGGCCTGGAGTTGCCCTTTGATCCTTTCCACATCCGCACCGCTCGTGGTGGTGTCCAACTCAATGAGCAGGTCGCCCGCCTTGACGAGTTGCCCCTCGCGCACGTTGATGCGGGTGATCACCCCGCTTTCCAATGGCTGGATGGTTTTGACCATGCCGCTGGGGATGATCTTTCCCTCCGCCACGGCCACTACATCGGTTTTGCTGAAGACGGCCCAAAAGAGAATAAACACGACCAGGACCATGATGCACCAGGCCGTCGCCCTGCCTATGGGAGAAGGCGGCGTCTCCACCACCTCCAGTGCCGCAGGCAGAAACTCCATTTCCTCCGAGGGTTGGGCAAACCGGCACTGCCTGGCCTTGTCCACAGCCCGGGCCACGCGCGGCGAGACCTTTTCCCTGGCCATCTCCGAAAGCCGGACAATCCTGTCTTTCATGTTGCCAACCATCACGCGGCCTCCTCGGAGCTCTTGGACTGATACTGCCACAGCTTGGCGTAGTACCCGCCCGTACGCACGAGCTGATCATGGCTGCCGGATTCAACGATCCGCCCCTTTTCCACCACCACGATACGGTCGCAATCCTTGACCGTGGACAGGCGGTGGGCAATGACCAGCACGCTTCGGTTGGCGCAAATGGCCGACATGTTCCGTTGAATGATGTGCTCGGACTCGTAGTCCAGGGCGCTGGTGGCCTCGTCGAGAATCAGGATGCGCGGGTTGGTCATGAGCGCCCGGGCAATGGCGATGCGTTGCCGCTGGCCGCCGGAAAGCCCGGTACCCTGCTCGCCCACGATGGTGTCGTACCCTTCGGGCAATTCCAGAATGAAATCATGTGCACCGGCAAGAGTGGCCGCGTTCACCACCCGATCCATGCTCGCGCCCGGATCGGCCAGGGCGATGTTGTCGCGCACCGAACGGTGGAAGAGCATGTTCTCCTGGAGCACCACCCCCACCTGTCGCCGCAGCCAGGCCGTGTCCACCAGGGTCAGGTCGATCCCGTCCACCAACACCCGGCCTTTTTCCGGAACGAAAAGCCGTTGCACCAGATTTGTCAGGGTGCTCTTGCCAGAGCCAGAGCGGCCCACGATGCCAATGGTTTCGCCCTTGCGGATATGCAGGTTCACGTCCTCAAGCACGAACGGCGTGTCCGCGCGATACCGAAAGCTGATGTTTTCGAACTTGATGTCCCCACCCAAGGCCGGAAGCGTGGACCGATTGGGATTATACCCGGGCTCGGTGGGATTGTTGAGGATGTCCCCGAGGCGTTGCAGCGAGACGCCGGCCTGCTGGAAATCCTGCCAGACTTTTGAAAGCCGCAGGATTGGGCCGTTGATGCGCCCGGCCATCATGTTGAAGGCAATGAGCTGGCCGATGCTCAGGGTGCCGTCTATGACCGCGCGTGAGCCGATCCAAAGGATAAGCAGCGTACTGAACTTACTCAGGAAAGTGGTGGCCTGCACCGCGAAGTTGCCCAGATTGTCCGTGCGGAACGCGGACTTCACGTACCCGGCCAGCAGGTCTTCCCAGCGCCGCTGGAACTGCGGTTCCACAGCCATGGACTTGAGCGTCTGCACGCCGTTGACCGTTTCCACGAGAAAGGCCTGTTGCTCGGCCCCGCGCTGAAACTTCTCGTCCAGGCGGCGACGCAGCACCGGGGTCACGAATACGGACAGGGCCACATAGAACGGCATGATGCCCAGCACCATGAGGGAGAGTTCCCAGCTGTAGAAAAACATGACCACCAGGAACACGAAGGTGAAGATCAGATCCAGCACCACAGTGAGGGTGGAGCCTGTCAGAAAACGACGGATGTTCTCCAACTCCCGGACGCGGGCCACCGAGTCGCCCACGCGGCGGGCATTGAAATAGGCCAGCGGCAGGGAAACCAGGTGGGAGAAAAGCTTTGCCCCGAGCGTCACGTCCACCCGGTAGGTGGTATGGGAAAAAAGCCAGGTGCGCAGGCCGCCCATGAGCACCTCGAAGAAGTAGATGACCATGAGGCCTATGGCCAGCACATCCAGGGTGGTCAACCCCTTGTGCACCAGCACCTTGTCGATGATGACCTGGAAGAACAGAGGCGTCACCAGGCCGAAAAGCTGCAAAAAGAACGAGAGCAGCAGGACCTCGCCGAACAGCCGCTTGTATTTGAGCAGCGAAGGAATGAACCAGGTGATGTTGAACTGGCGCAGGGCGTCGGGCAAAATGGTGCGCTTGGAAATAAGCATGAGTTTGCCCGACCAGCGTTCCCCGAACTCGTCCAGGGGAATCTTCTCCACTTCCCTCTCGCCCGGAGCCTGGGCAAGCACGTCTTCTTCACCCGCGCCGCCCAGGATGACCCATTTGCCGTCCTTCATCTGGGCCATGGCCGGGAACGGCACCTTGGCCAGCCGGGAGCAGTCCCGGTGTACCACCTTTGCCTTGAGTTCCACGGCCCCGGCCGCGCGCATGATGTCCACGTCCTGCATGGGGCCGTCCGGCGGTGCGAACTTGTGCCGAAGGCCTTCCAAATCCACGGCCACACTGTGGTAGCGGGCCAGAAGAACCAGGGAGACGAGCCCCGTGTCCAGCTTATGCTGGTCAGGGCCCGCCTCCTTACGATTAGTGTTGTTTGTATCGGTATCCATTCAACAATGCTATTTTTTCTGCCAGCTGGCGGTGATGATGCTCTGCAGATCGTCCTGGGCCTCGGCGGAGACGGTCAACACACCAGCCGTACTCGGTGTATAGGCCGACATGGCGTCCACCAGGGACTGCACCTGACCGGCCATGAGCACGCTGCCGTCGCTCAGCTGGAATTCCTCCACCTTCTTATCGTCGCTTGTGTACCAGCCTTGTATGGTCAGACTGTCGCTGGAGCCGATGACACCTATGGTCAGGTCGCTGCCGCTCTTGGAGAAAAGCAGATCATCCTGTTCGATGCCGCTTCCAAAGAGCACCGTGTCATTTCCTCCGCTGTCCACAATGGTATCCTGTCCACCCGAGGCGCCAAAGCGATATTCATCGTCGCCTGCGCCGCCGACCAGGGTATCATTACCATACCCGCCGACCAACGTGTCGGCTCCGTTGCCGCCATAGAGTTTGTCGTCGCCTGCACCGCCATCCAGCAGATCTGCGCCGTCGCCTCCGTTGAGCACGTCGTTACCCTCACGACCGTACAGCTTGTCGTCATCGTCGCCGCCGTAAAGCGTGTCGTTGCCGGATGCCCCGATCAACGTGTCGTTGCCGTTCCCGCCGTTCAGGTAGTTGTCGCCGTCTGCGCCGCTGGCTGCGGATTCGGAGCTCAAGCTGAAGGAGACACCCGCCGCGGCCGCCAGAGAGTCGGCATCGAGAACGGCACTGCCGGCGTTGCTGGTGGATTGTCCCCCCACGAGCACATCGTTGCCGTTGCCGCCGACCAGCGTGTCGCTGCCCAGGCCGCCCACGAGCGTGTCATTCCCGTTGCCGCCGTTCATGTAATCGCTGCCGTCGGCGCCGCTGGCTGCGGACGGATGACCATTAATCGAGCCCCCCTGATATCCGTACATGAGGTCGTTGCCGTCTCTGCCGTACAGGGAATCTTCGCCCGCACCTCCGTAGATGACTTCCGAACCGATTCCGCCATAAATGACGTCGTTCCCGTCATTGCCCATGAGCGCCGCGTTGCTTACGGTGGAGTCGCTTCCGCTGTAACCATAGATCGTATCGTTGCCGCCCAGCGCGTCGACGATGTCCGTATCGTTTGCCGCCCTGAGAGTGTCGTCCCCGGCGGTCCCCAGCAGCACCTTGGGTTCGCTCAGAATTCTGAGGTCTTCATAGGTGGCGGTACTGCCGTCCGCGAACCGGACACCTTCGATCTGGTCATCCAAGGTAACGGTCCCGCCATCGGCCAAGGTCACTATCAGCCTGGAGGCGTTCTCGTCAGGCCTTTCCACGGACAGGGAATCAAAGGTGATGCCTGCGCCGAAGGCAAGAGTATCCACCTCGCCGGAGCCATACCCGTAATCCTGGATGACGTCGTTCCCGTCGCCGAGATTGTAGACGTAGGTATCACTGCCTCCCCGACCCTCAAGGGTATCATTTCCCAAGCCGCCGACCAGGGTGTCGTCGCTGTCGAACCCGCGGATATGGTCATCTCCGTCGGTTCCGGCATGGGCCAGATATTGCTGCTGCAAGTCCGCCTGCGTCCACACGGCGCCATCTGCAAAAGTAATGTTTTCCAACCGGTTGTTCACCTGTACGGAACCGCCGTCGGCAAACGTCAGGATGTATTCGCTGGAATAGGGAGAGGTGCGGGTGACGGTGACGCTTTCCATGTCTATGCCCGCGCCGAGTTCCAGTACGTCCACATCGGTGGAGGAGTAGCCGCTCTCTTTGATTACGTCGGTTCCATCACCGAGGTTGTACTTGTAGGTATCGCTGCCGTAGGACCCATCCAGGCTGTCGTTGCCTTTTCCACCGGCCAGAGTGTCGTCGCCGTTGAACCCTTTGATGCTGTCATCGCCGTCGGTCCCGGCCTGTTCCAGATACCGCTGTTTCAGGTCGTCATAGCTCCAGGAGCTTCCGTCGGAAAAAAGCACCGTATTGATGCCTTCGGTGAGCTTCAGGCTGCCGCCGTCGGCAAAGTTAAGCTTCAGGGCGCTGGAGTAGGAGGATGTCCGGGCAATGGAAATGGATTCCTGGGTGATGCCGTCACCCAAAGCGACGGTGTTGCTTTCCCCTGCTTCGGCATAATCGCTGACTTCATCCTGACCATCACCGAGATTGTATTCATATCTGTCGCTCCCGGCGCCACCGTTCAGGGTGTCGTTGCCAGTCCCGCCGATCAGGGTGTCGTCGCCGCCCAAACCGGTCAGATAATCGTTGCCGGCTCCACCGACGATTCTGTCATTTCTGCCGCCAAAGCCTTCAATCGTATCATCGCCGCTTGTGCCGGCTGCGGCAAAGTATTCGTCGAATATCTCATCGGAAGTCCAGACGGAACCGTCTGCGAATTCGATCTGCTCCACACTGCCGTCCCAACGGACGGTTCCACCGTCCACAAAGGTGAGCACAAGGTAATTTTCATTGTAGGTTCCGCCCCAATCGTCCTCCGTGGTTCCGCGGGAAATGGTAATGGAGTCTTTGGTGATCCCCTCACCCAGCTTCAAAACGTCAGTATCACCGATTGCACCGGTGTCCTGGATGACGTCGTTGCCGTCACCCAGTTCATACGTGTACGTGTCGCTTCCGGCACCGCCGTAAAGCGTATCGTTTCCCGCACCGCCGGCCAGGACGTCACCACCGTCCGCTCCACTTGCCACGGATGAACTCCCGGCCTGGAAGCCATAGACGACATCATTTCCTGCACCGCCAGTGAGAGTGTCACTTCCCACTCCGCCGCTGATGACTTCTGCGCCGGCACCTCCGTAGACAATGTCGTTGCCTTCACCACCATCGAGGCTCGCATTGCTTGCAGTGGGAATCCCCCCCTGAAAGCCATAGATGGTGTCGTCTCCACCAAGCCCCTGAACGGACGTGGTATCCGCCGCAGCAGTCAAGACATCATTTCCGTCTGTGCCCAAAAGGACACTGCCTCCACCTGAAGAGGAAGAACTGTTGCTGAGAGAAAATGCAGCTTCGCTTCCACCCGGACTGCTCACAATTTCAGACACTGTGATCTCCTTGTATTTGTGTGCTGGAAAGCCGACCTCCCTTCCATGCCGACCTTCCGGGAAAACAGAATAGCGAGGACGTACGGGCAGTCTTCAACTGCACACAGCCCTCAACTGCGCTCGAGGGCGTAGTTTCCAAAACGGACCACCCTTATGTCCGCAGGATCACCACACGCCCACCGCGCCGCAGTTATAAAAACATGCTTTTCTATTCAAACACCCGTCATATACATCACAAAACAATTTAGATAAAACAAAAAGACTATTTACTATAACAAACTAATGATACACGCCTCCGACTCAAAAAACATAAGGCACACCCAAAAAACTACATAAGCTTATTTATCAATAATTTACCACCACTCTCCACACGCTGCCGCCCACATTGAAAAACAACAAATCATTAAACCCATAAACAATGTCACCTCCTACCTGGAACAACATTGGCTATTATTCTGCTTTAATATCGGCATCAGACATCAAAAACGTTGAATCGACCTGGCAACACAAACTATCTATCAAGGAATAACAAACGCATCTGTCGTTCTATCTTTTTCTGTGTTCTCGTTAAGTGACAATTTCAACAACACACTTCGGGCCGCGGACCAGCACCTTGAATGACAGCCGATTCAAAAGCGAAGAGAACACAGGGTGCTCCCAGCTCCGCAAAGGGCCCGCCCAGCTCCCATCTGTTTGATAATGTCGAATGTGCGATGGCCGTTCGAAACGGGCATCCTTGAGAATCCCGATGCGGCCGTCAAAGGCCCTGGGAAGGAGGAGGCGAAGGGCGGAAACGCCATCCAGTACAGGACGGCGTTTCCGGCTTACGATTTCTTTAGAACTTCTCGAATTCCTTGTCGTCGGTTCCAGCCATCTTCAAGTCCACTCCGCGATCAATCGTGGGCGTGGCCGACGGGACGGCTGCGCCGGGCAATGCCTTGGTCGACTCCCCCGCCACAACATGGCGCACCGTCTTGGGAGTTCCATGACCGTTGCCGTTGACATGGAAAAAGGACATGGTCTGCTCCAGCTGCATGCTCTGGCCGGAGAGTTCCTCGCTGGTGGAGGCCATCTCCTCGGCTGCCGAGGCATTCTGCTGGATCACACTGTCGAGTTGGCTGACGGCTTGGCTGATCTGATCCGCACCGTCATTCTGCTCGTGACTGGCTGCGGTTATCTCCTGAACCAACTGCGCTGTTTTCTGGATGTTGGGCACCAGTTTCTGCAGCATTTCTCCCGCTTTTTGGGCCACCACCACAGTATTGGTCGACAGTTCGCTGATTTCCCCAGCGGCTTCGCCGCTGCGTTCGGCCAACTTGCGGACTTCAGCGGCCACAACGGCGAACCCCTTGCCGTGCTCGCCTGCACGGGCAGCTTCAATGGCCGCGTTCAGGGCCAACAAATTGGTCTGACGAGCGATTTCCTCGATGATGGAAATCTTCTCGGCAATGTTTCTCATGGCCGAGACCCCTTCCTGAACCGCTTCGCCACTTTCGGCGGCATCGGCTGCGGATTGGGTGGCGATGGCCTCTGTGGCCTGGGCGTTTTCCGTGTTGTTCCTGATGTTGTCGGCCATCTGCGCGATGCTCGACGAAACCTGCTCGATAGCGGCGGCCTGTTCGGTGGCCCCTTCGGAAAGGGCTTGGGCCGAGGCGGACAGTTCCTGGCTCCCGGCGGCCACATTACCGGACGCGCTGGTGATCTCGCCCACCACGTTCCTGAGCTTGAGATTCATCCCTTTCAAGGCCATGGCCAGGACGCCCACTTCGTCCTTCTGATCCACGTCGATGGAAGATGTCAGATCGCCGTTCTCAATGACCTGGGCAAACCCCACGCCCTTGAGAATAGGGCCGATGATGCCCCGGGCGATAAGCCATGCGGCCAGGAAACCGATGATCACGGCCACGGCGCCGACCGCAAGGACCATGAACTGAGTGCCTTTTGCCTTGTCGACCATGACCTCGTCGGTCATGATGTTCTCGGAAATGACATGATTCGACTCTTCCAGAAGCCGCTGTACCTGGGCCAAGGCCGGCACGGTCTTGGTTGCGTAGACCTCCTTGGCCCGCTCCAAATCGTGCATTTTGTCGTCGTGCCAACCAATAATCTTGTCGATGGCCGCCAAGGTATCTTCGGCGGCGCCATTGACATCGGTGCCGTAATACCGTTGCGCGCCGTTCCTGTCACCTCCCCGCAACAACTGATCCACATGAATGGCCGATTCGTGCAGCTTGACATGCGGCTCGATGGTCGCCGCCACCAGAGCGCCGAATTCCGGATCTGCCTTCATCCTCTGCTGGGTTTCGGCGGAGTAGAGCCACTTGCCGAAACCGCATTTATGCGGATCGGTCTGCACGGACACCCGACTCCTGCCCCTGTCCACGATGTCATTCCCCAGCGCGCACATCCACTCCAGATGGTCCACTTTCTTGTCCCGGAGAAAAGCCCCCAGCTCCGAGTCAACCCTAGAGTAAGCCCTGGAAATGGCAATGGCGGACTGGTGAAGCTCGCTGTGCGGCTTTTCCATCTGCTCCATGAGGGGCTTCAGGGCAGGCACCAAACGCTCCGCGTGACGGCGTCCCTCGCCGTAGTACCACTTGCCGAAACCGCATTTATGCGGATCGGTCTGCACGTCCAGGGTATGCACATTCTTGTCCGTGAGCAGGGTGTTCACCTTTCCCGCCCAGTTGAGGTGGTCCACTTCCTTCTGTACGAAGTCACCGCGGATTTTGTTGCCGTCAATAACCTGCTCCGCGTTATGAACAATAGTGCCTATCCCCAGGAAGGCCCACGCCGCCAGCAGCACCAACAGCGCGAGCACCGAACCGAATCCCACGAAAAACTTCCCGGAAAGCTTGAGATTACGCCATTTCATGTTCCCCCTCCGTTGTTTTACAGTTCGTTCATCTCCCCTTCAAAAAACTTGGCGCCACACAGCCCCTCCATTTTCCCAAACCGCAGGCCGAACCATGACCACAGAGGGCCTTGCTCGGAGCATTTTTACGGAAAATGCTCAAGGCTCGAAAAAACAAGTCATCTGACCGGATGAAAAAGTATTTTGGTGCAATATGTACCGAATTATAGGCGGCAGCAGTAAACACTTTTGGGGCGACCCTCGGGAGACTATAACGTTACAATTATATCCTTCGAAGAAGGGATACTGAAAAAACGTGGCGCACTCCAGCAAAAAAGAATAATTCTTTTTTACAAGTGCCCCATAACAGTAAGCGCCGGACTCAGTATGCTCCCGGCGCTCGCAAAGAAGGACGAATCCAGCACAGTGGAGCCGGCCCCCTCTTTACCTTAACTCGTTTTACTTCTATAAAACCTTGAAATATCTGTCGCGAGGTTCGGCAGAAAACTTTTTGCGAATCAACCGGACGAGGTATACATGACCGGCACCATTCCCTATGCCGAGCCACTGGAAGTGGAATCCCCTGACGAATGTTTCTGGTACCACACCATGGATCTGCCCGGACTCGGCGTCATGAAAGGGGCCTGGGACTTCCGGGGCCAGGACGAATTCTTCTTTTCCAACACGGAGCTCTCGGGCAAACGCGTATTGGAGATCGGCCCGGCCACGGGAGCTCTGGGCTTCCGTATGGAGGAACTGGGGGCCGAAGTGACCTCGGTGGAGCTTCCTTCCGGCAGCAACTGGGACGTGGTGCCTTTGGCGTCGGCCAACCCAGCCAAGGTCTTTGCCGGGCGCGAAACCAACATGCGCAGGGTCAAGAACTCCTACTGGCTCTCGCACAAGGCGCTGGAGTCAGAAAACAAGGTCATCTCCTGCTCGGCCTACGACACCCCGCACGAATCCGGACCTTACGACATAGCCGTCTTCGCCTCGGTGCTCACCCACATGCAGAACCCTTTCCAGGCCCTGGCCCACAATCTGGAAATGACCACGGAGCGGGTCATCATCGTGGAGCAGCATCCACCGGACTGGACCACGGCCACACCCGGAGCCCGAATCACCTTCCAGCCGGACTGCCGCAACCCGGATTTCTACGACACGTGGTGGTCCTTCACTCCCACCGCGCTGGTAAAAATGGTCGGCGTGCTCGGCTTTGAAAAGGTCATCCTCATTCAGCACGAACAAATATGCGGCACAAAAACGGCGGTCCCGCTGGCCACCATCATCGCGGACCGCACCCGCCCGCCTTTCAAGGCGTATACTGAAGAATAGAACGACAAGGGAGAGAGTCGATCAGGACTATTGGGGCCGACAGTCCTGCCGGTTTCACACTTAGACGTCCGACGCCTGGATGTCACCGATCACCCCATCCAGTTTAACGAAAAAGATACTCAGGCAATTCCTTGACATCGGTAACAAGCAACGTATCGGTGACGATCCGTTTTTCAACAGACTTCCCATCAAGCGCGTCGCATGCCGTCATGACCCCAAGATGGCCTATCTGATAGGGATTCTGGACCATCACTCCGGCCAGCTTCCCCGCTTCAAGGGCCCGGTGGATTTCAGGTGTGTAGTCAAAGCCGACAATCCTGACCTGCCTGGACAGCCCCAGTTCCTCCACCGCCCGCAGCGCTCCCACGGTCGTGGCCTCGGCCGGGGAAAACACGGCCCTGATGGAAGGGTATCGCTTCAGGGCCAGGACGGTGCTGGTGTATGCGGTCATCATGTCCCCCTCCACATGGGCGACTTCAATCAATATGACCGGAACCGGAGAGCGGACCATGACGTCGACAAACCCGGCCTCCCTCCTCACCGTCGAAACATTGTCCCTCTTGAACCGAAGTAGGAGGACGGAGTCCTCCTCCTCGATGAGGGAAAACAGGAAATCCGCGGCCTTTCTTCCGGCCTGGTAATTGTCGGACGCGACAAAACTCTCCCTATTCTCCATCGCCACATCCGAATCAATGATCACAACCTTGATCCCCCGCTCGACCGCCTCTTCAAGGATATTCTTCGTGTAAAGCCCATGGTCCGGGGCCAACACGATGGCGTCGACATGCTCGGAGATCCCTTCCTTTATGAGCCCCGCCTGAGTGCCCAACTTATAAGGAAGCCTGGGGGAACGGTAGATGACGTTGGCCCCGCGTTCCTTTCCGGCTTCAAGGGCTCCCTGTTTCACCCAGTTCCAAAACGGGCTCGGAGGGTCGCTTTTGGGAATCACAAGGATGTTATACTGCCCAGCAAAGGCAGCCGATATGCCGCAGCATAATAATGCAATGACGATCATGCAAACCACAGGGTTCTTCATGCACTCCTCCGATAAAACAAAATAGTCCCGCCCGATCCCTTCGTTCAAGCCGGAAGACAAAAATATAAAACATGACAATTCTCGCGGACGTCTCCAGTAGAGTACGCTTTCCACACGCCGGGAAGGTGTACTTGCCAGGGCGGCCCGCACCATGTAACAAATCCCGCCGGAGGAGACATGGTCCGACACAAAGATGAATACGAAGAACCGGGACCCAGCCGGTCACAGGTCAAACGAGAGATGGCTGCCCTGCAAAAGCTGGCCGAGGAGCTGGTCGGGCTCGGCCCCGAACTGGCCAAGAAGGCTCCGCTCACCGGCGACCTCATGGACGCGGTGCTCGAATCCTTCAGAATGAAGAAGCACGAGGCACGGCGCAGGCATTTTCAGTACATCGGAAAACTCATGCGTGATGTGGACCCGCAACCCATCATGGACTACGTGGAGTTGATAAAAAGCGGCCGCCAAGCCCAGACCGGCGCGTTCCATGAGGTGGAGCGCTGGCGCGACAGACTGGTGGAAGGCGACGACGGCCTGATGGACGAACTCATCGCACGGTTCGAAAGTATGGACATCCAGCGCTTCCGGCAACTGGTACGCAACGCCCGCAAGGAACTCAAAACCGGAAAAAAGCCGAAATCGTCCCGCGAACTTTTCCGCCTGCTGCGCTCCATGCAGGAACAGGCGGACGAAGAAAATAATTAATACGGTTGACGGATTTCATTTACATCTTACTTATTGAACAAATCGGATTTCAAAGGCCGGAAGGCCGCAGGAGGATACAGTCGTGAAACATACTTATGCCGGCATCACCACCGAATACGAAGACCGCATCTGCCCGCACTGCAACAAGCCGCTGGAGCCCTGGGTGGCCCCGCCACAGACCGGCTGGGGCGTCATCCTGGTCTGCAATAACAACGAATGTCCGCACTATGCCGATTCTGACTGCGACATCGAACACAAACGCGACGATTCCCACCTGGGTTGCCGCTACGCAGAAAACCCGGACAACGGCTACAAACCCTTCAACCTCCTGGCGGTCTGCCGCTAGCCGGCATAGAAGCAAAGAAATGAAAAAAAGGGGCTCCGGCACTGTCGGAGCCCCTTTTTTATGCCGCCTGCACAATGATCACCGACTAAATACATTTTCCGTTCTCTTTCACCACAAAGAGTGTTAGTGCTCACGCGTCGCACAAACTCACAAGGAGTCACACGTGACTTTTCAAGACGGCAAACCCTTTGCCTTCATCGCCCTCATGAGCGCCGTCCTGCTCTGGGCAAGCTCCTTTCCGGTCCTGAAACTGGCCTTCGAAGTTTACGACCCCATGGTGGTCATCTTCGGACGCATGTTCGTGGCCAGTTGCTGTTTCCTCCTGGTCATCAGGAACTTCCGTTCCATCGACTACCGGAAAGGCGACTGGAAGAAGCTGCTGTTCATGGCCGTGTGCGAGCCGGGCCTGTATTTCGTATTCGAGGCCATGGCCGTGGAGAACACCGAGGCGTCCCAGGCGGGCATGATCTGCGCCATGCTGCCCCTCATGGTGGCCGTGGGCGCCCGCTTCTGCCTCAAGGAACCATTCTCCCGAAAGACCGCCATGGGCTTCGGCCTGGCCGTGGTCGGGGCAATCATCCTGTCCCTGGCCGCCGAGGCCAAGGGCAACGCCCCAAACCCCATGCTGGGCAATTTCCTCGAATTCATGGCCATGGTCTGCGCCACGGGCTACATGATCACCCTCAAAAACCTGAGCAGCCGCTACAGCCCCTGGTTCCTGACGATGGTCCAGGCCTTTGTGGGCACCATCTTCTTTTTCCCGCTGCTCTTTCTCCCAGGCACAGCCCCTCCGGCCGGATTCGACCTGTTCGGCGCCGGGGCCATCCTCTACCTGGGAGTATTCGTGACCATCGGCGGCTACGGCCTGTACAACGTGGGCATGAGCAAAATCCCGGCGGCCCAGGCCTCGGCCTTCATCAACCTCATTCCGGTCTTCACCCTGCTCCTGAGCTGGATCATTCTGGGCGAAACCCTGAATCCGACCCAATACGCGGCCTGCGCGCTGGTACTCGTCGGCGTCTGGTACAGCCAGGACAACAGCGCCAAGAATAACTGACGGCATCTCCCAGACATGTCACAACTGCCCGCATGATAAAAAAATTTCATGTCGGGCAGTTGTCGTTCAGGGCGCACGTCCAAAACAGGTTGGCCAGATTCTGGAACCTTGTGGAACAGGGACGCTGGGAGCCGGCCACCTTTGAAGTCTTTGAGCGTTACCTCAGGCCAGGCGGCATAGCCGCAGACATCGGGGCCTGGATCGGAGCCACGACCCTCTTTGCAGCACATATCACGGGCGAAATACACGCCTTCGAGCCCGACCCGTCCGCATTCGAAGCACTGACGGCCAATCTGGCCCTCAACCCGGACCTGGCCGCCCGGATCAGACCGGTCAATGCAGCGGTAGCTGATTTCGACGGCAAGCTGCGCCTGTCCTCACACGGCGAGCTGGGCATGAGTGTCACTTCCAGCCTTTTGGCAGGCAGAGGAGAGACTGTCGAAGCCCGAGCCGTGAATGCGGCCAAACTTTTTGCTACCGATTTGAGTCAGGTGGAATTCGTGAAGATGGATATTGAAGGCGGTGAATATGCCGTCATTCCTGCCATGAGGGAATATCTGGAAGCCAGAAAGCCCGTGGTGCTGCTTTCGCTTCATCCGCAGAACCTGGGGCATGATCTGCCCGAGGCGGAACGCACCCGGTTGGTGGAGCGGAGCACCAAAGACGTCCTGGACGCGTTCGCAAGCTACGAGCGTGTGCAGGCCGTCACCAACAGAGGAATCCTGCCAGCTCCCGCCGTCGAACACTATTTTGAAACAGGGGTGTTCGGCCTTGCGGACGACTCCCTGCTTTTCCTGCCCTAGCCTTCTGGCGTGAACACCGGCTTGCCGGGAAGCTCCTTGCCGTTCATGCGCGCGGCCTCTTCCAGCAAGGCCATGACGGCGCTGCGCCCCTCTTCTCCCACATCCATGCTGTAGCCGGTCACGAACGTCTCGATGTGCTCGGCAATGACGGCATCGTCCATCTCCTGGGCGTGCTCGCGAATGTAGTCCAGGGGCGCTTCCGGGTTGTCCCAGGAATATTGCAGGCTGGCGCGGATGGCCCGCTGCACGGCCTGAGCGGTTTCCACTCCCAGAGAGCGCCGGAAGGCAATGGCTCCCAGGGGAATGGGCTGCCCAGAATAGTCTTCCCACCACTGTCCCAAATCCATGAGCTTGTGCAGACCGTGGGAGGCGTAAGTGAACCGGCCTTCATGGATGACCACTCCCGCGTCCACACGCCCTTCCTGGATGGCGGGCATGACCTCGTCGAAGACCAGTTCCACGGGCTCAACCTCGATGCCGTTTTGGCGGCAGCACAGGCTGAAAAGCAGGTTGGCCGTCGTATGGCGGCCCGGTATGGCCACCTTGCAGCCATGCAGGTCGCGCAGGGAACAGTCGTGCGCGCCGACCAGCACCGGCCCGACGCCGCGCCCCATGGCGCCCCCCGCACGCAGCAGCATGTAATCTTCCAGAATATCGGCAGCGGCGGCCACGGACACTTTACAAATATCCAGCTCGCCCTCAGCGGCCTCGAGGTTGAGTTCCTCCACGTCGGCCAGCGTTATTTCCAGCCTGTCGGCGGGGGCTTGCACCAGACCGACGGCCAGGGCGTAGAAAATGAAGGTATCATTGGGGCACGGGGAGTATCCGAGAGTCAGTTCTTTCATGGGCAACCAGCTTTTGAATCATAGACGTTGACACGGTTCCGGGGCGGCTATACAACATCGGTGACCAGGTGGTCACCAAGAAAACACCCCAAGAAGAAGCGAGCACAATGCCGGCAACTCCAGGCACTTTTCTGAACCTTCCCGAAGAAAAACGCAAGCGGGTCCTCGAAGAGGCCACCCGCGAATTTGCGGAACACGGCTTCCACCAGGCCAGCGTCAACCGCATGGTTTCCAGGCTGGGCATCGCCAAGGGGTCGTTGTTCAAATATTTCGGGACGAAACAGGGACTCTTCGAACACCTGTTCAACCACGCCGTCGAGCTGTTCAAAGCCCCGCTCAAGGACATCCGCGAGGGCACAAGGGACGGCGATTTCTTTGAGCGCATCCGCAAAAGCATGCTGGCCGGGGTGGACTTCATCGAGGCCCATCCGCGCATCTACAGCATCTATCTGAAGATGCTCTTCCAGGAGAACTTTCCCATGCGGGAAAAGCTGCTGGGCGAAATCCGACAGGCGTCCACCAAGTTCCTGCGCAACCTTGTGGAGGAAGCCAGGAAAAACGGCCAACTCCGGGCCGACATGGACACGGACATGGCCGTGTATCTGCTGGACGGAGTCATGGACCGATTCTTCCAGTCCATCGCTTTGCCCTTTCTGGACAGCAGCGCCGGCCTGTACCGGGCCGACCGCACAACCATAGAAAACCGACTCGACACCGTGATCGACTTCATGCGCCGCGGCCTGTCGGGCACTGGTGCATCATGATCGAAAACATCATCAAGACCGACTATTACAAAAACATGGGACTGGGGACCGTACGCGACAAGGTCATGAACGGAGAACGCCTTTCCATCGAGGACGGCATGCGCCTTTTCGAATGCGACGAGCCCCTGGCCGTGGGAGCGCTGGCCCATCAGATGCGCACGCGCCTGCACGACGACAAGGCCTTCTACGTGGTCAACCAGCACGTCAACTACACCAACGTCTGCGTCAACGCCTGCACCTTCTGCGCCTACAGACGGGAGGACGACTCCCAAAAAGGAGCCTTCGTGCTCTCCAAGGACGACGTGCTGGCCAAGATCGACGCGGCGGGCATGACCCCGCGCGAAGTGCACATCGTGGGCGGCTGTCATCCAGGGCTGCCCCTGTCCTACTTCGAGGACATGCTCTCCGCCGTCCGAGCCAGACTCCCGGAAACCGTGCTCAAATGTTTCACGGCCGTGGAGATAGCCCATTTCGCCAAGCTCGAAGGCATTCCCACCACCGAGGTGCTGGCCCGGCTCAAGACGGCAGGCCTGAACATGATGCCCGGCGGCGGAGCAGAGATATTCGCCCCGGCCGTGCGCGAACGAATCTGTGCCCGCAAAAGCGACGCGGACGAATGGCTGCGCATCCACGGCGAAGCGCACGCCCTCGGCCTGAGGACCAACTCCACCATGCTCTTCGGGCACATTGAATCCAGGGAAGACAGGCTGGATCATCTGGACCGGCTGCGTAGACAGCAGGACGAGAGCGGCGGGTTCACCTGTTTCATTCCCCTGCCCTTCCTGACCGAGAACAGCAGGCTCTCCATCGAGAATCCGCTCACCGGCCTGGAGCAGTTGCGGACCATCGCCGTCAGCAGGCTCATGCTCGACAACATCCCCCACATCAAGGCCTATTGGGTCATGCTCGGGGTCAAGGTGGCCCAAGCCGCCCTCAAGTTCGGAGCCGACGATTTCGACGGTACCGTGGTCGAGGAAAAGATCGGCCACGAGGCGGGAGCGGACTCGGCCCAAGCCATGACCCGCAACGAGCTGGAGGGCATGATCACCGGTTGCGGATTCAGGCCCGTTGAACGTGATTCGTATTTTAACGAGGTATAAGCCTCCAGATCCCTTCCCAAAACTTTTTGGCGACTTCGCCCTGAGAGTTAACAATGAATCTGAAAAATATATTCAAGAAAGTATTGGACGGAGAGCGGATCGGTTTTGATGAGGCCGACCGGCTATACAAAGAAGCGGACTTCCATGAACTGGGCCGGCTGGCGCATCAGGTACGCCTGCGCAAGCACCCCGAGCCCATTGTCACCTACGTGTCCGACAGGAACATCAACTATTCCAACATCTGCGTGTGCGGCTGCAAATTCTGCGCATTCTACAGGGCTCCGGACCAGGACGGCGGGTACGTGCACACCTTTGAGGAGATCGGCCAGAAAATCCAGGAAACCCTGGACCTGGGCGGCACCCAGATCCTCATGCAGGGCGGCCACCATCCGGACTTGCCCCTTTCCTGGTACGAGGACATGCTCCGCCACATCAAGGCCAACTACACCGTGCACGTGCATGCCTTCTCCCCGCCGGAGATAGTTTTCTTCAGCGAACTGGAAGATATTTCCACGGCGGAAGTCATCGAACGGCTGCGCAAGGCCGGACTGGATTCCATCCCGGGCGGCGGCGCAGAAATCCTGGTGGACGAAGTCCGCTCCGAAGTGGCCCCGCGCAAATGCCCGGCGGGCCAATGGCTCGGCGTCATGGAAGAGGCCCATGCACAGGGCTTGCGCACCACCGCGACCATGATGTTCGGACACCTGGAAACGCCCGAACAGCGCCTGGAACACCTCTTCAACGTACGCGATTCCCAGGACCGCACCGGCGGATTCACGGCCTTCATCCCCTGGACCTTCCAGCCGGACTTCACGGCCCTGTCCCACTGCCGCAAGCTCACCAGCGTGGAATACCTGCGCACCCTGGCCCTTTCGCGCATCGTGCTGGACAACGTGGACAACATCCAGGTCTCATGGGTGACCATGGGACCGGGCATCGCCCAGTTGGGCCTGCATTTCGGCGGAAACGACTTCGGCTCAACCATGATCGAGGAGAACGTGGTCAAGGCCGCTGGCGTGGCCTTCCGCCTTTCCAGAGAGGAAATCCATCGGCTGGTGGAGGACGCTGGCTTCACGCCCAGGCAGCGCACCATGGACTACACCCTGCTGGAGCAGGCATCATGATCAAGCTCGGCAGAATCGGCTATCTCAATGTGCTGCCAATTTACCACCCCGTGGAAACCGGCCTGGTGGAGAACGACTGCAAGATCGTGTCCGGTCCGCCTTCAGCCCTGAACAAACTCATGGACCAGGGCGAACTCCAGGTCTCGTCCTGCTCCAGCGTCGAATACGCGCGGCATGCGGAAAAATACTATCTGGTGCCGGACATCGCCATTGGCAGCTGCGGTCCGGTGCAAAGCGTCCTGCTCCTGAGCCGCCGCCCGGTGGACGAACTGGACGGCCGCACCATCCTGGTCAGCTCCCAGACCCACACATCCGCGGCCCTGCTCAAGGTTCTCACGACCCTGCACTGGAGGGTTAATGCCAAATTCGTCACCGGCGACGCAACGGCCATTCTGGACAAGGGGGAACTCCCCGAAGCCATCCTGTGTATCGGTGACGAGGCCCTGAACCTGCGCCGCCACCCCGAGTACCCGATCCGCGTGGACCTGGGAGAGGCGTGGCGCAGCCAGACCGGCCTGCCCTTCATTTTCGGCGTGTGGATCGCCAGCCGCGACGCTTGGGACCGCGACAGGGGATCCGTTGAAAAAGCGTGTAGAACGCTTCTGAGGGGCAAACAATGGGGTGTGGACAACATACAATCCATCTGCACCCTTGCCGCAGAGTCCAGCCACATGACCAGCAAGGAAATGTGCTCCTATTTTGACGGGCTGGTCTACGATCTCGGCCCGGGCGAACAACTCGGCCTCAGACACTTCTATACCCAGCTGGTCAAAATCGGCCTCATCGAAAAAGTGCCGGAACTGGAGTTCCTTCCGGATTTCACCTTATAATCCTTATCTATTCAAAACAACTGTTCAAAAAAGGCGGCACCAATAAATGGAGTCGCCTTTTTGTCAGCCGAATCAAATACAATACCGCACTGAGGCCGCTCAAAAACGGCCTGGTTACAAGACGCAAAAACGAACCTGCCCGCAGCGTATGAAAAACAATGCACGAGGAACGGTTCGTTTGAAGCAACAAAGTCAACGGACTGTTTTCAACAGCCGCTAGCCCTTGTAATAAACTTTCACCTCGTTTGTGTGCAGATCCTGCCTGCCGGGCGTCTTCTGTCCGGCGGTGATGACCACACTCTGTCCGGACTGAACCAACGGCCATTCGTCCACGAACTGCTGACAACGGGCCAGATGACTGGGAAGCTCTCTGCCCACATGACGCGGGATCACCCCCCAACTCAGATTGAGCAGGTGCTGTGATGCGGGATTGGGGGTCAAGGCATAGATGGGCGCTACGGGCCTTCTGCCGCTCACACGCTGAGCCGTTGTGCCCGAACGGGTGTGACAAATGAGCGCTGCTGACCGGGTCTGCTCGGCCAAAAGGCAGGCGCAGTAGGCCAGGGTTCGCTCCGGATCGGCACTTTCCCCGGGGGGAAGCGGCCCATCGTTGCGGTTCAGACTGTAAGCCTCGGCCCGGTCAGCAATGCGGGACATGAACGCCACGGCCTCCACCGGGTGTTTGCCAATGGCCGTCTCCTCGGAAAGCATGACTGCGTCGGATCCATCCAGGATGGCGTTGGCCACGTCAGTGGTTTCCGGCCGCGTGGGAGCGGGATTGTCCACCATGGAGATGAGCATCTGGGTGGCCACGATGACCGGCTTGTCCCGCTGACGGCAGGCGTCGATGATCTGCTTCTGCATGATGGGCAGATCCGGCAAGGGGCACTGGACGCCAAGGTCGCCGCGCGCCACCATGAGGCAGTCGGCCACGTCCAGAATGGTGTCCAGATTCTCGAAAGCGGCCTTCTGCTCCATCTTGGCCACTATGGGGACCACACGTCCTTCGGCCTCCATGGCCTCGCGCAGATCCAGGATGTCCTGCTTGGTCTGTACGAAGGACATGGCCACAAGATCCACCCCCAGCGCCAAGGCCCCCTTGAGGTCCACCCTGTCCTTTTCGGTCAGGGCCGGGATAGAGAAGAACTTGCCGGGAAAGGCGATTCCCTTGTGAGAGGTGATCAGGCCGTTATTCAGCGCCTTGAGCTCAAAGACACCGTCCTTGAGCACTTTGGTAACGGTCAATTCCACCATGCCGTCGCTCAGAAGCACGGTGTCGCCCCTGCCAAGTTCGCCGAGAATGTTCAAGTCCTCGAAAGGCAGATATATCTGGCTGCTTTCGTGCTCCAGGCGCTCGCTCTCGGGGCCGAGGAGAAAGGTTTCGCCCATGCGGATATGTGCGGGTGAGACATCGAGCACGCCGATGCGGATCTTGGGACCGCTCAGGTCGGCCAAAGCCGAAAGGGTGATATCCAGGTCCTTTTCCAGAGCCCGGATGTTTTCCATGACCCCGGTGAAGGAATCAGCTGCCCCGTGAGAGAAATTGAGACGAAAAACGCGGACGCCCGCCTGAGCAAGACCGCGCATGGTTTCCAAGCTGCTCGACGCGGGGCCGAGCGTGGCTATGATCTTGGTCTTCATGAAAATCCTCCGGTTGTCGTGGACGATACCGGATTTTCACGAAAAAAGGCAAGATGAAACGGTAACAATCAGGTGGCGTTCGCGAGAAGGCCGGGTGTGTTCTGCTCGCAAAAGCTCAGGAAGGCGCGCACAGCCGGAAAGAGATCCCGATCCGCGTGGTAGGTCAGGTAGAACTCACGCTTCCAGACCAGTTCGGGAACATCAAGGGTGACCAACTGCCCGCGATCAATATAGGGCTGAGCCACAAACCGGGAGGTGGTGGACACCCCCACTCCGGCCAGAACACACTCCAGTACTGCGGTTGTGCTGTCCACCCAGGCCCGGACATTGAGTTCCTGCAGGGAAAGCTTATCCTGCAGGGCTTCCTCGAATGCCTTACGGGTCCCGGATCCCTTTTCACGCATAATCCAGGGCAACCTGGCCAAATCGTCTATGGTCCACGGGCCTTTCATGCCGTTGAGGTGGGTGTTGAATTTGACCGGAGCCACCACGACCATGTCGTCCTGAAGAATAAGGGACGAGGCCAGGCCGGGCTGATCTGGTTTACGTCCCACCAGGCCGAGGATGAGCTCACCGCTGTAGACCTTGTTAAGAATCTGGTCGGAATCGCCCACGGACAGGGAAAAACGGACGTCAGGATGCTTGGCGGTGAATGCTGCCATGAGGCGCGGCAGCATGTGATTGGCAGGTATGGTGCTGCCGCCGACGTTCAGGTCGCCGATGATCTTGTCGCGCAGGAGAAGAATCTCTGTCTGAACCCGTTCCAGGCTCTCAAAGACCTTGCTGGCGCTGGAGTAGAGGATATCCGCGGCCTGGGTAGGCACCGTACGCCTGCCAAGCCGGTCGAAAAGCAACACATCCAGTTCATCCTCCAGGCAGGAGATGTGGGAACTGATGGTGGGCTGGGAAAGAAACAGTTCCTTGCCCGCCTTGGAAAAACTGCGCAACTCGTACACCTTGCAAAACGCTTCCAGCTTTCTGATGTCCATAATCAACCTATCAAATCGATAGAAATTTCTGATACAAAACCCCAAAAAGAAGGCAGGCCCAGGGGCCTGCCTTCCAGATAACGCTTTTTAGTCTTCAGCTTTTTCTTCAGACTTTTCAGCAGCCTCTTCGGGAGCAGCTTCTTCGGCGGGCTTTTCTTCCTTCACCTCAGCTTTCGCTTCCTTCTTGGGGGCGGCTTTCTTTTTAGCGGGAGCCTTTTTGGCCAGCTTTTCTTCAGCCTTGGGCTCTTCAGCCGGAGCAGCGCCGGCCAGCTTGGTCAGTTCGATGATGACCATGGGGGCAGCGTCACCCTTACGAGGGCTGGACAGCTTGATGATGCGGGTGTAGCCACCCTTGCCGCCGCTGAAGCGGGGGCCGATTTCATCAAACAGACGCTGGACCATCTGATGGCTGCCAAGAATCTTGTATGCCTGCCGACGAGCGTGCAGGTCGTTCTTGAGAGCCAGGGTGATCAGGCGGTCAATGACCTTCCGCAGTTCTTTAGCCTTGGCTTCAGTAGTACGGATGGATTCGTAGGTCAGCAGGGCCTTGGCCATGTTCTTGAACATGGCCTTGCGGTGAGACGAGCTCCGGTTGAGCTTCCTTCCAGACTTCCTATGCCTCATTTTTCTCTTTCCTCTTCAGCCATTCCTGATATTTTTTATCGAAATCATCAAGGGTCATACCGAACTTGAGCGTCATGCTGTCAAGAACGCGGCGGATTTCGTCCAGGGACTTGCGGCCGAAGTTCTTGGTTTTGAGCATTTGGGCCTCGGTGCGCTGCACCAGCTCGCCTACCAGCTGAATGTTGGCGGCCTTGAGGCAGTTGGTGGCGCGAACGGAAAGTTCGAGCTCATCAATGCTCTTGAAGAGGTTCGGGTTGAGGTCGATGTTATCGTCCTCGCTCTCCTGCGTTTCAGAAGTCATTTCATCAAAGTTGATAAAGACGGAGAGCTGATCCTTGAGAATCTTGGCGCTGTATGCACACGCGTCTTCCGGAGTGACGGAACCGTCAGTCCAGACTTCGAGGAGGAGCTTGTCGTAGTTGGTCATCTGACCGACACGAGCCTGCTCAACGTTGTAGGCGACCTTGACGATGGGGGCGAAGCTGGCATCCAAGGGAATCAGGCCGATCTCGTCAGCCAGATCCTCATGCATGTCTGCAGGCAGGTAACCCTTGCCCATGCGCACTTCAAGCTCCATCCTCAGGGGCCGGTCCTCGGTCAGCGTTGCGATGTGCTGCTCGGGATTCAGAACCTTGACGTTCTGGTTTTCCTTGATCATCGCAGCAGTCACGGGACCTTTCTCGTTGGCCTCCAGAACGATCTTCTGAGGCTCGTCAGTGGTCATGGCCAACCGGACGGACTTGAGATTGAGGACAACCTCGGTCATGTCTTCCAGCACACCTTCCATGGTCGAGAACTCGTGCTGGACGCCTTCGATGCGGGCGGCCACGATGGCACAGCCCTGAAGGGAGGAAAGCAGGATGCGACGCATGGCGTTGCCGATGGTCGTACCGTATCCTCGTTCCAGGGGCTCGCACACGAACTTCGCATAAGTCTCGGTGGACTTGGCGTCGCGGACGAGTTTTTCGGGCTTGACGAGTTCGGACCAGTTGCGTGTGTTGATAAGCTTGTCGTCGTTCTGAATAAGCATGCAATGCACCTATACTATTTGGAGTACAATTCGACGATGAGCTGCTCGTTGATCGGGAACTGAATATCTTCCCGTCTGGGCAGAGCCTTGACCATGCCCTTGAAGTTGGCACCATCGGATTCGAGCCACTCGGGGCAACCGCGGCGAGCAATGACTTCCTGGGCTTCGGTGATGACAGGAACCTTTCTGCTCTCTTCGCGCACTTCGATGGCATCGCCGGGCTTGACCAGCATGGACGGAATGTTCACGCGGCGTCCGTTGAGCATGAAGATGCCGTGACGGACGAGCTGACGAGCCTGGTCGCGGGAATTCGCGAAGCCGAGACGATAGATAACGTTGTCGAGACGACGTTCGAGCAGGAAAAGCAGGTTATGACCGGTCACGCCCTTCATGCCTTCGGCACGATGATAGTACAGGCGGAACTGGCCTTCCAGCACGCCGTACATGCGGCGGACCTTCTGCTTTTCACGCAGCTGGATGGCGTAGTCGCTCATCTTGCGGCGCATACGGCCGGACGGGCCGGGAGCGTAGGGACGCTTTTCGTAGGCGCACTTGTCGGTGTAACAGCGATCGCCCTTGAGGAACAGCTTCTGCCCCTCACGGCGGCAAAGTTTGCACTTGGCTTTCGTATATCTGGCCACTTTAAATCTCCTTTAAACCCTGCGGCGTTTCGGCGGACGACAGCCGTTGTGCGGAATCGGGGTCACGTCGCGAATGAAGGTGACCTTGAAACCCGCGGCGCTAATAGCGCGCATGGCGGCTTCACGACCGGAACCGGGACCTTTCACCACGATACCCACAGTGCGCATACCGTGATCCTGCGCGGAGCGCGCGGCGCTTTCGGCAGCGATCTGGGCGGCGAACGGGGTGGACTTACGGGAGCCTTTGAAGGCTGCACCGGCACTTGCCCAACTCACAACGTTCCCCTTGGGATCGGTGAAGGTGATGATGGTGTTGTTGAACGTGGCCTGGATATGGGCGACGCCAACAGGGATATTCTTCTTCTCTTTTTTCTTAGTACGGCGGGGTCTAGCCATTGCCGGACACTCCCTTTAAATTTCCGTTATGAGGTAAGGCGGGAAGCTACTATAGAGCTCCCGGCATCCTCAATTATTATCGCTCGTCCAAGCGCTATTTCTTCTTCTTGCCGCCGACGACCGAACGACGCGGACCCTTGCGGGTACGTGCGTTGGTATGGGTCCGTTGGCCATGACAAGGAAGACCACGACGATGGCGCAGGCCGCGGTAGCAGCCGATGTCCATGAGGCGCTTGATGTTCTGGATCACTTCACGGCGCAGGTCACCCTCGACCTTGTAGTTCTGTTCCAGCTCGTTACGGATGGCGTTGACTTCCTCGTTGGTGAGGTCGTCGGAACTTTTCTGCCAATCCACTTTCACGGCGGTCAAGATCTCAAGGGCCGTGGTGCGGCCGATACCATAAATATACGTCAGCGCAACGTCGATGCGCTTATTTCTAGGCAGATCTACACCAGCAATTCGTGCCACTGCTTTTCCCCTTTATCCTTGACGCTGCTTGTGCCTGGGGTTCTCGCAGATCACCCGCAGGACACCGCCGCGCCTAATAATTTTGCACTTGGAACACATTTTCTTAACAGAAGGCCTGACTTTCATGTCAAACTCCCAATCAATAGCGTATCGCCAGAACCCGCCATTGGGTCTGGCCGTCAAAACGAAGCTGCACTTTTTACAGCAGTTTCAGCAAAAGAGCAAGTCTTAATAAATCATCCGCCCTACTCGGACAAACTCAGTATTACCGGTCCGTTCGAAGAGATGGCAACGGTGTGCTCAAAATGAGCGGACAATTTTCTGTCCTTGGTCACCGCCGTCCACTTGTCCTCCAGGACTTCAACCTCGTGGGTCCCCTGGGTTACCATGGGTTCGATGGCCAAAACCATCCCCGCCTTGAGCGACACCCCGGGCAATCCCTTGGGAACGAAGTTCGGTATCTCCGGCTTTTCATGCAGCCGGGCTCCTATTCCATGTCCGACAAAACGCCGGACGATGCCGAAACCAAAACCCTCTACGTATTCCTGAATTGCCGCGGAAATATCGTACAGGTTGTTGCCGGGTTTGGCTTCAGCGATCCCCTGGTGCAACGCCTCACGGGTAACATCCATGAGTTTCTGGGCCTCATTCGAGACCTTGCCAACGGCGTAGGTCCTTGCGGAGTCACCAAAGAATCCTTCATACACGACGCCCATGTCAAAACTGACAATGTCCCCTTCGGCGAGGAAGCGAGTCTCCGAGGGGAAGCCGTGCACTATTTCATCATTCACAGAGCAACACAGGGCGTAGGGAAAGCCCTGGTACCCCAAAAAAGCGGGCCGCACCCCATGCTCATCGCACCGGGCTCGGCATATATTCTCGAATTCCATGGTGGACACGCCAGGTTGGACGTGCTCCCCAAGCTCATCGAGAATTTTCGAAACAATTCGATTGGCCTCACGCATGAGGCCAATCTCCTTGTCGTTCTTGAGGAAAATCCCTCTGTACTTCTTCAAGGCTAACGCCTGCCTTTGATCTTGCCGGCTTTGCCCATCAGACCTTCGTACTGACGCGAGATCAGGTACGATTCTATCTGTCCCATGAAGTCCATACCAACGCCCACGACGATCAGCAACGCTGTGCCGCCGAAGTAGAACGGCACGTTGAAGTTGGCGATCAGGACCATGGGCAGTACGCAGATGGCCGAGACATACAAGGCGCCATACAGAGTGATGCGGGCCAGGACACGGTCGATATACTCGCGGGTCTTGGCGCCGGGGCGGATACCGGGAATGAATCCGCCCTGCTTCTGGATATTCTCGGAGATGCCTTTGGGATCAAAGACGATCGCCGTATAGAAATAGCAGAAGAATACGATGATTCCAACGAAAAGAATGTTGTAGACGATAGAGGTGGGATGCATGAACCCGCTCAGGTTCTGCAACCATTCCACGCTGGAAAACTGTGCCATGGTGGCCGGAAACATCAGAATGGAAGACGCGAAGATGGGCGGAATGACACCGGCGGTGTTGATCCGCAGGGGCAGGTGTGTGGTCTGCCCGCCGAACATCTTGCGGCCCATTTGACGCTTGGCATAGTGAATGGGAATGCGGCGCTGGCCGCGTTCCATAAACACGATGAATGCCAAGGTGGCAATCATGACGATGCCGATGATGATCAGCATGAACAGGGAAAGCTCCCCGACCGTCATCAAACGAGTGGTGTTGAGGATGGCCCGGGGAAGCCCGGCAACGATACCCCCGAATATAATGAGGGAGATACCGTTGCCGATTCCCTTTTCAGTCATTTGTTCGCCAAGCCACATCAGGAAGCAGGTTCCCGTGGTCAGGGTGACAACGGTCATGAGCTTGAAGCCCAGGCCCGCGTGCAAAACCACCGGCGCACCGGTGGGGCTGCTCATACCTTCAAGACCGGTCGCGATGGCGAAGCCCTGAATGAGGCAGATGAGCACGGTTCCATAACGGGTGTACTGGGTGATCTTCTTACGTCCCGCCTCGCCTTCCTCCTTCTGCAGCCGTTTCAGCTCGGGGCTGACCACGGTGAGCAGCTGGATGATGATGGATGCGGAGATGTAGGGCATGATACCCAGTGCAAAGATGGACAGATTCTTCAGTCCACCACCCGAGAACATGTCAAAGAGCCCGAACAGAGTGTTCTGGGCGCTTGCGAAGAAATCCGCGAGCGCGCCACTATCGACGCCGGGAACAGGAATGTGAATCCCAAGCCTGTAAACAGCGAGCAGTGCGAACGTCCAGAGCAGTTTTTTCTTCAGCTCCGGCAGACGGGCGATATTTTCGACTCCTGACAATGCCACGTTAACCCTTCCAATTTGGTTGAAGCTTAGCCTTCGATGGCCTTGGCGGTACCGCCGGCCTTCTGAATCTTGTCGGCAGCGGATGCGCTGAAGCGGTGCGCTTCAACGGTCACGGCCTTGGTCACTTCGCCGACGCCCAGCACTTTGACTGCTGCGCCCTTGGCGACGATGCCGCGTTCGTAGATGTCGGCGAGGGTGATCTCGTCCTTGCCTTCGAACATGGCGACCAGACGGCCGATGTTGACCGCTGCATATTCCTCGCGGAAGCGGTTCTTGAAGCCGCGCTTGGGCAGACGACGGGCCAGAGGCATCTGACCGCCTTCAAAACCGGGGCGGACACCGCCGCCGGAGCGGGCGTTCTGGCCCTTATGCCCCTTACCTGCGGTCTTGCCCCAACCGGAGCCGGAACCGCGGCCTATGCGCTTGCGCTGCTTGTACTCTTCCGGGAACGGATACAGTTCGTGCAACCTCATGATTCCGTTACCTCCACCAGGTGTTTCACTTTCTCGATCATGCCGCGGATCTCCGGGCGGTCCTCAAAGGACTTCTCCTGGCGGATCTTGCGCAGGCCCAGAGCGTCCAGGGTCTTGACCTGGTTGGGCTTGCACGCGATCTTGCTCTTGATAAGTTTTACCTTCAACATACCGGATCTCCTTACTTTCTCGGCGTGGAAACCGGCTTGCCGCGAAGCTCAGAGACTTCCTCTGCACTCCGCAGGGAAGCCAGGCCAGCGATGGTGGCACGCAGCACGTTGTGCGGATTGTTGGTGCCGATGGCCTTGGTCAGGATGTCCCTGACGCCGACGGCTTCCATGATCGCACGCACAGGACCACCGGCGATGATACCGGTACCCTGGGAGGCGGGCTTCAGCATGACACGGCCTGCGCCGAAACGTCCGAGGACTTCGTACGGCAGAGTGCCGTCCAGCAGAGGCACGTCGATCATGTTCTTCTTGGCGCTTTCGGAAGCCTTGCGAATTGCTTCGGGGACTTCGTTAGCCTTGCCAAGACCGTAGCCGACCTTGCCGTTACCGTCGCCGACGACGACCAGGCAGCTGAAGCTGAAGCGACGACCGCCCTTGACAACCTTTGCAACGCGGTTGAGATAGACGATTTTCTCGATCAGTCCAGATTCGTTTTGTTCCATCATGATAGTAACCCTCTAGAATTTGAGGCCGCCCTCGCGAGCGCCGTCGGCAAGAGCCTTGATTTTACCGTGATAGATGTACCCGTTACGGTCGAAAACCACGGATTCAATCTTCTGCTCAAGAGCCTTGGCCGCAATGTTTTTACCCACCTTGGAGGCGGCTTCGCGGTTGGGCCTGAGGGCCTCACCATCCTTGGCCATCATCTGAGTAGATGCGGTGGCCAGGGTTTTGCCGTTGTTATCGTCGACCAGCTGGGCGTAAAGGTGCTTGTTGGAGCGGAAAACGACCAGTCTGGGACGCTCGGCAGTACCGGAAACCTTCTTCCGGATACGGATCTTCCTGCGGCGTCTTGCCTGTTCTTTGGTCATAGCCATATCGTTACCCTACCCCTACGCCTTACCGGCCTTACCGGCTTTGCGTTTAATGATTTCGTCGATGTACTTGATGCCCTTACCCTTATACGGCTCAGGCGGACGCACGCGGCGAATCTGGGCTGCCACTTCACCGACCAACTGCTTGTTGAGGCCGGAGATGAACAGCTTGCCGCCTTCGGCGCGGGCTTCCAGGTCCTTGGGCAGGTCATATTCCACAGGGTGGGAATAGCCTACGTTCAGAACGATCTTTTTGCCCTGCACATTGACTTTGTAACCGACGCCTACCACTTCCAGGCCCCGTTCAAAGCCTTTGGTGACACCCTCGATGCAGTTGGCCAGCAGGGTGCGGCGCAGGCCGTGCTGAGCGCGGGCAAGACGAGAGTCGTCCACACGCTTCACCACAACCTGGTTGTCCACGATTTCATATTCGACCTTCGGGTGAACGGGAGTAGTCAGGCTGCCCTTGGGGCCTTTCACCAGAACTTCCTCTGCGGCGAGTTTGACTTCGACGCCCGAAGGGATTTCAATCGGTTGTTTACCTATTCTAGACATGACAAACCTCGGTTACCAAATTTCGCAGAGGACTTCGCCGCCCACGTTCTTATCATGGGCTACAGTACCCTCAAGCACACCGTTGGAGGTAGACAAGATGCAGATACCGATACCGTTCTGCACCTTGGGGATGCCATGGACACCGACGTAAACGCGGCGTCCAGGCTTGCTTACCTTCTTCAGGCCGGTGATGACCGGCTTGCCTGCGGCGTATTTCAGGGCAATTGCGATTTCCTCGCCTTCGACTTTATAATCTTCGATGTAGCCTTCAGCCTTCAGGATGTCCGCGATGGCGACCTTTATCTTGGAGGTCGGCACCTTGACATCATTGTGGAACGCCTGATGGGCGTTCCTGATGCGGCTCAGCATATCGGCAATGGGATCTACAACAGCCATTGTATTCTCCTTAAATATTACCAGCTCGATTTGCGCACGCCGGGCAGTTCGCCGGCCAGAGCTTTATTCCGGAAACAAATACGGCAGATGCCGTAACGCCTCAGGAACGCCCTCGGCCGCCCGCAGATGGGGCAGCGGTTGTAGGCACGAACCTTGAACTTAGGCTTGCGGCGAGCTTTGACTTTCAATGCAGTTCTAGCCATTTCTGATTCTCCTACTTCTTAAAGGGCATTCCAAGAAGGTCGAGAAGCATCTTGCCTTCTTTGTCCGTATCTGCGGAGGTGACAATGGTGATGTTCATACCAATCACCTTCTCCACCTTATCGATTTCGATTTCGGGGAAGATGGTGTGCTCGGTGATGCCGAGGGTGAAGTTGCCACGTCCGTCAAAGCCTCTGTCCGGAATGCCGCGGAAGTCGCGGACACGCGGCAGGGCGAATGTCACCAGTTTATCCAGGAAGTCCCACATGAGGTCGCGACGCAGAGTCACGCGGCAGCCCACGGGCATGCCGTCGCGAAGCTTGAACGCTGCGATGGACTTCTTGGCGCGAGTCACAACAGCACGCTGACCGGCGATCCTGGAAAGCTCTTCAGCAGCTGCGTCAACGAGCTTGCTGTTCTGGCTTCCTTCGCCGAGGCCCACGTTCAGAGAGATCTTCTCGATCCTGGGCAGCTGCATGGAGCTCTTGTACCCGAACTCCTTCTGGAGAGCCGGGGCCACTTTTTCCTTGTATACTTTCTCGAGACGAGTCATAGCGGTTTACCTATTTGAAGATCTCGTTGCATTTTTTGCAGAAACGGACCTTCTTACCGTCTTCTGTCTTCTTGTACCCGACCCGGGTCGGCTTGGTGCAAGCATCACAAACCACCTGGACGTTGGAAACATGGATCGGGGCTTCCTTCTCGACAATGCCGCCGGGCTGATTGGCATACGGGTTGGCCTTGGTGTGGCGTTTGACCACATTGACCTTCTCGACCAGTACGCAGTCCTTCTTCTTCAGAATCTTCAGGACTTTGCCGATCTTTCCCTTGTCCTTCCCGGCAATGACCATGACTTTGTCGTCTTTACGAATTTTAGTCTTCATTGCTCAATTCCTTACAGAACCTCGGGAGCGAGGGATACGATCTTCATGAAACCTGCGGCGCGCAGTTCCCTGGCCACGGGGCCGAAGATACGGGTGCCGACGGGCTCCATGTTGTTGTTCAGCAGCACTGCGGAGTTGTTGTCGAACTTGATGTAGGAACCGTCGGGACGACCGATTTCCTTCTTGGTACGTACAACAACTGCCTTCATGACCGCGCCCTTCTTCACTTTGGAATGGGGCATTGCCTCTTTAACCGAAACGACGATGATGTCGCCAACGCTTGCGTAGCGCCTCTTGGAGCCGCCAAGAACCTTGATGCAAGATACTTTCTTGGCCCCGGAGTTGTCCGCAACGTCGAGTTTGGATTCAACCTGTATCATGGCTTACTCCCTCTCAACCTAAACGGCTTTATCAAGAATCTGAACCAGGTGCCATCTCTTGCGGCGGCTCAGGGGCTTGGATTCAACAATCTGTACCTTGTCACCGACACCGCATTCGTTGGCCGGATCATGGGCCATGAATTTCTTGCGACGACGAATGTATTTCTTCAGCAACGGGTGCTTGACCAGGGTTTCGACGCGAACGACAATTGTCTTGTCGGCCTTGTCGGAAATCACGGTTCCGGTCAGCACACGACGGTTGCCTGTGTACTTGAACTCAGCCATCAGTTACGCTCCCTGTCTTTCACGCTGGATGGTAAGAATACGCGCGATGGTTTTCTTCACATCACCCAGTTTGCCGGTGTTTTCCAGCTGAGCGGTTGCGTGTTTGAAACGCAGGGAGAAAAGCTCCTGGCGGGATTCCGCCAGCTTCTCGTTCAGCTGGGCGTTGTCCAATTCACGAAGTTCCTTGATATCCATTATTCAAGACCCTCCTTGACAACAATGGCGCAACGGATCGGGAGCTTGTAGGAGGCCAGCTTGAGGGCCTGCTTGGCGAGCTCGAGATCCACGCCTTTTACTTCATACATAACCCGGCCCGGTTTCACCGGCGCCACCCAACCTTCGGGAGCGCCTTTACCCTTACCCATACGGACTTCAGCGGGCTTTTTGGTGACGGGGAAATCAGGGAAGATACGGATCCAGACCTTCCCACCACGCTTGATATGGCGCATGATGGCAACACGAGCAGATTCAATCTGCTGGTTGGTGATCTTTCCGTGCTCCAGTGCCTTCAGGCCGATATCGCCGAAGGACACGCTGTTACCCCTTTGGGCCTTGCCTCTGTTGCGGCCTTTCTGCCGCTTACGGTATTTAACCTTTTTTGGAGCAAGCATTACTGTTCAACCTCTTTGTCCAGAATCTCACCCTTGAAGATCCAGACCTTGACGCCAATCACGCCGTAGGTGGTGTTCGCCTCGGCATAACCATAGTCAATGTCAGCACGAAGGGTGTGCAGGGGCACACGACCGTCGCGGTACCATTCGCCACGTGCGATTTCCGCACCAGCGAGACGGCCGGCACAAGCGACCTTGATGCCTTCGGCGCCGAATTTCCTGGCAAGGCCCACCGTACGCTTCATGGCACGGCGGAAAGCAATTCGACGTTCAAGCTGCTGGGCGATGCTCTCAGCTACGAGCTGGGCTTCGACTTCAGGCCGACGGATTTCGTTCACTTCAATGGTGAATTCAGTTTGGAATTTCCTCTTCAACTCTTCGCGCAGCTTTTCGATCTCAACACCTTTGCGACCGATGACGATCCCCGGACGGGCGGTGTGGATGATCAGGCGGATCTTGCCGCCAGCGCGCTCAATCTCAATGCGGGCTACGCCAGCCTGGTAGAGCTTTTTCTTGACGAACTTGCGCAGCTTGTCGTCCTGGTAGACGAAAGCCGGGTAGTCCTTCTTGCTGTACCAGCGAGACAGCCAGTTCTTGTTATACCCCAGACGAAAACCGTAAGGATGTACTTTTTGACCCATGGCTGTCCCCCTAAGATTCCTTAACCACAATGGTTATATGGCTGGTGCGCTTACGGATGCGGTAAGCGCGGCCCATGGCCCGCGGCTGGATGCGTTTCCAGGTGGGGCCTTCATTGACGATGATTTTATCCACGATCAGTGCGTCTACATCCACGCCGGGCTTCTGTTCCGCATTCGCGATGGCGGAATACAGAACCTTGCTGAGGATCTGCGCGGGCTTCTTGGCCGTGAAACGCAGGATGTTCAGGGCGTCCTCAACCGGCTTGCCCTTGATGTTCTCAGCAACGATACGGGTCTTGCGCGGGGACACACGAATGAATTTTGCTACTGCTTTAGCTTCCATTTGGTATCACCTATTTACCCTTCTTCTTGTCAGCGGCGTGACCGAAGTAAGTCCTGGTGGGCGAAAATTCACCCAGTTTGTGACCGACCATGTTTTCGGTCACGAACACGGGGATGAACTTGCGTCCGTTGTGTACCGCAAAGGTCAGACCTACCATTTCCGGCAGGATGGTGGACCGGCGGGACCAGGTCTTGATGACGCGACGATCATTATTTTCCTGGGCCGTGTTGACTTTCTTGATGAGATGATCGTCAACAAAGGGACCCTTTTTAAGAGACCTAGGCATAATTCAACTCCTATTTCTGTCCGCGGCGTTTCACGATCAGCTTGGAAGACGCCTTCTTCTTGTTGCGAGTCCTGTAGCCCTTTGCGGGGACGCCCCACGGAGAAACCGGGTGACGGCCACCGGAGCTACGACCTTCACCACCACCGAGCGGGTGATCGATGGGGTTCATGGCCACGCCACGGACTTTCGGACGACGGCCGAGGTAGCGGTTGCGACCGGCCTTGCCCAGGGAGATGTTTTCATGGTGAATGTTGCCGACTTGGCCAACGGTGGCCATGCAGGTCACCAGCACCTTGCGGACTTCACCGGAGGGCATGCGCAAAAGCGCGTACTTGCCTTCCTTGGCGATGAGCTGGGCATAAGTGCCGGCAGCGCGGCAGAACTGACCGCCACGGCCCGGATGCAGTTCGATGTTGTGCACCACGGTACCGGTGGGGATCTGACTCAGCAGCAAGGCGTTGCCCGGCTTGATGTCGGCACCTTCGCCAGCCAGAATCCGGTCGCCCTGGTTCAGGCCGACCGGACAAAGGATGTAGCGCTTTTCGCCGTCGGCGTAGTGCAGCAGAGCAATGCGTGCGCTACGGTTCGGATCGTATTCGATCTCGGCGACCTTGGCGGGAACGCCAAGCTTGTTACGCTTAAAGTCGATGATGCGGTACAAACGCTTCACACCGCCGCCACGGCGACGGGAGGTGATGCGGCCGTTGTTGTTCCTGCCGGCCTTCTTGGTCAGGCCCTGGGTCAAAGACTTCTCGGGAGTGGTCCGGGTGATCTCTGCGAAATCAGAAATGGTCTGGAACCGGCGTCCCGGAGAAGTAGGCTTCAGCTTACGGGTTGCCATTTGCTATACTCCCTCGAAGAATTCGATTTTTTCACCAGCAACGAGTTTGACCATGGCTTTCTTGTAGCCGGCCGCACGGCCGACCACGCGGCCAAAGCGAACGCGCGGCATTGATTTCTTGCGAATGATGTTCACGGACTCGACTTTGACGTCGAAGGCTGCCTCAACGGCCTTCTTCACCTCGGCCTTGTTGGCGTCGGGATGGACGAAAAAGGAGATGTGATTGGCCTGCTCCTTGGCTTCGGTAGCCTTTTCGGAGATCACGGGCTTAAGCAGTATTTTGGAGTAATCCATAGCTATTTCAACCTCTCCTGAACGTCAACGGCAGCGCCCTCGAGCAGAACCAGCTCGGGGTGAAGCAGCACGTCGTAAACATTAAGCTTATCAGCCTCTACAACCTTGAGACCCGGAATGTTCCGGGCAGAAAGAGCGAGATTTTTATCAGCTTCCTTCACGACAATCAAGGCTTTTCCGAGACCCAGGTTCTGCTTGACCGCGGCCATGGCCTTGGTCTTGATTTCCGGCAGGTCGATGGACTTGACCACCATCAGCTTGTCTTCGGACAGGCGGGAGGACAGGGCCATCTTCATAGCCAGCTTGCGGACCTTCTTGTTGACCTTGAATTCGTAGCTACGGGGCTGAGGACCGAAGGTGGTTGCACCACCACGCCACAGCGGAGAACGGGAGGAACCCGCGCGTGCGCGACCGGTGCCTTTCTGCCTCCAGGGCTTGCGGCCGCCGCCGGTGATCAGTGCACGGTTCTTGGTGGCGTGCGTACCGGCGCGTTTTGCGGCGAGCTGAGCCCTGACTACGAGCTGCAGGATCTCGGGACGAACTTCGACCTCGAAGACTTCCGGGGCCAGCTCGATGTTGCCCACTTCTTTCTTATTTTGATCAATGATGCTCAATTTAGCCATTTTTGATACCTCTGGCTCAGCAACTAGGCCGTTTTACGGATCATGACGAGACCGTCTTTCGGTCCGGGCACCTGGCCCTTCACGATGAGGATGTTCTCCTCGGGACGGACATCGACGATCTCGATGTTGGAAACGGTGACACGCGCATTACCCATTTGGCCGGGCATCTTCTTGTTCTTCCAGATGCGGCCGGGGAAGGTTGCGTTACCGACGGAACCCGGGACACGGTGGATCTTTTCGGCGCCGTGGGAGGCGCGCTGTCCAGCGAAGTTCCAGCGCTTCATGACGCCCTGGAAGCCTTTACCCTTGCTCTTGCCGGTCACCTTGACCTTTTCGCCGGGAGCGAAGATATCAACGGTGATTTCCTGGCCCACCTCGTATTCGGCCACGTCTTCGAGGCGGAATTCCTTGAGGTGACGGAACAGGCCCTTGTCAGCCTTGGCCTGATGGCCTTTCTGCGGCTTGTTGACCTTGCGTTCCTCGATGGCATCGTAACCGACCTGAATGGCGCTGTAGCCTTCCTTGTCGTCGGTCTTGACCTGCATGATGGGGCACGGACCTGCCTGAATGACGGTGACGGGGCAGACGGTACCGTCTTCCCTGAACACACGGGTCATGCCCAGTTTCTTTCCGAGTATTCCAAGTTTCTTGGCCATGATTACCCCCACTACAGCTTGATTTCAACGTCCACGCCGGCGGGCAGGGACAATTTACCGAGGGCATCAACGGTCTGCTGGGTCGGTTCAAGGATGTCCAGCAGGCGCTTGTGAATGCGCATCTCGAACTGTTCGCGGGACTTCTTGTCCACGTGCACGGACTTCTGAATCGTAGTCTTGTGAATACGAGTCGGAAGCGGGATGGGACCGGCGATAGCCGCACCGGTATTCCGGGCGGTATCCACGATCTCAGTCACCGCCTTGTCCAGAATGCGGTAATCGTAGGCTTTGAGCTTTATCCTGATACGATCGCTCGTCATGGAAGCCATGTCGGATTCTCCTATTTTTGATCCTGTTTCCACGATGACGCTGGAAGTCAAGGCTGCCGGGGCATTAATGGCAAGCGTTTCCGCCTGATTGCCGCCCCGGACTTTCGCCTGAAGACTCAGCGATCACTCTACTGTTTGTTCATAATCTCTTCTGCCAGGGAGGCAGGCACTCTCTCATAATGGTCGAACTGCATCGAGAACGTGGCGCGACCCTGGGTGCGGGACCTGAGGTCGGTGGCGTAACCGAACATTTCGGACAGCGGCACGAAGCACTTGATGGCCTGCACGCCGACGCGGGCTTCCATTTCGCCCACGCGGCCGCGACGGCCGTTCAAGTCGCCGATGACGTCGCCGAGATATTCTTCCGGGGTAACCACTTCCACGGACATGATGGGTTCGAGAATCTGAGGCGCTGCCTTTCTGCAGGCATCCTTGATCGCCAGGGAACCGGCGATGTAGAATGCCTGCTCGCTGGAGTCCACGTCGTGGTACGAACCGAACACCAGATTGACCTTGACGTCGACGACCGGATAACCGGCGGCGACGCCTGCCTTGAGGGCATCCTGAATACCCTTGTCGACGGCCGGGATGTATTCCTTGGGAATGACACCACCTTTGATCGCGTCTTCGAACTCGTAGCCCTTTTCCGGGTTCGGCTCGACTTCGAGAACAACATGACCGTACTGACCACGACCACCGGACTGCTTGGCGTGCTTCACGTCAACCTTGACAGCTTTGCTGATGGTTTCGCGGTAGGCGACGCGAGGTGCGCCCACGTTGGCGTTGACGTTGAATTCGCGCAGCAGGCGGTCGACGATGATTTCAAGGTGCAACTCACCCATACCGGCGATAAGGGTCTGACCGGTCTCGTCGTCGGACTTGACGCGGAAGCTGGGGTCTTCCTTAGCCAGCTTGGCCAGGGAGTTGGTCAGCAGGTCGCGGTCGGCCTTGGTCTTGGGCTCGATGGCGACTTCGATGACCGGCTCGGGAATGTCCAGGGACTCCAGAACCACCGGCTTCTTCAACTCAGCCAGGGTGTCACCGGTGGCTGCATGCTTCAGACCCACGGCAGCGACGATGTCGCCAGCATAGGCTTCCTTGATCTCCTCACGCTTGTTGGCGTGCATCTTCAGGAGACGGCCGATACGTTCTTTCTTGCCGGAAGCGCCGTTCATGAAGGTGTCACCGCTGCGGATGACGCCGGAGTAAATGCGCAGGAAGGTCAGGTGGCCGACGAACGGGTCGGTGGCCAACTTGAACGCCAGGGCAGCGAGAGGCTTGTCGTCCTCGCAGGGGCATTCCACTTCCTCGCCGTTGTCCGGGTTGATACCGGTCATGACTTCGATGTCCAGCGGAGAAGGCAGGTAATCGACAATGGCGTCCAGCAGGGGCTGAACACCTTTGTTGCGGAAAGCGGTGCCGCACAGGACCGGGCAGATGGTCAGCCTGGTGGTCGCCTTGCGGATGCCTTCGCGCAGTTCTTCCTCGGACAGCTCTTCGCCTCCGAGATATTTTTCAAGAAGTTCCTCGTCCTCTTCGGCGATGGCTTCGATCATCTCGCCGCGGAGCAGTTCGTACTGATCCATGAGGTCTGCAGGAATTTCCTTTTCTTCGTATTCTTCGCCGTACTTGCTGTCCTCGACGTAGACACAGGCCTTGCCCTTGATCAGGTCGACGACGCCGGAGAACTCGTCTTCGGCTCCGATGGGGATCTGCAGGGGAACGGCCTTGGAGCCGAGCCTGGTCTTGATCATGTCCACGCAGCGGAAGAAGTCGGCTCCGATACGGTCCATCTTGTTGACGAACGCGATGCGGGGAACCTTGTAACGGTCGGCCTGACGCCAAACGGTTTCGGACTGAGGTTCGACGCCTGCAACGGAGTCGAAAACGGCCACGGCGCCGTCGAGCACGCGAAGGGCACGCTCGACTTCCATGGTGAAGTCGACGTGGCCCGGAGTGTCGATGATGTTGACGCGGTGGTCACGCCAGAAGCAGGTGGTCGCGGCGGAAGTAATGGTAATGCCGCGTTCCTGTTCCTGAACCATCCAGTCCATGGTGGCGTCGCCGTCGTGGACCTCACCGATCTTGTGAGACACACCGGTATAGTACAGAATACGCTCGGTAGTGGTAGTCTTGCCCGCATCGATGTGGGCCATGATACCAATATTGCGTTGTTTATCTCTCGATACCAATCTGGGCACGATCTTTCTCTCCCAGCACTACCAACGGTAGTGAGCAAAAGCCTTGTTGGCTTCTGCCATCTTGTGGGTGTCTTCCCGTTTCTTAACGGCGCCACCACGGTTGTTGAATGCATCCAGAAGCTCACCGGAAAGGCGCGCGATCATGCCTTTTTCCCCACGACCACGTGCGTAGGAGATGAGCCAACGAATGGCCAGGGCCATCTGGCGGTCAGGACGAACTTCCATGGGCACCTGATACGTGGCGCCGCCCACACGACGGGATTTGACTTCCAAAGCGGGCTTGACGTTGTCCAGGGCCTTCTCAAAAGCCCTCAAGGGCTCTTCATTGGTCTTGTCGGCCAATTCATTGATGGCGGCGTAGAAAATTCTTTCGGCAGTGCTCTTCTTGCCGTCCAGCATCAGACGATTGATAAAACGAGTGATGAGCTTGCTGCCGTAAACCGGATCCGGAAGGATCTGTCGCTTTGCGACGGGGCCTTTACGAGGCATTTTTACACTCCTGATTTTTCCGAGGGGACATTATTTCGGGCTGCCTCAGCCCTACTTTGGCGTCATCCCCGGCGTTGAAAAAAACTGGCTACAACCTATTTCGGCTTCTTGGCGCCGTACTTGGAACGACCGCGGCGACGATCATCAACACCGGAGGTGTCGAGGGAGCCGCGAACGATGTGGTAACGGACACCGGGAAGGTCTTTGACACGACCGCCACGGATCAGAACCACGGAGTGTTCCTGCAGGTTGTGACCTTCGCCACCGATGTATGCGGTGACTTCGATACCGTTGGTCAGACGCACACGAGCGACCTTACGAAGCGCGGAGTTCGGCTTCTTGGGGGTCGTGGTGTAAACCCTGGTGCACACACCGCGCCGCTGGGGGCACTGCTGCAGAGCACGGGTCTTGGAGCGCTTGACCTGCAACTTGCGTTGCTTGCGCACAAGCTGGTTAATGGTAGGCATAAATCCTCCAAAACGAGTTACAAACAATAAACCTTAGACAATAAAACCATACGGCAAAGAGAACCGCTTGTATGCGCAAAGAAACGCCGATGTCAAGGCTTTTCGAGCCCCCCGGCGTTATTCTTTACGAAGACGGTTCGTCAAAAAAGCTGGAGAGGGCAGCCTCTCCAGCTTTTTCAATCAGTTAAAAGACGCCTATTACAATTTACTTGGCGTCCATCAGAAGCGGCGCGTCTTCCAGTTCCTCCAGGAACTTGTCGGGGCGCTCCGCCTGTTCAGGCACTTCGATGGAAGCTTCCTCGTACTTGCGGAAGCCGGTGCCGGCCGGGATCAGGCGGCCGACGATGACGTTTTCCTTCAGACCGCGCAGGTCGTCGGACTTGCCCTTGAGGGCAGCCTCGGTAAGGACCTTGGTGGTCTCCTGGAAGGAAGCCGCGGAAATGAAGGAATCCGTGGACAGGGAGGCCTGGGTGATGCCGAGAACCAACGGTTCCGCGGTGGCGGGCTGTCCGCCTTCCTTGCGCACCTTGTCGTTTTCATCCATGAAGCGCTGCTTGTCCACCTGCTCGCCCATGAGGAAAGAGGTGTCCCCGGCGTCGAGGATGGTCACCTTCTTGAGCATCTGGCGAACGATGATCTCGATATGCTTGTCGTTGATGCCGACGCCCTGGAAGCGGTACACGTCCTGAATTTCCTCGACAAGGTAACGGGCCAGGAACTTCTCGCCCTTGATCTTCAGGATGTCGTGCAGTTCGGGATTGCCTTCGGTGAGGAGGTCGCCCGCCTCGACGAAGTCGCCCTCGGTCACGGTGATGTGGCGGCCCTTGGGAATGAGATATTCCTTGGTGTCGCCCACTTCCGGGGTGACGATGATCTTGCGCTTGCCCTTGGTGTCCGGACCGTAGGTGCAGATACCGTCGATTTCGGAGCAGACGCCGAGATCCTTGGGCTTGCGAACTTCAAAGAGTTCCGCAACGCGCGGCAGACCACCGACGATGTCCTTGGTCTTGGAGGACTCACGCGGCTTACGTGCAATGACGTCACCGGCCTCGATGTCTCCACCGTCCTTGACCATGAGAATGGCGCCCACGGGCATCTGGAAAGTGGCCGGGGCCGAGGAGCCGGGACGGGTCAGCACGTTGCCCTTCTCGTCCACGATGGAGATGGCGGGCTTGAAGTTGGTGGTCCTGTATTCGAGAACAGTAAGCATGGAACGCTGGGTGCGGTCCTCCTGCACTGTCTTTCCTTCGATGATGTCGTGGAACTTGACGCGGCCCTTGACGTCGACGATGAACGGTTCCATGAACGGCTCCCACTCCGCGAGCATGGTGCCCTTCTTGATGTCCTGTCCATCTTCGACCATGATCCGCGCACCGGACGGGAGAACGTACTTTTCTCGCTCACGTCCCTGCTCGTCCACGATGCCGACCTGGCAGCTCTTACCGATGACCATGGTGTGGCCGTCCCTGTTCACGACGGTGCGCATGCGGGAGAAGACCACCTTGCCCTGGTGCTGGGATTCGATGTTGGACTGCTCGATTTCCTTGGATGCGGTACCACCGATGTGGAAGGTACGCATGGTCAGCTGGGTGCCGGGCTCACCGATGGACTGCGCGGCGATGATGCCGATGGTCTCACCCACGTTGACCAGATGGCCACGGGCAAGGTCGCGGCCGTAGCACTTGGCGCAGATGCCGTGCGGGCTCTTACAGGTCAGCACGGAGCGCATGGTCATGGAGTTCACATCGCGCTCTTCGATGAGCTTGGCGTATTTTTCGTCGATGAGCTCGTTGGCCGGAACCAGAAGCTCACCGTTTTCTTCGTCATAGATGTCGAACAGAGTCACGCGGCCGAGCACGCGCTCCGCAAGACGTATTTTGATTTCACCGCCCTTCACCAGGTGGCCGATTTCCAGGCCGTCCACGGTGCCGCAGTCGATATCCGTCACGGTCACGTCCTGAACGACGTCCACGAGACGGCGGGTCAGGTAACCGGAGTTCGCGGTCTTGAGCGCGGTATCCGCGAGCCCCTTACGAGCACCATGTGTGGAGGTGAAGTACTGGAGCACGGACAGACCTTCGCGGAAGGACGCCGTGATCGGAGTTTCGATGATCTCACCGGAGGGTTTGGCCATCAGACCGCGCATACCGGCGAGCTGGCGCATCTGGTCCTGGTTACCACGAGCACCGGAGGTTGCCATCATGAAGATGGAGTTGAAGCTGGAGTTGGCTTCGGTCTTGCCGGTGACCGGGTCTTCCACGATGTCCACGGCAATATCCTTCATCATCTCGTTGGAGATGTCGTTGGTGGTCTTGGTCCAGACGTCGACGACCTTGTTGTACTTCTCCGTACGGGTGATGATGGAATCCGCGAACTGGCTTTCGATCTTCTCCACTTCGTCGTGGGCGGCCTTAAGCAGGTGCTTCTTGGCCTCAGGAATGCACAAGTCCTTCACCGCGATGGACACGCCGGCGCGGGTGGCGAACTCGTAACCGAGATCCTTGAGACGGTCGCAGAGGATGACCGTGGCCTTGGTGCCTGCCAGACGGTAGGCGCCGGAAACCAAGTTGGCGATGTTTTTCTTGCTCAGCACGCAGTTGACCATCTCGAACGGCAATTTGGCCGGGAGGATCTCACTGGCGATGATGCGACCGGTGGTGGTTTCCACCAGTTCACCGTCCAGGCGAACCTTGATGCGCGCGTGCAGTCCCACCGCCCCGCCGTCGTAAGCGGCAACGACTTCCCCTGGATCGGAGAAAATCATGCCCTCGCCCTTCTGGAAGGAACGGGCGCCGGTGAGGTAGTACAGCCCCAGAACGATGTCCTGAGACGGGTTGATGATGGGCGTACCGTTGGAGGGGCTGAGAATGTTGTTGGAGCTCATCATGAGCACGCGGCATTCGATCTGCGCCTCAACGGACAGGGGCACGTGCACGGCCATCTGGTCACCGTCGAAGTCCGCGTTGTAGGCGGAGCAGACGAGCGGGTGCAACTGGATGGCCTTGCCTTCGACCAACTGCGGCTCAAAGGACTGAATGCCCAAACGGTGCAGGGTCGGGGCGCGGTTGAGCATGATCGGGTACTCGCGGATCACGTCCTCGAGGATTTCCCAGACCACCAGATCTTCGCGCTCGACCATTTTCTTGGCGGACTTGATGGTGGTCGCGATTTCACGACGTTCCAGCTCCGCGTAGATGAAAGGCTTGAACAGCTCCAGAGCCATCTTCTTGGGAAGACCGCACTGGTGCAGCTTGAGTTTCGGGCCCACAACGATGACGGAACGACCGGAGTAGTCGACGCGTTTACCGAGCAGGTTCTGACGGAAACGGCCCTGCTTCCCCTTGATCATGTCGGACAGGGACTTGAGGGGACGGCCATTGGTGCCGGTGATGGCGCGGCCGCGGCGGCCGTTGTCGAACAGAGCGTCGACGGCTTCCTGCAGCATGCGCTTTTCGTTGCGGATGATGATCTCGGGAGCGCCCAGCTCAAGCAGGCGCTTGAGGCGGTTGTTCCTGTTGATCACGCGGCGATACAGATCGTTGAGGTCCGAGGTGGCGAAACGCCCGCCATCCAGGGGGACCAGAGGGCGCAGTTCGGGCGGAATGACCGGAATGACTTCCATGATCATCCATTCCGGCTTGTTGCCGGATTCCAGGAACGCCTCAACGACTTTCAGCCGCTTGGTTATTTTCTTCTTCTTGGTCTGGGAGCGGGTGCTCTGGGACTCTTCGCGCAGCTCGTGGCGCAAGGTCTCCAGATCGATGGCCTCCAGGAGCTTGCGCACGGTTTCCGCGCCCATGCCCACTTCCAGAGCATCTTCGCCGAAGTGCTCGATCACCTGGAAGTACTGGTCTTCGGAGATGATCTGATGCGTCTTCAGCGGGGTGTCGCCCGGCTCCAGAACAATAAAGGAGTCGAAGTACAACACCTTTTCCAAGTCGGCCATGGTGATGTCCAGCAAGGTGCCGATCTTGGAAGGCAGTGTCTTCAGAAACCAGATATGCGCGACGGGCGCGGCCAGCTCGATGTGACCCATGCGCTCGCGGCGAACTTTTGATGCGATAACCTCAACGCCGCACTTTTCGCAGACAATGCCGCGATGCTTCATGCGCTTGTATTTACCGCAGTTGCATTCGTAGTCCTTGACCGGACCGAAAATCTTGGCGCAGAACAGACCGTCGCGTTCAGGCTTGAACGTACGGTAGTTGATCGTCTCCGGCTTCTTGACCTCACCGAAAGACCATTCCCTGATCTTTTCGGGGGCAGCAATGGAGATTTTCATCGACTTGAGGCCCTTGCCCGCCAGAGCGGCGTTGGGGGCTCCGCGCAGAGTGAACAGATCGTCCAACGTCATCTGTAGTCCCTCTTTGCTAAATGTTATCTCATGCCCTGCCGGACCGGGTCCGGCAGGGCCTTGTCAACAATATCCGACCGCTAGGCGACTTCGGGACGCTTGCGAAAAGCGCCTTCGTCGCGGCCCGGACGGCCAGGCTTCTCTTCCTGCTCAAGGGTCACGTCCAATCCGAGGGACATGAGTTCCTTGATCAGGACGTTGAAGGATTCGGGCAGACCGGCTTCAAGGAAGTTGTCTCCCTTGACGATCTTTTCGTACATCTTCACGCGGCCCTGCACATCGTCAGACTTGACGGTGAGGAACTCCTGAAGAAGGTACGCAGCGCCGTAGGCTTCCAGCGCCCAGACTTCCATTTCCCCGAGACGCTGCCCACCGAACTGGGCTTTACCGCCAAGGGGCTGCTGGGTGACCAGCGAGTAAGGACCAGTGGAGCGGGCGTGTATCTTTTCGTCGACCAGGTGGTGCAGCTTGAGCATGTACATGACGCCGACGGTGACCCTGTTGTGGAACGGCTCTCCGGTGCGGCCGTCGTAGAGGATGACCTTGCCGTCGTCAGGCTGGCCGGCGCGTTCCAACAGACGCCAGATCTCATCTTCACTGGCACCGTCGAAGACCGGGGTCTTGGTGATGATGCCTTCGCGGACCTCGCGGACGGCTTCGACGAACTCGTCGTCGTTGAGGCCGTCCACCAGTTCGTTGATGGTCTCGGACTGGAATATGTCTTTGACTTCGGCGCGCACGTCTTTCAGCACGGAGCCGTTGTCGAGCATTTCGTTGATCTGGGTGCCGAGCATCTTGGCTGCCCAGCCCAGGTGGGTTTCCATGATCTGCCCGATGTTCATACGGGAGGGAACGCCCAGGGGGTTCAGCACGATGTCCACGGGATTCCCGTTGGCGAAGAACGGCATGTCCTCTTCGGGCAGGATGCAGGATACGACACCCTTGTTCCCGTGACGACCGGCCATCTTGTCACCCACGGCCAGCTTACGCTTCACGGCCACGTAGACCTTGACCATTTTAATGACGCCCGGAGGCAGGTCGTCGCCTTCGGTGACCTTCTCGCGCTTCTGGTCGTAGACGGTCTTGATGAATTTCACCTGGTTGTCATAGTCGGCCAGGATGTCGCGGACAGCCTCGTTGCCGCCCTTGTCGAAACAACCGGCCAGCTTCTTGACCGGCAGATCGGCGAGCATTTCGCGAGTGACCTTTTCGCCGGACTTGCCGACAACGTTCTTGCGGGCGTCCGTCAGGTCCTTTCCGAGCTTGGTGCCTTCCACCACTTCGGCGATGCGCTTGCGGGTGGACTCGCCCAAGGCGGCGATGTGCTTGGTCTCCTTCATGTCGAACTTTCCGAGTTCGAATTCCTCGATGGAATGAGTGCGGTCGTCCTTGTCGCCGGAGCGGCGGTTGAAGACCTTCACGTCGATGACGGTGCCCTCGATTCCCGGCGGAACCTTGAGGGAGGTGTTCTTCACATCGCGTGCCTTGTCGCCGAAGATGGCGCGCAGCAGCTTTTCTTCCGGGGTGAGCTGTGTTTCGCCCTTGGGCGTGATCTTACCCACCAGAATATCGTCGGGCTTCACCTTGGCGCCGAGGCGGATGATGCCGCATTCGTCCAGGTTGCGAAGCATTTCTTCGGAAACGTTGGAGATGTCCCTGGTGACTTCTTCCGGTCCGAGCTTGGTGTCGCGGGCGACGAGTTCGAATTCCTCAACGTGAATCGAGGTGTAGACGTCTTCCTTGACCATGCGCTCGGAGATGAGGATGGAGTCCTCGTAGTTGTAGCCGCACCAGGGCATGAAAGCGACGGTCAGGTTCTTGCCGATGGCAAGCTCGCCCTTGCTGATGCTGGGACCGTCGGCCAGAACGTCGCCCTTCTTGACGGACTGCCCCACCTGAACGACGGAGCGCTGGCCAAAGCAGGAGTTCTGGTTGGACTTGTGCCACTTCTGCAGTTCGTAATGTTTGGAACCGCCGGACTTGGGCGCAAATCCGTTCTCATAGTTGACGATGACGCGTTCGCCGTCCACGTAATGAACGACGCCGTCCTCTTCGGCCAGGATGCAGGCGCCGGAGTCGCGTGCCACAGGGCCTTCCATGCCCGTGCCGACCAACGGCATGCTGGAACGCAGCAGAGGCACTGCCTGGCGTTGCATGTTGGAACCCATGAGCGCGCGGTTAGCGTCGTCGTGCTCCAGGAAGGGAATCAGCGCGGCGGATATGGACACGGTCTGACTCGGACTGATGTCCATGAAGGTGACGTCCTCGTTGGCGGCCATGAACGGGTCGCCGTCCAGGCGGCTCTGCACGCGCGGATTCACGAAGTTGCCGACCCCGTCCAACACGGCGTTGGCCTGGGCCACGATCTCGCCATGCTCGCGGGAAGCATCCATATAAATGATCTCATCGGAAACCTTACCCTGCGTTGCCGTACGGTACGGAGTTTCGATGAAGCCGTAATCATTGACCTTCGCATAACAGGTCAGGGAGACGATCAGACCGATGTTCGGGCCTTCCGGAGTCTCAATCGGGCAAATGCGGCCGTAGTGAGAGGTGTGCACGTCGCGCACTTCGAAGCCCGCGCGTTCGCGGGTCAGGCCGCCGGGGCCCAGCGCCGAAAGACGACGCTTGTGGGTCACTTCGGAAAGCGGGTTGGTCTGGTCCATGAACTGGGAGAGCTGGGAAGTGCCGAAGAACTCCTTGAGCACGGCTGCAACCGGCTTGGGGTTGATCAGGTCGTGCGGCATGAGAGTGGCCACTTCCTGCAGGCTCATGCGCTCCTTGATGGCGCGCTCCATACGGACAAGGCCGATACGGTACTGGTTCTCGACCAGCTCGCCCACGGGGCGGACGCGGCGGTTGCCGAGGTGGTCGATGTCGTCGGCAGGACCGTGGGTATCCTTGAGCATCATCAATTCCTTGAGAGCCTGCAGGATATCTTCGTTGGTCAGGGTCCTGGTGTTCTGGTCCACGTCCATCTTCAGACGAGAGTTCAGCTTGTAGCGGCCGACCAGGGACAGGTCGTAATAATCGGCGCTACGGAACAGGTTCTCGAAGAAATTGGAAGCGATCTCCGGCGTGGGCGGAGAGCTGGGACGCAGGCGGCGGTAGATCTCGATCTGCGCCTGCTCCATGCTGGTGGTCTTGTCCAGCATGAGGGTATCGCGCAGAGAGGAGGAAACGTCCGCACCCAGAGTGTGGAGCACGGAAACTTCCGCGATGCCTGCAGCATTGATCTTTTCGATGATATCGACGGTCAATTCACCGGCGACCTCGACGATGACCTCGCCGTTGGAATCCACGATGTCCCTGGCCGCGAACTGGCCGAGCAGAGAATCGGGATCCACCTCGATGGTTTCGATGCCGGCACGCATGAGCTTACGCCAAGTAGCCTTGGTTATGGGCGCGTCCTGCTTGCACAGCACTTTGCCGTCGTGTTCGATTTCCGCGTAACAGAATTCCTTGCGGAACTGACTTTCCTTGACCTTGCGCAGCAGCCGGCCACCCTCGAAGAGATAGTCTTCGGTGTCGTAATAGTAGTCGAGAATATCCTGACGGGTGAGCCCCATGGCCTGCAGCAGGATGGTGGCGGGCATCTTCCTGCGGCGGTCGATACGCACGTACAGGATGTCCTTGTGGTCGAAGTCGAAGTCGAGCCACGAGCCGCGCATGGGAATGACTCGTGCGGAGTACAGGACTTTGCGGCTGGAGTGCGTCTTGCCCGAGTCATGCTCAAAGATAATGCCCGGGGAGCGCTGCAGCTGGTTGACGATGACGCGCTCAGTACCGTTGATGATGAAGGTTCCCTTCTCGGTCATCAGCGGCAGCGTGCCAAAGTAGATGTCCTGTTCCTTGATGTCTCGGATGGTGCGGTTGTCGGTTTCTTCGTCAACGTCGAAGACAACCAGGCGAACCTTGATGCGGATAGGGGTTTCATAAGTGAGACCCTTGGAAATGCACTCTGCCTGGTCATACTTGGGTTCGCCGATTTCATAACTGACGAACTCAAGGCTCGCGGTCTTGTTGAAATCCTCAATGGGGAAGACAGACCGGAAGACCCCTTCCAGACCGAAATCGCCCCGGCTGGCTGGCGGCACTTCCTCCTGAAGGAACTTCAGATAGGAGTCCACCTGCAGCTCAAGGAGATGCGGGATGGGCAACTGGTTGCCGATCTTACCAAATTCTTTTCTAAGCTGACCCATTGTACCCTCTGCGAGTAGTTATGGTGTTCGGACGGGACATCGGTAGCGCCTGAATAAGGGCCCGGAGACGAAACCGATGCCGATCTAAAAAAATCCGAGAAGAAATTTTAAGGTTTGGACGAAGCCTGGTGCTCCGCCCCAAGGAGCTACGGGAGTGATCCTGGCCCTTAGCGCCAAAGATCAATAAGCCACAAACCGTTTCAAAGCGATATTATAATAGACAGCACAGAGAGCGCATGCCCCGAGACAAAGGGCTTGCGCTCTCTGCGAATAAACGCAAGTAAGCGTAATTACTTAACTTCAACTTCAGCGCCGGCTTCTTCCAGCTGCTTCTTGGCTTCTTCAGCCTCGTCCTTGGAAACGCCTTCCTTGAGCGGCTTCGGAGCTTCGTCCACGATAGCCTTGGCTTCTTTCAGGCCCAGGCCGGTGATGGCGCGGACAGCCTTGATGACGGCGATCTTGTTGCCGCCGGCGCCAGCCAGGATAACGTCGAATTCGGTCTTTTCTTCAGCACCACCGGCAGCTTCGCCGCCAGCAGCCGGAGCAGCGACAACGGCAGCGGCCGGAGCGGCAGCTTCAACGCCGAACTTGTCTTCCAGTTCCTTGATGAACTCGGAGAGTTCCAGGACGGTCATGTTACCGATAAATTCTACAACCTGATCTTTGGTGATATCAGCCATTGTAATTTCCTCCTAAAGGGATACTAAACGCTTTGAATTGGTTCTACGCGGCTTCCTGTTCTTTCTGGTCCTTGATGGCTACCAGGGCGTACAGGAACTTGCGTTCAATGTTGGCGAACAGAGACACGAAATTGCGGGGCACGGCCTGCATGGTGCCAAGCACGGAGCTGAGAAGCTCGGGCTTGCTGGGCATCTTGCTGAGCTCTTTGATGCCGTCCGCGTCAAGATACTTGCCTTCGAGGGAACCGTACTTCAGCTCAAACTTCTTGCTGCCTTTTGCAAAGTCGGCAAGAACCTTGGCCAGCGCAACAGGGTCTTCGTAACCCAGTGCGAAAGCGCAGTTTTCCTTCAGGTGTTCACCCAGGTCACCGTGATCGGTGTCCTTGAGTGCCAACCGGGCCAGGGTATTCTTGACGACTTGGAAATCGACTCCCGCCTCAAAGCACTTGGAGCGAAGCTCGGTGAGCTCCTCAACAGTCATGCCTTTGAAGTCGGAGACGACAGCGATGCTCGCGCGTGCAGCTTTTTCGTGAAACTGCTCGATGACTTGGGCTTTTTCTTGCCTGTTCATCATCACTCCTCGTCGTTCGGCCCGGAAAGCTGTCAAAGCGTTGTCTCGGCAGGGTATTGAGGGACACGGTCCCACCTGCTTTCTCTGACGATACTTCCCGTGCGTATAATGAACCCCGCCGGACAAGTCCGGCGGGATACCTACCAATTATTAATCGTCAATGAACTTCTTGATGGTCAGCGGATCGATCTTGATGCCGGGGCCCATGGTGGTGGCCACCGCCAGGCTCTTCATATAGGTGCCCTTGGCGGAAGAAGGCTTCAGGCGCTGGATCGTATCCAGAAGTGCACGCAGGTTTTCCAGCAGCTTTTCGGCTCCGAAGGAAACCTTGCCGATGGGAGCGTGCAGCACGCCGGCCTTGTCGACCTTGAACTCGACCTTACCGGCCTTCATTTCAGAGACGGCCTTGCCAATCTCGAAGGTGACGGTGCCGGTCTTTGCGTTGGGCATCATGCCGCGGGGGCCGAGAACTCGACCGATCTTACCGACCAGGGCCATCATGTCCGGAGTGGCGACAGCCTTGTCGAAATCCATCCAACCGCCCTGAATCTTTTCCACCAGTTCCTCGGCGCCGGCGAAATCGGCACCGGCTTCCTTGGCTTCGGCTTCCTTGTCTCCCTTGCAGAAGGCGATGACGCGAACGTCCTTGCCCAGTCCATTGGGGAGAGAAACCGCACCGCGGATCATCTGGTCGGAATATTTGGGGTCAACGCCGAGGTTGAGAGCGATGTCAACGGTCTCGTCAAACTTGGCGAAGGCCTTTTCCACTGCCAGCTTCACACCGTCTTCGACTGCGATGCGCTGCTGCGCATCCAGACCTTCGGCGGCATTACGATATTTTTTTCCGTGTCTCGGCATGGCAGTCCTCACTATTTCACTTCGATGCCCATGCTACGAGCGGTGCCCATAATGGACTTCATAGCGGCATCGATATCATTAGCATTCAAGTCCGGCATCTTGGTCTCGGCGATTTCACGGACCTGGTCCATGGTCACCTTGCCGACCTTGACTTTGTTGGGCTCACCGGAACCGCCGGACAACTTGGCCGCTTTCAGCAACAGAGTGGAAGCGGGCGGAGTCTTGGTGATGAAGGAAAAGCTGCGATCCTGGAACACCGTGATGATGACCGGGATGAGCATGCCCTTCTGATCCTGGGTCTTGGCGTTGAACGCCTTGCAGAATTCCATGATATTGACGCCGTGCTGTCCGAGAGCCGGGCCGACCGGCGGAGAGGGGTTTGCGGAGCCGGCGGGAATCTGCAGTTTGATTTTACCAATTTCTTTTTTGGCCATGGTATACTTCCTCGGTGAGAAAATTCGCGTTTAGCGCGGAGCGGGCTACCCCTTGTCCACCTGGACAAAGTCCAGTTCGACAGGAGTCTGACGCCCGAAGATGGATACGGAGACGCGAAGCTTCCCCTTGTCATAATTGACTTCCTCCACAACACCGTTGAAGCCGCCGAAGGGTCCGTCAATGACGCGGACTTCATCGCCGCGCTCGAAGTTGAACTTCGGACGCGGTTTTTCCTGACGGGCTTCCATCATGTTGAGGATATTTTGCGCTTCGCTATCCCGCATCGGCGTGGGCCGGTTTTTACCGCCCACAAACCCCGTGACGCGGGGAATGGACTGAATCAGATGCCACGAGTCATCGGTCAGGATCATCTTGACCATGACGTAGCCGGGATAGAACTTGCGCGTGGAGGTCTTGCGTTCCCCCTTGACCAATTCGACGACCTGTTCGGTCGGCATGACAACTTCCTCGATAAGTCCGTTGTCCTGGCCGGTACGCATCATTTCCCGGATAGTCTTTTCGACACGCTGCTCAAAGCCGGAATAGGTATGTACGATGTACCACCTGGCCTTACGCGGCGCCGGTTCGCTCATGACGTCTGTCGGTTTCACTTCAGTCTAGCCTCAAATGGGATTAGGAAAGGATTGCAGCCACGAGCTTGCTCAGCCCGAGGTCCACCAGGCCCAGATACAGGGCGATTACCAGAGTGACCACGACAACCGCCACACAGGTGGAGACAGTCTCCTTCCGGGAAGGCCAGACCACTTTCTTGATCTCGACCTTGGACTCCTCGAAAAAGGTCATGAGCTCACGGATTTTACCCATGAGCCCGCCCTGGACATCGGCAGTCTGTGCTGCCGCCTTATTGCCTTTTTTTCTGGCCATATCTTTTTCAGTATCCCAAAAATTTTAAGTGGCAGGGGTGGAGGGATTCGAACCCCCAACCTCCGGTTTTGGAGACCGGCACTCTAGCCGTTAGAGTTACACCCCTGCTTTATCGAAAACTACTTTGCTTCTTTGTGAAGAGTATGCTTCTTGTCCCAGGGACAATACTTCTTCATCTCGATGCGACCAGTAGAATTCTTCTTATTCTTCTGCGTTGCGTAGTTTTTACGCTTGCACTCGGTGCACTGCAGCTGAATGTTGACGCGCATGTCTTACTCCAGGATCTCGGTGACAACACCGGCGCCCACGGTACGGCCGCCTTCGCGGATAGCGAAACGGAGACCGGTTTCCATGGCGATGGGGGCGATCATCTGCACCTCGAAGGTTGCGTTGTCGCCGGGCATGACCATTTCCACGCCTTCTTCCAGGGTGACGACGCCGGTAACGTCGGTGGTGCGGAAGTAGAACTGCGGACGGTAGCCAGAGAAGAACGGAGTGTGACGACCACCTTCATCCTTGGACAGAACATAAACTTCTGCCTTGAACTTGGTGTGCGGAGTGATGGAGCCGGGAACTGCGGCAACCTGACCACGCTCGACTTCGTCACGCTTGGTGCCACGGAGCAGCAGGCCGACGTTGTCGCCAGCTTCACCCTGGTCCAGAATCTTGCGGAACATTTCAACACCGGTAACGGTGGTCTTGGCGGTGTCACGGATACCCACGATCTCAACTTCTTCACCAACGGTGATACGACCGCGCTCGACACGACCGGTGACGACGGTGCCGCGACCGGAGATGGAGAACACGTCTTCGATGGGCATCAGGAACGGCTTGTCGATTTCGCGCTCGGGCTCGGGAATGTAGGAATCCAGAGCGTCCAGCAGATCGTAGATCGGCTTGGCGGCGGGATCGTCGGCGGACTCGGCTTCCAGAGCCTTCAGAGCGGAACCCTGAATGACCGGGCAGTCGTCGCCGGGGAAGTCGTACTTGGAAAGCAGTTCGCGAACTTCAAGTTCAACCAGTTCGAGCAGCTCTTCATCATCAACCATGTCGCACTTGTTCAGGAAGACGACCATGGCCGGAACGCCGACCTGACGACCGAGCAGGATGTGCTCACGAGTCTGCGGCATGGGACCGTCGGTAGCGGCGCAAACGAGGATGGCGCCGTCCATCTGAGCTGCACCGGTGATCATGTTCTTGATGTAGTCGGCGTGGCCAGGGCAGTCGACGTGTGCGTAGTGACGGTTGGCGGTTTCGTATTCGACGTGTGCGGTGGCGATGGTGATGCCGCGCTCTTTTTCTTCCGGAGCCTTGTCGATTTCGTCGAAGGCGACGAATTCGCCGTGACCGGCCATGTGGGCCAGCTTGGTGATTGCTGCGGTCAGGGTGGTCTTACCATGGTCGATGTGACCGATGGTGCCAACGTTTACGTGCGGCTTACTGCGCTCGAATTTAGCTTTACCCATTGCAATTCCCCCTAAGAATTTCAGGTTTTGTTTACTTCGATAAAAAACTGTGGAGCCCACAAGCAGAGTTGAACTGCTGACCTCATCCTTACCAAGGATGCGCTCTACCTACTGAGCTATGTGGGCCCTTTTATCAGCTTCGCCTGAGAGGTTGAGAGGAATGACGGGACAGTGAATTGGAGCGGGAAACGAGACTCGAACTCGCAACCCTCAGCTTGGAAGGCTGATGCTCTAGCCAATTGAGCTATTCCCGCCCACTATCCTGTAGTCGCCAGCAGGTTCCTACGACCTACCTCCTACAGCGCGGCTTTTAAATATGGTGGTGGGGGGAGGATTTGAACCTCCGAAGGCGTACGCCGACAGATTTACAGTCTGTTCCCTTTGGCCACTCGGGAACCCCACCATGTCAAATATGGAGCTGGCGATGGGACTTGAACCCGCAACCTGCTGATTACAAATCAGCTGCTCTACCAGTTGAGCTACGCCAGCTCGAGGACGAATCGTTTACGTCGAACCGACTTTGATTGCAAGTCTTTTTTGAAACAAAATTTATTTTTCTGTTTCGGCGTCTCTTTCGCCAGAGAACGAGGGTGTTTAAGCGGGAATCGCCTCCATTGTCAACCCCAAAGTTCCATTTTTTCTCCCGAGGGCCGTTTTTTCCTCTCAAAACCGTGATAGTCATATGAAATAAAGGAGTTACCACAAGCTCATCATACGACTGGTGGTATGTCTTACATCATATATTTGTATAGTTCAAACAGAACCTCTTATTTTCCCGTTACTCTTCCAACGGCAGCGCCCGAGTCTCCACGGCAATGGTCGTCGCTTCCCGCCGGGCGTCAACCTTGAAGAACGACATGGCCGTCTGCAGCTCCTGGCCGCGCCCGGCAAGTTCCTCTGCCGCCGAGGCGATCTCCTCGGCCCCGGAGGCGTTGCGCTGGACCATCTGGTCAAAGTCACCAATGGCCCTGTTCACCTGTTCCGTGCCGCTGGCCTGCTCATCCATGGCCGTGGAGATCTCCTGCACAAGCGTCGAGGTCTTTTCAATATCCGGCAAGAGTTGGGAGAACATTTCTCCTGCCCTGTCCGCCACCTCCACACTGCTGGAAGAGAGCTCCACGATCTCCGCCGCCGCGTTTCCGCTTCGTTCGGCAAGTTTTCTCACCTCTGCGGCGACCACGGCGAAGCCCTTGCCATGCTCCCCGGCCCGGGCCGCCTCGATGGCTGCGTTCAAGGCCAGGAGATTCGTCTGACGTGCTATTTCCTGGATGATTCCTATTCTGTCTGCGATCTCGCGCATTGCGCTCAAGGCCTCGTTGACCGCCTTGCTGCCGTCCCGAGCGTCGGAAGCGGCCTTGGCTGCGATCTCTCTGGTCTCACGCGCATTCTCGGTGCCGGCCGCGATGCTGCTCACCATTTCCTCCAGGGTCGCGGATATCTCCTCGACCGATGCGGCCTGTTCATTGGACGCCTGTGCCAACTGTTCGGATGCCGCCGCCAGCTCTTCACTCCCGGCGGAAATTCCGGTCGCCACGTTCAGTGTCCTGCCCACCACATCGGAAAGCTGCGCGATCATCTGACGCAACGCATTGGCCATGATGCCCATTTCATCCCTGCTCTGAATCGCGATATTCACCGTGAGATCCCCTTCGGCGACCTCTCCGACCACGTTGACGACCTCATTGACGGGATTCAGGACGCTTCTTGCGAAGTAAACGAAAAGGGCGCTCAGCAGGCAGAGAAAAGACAACGTGACCACCCGGTTGAGCCAGAGTGCGGATTGCTGGCTGGCCATGAGTTCATGCTCGACCTCGACAAGCAAAGCCTCGGCCTTGTCGACCTGATGATGTACGGATTCCTCCAGGCCCGCCAGTTGCGTCTCGATATCTTCCGAGCTTTTTTCAAAGGAATGGCTGAACTCCCGGAAAGCAACAATGGACTCATGTTCTTCGTACCTGCCGCGATGTTCCTTGATCAATGCCGGCAACTCCCTTTCCAGCTTCCCGAAAAACAGGGTCACATCGGCCGAGATGTTTCCAAGAACCTGTTTCTCTTCATTGTCGGCCAGTTTCTCCAGCAACTCCAGTTCATCCGTGACGGCCCCGATGTGCTTGGCGGCCTTTGCCCGCAATCGTTCCGGAACATGCCCTTCGGCCCTGTCGATGATGATCTCGAGGCCCACGACGGTCAGTTCCGCGAGCATGCGTTCCACAGTCGCCACATGCAGCAGTTTTTCATGACGGACGGTATTCCCCTCCGCGACTTCGATTATGTGCTCGATGGCCTTTGAAACGTCCCTTGAGGACATCTCCGTTTCAACAAGAAGTCCGCCCAGGCAAAGAAAAATAATCAGACCGACTCCGATAAATTTACCCTTGATCGTCAACATAGGTCCCCCGCATTGCTGTTTTCATCGCTGAACGGCCGCTCCTTGCGTCGGCACGGCATCCCCAACATAAACTCCCAGATACACTTTACTATTATTATCAAGAAAAAAATTCACATGAAAGATACTTTGACTGTTCACAAAACAAGCTATATGAGCAACCCGTCATGACGAAATTCGAAATAACACCGGACAGCCCCTGGCTGGCCCCTCTCGCAGGATATTCGGACCTCCCCTTCCGACTGCTGTGCCGCAGGCACGGCGCCGGGGTGACCTGCTCCGAAATGGTCAGCGTCAAGGGGTTGGCATACAAGAACTCCGGCACCACACGGCTGCTCAACACCTGCCCGGAAGATGCTCCCATGGTCCTCCAGCTCTTCGGGGCCGATCCGCAGTATTTTCCCGCAGTCATGGAAAAGCTCGTTTCCATGGGCTACCGCAACTACGACCTCAATTGCGGTTGCGCCGTGCGCAAGGTCATGAAGTCGGGCAGCGGCGTGGCGCTCATGCGAGACGTGGATCTTTTGGTGCGCATCGCAAAAATTATGGTGGAAAAGGCGGCCCTGCACCCTAAAGGAGGCCGCGTGGGCGTCAAGTTCCGCATCGGCCCCGAATACGGCGACGAAACCTATCTGGACCTTGCCCCGCGCCTGGAGGACATCGGCGTGAATTGGGTGACCATGCACCCGCGCTACGGCAAACAGCTCTTCCGCGGCGAGGCCGACTGGTCCAAGCTGGTGAAGCTCAAGGAAGCCGTGTCCATCCCGGTCATCGCCTCGGGGGACTTGTACACCGCGCGGGACGGGGTGCGCTGCATAGGGGAAACCGGCGTGGACGGCGTCATGTTCGCGCGCGGGGCCATGTTCGACCCCACGGTATTCGACCGATTCCGCGCCCTGCGAAAAGGTCGTGAGCTGCCGCCCCTGGACGGCGCCATGCTGGCCCGGGTGGTGCGCGAACACATCCGCTTCACCCGGGAGTACGAGGGCGATGGCCGGTCCTTCCGCAAGATACGCTCCATCATCCCCCGTTACACCAAAGGCCTGCAGGGCATCCGGGCTTTGCGCGGCCGCCTGAACCAATGCGAAAGTTGGGAGGCGCTGGAAGCGGCCGCGGCAGAGATCAAGGCCATGAGAAATGCGGACGGCATTTCCCTCCCTGTTGACGACAACTGCCTGTAAAGTTTATCACTGCGTAAATTAACAATCCGAATTGCACGGAAAACGGAGAGACCATGGCTGCGACCAAAGACGGAATCCTGCTGGAAGCCGGTACCAACGAGCTCGAGATTGTGGAATTCTACCTTGAGGAAGAACCCAAGGGCGAAGCTGAAAACGGCAATGTCGTCATCGAGGAAACCGAAGACGGTGAAAAAGGGCCGAAAAAAAGCAAGAAGGCATACTACGGCATCAACGTGGCCAAGGTTCTTGAGATAATCCGCATGCCCGAAGTGACGGAAATGCCGGAAGTCTCGCACCCGTCCGTGCTCGGCGCATTCAACCTGCGCGACCGCATCATCCCCCTGCTGGACCTTTCCTCCTGGCTTAAGAAGAAACGCGTGGAAAACGAGCCGCCCAAGGTCATCGTCACCGAGTTCAACAATGTGACTTCGGCCTTCATGGTTTCCGGCGTGACCCGCATCCACCGCATCAGTTGGGAGGACGTGGAAGCGCCCAACCGCTATGTTTCCGCCCTTTCCAGCGAATCCATCACCGGCGTGGTCAAATTCGAGGACCGGCTCGTGTTCATCCTGGACCTGGAACGCATCGTGGCCGAGTTGAACCCCAGCCTGCGCCTGCGCCTGGACGACAATGTCGAGTTCGACACGAAAAATCACTACCGCGCGCTCATCGCGGACGACTCCCCACTCATCCGGGAAATGATCCGCGACCTGCTGCAGCAGGCCGGATTCCAGGTGGAAAAGACAAACAACGGCCGCGAATGCTGGGAGCGCCTGCAGGAAATGAAAAAGCACGCAACAGAGGAAGGACGGCCCATATCCGACTACGTGCAGGTGGTCATTTCGGACATCGAGATGCCCGTGATGGACGGCCATAACCTGACCAAGCGCATCAAGGACGACATCATGCTGCGCGACCTGCCGGTCATCCTGTTCTCTTCCATCATCACCGACAAGCTGCGCCACAAGGGCGAATCCGTCGGCGCCGACGATCAGTGCTCCAAGCCGGAGATCACCCAACTGGCCATCCGCGCCGCCAACCTCATCGAAGGCCGCAAGGGCGAATAATACAATAAGAACAGAGGGAAAACCTCTTGAAAGAGGTTCCCATCGGACTGACTCGGCACGTCCTGATTGTGTTATAAGCATCTATCGTCAGACCCAACGCAAACGCCCCGAACGGCATTGTCGTTCGGGGCGTTTGCGTTGTCCAGGGTTTGCAAAGGGGATTATCCCCCTTGCCCGCCGGAGGCATTTCTAACGACAATTCCCTTCGAGAAACACCTGAACGATTTCCGCAAGCCGCTCGGGCTCCTGATACATAAGCCAGTGACCGCCATTGCGAAAACGGACCACCCATGCCCCCGGCAGTTCGTCGGCCATATCCAGCCACAACCAAGGAGGAGTCACCCAATCCTCGTCGCCCCCCAAAAGCAGGACATCCTTATTCAAGGAAGAAAGCCTGTCCCTTGTGCCGCCCCATCGCTCCATGGCCAGCTTTTGCGCAGCCACCACGGCAGGTTCTGCGGGCTTTTCCGAGGTAGGAAGCCGGGAAAAGATACCGGGATGTCCTGAAAGCCATTGTGCGGGGAACAGCAGGGCCGCGAACTCCTCAGGGGAACACGCCGTCATCCGGTCCACGGCCGCCCGAACTTCCCCATCATATGCTGACGTAGGCCCGTACAAAATGAGCTTTTCCGCTCTTTCAGGCTCACGGAATGCCATTTCCTGCACGATCATACATCCCATGGACCAGCCCAAAACATGCGCACTTTGAATGCCAAGCGCGTCCAAAACTCCGAGAGCATCCCCAGCCATGAGTCCCATGCTCAGTTCTCCTGACAACGGGCCGGAGTATCCCATACCGCGATTGTCGAACAGGATGACGCGAAAATGCCGGGCCAGCCGGGCCACCAGCACCGGATCCCAGACATCCATAGTCCCGGCATACCCCATGACCAGCAGCAGCGGCTGCCCGGAACCGAGTTCACGATACGCGATCTTCGTGCCGTTGACCGCCACCCTCTTGACCGGGACGGAACGCAAAAAACCCGGTTCCGGACGAAAATGGACGCATCCGGCGAAGAGCATCTGAGCAATCACGAGGAACGACAACACGATTCTGAACATGAAATTCTCCCAACAAAAAGGCCGCCCTGAAACAAAGGCGGCCTCAATCTTTATCCTCAACTCATACGGAATCCGCTAACAAATTCTGGGCAATTGTTCGCCTTCCAGCATATTGAGCAGCCGCTTGCCGCCAAGCTTGGTGATCATGACCACCTTGCCGGGGTTGGCATCGGTTACGGCGCCGATACGGCATGCGTCCCTGCCCAACTCGTCGGCATGCATGATCTCCAAGGCCTGCTCGGCGTGCTCCTCGGGAAGAATACACAGAAACTTGCCCTCGTTGGCCAGATAGAGCGGATCGAGACCAAGGAAGGAACAGCCGCCGCTCACCTCGGACCGGACTGGAATGGCTCCTTCCTCCAACTCGCAACAGACATTGGAAGAACTTGAAATCTCGTTCATGGTCGTAGCCAGGCCTCCGCGGGTCGGGTCGCGCAACACGTGCACATCGGGCAGTTCGCGCACCAGCTTCACCAGCAAATGGTTGAGCCCTGCGGAATCGGACTGTACACCGGCCTCGAACTCCAGTCCCTCACGAGTGCCCAGAATGGTCAGCCCGTGATCGCCCATAGTGCCGCTGAGCAGGATGGCGTCACCGACTCTGGCCCGGTCGCCGCTGGGAGCCGGGTCCACGAATATCTCACCGATGCCCGTGGTATTGATGAAAATGCGGTCCACGGCCCCCTTGGGCACTACCTTGGTGTCGCCGGTGACGATCTTCACCCCGGCCTTGCGGGCCGCCTCACCCATGGAGGCGACGATCTTCTCCAGGTCGGCCATGGGCAGACCTTCCTCGATGATATAGCCGCAGGTCATGTATTTGGGAACGGCCCCCATCATGGACACGTCGTTGACCGTGCCGTGTACGGCCAGGGAACCGATGTTGCCGCCCGGGAAAAAAATGGGGTCCACCGTAAAGGAATCGGTGCTCATGGCGATACGGCCGGAAACCGCAAGCTCTGCGGCGTCATTGAGCCGATTCAGTTCGTCGTTGCCGAAATGATCCAGGAAAAGTTCGGAGATGAGGCGCTGGGAGGCTCGGCCCCCGCTGCCGTAGTCGAGAAGGACTTTGTCACTCATGATCAGTCAACCTTGTATTTGTAGTAGGCGGCGCAACTGCCCTCGGTGGAAACCATGCATGGCCCCACGGGATTGGCCGGGGTACAGGCCTTTTTGAACAGCGGACATTGGTCAGGGCTGAGGATGCCCTTGAGCACCTGACCGCACTTGCAACCCGGCAGGGGCGGTGCTTCGGTGATCTCGACGCCGAATTCGCGTTTGGCGTCCATGTCGGCCCATTCCTCGCGAATTTCCAAGCCACTGCCCGGAATCAGGCCGATGCCGCGCCACAGGGCGTCCGAAATCTCAAACACGTCGTACAGCACCTCACGAGCCTTGGCGTTGCCTTCGTCGGAAACCGCACGGCGGTAGTTGTTGGCCACATGAGCCTCGCCCTTGTTGCGCCACCGGACCATGTCAAGCAGGGACTGAAGAATGTCCACGGGCTCGAACCCGGTGACGATGGCGCTGCGGTCGTAGTCGGCGGCAATATAGTTGTAGGGCTCAAGACCGATGACCGTGGAAACGTGGCCGGGCAAAATAAAACCGTCGATACGCGTAGCCGTGTCGTCCATGAGCGCGGCCAGGGCCACGGGCACCGTCTTGTGAAACGGCAGGACGCGGAAATTGGAAATCCCCTGCGCGCGGGCCATGGTCATGGTGGCGGCGATGGTCGGCGCCGTGGTCTCAAACCCCACGCCCAGAAACACGACCGTGTCATCCGGGTTCTCTTTGGCGATCTTCAGGGCGTCAAAGGGCGAATAGATGACGCTGACGCGTGCGCCGTCGGCTTGTGCGGCCTTGAGATTGCGACCTCCGTGCCCGGGAACGCGCATGAGGTCCCCGAAAGTGGCGATGATCACGTCGTCGCGCCCGGCCAGGTCCAGGAAGGCATTGACCTCGGATTCATGGGTGACGCAGACGGGACAGCCCGGACCGCTCAGGTGCACAATGCCTTCCGGCAGCAAGGACCGCAACCCGCTCTGGAAGATGGCTACGGTATGGGTGCCGCAGACCTCCATGAAGCGGAGCTCCCCCTCCAGCTCCTTGTCCAGTTTTTCGAGCAGCGCCCTGCACAGCTCGGGGTCACGAAATCTATCAAGAAGTTTCAGGCTCAACTCCCCACCTCACACTGCTTAAGGTTCAGCCGTCAACGGCATGCCTTCCCGGGGCGCGGACATAAAAAAAGCAACCCTGCCAGACAGTTGAACAGGCAGGGCGCCTATGTGTTCAACCATGGAGCCCGGAAGTTGCTTGCATCAGCATGTCAATGAGGAATCATATACGGAAGCGCCATGCGAAGCAAATGGGAAAGGCAACAAAAAAGGGACGAAAGCTTACGCTTTCGTCCCTTGAGTCTCCACATTTCTGCGAATTAGACGCAGCCGGTGGGCTTGGGCAGGCCAGCCATTTTACAGGCTCCCTTGCCAGGTCCGGACGGGAACAGTTCGTAGATTTGCTTCAGCTTGAAGCCGGTGACCTTGGAAAGAATGCGGACCATCGGAGCGATGCCGTTCTTCTTGTAGTAGTCCTGCAGGAAGTCGATGACCTTCTGGTGATCGTCGGTCAGTTCCTTGATGCCTTCGGAGTCCTTCACGTAGTCAACCCACTCAGGGCACCAGCTGTCGAACTGGAGCAGGAAACCGTCTTCGTCGACCTCAAACTGTTTGCCCTCGAATTCTACTACTGCCATTGTAATGCCTCCTCGATTTTGCTTCAAATGATTCCGGCGATTTGCGCCGGGCACTTCACAAGATGTATCTATGAAGTGTGAAGTCCTCGTTTAATTTGTGACGAGAAAAAGTTCAAGTAGAAATTACACGGCAACTCCTTCTTTCCCGCAGGAATTCGATCGCATACCGATTCCTGTCCCGGCTTTATTTTTGGGAAACGAAGTGATAACAATACGGAAATACGTCGCACACGGGCCTGCTCCGTCAGGCCTGCAAACCATTTCAACAGGTTCCTAATTCCTCATGAACCAGTCGAAACTCGATCAAGAAACCGTCAGGAGACCGTTCATCCCCACAGTTCCGGCTCCGCCCTCCTCCGTCATCGATCCGTCCTGGCACATCCCGGACGATGAGGAGTGTTTTGCGCTCTGGGACAGGTTCGAGATGTTCGACAACGTGCGCAAGCACAGCATGACCGTGGCCGAGGTGGCCACCTGCGTGGCGCAGCGCGGCATGGAAAAGGGCTTCGACGTCAACGTCCCACTGGTGCGGGCCTCGGCCCTGCTCCACGACCTGGCCAAGACGTATTCCATCAAATTCGGAGGAAACCACAGCCAGCTCGGCGGTGCGTGGGCCCAGGAACTGACCGGCAACCCGGTGCTGGCCGCCGGAGTCACCCACCATGTATACTGGCCTTTTGCCATAGACCTGGACAAATATTTTCACCAACTGACCGTGCTCTATGCGGACAAACGCGTGCGCCACGACCAGATCGTGGGCGTGGAACCTCGTTTCGACGATCTCATCGTGCGTTACGGCATCACCGACCTCATAGCCAGACGCATCCAAATAACCAAAGAACAGGCCCTCAAGGTGGAACAAGCCTTTGACGCGGCCCTCGGGATCATCCTCAATGAATGTACTTTTGATAGCGGGCGGTTGGAGTAGCGAACGCGAAGTCTCGCTGAACGGTGCTGAAATCATCCGGCAGGCTCTGGAACGCCTGGGCCATGATGTCCGCATGTTCGACCCTGCCCTGGAATTCGACGCCCTATTGGACAACGCCCGGCAGGCTGACTTCGCCTTCATCAACATGCACGGTTCGCCGGGCGAGGACGGCCTGGTGCAGGCCATGCTGGAACGGGCTGACTGCCCCTACCAGGGGCCGGGGCCGGCCCCGTCGTTCCTGGCTCTGAACAAGGCGGCCAGCAAACAGATCTTCCGCGCCAAGGGCATTCCCACGCCGGACTGGCGACTCATCACCGAACGTCCCGAACCGGGTTTCGACCTCGGCTTGGAGTTCCCGGTCTTTGTCAAGCCCAATGCGGGCGGCTCCAGTGTGGACATGGGCATCTGCCGCGACCGGAAGTCCCTTGAACGCCAGTTGAACATCATCTTCGACCACTGCGACCTGGCCCTGGCGGAACGTCTGGTGGAGGGCACGGAACTGACCTGCGGCATGCTGGGTGACAAGGCGTTGCCTCTGATCATGATCCGCCCCAAAGGCGACGCAGAATTCTTCGATTACGAAAACAAATACTCGGCCGACGGCGCAGAAGAAATATGTCCCGCTCCAGTGGACGACTCCGTCCGGGACATGGTCCAGAAATACACATTGCAGGCCAACGAGGCCCTGGGCCTGACCGGCTGCAGCCGCGCCGATTTCATCCTGGACGAAAGCGGCAAGCCCTGGCTGTTGGAGATCAACACCCTGCCGGGCATGACCGCCACCAGCCTGCTGCCCCAGGCGGCCGCCGAAACCGGCCTCGAATTCGACGCCCTCATCGCCGAACTGATCCGACTCGGCCAGGCGGAGCGCTCCTGACGATGGGGAAACTCCTGAACACGGCCATGACGGCCTACGACCTGGCCTGGCGCGCCGCCGTCCCCTTGCTGGGCGGCAACAAGCGGCTCAAGCACGGACTGGGACAGCGAACCCTGGAAGACGGGCTGCCCGCCAAGGCTGACCTCTGGATCCAGGGAGCCAGCGGCGGGGAGAGCTACCTGACCTGGGAGGTGTTGCGACGACTGGAAAATCCGCTCAAGGACAGGTCCCTCAACGTACTGGCCACCACCAACACCAAGCAGGGCATGGAAATCCTGGAACGGGCCGCCGAGGACATCAACTCTTCCAAACGCGGCATAGCCTTGCAGACACACTATTTTCCGTTCGATGCGCCGAGCATCATGCGCCGGGCCTTGGCCCACGCCGCTCCCCGGGTGGCCCTGATCCTCGAAACCGAAATCTGGCCCGGCTTCCTGCGCGCCTGCAAGGAACAGGGAACAAAAATCGTGCTGGCCAACGGCCGCATGAATACCAGGAGCCTGGCCGGCTACCTGGCCGCCAAAGGCCTGTTCCGGGAATTGGCCCCGGACCTGGTATTGGCCATGTCCGACCGGGACGCCATGCGCTTCGCCACCTTGTTCGGCCGCGACCGTGTCCAGACCATGCCCAACATCAAGTTCGACCGCATGGGGGCCTCCGCAGCCATGTCCCGCAAGGACAACCCCTTGAAAGACACCATTGCGCCGCGGACCGATTTCGTGGTCTTCGGTTCGGTGCGCAAGGAAGAGGAACAGGATGTGGAACGGCTGGTGGCCGATCTGCATCGCAGCATGCCCAAAGCCGTCATCGGCCTGTTCCCCCGGCACATGGAACGCATCGACCGCTGGAAGGAGCTGTTGGACCAGAACGGTCTGCCCTGGACGCTGCGCAGCGAGCAGACCGGAACCGCGGCTCCCGGCGTCACCATTCTCTGGGACACCTTCGGCGAGATGATACCGGCCTATGCCCTGTGCCGGACCGCCTTTGTGGGCGGCAGCCTTGCCTCTCTGGGGGGACAGAACTTTCTGGAACCGCTGACTTGCGGAGTGGTCCCCGTGGTGGGGCCCAGCTGGCACAATTTTTCCTGGGTAGGCGAAGAAATCTTCCAATCCGGACTGGTCCGACAGGGCCAAAACCGGGAAGAAGTACTCGCCATGCTTTTGGAACAGCTGAAGAATCCTCCTGCCCGCAGGGACGTAGTCGCAAAAGTCCGCACCTACATCCGCAAGCGGCAGGGAGGCGCGAAAACGGTATGCAAACATATTGCCCATTTGGTCATTAATGATTAAAGACCCATCACGGTAAACAGAATGATCACCATCCCCGACTGCTACGGCATCATCCCCGCGAGGTACGAGTCCTCGCGCTTTCCGGGCAAGCCTCTTGCAGACATGCTGGGCAAGCCCATGTTCTGGCACGTGTATGAACGCGCCCGCCGTTGCCCGTTGCTGAAAAGCGTCACCCTGGCCACGGACGACGATCGCATCTACAAGGCCGCCCTGGATCTGGGCGTGCCCGTGGTCATGACCTCCACCACCCATGCAAGCGGCACGGACCGCGTCCTGGAAGCCGCCCGCATCATCGGCGTGGAACCGGGCGAAGTGGTGGTAAACATCCAGGGGGACGAACCGGCCCTGAATCCCGTCATGCTGGAAGAGTTGCTGGAACCCTTCACCCGCTGCCCGGCCATGGTCACCACCCTGGTGAGCCAGATCAGCCCGGAAGAGGCTCAGTCCCCGGACCGGGTCAAGGCGGTGGTCACCCAGCACGGCCGCGCACTCTACTTCTCCAGGGCCATGGTTCCCTATGACCGGGAAAACCTAATGCATTCCTACTACCTTCATGTCGGGCTCTACGCCTTTCGCATGGAGGCCCTTATACGTTTCGGCGAGTTGGACCCCAGCCCGCTGGAGCAGCGCGAGAAACTGGAACAGTTGAGGTTCCTCGAGGACGGCATCACCATCCACGTGACAGAAACGAAGCACTGCTGTCACGGCGTGGACCGGCCAGAGGATTTGGATAAAGTCATCAGCATTTTGGAGCAGGAATAAATGAAAGCTATTCTGGCCCTTGAGGACGGAACGATTTTCGAAGGCACCTCGTTCACCGGCGAGGGAGAGGCCTGCGGCGAGGTCATCTTCAACACCGGCATGACCGGGTATCAGGAAATTCTGACCGATCCGTCCTATACCGGACAGATGGTCTGCATGACCTACCCGCTCATCGGTAACTACGGAGTGAATCCCGAGGATGTGGAGTCCGAAAAGGTCCAGGCCTCGGCCATGATCGTCAAGGAGTGCTGCAAGAAACCCAGCAACTGGCGATCCTCCATGTCCCTGCCCGAATACCTGACACAGGCGGGCGTCATGGGCATCGAAGGAATCGACACCCGCGCCCTGACCCGCCATCTGCGCATCAACGGGGCCATGCGCGGCGTCATCGCCTGTGGCGACGTTTCAGCCGAGGAACTGGTGGCCAAGGCCAAGCAGGCGCCCTCCATGGAAGGGCTGAACCTGGCCGACCGCGTCTCTTCGGAGAAGCCCTATGCATGGGTGGACAACAAACCCAAATATTTCGACACGCTGAATAAAGCCGAATGGTCCGGTCAAGGGCCAAAACTCGTGGTCTACGACTTCGGCGTGAAGTGGAACATCCTGCGCTGGCTGACCGAGGAAGGGTTCGATCTTCTGGTGGTGCCCTCCTGCACGAGCCCGGAAGAGGTGCGAGCCCTGAATCCTGACGCCGTCTTTCTCTCCAACGGACCGGGCGATCCGGCCGCCGTGGAAACCGGGGTGGCCGCCGCCAAAGACCTGACCGAGGATTACCCTGTGGCGGGCATCTGCCTGGGCCACCAGATCCTGGGCCTGGCCATGGGCGGCAAAACCTTCAAACTCAAGTTCGGGCACCACGGCTGCAACCATCCGGTCATGGACAAAACCACCGAGAAAATCGAAATTTCGTCCCAAAACCACGGATTCTGCGTCGATATAACCGGCTTGAATTTCCTGGAAGCTACGCATATCAACTTGAATGATGGAACTCTTGAGGGTTTCGCCCACAAGGAAAAGCCGATCCTGGCCATCCAGTATCACCCTGAAGCTGCTCCGGGCCCGCACGACAGCCGCTACTTCTTCAGCCGCTTCCGGGAAATGGTCAAAGACGCTTGCGGAAAATAAAAACGGTACGACTCCAGTCACGAGGCAACAATGTCCAATGAATTGATCAAGGCTCGAAAAAAGCTGACCGGCGTGAGCAGTCTGCTGAAGAAGGGCAAATACATGCCCGCCGCCCAGGCTGCGTACGACGGCACCCTCATCATGCTCAAGCAGTCGCTCATGAAGGGCGAACGCCACGAATTCGAGGATCTGCTGAAAAAGGTCGCCTACAGCCTGAATTCCGACGACAAGCTGCGCCAGGTCTATCCCTTGGTCATCAGTTACGAGCCGGGCAAGGAAAAGGCTTTCCTGGAGGCCATGAAAGAACTGCTTCGCCTCCTGCAGGAAAAACTGAACGAAGAGGCCCAACTCGACATCGCGGCCATAGAAACTCGTAAGAAGGCTGGTTTGGCCAAAGGGCAAGAACTCCTGGACAGCAAGGATTTCGACAAGGCCAAGTCCGTCTTCGACAAGCTCATATCCGAATTCGGCGGCGACGTGGATCTCAAGGCCGACATCGCCGACCGCTACCTGAACGCCGAGCGCTACCAGGAGGCGTTCAACCTCTTGGACGACGCCTTGCGCGACGACCCCAACGCTCTGTTCCTCTACAACCGCATCGGCATCGTCCTGCGCAAAATGCGGGACTACGAGACCGCCGAGAAATACTATCTCAAGGCCCTGACCATTGAGGACAGCGACGAGTACCTGCTCTTCAACATGGGCAGGCTCTACTACGACTGGAAAAAATGGCCCAAGATGGCCCAGGCTGCCGAGCGCGCCCTGGGCATCAATCCCGAATTCAAGGAGGCGGCCAAGATGCTTGCCTTCGCCACCAAGAAAATGGGCTGACCAAGCTGCCGAGCATACCGCGTCCACTCTGCTGCGACACAAAGCTCACACTCGAAAGTGTGAGCTTTTTTTACGCCTCGCGGACACGACTTACGCGGACATTGGAAAAATGAAAGACAGGAATTATCATGGGTTGAATTCTCCCTCTTGTTCCCATCCCCTTTCCTTTCAGGTATTGAAAGGCATGGAACACATTCACTGCGACGTTCTCGTTCTCGGAGCAGGCCTGGCCGGTCTCCGGGCGGCCTGGGCGGCCAAAGAGCACGCCCCGTCCCTGTCCGTGCTGGTGGCGACCGGACCTTCCGGACCTTCCGGTTCTTCCTTTGCCAACCGCAACAACGCCCTGGGCATGCAGGTGCTCCTCTCGGATGAGGAATGCCGAATCTTTGTCCGGGAAGTGCTCGATCTGGCCCCTCCCGGCACAGTGGACGAAACACTGGTCCAACTCCTGGCCAGGGAGAGTGAAGCCCGTTTCCGCGACCTCCAAAGCCTGGGCCTCGATTTCCGGCGCGAGGAAAACGGAACGGCCGCGCGCCAGCCGGGCTGCGGCAGCCCGTACCGTCGGGCGGCGATCTTTGACAACCTGGCGCACACCTTCAACCAATTCATTGTTAAAACAAATGGTTGTAGCATCGACTTTGCAACCAACACTTCCCTGCTCGGCTTACTGAAAAGGGATGGCCGTTGCGTCGGGGCCTGGGGTATGAATAACGGCGGCACCCCTGTGACCTTCCAGGCCGGAGCCACTATCCTGGCACTTGGAGGCCCGGCCCCTCTCTATCAAAACAGGATTTGCGGCACGGGCAACACCGGGCTGGCCCTGGGGATGCTGCGTGAAGTGGGCGCAAAGACGGCCAATGAATCGTTTCTGCAGTTCATGTGGTACGACGGCCACGGCCGTTTCCAGAATCTCACCAGGCTGCTGGGCAACGGGGCCTATGTGGTCAGGCAGGACGGCCGCAGGGTCATCCCGGACATCCGGGAGGATCTGCTGGCCTCGCGCGAAGGCCACTGCCCGGCTTTCTATGGCCGGGAGGATGCCACGACTGACGAATTCCTGCTTTCCCATGCCTGGGAGGACGGCTGGTGCCGGGTTGAACTTTCCGGGGAGGTCGTGCTCATCTCGCTCATGGCCCATGCGGGCAACGGAGGGGCCGTGGTGAATGCGGAAGGAGCTACCTCCCTGAAGGGACTGTACGCGGCGGGCGAATGCGCCACGGGCATGCACGGCGCCAACCGCATGGGCGGAGCCATGGTCCTTGCCACCCAGGTCTTCGGCAGACGCGCAGGACTCGCCGCGGCCGAACTGGCCGAAGTCATGCGGGATGTGAAACGGCCCGATGCGAAATTACCTCCCGGAGCCTTTGCCCTGCATGATGACCAGTACCGGATTGACATGGACATCCTCCGCAAGGGCATGCAAAGACACGCCCTGTTCGGCCCGCGCTCCGGGCTGGAGACGTTCCGCATGGAGCTGCGGGAGATCGAGCGGTCCTCCGACGACCGGCGCACCCTTGTTGCGACCGGGTCCGCCCTGGCAATTGCGGAGCACGCATTGGCTTTCGCCGAGGTGTAACAGCAGATTATGCGCTGGGGAAAGCCCCCCTTTAGCTTGCCTTCCCGGAACCATTCATCGATTGCGCTGTGCAAAACGATAAAAATCAACCATGAAGGGAACACCCCTTCAAGATCTTGTCGATAGATTTTTTCCGGCCGTAGAACGCCATCCCCACAAGGTTCAACTCATCACTCGAAACGGCCTCAACCGCCGCACGGTTGTCCTTATCGTTAAGGGTTGCGAAAAGCTCCTCGGTATACACCGTGAAATCAATATCCCGTTGCAGGGCTTTCCTGTGAATCGACTTCATCTTTTTCCGGTCCGCACTGAAAACCATGACCGGTTGTTTGATCATGGGAAGATAGGAAACGCCGGAGCCGTCCACATACTCCTCACCCATGACTTCCTGCGTCCCCGCTATACCGCTGACCGTAAATGCGGTTACGTTCAACTTCTGCCATGTCTGCAAGTCCTCCCTGACGACAACAGCTATTTTCGTGTCGAATTTCATGTTCACTCCTCTCTCTACCTACAAATTGATTTCCATCTGGATATTGCACCTTTCATAAGGGGAATGCTGGGCCGTCCCTCTCTCAAATCCCAGCTTTCTGTAAAGGCTGATTGCCGGCTTGAGCTTGGTATTGCTTTCCACAACCGCCTTGGCCGCTCCCAAGGAACGGGCTTTCTCAAGAGCCGCGCAGCCCAACTTCCAGCCTATGCTTCTTCCCCTCATCCCGGTGGACACCGTCATTTTCACCAATTCAAATGTCTTGGAATCCTTTTTCAGAAGAGCACACGTACCAACGACGGCATTTTCGTATAGAGCCAGGAGAATGGCGCCGCCAGGTTCCAAAATTTTTCCGTGCGGATCTTCAAGAATTTCGTAATCTTCTCTCTCTACTTTGAAATGATGCCTGATCCATTCATAATTCAAACGTTTGAAGTCTTCATGATATTCATCCGAATACTCCACAATCTCGACCTGTCGGCTCTCTCTCAGTTTTCGCCGTTCAACCACCCGCTCAAGGAAACTCCTTTCTCCGAGCAGAGACTCCATTTCCTCAAGCGCTTCCCAGAAGTCATGCCGCATCTGCCGGAGCAGTACATCCATTGCTTCGAAAACATCCTGCACCTGAACTTCCATGTTCGGAATCAATGCTTTCCCTGCAGTCGAAAGCTTCACCACATTGACGCGGGCGTCCTCAGAGCTTTTGCCCGTCTTGATGAGCCCCGCCTTGGCCATCTCCTTCACCACCTGGCTTACGACCGGGTGGGAACACCCGATGCTTTTGGACATGGTTGTGATGGAACACTCCCCCTGCCGGGACAGCAGGTAAAACACCGGAAACCATTTGGGGTGGATATCCACACCGTACATTTCATAAAGCCGCGCCGCGTCCACAGCGAAAACCTCACCCAACCGCCGTAGGCGGCTCCCCAATGCAACCTTTCCAAGATCTTGCAAAAAATCCATATTTCCAAGCCTCTTATATATATGTAGCCAACTACGTAACTTAAAACGTAATCTATGGATAACAAAAAAGCAAGCAAGGCGCCCCCTCCCGGACTTGCACCACACCCTCTCTAGAGGTATCTCTCTTTCATGAATACAAAAATCACCGTTCTGCTGGTGGATGCCTTCACCACCGTTCCCGGCAAGGGCAACCGCGCAGGTGTCGTGCTCGACGCCACCGGCCTTTCCGCCAGCCAGATGCAGGCCATAGCCGCCTTGATAAACGTCTCGGAAACCGCGTTCATGATCCCCACCCCCGAGACGGATGACCATGAATTATGGGTGCGCTATTTCACGCCCGCCATGGAAGTGCCCACGTGCGGGCACGCCACCATCGGCTCGCATTTCGCCCGTTCCAGCGCCCTCGGCATGGACAACGGTCGGGTGATCGCCAAGATCGGCGCAGGAAATCTGCCCGTGGACATCTGCACCGAGAGCGGCAGGAAAAAAGTGGTCATGACCCAGGGCGAGATCAGATTCACGCCCGAGTATGATGCAAATCTCAGGATGGAAATCCTGGAAGCGTTGGGACTTGAACCGAGCGACATGATCAGGGATCTCCCGATTCAGGAGGTTTCCACCGGCCACTCCAAGGTCATGGTGCCCATCACCTCGGTGGAAAAACTGGACAGTCTCAAGCCGGACATGGATCGTCTCAAAGAGATCAGCAGAAAAATCAGCTGCAACGGGTACTTTGTGTTCGCCTTCAACGAGGACGGGGACGAATGCCTGACTTCGGGCCGTATGTTCGCGCCCATTGCGGGAATCGACGAGGATCCGGTAACGGGCAACGGCAACGGACCGTGCGGCGCCTATATTTCCAGATACGGTCTGCTGCCGGATGCGCCGGTCTTCACCTACAAGGGACGCCAGGGCGTTGCCATGGGCAAGGAAGGAGTCATCGAGGTCACGGTTCATCGAAAAGACGGCGAGCCCAGAACCATTCAGGTAGGCGGCACGGCCGTGAAGGCCGGAACCATGAAAGTGGTGCTTACTGCGGACGCTTCGGGGAATCCATGCGCCCGTCCTGCTTACTCTTGAGTCCGGCAATGACCTCTGCGGCCTCGCGCAGGTCGTCCACCACGAAATCGGCGACCTCGCCGCAGACGGCCTCCTCCTGTGAACCCTTCCCGGTGCGCACCAGGATGGCCACCGCGCCCGTATTTTTCCCCAGAAGTACGTCGGCGCTCTTGTCGCCGATCATGAAGGCTTCGAAGGGATCGAAACCCAGTTCGCCCGCAGCCTGAATCATCATACCCGGCTCTGGCTTGCGGCAGCGGCAATTGTCGTCGGGCGTGTGCGGACAGTGATAGACCGCGTCGAAGCTCACGCCTTCCGCTTCCAGCAACTCCATCATCCGCTCATTGCAGGCACGCACGTCCTTATCGGTAAAATATCCCCGCCCCACACCGCTCTGGTTGGTGAGCAGGACCAGGCCGAAGCCCATGTCCTGGAGTCGTTTCAGGCCCTCGACGGCTCCCGGCAGCAATTCCACCCCGGCCGGATCGTGCAGGTAATGCTTGTCCACGATGACCGTTCCGTCACGGTCCAGCAGTACGTACCGTTTCCCCATCAAACAGCCTCCTTGCAGCCCACGATCATCTTGCGGACCATGTCCAGCGCGGCGAGAAAACTCTTGGTGGAAGCCTTACCCGTGCCCACCACATCGTATCCGGTGCCGTGGTCAGGCGAAGTGCGGGGACAAGGCAGCCCCAGGGTAACGTTCACGGCCTCGCCGAAATGCAGCAGCTTGAGTGGAGCCAATCCCTGATCATGGTACATGGCCAGGACGGCCGGATACTCGCCCTTGGCCGCGAAATGAAAGAGCGTGTCCGCCGGGAACGGTCCCTCCACATTGAGCCCTTCTTCCTGTGCGGCCTGCAACGCGGGGATGATGGTCTTTTCCTCTTCCTTTCCGATCCGGCCCGATTCCCCTGCATGGGGATTAAGGCCGCACACGGCGATGGGACCATGCAGACAAAGACTCTTGAGGAAAACGCTGGTCAGCCGCAGGCAACGCAGAATGCGCTCACGGGAAATCAGAGACGGCACCTGGGACAAAGGCGGATGGGTGGTCACCAGACTGACCCGCAGCAAGGGCGCACCGGTGTCGTCCATGTCGTGGCCGCACAGATGCATGCACACGCCGTCCGCGCCCACACCGAAGTGCTCGGCGAGAAATTCGGTGTGCCCCGGAAAGTCGTAGCCCGCTTTCTGGAGCATTGCCTTGTTCAGGGGGCAAGTCAGCAGCCCTTGGGCGATGCCGGCCTTGAGCACTTCCACTGCCTTTTTCAGAGCCGCGCCCGAAGCCAGGCCGCCCTCCATGGACGGAGCGCCCACAGGATAACCTATGCGGGAAAGCTCGGGAGGCTGATGCAGATAGATGCCGGACTCGGCGCCCACAATATCCTCCACTGCATCAAGATCGGTCCAAAAGGAGGTCTCCCCCGGCTTCTGAAGCCGCTCCAAGGCGACGCGGGGCCCGATGACCAAATATTTCCAATCCTCGTCCGCCTGACCCGGAAGGCAGCGTTTGATGAGTTCCGGCCCAAGTCCGCCGGGGTCGCCAAGGGTGATGCAGAGTGTATGCTGACTCATTTCTCTTTTCTTTCCGCTTTGTTCAAAGATTTCCTGTAATCGTCCAGTATGTCGCCGTGATCGAAAGCGAGCTTGGGAAGTCCGGTCAGGGGGAAAATGCGCGCCTTGCCCGCATCGTCTCCCGCCCTGAGTCTTGAAATATCGTCGGCAACCGCGAGATAGACCACACTCACGGTGTGAAAGCGGGAATCTCTGTCAGGATCGGAATAGACACCGAAAAGCCCGGAAAGCACCACGTCCAGGTTGGTTTCCTCTTTCATCTCGCGGACGGCGGCCTGCTCGCAGGATTCGCCGTAGTCCACGAATCCGCCTGGAAGCGCCCACCCGTACGGAGGATTGCTGCGCTCGATAAGCACCACACCGGGGCCCTTGTCGTCAACATCCGCCACCTGAATGATGGCGTCCACCGTGGGGAAAGGATTACGAAAGGTTTCGACAGGGGTGTTGCACTTCGGGCAATTGCGCGTGTCGTTCATGCGGGCTCCTTTTCTTGGCCGGGACTTTTGCCCATGCGGCCCTTCATGTCAAACCGGAAAGATAAAAAATAAAAAAATTTGCACTGCCCGGAACCCTCGGACTACAGGCACGCCCAATCCGCCGGCATGGCTCTCTGGCTGAAGTCGATCACACGAGTCCGGTGTGAATCGTACCTTACGCCGGAAACGAAAAAAGCTTCCAGGGAACGCCCCTGAAAGCTTCTCTCGGCTAATGTGCAAAAAAAGGAAGAAGGATGTTTTCATAGCTGCATCGGGTGTGCCAAACTTAAACCAAAAGGAGCATCAAATATAAAAGATCAACAATTCAAGCTTAATAGACACTCTCACTCTCATTTCACCCCATTCCATACGGGCAAATAGGGTAAAATTTTTTATACCGAATTCCTAAACATCGGACTATTGCCCAAGCCCGGGTTCAACTTTTTTCACTGACGGGAAGGGTGAAATGAAACTCCGCCCCATGGCCAAGTTCCGACTCGACCCAAACCCGACCCTTGTGTGCTTCCACGATGTTCCTGACGATCATGAGACCGAGGCCGACGCTGGATTCGTCGCCCGTGGGTATGGCCCCGGTGCGCACGAAGCTGCGGAACAGACGTTTCTGATTTTCCTGGGAGATGCCCGGCCCCTTGTCGCGCACCACCACATGGGCACTGTGCTTATCCCGAGACAGGGTCACCAGGACGTCCGCTCCCAGGGGGGAATACTTGATGGCATTGGAAAGTAGATTGTCCACCATCTGGGCCACACGCTCAGCATCCCCCTTCACGGGCGGCGCCTCTTGCAGATCCACGGAAATGACGATCTCCTTGGCCGCGGCAGCGATATTCTGAATGCGCACCCGCTCGCGTATCAGCGCACCGAGGTCGAAACGGCTGATACGCAGGTCCAGCCTGCCCGAATGGATCACGGAAATGTCAAGAAGGTCGTTGACCATGCCCAGCATGTTGCCGGTTGCGGTCTGTATGATGTCGAGCAGTTCGCGCTGGTCGTCGGAAAGCCCGCCCGCCCCCTCGCTCAGCAAAAGTTGCACGAACCCGTTGATGCCGTTGATGGGCGTACGCAGGTCGTGAGCCACAATGCCCAGAAACTTGGTCCGTTCCTTGTCGTGCCTGCGGAGCGCCTTGACCATCTCCATGGTTTCCACGTTCTGGAGCACGCGGCAGTTGAACTCCTCCTCCATGAACGGCTTGTGCAGAAAGTCGTTGGCCCCGGATTTGAGAAATAAAGCGGAAAGGGGCGTGCTCACCCGTGCCGAGACCCCGATGATGACCAATTCCACCTGACTGCTCATCCGGCGCAGAGAGCGCGTCAACTCCAGGCCGTCCATCTCCGGCATCTCATAGTCGACTATCGCCAGGGCGATGTCCGGGTTCTTCTCGTAGAGCTTCAGGGCCTGCCTGCCGTTCTGGGCCTCCAGCACCTGGAACATCTGCAACTGGAGCTGCTTACGAATAAATCCCCTGAACGAGGTGGAATCGTCGGCGACCAGGACCCTGATGTCCCGGTTGCGTCGCAGACGTCTGACCCGTGCCACCAAGGCGGGAACCGCATAATTGTCCTTGACCACATAGTCGATAATGTTCCGGGAAAGAATCTTTTTACGGACGTCTTCATCCAGATTGGAAGTGAAGACAATGGAGGGAATGCCGAGCTCCCGGGCGTAGTCCACCACTTCGCCGTCGGCCGCGTCCGGCAGGGTGATGTCCAGAATGGCCACGAAGACGTCGCCGGCGTGCGCATCCATGTATATGCGGGCCTCGGCAAAATTGGTGGCCGTAGCCACCTGAAACTCGTCCTTGGCCGTCAGTTGGCGGGTGACCTCGTGCAGGATGGTCTTGCTGTCCTCGACGATGAGGATGATCGGCTGTTCCACGTCTTCCATATAGCCCATGACGCCCTCTGTGGATGCTTAGAAATCAGGTCACTGAAAACCCCTGCTCCTCGAGTTGTTCCAGATCGACGGCTCCCGAGCGGATGACCTGCAGCCTCCTGCCGTCGAGCACCCTGACCACGGTTGAGGGTTCTCCGCCCTGAGGCCAGGGTTTGCCTAGATACGCGCCATCCGTCCGGGCCAGAACGCCGGGGTCCAGTTCGTCCGGAACGGCTGCGGCAGGCATGCCGCTCATGTTGGCGCTGGTGGCCACCAGGGGAACTCCCGCCCGACGGCTCAGTTCTGCGGCCACGGGATGGGGGCTCAGTCGTACCGAAGTATACCCTTCCCGATCCGAAACCAGAGACGAAAGCCCGGGCCTGGCCTTGACCAGTATGGACAGAGGGCCGGGCCAGAACGCGTCGGCCAGGGCCTGAACGCCGTCCGGGACCTCTTCGGTCACGGCATGAATACCCTCGGGCCAGCCTATGATCAACGGCAGGGGTTTGTTCATGTCCCTTGCCTTGATTTCCGCAACACGACGACAGGCCCCGTCGTCGGTAGCCGCACATCCGATGGCATAAAGCGTCTCGGTGGGATAGACGACAACGCCTCCGGCTTTCAATGCTTCAAGCACCTTGTCCACGTCCATCCTCCATCAGCAGCATGCCACACAAGGAAAAAACTGGGGATTATTTATTCCTGGATTCATGAAAAACAACCGAATATGCATACGGACGGCTAGCGCTCGTACCATTCCCGACGCAGCCGCTCCAACTCCTCTTCGGAAAATCCTGGAGTGTCATACATACCTGCGGCGTTGCGCTGCACAAAGGCCTGATAGAGAATGATGGCCGCAGCCACCGAGACGTTGAAACTCTGCACCATGCCCTGCATGGGGATATAAATCTCGTCAGGGACCACTTCGGCCAGTTCCGGTGCGGTTCCCTGGTGCTCATTGCTCAGAATCACGGCCGTAGGCTTGGTGAAGTCGAAATCCATGACCGGCCGCGCCGTCTGCGAAAACCCGGTACGCAGGATCTGACACCCCTGGTCGCGTAACCCCTGGATCATGCCCGGGCCATCCTGATGGCGAACGCGCTCCACCCATTTTTTGGCCGAGGCCGAGCTTTTTTTGGCCAAATCGGGCCATGGGGAATGAGTGTAGTAGAGATGCACCCGGGGAACCCCGAAAGCATCACAACTTCGAAGTATCGCCGACACATTGTGAGGATCCCAGATGTTGTCCATCACAAGGGTCAGGTCCTTCTGACGACACGCCAGGACGCCGTCGATACGTTGTTTTCTACGTTCGGTAATGGACTTGCTCATGTGGGGGGTCGTAGTCACTTGCCGGTCAAAATGCAAGGTCAACGTTATTATTTGCCGAGCCGTGTTGACTTTTTTTCAAGTTATATAAGAGAGTAGGGTTGCTCACAGCAAACAGACACACAAACCGGACACGGAGTGAACATGCGGGCCCTGATAGTTGAAGATGAATTCCTGAGCCGTAAGGTTCTGCGTTCTTTCCTGATGTCCCTTTTCGAGGTCGACATCGTGGTCAACGGAAAGGAAGCCGTGGACGCGTTCAAACTCGCGCACCAGGAAGGCAATCCCTACGCCCTGATCCTCATGGACATCATGATGCCGGAAGTTGACGGCATCGAGGCCCTGGAACAGATACGGGCCGTAGAGCGCGAGGAAAGGCTCACACCACGGGTCAAGGTCATCATGACCTCGGCTCTGGACGACCCCAAGACGGTCATCAAATCCTTCCACGACGGCGAGGCCTCCGGGTACATCGTCAAACCGGTGGATAAGGATAAACTATTCGCCGAACTGGAGAAACTCAAGCTCATCAAGGAATAACAAAGGCTTGCGCAATGAGCGAAGACGACGCATTGGTTGACGAGTTTTTCTCGGAAGTCAACGACAAGTATTACCCCCAAGTGCTGGAGGGAATTGAGATGCTCGAGGGCGGCAACGTGTCCGAAGGCATTGAAATACTCTCTCGCCCCCTGCACACCATCAAGGGCGTTACCGGCTTCATGACCGGTTTCGAATATGCGTCGGGCTTCACCCACAAGGTGGAGGACTTCCTGAAGAAGGTTCAGTCAGGCGGTGTGGAGCAGAGCCCGGACAACATCACCCTGCTCTCCAGAGCGGTAAACATGATATTCCAGGTGGTGGAACAGCTCAAGGAAGATGGTGTTCCGGACGAGACCGAGCCCAATGAAGTGCTGGAAAAAATCGCCGAAGCATCCGGTTCCGGCGGCGGCGACGAGGCTCTGGCCTTCGACGGCGTGGATACCGAGGAAAAGAACGGCGCCCTCGTGCTCCGCATAAAGGACGCCCGTGTCCACTTCGCCGCCCAGCGCGACCTGCTCACCAGCGCAATCCTCAAGGCCGAACCCGGCAGCAAGGTACTGCTGGACCTGAGCCGGGTCCTGACCTTCAATTCGGCGGCCTGGGACACGGTTGTCTCCTACTCCGAAGTCTTCGACATCGCCGCAGCCGGTTTGTGCCCCGCGTGCAAAGAGGTCTTTTTTTCCTGGGGGTTCGACAACAACATCCCCTTGTATCCCGACGAAGAATCCTATTTCAAAAGCATGTCCGATTAGCCTGGAGATAAGTGCGCCATGCGAGACAACATTCTCGAATGCATAGAAGAGATCGAAAAGGAGGTAATGGACCTCGAAGCGGGCAAGGGAGGAGGCGTCGAACTCGTCATGAACTCCCTGGGACTCTCGCACATGCGGGTCCAGTCCGCCCAGGTCATTGCCATTCTGGACATGCTCACGGACGGCATCACCCCCGTCACGCCGGAAATCATCACGGCCATGCTGTGCATTGTCGAAGCCCAAAAGAAATTTCTCTACTCCCTGGCTGGCATCCTGGACGAAGGCCCTGCCATTCTGGACACCTCCGAAGTGGAGGCCGAGGCCAAGGACATGGAGGCAGCCGAGGAAGCCATAGCCGCGGCCATGGGCGGCGAGCCCGCCACCGCCGAATCCGCGGCAGAGGCCAAGGCGGAAGAAAAAACCGCAGCCAGAGCCGAAGAAAAGCCGGAAGGCAAACAGGAGGCCCCGGAGAAACCCATGGCCGCCCAGGCCATCTCCTCCATCCGCGTGGCCACGGACCGCCTGGATCGGGTCATCGAACTGGTGGGCAAGCTCATGGTCACTTACGCGGTCATCGCCCAGAGCGGCATGCGCGTGGACAGCAAGATCACCTCAAGCCTGCGCGAATTGGACAACGTCATCAGCAAACTCCAGCAGGAAGTGGACGCCATCCGCCTGGTGCCGCTCAAGCAGATATTCATGCCCATGCACCGGCTGGTGAAGAGCCTGAGCCAGAAGATCGGCAAGAAGCTCGACTTCAACATAGTGGGCGAGGAACTGGCCCTGGACAAGACCATTGTGGAATCGCTCAACGAACCCCTGGTGCACCTGCTGCGCAACGCAGTGGACCACGGCATGGAAACGCCCGAGGAACGCGTTGAGACAGGCAAAAGCGAGACGGGCGACGTACGCCTGTCCGCATGGCGCAAGGGCGAGTATGCATACATTGAGGTGCGCGACGACGGGCGCGGGCTCAACCCGGAAAAAATTCTCAACAAGGCGCTGGAAAAGGGCCTTGCAGATCCGGACACGGAATACGAGGACGAGGAAATCCTCCAGTTCGTGCTCATGTCCGGTTTCAGCACTGCGGAAAAGGTCACGGACGTATCCGGCCGAGGCGTGGGCATGGACGCGGTGGTCAACGCCATCAAGGTGGGCCTGGACGGCGATGTGCAGATAAAAAGCGTGCTCGGTCAGGGAGCCACCTTCACCATCACCATTCCCCTGGACCGTTCCGCCAACGAGGGGATCGTGGACGCTCTGGTCTGCCGGGTGGGCGGCGAAGTCTTCATCATTCCCAGTCGCGACGTGGTGGAGATCTACGTGCCCAAGCTCAACGAAGTGGTGGAACTGCCCGACGGCCGCGAAACCGTGGACGTACGCGGACACGTGCACTCCCTGCTCCGGCTGGCCGAATACCTTGAGCTCAAGGCCGAGATCGACAGTGTGGACCGCGCCCAGACAGTGGTGGTGCGTACCGGCGACTACCGGGCCGCCATCCTGGTGGACGAGGTCATTCGCCAGCAACAGGTGGTCATCACCCGTTTTACCGTGCCCGTGGAAGAGGTCTACGACCTGCCCATCCTGGGCTACGGCATGATGGGCGAATCAGACGCCCTGGTCATCGACGTGGAGGAACTGCTGCAGAAAATGGACGAAAGCGGCGGCGTTCAGGCCGCTTGACAGGGAAAGCCCCCCCGAATAGAAGAAAACTGCTCCAGGCGCCCGCAAGGGCTTGCAAGGGAATCCCGTTGAAATCGGGAGCGGACCCGCCGCCGTGAACCCTGTTGATCGCTGTCGGAAAGAGCCACTGGGAAACCGGGAAGGTCGGCAAGCGTAGGGGGAGCCGGAAGACCTGCCTGCAGCGTGTCCAAGTTCCGCCATGGCGACAACGGGGCTACTTGTCCGCCATGAGCCTGCGAAGGGAAAAAACGGCGTACCTTCCATCTGCCTGTGCAATGGAAGGTTTTCTTTTTCCCGCTCAACATCGCCCCTCCAAACAACGGAGGAAGCAATGCGCTTCATCGCACCCTTGTTTGCTCTTCTGCTCCTGTTCACGTCCCCGGCCATGGCCGGACACGGCTCGGAACAGGGCCCCGCCAAAAAGGCCGTCGTCCTGACCGCCTTCGGCACTTCCTATCCCGAGGCTCTCAAATCCATCCTGAACATCAAACAGCGTGTGGAAAGGGCCGTTCCCGGCGTCCCGGTCCGCCTGGCCTTCACCTCCAACATCATCCGCAAGATCTGGCAGGAACGCCAGGGGGACAAGGCCTGGCAAAAGGCCAATCCCGACGTGCCCGAGGAAGTGCTTTACGTGAAGACGCCCCTTGCCACCATCGCGGACCTGCAGAATGACGGCTACCGCGACATCACGGTGCAGTCGCTGCACGTGTTTGCGGGCGAGGAATTCCACGACACCCTGGTCATGGTATCGGGGCTGCGCTCCATCAAGGCCATGAAGGCCAAGTTCAGTCCCTTTGCGCGCCTTGCCCTGGGGCGCCCCGCCCTGGGCATGCCCGGCGTCGAGCACCCCTACACCGATGACATCGCCGCGGCAGTGAAGACACTGAAGGCCGACGTGAACGAGGCCAGGAAGATGGATGCCGCCCTGGTGTACATGGGACACGGCAATGACTTCTTCTCCACCGGCATATACGCCGAATTCCAGAAGGATATGCAGGACGAGTACGACTGGCCGGTCATCGTGGCCTGTGTGGAAGGTTTTCCGCAGTTCGACCACGTCCTGGCTGATCTCAAGACTTCGGGCAAGAAGAAGGTGCTCCTGAAGCCCTTCATGGTGGTTGCGGGCGATCACGCCAGCAACGACATGGCCGGCGGGGAGGACGACTCCTGGAAGGTCATGCTCACCAAGGCGGGCTACCGGGTAAAGACCGAACTGCGCGGCCTCGGCTGTATGGACGCCTGGGCCGATCTGTACGTGAGCCACCTCAAGGACGCCATGCAATAGGGCCCAGGCGACAATGTATGAAACCGCTCCCCGCAGCCCCGTCCGGACGGGCTTCTGGATTCCTCTGCTGGCAGGTGTTCTCTTCTGCCTGACCGTGGCCGCCACGGGCATGGGATTCATCGCCATCCCGTCGGAAAACGTGCTCCGGGTCATGGCGCACAAGCTGTGGGGGGCGGACGTTTCAGGCCTCGATCCGCTCTTCATCAACGTGATCGTCGACGTCCGGCTGCCCCGCATCCTGACCTCGGCGGCCGTGGGTTTCGGCCTGGCCGTATCCGGCGCCGTATTCCAGGGCATCCTGCTCAACCCCCTGGCCGACCCGTTCACCCTCGGCGTTTCCTCGGGGGCGGCCTTCGGAGCCTCTCTGGCCCTGCTCCTAGGACTGACCTTCGCCACGCCCTACTCGGTCTGTCTGTTCGCTTTTGCCGGGGGCCTGCTCACCCTGCTCGCGGTCATGGCCATAGCGGGCAAGGACGCCAGTCTGTCGCCCACCAGCCTGATCCTGTCCGGAGTCATCGTTTCAGCCATCCTTTCTGCGGGCATCAGCTTCATCAAATATATGGCCGACGAACGCGTGTCCGTGATCATCTTCTGGCTCATGGGCAGTTTCGCCTCCAAAACCTGGGGGGATGTATTCTTCACCGTGGCGGCGAGCCTGGCCGGATTCGCTGTCTGCCTCTATTTCGCCCGCGACCTCAACGTCATGTCCATGGGTGATCGCTCGGCACGCTCCCTGGGCGTGGACACGGGCCGCGTGCGCCTGATTCTCCTGGCCGCAGCCACGCTGGTCAGCGCCGTGTGCGTGTCCGTATCCGGCATCATCGGGTTCGTGGGCCTCATGGTGCCGCACCTCATGCGTTTCGTGACCGGCCCGGATAACCGGCTGCTCATCCCGGCCTCGGGACTGTGCGGCGCCATCCTGTTACTGGCCGCGGACACCCTGACCCGGGCCGTGCTGCCTCAGGAAGTGCCCATCGGCGTGCTCACCGCGCTCATCGGCGGTCCTGTCTTCTGCGTCATCTTCCGGCGCAAGCAGATGGGAGGTGAACGTGGCTGAGGCTTACACTCTGCGCAACATCCACTTCGGATACAACGGCAAAACCGTCATTACGGGGCTGGACCTGAACATCACCGAGGGAAAACTGACGGCCATCGTCGGCCCCAACGGCAGCGGCAAGTCCACCCTGCTGGATCTCATGGCAGGCTACAGGGAACCGCAGTCGGGCAGCGTGGAACTGCTCGGCAGAAATATCCGCAACTACGGCCAGCTGGAGCTGTCCCGCACCACGGCCATGGCCCCGCAGGAATTCGGCTTCAAATTCCCGTTCACCGTATGCGAGGCCGTGCTCATGGGCCGCCACCCGCACGTTCCCCGTTTTTCCGCTCCCTCAAAACAAGACCGGGCGCATGCGGACGCAGCCCTGAAGATCATGGACCTGACGCCGCTGGCAAGCCGCTCGGTGGCCGCCCTTTCCGGCGGCGAACGCCAGCGCACCGTCATAGCCCGCACTCTGGCCCAACAGACTCCGGTCATTCTCCTGGACGAGCCCACCTCCAGCATGGACATCCGCCACGCGCTGGTCGCCCTGCGGGAGTTCAGACGGTTAGCCGTCGAGAAAAAACACACAGTGGTCGCGGTCCTGCATGACCTGAACCTGGCCGCGTCGTTCGCCGACGAGATCGTGCTGCTGCGAAACGGAGACGTGCACGCCACTGGCGCTGTCAAGGAAACCCTGACCCCGGACAATGTCCGAGCGGTCTTCGGCGTGCACTGCAATGTACGCTGGGACGACTTCGCCAACCACCTTTCCGTGTCCTACCGCCTGGAGCCCTGATGCGCATCTTCTTCGCTCTCCTGCTCTCCCTCATGACCGCACTCCCGGCTCTGGGCGCGTCCATTACGGACACCGCCGGACGTGTCATCCCCTGCGACAAGCCGTATACCCGCATCATCTCGCTCTATGCGGCACACACCGAAAATCTCTTCGAGCTGGGCCTGGCTGCGGAGATCGTCGGCGTTTCCCGCAACGAGGACTTCCCCGCAGCCGCCCTCGAAAAACCGACCTTCAACGCCCGCGACGGCGTGGAACGTTTTCTTGCGGCCCATCCCGACCTGGTGCTCATCCGCCCCATGCACTGGCGCGCCTATCCCGAACTCTGGAAGGCGCTGGACCGGGCGGGCGTCCGGGTGGCCGTGCTTCAGCCCTCGTCCGTGAAGGACATGTACGAATATTGGAAAGCTCTCGGACAACTGACCGGCAGGCAGGGTCCGGCCCGGAACATGACCGAACGGTTCAAGGCCGGATTAACCAGACAGCGACACAAGCTGGCCGCCATTCCCGAGAACAAACGGCCCAAGGTTTTTTTCGAGTCCATCCACCGCAAGCTGAGCACCTTTTCTCCGAACTCCATGGCCATGTTCGCCCTGGAGAACGCCGGAGGCACAAACGCCGCCCCGAATGCGGCACCGCGCCACGGCACCAACATCGCGGCCTACGGCAAGGAACGTCTCCTGGCCAGGGCCGACACCATCGACGTGTATCTCGCTCAAACCGGGACCATGAACAGGGTGAGCGGGAAAGACATAGTACGCGAGCCGGGCTTTGCCGCCCTCAGAGCCGTGCAAAACGGAAGAATATATCTGGTGGATGAAAGCCTGGTGTCCAGACCCACCCTGCGACTGCTCGCAGGCATCGAGCGGCTGCACAAGTTACTCTACCCGGGAAACCGTAATTGACTGCCGGGCCAAAACCATTCACATTCACCTCCCTCAAAGGGAGACCAAGGAAATACAATGACGCAATCCGGAAAACTCTACGGTATCGGAGTCGGCCCCGGTGATCCCGACCTGTTGACCGTCAAGGCCGCCAAAGTGCTCGGCACCGTGGACGTGGTCTTTGCGGCCGCCTCCACCAAAAACGACTACTCCACGGCCCTGGGAATCGCCAGACCGCACATGCGCAAGGACGCAGTGGTCCGCCACCTCGGCTTTCCCATGACCAAAGACAAGGCCGAGTTGGAAACCGCCTGGGAAAAAAACGCCGAGGAAGTGGCCGAAGTACTGCGCAACGGCAATACGGCTGCATTCCTGACCCTGGGCGATTCCCTGACTTACTCCACCTACGGCTACCTGTTAAACACCCTCAAGAAGCTGGACCCGAGCCTTCCCTGCGAAGCCGTACCCGGCATCACCTCCTATCAGGCCGCCGCCGCCAAGGTGGGCTTCATCCTGGCGGAGTCCGAGGAAAGCCTGGTCATCTCCTCCGGCGTATGCAGTTCCCAACGGCTGGAAGAACTACTGCGGACGGCCGACAACGCGGTCATCATGAAGACATACAAAAACTTTGGTGATATACGGCATTCATTGGAAAAACTGAGACTGTCCGACAAGACCGTACTCGTGTCCCGACTGGGCATGGAAGGCGAAAGCATCCTGCACGACATCAGGGACGCCCCGGAAAAACCACACTATTTCAGCCTCGCCCTGGTACGCAAGAATCCGCATGACTAACGCCATTATCCTCGCCGCATACGGCTCCCGCCACCAGAACGCCGTGGACGCCCTGGAACACATGAAGGAACGTGTGGAGGCCGCTTGGCCCGGCGTTCCCGTGCGCATGGCCTACACCTCCAAAAAAATACGCGGCCACATGAACCGGGCCGGCGAGCGGGCAGACTCCGTGCGGGAGGCCCTGGAAGGGCTGCTGCAAAAGGGGGCACGGCGCGTGGTGGTGCAGTCCCTGCACATGATCCCGGGGAGCGAATTCCACGACCTGCTGCCCCTGGCCAACACCTACATGCTGCGCGAAAACGGATTCGAACGCGTGGAGGTGGGCTTTCCCCTGCTGGCCGGTGAAGACGACATCGAACAGGTCTGCGACGCCCTGCTCACTGTACTGCCGAAACGGCGCAAGGAGGCCGAGGCCGTGCTGCTCATGGGGCACGGCACCCTGCATCCGGGCAACGTCTATTACGAGGGGCTCAATGCCTGTATCAGGGAAAAGGACGAAAACGTGTTCGTGGGAGCGTTGGAGGCCGAACCCGGCATCGAACTGATCCGCGACATCCTTGTCCGACGCGGGGTCAAGCGCGCCTTTCTGCTTCCTTTCCTGTTCGGCGCAGGCTGGCACGCCTCCAAGGATATGGTCGGTCCGAAATCCGGCTCATGGAAAAGCATTCTTGAGACGGCGGGCTTAGAGTGCGAGGCCGTTCTCAAGGGTGCGGCCGAATACGACGTGCTGGCCGACATCTGGCTGGAACATCTGAAAGACGCCATGTTGCGCCTGGAAAGAAGGTGACGAAAGAACGGTCGGGAAAACAGGGAAAAAAGAGAAGGCGAGGGCAGCAATCAATACATGTAATTGCGGCGACGGCGTATGGGAGCGCCGCTGACATACCCTCCCGCAACGATTCTCTGAAGGGACTTGGCCTGTCCCTGAGTCAGATCCACATAGCTGCATTTGGCATACCGGTCGACATAGCTGACCACCTGAATACGCAGATTGCTGGCGACAGGAGTTTCTCCGCAAAAAACGTAAATGCTGAAACGCATACCCGGCCTCAGGGAGCCCGCCTGTACGTCCAGGCCGATGGATTCGGACGAAATATCGCGAACGCCGAAAGCCACCTGTTGGTTGGCGACCTTGGCGTACAGACCGAACTTCGTGGCCCGATATAGTGCCTTTTTGTTTTCTTCTGTATACATAAACTAGTCTCTCAGAGTGGGCGTTCTATCATCGAAACGTTATTTTTCCAACCTTATTTTACCTGTTGATCCGTTTACAGCACAACTCCCTTGGGTTACTATCAATTTCCACTTGGCCAGGAGGATTTCATGGCAGACATTCTCATCCGCATCCATGACGGCACCCAGCGTTCCATACCGGAATCACCGGACGTTTCCCTGGCCCAGCTCATATTTTTACAGGGCCTGTGGCAGGACGTCCCCCTCTGCTCCGGGCTGGGTAAATGCGGCCTGTGCCGCGTACTCTTCCTTTCCGACCCGCCCGAGCCGCGCAAAGAGGAGTTGAAAAAGCTCCCCCCGGAGGAAATCGAAAAGGGCTGGCGGCTCTCCTGCCTGCATCCGGCTACGGCCTGCACCATCGGGCTGCCCGAACCACTGCGTTTCGAACGACGGATCAAAATCGCCACTTCCAGCCAGGGCGACTATTCCCTGGCCATGGATTTGGGAACCACCTCCATCCAATGGTCCGTATTGGTCGAAGGCGAGACAGTGGCCACGGGCAGCCGCCTCAATCCGCAGATCGGCCTGGGCAGCGAAATCATGACCAGACTGGCCCATGCTGTCACCCCGGAGAAAGCCAAGCCCCTTCGAAAGCTGGTCCTGGACGTTGTAAAAAATATAGTCGAGGGTGTGGGGGTCAACCTGAAAGGCAAATGCGAGCATATAGCCGTTGCCGGCAACCCGGCCATGACCTACCTGCTGCTGGGACTGCCCGTCTCCGGGCTGGCCGGAGCACCCTACAGGCTGGACTACGGGGGCGGCGATCTGCAGAAACTGACCAAAGGCATGCCCCCCGCCTACATCCCGCCCCTGTTCGCCCCGTTCGTGGGCGCTGACTTGAGCGCCGGCATGGCAGCCCTGCACTTTTCCGAGACACCTCCGGAGTATCCCTACCTGCTCGCCGACCTTGGCACCAACGGGGAATTCATTCTGGCTCTTTCGCCCACCAAACATCTCTGCGCCAGCGTGCCCATGGGCCCGGCTCTGGAGGGTGTGGGGCTCAGCGCCGGCCGCACCGCCGGCCCTGGAGCAATTTCCGGCTTCGCCCACTCACCGGCGGGCATAGCCCTCCACCGCATTCCCGGCGACGCTCCTTCAGCACGCCAGGGCATGACCGGCACCGGCTATCTTTCCCTGACCGCCCTGCTTTTGCATGAAGGAGTGCTTGACGAAAACGGCCTTTATCAGTCAGGTAGCACGCCACAGGCCCGCAAGCTGGCCCTACGCATCACCGAAAGGGGAAGCGAAAAGGCCTTTGAAGTCCTGCCCGGACTGTTCATGCCCGCCGGCGACGTGGAGGAAATCCTCAAGGTCAAAGCGGCCTTCAACCTGGCCGTTTCCCGGCTCATGACCGTAGGAGGCATACGGCCCGAGGACCTGACAGCGCTGTACCTGGCCGGGGCGCTGGGCGAGCACGTCAACCTGGACGACCTGGAAGCGCTGGGCTTTCTGTCCACGACCCTGAAGCACAAAACCGTCAAGGCGGGGAACACCTCGCTGCGCGGCGCCGAAGTTCTGCTGACCAACCCTGAAGCCAGAGCATGGCTGGCCGGTATCCCCGGCGTCATGCAGGTGCTGGACCTGGCGGGCGACGAGAGTTTCGGCGCACAATATATGGAGAGGATGCGATTCACCTATGTTGATTAAGAACCTTTTTCCCCGACTCGACACGCAGGCCGCAAAGGAACTCGACGAGTTCGGCCGCGTCCTCAGGAAAGCCGCGCCCCTCAAGGGCAAGCACTTCGAGGTGCTGCACAAAAACGTGCGCGCCCTTTCCGACAGTCTGACCTCGGACCGCGAGGGGCTGCGCAAGGACTACATGACCGATGCACGCTTTCTGGGCGCGTATCTTTATTATTTCCTGCCCTGGAACCTATACCGCCTGTCCCGGCTGTTCACGGGCATCGAGCCCTATGTGAACAACGGCGGCGTCATCATCGACCTCGGTTCCGGCCCGCTCACCGTCCCCCTGGCCCTGTGGATCTCCATGCCCAAGATGCGCGAACGCACACTGACGTTCATCTGCGTGGACCGGGCTTCCAAAGTCATGAGCGAGGGCCGCAGGCTTTTCGACACTCTCACCGGCGGCACATCCAAGTGGAGAATCGTCACGGTCAAGGGGTCGCTGGGCATGCAGCTGCGGGAAAAGGCAGACCTGGTGGTGGCGGCGAACACCCTGAACGAACTGAACTGGACCGGACGGGACAGCGAACAGATGCAGGGCAAGGTGGCCCATTCGCTGGCGAAATATCTCAAGAAGGACGGCCGGTTGCTCCTGGTTGAACCCGGTCTGCGCCAAGCCGGACGCAACTTGGCGGTCATGCGCGCCGAACTCATGGATCTGGGGCTCATGCCCCTGGCGCCCTGCCCTCACGACGGCTACTGTCCCATGCACGGACAGGGAACCGACGCGCGCTGGTGCCACTTCAACTTCGGCGTGGAGGGCGCTCCCCGCTGGCTCACGGACCTGACCCACAGGGCCAGGCTGACCAAGAGCGGTTTGAGCCTGAGCTTCGTGTACCTGACCACGGCCGAAGTCAGCTACGTGGGCAGCGTCCGCGCGGTGTCCGAAGTCTTCAAGATTCCCCAGGGGCGTGGGCAATACGCCTGCTCGTCCCGCGGCCTGACCCTGCTGGAATATCCCCAGCGCGGCCCGGCTCTGTTCCCCGGCCAGTCACTGCCCCCGGAATGGCCGGAGCAGTCCCGCACGGACCTCAAGTCCGGAGCGGTCATCCTGCCGGTCACAGCCAAACTGACGAAAGGCAAATGAACATCATCGACCTCGGTATTATCGACTACAAGGAAGCCGAAACCCTACAGCTCGAGCGGCTGCAGGCGGTCATAGAGGGCAGCGAGGACAACACCCTGTTCCTGCTGGAGCACCCTAAAGTGATCACCTGCGGCAAACAGGGCGGCGGTGAAAACCTGCACGCGAGCGACCAGTTCCTGGCCGAGCAGGGCATCACCCTGGCCCAGACCGCGCGGGGCGGCAACATCACCTGCCATTTCCCGGGCCAGCTTGTGGGCTACCCCATCTGGCGCGTGGAAAAACGGCCCGGCGGCATGAAAAAGTTTTTCCACGACATGGAAGAGGCGGTCATCAACACCTGTGCTCATTTCGGCGTGGAGACCACGCGGTGCAAAGGCCGCCCCGGTGTGTGGGTGGACGAGCACCGCAAGATCTGCTCCATGGGCATCGGCGTACGCAAATGGGTGACCTATCATGGACTGGCCCTCAATGTGGGGTCGGACGTCAGCCTGTTCAATCTCATTACCCTGTGCGGCATCCAAGGCGCGGTTCCCACCTCGCTGAGCATGGAGGCCGGACACGAAATCACCGTAAAGGAAGTAAAGCATGTCTTCCGCCAAGAGTTTGCAAAAGCCTTTGCGCATTCCGCCGTGGCTGCGCATCAAACTGCCTAAGGACAATACGTTCGCCGGCACCAAGGACCTGCTGGCCGACCTGAACCTGAACACGGTCTGCCAGAGCGCCAAGTGCCCCAATTGCTGGGAATGCTTCGGCAAGAACGTGGCCACGTTCATGATCATGGGCACGGTCTGCACCCGCAACTGCGCGTTCTGCAACATCACGCCCGGCCATGTGAGCCCCCTGGACGCGGACGAACCCGCGCGCATCGCCGAGGCCGCCCGGCGGCTCAAGCTGCGTCATGTGGTCATCACCTCCGTGACTCGAGACGACCTGCCCGACGGCGGCGCAGGCCACTTCGCGGCCACCATCCTCGCCGTACGCAACGCCGTGCCCGACTGCACCATCGAGGTGCTCATCCCGGATTTCCAGGGAGATTGGGACGCGTTGAAAACCGTGCTCGACGCTGGCCCGGACGTGCTCAACCACAATCTGGAAACCGTGCCGGACCTCTACGCCGAAATCCGCCCCCAGGCCGATTACCGCCAGAGTCTGGACCTGCTGACCAAATCCAAGGAACTGGTCCCGCACATCCCCACCAAGAGCGGCATCATGGTGGGCCTGGGCGAGACCGACTCCGGCGTTCTGCGGGTGCTGGACGATCTGGCCGCCATCCAGTGCGACATCGTGACCATCGGCCAGTACATGCAGCCCAGCCGCAAGCACCCGCAGGTGAAGCGCTACGTGCCGCCCAACTTTTTCGACGAGTATGCGGCCGCAGGCCGGGCCAAGGGCATCAAGGACATGTTCTGCGCTCCACTTGTGCGCAGCAGCTATATGGCTGAAAAATTCATGAAGAAATAAAGCCTGATGTGAATTCTCACGCTCATCGCCACTGAACAACGTTATTGAAAGCCCCGCAGTGTCACTCACTTCGGGGCTTTTTTCCTGCTCATTGAAAATCTATAAACGGGATACTCCACGAATCCCCTCTCCAGAAAACACTTCACATATATTTCACATCCGTGATTGTATCCTGCTATCGTCAGGGCAAGGGAAAAGGCGCTTTTCCGCCATACATCACCAGAAGGTGGAATCACATGAGTCAGATGCGGATACTGGTCATTGAGGACAATCAGGACATAGCGGGCAACATCTGCGACTATCTCGAATCGCAAGGTGCGGTTACCGACTATGCCGCCGATGGACTGGTCGGTCTCCACCTCGCAGTCTCGGGAGATTTCGACGCCATCATCCTGGATGTCATGCTGCCGGGGATCGGCGGCATCGAACTGTGCAGGAAAATGCGGGAGTCCTCGGCTCCACAACCGCCAATCCTGATGCTCACAGCCCTTGACGCCCTGCAGGACAAACTGTCCGGATTCGATGCCGGAGCCGATGACTATCTGGTCAAACCCTTTGCCCTGGAAGAGCTCCACGCACGGATCAAGGCTCTCGTAGCGAGAAATCAAAGAGGGCACAATCCCAGCCTGACGGTCGGCCCGCTCGTCATGAACGTCGGCACCATGCAGGTCACACGGGACGGAATCCCCCTGCACCTGAACCGGGCTTCCTTCAATCTCCTCAAGCTGCTCATGGAAGCATACCCCAACATAGCCTCCCGGCAGGCACTGGAACATGCCATCTGGGGCGACAGTCCTCCACAGAGCGATGCCCTGCGCAGCCATATTTATGCACTCAGGAACAAGCTGGACAAGGGCTTCGAATCTCCGATGATTCACACCATCCACAGCGTCGGCTTCCAACTGGTGAATCCCGATGAACAATAACCTACTCCAACTCAAGATAATCGGCATCTTCTGCCTTTTGCTGACAGGCATGCTGGCCTTTCAGGCCCAGACGCTCAGCGGCTCCGTCCAAATCACCGAAGACAACGTCATCAATGACATCCTGCACAAGGAAGCCGTTGCCTACGGGGAGCGGTACAAGGATAACAAGGCTGCCCGGTTGCCCAAGATTCAAAACCTGCGGGCATATATCGGCACAGCGGGGATGCCGAAGGGGCTCAGAGACACAATCCGAGGTAGAAAGGACGGGCTCTACGAAACAGATGGCCCGGACAGCATTCCCGGACCGGCACGCTACAACATCCTGATAACAACACTGTCCGACGGAAAGAAGCTGCACCTTTTCTACAGGTCCGAAGACACCCTGAAGGAAACCAGCAAATTTTTGAAGACCAAGGACATCCAATACTTGATGTTCCTGGCAACCACGACATTGGGAATAGCACTGTCCTGCCTGATCGGCTTTATCGTGTTCAGGCCGCTGCGCTCGCTCTCCGAAAAAGTCAAGGATGCAGCGCCCGACGACTTGAGCCGGGACTTCCCGGAAACAGACCGCAATGACGAAATCGGATTGCTGGCCAGGAACATACAGGGCTCCTACAAACGCATTCAGAAATTCGTTGAACGGGAACGGCAGTTCACGAGGGACGTCAGCCATGAGCTGCGGACTCCCCTCAGTGTAATCACCGGAGCCGTGGACCTCATTCCGGTCTTTCTCCCTGAAGGCAACCCGAAACTCGACAAGGTATTGGCCAGGATCAACAGGGCAACGGACCACATGCAGCAGACCATCACAACGTTCCTCTGGCTGGCTCGAGAGGAAAACATCAAGAACTCCGACGTATTCTGCGACGTCAACGCAGCGATCCATGCGGTCACGGAAGATCTGCCCTCCTCAATGATACAGGAAGGCGTCGAACTGAATGTACTTCCCGGCGAGCACCTCGTCATCCCGGCTCCGGAAAGCATATTCCGTATAGTCTTTTCCAACCTTCTGACCAATGCCCTTGCCCACACCGCTTCCGGCTCTGTGGACCTCTCGGTCGGCACAGACCATGTAACGGTATCCGACACCGGAGAGGGCATCCCCGAAGAAATCATCAAGGACATCCGCAAGCCACATGTCCAGGGAAAAAACAGCAAGGGGTTCGGGTTGGGTCTTTCCATTGCAACGGAAATATGCGCCCGCTTCAACTGGAATCTGTCCATAGACCGCCGGAAGCCGACAGGAACGGTGGCGACCATCACTTTTCAGAAACAGAATATCCCGTAGAAAAAATGAGTCCGACTGCCCCGAAGCGGAAATACAATAATAAAAACCACTAAAAATACCGACATTTCACGTTTACTTCACATTCTTCAGACATTGAATTCACGAGTCCATCTGTAAACCTTCCTTGTATCGTCAAAACAGAACAGGCATTTTGCCTCGTTCAATTCATTCAAAAGGATGGACTTCAATGAAAAGACTACTCGCAATTCTTCTTTGCACCCTCAGTTTGACAGCTTCCCCGGTCCATGCGGATGATCCCGACGGAGAAGCATCCGTGAGTGTCAGTGCCAGTGGACGCTACATAGGAAGTTCCGACTTCGATGATTCAAGTGGCGGAGTACAGGTGACTTCCGGCCAGCTGGAAATCGAGGCCTGGGGCTTTTCCTTCAGCTACACCGGAGACAAGTATTCCTGGAACGACAAGCAGGCTCTTCCCTTCGGAAACGGAAGCGACAATCCCTGGGATACGCTCCATCTCCTGAGCCTGGGCTATGAATTTGATGGGGACATAAACAAGAACTGGGGCTACTCCATGGACCTGGAACTCAGTTCCGCCTTTGAAAGTGAAATGAGCGACTCGTACGGCGCAGCCCTCACCGGCGGATTCTCGTACGAATTCAATGACAACTGGAGCACCCGCTTCGGCGGCAGGATATCCGGCAACAGCATCGACACCGAGATCACGCCGTACCTTACCGTCTCCTATGAGAATTTCGCCAAGGACGGTTCCGGAGCATTCTTCACCTTGGGTGCACCCAGCTCCGAAGCGGGATACGCCTTCAACAAAGCCTCCAGGATTCGGGCCTCCTTGGACATGTTCGAAGGGGAAACATACCGCCTCAAGGACGACAGCTCCGTCGCACGCAAGGGCTACGTCGAAACAAGCAGCATGCTTGTGGGATTGTATTACGACTGGCAAGCGACCGATTCGTTCTTCCTGTCTTTCGGACCTGAATATCATTTCGGACGCGAGATGCAATTGTACGACTCCGACGGCGACAAGCTCAACGACTCCCATGACCTGGATTCCGCCCTGGGGTGCAGTCTGGACTTACGGTACACTTTTTAACCGTAACCATTGGGAAACTCCGGAATGCTGCCATGCTCAATGCCATGACAACAAATCCCAGACGCTGGATGTCATTTGCCGTCATCTGCGCAGCACTTGTCCTTGCGGGCTGTGAGGGCACGAAATCGGAAGCCAACAATACGCCTCACACAAAAGCAATCAGGGTTCGTGTGGTCCAGCTCCGCCCCGAGCCCCTGAAAGACTACCTGACTCTCTTGGGAGCAACCGAACCGGAGACGGATGTCCGTGTCTCTTCCGAAAGCGCCGGAACAGTCGTCTGGATAGGTGTCAAGGAAGGCGATCACGTTGACGAGAAGTCGGTGATCGCCCGGATCGACACGGCTTCCAGCGGCGCCCGGTTCGACAGGGCCAAGGCGGCCAGGAAACTGGCGGAGGAAAAGCTCAGGCGACGCCGGGAGTTGTTGAGGAAGGGAGTCCTCGCACAGGAGGAATTCGACCGGATCGAAACGGAGCTGGCCCGATCCGAAGCATCCTTGAAGGAAATGCGGGTAGGCGTCCGGCACGGAGTCGTTCGCGCCCCCATATCCGGAATCGTCAACGTGAAGAATATCGACAAGGGCGAAAGGGTTACCGAGGGAGCCGATATGTTTGAAATCGTAGACCTCTCCAGGGTACGCATTACGGTCAAAGTCTCGGAAACCAACATCCCACACATCCACAAAAACAGCCGGGTCAGTGTCAGAATCGACGCCATTCCCGGCAGGGTTTGGGACGGCAAGGTGGAATTCGTCTCGTGCAAGGCGGATGAAACGGTCAAAACCTTCAAAGTCAAGGTCATCCTGGACAATCCAGACGGTGTCATCCGGGCAGGCATGCTCGCCCGTGTGCGCTTTCTGAGACGCTCCATCCGGAACGCGCTCCTCGTCCCGCTCCACTCGATCATCACCCAGGGCGGAGAGCGTCTGGTCTACGTGGAGGAAAACGGCATCGCCCGCATGCGTGTCGTCCGCGTCGGCGCCGTCGAGGGGGACAGGGTCCAGGTCGTCAATGGGCTGAAAAGCGGTGACAACCTTGTCATCTCCGGGCACACCATGGTCGAGGACGGGATGGAGGTGACGGTTCAGTGATTCTCAGCGACATGGCTCTTTCCCGCCAATCCACAGTCATGGTGCTGCTCATCTTCATCATCATCGCGGGCATATACAGCTACATTGCACTCCCTCGGGAAAGCGACCCCGACATCACCATTCCGTACATCTTCATAGAAACGGAATACGAAGGAATGGCGCCGGAGGACATGGAAAAGCTCATCACCATGCCCATCGAGCGCAAGCTCAAGGGATTGTCCGACACCAGGCACATATCCTCGACTTCCGACGACAGCCTTTCCACCGTCAAGGTCGAGTTCAATGCCGACATCGACATCGACGTCGCCCTCCAAAAGGTACGAGACAAGGTGGACCTGGCAAAACAGGACCTGCCGCAGGACCTGCCGGACGATCCGGTGATCTCCGAGGTCAACCTTTCGGAAATGCCCATCCTGAACGTTGTCTTGTCCGGCCCACTTTCCCTCAAGCAGCTCAAGGTGTTTGCGGATCGGTTGGAAGAGAAGATCGGCGCGGTTCCGGGCGTGCTGGAAGCAAAGGTGATCGGCGGTCTTGAGCGGGAGATCCATGTGGAATTCGACATGGGGAGGCTGGACTACTACGGCATCCCCCTATCCAGTCTTCTCGATTCGCTTGAAAAATCCAATGTCAACATGCCGGGAGGCTCGGTACGGATAGGACGGTCCAAGTACCTTGTCAGGGTGCCGGAAGAGTTCAAGACCCCCGATGAAATCGGCAACATCATACTGGACGACGGCAGAAACGGTTCCATATTCCTGCACGACGTCGCCGGCGTCAGGGATCACTACAAGGACCGCACGACCTTGAGCCGCATCAACGGCGAGCAAAGCGTGACCATCGAAGTGCGCAAACGGGCGGGTGAAAACATCATCCGGATAAACGACGAAATAAAGGACCTGCTTCACGAACTGCGGCCCCACCTCCCGGCGACGCTCAAGATCGACCTGACCTCCGACAAATCCCAGGACATCAGGCAGATGGTGTCGGACCTCCAGAACAACATCCTGTCCGGCCTCCTGCTCGTCCTCATCGTGGTTTTCGTTTTCATAGGAGGCCGCTCCGCCATCTTCATTTCGCTGGCGATTCCCCTTTCCATGCTGATCACATTCACCATCCTGGACCTGTTTTCGTATACCCTGAACATGGTCATTCTGTTCGCACTGACCCTCAGCCTCGGAATGCTGGTGGACAACGGTATCGTGGTCGTGGAAAACATCTTCCGGCACATGCAGATGGGAAAATCGGGCCTCAAGGCCGCACAGGAAGCCACGGCAGAAGTGGCCTGGCCGGTCATAGCCTCCACCTTCACGACCATGGGCGCCTTTTTCCCGATGATTTTCTGGCCCGACATGATGGGGGAGTACATGAGCTACCTGCCGCTGACCGTCATGATCGCCCTCGGCGCTTCGCTTTTCGTGGCGCTGGTCGTCAATCCTGTCCTGTCTGCAAAATTCCAGAGCATCCCACGCGAAGGAGCCCAAAAGACAAAGATCGGCGACCGAGGCATTGAAGTTCTCAAAAAGATCTACATCCCTGCCCTGGAATGGGGACTGGATAACCCTCTCAAAACGTTGGGGGCCGCATTTTCCATTCTGGCTCTCTCAACCACAGGCTTCATACTCTTCGGAAACGGTGTGGAATTCATGCCCGACTCCGATCCCAACCGTTCGGATATCATTGTCAAGGCCCCTATCGGCACCAATATTGACGCGTCCGATGATTACCTGCGGATCATGGAAACAATTGCGGCGCAATACCCCGATGTCAAAAACATCATCGGCAACGTAGGAGAATCGGGCGAAGAAGATGAGCCAGCCGGCACCCATTACAGCAAAATTTCATTGGAATTCGTAGAGTTGCAGAACCGCGTCCAGCGATCTTCACTCGCCACCGACGAGATCAGGGAAAAGATTCAGAACACCATCAACGACGTCGAGGTCAGCTCCGTATCGGAAACCCTCGGCCCGCCGAGCGGAGACCCGATCAACCTTGAAATATACGGGGATGATATACGGGAACTCGGAAAAATTGCCGGTGACATCAAACAGATCATCAAACGGGTCCCGGGAGCAATCAACCTGCGCGACAACTATGTTGCCGCCAAGCCGGAAATACGCGTGGACGTGGACAAGGAGAAGGCCGCCCAGTTCGGCATTGACGCCTACACCGCGGCCCATGCGGTCAAGACGGCCGTCAACGGGCTCAAAGTCGGCGTATACAGGGAAGGAAAGAACGAATATGACATCATCGCCCGTCTCAAGGAAGAAGGCCGGGACTCCCTGAAGGACATAAAACGAATAACCGTATCCGGCTCCAACGGAGAACCGATTCCAGTCACCACACTGGGCGACGTTTCCCTCGATTACGGGCTGGGCGCCATCAACCGCCTCGACCACAAGCGATCCGTCACGATCATGGCGGATGTCTCCGGCCGGAACACTGACGACGTCATCGAGGACATCGACAAACTCCTCGCCGAATATGACTTTCCACGCGGCTACACATACCAGTTCACCGGCGAGCACGAGGAACAGGAAGACTCCTCGGACTTTCTGGTCAAGGCCTTCGTTTCCGCCCTCTTCCTGATCTTTCTTGTGCTGGTCACCCAATTCAATTCGGCCATAACGCCACTCATCATCCTGACGGCGGTAGTGCTTTCCATAGCCGGCGTCATGATCGGACTCATCATAACGGGGATGCCGTTCGACGTGATCATGACCGGCATAGGAGTTCTCAGCCTTGCGGGCATAGTCGTCAACAACGCCATTGTCCTCATCGATTATTACGAGCAACTCATGCGACAGGGCATCCCGGCCCGAAACGCCATCATCACGGCTGGGCTGACGCGTTTCCGGGCCGTCCTGCTGACGGCGGTGACCACGATCCTCGGCCTGATTCCCATGGCCACGGGAGTCAGTTTCGACTTCGCTTCACTGAACTTCTCCGCCGGCAGCGAAACATCGCAATGGTGGGGGCCCATGGCCGTTGCGGTCATCTTCGGACTCGCTGTCGCCACATTGCTCACCCTCATTGTCGTGCCGGTACTCTGCTCACTCAAGGAAAAAGCAGAAGCCCTCAAAGGGAACGCATGCCTGAAGACGGCTTTCGGCTGTTTTCGTTGATCTTTGATAATAAAAGTCAGCAAAATCAAAACATGACGTCTTTTACGATTTCCCATCGGGAATCTTCGTCGCATTGCGGTAGCTTTCAGAAAATTTACAGACAAAAACACCGATCCCGCAGCGTAAGCATTGTAATATCAGTCTTATCAGCCCTCACCATTTCAATAGTCGACGGCGCGGACTCGGCCAACCGGCACATCCCGGTGCACACTCCATAAAAAGGCCCGGAAGGAAAACCTTCCGGGCCTTGTATGAGCTGAAAACTGCAAGGCGATTCCGAGGAACGACCTATATGCCGGCTTTCTTCCCTTCCTCAATGTAGATCTGGTTCAAACGCATGGCGATGGGACCGGGCGCGCCGCCGGAAAGTTCCGTACCGTCGATTTCCACCACAGGGCAGACAAAGGAGGTGGCGGACGTCACAAAGGCTTCGGCAGCTTCCTGCGCCTCGGCTATAGTGAAAGGGCGCTCCTCTATTTCCAGCTTATGCTCGGCGGCAAGCTTCAGCACGGAGGCGCGGGTGATGCCGGGCAGGATGGCGTTGGTCAGGTTCCGGGTCACGATCCGGCCTTTCCTGGTCACGATATAGGTATTGCTCGAGGTGCCCTCGGTGACGAATCCGTCCTCGACCAGCCAGGCGTCGTCCTTTCCCAGCTTTTTGGCGGCGGTCTTCGCCATGGAGGCGGCCAGGAGCTGAACGGTCTTAACGTCTCTGCGCTTCCAGCGGATATCCGGGGAGGAGACGACCCTGATCCCCTTCTTCTCTCCCATGAAGTTTTTTGCCTGAGTGAACATCACCACGGTCTGGGCAACGCCTTCCGGAAACAGGAAATCGCGATCGGCCACGCCACGCGTCACCTGGAGGTAGACGCAACCTTCCCGGATACCGTTCCGATCGATCAGTTCACGATGGATTTCGAACAATGCATCGCGGCTCATGGGCTCTTCCATGCCCAATTCACCAAGGGATCTCTTCAGACGGGCCATGTGTCCGTCGAAATCCAGGAACCTGCCCTCCAGGACGGAGGTGACCTCGTACACGGCGTCCGCAAACAGGAAGCCCCTGTCGAACACGGACACCATGGCCTCTTCCTCGGGCACGAATGCGCCGTCAACGAACACTATGCGACTCATGGCAGTACCTCGGTTATAGTTCCATATCGGTCTGACCGGAAACGCCCTATGTAGCTTCGGAAACGGCCTTTTTGCAAAGTTCGGCAACCACGGTGATGGCCGGAATAATGCTCTTGAGCTCCATGTATTCATCCACACGGTGGGAATTTTCCCCGACCGGGCCCATGCCGTCGATGGTCGGGATGCCCATGGCCGCGGTCCAGTTGCCGTCCGAGCAGCCACCGGTGGAAATCGCTCCGGCGTCAATACCCTGCTTTTCCGCCGCTCTTCTGAGCTGTTGCCAGAGCTGTTCGCTCTCGGGGCTGCTCTGCAGAGGCGGGCGCTGCCCACGCAGGGCCACTTCCACGGACGCGCCCGGAAGGAGGGTCTCCTCGGACAGGGTCTTGAAAAAGGCGTCCGCCTCGCGCATCTCGTCCATGGTTGAGTAGCGGACGTCCACGTCCACTGAGGCCTCGTCGGGAACAATATTCGTTTTGTCGCCGCCGCTGATCACGGTGCACTGAGCGGTGATGCCGGAGCCGGGACGATTGAGCGCATTGATACGGCCGATCTGGTGCGCCAGCTCCACTACGGCGTTGACGCCCTTTTCGGGATCGGCGCCGGCATGGGAGGACACCCCGCGGGCGGTGACCCGGACGCGGTAGCCGCCCTTGCGGTTCACCACGTAGCGGAAGCCGGGACGGCAGGGCTCGAAAACCAGAACCCGGTCGCAGTCGGCGGCCGCATCTTCGATCCATTGCCTGGAATTCCTGGAACCGGTTTCCTCGTCGCCGTTGAAGGCCAAGCAGATGGCCAGCCCTTCCAGAGCACCCTCTTCCTTCAGGCGCTCGACCACGTTGACGGCCAGCAGAAGACCGCCCTTCATGTCGTTGGCGCCGGGGCCGTGCGCCCGGTCGCCCTTGATGGAGAACGGACGGCGAAGCGCCTCGCCGGTGGGGAAAACCGTATCCATGTGGCCGAGAAACATGAAATCGTACCGGCCATTCCTGCTCGGAGTGCAGGCCTTGAGGCAGGGGACGCCGTCCTCGCCCTGGCGGGTCACTTCGGCTTTCAGGCCGAGAGCTTCGAGCCTGGCCGCAAGGTACAAAGCCACTTCGTACACGCCGTCGAGATTGTCGCTGCTGCTGTCCATGTTCACCAGCGTTTCGAAATCGTTGAGAAACTGTTCGTAGCGTTGTTGATCAGTCATGAGAGAATTCCAGTCTGACAGGTCGGAATATCCGGTTATTGGTTAGCGGCTCAATTTCGGGTTCAGTTCGTCGCGGAGCCAGTCGGCGAACAGGTTGATGCCGACCACGAGCATGATCAAGGCGGAGCCCGGGAACAGAATCATCCACCACATGCCCGCGTAAATGTAGTTCTTGCCAATGGCAATCATCATGCCCAGGGACGGTTCGGTCAGGGGAACGCCGACTCCCAGGAAGCTGAGGGTCGCTTCCAGCATGATGACCACGGCGAGGTCCACGGCCATGACGACCAAAATGGGCGGCAGGGCGTTGGGAAGAATATGCTGGAACAGGATGCGGATGTCCCGCGCTCCCGAGGCCTTGGCCGCCATGACATAAGGGTTGTTCTTGATCTCGAGCACGCTGCCCCTGATGGTTCGCGCGTACTTCACCCAGTCGGCGATGCAGATGGCGAAAATAACGGTAAACAAGCCCCGGGTCTCGAAGACGCCAAGCAGGAGGACGGCCAGCAGGGTCGTGGAAAAGGAGAAGACGGTGTCTGCGCAACGCATGACGAATGCGTCCACGAGCCCGCCATAATAGCCACCGACCATGCCGAGGATCACGCCAAGGGTTCCGGCGACGGCCACCACCGAGAAGCCCACCAGCATGGATGTGCGCAGGCCGTAGAGAATGGTGGAGAGGATGCAGCGGCCCTGGTCGTCCGTGCCCAGCGGAAAGCTCATCGAGCCTCCGTCCATCCAGGCGGGCTGGATCAGAACGTTGCCCAGGTCCACGGACTTGAGGTCGTACGGGTTCATGGGCGCGAGCAGCGGAGCGAACAGACCGGCCAGGATGAAGCAGATCATGATGGTCGCACCGATCACGGCCGCCTTGTCGCTCAGAAAGCTCCTGAGCCTTTTATTCTTGATGGAACCGTTCATGGAAGACCTAATTGTATCTGATTTTGGGGTTGAGCACCGCGTAGAGCAGGTCAACCAGGATGTTGATGAACAGGATGATGCACGACGTGAGCATGATGTAGGTGACGATGATGGGCTGATCCGTCTCGAAGATGGACGTCAGCAGGAGATTACCCATTCCCGGCCACTGGAAGATCGTTTCCGTGACGATGGAAAAGGCGATCAGCTCACCGAAGGAAAGGCCCGCGATGGTCACCACCGGAATGAGAACGTTGCGCAGCGCGTGCTTCAGAATGACCTTGGCCGGGGAAAGCCCCTTGGCCCATGCGGTCTTGATGTATTCCTCGCCCATAACCTCGCGCATGCCGGCGCGGGTCAGCCGCATCATGACGGCGAGCTGGTAGCTGGAAAGCGTCAGTGCGGGCAGAATGATGTGCTTCAATCCATCCAGGGTCAGCAGCCCGGTACGCCACGGTCCCAACTGGACGGTATCGCCACGCCCGAAGGCGGGCAGTATCTCCAGATACACCGAACAGAGCATGACCAACAGGATACCCGTCAGGAAGGTCGGGATGGAAATGCCCAATAACGATCCCGACATGAGTATTCGGCTGACGCAGCCCTTCGGCCAGATGGAAACCACGATTCCCATGCCCACCCCGACGGCGAAAGAGATGAGGATGGCCACGAGGGCCAGCTCGAAGGTGGCGGGAAAGCGTTCGAGGATGGTGTCGAGTGCGTCCACCTGACTGACGTAGGATTTACCGAACTCCCCTTTCAGGGCTCCGCCGAGAAATTTGATGTACTGAATGTGCGTGGGCTGGTCGAGGCCGTAAGCGTGGCGGACCATTTCCCGCTCTTCCTGAGTCGCGTACTTGCCCGCCAACATGAGCACCGGGTCGCCGGTATAGCGGAAAAGACAGAAGCAGACAAAGGAGACCGCCAGAAGAACCAGAAGTCCCTGCAGGACTCTTCGAAGAATGTATGATGCCATAGTGGTGAATTGGGGCCGCTCGCGCGGCCCCATTGGGTTCTCGATTCGTTACTGGATTTCCTTAACCACGATCCAACGGTCGGAACGCGGGGAGAACTTGATGTTCTTGCCTTTCACGACGGCGTAGAGGTCCTGCTGATAGTGCAGGGGAATCCACGCCACGTCTTCCATAGCCATGCGGTTGATCTGCTGCAGGGCCTTGTTGCGCTCTGCAGGATCGATGATGCTGGAAGACTTGATGATCAGATCGTCAATGGCCGGGTTGGAGTACACGGCGCCGTTGTATGCGCCCATGCCCTTTTCCTTGTTCCAGGTGTGAAGCAGCTTCTCAGCGCTGCGGCCGAAGTCGAAGGAACCGTCGAACCAGCCCACCAGATAGAACGGGTGCTTGAACTCGGCGGTTTCGTCGAAGAAGATGGACTTGGGTTTGACGTCCAGGCTCACCTTCAGACCGACCTTGGCAAAGTACTTGGCCACGGCTTCACAGATCTTCTCGTCATTGATGTAACGGTCGTTGGGACCGACAACGGAGATTTCAAAACCATCGGCGTAGCCGGCTTCGGCCAGCAACTGCTTCGCCTTTTCCGGGTTGTATTCCAGACGCTTGATTCCTGCGTCGTACCCCTTGGTGGCCACGTCGGGAATCTGGGCGGCCTTGGTGGCCATGCCGTGCATGACCTTGTCGATGATCTCGTCTTCATTGATGGCGTAGGCCAGGGCCTGACGGACGCGCTTGTCGGCGAAGGGAGTGCCGGGCTTGTTGGAGACGGTCAGGTAGATACAGCGGCGGGCCGGACGGGCAATGACGTCGACATTGGGCATCTTGGCGATGCGGTCGGCCAGGGTCAGGGGAACGCCGTTGACGATATCGGCCTGACGACCGGCCAGGGCGGCAAAGCGGGTGGCGTCCTCAGTGATGGGGCGGATCTCGACGGTCTTGTACTTGGGAGCGCCTTCCCAGTAGTCGGGGTTGGCGTGCATCTTCACATAGGAGCCCTTGACCCACTCGTCGAAGACGTAGGCGCCGGTGCCGATGGGCCGGGTGTTGTAATCGCCGTCGTCACGCTTCAGGGAGGACTCTTTGTCCACGATGAAGTTCTGGTGCATGGTTTCCGCGAACCAGGGAACCGGCTTCACGGTCTTGAAGATGACGGTGTACGGGTCCGGGGTCTCGATGCCGGCGATGGAGTTGCCGAAGTTCAGGAAACGGGAGTACTTCGGGTCCTTCATGCGCTCGAAGGTAAACTTGACGTCTTCGGCGTTGAAGTCGTTTCCGTTGTGGAACTTCACGCCCTTGCGAAGCTTGAATTCCCAAGTCAGCGGATCGAGACGCTTCCATTCGGTAGCCAGGGCCGGAGTCAGCTTTCCGTCGGGAGACTTGCGCTGCAGCAGGCCGTCGAAAAAGTTGGACATGTAGGAGTAGTTGGCATCGGAAGAGTATGCCTGCGGATTCATGGACTTGGGCGGGGCGTCCGTGGCGATGACCAGATCAGCCTTGGCCATGGCCATGGACGGCAGAGCCAGCAGTCCAAGGAGCAATGCAACAACAGCAAAACGTTTCATGGGTTGAACCTCCGGGTACGAGTTATTTCCTTATTACCAATTCCCCTCAATACAAATGGCACGTCACCTGGTGGCCGTTGCCGAAATCCTTTGTAGCCGGGACTTCCTGCGCACAGATGTCCATGGCTTTGGGACATCGTGTATGAAAGCGGCAGCCCGAAGGCGGATTGATCGGGCTGGGCACATCTCCGACAAGGATCTGGCGGTTCCTTCCCCGACGGGGGTCCGGAACCGGCACGGCCGACAGGAGCGCCTGTGTGTACGGGTGTTTCGGGTCGCTGTAGATGGCCGCATAGGAGCCCGTCTCCATGACCTTGCCCAGGTACATGACGACGATGCGGTCACAGATGTATTCCACCACGGCCAGGTCGTGGGAGATGATCATCAGGGAAAGATCGAACTCCTTCTTGAGTTCCATGAGCAAATTGATGATCTGGGCCTGGATGGAAACGTCCAAGGCGGAAACGGGTTCGTCGCCGATGATGACCGACGGGTTCAAGGCCAGGGCGCGGGCTATGCCGAGGCGCTGCCGCTGGCCGCCGGAAAACTCGTGAGGATAGCGATTTCCCAGCTCCGGCTTCATGCCCACGGTCTCCAGCAGAAAGGCGAGGCGGTCCTTGCGTTCACTGCCGGTGTACATCCTGTGCACGTCCATCGGGTTGGACAAGATCTGGTTGACGGTCATGCGCGGATTCAGTGACGAATACGGATCCTGGAAGATAAGCTGCATTTCCCGGCGCAGAGCGCGCATTTCCGCTGCGGACATTTCGCTCATGTCCCTGCCTTTCCAGCGGACCACGCCGCCGGTGGGAGGAATGAGCCGCATGGTGGCGAGGCCTGCGGTGCTCTTACCGCAGCCGGACTCGCCCACGATGCCGAGGGTCTCGCCCTTGTGAAGCTCCAGGTCGATGCCGTCCACGGCGTAGACATGGCCGACCACGCGCGACAGGATGCCCTTGCGGATCGGAAAATGGACCTTGAGATCCTCTGCCTTGATGAGGGTTTCTGTCATTGTCTAATGAGGGATATGCAGCCAACACCGGACGGCGTGGCTGTCGTTGATTTCCGTAAGCTGCGGTTCCCGCTCGCTACAGATGGGCATGGCCTTGGGACAGCGCTCCTGAAACTTGCACCCCTTGGGCAGCGAATAGAGGCTGGGCACCATTCCCTTGATCTCGTTGAGCTTTTCGAACTTTCCGGCGGTGCGGCGGCCGAGAATGGGCGTGGAGTCCAGCAGGCCCCTGGTGTAGGGGTGCAGCGTGTTTTCGAAAAGCTCTACGGTGTCGGCCTGCTCCACCACGCGGCCCGCGTACATGACCACCACGCTGTCCGCGGTCTCGGCGATAACGCCGAGGTCGTGGGTGATCATCTCCACTGCCGTGCCGAAGTCTTCCTTGAGCTTGATGATCAGGTCGAGGATCTGGGCCTGGACGGTCACATCCAGGGCCGTTGTGGGCTCGTCCGCGATAAGAATCTCCGGTTCGCAGGACAATGCCATGGCGATCATGGCCCGCTGGCGCATCCCGCCGGAAAGCTGGTGGGGATATTCCCTGGCTCTGGCCCGGGGCGCCGGAATCTGCACCCGGGCCAGCATCTCGACGGAAGCGTCCAGGGCGTCCTTCCTGCTCATGCCTCTATGCAGCATGAACATCTCGGACAACTGATCCCCGATGGTGAAGACCGGGTTGAGCGAGGTCATAGGCTCCTGAAAGATCATGGAGATGCGGTCACCCCGCACATGACGCATTTCCGCCATGCTGAGCTTGGTCAGGTCCTTGCCGTCGAACATGATCCGACCGCCCACGATCTTGCCGGGAGGGGACGGAACAAGCCGCATGACCGACTGGGCGGTCACGCTCTTGCCGCAGCCGGATTCTCCGACCACGCCAAGCACCTTGCCCTTGGACAAGGAGAACGACGCTCCATCCACCGCCTTGGCGACCCCTTCCGAAGAGTAGAAGTAGGTCTGGAGGCCGTCTATTTCTAAAATAACATTTTTGTCATCAATGGACATATTTAAACCTGTAGCGTGTCCTTTTTTTTACATCTGAGGCAATTTTGTTAATAAAATTTTCAATACGCCGTCAAATAAAATTTACAATGTGGTTTAATTTTTATTTAAACCACACCGGTCAACACAAGCTGTTATAATAATGATTGCAGATGGTTAAAAAAGCTTTACCTCGGATGTAGCAAGCAGTTCATCCATGGCTTCATCGAAGAATTTTCGCGCATCCCACCGGGCGAACTTCTCGGCGACATACTCACGGAGCCCTTGCGGCGTATTTCGGGGATCATCGGAATTGAGCGAGGCCTTGCACATCTCCACCTCGCCTTCGAACAACCGCAGGGTCGGGGGAGCATCCGTGGAAAATCCCTGAAGGTTGTGCTGATCATAGGGATTTTCATAGGAATGGGGACTGCTGCCTGTGAAATTGATTTTCGGTTTTTTCCCATCGGCGTCCTGAATGAGGAACTCAAAGGTGGAACAACGCTCCACGATGTGAAAACGATGCTGCTCCGGAAATTTGACGGCGCTGGAAATGGCGTTGGCGTAGTACTGGGCGTAAAGCTTCAGCTTGGCCGTGTCCTCGGACCGGACACATTTCCCGATATTGCGGTCCATGCTTTCGCTGAAACATTTGCCGCACATATAGTTGACGACCCGGCTGCCTTTTCGGCAATTCTCGCGAAAAAGCCTCAGCCGTTCCTGCACCATCCGGCCGGTCAACGCGTAGAGGAATCGGGCGGCCTCCCCTCCCACTTCCAGCTGGAATTCCTTCATCATATAAAGAGCATATGGTTGGTAAATACCGCTGGGCCGATTCTTGACCAGAACCTTGGTGCCGCCGATGGCCTCGAAAACCGCCAGAATCATTTCAAAATGGAGCCGGTCGTAATGGGGAAGGATCCGGCCTTCGATCTTCCTGCGCTGGTTGTTGACCAGAATGGCCGGAATGTCATGCTCGTTCAGCGCCCGGTAGTCGTACTCCGCCAACACGGCGTTGATCTCGGAAACAGTATGGTTCAGCGCCAGAAGAATGGAGGCGATCTTGTCCTTTCCCGGATGGTTGATCTGGCCTTTGCTCAGTTTGGTCAGGTACGTATTGGAAACACCCGAGAGTTTGCTGATGTTGTTGAGGTTCAGATCGCTCGCGGCAATGATGTCCAATATGGTATCCGGGTACTTTCTCATGGTGATGGGGGGGGTTGGAGTTGCTTCCCTTTCAAGAGTGCGGATTTTCAGGTTAGCAAAAAATTGCATGAAGTTGAATTTTTTTTTACCCTTCATTTTTCAAAGCAGATTCATGCAACCCGTATCACACCAAACGAGCTACATAAATGAGTGATTCTGACGGCATCATCGGCATTATCGGCGGCATGGGCAACGAAGCCATGGTCGACCTGGCGGAAAAAATCGCACAGGTCCCCGAGCACAAAAACCGCAACTATGTCTTCTTCGGGAACTCCCGCCTGGCGTACAAACCGCATGAACTGGAATTGCGGGGAGCCGCCCTGAAACCCGCTGACCGGCGCAAGGCGGACACGGCCCGCCACACAGCAGACATAATGCACTCTCTCGGCTGCGGGGTGACCGGCCTGGCCTGCAACAGCGCCCACGAACTCTTCCGAGAAGTCATGCGAAACAATCCGGTCCGCTTTGTGGATATGGTCAAGGAAACGGCCCACTCCATGCTTGATGAGCAAGGAAAGGTCCTGGTCATGGGCGTGACCTCGCTGGTGGAATCCGGACTCTACCAAAATGCCCTGCATGAATACGGCGTGCAATCGGCCTCGCCATCTCGGGACAACCAGGCCAAGGTCATGGCCGCCATTTATGACACGGAATTCGGCATCAAAACCGGACAGATCACCGAAAATGCCGAAGAACTGCTCTGCTCGGTCCTCAGGGAGGAAAGCGAACGGCAGGGGTGCAGCCATGTCATTCTCGGCTGCACGGAAATCCCCCTGGCCTTTTCGCCCCAAAACTGCGCACGCTTCAAACGTGAAGGCCTCGTCCCCGGGACGGTGCAAATCGTCGACGCGTCCAACGTATTGGCCGGAGCGCTCGTCTCCGCTCCCTGCCCTCCCTCTGCTCCGGGCTTCCCGAATCTTCCCCAGCCCGGCCCGGATACCGACTGGTTTCCTCCGGCCGCATTCAAGGCGGACTCCCTGGGGCAAGTCGTAAGCATTCAACGCATGATATTCCGACAGACCGACTCATTTTTGGGTCGCCAAGGAAGTTCCGTTACCGGAAGCTACATGCACCTGCCCACGTTGTTCCTTGTCGGGGAGATGCCGCACGCGGAGAAATGGCTGGCCCGGCAGGACATCCCGGCACTGTCGCCGAACAAGGCGTTTGACGACACTGTGGAAAGCATGCTCGAAGCCCACTTTGCCGCCATGGCATAAACAAATACGAAGGTCTCAAGACCGCCTGGATGTTCTAGGAGGCAAGCCTCTTACCCAAAATAGACAGGCTGTATTCCCGGCCATCCATTTCAGCGACGTTCGGCAGACGGCCCCACTCCTCAAAACCAAAGGCCCTGAATAGCCTGATGCTCGGTTCATTGTGGGAAAAAATGAATCCGACAAGGGTCCTGATCTTCAGATCAGCCGCCATGTCAATGGCCTCCTGCAGCAACCTGCGGCCGAGCCCTCTCCGCCGGTAGCGGGAATCAATGTAAATACTGATCTCCGCGGTGCCGTCGTATGCAGGACGACCGTAGAACGACTCGAAACTCACCCAGGCCGCGACATCCCCTTCCTCTTCATGAACCAGAAGGGGACGTTTGTCCGGAGTATGGCTTCTGAACCATTCCAGTTTCGATTCAACGCCGACCTTTTGCGTATCCGCAGTGACAAGGCGTGAGGCCACCGTGGAGTTGTAGATGGAAACTATCTTCGGAAGATCTTCTTCCACAGCCTGGCGCATACGACCTCCTCTCCTTCTTTCCTACTGAATTGATTCGTCACAGGCTGGTCAGGCCGTCTACTCGGGGGGCTCGATGGGCAGGACTATGGTGATACAAAGCCCGCCGGTTTCCCGATTGGCGGCTTCGATGCTGCCGCCGTGCACTGCCATGGCCCGCTTCGCTATCGAGAGTCCGAGCCCCGCGCCCCGCCTTTCGGAAGTCCCCAGACGGACAAAGGGTTCGAATATCTGTTTGAGAGATTCATTGGGAACGCCGGGCCCGCTGTCCTGTACCTGTATCGTACAGCTGTTCTCTTGGCGGTTCACGAAAACCGTCACCGTCACCGAACTTTCACGGGGACTATGGCGCAGTGCGTTGCGCATCACGTTCTCAAGAGCCCTGCGAACGAGCTCGGCGTCGCCGCGAACCGTTGATATTTCTGAAAGTTCATCTTCCGGCGCCATGTCCAGGGATATCCTTACGCCATCCGACTCGGCCTCGAACCGGGTGTTGTTCACCACCACACGAACAAGGCCCTGCAGGTCGAAATATTCGTCGAAACCGTTTTCCTCGGCCTCCACACGGGAAAGAGTGAGCAACTCGCCCACAAGGTCGTCCATACGCGACGACTCCTGCTCTATACGGTCCAGCAGGACGGCGGTACGCTGTGGATTCTGCCGCGCCAGTCCTATGGCCATGTGTTGCCGGGCAAGGGGGGATCGAAGTTCATGGGAAACGTCATAAAGCAACCGCTCACGCGACTCCACCAGGGATTGCATGCGCTCGGCCATAAGATCGAACTCCCTGGCGAGATCAGCGATCTCATCCCTGCGGCGGCCCATAAGCTGCTTCAGACGGACATCCAGCGCACCGCCGGCAAGCTGATTGAACCCTGCCCGCAGCCGCCAGATGGGAGTGGAAAGATACCATGCCAGCAGGGCGCTGAAGAGCAGCCCCCCCAGTACGCCGAGGCTGATCAGCTCCGGGGGGAAGTTGAACGGTCCAGGGCCGGGAGGTTTCGGCAACACGCCGGAGGGGTTGTAACTCACTTGAAAAAACGCTCCTCCCGGCGAGGACACGATACGGGAATGTACGGCAGACAATGCTTCATTTGCCGTCTCCGTCGCGGCCGACTCGACCGTTTCCGCGCGCCGCTTCCAGGTCAGGCGGGCGCGTTCCGTCTCGGGCCACTCCGACAGCAAGGTCCGGAGTCCCCTTTCGCCGCCGAGCCGAATTGCCGAGGCGGCCGAGCCGAGCATGCTTTCGGCAAGCTCCCCTTCGAAACGGATTTCATCAGCCCTGTGGCGGGGAACGTCGGACAGGGAAAAGATGAGCCAGACACCTTCCGCGATACAAATGAAGGTGACCCAGAAGCCGAAAAGTATTTTCCAGAACAGACGGGACCGCATCAGCATTGCACCCGATATCCTATGCCACGCACGGTTTCAATGGTGAGCGCGTCCCCCGCAACGTCGGCGAGCTTGCGGCGAAGGTGGCTCATGTGGACATCCACGCTGCGGTCATACGGCTCGCGAACGCGGCCGAGAGCCCGCTCGGAAAGCTCTTCCTTGCTGACCACCCTGTCACCGGCGCGCAGCAATTGTTGCAGAAAATTGAATTCCGAAATCGTCAGATCCACGGGCCGGCCGTCCCAGTCCACCTTGCGCTGGGGCACCTGCACCTGGAGCAGCCCGAGGCGAAGGACCTCCTCTTCCTGCGGAACAGCGTTCTCGGACGTGCGGCGCAGGACGGCCCGCAACCGGGCGACAAGTTCCCTGGGATAGCACGGCTTGGGTACATAGTCGTCCGCGCCCATTTCCAATCCGACCACGCGGTCAACGTGATCTCCCCTGGCGGTGAGCATGATCACCGGCACCCTGCTGCTCCGGCGTATCTGCTGGAGCACCTCCACTCCGCTCCGACCTGGAAGCATGACGTCCAGAATGACGGCGTCGTACTCCTCGGAGAGAGCGGCATCGGCGCCGTCGATGCCGTTGTGCACAATCCTGGCCTCAAAACCCTCGGCCTCGAGATACTCGGTCAGCAGGCCGCCCAGATCGACATCATCGTCGATAATGAGAATGCGTGGGGTCTTCATCATGAATTCCTTGTACACACCTTCAGGCGGAACGCGAAGGGGTGAGCGCCAACTTTACACTCCCTTTACACTTTCCATGCCTCCTCTTAACCCCCGGCAGCCCTGTATTGCCGTATGGTCCGCCTCGAAAGGGTACAATACCGGGCATGATCTCCCCTGTGCCGATTTTGGTGCCCATGCCCGCCTGAACATGTTCAGGCGGGCAACAGAAGAAAAAACAGGAGCATATATGAACAGGCTTTTCAAGGCGGGACTGGCCGTCGTGCTGGCCGGTCTGTGCGTCGGGGCAAAGTTTCTCTTTTTCCCCGAACGCCCCACCATGCAATACCTCACGGCGGAAGTTTCCAAAGGTGATGTCAACGAAACGGTCCTGGCCACGGGAACCCTGAAGGCGTTCAAGCAGGTAAGCGTCGGCGCCCAGGTCTCGGGGCAGGTCAGATCCCTCAAAGTAGCCCTGGGCGACACGGTCAAGAAGGGAGATCTCATCGCGGAAATAGATTCCCAATCCCAACAGAACGACCTGCGTACAGCCGAGGCGGCCCTGGAAAACATCAAGGCCCAGCGCGCTGCGGAGCTCGCCACTCTCGAGCAGGCAAAATCGGAATTCAAACGCCAGAAAGGAATGCTCAGCGCCAAGGCGACCTCACGCCAGGACTATGAAAGCGCCCTGGCCACATTGACCGAATCGCAGGCGAACATTGCGGCCCTCGACGCCCAGATCGTGGAGGCGGACATTGAGGTCGACACAGCAAAGGTCAATCTCGGCTACACCGCCATTGTCGCCCCCATGGACGGCGTAGTGGTGGCCGTTGTCACCAAGGAGGGGCAGACCGTGAACGCCTCCCAGGAAACGCCGACCATCGTGAAGTTGGCTCAACTCGACACCATGACCGTCAAGGCCGAGGTCTCGGAGGCGGACGTGGTCAATGTCCAACCCGGCCAAAAGGCGATGTTCACCATTCTCGGCGATCCGGACCACAACTACGAGGCGACACTGCGGAGCATCGAGCCCGCGCCCGACTCCATCACTGACGACGATGACACCTCGTCGAGCAGCTCCAGCGACGATGACGAAGCCATCTACTACAACGCATTATTGGACGTCCCGAACCCGGATCACAGGCTGCGCATTTCCATGACCGCCGAGGTGACCATCACCCTCGACGAGGCCAAGGACGTGCTGACCATTCCCACCATAAGCCTCGGGCACAAGGACGGGCCGGGACAGTATACGGTCCGCGTACTCGGCAAGGATGGGCACCCTGAAGAGCGCAAGGTCCGCACCGGCTTGAGCGACAATGTGAACGTTCAGGTCAAGGAAGGCCTGCAGGCCGGGGAATGGGTCATCCTGGGCGAAGCCAGCGGAGATTCGGCCTCCTCCAACGACTCGCAGCACAACCCTCCGCCGCCCATGGGGATGTAGATCATGGCGTTATTGCAAATCGACAACCTGCGGAAGGAATACCCTTCCGGCGACACGACCGTACCGGTGCTCAAGGATGTGAGCCTGGCCATCGACGCAGGTGAAATGGTGGCCATTGTCGGGGCGTCCGGTTCCGGCAAGTCCACGCTCATGAACATCCTCGGCTGCCTGGACCGCCCAACGAGCGGCACATACCGCATTTCGGGACGGGACGTGAGCGAACTGCGGGCCGATGAACTGGCGCGGCTTCGGCGCGAATACTTCGGGTTCATCTTCCAGCGTTACCACCTCCTTTCGTCGCTCACGGCGCTGGGCAACGTGGAAATGCCCGCCGTCTACACGGGAATGGAACAGGCGTCCCGCCGCGAGCGCGCCGCCGAACTCCTCGCCCGACTGGGGCTTGCAGAACGCGTGCACCACAAACCGGGACAGCTTTCCGGCGGACAGCAACAGCGGGTGAGTATCTCGCGCGCCCTCATGAACGGCGGACAGGTCATCCTGGCCGACGAACCCACGGGCGCGTTGGACAGCAACAGCGGGCGGGAAACCATGAAACTCCTTACGGAGCTGAACTCCGAGGGGCACACCATTATCGTGGTGACGCACGACATGGAGGTCGCCGCATACGCCCGGCGCATCATCGAAATCCGCGACGGCGAAATCATTTCCGACAGGATGAACGACACGGACAGCCCCCGACCGCACCCCTCCGGGGAACGGCGGCCGGCCTCCGCCAAACGAGGTCTCATGGCCTGGGTGGACAAAAGCCGGGAACTGCTGCGCATGGCCCTGGGCGCCATGGCCGCGCACAAGCTGCGTACGTTCCTGACCATGCTCGGCATCATCATCGGCATAGCTTCGGTGGTCTCGGTGGTGGCGCTCGGCCAGGGATCGCAGCAGCGCGTCATGAAGGACATCAGCGCCATCGGCACCAATGTCATCGACGTGTTTCCCGGAGAGGGGTTCGGGGACCGACGATCCGGGAGGATCCAGACACTGGTGCCCTCGGACGCGGAAGCCCTGTCCAGGCAGTCCTATGTCGACAGCGTGACCCCCAAGGTCTCCACCTCCGTGGACCTGCTCTACCGAAACGTGGACGTTTCGGCCACGATCAACGGCGTGGGGGAACGCTATTTCCGCGTCTACGGATACGAACTGGCGAAGGGCCGCGCCTTCAACCGGGACATGGTCCGCAGCATCGAACAGGTGGCTGTGATCGACCAGAACACCCGCAAGCGGCTTTTCAGTGAAACGGAGACCGCCGTCGGCAAGGTCATCATCCTGGGCAACGTTCCCTGCCGGATCATCGGCGTGACCAAGAAAAAGCAAGCCTTTTTCGGCAACAGCGACGCCTTGAATATATGGGTGCCCTACACCACGGTCATGTACCGGATGCTCGGGCAGACCTACCTGGACAGCATCACCGTGCGCGTCGCGGACAACACCCCCATGCAGGCCGCCGAGCAGGGAGTGAAGAAGCTCCTCACCCTGCGCCACAAGCGCCAGGACTTCTTCATCATGAACACCGACACGATCCGCAAGACAGTTGAAAGCACCACGAAAACCATGACCCTGCTCATTTCGGCCATCGCGGTCATCTCCCTGGTGGTCGGCGGCATCGGCGTTATGAACATCATGCTCGTCTCGGTTACGGAAAGAACCCGCGAGATAGGCGTCCGCATGGCCGTAGGAGCACGACGCAGCGACATCATGAGCCAGTTTCTCATCGAGGCCGTGCTGGTCTGCCTGCTGGGCGGCGTACTGGGCATAGCCCTGGCCCTGGTCGTGGGCGTCGTCTTCTCCGAAAGCGGCAGCAGCTACACCATGGTCTATTCCACCACGTCCATGGTGCTGGCCTTCCTCTGCTCCACGCTCATCGGAGTCGTCTTCGGGTATCTCCCGGCCCGCAACGCCGCATACCTGGATCCCGTGGACGCCCTGGTCCGCGAATAGCCAACAAGGAACATATTCCATGACACGCATAATCATCTTCCTGACGCTCGCCTCCATGTCTCTCTCCGGCTGTGGCGCGGCGCTGAAAACAGAATACAAGCGACCGGATCTGAACGTTCCAACCCGGTGGAGCGACACGGCTTCCGGCGGCAATACCGCCACGGTCGGCGACACGGCCGACTGGCCTTCGGATTTCGGCGATCCTGAACTGTCTCGCCTGGTCAAGCTGGCTCTTGAGCGCAACAACGACCTGGCCGCCGCAGCCCTCCGGGTGCGGCAGGCCCGGCTGACGGCTGGCCTGGCCCAGGACGATCTCTTCCCGGACCTGTCCGCCACCGGCGGAACCGATTCCCAAAAGGAACTCAAGCGGGGCGACTGGTCCACGACCTATTCCACCAGTTTCGCGGTGAGCTACGAAGCCGACCTCTGGGGCAAACTCTCCCGCACGTATGATGCGAAAAAATGGGAGGCGGTCGCCACCGAAGAGGACCGGTTGAGCACTGCCCTGTCTCTGGTGGGCGACACCATGAAGTATTACTGGAAGACTGCCTATTACAACGTCCGCCTGGAGCTCAGCCGACAAAACATCCAGTCCTCGGAAGAGACACTGGAACTGGTGCTCGCCCAGGAACGCTACGGCGCTTCCACCGAGCTTGAGGTCAACGAGGCGAAACAGGATCTGGCCAGCCTGAAGGCCGAACATCAAACCCTGGTGCAAAGCAGGCAGGAAGCGGTCAATGCCCTGGCCATCCTGTTCGACATGCCTCCCGGAAAAATCATGGCCGATCCCCAGGTATTGAAGGTGGCGACGCTGCCCACGATTCCCGCAGGACTCCCGGCGCAGCTCCTGGGACGCCGTCCTGATCTGCGCGCCGCCGAATTTCGCCTTCGCGAACTGCTGGCGGATGTCGACGCGGCGCGGGCCAGCTTCTATCCGACCCTGACCCTGACCGGCAGCCTCGGCGGATCCAGTACGGAACTCTCCGAAATCCTGCAAAATCCCATCGCCGCATTCGCATCCAGCATCGCGCTCCCTTTCCTCAACTGGAACAATCTTCAACTGAAAAAGAAAAAGGCCCAGGCCGAATATGACGAAGCGGTGATCAACTTCCGACAAACCCTGTACGAAGCCATGGGAGACGTCGAGAACGCACTTTCCAACCGGCAGTTGCTGGCCCGAAAGGACACGCTGTTGCAGGAAAACCTCGCTGCGGCCCGCAAGGTCGAGCACATTTACCAAGTGCGTTACAAGACCGGCTACGGCACCATGAAGGACTGGCTGGATGCCCAGAACACGCGGCGCACCGCCGAACAGTCCGTGGCCGAAAACCTCTATGCACGGCTGACCAACTTCATTACCCTGTACCAGGCCCTCGGCGGCGCTCCCCGCCAGACAGAGGCCGGTGCCGAAACGACCGCCGCAAGCAAGGTACAAACATCATAGCACCGGAGGTGCGAAAGCAGAGTCCGAGTCCGGCGACAACCGAAAAAAGAAAGGCCCCGCAGCATACGCTGCGGGGCCTTTCTCCTTCCCCTGAAATCCCCTACAAACAAAAGATGATTCTAATTGCCCACCAAAAAATCTTATGTTTTATATGGTATAGAGTGGATACGTCCGCCCATGGCGAGCGGGCGCAGGAGAGGGCGCATGGAGCATGAGATTTTTGATACCAGCTGTTTTTTCGTGCTGATTCTCGTCCCGTTGCTTTTCGGCGCTTACTATCTGGTGCGAAAACAACAGGAGGCGCAACGCGCCGCTGCCGCGGAAAAAGAACTCCACATCAGTCGGGAGCGGTACATGGATGCCCAGCGAATCGGGCGCATGGGACACTGGGATCTGGATATTCAGAACAACATCCTGAAATGGTCGGACGAGGTATTCCGCATTTTCGGCATGCAGCCGGAGGACTTCGACGGCACGCTGGACGCCTTCTACGCAGTCATCCACCCCGACGATCTCCCCATGGTGCAGGAAGTATACGGCCAGTCCTTGCAGGACGGCGAACAATACGACGTCATTCACCGCATCATCACCAAAAAAGGCGAGGTCCGCCACGTCTATGAACGTTGCCGCACCTTCTACGACAACGCGGGCGCGGCACTACGCTCCCTTGGTACCGTTCAGGACATAACCGACCAAAAGAACACCGAAGAGGCTCTGCGCCGGGCCAAGGTGAAAGCCGAGGCCGCCATGCGGGCCAAGAGCGAGTTCCTCGCCAACATGAGCCATGAAATCCGAACTCCGCTCAACGGAATTCTGGGCATGCTCCAACTGCTGGACACCACCCAGCTCAACGGCGAGCAGCACGAATACGTGGAAATGGCCACCATGTCCTCCCATCGTCTGACCCTGCTGCTCAACGACATTCTCGACCTGTCCAGACTTGAGGCCGGCAAGATGCTCATCCATGAAGAGGGCTTCAACCTGCCGGGGATGCTCCTCGGCGTTCAGGACATTTACAGCAACGAAGCCAAACAAAAAGGCATCGAGCTGCGACTGACCATAGCTCCCAATCTGCCCGCCACGGTAATGGGCGACGAGGTGCGCTTGCGTCAGATCCTGTTCAATGTGGTGGGCAATGCCGTAAAATTCACCGAGCAGGGAAGGGTGGAGATCTTTGCGGAGCAACTCCATGCGCGGGGAGACGGCAGAATGATGGTTCTCTTCACCATCACGGACACCGGCCCCGGCATTGCCGATGAAATCATGCAGGAGATCATTGCCCCGTTCACCCAGGGCGAACACTACATGATGCGCCGCTACGGAGGAGCTGGACTGGGGCTGGCCATTGTCCGACGGCTCACCGAGCTCATGCAGGGCAGCGCCGCCGTTTCCACGAAAGAAGGAGAGGGCACCGAGGTCTGCATCTGCCTGCCGCTGAATGAAGTGTCGGCAGCCGACACGCCGGCCTCCCTCTCTTTGTCCTGTACCAACCTCGAAGCCTGCAGGGTCCTGCTGGTGGAAGACGATGTGGTCAACCAGGAGGCCCTTCGCAAATTGTTGGAAAAACAACACATGAAGGTCGATGTTGCCGAGAACGGGCAGGAGGCGCTGGGCAAACTCGAAACCGGCGACCACCACCTCGTGCTCATGGATCTCCAGATGCCGGTCATGGACGGGTTCGAAGCCACCCGCTCCATACGCGAGGGCAAGGCCGGCAGCGACAAACAAAACATCCCCATAATCGCCCTGACCGCTTTCGCCATGCCCGGAGACAGGGAAAAATTCCTTGAAGCGGGCATGAACGACTTCCTTGCCAAGCCTGTCGACATAGACCGGCTCAGACGGATCATGGACAAGCACTGCTGGACAGAGGCCCGTTGACCCATTCCGAAAAAGAGTCCCCTTCTCTCCAGAGCACCATACGACTTCTCACCGCCGGTCACTCAGGTCCTTCCACCAATGGCAGGGAGAAAGAGAAAGTGCTTCCCTTGCCGAGAACGCTTTCTGCCCAAACCCTGCCTCCATGCAGATGGATTACTTTCCGGCAAATGGGCAACCCGACCCCCAAACCTTTCGGCTTCTCGATCATCACATCGCCAACCTGGTAGAACCTATTGAAAATCTTCTCGATCTCCTCATTGGGCACTCCCCTTCCAGTATCACGAACCTCAACGACGGCCTCATTATCCTCCACGGAGACGGAGACTGCGATGCTTCCCGCATCGGTGAAAGTGAGCGCATTGGAAATGTAGTGCCCCAACACCAACCTTATCATCTTACTGTCCCCGGCAACCTCAATGTCATTTTGAGGAGAGGCGACAACCAGTTCCAGCCCCTTGGATTCGATCTTGTCACGATAGCTGCCGCAGACCTTTTCAACGAGAGAGACAATATCAAGAGGCAGTTTTTCGATGACCGTCTCTTCGGACATCAGCGACATGAGAACGATTATGTTGTCCACCATCCCGGCCATGTACTCGCCCTGTCCCATTATCGCGTTCAGGGCGTCGCGAAGGGCTGGTTCCAGACTTGTAACCTGTGCATCGCAACCTGTGGCTCTCGCCTTACAAACAAGTTTCTCAAGCTTTCTCATGCCGATCTTGGAAAACCCCAGGATGGAGGTAAGCGGAGTTCGCAATTCGTGGGAAACATTGGCGATGAGGATGGACTTCATTTCATCAAGCGTCTTCAATTCCTCAAAAGCCTGACGAAGATCCTTTCTCGACTGGTCTATCTTTCTGGACATTTCCTCGATATCACGGCTCAATTCACCGAACTCGTCCCCGTCCGCAACAGGAATCACGACCGCTCCCTTTTCCTCGGCTATCTGCCTGGTGGCCTCACGGAGATACCTGACCGGCGCCAGAACAAGCTTGTGCAGCGACACGCCCAGACTGACCACAATAAGAAATGAAGTGAGTATCCCGGCGACAGCTACCGTAAGCCAGATGAATCGCTCCCGTTCATGCAGGAAATCCCCCTTGATGACGATGAACACCGCCCAATTCCACGGCTCGAAATACCGACCGACAAAAGAGAGACGCTCATGGCCCGGGACATGCCCTTTAAGGGTCTGCTTTCCGTGTTTCAATTCCCGATAAATCCCCTCCCATGCCTCCGGCAGGCGGTCAGGCATTTCTTTCGAAGAGCAGTAGATGACATTCCACCGGTCATCGACGACAAACAGGTGTCCGGGCCAGATGAGATTGAGCTGATCGGCTGCCGCAAGGGCCTCCTGCTGATATCGATCCACAAAGGAAGAAACGTTTTCCAGGCGGTTTTTTCTCAGAATATCCGCCCGACTCGACAAATCCTGGGTGATGTAGGCGCCCAAGATACCCTCGCTATACCTGTATACAGCGACATGGGACGTACGCGTGGCGTTATCGATGACCATCCATCCCGTGATGAGCATCGCAATTCCCACAATGGGGATGATGGTCAGCAATAACTTCTGTCTCAGCCGCATGTCAGTGCCAGATGTGTTCGCCCGCGAGTTCCATGAGTTCGCTGGGAACCACTATCTTGAGGTCTATGGCCGTGGAAAGGTTGACGCCGAATTCAAAGCTGTCCGGCGGCACCGGCGGAATGCTTCCCGGATCGGTCCCCCTGAGAATGGAATCGACCATCCGCGCCACCTGAAAACCGCTTTCCACATAATCCGGATTGACGAAAAAGAGTCCACCGTTCCTCGTGCACCATTGGGTATGGCACACTCCCACGGGAACTCCCGAATCCAGGAGCATTCTCGAGAACTCCATGGTTTCTCCCAAAGGGCCCGGAACAATCCACCAGTAATCGATATCCGAAGCCAACGTGGCGACCCCCTTCCCGACATCGACGAGCATGTCGTTCAATCCATCGGGCATGGCCCGGTATTCCAGTTGATACGCCCTGAACTCGATTTGCCCCGAAGCCGCGGCCAGAGACGCCATGTGCTTCACTTCATTGACCGCCGCAGGATATGAGGAATGGACAACGCCGATACGTACGGGGCGGTCCGGGAAAGGCTGCGTCAGCAGCGTACCGGCCAGGTCCATCTTCGACTGCCGCAACAGTGAGAAGACCAGGCCCGTGATGTTGCTGTTTGTCGGGCGTCCGACCTCGTCGATCAACCCCGCTCCGACCGGGTCCGACACCACGCAGAAAACCTGGGGAATATTGCTTCCGGCAAGAGCTTCCCTGACCGCCTGCGAAGCCAGGGTCGCAAAGGAGACGACGATGTCCGGCCGTTTGCGGGCAAGATACTTCCCGAGTTCGGTCCTTGCGCGATCAATGTCGCCCTGCGCCTTGATCTCATCGATGACCACGTCATCCCCGACCCGATACCCCAGTCTTTCCAAGCCTTGCACAAAAAACCTCTCATGATCGATGACCACCTGCACAGGCATGGTTTCCACCATGAGGATCCGTACCGGTTGGGCATGCGCCTGAGCTCCGAACAAAAACAGAACCGCTGCCAACCACAAAACCGTTTTGAATGCTCGCATATGCCCCCCAGGACCATGAGACCGCATGGAATTCAGTTTATTATTAAACGTTCCTTGCCGAGGAAGTCCATTAGATTGGCTGAAAGTCGTCATGCGACCGAGATATATGCAGACCGCCCCCAGCTCCCCCATGACATTCCCAGGAAACTAGGCTAGCCTTCATTCCGACGAAAAATCTATCGGAACCCCAAACGGAGTCAGCATACACCATGGAAATTCGTTATTTGAACGCGCACGCAACCGGCTGGAATTTCAAGACTGTCATTATTTTCGGTTTTGAAGACGAATCCCTGCCCGAAACCATCCCGGCCCTGACCGGCGAGGCGGCCTGGATCAGGGAAAGCCCCGCACTCAAGGACTTCAGCGGCAAGGCCAAGGAAATCGCCGTACTCTATGGTCCGGCGGGCAGCCTGCTGCAGCGCGTCATCGTGGTCGGACTGGGGAAACGCGACAAATTCGACTTCGAGGTCCTGCGGTTTTCGACGGCCACGGCCGTGCAGAAGTGCAAGGCGCTCAAGGCCGACGGCTGCGCCGTGAACCTGGAAAATCTGTCCAGGCTCGGGCACCCTGTCTCCGCGCTGGCCGAGGAGATCGTCTGCGCCGCCCTGCTCTCTCTCTATTCCTACGACGAGTTCAAAACCAGGGACGAAGAGGAAGGCGATTTCTCCATCGAGGAGCTGACCCTGTTCTCGGCCGACGATGACATGGCCGGAGAAATCCAGGCGGCTGCGGGACGCGGCGAGGCTGCGGCCAGGGGCGTCATCAGGACCCGCGATCTGGTCAACGGCCCGGCAAACCACGTATCCCCGGCCTTCCTGGCCCAGACCGCCCAGGAGATGGGCAAGCGGTACGGATTCAAAGTACGGATTCTGGAGCGCAAGGAAGTCCTCAAGCTGGGCATGGGCGCGTTCGAAGCTGTGTTCCGCGGAGCCATGCAGGACCCCAAGTTCATCGTCATGGAGCATGCCCCCAAGGGAACGGAAAAAGACAAGCCCATCGTATTCGTGGGTAAAGGCATCACCTTCGACACCGGCGGAATTTCCATCAAGCCCAGCGCCAAGATGCACGAAATGAAATGCGACATGGCCGGTGCTGGAGCCATCTTCGGCCTGTTCGAGGCCCTCGGCCATTCGGCCATCAAGCGCCGCATCGTGGGGGTCATGCCCTGCACGGACAACATGCCCGACGGCAATGCCACACGGCCCGGCGACATCGTGCGTACCCTGTCCGGCAAGACCGTGGAGATCATCAACACGGACGCCGAGGGACGCCTGGTGCTCTGCGACGCCCTGACCTGGGCGCAGCGCGAATACGACGCCGAGGCGGTCATCGACCTGGCCACCCTCACCGGAGCCTGCGTGGTGGCTCTGGGCATGGAAGTGGCCGGAATATTTTGCGAGGACAAGGCCATGGGCCGCCAGATACAGGACTCGGGCGAGCGTGTGGGCGACAAGTTCTGGCCCCTGCCGCTCTGGGATCTGTACTTCGAACCGCTCAAGTCCGATGTGGCCGACATGATGAACGTGGGCGACCGCTGGGGCGGCGCCTGCAACGCGGCCGCGTTCCTCAAGCAGTTCATCGAGGAAAACACCCGCTGGGCGCATCTGGACATCGCGGGGCCGGCCGACGGCATGAAAAAGAATCCCATCCACATCGGCGGCGGCTCCGGCTTCGGCGTCCGTACGCTCCTGGAAATCGCGCGGAACGGGATTAAAGAATAAAAAACAACTGAGAGGGGGAAACTTTTAAAAAAGTTTCCCCCTCTCAGACTCTCCCCCTACAAAACGTTTTGGTGATCACGCTTCGCGTGATGGCTTCCCTTCCTATTATATCCGCTCAAGCCTCATTTCGTTGAAAAGCATGCGAATGCGCGGCACAAAAAGGGATCAAGACCGACGCGTACAAAGATGTACGCAAGGGCTTTGATCCTTTTGAAACAACGAACCGAGCGTGCTGATTTTGGGCTGATTGCAAAAAGCAATGGGGGGCGGGCCCCGATGCCCGCCCCCCACCACGTTGGAGGTTAATACATATAATCCGTTTTAGGAGGATCTTGGTTAGTTGCAAAGGCAGTCGCCGAACACCACCCGGTCGGTGTATTCGGCCTGCTTGCCTTTGTTCCAGCGCGACACGGGGCGGTAGTAACCAACGATGCGCGTGTACACTTCGGCTTCCTGCCCGCAGCTCGGGCACTCGAAGTGCTCGCCCTGAATGTAGCCGTGCTCCTTGCAGATGGAGAAGGTCGGCGTCACGGACACGTACGGAATTTTCGTTTTGGTGAAGGCCTTGATGATGAAGCTCTTGAGCGCTTCGGTGTCGGCCACGGCCTCGCCGAGGAAAGTATGGAACACCGTGCCGCCGGTGTACAACGGCTGCAGATTGTTCTGGTGTTCCAAGGCGTAGAGCACGTCGTCGGAAATTCCGACGGGCAGCGCCGTGGAGTTGGTGTAGTACGGGGTGCCGTTGCCCTGGGTCTGGATGTCGGCGTAGAGCGACTTGTCGATCTTGGCCAGACGGTAACTGGTGCCTTCGGCGGGCGTGGCTTCAAGATTGTAAAGATGGCCGGTCTCTTCCTGGAACCGGGAGGTGACCCGGCGCAGGTGGTTCAGGGTGCGGCGCATGAACCGCACGCCGGACTCGGTCTCGATGCCCTTGCCGAGCATGTTCAGGCATGCCTCGTGCCCACCGATGATGCCGATGGTGGAGAAGTGGGCGTCAAGCCCGTTCTTGAGATAGCGCCTGGACCAGGGGAACATGCCCTTTTCCAGGTTGTCCTCCACGATCTTGCGCTTGAATTCCAGGGAATCCTTGGCCAACTCGGCGTATTCGGTGATCATGTCCAGAAACTCGTCCTCGGACTGAGCCAGATAGGCCAGTTTGGGCAGGTTCAGGGTGACCACGCCGATGGATCCGGTCAGGTCGCCCGCGCCAAACAGACCGCCGGTCTTGGTACGCAGCTCGCGCAGATCCATCTGCAGACGGCAGCACATGGAGCGCACGTCCTCGGGGTTGAGTTCCGAGTTGATGAAGTTCTGGAAGTACGGAACGCCGTACTTGGCGGTGAGCTGCAGCAGCAATTCGCCGATCTCGGAATCCCAGGGGAAATCCTCGGTGACGTTGTAGGTCGGAATCGGAAACGAGAAGATACGGTCATGATAGTCGCCTTGGAGCATGACCTCGATGAAGGCCTTGTTGATCATGGCCATCTCTTCCTCAAACTCGCCGTAAGTCAGGGAGTCGTGGAACTTGCCGCCGATGATGACCGGCTCGTTGGCGATGTGCTTGGGCGCCACCAAGTCGAAAGTCAGATTGGTGAACGGAGACTGGCCGCCCCAGCGTGATGTGGTGTTCAGGTTGAACACGAACTTCTGCATGCACTGGCGGACCTGATCGTAGGAAAGGCCGTCGCGGCGGATCAGCGGGGCCAGGTAGGTGTCCACGTTGTTGAAGGCCTGGGCCCCGGCCCACTCGTTCTGAAGTGTGCCGAGAAAATTGTTCATTTGCCCCAAAGCCGTGTCGAAATGCTTGGCGGGCCCTGCGGAGGCGCGGCCTTCCAAATTGAACCCCTCCAACAACAGGTCGCGCAGGGACCAGCCCGCGCAATACCCGGCCAGACCGAAGGAGAGGTCATGAATATGGAAATAGCCGTGCTCATGGGCGAGACGCACTTCCTCGGGATATTTTTCCAGGGCGTAGCGCGCCTGGACCGTACCGGAAAGGTGCAGCATCATACCCTGGAAGGAATGCGTCATATTGGCGTTTTCGTTCACGCGCCAATCGGCCTTGCCCAGGTACTCGTCGATGACGCTCATGACGTCGAGAACGGCTTCCCTGTGAGAACGGAGGGACCGGCGGGACTCGCGGTAGACGATGAACTTCTTGGCCACATCGTACTGACGCGCCTCCATGAGCACCTGCTCGACCATGTCCTGGACATACTCCTGCTCGGGAATGTCCACGCCCTCCAGCTTCTGCTCCACCTTTCTGCCGAGCCGTTTGGCTAGCAGCGGGTCCTTAATGCCGTTGGCATTGAGCGCTTTGAAAATGGCGTGGGCGATGCGGTCAGTTGACCACGTCTCCAACCGCCCGTCGCGTTTCATGATCTGGCTGGGCATGCTCGGGTTCCCTCCTTCTGGGTGGCACAAATTCTTGCAATTTCAGTTCAAAGCCTTCCGGCAAATACGACCGTGCCTCGGCAATGTCCTCGGCGGTGAGGCCGGGGACCTTAGTCAGGCGGAAATAAAACGATGCAGGGAACTGCCGCGCCAGCTCGAATATCTGTTCGAGGTTGGCCTTGGCGGCAATGGCTGACACGGCGTCACCGGTCAGCTCCGGATACTTGGAGTACGGTCCCTTGACGTCCACGGCAAAAACATCGGCCAGACGGTAGTCGAGAATGTCCCGAACCACCTTGGGCCGCATGCCGTTGGAATCCACCTTCACGGGCAAGTTGTATTTCTTGATTTCAAAAAGGAGCTCACCAAGTCCGGGGACGTTGGTGGCCTCTCCTCCGGTCACGGTCACACCGTCGAGCCATTTGGAACGGTCGCGCAGATACGCCTTGAGGTCGTTTTCCGGAATCACCGGCAATTTCTGCATGTCCCAAGCCAACTCGAAGTTGTGACATGTGGGGCAACGGAGATTGCATCCACCGAGAAAGATGACGCATGAAGTCCTTCCTGGCCAATCGCACAAGCTGAAGTGCTCAAAGCCGCGAACGCAATTCCACACACCTGTAGGCTTATCCATTCTTCCCTCGTCAACACGCCGGAACGGCGTCATTCACTGTCACTAATGATATTGAAATCTACGAATCGAAATCAGGCGAGGCCGGGAACCCGGCCGAGCCGTGCGGAACATGCCTTCACCTCTGCCCAGGTAAGCCCTTCCGCCCGGTCGCCCGCTTTCGATTCGTGTGTTCGCTCCCCCGAAAGGGAGCGCCGAACCACGTCACTACACTTAACTTACAGGTCTTTTTTTGTACAGGGGGATATTGATGTTTTTTTCATTACTCCCGTCATCAAGGACGACTACGGGCGATTAGAATCATTTATTGATAATTGGAAAACTTTTTCCACAGAAGACAAAAAGACACATCCCCGTAAATACAGGGGTTTTTCTAGACCAAGTTTAGAAAAAAAAATTAATAACTCTAGACCGAGGAGGGTTTTCGACAGTGAAGTTCGTATGAAGGGGGTGAAAAAGAGACGCGCAGTGCGCAGAAAAGTTTATAGCACAAGAGCCTGCGGCTGAAAAGAGCATGTCGGAAAAGTCCACAGGAAAATGTGGGAATTTCATCGACTTTCCTGCAGGAAGGCGCAAAACCCCGCCCACAGTGACACACGGCCGTAACAGAGAGAGACAAACAATGGCTCTTCACCCTGGGCGAGTGCATACCGCCCCTGAAAAACCACACATATTCAGGAAATATCCTTGCCGCAATGCGGGCACTTGGCCGGGCCCTGCCTTTCCTTTTCCCGCCACTCCAGAAAACCGGCGCTGAGGATGCCTGCGGGGAGCGCGAACATGCCGATGCCCAGCAGGGCGATGACCGCGGCCATGAGCCGCCCCATGACTGTGACAGGATAGACATCGCCGTATCCCACCGTGGTCAGGGTGATGACTGCCCACCACATGGCTTCGGGGATGGACTCGAACGCGCCGGGCTGAACCGGATGCTCGAAGTGATAGACGAGACTGGAGGCGATGACGAGCAGAATGCACAGGATGAAGCAGACCACGGCCAGCTGTTCCTTTTTATTGCGGACGACTGCGCCGAAGACCTTCATGGCGTCCGAATAGCGACCCAACTTAAGAACCCGGGCCAACCGCAGCAGACGCAGGGTACGCAGGAAAATGAGGTCCATGGGGATGAGCAACGGCAAGTAGAACGGCAGGATGGCCAACAGGTCCACGATCATGAGCGGCCTGAGCGCGAACCGCAGGCGGCAACCCACCGGCCGAGGATCTGCCAGACATTGGTCGCTGACCCAGATGCGCAGCATGTACTCCACCGTGAAAACTCCCACGGAAAAACGCTCGAAGCGCAGAAACCAGTGCCGGTAGACCAAGGAAATCTCCTGCACGGTCTCAAGCATGTAGGCGACAACATTGAGCACTATGAGAATGATCAGAAAGGTGCGCACCGTCTGGGCGCGCACGGACGGTGCGTACTGTTCTTCCAGCAGGTCGTGGACAAAGGCTTTCGTCCGGCTCACGGCGTCCTCCTCGCACTTTGGACCATTATAGCCCGCCTTGTGCACTCCCTGTCAACGCAACCCCTAAATTATCCTTGCAATAAAGCCGATGAGTCTCTTACCATGCACCATCTATCATTACGGTGTGCCCGTCACGCCCTGGAAGGAAGCATGAAATTTACCGAATACCTTAAGAAAGAAGGATATGTCCGCTATCGTGGGACTGTGGACAAGTCCGTATATGAATACTTCGACTGCAAATGCGCGCACAAGGCCGTCTGGTACTACAAGAAAGACAGCTACCAGTGCGCGGGCTGCAAGGAACAGTGCGAAACACCCGGTCCTGAGGGATTTCAGTCCTTCTTGATGATGGGATAGACACCATGCGCAATAGACTGACCACTCTGCTTTCCCTGGCTTTCCTGCTCCTGGCGGTCCCCGCACAGGCAGATGAAATCGACAACATGAACGTCAACCTCTGCCGTCGGGTCATGGCCAAGATGATGTGCAAGACGGAGGTCGATTTCAACTACGTGGCCAATGTCAGGCAGGGCATCTATCTTTTCAGCACTTTTTACGCCAACCGTGAGGCACGCTTCTTCTGCGGCGTGGGCGGCGGCTACATCAAGGTGCAGGGCAAGGATTTTCTCAAGACCACCCGCACCATTCCGTACACCTTCGACAGGCGCTCCAAATGCAGTATAGTGGAGTATTCCAACCCGGAATGTCCGGATTATCGCCGCATTGTGGTCTGCGCGGAAAAAACCCTGGACGAACAGGCCACCGAAGACTTCTGGAACCGCCCCATCCCGGACCTCCTGGACGAAGACTTGAGGCGGGCCTTGGAAGGGCTCAACGCGACCGAGCAATAAAAGACCCAAAGTCCGAACGAGCGAGGCAAGTGAAACCGGTCCGAAGCGTATCGCATGATGCGCACGGAGCATGATCGGCTGGCCCGCAGAACGACCATGGCCTTTTCGACTGCCGCTAGAGCTTTCGGTACCAGGCGACCAGCGCCACCAGCACCATCACCGCGTACAAGGGTCTCCAGTCCCCGTAAAAGGAACAGAAGACGATGGTTGCGACAACGACCATCGAATAGCCGCAGGCTTCCGCCATGCGCAAGAGTTCGGTACGGTCCTTTTCACTGAACCGGGTGGTCAGCTTTTCCAGACGATCCCATGAGCCTCCGCCATCCGCCCCGGCCGGGACGCGCGAGGACTGAAGCTTGTGGCGGCACTTGACACAGAAACGCGCCGCATCCTCATTGGGAGAGCCGCAACGGGTACAGATGATCACCTTGAAACACCGCCTTGCAAGTAACCGCCGCAGGGAAAACCAAGCCTGCAGAGTATGAATATACAAACGTACATGGTGCGGAAAACATAGCTGAAGAAAAAAGACTTTGCCAGCCTGGAAACACCGCGTAATAAGCAGGCATTATTGCCATACGCCGTGTATTGGGCTATTTTGTCCCTGTAACGAAAAATCGACGCGACACCGAGCCGGAACAAAACACCTATGAACGCCGAAAGCATCGTGCCTCAAGGCACCCCACAACTAAGCAGGGAGCAACGCTACCTTGCCTACCAGAAACGCCTTAGACAGCTCAAGGACAGCTCTACGTTACGCGAAGTCATAGAGCGGGAACTGCTGTTGGAATTCGTGCGCGTCAATCACGGCAACATCAATGAATTTCCGTTGCTCAAGGCCCAGCAGAAAAGCGTCATCGACCTGATGTGCAACCGGGGGCAGCACCCGGGCTACGACTACATCCAGAGGATGACCGGCGTATTCATGACCCTGATCACGCGATACGAAAAGGCCGTCTCAAACAACGACCAGGACGCGATCCAACGTTTCGGCTCCCAGCTGCACAACACCGAGGCTCTGCTCATCAAAAGCATCCAGGGCATTGTTTACGGCATGGCGCTCATCACCGACAACTTCGAGGAAATCGTACTGCGCTACTTCGGCCAGCAGTCGCTCGGAGAGTACAGCGATCTCATCGAAAAACATGAACTGAACGAAAATTTCTGGCACGCCTTCGTGCAGCAGTTCGTGGCCAAACGCGTGGAAGCCGCCCACCAGGAAATCCTGAACAACAGGAGCTATTCCCTGTCCAAGGAAAAGAACTTCCTGGCCATCCGTTTCCTGTTCGACGACATCCTGTCCCAACTCAACCCCACCACAGCCCATATCGAAAAGACTCGAATCCAGAAAACCTACGAACTCTCCGACGCCGGATTCAAGGAACGCAGAGCCGCCAAGATGGTTCAGAACACCTTGGCCAAAGGCCTTTCCTTCATGCCTGAGGGTTCCCTCAAGGAAAGCGATTTTCTCAATGCGGCCCGCATTGTCTGCATAGACACCATCGCCATGGAATTCGCGGAGGAATACACCCGGCGGGTCATGAAGAAAAATGGTGGAAACGACGGAGAAAAAGACGGAAAGGATGACGAAAACGACAGGGAACAGTCCTTTGAATTCCTGCTCAACCAAGTGATCGCTCTGGGCGTGGGAGCCACTCTCGCCATCGGCATGACCGGTCGAAATTTCTTCGCGGCCCTGGAAAAATTCATCCCGGGTCAGACACAGCCCATTGCGCCGCTCATGCGCAACTTCAACATCAACGCCCTGGAAACCGTACTCATCTTCCTGATGGAGCACCACTTCATACACATCCTGCGGGAGATCGGCATTTCCGAGGGCAGCAAGATCATGGTCAAAAGCGCCCGCGCGCGGCGCGTGCCCGAGACGGCTGTGAACGGGCTGGCGAGCATGAACCGAATCAGGAAAAAGAACCTTTTTGCGCCGGACACCACCCGAGAGGGGTATCTTCTGTTCCGTCCCCGCACGGCCAAGCAGCTGGTGGAGTTGATCAAACATCTTTCCCTGGAACCGCCCCAACTGGTGGAGCAGCTTCAGGGGTTGTGGAAAGGTGCCGCCCAGCGCGTGGATATTTTGGTCTTGGTGAACCTGCAACAGGTGGCGCGTACCACAACCAACCTCCAGGCCAAACTGGCCGAAATCCTCGTCCTCTACGGCGTTTCCGCCGGGCGGAAAGACAAGGAAAAAGCCCGGGAAGCCGAATCTGCTCCCCAGGCTCCCGTCAGCGAGGAAACACGATAGTCTTGTTCCCATCCACGATGACGCGGTCCTCCATGTGCCAGCGTACCGCCCTGGCCAGCACGTGACGTTCGACGTCCGCGCCGCTGGACTTGAGGTCCTCCACGCTGTGGCTGTGATTCACGCGAATGACGTCCTGCTCGATGATGGGGCCCTGGTCCAATTCCTCGGTCACGTAATGAGCCGTGGCGCCGATGAGCTTCACGCCCCGGTCCGCTGCCCTGCGGTACGGGTCTGCGCCCACGAAGGCGGGCAGGAACGAGTGATGGATGTTGATGACCTGCATGGGATAGGCGGCCACGAACTTGGGTGAGAGAATCTGCATGTACCGAGCCAGGATGACCACGTCGGCCTTGCCGTGCATGAGCTCCAGAATTCTAGCTTCGGCAACGGCTTTCTCCTCCGGAGTCTTGCCCGAAGGCACGTGGTGGTACGGCACAAAGGTCTCCACCGGCTCGCGCAGGTCCGGATGGTTGCTGATGACCATGGTGATGTCCGCATAGAGTTCGCCCCGGGCCCAACGCCAGAGCAGTTCCATGAGCGCATGATCGTAGCGGGAAACCAGGATCGCCGCCTTCTTGCGCACCCAGGCCGGATTCATGCTCCAGTGAACCATGTCGAACTTGTCGGCCACTTCCGTGCGGAACGCCTCTTTGAGCTGTTCCAGCCCTCCCATGTCCAGCCCCGGCAGATAAAACTCATTACGCATGAAAAAGGTGCCGCCCTGCGGGTCCGAGGAGTGCTGATCCGAATGGATGATGTTGGCCCCCCGGGAATGCAGGAATCCGGACACGGCCGCCACGATCCCGGGCCTGTCCAGACATTTGATCAAAAGGCGTGCGACGCCTTCTTTTGAATCACTCATCAATTTTTCTCCGTCAATTCATTGGAATATATGTTCATCGACCGTTCATATCCCGAGAACGGGAGGGTCGAGGACGACTTGGCGGGTATTCGCACCACACGCTCCACTAGCTCAATTGTTTTGGAAACAAAAGTCTTTTCTTACGCCCCTTCCCCGGTGTATTGATTGCGTCGCTTCTGTATTTTCGATACGTTCTTTTGTTCGATTAACGTGACAGCAACCCGCAAGGGAGACCATATGTCTGAAAAAGCACTAAAAAAGATCATGGACCACGCCCAGGCAGGCCTGGACGCCCGTCAGAAATTCTTCCAGGACAAGGCGGAAAACCTTGTCGACATCGCCAAAACCCTGGCCCTGTGCATGGCCAACGGCGGTAAAGTCATGCTCTGCGGCAATGGCGGCAGCGCCGCCGACAGCCAGCACCTGGCGGCCGAGTTCGTCAATCGCTTCAAAATGGAACGTCCGCCCCTGCCGGGCATCGCCCTGACAACGGACACCTCCATCCTGACGGCCATCGGCAATGACTACAGCTATGACGAAGTGTTCGAAAAACAGGTCATGGCTCTGGGAACTCCCGGCGACGTGCTCATCGGCCTGTCCACCTCCGGCGGCAGCACCAACGTGATCCGCGCCATGCGCGAAGCCCGCAAACGCGACGTCATCACCGTGGGCATGGCAGGACAGCACGGAGGCGAAATGCTCCCGGTGAGCGACTATCTGCTGCTGGTACCCAGCACCGACACGCCGGTAATCCAGGAAATCCACATCGCGGCCGGGCACATGCTCTGCCACCTGGTGGACCACTTCCTGTTCGAGGAAGTGGCTGAACTGACCCCGTACCTCTCCGGAGGCGCGGAATAAGGGGGAAACAGAATGAAGACCCTTATCGTTGAAGACACACTCATCAATCAGGAATTCCTCAAGATGATCATGGAGGAATGGGGCGAATGCGTGGTGGCCGAAAGCGGTGAGGACGCCCTCGTCGCCTTCGGCGAAGCGCTCGAAGCGGGTGTGCCCTTCGACCTCATATTCATGGACATCATGCTGCCAGGCATGGACGGGCTCCAGGCATTGGAAAAAATCCGGGCCATCGAGGCGGAAAGCGGTGTTCCGGAACAGGACCAGACCAGGGTCATCGTCACTACGGCCTTGGACGACGACGCCAACGCCTCCCGGGCCTTCATCCGAGGGCAGGCCCTGTCATACATCACCAAACCCATCCGCCAGGAAAAGATCGAAGCCGAGCTTCGCAATTTCGGGATGATCGAATAATTCATGGGGAGGGAGAGCCCTCTGGAAAAAGGGCTCCCCCCATGCCCCGCTCCTTTCCAAAATTTTCCGGCAGTCGTTTCGCGATGAAAGAATAAAAGCCCCGCATGAGAGTCATGCGGGGCTTTTGGTTGGTTACTCTCAGGAAAAGTTAGATTTTCTCTTTGCGGACACGGATATTCAACCCTTTTTGCCGAAGCTTTTCCGCCACTCTTTCGGCGCGCTCGCGGGTCGGCAGGGTGGTGATGACCAGTTGGGCGGTATCGGAGCCGTCCCAGACCCAGACGTGCTCGGAAAGCACGATGCCGACCTCCTCCACCTTGCGGCGAAGCCGGTCGCGGGCCATATCTCGACTTTTGAAATCCTCGGGATTCAGCGGGTCGCCGCAGGCCAACACCCACCAACCCAAAGGTTTTGCGTCCGGGTCTTCGCCGAAGCTGCGCGCCACAGTCCGCGCCGAGGTTTCACGCACCGTCGCAATCATGCGGCGAATGCTCTCCTCGATCTGTCCCACCTTGCTCTGATCCATCATGTCCCTCTCACCGGAGCCTTGTCCGGTTCATATATTCTATTCGCCGAAGTACAAATTGCAACCTTTTTCAAGGAGGAACAGTCTTGCATTGATTATTTTCCAAAGGTATCACGGAACCATGGCTGCCGATCAATTTCACAGAACCTCCCCTCTCCGTCCCCTTCCCATCCGCATACTGCGGGTGTTCATCGGCCTTGCCTTCATCGCCGGGTTCGCATGGCTGCTCTCCCAGATACCCTACGGCATCTTCCGGGAAGAACGCGCCCGGGCCATGGGCGAACGCATGGTGCACGCCGAGGTCTTCTCAAAGCGAACCATACCCGACGAGGACGGCGACCTGCACGTGATCAGCTACCGCTACCACGACTCGGACGGTATCGAACGAATCGGCGTGGCCAACATGCCCGCCTCCCTTTGGAAGCGGCTGCAGAAGGGGTCACGCGTGCCGGTCTATTACGCCCGCTCCAAGCCGGAACTCTCCCGGGTCAAATACATGATCGAACCCGAATTCCAGAAAAAGCTGCGCATCTGGCTCAGGGATTAATTCGTAGCTACCGCTCCGTTTCGCTGGGGAATCAGCAGGGAAATGAAGAAAGTCACCGAGGCCACGGCAATGATGGCCGCGCCGGACGTGATGTCCAGGTAATAGGAAATCCACAGCCCAGTGACGCAGAAAAACACGCTCAGCAGGCTGGAAAGCACCATCATGCCGCCCAGAGACTTGGCCCTGCGTTCCGCCATGTAAGGAGGGATGGTCAGCAGGGCGATGACCAGAATAAGCCCAACCACCCGGATGACCATGACCACGCTCAAGGCAGTCATACCCAACAGCAGAAAATAGAGCAGCGTCACGGGCACGCCTCGAGCGCGGGCGAACTCCTCGTCGACGCTCATGACCAGAAAGCCTCGGTAGCAGGCCAGGGTCAGGACCATCACCAGAAAGGCCAGCCCGGCAATGTCCAGAATATCCCCGCGCGGTACGGCCAGAATGCTGCCGAAGAGGTAGCTCATGAGATCCACATTGTAACCGGGCGTAATATCCAGGAGGATGATACCCAGAGCCATTCCCGCGGCCCAGAGCACGCCGACGACGGTGTCGGCCCGCTCGCGCTGACGCAAAGTCACCGCGGCCATGATCATGGCCGTCATCAGGGCGAAAACCGTGGTCACGGGCATGACCGGCAAGCCCAGAAAAAAGGCCAGTCCCACTCCGCCGTAGGAGGCGTGGGCAATACCGCCCGAGATGAACACGATCCGGTTGACCACCACCAGGGTGCCGATAACCCCGCAGATGATGCTGGCCAGGACCCCCGCCATGAGCGCGTTCTGCATGAACTCCATGTGCAGCGCTTCCATATCTATTCTTCCTCGTCCTTCATGTCGCTCAGGTGATGGTGCTCCAGCACACGGTGCGGGATGTCGCCGTGGGTGATGAGTTCCACAGGACAACTGTTTTCGACTCCGCCATAGGTCTTCTGGAACATGTCGTCCGTGATGGCGGGGGCGTCGTGAAAATGCAGGGACCGGTTCACGCAGGCCACGGACTTGACGCTGGTGGCCACCGTGGAGATGTCGTGGCTGACCATGATGATGGTCATGTCGCGGTTGAGTTCCCTGAGCAGGTTGAACAAAGTGGCGCGATGCTGCTGGTCCACGCTGGCGGTGGGCTCGTCCAGCAAAAGCAATTCGGGATCGGATACCAGGGCCCGGGCAATAAACACCCGCTGTTTCTGGCCGCCGGAGAGGCCGGATATCCTGCGATCGCGATAGGCGAGCATGTCCACCCGCTTCAAGGCCGTCTCCGCCTTTCTCCGGGCATCGCGTCCGGTGCGCAGCCCGGCGACACCACCCAGTCCGCCCCGCACGAGGCCCATGACCACAGCGTCCTCCACCGTGATGGGAACCGCATTGGAGACATGGGTGTATTGCGGCATGTACCCTATCCTGCCGCCCGCCTGCCCGGCATCCATACCAAGCACGGAAACCGTCCCCTTCTGGGGTTTGAGCAGTCCCAGAAGAATCTTGATCAACGTGGACTTGCCGCCCCCGTTGGGGCCGAGAACGGCAAGGAAGTCCCCGTACCTGACGTTCATGGAAACGTCTTCCAGCACAGGGACGCCATCATAGGAAAAATTGACGTTTTGCAGGACTACAGCGAAATCGGACACAATGCCTCCAGCCATGTCATTCGTTCAACGTTGCGAAACCCTAGCATATTTCCCAGGCAATGCCAGCACGGTCTCATTATTGAGAATAGGCCGCCGCCCATGCCACGGAAGGAATGGCCAGTGCGACGCCCAGCAGCCATGCGTCCAGCCGATTTCCGGGACGTCCGAAACGGGCCTCGACCCAACCGGTCATGAGCCCCAGCAGGACACCCATGACGAATCCGAGCAGATGCGCTCCGAGATCGGTGTTCTCCCCGCCGGCCCCGAGCATTGCCAGCAGCCCCAGCCCAGCGGCCACAGGCACGAAAGCGGAACGGATGAAACGGCGCATGCGTTGCCTCAGGCTCTCACTCTGGTCGACCAGTCGTCCGAAGAACGGTCGCGCCCCGGCCAGCAATCCGGCCGCCCCGAACACGGCCGTGGAAAAACCGATGGCGTTGTGCGGCGGCCCCAGCACCAGAGCATTGGCCCCATTACCCAGTGCGCCGGAGAGGACGACCAGCAACCAGCCGAGCCCGCCCCCCAGCCTGCGACACACGAGCATGATGAACGTCCCGCCGATGACCGCGTTACCCCACACATGGGCGCCGTCGCCATGCAGGGTCAGGGCCGTGATAGTCCGCCACCACTGGCCTCCGAGGATTCCGGCCGCATCCGCGCTGCCCAGGTCGTCCCATGTGTGGGGGAAAATGCCAAAGGCCGGGAACGCCCTGGTGGTGACGACATGAAAAAGCACCAGCAGCGCCATGAGCAGGACCGTGGTTTGTCCGCCGCCCTGGGCCCGGCCGTACAGTCGGGGGATTTCGGCAGACATGGGCGGATTCTCGGCGATGAACATCCGGATCTCCTGCACGGCTCGCCGCACGAACCAGGACTGCACCTGGATGGACAGGCCCGGCCCCTCGGCAAGCGAACGCCTCCTTACCCGGTGTGGTATGCCTCGGGCGTCGAGCACCAGTGACCACAGGCCGAGAGTGCGGTCGTCGGGCCACAGCGCGCCCGGCTCCAGCACCTTGGGAACCACATCCGTCCAGCCGGGACGGAACAGGCGGCGGCTTATGCTCGGTGGGGCAGACTGAATCCGCATGACCTTCACATTATTCGATTTTCTCAGGTTCGAAAAGCGGAGTTCCCGCCCTTCACAACCGGGACAAAACAACTTACCTTCAAATCCATGAAACGATTCATCATCTCATTCCTGGTTTTCTACTTCTGTCTTTGCGGTCCGGCGGCTCGGGCCGAAACGTCCCTGGACGACATGATCGGCCAGATGCTTCTGGTGGGCTTTCGAGGCGCCGACACGGACATGAATAATCCTGTTTTGCAGGACGTCAAGAAATTCAATGTCGGCGGGGTGATCCTTTTCAGTCACGATGTGATTTCCGACCGGCCCGGACGCAACATCCGAAACCCGGCACAAGTCAGGAGACTCATTTCCGGCCTCAAGAGCCTGACAAGAACTCCCCTGCTGGTATCCGTGGACCAGGAAGGCGGGCGCGTGCAGCGGCTGCGCAAGGAAAACGGTTTCATGGAAACGCCCTCTGCCGCAGAGCTTGGGGCCACCTTCGACCCCTCGCGCTCCCGGTGGGCGGGACGTATCGTGGGTATTGTGGCGTCGGAAGCAGGTTTCAACCTTGATTTCGCGCCGGTGGTGGACGTGAACATCAATCCGGAAAGCCCGGCCATCGGCGCGCTGGGCCGGAGCTTTTCCTCCAGCCCGAGACTTGTGGCCGCCTGCTCTCGGGAATTCATCAACGGCCTGCATGAAAGCGGTGTGCTTTCATGCATCAAGCACTTTCCCGGCCACGGCAGTGCGCGGGCCGACAGCCACAAGGGCGTTACCGACGTGACCCGCACCTGGACGCGGCACGAACTCATCCCTTACGAGACACTCATCCGAACCGGCACACCGGACATGATCATGACCGCGCACATCTTCAACGCCCGACTGGACCCGAAATATCCGGCCACCCTCTCCACCGCGACCATCAACGGCTTGTTGCGCCGCAAACTGGGCTGGGACGGCGTGGTCATCACCGACGACCTGAACATGAAGGCCATCACCAGCCATTACGGACTCAGGGAATCCATCCGACTGGCCATTCTGGCTGGGGCCGACATGCTGCTGTTCGGCAACAACCTGACCTACGATCCGCTCATCGTCCGCACCGCGCACGGCATCATCAAAGAGCTGGTGGAGGAAGGCTCCATTTCCGAAACGCGTATCGCACAGTCCCATGCGCGCATCCTGAAACTGAAAGAAAAGCTGACCCAGCACAATGCGGGGCTCCGCCCCTGCACCCCGCCAAAGGGCTAAGCCCTTTGGAATCCCGGCAAGTGAAACACCCGACTGAGCGATGCTCAGTCGGGTGTTTCACTTAGCCAAGGGTTGCAAGGGAGATTATCCCCCTTGCCCGCCGGAGGCATACGAATGCGAAGGGCCGGGTGAAATCACCCGGCCCTTCGCATTTTCATACCGTGAGATGTTTTTACAGCATATCCTGCTGCACGCCGGCCTCCTCGGCCAAGGCCAACATATCGCGCAAAATGCGCAATGTCTCCTCGGCCTCCTTGGGATCAAGCTTGCGCAGGGCAAACCCGGCATGGACAATGATCCAGTCGCCGGGAGCGACCTCTTCGTCCATGAGCATGATGGACGCCTGAATGGTGGCATTCCCCTCGCCCACGCGGCCGGTGGCGATGTCGCCGTTGATCTCGAGAATCTCAATGGGTACTGCGAGGCACATATACTTTCTCCCCGGAAGGGTTGTCGACGGAGCGTTCACGACAGGAACCGCCCAGCCCCTTCACTTCCTTGAGCACGGTCCGCATCACGTCGGGCAGCCGTGCCTCAAGGGCTTTGGAAAGTCCGGTGGACATGGTTTCATAATCTTGCGGCTCCACACCCACAAGCACCACCTGGTCCGGCTCCGGACACTGCCCCACAAGCTTACAGTTTGCGAGCACGTCGAGCAAGTCCGTCTGGTGCATGGAGTTCTTGAAAGCCAGGCTCTTGCTCAGGTCCGAGCCGAGCAGCCGGTGAATATCACCGGGCTGACCGTCATTAAGCACGATATCCACGACGACCAGAGCATCGGCTTCCATGATGGGCCCCATGAGTTTGGTTCCCAATGTACCGCCGTCCATGAGCTCCACGTTGGCGGAAAACTCGTACTTCTGGTCCAGCTCTTCAATGACGCGCACGCCGAACCCCTCGTCCGTATAGAGGATGTTGCCGACACCGAGAACCAAGATTCTTTTTTCAGTATTCTGCATTTGGATGAAGTAAAAACGGGAACCCGGAGCGGGGCTCCGGGTTCCCGTTGCTTGATCGTTGGTTCCTGCTGATTACAGGATCTTGAACTTCTGCACGTTGCCGGTCTTGTTGTCGATGACGTGCACGCCGCAGGCGATGCAGGGGTCATAGGAGTGAACGGTGCGAAGAATTTCGACCGGACGCTCGGGATCGGCGATGGGAGTGTTGTCCAGAAGGGCTTCCTCCAGCGGACCGGGCAGGTTGTTGTCACAACGCGGACCGATGTTCCAGGTGGAGGGAACGACCAACTGGAAGTTGTCGATCTTGCCGCCCTTGATGTCGATCCAGTGAGACAGGCCGCCACGAGGCGCGTTGACGAAGCCGACGCCCTTGGCGCTCTCGGGCATATCCCAATCCTTGCAGATGTCGATATCGCCCTTGGCCACATTTTCCTTGAGCTGCTCCACCCATTCGGCGGTCTTCAGAGTAATGATGAGACACTCGATGCCGCGCGCGGCGGTGCGGCCCAGGGTGGAGAACAAGGCCTCGGGGCCCACTTCGAGTTTGCCGAGCACGAAGTTGACGTACTTGACGAACTCGGGATGCTCCAGGCCGTAGTTGACCAGACAGGTGGCCAGGGGGCCCACTTCGGTGTTGTAGCCGTCGTAACGCGGGGCCTTCATCCAGCTGTAGCGGTCATGGTCGTCCAGGCTGGTGTATTCGGGCTCGGTGACTCCCTTGTACGGATGCTTGGGAGAGCCCGCTTTGTACCAGCTGTGCCTGACGTGCTCTTCGATATTGGAAGGATCGAACTTCTTCACGTCGGCGATCTTGCGGTTGAAGATGACGCCCGGCTTGATGTAGCGGGAGTCCAGATCGGCTTCGCCCCCCTGTGCCGGGAACTCGCCGAAGCTCAGGAAGTGGGTGGTGCCGCCGATGGCAGCCCAATCCTTGTAGAAGCCGGCAACGGCGATGAGGTCGGGAATGTAGTAATCGACGACGAAATCCTTCACCTCTTCGTACAGGGCCAGGAAGTCGTTGATGTACTTGTCGGTGAGACCTTCGTAACAGGTCACGCCGCCCATGACGGTGAACTGCGTGTGCGGGTTCTTGGCGCCGTAGACGGACATCATACGGGCGGCCTTGACCTGCAGGTGCAATGCCTTCAGGTAGTGGCAGGTGGCGATCAGGTCCACTTCCGCGGGAAGCTTGTAGGCGGGATGGCCGCCGGGCTTCAGGAAGTAGGCGTTGGTAAAGATGCCCAGACGACCGGATTCGACAATACCTTTGACGGTGTCCTTGGTCTTCTGGAGGTCTTCAGCCGTGGAATAGCTTTTGGGGGTCCTGACGGTACCGGCGACGGCCTTGGCCAGTTCGGCGGCCTTGTTCACGTCGGCGTTCAGGACATTGGCCACATTGACCCAGTCCAGGGCATGCAGATGATAGAAATGCACGATGTGGTCGTGCATGAACTGCGAGGCCAGAACCAGGTTGCGGATGATGGTGGCGTTGTGCGGCATATGCTTGTCAACGCCCACGGCATTATCCACGCAACGGATGGAAGCCAGGGCGTGCACGTAGGTGCAAACGCCGCAGGAACGCTGAGTGAAATGCTGTGCATCGCGGGGATCGCGGCCCTTGAGAATGATTTCCAGGCCGCGGAACAGCTGAGAACTGCTCTTTACATCTATGATCTTGCCGTCTTCGACGATAGCTTCAACGCGAAGATGGCCTTCGATACGGGTTACGGGGTCGACAACCACCGTTTCGCCTTTGTCCTTGGCCCAGGTCCAAGGAGCGGCTTTAGGAGTGCAACCAGCCATGTCGTTTCCTCCTTAATCTTGTAAACTCGACTGTTTACGAAACGTTACAATTGCACTTTAGATGTCAGTCAGATCTGCGTAGAAGTACTTGCGGTCTTCCCAGGCTTCGCCGTCCCAGAAGTTGGGTTCGGAGCAGCCGATGCAGGGGTGACCGGCCTGTACTGGCCAGTTGATCTGATTGAACTTGACAGTGGGGCAGTTGTTGTACGTTTCAGGTCCGCGACAGCCGAGCTTGCGCAGGCACCAGCCCTTCCTGGCTTCTTCGGAGCCGAAGGAGGGAGCGTACTGATCATTGTCAAAGAATTCCTGGCGAGGACAGTTATCGTGTACGGACTCGCCGAAGAAAGCGGTGGGACGGCCGATGTCGTCCAGCTCGGGCAGCCCCTTGGTCAGGTAGTGCACAATGGTGCCCACGAGGTTGAACGGGTTCGGCGGGCAGCCGGGCACGTTCACGACCGGAGCGCCGGGAACGACTTCGGTGACGCCCTTGGCTTCGGTGGGGTTCGGGGCAGCCGCCTGAACGCCGCCATAGGTTGCGCAGGTACCATAAGCGATCGTGGCCTGGGCGCCCTTGACCACCTTCATGGTGGTGTCGAGCATGGTGTGGCCGGAAACCTTACCGAATGCCCCGGCTTCGTTATTGACACCGGTGACGGCGGTGGGAACCGCGCCTTCGATGACGGCAACGTAGCCTTTGGGATCATGCATGGTGTCTTCCAGGGCCTTTTCGGCCATCTCACCTGCGGCAGCCATGATGGTTTCATGATAGTTGAGGGAAATCACATCGAGGATCAGAGCATCGATGTAGGGCTCGACAGTACGCAGAATGGATTCGGAACAACCGGTACATTCAGCATTGTGGAGCCAGATCACGTTAGGCCTGTTGTCTGCGGTCAGGGCCTCGGCCACTTTCGGAGCGAAAGCAGGGCCCATGCCCATGACGGCGGCAACGGTCCCGCAGAACTTCATGAAATCGCGGCGAGTCACACCTCGCTTTTCCAACCGTTCCACGGCACCTGATTTGCCATGACCTACGGAAATTTTCATAGAACACCTCCGTAAAAAAGTATGAGTCTCTTGTAGCGCATTGGCGCCGTTTATCCACTCATATGGATGGGGCACCAGCCCCCACACACCAGCCACCCATGTGTCACGAACACTGTTTTCGTGACATTATCAACACATCAATCTCGTCAAAGGTATTACGTAACTCTTTGAAAAGATTAACAAAGATAGCAATACCCCCCTTTTTGAATAAAATCAATAGGAGGCGTCGAAAAAGTTTCAAGAGTAACGGCGTCCTGCACCGTTCCCCCTTCCGCCAGCACCATGAAACACTACCATGAGTTCCATCCCGGAAGCCCTTCACCGCCTCCTTTCACAACCCTCGTTTTTTGGCTATTACCCAATGACACATGACCCCAAGCTTGAAAAAGACAGAGAATCATGAGCAAAAAACACTTTGTACTGGAGCGCGGAGGGCAGCCGCCCCTGCCCCTTATCCTGGATATTCCGGACACGACCGTGACCATCATGGACATCCTGCCCATCCTGTTCGAGATAGCCGACAAAACCTTCTCCCAGACGTATCGCGAACTGAGCCCGGGCCGCCAAGTGTCCTGCGGCCCCGGATGCGGCCACTGCTGCAGACAGCTTGTGCCCGCAACCGACCACGAGGCCCTGCATCTCATGAACGTGGTCGGAGGGCTTCCCGAAACGCATCGTGCGCGGGTCTTGCAAAGGTTCGAGGATGGGGTATCCAAATTGAGTCAGGCGGGATTGCTGAAGGGCATGACGGACTTCCTGACCAAACGGGTACACATGCAGGAGGAGTACAAGGTGGTGCAGAAGCTCTACTGGGACCTGCGCATCGACTGTCCGTTCCTGGAGAACGAGTCCTGCTCCATCCACCCGCACCGCCCCATCGCCTGCCGCCAGTATTCGGTCAGCTCTGACCCGGATCTCTGCGCCAGGGTATTCAACCCGGATACGGTTCTGGACGAAATCCACCACCCAGTGGATCTTGGCGGGGCGTTGGCCGGATTCGACGGGGACAACGCCCGGGCAACAGTCATGGTGCCCATCCTGTTTGCACCGCTCTTCGAGGAGAAACTGCGCAAGAGGACGAAACCCAGACTGGAAGCGGAGCGGATGATCGGCAGATTCATTGATCTGGCCGGCATGTACGCGAAGAAATGAGCAGAGTTTCCCAAAAGCAAAAAAAAGGGGGAAGACCCCGCAAAGGCCTTCCCCGCTCCTCGTATGAAAATGCCACGCCCTACGTCACTCTTGTGGTTGCGGCAATATTCTGCTTCAGTGGGACGAGATATGTAACCAAAGCTTTCGATCGTGTCAATCAATGTGACAAAAACAAATGAAAGGTCAAAAAAATGAGTGTGATACTTGAACTTTCCATTTTTCCAATGGACAAGGGCGACCATTTCAGTCCCTATGTGGCCCGGGCCGTGGACACCATTCGCAAATCCGGCCTTGCTTACTCCTTCGGTCCCATGGGCACCTGCATTGAAGGCGACTACGACGAGGTCATGAAAGTGGCGAGGGAATGTTTCGAAGAGCTCGGCCGGGACAGCGAACGGGTGTACATGAACATGAAACTTGATTGGCGCAAGGGCCGCACCGACGGGCTCACCCGGAAGGTGCGCAGCGTGGAGGACAAGCTGCCCTCCTGATTTCTCCCCCGCTTGCAAGGCCGCGCATATCTGGTAGGATTCAAGGCAAATCTCCACTGCCGTACCGGAGGATGCCATGACACTGCTCAGCCCGCAAAGCACCATGCCCATGAAGCAGGTTTCCCAAGGAAACTTCCTGTCGCGGACCATGCTCAAGCACCACGTGATCTTCCACGAGGGGACCCATGGGGACTCCGCCTACATCCTCATCCGGGGTCAGGTGGAAATCTCCGGCTCCGTGGACGGCCGCAAAAAGGTCTTCGCCCTCCTCAACCCCATCTCCATCTTCGGCGAAATGGCCCTGTTCCTGGACGACCAAAACCGCACGGCCACGGCAATCGCCCTGATGGACTGCGAAGTCATCGAAGTCACCCGCCACGACCTGGACGACTACCTGCACAGCGCTCCGCAGGTCATTTCCTCCATTCTCACGGTGCTGGTGGCCCGCCTCAAAACCACCACCAAGAAAGCCATGCTCGTCCCCGGCATTCCCATGGCCATCGTGCGCATGCTGGATCTCTTCGCGGCCAACGACTGCATGCGTATCGGATTCGACAATACGGTGCGCACCCTGGCGGAAACCCTAGTCACACCGAAGGGAAACATCAGAGGGTATCTGTTCGGCCTGGCCAACGGAGGATTCATTTCCATAGGAAAGGATGAACACGGCCGCAAAATCATCCGCATCCTGCATCACGATCTGCTGCACAGAATCATCCAGAGCCGGAAAAAGAAGGAGTGACCTTGCGAACCGGCACGGCCCTCGGGACTCGGGCGGCAGCCTAGTCGACGGCCACCAGTTCCAGATCGCCCCAGGCGGCAAGCTGATCCTCGTACTGGGCAAAGACGCCGAGCAGGCCGCTTGAAGTCAGACTCCGCGCCTGTTCCACCACCACCTCCAGGTCCTGTTTGGACCCCAGCAGATTGCACAGGGCCGTGGCTGCGGCATCGGCCAGAGAGCCGTCCCTGGAAAGTACGCAAACCAAGTCGCCCGTCCCCAGGCTCAGGGAATGGCCGATACGCCCGCTGGAGGCGCACAGGGCCAAAGGGCATTGCCCGGCTTTGATCCTCAGGCCGACGGACGCGCCGCCTTCCGGGTCGGCCAACAATGCCACGGTGCGATCCCGGGTGGAATGCATGAATACGTCACCGCCGTTTTCCACAAGGATGTCCGGACATTGGGTATGAAAATGATCGGCCACCTCCTGGGCGATGGTCCCGGCCACGGCGGCCATGGGCCCCACCCCGCAGACCTGCCCCGCAGCAAGCATGCGCCGGATGAAGGCGGGAGCGGCGGCGTCCATGGGAAGAGAGTCCAGGCTGGAGAGGAACTCAGGGTGAAACAGGATGTGGTTCTTGAGTTCGCCGCGCAGCTTGCGAACAAGGGCCGCCACAGGCTGACTGATGTCCTCGGTGGCGATGACAAAGAGGTCGGTTTCCTCAACCACCACCTGAAACCCGACCTCTCCCGAGGCCGGGTGTATGGCGTCACGGTAGGAACGATTTGCCGAAAGGTGCTTTCTACTCATCAAAACCCGAGATCTTCATTGACCAGCACGACCTTGATCCGCCCTTTGGGAAACGACTTTTCGGTGATCCCCCAGTAGTTGCAGATGCGGTCCGGACTGCCACAGTCGTGACAGATGCCGGTTTTCCTGCACGGAGTCTTCTTGTCCAGGCGCATGGTATTCACGGGAGCGGTATAGTCCTTGATACGGTCGAAGGCCTCTTCCAGGCCGGGAACCACCTTGTTGCGGCCCACAATGATGACGACGTTCTTCGGGCCGAAGGTGATGGCGGCAACGCGGTTGCCGATCATGTCCAGGTTCACCAACCAGCCGTCTTCGGTAAGAGCATTGGCGCCGGTGATGAACAGGTCCGTCAGCAGAGCCTGCCTGCGGCGCTCTACCATATCTTCCTTGGAAATGGACTTGTCGAAGGTGTCGAGCACTTCCATATCCCTGGAATCCTTGAGCGCGTCATAGAGACCGGACTGTATCAGACTCAGGGAACCGCCCCATGCCACGGACTTGGGCGAAAGGGCCGGAATAATCTCACCGAGTACGATATCCTTGGCCGTGGCCGCGCTGTCGGCGATAAACACTTCGAAATTGTTGTCCTCAAGGGATTCCTTGACGTCGGCGAGCCTGAGTTCCCAGTAGTTGTTGATGGGATTTTCCATACTGTCCCCCTTACGGGTTTGGGTACGGACCGGAAAGACACCGGGCCGTAATGAATGGTATATTTCCTAATAAGAAGTGAAACACGGGACGCATATCATCAGCGTTCCCGCCAAAGGTATCCACACAAGGCCGAATGCAACCGTTGGATTATTATATGATTTTCTCCTCGCCTTCGGCTGAAGATTCATGTACCAGATTCTTCGGGCCTCTGGAAGCGCACCGCCGCGGGAATATCTCGAAATTAGCCGCCTCAAGCCCTTGACGGCTGTGGCTCTTCCGGCTATATGCTTCCGTTCGATATTGACGACAACGTTGGCAACAACGATAATTTTACTCGCAGGAGATTAGATATGAAAAGGACTTATCAGCCGAGCAAATGCCGCAGGAAAAGAACTCATGGCTTCCTGGTGCGTTCCCGCACCAAAAACGGCCGCAAGGTGATCGCACGCCGCCGCGCCAAAGGACGCAAGAGATTAGCTGTTTAAACTGGCCTAAGGAACGCCGACTGCTTCGGCGTCCAGAGTTTACGGCGTGTTTTGAGCGGGGTGATAAATTTCACTCCAAATACTTCATAGTTTTTGCGCTCAGAAGAACAAACACCAGGTCCGGCTTCAGGTTGGGCCTGGTCGTCAGCCGTAAGGTGGGCCATGCAGTCGTGCGCAATCGCGTGAAACGGGTAGTGCGCGAGTATTTCAGGCTGCATCAAAACGAATTCGACTTGCCCTTGGACATGGCCATCGTGCCCAAGCGCAAACTTGACCCCCGGCAGCTGGATCTTGCCCTCGCAGACAAGGAGTTCACCCCGCTGCTCTCCCTGATTCGGGAGAGAATGCCGGCAGACTCCAGTGAGAGGACATGATGCGCTTCATTTTAAAGGCGCTCATTCGCTTTTATCAGTACTGCATTTCCCCCCTGAAGCCGGCGTGCTGCCGGTTCACTCCCTCGTGTTCAGAGTACGCCCTTGAGGCCATTTCCATGCACGGCGCCTGCAAGGGGTCGATCATGGCCTTCTTGCGCCTTATCCGTTGCCAGCCGCTTTGCAAAGGCGGGTACGACCCCGTCCCGGCCGTATGGCCATGCCCAAAACCCAAAAGTGAGATGAATTGATGGACAACAAACGCCTCCTCATTGCCGTAACCCTGAGCTTGCTTGTCGTATTTGCGTGGCAGTTCTTCCTTGCCCCCAAGCCCGCTCAGCAGCCCGCAAAGCAGGCCCAGGTGGCCGACCCGGCCCAAAAGGCCGCCACCATGAGCTCCGACGCCGCCCCGGCGGAGGAGGTCGCCCAGAATTTCGTACCCACCGAAGGCCGCGACGTCGTAGTGGACACTCCACTCTACACAGCCACGTTCAATTCCCACGGCGGCGTGCTCGAATCCTTCGTGCTCAAGCACTACAAAGAAACCATCAAGCCGGATTCCCCCAACGTGGACATCGTGGGCAAGGACACCGTCGCCAAGGGCCCCATGGGCATCATCCTGACCCAGAAGGGTTCCGAAGTGCACACGTGGCTGAAGGGTCAATGGGCGTTCGAGGGAACGGACCTGGACCTCAAGTCCGGCAAGCAGTCCCTGGTCTTCACCGGCAAGTCCGGCAATTTCCGCCTGGAACGCAGGTTGACCTTTGACGCGGCCACCTACCTCATCTCGGAAGACCTGACCGTCACCAACCTGAGCTCCACCGGCGTCGAGGCTTCCGTATCCTTCACCGCCGCCGCAAAGGCCATGTCCGCCGCGAGCAACAGCTACAACCCGACCCGCATCGCCTGGTACAATGATTCCGGCCGGGATCAGGTCACCAAGCGCGACGACATCGCAGAGGGCGAAGCCACTGCGGGCGACATGCTCAAGTGGGCCGCCATCCACTCGAACTACTTCATGTTCGCCATCGTTCCCGGAGCAGAGAATTCCGTTATGTACTCCGGCGTTCAGAACGACATCTTCCGTATGGCCGTTGAAGAACCGGCCACCCTGCAGCCCAACGTGGCCAAGACGCTCAAGGCCTCCTACTTTGTCGGCCCGTGCGAGCGCAAAATGCTCGAGACCATGCCCGGCAATCTCAGGACCGTGGTCGACTTCGGCTGGTTCGACATCCTGGCCCGCCCGCTGCTCCACGCCCTCAACTTCCTGAACGACTACGTACACAACTACGGCGTGGCGATCATCATTCTGACCATCCTGATCAAGATCGTCTTCTGGCCTCTTTCCCAGAAGAGCTACGAATCCATGGAGCGCATGAAGAAACTGCAGCCCATGATCACCAAGCTCAGGGACAAGTACGGCGACGACAAGCAGAAGCTTCAGCAGGAGACCATGGCCCTGTACAAGACATACAAGGTCAACCCGGCCGGCGGCTGCGTGCCCATGCTCGTCCAGATCCCGGTCTTCTTCGGGTTGTACAAGGCCCTCATGGGCGGCATCGAACTGCGCCACGCGGTGTTCATCCAGCACCTGCCCTTCACGGACATCACCTGGCTGGCTGACCTGTCCGCAAAAGACCCGCTTTACATCACTCCCATCGTCATGGGCATCACCATGCTGCTGCAACAGCTCATGACGCCCTCCACCGGCGACAAAACCCAACGCTACATGATGCTGGCCATGCCCGTGGTCTTCACCGTCATGTTCGTGAACTTCGCATCGGGACTGGTGGTCTACTGGTTTATGAACAACGTCCTGTCCATTGGACAGCAATGGCTCATGATCGCAAAGAACAAGAAAAAAGAGGCCTAGCGTATTCGCCAACAAGAGGACAGGCCCCCTCGAAAGATCAAGGAACGTATATGAGCGACTTCAAGGAGTTTCAGGGAAAAACCCTGGATGAAGCGATTGAAACAGCATGTGATTATTACAATCAGGAACGTAACAAACTCGAAATTGAAATCATCAAGGGCGGCTCCACCGGCATCTTCGGACTGGTGGGCGTAAAAAAAGCGATCATCAAGGCCCGCCCCCGCACTGCAGTGGACGCCGAAGAAATCCTTAACGGCAAGCCCCAGCCCAAGCAGGCCAAGGCTCCCAAAAAGGAATCCAGACGTCCGGAAGAGAAGAAGGCCGAGCCCAAAGAGCGCAAGCGCCCGGAAAAGAAAAAGGCCGCTCCCAAACGGGATCGGGAAGAAACCAAGATCGCACCGGAAGTGCACATGGGAGAAATCCCGTCCGGTCCGGTTGCGCACCCCGAGCCCAAGCTCGAAAAGCCCGAGGCGGAGCAGGAGCCCATACCGGTCGTGGACGAAATGGCCGACCTGGACAAGGTCGAGCTGGAAGCCGTCGTCCGCGAAGTGACCACCCGGCTGCTTGAGCCCATCATAGGCGAAGCACCCACCCTGGAAGTCTCCTTCGACCCGGACCGCGTCAAGGTCTTCATCGACGACGAAGAGAACAGCGGCCTGATCATCGGCCGGGAAGGACAAACCCTGTCCTCTCTGCAGTACTTGGTCAACCGCCTGGTCTCCCGCCGCATGGAAGCGAGTGTCCGCATCCAGATCGATACCGGTGAGTACCGGGAGCGGCAAGACGAGAAGCTCCGTCAGGTCGCCCTGCACCTGGCCGACAAGGCCAAGCGTCTGGGCAGGACCCAGAGCACCAAACCGCTCAGTTCCTACCACCGCCGAGTGGTGCACTTGGCGCTGCAGGACAACGAAACCGTGTTTACGCGTTCCAAGGGCGACGGCCCCATGAAGCGCGTGCTCATCGTTCCCAAACGCAAGAACGGCAACAATCGCCGCAACCAACGGCAATAGTTGTTTCCTGTTGTAGAGTTGGCGGGGTCCCGTGGGGGGACTCCGCCAACTCCCCCCTACAGGCTGTCCGTAACGGCCTGATTGCGGAGACACATCTCGACTCCAGCACGTGCGCAGCAAGCCTGCGTTTCGGACTGGAGTTTTTTGCTCCCGGGCTATAGAGTCCCTGAGCAAATCAAATACATCTGAAAGGTTGGTGGATTTCATGAATGATGCAGCCCGGAGAAAAGACACAATCGCCGCAGTCGCCACACCTCCCGGTCAGGGGGGCGTGGGCATCATCCGCATCAGCGGCTCCAAGGCCGTCGGCATCGCCGCCTCCCTGTTCCGCGCCTCTCGTAAGGATTTCACGAATTTCAAACCCTACCGTCTGCACCACGGCACCGTGGCGGACGCAAAGGGAGCGGCCATCGACGAAGTGCTGGCTGCCTTCATGCCCGGCCCCAAATCCTATACCGGCGAAGACACCATCGAATTCAACTGCCACGGCGGGCAGGCCATCCTTGCCGCAGTGCTTGAGGAGTGCCTGGACAGGGGCGCGCGTCTGGCCGACCGGGGCGAGTTCACCCTTCGGGCCTATCTCAACGGCCGCATGGACCTGACCCAGGCCGAAGCCGTGGCCGAACTCATCCACGCGCCGGGCAAGGCCGCCATGCACCTGGCCCAAGTCAAGCTCTCGGGCGTCCTGGGCCAGAAGATAGACGACCTGCGCCACCGGCTCGAGGCGCTGCGCGCCCAACTCTGCGTGGCCGTGGACTTTCCCGAGGAGGAGCTGGAATGCCTGCCCATGGAAGAACTCGTCCGCACCTCTTCCGAAGTCCGTGAAGAGATCGCCGCCCTGCTCACGGCAGTGGAACGCACCAAAGCCTGGCGCGAGGGAGCGCTGGTGGTGCTGGCGGGAATGGTCAACGCGGGCAAGTCCAGCCTCATGAACGCCCTTCTGGGCCGCAACCGGGCCATCGTCACCGACGTGCCCGGCACCACGCGCGACTACCTGGAGGAGACCCTGAACCTGGACGGCCTGACCGTTCGTCTGGCGGACACGGCCGGTCTCCGCGACACCGGGGACAGTATCGAGGAGGCGGGCATCGAAAAGGGCCGAGAACTCATGGAGCAGGCCGACCTCATCCTCTACGTGGTGGACAACTCCGAAACCATCGCCGAAGAGAACATGGACGCCGCCACATGGCTCGATCCGGGCAAGACCATCGCGGTCATGAACAAGATGGACGTCATCGGCGCTGAACCGCCGCCGTGGAAGATATTCAAGCGCTGGATGTTCGAAATCATCAAGGTATCGGCCAAGTCCGGCAAAAACCTGGACACGCTTGCAGCCCGCATCCGCGAGCGCATTGTGGAAGGCGACGGCCAGCCCGACCCGGACGAGTTGGTGCCCAACGCCCGCCAGGCGCGGGTGCTCAGGCAGGCTGCGGAAGAGCTGGAGGCCATGGAGGCGGACGCGGCTATCGCTGTGCCCTACGACCTTTTGGGCGTGCGCCTGGAGACCGCCTGCGACGTGCTGTCCGGCATCACGGGCCGCATCTCCTCCGAAGAAGTGCTCAACTCCATTTTCGACAATTTCTGTATCGGGAAATAGCCATGATCAGCCAATCCAAAGACATAGATCTCAAACACGTCACCTGCGGACTGGTCCCGGCCATCATGACGGAGCTGGGCAGGCGTGACGAAGACGAAGTCCACGTGCTCGTGCGTCAGGGTATTCAGGACGAACTGTGGAACAGCTTCGGGTCCGGCGGCGATTGGGAAATCGAAATCCAGGAGGACCTCTTCCACGACAGGATCATCTTCCGGCGAATCGAAAAGAAATCCCTGGATCCTCTCAACCTGATGGACTTCTGATGCCGGGCCGTGAAATTCATTCATGAATTTCAATCCGGACCGTTTTACCGAAAAATGCGGATTACGCCTGCGGAAAACTCAGCCCTCACCCACCATTTTCCGTGCCAGTTCCAAGGTCCTTGACCCTTGAAGCGCTCCGCGCGCAACCATGTCCCGCACGTCGTCCAAGGTATCCATGTCGGCCAGCGCGGGCAGGATTTCAACATCCATGCCGCTGCTTGTCAGGCGTTCCATGGTGTTCTCGAACACCTTCTCCGTGCTCCAGACCATGTCCGCGAAGACCTCTGGTATGAAGGAGCCGCGCGGGAATCCGATGAGGTAGTAGCCGCCGTCCCTGGCCGGTCCGAGAACCGCCTTTCCGGTGGAAAGCCCGGCAAAGGCCTGTCGGATGACATCTGCGGAAAGCTCGGGAATATCGCTGCCCACCAGAACCACTTCGTCGTAGAACATGAAAAAGGCCTCGCGGAATCCGTTCTCCATACGGCGGCCCAGGTCCATGCCTTTCTGGGACAGATAACGGCGCCCTCCGCCCAGCCACTCGGCAATCTCCCTGCCGTGGGTCTCCGGAGCATAGCAAACCATCACATCAATTCCCTCCATGCCCTCCAGGACGGCCAACTCTTCCTCCACAAAGGCCTTATACAGGTCCCGGGCAGCCTCGGCCGTGGCGGATTCGGCGAGCCGGGTTTTGACCTGCCCCGGTTCGGGATACTTGACGAAAAACAGGATGCATCGGTTCATGTGCGCTCCGTCTGTTCGGGGGTGTGTGGCTTGTAATGACCGGCCAGATTTCGGGGGTCCGTTCCCAGGGCATAGCGCAGCCGCAGCCACCAGTTGGTCAGGGTCCGCATCAGCACGCCTTCCTTTTCCCAACGCCGGGCCGACGTGCTGACCCGCGCAGGCAGAATGCACACTGCGTCCCGCCTGCTCCGAATGCGCCGGAACAGCTCCACGTCCTCCATGATGGGTATTTCCGCATACCCACCCAGCTCGTTGAAATAGTCGGCCCGAAAAAAGTGGGCCTGGTCACCGTAGGGCAGCCGCTCCAGCCGGGAACGCAGGCTGGCCGCGCGGGCCACAAGCCGAAGCCAGGGATGCGCGGAGTCGATGTCCAAATCGAATGCCCCGGCGCGACAACCGCGTCCCACAGCCTCGCACACCCGGTCCAGCGCGCCGTCCGGCAGCCGGGTGTCCGCATGCAGGAAAAGCAGGATGGCGCCGGTGGCCGCCGCAGCTCCGGCGTTCATCTGAAGGGCTCGCCCCTGAGGGGCTCGGATACGGACCGTGTCCGGTTCGGCGAGCACGGACAAAGTGGTGGCTTGCGGATGGCCGTCGCAGAGGATAATCTCCACTGATCGCTGCCCGGCCACCTCCCGAACATGCCGCACCAGACCGTTGACGGCCTCCTGTTCGTTCCAGACCGGCACCACGACGGATACCAGAGAAATTTTCTCGCCGCCCCCTGTTGTCTTCACGTGCATGGATGCTTAATAAACGCTTTGGGAAAATAATGAAAGGAGTGTGCATGAGAAAAGGAATCACCGACAACCCCGCCGCCGTCATCGAGATCCTCGAAAACGCCGACGTCCTCTGGCTGGCCCTGCACGATCGTGAAGGCTCCTACTCCGTGCCCGTGAACTTCGCCCACAAGGACGGGATCCTCTACGTGCACTCCGGCTGCAAGGGCCGCAAGTTCGAAGCCCTGTGCAACGGCGCGCCCCTCTCTTTCAGTTGTGCCTCGTCCATGGAACCCAAAGATGGAGGCGACAGCGCCTGCAACTATGGCTACCGTTTCAAGACCGTAATCGGTTTCGGGTCCCCGAAAAGACTGAAAGAGGACGAAGCGATCAAAGGTCTCGACACGCTGACCGTAAAATTCGCGGGCAAGTTGCTGCCCTACAAGGAAAAGGCCCTGGCCGCCACGGCCGTGTTCGCCATCGACATCGCCAGCGCGACGGCCCGAATAAAGGATTGAGCCGCTCCGTCCAAAAAAGAAATCATAAACCCGACCGCCCATGAACGCGCGGGCGCCAGACACGGAGAAAACCGCCGGGCGTATGGAGCAATACGTGAAAAGCTGTTTTTCCGACGCCTTACACAAACGTGCGTTCAGGGCAGCCAACAAACCCGGAAGGAAATACAACCCGCAATGAACACCGACACTCCGAAACTCCGTTCGTTCTCCAGCGACAACAACGCCGGAGCCCATCCTGAAATCATCAAGGCCGTCATGGAAGCCAATGACGGCTACATGCGCGCCTACGGCGAGGATCCCATCAGCGAGGCAGCCGACAAGCTGTTCAAGAAACACTTCGGCGAACAGGCCCGCATCTTCTACGTGACCACGGGCACGGCCGCCAACGTGCTCGGCCTGCGCGCGGTCACCCGCACCTACAATTCGGTGATCTGCCCGGCATCGGCCCACATCAACGTGGATGAATGCGGCGCGCCCGAGGCCTTCGGCGGCACCAAGTTGGTGCCCATCCCCTCCCCGGACGGCAAGCTGACCCCAGGCATGATCGCACCCTACATGGGCCATGTGGGCTTCGTGCACGCCAGTCAGCCCAAGGTCATCTCCATTTCCCAAAGCACCGAGGAAGGCACCCTCTACACGTTTGAGGAGATCGAGGCCATCGTGGACTTCGCCCGCGACCACGACCTGCTGGTGCACATGGACGGTGCGCGGCTGGCCAACGCCTGCGCGGCCCTGGACTGCTCCTTCTTCGACACCACCACCGCCCTGGGCGTGGATCTGCTCTCCTTCGGGGCCACCAAGAACGGCCTGATAATGGGCGAGGCCATCGTTTTCCTAAACCCGGAAATCGGCGAAGGCTTCGAATACATCCGCAAGCAGGGCATGCAGTTGGTCAGCAAGATGCGCTTTGTCTCCGCCCAGATGGAACGCTACCTGCGCGACGACCTCTGGCTGAACAACGCCCGTCATGCCAACGCCATGGCCCGCAGCCTGGCCGAACAGGCAGGAGCGATCGACGGAGTGGAGATCCAGAGCACTGTGGAAAGTAACGCGGTCTTTGCACATATTCCACCTGCCGCCACGGAAATTCTGGAGAAAAAATATTACTTCTACGTCTGGAATGAACACTCGCACACCCTGCGCTGGATGACCTCCTGGGCCACCACCGAGGCGGAAGTGGACGAATTTGTCGAAGATATCAAACAAGCAGTGGAGCAAGTCCGATGAAGCTGAAACGTGTCTGCGTGTTCTGCGGATCCAATCCCGGCAATTCCCCGGCGTTCGCCGAGGCCGCCAAAAACCTGGGCCGCACCCTGGCCGAGCGTGACATCACCGTGGTCTACGGCGGTTCCAGCGTGGGCCTCATGGGCCGCGTGGCCGACGCCGCGCTGGAAGCGGGCGGCGAAGTCATCGGCGTCATCCCCGAAAAGCTGCGGGCAAAGGAAATTTTCCATTCCGGCTTGAGCGAGCTGCACGTGGTGGACTCCATGCACGAGCGCAAGGCGCTCATGGCCGAGCTCTCCAACGCCTTCATCGCCCTGCCCGGCGGCATCGGCACCTTCGAGGAATTCTTCGAGGTACTGACCTGGAACCAGATCGGCTACCACGAAAAGCCCTGCGGACTGCTGAACATCAACGGCTATTACGCCAAGCTGGCCTCCTTCCTGGACGACGTGGTGAACCAGGGATTTCTGGTGCAGGACCACCGCAACATGGTGCTCACCGGCACCACGCCCGGAGAGCTTCTGAAGCAATTCACCGACTACGAAGCCCCGGAAGTGGAAAAATGGATCGAACTCAAGAAGCGGCTCTGACCGCCCAGGGATAATGACATGAAATGCGCCGAGTGCGAAAAACACGAATGCGCCAAGGGCAAGGACTGCACGCCCTTCAGGCGGGAGATGATCGACGCCTGCACGCGGGGCAGCGACGTCGAGCACATGATGCAGGTGGCCGACACGGTGGTTTCCGACTTCTACATGCAAAAGACCCGGGTCGAGGAAACCATCGAATTCATCAAGCGGATGGAGTATGACAAGGTTGGGCTGGCCTTCTGCAAGGGGCTGGCCGACGAGGCGGCCACGCTGAATCGGGCGCTCAAAAACGCGGGCATCAAGGTTTCCTCGGCCTGCTGCAAGATCTGCGGCATCACCAAGGAGGAAATGAACATCCCGGTAAAGGGCGGAAAGGTCGCCGTGAGCTGCAACCCGGTGGGCCAGGCCGAAATCCTCAACCGGGACAAAACCGATCTGAATATCGCTTTCGGCCTGTGCGTGGGCCACGACGCACTTTTCAACCAAGCGTCCGAAGCCCCGGTGACCACTCTGGTGGTCAAGGACCGGGTCCTCGGCCATAACCCGGCAGCCGCGCTCTATTCCGGTTTCTATGCGGCGCGGCTCAATGGAGGCAAGAAATGAGCAAGACCGTACTCGTTCCCCTGGCGGAAGGTTTTGAAGAGGTGGAAGCCCTGGCCATCGTGGATGTGCTGCGCAGGGCCGGAGCCGAAGTGACCACGGCAGCCGTGGGCAAGAACCGTCAGGTGACCAGCTCCCACAAGGTCACGGTCATCGCCGACGCCATGCTCGACGACTGCGACGGCTCCTACGACCTCATCGCCCTGCCCGGCGGCATTCCCGGAGCCAACAACCTGGCCGAATCCGCCAAGTTGGAGACCATGCTCAAGGAGCAGGACGAGGCGGGACGCCTTGTGGGGGCCATCTGCGCCTCTCCGGCCGTGGTCCTGCAGAAGCATGGACTCATCCGAGGCCGCAAGGCCACCTGTTATCCGTCCTTTGCCGACCAGCTGGAGCCCATCAGCCACAAGGCCGAACGCGTGGTGCAGGACGGCAACTTGATCACCGGCGCGGGCGCGGGCCCGGCCATGGAGTTCGGGGTGAAGCTGACCGAGGCGCTTCTTGGTGAGGAAGCCGCAAAGAGCGTCGGAGAAGCGATACTGGTAAAATAGCAAAAAGGCCATCTTTCTCCGGAAAGATGGCCTTCGACTTCATGTCCGGGCGTTCCGTTCAGGGCATGGCCTTTTCCTCGAACATCCGGGAGCGATCCCACTCCAGCCAGTACTTCACCGCAACTTTTTCCAACTGTCTGAAATACTCCTGAGACTGAAAGCCATACTTTTGGGAAAGCTCCTTGATGGCCTGGCGCACGGCGTTGACGACCTCGGTTTTGGGCCGCATGTACACCCCCTTGTCATCATGAAAGAACTGGGCTTTCGGAGAGCCGATATTAGCGTTGCTGATGGTTCCCCGTCCAAGGCTCGCGCCGGTGGAAACCTGGAGCCCGTCGTTCAGACAGCTGTACGGGGGTGTCGTTCCGGCAAAGGAAACCACCCGAAGTTGATCAAACGGGGCATTGAGCACCTCGCGCGCCCGAACACCCATTTTCGCCCCGATGATGGACCAGAGCCCAAGATGGCGGTGCATCTCATTGGTCAGAAGCGTGGCCTTCCACTCCTCCAGGCCGTACCTGTCGATAATCTTCTGAACATAAGGCCCGACCGTTTCATTAAAGAGTGCAGGATCAGTGGGGTAGGATTTCAGACAGACCGCTTCGCGGGCATCGAAACCGCCGTGCGCACCGGCAGTTCCAGCCCCGGCGAAAAGAAAAACCAAAATGAAAAAAGTCAAAACACCAGATCTTTTTTGCATACCATTTCCATTGGTTATAGGTGAAAGGAAATGCCAGCCGGGAACAATTCTTCTACGCCAGTTCCAACCAAAAGGCCAAATAAATAGTAACAAATCAAAAATCGTAACACCGCATAAGTAAAAAAAGACAAATCAGGAAAAACAAACGGAAAGAGAAGCTGGAGAACCCGGCAGGTGTCAAATTCCTTCAATCAACTCCGGCAAAATCTCTCCGGCCTTGCCGTGCAGGGCGAAATCCATGAATCCGGTATTGTGCGTCGGCTCCAGGTTGACCTCGATCGTCACGGCCCCGGCCCTCTTGGCCACATGCGCCAACGACGCGGCGGGCTGCACCACGCTGGAAGTGCCCACCACCAGCATCACATCCACCTTGCCGACGGTGTCCAGGGCCGTGGACAAAATACCTGCCGGCAACTGCTCGCCGAACCACACCACGCCGGGTCGCAACAGGTGGCCGCATTTCGGACAGGCGGGCAGCGGCGGGAGTTCTTCGAGATTCTCCTCTTCGTGAACGCAGACCGTGCAACGCAGTCGCCACAGGCTGCCGTGCAGCTCCAGTACGTTTTCGCTCCCGGCCTTCTGGTGCAGGCCGTCCACGTTCTGAGTGATGAGCAACATCTCCGGCACCTGTTTTTCCAGGGCGGCCAAGGCGTAGTGGGCAGGATTGGGGTCGCACTTTTCAACCAGGGCGCGGCGCCAATTGTAGAATTCCCAGACCAGCTCCGGGGCGCGGAAAAAGGCCTCCGACCGGGCCAGTTCCTCGGCGCGACGCTCCTTCCAGAGCCCGCCGTCGTCCCGGAACGTGGGCACGCCGCTTTCGGCGGACACCCCGGCTCCGGTAAGCACGGCAACACTGCGCGCCCCGCTCAAAAGCGCCTTGATGGTTTGCATCTTTGCGATCATGTTTTCAGCAATCATATCAAATTCTTAAAACACACATTTCAAACAAGGGCAAACTCCTTGCGCTTCCGCCCCGCACATGGCTATAGTGCGCTTCCCTTTTTGTAAATACAACACCACAAGCCAACTATCCGATAAGACAGGTGTGTCAAAAAGATTCGAGCAACACAGCAATCGATCCATTTGAACCACCAGAAGGCAATGGAGGTCAGTTTGCCACAAAAAACAGTCTATTTCATCGAAGGCGACGGAATCGGCCCTGAAGTGTGGGCCGCAGGCCGTCCGGTGCTGGACGCCGCCCTTGAAAAGGCCTACGGCAAGGCCAATTCCCTGGACTGGCAGGAACTCCTGGCAGGGGAAAAGGCGTTTCGGGAAACCGGCGAATACCTGCCGCAGGCCACCCTGGACGTGCTTTCCGGTGCGGACCTGGCCATGAAGGGACCGCTCCAGACCCCGGTGGGCAAGGGTTTCCGCAGCCTCAACGTCACCCTGCGCCAGACATTTGATCTCTATGCCTGCATCCGGCCCATCAAGTATTTCAACGGTATCGAATCCCCTGTCAAACGCCCGGACCTGGTGGACATGGTGGTTTTCCGCGAAAACACCGAGGACGTGTACGCAGGCATCGAATACAAATCCGGCACCCCTGAAGCCAAGCGTCTGGCGGACTTCCTGCGCAGCGAACTGGGGGCGAACCTGGACGCTGAGTCAGGCATCGGCATCAAGCCCATGACCGAAAAGGGCTCCAAGCGACTGATCAAGCGGGCCATCGATTTCGCCTTGGATTCGGGCCGCTCCTCCGTGACCCTGGTGCACAAGGGCAACATCATGAAGCACACCGAAGGCGCATTCCGCGCCTGGGGATACGAACTGGCAGAGCAGGAATACGCGGACAAGCTGGTGCGCGAAGGCGAAGGAAACGGCCCGGTGGTCATCAAGGACCGCATCGCCGACGCCATGTTCCAGGAATGCCTCATGCGCCCTGAGCAGTATTCGGTCATCGCCACCACCAACCTCAACGGAGACTATATCTCCGACGCGCTCGCCGCACAGGTGGGCGGCCTGGGCCTGGCCCCGGGCGTGAACATGGGCGACAGACTGGCCTTCTTCGAACCCACCCACGGCACCGCTCCGACCATCGCGGGCAAGGACATGGCCAACCCCGGCTCTCTGGTGCTTTCCGGCGCCATGATGCTGGAGCACCTGGGCTGGAACGAAGCGGCCGACCTGATCCACGCTTCCGTGGAAAAAACCATCGCCGCCAAGAAAGTCACCGTGGACCTGGCCGCCCAGATTCCCGGAGCACAGCAGGTGGGCTGCAAGGAATTCGGCGAAATACTCATGGCCAATCTGTAGTATTCCCGTTCGACGGCATCATTCTCCCCCGTCGGTTGACCTGGAACCGGCGGGGGATTATTCATACTGGCATGTTCGATACTACCCAGATCATCATGTTCTTCAGCGCTTCGGTCATCCTGGCCGTAACGCCCGGCCCGGACATCCTCTACGTGCTCACCCGCGGCATCACCCAGGGACGCAAGGCCGCCCTGTTCGCGGCGCTGGGCTTCAACATCGGGGTCATCGCCCACACCCTTTTCGCGGTCGTCGGACTGTCCGCCATCCTGCGCACCTCGGCTCTGGCCTACCAGTGCGTGAAATATGCAGGCGCGGCCTACCTCATCTACATAGGCATCCAGACATGGCGCAGCCGCAAACAGGTTTCCGTGGAAGGCAAGACGGACATCACCAGCCCCAAGGCCATCTTCAAGCAGACCATCATCGCCAACATTCTCAACCCCAAGGTGGCCCTTTTTTTCCTGGCTTTCCTGCCTCAGTTCGTGAACGCGCAGAACGGCAGCCCGGAAATACAGATGATCGTGCTCGGGGCCTTGTTCATGGCGGCAGGTTTCTCGGTCTTCTCCATGGTGGCGCTCTTCTCGGGCCATATCGGGGACAAACTCCGCCGGAACCCGCGCTTTGAATCGCGCATGAAGGCAGTGGCCGGCAGCGTGCTCGTGGCCCTGGGCCTGAGCCTGGCCCTGCCGGAAAACAGGTAGCGATGCCCGGCAAACTCGAAACCGCCCTCGCCTATCTCAAGGCGGCTCCCTGGCCGCACGGCGCGACCTTGGGCTCCCTGCTGCTGGTTGCCTTCCTCGGGGCAAACGGCTGGCTGCTTCTGGACGAAGGACACGAATTCGAGGCCGCAACACTGTGGTGCTGGGCTGCAGGATGGTTCGCGGTGGCCATATTCGCCATGGCCGACGGCATCGCCCGACACCGCGAATACAGGCGCATCAAGGCCATGCTCCGAAAACACGGCTACAACGAACGCATCATGCGGCTGGTGGCCCGCTCCCGCTGCCAACGTGACGCGGCCATGCTCGCGGCCCGGGAATCGGGCTGCCGAGGACAGGCGGCCGACTATTTCAAAAGCCTGGGCTACCGCTGGTACCACGTTCTTCCGGACACGGTGGTCCGCAACCCATTCGCCTTCCTCTCCCCGAATTTTCTGCGCACCTCTTTCCTGCCCGGCAAAAAACTCAGCCACGACAGGTACGTGTAATTCCGTCACACGATATTCGCCTTTTCATCACGCAGGCCAGTGCCTCCTTCCCTATTCAAGAAAGTGAAGAAGACTCTCCAACCTCTTGCAGGAGGGAACGGACATGAAGCGCTTCGCTTTCGGAATCGCTCTTCTCTTCATCCTGGCGGCCCTTACGGCTCCCACACATGGCGGCAAGCATCTCACGAAAAGAAACAGGCCGCCCCAAAGGGCGGCCCTGATGAACGAAAAATAAACGACTTTCCCTGCGAGGCAGGAACGCAGCCGGCGTGGCAAACGGCGTGTTCAGGTCATATGGGAAATATCACTTGGCAGGCCCTGTTAGTTCCCGACTTTGAGTTCCTCCACCAGTTGTGAGAGCACCCGAGCCTGATCGGACAAACCCTGTATGTCCCTGGCCGACTGACTGACACGGCCGGTGTTGTCACGGGCGATGTTGTTGATCTCATCCACGCTGCGGGTAATCTGTTCGGACGCGGCCGATTGTTCCTCGGCGGCTGCGGCGATGGACTGAACCTGTGCAGCCGCTTCCTGGGCCATGCGCACGATCTCCTGCAGTTTCTCACCGGATTCATTGGATATATCAGTTGCACCGTTGATGGCGTCCACAGCCCTGTCCATGCCCTGCACGTTGAGCTGGGCCAAGTGCTGAATGCTCTGGATGTTCTCGCCCACTTCGCTGGTGGCGCCCATGGTCTTTTCTGCCAACTTCCGGACCTCGTCCGCCACCACGGCGAATCCTCGCCCGGCATCGCCTGCGCGGGCCGCCTCGATGGCTGCGTTGAGCGCCAGCAGGTTGGTCTGGTCCGCAATGTCGTTGATCACGTTCATGACCGCGCCTATGGCTTCGGACTGGGCCCCGAGCTTGTGCATGTTCTCCCGCAGCTCCATGGTCAGCTGTTGCATGTTTGCCATGGCATCCACGGTTTCGGACACGAGATCAGCGCCTTCCAGGGCCTTGGACCGGGACTGTTCCGACTGCCCCGCGGCGTCCGCCGCATTGCGGGCCACCTCCAGCACCGTGGCGTTCATCTGCTCCATGGCCGTGGCCGCCTCGCGGATACGCTCCATCTGAATATCGTTGCTGCCGTTGATCTCGTCGCTCATGCGGGCGATGACGCCCGTGGCCTGGTTGACATGATCGACCACGCCTTCCAGCCTCCCGGCTGCGGCAAGCATACCTTCGCGTGTGGCCGCTTCCGCGCGGGCCATGGCTTCCTCGGCCCTTTGCTGGGCCTCCCGGGCCGCAACGGCCTGTTCGCCGGCCTCGGCCTCCTTGACCTCCATACCCTCGATACTCTTCCTGAGGGTCGAAATCATGGTATTGAGAGCCCGTTGCATCAAGGAGGTTTCATCCGAACCCTCCGGAAAAAGCTGTACGTCCAGATTGCCTTCGGCCACCTCGTTGGCGGCTTCCATGGTTTCCCGCAGCGGCTTGACGATGATGCGGTTCAGGAACAGGCCCACCACCACGGCCAGGGCGATGCTGATCCCCAAACCGACGAGGATGGCAGAGTCGGCCAGGACCACGGCCCGGTCAAAGGACTTGTCGGCCAAAGCCAGCACCTCGTCGATCTGACCCACCATGCGGTCGCCGATGGTGTCGGCCTCCCGCTCCAGCCGGGCTATGCCTGCCAGCGCCCCCACATAACTGCGCTGGGCCCCCAGCATGGCGTCCGAAGCGGGGCCGAGCTTCTGCGTGTGCAGTTCCCGAAGCGCCATGGCCAGGGATCGCAGTTCCGGCACTTTTTTCTGACGCAGTTTGAGTACGGTGAGCCCTGCAACCTCGCCGCCGTCCAACAGGGCGTTGACCGCGGCAAGAAACGCCTTGTTCGCCTGATCGAATTCGATCACGGCCCGCTCCAGTTCCCGCTTGGTGGTGCTGCGGACAGCCTCTTCAAGCGCGGCCCGCAGTTCGGCCATGGCCACGCGGGATTCCATGATGGTATCCTGCCAGACCATCTCCTTGCCTAAAATACTATAGGGAGAAGCCCCGGAATCCAGACGTTCGGTGATCTTGTCGCGAATCTTGCCGTCCAGGGCCAACGTACTTTGCTCAAACTCCTGGTCGGCCAATTCGAGCTGAGCCATGGCCTGCCTCCGGGCAATAGCCACGCTGGGCATGTTCTCGGCAAAGGAGTGAATCTGTTCCATACGGGGCTTGAATTCGCTGTCGAAAAACTTCCTGGCTTCCCCGGCACGGGAGCCGATATCAGTTCCGGCTTCGTCCATGATGCCCTGCGCCTTGGTATCGAAGGCCTGCGCCTGTTCCTCGTGTTTCTTCCAAAGCGCAATGATCTGGGTGTCCTTTTCGGCCCGCAGCATTTTCATGACCGAATCAAGGTCGCTCCGCACAGCCTGCTTCATGGTCCTGGCCGAGTCGAGCACAGTACCGGCTTCCACCATGACCCGGTTACTGTTGAAAACGAAAACGCCGGTGACGGCGAACAGGATGATGATGACGGCAAACCCGCCCAGGATCTTCAGACCGATCCTGATGTCGGATAACTTCATGAAGCCCCCTGCAGAAGTTGGAAATCAGTAAGGATGGTGCAGCATTAGCAATCATATAAAAGCATTTGCAGCAAAAATTCAAGCTGACGCGTTTCTGTGAAGAACCCCCTCCAGAAAAACCGATGCGACATATGTGCAGTCGTTTGGTTCGTTTTGCGAAATGCCAAAAAAGCCCCCCTGAAAAGGGGGCTTTGATCAAAGGCTTGCGTGCCGTGCGTTTCGGAAGCGTTCGTACGCCTCAGTACTTTCCACCTGCCGCACGGCCGCCTTCTCCGGTCCGGGACGATCTTCCGTGCGTTGCAAACGACAACGTCGCTGGGTCCAGCGGCCGTATCATTTCTCCGGCGACAAACGCTCCCTTACACGATGCAGGCCTTCATTATTTTACAACTTTCATAAAGCCCGGGCTCGTTGACCGCCCGGCGGAATTGCCGTATTTCCTGCACAGCGGAATTTATCACCGACAACCAACCACTCGGCACTCTATGCTTTCCGAGCACGAACGATACTGAAAAGGGAGTATGAATGAGCAACCAGCCCGAGACCCCGGAAAAGGGCAAGGACTTCATCCGCCAGACCATCGACAAGGATCTTGAAAGCGGCGCATACGACGGCCGCGTACACACGCGGTTCCCGCCCGAGCCGAACGGCTATCTGCACATCGGGCACGCCAAGTCCATCTGCCTGAATTTCGGCGTTGCCCGCGACTACCAGGGCGAGTGCAACCTGCGCTTCGACGACACCAACCCGGTCAAGGAAGACACCGAGTACGTTGATTCCATCAAGGAAGACGTGACGTGGCTCGGCTTCGACTGGGAAGACCGCCAGTTCTTCGCCTCGGACTACTACCAATTCTTCTACGACGTGGCGGAACTGTTCATCCGAATGGGCAAGGCCTACGTGGACCATCTTTCCGCGGACGAGATTCGCGAATACCGGGGCACTCTCAAGGCCCCCGGCAAGAACTCGCCCTACCGCGACCGCGGTGTCGAGGAGAACCTGGAACTGTTCCGGACCATGAAGGGCGGCGGCATGAAGGATGGCGAATGCGTGCTGCGGGCCAAGATCGACATGGCCGCGCCGAATATCGTGCTGCGCGATCCGACCATCTACCGCATCAAGCATGCCCACCACCACCGCACCGGCGACGCGTGGTCCATTTACCCCATGTACGATTTCGCCCACTGCCTGTCCGACGCGCACGAAGGCGTCACCCACTCCATCTGCACCTTGGAGTTCGAAAACAACCGGGCCCTGTACGACTGGGTGCTGGACACCCTCATGGAAGGCATGAAGGACGCATCCCTGTTCGCCGAGAATCCCGAATTCCTTGAATTCCTGAAAAGCAAACCCGGCTTCAACGCCCGGCCGCACCAGTACGAATTCGCCCGCCTGAACATCACGGGCACCGTGCTCTCCAAGCGCAAGCTCATCCAACTGGTGCAGGAAGGACACGTGGACGGGTGGGACGATCCGCGCATGCCGACCATCTCCGGACTCCGACGCAGAGGATATACCCCGGAATCCATCCGCGACTTCTGTGACCGTATCGGCGTGGCCAAGGCGGACAGCACCGTGGAGCACGCCCTGCTGGAATCCTGCCTGCGCCAGGATCTCAACGAACGCGCTCCGCGTTACCTGGGCGTCATGAATCCCCTCAAGGTGGTCATCGAAAACTACCCAGAGGATCAGGTGGATGAATTCGAGATGCCGCTGCACCCCGAAGACGAATCCATGGGCTCCCGCGTGGTTCCCTTCTCCAAGGTCATCTACATCGAACGCGACGACTTCATGGAAGAGCCGCCCAAGAAATTCTTCCGTCTCGGACCGGGCCGCGAAGTGCGTCTGCGGTTCGCCTACTATGTGACCTGCACGGACGTGATCAAGGACGAGAACGGCGAAATTGTGGAACTGCGCTGCACCTACGACCCGGAAACCCGGGGAGGCTGGTCAAAAGACGGACGCAAGATCAAAGGAACCCTGCACTGGGTTTCCGCCGAGCATGCCGCGCCCGCCGAAGTGCGCCTGTACAACAGCCTGTTCACTGTGGACAATCCCAATGCGGCGGAGGAAGGCAAGACCTTTGTCGACTACATCAGCCCCGAGTCCAAGGAAGTGCTCACCGAATGCCTGGTGGAACCGGCCCTCAAGGAAATGAAGCCGGGCACCCACTTCCAGTTCGAGCGCACGGGCTATTTCTGCGCGGACCTGCGGGACCACACCCCGGGCGGCACGTTGGTCTTCAACCGCACCACCACCCTGCGCGACACCTGGGCCAAGATCCAGAAGCAGATGAAAAAGTAATCAAAAGTCCAAACGAAAGGCCCGCCTTGAGCAAAAACGTTTTTCATAAATGTTGAAAAAAAATGGCCCCGACTTGGTCGGGGCCATTTTCATTAATATTCAGATGCATGGGTTTGGCTGCGAATTCAGCTGGATTGCTCCGGCAGCATGGAAGTTCCCCTATGCCGCCGTAATAAATGATTGAGCGATGAAATATAGCCCAAGAAGTCCGATCACCCCGCCAGCCAGACGGCGAAACAGCATCCCACTACGTTGCCATGCCGAATTGGCAAACAGTTTCTTGACCATGGCGGTCGAACCACCCGCCACGGCGATGGGGATACAGTGCCCTATACCAAAAAGCACGATGAAAATGACGCCGGTAAAAATTTTTTCTTGTACGGTGATAATGGCAAGGATGGGGGCGATAAAGCCAAAAGTACACGACCCGGACAGAACTCCGTAGGCAAGCCCGATGATGAATGCTCCGAGCATGCCTTTCACTTTCAGCTTGGACATCATCCCGCCGGACATGGAGCACTTGGCCACGCCAAGCATATCCAAGGCGACCCAGATGAGTATCAGTCCCACTACGATTGTCCAATAGGCCCCTACATCACCAAGCATGCGACCAAGGAGAGAACAAATAGTGCCAATTACCGCAATGGTGATAAACAGACCGAAGGTAAAGAGAAGAGCATACATTGAAGCCTGTCTTCCCTCGATAATCCTATCCTGCCCTGCAACATACCCGACGATAAGCGGGATGGATGCCAGATGGCAGGGGCTGAACAAAACGCTGACCATGCCCCAAAGAAAGCATCCCAACGCTCCGAGCAACACCCCGCCCGTCATCCATTGATTGATAAGGATGAATATCTGGTCCATACGAAACTACTTGATGCCAAGTTGGGTCAACTTCGCAATGATGCTTTCCTTATCCAGAAAGCCCACGTGACGGTACCGTTCATTGCCCTGAGCGTCGTAGAAGATTTGTGTGGGTATCGTGCCGACACCGTATTTGGACGCTTCCTCTCGATGCTCCCACACGTCGATAAATGCGATTGCGACTCTCCCTTCGTATTCTTTAGACAACTCTTCAATTATCGGCGTCATCATCCTGCAGGGAATGCAGGAGTGAGCACCGATGTCCACCATGGTGACCATCCCCTCAACCGGTAACTTTTGGGGAGCACCGGAAATCAAATCAGATGCCGAGACCGAAGTATCCTTTTTCTGCGCCTCACAGGGGGAAGCAGTAAGGGTCATGCCCACAAGAATCAAACAGCAGGCCAGAATCGTAATTTTTCTTACCACGGATTTTATCCTTTGATGCGTTTGACTGCTTCCTCGACAACGATATTGATATGTTCCTGAGATGCCGGGGATTCCCCTTTTTTCAAACCGAGCGCATGGAGTTCAACATGCTCAAACTCCGAAAAACCAGCCTCCTCCAAAGTCTTGCGCGCACAGTTCAAAGGACAACCGTCAATGGCAATGATCTGGTCCGCGGCCTCGGTGCTTTTCACCATACCCGAAATTCGACCGCCGATCCCGGCCAGACAGAACATCTTGACCTTTCCCTGGCGAGATAATTCTCTGGCGGCCTGATCCGTCACTTCGCCGGCATCGGCGGCACCGGAACAAGAAAATACGAATTTCGGGGCTGTGCTACAGGAACAACTGCAAGTTGACATGAGAGAATCTCCTTCTGTGAGAATTTATTTCAACCAGTTGAGTACTTCTTTTTTACTAGGAGCCTTGCCGACAACCTTGACATCACCGTCTATGGCAACCGCCGGGGTTGAGAAAACCCCAAATGAAGCGATTTCCTGAAAATCGGTCACCTTGACGACTTCTGCGTCAACAGCAGCTTCGGTTACCGCTTCCTTGACGTTCCTTTCCGCTTCCGCACATTTAGGACAGCCTGGTCCCATCACCTGAATCTTCATAGCCTTCTCCTTATTTAGATACCTGCGTTGAACAAATAGACGACAAACAAAATGTCGTATCCGACAATACAGCGACGAATATTACGATCAGACGAGGGTTGAATACAATTGATATTCTCTTTGGATGCGGCCCCCTGCAATACTCCACCTGTATGGTTGAACGACATGCTCTCAAATTTATCATTTGGCATATTCGCCAACTGTTTGCAAAAAAAAAGATCAACGCTTGTTAGCTTCAACCACAGATTCTATACAATGAAAAAAATTTAGTATACACGGCACCTTAAGGCGATAATAGACTTGTTTTCCGCGGCGCTCGTCCTCCACAAGACCGGCTTTTTTCAGAACAGCTAAATGCTTGGAGACGGTGGACATATCATACCCCACAAGTTCCTGAAGGTCACAAACGCAACGTTCCCCGCGCGAAAGCTCATCGATTATCATAAGCCTTGACGCGTGGGCCATGGCCTTCATAACCCTGGCACGCTCTTCAAACTGTTGTGGCATGATAATTTCTGAGTGCATTTCCTGACTCATCATTTGACAATAATACCAAATAAACTGAATATCAAGTATTGGGTATACTCATATTTGGTCTGCCCGATCCTTTTAGATCGCTGCTCGGCAGAAACCGCAAAACAAAGCTCAAAGACACGTCGTAGTTTCCGTCACATTCCCTACGGTGCAACATTGGCGCGCTCTCATTTATGGCAGTTGGGCCTTGAGCGGACCTTTCTTTGGTTCAGCAAATTCACTTTCCGGATAACGACGACAATAAAGGCGGGGAAAATCACTCAGTTCACATTCGCTAACGATCGCCTTTACTCCGCCGACGCATTCCTGCCCTGCCTCTCCTTGATTATCTGAATGATTTCCCGGTTGAAAGCGCATTCACAAAAGGCGTCGCAGCGCCCCAATTCATTCTTGTCCAGACAATATCCCGGGCAATCCTCTTTTCCGGTTCTCCTCTCGCTGTGTCTTTTCCCATGGTACAGGCTGAAGAAACTCTTGGCTTCCACCGCAAGCGTGGAACGGCAATCCGGTTTCATATGCGTAAAATAGAACAGACTCCATTCAAGACGCTCGAAATCCGCCAGGTAACCGTTTATCACGAGATCGGGGTCTGAGATGAAATCCTCAAGAGTCTCCCACCTTGTGGAACACATGGGACAAATTCTGAACGCATCATTGTCGGGCATCGGTGGTCCCTCCGGCTTGAGAGGTTTTGCCGGAATCATACGATAGACACGAAAATAAACAATTAGAAGCCGCAATGTGCCGGCTATGCGGTGTGCCGTCCGCTTTCCCGTTTCCATTCGGCAACCATGTCGCGCACCTGATCGATCATGGGGGAATCCTGCTTGTAATGTTCCGCAAACACGTGCAAATAGGTGGCCCCGCGCGGGGTGAACAACCCTTTCACACGACACCAGTGCGGATCCAGGGCCTCCACGAAATGATCGAGCATGGTGTTGGCAATGGTTTCCATAAACGACTGGTGATTCCTGTACGCGCCCATGTACAACTTGAAGCTCTTGGACTCGACGATGCTCTTGTCCGGAATATACTCGACCACGATAGTAGCGAAATCCGGCTGGCCGGTCTTCGGGCACAGGGAGGTGTACTCGGGGAATTCGATACTCACGATATACGGGCGATCCGGATAATTGTTCGGAAAGATTTCCAAAATTCCGACATGGGGGCCTTCCGTCACATACGTGGTCTCTCCGCCCTGCCCGAGGGTTTTCAGGTGATCCGTCTTGTCTTGGCTTTTCGTTCTTGTCATTTTCAGCTCCTTGGAATGGTCGCGCATTTTGACTTTTACGGTCACGGATGGCAAGTGTCGGATCGCTTGGCAATGGAACCGCCCGGGTCTTTTCGCCCGCCAGCGGAAGCTTACGCACAACACCTTTCGGACTGTTCATCCATGAGGAGAAACGTACAATGGACACTTTCGAACGTAGGGCCCATACCCTGCTTGTCGGCCTGTTCCTGGGCGGACTGGTCAGCGCCGCCATCATTTCCAGCAAAATCATCACCATCTTCGGCGTTGCGGTGCCCGCCGGGGTGCTGGCCTATTCGATCACCTTTGCGGTGTCGGACATCGTAGGCGAGCTATGGGGACCGGAACGGGCCACCGACATGGTCGTGGCCGGTTTCGCAAGCCTCATCTGCGCCACCCTTCTCTGTTGGCTGGCCGTGCAGTGGCCGGCCGCCGGTTTCTGGACCAACCAAAAAGCCTTCGCCAGCGTCATCGGCAGCACGCCGCGCATAGTGGGCGCCTCACTGCTGGCATACGCGGTCAGCCAGAAGCATGATGTCTGGCTTTTCCATCTGCTGAAACGAAAATCATCCGGCCGCGCCCTGTGGCTGAGGAACAACCTCTCCACCGCCCTTTCCCAGCTCATGGACTCCGCCATCTTCATCACCGTGGCCTTCTGGGGCAGTCTGCCCGTTGGCGAACTCATCCTCGGCCAATGGGCCATAAAGCTGCTGATCGGCTTCTTGGATACCCCGGTGGTATACGCCGCCGTCGGACTGATCCGGTGGCGGACAACCACTCCCACTGCATTGCATGCGCAGGCTTAAAAAACCTGCCGCAGAAACGAAGAAAAGAAGGCTCTGCCGAAAGGCAGAGCCTTCTTTTCTTCACACTCCTGTTCATCAGGCGCGCATTTCCTGGATAAGCTGATCCAGTTCCCCGGCCAGACGGGCGAGTTCCGAGACCGCCTCGGCGGATCCGTTCATGATGCGGGCCGTTTCCATGGCGATGTTGTTGATCTCGTCCGTGGAACGGTTGATCTGCTCGGTGGTGGCGGACTGCTGTTCCGAAGCCGTGGCGATGGAACGGACATCGTCGGCGGAACGCTGTACCAACTCCACGATGGCCTGAAGGGTTTCGCCGGACTGCCCGGCCAGGTGGGTGCTGGCCTCCACGGCGGCCGAGGCGGCTTCCGTGCCTTCTATATTTATATTGATGGAATCCAAAATGGTGCCGATGGCGTTGCCGACCTCACTGGTGGCGCCCTGGGTTCGTTCCGCCAACTTGCGCACCTCGTCGGCCACCACGGCGAATCCGCGCCCGGCCTCCCCGGCGCGGGCAGCCTCGATGGCCGCGTTCAGGGCCAAAAGGTTGGTCTGGTCCGCAATCTCGTTGATCACCTGCACGACCTGCTTGATGGATTCGGCATGCTCGCCCAGGTCGGCCATGTTGCCCTTCAGGGTTGCAGCCTGTTCCTGCACCTTCCTGATGGCCTCGATGGATTGGACCACCACGTCCGCCCCCTCCAAGGCGTGAGCCTTGGCGTCGTCCGCCCCCTCGGCGGCCTGAGAAGCGCTACGGGCGATCTCGATGACCGAGGCGCTCATCTGCTCCATGGCCGACGAGGTCTCTTCGGTGCGCTGGCGCTGCACTTCGGAACCGGTGCTGGCCTCGTCCACCTGGGCGGACAATTCCTCGGCCGCCGCGGCCAGAGAGGAAGCGATGGTCACGGCCTGCTCGGCCACATGGGCGATCTTCTCGTTCTGGCGCAATACCTCGGCTTGCTGCCGCTTGATTTCAGTCAGGTCCGTATACAGGGTAAAGGCGCCTATGAGCTCGCCGTCCAAGTCGAAAAGCGGCGCGGTGTCGATCTTCAAATGACGGATTTCGTCCCGGCGGGTCCGCATGTCACGCTCAAGACCCAGTTCCGGTGTGCGATCGCGCTGGCATCGGGCCGTGGCCATATCCTCCCGCCTTTCATTGAACAGGAACTCATCCACCCGCGTGCCGAAATAGTCCCCGGGCCTGCCGGAAATCTGGAGCAGGTCCAGCAACGGCTGGTTCACGAAGGAGATGCGCAGATCCGTGTCCGAAACAATGAACGGCGTGGTCATGCTGTTGAGAATACCGTCCGAAAAGCCGAGCTTGGTCTTGAGTTCGCCCACCATACCGCCCAGATTCCGGGAAAGTTGCCAGAGTTCGTCCGCCCCCTGGACGCTGAAGTCCGTGCCGTAATCGCCCTCCATGACCCTGTCGCTGGCCCGGGCGATGTGCAGAAGCCGATTGATGACGGACCTGCGTACGAAAAAGAGCACGGCCGCCACCAGCACCACCATGCCGACCACGGACATGCCGATGCCGGTCAGCGTGTTGGCATCGATATGGGCGATGCTGCCGCTCACATCCTGAATGACGATCATTTCGCCAAGGATGGGCTCGGAAGCGCCATGGCAATGATGGCACGACTTGGTGTTCCGCACGGACATGACACGGGCGAAAAACTCCTTGCCGTTGTCGCTGAAACGGATGTTGTCCGCCCCGGCCTCCTCAAGGCCCTTTTCCATCACGGCCAGAAGCCCATCATCGGTCCTGACCGCGCTGAAGTCCTTGCGCACCGCGCCCAAGTCAGTACTGTAGGTGATGTTGCCCTTGTAATTGGTCATGTACAAAGCCACATCCCGATACTCCCTGGCCAGAAACGCAAACTGATCCTTGGTGCCCTCGTCGTCGCCCACCACCATGGGTTTCTCGATGGCATGACGCATGAGCCGGGAGACCCGTGTCATGTTGACGTCGAGTTGTTCCATGAATTCACTGTACTGCTCTCGGGCGTTGACAGCGGTGATGAAAGCGAAGACCACCACGGCAATGGCGGTCAAGAGAATGGAAATCTTGACGTTGAGATGCTTTTTGAACCAATCCATGGGGACGACCTCCTAATGCGCGCCGCTGAACATCAGCGGCCTGAAGTTGAAGTCGCCCATCCGCTCTTCGTTGTGGCAGACCTTGCAGTCCTTCACGACCGGAGTGCGTCTGATCAGTTCCGGATCACCGTCCTCGGCATGCAGAGCCCCTGGACCATGGCAGGTTTCGCAGCCCACGTCGGCCATTTCCGGCGTGGTTTCGTAACTGACAAAGCCTCCGGGCTTGCCGTATCCGGTGGTATGGCATTCAAAGCACTTTTCCGCCTCGTGAGGCTTGAGATCGGAAAGCATGATCTTCACGCTGTTCCAGGAATGTGCCTTTTTTGAATACTTCTCGTAGCTTGAATACTGCTCCTCATGACATTCCGCGCATTGCCCGGAGCCGATGAATCTGGGCTCCTGAGCAAATGCAGCTCCTGCCGACAGCCCAACCACAGCCGCCAGCAGGATGCACGCACACCTACTCGACATACAACCCCCGATTGTTTTTGCCGCCATCCCTCAATGGGGCAAGACTCACCGCACGTCTGCGATGAAAATACACATAAGGTTTAATTCCTATATATATTATACGAAAAGGTCAACAACAGTAGATTTTCCAACATGTTCCGAGAGCACTTTCTCCCAGGTGCTCCGAAAACGCCGCTTCTTCAGGTGCTCGTGAAAAATTTACACATAAAATATAATTTAGCCCTTGACATTGATTGATCGATCAATATATTCATTTTTCAGAGATTGATTGACGAATCAATCGTCTCAGTCCGCTATAAAGGAAACGGCACGAAGATGACGAAGAAAGACGCAATACTAGTGGCAGCGCAAGAGGCATTTGGTGAGCTTGGTTATTCAGGCACCACCATGAAAGACGTCTCCATGCGGGCCAATGTGTCTTTCGGTCTGGTCTCCCACTATTTTGGCAATAAACATGATTTGTTCCTTGCCGCTGGATTCGACGTGGTAGACCGCCTCATCACAATCCTGAGACAAGCGACAGCGAGTGGAGCCAGCGGACTGGATGCGATCGAAAAATACATGATCGCGTATTTCGACTTCACCATCGAGCACCGGACGACATTCCCGGTACTCCTGCGTTGCTCACCGTTCAGCCACATTGAGCCGGGTGTGGATGCGAGCAAGGTTGCAGTCAAGTTTCAGGACATGATCGATGCCTTGCGCGAGGCCGTTGCCCGAGGCATCGAAGATGGAACCATCAGGGAGGTCGCCATGGAGGAAACAGCCCTGATTATTTACGGCAATATCATCGGCGCCGTGAGAACCAAGCTCCTCACCCCTTACGACACCGACGAGATATATGCCGAAACCCTCAGGCACATTTTGCGCAGTCTCCGATGCAGCTCCTCGGCATCATAGGGACGCAAGACAGCCTGGGGAGATAGACGACACCTACGTCACCCTTGGTTGCGGAAAACAAAGAGTTTTCCGGAGCCGTCTGAGGAAGATCGACACTCCTCCTCAGAATTGAACCGGGTCGGACACCACCTCCGACGGGATGCAGGATTGGACCGCAAACTGAACCTGCCCCAGACGTCCGCCCGAACGAGCCCGGAAGGTTCGCCCATCGACCGGGTATGCAGCAAGGGGGCCGCGAAAGCGGCCCCCTTGGCCTGTTTTCTGGGGCCTCGCCTCTTCCCCACCAGCCGATCTAAAGCGTTCATGCAACACATCCTCCAAAAACTATCTCTTTAAATTCAATGCATTAACAACAATCTTAACACTTTATTTATATTCGTGCGACACAGTGTCGCATGCGACACATTTACAGCAGCATGTCGCATTATAACGACACAATGCGACACTTTTCAAAATTGCATATACCATTGGGTGTCTCCATACAATGGCCTGGAATAACGAGACTAAAAACTCCACACATCTTGTTTCCGATCTCTGGCACAGCCCTTGCTATTTCCTGCTCCGTGAAGGGTGGTTAATGCATCGTGAAATGCCGATACCAAAGAGCGGAGGGTGAGACATGTTTGGAAAAAGCGTTACCAAGGTTGTGCAGGACTGCATTCTCGACAGCGGCATCCAGGCCAAAGTCGTGGCCGAAATGATCGGCAAGCCGTATTCCACGCTCATGCGTGAAATCAACCCTTTCGATTCCAGCGCCAAGCTCGGTGCGGAAACCCTGCTGGACATCATGAAAGTCACCAAGGACACCCGACCCTTGAAATTCATGGCCGCTGAAATGGGGTACTCTCTCGAGACCCTGAAAGCCGACAAGTCCGGTGAATACCGCATGAATTATTCGGAACAGTACGACTCTGCGGAAGCAGGCTAGACATTAAGGAGCCCTGCGGGGCTCCCGCTTGTATTCGACCCGCAGGGGGCGCCATGAGCAGGATTGCGGTTCTACTCATTCTCATCCTATGCGCGCTCTTCCCGGCCTGCTCCGGCGGTCCGACGAAGGACAGGATCGAACACGCCCGGGTCACCGCTTCCCGTCTGGCGGACAACATCAACAACGACTTCTCTCCCATCCGCCGCAAAGTGGCGGAACAGGCCCAGGCCATACGGGACGTATACCTGAGCAGGCATACCATCCTGCCCACGGTGGATGCCTCGAAATATCGCATTGCGGACAACGGAGTCATGTACAAGGCCGTATCGGACGGACGAGCCGCCCTGTTCGTTTCGGGGCACTCCCCCATTACCCGGGAAGTCATGCAGGAGGCCTATTTCACCGAGGCCGTCGATGAAGCCCTGGAACGAATCTGCCGCGAACTTCCTGCCGTGGCCCAGGCATACTACAACAGCGAAAACAACCTGAACCGCATTTACCCGCCGTTCGATGTGCTGGCCCAGTACGAGCCGCGCGTCAATTTCCGCGGCTTCAACTTCTATTACCTGGCAGACGAACGGCACAACCCCCGAAAAGGGCCGGTATGGGTGGCGGAACCCTATGTGGATCCGGCCGGAAGGGGGTGGACAGTCTCGGCCATCGCCCCGGTTTACGTGGACGGCAGGCTTAAGGGAGTCACCGGCCTCGACGTGACCGTCGGCAGCATCACGGACCGCTACATCACCCCCGACGACAGGAACATTCTGCTGGTGGATGGTGAGGGAGTCGTGGTCACCGGACACGAGGACTTCATCACCCTGCTTTCCCTGCCGCCGCTCACCGCCCACAAATACCTGACCACGGTCAAGCAGGACACCTACCGCAGGGACGACTATTCCCTGCTTAAAAGTAGATCCAAAGTCGTAAGAAATCTTGGAAAAGAGCTTCTGGGACGCATGTCGGACGAGGCGAACATCAACATCCGGGGCGGAACGCACACCATACTTTCCCTTAGAATCCCGGAACTGGGCTGGACTCTTTTGTATCTCGTGGAGTAAAGGATACAATATCAGGAATTGTATCCAGGAATAGCCACGATGACCGAGAAACGACGCGCCAGAAAAAACCTCACACTTCCTTTCGGCAAAACCATAGCGCTTATGATGCTTTTGCTGCTGCTCTTTCTCGGGGCCAGCGCCTGGATCGTCTCGGACATCATCGCCAACACCACCAAAATACGTGAGGAGGGACTTTTCAAACAGACCCAGCGGGCCGGCCGGAATCTGGAATACCGCTACCGCATCTTCCTGGAGGACCTGACCAGCTTCATCAACCTGAAGCTCTTCGCCGATTTTTCCGAATGGGACCGGGAGGATACCGAAACAATGCTGCGCATCAAGCGCTTCTACGCCCGGCACCAGGACACCATCCGCCGGATCACCGTGCAAAACAACGACGGCAGATGGATCAGCGTCCACAAAACCCCCGAAAACTATTACCTGGTAAACAGGAACGATGCCCCGGGGAAACTGCTTTTCGACACGGTCACTCCCATGCTCCTCCGGGACAGGACCTTGTTCCATTATGTGGAGCCCGTTCGCGGTGCGGACGGAGAGGTAAGCATGCGGGTCATTGTCAGCACCAGCCTGGCCGACATGTTCCTCTCCGAAACCCAGAGCTTCTTCCTGGGCCCGGAAAGCTGGATGTGGCTCATCGATGACGACGGTGAGGTGCTCGACATGGTTTCCTCAGGGGGCGCCCGGGCCTCGGACGGATTCTTCTCCCTGGGAAAAATACAGACCATCATCCATGACATAGGCCTTGGCTATGAAGGCATGCTCAGACACCGGATCAAGGGAGACAGCCCCATAGACGTGGTTTCGACCTACTACCCGATCCGCATTTTCGACAGTATTTTCGGCGTGGTTTTCTCGGTCAGCCGTCAGTCCGTCGCATCGGGTATCGTCAATGCGGCCCTCGCCCTGGGCGCGGCTTTCGTGGCACTGCTCATTCTGCACTCCGCAGCCTTCTTCATGACCCTGCGCCAAAGGAACCTCGCGGTGAAGGCGGCCGAGTCCGCCAACGAAGCCAAGAGCCGCTTCCTGGCCAACATGAGCCACGAGATACGCACACCGTTGAATACGGTGGTGGGCATGGCCCAACTGGTGGAAAAGGCTGAAGACCTTTCCGAGGAACACCGGGAAAACATGCGGCTGATCATGACCGCATCGGAAAACCTGCTCCAGATCATCAACGACATCCTCGACGTATCCAAGGTGGAGGCGGGACAGCTCAAGATCATCAATGAGCCCGTCAACCTGCGCGCCTTGGTGTCCGAACTGACCGATATCCACGGCGTCCAGGCCAGGGCCAAGGGCATCGAGATCAAGAACCTGTTCCTGGATGTGCCGGAGTGGGTGGAGGTCGACCCGGTGCGCTTGCGTCAGGTGCTCATCAACCTGCTGGGCAACGCCGTCAAATTCACGATCCAGGGATCGGTGATTCTGACCGTTTCCATGGCGCCGGGAACCCCGGCCCGGAACACGGCCATCATCCGTTTCGAGGTGACTGATACAGGCGTCGGCATTCCGCAGGAAAAGATCGAAACCGTATTCCAGGCCTTTACCCAGGCTGACGGCTCCACGGCCCGGAAATTCGGGGGGACCGGCCTCGGTCTGACCATCGCGAACGGACTCATAAAGCTCATGGGAGGCGACGGCATCAACGTATCGAGCCACCCGGATGCCGGCAGCGTGTTCAGTTTCGAACTGCCGCTGCGCATCGCGGAACCGCCCACAATACAAGCGGAGGAAAAAGTGAGCGAACAGATCAGCGGACATTACCCGGACACCAGGATTCTTGTCGCCGAAGACACGCGCATGAACCAGATTCTGTTGGAAAAGATCTTCGACCGCATTACCTTGGGAGGAGTGGACTACGTCAACAACGGACAGATGGCCCTGGACACGCTTCTGGACACGCCGGACCGTTACAATCTGGTGCTCATGGACATCCAGATGCCGGTGCTGGACGGGCTGTCGGCAACCCGCAAAATACGAGAGGCGGGCATAAGGACCCCTGTCGTGGCTCTCACCGCCCACGCCCGGCCCGAGGATCGCAGGCAGTGCATGGAATCGGGCATGAACGGCTTCATCGCCAAGCCCTACAAACTGGAAAAGCTGCTCCAGGTCCTGGAAAAACATGCCTCGCACCCCACATAGGAAAACGAGGAAAAATCATTCCGTTCCTTTCCTTTTCGGGTTATACGATATCATAGGCGCGAAGCTCGCCATGCGCCACGGTAATATTATTTCAAGCAAGGCAGGTGACAGCTATGCTCAGAGAAATCTCCAGGAAATACTATACCGAGGAATTCCAGCTCGCCCCCACCGATGTGGACGACCTGATCAATGAAGCATTCACAACGCTGAACCGGAGCATCAAGGAATTCGAAAAGCTCTTTGCCGACGGCGACGATATGGCCGCCATCAGGGAGGCGGCCCACGCCATGAAAGGCAACCTGCTGAACATGGGGCTGGATGACCAGGCAGACATGGCCCTCAGCATTGAGCGCTCGGACAATACCGACACGGCACAGGACCACTTCTCCAATCTCAAGAAGGAATTGGAAGCATTTTAGGCGGGGAATCCCATGGAAATCACACCTGAAATCCTCGTCGTGGACGACCAGAAGTTCACCCACGTGCTCCTGAACAAGGCTCTCAAGGAACTGGGGGTGCACGTGGTTTCCGCCTTTTCCGGCCAGGAAGCCATCGACATTCTAGACGATCACGACCTCAGCGTCGTGCTTATGGATCTGCGCATGCCCGGCATGGACGGCATAGAAACCGCCAGGCACATCCGTAACGCCAAGCGCACGGCAGACCTGCCCATCATTTTCATCACCGCCGCTCAAGGCGACGAGGAACACGCCATGCGCGCCTATGAGCTGGGAGCAGTGGACTTCCTGTACAAACCCGTCTCCGCGCCGGTGCTCAAGTCCAAGGTAGCCGTCTTCGTGGAGCTGTTCCGCAAACGGAAGGCCCTGCAGCAGCGCAGTGAGCAATACCGCGACGTGCTGGAGGCCATTTCCGAAGGACTGGTCACCGTGGACATGGACTGGAATATCGTGGAAGCCAACGACTCGGCCTGCCTCATGTTGGGGTATGGATACGACCAGCTCTGCTCCATGAAACTGCCCGACGTCATGTTCCTTGAGCACGGCGACCTGCTCCAGGAAATCAACGAACTCATTGAGCAGAACGTCACCTTCCGGGTGGAGGCAAAGGCAAAGCGCCGCAACGACGCCGTGATCTGGGTTGAGCTCAGGGGCAGCATTTTCATGTACGGAGGGGCGCCGCACATCCTGGCGGTGACCCAGGACATCACCTTGCGCAAGGAGAACGAACTGGAGCTGCAGCAACACCGCGACCGCCTGGACAGCTTGGTGGAACAGCGCACAGAACAACTGCGATCCGCCATCGAGCAATTGCGCCAGGAAAACGACGTACGGCAAAACGTTGAGGCAGTTCTGGAAGAGCAGCTGGATTTCAGGCAGGGACTCATGAACGCCCTGCCCGACCCCATGTATTTCAAGGACAACAAAGGATTCTACCGAGCCTGCAATGATGCCTTCGCCTCCATATTCGGGCTCAGTGCCGAGGACATCATCGGAAAAACCGCCCAGGACATCCACCCTTCTGACGTGGCCGCCATGCTCCAGCAAAAGGACAGCGAACTGCTTCAGTCCGGGCTGGCGCAACGCTTCTGCCTGCACGTCTACACCACGGATGGAGGCCGACGCCATGTGCAGCTGCACAGAGCCCTGTTCAGGGACAAGGACGGTCTTCCCGCCGGGATCGTCTCAGTGGTGATCGATGCGGACGAGGCTCTCCAACAGCCAAAGCCGTGCGTTCGTTAGCTCTCTCCACCTTCCTTCTCCAATGGTAAACAGGGCCGTCCGGTTCCAGATTCCATCCGGCTTACCGTCGGCGTTGCCCACAAACTGTGGGGGCGAGGACGTAATCCCTCAAATCCATTAAAATATAAAAGCCCACCCCTTTCCGCGGCGAAAATTCCGTGGCATTATATAGCATCCGTCATGTTACCCGATGGTGAAACCCACTCTGGAAGGTATATGCTCCACAAGGACACAACCAGACGCACCACCGCCCCCACCTCGTTGAGCCGCAAATTCAACCTTGCCCAACTCATCATCGTTTCCATCGTGGTGGCGGTCTTCACTTCGGCCATCATCATTCTCAGCGTCATGCGCCAGGAGGAACACCTGGACAACCGCATAGCCGAGCTTTCCAGCCTGGCGGAAAGCAACCTGGCCACGTCCATCTGGCAGATGGATCAGAAAGCGGTGGGGGATTTCGTCAACGCCCTGTTCAAAGACGACAACATCATCTTCGCCCAGGTGTTGGCAGGCAACGACACCGTGGCCATCCGAGTCCGCAGGGGACACGAAACCCATGACATGAACTATTTCCGGAGAAACCCCAACTACCGCCCCTTGAATCTCCCTCTCCACAGATACGGCGAAAACATCGGAACCTTCAACGTGGTCTTCGCCCTTTCCCCCGTTCGGAGCGAAATCCTCTTCAGCGCCGGGATATACATGGCTCTGGCCGCGTCACTCATCCTGGTCATCAGTCAGACGAGCATCATCTTCACAAGACGCTACATCTTCGACCGCCTCAAACGACTCGAAGACTCAGCCACCGCCATGGCCGACGGAGACCTGGAGGCCGACATCGACACATCGGCCCGGGACGAAATCGGCACCCTGGCCAGATCCTTCAGCGACATGCGCAACTCCATCCGACAACTCGTTCAGGACCTGCGCAAGGCCAACCGGAAACTGGAGAACTACAGCGCGGCCCTGGAAACGAGGGTCAAGGAACGCACCGAGGAACTGGGCGCCAAGAACAGGAGCCTGAACCAAGCCCTGCACGAGGTGCGCGACGCCAAATACCAGGCCGAAGCGGCCAACGTGGCCAAGAGCCGGTTCCTGGCCAGCATGAGCCACGAGATACGCACCCCCATGAACGCCATCCTGGGTATGGCCGACGTACTCTGGGAAACCCGGCTGGACGATTCCCAGCGCAAGTACGTAAAGGTCTTTCGCTCCGCAGGCGAAAATCTTCTGGAGATCATCAACGACATTTTGGACCTGTCCAAAATCGAGGCGGGGCACATGCATCTGGCTGACGAAGATTTCGAATTCGCCGACCTGGTAATGAGAGCCTGTGACGTCATGCGTCCCAAGGCCGAACAAAAAGGACTGACGCTGCGTTGCTCGGTTTCCGATAAGCTCCCACCGATCATGCGCGGGGACCCCATCCGCCTGCGCCAGATCATCGTCAACCTCCTGGCGAACGCCGTAAAATTCACCAAGGAGGGCGAAGTGTCCTTCCATGCGGAACTCATGCAGGCCCCCCAGGACGTCTCCGGGAACGGAACCGTGAACGTCCAGATAGAGGTCCGAGACACGGGCATCGGCATTTCCCCGGAAAAGCTCTCCACCATTTTCGATGCCTTCACCCAGGCCGACGCCTCCACCACACGGGAATACGGCGGCACCGGGCTGGGGCTGGCCATCTGCCGTCAATTGACGGGCATGATGCAGGGCAGGATATGGGCCGAAAGCAGACCGGGCAAGGGCAGCACCTTTTTCGTCACCGTACGGCTGCAGCGCGGCAGGGCCACCTCGGTCCTGACGGCCGCAGCTCCCAGAAACGGGGCGCAGGACATGCCTCCACGAAAAATTCTGCTGGTGGAAGATTCCGAATACAACGCCTTTGTCATCGAAACCTACCTCAAGGACACGCCCTGCGCGCTGACCCAGGCCGTCAACGGCGAGCAGGGAGTCGCCACCTTCATGGATGAAACCTTCGATCTGGTGCTCATGGACATGCAGATGCCGGTCATGGACGGCTACGAGGCCACCCGCCAGATTCGCCGATTCGAAAAGGACACCGGCCGTTCCGGGACGCCCATCGTGGCGCTCACCGCCTATGCCCTGGAGGGCGACGCAGACAAAAGCCTGAAGGCGGGTGCAGACCATCACCTCCCCAAACCGGTCAAGCGGGAGGCACTGCTGGAGTCCATCAACAGATTCTGTTCCGAAGACATCCTGCCGAGTGTGGATATCGAGGTGGACCCGGCCATGAAGGAAATGGCCGAACAGTTCGTGAAGGATTGCCGCACGCGCATCCGGGACGCGGCTCAGGCCCTGACCGGCGACGACTTTGCCACAGTGAGCTCCATCGGGCACAAATTGGCCGGAGAAGGAGGCTCCTTTGATTTCGATGAAATCGGACACATCGGAGTGCTCCTGAAACAGGCCGGTGACGACAAAGCCAGAGAACGGGCGGTAGAACTCCTGGAAGAACTCAAGACGTATCTGAACCACATAGAAATAACCTGATTCGAATTCACGGCTTGATTTTTTCTCTCAACAACTAATATTCTTGTGTAATAATAAATCTCTCAACAAACGGAGCACGCGATGGAACAGGCCTATCTCTGTTGGGCGCACGGACTGGATGCCGATCCCTGGGGAGTGAAAAGCAAGGCCATGGCCGAGGAAGCCCGGAAAACGGGCCTGCAACTGGACGCATTGGATTTCCGGGGAATGGCCGACCCTGACCAGAGAGTGGACAAGATCATCGCCCACCTCAGGGACAAGCAAGGCCCAATCGTGCTGGCCGGTTCAAGCATGGGCGGCTACGTCTCTGCAGCCGCTGCCCAGGAGATCGAGCTGGCAGGCCTTTTTCTGGTGGCCCCGGCGTTCTACCTCCCCGGCTATAGGAAGCACGTTTTCTTCAACCTGCCTGACAAGATCGAGGTGGTGCATGGCTGGAAGGACGAGGTCATCCCGGTTGACAACTCCATCCGGTTCTCCAAGTTGCACAACGCTTCCCTGCATATTGTCAGGGGAGATCACCGCCTCTCGGGACTGGCGGATGAGGTAGCCGCACTCTTCGGCAGATTCCTGCACACGCTCTGATCCCTTTCCACAAGCGCTCTTGGCCGCACTCCGGATTTCAACAAGCCGGATGCGGCTTTTTTTTAATCCTCTCCGTCCCACCAATACTTTTCAAACCGTTATAATTTTCCACATAAAAATACGGTTTCTGTTCCTAATACCGGTACCTTCCCGCCATGTTTACAGATTCGTCACCCGAGAGACGTACACTTTTTTCCTTATATTGATTGACGCAAAATTCAAAATTCCATTACTATTGGAATAAGCCTCGAATTTTCAACACGTGGAGGATGGACAAAATGTTTGAAAAGAGCCTCACGAAGAAAATGCAGGATGTTGTGTTGGAGGGCAAAATGCCCGCGAAGGAAGTTTGCTCAAAAATCAAAAAACCTTATTCGACCTTGCTCCGTGAACTGAATCCCTTCGACACCCATGCGAAGCTGGGTGCGGAAACGCTTTTCGAAATCGTCAAGGCAACTCGCAACGTTTCAGTGTTGGAATTTATGGCCGGGGAACTCGGCTATACGTTGCAACCATGCGAACGGCCCGCCCGGGCCACCCAACGGCTCATCGCCCCCAGTGAAAATCAAGAAGCCGTGCACGCTCCCCTGTAGGCTTGGACGGTCTTTATTTCGGATACTGAAATAATCGGGGATGCTTTGACTTTTCCCGGAGTTTCGTTTTATTGGGCGTGCACCGAGCATACTTATCACCCTAGGAGGAAGGGCTATGTCCCAGAATAAATTCGAACAGGCCTTGGCCGTCGGTCGCCCGCCGAACGTCGTCAAGAATTTTCCCCATTCCAAAGCGCTGATCGTGAGCGGCAAAGTCATTGACCGCGCCTGCCTTGCAAAAGGCAAATGCATGACAATTGCGGCCAACGGTCGCAATATTTTTGTCATCGAAGGCACCCTGAAGGCCGCCCAGCGCGCCAATGCAGCCCTCATCATCGAAATCGCGCGCAGCGAATCCACCTACTGCCCCACCACCATGTGGAACCTGGCACGCCGCGTGGACTACCTCTGCAACAAGCTTGGCATCACCATCCCGGTGGCCATCCACGCCGACCACTATTTCATCAAGAAATGGGAAGACGTGGCTGAAGCAAAGGCGGAAATCCCGTCCCTGTTCGATTCCGGCGTCACCTCCATTGCTGTGGACGCCTCTCACATGCCCGACGACAACAACCTGCTGGCCAACATCGCTCTGGCTCCGGTCATCCCGACCTGGGCCGGCTACGAGACCGAGATCGGCGAAATCAAAGGCAAGTTCGGACTATCCACCCCTGTGGAAGCCAAGTACCTTGTCCAGGGCCTCAACGCTCACGGACTCTGCCCGGACTGGATCGCCCTGAACAACGGCACCACCCACGGCATAGAAGCCTCCGGCGAAGGCATTCAGGTGGCTCTGACCTCCGAGATTCACGAAGCCCTGAAGCCTTACGGAACCTCCGGCGCCCAGCACGGCACTTCCGGCAACGACTCCAATCGCCTGCGCGAAATCGCCGCCCAGACCAAGACCACCAAGGCCAACGTGGCCACGGCCCTGCAGATGATCGGCTGGGGTCTGAAGGTCAACGATTTCGGCAACGCCATCCTCACGGAGGACGGAAAATTCGACAAAGTCGTCGGCAAGGGCCTGAGCGAAGAACTCTGGACCGAAATGACAACCTGGGCCGATGAAAACGGCATTACCGGCGGCAACTACAAGAAACTCAACCTGCCTTTCGAACGCCGCTGGGAAGGTGAATCCGCCGAAGTGCGCGAACGCATGAGCAGGGAAGTCGAAGACTTCGTCTACAATCTGCTCGTCAACGTGTTCAACGCCGAAAACACAGCGGACTATGCCTACGACCTGCTCATCGAGGCCGGTTCCTACGATCTCGGTCCCAAGGCCGAGAAGTTTGAGAACCCCGCCGAATGGACTGAAGAAAAGATCCGGGCCAAGGCTGCGGAAATCGACACGGACAAAGGTCCGGCAGGCGACTGGGACGACTAGACGCCCCCCACGCTGAACAAGCGAACCGCCCGTGGCCAGCTCCGCGGGCGGTTTTTTATTGCAATTTCCTGCACATGATTGCCGCCGAAGGAAGACGACGCAACTGTTCTTTCCGAAATCAGCGGTGCATCGGCTTCAGGAGCATTGATAAATTGAGTTAATTTTTTGCAAAACATCCCGCAGGCATGTAAAAAGTGTATAAGGTGATTCCGAATACTGGATTTCACCTTGCCCAACCATCTTCCGGAGGAAGCATGAACTCTCTGAAATTCATACTCTTTTTCTATCTCTCGCTGATTCTCCCCGTTTCCGCGGCAGGCGCGGCGACCAAATCCCTGACCGTCACCATCTACAACAACGACCGGGCCCTGGTAAACGAAATCCGCTCAATGGAGCTGCCCAAAGGCCAGGACCGCGTAGAATTTCTCGGCGTCCCCCAGACCATCGAGCCGCAATCCCTGCAAGTGCGCTCCATCACCTCACCCAAGAACTTCCGTGTACTGGACATGAACTACGAATACGATCTGGTGGGCGCCAAGAGCCTGCTGGACCGTTACGTGGGCAAAGAGCTCTCCGTGGTCCTGCCAGACCCATCGGACGCCATGGCCCGCATGATCAAGAAGGGCACGCTCATCGCCAACAACGACCGGCCCATCTTCAAGATCGGCAACGAAATATACGTGGGCGGCTATGACGCGGTGCTGCTGCCGAGTCTGCCCCAAGGCTTGCGAGCCAAGCCTGCCCTGGTCTGGCTGGTGGACAACAAAGGCCCGGCAGCCCAGGACGTGGAAGTCTCCTATCTGGCCCGAAAGATGGGCTGGCGCGCGGACTACGTGCTCAAGGTGGACCGCAACAATACTGAAGCGGGCCTGTCCGGCTGGGTGACCCTGACCAACAACTCGGGCATGGGCTTCGAAAACGCCGACCTCAAACTGGTGGCCGGAGACGTGCACCAAGCACCCACCCCCGCCCCGGCGTACCGGACCAAAACATTGATGGTGGAATCCGCCATGGGCGACGACGTGCAGGAAGAATCCTTCTTCGAATACCACCTCTACAGCCTGAACCGTCCGGTGACCATCGCCAACAAACAGATCAAACAAGTCAGCCTGCTTCAGGCCCCCAAGGTGAAGGTGAAAAAGGAACTGGTCTGCGAATACCACGCCTACGGCAGTCGCAAAGGCATTGAAAAGCCGGACGTAAATGTGCTGCTCAAGCTCAGGAACGACAGCAAGTCCGGCTTGGGCATGCCCCTCCCCGAAGGCATCGTGCGCGCCTACCAGGAAAGCTCGGACGGCAGCGTGCTGCTCATCGGAGAGGACCGCATCGAACACACTCCCAAGGGCGAAGAGGTCAGCCTGACCATGGGCAAGGCCTTCGACGTCACTGTGGAGCGCAGTCAGACAAAATTCCAGAAGACCGGAAAAAACGCCTACGCCTTTGCCTGGAAGATTGAGGTGCGCAACGGCTCGGACAAGCCCGGCACAGTTCTGCTCAAAGAGTATCTTCCGGGCCAGTGGAAAGTGACAAAGGCAAGTCACCAGTTCCGAAAGATGAACACCGCCGGAATAGAATTCAAAGTACAGGCGCCACCCACCAAAGGCGGCAAGGCACTGATCATCACGTACGAGGCAGACATCACCGATTAGCGATTCAGGAGGCAGTATGACGATCCAGGCCATTGAACAGACGGAGCTCGTCACGCTCAAGGACTTTTACCGGCTCATGGAAGCCACCCGGGAAGTCCGTTTCGACGCCACCAAACGCATCGTCGCAGGGGAGGCGCCATCCGAAAGCACCGACACTTCGCTCAAGAACGCCTTAAGCGCCCTTGAAGCCGTCAAACTGGTGGGGGACAAACGCGTCCTTTCCCTTGACGGTTCCAGGGAAATCGAGCTGGACCTGAGCTATGAAATCCACGAGGCCCGCAAGGACATCTTCTTTCTGGAGAACGGCGAAGAGGCCTTCATGGGCTATCTTTCGGACCTGCACGACGGTTTTGCGGATCACGTTCGCCAGGGCCGGGAATACTTGGCCGGCCTGGATATCAACTGCTTCATCACCGACCGGGACGGTACCGTGAACAACTATTGCGGGCGGTACCGTTCCTCCATCCAGTCCATCTACAACGCCCTGCTCCTGACCCGCTTCGCCCAACGCAAGGCAGAGAATGCGGTGGTGCTGACCTCCGCCCCCCTGGCCAACATCGGCCTGGTGGACATCAGCGTGGCGCCGGAGCGGATCATGTACTACGCGGGCTCCAAAGGCCGCGAGTGCATCGACCTGGAAGGCCGGGTGCGGGCCTTCCCCGTGGAAACGGAGAAACAGGAACTGCTGGACAAGCTCAACGCGGTGCTGTCGGCCCTGGTCAAGATGCCGGAATACGAAAAATACTCCCTCATCGGATCGGGCCTGCAGTTCAAGTTCGGCCAGACCACCATCGCCCGCCAGGATATCAGCAACTCGGTGGACCCGGATGAATCCAAGCAATTCCTCGGCCGTCTGGAAGAGATCGTCCGCGACCTCGACCCGAACGACACCAATTTCCGCATCGAGGACACCGGCCTCGACGTGGAAATCATCCTGACCATCGAATCCGGGGACGAAGGCCCCAAGGACTTTGACAAGGGCGATGGCGTGAAATTCCTGAACACGGAATTCAACTTCGACATGTTTCACGGACCCAACCTGATCTGCGGCGACACCGGAAGCGATGTTCCCATGCTCGAAGCGGCCATGGAAATGTCCAAGGAAACCAAGTCCGTGTTCGTGACCAAAAAGGAAGAACTGGCGACAAGAGTACAGGGTGTCTGCCCGGGCGCGCTCATCGTGCCCGAACCGGACATGCTCGTTACCATTTTGGGTACCCTGACCTAGACGGGGTTCCGAACAGCAAGCAAACCTCGCGAGGCTGCCATGGAACTGAAAGGCGTAGTTTTTGACCTGGACGGAGTCATCACCAGAACCGCGAAAGTCCATGCCCAGTCATGGGAAGAAGCGTTCAACCAACTACTTAAACTTCGGGCGGAACAGGACAAGGTGCCTTTCCAGCCCTTTGACCGCATCCACGACTACCACAACTACGTGGACGGCAAACCCCGCTTCGAGGGCGTCCTGAGCTTCCTCAAATCCCGCAACATTCAGCTCCCTCCAGGCACCCCCGAAGACGAACCGAGCCTGGACAGCATCTGCGGCGTGGGTAATCTCAAAAACGAAATATTCCAAGAGATTCTGCGCAGAGAAGGCCCCGAGGTCTTTCAAAGCTCGGTGGACATGGTCCACGAACTCATGCGGCGCGGCATCCAGGTGGCCATCGCCACCTCCAGCCGCAACTGCCAGCTGGTGTTGCAGCTCGCAGGCATGGAAGACCTGTTCGAGGTCAAAGTGGACGGCCTCGTTTCGGCCAAACTGGAACTCAAGGGCAAGCCCGACCCGGACATCTTCATCACTGCAGCCAAGGAACTGGGACTCACCCCAGGCCAGTGCATTGTGGTGGAAGACGCCATCTCGGGCGTACAGGCCGGCCGCGCGGGAAACTTCGGCATGACCCTGGGCGTGGCCCGCAATGTGGCGGGCGAGCTGCTCAAGCGGTTCGGCGCGGACATGGTGGTCACCGACCTTTCGGAAATCACCGTGGACGACATGATCGAATGGTTCGAGTCCGGCATGGCCACGGACGACTGGTTTCTGACCTACAACGCATTCGATCCCGGTGATGAAAAACTGCGTGAGACCCTGACCACGGTGGGCAACGGCTACCTCGGTACGCGCGGCACGTACGAATGCGAAAACGCCTCCTACTACTTCTATCCCGGCACCTACATTGCGGGCATCTTCAACAAGGTGCCCAGCAAGGTGCAAGGACGCGAGATCTGGAACAACGATTTCGTCAATTGCCCCAATTGGCTGCTGGTCGAGTTCAAAGTGGGCAACGGCGAATTCATGAGCCCCATGTCCATGGAAATTCTCAGCTACTGCCACAGCCTGAACATGCGCGAGGCGATCGTGGAGCGGCACATGGTGGTCAAGGACAAGGTGGGTCGTATCACGAGGGTTTCCAGCAAACGCTTCGTAAGCATGTCGGATCCGCACCTGTGCGTACTCAAATTTGATTTCAACCCGCTCAACTATTCGGGAAAAATCACCATCCGCTCGGCCATAGACGGCAACGTCATCAACGGAGGCGTGGCCCGCTACAGCTCACTGACCTCAAAGCACCTGAGCCGCGTGGCTGGGGGCAAGATCGGAGACGGCGCCTACCTGCACGTGGAAACCAGCCATTCCCGCTACCAAATCGTGACCACGGCTCGGACACAACTGCTCGAGAACAACAAACCCATGGCGCTCAAGAAACGGGTTTTCCAGGAAAAGGCAAAAGTTGTTGAGGAAGTGAAATTCATAGCCGAAGAAAACAACAGCTATTCCCTGGAAAAATTCGTGGACATCCGCACTTCGCTGGACCACGACGCAACTGAGGAACTTCAGGTTCAGGGAATGGAATCCCTGCAGGAGGTCAAGACCTTCCAGGGGGCGTACGGACCCCATATCCGCGCCTGGGCGGCCCTGTGGAACAAGGCCGACATCCGTTTGGACGGCGACCGCTTCGTGCAGCGCGTACTGCGGCTGCACACCTACCACCTGCTGGTGACCGCCAGCCCCCACAACATGCACATAGACGCCGGCATGCCCGCGCGCGGCCTGAGTGGAGAAGCCTATCGCGGCCATATTTTCTGGGACGAAGTCTACATTCAGCCCTTCTTCGACGTCCACTTTCCCATGGTATCCAAGGCCCTGCTCAAGTACCGCTTCAAAAGGCTGGATGCGGCCCGCACCTACGCCCGTGAAAACGGTTACCTGGGGGCCATGTACCCCTGGCAGACCGCGGACGACGGTTCCGAAGAAACCCAGGAAATCCACTACAACCCGGAATCCAAGAAATGGGGGCCGGATCTCTCCCGTCGCCAGCGCCACGTTTCCATCGCCGTGTTCGTTAATGCCTGGCGTTATGTGGAAATGACCGGGGACCGTACTTTCCTCAAAAAATACGGTGCAGAGCTCATGCTCGACATCGCCCGGTTCTGGGGCGACATCGCCCAGTACGACGAAGACACCGGCAAGTATCACATCTCAGGGGTCATGGGGCCTGACGAATTCCATGAAAAGCTGCCCGGTGCAAAGGAAGCGGGGCTCAAGGACAACGCCTACACCAACATCATGGTGGTCTGGATAATGGAAAAGTCTCTGAGATTGCTCAAGGACCTGCCGCCCAAAGCCCTGGCCACTGTACGCAACCGCATCGGCCTGACCGACAAGGAAATCGAAAAATGGCAGGACATGACCACCAAGATGAATGTGATCATGACCGAGGACGGCATCATCAGCCAGTTCGACGGCTACATGGCCCTCAAGGAACTGGATTGGGAAAGCTACAGGAAACGGTTCTACTCCATCCATCGCATGGACCGCATCCTCAAGGCCGAGGGCGATACCCCGGACAACTACAAGGTGGCCAAGCAAGCCGACGTGCTCATGACCTGGTACCTCATCGAACCGGGCGAGGTGGCCCGCATTCTCAAACAACTCGGCTGCGAGGTGGACGACCCCGTCAAGCTGCTGCGACGCAATTACGACTATTACGAACAGCGCACCAGCCACGGCTCCACCCTGTCCAAGGTGGTTCATTCGGTCATCGCCGGCCACATCTATCCCAGCGACGTGGCCTGGGACTGGTTCATGGAAGCCATGCGCTCGGATATCTTCGATACCCAGGGCGGCACCACCATAGAAGGCATCCACACCGGTGTCATGGCCGGGACTCTGGAAGTCATCAAGCAGGACTTCGCCGGCCTGGACCTGTCCGGCAAAACCGTGTCCATCAATCCGGATCTGCCGCCCCACTGGGAGTCCATGACCTTCAAGTTCTGCCACCGAAAGAAGTGGTATCACGTGACATTGACCCAGGACGTGCTCAACCTGTGCGTCTCCGGCAAGACCGGCAAAAGGGAGGTGCGCGTCAAAGTGGCGGGCAAGGTTCACCGGTTGCAACAGGACCTGCCCTTCGAGTTCCCCCTCAATGAAAAGTAGAGGAACGCACGGAAACGGGAGCCGCGGCTCCCGTTTCTCATGTTCATCCAGGTGCTCAAAGTTCATCGAACCCCGCTGCCAAGGCAACGAGGGGGATTGAAGGGTGGAGGTTCCCGAAAGGGAACTCTACCGGAGGGTGTTGATATCGAGAGGCATTCCGCAGCATGGGCAGAGGCGGACTGCCGAAACGATCTTCTTGTCAGCAATCATGAAAATCGGATTACGGGCGGATTTGACGTTGCTGCCGTACCGAACCAAAACCATCTTCCCGCAAGTGCAAAAACGTTCCTGCATGACCTCTGCTCCTTTATGCTTCAAAGAAAGTTTTCTTTTCTCGTCAACCAACCATGCATCACTCATAAACAGCCGATTGACATATGTCAATATAAAATTGACATCGGTTAGCATAAAAATACAAAATTATTTTCGACAATAAAAAAGGGCGGCTTCAGCCGCCCTCTCAAAGACATATGAAGAGGCCGTTACCGGTATTCCCGGCTGACCCAGAGCACCTTGCCGATGATGCGAACCGTGTTCAGTTCGTCGCCGGTCAAGTGAATGGGAGAATAATCCGTGTTGTCACTGTGCAGCACCAGTGTGCCGGGCAGGCGTTCCACGCGCTTGACCATGACCGTGTCCTCCACGCCAACGGCGTACATACCGCCTGAAAGCACGTCGTTCTTGGACTGATCGATAAGCACATCGTCACCTTCCCTCAGTTCGGGCTCCATACTGTTGCCCACCACTTCCATGATGACCATGTTGCGCGGGTTACCGCGGGCATGCAGCCATTCGGTGCGGAAGGAATGATACCCCTCGACGCTGCCTTCGGTCTCGAAGGAGCCGCCGCCCGCGCTCAGTCGGGCGCGCACCTTGGGGACGCGTTCATAACACAGTCCTTCCTCATCCGCATGAGAGGAACCGGACCGGGCCTGTGGCTCTCCCCTGCCTGTCTCCAGCCAGATGGGATCGAGCTCGAACTTGGAAGCAAGATCCAAAATCCAGCGCGGAGGCACGGAATCCTTTTTCTTCACCAGGGAAACCGCAGCCCTTCCCAGGCCCAGCACGCGGGCCAGGTCGGACTGGTTGCGGATATTACTTGCCGAACGAAGCCGCTCAAAAAAACCGTCAAAACCGATGTTGCTCATTGTCGCTGCCTTGTTGTCTACTTGCAGTTGCCCATAAGTCAACCACAAATAAACACATGTGTCAATATCGAATTATATTTTCGTCATCGTTGCATGCGGGAGGCAAGAGAAAGCCGGCCCGCAGCGTATTTGCAATACGGGCAAACCTGGCTTTTCGTGCAGCAACAAAGCAGACGGGCTCTTATCGCAGCCTTGCATTAAACCAGATCCTTGTAGTCCATAGCTGCGGCCGCCACTGACCGAAGCACGAAGGTCAGCTCCAGCCGCTCCAGGTCGGCGTATTCCAGCAGAACCTCGACTTCCTGACCGATAGTAAAAGCCCGGCCGGTGCGTTCGCCCACAAGCATCTCCCGATGCGGCCAGTAGGCGTAGTAGTCATCGTCCATGCTGGAAAGCCGGATCATGCCTTCTGCCATTTCCTCCTTGAGTTCGACGCGAAAACCGAAATCCATGATCTGGGAAATGACGCCCATGAAGGTCTTGCCGACCTTGTTGCGCATGTAGAGGACGGAAAGACGCTTGTAGATTTCGCGCTCGGCTTCCATGGCCGTCCGCTCGCGGCCGGAAAGATTGCCGGCGACCTTGTGCATCTTCTTGCCGCCGGGAATGGTCATGGGCGCGTCGCTGGTGCTCAAGGCGGTCTTGACCAGCCGATGCACCACGAGATCCGCATAACGACGGATGGGCGAGGTAAAATGACAATAGCAATCCGAAGCCAGGCCGAAATGCCCCTCGTTGACCGGAGAGTACTTGGCCTGCTTCATGGACCGCAGCAACAGGCGGTTGACCACGAACTCGCGGGATGTTCCCTCCACCTTGTGAATGAGCTCCTGCAGGGCCTTGGGAGTCATGGACCTGGGCCGCTCAATGTCCGGGTCGGTCAGCTGCAGGAACCGGAACAGGTTCATGAGCTTTTCCTCGTCCGCATCCGGGTGGATGCGAAACATGCACGGCAGGCCCTCCTCCACCAGGAACCGGGCCACGGCCTCGTTGGCCGCGATCATGAATTCCTCGATGATCTGATGCCCGAAATGGCGGCGGGACGGATGGATGGCCTCGATCCTGCCGTCACCGGAAATTTGCGCCACGGGCTCCGGCAACTCGAATTCCAGGCTCCCGCGCTGACTGCGCAGGGTGTTGATCTTGCGGGCAAGCTCCTCACACAATTCCAGCATGGGCATCAGGCTCCCGTCGATGGCCGCACGGGCCTCAGGCTTTTTGTCCAGGACGGCGTCCCTGATCTGGGTATAGGTCAGCCGCGCATGGCTTCTGATGACCGCCGCGAACAACCGCGCGTTTTTGACCACACCCTTTGCGGACATGTCCATGACCACGCCCATGGAAAGACGCGGCACGTCGGGATTGAGGCTACACAGGCCGTTGGAAAGATTTTCCGGAAACATGGGCTCCACGGACATGGGGAAATAATAGGAATTGCCGCGCTCCAGGGCTTCGCGATCCAGCGCCGAGCCTTCGGGAACGTAGTGAGCCACGTCCGCGATGGCCACCCAGAGCTTGTAGCCCTTGCCGCTGCGCTCCACAAAGACCGCATCGTCAAAGTCCCTGGCCGTTTCACCGTCGATGGTCACAAACGGGATGTTGCGTAGATCCTCGCGGCCCTCGAAATCCTCTTCGGAGGGCAGTTCGGGCAGCATCTCGGCCTCGGCCAACGCATCGGACTGGAACCGGGTGCGGATATTGTGATTGGACTTGACCAGGGCTTCCTGCACGCGCGCGTCGGTTTCCGGGCCCAGCTTTTCCACCAGCTCCCCTTCCCACATGAAACGGTCCAGCTGTTCTCCCGGCACACACTGGGCGATGTCTCCACGTTCCAGTTCCATGTCCGAGGGTGCAGTGACGATCATGCCGAAATCCAGTTTGGGATCGGTGGGCCGAGCCGCCCAATCGTTATCGCCCAGGGGCTTGAAGACCTTGACCGGCAACAATTCACGGCCACGCTCCAGCACGCGGACGATGCGGCCCTCGGCGCTCTTCCTGCCCCGACGCTCGCTGATGACGGCGCAGGAAACGCGATCACCGTGCCATGCGCCGCCCAGGTTCTTCTGATGAATGAAGATATCGTTGCGCCGCACGTCGTCCGGAATGACGAAGCCCATGCCCGACCGGGTCATTTCCAACCGTCCGGAAACAAGGTTCATGGCCCCGGCCAGACCGTATGCCCGACGGATGCGGATGAGTTTACCCGCACGCACCAGGTCCTTGAGCAAATCCTTGAGAGGGCGTTTGTCGGTCTTGCGGAGTTTCATGCGCCGGGTGATCTCGGCGCGGGAAAGGGGCTGACGGGCGTCCTTGAACAGCCTGAGCAGGCTTTCCGAAGTCAAGGGCATGCTCCGGGGCTGTTTCTTTCTAGTCTTGCGTGCCATGGTCCTCCCCGGCGTTCTCGTCGTATTCGTGGCCGGAGTTGTTTTCCCCTGTGGCGGCTCCCATGACCGGGAGTTCCTGCACCAGGGTGTTGAAACGGCGGCTCCACCACGCGCCGAACTTGACCCGCTGGGCAAAGTACGACGGCCCGAAATCCACACGGGTGTCAAAAGCCCAAAAGTCGAGGGTACACATGGGGCCGAGCTTGACCGCGTCCTTCTGGGTGCAGAGGATAAACTTGGCTTTTTTGCGTTTGGCCGTGGCGATGATGTCCAGAACGTCGGTCTTGGTGTAGGTGTGGTGGTCCCGGTAGACCATGTGATCCACGGGCTTGTAATTGAAATACTTCACTGCCGCCCGGTGCACCTGTTTGGGGTCGCCGATGCCGGAGACCAACAGGAACGGCTCGCCGAAAAAATCCTTTTCGGACTTGCCTGTCAGCACCTGCACAAACCCTTTCGGAGACAGGGAAAAGCTGAACACAGGCCGGTTGTACTGCTCCAGGCGCTTATGGATATGCTCCCCGAGCTTTTCGAAATACTCGGGCGAACTCTTGATCATGAAGCAGTCCGCCCTGCGCAGGGCCGTGTAATCCTCACGCCAGGCACCTGCCGGGATGACCCTGTTCCAGTGCTGGGCCAGATCCGAGGGCCGCAGCAGCACGATGTCGGCATGGCGCTTCACGGCCATATGCTGAAACCCGTCATCCAAGACCACCAGCCTGGGGTTGAAATGCTCGAAAAGCCACTTGCCGCCACGGGTGCGCACCGGGTCCACGACGATACGCGCCTCGGGGTATTCCTTGGCCAGCATCAGGGGCTCGTCCCCGGCCTCTTCCACCAGGTTGCCGGGTTGCACATGAAAAGGATAGGCGGCTGGCTTGGCGCGATAACCCCGGGTAAGAACCCCGGCCTCCAGGCCCCGATTGGCGGCCCATTTGAGCAGCCAGCCGGCCATGGGCGTCTTGCCTGTTCCGCCCCAACTGACATTGCCCACGGAAACGGTCACCGCCGGAGCCTCCCACTGGGGAAAGACTCCCCGTGCATACAAACGGGAACGCAACCGCATGATCCTGGCATTGAGCCAGGCCGCGGGTGCGAGCAAAGGGCGAAAGCGCTGCTGAAGTTCTTCTACGGGGCGGTACTGCTTGCTCATAAAGAAAAAAGGGAGGCCCGAAGGCCTCCCGGATTGCGCCTTATCTTCTGTCGCCCAAGAGTCTGAGCAACATGAGGAAGAGGTTGATGAAGTCAAGGTACAGGGTCAGTGCGCCCAGGATCGAGCCGCGCCTGATGGCTGCCGCGTCGTTCGGCATGACCTCGCCCATGGTCTTGAACTTCTGGGTGTCGTAGGCTGTCAGGCCGGTGAAAAGCACCACGCCCACGCCGGAAATGACGAAGCTCATCATGGAGCTCTGCAGGAAGATGTTGACCACCATGGCGATGACCATGCCGATGAGCCCCATGAACAACAGGCTGCCCCAGGAGGTCAGGTCCTTCTTGGTCATGAGGCCGTAGAGGCTCATGGCTCCGAACATGCCCGCGGTGACGAAGAAGGTGGTGGCCACGGACTGGGCGGTGTACATGAGAAGAATCGGGGCAATGGTCAGGCCGTTCATGCCGCTGTAGAGCAGGAACAGGCCGGTGGCCGTTCCCGGATTCATTCTGGCCACGCGGGCGGAGAGGTAGAAAACCACCCCCAACTCGGCCAGGATCAAACCGTAGAGCACGAACGGCGTACCCTGCGTGCCTGCGGCAAAATCCACGTTGAGCAGCAGCCCCAAGGCGGCCGGGGTGCGGGTCACCCACCAGGCCAACACCGCGGTCAGGGCCAGACCTGCGCCCATCCAGGCGTAGATGCCGCGCATGAAGGCGTTGACCACCTCCACATTGGCGGCACGACTCGGATAAGAATTCGTGTAATTGTTCATTTGGATTCCTCTTAATCTTTTTTCAAAATTCGGTCGGGACCCTGAGTCCCGAATCTCTTAAATAATCAGCTTTCTCAGGCATGGCAAGGGAATCCGGAGGAAAAAGGCGGAGCTTCCGCCCCACGCTCGCCCCTGCCTGCCTTTTCCCGGCATGGACTATTGCGATCCCGTATCAATTTGGCGAAACAACAGTGACGGTCAGCCGCGGCGCATCCTGTCGACGTAATCCGCCGCATTGCCCTGGCGGGCGGCCTCGGCCACCTCGTAGGGAACAACGGTTTTGCCGATGGGAGCAAGCGAAATGGAAGCCAGCTTGAGGTGCTGAATGCCGAAGGGAATGCCGATGATGGTAATGAAGCAGGCCACGGCCGAAAGCACGTGCCCGATGGCCAGCCACAGGCCGAAAAGCAGAAACCAGATCACGTTGCCGATGAAGCCGAAAGGACTGGTGCCGATATCCTCGCGCCCGGTGAGTTCGTCGCGTCCGATGATGGTGCGTCCGAACGGGAAGAACGAGAACCCGGCGATGACGAAGCAGGCCCGGCCCCAGGGGATGCCGATGATGGAGATGAACATGAGCAGCCCGGCCAGCGCCCAGCCGATGCCCATGAAGATGCCGCCGAAAATGAACCAGATGAAGTTCAGGATCATGCTCATTGTTCTTGCTCCTTATGGATGAAGTGCTTTTTCAAAATTACAGTAACCCGAATCCGGGCTGTTCAGAAAGGTTTGAGTGCCAGCGCAGCATAGTGGGACAATACGCGAGAATCCGGCTTATCCGCGGCAACGAAGCAGACGAGCCTTTGTGGACTCCTCGTCAACTCAGGAAATCCCTGCCCCAACGGATCAGGTTGATGGTCACCAGCAGAGCGCCCTCCCAGCGGCGGACCTTCCAGCCCGTACGCAGGAAGATGAGCACCAGTCCGACCATGCCCACCAGGACCATGAGACTGCCGCGCGCCTCTTCCGAAACGCCGAGCGGCCGCATGAGGCAGGTCAGGCCGAGCACGCCCGCGAAGTTGAAGAAGTCGCTGCCGATGAGGTTGCCCAGCAGCATGTCGTTGCGGCCCTTGACCGAAGCGGCCAGGCAGGTGACCAGCTCGGGCAGCGAAGTGCCCGCGGCCACGATGGTTACGCCGATGACCCAGGTGGAAACGCCCAGCGCCGTGGCGATGGCCGTGGCGGCCGTAACCATGAGATGCCCGCCGATGGCGATGCCGACAAAGCCGCCGAGAAGCAGGAACCAATCATACCATTTGGCCGCGCGCTCGGGCAATTCCTCCAACTCGTCCTCGCCCGGAGATTCCTTGAGCCGCGCCAGCCAGATCAGATACAGCGCCAGGGTGGCCATGAGCCCGAAGCCGAACAACCGGCCAAGCTCGCCCGTGAAGGACATGAGCAGGATGGCCACGCAGCAGCCGAAAAGCAGCAGGCCGTCCCGATAGACGAGCTTGCGGCCCGTGGGCAACGGCTTGATCATGGCCATGAGCCCGAGGATGAAACCCAGGTTGAAGATGTTGGACCCCACCACGTTGGACAGGGAAATGGCTTCATGCCCTCTGAAGGCGGCGTTGACCGTGACCAGAAACTCGGGAGCGGACGTGCCGAAAGCCACGATGGTCAGTCCGATGACCAGCTCCGAAACATTGTACTTGCGTGCGATGAGCGAGGCCGAGGTGACGATACAGTTGGCGCCGCCCCAAAGCAGGACGACGGCCATGAAAAAGTAGAATATGTTTAAGGCCATGAGTAATCCTTGTTTTCTTCTCACGCAGTAGTGCAATAGAGGCGGGAAGGAAGCAAGGGGTTATTTCAGTTCTCCGGCCCCACGCTTTCAGAACGCTCAAAAAGCACGGCCTGCTCCGTCATCGAGAATATCGGGACCGCTTGCTTTTGCGCGGCGCGCCGCACGTCCTTGAGCTCCTCGCCGCCTTGCATCCCATCGGTTAATCGTGTTGTTCCAGTGCTTCGGCCAAAGCCTGTTTCCAGGGTTTGACCAGGTCCTGCTTGGGCTCCTGCCAGTCCACCGAGGTCTCGCGCCGGGGCTCCACCTCAAGTTCGACGATTTCGTCCCTGTGCGAAACGGACACCTTGACCGGCCGCCCCGTGGCTTCGAAATGCTTCACTGCCTTGGATGCATAGGAGGCGGTCAGTTCGGCCGCCGCACGGATGGTCTCCCGATCCCATTCGCCCGCGTCCGTGGGACGCCCCAAACTCACGGGACCGGGGAAATCCACGGTCTTGAAGAAATAGTCGGCGCTGCGGGCCAGCTTCTCCAGGCGCTTGTTTTCCACCTGCTTGCGGCCCATGGACAGCCAACGGTGGTCCGCCCAGACCTGTCTGCCGACCTGCGCCACCACGAAGTCCATGGGATGCGGCGCGGCCTTTTCCTGCATGATCTTGATGAACCGTCCCGCCGCACTGGCCTCGGCCAATACGCACCCGCCTGCCGGCGTGGGAATTTCCGTGAAACCGTAACGTTCCCTGGCCATTTCCAGCTGCGGCTTCCGGGTGCGCCCCACAATGCCCATGAGCCTGTCGCGGTCCACCAGGCCGCTCTCTTCCATGGGAGTCGGCTCCAGTTTCAGGGCGCTCAAAGGCCGCAGCAGCACGTCCTGCACGTCCGCCTGTTTACGGATCAGGCTCATGGCGTCGCGGCGCTGGCTCATGGGCCGCTGCCCCATGACCTCGCCGGAAATGAGAAACTTCGCACCGTATTTTTCCATGAGGCTCTTGGCCTTGCGCAGCATCATGATCTTGCAGTCCACACAGGGGTTGAGCCATTTCCCGTAATTATGGGGTGGCCCTGACAGCATCATGTCCACGTAGTCCCGGCTGATGTTCACTTCCACGACATCAATGCCGTAGAGCTCCTTCCATGCGTCGAACTTGTGCGTCTTGCCGAAAAAAGGTGAGGTGAAATGCAGACCGAGCACCGTCAGTCCCTGGTCCTGAATCAACTTCACCGCCAATATGGAATCCAGCCCGCCCGAAAGCAGAGCCAATGCGTCGTATTGTTTTGCCATGCGCCGTCCCTTACGCGAGGTTCAGGGGAGAGGCAAGGTCAAGCGCGAGCCTCTTCCGGGAAAAAGCACACGATTGCTCCCTGAATCAGTCGGTTGCACCTTCGCCCGGCCGCTTTTCCGCCTCAAGCTTACCGACATTGGCAGCCTCCTCTTCGGGCAAACCGGCAAACTCCCCGCCTGACCTATTTCCCACCGCGGTCAGCACTTTTTCACGCTTTTTAATTATAGCATTATAAATTCAAAATTCACTTTACGAACATCAAAGTTGGGGCAAATGTCGAATCAGGGAACATTCATCCGGCGCCCGGATCATGCAGATGCATCAACAAGGAGTCGTTATGCTTAACAATCTGAAATTGGGAACAAAGCTCGGCATGGGGTTTGGACTCGTTTTGCTGCTGACGGCAGTGGTGGCTTTCATCGGATTCAACGGCATGAGCAATGTCGAGGATCGCGTCGACAAGGCCGATGACGTGAACAGGCTTGTCAGGTTCATCGTGGAGAGCCGTGTTCAGGAAAAGAACTACATGCTGCGCAAGGATGAGAAGCTGCTCACCACGCATGCCGACACCCTGAAACGACTTTACGAACAAACGGCTGCAACGAGCGACAAGTTCGACCAGCAGATCAACAAGGACCAGATGGCCCAGGTGACGGCGGCGGTCAAGGAATACGAACAGGCATTTTCCGGATATATCGCCCTTGAAAAAGTGAAGAACAACGCGATGCGGGAGATGCGGTCCAACGCCCAGACGGCATTGGACGAAACCGAAGCTCTTCGGGCGGACCAGAAATCGGAATTCGCGAATCTCCTGGATTCGGGAATAGCCGGCAGGAGCGACCTTGAAGACAAGCTGCGCAAGGCGGACGACGCCAACCGCATCATAAAATGGTTTCTTGACGCCAGGAAGAACGAAAAGGAATTCATCATTTCCGGTGAAGAGAGCTACCTTGCGAAGAACCAGGAAAGCCTGAAGAACATTTTCGCTCTCGTTGAGGAACTGAAGCAACGGTTTCGCAACCGATCGAACCTTGAACAACTCGACCGCATGGCCAACGCCTTGCGGCTCTACCAGGAAGAATTCCGTCAATTCACGGACAGCATGGCAAAGCAGAGCGAATCTGAAACCGCCATGGTGGCGGCCGCCCGCAGGGCGGACGAGGTCTGCCGCGCCGCACGGGCGGATCAAAAGGCAAAGATGTTGAACGAGATGACCAACGCAAACGTGACGAGCGGCATCACCGCAACCGCCGCACTCGCGCTGGGCGTAATCATCACGATTCTCTTGACCCGGGCCATCACTCACCCCGTTCGACAGGGCGTCTATTTCGCCAAAAGGCTGTCCGAAGGCGATCTCACGCAGACCATTGAGGTCTACCAAAAGGATGAGATCGGCATTCTGGCCGAAGCCCTCAGAAACATGAAGGACAGGCTGTCGGAAGTCGTTTCCGATGTTCAGTCGGCCACCGAAAATGTTGCGGCGGGAAGCGAAGAACTCTCCGCCTCTTCGGAATCCCTGTCCCAGGGGGCGACGGAACAGGCGGCGTCCATAGAAGAAGTTTCTTCTTCCATGGAGCAAATGGCGGCAAACATCAGCCAGAACGCGGCAAACGCCAAGGAAACCGATACACTGGCAGCCAAGGCCGCCTCCGACGCAAAGGAAAGCGGAACAGCGGTCGCCCAAACCGTCGAGGCCATGAAGAGCATCGCGGAGAAGATCTCCATCATTGAAGAAATCGCCCGCCAAACCAATCTTCTCGCTCTCAACGCAGCCATCGAAGCCGCCCGGGCAGGTGAGCACGGCAAAGGCTTCGCCGTAGTGGCGGCGGAAGTTCGACAGCTGGCGGAGCGTTCGGGAACGGCTGCGGCTGAAATCAGCGAGCTCTCCTCCACCAGTGTCGAGGTTGCCGAAAAGGCGGGAACAATGCTCCGGGAACTGGTTCCGGACATTGAAAAAACCGCTTCCCTGGTCCAGGAAATCACTGCGGCCAGTGATGAGCAGAATTCGGGCGCGACACAAATCAACCAGGCCATCGGCCAGCTCGACACGGTCATCCAGCAAAACGCCACCGCTTCCGAGGAGATGGCATCCACGAGCGAGGAATTGTCAGGCCAGGGCCAGCAACTCCAGATAACCATGTCTTTCTTTACCGTGAACGGCAACGGACACGGTAAACCCAAAAGGAGATTGGTGGCCACCACGACACCCGTTGGAGCGCTGCCCGCTCCGGCCGTCTCGGATCCCGGTGCGAGCACCCCGGGTCCTGAACTCCAAATGGGAGACGACTCCGAACAAAACTTTGAACGGTTCTAGGCCCAGCAGGATCGTTTGAGCGGGAGCCAGCGGGGAAAGCCTTTGAAGCAAGGTTTTCCCCGCATCTCTTTCCCCTTCCCTTCCAAGGCCTGCCGCCCGGCCCCCCATAACGCTCAAGCAGCCCCATAACCACCCATCCGATTTTTTTGAGCGCCGACATCCCGTATCCCCATATTGCCACAAGGCCTTTCGTGCGTTATGACGCACGGGATGGCATTGCCACCGTACGCAACCACGTACAAGGACACACAAATGAAAATGGAAAGCTGCAGGAAGATAATCGCCGAAAGACTGAAATCATGCCGCAGGGAAAGAGGCATGAGCCTGGATGCGACAGCCAAGGCCACCGGAGTCTCCAAGGCCATGCTCGGCCAGATTGAGCGGCAGGAGTCGACTCCGACGATCGCGACCTTGTGGAAGATAGCGACAGGACTGAATATTTCCTTTTCTTCGTTCTTTTTCAACGCGGTGCGGCCGATTTCCGGCACGGACATATTTCCCGACGATCCCACCATGAACATACGGGTGATCTTTCCCTTCGACGCATTCACCCAGATGGAGATGTTCGAATTCACCCTGACGGAGCATCACCACCAGCGTTCTTCGGCCCATCAGGTCGGCGTCATTGAGCATATCGTCCCCCTGGAGGGAACCGTGGAGATGTATTACGATGGCGAATGGCGCCGCGTTTCCCCGGGAGAGGCCTTGCGCTTCCATGCGGACCAGCCTCACGAATACAGGGCGGTCACCGAGAAAGCCGTCTTCCAGAACATCCTCTGCTACGCGTACATGCATAGCTGACCACGACCTCTCACGCCCTTTCCCCGGGCTTTCCGACTGCCGCATTTGGCAATGCCTCATTTTCAATACGACCAGTTCAGGAGTACCCCCATGCGCCTCACTCTCTTCTGTCTTTCCATTCTAGCCACACTGCTGGGCGGCGGCACCGCCGTTCGAGCCATGGAGCTGAGCCTGAAGCCGCTGGAGGAATATGGGGCTCAGGCCAAAACTCCGGCCCAGAAAAAGCTGCTCAAATGGAAATGGAAACTCGTCAACGATGAATTTCCCTACACGGAAAAGCAGGCCCTCAAGGTTCTCGGGAAAGCCTACCCGGGCAAGCCTGAAAAAAAATTGAAGGCGTGGCTGGCGGAACCGGGCATGACTTATGTCCGAATCAAAGGAAAGAAACGATACTTCGTCAAGATCGTCGAGAACATCTGTTTTCGCCACCCCGACCTCATTCGCGCGGATATCAAAGGAAGCCGCCCGTTTTATGACCAACTCCAAGACATCGTCTTCGCTCCCGCACGGTCGAACTACCCGTCCGACTGGGCTCATCCCTATGTCAATCCGGTCACCTACCGAGGTAAAATCGCCATAAACATCCCACGTAAAAAACTCCCGAAGAAAGGGAAGTTCGAAGTATGGGCGCCGCTCCCCATAGCAACTTCGTCCCAGAAATGGCCGCGCGTGCTGAGCGTTGATCCTAAACAATACCTCACCACCGTGCCGCGCACCGACGGCGACATCGGGCAGATGCATTTCGCCTTCCCGCTCGAAAAGCTTGAAAAGGATCTCGCCATCACCGTCGAGTTCAGTTTCAGCCACTACCAGCAGCGTTTTCAGGTAGTCCCGGGCAAGGTGCTGCCATACCACAAGGGCAACCACGAATATCGGCAATATACGCGCTCCTTTGCCAACACCGCCTTCACTCCGGCCATCGGCGCCAAGGCCCGCGAGATCGTTGGAAGCGAAAAAAATCCGTATCTGGCCGCACAAAGGATCTACCGATACATCGTGAACAACATTCCATACAGCCTTGTGCCGCACGGCACCGTGCAGATACTCGGCCTGCCCGAGTCGATCTATGTGCATCAAGGCGGCCATGGCGACTGCGGGGCTCAAAGCATGTATTTCTCGGCCCTGTGCCGGTCACTGGGCATTCCGGCGAGGTCCACGGGCGGCTATCAGGCAATCCCGGTCTTTTCCGGCACTCACTTCTGGGCCGAATTTTACGTGGAAGGCTACGGATGGCTGCCGGTGGATCCCACCGTGGCCGAAACAGCGGACTGGACCGACGAAATCAGCGAGCAACAACGCCGCACGTTCAAGGACTTCTTCTTCGGCAACCTGGATCCTTATCGCTTCGTGATCCAGAAGGATGTGGACATTCCGCTCACCCCCAGGCCCTCCTCCGAGACGATTCTCGCTCCAGGCAGGCCCATGTTCGTGCTCCAGTCGCCCGTCGCCGTCTGCACCACCTGTTCGGACGATCCGTTGGAACTTGTGGAGCAACACACCAGCATCACCTACGAGCCGGTTGACAAGTAGCCTGGCGAAATGCGGGGAACCTTTTGAAAACCACCTTACGGGCCGACCATCGTACAAATACGAATACGAAATACGCAGATGGTGGTGCGGCACCGGCCATGAAAGCAACACACTTGGCGCACCCAACACCAAAAGAACAAAACTATGGAATTAGAGAATATCCAAAAAAACGGAGCCCCATAAGAATATGTATTTTGAAATGAGGACATACACCATACGGACAGGCATGATTGCCGACTACATGAAACTTTTCGAAGAAGTGGGCTTGCCCATCATATCGCAGTATGCGGAACTTGTTGGGTATTGGTACACTGACATCGGAGAATTGAACCAAGTCGTCCATATATGGAAATACGACAGCTTGGACCAGCGGACCATCAGCCGCAAAAAACTCTATGAAGACGAGAAATGGCAGACAAAATTTCTGCCGGAAGCGATGCGCATGCTGGAAAAACAGGAAAATAAAATCATGCATGCCACCGGTTTTTCTCCAATACAATAGAGCACAACTCCCGAATCCCTTACCGACGAAGAAATTCTGCAATAAAAACCGTTCCCGGACAACTTCACGATCAGCCTCTTGTCGCCGGCCCGCCCCACCTCTCTCCTGTTGCCGACCGCAACACGATCTGCTATCGAGGGTAGTTGCTCATATGTCGTTGTCAAAACCCGGCTGAGACGCCGGTTCCCCGAAGGAGAAAACATGGCCAGGAAAGCTTCAAATCCTGAAGACCTGCGCAAGGAAGCACTCGGCACAGCCATCACCACCATCGAACGCAAGTTCGGGAAGGGATCCATCATGCGCATGGACGACGCAGCGCTTACCGCGATCCCCACCATCCCCACCGGCTCCATAGGCCTGGACATGGCCCTGGGCGTGGGCGGCATCCCGAAAGGACGCGTCATTGAGGTGTATGGCCCCGAATCCTCCGGTAAGACAACGCTGTCCCTGCATCTCGTGGCCGAGACGCAGAAGGCTGGCGGCACCGCCGCCTTCATCGACGCCGAACACGCGCTGGACCTGCAGTATGCAAAGCGCCTCGGCGTCAACACCGAAGACCTGCTCATCTCCCAGCCCGACTACGGCGAACAGGCCCTGGAAATCGCGGACCTGCTGGTGCGCTCCGGCGCCGTGGACATCGTGGTCGTGGACTCCGTGGCCGCGCTCATCCCGCAGGCCGAACTGGAAGGCCAGATGGGCGAAACCCAGGTGGGCGGCCAGGCGCGCCTCATGTCGCACGCCCTGCGCAAGCTCACCGGCTCCATCCACAAGTCCAAGTGTTCCGTGGTCTTCATCAACCAGATCCGCATGAAGATCGGCATGACCGGCTACGGCAACCCCGAGACCACCACCGGCGGTAACGCGCTCAAGTTCTACGCATCCGTGCGCATGGACATCCGCCGCATCCAGACCCTCAAGGACAAGGACGAGTCCTACGGCATTCGCGCCCGCATCAGGGTCATCAAGAACAAGGTGGCCCCGCCCTTCCGCGAGGCGCTGGTGGACATCCTCTACGGCACCGGCATGTCGCGCGAGGGCGAGCTGCTGGACATGGGCGTGGAGCTCGGCGTGGTGGACAAGTCCGGCGCATGGTACGCCTTCGGGTCCGAGCGCCTGGGCCAGGGCAAGGAAAACGTGCGGCAGTATCTGGTGGAGAACCAGGACATTGCCGAACAGATAGAAGTGAAATTGAAAGAACACCTCGGCATAGGTCCTTCCTCTTCCGAAGAAGAGGGAACCCCTGAGGGGGCCGAGGCGTAATCATATTACCCGTCGAGGACGCCCCAGCTTCAAGCTGGGGCGTTTCGTCGTCTTTACCGCCTGTTGAAAATGGTCAGATTGCGGCGTTGCCGCGAAAAAAAGCTCCTGGCGCTCAAGCCATTTTGAACAGCCGGTCGAGAAAGACAAATCTAGACAGTGAGAGAGTGTGACAACATGAAGGCCGCTGAAATCCGTAAACGTTTCCTGGAATATTTCAAAAAGAACGGACACGCCGAGGTGGAATCCTCGCCGCTGATCCCCAAGGACGACCCCACCCTGCTGTTCACCAACGCGGGCATGGTCCAGTTCAAGAAGCTCTTCCTGGGGCAGGAAAAGCGCGACTATTCCCGCGCCACCACCTCCCAGAAGTGCCTGCGCGTCGGCGGCAAGCACAACGACCTCGAAAACGTGGGCCGCACCGCGCGCCATCACACTTTCTTCGAGATGCTCGGCAACTTCTCCTTCGGCGACTACTTCAAGGAAGACGCCATCAAGTTCTGCTGGGAATTCCTGACCGAAGAGGTCGGTCTGGACAAGGACAAGCTCTACATTACCATCTATAAGGACGACGACGAAGCGGGCGAGCTGTGGCGGAAGCTCTGCGGCATCCCGTCCGAACGCATTTTCCGCCTGGGCGAGAAGGACAACTTCTGGTCCATGGGCGACACCGGCCCCTGCGGCCCGTGCTCCGAGGTCCACTTCGACCAGGGCGAGCACATGTGCTGCGGCGAACACTGCGGCATCGGCCAGTGCGACTGTGACCGCTACCTGGAAATCTGGAACCTCGTGTTCATGCAGTACGACCAGGCCGAGGACGGCGTCCGCACTCCGCTCCCCCGCCCGTCCATCGACACCGGCATGGGCCTGGAGCGCATCGCCGCGGTCTGCCAGGGCGTCTACTCCAACTACGACACCGACCTGTTCCAATCCATCATCAAATACACCGCCGATCTGGGCGGCGTGGAATACGGCAAGGACTGCGACATCGACACGGCCCTGCGCGTCATCGCGGACCACAGCCGGGCCATCGCCTTCCTGATCCCGGATCAGGTGCTGCCCTCCAACGAGGGCCGCGGCTACGTGCTGCGCCGCCTCATCCGCCGCGCCTACCGCTTCGGCAAGCTCATGGGCCTGAAGCGCGCGTTCCTGTACAAGACCGCGTCCAAGGTCTGCGACGACATGGGCGCCCACTATCCCGAGCTGAACGAGCACCGCGACTTCATGGTCAAGGTGGTCAGGGAAGAGGAGGACCGCTTCGCCAAGACCCTGGACAAGGGCTTGGCCATGCTCGAAGAGGAACTGGAGGCGCTCAAGAAGACCAACGCCGCGCTGGTGCCCGGCGACATCACCTTCCAGCTCTACGACACCTACGGGTTCCCCATCGACATCGTGCGCGACGTGGCCGAAAAGCACGGCCTGGACGTGGACGAGCCCGGCTTCGATACACTGATGGCCGAGCAGAAGGAACGTTCCAAGGCCGCTTGGAAAGGCTCGGGCGAAAAGGACGTGGCCTCCACCTTCCAGGTGCTGCTCGAAGAATCCGCGACTTCCGATTTCACCGGCTACGACACCCTCACCGGCGAATCAACCATCACCGCCCTGCTGGACGTGGACGGCAAGCGCGTCGAGTCCCTGTCCGAAGGCGACAACGGCTGGCTGGTGGTTCAGGCCACCCCGTTCTACGGCGAGTCCGGCGGACAGTTGGGCGACATCGGGAGCATCGAGGCAGGTTCCGGCATGGCCGACGTGGCCGACACGGTCAAGCCGTCCCCGGCCCTGACCGGTCACAAGATTTCCGTCACCCAGGGCGGCATTGCGGTGGGCGACACCGCCGCCCTCAAGGTGGACGCCGAAACCCGCACCGCCTCCATGCGCAACCACACCGTGACGCACCTGCTGCACGCCGCGCTCAAGGAAGTGCTGGGCGACCACGCCAACCAGTCCGGTTCGCTTGTCGGCCCGGACCGGCTGCGGTTCGACTTCACCCACATCAAGGGACTGTCCGATGAAGAGATCGCCCGGGTCGAGGAGCTGGTGAACAAGGCCATCCTCGACAACCACGCCGTGGTGCGCGAGGTCATGAGCGTCGACGCGGCCCGCGCCAAGGGCGCCACCGCCCTGTTCGGCGAAAAGTACGGCAATGAGGTCTGCGTGGTGGAAGTGCCCGGCGTTTCCATGGAGCTGTGCGGCGGCACGCACCTGAAGACCACGGGTCAGGCCGGTTCCTTCGTGATCCTTTCCGAAGGCGGCGTTGCCGCGGGCATCCGCCGCATCGAGGCCGCCACCGGCTGGAACGCGCTCCGGCACCTGAACGAGCGACGCGCCGCCGTGGCCGAGACCGCCAAGCTTTTGAAGGCCAAGCCCGAGAAGCTGGCCGCCAAGGTCAAGGACCTCCAGAAGCAGGTCAAGGACATGCAGAAGGAGATGGAAAAACTTCAGGCCAAGGTCGCTTCCGGCGCGGGCAAGGACCTCATGAGCGAAGCCGAGGAGATCGGCGGCGTCACTGTGCTGGCCACCAGCATCGAGGCCCCGAACATGAAGGTCATGCTCGACCAGATGGACAACCTGCGCTCGCGCATGGAATCCGGCATCATCTGCCTGGTCTCCGGGCACGAGGACGGCAAGGTGTCCGTGGCCTTGGCCGTGACCAAGGATCTGCACGGCCGGTTCAAGGCCGGTGAGTTGATCAAACCCGTGGCTGCCGAGGTCGGCGGTTCCGGTGGTGGTCGTCCGGACCTCGCCCGTGCGGGTGGTTCGGATGCCTCCGGCATCGACAAGGCGGTGGCCAAGCTCAAGGAGCTGATCGCCGGTTAGTCACCGACTGACATATTAGAAATGAACCCGGCCGGCAGGAGCAATCCTGCCGGCCGGGTTTTGTTATTTCTCTTTCTTCTTCGGAGGTGGAGGAGTCTTTTCCCCTAACTGAATTCAAATAAATGCCCTTCCGGGCAATCAAGTGAAGTACAACCACCCGGCTATTTTGAGAACCATTTGAGGAAAGGGGTGAGGGAGGCGGCTCCGGGCCGCCCCTCCCTTTCCCCCTCTCCTGCGACCTCTCCCCCAATCCCTCCATACCGTACGAGAGCTGAGTGCAAACCTTGCAACGGACAAGCGGAATAAATGGAGTGGAAACCACAGGACTGTGCGAACAACCAAATCCTGCTGGACTCACGAATCATGGAAACGCACAGGCCGAGAGGTCAGAAAACAGCGGCGACCAGCGGGAGCGTCGCTGTTTTCTCCGAACGGACTGCAAGCGTTTCCTGATGAGAGAGTTGCGGGCCGGACGAGAGCAGGCCGTTTTTTTGCCTTCTTTTTTTGGGCCAGCAAAAAAAGAAGGTCGCCCGAGGGGGCGAAACCCCTGAGCGACCAAGCTATTTCAATTGGTGCATGCGCGTCAGCGCACCCACCAAACAAGGCGGACACACCTCCCGCACCATTACTATATATAATAAAATTACGGCGTCACCCGAACCGGCACCCCGGCCCACCTCTCACCAATCCGCCGCTTGAGCATGGCCACGCCCGGCTCGAACAGACAATGCACCAGCACCGCCAGTGCGAGCGAGGTACAGAGAATCGTCCAACCGATGGGCTCTTCGAAAACCGCTTCGAATACGACGATGACGCTCAAATGCACCAGATAGAACGGATAGCTGATCTTACCGATGAGCCGGTCCCAACGGAACCGCCGAAACCAGCGGAAAACGAACGGCATGGACACCAAAGCCATGCCGGGCAGGAAATACGGCTCCATGACCTCGGGCACCTCGTCGGCAATGATGACCATGCATATCAGCCAGGCAAAGAAGAACAGGTCGTACACCCGAGCCCGCTCGGACAACGCCGTGTGCACCCGGTAAGCCAGGATGCCGCAGCCGAAAAGCCAGAACTCCAGCGGAAAGAACCGGGTGAAGAAGGTGTAGTCGCCGCCGCCCGCCAGCTTCACCCCGATCTTAAGGGCCATACTGGCGAGCACCAGACAAAGCAGTGTCCGGCTTCGCAGACGCACCAGAAACGGGGCCATGACGTAGAACAACAACTCCAGTGAAAGAGACCACGCCTGAGGCAACAAAGCCAGGGCCCACAACCCGTCGTGCGGCTCGGCCACGAACTGCAAACCGCCGTCCACGGCAGGCCCGAGACAGAAAAGCAGCTCCTGCCCGAACAGACAGACCGAAGTCCAGACCATGACCACGACCCCGGCCGGGTCCGCCAGCACGGCCCGCAACTTCGCGCCCGTGGACATGGGGTGGATGTCCGCGGACATGAGCAGCCCCACGCTGAGCAGCAGCGCGAACACGTACATGGGATACAGCGTCAGGAACCGGCCGAGATAGAAATGGCGCCTGGACCGATAGGTGCGGTCCAGGATAAGCGCCATGTAGAAGCCGGAAATGGCGAAAAAGGTCAGGACCGCCTCGTGCCCGTCCACGATGAGCAAGTCCTCGTGAATGGGATTGTGCGAATGCAGAACGGCAACAGCCAACAAAAGCCGAATGATACCCATTGCCCACACTCCACCGCCAGGTGGCGGCCCTCTGTCGGAGGCGCGGCGTGCGCGCCCCGTCCTGTCCGAGAACGACTCCCCTTCCGGGGCCAGAAGAATATACTTGGCGACGATTCCGAAAGGCAATCGAAATCATGCGTATAAGGCCGCTCTTTCCTGAAGCTGTGAGAAATTTTCATTTCTCGCGAAAAAAAACTTTATTTTTCTCACCAACCGCGTTATTCAACCCGCCCGGACCAAGTGTTCGAAACCATATTTCTCTAGGTGAAACGGCATCCAACGACCCTTTGCGCAGCCGGACATCCCCGTCCCAACCCGTTCCTGGCAGCCCCGAGGCAGTTCGCAGCAGCCGCGTCATCGCTTGACATGTGTGGACATTATCCGTAAATGTCCCGTTCCAAGTTTGTGCAAGGAGCATTTTATTATGAAGACATATAGCCCGACTCCCGAAGATGTCCGTCAGGACTGGTACGTCGTGGACGCAACCGACAAGGTTCTCGGCCGTTTGGCCACCGAGATCGCCAACTGCCTGCGCGGCAAGAACAAACCCGAATACGCCCACCACATGGATATGGGTGACTTCGTGGTTGTCATCAACGCCGACAAGATCAAGGTGACCGGCGACAAGCTGAACAAGAAAATGTATTACAAGCACACCGGTTTCCCCGGTGGCATCAAGTCCAAGTCCCTGGGCGAGATGCTGGAGAAGAAGCCCGAGCTGGTGATCACCACCGCAGTCAAGGGCATGCTTCCCAAGAACCGCCTGGCACGCAAGCAGATCAAGAAGCTGAAAGTGTACGCAGGTTCCGAGCATCCTCACGCTTCCCAGCAGCCCAAAACCTTGGAATTTTAAGGGGAAGAGACCATGAGTGATTTCAATTACGGCACCGGTAAAAGGAAAAACGGCATCGCCCGCACCCGTCTGTACGCTGGCTCCGGTCAGATCACCGTCAACGGCCGCCCGTTCGACGAGTACTTTCCGCGCAAGACCCTGCAGATGATCATCCAGCAGCCGCTGAAAATGACCAAGACCATCGACAAGCTCGACGTGAAGGTCACCTGCAACGGCGGCGGCGTGGCCGGACAGGCCCAGGCCGTCCGTCACGGCATTGCCCGCGCCCTGTGCGAGTTCGATCCGGAACTGCGCGCCGTGCTGAAGAAAGCCGGCCTGCTCACTCGCGACGCTCGTAAGAAAGAACGTAAGAAGTACGGCCTGCGTGGTGCACGCGCCAGCTTCCAGTTCTCCAAGCGTTAAGCCGAGCGAAAGCCGCAATACGACTCTTCAAGGCCGGTACCTTCGGGTGCCGGCCTTTCGTCGTCGGTTACGGTCCTGTGTCCCGCCCGTCCTTTCCGGCGGAAAACCGAACCACAGAGTGACGGGAATATTATATTTTATGAACGTTCCTTGCCAGAAAGACCCATTCCCCCTATTATCCCGCCATGGCTACGAAGAAGAAACCGCAACCACGACTGCTCTTTTCCGACGAACAAGGCCAGATTTACGACCACCCCGACCTGCTGCTGATGGTCCGCAGAGGCTCGGAGTTCGGCCTGCCCCGTCCCGATGAAATCATGCCGCTCCCGGCGGAAAGCGAATTTTTCATGCTCCCCGGCCGCCATGCCGTGGGCTACAACCAGGAAACCGGCGAGGTGGAAGTCATGGAGGAGCTCGGCGTGGCCGCGTTCGCCTGCCCGGGCAACACGGTCACCGGCATTGCCGCCTATGAATCCGACGCCGACGCCCAGCCGCTTCCCCTGCTCTCCTACGCCGCCATCGGCTATGCGGACGGCAAGTTCTGGGTCTGCGCCAAAAAGGTGGACACGGACAAGCGGCAGGTGTTCAACAACATCGCGCCGGATCGCGTGGAAGCCGGAGCGCACCAGCTCATGCAGGAAATGCCGGACAACCGGCTGGTGCATCACCTGGCGGGCTGCGCCCTGACCAACGGCTGTCCGGCGGCCAAGAACCTGGCCCTGGGCCGGTTCGAATGCCCGCTGCCCACCGCGCGCACCTGCAACGCACGCTGTGTGGGATGCATCTCGGAGCAGCCCGAGGATTCCGGGTTCCCCGCTCCCCAGTGCCGCATCTCGTTCACCCCCACGGCCAAGGAGATCGTGGACATCATGCGCCGCCACGAATCGCGCGAGCGCCGTCCCATCTTCTCGTTCGGTCAAGGCTGCGAGGGCGAACCCCTCACCGAAGTGGAACTGCTCGTGGAGGCCATCAAGGCCTACCGGCACGAGGGCGGCACCGGCACCATCAACATCAACACCAACGGCTCCCGGCCTCCGGCCATGCCCGCGCTCAAGATCGCCGGAGCCAACTCCATCCGGGTCAGCATGAACAGCGCCCGCAAAGAGACCTACGAGGCCTACTACCGGCCCAAGGGGTACGGCTGGGACGACGTGCGCGAGACCATCTGCAAGGCGCACGAGGTGGGCCTGCACGTGTCGCTCAACCTGCTCTACTTCCCGGGCATCACCGACACCGAGCAGGAATTGGAGGCACTCATCAAACTGGGCGAGGAATGCCACTACGATTTCGTACAGCTGCGAAACCTGAACATGGACCCGGAGCTGTATCTCAAGCTCATGAAACCTTTCGACTTCGGACCGTGCATGGGCTTCATGAACTTCAGGAAACGCCTCAAGAAGGCCCTGTCCTGGCTTGAATACGGATACTTCAACCCGTATCTCGGGTAGAAAATTTGAGGAAGGGGAAAAGGCCCGCCCAAGGCTTTCTCCCTTCCTCCAAACCGACTTCCTCCCACATTTCGGCTACAGTGAAGAGACATGGACGCCATATGGCGAAGATGTCTCTTGAGAAAAAAATCACAAGACGAACCACACTCACCACCTCCTCCACCCTTTTAGACGAAAGAGAAAGTTCAACATTTCACAAGCAAAAATTTTTCTCCCCTCACAAAGAGATTGTGATTATTGACACAAGGCCGTCGACCTCGAATCGCCCCGACTCCAGGCCGCAGCAGAATACCTACCCCATCAGGAGAAACAAGCTATGACTTACAAGGAAATGCAGGACGTGCTCATGAAGGAGCTGCGTCTCTATCACTACCCCGTCGCAGTCAAATTTTTCTTTGATCAGGCCGAACTGGACGCCTTCCAGAAAGCCACCCCGGAAATCCACACGCCGATCAAGCCCATGACCTTCTGTCAGTGGGAGATCGCCGCGCGCATGTCGGGCCAGATAGTCTATTCCGACGTGGACGGCCTCGGCTGCGGCAACGCCAAATTCAGCTTCGGCTGGAAGGGCCTGGACGAGGCCGAAATCAAGGCCCACCGCAAATATGTCCGCGACCTGGATCAGGCCGAACGCTTCGTCAAAACCAAGACCCGCCTCCCGGAAGGCCTGCTGGGCGTCGCCGTGGCCCCCCTGGGCTCCGTCGACGGTCTCTACGAGCCGGACACCGTCCATTTCTACTGTGACAACATGCAGGCCTACCACCTGGCCGTGGACTACATGGCCGCCACGGACACCCATCCGCTGCGCCCGAGCATCACCATGAACTCCTCGGCCTGCGGCGGCAACGTCTTCACCCTGGTGGAGCAGGAATTCAACATGCTCCCGGCCTGTTCCGGCAGCTACAACGCGGGCAAGACCGAGCGCGGCGAAATCAACGTGATCATCCCGGGCAAAAAGTTCGGCGCCGTCATGGACCGGCTCATGGAACGCATCGAAGCCGCCAGCAGCTCCATCACCCGCCCCGGCGACGGCTTCCCCGGCGCGGACGTCTGCAAGAACTGCCCGCTGATCGTCTTCAAGAAAAACAAGTAGGAAGACCGGGACAGACCTCCCCTTCGACACGAAAAAACCGCCGCGCTCATGGAGTGCGGCGGTTTTGTTCATGCGGATCGCCTAGAAACGTTCAAAGGTGTCGTCTTCATCCATATCCATTTCAAGGGGAACGCCGTTGCCGGACGGTTCCTGCTCCTCCGCCCGGGGAAGAGCCCTCGGCACGCTTCCTCCGGTCCGCCTGTCGGTGGAACCTCCCATCTTGAAGAAAGCCATGGTCTTCTCGAGCTCCATGGCCTGTGTCGCCAACTGTTCCGCAGTGGAAGCGATTTCTTCGGAAGCACCGGCATTTGACTGGACAACGCTGTCGAGCTGCTGAAGGGCCGCATTGATTTCCGTAGCCCCTGTGTTCTGTTCGTTGCTGGCGGACGTGATTTCCTGAATCATCTCGGCTGTCTGCTCAATATTCGGGACAATGGAATCAAGCATTTTCCCGGCTCTGGTCGCCACCTCGACCGATTCGCCCGAAAGCTCGCTGATCTCACTGGCCGCCTGACCCGACTTTTCCGCCAGCTTGCGCACTTCGGCGGCAACCACCGCAAACCCCTTGCCGTGCTCACCGGCTCGCGCCGCCTCAATGGCCGCATTGAGCGCCAGCAGGTTGGTCTGCCGCGCAATTTCCTCGATAATGGAAATCTTCTCCGCGATCTGGGTCATGGAATCAACCGTCTGGCGGACCGCCGCACCGCCTTCCTTGCCTTCGGCGGCGGTCTTGCGGGCAATGCCTTCCGTCTTCCCGGAACTCTCCGAATTCTGACTGATGCTCGAGGTCATCTGCTCCATGGCGGAAGACACTTCCTCCACAGCCGAAGCCTGCTCCGTGGCTCCCTGGCTCAGGCTTTCGGAGGAACTGGCCAGCTCCTCACTTCCGGAAGCTACCGTGGCCGAGGCTTCCTGCACCTCGAGCACAATTTTGCGAAGCCTGTTGATCATGACGCCGAACGCATCGGCCAACTGACCGATCTCGTCCTTGCGGTCGACATCCAGGGTGACGGTGAAATCCCCCTGGGATAAGGACTGAGCCGCATCCACACTCTGCCGTATGACATTGGCGATACGCGAGGCGACAACCAGGGTCACGAAGACGGATATTGCGATGAATGCGAGGGTGACGAGAATGTAGATCAGGATTGTCCGGCTTATGACTCCGTCGAGTTTTTCAAGGGCCGCCTCCACCTTGGTCACTTCCTTTTCACCCAGCTTGTCGATGCTGTCCCGCATGCTCGAAAAATTCGTGTCGCTTTCATTCAGCATGTCCACTTTCATGAGGTTCTTTTCAATATTGGTGCGGGTCAGGTCGACGACCTTCCGGCTCTGCGTCTCCCACGACGAGAAACGTTGTTCGAAGTCCGACCTCAGCCCGGCCGCCGCCGCTCCCACGAGGTCGGCGCCGGCAAGAACCCTGTCACGGGTCTGCCCTATGTTTTCGGCGAACGAATCAGCCTGGGCATTGACGGTCTCGATGTCGGACGCGCGGGTGATGAGAAGCTGCGCCACGTACGCCTGGTAGGCATCCCGGTCCGCATTGAGCACCTTGGAAAGAGCCTGTTCCATCCGCCTGCGCTCGAAAGGGCTCAGGGCGGGATCAGCCAACCGCTTGTCTATCATCTCTCCAAGCATGTCTATGACGTCGCGCATGGAGCCGAAGGATTCCAAGGCGGCGACTTCCGCCTGGTCACGCGCAAGATTGGCCTCAAGGGTCTGGGTGGAAAGTTCAAAAATGGTCGTATTGTTTTTCTTCCACTGTGCAAACCGTTCCTTGAAGACGCCGAGGTTGCTGATCATGTCCTGGGAAAAGCGCTCGGAAGGTCCCAGAATCCTGTCCCAGGTCTGCTGCAGGTTGTCGTCACTGCTTTCCTTGGCCGCCTCCAACGCATCCAGGGAGTTGGCGTCCAGAGCTTTCACGACGGCGGCCTGAGCCTGATAGGCGTCACGGTCCGCGTCGATCATGGTGGCGCGGTCCATATGCAGCGTATTCATTCCGTCGATGTCGGAATCCATGGTATAGAAACTCGACAAGCCGACCATGAAAATGATGATGATGGCTGCAATGGGTAAACCAACCATGAGCAGCAACTTCCATTTGATAGACATCATGCCCTCCCATTTTAAATGGATGCTTTTGCTCCATCCTACCAACTTGTGGGATTCAATCCATTAGAATCATTTCCTTTGGAACTGGGCCGAAATCAAAACGACGGAACACCACATCGAGCATAAAAAATAACCCGGTGGACATGAAACGATATTTCAAGCTACTCAGGTAGACACCTCATTTCTTGCTCAGAGAGGGCCCATGAAGCGTTTTTTGCTGATCCTTATGGTCATAATCGGAATATTGAGCGCAGGGATCGCGTCGGCGGCGCAAAAAAAAGTGCTCGTCATCCACAGTTATCACACTGGCTTGCCCTGGGTCGAACAGTGCAACCACGGAATAACCAGTACACTTTCCGGCATTTCCGAACTGAAATACATCTATCTCGACACCAAAAGAATCCCCGGCTCCAAATTCCAGGAAAAGGCGGATGCGGCGATGGCGGTCTTCAGGAAATTCAAGCCGGAGGTCGTCATGCTCGGCGACGACAATGCTCTGAAGCTGCTGGGATCCCGCATTGCCGAAAGCGGAACGCCGATCGTCTTTTTCGGCATCAACAACAATCCCCGGAAGTATTTCGGCACGATCCCCGACAATGTCACCGGCGTACTCGAAAGAGTCCCGCTCTTTCCCTGGATCCGCCTTCTGAAGGAAATCATTCCGTCCGCCGAGAAAGCGCTTGTGCTCATGGACGACAGCCCCACGGCACAGGCGATCATCGATGTCACTTTCGGGGACAGGAAAAATGTTTTTCTGGAAGGAGTGTCCGTCGGCTACAGCGTGGCCTCGGACTGGGCACAGTGGCGGCAGATCGTCTTGAAAACGGATTCCTACGACTTCATCACCATACCGGTATTCCATGCACTGAAGGGCGCAGCCGGCGAACATACCCCCGCCCTGGAAGTGATCCGTTGGACCTCGGCCCACAGCCCTGTCCCGGTATTCGCATACCAGGACTACGCCGTCAGCGATGACGGAGCGGCCGGTTCCTACGTCATCTACGGGGAAGCACATGGCCGACTTGCCGCGCAAATGGTCAGAACCGTCCTTGAAACGGGCCCCTCCCACATGCCTCCGATGGAAATGGACCAGAAAGGTAAATTCTACTTCAATAAAAAGCAGTTGAAGCGCTTTGACTTGAAACTTCCCAAAACAATCCGAAGAGAAAGCATATTCCGAGAGTGAAGCAGATACCTTCAGGAACAAGCCGCGGATGGAACACGGTCTCATGGCCGAAACGACAAAACCGCCGCTCTCGGGAATTGCGGCGGTTTTGTTGAATGGTGCTGCTCCGTTTCTATCTGGAGGCCTGGAGCACCTGACGAGACACCTCTGGCGTCATGTCGCCGCGTTCGGACAGTGCGGTCATGCCGTGCTTCTCCAAAGATGCGACGATGGCATCGAAATGCTCCTCACCGATGCCGAGATCGGAGAGACGGGTCTTCACGCCAAGACCGTGGAAAAACTCTTCAGTCTTCAGAATGGCCTGCTCAATGCGCTCATCGTCGGAGCCGTCGACAATATTCCAAATACGCTCGGCGTATTGCAGCAGCTTGGCGCCCTTCTGTTCCTTACGCACACGCCAGACGCCCGGCAGGATAGCGGCCAGACCCCGGCCGTGAGGCACGCCGTGCAGCGCGGTCAGTTCATGGGAAATCATGTGCGTCGCCCAATCCTGAGGCGCCCCGGCCCCGATGAGACCGTTGAGCCCCATGGTGGCGCACCAGACCAGGTTGGCGCGGGCGTCATAGTCGGCTGGTTCGTTTATGGTCTTCCCGCCCACTTCGATGAGCGTATGCAGGATGCCTTCGGCGAAACGGTCCTGCAAACGTCCCTCCACCGGGTAGGTCATGTATTGCTCCACTACATGCACAAAAGTATCCACAACCCCGTTGGCCACCTGCTTTTCGGGCAGGGTGAAAGTCAGCTCGGGATCAAGAATGGAAAACCGAGGAAAGACGAGAGGACTTTTGATCACCACCTTGTCCTCGCCATTGCTGATGACGGCCCCGCAGTTCATCTCGGACCCGGTCGCAGGCAAAGTGACGACCGTACCGAGAGGCAGCGCGGTATCCACCGGTACCTGCGGCCTCCCCGGTTTCAGCAGTTCCAGTTCCCGTCCCATGAACTCCCCGGGCCGAGCGGCCAAGGCTATGAACTTAACGCCGTCCATGACCGAACCGCCGCCAACGGCCAACAGGAAATCCACGTTCTCTTTGCGAACGATCTCCACGGCCTTCATGAGGGTGGCGAACTGGGGATTGGGCTCGACGCCGCCGAACTCGAACACCACACGGCCGGATTTGGCCAGTTCGCGCTTCACGCGATCCAGTACGCCGGTGCGTTTGGCGCTGCCGCCGCCGTAGGTGACAAGAACACGGGCATCGGACGGCACGAGAGTATCCAGTTCCTGAAGCTGCCCCTTGCCGAAAACAATTCGGGTCGGGTTATGAAAACTGAAATTGAGCATTATTTTCTCCTTGGGATTTGCCGTTTCCACTGTGCGGCGACTATGGCGGGAGACGATCGATTTTGGAATACACGATTACGCGAGACGCATGCCTAATTCTGCAAATCCGGTTTCGAGGACTTTCCAAGAACGGGAAATGTACTTAAATGATCAGAAACGAAAACATGACCGGGGACACACATGCATGATACGTTGTTACAGGCTCTGGACGAAATGACACCCCTGGAAGGGCGTAATCCGACACATCTGGACAGTGTCGTCCTTTTCAGATTCGAATCGTACGCATCCCGGGAGCCGTTCATCTATGACCAATGCCTGTGCATGGCCGTGCAGGGCAGCAAAACCATCCATCTTCCGGAGCGTTCTTTCACCTACGACTCAAGCCACTTCCTGGTGGTTCCCACCATTCTCCCCATTGAGCGGGAAATATTCGCCAGCGCGGACACCCCGCTCCTGGGACTGACCATATCCATCGACCATACCGTGGCGCAGGAAATCATAGAACAGATGGGGGAGGAATTTTCCGAATCCGACGCCCCCTTGGCGTCACAGCCGGGGGCCTATCTCGAACCGTTCAGCGACGACATCATTGAATCATCGGTCCGGCTGGTCAAAAGCCTCCAAGACAAGGAGGAAGCCGCCATACTGGGCCGGCAGATCGTTCGTGAAATCCACTACCGCGTCCTGCGCAGTAGACAAGGGCACATACTGGCGTCCGCCGCGCGCGGGGAAAGCGCCTACGCCAGGATCGCCACAACCCTGCGCACCATTCACGAAAACTACGCCGAAACTTTGGACGTGCCGCAACTGGCCGAGGCCGCCAACATGAGCGTCCGATCCTTCCACGACCATTTCAAGGCCGTGACCCAGCACACACCCGTGCAGTATCTCAAACGCATCCGGCTGGAAAAGGCGCGCCAGTTCATGGCCGCCCAGGGCCTGCAGGCAGGCGTCACGGCCCATATGGTGGGCTATGAGAGCTCCTCGCAGTTCAGCCGGGAATTCAAGCGTCACTTCGGCTATCCGCCCAGTGAAACCCGGGCGAACGACATCCTTTATGCAGCTGCGGAGTTGTAGACGGGCCCGCCCCGGAAAAAAAGCCGACAAGCACCGGATCATGAAACAAATCCCCTGCCGTTTTTCCAGTCGCGGCAGGGGATTTTCAATGTCCAAGGCATACGGATATGTCGTGTACCGTGCGGCCCGCACTATTCCGGCATACCGGCCAGCCAGCCTGCGAATCGGGCCAACAGGGCGTCTTCCAGGTTCTTGCACCGGTAGTTCCGCCCGTTCACCGCAATGACGGGCGTCTTTCCCTTCAGCCCTTGTCTCGAGATTTCCAGGTAACACGTGGTTTCCCGGACGCAGGCCGAAACGCCTTCCCGCTTCAGGAAGGTTCGAAGCCGCCGCGCGGCCCGTGCCGCCAGGCTCGTGTCCGGATCCAGAATAGTAATCGTCAATTCCGGCATGACTACTTGGAGTTGCCGCGGATAAAGCGCTCCGCCTCGAGTGCGGCTATGGTCCCGTCTGCCATGGCGGTCGTGATCTGACGGTATTTCTTGGGCCGGACATCGCCGGCCGCAAAGACACCGGGGAGATTCGTGGCCATATTTTCGTCCGTGACGATATAGCCATGTTCATCCATGGCCAGGTGTTCCTTGAAGTCATCGGTTCCCGGCTTCTGGCCCATGAAGACGAAGATGCCGTCGAACTCGCGTGACTCCTCCCCTCCCGTCTCCAGATTGCGAAGGGTGACGGAACGCAAAGTGTCTCCGTAGTTCACGGACACCACTTCCGTGGAATGGCGCATTGTGGCGTTGCTTCTTGCGGCGAGCTGGTCCTGTGCGCTTTGCGCGGCGAAAAAGCGATCCATCTTTTCCACGAGCATGAGTTCCGCAATCCCCTGATCAAGCAGCGCGACGGCCTCGTCAAAACCGCTGTTGCCGCCGCCGACGACCAGAACACGCTTGCCGATGTAGGCGGCTCCGTCACAGATGGCGCAAAAATGCACCTGTTCGCACTCCCCGGCCGCATCCAGGGGGATGGGTTTCCGGCCTGTCGCCACAATGACCGCCTTTGCCGTGTAGACCTCGTCATCCGCTTCAACGGTTTTGATTTCTCCAGTAAGGTCCATGGCGTCAATGCAGGCGGCCTCTTCCACATCCACGCCCAGAGATTCCACCTGCTCTTGAATGCGCTCCACCAGCTCCATTCCGCCGATGGACTTGTAGGAAGGCATGTTTTCCACCACCTGGGTCCAATTGACCAGGCCGCCGCATGCGTTTTCGTCCAGAATCAGGACACTCAGATTGGCTCGGGCCGCATAAATGGCGGCAGTCATGCCCGCCACGCCCCCGCCGAGAATGATCAGGTCGTAATGGTTGTTCATAGTGAAATCACCGGGAATCAGATGGATTGGTGCAGCGCTTTCAACTCGCGGGGATTCATGAGGCCGGACTGGACTTTGACGACCTTGCCGTCGCGGACGAAGACCAAAGTCGGGACCCTTTCAAAACCGAGCTCCGCCATGAGTCCGGACGCGGCTTCGCTGTCCACGCTGTACAATTCCACCTGGGGGGCCTTGGCGCCGAATTTGGACAGCACTTTCTCCATATTCTTGCAGTGCGGACAAAGTTCCTTGTGGAAAAAAACAACGGCGTCCGAAAAATCCGCGAAGTATTCCGCGCTCGCCTTCTCGGTTATATCCTTGATTTCACTCATTTTGTTATCCTGTTGAGATGGGTTAATGGTAGGCGATGGCTGCCAGGGCGTCGATATTCAGAATCTGCAGCCGGTTTTCGCTCAGCATCTTTATGAGCCCAAGTTTCTCCAACGACTTTAATGCCTTGTACAATGTCGCCCTGTGCACTCCGAGGATACTGGCAATGTCCTTCATACGCAGCGACCCGAGAGATATGATCTCGTTGGAGGACAAGGGGGCCGCATTGTAGCGGAGCAGAATGAACTTGACGATACGCTGCTCCAGGGTATCCAGGCCGAGAGAGGCCAACTGGTTGCACAGCACGCTCACCTTCAGCGAAAGCGTGCGGATGATGTCCTTGGCGATATCGGGATGCGTCACAAGCATATCGTCCACGGTATCCCTGGAAAAGGAATAGACGACCGCATCCTTGTGGCAGGTGAAGTAACTGCTGATATGTTCCCCGGTGAAGAACGGAACCTCGCTGAAAAGCGAATTCCGCTCCACGTGCATGATTATCTTCTCGTTGCCGTCCAGGGACGTCCGCTTCATGCGCATCGCCCCCGAATGAAGATACCGGAGTTGCGTCACCCGCTCCCCGGGATAAACGACGCGTTCACCCTGCTTGAACTTCTGTTGCATGCCCAGGTGCAGAACCTTGTCCCAGGCGTCGCTGTCGACCTTGATGCGCCAGAATTCGTCGATCTGTTGTACCGGCATGGTGAACCTCGTTGCATGCGGGAAGCGGGTTGCCCGAAGAGTCCGGGGCTACGTCGTACGCAATTCCCCGATGTACAGCTTCAGTTTCTGCAGCAGTTCTTTGGCCTTTTCCGGATGCTTGTCAATGATGTTGTGCAGCTGGAACCGGTCCTTCCGCCGATCGTACAGTTCGTCGGACTGGGGCACGGAAACCTCTGCGCCGGGAACGCAGGTCCACATCTCCTCCTTCATTTCCAGCTTGGCGGATTGCGCGCCCGCGTTCCCCCCGGCCCCGGAGCCGTCGTAGAAGACCTTGTTCATGGAATCGGTGTCGATTTCCTTCTGCAACCAGTGGATATAGCTGTAGTCGTGGTCGATGATGGACCAGGACATGCCGTAGTAACCGGCGATGGCGAAATCGCGCACCGTGTCGGTTTCGCCGCGCATCACCGGCAACAGGCTGATGCCGTGCATGTCCTCGGCGTCATAGGTGCTGATGCCTTCGTGACCGGTCTCCTCCACCGCTTCCACGCCCAGGCCGAGCCCGTCGAGAATCGTGGCGGTGACGTCCACGTTCTGAACGAAACTTTCGATGCGCTTGCCGCCTTTGAGGCCGGGGACATGGATCAGGAGCGGAACGTGCGCCAGTTCCTCGTAGGGCCATGGGCGGCATTTCCGCATCAGGCCGTGGCCGTGTTCGCCGTCCCCCATGGGCTGGCCATGGTCGGAGGTGATGACGACCATGGTGTTGTCCCACAGGCCCTGGGCCTTGAGGGAGCCGAAGAGCTTGCCGAGCCACTTGTCCACCAGGGTGACCTTCTCGGCGTACAGGGCGCGGATATGGGCGCATTCCTCCTCGGTCATGACCCCGTCGATCTCGGTCCAGGGGGCGAGCAGCAGGGGATTGCCTTCGTAATCCGGATCGTACGGGCAGGGGCGATTCTCCCATACGGACGGTGGATCCCAGGGTTCATGGGGATCGAAGGAGTCGAGCCACAGGAAAAAGGGACGATTGGGATCACGCTTGTCCTTCAGCCAGTTGTCCGCTTCGGAAATAACCACGGATGCATAGTTGTCCGCGTCGGAACTCCAATTCTGGCGCTGCCGGAGGTAGCACTCGGCTTCGCGGATCAGGGACTTGCTGGATTCGTCGTACTCGCCGCTCTCATCTTTTTTCAGCCATTCGGGAGAAAGATAGTCCTCTCCCCTGAATTCCGGCCTGAGAGGCACGTTGCTGAAGGTTTCATGGTCCAACTCGTGGCCGTTGCAGAAGCGGACGTAGTCGAACCCCCGCGAGTAACCGTATTTGGGCAGACGCATGGGCGGGGTGTCGTAGACGAGCGCAGTCTGCACCTCACGGCACCAGAGCACGTCGGTGATGGAGGTATCCTCCGTGGTCAGCGGCCGCCAGCCGCCGTACGGCAAGGTGTACCGTCCGGTCATGAGGGCCCGCCGGACCGGAATGGTAGGCAGCCCTTCACTGTATGCATTTTCGAACAAAAAGCCGTTTTCGGCGAATTTGTCCAGGTTCGGGGTCTTCACTTCCTTGTTCCCGTAGCAACCCAGATAGTTGAACTGCAGGGTATCAAGCATGATGAAGAGTACATTCTTCATTTCTTTCTTGGACATAAGCAATCCTTAACGAATTATGCCGAAGTGTGGTTATCGGCTTTTTTCAACGAACGGACCGAAGTTCCGTCGGATTTCATGATTCCGAAGCCGGTGGCCGCGCACGCCAGCGAGAGGAACGGGACGACCCAGTTGAAGAAGGCGTAGGGCAGGAAATCCACGGCACTCACCCCGAGCACTCCCAGGATGTAGAACGCGTGGACGCTCCAGGGAATCAACGGGCATCCAAGGGTACCCGAGTCCTCACAGGTTCTGGAAAGCACCTGGGGTGCGATGCCCGCTTCCTTGAAGGATTTCGCAAAGGCCCGTCCAGGAACGACAACGGCCAGAATCTGGCTGCCGGTGCCGAGCAGGATGATGTACGCGGCTCCCAAGGTTGCGCCCACGAGGGAAAGGGCCGAATTCGCCCCACGAAGCATGGCCTCCAGCAGCACTTCGAGAACACGGGCTTTCTCCAGAATACCGCCGAACGCCATACCGCTCGTGAGCAGCAGAATGGTGACCATGATGCTCATGAGGCCGCCGCGGGAAAGCAGCTTGTTCAGCTCCGGTGACGGGGTCGCAGCCTTGTAGCCGGTGGTGAGGAACTTCGCGAGGGTGGCGATTTCGGCGCCTTCATACAGGGCGATGCCCAGGGCGCTGACGATGCAGATGACCATGACCGGAAGCACGGGCAACCGCCTGTATGCCAGGACGATCATGAGCACCGGCGGCAGAAAAGCGAGTGGCGAAAGGGAAAATGAGGCCTCCAGGGAGCTCAGGATGGTGTTGATGTTCGCCGCGCTGCTCACATCCCCGCTGTGCATGGAGCCGAGGAATCCGTAGCCGATGATGGTGATGACCGCCGCCGGCGCCGTGGTCCACAGCATCGAGGATATGTGTGTGAAAAGCGGAACTTCGCAGACCGTTGCGGTGATGTTGGTGGAGTCGGACACCGGCGACATCTTGTCCCCGAAATATGCGCCGGAGACGATTGCGCCGACAGTCCAGGCCGGATCATACCCCATGGCGGCTCCGACTCCAAGCAGCGCCACGCCAATGGTCCCCATGGTCCCGAAGGAAGTGCCTGTGGCCAGAGATGCGACAGAGCACAGAACAAAGGTGGAGATGAGAAAATGTTCCGGAGCGATGAGCTTCAGGCCCCAGTAGATGATGGCGGGAATCGTTCCCGACGCCATCCAGGAGGCGATGATCATGCCCACAAGCATGAGGATGGCCACGGCGAGCTGTATGCGCCCCACAGCCGCAAGCATCCCTTCCTGAAGCTCTTCCCATTTGTAGCCGATTTTCAGGCACATGATGGCGGCGGCGGCCACAGCCACAAGCAGAGGCAGAACCGGAGGCCGGACCCCGACGACCACCGTGCCGTAAAGAATTATCGCGACAGGGATGGAAAAGGTAAGCAAAGCCCATAACAGCGAGGGTTTGCGGGCATCGAAACTCATGGCGCCTCCATTTTCGGGAGTGAAAGCATAGTCATCGCAAACACGAAGCCGACCTGGAAAGCGAACCTCCCGACCCTCGCCAGTCCAGAACCTGCTCCACCGCGTTCATTTGGACATAAGCTAGAACGATTTCCAAGGCCCGTCCGTTGCGAATGCAACGCCGGGAAGCGTTGGGCAGCCCTCTGAGGCTGGGAATGACTCGGCCGCTTACAATGAACGACAGCCCCGCGGTACGTTGACAACCTGGGGGAAGAGAACTAGTGTTCGAAACATGTCGAAGACTGAACAGACAGTGAGCTTGCAGGAGTTGGAGGATGCGGCGCGCATGTTCAAGGCGCTCTCCAATCCTCACCGGCTGCGTATCTTCAAGGAACTTTCCACCCGTTTGGCCGGGCAGGTGATCAACGAGCCGCCCGAGGCCATCCAGAACTGCCAGTGCAAATTTGCCGAGCATCTAGACCTCGCACCCTCCACAGTCTCACACCATTTCAAGGAACTTCGGCAAGCCGGGCTCATCCACATGAAACGGGAAGGCAAGAACGTGCTTTTCTGGGTGGACGACAAGGCGACCAAGGCACTCCAGGCGCTTTTGACCGTGTAATATATTTTTTAACCAAGCGATTCGAAAGATTTCGAAGTCTAAACATCAAGGAGTTTGCAATGAAAATCGTCACCGTATTGGGAAGTCCGCGAAAGAAAGGTAATTCGAACACTATCGCAATGGCATTCGGCGACAAGGCCGAATCGCTTGGAGCCGAAGTGAAGACCTACCATCTGAATGGAATGAATTTCAAAGGCTGCCAGGGATGCTACGCCTGCAAGACAAAGCAGGACTCCTGCATCCTCAAGGACGATCTCACCGAAGTGCTGGAGGCCATCCATGAAGCCGACGTGCTGGTCATGGCCTCACCGGTCTACTTTTGGGATATCTCGGGCCAGCTCAAATCCTTTGTGGACAGAACCTATTCCTATTTGCGCCCGGATTTTTTCAACCGTCCCGATCCCTGCCGCCTGCCCGAAGGCAAGAAGGGGCTCCTCATTCTCACTCAGGGGGCCGAGGAGCGGGAACACCGGGATGTGCCGCAAAAATATGAACATTTCATGGAACATTACGGACTGCACGACAGAAAGACCATCCGCGGCGCGGGGATCCACGAATCAGCCACCGCTGAGGACAGGGCTCCTTACGTGCAAGAAGCCGAAGCCCTGGCCCGGGAGTGGTGCGGACGATAGACGATTTTGCCGCACGGTTTCAGTCCCCACAGTTTCATCAGGCCCTGAAGACTGTCCGTGCGCAGAGTCCTCTCGGAGAGAGGGACTGTCTGATTTCAGCACCGGTCCATGCCGACACCATTCAACACATAAGGGATTAATCATGATTATTGCCATCGTGAAAGCAACCATTATTGACGGCAGGCAGGAAGAGCTGAGAAAAACGGCGGACATCCTGCAGTTCGAATACGCTCCGACGGAAGAAGGATGTGAACAATACGAATCGTTCATTGACGGCAACACATTCATCACCCTTGAACGATGGAGTTCACAGGAGGCGCTGGACGCCCACCTCGCGGCGGAGCACGTGTCCCGTTATGTTCCGCAACTGCGGAAATGTGTCGACGGCGGCGTCTTTGATGTCCAATTCATCAAAAGCGACGACATCTCTTTCGCCACGATATGACTCTGAAAAAAATCCGAGGTCCCGACGTAGCGGCTAACAGACGATGGAGATATCGTTTTCCTTGAAGAGGCGCAGGACGGCGGTCCAGATATGGTTTTCGCTGTCCCTGCGCCCTCTGGGCCTGCACAGGTAACGCAGGGTGAGCTTCACGCCGCCGTCGGCCACGCGGACATACACCTTGGGGGTGGTTTTCTTGTAAAAGACGAACTCCTCGTCATCGTGCAGTTCAGCGCTGGGCGGCGCTCCCGTGTCGTCATAGAAATCCTTCACGGCCCGAATGAGCAGTTCCCGACCACGTTCCCAGTCGGAGTCCTTGTCCACGACCACGGACAGCTCGTTCCACAAGTAGCCCACGCCCTTGGTGTAATTGGCCACGGGCGTGGTCAGTACCAGGGAGTTGGGCATGCGCACGGTGCGCCCCGTGCTCTGGTCCGCGTCCACCCAGTTGCCCACCTCCACCAGGGTGAAGAAAAGCGGGCCCTTTCGGGTCACATCGCCGATATAACCGCCCACCTGGATGCGGTCGCCATGGGAAAACAGATCGCGCCAGGCAATGACCCACATGGCCACGAAGTTGAGGATCAACTCCTTGCAGACGATGGTCAGTCCTGCCGCCACCAGACCGAGGTAGGTCACGAAGTTGGCGAACCCCTCGAACCAGATCCTGACCACGGCAAAGGCCAGAATCACATAGAAGAACACCGCCGTGAGGCTGTGAGCGCTGTCCATGAGGTGATTATCGCCGCTGCGGTGGTAAATGAACCGGATCACCAGTTTGCGCACCAGCCACAGGAGAATGAAGATCGCCAGGGTCATGACCAGCTTCAAGAACACCTCCGGACTGGAGGCGGTCAGGGAGCGCCACACGTCCTCGACGATCTGTTCGTACTCCTTGAGGGGCATTCAGACTCCTTAAGGGAAGTTCACCACGACCTGCTCGGCTCCGGGCGCATGTTGCACGACACGGCCGATGGTCCAGGCATCTTCGCCCAGTTCCTTGAGACTGGAGAGTACCGCTTCTTCGTCCTTTTTGTCCACGGCCAGGATATATCCCACGCCGCAGTTGAAGATCTGGAGCATTTCCGGCCAGGACAGGTCGCCCTGCTCCCGCAGCCATTCAAAGACCGGAGGCATGGGCCAGGAACCGAAGTCGAATTCGGCGGCAACGCCTTCTGGCAGCACGCGCGGCACATTGTCATAGAAGCCGCCGCCGGTCACGTGGACCATGCCCTTGATGTCGAAATTCTTCAGGAGTTCCAGCACGGACTTCACGTAAATCCTGGTGGGCTGGATAAGCACATCGGCAACTTTCCGATCGGTTCCCGGGAAGATGTCGTCCTTGGCGAGGCCCGAGCCGTCGAAGATCTTGCGGATCAGGGAGTAGCCGTTGGAATGCGGGCCCGTGGAGGCCAAGCCGATAAGCACGTCGCCTTCGGCGATACGCTCACCCGTGACCACCTTGGGGCTGTCCACCATGCCCACGCAGAAACCGGACAGATCGTATTCGCCGTCGGCGTAGAAACCGGGCATTTCGGCGGTCTCGCCGCCAAGCAGCGCGCATCGGGACTGTTTGCATCCCTCCACCACGCCGCCGACAACCTGCTCGGCCACGCCGGACTCCAGCTTGCCCGTGGCGAAGTAGTCCAGGAAAAAGAGCGGGGCCGCGCCCTGCACCAACACGTCGTTGACGCTCATGGCCACCAGATCGATGCCGATGGTGTCATGCTTGCCGAACAGAAAGGCCAGCTTGAGCTTGGTGCCCACGCCGTCGGCTCCGGCCACCAGCATGGGGGCCTCCATGCCTTGGATGTCCGGCCGGAAAAGGCCGCCGAAGCCGCCGATACCTGTGGCGACTCCCGGGGTGAAGGTGCCGGCCACCATGTCCTTGATGCGGCCGATGAAACGGTTGGCTTCCTCAATGTCCACGCCTGCTTCGGTGTAGGCCTGGGAACGTTTTGCACTGTCGGTCATATTCCTTGCTCCATGGGCATTATTTAGGGGATTGGGCTCGTGTTGGTGGGGTTATAGGCGTTTGTGGTTCCAAGTTCAAGGAGATGCTAAGGCGGCTCATTAATTGCATTGCCTAATGGTTGGGACATGCTTATAAATAGGGAGGGGAGGACAGAGCCCCCCGGAGGACCGCCATGAACCGTTTGACGACCATATGCCTGGCCGTGTCGACTGTTGTCATTTTGACGCTCGGCAGCGCCTGGGCCCAAAACAAATTCCGGAACAAGGACACGGCGACCAACCGTCAGGACAGCACCTGGGGCACCACCGGCGGCCAGAACGCCGACACCCAGGACGCTTTCGGCATGGACCCGAATACGGGCGACAGCACCATGAAGGCCGACCCCGGCCCCAAGAAGGAGCCGGTGGACTGGTACGACAAGGTCATCATCACCGTGAATCCTGACGTGGATTATCCCTTCAACAAGGATGGGGTGAGCACCTCGACCACCACCACGTACAACAACTCCACGGACACACAGACGACCACCACGACGACAACCACCGACTAGGAGCAAAGCCATGGTCGAAGCCCGGCTTTGGAAGCGGCTGAAGGAAGACAAGGTCCAGTGCAGGCTGTGCAGTCATTTCTGCCTCATCAAACCCGGCTGCGTGGGGAGGTGCGGCGTGCGCAGGAACGAGGACGGTACGCTCTATTCCCTCAATTACGGGAAAATCGCCGCCCTGAACCTGGACCCCGTTGAGAAAAAGCCTCTCTACCACTTCCAACCCGGCAGCTACACCTACTCCTTCGCCACCATGGGCTGCAACTTCGGCTGCGTTTTCTGCCAGAACGCGTCCCTTTCCCAGCCGCCCCGCAACGGGCGTGCGCCTGCGGGCGCCGACACCACGCCCGAGGAACTGGTTGCCGGAGCCAGGGAACACGGCGCGTCCAGCATCTCCTACACCTATTCCGAACCGACCATCTTCTTCGAAATCATGCAGGACACGGCCAGGCTGGCCGTGCAGCACGGACTCAAGAACATCATGGTCTCCAACGGATTCATGAGCCCGGACTGCCTGGAGGAACTCGGCCCCGTCATGCATGCGGCCAATATCGACCTCAAAGGGTTCACCGAGGATTTCTACAAGCAGCAGTGCGACGCGCGGCTCGCTCCGGTGCTGGAAAACCTCAAACACATCAAGGCATTGGGCTGGTGGCTGGAAGTCACTACCCTGCTCATCCCCGGACTCAACGACTCCCGCGCCGAACTGGAAGGCATGGCCCGATTCCTAGTGGAGGAACTCGGCCCCGAGGTGCCGTGGCACCTGTCGCGTTTCCATCCGGACTACAAGCTGCGCGACCGCGGCCCGACCAAGCTGTCGAGCCTGGAAATGGCACACAGCATCGGCAGGGAGGCAGGCCTGCGCTACGTCTACATCGGCAATGTTCCCGGCAACGATTTCGCCAAGACCATCTGTCCGGGGTGCGGCGAAGAACTCATGGACCGGCTGGGATTCTCCGTGGGGAAAAGCGCCATCCGCGACGGCAAATGCGTGCACTGCGGCCAGCCCATCGACGGTATCGACCTGGGCTGAGCCTCTTGCCATCCACCTTCATTTCGAGTAGGAACATCCCTCCAACGGCGTCGGAGCGTGGCGCAGTTTGGTAGCGCGCCTGCTTTGGGAGCAGGATGCCGGGGGTTCAAATCCCTCCGCTCCGACCACGAGAAAAACAACGGCCTCCAGCAATTGCTTGGGGGCGTTTTTTTATTGCCATGATGAGGAATGATAAAGCGACCCCGATATTGTGAACATTGCGCCGCAACCACGGCCACCGCCGAAATCGCGTCAGACTCCCGGATGGTGAACAATCTCCAATCTCCGGTTGACAAACCGAAAGCCTCTTCATGCGACGGAAAGAGTAACCCACTTTTCTTTTGAAAGGGTCACCGCATTCAGGCAACCCTCTTTTTTTCTATACTAATTTAGTATAAAACATTATGTAGAGTTTTTTCTATCTTCATGTCGGCACCCCTTACACTTTTCAACAATTTTCATCTCACTCAATTGCCTAAGAGTCATTGAATACTGTGAAACCTCCTTCTGGCAGCGTCCTTGCTTAATTGGGCCAGCCATACAAAAGGAGATATCGAATGAATTTTAGAAAAATGATCCTCGCCAGCGTCACAGCAGTTTTCTTGATCATCCCTGTACAAGCAAGCGCTTACTTCGACACCTTTTTTGGTGAGGACCTCTACCCGGACGGTTCCGTAACCGGAGCAACCGAGTCCTGGGCGGCTTCTCAATCCTTCCGCTCCGATTTGACCAATGTGGGCGTCTTGGATTTCGAATCCCACAAGCCGGGAACCAGCGATTCGCTTTCCTTCGACCTCGGCGCGGTCGGCTCCGGCACCATGACCGGTTCCATGGCAGTGAACAACGTCGCGGATGACGGACGTTTCGCCATTTCCGGAACCAACTACCTGGAGGTCAAGAGCGGGGAAGACTTGGTCATCAACCTTTCGGGCAACGTGAATGCATTCGGCTTCTGGGGAACCGACATAAGCGAGTTCTTCAGCCAAATCACCGTGACCCTTTCCAACGGCGAAGAATACTCCGTTCCCCATAGTCTCCTTGGCGGCAGCGGCAGCGCCATGTTCTGGGGCATCATCGACACGGAAAACCTGATTGAATCCATCACAATCTCCAGTTGGGGACTTGGCTGGCAGACACACGGCTTAGACGACTTCTACTTCGGCAATATGGACCCGGTGGTCGCCACACCGGAGCCCTCAACGTTCGCCCTTCTCGGACTGAGCCTGCTTGGATTGGCCGTCTTCCGAAAGAAGATCAGAAAATAGCCTTTCTTTTTCGCAAGCAGAAAAAGGCTGGCAGGGAACACCTTGCCGGTCCTTTTTTTGCCCTGCGGAAGCCCCCCTGTAAAAATACTCCTGCCGCCTGTCGGGCGGCTTTACAGTCTTCCTGCGGCCCGCAGGCATGACGAAGTGCGGTAACCATTGTCTACCATTATGGAATGCTTCCTTGGCACAAAGTTTGTTTGTTCCTAACGAAAACAAAAAACAGGAGTGCCCCATGAAGCTGTACAAATCCCTGGCCCTTTCGGCTCTTGTGGCTTTGGTGCTGGTAATGCCCATGCAGGCCAGCGCATACTTCAACACCTTTTTCGGCGAGGATCTTTATCCCGGCGGGTCCGTAGCGGGAGCCACCAATTCCCAGGCGGCCGCCAATGCCTTTTATGCCCAATTGACCGGAGTGGGTGTCGAGACCTTCGATTCCTATTCACCGGGCACCACCGCGCCCCTGGCGGTCAGCTTCGGCACGGCCGGCACCGCCACCCTCAGCGGATCCGGGATCGTGGAAACCGATACGAGTTATGGACGATTTCCCATCTCCGGAAGAAACTTCTGGGAAGTGAACAGCGGCAACAACTTCCTCATCACCTTCTCCGCCAACGTGGCCGCGTTCGGCTTTTGGGGAACGGATATGGGCGACTTCAGCAACCAGCTCGTCCTGTCGCTTTCCAACGGCAACGTCTACAATATCCCGCACACCATTTCAGCCCCCAGCGGCAGCGCGCTGTTCTGGGGCATCATTGACACGGGCAATCTATTCGGTTCTCTGACCATCTCCAACACCGGGACCGGCGGCGACGTTTTCGGATTCGACGACTTCACCATCGGTTCCCGACAGCAGGTGGTGCCGGAGCCCTCCACGTTCATGCTCCTCGGCCTGAGTCTGCTGGGGCTGATGGCCTTGCGCAGTAAATTCAGAAAATAGCCTTTCTTCCTCACAAACAAAACGAGACCGGCAAGGGAGTTCCCTGCCGGTCTCGTTTTTTGTCTTGCTGCGGCCCGCCGAGCTTCCCATCTCCTCCCCCGACAAGAACCCTTGACGCACTTGTCACGGTTTCGACACCCACCGTATCGTGGAACCGGTTACACAACTCTCCATGCTCGGCCGACAGGTGCTTCCGTGCGAATCGGCCCCCTTTTTTTCAACCTTGATGTAACCGGTTACACAGTATGGCAACCATCAGAGATGTAGCTAGAATTGCAGAAGTTTCCATAGCAAGCGTTTCGCGCTTCATCAACGCGCCCGAAAAAGTCCGTCAGAAAACCAGGGAAAAGATCCGAACGGCCATGGACCAGTGCGGCTACCGCTTCAACTACGCAGCCAAAGTTCTTTCCACCCGGCGCACCCAAACCATCGGGCTGGTGATTCCGACCATCACCAACACGGTTTTCGCGGAATCCACCCGGGGGCTGCAGGACGAAGCCACCCTCCGGGGGTATCAGGTGCTCATGGTCAATGCGGACTACGATCCGGCCGCCGAAGGCAGACTTATCCGGCACCTCCTGGAAAGACAGGTGGACGCCCTGGTCATGACCGTATCCAATCCCATGGGAACCATCGCCGGACTGGCGGACGCCATCAACGTGCCGGCGGTCTTCCTGTTCAGCACCCTGCCCGACGCACCGGTATCCAATGTGGGCATAAACAACGAACGGGGTGGCTACGACGCCACGGCCCACCTAGCGGACCTCGGCCACGAACGCATCGCCATGCTGGCCGGACGTTTCGTCTCCTCGGACCGAAGCAGGCACCGCTACGAAGGATACCGCCGCTGCCTGGAGGAAAGGGGGTTGGAGCACGACCCGGCCCTGGTGGTGGAAACTCCCTTCGGCCTGGAGCACTGCCGTGAGGGCGTGGCCAGGCTCATGGATACGCCCAACCCGCCGACCGCAATCTTCGCTTCCAACGACCTCATGGCCATCGGCGCCATGGGCGAGCTGCGCTCCTTCGGCCTGTCCGTGCCGCAGGATATTTCCGTCGTCGGTTTCGACGATGTGACCATGGCCTCTTATGTAGCGCCCCGGCTGACCACCATCCGCCAGCCCGTCTATGAAATGGGCAGACGCGCCGCGCAGATGGCCATCGGCGCCCTGAGTCAGAACAACGGCGAACCCCGCCGCCTGATTCTGGATCACGAGTTGGTTGTCAGGGAGTCCACCGCTTCCCTTCGCTGACTTGAGCGGGGTCGGTAAAGGGGGGCTCCCTGTTTCCATACAGAATACCCGCCAACCTTAGGAGAAAACAATGAAACGTGTCGTCTTGCTGCTCACCCTGGCCCTGACGGTCCTGCTGGGGGCCGGAACGGCTCACGCCGACGGGACAGCCATCTGCTACAACTGTCCTCCGGAATGGGCCGACTGGGCAACCCAGCTCAAAACCATCGCCAAGGAACTGGGCATCCGCATGCCCCACGACAACAAGAACTCGGGGCAGACCCTTTCCCAGCTCATCGCGGAAAAGGACAATCCTGTGGCCGACGTGGCCTACTACGGCGTATCCTTCGGCATCAAGGCCAAGGAAAAAGGCGTTGTGGCTCCCTACAAACCCGCCCATTGGGACGAAATCCCGGACGGCCTCAAAGACCCGGACGGTTACTGGTTCACCATTCATTCCGGAACCATCGGCTTCTTCGTCAACAAGGACGCCCTGGAGGGCAATCCCGTGCCCCGCTCATGGAAGGATCTGCTTGATCCCCGCTACAAGGGCATGATCGGTTACCTGGATCCCACCTCCGCATTCGTGGGCTATGCCTCGGCCACCGCGGTCAACAAGGCCATGGGCGGCAGCCTGGGCAACTTCACGCCCGGCATCAATTACCTGAAAAAGCTGCGGAAAAACGACCCCATCGTGCCCAAGCAGACCTCCTACGCCCGTGTGCTTTCCGGCGAAATCCCCATCCTCCTCGACTACGACTTCAACGCCTACCGCGCCAAGTACAAGGACAAGGCCAACGTCGAGTTCGTCATTCCCGAGGAAGGGACCATCATCGTGCCCTACGTCATGAGCCTGGTGAAGAACTGCCCGCACCCCGAGTTCGGCAAGCAGGTCCTCGACTTCATCATGAGCGACAAGGGACAGGCCGTGTGGGCCAACGCCTACCTCAAACCCATCCGTCCCTCGGCCCTGAGCAAGGAAGTGGCCGCCAAGTTCCTGCCGGAATCCGAATACGCTCGTGCCGAGCCCATCGACTACGGCAAGATGGGCCAGGTTCAGGACACCTTCCGTGACCGCTACCGTACGGAAGTGCGCTAGCGTTTTCCTTCCATAAGACCGGAGCGGGGCAATGCCCCGCTCCGCAAAGGATCAGACAATGCCTTTTACGAACAAGCGCCGGGCCGCTCTCATGGGACTGCCCATGGGAGCCGTGCTCCTGGCCTTTTTCCTCCTGCCCATGGCCCGCCTCATCCTCGAGACCGGCTCTGAAGGCGGCCTGCGGCTTTATTGGGACGCGCTGACCAGCGCCAGATACGCCACAAGCCTTTTCTATACCACCGCCCTGTCCGCGGCAGTCACCCTGGTCTCCCTGGCTCTCTCCGGCGTCGTGGGCGTGTTCCTGGCCCGCAACACCTTCCCCGGGAAGCGCCTGCTGGTGTCCATGCTCACCTTTCCCCTGGCCTTTCCCGGTGTGGTGGTGGGCTTCATGGTCATCCTCTGGGCCGGACGCCAAGGGCTCCTCGGCCAGCTGACCAAGGCTCTCACGGGCGACAAAATCGTGCTGGCCTATTCCATGACCGGACTTTTCCTTGGATACCTCTATTTCTCCATCCCCCGTGTGGTCACGGCGGTCATGGCCGCCGCGAAGAAGATCGACAGGGAGTTGGAAGAGGCCGCACGCTCCCTGGGCGCTTCGCCCCGACTCGTGATCAGGGACGTGATCATCCCCGCCCTGACGCCGGCTTTCATCTCTTCCGGGGCCATCTGCTTCGCCACCTCCATGGGCGCGTTCGGCACGGCCTTCACCCTGGCCACGAACATCGACGTGCTGCCCATCACCATCTATACGGAGTTCACCCTTTCAGCCAACATCGGCATGGCCGCCTGCCTCTCGGTAATTCTCGGGACCATCACCTGGGCGACGCTCTTTGCCGCGCGCATCGTGGCCCGCGAAGACAGCATAGGAGCGGCGGGATGAAAAAACACGGCATGCTTTTCAACGCCCAGCTAATCCTGACCCTGGCCTGTTGCGCCTTTCTGATCATCCCGATCTGCCAGTCCGTGCTCACGGGGCTCTCGACCAACGCCTTCAAAGGCGTATCCAGCGGACTGACACTGCGTTGGGTCGACGAAGTCTGGACCCTCTACAGCGACACCATCTTCCGCAGCCTGTTCATAGGACTGGCCTGCTTGGCGGTCTGCCTCGCTGTCGGCGTGCCCGCAGCCTACTTCATGGTCCGCATGAAAAACCGCTGGACCAAAATGCTGGAGGAACTGTTGGTGCTTCCCCTGGCCATTCCCGGACTGGCCATCGCCCTGGGCATCCTGCTCTGCTACGGCGGTTTCACGGAATTCCGCATGAGCTGGCTCATCATCCTGGCCGGGCACGTCATCTTCTGCCTGCCCTTCATGGTCCGTTCCGTAGCCGCCGTCATGGCCATGGTGGACCTGGACGGACTGGAGGAAGGGGCTGCCAGCCTCGGGGCAGGCTTCGCACGGCGATTCATGAATGTCGTCGTGCCCAACGCCATGCCGGGCATCGTCTCGGGCGCGCTCATGGTCTTCACCCTCTCGGTGGGTGAATTCAACCTGACCTGGATGCTGCACACGCCCATGACCAAGACCCTGCCCGTGGGGCTGGCCGACAGCTACGCATCCATGCGCCTGGAGATAGGCTCGGCCTACACCATCTTCTTTTTCGCGCTCATCATTCCCCTGCTCACCGCCATGCAGTGGGTGGGCTCGCGAAGCATCGCCAACGTGTCGGCCGCGCAGAATGCCGACGATTCCATGGAGGAACAGACCATGACGACCGATATACGAAGGCACGAAGGCAGGGGCGTGCCGGTGCGGCTGCGCGACTGCGGCAAGACCTTCCCGGACGGAACCCTGGCGCTCAAGCCCTTCGACCTGACCATCGAAGCGGGACAGACCGTGGTGCTTCTCGGCCCCTCGGGCTGCGGCAAGACCACCACCCTGCGCATCATCGCCGGACTGGAGACGCCCGATGCGGGCGGTCGGGTGTTCTTCGGCGACGACGACGTCACCGGCGTGCCCATTGAAAAGCGCAATGTGGGCATGGTCTTCCAGAGCTATGCCCTGTTCCCCAACATGACCGTGGCCCGCAACATCGAATACGGCCTGCGCGTCCGGGGCGACGATGACGCCAGACGCACCGGCCGCGTCCGGGAAATGCTGCGGATGATGCGCATAGAACATCTGGCGGACCGAAGAATCAGCCAGCTTTCCGGCGGCCAACGCCAACGCGTGGCCCTGGCCCGCGCCATTGCCGTGCGCCCCCGTGTCCTGCTGCTGGACGAACCCCTCACGGCTCTGGATGCCAAACTGCGGGACAGCCTCCGCGAGGAGATCGACACCCTGCTCAAACGCCTGGGCATCACCGCCGTGTACGTGACCCACGACCAGAGCGAGGCCATGGCCCTGGGCGACGTGGTCGTGGTCATGAAAAACGGCGAGGTGGCCCAGCAGGGCAGCCCGCGCGATATTTACTTCAAACCGGAGAACGGGTTTGTGGCCGACTTCATCGGCACGGTGAACACAGTGCAGTGCAAGGTGAACGGCGACAGACTGCTCCTCCCCGGCGGCCGGGAACTCTCGGGCGACTCCATCATCCCCCCGAAAACACCAGAAGGTTCACGGGCCATACTGCTCTTCCGGCCCGAGGCCGCTGAAATGAACTCCGACGGCCACGGCCTGCTCAGAGGCGAAGTTCTTTCTTCCTGCTTTCTGGGAGACCGCAACCGCCTGCGCGTGCGCCTTCCGGACGACTCCATCTGCACCTTGGACGCTCCGGGGCGCCAGAGCTTTCACACCGGGAAAACCGTCTCCTTCGATGTGCCCCACCATTCCTTCCGCCTGCTGTCCGAGGAGGAATCATGCTGATCGCCCAGATCTCAGACTGCCATGTAACGGCTTCGGGCACGGCCTATGCGCAGGCCCTGACCACCGAAGCCCTGGAGAATGCGGTACGCCATCTCAACCTCATGGCGCCAGAACCGGACATCGTGCTGGTCACCGGCGACATCGCGGACGCAGGTAGAAAAGAGGAATATGAGAAGGCGGCTTCCATCCTGAACCGGCTCAAAGCGCCCTACCTGCTGACGCCGGGCAACCACGATCACCGCGCCAGACTGCGGGCGGCCTTCCCGGACCACGGTTATCTGTATGCGGAACACCAGAATGCGCCCATCCGTTATTCCATAGACGCCATGCCCGTGCGGCTGGTCGGACTGGACTCCACCCGGCCGGGCGAACACGGCGGCGGCCTGGATCGCGATGACCTGCACTGGCTGGAGAACTCCCTGCAAGATGACAGGCCGGCCCTGGTGTTCATGCACCACCCACCCTTCGGCGTGGGCATCGGCAATATGGATGCCGAACCCTTTGCCAACGCACACGAGTTTGAAACAATCCTCAACGGCGCGCCCCACGTGCTGCGCCTGTGTTGCGGTCACATGCACCGGGCCGTGCAGCGCGGCTTCGGCGGGCGCAACGCCTGCATCGCCCCTTCCACCGGGCTGCAGCTGGAACTGAACCTGACTTCGGGCGCCCCTTCCAGATTTATGCTCGAACCGGGCGGACTGGCCCTGCACTATCTGGATGAACGCAATTGGGAGCCCCTGGAAATGGTGACCCATTTCGGGCTTATCCCCGGATGCGGCCATTCATTTGCCGGGCCATACCCTTTCTTCGACGTGGTATCCCCTGTTTAGGCGCCCCGAAAATAAAGACCGGCGGGAAATTATCCCGCCGGTCTTTATTTTCGAATTCGCACCAATGTCTAAACACCCGAAGCCCGGGCATCCTCTTTCAGTTCACGGATGAGGCCGGACAAACCATTTATCTGGTCGGCCAGCTCGGCCACTGCGGCAGCGGTTTCCGCAGCATTGGTGGCGGTGTCCATGGTGATCCTGTTGATCTCCTCCACAGCCAGGTTGATCTCCTCGCTGGTGGCGGACTGCTGCTCAGCAGCGGTGGCGATACTCTGAATCTGGCTGGCCGAAGTCTCCACACGCACTTCGATGGTCTCCAGAGCGCTGCCGGATTCCCGGGTCAGCCGGGCCACTTCGCCCAGTTCTCCCACCGCCTCGTCCATAGCCGCCATGTTGTCCCTGGTGGCGTTCTGAATAGTGGAAACCGCCGTTCCCACCTCGGTGGTGGCCTGCATGGTCTTTTCCGCCAACTTACGCACCTCGTCGGCGACCACGGCGAATCCGCGCCCCGCCTCACCGGCTCGCGCCGCCTCGATGGCCGCATTAAGCGCCAGCAAGTTGGTCTGGTCGGCAATATCGTTGATCACATTCATGATGCTGCCGATGGCCTCCACCTCGACGCCGAGTTTGTTCATACTCTCGCGAAGCTTTTCGGTCTCCTCGCGAGTATTCTCCATGGCCGCCACGGCCTGTTTGACCACAGCCATCCCACCGCCGGCCTTTTCCCGTGCGTCCTTGCCCACTTCGGCGGCTTCGGCCGAATTACGGGCCACCTCCAGTACGGTGGCGTTCATTTCCTCCATGGCCGTGGCCGTGGACTGGACGCGCTCGTTCTGCAGGTCGGTACCGCGATGAATCTCATCGGATCGGCGAGCAATGGATTCCGAAGTCTTGCGCACATCCTCGACAAAAGCTTCCAACCTATGGGCCGCATGCAACATGCCCTCGCTTTTGGCCTGTTCAGCCATGGAACTGGCCTTTCTCGCTTCGTTGGTCGCCTTTTCCGCGGCAAGAGCCTTTTCCTCGGCCTCTTCGGTCTTGCTTTCCACCTCGCGGATCTTGTCCTTGAGGGTGGCGACCATGACGCGCAGGGAGTCGGCCAACTCGCCGATTTCATCCGTGCGGGCCACTTCCAGCTCTCTGTCCAGCTCGCCGTCGGAGACGGCCTTGGCAAAACGCACGGTCCGGCCCAAGGCTTTGGTAATGCCCCGGACAAACCAATAGCCCGTCACAATGCCTCCCCCGATAAGAAGCAGACTGATGAGAATGGTGGTCATGAGCGCTGAATTCATGCCGCTGAACAACTCGGTGTTGCTGGCCTCGGTGACAAGGTACCAGTCGAGTTCGGGTACGTACTGGGTCATGACCGAGACGCTGTCGTCGCCCGAGTCGTAGCTGAACCGGCAGCGTCCCTTGTTGAATATATCGGCCAGGCGCCCCTTGTAGCCGGGAATGGATTTGATGTTCTTTTTATTGATGAGCGCCTTGTCGGCATGAAGACGGATGACGCCGTTGCCGTCCACCATGAACGTGACGCCATGCTCGCCTATGGTCGTCTTGGTGATCATGTTCACGAAATCGTCCAGATTCAAGGCAATGGACGTCAGGCCGAGAAATTCATCGCCTCCCACGCGCCGGTTGATGAAGGCCACGGAGCCGAAATCAGGATGGTTCACATAGACGTTGATGCCCAATGTCTTGCCGCTCTGCTTGAAGGCCGAAAACCATGGGTCCGTTTTATCCTGCACCAGGCGGCGGCTGGCATGGCCGGCCTTGTATTCATGGTATATTTTCGTCCCCCAGGAAACAAAGGAGCAGGCCATCGTGCCATAATACCCGCTGACCGAGGCCAGCAATCCGTAGGCCTTTTCATACCCTGCTTCGGGTTCCCCCTGCCTGATCCACTCCTCGAAAAAAGGGTCGCCGGCAATGATCGCCAATCCGGCCGTGGGCTCAAGCAACTTCTTGTCGATCACCCCCCCGATGTTCTCAACGGTGGACGGAAGCTGTTCCTCGTAGAGCTGTTGCTCAAGGCTCTCTCTTGCCATGAGATTGTTGATGAGTGTGATGACGACACAGGATACAAGCAACAATATGATGACGATCAGATTCAGCTTGTGCCCGATTTTGAGTTTGAAATTCATACAGCACCTCCATGCGCACAATTATTAGGCAGCTAAGCAGCTGGCCTACTCTTTTCAAGCACTTTCCTCAACCGGAAACGAACGAAGAATTGTTAAACAAATAATTTTCAAAGCCTTGGCTCGATTCAACAGACTGTGCAATATGCGCCCTTGGGCTTTCCGCATCCGCTCCCCATACGCTCGAAACGTCATTCGGGTGATCCCGGACGCGATTCTCCTTTAAAATACACCTCCCATGCATTGACTCCCCCGCTCACGACTCTACTCTTTTATAAAGAGCCTTTGACAAAGGGGGGAGTCATGATCAGGTACATCTGCAAAATATGCGATTTCTCGGATCGCCTGAATCTGAAGGGGGTCGCCTACCTGATGTTCATTGTCGGCGCCGTGCTCGCGCTTTTTTCCTTGGTGGCCTGGCCGTTGCTTTTCGTATGGCCGGCAGTGTTCATCCTCGGCCTCTTGATGGCCTTCGGCCACGGTATATGTTCCGAATGCGAAATCCCGCATGACCATGATTCCGGGGCGGACGCCACCTGACAGAAAATCGCGCGATCAGCAAGAGCCCATGAACCGGACATGAAAAAGCCCGGCCGCTTGAATGCGGCCGGGCATCATCGTTTTCCCGTCATGGGATGCTTCAGTGACGCACCACCGGATCACCGAGGTGGCGGAGCCTTTTGCCCGCGTAAAGGTTTGCTTCAAGGTCCTCCAGAGGGCGGTCCTTGGTCTCCGGCAGGAACATGTACGCCAGCACGAGGCACACGACAGTGAGGGCGACATACAGAAGGTAGGTCGCTCCCATGCCGATGGCGTGGCTCAGGGAGAGATAGGTGCCGGAAACAACCATGTTCATGCCCCAGTTCATGCAACTGCCCAAGGCCATACCCGGCCCGCGTATTTTGAGCGGGAAAAGTTCGCCCAGCATGACCCAGGCCACGCCGCCCAGGCTGCAGGTGTAAAAAAGCACATAGGCCAGGATGCTTGCAAGACGCACCCAACGCAGATCAACCGCCTCGGGAAAGACACCCAGGTAACTCCCGCCAAGCGAGCACAGACAGAGCATGGACAAGACGCTGCCCCAAAACAGCAGCTTGCGGCGGCCCAGTTTTTCGATAAGCATGGACCCGGGAATGACCGAGACCACGTTCATGACCCCGAGCAGGGTGGCGGCGAAAAGCGCTCCCTTCCCAGCCTTGAACCCGGCGGCTTCGAAAATCTGGGCCGCGTAGCAGGTCACAGCGGAAACGCCCGCCACCTGTTGCATGAAGAATAGCCCGGCTCCGGCCAGGGCCAACTGCAGGTATGGCCTGCTGAACAGGGTGCTCCAGCCGCCCGTTCCGTGCCGCAGGGTCTCATGAATGCTCTCTATCTCTCCCTCCACATCCTGTCTGCCGAGAGTCAATCGAAGCACATTGCGCGCTTCCTGGTCATTACCACTCAGCACCAGCATGCGGGGGCTGTTGGGCGCCTTGAGCATGCCCAGCCCGAGGATGGCCGCAAAAATGAACTCGACGCCGCAGACCCAGCGCCACAACCCGCCGTCGCCCAGAAACCAAAAGGTTCCGAAGGAAAACAGAAATCCGAAACTGATGGCGGCCTGATAAAAGAACAGTGCCGTGCCGCGAATTTCGGGCGGAGAGATTTCGGAGATGTACATGGGAACAATGACGGCCGAAATACCGATGGCGGCGCCCACAAGCACCTTGCCCGCGAATCCCGCGGCATACACCGAGGAAAAGGCCACACACAGGGAACCGACACAGAAAAGCATGGCGCAAAGGATGACCGACTCCCTGCGACCAAACCGGGTGGCCATAAAACTGGCCAGCACGCCGCCAAGAAGCGCACCCCAGAAAACACCGCTCACGAGCATGCCGGTCAAGGCATGGTCGTTGATACCCAGGCCGTAGACCGCCGCCATTTCACTCAAGGCGCTGGAGGTCAGGCCGATATCAAACCCCAGCAGCAGCCCGCCGATGGACGCCAGCCCGGCCACAGCATAAATATATGGACGATTGATGTTTGCCTTTCGAGTCATTGTATCCTCATGAAGCTACCGAAGCGGGCTGTCGCCCGGTACACACAATTTTCTTCCCCCGAAAGCGGCCGACAACCAACACTTGGATTCTCCTCAAAAGAGAGTTTCCGGCCCCTGCCGGGAAAGCAATAGCCAAAAAGACCGTTACTGTGATATGCGGATTAGGTGGGAATTGCCATTGATTTTCCCATCATCCGGCAGTTTCTGGTGTGCTGGGCGTCATGTCGGCTTTGCGCCGCGAAGACTGAATGGACCCGAAGCATCGAGAATCTTCTTGCAGATGTAAAGATTTGAAAACCGACCTATGCTGAAACGGAACAAGCCTGGGAGGGAACAATGCTCAAAAATATCAGTATCGGAAACAAGCTGCTGCTTATCCTCGGGATCAACGTCGCCCTTCTCATCGTCATGGGCCTGCTGGCAATCATGAGCACGGAAAGCCTCCACGAAGAGGTGGAAACCATCTTCAACCGCGACCTCAAGGGCATGACTTTCCTGCTTGAGGCCGATCGCGACCTTCACCAGGCGTTCATCGCCGAGCGGACCATGCTTCTCGCCAAGCCCGGCAGCGAAAGCTTCCGGCAGCAAATGAAAGACTACACCGACAACAAGGAACAGGCCGATACCCGTGTCGAAAAATTTGCAAAGACCACCAAGGTGCCCGGGCAACTCGAACTGGTGCAGGCATACATGGCCGACAGGAAGAAATGGGACGAAGTCTCCCTGAAACTTCTCGAAGACAGGCGGGCCGGAGCGGATCCCGAGAAGCTCAGCGCAATCTCATTGAATGAAGGAATGCAGCGTTTCGACGCAATGCGCGACCACATCGACCAACTCACAGAGGCGCTCCATGCGCAGGCCGAAACCGCTGAAGCTTTCTCCATAACATTCCATTACAGGCTGATCGTCATCATCATCGTCCTGACAGTCGGCAGCGCCCTGTTTGGGATCATATGCACCCTGCTCATCACCCGCAACATCACCGTCCCCATTCAGAAACTCATGGATTTCACCGCCAGGCTGGCTTCCGGAGACTATCCGCCCACCATGGGCCTGAACCGAAATGACGAAATCGGGTCCCTGGCCCATTCCTTCGACGACATGAACGCCACCCTCCAGCGCAACATGCAGGAAATCGCCGACAAGAGCCGGGAAGCGGAAGAAAAGGCCGAAGCGGCGGAAAAGGCCATGATCGAGGCCGACGAGGCCCGAAAAGCGGCAGAACGGGCCAAAAAGGAAGGAATGAACCAGGCAGCTGCCGAACTTGAACAGATCGTCTCGCAGATCGCCTCGGCCTCCGAGGAACTCAACGCCCAGATTCAGGAATCCCTCAATGGTTCGGAGGCCCAGCGCGGCAGGACCACCGAAGTGGCCACGGCCATGGAGGAAATGAACGCCACGGTCCTGGAAGTTGCCAACAACGCCGCCAGCGCTTCAGAAAACGCCAACAACGCCAAGACGCAGGCCGATGACGGCGGGCAGGTCGTGGAACGTGTCGTGGAGTCCATTGAGCAGCTGAACCGGGAAACCGACCAGCTTCACACGGAGATGAACGATCTCGGTCGGCAGGCCGAAGCCATCGGCCAGATCATGAGTGTAATCAGCGATATTGCCGACCAGACCAACCTTCTTGCCCTGAACGCGGCCATCGAGGCGGCGCGGGCCGGTGAGGCTGGACGCGGATTTGCCGTAGTCGCCGACGAGGTGCGCAAGTTGGCGGAAAAAACCATGTCCGCGACTCAGGAGGTCGGCAACTCCATCGGCTCCATCCAGGACAGTACCCGCAAAAGCATCCACTCAATGGAGCAGACCTCCCAGCTGGTGTCCCACAGCACCGAACTGGCGCAGCAGGCGGGCTCCTCGCTGGAAAAAATCCAGACCATCATCGACGACACGGCCGACCAGGTTCACGCCATCGCCACCGCAGCCGAACAGCAATCCGCTTCCTCCGAAGAGATCAACCGGGGCACCGAGGAGATCAACACCATCGCCGGAGAAACGGCAGAGGCCATGAGCCAGTCCGCCCTTGCAATGGACGATATGGCCCGGCTGTCGGAGCAGCTTCGCACCCTCATCAACGAAATGCAGGAGTAGCCGCCAAAATACGGAAGACCGGTGCGTATCCTGCTGTCCAGGACGTTGCCGAAATAAAACAAAAAAGGCCCGCACATGTGCGGGCCTTTTCGCCTTGTAACTAAAAAAAGCTACTTCAGAGGGGGATTGATGTTTTCCGGGGTCTCGCAATGAGCGACACCGTTCAGCAGATCGGCAAGGGTAATGCCGTTCAAAGTTTCGTACATGGAATCCGAAGCCTTCACCCACAAATTACGGGTGATGCAGTCCTCAAAACGAGGACACGTGGAGTCCTGACTCTTACACTCTACCAGGGAAATATCCCCTTCAAGCACACGCACGATTTCACCAACGGAAATCTCTTCAGGGTTCTTGGCCAGCATGTGCCCGCCCTTGGGGCCACGCTTGCTGCGAATGAACCCAGCCTGTTTCAGTTCACGGATGAGTTTTTCAAGATACTTTACTGAAACGCCCTGTCGTAGGGCAATATCACTGATCCTCACCGGTTTTTCCGCACCGTTCTGGGCAATGTCCAGAGCCATGCGGGTCCCATACCTACTTCTCGTCGTCAGTTTCATGGTATTACCTCGCTGCCCTCAAACAGGGACAATTAACAAAATATCCGCTTGAATGTCCACTTGTTCATACGTATTTTTTAAACACAGAAAACACACCAATTACGTATGAAATTTTCCAAGCGCTATCAAGTGGTTTTTATGAATGAGGGCTGACCTATAATCAACTGAAAATATGATTAATCTTTTCTGGAACGAAAATAGGTGACCAGGCCGACGACACCCATGAGATACCCCAGCCCAGCAGCGACTTCCCTAGCTCCGGGGTCTTCATTGTGCATTTCCGCAATCATTTCCTTGAGAGGCGCGGTTTCCTCCGCAACGGCTTTTTTCACAGCAGTTCGTACAATATGCCTCAACCCCTCTATATTTTCCACAGAAGGGATTTCCGCCTGGGGATTATCCGGTTCGGAGTCGGCCTGATCCGCTTCTTCTCCACCGCCGAACTCCTTGTAGCGGACAAGCCACTCACCGCGGTGCCCCTGGCTGGCGTCCAGCACCAGGCGCAGGTCGCTTTTGCGCTCATAGGCCTGCTGCGGAATTGTGAAGGAAAACTTGCCGTCCTTGTTCGTGACTCCGCTCAGATATTCTTCCCCGGAGACCGCGTTCTGCACGTGGACAACACCGCCCTGGACCCGTTTGGACTTGCTGAAGCCGCTGTCGGTATGAATGGTGTCGCCATCCACATAGGCGAAGATATTCACCTTGTGGGCGTGTGCGGCAGTGGCAAAACAACAAACCAGCAGAAAAGAGAACAACAGAAGACGATTGACCATGGTACGACTCCAGGAAATCAGGCGGTTACGCCGCTCAGCACTTCAGGCTTGACGCGGGCGAGGAAGGAAAAGGCGAAGCCGGTGACCACCCCTTCGATGATCATGACCGGAACATGCCAGAGAAACATGGCCTGGGCAGCCGGCAAAAACTGGTCGCCGGACAGGGCAAGCGCCCCTGACGTGAGTATTGTGCTCATCAGTACGGCCAGAGATCCGACACAGAAGGCCCCGACAAAACGGCTGCCGTTGCCTCGACGCAGCAGCGGCCGAAAAAGATAAAAACACAGCACGGCCGGTGCCGCCATGTTGAAGGTGTTGACCCCCAAGACGGTCAGACCGCCGAACTGGAAAAGCACGGCCTGAAGCAGCAGGGCCACGAATATGGACGGAAACGCGGCCCAGCCGAGCACCACGCCCAGCAAGCCGTTGAGAATCAAGTGGGCGCTGCCCACGCCGACCGGCACATGCACCAAGGAGCCCACGAAAAAAGCGGCGGACAGGATGGCAACGCTCATGATTCGGTCATAGTCCATGCGTTTGAGGCCCACGGCGATGCCGCCGGCAGCCAGAACCGCTCCACTCACCAGGACCGGCGCGCTCAGGACCCCTTCGGAAATATGCATGCTCCCTCCTTTGTCCTTATGGACAGGGTGTTAAGAAAACGGAATTCGTATACACCATGTGCCAGCGAACAACAAGCGGTATGCCGAAATGGAGCGGCGCGACAGGGTGCAAAGTTAAATAAAAACACTTTGAAATCAATATGTTGTCGAATCAATCAAAATCAGCCAGCAGAGAGCTGACATGGATGCCGGCCACGGAGGGGGTGTCGTGATATCGCGAGCGGATCCGGAAAGTGGCCTGATGCAACTGGTCCGAGGAGATGCCGTTTCGCAGGGCGGTGACTGCCTCGATATAGGCGGCAATGCTGTCGCAGACCTTGAGCAGTTCCCCGTCCTTGGGGTCCAGGGAATCCAGGTTGTACTGCCCGGCCAGTTCCTCGGAGAGCACCTCCTCCACCACCCCGTCGCGCATGATGGTGGCCTTGAACTCCGAGCCCACTTCCAGGCCCAGGAAATAGGCCATCCGGTCGGCAATATCTTCGTAGCCGCCGTTCCGCAAAGGTTCGAGCACCACCCGCTCCAATTCCCGTTCTTCGTACTCGCGGATCAGGTCGCCGATCTCCTGGGAAGCGCTCTTGACCGGAGAAATGATGTCGCGGGTCAACAACTCGGGCAGGTCGTGAATGAGGCCGGAAAAGAAGTTGTTCTGCATGCGGGCCCGGCAGGCGCCAACCTCCATGCTGAAGAACCAGGAATAGGCGGCCACTATGTACATGTGCCCCAGCACCGAGGTCTCGGGCACACGCGGAGTCTGGGACCACCGTTTCTGGAAACGCAGCCTGCCGCACATTCTGGCGAACCGGCCCAAGACCGTGCGCTCGTCGTCCAGCAGCTCGGGGACGCCGTCCAGGTCGGTGAACTCGCCCAACCGGTCGATGAAGCTCTGCTCGATCTCCTGAAGCTCATCGTCCATGGTGTTGATGGTCTTCAGAAGCTTGAACTCGGAGTAGCTGGCGTAGAGATGGGCAGCGTGCAGTATGCGCCTCGCCAGTCCCTTCTGTTCGGGCTCCATGAGGGAGGCGGTCATGCGCTCCATGAATTCCTCGCCCAAAGGGAGAATACGGGGGGTGAGTTCACGGATGACCCAGCGGGTGAGGCGCTGGTAGTCCTCGCGGTTTTCCTTGATCTTGTAGAAGACCGGCGGCTTGATGTCCGTGATGACCAAGCGATAGAGATAGTCGAACAAACCGCCCTCCACCACGGCTTCACCCAGGGCCCGCTTGCGGGCCACGTCCATATCGCGCGAATTGAGTACGAACAAAAGCCAGGCCACAATCATCTTGTGGGCCTGCTTGTCCACTTCCACCAGCTCCATGGGCCGCAGCTTGTCGTTCCAGCGTTTCATGAATGCGCCGGTAAAGACCAGCTCCAGAAGACTCTTGCGGATGGTGATGGAAGACATGGCGGCTCCGTGTTCTGTTCGTTTACGGGAAGCCAGAGTGCCGAAAATGCACTGGAAAGGCAACGGACAAGATGACCGTCCTGCAGCCGCAGCCTACACCCTGGCGAAATGTCCGAGGGAGTACTCGACCCGATCTTCCGCGGAATCGTGCGGTTTTTCCAGGGAGTTTACAAGGGCGAGTCTCGGCAACAGCCCCTGGCCGTTGGCCATCTGGATGGCCAGCCCGGGCCTGGCGTTGAGTTCCAGCAACAGCGGCCCGCGCCGGGCGTCCAGCACCAGATCCACACCCAGATAGCCCAGACCGGTCATCTCATAACACCTGGAAGCCAGGCGCAGACATTCAAGCCAACCCGGAATGGACAGATCGGAGAGTTTCCTGCCCGTGTCGGGGTGCTCCTGCACCGGCAGGCTGTGCTGTACGGCGAGAAGCGCGTTACCCGACCCTATGTCGATCCCCACGCCCACGGCCCCCTGATGCAAATTGGCCTTGCCGTCGGACGCGGCAGTGGAAAGCCGGGCCATGGACATGACCGGGTAGCCTTTGTAGACGATGATCCGGATATCGGGAACTCCCTGATAGGTGAAGCCGTCGAACACGTCCGCGAATTCAACCACCTCTTCCAGCATGGCCACGTCCGGATTCCCACCAAGGCTGAACAGGCCGCTCAAGGTATTGGCCACATGGCGATGCAAATCGTTTTCATTGATGACGCCGCCGCTGGACTTGACGAAACGGTCGCCGTCACGCCCGGTGATCACCAGGATTCCCTTGCCGCCGCTGCCCTTGGCGGGCTTGACGACGAAGCCGCCCTGCCCTTTGAGAAACGGCGCCAACTGACCCACGTGCTTGTGCACGCGTACGACGCCCAGCAGACGCGGAGCCGCGATGCCCGCCTCCTCGGCCAGCTTCTTGGTCTTGAGTTTGTCGTCCACCAGCGAATAGAGATGGCGGGGATTGTTCTCGGCTACAAAGCTGAGGTTGCGCATATTCATGCCGACGACGCCCTTGGTCCTGAGTCTGGAGGGAAGGATGAACCGCATTGGTCGCTACTCCCTGCCCAGAGGCTCGAAACGGCGCAGCTCGCTGAGACGATAGCCCGTATAGCTTCCCACCATGAGAATGACGGCCAGCACCACCAGCAGCAACTCCGGGAAGGAATAGGCCAGATGCCCCACCCAACGGTTGGAAATGACCAGATAGATGAGGCTGGAAGTCAGCAGCGACCCGCCGCCCTGAATAAAGACCTCGCGGAATCCCTCCTCTTCCCAGAGCACGGACATGCGTTCAATGGTCCAGGAGATGATGATCATGGGGAAGAAGGTCACCAGCAGACCTACGTCGCTGCCCATCTTGTAGCTGACCACCGAAATTCCCAGATAGATGATGATGACAAACACGAGAACCGCCGAGATGCGCGGCACCAGCAGCAGGTTGAGCCTGTTGAGATAGGAACGCAGCACCAGGCCCAGTGAAACGATGAGCACGAACAGCCCCAGGCCCACCAGCAGCGAAGTCTGCAGGAACGTCAGGGCGATGAGGATGGGCAGGAAGGTGCCCGAGGTTCTGATGCCCACCAGGTTGCGCATGACCACCACGACCAGCGCGCCCAGCGGGATGAGCAGCAGAAGCTTGAATGCGTTCTGGGCGTGCACGGGCAGACTGTAGATGGAAAAATCCACCAGCGGTGTCTTGCCGAGTTCGGATTCGATGGCCACCCGGTTGGACTTCACCGAATTCTCCACAGAGGAAAAGGAAATCGACGAGTCGTGGCCGCCCACCACTTCCAGCAGGGATTCGTCGTTGACTTGCCAAAGCAGGAAGACGTCGGAATCCACCACCTCCGCGGCCAGGGGGTCGAGCATGATCCACCGGCCCTCGTTACGCACTTCCAGATAGCTCTTGATCTTGTTCTTGGCGCCGGACTCGTTCAGGAAGACGCCTCGCACCACTCGGGACTGCACCCCGGCATGGTGCAGCAGGGATCGGGCCAGCCCCAATGCGCCGCCGAAGTCGTCCTTCATTTCCAACAGGCTCGACGCCTTGGTGTTGTTCTCGGGGGCATTGAGCAGACGCAACAGTTCCCTGGCCATGGACAGGTCGTCCATGCCTTTTTCCTTGGCTTTCCGAAGCAGAGAGTCGGCCAGCATGCGGGCCGCTCCGTCCAGTGGAATGACCTTGGGCGCCTTTTCGTCGGATTCCGCTTCCCGGCCCATGAAATCGTCCAGCCGATAGACATTGAGCCGTTGGTAGATTTTCTGGGGGCCATGGGCGTCCTTGCGGGACCAGATGCCCCTCCGGACACCGTCCACATCCTTCACCAGGTAGCTGTAGCCGTGGTTTCTGTCCACGATATCAACCACCACGAGGTCGTTGAGGTTGTCAGGCTGATTCAGCGAGACTTCCACAGGTCCGCCATCGGCAATGAAGGAAATCTCCGCCTCCACGGTCCATACGGATTCCCGAGAGGCCGGAGAGAGGGCAAAGCCCAGGAAAAGCACTTTGTAAACGGTGACGCCGATGCCAAGGGCAAGCAACGTCCCGACAAGTATGACCAGCTGTTTCTTATTGTTCATGCGTATCGTTCAGCGGTGAGGTTGTATATTCCTTGGTCACATCCACAACGGCCTTGCCGTGAAGGAAGGACCGGCCGATGAGCACCGGAAACTCGAAGTGTCCGCGGTCCACCAGGGAGAACTCGGTTCTGCACTTGATGGTTCCCAGGGTGATCCGCAACTCCACGATGTATCGGCGCTGATCATCCCCGTTGTGTTCCTTGATGCGGACTCTGCGGACCAGGGGCCGTTCCAGCTCGACGGTCCTCTTTGCTTCCGGGTCCGTAAGGGTGAAACGCACCCAGTTCTTGCCGTCGCGCTCGTAGCGCTGAATGTCGGTGGCATGAAGAGAGGAAGTCTTGGCCCCTGTGTCGATCCGGGCCGAGAGTTTCATTTCCGCATCCCTGAGATACACGTACTCCTTCTGGCCGATGACCTTCATGCGCTTGATGACCGGGGCCACGTATTTAACGGTTCTCTTCGCCTTCCGGCGCACCTCGGCCGCCTTTTTGGCAGCCGCCTCGGCCTTGCGGGCCTCCTCCTTCTTCCTTGCCTCTTCGATCTGTTTCGGATCGGGAGCGGGAGGGCCGGAAGGGGTCTTGTAAACCGGCTCGGGCAAAGGCGCCTTCTTGAGAGTACAGGCGGTGAGCATGGTCATGACGACCAAAAACATAAATATCGAAAACGTTTTCATCACTTCAGGCTCCAAAAAAAATAACGTGCACGACCAACCGGATGGAGGCAATGCAACGCATGCCCCCTACCGCAGTTGGCGAAGAGATACAAGGAACTGCAAACGCCTACACATGAGATGAAAAGACGCAAATGGACTAAATCCAGTTACATTTTGTGAAAAACGGCTATTGTTTCAATATGATGCGTATGCGGAAACATATCCACGGCCTGAGCCGAGACAAGCCGGTAACTTTCCGAAAGCTTGTCCACGTCACGGGCCAGGGTGGCCGGATCGCAGGAAACCGCCAACACGGTGGATGGCTTCAAGGCCAGAATGGCCCGGACCACGGCATCGTGCATGCCGGATCTGGGCGGGTCGCAGACAACGACATCCGGGCGGGGCAGAGATTCGAGGTCGTACAGCCCTTTTTCCAGACTCCCCGCATGAAATTCACAGTTGTGGATGCTGTTCAGCCGAGCGTTGGTGCGTGCGTCATCCACCGATTCCTCGGACAATTCATATCCCACCACCCGTTTGACCTTGTCGGCCAAATACAGGCCGATGCCCCCCGTGCCGCAGTAGAGGTCGAGGACGGTCTCATCCCCACGGAAGTCACCCAGGTTCAACGCCGCGCCGAACAGGCGGGACGCCCCGGCCGTATTGGTCTGAAAAAATGCGTTGGGGGAAATGTGGTAACGAACCTCGTCCCCGCCGCGTTCGAGACGTTCCAGAATATAATCCTGACCGGCCACGTATTCCACACGCTCGCCAAAAGCCAAGGTTCGGCGGCTGCGGCGGCTGGAGTGTACAAAAGAGGTCAGGGACGGAATTTCCAGACGCAACCGGTCTCCCAGGGCCGCACAAGCCTCGTGATGAGCCGCGCCACCCGAGGTGATCAGATGAACCATGGTCTGATCCAATGCTGTATGGCGGATAATGCAATGCCGCCAATACCCCTTTCCCGAGGCAGGCTCATAGGCGGGGATGCCGCTTTCACGACAGGCTTTGCGCACCGCGTGGAACAATTCCAGGCTCTTTTCCGAACACAAAAAGCAGGTCTTGAGATCAATGACCCGGCCCTGCCCCCGCTGCCCCGGCTCCAGCCGTGCGCGCAGTCCCAAACGCGGCCCCTGCCCTTCAAAAGCGAGTTCCATCTTGTTGCGGTAGCGATATATGTCCGGAGAGCCGATGGGTTCCAGCATGTGCGGCTCCACCCGGCCGATCCGGCGCAGGGTGTCGGCCACTTGGCGGGACTTCTGGGCCAGTTGCTCGCCGTACTCCAGATCCTGCATGGCGCAGCCGCCACAGGCGCCGTAGTGCGGGCAGGCGGGGTCCACCTGATGCGGAGAGCGTCCCAGCACCTCCACGACCACGGCTTCGGCAAAACGTTTCTTGGCCTTGGTCACCCTGGCGGCAACCCGTTGACCGGGTAATGCGCCCTGCACGAACACGGCCATGCCGTCCACGCGCGCAACCCCGGCTCCGCCGAACGCCAGGGACTCGATACTGCATTCCATGGTGTCGTCTTTCTGTATTGTCATGGCTCGGATATCTCCTGTGCCCGAGATTTGACAGGTTTCCATGCAGGTGTCTATCTCCATGGACATGATCGACAAGGCCACAGCCATAGAAAACGTCCTGGAACGCCTCAGGAAACTACCCAAGGGCCACGCCATCGACCTGCGCACGTACAAACGCGACAGGTACGTGGTCATCAGGCGCGTTGCCGACGACCAGTTCGACGTCGCCCGGAACGGCTACGAGCGGAAGCGCTACTCCGAGCCGCTCAAAAGGATGCGCAAGCTCCTCAAGACGCTTCTCAAAAAGGAATTCCCACGCAGCAACAAAATCCGGCTTTACGACCTTGGTGAGGATGTGGAGTGTACGAAGATAAGATGAACCGAGAGGGGGAAACTTCTTCAGAAGTTTCCCCCTCTCGGACTTTCCCCCTTCAAGACTTTTCAACGAAGCGCTTCGCGCTTGGGGAATAAACGGCAAAACGATGGAAACCCTACTTCAGGCTGTTCAAAAGCCCTGCGGACCAGACACACAACAAAAGCACGCCCGACACGCTTGACTAATGCGCGTGGGCTTGGCTCTCTTGAGGCAACGCCGTCAGCGTGGAGTTCCGGGCAGACTGAGCGGACCGGTAATCGACGAGCTCCATCGAGAAATGCCCCACGGCCACCTTGGATTTGACCTTCACGGGCAACCGTCGCTCATCCGCCGAGAACCAGACGATCAGTTCCGCGTCCTTGGATTTCTTGAATACCCCGGACAAGTGCTTCACGTTGAGTCGCACCCGGAAGCATTTGATCTCGCCCATGGGGGTCTCCACCTTTTCGGTTCCTTCCACATACGCCTCGCCCATGACGCTGATCTTGCCGTCCGTCACCGGCCCGGAAAACCTCATGGTCTTGTAGAGCACATGCTTGCGGAAGCTGAACAGGATGGAGAGCGGGTCGAACACCTCGTCCGGCTGGTCCAGTGTGTGTTTCAGTTCGCCACGCACATAGCGATAACTCTTGTTTTCACCCCAGTCGAAGCGCAGTTCCACATCCTTCTTGTAAGTCCCTTCGCGCTGTTTTTTCCTGTACAGCAAAGAGCGGTTCACGTCCGCATCGGTCCAGGCCTCGATGCGGTCGCGCACCTTGTAAAAATTGTCCACGAACGGGGTGCTCCGCGCCTGGGCCAGGAAACGCAGGGACCGAACGCCGTCCAACTCCTCACCGGGCAGCACTTCCAAGGAGGCGGACCCGGCGTGCACCACGGTCCAGTAAATCTCGTAACTGAGTTTTTCGCCGGGGGCGAACGGGATGGCGCCGGCAAAGACTGGTCGGGTAAGCAACAGGCACAGGCCCAAAGCCATGAGAAATGATCGTTTCATACGTCGATTGTGTGCATTGCCTGCACAAAGTCAAGTTTGTGCAGGATATCATACGGAACGGTAGACAAAAGACCCACGACAAGTTACATGGTATTCTAAGCAACGTGTTGATTTCATTTCAATTGAAAGGAGACACCACTATGATGCTCAGAAAACGGGCCTGGGACATGATGCACGACGAGTTCGCCATGGTTCAGGATGACGCAAGCCTTGCCGAAGCCATCCGCGTCATGCGCGACGCCATGGCCGAGTCCCCGGAAAACACGGCGGTGGTGGTCAAGGACAAGGCCGGAAAGCTCGTGGGCGTCATTACCATCTGGAGCATTCTCAGGGCCGTGGAAAAATCGGTGCTCAAGGATGAGAACCTCAGGCAGGTGGGAGAAACCGACTGGGACCAGGCCTTCAAGAACGCCTGCCTCATCTGCACCCAACTCCGACTGGACGACTACATCGAGCGCGACGTGCAGATAGTGAAGCCCAACGACCCCGCTCTGCTGGTGCTGGAGCACTTCCTGAAGCGCAAACGCCACTGGGCGGTGGTGGTCGAAGGAGGTCGCATCATGGGCGTCATCAACATCTCTGATCTCTACCGCGAAATGACGCGGGACATGATACATCTTTTCTAGATTCCCCCTAGAATCGAGAAAAAAAGCCCCGCCTCTCCAATGAGAGGCGGGGCTTTGGTTTGTCTTCCCTGCTCGGCTACTTGAGCTTCAGACTGGAAACCAGCGCTCGCAGTACGCCGCTCATGTTCTGATCGTAGGCTTTGTCCGAAAGCAGCTTGTTGGCCGCTTCGTCCGGACTCATGGCCTGCCTGTACGGCCGGTTGGCGATCATGGCGCAAAACGAATCCACAAGACCACACAGCCTCCCGTTGTAGCTCAGGGCGTCACCGGATATCTTCTGAGGATAGCCGGTTCCGTTGATGCGTTCGTGGTGCTGCTGCACACACTGCTCAACCTCGGGATACTTGAGGTCCAGCTTGGCCAGCATGGAGTACCCGTGGTTGGTGTGCTGGTTCACCTTTTGGCGCTCGTCCGTGTTCAGGGGTTTGTCCTTTTGCATGATAAACGCGGGCAGCTTGGTCATGCCCAGGTCGTGCAGGAACAGACCGGCGGCGAAACGGTCGAATGACTGCCGCTTGACGCCCCCTTCCTTGAAGTCGTTCTCCTTGAGCTGGCCGTAAAGGGCCAAGCCGACAAACCCGCAGTTCACGGCGTGGTGTTCCAGGCCGTGCTCCTTGCTGATGCGGCGCGCCAAGGCGCGCGAGCGGTGAATGTCATGAATCAGATACTCTGTGAGCACCATGAGATCGGTCCAGAAGGACTCGAACACGGCCGGGACCGGCTGTTCGAAGAACTCCTTGCACTTACGGGTCAACGCCTGGGTGCAGATGTCCGCGATTTCGCGTTCCTTGAGGTTCTTGTCAACGAGCACGAGGTCAAGCTGGTAACTGATGTGCTTGACATATACCGGATGGTCGTCGCGGGAAACGAAAATGTCCCCCTCTTTGGTCAGTTGCTGAAGTTCCTCGATCTGCTCGTTGGAGAGCCGCCCCCCCACCTTGTAGTAGGGAATGATGCGAGCCACATCCTCGTCGAACCGATAGATGTTCAACGGAGGACGGAACTTGTTGAAACTGCCAAGGATATCCGGGTTGATCTGATAGTATTCCTCGTTCAGACCGTCCGAGATATCGTGCTTCATCGACGTACTCATAAACTCCCTACTTCACGAAGAGTTTGACGACGTTCGTCTGGGTCTTGGTGGCATCCTTCGCTGGATCCGGCTGACCGGCCGCGATGATGATGGTGTCGCCCGCTTCGAACGCCGGATGATTCTTGACGAAATCCTCGGCCCGCTCCTGATGGTTGTTGAAGCTGGTATCGGGAATGCCCGGAATCACGCCCCACGACAGATTGCAAAAATGCCTTGCGACCGTGTCCGATGTCAAGGCGTACACGGACTGCTTGGGGCGGCAGGAGGAAAGGATGCGCGCAGTGGCCCCGGAAGTGGAGTGACAAACCAGGCCTTTGGCATTGGTCTTTCCAGCCAGCATGGCGGCCGCATAGGCAAGGTAGGTGGCCGGATGCTCCAGATCGCCGGGGTGCAGGGCCACGTCCTGGCGCTGCTCGAAATAAAAGCGTTCGATCTCGTAGGCGATGGTGCGCATGAACTGCACGGCCTCGCAGGGGTAGCTGCCGATGGCTGTCTCCTCGGACAGCATGATGCAGTCGGCCCCGTCCAGAATGGCGTTGGCTACATCCGTGGTTTCCGCACGGGTGGCCATGGGCGTCTTGACCATGGACAGCAGCATCTGGGTGGCCACGATGACGGGCATGCCGCGCTTGTTGCATTCGCGGATGATGCGTTTCTGGGTGGCGGGCAATTCGGCCAGGTTCATTTCCAGGCCCAGGTCGCCGCGGGCGACCATGACGCCGTCGGTTTCGTCCAGGATGCTGTCCAGGTTGTCGATGGCCGCGGTGGTTTCGAGCTTGGTGATGATGGGCAGGCGACGTCCGAGCTTGTCCATTTCAGCCTTGAGTACGAGCAGGTCGTCGGCGGTCTGGACGTAGCTCAGGGCCACGCAGTCCACTCCGAGCTCCATGCCGAAGGCCAGGTCCACCTTGTCCTTTTCGGTCATGGCGTCCAGCGGAGTGACCTTGCCCGGGAAGGCAATCCCCTTGCGCGGCGGCGCAATGCCCGAGTTGATGGCCCGCAGACGAACCAGGTGCTCGCTTTCGCGCTTGATGGCGGTGAAACGGAGCATACCGTCGGAAAGGGCCACGGAGTCGCCCTCCTTGATCACCTCAAGCATCTCGGGAATATCCAGGCAGATGAACGGCTCGTCGGTCTTGTCGGCCATGGCGCAGGTGCCGAGCAGCACTTCGGTGCCCTTGCTGATGTCCAGGGTTCCCTTGCCCACGTCCGAGGTGCGGACTTTGGGACCGGAAAGATCCTGCAGAATGGTCAGAGTGTATCCGGTTTCCTCTTCCAGCTTACGAATGATCTCCACCCGCTCGCGAAAAAATTCCTTGTCACCATGGGAGAAGTTGAGGCGGAAAATCTTGGCGCCGGAATGAACCAGTTGCCGGATCTGCTCTTCCGACTGGGTTGCGGGCCCGAGGGTCGTAATGATCTTGATGTGTCTGTCCATAAAAAAAAATCCTCCAAGGATGGAGATGGGCGCATGGGGGGCGCCGCACGACGTTATTGAATGAAGTCAACAATTACTCATCTCGAATCATTGACCTTTTTATCTCTCCCAAAGCTACACTACTCCGCGATACTAGGCATACCAACCTGAAAAATCAACATTATACGCAATAATTTCCCCACCTATTTTACTCTTTTGAGGTTGACAAATGGGGAAATATGGGACACGTGTGGTAAAAAGTGGGACAAAGTAGAACATTTGGGTAAAAAAGTGGAGCTACTAACCACAAAGGGGATTGAATGCGATTTCGCGGTCACGCACATAGGAGCCTCGACGGAAAAGGAAGGCTCATTCTGCCACCGGACTTCAAGGACAAAATCTTGTCCGAGGTTCCGGATGGCAAGCTTGTGCTGACCATCTGGGAAAAGCACGTCATCGGCATCACCCCCGCCCAATGGGCACGGCTGGAGGAAGAACTTGAGAAGATCAAGGCTCCCAGCCGCCAGATGCAGAACATCATCCGTATTTTCTATTCCGGCTATGAGGAAGTGAGTGTGGCCGCCAACGGTCGCATAGCCATCCCTGCCCACCTGAGAAGGAGCGGGAAGCTGGATAAGGATGTCGTGGTGATGGGCGCGGGCAGGCGCTTTGAAATCTGGCCGGCGGAAAGCTTTGATGCGCTTCTCGAGGAAGACTACGACGTTTCGGACGAACTGGCGGACAACAGCGTCAGCCTCCCGTTCTGATCATGGGAAGGCCGATGACGGATCCCGCGTCCAAACACAAAACGGTTCTTTTACAGGAAGTGGTGGAATGGCTCCGCCCCGAGCCCGGCAAGCGTTATATGGACGGCACGCTGGGCATGGGGGGACACAGTCTGGCCATTCTCGACGCGGCCATGGGCAAAGCCGAGCTCCTCGGCTTGGACCGCGACGAGATAGCTCTAGGGCTGGCGGCGCAAAGACTTGAAAAGCACAAGAGCCGCACTCATTTGTTCCACCTGCCCTTCAGCGAGTTCGAGGCCGCCTTGGACGAACTCGGCTGGGAAGGTATTGACGGCGCGGTCCTGGATCTCGGCGTTTCGTCCATGCAGTTGGACGAGGCCGACAGGGGCTTCAGCTTTATGAGCGACGGCCCGCTGGATATGCGCATGGACTCCACCGGCGAATTGAAACCCGCATCGGAGTTGGTCAAAACCTTGAACCATGGGGAGCTGGCCCGGATCATCCGGCAGTACGGCGAAGACCCCATGGCGGGCAAGATAGCGGCGGCCATCCTGAGAGAAAGGGAAAAGCAGGAAATCACGACCACGCTGCAACTGGCGAAGATCGTGGAAAACGCCTACCCGCCAAAAATGCGCAGGCAGGCACGGCTCCATCCCGCAACCCGAACCTTTCAGGGACTAAGAATAGCGGTGAACAGGGAATTGGAGGAACTTGACACATTCCTCTCCAACATTATCGGACGACTCAACCCGGGTGGCAGGGTGGCCATCATCTCATTCCACTCCCTGGAGGACAGGGCCGTGAAATGGGCGTTCAGGGAAGCGGCGAAAGCCTGCACCTGTCCGAGCCACCAAATGCATTGCACCTGCGAGGGCGTCCCCAAACTCAAAGTACTGACAAAGAAGCCTCAGCTACCCACCGAAGAGGAGATGGCGTCAAACGCCCGCTCCCGGGGCGCAAAGCTCAGGGTGGCCGAGAAACTCAAACCCGACGGAGAACAGGCATGAGTTTGATCGACCGGAATTGGTTGCCGATGTTTCTGGCTGCTCTGGGAGTGGCCCTGGGATTGGGACTGGCATCCGTCTGGTTGAACATCGAACGCATGGACCTGGCCTACGACCTCAGGAACCTCGAGAAGGAGCGCGACCGCAAGTCCGCCCTGCTCGTGAAACTCGAGGTGGAACGCGACAATCTGGCTTCTCCCCACCGGCTGCGCAAGCTGGCGGAGAAGTACGGACTCACGGTTGCGACCCCCGGCCAGATCCGAAGCGGCGATGAGGAATAGTCAATAGAGGATTTTCGTCATGACCGGCAAAACCAAACAAGGCAAAAAGGACTTCAGCAAGGCCAAGATCATTCTGGTAATGATCTTCTTTGGCCTTGCTCTTTGTGCTTTGTGGGTCAGGGCCGGCTGGGTTCAACTCCACGAAGGCGAATGGCTGGAAAAAATGGCCGCCCGCCAGAACTACGCTTCCGAATTCGAGTTCGGCGAGCGCGGACGCATCCTGGACCGCAACGGCGCCATGTTGGCCACCAGCGTTGAAGCTCAGAGCGTTTACCTGGTTCCGCACAAGGCAAAGCCTGAAGCCGGGAAGGTGGCCAAGACGCTCTCCCGCGTACTGGGCGTTTCCAACGCAAAGGTGCTCAAACGCATCCGCTCCAAAAGGAAATTCGTCTGGATCAAGCGGCAGATAACGGACAAACAAGCTTTTGCGATCAAAGAGGCGGGCCTGCCTGGCGTCCATCTCTCCACTGAATATACGAGGCTTTACCCCAATGGTCATCTGGCCGGGCAGGTCCTTGGTTTTGTGGGCATCGACGGAAAAGGGCTTGAAGGCGTCGAGCGCCGGTTCAACAAGCGCATGACCCCGGGCAAGGCCCGTTTCGTGGTCCAGCGCGACGCACGCGGCCGCCGCCTCTACCTGGATTCCCAGGGCCGCGAGGTGGACATCAACGGCAAAGACGTGCGCCTGACCATCGACGCCCACATCCAGAGCACCGCGGAACAGGCCCTGGCCGCCTCCGTGGAAAAATTTCATGGCAAGTCCGGCATCGTGTTGGTGGTCGAGGTCAAGAGCGGCGACGTCCTGGCCATGGCCAATTACCCCTTCTTCAATCCCAACATATATAAGCGGACCAAGGCTTCGGTCCGCCGCAACCGCGCGGCCACGGACGTCTACGAACCCGGCTCCAGCATCAAGCCCCTGCTTCTCGGCGCGGCTCTGGAAGAAGGCATCGTGGACCCGGACAAACTCTATTTCTGCGAAAACGGCCGCTGGCGCATCGGGCGCAAAGTCATCAAGGACACCCACCCGGAAGCATGGCAGCCCGTACGCAAGATACTGCGCTACTCCAGCAACATCGGCATGGCCAAAATCGCCATGGACCTTGGCGCAGGCAAGTATCACGAATACCTGACCAAACTTGGGTTCGGCCACAAGACCGGGCTGCACCTGCCCGGCGAACGTTCCGGCATCCTGCACCCTGCCGAGAAGTGGCGCAAACTGGACCTTGCGGCCATCAGCTTCGGCCAGGCCATCGGCGTCACGGCCCTGCAGTTGGCCCAGTCTTTCCTTTGCGTGGCCAACGACGGAGAAAAAAAAGAGCTGCGTCTCATCCTTGATCCGCTCGCCAAACCGGCCGAGGCCGAGCCCGAAAGGGTCTTCAGCAGGGAAACCACCGACACGGTGCTTGCGCTCATGGAAGAAGTGGTGCAAATGGACGGCACCGGACGGAAGGCACGAATTCAAGGAATCACCGTGGCAGGCAAAACCGGCACCGCGCAAAAGGCGGCCGTCGGCGGCTACGGGACAAAATACCTCTCCTCCTTCGTGGGCCTCGTCCCCGGAGACAAGCCCGAGTACCTCGTCATCTGCATGGTGGATGAACCCACCAAGAACGATTACGGCGGAACCGTTGCGGCTCCGGTGGTCCGCGAAGTCATGATCGACGCCCTGGCCTACAACGGCATGCTGCCCGATGCGGCAGGAGAAGCCCTGGCCGAGGAAAACACCGTTCACGACATAGACAGTACGGAACTGGCCCGGACACTGGCTCCGGCTCCGGCCCGCGAGGTCGGAACCACCGTACCCGACATAAAAGGCATGCCCATCAGGCGCGCCTTGGAACTTTTGGTGAAAAAGGGAATTATTCCGGTTCTCAAAGGCGACGGCATGACCGTCACCGGCCAACAACCCGCTCCCGGCTCTCCATGGCCGGAAGGGAAAAAGACGGAGGGAAAGAACGATGTTTTTGTTCTCTGGCTCTCCTAGCAGGAAAAAGAAAATGACTCACGGCGCAATGGATTTCAACGAGCTGGTCAAGCTGGTGCGCGCAGGCCTCATGGTCCGCACCGACTCGCGCCAGATGCAGCAAGGCGAATGCTTCGTGGCCATGCCCGGCACGGCCGTGCGAGGCATCGATTATATTCCCATGGCCCTGCAGAAAGGGGCGAAATACATCGTGGCTCCGAAAGACGCCCGCGACCTGGTGGCCCCGGTGGCCGAGGACGAGGCGGTCGTCTGCTATGTGGAGAACACGGCCAAGGCTCTGGGCGAACTGGCCCGCGCCTATTTCAAGACCGACGAACTGGACATGAAGCTGGTGGCCGTCACCGGCACCAACGGCAAGACCACCACCAGCTACATCATCGAGCACCTGCTGGCCGCAGCGGGCCGCAAGGTGGGCGTGCTGGGCACGGTCACCTACCGCTGGCCCGGCTTCTCCATCGACGCAAAGCTGACCACCCCGGATTGCTGGATGATCCACGAACTGCTGGCCAACATGGCCAAAGCCGACGTGGATGCGGCGATCATGGAGACCTCCTCCCATGCTCTGGACCAGTACCGCGTGGCCGGGCTGGATTTCGACGTGGCCGTCATCTCCAACCTGACCCAGGACCACCTGGACTACCACGGCGACATGGAGACCTACTTCAACGCCAAGGCAAAACTCTTCACGGAATACCCGCACCAGGACAAGTGCTGCGTCATCAACTTCGACGACCCGTACTGCCGCAGGCTGCTCAACAAATGCGAAAACGCCATCGGCTACGGCTTCGGCGACCCCGTCAGTTCGGACAAACACACCCTGCGCGGCCGCGTCCTTTCCTGCGATCGGCACGGTTTGAAGCTGGAATGCGGCTTCAAGGGCAAGACCTGGGAAATAGACTCCGGACTCATGGGGCAACACAACGCCATGAACCTTCTGGCGGCCCAGGCTGTGGGCCTGTGCATCGGCCTGAACTGCAAGGATATGCGCAAGCTGAATGAATTCAAAGGAGTGCCCGGCAGGCTGGAGCGCGTGGAGAACGAACAAGGCTTGCACGTGTTCGTGGACTACGCCCATACCCCGGACGCATTGATCAACGTGCAGAAAGCGCTCAGGTCCCTGGATTTCGACCGACTCATCACCGTGTTCGGCTGCGGCGGCGACCGCGACCGCACCAAGCGCCCGATCATGGGCAGGGCCGTCGCCGAATACGCGGACGTAGCCGTGCTGACCTCGGACAATCCACGCAGCGAGGACCCCGTGGCCATCATGGACGACGCCCGTCCGGGTCTCAAGGGCGCCGCCATGGTCATGGAAGATCCGGACCGCCAGGAAGCCATCACCATGGCCGTACGCGAAATGACCCCCAACGATGTCCTGCTCATAGCAGGCAAGGGCCACGAGGACTACCAGGTGCTCAAGGACGTCACCCTGCACTTCTCCGACGCGGAGGCGGTGCAGCAGGCCATTGCAACCATCAAGGGAGAACAGGACAAGTGATTTTGACCCTGGCCGACATACAACGCTGCCTTTCGGGCATGGCCGATGACGGAATGGAAGGTATTGCCATTCACGCAGTGCGCACGGACAGCCGTGCCGTTACTGACGGCGATCTCTACTTCTGCATTGAAGGCGAACGCTTTGACGGGCATGAATTCGCACTCCAGGCGGTCAGGGCCGGGGCCGCGGCTATCGTTGCCTCCAAGATACCGGAACAGGAGGTGACCGAGGCCGGAGTGCCGGTGTTCATGGTCCGCGACACGGTCGAGGCTCTGGGACAACTGGCCGCCTGCTACCGCTCAAAATGCAAGGCCAAACTCATCGCGGTCACGGGTACGGCAGGCAAGACCACGGTCAAGGAGCTTCTGGGCGAAGTGTGTTCCGCCCGCTACTCCGTGGCCAAGAACTACCGGAATTTCAACAACCAGATAGGGCTGCCCATCTCCATGCTCCAAGCCAGCGAAAAGCAGGACCTGTGGATCATGGAATGCGGCATCAGCCTGGCCGGAGACATGGCCGAACTGGGGCCCATCGCCTGCCCGGACGTAGCCGTGATCACCAACATCGGTCCCGGACACCTGCAAGGGCTGGGAGATATCGAGGGCGTGGCCAAGGCCAAGGCTTCCCTGCTGCGTTATCTGCAGCCCGGGGGCGTGGGCGTGGTCAGCATGGACTACCCGCAGCTCTGGAAGGCGGCCACCGAGATATGCCCCGAACCCGTGGGCTTCTCCACCATGAACGAGCAGGCTCCCTTTTTCTGCCTGTTCCTGGGCGCGGACCAGTTCGGATCGGGCCGGTTCCTGCTGCGTACGCCGAAGGGCGAAGTGGAGTTCGATGCCCCGTTCTGCGGCGAACACTTCGCCGAAAACCTGGCCGCCGTGGCAGCAGCCGCCCACACCGTGGGCCTCGGCCCGCAACACGTGGTGGACGGCGCCTCCCGCTTCAACGCCGACAACCAGCGTTTCTGCCCTCGCCCGGTGGGAAACATCACGCTCATCGACGACACGTACAACGCCAATCCCCTATCCATGAAGCGCTCCATCGAGACCGCCAAATGCATTGCCGAAGACCGCTCGCTCATCCTGCTTCTGGGCGACATGCTCGAACTGGGCAACGAGGCGGCCCTGAGGCACAGGGAACTGGGCGAGGTGCTGGCCCTGGTCAAGCCGGACGCCGTGTACTGGAAGGGCGGGCACATCGAAGACGTACGCAGCGCCTATCAAAACGTCCTGCCTCTGAACGACCCGAAATCTTTCGCCAAAGACTGGCTGGAAATGAAGATCCACGACGCCGTGGTGCTCTTCAAGGGCTCCAGGTCCATGAAGATGGAAGAATACGCCAAGGCGCTCAAGGAAACCCTTGAAGGAGATGCATCGTGATCTATCAACTGCTCTACCCTTTGAGCGCTGATATCAGCGTCTTCAACGTGTTCCGGTACATCACGTTCCGGTCCATCTGGGCGCTGCTCACGGCACTGATCATCACCATCCTCTTCGGACCGGCCATGATCCGCTGGCTCAAGAAATTGAAATTCGGTCAGTATATCCGCGAGGACGGTCCGGCCCACCAGCAGAAACAGGGCACCCCGACCATGGGCGGCCTCATGATCCTGGTCAGCGTGCTCATCAGCTGCCTGCTTTGGGGCGACCTGACCAATCACTATGTGCTGCTGACCATGTTCGTGTTCGCGGGCTTCGGCGCTGTCGGTTTTGCAGACGACTACATCAAGGTAGTCAAAAAACAGAACCTGGGACTTTCCTCCAAGGCCAAGTTCGCGGGACAGATGCTGGTGGCCTCGGCGGCCATCGCCGTGCTCATTCAGGAACCCAACTACTCCACCATGCTCTCGGTGCCGTTCTTCAAGAACGTCCTCCCGAACCTGGGCTGGTTCTACCTGCCCTTTGCGCTCCTGGTCCTCGTGGGTTCCAGCAACGCAGTGAATCTCACCGACGGCTTGGACGGCCTGGCCATCGGCCCCATGGTGGTGGCCATGGCCTGCTTTGCCATCTTCACATACGCATCGGGCCACATCGGCATAGCCGAATACCTGGCCATCCAACACCTGCCGGGCATCGGTGAAGTCACGGTCTTCTGCGGTGCCATGGTGGGCGCCGGCCTCGGGTTCCTGTGGTTCAACGCATACCCGGCACAGGTATTCATGGGCGACACGGGCAGCCTGGCCCTGGGCGGCGCACTCGGCTTCGTGGCCGTGCTGGCCAAGCAGGAGCTGCTGCTGGTCATCGTGGGCGGCGTGTTCGTGTTCGAAACCCTCTCGGTCATCCTGCAGGTGGGCTACTTCAAGATGACCGGCGGCAAGCGCATTTTCCGCATGGCCCCGCTGCACCATCATTTTGAACTCAAGGGGATTCCGGAATCCAAAATCATCATCCGGTTCTGGATTCTTTCCATTCTCATGGCGCTCATGGCGCTTTCAACCCTGAAGTTGAGATAGGCAGACATCATAATGATAACGCAATCGGCCAGGAAACTCGCACAAAAACACCATCTGGAAGGTGGCCGCGCCATAGTCGTGGGCGCCGGAAAGTCCGGTGTCGCCGCGGCGCGTCTGCTGCACGCCCTCGGCGCCAAGGTCCGCATGGTGGACGCCAACGAAGCCCTGGCCCCGCAGGTAACGGCTGAAGTGGAGCGCTATGCCGAGCTTCAAACCGGCCCACACAGCAGTGAACAGTTCACGGACGCCGACATCATCGTCCTGTCTCCGGGCGTTCCGGCCAAGAAACTGACCCCGTATTTCAAAGGCGTCCCGGGCCGCAAGATAGTCGCCGAGCTGGAATTCGCTTCCTGGTTCATCGACGCCCCGATCATCGCCATTACCGGATCCAACGGCAAAACCACGACCACGACCCTCATCGGTGAGCTGCTGGAAAAATCCGACAGGCACGTCTTCGTGGGCGGCAACATCGGCACGCCGCTCTGCGAATATCTGATGGACATGGAACAGGCCGACGTCATCGTGCTCGAGGTCTCCAGCTTCCAACTCCAGAACTGCCGTCAGTTCAAGCCCGACGTGGCCGTGTTCCTGAACATCGCCCCCAACCACCTCGACTACCACGAGGACATGGAGGAATATCTGGAGGCCAAGCTCCGCCTCTTCGCCCGGCAGACTCCGGACGACCTGGCTGTCGTGCATGAAAGCCTCAAGCCGGTCATCGGCGGACGTCCATTCACCGAAGCCGAAGTGGTCTGGTACTCCTCGGCCAAGCGTTTCGACGCCCCGCACCTGCCGGGCGAACACAACCGCGCCAACGTGCAGGCCGCATGGCGGGCCGTGCAGCGCTTCGGGGTCAAGCCGCAACAGGCCGAGAGGATCATCAGCGAATTCAGGCCGCTGGAAAACAGGCTGGAAAACATCGGCCAGGCCGACGGCGTGACCTTCGTCAACGACAGCAAGGCCACCACTCTGGAGGCCGTGGCTGCCGCAGTAAAGAGCTTCGGCAGCAGTCCGGTGCGCCTGCTCATGGGCGGCAAGTTCAAGGGCGGCGATGTGGCCGAGCTGGCCCGTCGCATGGAAGGGCACGTGGCTCAGGTAGGCCTGTACGGCGGCAGCCGCGATATCTTCGAAGGCCCGCTCAAGAAATATTTCCCGGTGTCCTGGGACGAAAGCATGGAAGCGGCCGCGAAAAGACTGTTCGCACACAGTCACGCCGGCGACGTGATCCTGCTTTCTCCCGGCACTTCAAGCTTTGACCAATACCCCAACTACAAGGAACGCGGGGACGATTTCAAACGCATTTTCGGAGAACTGAAGTAATGAACCGCAACACTCGGCATAAACCCAAGCTGCAGACAGCGCAGGCAGCCGCACGGGCCATAGACCGCATGGACCATTGGCTCCTGCTGGCCACACTGCTGCTGGCCTGTTTCGGGCTGATCATGGTGCTCTCGTCCAGCGGCATCATGGCCGAGCGGTTTTACAGCGACAAATACCACTTCTTCAAAAAGCAGTGCGTGTTCGCCGGAGTCGGCCTGCTGGCCATGTACGTGTGCTCGCGCATTCCGCGCCGCTACATCTACGGCATGACCTATCTCTGGTTGTTCATCGTCCTGGTGCTGTTGGCTCTCTGCAGCCTGACCCCCCTGGGCGTACGCGTAGGCGGGGCGACCCGGTGGATCTCCTTCGGCCTGTTCAACGTACAGCCGCTGGAACTGGCCAAACCCGCACTGGTCGTCTACTTGGCCTACTTTTTCGCCAAGCAGCAGGACAACGTGAAGCACTTCTCCATCGGATTCCTGCCGCCGTTCCTGGTAACCGGGCTTTTCTGCGGCCTGCTCATGCTCCAGCCCGACTTCGGCGGGTCCGTATTCCTGGCGGCCATTCTCTTCTTCATGTGTGCAATCGGCGGCACAAGATTGTCCTACCTGTTCACCGCAGGCATCTTCGGCGGCGGCCTCGGCTGGCAGCTCATAGCTTCCTCGCCCTACCGCTTCAAACGCTGGACCGCGTTCCTGGACCCCTTTGCCAGTGCCCAGCAGGAGGGCTACCAACTGGTGCAGTCCCTGTACGCCTTCGGCTCAGGCAAAATATTCGGTACGGGCCTGGGCGCGGGCAAGCAGAAGCTCTTTTTCCTGCCGGAAGCGCACAACGACTTCATCATGGCCGTGGTGGGCGAGGAGCTTGGTTTTGTGGGCATGAGTCTCTTCTTCTGCCTCATCGCCTTCTTCCTCCTGCGAGCCTTCCAGGTGGCGCTCAAACAGGAAGACCTGCAGGACCGGTTCACGGCCTTTGGCATGACATTGGTCCTGGCTCTGGGTTTCGTGCTCAACCTGGCCGTGGTTCTGGGCACGGTTCCTCCAAAAGGCGTGGCCATGCCCTTCATGAGTTACGGCGGCTCCAACCTGCTGGCTTCATTCATCTGCGCAGGAATGCTGCTGAATATTTCAAGGGGAGGCGGCCGATGAAGCTCGACCGCGTCGTGCTCACCACCGGCGGCACCGCCGGGCACATCTTCCCGGCATTGGCCGTGGCCGATGAACTGCGCTCCCGCAATCCGGAATGCGCCATCCTCTTCCTGGGCGGCGACGGCCCGGAAGGCGAACTGGCGCAAAAGCACGACATCGAATTCCGCGAACTGCCCGCCAAGGGCATCATGGGCAAGGGAATCGGCGCAAAGCTCCAAGGCGTGATGCAGGTTCTCAGGGGCGTCATGTGCGCCCGCAGAGAGTTGAAGAAATTCAAGCCCCAGGTGGTGGCGGGCTTCGGCGGATATGCCGGGTTCAGTCCGGTACTGGCCGCAGCCATGAAAAACATCCCCTGCGCCGTGCACGAACAGAACTCGGTGCCGGGCGTGACCAACAGAATGCTGGGCCGGTGGGTGGACCGCGTGTTCCTGTCCTTCGAGGACACCACGGAGGCGTTCCCGGCCATCAAAACGCAGCGTACCGGCAACCCGGTGCGCAAGGAAATTTTCGCTGCGCGCAAACACAACGGGACTGGCAGAAACCTGCTCGTTTTCGGCGGCAGCCAGGGGGCCCAGGCCATCAATGACGCGGTCATCGACATGCTGCCGCAGCTGGACGACATGGGCGTAACTCTGAAACACCAGGCTGGCTCCGCGGACAAGGACCGCGTGCGCCAAGCCTATTCGAAAGCCGGGGCCGACCCGGCGCAGGTAAAAGGATTCATGGAAGACATGGAAGCGGCATACGCCTGGGCGGATCTCGCCATCTGCCGAAGCGGCGCGTCCACGGTCTTTGAAATAGCGGCGGCAGGGGTCCCGGCCATTTTCGTGCCCTTCCCCTTCGCCACCCACGATCATCAGACAATGAACGCCAGGGCCATGGAGCAGGCAGGCGCGGCAAAACTCCTCCATCAGAGAGAAATCGCCGGGCTGGCCGACATGGTGCGGGAACTGCTCGGTTCCCCGCAGACGCTCCGGGCCATGGCTGAAAAAGCGGCCGAAAACGCTGCCCCCCAAGCGGCGGCAGCCATTGCTGACGGGCTGGAACAGCTCGCGCAAAAGGCCGCATAAGGAAGGTTTTCGATATGACGGCAGCACAAGGACCCAGCCTGCTTCTCAGAGGCGAATCCTGCCCGGCGTTGCGGGCCCGTGTGAACAACATCCACATGGTCGGCATTGGCGGTTCCGGAATGAACGGTATTGCCGAGGTGCTCATCAACATGGGCTTCAACGTGACCGGCTCGGACCTGTCCGCAGGAGCGGCCGTGCGCAGGCTCCAGAAGCTCGGCGCCACCGTGTACATCGGACATGGCGAAGACAACGTGCGCGATGCCGACGTGCTGGTGAAATCCACGGCCATTCCGGACAAGAATCCGGAACTGAAAAAAGCCCGGGAGCTCGGCATTCCCATCATCCCCCGCGCGGAAATGCTGGCCGAACTCATGCGCCTGCGCACCGGCATCGCCGTGGCCGGAACCCACGGCAAGACCACCACGACCTCTCTGCTGGCCACCATCTTCACCGAGGCGGGCTACGACCCCACTGTCATCATCGGCGGCCGCCTGAACACCTTCGGCGCCAACGCGCGCCTGGGCGAAGGCGACTATCTCATCGCCGAGGCGGACGAATCCGATGGTTCGTTCCTGTGCCTGGCCCCGATCATCACCGTGGTCACCAACGTGGACCAGGACCATATGGATTTCTACTCAGGGCAAGAACAGATCGATGAGTCCTTCGTCAGCTTCATGAACAAGATCCCGTTCTACGGGATGAATGTGGTCTGCGGCGACGACGAAGGCGTGCAACGATTGCTGCCCGGCATCAAACGTCCCTGCCTGACGTATGGTATCGGCGCGCACAACCGGCTGCGCGGCGAGATCATCAGCAGCCACCTGCGCAGCATATTCAAAGTCTATCTGGACGGGGAACTCTGGGGAGAGGCCACCGTGGCCCACCCCGGCCTGCACAACGTGCTCAACTCCCTGGGCGCCATCGGCGTGGCCCTGGAAGCGGGCCTGGACAAGGAAGCCATCCTGCGCGGCCTGTCCAACTTCGGCGGCGTCGGCCGTCGCTTTGAACGCAAGGGCGAACGCAAGGGCGTGCTGGTGGTGGACGATTACGGGCACCACCCGGCCGAGATCGACGCCACCCTCAAGACGGCCAAGGCCTGTTATCCGGACCGCCGCCTCGTGGTGGCCTTCCAGCCGCATCGCTTCACCCGCACCCAGGCCCTGTTCGGCGACTTCTGCAAGGTATTCAACGGCGTTGACAAACTGCTGCTCACCGAAATCTACCCGGCCTCGGAGGCGCCGATACCGGGGGTCAACGGCCTGTCCCTGGCCCAGGGCATCAAGCAGGTCAGCGGCACGACAGTGGACTTCTTCGAAAATTTCGACGCCATGGAAGAAAACCTGGAGGATATCCTCCAGCCCGGAGACTTGTTCATCACTCTGGGAGCAGGCTCCATCTGGAAGGTGGGCGAACATTACCTGAACGCGGAAACCGAGCAGGAAACCGCCATCGTCAGCGAATAAGGATTGAGACATGGCCCTTGAATACAGACAGAAACCAAGCCTCAGCAAACTGACCACCCTCGAACTCGGCGGCACCGCCGAGGTGGAGATCGTCATCCGCCAGGAAAACGACCTCGACGAGCTGGCCGAGTTCATTCTGTCTGAAAAACTCCGCCCCATGGTCATTGGCTGGGGCAGCAACCTGCTCTGCTCGGACGGGCACCACGACCTGGCGCTCATCAGCGTGGAGTCGCCCTCCGCGCCGGACCGTGTGGAGCAGCAGGGCGACACGCTCGTGTTCCGCGCCGGGGCGGGCATGCGTCTGCCCGGCGTGCTGGGCTGGGCCCAGAAGGCGGGCCTCACGGGCATGGAAAACCTGGCAGGCATCCCCGGTTCCGTGGGCGGAGCCATCGCCATGAACGCGGGCTCCTACGGCGCCGAGATCAAAGACATGGTCAGACGGGTTCGCCTGTGGACTCCGTCCCAAGGCCTGTTCTGGAAGGACGTAAACGAATGCGGCTGGGGCTACCGGCATTTCGATCCGAAAATCGGATTCCCCAAATGCATCGTCTGGGAAGTGGAGATGGCGCTCAAGGAGTCCACCCCCAAGGCCGTAAGAAAAAACATGCAGGACGTTTACGACAGAAAGAAAGTCACGCAACCCGTCACAGCCAAGAGCGCGGGATGCATATTCAAGAACCCGGAAGGCGAAAGCGCGGGTAAGCTCCTGGACCAGGCCGGTTTCCGGGGCAGAGGACTGGGCAAGGTAGCCTTTTCCGAGATGCACGCCAATTTCCTGGTCAACCTGGGCGGGGGCGTCAGTGCGGACGCCCTGGAACTGATCAAACAAGCCCGGCAGTCGGTAAAGGAAAATTTCGGCATCAACCTTGAGACGGAGGTCATCTTCATATGAGCACCCTGGCCGTCAACAAGGGCAGCAAACTCAAGCTGGGCGCAAACAAACGCAAGAACAACCGTTTCCGGAAGCCGCTCAAGCCCACGCGCCCCGCCCATGGCGAAAGCATCATGGGCTTCATCACCCGCGTGTTCATGATCATGATCGGCATGGGTATGCTGATGGCTCTGGGAATCGCCCTGCTTTATGGCTACCGCTGGGTCACGGCGCATCCCTACCTGGCGCTCAAGGACATCACCGTTGCCGGCAACAACAAGCTGAGCAACGGCGACGTGCTGAAACTGGCCGCCGTCAAGCTGGGACAGAACAGCCTGGACCTGAATCTGACCGAAGTGGAAAACAACATTTCCGCCAACCCCTGGATCAAAACCGCGGCTATCCGCCGCGAACTGCCCGGCAGGTTGGTGATCACCATCCACGAACGGGTGCCGGAATTCTGGATACGCCAGGGGACCGCCCTGTATTTCGCTGACAGGGACGGCAAGGTCATCGCGCCCATGCACCCGGGCGAAACCGCCTCCCTGCCCGTGTTGGAAATCGGCGACGGCATGTTTACGGGCGACACCGAACTGCCTGCACTCCTGAAAATGATCCGTGGTCATGAGACCCCGTTCACCATGGACCAGGTAGCCTGGATCAAGGTGCTGGGTTCCCGGCAGGTGGAGATATATCTCGACGGGCAAAAGCTCGCCCTGCGCATGGACCTGAACGGATGGCGGAAACAGTTCAAGAGAATCAAGACCGTGTGGCGCGATCTGGCGCGGCGCGGCGAATTTGCCGACGCGGCCATGATAGCGGCCACCGGCGACAAGGTATGGGTAACACGTCGCGTCCAGGGAAGCGCGGCGTAACACAATAATGTGGCAGCTGTTAAAAAGCGTACGCTTTTCAACAGACTGCACAGATGACAGGGAAGTAAGGAGAAAATTTCATGGCCAAGAACGACCTCATCGTCGGCCTCGACGTCGGAACCACCAAAATCTGCGTGGTTGTCGGCGAAGTCACGGATGAAGGCGGTGTCGACATCATCGGTATCGGCACCAGCCCTTCCACAGGCCTTCGCCGCGGCGTGGTGGTCAACATCGAAAAAACGGTCCAGTGCGTGAAGAAAGCGCTGGAGGACGCCGAACTCATGGCGGGCTGCGACATCCGCAGCGTCTATGCGGGCATCGCGGGCAGTCACATCCAGGGCTTCAACAGTCACGGGGTCATCGCCGTCAAGGGCGGCGAGGTGACCCAGCGCGACGTGGAACGGGTCATCGAGGCCGCCAAGGCCATTGCCATCCCCATGGACCGCGAAGTGCTGCACACCCTGCCCCAGGAGTTCATCGTCGACGACCAACGCGGCATCGTGGACCCGTTGGGCATGGCGGGCGTGCGTCTGGAAGTGAAGGTGCACATCGTCACCGGCGCAGTCACGTCCGCCCAGAACATCATCCGGTCCTGCAACCGCTCCGGCCTGGATGTGGCCAACATCGTTCTGGAGTCTCTGGCCTCCAGCAAAGCCGTCCTTTCCCCGGAAGAGCGGGAAATCGGCGTGGCCCTGGTGGACATCGGCGGCGGTACGACCGACCTGGCCATCTTCTCCAAGGGCAGCATCAAGCACACGTCCGTGCTCGCCCTGGGCGGCCATAACCTGACCAACGACATCGCCTACGGCCTGCGCACTCCCATGGTCTCGGCGGAACAGATCAAGATCGACCACGGCTGCGCCATGTCCGACCTGATCACCACCGACGAAATCATCGAAGTGCCCAGCGTGGGCGGACGCGAATCGCGCACCATGTCCAAGCGCGTTCTGGCCGAAATCTGCGAGCCCCGTTGCGAGGAAATCCTGGCCCTGGTGGACCAGGAACTGATCAAGTCCGGCTTCAAGAACATGATCGCCGCAGGTGTCGTGCTCACTGGCGGGACCTGCCTCATCGACGGAATTCAGGAACTCGCGGAACAGGTTTTCGACCTCCCCGTACGCATCGGCTCCCCCGGAAGCGTGGGTGGGCTGAGAGCCGAGGTCAACAGTCCCATGTATGCAACGGCCACCGGCCTGCTTCTGCACGGCGCAGAAGAGGAAGGCGGCTCCGGCGCGACACGCCAAAAAGCGTTCCGCGTCCGGGACGATTCACCTTTTGACCGCATTCTGGGCAGGATGCGGAAATGGTTTACAGACATAGCCTAAACCTTGACAGGGAACAGGAGGAAGGAATGGAATTCTTCGAAATCGAACACGACACCAGCGCAAAGATCAAAGTGGTCGGCTGCGGTGGCGGCGGAGGCAACGCGGTCAACAACATGATCATGTCGTCCATGAAGGGCGTGCAGTTCATTGTCGCCAACACCGATGCACAGGACATCCACAAGTCGCTTGCCGACAACAAAATCCAGATCGGCGAACAGCTGACCAAGGGTCTTGGCGCAGGCGCCAACCCGGAAGTGGGCGCAAACGCCGCTCTGGAATCCGAAGCGGTCATCCGCGAAGCCCTTGAAGGCGCGGACATGGTCTTCATCACTGCAGGCATGGGCGGCGGCACCGGCACCGGTTCCGCTCCGGTGGTGGCCCGCATCGCCAAAGAAATGGGCGCGCTCACCGTGGGCGTCGTCACCAAGCCCTTCTACTTCGAAGGCAAACGCCGTCTGCAGCAGGCGGACCAGGGCATCCAGGGGCTGAGCGAAGCGGTGGACTCCATCATCACCATCCCCAACGACCGTCTGCTCCAGTTGGCCGCCAAAAAGGCGTCCTTCGCGGACATGCTCAAGAAGGCCGACGAGGTCCTCTACTACGCGGTCAAGGGCATCGCCGACCTGATCACCGTGCACGGCCTCATCAACCTCGACTTCGCAGACGTGAAGGCGGTCATGGGTTCCTCGGGCATGGCGCTCATGGGCACCGGCATCGCCTCCGGCGAAGCACGCGCCAAGGAAGCGGCCATGAAGGCAATCACCAGCCCGCTCCTGGAAGACGTGTCCATCGAGGGCGCCAAGGGCGTACTCATCAACATCACCTGCGGCCCGGACATGCTCATCGACGAGGTCTCTGAAGCCGCCGACATCATCTACAAGGAAGCTCACGACGAAGCCGAAATTTTCTTCGGAACCGTCTTCGATCCCGATGCGGGCGACGAAATGCGCATCACGGTCATCGCCACCGGCATCCAGCACGCCATGGAAGAGCCGGAGCCGGCCCTTTCCCGCGCCGAGCAGCAAAAGCTCATGCTGCTGGGGCCCCGGGGCGTGAAGCGCAACAAATCGTCCGAGGGCGAAGCCAAGCCCATGCGCGAAGGTCAGCGTCGGGCCATCGAAGGCAACATGAACATCCCCGCCTACCTGCGCAAACAGGGCGGCCTGACCAACATCGATCAGGAGCCCTCGGCGGAGCCCCAGAAGTCCGGCCGCGCCGTGGCCGGTCCGGGCGAGGAAGAGTTCATCTTCGAAGAGGATAATTTCGACGTTCCCGCGTTCATCCGCAAAAACTGCGACTAGAACCGGAAACGTGAAAACTGTCATGCACGCTTCAGCGCGCACGGTTGAGGAGCCATAGCTGACGTGACACGCCCGCTGTATTACGGCCGGAAGGAGCCCGAGGTTCCTGATCCCGGCGGCCGTCTGCCCACGGCCCTGGTGATTCCCGGCGGCGAGGGCATGGCAGTATCCACACTGGGCTGGCAGGCGGTTTACCGCCATCTTGCACAGGCACCGCAACTCGCTGTAGAGCGGGTCTTCCCGGACAAACTAGGACGGGGAGACGGCGGCGGCCCCCCTGTGACGAGGGAAAGCCACAGCCCCTTATCCTCATTCCCTGTCATCGCCCTGAGCGTCACTTACGAAGAGGACTACCTCCTCCTCGTAAGGGCGCTCGGGGCAGCGGGTATCCCCCCGCTGGCGGCGGACCGCGAAGGGTTCCCCCTGATCATGGCGGGAGGCCCTCCAGCATTCCTGAATCCTGCGCCCATCGCTCCCTTCGTGGATCTTTTCTGGGTGGGGGAAGCCGACGACACGTTCCTGCCTCTGTTCCTGGAACTCAAGGAGCACATCTACGCGGGCGGAACCAAGGAAGAATTTCTCGACAAGGTCAAGGACCGGCCCGGCATCTGGGCGCCCGGCAGAACCTTCGGCCCCGTTAAACGCATCACCACGAGCCGGGACAAGATTCTGCACGACCCGGCCTTTTCCTGCTTCATTTCCAGCAAGGCCACTTTCAAGGACACGTTGCTCATCGAGGTCAACCGGGGCTGTCCCTACGGTTGCCGGTTCTGCGCGGCCGGGTATATCTACCGTCCGCCCCGTCACGTGAAAATGAAAAAAATGAAGGAGCTCGTGGAATACACCCAGCCCATGAAGGTGGGGCTGGTGGGCACGGCCCTCACGGACTGGCCCGATCTGTTGCCGTTCCTCACCTGGCTCAACGAACGCAAGACAAAATTTTCCCTGTCGTCCATGCGCGCAGACGGCATCACCGAGGAGCTGCTCGTCTTTTTGCGCAAGTGCGGCATCCGCACCATCACCCTGGCCTTGGAAGGGGCGAGCCAACGCATCCGGGACATGGCCAGCAAAAAGTTGGACCCTGAGGACTTTCTCAATGCCGTACGCCTGTGCGCCAGGTACGGCGTGAACCACCTCAAACTCTATCTCATTGCGGGCTGGCCCGGTGAGACCGACGAGGATTATGAAGAATTGCAGGAATTTTTGGACGAGATCGTCCACATCCGATCCGAAGAGCCCGGCGGAAAGAAAAAAAGTTTCATGCGTATCACCATCGGCGTGAGCACCTTGGTGCCCAAGCCGTTCACCCCGTTCCAGTGGGCTCCCATGGCCGGTGAGGAAGAACAGACCCGCCGCCTCAAGGACATGGCCAAGATGGTCAAGAAATACAAGGGAGTGAGCCTGCATCACGACTCGGCCTGGCAGGCGCGGCTTCAGGGCCTGCTGGCGCGCGGCGACGAAAAGGTGGCCGACTTCATCCAACTGGCCGCCGAGGAAGGCGGCTGGAAAAAGGCGTTCAGGAAATGGAACGGCGACCCTGGGCAGTACATCGACCGGGAGCGCGGCGAGGACGAGGTTTTTCCCTGGGAGGTCATCGACATCGGTGTGAAGCGGGAATATCTCTATCGCGAATGGCAACGCGCCAAGGCTTCCAAGGTATCTCCCGGTTGTTCGGACAGGGAATGTCCGGACTGCAAGCGGTGCGGCATGGAAAATTTCTAAGCCGCCTCGCCGGACACCGCTTCCATATCCCACAAATAAACGCCTCCCGGTCAACGGATCGGGAGGCGCTGTCGTTTTGTCCGCTCTGCCGGATTTCCCCTCTTTGTCGGTCCGCTCTGCATTATCATACCTCCAGAGCTTCATACGCATTATCGTATATCGAATTTCAAGAAGCGGAGGTGCAGCATGAAAAGAATCGTAATCTGCTGCGACGGGACGTGGAATTCCCCGGACAAGACGGCAGACGGCGTGAACGTGACCACCAACGTGGTCAAACTGGCCGAGGCAGTCAAGAAAACCGGCAGGGACAAAATCAGCCAGATCCTGTTCTACGACCCGGGCGTTGGGTCCGGTGGAAACTGGGTGAAACGCTGCTTTGACGGAGCCACGGGAACAGGCATTTCCCAAAACATCCTGGAAGCATACGCCTACCTTGTCAGAAAATACAAACCGGGCGACGAGCTGTTCCTCTTCGGCTTCAGTCGGGGGGCGTATACGGTGCGCAGCCTGGCCGGGCTGATTCGCAACAGCGGCCTGCTCCGCGCGGATGCGGCCCACATGGTGAACAAGGCGTACGCCCTCTATCGGTCCGGCAGCAAATCCTCCCACCCCAAGGCCAAGGAAGCGACCCTTTTCAGGCGCACCTACGCGGTTGCGGACATCATCCCCATCAAGTTCATCGGCGTCTGGGAGACGGTCGGTTCGCTGGGCAACCCCCTCCTGTTCGACAGCTACCTGAGCCGTCGCAACCGCTTCCACGATACGGACCTGAGCTCCACCATCCAGAACGCTTATCAGGCCCTGGCCATTGATGAAAAACGCAAACATTTCGAAGCTGCCCTGTGGCACAGGAAGGCGGATGTCCGGGAGCAGGTCCTGGAGCAGGTCTGGTTCAAAGGAGTGCACTCCAACGTGGGCGGAGGGTATTCGCGGACCGGCCTCTCGGACATAGCCCTGGAATGGCTGGCGGCAAAGGCGGTCAAACACGGCCTGGATCTCAAAGCAATGGAACTGGCCCCCGTTCCGGCGGAGGAACGCGAAGAGTCGTGGAAAGGAGCATATAAGATATTGAAACCATTCCACCGCCCCATCGGCCAAACATACCCCCAGGGACCGACAGACGAAGCCATCCACCAGACCGTGGCCGACCTGTACAAAAACGGCTACCGCCCACGGAATCTTGTCGAGTATATGGAAGCCGGAAAACCCTTAATCGTAAAATAGGCGAAAAGGACTCCCGATGAACGACATGAGCTTCGCACAAAAAAGGGAGCCGCCCGGCTCCCATCTTTTTATTTCTCCCCGTTGCCCGACCGGGCAATCTCTAGACCTTTCACCCGCCCCCGCCGACGCCGGATGGCATGAGCGGCATCCTCCAGTCTCCGGATTCGGCCGTTCCCGTCTTGGCCTTGCAGGCGGACATGAGCTTCTCGGTCTTGGGCGAACCACATTTGGGACACTTCGGGCATTCATCGCGGTTGAAGACCAGCTCTTCAAATTCAAAGCCGCACTCGCGGCACTTGTATTCATAAATAGGCATAATCGCTCCCCCCCGAAATGGATGGACTCCATATGAAAAGGATGATCATTGCACCGTGATAGTCAAGCGCAGCCTCATTGCACAAAAACAGGCCCTATTGTGCAAAGCATTGCGCAGAAAACTGCACAAAACGTTTAAGCACATATGCACATATCAGAACAACATTTTGTTTTAATTAGTTTTTATTTTTTGGCACGGCTAATGCTTTACACCAAACCAGTAAGACACAATTTATGGAACTCTCCTTGAAAGAGTCTCCACCCCATGGAGGGAAAGACCATGACCAGGAAAAATATCCTTATCACGTCGCTGAGCATCATTGCTCTGTTGGCAATGGCTTCCCTGTCCTTTGCAGGCCAGGGTCACGGTCGGGGATACGGTCACGGCTACATGAGCGGCAAGGGCTGCGGATACGGAGTCATGTCCTACTACAGCGACCTGACCCCGGAAAAACAGGCCGCCGTGGATAAAATCGTTGAAAAACACAGCGCCAAGCAGCTGGAACTGCGGGACAAGATGTGGGCCAAGCATGCCACGCTGGAGGCCATGATCAACGCAGGGAACGCTGATGAAGCCAAGATCAGCAAGCTGATCAGCGAAATGAGCGCTCTGCGCGACCAGATGTGGGAAAACCGCAACGCCTTGCGCACGGAGCTTGAAAAGGAAACCGGCATCGTCATGCACAACCGCTCCTTAGGACGCGGCGGATATGGTCCTGGTACCTGTTATGACTCGGATGGACAGGGACGTGGCCGCGGCATGAACCGCTGGTAACCAATAAAAGATTTCGTTAACCCGGAAAGCAGGAATGATTCGGGGCGGTCGGGATTGGCTCGATCGTCCCGTTTCTCCGTAGAAACAACCTGCCGCCATTTCCAAATTTCAAGGCACGATGGTATCGGAAAGAAACACTTTCCAACAGGAGTGAAGTTGAAGTCATGATCAGAAAAATCACCTCGCTGACGAGTTTCCTGTCCTTCGCCATCACCCTGATCACCAGCGTGGTCTTGTACATCACCCCCCACGGCAGGGTGGCCTACTGGTCGGACTGGACCTTCTGGGGCCTGTCCAAGACCCAATGGTCGGACATTCACATCACAGTGGGACTGCTCTTCCTCATCGCCTCGCTTTTCCACATCTGGCTCAACTGGAATCCCATACTGGCCTACATGAAAAACAAGGCCAGAGAGCTGGTGGTCTTCACCAAGCCCATGATCGTCAGCGTCGTGCTGACCCTCTTCGTCCTGGCCGGGACCCTTTTCCACCTGCCGCCCATGCAGCAGGTGCTCGACTTCTCCGAACACATCAAGGAAGGCCATATCGCCACTTACGGCAATCCACCCTACGGACATGCCGAACTGAGCAAGCTCACAACATTCTGCGCCCACATGGGGTTCGCCCCGGATAAGGCCGTGCAGGCCCTGCGCGCCGCGGGATACACCAACGCACTCTCTCCCGACACCCGGTTGGTGGATCTGGCCCATGCCAACGGAGTGACTCCGCAGCAACTCTACGTCGCCATGCGCGACGCCCTGGCTGCGGCCGATCCCTTTGCCGCTCTTCCAGCTACGCCGCCGGAAGGGCTCGGCAGAACCAAGCTGGCGGACGTCTGCAAGAATTTCGGCCTCCCCTTGCGCAAAACATTGCACAAGCTCGATGCTGGTGGCATGAAGGCGACTGCCGACATGACATTGAAGGAAATCGCGGCCCGGAACGGAATTCCGCCCCGCGACGTTTACCAGCAGCTCAGAAAAACGGATTAGTCGATGGAGATACATTCCCGGAAAGACAACGAACAGGGCCCGATGGTCGCCCTTGTCCTGGCTCTCATCGTGCTCGGCGTGGGAAGCCTTTTCCTGACCTGGAAAAGCATCGCCCGCCAGCGCGCCCTGGTGGAGAACAACCTGTTCCTTTCCGGCGGGTCCATTGTTCGGGGCGTGGAATCCAACCTCATGCGCATCGTACGCAGTATGGCCGGAAACCGCGCGGTGCTTCCCATGTTTCCCACCCTGGCCCGCGACCTTTTCGAGGAATTGGCCCAATCCGACGACTTTCTGTTCATTGCCATCTACGACGAAAAAGGCGGGGTGCTGGTCACCTCCGAAAAAGAAGGCAAGACCCCCAAGATAGATTTCAGCAACACGCACGAAACCGTGCTCAACTCGGGCCAGACCTGGCATTTCATGAGCACGATAGAGAAACGTGAAATCCTGGTTTCCGGCCTGCGCCTGCGCCCGGCCATCTCCGCGTTGCTGGCCCCGGAAGAACAGACGCTTTCCCCGGCGGAAAAACCATCCGGAGAACAGTCCAACCAGACGGAGAGCACACGGCAGAAGCCGGGAAACAAGGACCAGGAAGCCCCGGACAACAGCCGCATGCAGCACGGTCGGAATATGGGTCAAAACACCTCCATGCGGAACATGCGCAACAAGACTTATCTGGTCATCGGACTCAACGCGGACCGCCACCTGGCCCAGTTCAAGCAGTACCGCCGCGCGGCCATGCTCCAAACCGGCTACGTGTTCCTTGCCGCGGTAGTACTCTGGTCCCTGACCTTTGCCTACCTGCGCAGGCGCGACCAGGGAAAGAGGCTGGTTCGCCTGGAGCAGTTCCAGAATCGCTTGCTGGACCACATGCCGGACGGCCTGGTCAACCTGGACAAGGATGGCCAGATCCTGGCGGCAAACGGCTCGGCAAAGAAACTGCTCGCCTCTCCGAACGAGGATAGCCCACAGGAGCTGGTGGGCCGTTTTTGGGAGGACTTCCCGTTCGGCAGCCCGGCCGCGGACATCCGCACCGCCGACTTCGGCTGGCAGCAACACGACTACCACGGCCGGCAGTTGGAAATCCTTTCCGTGCCCTTTCCCGAGGGAGACGACACAGCTCCGGAACTGGGCCTGCGTCTCGTTCTCATCCGCGACCGCACCCGCATCCGCAGCCTGGAAGAAGACCTGAACGAAGCGCGTCGGCTGGCCGCCATCGGCTCGCTGGCGGCAGGTGTGGCCCACGAGGTGCGCAACCCGCTCAGCTCCCTACGGGGATTCGCCCAGTTCTTCGCCACCAAACTCAAGGGGCAGGAACCGTTCGAATCCTACGCCACCACCATGGTGCAGGAATCCGACCGCCTCAACCGCGTGGTCACTGATCTGCTCTACCTGGCACGTCCACGGGAACTTGCTCCCCAGGAAGTAGAGCTCAAAGAGGTGGGAGACACCCTCACCAAGCTCATGCGTTTCGACATGCAGCACCGCAAGGTGGAGCCGCTGTTCGATTTCGAAGCCCCGGAGGTCTGGGCCGATCCGGACGCACTGCGCCAAGTGCTCCTGAATCTCATCGCCAACAGTCTGGACGCCCTGAGCGAAGACCAGGACGGCGGAGGAACCCTGGAAATTCTGTCGCGCATCGACACGGGCGGCATCTGGGTTTCCGTACACGACAACGGCGTGGGCATGGACGAGGCGACCAAGGCCCAAGCCCTGGAACCGTTCTTCACCGGCAAAACCACAGGCACAGGCCTGGGGCTGGCTATCGTGCACAACATCATGCGGGCCCACAAAGGGCAGGTATACATCGACTCCGACCCCGGGCAAGGAACGACCATCAGACTTTTTTTCCCAAACCCTGCTGAATCCGAAAAACAGGCGTAAGCGACATGACGGACAAAACTATTCTCATTGTTGACGACGAACCCGGCCATCGCATGATGGTCCGGGCCGTGCTGGAAGACACGGACTGGCGTGTCCTGGAAGCAGACTCAGGCGAAAACGCGCTGGAACTGCTGGCCCAGGAATCCATGGAAACGGACAACGGTCATCCAGCCACGCCGGACGTGGCTTTGGTGGACATGAAAATGCCGGGCATGGACGGTCTGGAACTGCTGCGCGAGCTGCAGTCCCGCAGACCGGGACTGCCCGTGGTGCTACTCACGGCTTTCGGCAGCGTGGGCTCGGCGGTGGACGCCATGAAGAAAGGCGCGTTCGACTACCTGACCAAGCCGGCGGACAACGAAGAACTCAAGGCAGTGGTCGGCAAGGCCCGGGAATACCGTCTGCTGCTGTTGGAAAACGCCCGGCTGCGCGAGGAAGTGGACGGTGGACACGTGGAGTTCATCGGCGCAAGCCCGGGCGTACAGCATGTGCGCGACCTCATCAATCAGGCCGGCCCCTCCGAAGCCACGGTGCTCATCCTCGGGGAGTCCGGCACAGGCAAGGAATTGGTCGCTGAAGGCCTGCACCGGGCCAGCAACCGAGCCGACCGGCCGCTCATCAAGGTCAACTGCGCGGCCCTGCCCGACGACCTCCTGGAATCCGAACTCTTCGGTTACGAAAAAGGAGCCTTCACAGGAGCCATCAAAGACAAGCCGGGCCGCTTTCAGCTGGCAAACGGCGGCACCCTATTTCTGGACGAAATCGGAGAAATGCCCGGAGCGCTCCAGGCCAAACTCCTGCGTGCGCTGCAGGAAAAGATCGTGGAACCGCTGGGCAGCGTTAAGCCGGTACACACGGACGTGCGCATCATCGCCGCCACAAACCGGGATCTGAAAAAGGAAGTGGAGGCCGGTCGCTTCCGTGAAGACCTCTTCTACCGCCTGGCCGTGCTGGAAATAAAGATTCCGCCTCTGCGCAGCCGCCGCGAGGACTTGCCTCTGCTGGTCAGCTTTCTGCTACGCAAGCTGGGCAACAAGAACAACAAGGCCATCCGCACCGTGACTCCGGCCTTTCTGGACGCCCTGTCCCACTACGACTGGCCCGGCAACGTGCGCGAACTGGAGAACGTGTTGGAGAGAGCACTGATCCTGTCGCGATCGGACGCCCTGAGCCCGGAACTGCTGCCGCCCCAATTCCACGGAGTGGACCCGGATTACCAAACCGCTGTGGAGGAGCACGGCATCGCCGCCTACAGCCCGGCCTCACTGGAGGAGGCCGAAAAAATGGCCATTATCCGGGCGCTGGAAGAAAACGGTGGACACCGCGAACGCACGGCCGAAGCGCTGGGCATCAGCCGGCGCACCCTGCAATACAAACTCAAGAAATTCGGGCTGACCAGACGGCAGTAAAAACGGGGTGAGATACCGACTTTCAGGGCCCGTGCACGTTTGAAGCGTGTTCGGGCCCTGCTGCGCCGCACATCGGACTATTTTCCGACGCTCGCAATAACCAACTTCCTTTGGATTGTTTTTTTCCGTATGCTGTACGCAAAGAACAAGCTTGAGGAATACCGACATGCAAGAAGGAACCCCCGTTGCAGCGCAGGTCGCTGCCATTCCGCCGAAGATCCGCGAACAGGCCAAGGCGCTGGTGACCAAGCGGTTCAAGTACATCCAGGACCGAGACAACACCTTCAAGGCTCTGGCCCACATCGGGTTGGAGCGGGCCATGCTCGACATGGTCAACAACCCCGGCGACTTCGAGACCGAGCCGATTCAGGGCGGAGACAGCGCAGCAAAGGCGCTCGACCCTCTGGACATCCTGCGCAAGGAACTCCAGCTCCCGGCTTTGCCCCAGGTCTTCCTGGAGCTGCAACAGGCCATCAACGCACCCAACACTTCGTCCGACGACCTTGCCAAGATCATCAGCCAGGACCCGAGCCTGACCGCTTTCCTGCTGCGCATGGTCAACTCGGCTTTCTACAGCCTGCCCATCCAGATCGACACCATCACCCGCGCAGTGACCGTGGTCGGCGTGAACCAGCTGACCACCCTGGCCGTGGGCACCTCCGTTCTCAGCCTCTTCAAGGACGTCCCCGAGGAAATCGTCAACATGGAACGGTTCTGGAAACATTCCATCGGGGTAGGCATCATCGCCCGCAAGCTGTGCAAACTCTCGGGCCAGGGCGACCCGGAACGCAGCTTCGTGGCCGGATTGTTGCACGACATCGGACAACTCGTACTGCTCAAGACCGTGCCCGCACGGGCAGGCGGTGTCATCAACCACGGCCGCAACAACCAGATGCTGCTCTTCGAGGCGGAAAAGGAACTGCTCGGGTTCGACCACGCCACCTTGGGCGGCATGCTCCTGCGCAAATGGAATTTCCCCTATGTCCTGGTTTCGGCAGTGCTGGAACACCACCAGCCCAAGCGTAACCAGAAGGAGGCCGAACCCAAACTGGTGCATTGCGCCGAAACCATCGCCACGGGGCTGGGCATCGGCTCCAGCGGCGAGTTCTTCACCCAGCCGCCCGACCGCGCCGTGTGGGAATCCCTGGAGCTGACTCCCGACAAGCTTGAGATTCTGATCGAGGATCTGGATGAGGAGTTGGATGAAGCGTTCAGCATTCTGATAGCGTGACGAACCGCTGAAAAACGCACGTATGCCATGTTGCTGCAAAAGGCTCAAATCCTCGCGTACCGTAAAAGTACGCTGCGCCCTTGAACATTTTGGGGCATTGCCTTCACGCTTTTTGAGCGGCTTCTTGAGTGGGCGGCTTCAATTGACACACAACTGATAAGCGCCTATTTCAGCAGCACGTAATCAAAGAATGGAGTTGAATATGCGCGAAAAAGTTGAAGCTGTTCTGGACAAGGTCCGCCCCATGCTGCAGGCGGACGGCGGCGATGTGGAACTGGTGGAAGTGACGGACGACGGCATCGTCAAGGTCCGCCTCCAGGGCGCCTGCAAAGGCTGTCCCATGTCCCAGATGACCCTCAAGAACGGCATTGAACGCACGCTGCTCAAGATGCTGCCCGAAATCAAGGGCGTTGAAGCCGTATAAAGCAAACGAACAACAGTATACATCCATATTTCAAGGCTGATCAAAAAGGTTCGAGTGCAGGGCGCGAGAAAAGATCGATCCGGTACATGCTCTTTCGGTACGTGAGGATCTGAGCTTTTCGTCGAAACGCGGCAATCGGGCCTTTTTCAGCAGCCGGCAGGAGAATTCTATGTCCAAGACCGTATCCCGCTTCGCTCCCAGCCCGACCGGCTTCCTTCACATCGGCGGCGCACGCACCGCGCTGTTCGCCTGGCTGTTGGCCAGAAGCGAGGGCGGCGAATTCGTGTTGCGCATCGAAGACACCGACCGCGAGCGCAGCACCAAGGAAGCCATCGACGCCATCATAGACGCCATGTCCTGGCTCGGCCTGGAGCACGATGGCGAGATCGTCTTCCAGAGCAAGAACGCGGACCGTCACAATCAGGTCATCGATCAGCTCATCGAGTCCGGCCACGCCTACTACTGCGACTGTTCCAAGGAAAAGGTCGACGCCATGCGCGAGTCGGCCATGAAGGAAGGCCGCAAGCCCAAGTACGACGGCACCTGCCGCGAAAGAAACCTGGGACCGGGTGAAGACCGCGTGGTGCGCCTCAAGGCCCCCCAGAGCGGCAGCACCGGATTCAGGGACATGGTCAAGGGCCCCATTTCCGTGGAGAACAGCGAGCTGGATGACATGATCCTGCGCCGTTCGGACGGCACCCCCACCTATAACCTGGCCGTAGTGGTGGACGACCACGACATGGGCGTGACCAGGGTCCTGCGCGGCGACGACCACGTGAACAATACCCCGCGCCAGATCCTCATCTACAACGCCATGAACTGGGACGTGCCCGAATTCGGCCACGTGCCCATGATCCTGGGGCCGGACAAGAAAAAACTTTCCAAGCGCCACGGAGCTCTCTCGGTCATGGAATACGAGAAGATGGGCTACCTGCCCGAGGCGGTGATCAACTACCTGGCGCGTCTGGGCTGGTCCCACGGCGACCAGGAACTGTTCACCCGCGAGGAACTCATCAAATACTTCAACCCCGAAGGCCTGGGCAACTCCCCGTCCGTTTTCGACCTGACCAAGTTTGAGTGGGTCAACAGCCAGTACATGCAGCAGGCCGATCCCGAGCGTATCGCCGACCTGGTCATGGACTTCCTGGCCCGCGAGGTGGGCGAGGAGGAAGCCGCCAAGGTGGACCGCGAGTACGTGGTCAAGGTGGTCCCCCTGCTCCAACCGCGCGCCAAGTCCATTGTGGACATGCTTGAACAGTCCCGCGTCTTCCTGGTGGACGTCAGCCACCTGCACTACGAGGAAAAGGCCGTGAAGAAGTTCCTGACTTCGGAAGCCAAGGCCATGCTTGAAGAGCTGCTGGTGCGTTTCGAGGCCGAAGAAAAACTGACCCACGACAGCGTGGAAGCGATCCTCAAGGGTTACGTGACCGAGAAGGGCCTCAAGTTCAAGGACGTCGGCCAGCCGGTCCGCACCGCGGTCTCCGGCGGCGCTCCCAGCCCGGGCCTCTACGACATGCTGCCCGTGCTCGGCAAGGCGCAGACCGTGGCCCGCATCAAGAGAGCGATTGAATTGTAAAACATGCGGGGTGCTGCTCCGCCAAAGGGCTATGCCCTTTGGAATCCTGACTTGAAAGCCCCGGTAATTACCGGGGCTTTTTTACACGCTTTTCTCCTTGCGACTCTCAAGAAAGGCTCAAGTGCAAGGGGCCAGAAACATTCGGGCCAGACGTATACAATGAAGTACACGAAGGCTCGTTTTTTTGCAGCGACACGACAATTTACCGTTACCGTCACCCACAAAAAGGCCCTCGATTGAGGGCCTTGAGAGGAAGGAGAGGTGTCTACTGATGCTGTCTTGCGTTTTTCATGGAGACTTCACGAAAATCTCCGTGCAGACCAATCCTTGGAAAGCATCAGCCATGCCACCGCTGCACATCCTTGAAGAATCAACAGGTTACGTGAATTCCATTTCACCCGAAGAGAATTTTCGTGCAGCAATTCGCCCACTTTTTGCGCAGATTGCACATTTCATTGTGCAGACAAGTGCAGGCATGGTACACAAAAAAAGCCGCCGGAAACCCGACGGCTTTTCAGACGCCCGAGGCGTCCGGAAAATTGTCCGTAGCTATTCGGCCTTGGCCTTGGCTACAGGCTTGACCACGGCGCCGTTGCGGATGCAGCGGGTGCAGGCCTTGATGGTGGTAACCTGACCGGAAGGCAGCTGATGGCGCACCTTCTGCAGGTTGGGCATGAAGCGACGGCGGGTCTTGATATGAGAGTGGGACACGTTATTACCCGTGGCCGGACCTTTACCGCATATATCGCAAACTTGGGACATGGCGACCTCCTCGCGTATTAAACCAGAATGTTTTGCTTTCTTTTTTTGTTTCGCATGTTCCGGGAAAGTCCCTCCAAACGTGCGGAGGAGATTCTTTAGCCCCTCGGATTCCAAAAGGCAAGGGTTTTTTTCTTGACAAGAGAAAAAGTTCCCATATAGGAATCACCGGTTGCCCACGATGGGCACATGAGCAAGGGAGAAATCACAATGTCCGAACTCTGGGTTGCACTGAGCGATATCCCGGCGGATGGCCGGGAATTTTCTTTTGCGGACCAGTCCATCTGGCAGGACCGCTGGAAGGAGTTCGGCATGAACGCCGCTCCTGGTGAAAAGAACCTTGAGGCAAACGTCACCATTTTGCCGCAGGGAGATGAAGCCGCCCTGGTGCGCGGCACCCTGAAAGGGTCCGTAAAAGTCCCCTGCGACCGCTGCGCGACTCCGTATGAAATCGAAATCGATACGAGCTTCGATCTTTATGAGGAGTTGCCCGCGGAAGGTGAGGAAGAGGAAGCCGAGGAAACCCGGCTCCGCAAAAACGACAACGGGGTCGTCGAGTTGGACATGGCCGCCCTGCTCTGGGAAGAGCTGGCCCTGGCCCTACCGATCAAACCGTTGTGCAGCGACGGCTGCAAAGGCATCTGCCCCGGGTGCGGACGCGACCTCAACACCGAGGAATGCGCCTGCCCCCAGGATGAGGGCGATCCCAGACTTGCAGTCTTCCGGGATTTGAAGATAAAGTAACGCCCCCGTGGCTGAAAGGCCCGGCTAAAATTATAGAAATTATTTGGGATTTTATCCCAGAGGAGATGTAACATGGCAGTCCCCAAGAAAAAGACTTCCCGTTCCCGTAAAGGTAATCGCCGCGCCCACGATCATATTGCAGCACCCAACGTGGTGTACTGCGAATGCGGCGAACCCGTGCTGCCCCATCGCGCGTGCGATTCCTGCGGCAGCTACAAGGGCCGTCAGGCTCTGAACAAAGATGCCTAGCACGCAGCCACGTATCGCTGTCGACGCAATGGGGGGCGATTTCGGCCCCCACATCATCGTGCCTGCCGCTGTCCAAGCGGCCAGGCAGGGGATTTCCATTGCCCTCGTCGGCGACGAAACCAAAATCGAGGCGGAGCTCTCCCAACTCGACACCAAAGGTCTGGACATCACTATTGTCCCGGCCAGTCAGGTGGTGGAGATGGAGGACAAGCCTGCCGACGCTCTGCGCCGTAAAAAGGATTCCTCCATTCAGGTGGCCTGCCGCTACGTGAAGGACGGACACGCCGACGGCGTTGTCAGCGCAGGCAATTCCGGGGCCACCGTGGCCTGCGGAATGTTCACCATCGGCCGCGTCAAGGGCGTGCAGCGCCCTGCGCTGGCCAGCGTTCTGCCCACCGAAAAAAAACCCTGTGTACTCATCGACGTGGGCGCGAATGTCGACTCCAAGCCGGAGCATCTGCTCCAGTTCGGACTCATGGCGGACGTGCTTGCCCGTTATGTCCTCGGCTATGAGAATCCGTCCGTGGGCATCCTGTCCATCGGAGAGGAAGAAGGCAAGGGCAACGCCACTGTCAAGGAGGCCTTCGAGCTTTTCCGGAATTCGCAACTCAACTTCATCGGCAACGCTGAAGGCCGCGACATTTTCACGGGCGACGTGGATGTGGTGGTCTGCGACGGCTTTGTCGGCAACATAGCCCTCAAGCTTTCCGAAGGGCTTGCGTCTTCCATGAACAAGATAATGAAACGTGAGCTTAAACGCAGCTGGCTCTCCAAACTGGGCGCCCTGCTCTCCTATCGAGCCTTCCGCCGCTTCAAGAAAGTTGTGGACTATGCGGAATACGGAGGCGCTCCCCTGCTGGGCCTCAAGGGCATTGCCGTGGTCTGCCACGGCAAGAGCAGCCCGAAGGCCATGACCAATGCCATACTCGTGGCGGCGCGTTATGTGGCCAATCAGGCGCACGCGCACCTCGCCACCGAGCTTGAGACACACCGAGGCCTCTCAGCCGGAACGACGGACGCGGAAAAATCATCCGCCGCCTGAGCCGGGACGGCCGTACAACCCCACCACGCATGATGAAAAACAACGTCGTCATCCGCGGTTTAGGCCGCTACGCACCAGAAAAAGTGCTGACCAACGCCGACCTGGAAAAGATAGTCGAGACCTCTGACGAATGGATCGTCACCAGGACCGGCATCAAGGAACGGCATATTGTCGAAGAGGGACAGTTCACAAGCGATCTCGGAACCGAGGCCGCCAAAATGGCCCTTGCCGACGCAGGAATGGACGCCGACGAGATCACCCATATCATTGTCGGAACCTTCACGCCGGACCATCTGGTCCCCTCCTGCGCCTGCATCATCGAGAAAAAACTGGGCATCAAGAACAAGGTGGCCTTCGACATCGCCGCCGCCTGCACCGGCTTCATATATTCCTTGGAAATGGGTCGGGCCATGCTCGCCCTGCACCCGGATGCGAAAATTCTGTGCATCGGCGCCGAAATGGTCACTCATCGAGTCAACTTCACCGACCGCACCACCTGTGTGCTCTTTGGCGACGGCGCCGGCGCGGCCGTTTTGACCAACGACGGTGAAGGCCCTGAACTCCTGGACGTGAAGCTGGCCACAGACGGCAACCTGGGCTCTCTGCTTACGGTTTCGGGCGGCGGAAGCGCCTCCACATACAAGCCGGGCGAGACCATCAGGGACGACTACTTCATCCAGCTCCAGGGCCGGGAAGTGTTCAAGCACGCGGTTCGCTCCATGGCCACCATCTGCGAGGAGATCCTGGAAGCCAACGGGCTTACCAAGAAAAATGTCGACGTGCTCCTGCCCCACCAGGCCAACTGGCGCATCATAGATGCAGTGGGCCGCAAGTTCGACATCGCTCCGGAAAAGGTCTACTCCAATATCGATCGTTTCGGGAACACCTCGGCGGCATCGGTGCCCCTGGCCCTTTCCGAGGCCGTGGAAACCGGTTTCATCAAGGACGGCGACCTGGTCATGCTCACCGCATTCGGCGGTGGGTTCACCTGGGGCTCCGCCCTCTTGAAATTTTAACACAAATTTCAAACAACCATTTGCCATGAGTTTGCAGTAACGGCCGGATTGGTATATTGGATTCGCTCAACTGCTCAAACTACAGCAAGAGGATTGTAACGAATGAGTGATCTTCCCAAAATTGCGTTTGTCACCGGCGGCTCCCGCGGGATCGGTCGTGCCATCGCAGAGCGGTTGGCGGACGACGGTTTCGAGGTCTGGTTCACCTATGTGAGCCGTCCCGAAGAAGCCGACAAGGTCGTGGCCGCCATTGAAGGCAAGGGCGGAAAAGCCAGGGCCTTCAGGCTCGATTCAGCCGACCGCGATGCCATTACCTCTTTCTTCAAGGACGAGGTCAAGGGCAAAGTCCAACTGGAAGTTCTGGTCAACAATGCGGGCATCACCCGCGACGGCCTGCTCATGCGCATGAAGGACGAGGAATGGGACAAGGTCATCCAGATCAACCTGACCGCCTGTTTCGCGTTCCAGCGCGAAGCGTCCAAGATCATGTCCAGGCAACGCGCCGGGCGCATCATCAACATGACCTCCATCGTGGGGCAGATGGGAAATGCCGGCCAGGCCAACTACTGTGCCGCCAAGGCAGGCCTCATCGGCATGACCAAATCCAGCGCACGCGAACTCGCTTCGCGCGGTGTCACCGTCAACGCTGTGGCTCCCGGCTTCATCCAGACGGACATGACCCACGAGCTTCCTGAAAAAATAGTCGAAAGCATGCTCACCCAGATTCCCCTGAACCGATTGGGCGAACCTGAGGATATTGCCGCAGCGGTTTCCTATCTTGCCGGTCCCGGCGGTAGGTATGTCACCGGCCAGGTGCTGGCGGTGAACGGCGGCATGTACATGTAGAGAAAAAAACAACAAAAAAACCACCTTTCATTGGAGGGGAAAATGTCCGACGTAGCATCCAAAGTAAAAGACATCATCATTGACCAGCTCGGCGTAAGCGCTGATGAAGTTGTTGAAAACGCAGCCTTTGTCGAAGACCTCGGCGCAGACTCCCTGGACCTGACCGAACTGATCATGGCCATGGAAGAAGAATTCGACATCGAAATCGACGACGAAGAAGCACAGAAGATCCTCAAGGTCAGCGACGCCATCAACTACATCGCAAAGAACAAGTAGTTTTAAACGGCATTGATTCCGAAGTAAAAAGAGCGTCTTATCACCCCGCACGGGGCATAAGACGCTCATTTACTATTGCGTAACCCCAACCAAGCGAGACAGGACTCATGAACAGGGTTGTCGTTACCAGCGTTGCCGCCATCACCCCTCTTGGCAACGACGTGGAAACCAGCTGGCAGAACCTGCTTGCCGGCAAATCAGGCGTCGTTCCCATTTCCAGGTTCGACACCGAGGCTTTCAACACCAAGATCGCAGGCGAAGTCAAGGATTTCGATCCTTGCGCTTTCATTGACAAAAAGCAGGCTCGCCGTATGGAAATCTTCACCCGGTACGCCGTGGCCTGCACCAAAATGCTCTTCGACTCCGCAGGTTGGACCATCCCCGAAGAAGAAAAGGGCACTGCGGGTTGCGTCGTCGGCGTGGGACTGGGCGGCCTCGACACCATTGAGGAAACCCACTCCAAGATGTTGAAAAAGGGCCCGGGACGGATCTCTCCGTTCTTCATCCCCATTCTCATCGCCAACATGGCCGCGGGTCAGGTCTCCATCGAGGCCGGAGCCATGGGGCCGAACCTGTGCACCACCACGGCCTGCGCATCGGGAACCCACGCCATCTACGCGGCCTTCTCCGACATCAAGCTCGGCCGTGTGGACACCATGATCTGCGGTGGCTCCGAATCAACCATCACCCCGCTGGCAGTGGGCGGCTTCAACGCCATGAAGGCGCTCTCCACCCGCAACGACGATCCGGAAAAGGCGTCCCGTCCCTTTGACGCGGACCGTGACGGTTTCGTCATGGGCGAAGGTTGCGGCCTGCTGCTGTTGGAATCTCTGGAGCACGCCAAGGCCCGCGGCGCCGACATCCTCTGCGAGGTTGTCGGCGTGGGCGCTTCCGGCGACGCGCACCACATGACCGCGCCGCATGAAGACGGCGCAGGCATGGAACTGGCCATGCGCGCCGCCATCCGTGAAGCAGGCATCGACCCATCCCAGATCGACCACATAAACGCGCACGGCACGTCCACCAAACTGAACGACCTGTGCGAAACAAAGGCCATCAAAAGCATCTTCGGAGACCGCGCCAAGGACATTTCCATCTGCGCCAACAAGTCCCAAATCGGGCATCTGCTCGGCGCTGCGGGCGGCGTAGAGGCCGTGTTCATGGCTAAGACCCTCTCCGAGGGCGTCATTCCGGGAACCATCAACATGGAGACCCCGGATCCGGACTGCGACCTGGACTACTGCACGGACGGACCGCGCAAACAGCAGGTCAACTACGCGCTCAGCAACTCCTTCGGCTTCGGCGGAACCAACGGCTGCGTGCTGTTCAAACGTTACGAAGACTAGTTGCCATACAGACCATGAAGGGGAGGCGGTTTCGCCTCCCCTTTTTTATTTCGTCCGCTAACCAATCGTTCAGTCACATAATACTCTTCCCTATCCTTCGCATTTCGCAATTTTCAGCATCCAGTTTGCCACTTTGCGCAGATATGCTATGAGCGCCACATTCCGGTGGACGAGGCACACACAAAAGACTAAGTATTGGGGCCACTCCAGGCTGAAAACAGTTTTTCAAGACTTTCAAATAAGGGGAACCACAATGGAAGAGCTGCTTATTCAAGACCCGCACGTCGCCGCCGCCATCGCCGCGGAGATCGATCGTCAGGTGAGCAAGCTGGAACTCATCGCCAGCGAAAACTTCGTCTCCACAGCCGTGCGCCAGGCGCAGGGCAGCATCATGACGCACAAGTACGCCGAAGGCTACCCGGGCAAGCGCTACTACGGCGGTTGCGAATTCGTCGACATCGCCGAAGACCTGGCCCGTGACCGCGCCAAGGAACTCTTCGACGCCGAGTACGTTAACGTGCAGCCCCACTCCGGATCCCAGGCCAACATGGCCGTGTATTTCGCCTGCTGCCAGCCCGGCGACACCATTCTGGGCATGGACTTGTCCCACGGCGGGCACCTGACCCACGGCAGCCCGGTCAACTTCTCCGGCAAGCTCTTCAACGTGGTATCCTACGGCGTGAACAAGGAAACCCAGACCATCGACTACGACCAGGTCCTGGAACTGGCCAAGGAAAACCGGCCCAAGATGATCGTGGCCGGCGCCAGCGCCTACCCGCGCGTCATCGACTTCAAGCGTTTCCGCGAAATCGCCGACGAAGTGGGCGCCAAGCTCATGGTGGACATGGCCCACATCGCCGGGCTCATCGCCGCCGGCGAACACCCGAGCTGCATCGAGCACGCGCACTTCACCACCACCACGACCCACAAGACCCTGCGCGGCCCCCGGGGCGGCATGATCCTGTCCAACCAGGACCAGGAAAAGGTGCTCAACTCCCAGATTTTCCCCGGCATCCAGGGCGGACCGCTCATGCACGTCATCGCCGCCAAGGCCGTGGCTTTCGGCGAAGCCCTGAATGAAGGCTTCAAGGAATACCAGCAGCAGGTGATCAAGAATGCGAAGGTGCTGGCGAACTCCCTGCAGGAGGCCGGCTTCAACCTCGTCTCCGGAGGTACCGACAACCACCTCATGCTCGTAGACCTGACCAACAAGGACATCACCGGCAAAGACGCCGAACACGCCCTGGACCTGGCAGGCATCACCGTAAACAAGAACACCGTCCCCTTCGAGACCCGTTCGCCGTTCGTGACCTCGGGCATCCGCCTGGGCACCCCGGCTCTGACCACCCGGGGCATGATCGAGGAAGACATGATCGTGGTGGCCGAAGCCATTGTCGCGGCCCTCGAAAACTACCAGAACGAAAAGGCGCTGGAAGAAATCTCCCAGGAAGTGGAAGAGTTCGCATCCCAGTTCCCCCTTTACGCTTGGTAATATTATAGTTTTATGTGCGGGGTTGCGAGGAGGGCCTTGTAGAAAAGGGTTCCCCGCGCTCCCCACCAAAACGTTTCAGCCAAAAACGCCCGACTGCGTACAAAGCAGTCGGGCGTTTTGTCACCGCCAGCACGGATTTCTCCTTGAGCGAAGCGGAATACAATGACGCGCGCCGGCAGGCCATGAGTCCAAAGGAGTAGACCTTTGGCTGGGGGCAAGGGCAACGCCCCGATCGTCAAAGGCCTCCCGAACAGGCTCCCCAAAAACCAAGTATTTTCATTCGATGACAACCGTGCTAGGGATTTCCCCTGACACTTGAAAATCCCACCGGACGAAAACAAAATCTGGAGAGAAATACATGCCCAACAGAATGCCCTGGCCTGAATATTTCATGAGCATCGCACACCTGGTAGCCCAACGCTCCACCTGCCTTCGCCGCGCCGTGGGCGCAATCGCCGTGTTGGACAAACGCGTGGTGGCCACCGGCTATAACGGCGTTCCTTCCAGGGTTCCCCACTGTGAGGAAGTGGGCTGCATCCGCGAAAAGCTGGGAGTGCCCTCCGGCCAGCGCCACGAACTGTGCCGAGGGCTGCACGCCGAGCAGAACGTCATCATCCAGGCGGCCACCCACGGCCTGTCCCTGCAAGGGTGCGACATCTACTGCACCACCCAGCCCTGCCTGATCTGCACCAAGATGCTCATCAATGTAGGCGCGGCAAACATCTACTACGCGGAACACTATCCCGACGAACTGGCCGAAGCCATGTTGGCCGAGGCAGGGGTGAAACATGCGCTGCTCGAAGGCGACTTCCAGCCCAAATAAATTCATGTCCCGGGCCATCGAACTGGCTCGCCGTGGACGAGGCCCCACAGCCCCCAACCCGTGTGTGGGAGCAGTGCTCGTGCACGATGGCTACATCGTGTCCGAGGGCTGGCACACGGCCTTCGGCAAGTTGCACGCCGAACGCGAATGCCTGGCGCAGGCGCAGGAGAAAAGACTCTTCGAAAGCATCAATCCTGCCCTGTGCACCATGTACGTGACCCTGGAACCGTGCAATCACCACGGCAAGACCCCGCCCTGCTCCGAAGGCATCATTGAGGCGGGTATCGGCAAGGTGGTCATCGGGGCCAGGGACCAGAATCCCAAGGCCGCCGGGGGCGCAGATCGGCTGCGCGAAGCAGGTGTCGAAGTGGAAACCGGCGCCATGGAACGGGAATGCCGCGATCTCATCGCCGATTTCCTGGTATGGCAACAAACCGACCGCACCTACAACATCCTCAAGATGGCCGCCACACTGGACGGCAAGATAGCCTCGGCCGAATACAAGCCCGAGCCTGTCTCCAGCCCCGAATCCTTTGCCCGAGTGCATGAACTCAGGGAATTGGCCGACGCGGTCATCGTGGGCGGCGGCACGTTCTACGCGGACAACCCCGGCCTGACCTGTCGCAAAGACGACTTGCCTGCGGATTTCAAGCAACCCCTGGCCATCGTCGTCACCTCCCGACTGCCCGAGTCGGATGCGGCTTTCACCCTGCTGCAGACCAGGCCGGAACAGACCATGTTCTGGACCGACCAAGTCACGTCCGGAAGCGACGCGGCCGAAGCGCTGAAAGATATCGGCGTGTATGTCGCAGGACTTCCAAAGCAAGGGCAAGGGTTTGATTTCACACCCGGATTCGAGCTGCTGCGCAAGGCATTTGGCTGCTACTACACCCTGTGCGAAGGCGGCGGCCGCTTGGCCATGGCCCTGGCCGCACAGGGACTTGTCGACGAGCTGATCCACTTCGTGGCCCCCCGCATGCTGGGCGATGCCGCTGCACCGGCGGCCTACTCGGGGCGCTCCGGAGTGAACATGGCTGACGCTCTGGACTGGAGAACTGTCGATGTGGAACTGACAGGAAACGACCTGATGCTGTCCCTCAGACCCGTAAAGAACGAATAATCGCACGAATTTTATTATATTCACACTCTTCAACCCTTATGGTATATACAAACCATGAGGGTTGTTTTCTTGCTGTCGTTAATTCTAGTGGCCGTGTGCGGCGGGAGGGCCACGATTCCGGCGGGTGCCATGGAGCCGGAGGAGCTGATCTACCTGACAGAGAATTACTATCCGTACAACTATGTTCAGGACGGCAAGGTGGTTGGAATCTCACCGGACATCATCCGCGAAATGTGGAAGGTCATGGGAGCAAGAGAACAGGAATTCCATCTCTATCCATGGGCGCGGGCCTACCACACGGCGCAAAACGCACCGAATACCGTCCTCTTCGGCATGGCCCGCACCGGGGAACGGGAACATCTCTTCAAATGGGTCGGCCCCATCACGGTCAATCGCTTCGTCCTTTTCAAACGCAAGGACGCCGACAACGGCCCATTCACCGCCAAGGACCTCAAAGGGGCCACCGTCGGCACCGTGCGCAACGACGTAAGCGACCAGATCCTGGCAACCATGAAAACCGGCGCGCGCATTCAGCCGGTTTGTACCGTAGACATCAACCTACGCAAAATATTGGACAAACGCATCGACTTCCTGGCGCACGAGGAGGCGTGTATGCGCATGCTCCTCAAGAAGCAGCTTCTGAACGAGGACACTCTGGCGCCGGTACTGACTCTCAGGGAGGTCCCCATCTACATCGCAGTCAGTACCGGCGTGCCCGACGAACTGGTGAAACGCCTCAACTCTGCCCTCGCCCAGGTCCGCAACTCCCCTGTCTACGACGAAATCTTTGAAAAATACATGCACTGATTCATTTTTATCCCCTTCTATTCAAGGCAGTTAAACGCAAAACCCCTGTATGGATCCTCTTTTGCATTGACAATATGAACATGAATTCATATTCATATTCTATCAAAAACACCGGAGGCAATCATGAAAGGATCGTTTTTCAGGGGAACAACCCACGTTTGCGACTACAAGTACCAGAAGTCCTTCGACAACTGGCTCAGGCGACTCGTGCACCCTCCTCAGAAGGTGCTGGGCGGCTGGGTGAAACCGGGCATGACCGTCATAGACGCGGGGTGCGGCATCGGCTACTTCTCCCTGGGAATGGCCGGACTGGTGGGACCGGGAGGCAAAGTCATCTCCGTTGACCTGCAGGATGGAGCATTGGCGAAACTGGAGCAACGCGCGGAAAAATCCGGGCTCGACTCGATCATCGAGACATACAAGTGCGAGGCGGACACCTTGGGTCCCCTACCCAAGGCCGACTTTGCCCTGGCGTTCTGGATGGTGCACGAAACCCCGGACGCAGGGAACTTCTTCAAGGAACTTCACAGCGCCTTGAACAGGAACAGCTACATGCTCTTCACCGAGCCGCCCTTTCACATCAGCAAAAAACGCTTTGAGGAAGAAATCAACCTGGCCGAACAGGCGGGGTTCCGGTTCCTCGGCCAGCCAAAAATCCGGTTCTGCAAATCCGCCCTGTTCGAAAGGCCGTAGCTTGATCCCGGAGTTCCGAAACGGTACACCCCTTTCCTGGAGAAGACATGACCAACACCGTGCGCACGCCGCAGCAAAAGCGCAGCATCGAAAAAAAACGCCGCATCCTCAAGGCCGCTTCGGAACTCATCGAACAGAAAGGTTTTTCCGGAATCACCATCAAGGGCATAGCCCGAAAGGCCAGGGTGGCCGTAGGCACCTTCTACAGCTACTTCAAGGACAAGGACGATCTGCTTCTCAACCTGATCACCTGGCACAAACACGATCTGGAAGAATCCATCTTTGATCACTTCCGCCAATTGGACACCGAATCCATGACCGGACGCGAAATCTGCCGCTGGATTGTGGAGGCGTCTCATGCCAGCCATATCTACTCCGCGGAAATGCACCGGCAGGCCCTGGCCCTGCGGCTCACGGATGAAGGCGCGCGAGCCCTGTCCATGCAAACCGAACGCTACGCCCTCCGACAAACCGAACAAATCCTTGAATCCTTGCAGCACAGGCTGCGGGTCACGGATCTGGAGGCCTCCTCCAGGGTGGCCATGGCCGCCATAGAGGAGGTGGTGCACAGCGAATGCTTCTTCGAGCAAACCATCGAGCGCGACCGCACTTTCGGAGAACTTATCGACATGCTGGCCCGTTACCTGTTCAAGGATCCCGACGCATGACGTTTACAGTCGGCCCGGCTCCTGATACTTGAGGGGCACACGACGATAATGAGGTTTGTATGTTCACAGGATTGGTACTGGGAATGGGCAGGATCGAATCTGCCGACAACATGGGGAACGAGACGCGCTTCGGCATCCGGGCGCTTTTCGACTTGGACGACATCGTGCTGGGCGAATCCATCGCCGTGAACGGTGTCTGCCTTACGGTGGAAACCTTCGGAGACCGTTGGTTCACGGCCTATGCCAGCGCCGAGTCCATGCGCGTCACCAACCTTGGCGAGTTCAAGTCCGGCGGCACCTGCAACCTGGAACGGGCCATGGCCGTGGGCGACCGCCTCGGCGGGCACATCGTCAGCGGGCACGTGGACTGCGTGGCCCAGGTGATGGAAGTACGGCCATCGGGCGAATCCAAGATCTACCGAATATCCTACCCGACGAGCCAGGGTCGATACGTCATCACCAAAGGCTCCGTGGCTCTGGACGGCATCAGCCTGACCGTAAACGCCTGCGGCAAGGACTGGCTGGAGGTGAACATCATCCCCGAAACCCAAAAGGCCACCACCATTTCCGGCTGGGTTCCCGGCCGCAAGATAAACATGGAGACCGACGTCATCGGCAAGTACGTGGAGCGCATGGTGGCTCCATGGACCGAAGCCGGGGACGTTGAAGAAAAAAAATCCGGCCTGACCATGGAATTCCTGGCCAAGCACGGATTCTAGGCACATCTCCGATGAATTCAAAGGCCCCCTGCACCCGGTGCAGGGGGCCTTTATCATTGACCCCTTTTTCCACCCACATAATCATACCCGGACAAAACACTTTCTCTTTCAATTTCAAAGGAGGCGGGATATGGAATTTCTCTTCTGGCTGGCCGTACTCATCATTGTCTGCGCGGGCTGGTGGAAAATGTTCGAAAAGGCAGGCGCCCCCGGCTGGGCGGCCATCATCCCCATCTACAATCTCTGGGTGCTCAACCGCATAGGCGGCAAGCCCTGGTGGTGGATGATTCTCTATTTCGTACCCCTCATCAACCTGGTCATGCTCTTCCTCCTGTATATGGCGGTGGCCAGAAAATTCGGGGAAGGCTTCATTTATGCGGTGGGCTTATTCATTCTGCCCATCATTTTCTTCCCCATTCTCGGATTCGGCAGAGCGCAATACAGTGCAGCCGCTTAAAGCTGCAGGAAAAAACATGGGGGCCTTTTGTTAAAAGACCCCCTCAATTCTTCCTGAATTCTGCCGGAAACATCCCTCCCTCTCCAAATTCATCATCTTGTCGCGTTATAATTTCACCCGCCTTTCTAAAGAATCGAACAAAGTCTGCCGATCAAACAAGAGAACAGGCGGAATTTATCCGCCGTCCGGGAGCCCGCACGGAAGCGGATTCCCAAGGGGAACAGGGAGATAAAGGCATGGCCACGGACGGCAATGTTCTTTTCAGCATAATCACACCAAGCGTGGGATGCAGACCGCGCGCCCTGCAGTATGCGGTGGACAGCGTGGAAAAGGCTGCACGATTCGCAGGTCTCGGCCCGGAGCAGGTCGAGATCCTCATCGGTTTTGACGGTGTAAAGGGAACTCCTCCCAACAGCCCCCTGTCCATGCGCTGCATCAACTTCCCCCCCGACAACGACTGGGGCAACGGCATCCGCAACATGCTGGTGAAGATAGCCAAAGGCCGCAAGCTCATCTTCCTGGACGACGATAACGTGCTCAAGCCCAATGCGTTGCGCCTGTACTTGAAACATTTCGAAGCCGAAATGATCATCGGCCGCATCGACACTCAGCTGGCCTTCGACAAACCCTACATTCCTGAAGACGGCGACGGCTCCGTGGTGCGCCCCTGCAACATCGACCCGCTCTGCCTCTGCCTTTCCCGCGAACTGGTTGTGGACCGCTGCAGCGGCTGGGGCTACCAGGGCAAATACGAGGCCGACTATCTGAACATCCTCGACTGGCACCGTCGCGCCCGCAGCGTGGTGGCCATGGACGACCTTGTGGGCATCTACGATGCAGGCCGCAGCCTGGACCGCGCAGCCCTGTCCCGCCGCCAGATGAACCTGCTGGACCGCATGGCCGCCGAAAAAGGCGTGCCTGCACAGGGAGTCAGAAACAACGTGGTGGCCTTCAACTCCTGACCGCCGCCGATCCCCACATCCCCGCCTCGACACAAAATCCGCTTTGGCGTATCCTGCGCCCTCCTTTTTGCCATGCATACCGAGGAGAGAATCATGGAACCGACACGCTGCCCCTGGGCCAAGCACCCGCTCGAAATCGAATACCACGACCATGAGTGGGGCGTCCCTTTGCGCGACGACCGCAAGCAGTTTGAATTCCTGCTGCTCGAATCGGCCCAGGCAGGGTTGAGTTGGCTGACCATCCTCAAACGCAGAGAAAACTACCGGACCGCCTTTGCCGACTTCGATCCGGAGATCGTGGCCCGCTTCGATCAGACCATGGTGGAGAATCTGATGCAGGACACAGGCATCATCCGCAACCGCAAGAAAATCGAGTCCGCCATAAACAACGCGCAGGCCTTTCTGAATATTCGGAAAGAATTCGGCACGTTCTGCAATTATGTATGGGGATTCGTTGACGGTTCTCCCATCCGGAACGCCTGGAAAAGCCTTGATGAGATTCCCGCCACGACGCCTCTTTCCGAGACCCTGTCCAAGGACCTGAAAAAACGAGGCTTCACCTTTATGGGGCCCACCATTGTCTACGCGTACATGCAGGCCACAGGTATGGTTAACGATCACCTGGTCTCCTGCCCCCGCCACGAAGATGTCAGGTCCATGGAGTGATCAGGCGCAAAACTCACCTTCCTGCCTCGCTCCATAAATGGCCCGCATTCCTTGCTTTGCCTCCGGCATTACGGCCTCCCCACCCGGCCTTCACAGGAACATCAAATATTAATATAAATATTTGTATTTTATAAACATTTACTGCAAGAAAATTCCATTTCACCATTGAAGACTTTTCAGGTAAATAGGGGGGTTCCATAATTATGGACCAACGGAAACACCCTTCCGCTGGATATATAGCTCTTTCAAGAGGTGAAAAAATGCCGCTGTGCACCATAGAAGAAGCCATTGAGGATATCCGCCAAGGTAAAATGGTCATCATGGTCGATGACGAAGACCGTGAAAACGAAGGCGATCTGGTCTGCGCCGCAGAACATGTGACGCCCGCCATCATCAACTTCATGGCCACCCACGGCCGTGGACTCATCTGCCTGGCCATGGACGGCGAGCTGGTCGACCGCCTCAAGCTGCCCATGATGGCCCAAAGCAACGAATCCCAGTTCGGCACCAACTTCACGGTTTCCATCGAGGCCCGTGAAGGCGTGACCACAGGAATTTCCGCATTCGACCGCGCCACCACCATACAAAAAGCCGTGGCCGACGACGTGACTCCCCACGACATCGTCACCCCCGGCCACATCTTTCCGCTGCGCGCCAAGGACGGCGGCGTTCTCGTTCGTGCGGGCCAGACCGAAGGTTCTGTGGACATCTCCCGCCTCGCCGGAGAAAAACCGGCCGGCGTCATCTGCGAAATCATGCGCGACGACGGTGAAATGGCCCGTATGCCGGACCTGGAAAAATTCGCAGAACAGCACGACCTCAAGATCTGCTCGGTCGCCGACCTCATCGCCTACCGCATGCAGTTCGGGGACGTTTCCGTAACCAAGGTCGCCGACGCCGAGCTGCCCACGCGTTGGGGACATTTCAAGAGCACAGCCTTCCATTCTTCTTCCGACGGGAAAACCCACATTGCCCTGCACATGGGCGACATCCACCCCGACGAGCCAGTGCTGGTGCGCGTGCATTCCGAGTGCCTTACCGGCGACGTGTTCGGCTCACTGCGCTGCGACTGCGGCAACCAGCTTGCCGACGCCATGTGCATGATCCGCAACGAGGGCAAGGGCGTGCTGGTCTATATGCGCCAGGAAGGGCGTGGCATAGGTCTGGGCAACAAAATCAAGGCCTACCACCTGCAGGACCAGGGCTACGACACCGTGGAAGCCAACGTGAAGCTCGGCTTTCCGCCGGACATGCGCGACTACGGCGTGGGAGCGCAGATCCTGGTGGCTCTGGGCGTGTCCAAGATGCGCCTGATGACCAACAACCCCAAGAAGATGGTGGGGCTGGAAGGCTACGGCCTGGAGGTCTTCGAGCGTGTGCCCATTGAAACAGGCGCCTGCGAAGTCAACCTCGAATACCTGAAGACCAAAAAGAAAAAGATGGGGCACATGCTCCACTTTGAAGATGAAAACGAGTAACGTCACACAAAACTGACGCGGAGGATATTTCCATGCTGCACGTGAAGACCATTGAAGGACAACTCGAAGCCAAAGGCCTGAAAGTGGGCCTTGTCGCCGGACGTTTCAACGACTTCATCGTCGACAAACTCATCGGTGGCTCGGTTGACTACCTGACCCGCCACGGCCTCGAGCGCGAGAACATCACTCTGGTCAAGGCTCCCGGCGCTTTCGAACTGCCCCTGGTGGCCAAGAAGATGGCCGAATCCGGCAAGTACGACGGCATCGTGGTACTCGGCGCGGTCATCCGCGGCGCAACCCCGCACTTCGACTTCGTATCCAACGAGTGCGCCAAGGGCGTCGCCCAGGCCAGCCTGGAGTCGGGTGTGCCCATGGGTTTCGGCGTGCTGACCTGCGACACCCTGGAACAGGCCATTGAACGCGCCGGTTCCAAGGCGGGCAACAAGGGTGTTGAAGCCGCTTCCGCCCTGCTGGAAACCATCCGCGTTCTGGAGCAACTGTAGTTCATGAACAAAAAGAAAAAGGGCAACAGGCCCGGCATACGCAGGGTTGGCCGCACCCTGGCCTTCCAGGTCCTCTACGGGCAGTCGTTCGTGGAGGCCCCGGACACGAAGCAGCTGGAGCAGGCCATCCTGGAAAATCCCGCGGTTCTAGACGAAGAATCCGCGGCGGCCATAGACTTTGCCCAGCAACTGGTCCTCGGCGTCGTCGCCGACCGCAACGAAATAGACAAGATAATCACCAACCACTCCCAGCACTGGAAGCTGGAGCGGATCGCCAAAGTGGAGTTGTCCATCCTGCGTCTCTCGGTCTACGAGATGACCAGGACGGACATCCCGCTACGCGCCTGCATCAACGAGGCCATCGAGTTGTCCAAGACCTTCGGGGACGACAACTCTCGCGGTTTCATCAACGGCATCCTGGACGCCGTTGCCAAGGCCGTGGACGGTGGCGAATTCGGAGTGGAAAAGAAATTCTAACGGTGAATACAGTAATTTCAAGGACTTGATCAATGGGCATCGGCAAATACCAACCGGAAAAGATTGAGAATAAATGGCAGGACATCTGGCAGAAGTCCGGATGTTTCGAAGTGGAGGCCGACAAGAGCAAGGACAAGTACTATGTGCTTGAAATGTTCCCCTATCCGTCCGGCAAGATCCACATGGGACATGTGCGCAACTATTCCATCGGCGACGTGGTCGCCCGCTTCAAGGCCATGCAGGGCTACAACGTACTACACCCCATGGGTTGGGACGCCTTCGGCCTGCCCGCCGAGAACGCGGCCATCAAGAACAACTCCCACCCGGCCGCCTGGACCTACCAGAACATCTCCGAGATGCGCGAACAGCTGAAAAGGCTGGGTTATTCCTACGACTGGAGGCGCGAAATGGCTTCCTGTCGTCCGGAATACTACAAGTGGGAGCAGCTTTTCTTCCTGAAATTCCTGGAAAAAGGTTTGATCTACCGCAAGAACTCACCGGTGAACTGGTGCCCGGACTGCCACACCGTGCTCGCCAACGAGCAGGTGGAGGACGGCCTGTGCTGGCGCTGCGATTCCGAGGTCCAGCAAAAGGACATGGAGCAGTGGTTCCTGCGCATCACTGATTACGCGGACGAACTTCTGGACGATCTGGATAGTCTGGACAAGGGCTGGCCCGAGCGCGTGTTGACCATGCAGCGCAACTGGATCGGCAAAAGCTACGGTTCGGAGCTGACCTTCCGTTTCAAGGGCATGGACGAGACCGTCACGGTCTTCACCACCCGACCGGACACCCTGTTCGGGGCCACCTTCATGAGCCTGGCCGCCGAACATCCGCTGGTGGAAAAACTCATAGAGAATTACGAAAAGGCCGATGAGGTACGCGCCTTCTGCGACAAGGTCCGCAACATGGACCGAATCAAGCGCGGCGCCGACGACCTGGAAAAGGAAGGCGTCTTCACCGGCGCGTACGTGGTCAACCCGGTCACAGGCAAGGACATGCCCGTCTACGTGGCCAACTTCGTGCTCATGGCCTACGGCACCGGCGCGGTTATGGCCGTTCCAGCCCACGACCAGCGCGATTTCGAGTTCGCCACCAAATACGATCTTCCCATGCAGGTGGTCATCAACCCGCCCGACCTGCACAAAAGCGGCGACATCCTCAATCTGGAGAACATGGACGCCGCATACACCGACCCCGGCTTCCTGGTGAATTCCGGCCAATTCGACGGCACGGACAACGAATCCGCCAAGAAGGCCGTGGTGGAACACCTGGACAAGGAAGGTTTGGGCAAAATGGCGGTCAACTACCGCCTGCGCGACTGGAACGTCTCCCGTCAGCGCTTCTGGGGCGCTCCCATCCCGGTCATGTACTGCGACGCCTGCGGGGTGGTGCCCGTGCCCGAGGATGAGCTGCCCGTGCAGCTGCCGGAGAACGCCCAGGTTCGGGCGGACGGACGCTCGCCGCTGCCCATGATGGACGAATTCGTAAACTGCACCTGCCCCAAGTGCGGCGGCGCGGCGCGGCGCGAGACCGACACCCTGGACACCTTCTTCGAATCCAGCTGGTACTTCCTGCGTTACTGCGACCCGCGAAACGCGGACGCTCCGTGGGATCGCGAGTCCCTGGACTACTGGATGCAGGTGGACCAGTACATCGGCGGCATTGAGCACGCCATCCTGCATCTGCTCTACGCCCGCTTCTTCACCAAGCTGCTGCGCGACTGCGGCTACGTCACTGCGGCCGAGCCGTTCGCCAACCTGCTCACTCAGGGCATGGTGCTCAAGGACGGCGCTAAAATGTCCAAGTCCAAGGGCAACGTGGTCGCTCCCAGCGAAATGATCAAAAAATACGGCGCGGACGCCACCCGCCTGTTCATTCTCTTTGCGGCTCCGCCTGCAAAGGAACTGGAATGGTCGGACCGCGGTATCGAAGGCGCGTATCGTTTCATCAACCGCCTCTGGCGACTGGTGGAGGACCTGGAAGAGGTGCTCACCCCGGCCAAGCCGGTCTCCTACAGCGACACCAAGTCGGAAGCGGCCAAGAACCTGCGCCGCAAGGAGCACGATACCATCCGCCGCGCCACCCGCGACATCGAGAACGATTTCCAGTTCAACACGGTCATAGCCGCCATCATGGAACTGGTGAACGAACTCTACGGCTGCAAAGAAGAACTCAAGGCCACCGAGCCCGAGGCCCTGTCCTCGGCCGTGGCCACCGTCCTGACCTTGCTCGCGCCCATTGCCCCGCACATCTGCGAGGAACTCTGGGAAGTACAGGGACACAAGGAACGCATGGTTGACCAGCCCTGGCCCACCCATGACGATTCCGCCCTGGTGCGGGACGAGGTCACCGTGGTCGTCCAAGTCTGCGGCAAGGTGCGCGGCAAGATTACCGTGCCCAACAACGCCCCGCAGGAAGACGTGGAAAAGGCCGCCATGGAGCAGGAAAACGTGACCAAGCACATCGAAGGCAAAACCGTGCGCAAGGTCATCGTCATCCCCAACAAACTGGTCAACATAGTGGCCAACTAGGGACACGCAAAGCAAAACAAAAGCCCCGGCGCCCATGCAATGCCGGGGCTTTCTTTTTATCCCTTTCCAAGCCTGTTCAGAAAGTTCAAGTGCAAGGCGCAAAATGAAACCAGCCCGCAGCGTATGGAACAATACGTGAGGAGCTGGTTTCTTTGCTGCAACACAACAATCGAGCGCTTTTCAACCGGCGCTATGGGATCACCAGATTATCCGGCCCATCGGGCGGAGCAAACGCGGCCCCCCCTTCGGGCATGCGGGTCACCTGCCCCCATTTGTGCCCCGGCGGCGGGGAGATGGTGCAGCCTTCAATCGTATTGTGGTGGCTGTAGCCGCCATGAAAATTGACGTCCGTACCGATCTCGCAGTTGCGAACCACGTTGTGGGAGCTGGACCACTGGATGGTCAGATGACGGACATTGCGGATGACGGAGTCCTCAACCGTGCAGAAATGGCTGCGCGAGAACCGGAAATAACCGTTGCCCTTCTTGCCCTTGTTCCAGGCCCCGTCCACCAGTGCCCGCCGCACCCTGATGTCCGAGGACGATTCCATCCAGACCGGATGCCGTCCGGCCATGAGCACGGCAACATCCTCCACCAGGCAGCCCTCGGCCCATTTGAAGACAATGCCGTCCACCGCATACTCGGGCGCGAGATTCTCATATTTCCCGGCCACATCATCCGAGGTCATGCCCGGCACCCGCTGCTCCAGACTAAAGCCGCTCAAAACAACGCTGCCGCGCATATCCGGCATGCGCACCTCGGCCCCCTCGGGAAGCTCGATTCCCGGGCCCTGTCGCAACAGAATGAAATCAGGTCCGCTGTCCTCCACCCTGCCGATGAACTGCCTGAGCCAGGGGTATTCCCTGCGCCAGAGCCGGGCGTCCAGCCTTTCGAAAAAAGCCTCGTCATTGGGCGCGGCGATCCAGACCGGCGCCGCCCCCTCTTTCCACCCGCTTTCGAACTCAAGAGGCACAAGGTTGGAGACCGGATGGTAGACGGCATTGAGTACAGCCTTTCGGGGCCCCCGCGAACCCTCGACCTTGATGACCGCGTCGCCCTGGTCCGCCGTGAGCAGGGAGACCAGTCTGGTAGCAGCCTGTCCCTGCCCCCGTATGGTCACGTTGCTGCGCCGGATAAATACGGGCGTCTTTACCGGGAATTCACCCTCGGGAAGGATGATGGTCAGCGGGCGTCCCTCCCCCGCCCGCTCCAGGGCCTGCATGACGGCACCGCCGATGTCGCTTCCCGGTTCGACATCCAACACCGTCACCTGTTCCTGGCTCGGCTGTTCGTGGGGAGGCCGATGCACTGAAAACTCGGCCACCACATGGCGGAACGAAGGCAGGCTGATAGCCCCTGCCGCCAGTCCGCAAAACAGAAACAGAAGCGTGAAGTTGAGGATGATGAGCAGCATGCGGATGGAATACTGCAAGGACTGCCGGGCGACATCATGGCCGGTGATCTTCTGGTCGCCGCCCCGCTTCTTGTGCCAGATCTGCTTGTCCAGATTGAACATGGTCACCACTTTGACCGCAGCCCCGGCCCACTGGTTGTAGAGCATGAGCGGCAGATGGGTGGTGCGCAGCACAAATCCCTGGAACACATAGACCCAAAACAGTCCGAGGCGGGTAATGATCACCCAGGAAAAGTAAAAAGCCAGATAGAACGGGGAAACGAAAATACTCAACATGAGCACACCGGCCGGCCCCACCAACGGCGTCCAGGTGGTGAAACGCTGGTCCAGGACACACCACCAGATGAAGCCGCCCATGGGTCCCGGCCCCAGCTTGATGGCCCGCATGTTGTTGCGCAACATGTTTCCGTACCAGCGTTTCATGAGCGAAATGCTGGTGACGAGAAATTCTTTTTGCCGCGACTCCATGGCCACTACGGGAGCATCCGGGATGTAAAGCATTTCGTAGCCGTTCTTGAGCAGATAATACCAGGTGGACTTGTCGTCGCCCATGAGAAAACGGAACCGTCCGAACAGCCAGCCCTCCAGGTAGTCGGCCTCCACAAAACGGATGAACTGCTCCTTCACGACCACTTCCGCGCGATACATGGAGAACCGGCCAGTGATGGTCAAAACCCGTTTGGACAGACTGTGGGAATGAAACTGGTGGTTTCGTTGTGCGAACTTGAGAGAATACCAATCGTGAAAAAGAGAGGAGACATCCTCCTGTATGCCGATGTTGTCCGTGGTCAGGGCGGCCATGTTCGGGTGGGTGCGAAAAAAGGGCAGACACTTGGCAAAGGTCCCCGGCTGTACCAGGGTGTCGCCGTCCATGAAGACAACCACGTCGTTGCAGGCGTCCGGGTGCCACTGCAGGACGTCGTTGAAGTCCCTGGCGATGGCCCTAAGCGCATGGCCCATGGCGATGCGTTTGCCATGCTCCTGATGCATGAACACCAGTTGGATGGAATCGCCGCCGTGAACGCCGACCACGGACCGGGAAATGAAATCCGCCTCCTTGTCCGAGCCTACGCTGGCCACGATCATGACTTGGCTGGGCAGGTCCAGGACATCGCGAACCAGAGCCTGAAAGACCCGCTCCGTAACGTTGAAATCCTCCTTGAACGAAGGAACCATGATGTACAGCCGTTCGGGATAAGGCTGCTTCACCGCGTCCGCTTCGGCCCGCAACCTTGGGAAAACACGCCGCTTGTAAATCACGTGGCGCACGGCGTGGATGACCTGCCAGGCGTAGCGCCACATACCAAACAGGGATATGGCCACCAGGGCCTGCCGCTTGATGTACCAGGCCCGCTCGGGCAAAGCCCAGAGCACCAAGACGGCCACGGCAAGATAGGCCAACGTGGGCGGGATGGCTTTCAGCACTGCCTGCGGAACAGGCCTGCGTTGCAGGGAGCTACCGGCTTTCGGCATCAAGCGCCCCTGACAGTTGAGGCAATTTCCCCAGCACAGGTGTCCTTACCCGTACTTCCACCCCGAGCCCTGGCACCAGACTGGGGTCGTCGCGGTCCAGCAACACCTTGACCGGAACCTCGCTCATGCTTGTTTCCAGGTCCTGTGAAACCACGCCGCCTGCGGCCATGGCATGATGGCCGATGGCCTGGATCACGCCTGTAAGAAAATGGCCTGACGAAGGCACGTAGACTTCGGCCTCGTTCCCCGGCGCCAGGCGCTTGGCTTCCTCAAAAGTGAAACGGGCCAGCACCCAGGGTCTGGTGTCAGTGACCATGAGAGTCAGTACGCTCTCGCCCGGACGCAGGAACGTGCCGTCCACCCGCTTGATGGAGTAAACCATGCCGTCGCGCGGGCTGGTGACCCGGGTCATCTGAAGCCTGGACAGAGCCTTCAACATTTCATACTGACGCAGTTCCAGGGTCTTTTGCTGCACCTGGATACGGCCGCGTATTTCCCGCAGCTGCCCTCGGGCAGCGCCGTCGGACAGGTATTTGCCGTCCTTGGCGCTCCTGGCGTTGCGCTGGGCGAGTTCCAACTCTTCCTGAAGCTCGGCCAGTTCCGCCTTTTCCTCCAAATATTCCTTGCGGCGCAAATCCCAGAAGGAGCGGCTCACGGCCCCGGACTTCACCAAGGCCTCAGCCCGTTTGAATTCCTTTTCGGCCAGCTCGATCTTGGCCCTGGTTCCGGCTATCTTCTGCTGGACCATCTCCACTTCGTGGTCTGCCGCACTACGGTACAGGCCCAAAGCCCGTTCCTCTTCCTGCAGCAAAGTATAGAGCAATTCGAGCTCCTGTTTTTCCACGTTGATACGTAGTTTGATCTGCTCCAGGTCGCGACGCATCGCGTCATCGTCTATGGCGAAAAGCAGCTGTCCCTTCTTGACGTTCTCCCCGTCGACGACGGAGATCTTTTCCAGAAAACCGCCCACTTCAGGGGCCATGTCGATGAGCGCGCCCGAGACCACCGCCCTGGTGCTCACCGCCCGGGAAAGGTTGTTGTAGAGAATGAACATGACCAGGCCGACCGCGAACAGTCCCAGGAGCCAATAGAGAATGGCCCGGCTGCGGAAGGTGCGCTTGTAGGCGGTCTGCTCCGCCACTGTCAGGGGCCGTTCCGTCTCGATGGGGATCTCGGCCGCATCCACCTTGGCTATGATGCCCTGCACGTCATCTATCTTTCCCTCGATGTTGGCCTGAATGTAAGCCTTGAGCAGCATCTTGCTCTTGTCGTTGAGTGCTTCAAAGGAAAAACCGGCCTCCTGATCATCTATGCGACGCACCCTGGCCAGGGCGTCGAAGGTCACGTTCATTCCAGCCAGTGGAAGAACAAAGGTCACCTGCCCTTCCCAGTCATCGGACAAACCGCTCTCGGGGACCTCACACTTGAATCCCTCCAGCGACCAGTCCAGTATGCTGCACTTGCACTCATCAATGTAGGCATGGGCAGGCAGTTGGATACGATGCGATTTCCGTATCTGATTCTTTTCAAATTCCGTTGGCACGTGCACCTCTCCAAAGATATGAGGCGTTCAGGTAACTCGAAAACCATGCTCCGACCTGCGCGCTGCGGGTCGCGGGCATTCCATTTACTATTTGACGATTTCCCTATATTCTTTGTCATTCGTCAAACGCACATGGAGTACCAATGAACATATCAAAATATATACTGATATTCATATTATTAATTGGCGTATCGGGCTGCGGCTACGGGTTCCCCACGGGCGAACACGCCTCGCTTCCCAAGGACTATCGCTCCCTGGCCATCGCAGAGGTCGAGCATCCTACGACCTACCCCTGGATGGAGGCGAGGCTGCGTTCCCTGCTGCGTGACGAACTCAACCGCAGAAACTGGGTGACCTGGGAGAACAAGAACAAAGCCAAAGCCCTCATCAAACTCTATGTCGAAAAGTACTCCCGCAAGGCAACGGTCACCGGCGTCGACCAGGAAACCCTGCGGTCCTCGGCCAGCATCACCATGCGCGCCGTCATCGTTTCCCGCGACACCGGCCGGCAGCTCTGGAGCTCGGGAACCATAAGCACGAATTGGCCCTATTACACCGGCGAGGAAGATGAGGCGGACGCACAGGTCACCGAACGCGCCATCCAGATCCTGGCGGAGAGACTCGCTCAGAACTACTAGCCCGAGGCAACCATGGCCCGTCCCAAATATTCCTTCCTCATTTGCCCGGACCCGCAACTGCTGAAACGGCAGATCGACGGTTCCCTGAACAGTTCCGGCGTTTCCGGCTGGGAACGCAAGGCCTTCTGGGGCGACGACGATGATCCGCTGCCCCAGCCCTTCTGGCAAGACCTGACCATCAAAGGACTCTTTTCCCAGCCCAAGGCATTGGTGGTGCGCCGAGCTCACAAACTCAAAGCCGAACAGTGGAAAAAACTCAACGAAGCCATGCGCGGCGTGGGGTCGGACATATGGCCCTTCTTCTGCCTGGAAGGACAATGGAAGGGTAAGAAGCCTCCTGTCCCGGCCCACCTGGCCAAGCTCGACCTTTTCAAACACGCGGGCAAAAGCGGCTGGAACTGGGAATATCCCGGCCTCGACGAAAAGAACCTGCGCGATTTCGTATCCGGCTGGGCCCAGGAAAACGGGTTCACCCTGGATCGGGGAGTACTTCAGGCCCTGGCCATGGCCCTGCCCACGGACGCGGTCGCCGCGAAGCTTGAACTACAGAAGATAGAGCTGGCAGTGGACGACGGCACACTGGTCACCCGCGAGCACGCCGATCTCGTGGCGCCCACCGGGGAAATGGAGTTCTTCGAGCTCATGGATTCCCTGGGCAAACAGGGCGCCGAAGCCGCCGTCTGGAAACGGGTGTTGGAGGACCACCTCAAAAAATCCCAAGACAAGATGATCTTCAACCTCATCGGCTACCTGGCCGGTCAGGCGCGCATGTATTGGATGCTCATGAGCGGCGAAGAAGCCAAGGTCAAAGCTCATCCCTACGTGAAAAAAATAAAGACGCCCGTGGCCAAGCGCCTGGGCAGACAGGGAATCGCCCGCATGATCGACCTGGCTCTGGACGCAGAGATGAGCATCAAAACCGGCTCCCGCAACCCAGAAGAGGTGTTGGATTTCCTTGTGGCCGGGCTGATACGGCTCTTCAGGCCGAGCCGGGCGTAGCATTAGAAATTTCCTTAAATCATACCAAACCGCTTGACCCCCCACGTACCTTATGAGTGAAGCACCCCATTATCTCGGACATCGGCAGCGGCTCAAGGACCGACTCATGCGCAATCCCATGGAGCTGTCCGACTACGAGATCCTGGAACTGGTGCTGGCTTCGGTGTTGCCGCGACGGGACACCAAGCCCCTGGCCAAGGACATCCTGGTCAGGTTCGGCACATTGCGGGCAGCGCTCAACGCCGCTCCCGAACAACTGGCCGAACTCAAGGGAGTCGGCCCTGCGTTACTTGTCCACTGGCGCCTGTTGCAAGAAATCCACGCCCGGCTCAATGAAGGCCGCATGGCGGAACTGGAAACACTCTCCTCGGTGACGGCCGTGGCCAAAGCCGCCATGGCCCGCATCGGCGGCAAGAAACGCGAAGAATTCTGGGTGGCCCTGCTGGACGGCGGCAACCGGGTTATCGACTGGGAACAGGTCAGCACCGGCACCGTGGATCGGGTGGACGCCTACCCTCGGGAGATATTGGCTTTGGCACTCAGAAAACAGGCCCGAAGCCTCATTCTGGTGCACAACCATCCGGGCGGCGACCCCAGCCCCTCGGAAGAGGACAAGGTCCTGACCCTGGGGGTGACCAAGGTGGCCGGAGCCTTGCAGATTCTGGTTCGCGACCACCTCATTGTCGGTGACAACGGCTACTACAGCTTTCATGAAAACGGACTGCTCTAAGATTTTTCAGGGGAGAGAAGCCATGAAACAGCTGCACGCCATCGTCAAAGGGAAGGTCCAGGGAGTCTGGTTTCGGGCCTGGGCACAGGACCTGGCCCGGGATCTCGGCCTCAGGGGCTGGGTCCGCAACATGCCCGGCGGCCATGTGGAGACAGTGGCCCAAGGCGACGAGGAGATCCTGAAACGATTTCATGAGAGCCTGTTGGAAGGTCCGCCCTTGGCCAGAGTCAGCGAAATTGACATGGATTGGTCCACTGTGGAGGAACAATTCACGAATTTCTCGGTAAAATATTGATTTTTCCACACGAGGCCCTCTTGCCAACGACAATTGACGCCTTATGTAAAAAAATTCAAACCAAAATAGCAGAAAAACGAGGTGTTTCGCCTTGAAAAAGAAAAAAACTCCCATCAAGCCGCTCAGGATGCGCAAGAATGCCAAGCAGCCTGACCGGAAAAAAACGAAGGCACAATCCGAGCCCATGGAACAGAGGCAGCAGGATCTGCCGTCCCAGGGCCTGCCCGACCTCATTGAGGCCCTGACCGCAGGGCCGGGCGGCGCCAGCCCCCTGTTCCACGAGGGAGAGGACGGCGCCAACGTGGGCGACCTGAACCTGCCGCCCGAGTTGCCGGTCCTGGCCGTTCGCGACATCGTCGTCTTCAACTACATGATCCTGCCCTTGTTCGTGGGCCGGGAAAAATCCGTCAAGGCCGTGGACGCGGCCCTTTCCGGCGACCGGTACATCCTCATCCTGACTCAGAAGGACGAGAGCGTGGATGATCCGGATGCCGACGACCTGTACATGACCGGCACCATCGGCATGATCATGCGCATGCTCAAGATGCCCGACGGAAGGCTCAAGGTGCTTGTGCAGGGCCTGGCCCGCGCCAAGGTCCGCAAGTTCGTGGCCCACGAGCCCTACCATCTGGCCGAGGTGGAGCCGATCCTGGAAGCCGAGGACATGGAGCTGACCTCCAAACACGAGGCGCTCATGCGCTCGTCGCGAGAGCAGAGCGAAAAGATACTCAGCCTGCGCGGTATATCCTCCTCGGATATCATGAGCGTGCTCAACAACGTCAACGAGCCGGGCAGGCTGGCCGACCTCATCGCCTCCAATCTGCGCATGAAGGTGGCCGAAGCCCAGAAGATCTTGGAATGCCAGGATCCTGTCAATCGCCTGGAAATGGTCAACGGGCAATTGGTCAAGGAAGTCGAAGTCGCTTCCATGCAGAACAAGATCCAGAGCATGGCCAAGGAAGGCATGGACAAGGCCCAGAAGGACTTTTTCCTGCGCGAACAGCTCAAGGCCATCAAACGCGAACTCGGCGACGACCATGACGAAAGTGAGGAAATCGAAGATTTCCGCAAGGCCATTGAGTCCTCGGGCATGCCCAAGGACGTCATGAAGGAGACCTTCAAGCAGCTCCGCCGCCTGGAATCCATGCACTCCGAATCCTCGGAAGCCACCGTCATCCGCACCTATCTGGACTGGATGACCGAACTGCCCTGGAAAAAGCTTTCCCGCGACCGCCTGGACATCAAAAAGGCAAAAAACATTCTCGACGAGGATCACTACGACCTGGACAAGGTCAAGGAGCGCATCCTCGAGTACCTGAGCGTTCGCAAGCTCAACCCGAAGATGAAAGGCCCCATCCTCTGTTTTTCGGGTCCTCCGGGCGTGGGCAAGACCTCTCTGGGTCGCTCCATCGCCCGCAGCCTCGGACGCAAGTTCCATCGCATGAGCCTGGGCGGCATGCGCGACGAGGCCGAGATCCGCGGCCACCGCAGAACCTACATCGGTTCCATGCCCGGCCGCATCATCCAGGCCATCAAGCAGTGCGGCACACGCAACCCGGTAATCATGCTGGACGAGATCGACAAACTCGGCTCGGATTTCCGAGGCGACCCGTCCTCGGCGCTGTTGGAAGTGCTGGACCCGGAACAGAACTTCTCGTTCACCGACCACTACCTGAACGTGCCCTTCGACCTGTCCAAAGTCATGTTCATCTGTACGGCCAACATGCTGGAGACCATACCCGGACCGCTGCGCGACCGCATGGAGATCATCCGCATCCCCGGCTACACCGAACACGAAAAGGTGGTCATCACGCGGCGTTACATCATCCCGCGCCAGTGCAGCGAAAACGGGCTCAAGGAAGACGAAATGACCATCAGCGACAAACTGGTGGCCAAGGTGGTGCGCGAATACACCCGTGAGGCTGGGCTGCGCAACGTCGAGCGCGAAATGGGCACTCTCTGCCGCAAGATGGCCCGCAAAAAGGCCGAAGGCGAGAAAGGACCGTTCGACGTCACGGCAAAGAACCTTTACAAACTGCTCGGCCCTCCGCGTTTCCTCGATGACGACAAGGAAAGCGAGCTGCCTCCGGGCGTGGCCGTGGGCCTGGCTTGGACGCCGGTGGGCGGTGAGACCCTGCATGTGGAAGTGACCACCATGCCGGGCAAAGGCAAACTGACCCTGACGGGCAAGCTGGGCGACGTCATGAAGGAATCGGCCCAGGCCGCCCTATCCATCGCCCGCGCCCGCGCCGACGAGTACGGCATCGACCCCAAATTCACCGAAAACATGGACATCCATGTTCACGTGCCCGCAGGGGCCACCCCCAAGGACGGCCCGTCCGCAGGTGTGACCCTGGTGACCGCGCTCATCTCGGCCCTGACCGAGACTCCGGTGAATCCCGACGTGGCCATGACCGGCGAAATCAGCTTGCGCGGCCGGGTACTGCCGGTGGGCGGCATCAAGGAAAAGATCCTGGCCGCCGTTTCGCGGGGCATGAAGCAGGTGCTCATTCCGGCTCAGAACAAGAAGGATCTGGACGAGATCCCCACCGAACTGCGCAAGAAGGTAACCATCAAGACCATAGAACGCGTGGAAGAGATCTGGCCGCTCGCCAAAGGCAAATAAAGACCCGAGCAAAATAGAACAGGAAAGCCGCCTGCAAACGCAGGCGGCTTTTTTCATGCATTGCAATCAGCCGGCCCCGGTCGAGACTCCCCGAAAAAGACCGTCTCATGAAGGCGGTCTCGCTTATGTCAGCAGATGGAAAATATGGGGAAGAGACGCGAGGCCCTCCCGCGATTCACGAATCTGTCTGTCAGGAGCGCGACCTTCGTAAGTGACGTTGAATATCAGGTTGAACGGCTTGTCCTCATTGAGCACCTGACTCAACTCATGGATTTCCAGCAGGACCATGTCCTGGTCGAAACCGTCCACATCATCCCAGCGAAAAGTGACCCCGCCGATTCCCGATGCCCTGCAGACGCCGAGTATGTCCTTTTTGCGCAACGGCTTGGTTACCTTGGAAAGAGGGATTTTGTGACTGTCCTCCTCCACATGGTCGAACGATTGTGCCCGGCCATCCAGAAAAACCTCCAGGCCAAAATGGGGGCCGCCCAAAAGTACGCCGGAGCTGCCGTAAACACGGGACACGGCCTTTCCGGTCTTCTTTTTCACGTCTTCCAAGAGGTCGCCCGAGTCCTCGTGGGACGCCAGGGCGCTGAGCACTTCCGCCCAGCCTTTGGAGCCATAGGCACGCATGCCCTTCTTGATCAGATACCTGTCAAGATGCAGCAACCCTATGGTGTAAAAATCGCCTATAAGAGATATTTCCAACTTCATTCGATCGAGTTCCCCTGCTCCTGTGGAACGCAACGTGTTACCCGTCCATGTCAGGACTGTCTACTATATTGGACCCGGGGTCGGTGACGATGGCGTCCGTAAGGCCGCCCAAAGACTTGTACAGGCGTCCGGCCTCCGTTCCCACCTTTTCGGGCACGGGCGGCTTTTCATACCTGGCCAGGAGGTTCGTATCCCTGTACAGGGCTTCTATGAGCCTGCACAGCCCCAAGGCGGGAACCAGTTCTTCGTTGATCTCCAATGCCTGCCGCACGTTCTCGAAACATTTTTTCCAATCGCCCTGCTCGTAGTAGACTCTTGCCAGGTTGTAGTGGAGGTGATCATCCCCTTCCAAGCTGAATTCAAAGGCGCGGGAGTAGTAGCGAGAGGCCTCGTTGAACATGCGGTGTTTGCGCAGGGAAATGCCGAATTCGTTGAACAAATGCTTGTGCTCGGGCTGGAAGGCCGCCTCCATGCTCACCAACTGCTTGAACACGGCCTGGGCGTGGGAGACCTTCTTGAGTTCCGTGTAGGAAATCCCCAGTCCGAAGATGGCCCGGATATTCTCCTCGTCCACCTCCAAGGCCATGGAATACTGCTCGGCGGCTTCCTCGAATTCTTCTTCCGTTCTGTGCTGGTCCCCCTTCTCGATGGTGTCGTGCAGATTGCGCATGGCCGGGCCGACCTTGCCCATGTGAATCTCCACCTCCGGGGCGTATTCCTGCATGAGTTGGTCAAAGGAAATTTCCTCGGCCTTGCCCGTGGGTACGAAGTGGGAGTTGATCTTTCTGATCGAGTAGGTTTCCTCACCGGTCTGTTCCACGAACCAGAGGATCTTGGACTTCTGCTTCCTGGCGGTGGTCCCTGAACCAATCTTGATCTCACGAACCGAGGAAAAGACACAGATCAAAGGCTCCTTGTCGCAATCCACGCCCTGGCAATCAAAGCTCGGCGAATAGGTGTTTTCGGAGATTTCAGGAGGCATATAATTCCTACTAACATATTGTACACATTAGTCTTTCAATCTTTATAAACCAAGAACCGTGATTTATCCAGCAATATCGGAAGGGTCAAAGACAGAAAGGAAAGATTTCTCTGCGCGGTCACATGTCTGGACATTCCGGCCAAAGAGATTACCTTCCCGCGTAGAGGATTGCGCATCGTTGCCAGCAGAGAGCTTTTCCGCTATGGAAAGAGCCCGCATGGGGACATGCCCATACGGTTACATTACTAAGATTTCTGGAGAGTAGGTATGCCCATATTCGAATATATCTGTGAAAACTGCGGAAACGAATTCGAGGAACTGGTCTTTGAGCGCGACGAACGTCCCGCATGTCCCAAATGCCAGTCCGTGCAGACCAGCAAGCTCATGTCCGCCGTCCGTTCCAAAGTCGGTTCCGGAGCAACCGGAGGCGATTACGAAGCCGCCGCGCCATCCGCGCCGAGCGCCTCGTCCTCTCCCTGCTCGGGATGCTCCGGCGGAAACTGTTCCAGCTGCAAGTAGAACCGGGCATATTTCCACACCACACAAGGATTCCGTTTCATGAAAGAAAAAATCGTCATTGCCACGCGAGGCAGCAAGCTGGCCCTGTGGCAGGCTGAGCATATTTCCGCCCTTCTGCGCGAACAGTACCCAAGCCTCATCGTGGAATTGCTCAAAATCAAAACCAAGGGCGACAAGATTCTGGATGTACCCCTGGCAAAAGTCGGCGGCAAAGGGCTGTTCGTCAAGGAAATCGAGGAAGCTCTGCTGGACGGCAGGGCCGACATGGCCGTGCACTCCATGAAGGATGTTCCCACGGAACTGCCCGAAGGCCTGGAAGTGGGCGTCATCCCCGAGCGTGAAGACCCCACCGACACCCTGCTCTCCGCCAAATACGACGGCCTGGACGGACTCCCCGAAGGAGCCTTGGTGGGCACTTCCAGTCTGCGCAGGCAATCCCAGTTGGCGGCACTGCGTCCGGACCTGAAAATCGAGTCTCTGCGGGGCAATCTGGATACGCGCGTGAACAAGCTGCTGGAAGGCCAATACGACGCCATCGTGGTGGCCACCGCAGGCCTGAACCGCCTCAACATTTCCGCTCCCAAAAGCACAATCCTCGGCCCGCCGGACTTCCTGCCCGCCGTGGCCCAGGGGGCTTTGGGCATCGAATACCGCACCAGCGACGAGGAGGTGCAGGAAATGCTCGCCTTCCTCAACCACGACCACACCAGACACCAGGTGCTGGCCGAACGCGGCTTTCTCACCGGCCTGGACGGAGGTTGCCAGGTGCCCATCGCAGCATGGTCGGTCATTGAGGGCAACACCCTGCGCCTGACAGGCTTCGTGGCCGACACGGACGGTTCCCGTCCCATCCGCCTGGAAGCCGTAGGGTCCGTGGAAGACGCCTGGGAACTGGGTATGGGGCTGGCTCAGGACGTGCTCGCAGCTGGCGGCGACGAGATTCTGTCCGAAGTCTACCAGCGCGAGGCAGGAGAATAACATGCCGGATCGGGACCCTGCCCTGCTGGAACTGCAACGAATTCCCGGCGTGGGGGCCAGCCTTGCGGACGACCTGTACAGACTGGGATTCCGCAAGGTCGAGGACCTCCGGGACCAGGATCCCGAAGCCATCTACCGCAGTCTCATGGCCTTGGAAGGTCAGCATGTGGACCGCTGCGTGCTCTACGTCTTCCGCTGTGCCGTCTATTTCGCCTCCAATGAAACCCACGATGAGGAATTGCTCAAATGGTGGAATTGGAAGGATTCAGAGTCCTAATGAAAACAACCTGTTAATCATCAATAAACATACCGCCTAAACATTCTCGTCAAATCTCCGATAAAGTATGTAGCAAGAGTTGCAACCGTACAAGGAGGTACACCATGGTCGAGAGTTTTAGCGTTCAGCCCGCCGTGCCCAAGCAGGACATGGCCCAAACGATGAAGGACATCAAGAAGTTGAAGATGCGCCGCCAGGTATTCGAGAACCCCGAACTGGCCAAGCAGTTGGTCAAGACGGAATCCACCGCGACCTACAACGCACGAGGCAATTTGGTGCAAGCGGTGTCAGGAGATCTCGGCAATGCCTAAGGCTACCGGCAAAGCCGGGATAACAGGGAAATCGGCCTGAATGCTCCAAAGCAGCATTCAGGCCGATTTCTTTTGTGACCTTTCAAAACAACCCGTCTGTCGTGTTGCCGCACGCAAAAGGGTTTCTCATGTACCCCCGGGATACGTTGCCCCCCGTTCCGCGCTCGTGCCCAGATACGAACCGTTTTGAAAAACCACAATCAAGCAGCTCTTATCACAACTGTTTCCTCACCACTCATCGCGACGGGGCGCACGGCGCATACGCTTTTTGTCGGCTTGCCGCTTTTTGCGTTCCTGCGTGCGACGGACCGAACTAAGGGTGGGCATGGTAGGCTTGCGCGGCGTCACGGGCTTGAGCGCCCACTGCAGAAGTTCCACAAAACGCCTGAGCACCTCATCCCGGTTACCCTTCTGGGACCGGAAGCTGTGCGAACTGATGCGCAGCACCCCATTCTTGTCGATGCGGCGGCGCAGCTTGCCTTTGACCGAGACCTTCTGCAGTTCTGTCAGCCTTCTGGTCCTGTCCACATTGAAAAAAACAGTGGCCTTGGTGGCCGTGGTGTTCACATGCTGGCCGCCCGGCCCCGGGGAGCGGCTGAAAGTAAAGCGCAGCTCCTCTTCCGGAATGGAGACCTTTTCATTAATATAAATCATGCTCATGCAGGTCATCTTGGCACGACGCGGTGATCGACCGCAACCGTCTTTTCCGGTTGACACCGGTGCGCGTTTCGTTACTCTCCGCAAAAAACAGACAAGGAGCACACCATGAGTGAATGTCCCTGCGGCTCGGGCAAGGCTTTCGACGCCTGCTGCGAACCATATATTTCAGGAAAGGAAAACGCGCCCACTGCCGAGGCGCTCATGCGCGCCAGATACTGCGCCTACGCCACCGGCAATCTCGACTACCTCAAGGAGAGTCTGCTGCCGGAAAAACGGGCCGACCACGACCCCGAGGCCGTACGCAGCTGGGCCGAGGATTCCGAATGGCTCGGCTTGACCATAATGGACACCAAGGCGGGCTCCGAACAGGACAACACCGGCGAGGTGGCGTTTTCGGCCCGCTTCAAGCAGAAAAACATGGTGCAGGAGCACCGCGAACACAGCCGCTTCAAAAAGGAAGACGGCAAGTGGTTCTATGAAGACGGTTACCTGCTGCCCCCGGCAACGGTGCGCAACGAAAGCAAGGTGGGCCGCAACGACCCCTGTCCTTGCGGGTCCGGCAAGAAGTACAAGAAGTGCTGCGGCCGTTAACAGACTGCCCACGGCTGATCCGAAAAAAGGCCCCACGCGTAAATCCATACGCATGGGGCCTTTCTGTTGCCTTATCAATAGGGCTTCCCAGCTGCCGTCAGCGGCTACAATGCCATAACGGCGTCCTTGATGCCCTGCTTGTCTATGCCGAGCTTGGAACGAAGCTGCTTCTGGGTTCCATGCTCCACAAACTCGTCGGGCAGGCCCAGGCGCTTGACGATCAGGTCGCCCGGCACTCCCCTTTCATTGAACAGTTCCAGGATGGCCGAACCAAATCCGCCTGCCAGAGAGTTCTCCTCGACAATGAGTATCTTCTTGAACCGTCCTGCCAAATCCAGCAACTGCGCTTCGGGCAGCGGCTTGATGAACCGGGCGTTGAAGACGGCGACGCCGTGGCCTTCGCCTTCAAGTTCCATGGCCGCTTCTATGGACGGATACACACGGGAGCCGATGGCTACGATGACGGCCTCATCGCCCTCGTGCACCAGTTCGCCTTCACCAAGGGGAATGGCCAGCGGCTCGGGATCAACGTCCGCTCCCACGCCGGTGCCGCGCGGATAACGCACGGCCACGGGCCCTTCGGTTTCAAAAGCCGTGACCATCATGCGCGCCAACTCGGCCTCGTCCTTGGGAGCCATGACCATGAGATTGGGAATATGACGCAGGAAGCTCATATCGAACGCACCGTGGTGCGTTGCGCCGTCCTCGCCCACCAATCCACCTCGGTCCAGGAAAAGCTTCACGTTCAGATTCTGCAGGCAGACATCATGGACGATCTGGTCATAGGACCGTTGCAGAAACGTGGAATAGATGGCCACAGCGGGCTTGAACCCTTGGGTGGCGAGCCCGGCCGCATAGGTCACGGCGTGCTGCTCGCAGATGCCTACGTCCACGAAACGCTCGGGGTGGCGCTCCAGAAAACAGGATGTGCCGGTGCCTTCGGGCATGGCCGCGGTGATGGCCACGATCTTTTCGTCCTTGTCGGCCAAGCGGCAGAGCATGCTGCCGAAAATATCGGTGTAGGAAGGGAATCCCGTGCCCACGAATTTCTTGGCCAATCCGGTCTCGGGCTCGAAACGGCCCACCCCGTGAAAATAGGTGGGGTTGTTCTCGGCGGGCTCGTAGCCCTTGCCCTTCTTGGTCAGCACGTGCACCAGCACGGGCTTGTCTATCTTGCGCACCTGTTCGAAGACCTTGATCAAGTCCTCGGTGTTGTGGCCGTCGATTGGCCCCACATAGGTGAACTGGAAGGCTTCGAAAAGCATGCCCGGAGTGAAAAACGTCTTGAGCGAATCACCGGATCGCTTGACGTAGGTGGCCAGATCGCCGCCGATGCCGGGCACGTTGGCGACCCAGTTCTCCACGTCGGACTTGAGGCGCTGCAGCAGGGGCGCGGTGAGTTTTCGGCTGAGAAACGCGGACATGGCGCCCACGTTCCTGGAGATGGACATCTCGTTGTCATTGAGCACCACAACCATTTTACGGCCCATGCCGCCCGCCTGATTCAGGCCTTCGAAGGCCAGTCCCGCCGTCATGGAGCCGTCGCCTATGACCGAAACCACGTCGTAGTCGTCCCCGGCCAGATCGCGCGCCGTGGCCATGCCCAGCGCCGCGGAAATGGAGGTGGAGGAATGGCCCACCCCGAAATGGTCGTATTCGCTCTCGGCCATGCGCGGGAATCCGCTGAGTCCGTCCATCTGGCGCAGGGTGTCGAAGCGGTCGGCCCGCCCCGTAAGCAGCTTGTGGGCATAGGCCTGGTGGCCCACGTCCCAGACGATCTTGTCCTTCTCGAAGTCGTAGGCCTTGAACAGGGCCAGGGTCAGCTCGATGACGCCCAGGGACGGAGCCAGATGGCCGCCGCCACCGGCAACCTGCCGGATGATCACCTGCCGTAGTTCATGGGCCAGGGACTTGAGATCCCTCAGCTCCAGCTTCTGCACATCGGACGGGCGCTTGATGCCTGCCAACAGGCTTTTGTTGTTTGCTTCACTCATAATCATTTCGAAGAATCAATACACCCTGTCCACAATATAGCGCGCCAGCTCGGTGAGAAACGCCTGTTCGTCGCCGCTGTAGGCTTCCAGGTATTTCACGGCGCGATCCACGTATTCACGGGCCAGTTCCTTGCTTTTTTCCAATCCAATGAGCGCGGGGTAGGTGCTCTTGCCCTGCTCTTCGTCGCTGCCCACGGGCTTACCCAGGGTGGCCTCGTCACCTACCACGTCCAACACGTCGTCAACGATCTGGAAAGCCACGCCGATGGCCCGCCCGTATTCCCGGGCATTGTCGATGTCGTCCTCCCCGACTCCGGAAAGAACGGCTCCACATTCGCAGGCCGCAGTGATAAGCGCGCCGGTCTTCATGGCATGCATACGCCGCAGCTCGTCCAGTGGCGCCAATCCGGCCCGGCCCGTGAATTCCATGTCCATTGCCTGGCCGCCCACCATGCCGCCTGAACCGGCGGCTTGAGCCAGCACGTTCACGGCACGGAGCACGCGGTTAGCTGAAAGTCCCTGCTTCAGCCCTGCCTCGGTCATGAGCACGAAGGCCTCGGTGAGCAGGCCGTCTCCGGCCAGTATGGCGGTGGCTTCGCCGAACTGCTTGTGGTTGGAGGGCTTGCCGCGCCTCAAATCGTCGTCATCCATGGCCGGAAGGTCGTCATGGATGAGGGAATAGGTATGAATACATTCCAGGCTCGCGCCGAACGGCAAGATCTTGGCGCTGTCGCCGCCGAGCATGGCGCACCATGAAAGGGCCAGGACGGGCCGCAAGCGTTTGCCGCCCGCAAGCAGACTGTACTCCATGGACTGGAGGAGACGCTCCGGGATATCACGGCCTTTCAAACACGCACCGAGAAACGATTCAACCGTTGCAGCGCGGTGAGCCAGTTTTTCCTTGACGCTCATCTATTCGTCCCCTTCGGCATCAAAACCGTCCAGGGCTTCGAATTCCTTGAGCAAGCCGTCGCTGACCACCTTGACCTCATGGCGGGCATTTTCCAACTGTTTGCCGCAGCCCTTGGCCAGCTCCAGCCCTTCCTTGTACAGGGCCACTCCCTCTTCCAAAGGAAGCTCGCCGCGCTCCAGGCGCTCCACTATTTCTCTGAGGCGTTCCAGCCTCTGCTCGAATGTCTGTTCTGCCATTTTCTCACCTTGAAAACGTGTCGTCCGCTTCTTGTACCCGATTACCGAGCCGTGCTCCAGTGTTGTCTTGAACGCCGGACGATACGCGGCACGGGCGATGTATCAACCGATGAACATTTCGAATCCCTCGGCGTATTTGGTGGGTTCGAATTCAATCACCTTGTATTCGGCCACGCCTTCCAGATGGAACGGGTCCTCGGAAATGAGAGCCTGCACTTCGGCGGCGTCCGCAGCCTTGCAGAGAATAAACCCGCCCTCACGCGGCTTTTGAGGTCCGGAAACAATGAATTTGCCCTGCTCGTAATATTTTTCCAGAAATTCGACGTGGCGTTCAAGGTTGTCCATGACAGCCTCAATGGGCTTCACGTACGTCAGTATGACCAAAAACATATTCCATCTACCTTTTTGTTATATATTCGGTGAGTCGCATTTATTCGTTCGGCTCGGCATGGACACGAACCAACTCGGGTTCATGCCCCCAGTAGTATCGGGGATACCAGAAGCTGAAGGCCAGAAGCCCGGCCGTGACCGGCCAGCCCAAGGTGGCCCGCGCGGAGAGAAACAGCCCCGTGGTGGTCCAGGCCAGCAGTGCAGCCAGCACAACCGCCTTGAGCAGGTAGACTCCGGCCCAAAGCAGGGTCACCCTGTTCCAGACAACCATGTAGTGCCTGCTTGCGCGGATATGCTCCGGAAAGGTCTCCACACCCACGGCCTGTTCCGCGAAGTAGCGCAAAAGCGGTCTGCGGATGACGATGGAGAGCAGGAAGCAGAATCCGAAGGCGCCGCCGAAGACGATGGGTGCGAACAGAAACCAGTCCGGGTCGTGCGTCAGCAGCACGGTGATCAGCTCGGCCACGGCGTAGATGCCGCCAAACGTGGAAAAGGCATCCCAATTCCGTTCCTTCATAAGCCAGAAGGCCATGACCAGCAGACACCACACCGAAGCGCAGACGGCGCCGGGCAGGGCCATATCCGCTTTACGGAACAGATAATAGGTGACCATCGGCGCCACCGAGCCCGCCACGATTTTCCCTAATGGCGCCTTTCGGAGCACGGCCTACTTCTCCAGAGCCGCTTCGCTCTTGCTGAAAAGCGGTTCCGGGTCGACGGGCACACCTTGGGCGTAGACCCCCAAATGCAGGTGCGCCCCCGTGGCGCGTCCCGTGGAGCCGGAAAGGCCTATCTTCTGGCCGCTTTTGACCATCTGCCCTTCCTTCACCAACACCTTGGACATGTGCGCTGAAAGGGAGATGATGCCGTTGCCATGGTCCAGAAACACGCAATTTCCGGCAAAGTAAAAGTCCTTGCCCACCAGAATGACCTTGCCCGGAGCGATGGAGCGGATGGGCGTACCCAGGTAGGCGCGGAAATCCAGCCCCCAATGCCGACGTTTGGTATCGCCGTTGAAGGTTCGGCGCAGCCCGAAACGGCTGAGCTTTTTGCCTTTGACCGGCCGAGAGAAAGGCACGTTCCAGCGACGCACCGGCGAAACCGTCTTCAATGCTTTTTTTGAAAGCGCACGTTCACGCTCGATTTTGGCGTGATACTTTTGGGGAGGTTTAACCAGGCGAGGCGCAACACGCAGGGTTTCCTGGGGATACTCGTGGTCGACCACCTGGATGAGCTTCCGGAAGCGGCGACGCTCGCCGTCCACGAAGGCCTCCACTTCCAGGGAATACGGTCCGAGCTTGGCGTACAGGCTCGTGCCGAACATGGCCAGAGCGCTGGAAACGCCGCTTTCGGTCCTCACGGGAGGAGCCACTGAACGGCCGTCAAAAACGATTTCCACATCCGAGAGTTTCGCCCCGGATGAAATTTTCACGAGAAAGGGTTGGCCCACACCCGCGGAATCGGGCGCCTCGATGGAGAGTACGCTGTCCACGGCATGGGCGGACAATGGAACAAAGAATATCATCAGCAGAACGGCAAAGAACGTGTGCAATGAGCGAGTCATAAGAATTCCCGTTGATTTGAAGATGGTGAAATGGACCGGCTATTGGAGCATCTGATCCACATTTTTTTCGAAAAGCGGCGCAGGGTCCACCAGTTTGCCCAGCACGCCTATGCTCAGATGCAAATGCGGCCCCGTGGCCCGGCCCGTGGAGCCGGAAAGGCCCACCAGCTGTCCCCGCGAGACCGTCTCGCCTTCCTTCACCGAGACCTTGGAAAGGTGAAAGTACATGGAGACCACGCCGTTGCCGTGGTCGATGTATACGGAATTGCCCGCGTAATAATGGTTGCCCACCAGGAGTACCTTGCCGTCGGCCACGGCGTGGATCACCGCTCCTTTGGGGGCGCGGAAATCCATGCCCCGATGCGGGTTCTTGGGCTGCTTGTTCAGAAAGCGCTGCAAACCATAGGCACTGGTCACGTCGCCGTCCACCGGTCGTTTGAACGGCAATTTCCACATGCGCTCCGGGCTGATGGTGTTGCGTGCCTCGGCAATGACCTTGCGCTCTCTGGCGATGCGGTCATAGACCTCCTGCGGCGGAGTAACCATCTTCTTGGGCAAGGTCAGGTCCTGTCTAGGGAACTTCTTGGCCGCGATGGTCACGTTCTTCTTGTAGGTCTTGCGCACACTGTCAATGCTGGCGGTGACCACCAGTTCCTGCTTGCCCGGCTTGGCGTTCAGAACGTCGGTGCCAAGCATGGCCAAAGCCACGTGCTTGTCGTTCCAGACATTGATTTTGGGCATGACTTCCTTGCCCTGCCAGTAGATGTCCACCTCGTTGAGAGGTTTGGTGGAGGTAATACGCACCAGGAAAGGTTCCCCTACGGGCACGCTGTCCGGCGCGGCAAACACGAGTTGAGGCTGGGCCTGGGTGGCGTTGGCGTCTGTGGAAAGGGTTACGTCGTCGCCTTCCTCCAACCCGAACTGGGCGTACGCGGCCGGGGCGGCCAGGATCAGGAAAAGGCACAGAAACATGTATGGAATTCGCCTGGAAATCATTATTTCTCCTCTGATGCGTTGGTCACTGTGGCGGCGATACTACCATCCTTGACACGAATGTCGAGTGTATCTCCAGGGGCCACCTCCGCCGGGCTGCGCAGGAAGGCGCCGGTCTTTTCGACCCGAACCAAGCTGTAGCCGCGTTCCAGGGGCTTTTCCGGGTCCAGTCCATGCAGCCCGGCCTGGAGCACGCTGAATTCGCGTTCACGGCCTTCAAGCATACGGTGCGTGGAGTTGTAAAAGCCTTGCACAACTGCGGAAAGCCGCGTGGCCTTGCGCCGGATGTTGTCCTCGCCATGGGCGCGCATGAGGCGGCCCGTGAGCTGCGCGGCACGATCGGCCTTGCGATGAACGCCGGCCTCGCCCGCGCGGCTCAGGCGATCGGCAAGCGACCGGAAAGTCTCCTCAAATCGTTCGACCTTGCGCACCGGAGAGAGCCAGAGCAGTGCCCGCCGCAATTCGGCAAAGGAGGCGCTCTTCTCGCCAACCTGGGCGGCATAGGCGCGGGTGAGCCCCATCTCCAGCTGGTCCACGGACTGCATGAAGGTCTCGCGCCGCGGCCAGAGTTCCTGGGCCGCATGGCTGGGCGTGGCCACGCGCCTGTCGGCCACGAAATCGGCAATGGAGACGTCGGGCTCATGCCCTATGCCGGAAACCACGGGCACCTGGGCGCGGTAAATGGCATCGGCCACGGGTTCCGTGTTGAAGGCCCAGAGGTCCTCCAGCGAGCCGCCGCCACGAATGAGCACTGCGACCTCGGCCCAGCCGGTCTCGCAGACCTGGTCCAGGGCGCGGGCGACCTGTTCGGGCGCTTGATCCCCCTGCACCAAAGTTGGGTAAATACGTATCTCGGCCCCGGTCCCTCTCTGGTCTGCAATGCGCAGAAAATCGCGGATGGCCGCGCCGCCGGGAGAGGTTACCACGGCGACACGCTTGGGATCGCGCGGCAGGGCCATCTTGCGGTCCTCGTCGAAATAGCCCTTGGCGGCCAGCTTTTTCTTGAGTGCATCGAAGGCCATGCGCAGGTCGCCGACACCCTGTTCCTGCACCAGTTCGGCGATGAGCTGGTACTGGCCACGAGGTTCATAAACATTGAGCCGTCCGGCACAGAGCACTTCCATACCGTCTTCCAGGACCTCGGCCAGGCTGAGCGCGCCGCCCTCCTCCACTTCGCCGGTAAGCGGGTTGACTGCCTCGCCGCCGCGGCTCACGGGCTGGGCCGACTCCTGGGACCTTTTGAACCAGACCGCGCTCAGCACGGCGTCGCCGTCGGTGAGCGAAAAATAGAGGTGTCCGCTGGCTGGCCGGGCCAGATTGGTGACCTGCCCGCGCACCCAGACGAACGGGAACTCCGCTTCCAGCAGGTCTTTCACTGCGCGGGTTAGTTCTGAAACGGACAGGATTGCGGACATAATGCTTTGTTTGCCTCCGGCGGCCAAAGAACCTTTTAAAAGTTTCTTTGGAATCTCCAAAACGTTTTAGCAACGGCTTCGCCGTGCCCTAAAGACTACTCAGTCACCACCGCCGCGCCCGCACCGATCATGACCGCCCCCGCACTACGGTTGGCGATCTTCCAGATACGTGTGGAACGCACGGCCTTGCGGCCACGGGCGGCTAGCCAGGCGTAAGCCACGGGCACAAGGAAGATAACCGGAATCGTGATTGCCACCACAAGGACGATGTCCATGGCGCTCAGGGAAGCCATATTCACGAAGCCAGGCAGAAATCCGCAGTAGAAAGCGATGACCTTGGGGTTGCCGAGGCTGACGCACAGGCCGCCCGCAAAACAGCGCATGCCTCCGCGTACGGAACGGTTGAGAACGGCTTCTCCGGACGGAGGTTCCGCCAACCAGCACTTGATGCCGAGATAAATCAAATAAACCGCGCCGAACCACTTAAGCACCATAAAGGTCTCGCCAAGCTGGGCGGCCACCCAGCCCATGCCGAACATGGCCATGAGCAAATACACGAGATCGCCGATGACCTGTCCTGCGGTCCAGAACACGGCGGTGGAGAATCCCCGGGCCAAGGACTGGGCGACCACGGCGGTGATGCCCGGACCTGGAATGATTGCGAACACGAATGTGGCGAAAGCCAACCCGATAGCGCCTTCAAATGTCACGACCGCCCTCCTTTACTCAGCAACAACCGCCACACCGGCGCCGATCATGACGCTTCCGGCGGCGCGGTTGGCGATCTTCCAGAACCGGGTGGACTGTGCTGCCTGGCGCCCTTTGACGGCCAACCCGGCATAGCCGACAACAGACAGGTAGACGATGGGCAGGATAATGCCCACCACCATCGCCATGTCGGTTCCGGTAAGGTTCGTCATGTCCACGAATCCGGGCAAAAACCCGCAGTAGAAGGCAATGACCTTGGGGTTGCTCAGGCTGACACACAAACCGCCAAACAGCGACCGACCGCAGTTTCTGTGCACCGTGGGAGCCGCACTTCCGGCCGCGGACGGCTTGGCCAGCCAGCACTTGAAGCCGAGATAGAACAGATAGCCTGCCCCGAGAATCTTGAGGATGACGAACGCCTCACCCATTTGCGAAGCCACCCAGCCCATGCCGAACATGGCCAGCATGAGATAGACGAAATCCCCCATGACGAGCCCCGCGCCCCAAAGCACGCCTGGAAGAAAACCGCGGGACAGGGACTGGGCTATCACGGTGGTGATGCCCGGCCCGGGAATGGCCGCAAACACGAATGTGGCGAAAGCCAGCCCGATTGCACCTTCAATGGTCATGACACGTCCCCTTTTGTTTCACGAATGCGAAGCAGCCAAAAAGTTTGGAAAAAGGGTCCGGGGGAAAACCTCTTTTAAAAGGTTTTTCCCCGGCCTGCCTAACTTCCTACTTGAGCCCCCAGGCCTGCCAGATGGACTCCCGCCACTGGCCGAAAGCCTCGGAGAAGCTGTCCAGCGGCAACTCGATGCGTTCGCCGGTCTTGCGGTCCTTGGCCTCGATGATGCCGTTCTTGAGCCCCTTGCCGCCCAGCACGAGCTGCATGGGGTAGCCGATGAGGTCGGCATCCGCGAACTTGACGCCCGGACGCTCCTTGCGGTCGTCGTAACAAGCGTCCACACCCATGGCCTTGAGTTCGGCGTAGAGCTCCTCGGCCCTGGCGTTGACGGCTTCGTCCTTGCCGCCCAGTGAAATGAGGCAGACTTCGAACGGGGCGATGGACGGCGGAAAAATCGCACCGTTTTCGTCGTTGTTCTGCTCGATGGCCGAGGCCACGATGCGGGAGACACCAATACCGTAGCATCCCATGATCAGGGGCTTTTCCTTGCCGTTCTCGTCCAGGAAAGTGGCATTCATCTTTTCGGAGTATTTCAGGCCGAGCTTGAACACGTGCCCCACTTCGATGCCCTTGGTAAACTCAATCTCACCATGGCACTCGGGGCAGGGGTCGGATTCGGTGATGACGCGCAGGTCGGCAAACTGCTCGATTTTGCAGTCACGGCCCAGGGAAAGATGCCTGACGTGGGTGTCGGCCTTGTTGCCGCCCGCAATCCAGTCCGTGGCGCGGCACAGCTCGTAGTCGGCCACAATGCGCACGCCCTCCTTGAGGCTCCGCGGACCGGCGAAGCCCACCGGCGCACCGGTGAGTTCCCGAACCAACGCCTCGTCGGCCATGTCGATCTCATCGCCGCCGATGAGATTACGCAGCTTGGCGTCGTTCAGTTCGCGATCGCCTCGCACCAGGGCGGCGACGGGTTCGCCGTCGACCACGAAAAGCAGCGTCTTGACCAGGGCGGACTGCTCCACGCCCAGAAATTCGCAGACTTCCTCGACAGTATGCTTGCCGGGAGTGGCGACCTCTTCCAGAGCCGGACATTCGGCGTCGCACAGGCATTCACCCTCGGGCTCGTTGATCCGGGCCTTTTCCAGGTTGGCCGCAAATTCACAGGCTTTGCAGGAGGCGATGGTGTCCTCACCGGTCTCGGCCAGGACCATGAATTCATGAGAAAAATCGCCGCCGATGGCCCCGGAGTCGGCCTGGACCGGCTTGAAGCGCAGGCCGATGCGGGAGAAGGCCTTCTTGTAGGCCTCGAACATGTTCCAGTAGGAGGCTTCCGCGCCTTCCTCATCCTTGTCGAAGGAATAGGCGTCCTTCATGATGAATTCGCGGCCGCGCATGAGGCCGAAACGCGGACGGATCTCGTCGCGGAACTTGGTCTGCACCTGATAAAGATTGATGGGCAGTTGCTTGTAGGAACGCACTTCACCGCGCACCAGGTCGGTGATGACTTCCTCGTGCGTGGGGCCGAGACAATAGTCGCGGCCATGGCGGTCGTTGAAGCGAAGCAGTTCCTTGCCGTAGTAGTCCCAGCGCCCGGTTTCCTGCCACAGGTCGGCGGGCTGCACGGAAGGCATGAGCACTTCCAGAGCTCCGGCGTTGTCCATTTCCTCGCGGACGATGTTGGCGACCTTGTTGATGGAACGCAGGCCCAGCGGCAGGTAGTTGTAGATGCCGCTGGTAAGCTTGCGGATCATACCCGCGCGCATGAGCAGTTTGTGGGAGATGACTTCGGCTTCCGCCGGATCTTCCTTGAGCGTGGGTATGTAATAACGGGACAATTTCATTATCTGTTTCTCCTTTCTTCCAGAAAAGTCTCTATTTCCTTCATGAATTCGGGCAGCAGGTTCTCATCTCCCTTCACCTTGCGGACAACCTCGCCCTTCCTGAAAATGATACCGAGCCCGCGCCCGCCCGCAATGCCGATATCGGCTTCGCGCGCCTCGCCCGGGCCGTTGACCACGCAGCCCATGACAGCCACGGTGAAAACCTCCTCCACCCCACGCAGGGCTTCCTCCACCTGCTGGGCCAGCCCGATGAGATCGATTTCGGTGCGGCCGCAGGTGGGACAGGAAACAATCTCCGGACCGCGCTCGCGCAGCCCCAGGGAGCGCAGAATCTCCCAGGCCACGCCGATCTCGGCCACAGGATCGTGGGTCAGGCTCACCCGCAGGGTGTCGCCAAGCCCCTGCCAGAGCAGGATGCCCAGCCCCACCGCCGATTTGACCGCACCGCGGACCAGGGTTCCGGCCTCGGTAATGCCGATGTGCAGCGGGTAATCCACCTTGGCGGCCAACAGCTCGTAGGCCGTGATGGTATTGAGCACCGAAGACGATTTCAGGGAAATCTTGGTGTCATGAAATCCCCGGTTCTCAAGCATGGCGATATGACCCAGTGCGCTTTTCACCATGGCCTCGGGGGTGGGGCCGCCGTATTTCCTGAGCAGGTCCTTTTCCAAAGACCCGCCGTTGACGCCGATGCGGATGGGCGCGCCCGCTGCCTTGGCGGCCTGGACTACGGCGTCCACCTTGTCCTCGCCGCCGATGTTGCCGGGATTGATGCGCAGGGCGTCCATGCCCGCATCAAGGGCGGCCAAAGCCAGACGATGATCGAAATGAATATCCGCCACCAAGGGCACGGGCGAAGCCTTGCGGATCTCGCCCAACGCTTCCGCAGCCCTGGAGTCGGGCACGGCAAGGCGCACGATCTCGCACCCGGCCTCGGCCAGCCGGTTGATCTGGGCAATGGTGGAAGGCACGTCGCGGGTGTCGGTATTGCACATGCTCTGCACGCGCACGGGATTGTCCCCGCCGACCCCCACACCGCCTATGCTGACGGCTCTTGTTTTTCTACGGTTCATAAGGAATGGGACGTTACTTCATTCGCCCCCGAAAGCCAAGACCGGAGCGTGGGCGGCAAAAGCAATTTATTAATGATTCCCATGGAAGTATGTGTTCAAATCCAATGACAAAAGTGAAGCGTCGACCATGAAAAACATCATATTTCCCACGCTGTTCATCCTCACCCTTCCCCTGCCGGGCACGAACACGGCCCGATGCGCCGATTTCCAGCTGCTCTGCGGAAACCTGATTCCACTCAACTACAAGAACGCCCACGGTGACGCCGAGGGGTCTTCCGTGGAGATACTGGAACAGATCATGAGCAAAGCGGGGGCTCCGGTCTGTGCCAAACACTGCCGGTTCGAACCACTGGCCCGGGCGCTGGCAGACCTGGATGAAAAACCAGACACGGTGTTCATGTCCATGGCCATGACCGAGCAACGGAAGCAACGCTACAAATGGGTCGGGCCGATCTATTCCATGAAGCTGAGTCTCATCGCCCGCAAAGACAAGCACATCCGCATCACCGCCCCTGCGGATCTGGAAAGGTACGTCATCGGTGTGATCCGTGAAAGCGCCCCTGCCCAAATTCTGGTCAACCATTACGGCATCTCCGGGAAAAACTTCGTGGAGCTTTCACGCGACACACAGCAGTTCGGCATGCTGAAAAAGGGACGCGTCGACCTGATCACCCACACGGACATTTCGGCCCCCCTGGTCCTGGAACACATGGGACTCTCTCCCGAAGAATTTGAAATGGTCTTTGTACTCAAAAGCATAGATCTCTATTTCGCTTTCAACCGCCAGACCGGTGATGCGCTCATCAACCGGCCGCAGTCTGAACTCAATGCAATGAAGGAGGTCCGTGTCGACGGCGGCAGCCTGTATATGGACATCCTCTGCAGGCATGGGCAAGGCTGCCCTTTGCCTTTGGCCCAATAAACCGATTCTCATAGCTTCCACCCTTTTTCTCCTGGTACGAAAAAAGTTGAAGTTTTTTGTTGACTCTATTCGCTAATAGTAATTATTACTATTTCAACAAAACAAGACCACAAAGGAGAAATCAAAACATGTCCAAGACTCTTGAAAACCTGAAAGACGCTTTTGCCGGAGAATCCCAGGCCAACCGCAAGTACCTCGCTTTCGCCCAAAAGGCCGAGGATGACGGTCTGCCCCAGGTAGCCAAGCTGTTCCGCGCCGCTGCGGAAGCGGAGACCATCCATGCCCACGCTCACCTGCGCCTCATGAAGGGCATCGGCTCCACCGCCGAGAACCTCCAGGCCGCCATCGACGGCGAAACCTACGAGTTCAAGACCATGTATCCGGAAATGATCGAAGACGCCAAGGCAGAAGGCGAGCGCGCCGCAGAGCGGTACTTCGGCTTCGCCAACCAGGCCGAGGAAGTGCACGCCGAGTACTATTCCAAGGCTCTGTCCCAGATGGATAAGCTGGAAGACGTGGATTACTATATCTGCAGCGTCTGCGGCCATATCCACGAGAACGAGCCGAGCGAAAAGTGTCCCATCTGTGGAGCCGCTCCGAAGGCATACTTCAAAATCGACTAGCAGTTTCAGGACAGTCTCATCAGAACCGAGCACCTCGCAATCGACTCGGATCTCCCGGCCTGCATAGCCCCACTTGCTGTGCAGGCCTTTTCTTTATAAAGCAGATCATGTACGCGTGTGACTTTGCCGATCCGAGGAAGGGATCGGATCGGCTGTTCCATCTTCATACCACTCTATTCACCGGGAATGAAAAATGAAATTACGGCTGATGATTGTTTTGGCCTTTGCCGTGCTGGTGCTGTCCGCATGCGGAAAAATGGATGTTGTCCACAAACCGGCAGTGGGAATAGAAGAAGCCCAACGGCTTTACATCATCAAAAACGATTCCACGAAAGAAGGGTTTCTGCAGGCACTGGAAAGCTGGTGCAAAAAAGAGGGAATCCGCTACAGCGTTCTTCCCTCCACTGCGAATGTCCAAGACCACGCATGGACCTTGACGTACTATGGCCGCTGGTCCTGGGACCTGGCCATTTTCCTGTCGGATGCGGAGATCACCGCTTTCCACAACGGCAAGATCGTCGGACGCGAGAAGCTGGTCGTCGGACAGTGGGACAAACACAAATTCGAAAAGGGTGAAAAGAGAATCCACAAGCTGATGGACATGCTCTACAACCGGGCCACCCACTATTACACTTCGGAAAAGTAACTCCCTTCCGGCATTATTCAGTCAACACGGACGAATCGAAATCGAACACGACGTAGTCGACTGCGATATCCCGGCCTGCAAAGTCCCTGGCGGCTGCGCAGGCCTTTTCCTTGAGCAACGCCAGAAGACGGGACAGCACGCTGCTGTCCTTGAGCATTTCCTGTACCTGACGGGCCGTGTTGGCCCTGCGGATGGTATCCAGCATGGAATCGGGCGCTCCGGCCTCCGAGCAAAGTTCCGCCAGCAGGTCGAAATCCACGGGATGGGTATTGGCGTGGGTGTACGGCAAGCCCTGGGCGTGCTTGACCAGCTTGCCGAAAAAGAGCGACCAGGTCACACGATTGAAGCCTTGGGCTGCTGCGGCCTGCATGGAATACTCAAAAAAGTCGGCTGCCTGCACCGCCGCCAGGGCTGATACGTCCGGATGCAGTTCCAAATAGTATTTTTCGCTGCGCCTGCCCGTGGTGAAGATCACATGGTCGATGTTCTGGGCGCCGGCCACATCCAGGGCCTCGGAGATCGACGCGGTCCAGGAGTCGTGGGAGTATGGTTTGACGATCCCGTGCGTGCCCAATATGGAAATGCCACCCACGATGCCCAGCTTGGGATTCATGGTTTTGCGAGCGAGGATGTCCCCCTGAGGCACTTCCACCAGCACGGAAATGGAGCCGGCGTCCATGCCCTCGGCCGCCTCCAGCACCGCCGCTTGGATCTGCCCGCGCGGAGTCGGATTGATGGCAGCTTCCCCCACATCCACGGGCAGGCCGGGTAAAGTCACCCGCCCCACGCCCAAACCACCGTCCACCAACACCTTGGTGGGCCCTTCCATATCGTGAAGGCTGACCACGGCCTGGATCTCGGTCCCATGGGTGGCGTCCGGGTCGTCGCCGCCGTCCTTGAGGACCGTGACCCGCACCAGCGGTTCTTCCTCTTCATAGCGCTCGATGGGAATGGACAGCCGGTTGCCGTCGGGCAACGGCGTCTCCACTGTGCCCAACTCCTTGCCGGTGAACAGGAAATGGGCTCCAGCCTTGGCTGCGGCCGCGGCGCAGGTGCCGGTGGTGTATCCGGTGCGAAGTATCTTGTTGTTTCTGTGCATTATTGGGAGTTCACTTTTCTTGGCGCTTCATACAGATGCATGCCCGCGGCCTGGGTGATATTTTCGATCATGTTGCTGAACATGACCATGTGCAATGGGTACAGCCCGTACCAATAAGCGATGCCCGGCAGCCCGCGCGGCATGAAGCTGGCGGTCATCTTCATCTCGACAACGTTTTCCCAATGCGGAGTGAGGCGGAATTCCAGCAACGCCTCCCCCGGCAACCGCATTTCGGCCCGTAACAGGAGACGGCGTTCCTCCTGAACATCCACCACCCGCCAGAAATCCAGTGCATCCCCTATCCGGGCCCTTTCCTGGTCGCGGCGGCCGCGCTTCAGGCCGGGTCCGGCCAGCAGGCTGTCCAGCCAGCCCCGCAGCCGCCAAAGCGGATCACCGTAATACCAGCCATGCTCGCCGCCGATGCGCTCGATAATCTTCCAAACCTCGGCGATGTCGCCCTGCAGCCGGGCCGCAAAACTGATCCGCTTTTCGGCGCCGCCCGCATAGGACGCGTCTTCCCTGGCCGCCCATTCCGGGATACAGGCGTCTCCCACATCAAAACAATGAGAATCGAGAGCCATGCGCTCGGTACGTTGCAGGGCCCTGCGGATGGCCACCCGGCAGGAAACCATTTCCTGGGGTATCATGTCCCGAATGCGATTGTCGCGACAGATGACCTCGTTGCGCAGCCCCTCCACCAGCGGCCGCACCAGCCCCATGGGTACGGGCGTGGTCAGATTCACCCAGTAGGAGGACAGCCGGGGCGACATGAACGGCATGGGAATGAGCACGGGCTTTCGGATACCCGCCTCTTCAGCGTAAAGACGGAACAACTCCGCATAGGTGAGCACGTCCGGTCCGCCTATGTCCAGAATCTGCCCTGCGGTCTCCTCATTTTCCAGGCAACCGACCAAGTACTGGAGTACGTTGCGGATGGCAATGGGCTGGGTCTTTGTATTCACCCACCGAGGGGTGAGCATCACCGGCAGCCGCTCGCACAGGTAGCGCAGGATCTCGAAGGACGCGCTGCCAGACCCCAGAATCATGGCCGCACGAAGCGTGGTGCACTGCGCCTGGCCCAAAGCCAGGATGCGGCCCACTTCGGCGCGGGACTTGAGGTGCTTGCTGAGCGGCATGTCCTCCAGGTCCTCGCCCAAACCGCTGAGGTAGATGATGCGCTTCAAACCCGCCGCGTTTCCGGCTTCCACCATATTGCAGGCGGCCGCTCGATCCAGATCGGAAAAATCGCCGATGCCCTTGGTCATGGAATGAACCAGATAGTAGGCCGTATCGCACCCCATGACCGCCTTGGCCAATTCCGAAAACCTGAAGGCGTCGGCCACCACGGGTTCAAGGTTGGGATGGTCGCCCCAGGGTCGGGCCCGGATCTTCTCGATGGAACGGCCCGCAGCCCGCACCCGACAGCCGCTTTCCAGCAGCAACGGCACGAGCCTGCCGCCAACATAGCCGGTGGATCCCAGTACGAGAACCCGTCCCATCTCACCCATCACGGCCTCCTAGTAAACGTCTTTTTCCCACCCCAACGACTTCAGGCAACGCTCATAAACGTCTTGACGCATAGCCTCATTCTCCGGGTTGTCCGCAAAGGTCTCATTCACTTCCTTGAGGCACTGTGCGGAATGCTCTTCGAACACCTCGTCCTCTTCTCTGGGGTCGGCAATGTTGGGGTGCGACCACTTGGAGGAAAAACACCCGCCCAGGAACACCAGCAGCAACAACATGACAGCGATTCGTTTCATGACTTCTCTTCTCTATTCTTCCTTGAGCTCACGGCCCATGAGCTCGATTACAGCATCGCCAGGATCCTTGCCTTCGTAAATGATTTTATAGACCTGTTCGGTGATGGGCAGTTCCACGCCGATCGTCTTCGAAAGCTCAAACAGGGAGCGGGTGGTCTTGACCCCTTCGGCCACGGCCTGCATCTCGCCCACAATATCGTCGAGCTTCATGCCCTGCCCCAGCTTGAGCCCCACCTGGCGGTTGCGGGACAGATCGCCCGTACAGGTCAGCACCAGGTCGCCCATGCCGGAAAGCCCCATGAAGGTTTTCACGTCCGCGCCCATGGCGACGCCCAAGCGGCTCATCTCGGCCAGCCCTCGGGTAATGAGCGCAGCGCGAGCGTTGGTGCCGAACTCCAGGCCGTCGGCTATGCCCGTGGCTATGGCCATGACGTTCTTGACCGCTCCCCCGAGTTCCACTCCTCGGTAATCGACGCTGGAATAGACGCGGAAAAAGGAATTGGAAAAGAGTTCGCGCAGTTTTTTTCCCAGTGCCTGGTCTTCGCAGCCCAAAGACACGGACGTAGGACATTCCCTGCCCACCTCATTGGCGAAGGACGGACCGGAGAGCACCGCATACCGGGGCTTTTTATCTCCCAGGGCCTCGGTCACCACCTGGGACATGGGGGACAGGCTGCCCAGTTCGATGCCCTTGCTGGCGCAGACGACGACAGGCTCCTGAGGAAAAAGATCCCGGCAATTCTCCAGGAAACCGCGCAGGAACTGGCTGGGGACCACCACAAGAAAGACGTCCGCCCCGTCCAAAGCTTCGGACACGTCGCCGGTCATTTCCAGGTCCGGGCTCAAACCGATGCCCGGCAGGTACTCCCTGTTTTCCCGCAATTCGCGCATGCGGTTCACCAAATCGGAGTTGCGGGCCCAGAGCACGACTTGCCGCCCGGTCTTGGCCAGCATGTCGGCCAGGGCCGTTCCCCATGCGCCCGCACCAAATACCGCTGTTTTCATGAGTTCGGTCTCTCCTCAAAGTCAGAGTGAATCGGGTCAGGGCTTTTCCGCCCAAAGAATGAATACCGGATTTTGGGCCTTGAAGCGCAAATCCCCCGCCAGCCTGTCCGCGGAGTTGGCCTGGAACTGGGTGACCCCGAAATGCCAGCCCGCCTTCTCGAAAGAGGTTCGGGCAAGAAGCAGGGTCTCCAGCAGGATGCAATGAATGACCATACGACCGCCCGGTTTCAGGCGTTCGCAGGCAAGATCCAGCAGATCGTTTTGCAGGTTGGATTCACCCCCCAACCCGCCACCGATGAAAATACGGTCCGGGTCGGGCAGATCGCCCAGGCAGTCGGGCATCTGTCCGTGCACCACCTCCACCATCCAGGCGCCGGTACGCCGCTGGTTCTCGCGAATCATGGCTGCACGGGTCTTGTTGCGCTCCACCGCGTAGACATTGCCGGCCCGGGCCAGATGCGAGGCCTCGATGGCCACCGCGCCGCTTCCCGCGCCCAGATCCCAAACCACGGACTCCTGCTCCACGGCCAGCAGGGAAAGCCCTGCCGCGCGCACGGGCAGCTTGGTGATCAGTCCGCGCTGATGCAGATAATAATGATCGGGGATACCCAGATGCAAAGTCAATTCCGGCGGGTATTCCCGCTCCAGGAAAATGATGTTCAGCGGTGAAAACTCCATGCCCCAGGTTTCCTGCAACCCGAGTTGGCGCACCCTTTCTTCGGGTGTTCCCAGGTTTTCCAGCACGGTCATGGTAAAGCCGTCGGCCCCGCGTTGCAGCATGGCCTTGGCCACCTCGACCGGACCGTTGACCTCGTCCGTGAACACGGCGATGGTCTCGGAGTGCACCAGAGCAGAATAAAGCGGCGTGAAGTCGTCGCGGCCGTGCAGGGAGACGAAGGCCGTTTTTTCCCAAGGCACTCCCAACCGCGCCGCCGCCAGTTGCACCGTGCTCAATGAAGGCAGCACCAGAATGTTTTCCCGACCGAATTCGCGGGAAAGCCTGTGTCCGATGCCGAAAAAGAGCGGGTCGCCATCGGCCAGCACCACCACGCGCTTGCCGCTGGCGGCCACGGACCGAATGGTCTCCATGATGCCGTCCAGAGGGGAGGAGATGACCAGCCGTTCGGCGGCGGGGCAGAACTCGGTCGGACATGCGTCCAAAAGGCGACGTCCACCAACTGCGAGGGCCGCCCCTTGCAACAGGGATCGGGCTTCGCTGTCCAGGTCCAGGCTCCCGGGCCGCATCCCAAGGATATATATGGGTTCCGTGAAAGGCATGGTTTCTCTTGTAACGCGGAAGCGTCTCGGGGGAAAGGGCTTTCAGCGGCAGGGCCCCGCCGCCCCGAAACGAGGAATTCCTTGCCTTTGACGGCGCGAGCGGTCACATTCAGTGCCATGTCTACCCGGGAACAGGACAAGGGCCTGTGGTCGTGGACCTTCTACGACTGGGCCAACTCAGCATTCGCCACACTGGTGCAGACCTTCATCTTCGCCGCCTACTTCACGCGCTCCGTGGCCGCGGACGAGGCCTCGGGAACGGCGCTGTGGGGCAATATGATGGGCGTGGCCGGATTGTTCATCGGGCTGGGTGGCCCCATCATGGGAGCGGTCGCCGATCGCACCGGGCGCCGAAAACCCTGGATTGCAGTATTCTCGGCCCTCTGCATCACGGCCACCGCCATGCTCTGGTTCGTGGAACCGGACGCCTCCTGGATATGGCCCGCCCTGATCCTGACCGGCATCGGCACCATCGGCTCCGAATACGCCAACATCTTTTACAACGCCATGTTGCCCGACCTGGCAGAGTCCGACCGCATGGGGCGCTGGTCCGGCTGGGGCTGGGGCATGGGCTACGCAGGCGGCCTCATCTGCCTGGTGCTGGCCCTCTACGGGTTCGTGGACAAGAACGCCTTCCTGCCCATTCCGCACGGCAACGCCATGCACGTGCGGGCCACCATGTTCCTCGCGGCCGGCTGGTATCTGGTCTTCTGCCTGCCCCTGTTCCTGCGCACAAAAGACACCCCGCCCACGGGGCGGTCGTTCGTCCGGGCCCTGCACGAAGCCACGGCGCAACTGGCCGATTCCCTGCGGCACGTCCGAAACTACAGGAGCATCGCCCTCTTCCTGTTGGCCCGAATGCTCTACAACGACGGTCTGACCACCATGTTCGCTTTCGGCGGCATCTATGCGGCAGGGACCTTCGGCATGGGGCCGAGCGAAGTGATCGTTTTCGGCATCGGACTCAACGTCACGGCCGGTCTCGGGGCAGCCGCCTTCGCCTGGCTGGACGACAAGGCCGGACCACGCAAGGTCATCCTCTGGTCCCTGGCGGGGCTCATCGTTCCCGGCGTGTCCATCCTGCTCGTGGACTCCAAAGTCCTGTTCTGGATTTTCGGCCTGACGCTGGGTATATTCGTAGGCCCGGCGCAGGCCTCCAGCCGCACCTGGCTGGCGCATACCGCCCCGAAGGAACTGCAGAACCAGATGTTCGGGCTCTTCGCCCTGTCCGGAAAAATCACCAGCTTTGCAGGGCCGCTGCTGGTCGGTTGGTTGACCTTCATCAGCGGCAGCCAGCGCGTGGGCATGTCGGCGGTCATCGCCCTGTTCGCGGCCGGATTCCTGCTCATGCTCGCCGTACCACAAGTGACTGCTGTAACAAATCCCCAAGGAGATTCCATACATGGCTGACTTCCATCTCTTTCTGAACGACGAAGAAAAGACCTACCTCAGGGATCTGGTCAAAAACTCCATCCAATCCTATTTCGGGGGGGACCACACCAAGCCCGAAGCGCCGGAATCCTCGACCCTGAACAAGGAACTGGGCGCGTTCGTTACCCTGAAAATCGACGGACGCCTGCGAGGCTGCATCGGCAACATCCAGGCCACCGGAAAACTGTACAGGACGATCTGGGACATGGCCCGTGCCGCCGCCTTCAACGACCCGCGCTTCCCGGAACTGACTCCCGAAGAATTCGCCCGGGTGGACGTGGAAATATCCATTCTGGGCCCCATCGACATCTGCCACTATCCACGTGAAATCGTGGTGGGCAAGCACGGACTCATCGTCTCCAAAGGCGGCCAGTCCGGCCTGCTGCTCCCCCAGGTTGCCGAAGAATGGGGTTGGGACCGGGAAACCTTCATCAGCCAGACCTGCCGCAAAGCCGGCCTCCCGGAAGATTGCTGGAACAAAGTGGGAACCACCATTTTCTGGTTCGAAGCCGTGGTCTTCTAACGCAGGCGGGTTGTCCAAACAGAAAAAAAATCATTTTGCAAGCGTGAATAATTAGCTATCCTGTCAGTATGTTTTAGTTGAGCGGGCATCTTAAGTGAATGGCTGAAAATGACGAAAGAAATATTGTGGGGCATCCATAAAACGCCCGCAACGACGGACGGGAGCAGCTTTGCAGACCGAAACCACCAAGGGAGAAATGTTCGAGGCTCTGGAAAAGCCTGCGGACAATAAAATCACCAAACTCGCGGGCGTGAATCTGGGCCTTGCGCTCGGCAGCGAACTGGTGGTCATTTTCCCCGACACCAACACCGGTTATCGGGGAAAAATAGTGGGCTTCGAGCCCTATGAATACATCGTAGCCACCCTGCGGCTGCCCAAATCCGTGCGCAGCTCCCTCAGCTACAAAGGAGAACTCATCATCAAGTCCCTGCATGAAGGGACCGTGTACGGGTTCAGAAGTCACATGCTCAACCATATCACCAGACCCGCACACCTGCTTTTTTTCACGTATCCGGATTCCCTGGAAAGGCTGGACCTCCGGAAGTCGTCGCGCACCAGTTGCAACATCGACGGTTCCATATTCACCATGGAAGGAAAGGAATACGACTGCCTGGTTCTCAATGTGAGCGAAACCGGCTGCAAGGTGGCCGTGTCGGTCAATGCCCGCGACCCTCTGCACACCCTGGAAACCGGGGAGGACCTGCTGGTGAGCATGCAGCTCGGGAACGTCGGTGCGGTGAAGCTCCCCGTGGGCATCAAGAACATAACCAAGGAAAAAGGAAACATACATTTCGGGTGCATGTTCCTGGACATCAATGAGGAAGAAAAGGAACAGATAGCCCAGTACGTGGACAAGATCGAGCGGCTCAGCAGATAGGGTCGCCCCAGGGGTAGGGGATGATCAAGAAGGTCTCCGTGGATGACCTGAAGCCGGGCATGGAAGTGGTACAGCTCAGTGCCGATGTATGGCAATATCTGCCATACCTGTACACCAAGCCCGGTGTCATAAGAAACGACGCGCAGATACAGGCTATCAAGCGCGACGGATTTCTGCACGCCTTCATCAACACCGACATCCACTCCGAACTTTCGGACGAAGAGCGCCTGGAAAAGCTTATCCTGGCCCAGGAAAACGAAGCCCCCCGCAAACCCAGAAGGCCTTTCAACAAGGTCATCGACCAGGCCCGCCAAGCCTATACCCGCGCCCTGGACCAGACCAAACGCATCATCACGGACGCAAAAATGGGACGCCAAGTGGACTTTCACAGTTCCGCAGAAGCCCTGGAAGGCGTCATCGAATCGGCCATCCAAAATGCGGACACCATCGTCTGCCTGTCCAAGCTCTCCAAATACGACTCCTACACTTACTCCCACAGCATCAACGTTGCGGCCATCGCCGTCGTCTTCGGAGAATTCCTGGGCATGCCCCGCAGGGACCTGGAGGTGCTGGGCGTGGCAGGCATGATGCACGACCTGGGCAAGACCGCCATCCCCAACCGAATCATCAACAAGCGCGGTCGACTGACCAAAAACGAATTCGAGCAGATCAAAAAACATCCCATCTTCGGCCTCAAGATCCTGGAGAAATCCCAGGACATTCCCATGGGAGTCATGCAAGCCGTGGCCGAGCACCATGAAAAATTCAACGGCAGCGGATATCCGCATGGACTGAAAAAGAGCGACACCAGCGTGTTCGGCCGCATCCTGAGCCTGGCCGACGTCTATGACGCCCTGACCAGCGACCGATCCTACAAGGACGCCATCCTGCCCAACAAGGCCCTGGCCATCATGTACGGCATGCGCGACCAGGACTTCGACACCCGCGAGGTGCAGTTGTTCATCAAATGTCTGGGAATCTTTCCGGCCGGAAGTCTGGTGAAGCTCAGTTCGGGCAATTACGGCGTAGTCTTCGAAAGCAATCCGGAGCAGCCGCTCCTGCCCAAGATCAAAATCATCCTGGACGAAGATCTCACCCCAATTCCGGCCAGACTCGTGGACTTGGCCGTCCCCGACAACGGCGTAGAACTCAGAATTGTTGAATGCGCCGATCCGAGCCAGTACAAGATAAACCTCAAACCCTATTTCCATTCCAGGATCGACAATTCGCCTTTCAATATGTGAGTCCACAACAGGTATCGTCTCTACAATAAATTATACTCGACACAAAAGGCGAGGCACGTCATATTGACGCAAAGGGCCGATGAAGAAAGATCCATGCAGTTCCTTCGGGAGGAAAGCGTCTATGCAGTTCGATCTATGGGTTGGAGTTTTTGCGGTGCTGGGACTGTTGCTTCTGGTCCGCGCGGTAGTGGGCAGACTGAAGCGCAAGCGCAAGGTATTGCGCATTAGTCCGGAAGCCATTGAAGCCTCGCGCAAGATTCTCGTGAAGTATCTCCCGCTGGTAGAAGACCGCAAGAAGAACCTCAAGGACATCGAGGATCTTCCCTGCAACAAGAACAAGCTCAAAAGCGCCCTCAAGGTCATGGCCTACTGCTTTACCCGTCAAAAGCAATACCAGGAACTGACGCGCGTCAAGGAAGCCTATGTATCCCTGCACCGTTTCCAGGACGGGGACCTCAAGGACAAATACACCATCAATGTGGCTGCAAGGGAAAAGAAGCAACTCCTGGATGAAATCGAGGACTACCTGTCCAAGCACTTCGCCTAGCCTTGATTGTCCATGAAGGCCTGTCCGTCCCGGCCCGTCCTGGGGCTGTTTCTTGTGTTTCCCCCCTCGTCTGAACAACCAAAGAGCTTCTAGTCTGTTTGGCTTTCCGCCAGACGCTCGCGGATTTTCTTCAGAATGTGATCATAGCCCTTGGGCTTATGGGGAATCATGCACAGGGTGCAATCCTTGATCCCTTTTTCGGTCAGGCGGTAGCGGCCGCCGCACTCCTCGAAAAAGTACAGCGGACAAAAGCAGAACAGGCAGTTAAACTCGTCCAGTCTGTCCGTTTCATGGCACGGGAAGTATTCACACTGCCTGTTGCAGAAGAATTTGTAGTTGTTTTCCAAAATGTTCCTCTACTCGAAGGTGATGGTATTTGATGGACGGTCGCAGTCCCCCGCCTTGGGAAACTCGCTGAACGGGAACGGTTTGCCGTTTTCATTGAGCGTGGAATAGCGCAACAGCTTGTAGACGAACCAACTCAGACGATTGGAGAACTTGCGCAGCGGTTCGCTTTGTTTGCGGGCGATGAGCATGTACAGGAACTGGAACAATACTGTGGCCTGCACCAGGATACGCACCAGCTCGAACACCAGCAGGCAGACGATGGTAACCAGCAAACGCTTCAGGATGTCCATTCTTTCCACATCGATTTCCATGACAGCCATGACGACCTCACTTGTTTTCCTGTTCCAAGCCGGCTCCAGGACCGTTTTGCTCTGGATTTCATACCCGATGTTATCCCGAAAACAATACCCCATGCGGGGCGACAAAGTCCATCGGGCTCCGCCTTTTCTTGTCACTTTGGAGGCGATCAGGCCAGCCGGTGAAACCTGTTCCTGTATTCCCTGGGGGTCAGCCCGGTCTTCTCCTTGAACAGGCGGCGAAAGGACGATGAATCGACGTACCCGGTCAGGCCGGTGATCTCTTCTATGTTCCGGGTGGAAACTTCCAACAGGTGACGGGCCGCCTCGATGCGTAGTTGCTGCAGATAGTTCAGCGGCGTCTGTCCCGTGGCGCGCTTGAACCGGCGCAAAAAAGTGCGCACGCCCATGCCCGCTGTTGCGGCCAGTCCCTCCAGGGACACATGCTCGCGGTAGTTCCGCCGCATCCATTTCCGCACCGTGTCTACACCCGGATCGGCGCCGCCCTCGGAGTGCTGCTGGTCAAACATGAAGTACGGAGTCTGCACTTGCCGGGTCCCGTCCATGACCAGCAGCTTGGCGCAATGGGAAGCGATCTCACCGCCCATGAACCTGGAAACTATGTGCAGGGAGAGATCCTGCCAGGCCATGATCCCACCCGCGCAAATGTAATGGCCGCCGTCGATGAGCATCATCTGCGGCCGCAGGTCCACATCCGGGTAGCGCTCCCGGAAAAGCCGCACCAGATTCCAGTGGGTCGTGGCAGCCTTGCCGTCCAGCAGTCCTGTCTCCGCCAGCAGAAACGACCCGGCGCAGCAGGTGGCGATGACGGCCCCGCTCTCATGGCGCTTCAGCAGCCATTGCGTGATGCGCCGCCTCCTCAAAAGCTTCTCCAGGCCACAGAAGACCGGCGGGATGATGACGATATCCGGTTCCGCATCCTGCATGGGACGGTGTGTCCGAATGGGCAGACCGGTGAAACTGGCCCCGCCGCCTGTAACGCCCAGCAATTCCACCGGTCCAAACACAGGCTTGCCGCTCTCCACAACGGAGTTGGATATATGAAATATCTCCAGAGGGCCGATGATGCCGGACATAAGGCAATTGGGCAGTGCGAGCAGACCTATGTTGACCATGACGCCAATGTCGCTATCTGCATGAAAATTGTCAAGAGCGACACTGTAAAATTGTCCTGCCCTTGGATAGGGTCTTGTCATCCGCAATAAAAACGACTGTCCCGAAGGAGGGGGCCGAAATGAAGCATTCGATACGAATCCAGGCAATACGGCATGCCACCATGCTGCTGACTGTGGAAGGCAAGAAAATCCTCGTGGACCCCATGCTTTCGCCCAAGGAAGCCATGGAACCGAGCCCGCACACCACCAACCAGGTCCGCATCCCGCTGGTCGAGCTGCCCGTGGGGCTGGAACTCCTCCAGAACATCGACGCCATCCTGCTCACCCACCTGCACTACGACCATTTCGACCAGGTGGCCGAGAAGGTCCTGCCCAAGAACCTGCCGGTTTTCTGCCAACCGGGAGACGCACAAACACTTAGGAAAAAAGGATTCACCCGCACGGTTCCCGTCGCCCAGTCCAGCCAATGGGAAGGGCTGACCCTGTACAGGGTGGACGGCAACCATGGCAGAGGCGATGTGCTCAAATTCATGGGCGACAGTTCCGGCTTCGTCATTGAGACCAGCGAAGGCCGCACGCTGTATATCGGGGGTGACTGCATTTACGACGAACAGTTCGAGCAGAACCTTGACCGGTTCACGCCCGAAATCGTCATCCTTTACGGAGGCGAGGCCAAGCTCAACTTCGGCTCGAACATCACCATGGGCAGCGAAGACATCCGGAACGTCTGCGTCCGTTCGCCCGGGGCCCGGGCGGTGGTCGTGCACATGGAGGCCCTCAACCACTGCGGCCTGACCCGGGCCCGGCTGAAAGGCGACCTTGAAGAACACGGACTGCTGGAACGGGTAACGATTCCCGAGGACGGCGAAATCATCTCCCTGTAACGCAGACGGCCCGGCTTTCGAAGAGTCAGGGCCGTTTGCCTTGCCCTCCGAACACCTCTCCTTCAGTTGTCATCCACACCGGCAAGTGCTACCCCCTGCGGGTTACCGTCGCAACTTCGGCGAGCGAGAAAGCACGCTTCCACAAGATAACAACTGAAAATATCATGAACAGCATTGAATATATCGACAGAAAGACAGGCAATATCCTGCGGGAAATCGTTCCAGGCGAACAATGGCTGAAATGGCTGTACCACAACCCCGTGGGAAAGCTGGCGTTGCATGCCGTCGTGAAACGAAAATTCCTGTCCGCGTGGTACGGGAGCAAAATGGACACCCCGGCTTCCAGAGACAAAATCCCGTCCTTTGTCACATCCCTGCGGATCGACATGGATGAGGCGCTACGCCCTGTGGACGATTACGCCACGTTCAACGACTTTTTCATCCGGGAGCTCAAGCCCGAGGCGCGGCCCGTGGACGCCGCCCCCGACTCCATCGTGTCCCCGGCCGACGGCAAGGTGCTGGCCTTCGAAGGCATCGGCGGCCTGGAGAGTTTCTTCGTCAAAGGCCGGTCGTTCTCCCTCGAAAAATTTCTCGGCAACGACGCCCTCGCCGGAAAATACGCGGGCGGAGCCCTGCTGATCATCCGCCTGGCGCCGGTGGATTATCACCGCTTCCACTTCCCGGCGAACGGCCGTATTTCGGCCTCCACTTCCATGGACGGGGCCTACTATTCCGTCTCCCCCCATGCGGTCCGGGAAAAATTGAGCATCTACTGGGAAAACAAGCGGGAATACAGCACACTGCAAACGGAATATGCCGGAGACATCCTGTTGTGCGAGGTCGGGGCGACCATGGTCGGAACCATCGTCCAGTCATACACGCCTGAGACCGAAATCCGAAAGGGGCAGGAAAAAGGATGGTTCAAGTTCGGCGGTTCAACGGTCATCGCCCTGCTGGAAAAAGGAAAAGCCGCAATCGATGCCGACATCATCGCAAACACGAAAAAAGGATACGAAACCGGCATCAGGATGGGCGAACGACTGGCTTCGGCATGCCGGTAGCCACTTCGACAGAGCTGCGATAGGCTTCAATCATGCGCAAAAAAAAGGTCATTTCCATTTTTGTCGCCATGCTGATGCTGTTGGGCATCGTGCAGCATTCCGCTCAGGCGCAGCCCCCTTTTGTCGTGGCCTGCCCGGAATATCCTCCTTGGAGGATGGCCTTTGAAGACGGCGGGTTCGGCGGCATCGACATCGAATTGATCCAGATACTGGCCAAACGCATGGGGCTGCCTCTGGTTGTCGAAGAGATGCCGTGGCACCGGGCTATCTACATGCTCGAGACCGGAGAGGTGGACATGCTCTCCAACGTTTTCAAAACACCTGCGAGAGAACGTTTCCTCCATTTTCTCGACCCGCCATACCGGTCACAAAGCCGGGTAGCCTTCTATGTGCTCAAAGGGAAGGAACACCAGATAGCGAGGTATGAAGACCTTCGTTACCTGCACATAGGCACGATCAAGGACATCTTGTACTTTCCGCGATTCGACACGGACAGGAAACTGGACAAGAAACCGGTCATGGCGGAACTGCAGAATCCCACCAAGCTTCTGCGCGGGCACATCGACACCTTCATCGAATCCGAGGTCGCGGGCGACTGGACCCTCAAGCAGGCGGGGCTGCAAGATCGCATAGGAAAAGCCGACTACAGCTTCGCCGTGAAGAGACCTGTCTGTCTGGCGCTTTCGAAACGTTCCCGGCATGCGGGCCGCCTGACGGAATTCAATCGAACGCTCCGCGAACTGGTACGGAAAGGAGTGGTCGACCAACTGATCGACAAATACCTGGGAAGAAAAACACCTGAGCCCTAGCCCAACCACTTGAGCCACAGCTTGCGGGTGCGAGGACCGTCGAATTCGCAGAAGTAAACCTTCTGCCAGGTGCCGAGCTGAAGTTCGCCGTCCTCCACGATGACCAGTTGATCGCAGCCGAACATGGAGGATTTGATGTGGGCGTCGGAGTTGCCCTCGGCATGATGATAATCGCCCCGATGCGGCACAAGCTTGCGCATGTTGACCACGATGTCGCGCACCACGTCCGGGTCGGCCCCTTCGTTGATGGTGACGGCCCCGGTGGTGTGCGGGCAGTACAGCAACACCGCCCCGCTGTTCCAGCCCCATTTCTTCACCAGTTTGCGGACATCCGAGGTAATGTCGATCATTTCCTCGCGCGCATGGGTCGCAACCTGCAAAACTTCCATAAATTCCTCCGTCCCGGGCTATTTGCGGTACATGTGTTGAAAATCCTTGTCGTACAACAGGGACCTGGCCGTACCCAGATCATGCGCTCCCTGGCCGGGCAGCACCAGAAACACGGTCTGGCGGGTGAACCCGTGCTCACGGGCAGTGGCCGCCAGGTTTTCCAGCGTGGTCTCGGCAATCTTCTGGTCGGACCAGCCAACGCGGTAAGCCTCCAAGACCACGGTTTCACCGGGCATGCCGCCCTCAAGCAGGGCCTGCCGCACGCCTTCCGGATCGCCTGCCGAAAGATAAATGCACATGGCCGAACGACTGCGGGCCAACTCTCGCAGGTGTTCCCGCTCGGGCACCGGAGTACGGCCTTCCAGCCGGGAAAAGATGAGCGTCTGGGTCACTTCCGGAACGGTGAAGGAACGCCCCGCAGCGGCCGCAGCGGCAAATCCGGCCGTCACGCCCGGCACCACCTCCCATGAAATGCCGTCGCCATCCAGCAGTTCCGCCTGTTCTCGCACCGCGCCGTATAACCCGGGATCGCCGGTATGCACCCGCGCCACCATGCCGCCCTGCCGGACGGTTTCGGCCATGAGCGAGTGAGTCTCCTCCAAAGACAGGGAAGCCGAATTCTCGACCTTTGCGCCCGATTTGGCGCAGGCCACCACCTCCTGCGGCACCAGGGATCCGGCGTAAAGCACCAGATCGGCTTCGGCAATGAGCCGCTGTCCCTTGACCGTGACCAACTCGGGATCGCCCGGTCCGGCTCCGATAAAATAAACCTGCGTCAATGCTTTCTCCTTATCTGATGTCAGGCAGAATATTGCGGATCGAACATGAATTCAAATCATTCAAACAAAAAAGCCCGCCGAAACCGGCGGGCACTTCTTCCTGAATGGGCAGCCGCTAGAAACCTTCCTCCAAAGGAGGCCAGACAAGTGCGTTTGCGGCAGGCTCCACATCGGCCTTCGGCGCCGGAGCCAGGGGAACGCCCGCCACCTTGAGATGGACATGACGGTCCTGGATTTCCAGCCGATCCTGAGCCAGCCACTGGAGGGCCTGGGGGAAGACACGGTGCTCCAGCTTGAGAATGCGGGGCCCCAGATGCCCGGCGTCTTCACCCGCGTTGCAGGGCACGGCGGCCTGGATAATGACCGGGCCGTGGTCCATTTCTTCGTCCACGAAATGCACGGTACAACCTGAAATCTTTACGCCGTAGTCAGCGGCGTCGCCCTGGCCGTGCACACCGGGAAAGCTGGGCAGCAGGGCCGGATGAATGTTGATGACCCGGTGGGGAAAAGCCGAGAGGAGCTCGTGGGTGACCATGCGCATGAACCCGGCCATGACCACCGCTCCCTCGGGCGCGGTAACACCGTGCTCGTTGATGGACTTGACCATGGCGCGGTCGAAGTCCTCCCGACTGCGGTAGTCGGTGTGGGCGAGCACCGCATAGGAAATATTGTGTTTCTTGGCGCGCTCGATGCCGAATGCGCTCGCCTTGTTGGAAATCACCAGACGAATCTCGGCGTCCAGGACTCCCTCTTCAATCCTGTCGATGATGGACTGGAGGTTGGACCCTCCCCCGGAAAGCAGAACAGCTATGGGCAACGGCATGGCAGCTCCTTAAAATTGATCAGGCCTTTTCCCGGAACACCAGTCCCGGTTTGGAAATGTCGAATACGTTGGGGTTCTTTTGCAGGAACTTTTTGACCTTGTCCACATGCCAGGGAGCCGGGCCGAGACTTTCGGCCAGCACGTCCCAGACATAGAGCGTGGAATCAATCCTGCGGGCGACAAAAAAGACGCGCTCGAACTTTTCGAAGTGGGAACCGCTGCGGATGAAGAACTCCTGAAACGACAGCACGTAAAGCTCCGTCCCAGGAATCCGCGAGGATTGGAATGAACCGCCGTAGGATTCCCCGTCCGCCTGCAGCACGGCGCTCATGCCGTTGGTACGGTCCAGTGTCAGCACGGGCAACTTGTCCGGCGCAAAGGACTCGCCGGGCTTGGGCTTGTAGTCATAACGGCCCAGCCATTGCTCCGGGACAGGCGGTTGCCCGTCAAAAAGCACGATATCGCCCAAAGTGGCGGGCATACAGGCGCACAGGACCAGCAGAGACAGAAGAAAAACCAATCGAAACGCTTTCATATCGGCATGTTGCAAAAGTCGAAAACCAATGGCCAACACATCGGGAGAACAATGAGGCGCATTGCCGGACAGGACGAATCCGTCACCTCCCGCTGCGTTGGTGTGCACGATGCCGAACAAAAAGACAAGAGGGAATCACTCGTTTCCGGTATTGTCCCCCGCATCCGAGACCTGCGGCTCCTCATGTCCCCCTTTGCGGATGTGGGGAATCAGGAACGGCGTGGTGCGCCTGTATTCCTCGTATTCCTCACCGAACCGGGAGACCAGTTCCTTTTCCTCCACATAGTGATGGTAGGCGCTCCCCGCCACAAGGGCCACCAGCGTGGCCACCAGCCCGGTGATGAGCGAGAACAGAGCCGCTCCCAAGCCCAGGAAATAGAGCATGACTCCGAGCTGCATGGGATTGCGGCAGTATTGGAACGGGCCGGAAGTGACGAGTTTTCTGGTCGGGGCGTTGGGGGCGGGCGTGCCCTCGGCCTGGAGCCACATGGTCAGGACCGTCCACCCGACGACGGCCAAGCCGATAAGGGCGATAAGGGCGCCGATGATGGGAAGCGGCTCCACAAAGAGTGCGTTGAAAATGTTGACCAGCCAACGGGAGATCCACAGGACCAGCCAGGCGAACACGACCAGAAAGAGGATCGCGCCGATGACCAGGCTGATGACTTTGTAGCGGGTGGATCGTTCCTCATCCGAAAAGGATACGAGCTTGTCTATATATTTCATTGGGCCATTTTCCTCTTTGGCCGAAAAAAGGCAAGCCGCCGGAGCACAAAATAACACAACGCCCGCCCCCGGAACAGGGACGGGCGCTTTCAATATATCGATATGTTGTGACTAGTTATCTTTCACCAGTTCATCCACCAATCCCGGAATCGTATATTCCTCAGGCTTGACATCCACGGTGAAGCCGTACTCGTGGATGGTCCTGGTGGTCACCGGACCGATGGAAACGATTTTCACGCCTTCGTACTTCCTGAATTCCTCGGCGGGCATAAGTTCGAAGAAATTCTGCACCGTGGAAGAGGAAGTAAAGGTCACATACTCGATCTTGCCCGCGTCCAGGGCGGCGCGAACCTCGTCCACGTCGGAACCGGCCAGACGGGTTTCGTAGACCGGCAGAACCCGCACTTCGCATCCGGCCTTCTTGAGTTCCTCGGGCAACACTTCACGGGCCACCCTGGCGCGCGGAATGAGCACGGATTTGCCCTGTATGCCGCGGGCCAGCAGCCCCTCGACCACGTGCTCGGCCACGTACTTCTCGGGCACGAAGTCCGGATTGATGCCGCGCTCGCGCAGGGCGTCGGCGGTGGCCGGGCCGATGGCGGCCACTTCAAGGCCCGCCAGGATGCGCGAATCCAGACCGATCTCCCGGAGCTGCTCCCAGAAGAACTTCACGCCGTTGACCGAGGTGAATACCAGCCAGTCGTAGCGGGCAAGCTGCAAAATGGCGGTCTCCACTTCCGCGTAATCGTCCAGGTGCTCCACGGAAATGGTCGGAAACTCATAAACGCAAGCGCCGTGTCCACGCAGGATGTTGACCAGGCCACTGGCCTGTTCGCGGGCGCGGGTAACGACAACGCCCTTGCCGAGCATGGGTTTTCTTTCGAACCAGGACAGCTTGTCTCTCAGGCCGCACACGCCGCCCACAATGATGATGGACGGGGCGGCAAAGCCCTGCTCCTCGGCATCCTTGGCGACGTTCTCCAGCGTGGAGAGCATGCTCTGCTGGTTGCAGCGGGTCCCCCAGCGCACCAGGGCTACCGGAGTGTCGGCGGCGCGGCCGTTGTTCATGAGATTTTCGGCGATCATGGGCAGGTTCTTGACGCCCATATAGAAAACCAATGTGGAGGAGGACTGACCATAGACCGACCAGTTGTGGCCGGATTTTTCCTTGGTTGGGTCCTCGTGGCCGGTGATGAAGCAGACCGAGGTGGTATGGTCGCGATGGGTCACCGGGATACCGGCATAGGCCGGAGCGGCCACGCCCGCAGTGATGCCCGGCACTACTTCGAAATCGACGCCCGCTTCCACCAATTCCTCGGCTTCCTCGCCACCGCGTCCGAAAACGTACGGGTCGCCGCCCTTGAGGCGGCAGATGTCCTTGCCTTCTCGGGCCTTTTCGATGATCAGTTCGTTGATCTTGTCTTGCGGCAAAGTATGGTCGCCGCCCTTCTTGCCCACGTAGAGAATTTCGCAGTCCGGCCTGCACCAGTTCAGGAAATCCTTGTTGGCCAGGTAATCGTAGATCATCACGTCGCACGTTTCGATGATCTCCTTGGCGCGAAGGGTCAACAATCCGGGATCGCCCGGGCCAGCACCGACAAGATAAACTGTAGCCATACGTATTTTGCCTCCGGCGGCCAAAGAAACCTTTGAAAAGGTTTCTTTGGAATCTTCCAAACTTTTTGACAAGCGCCTGGCGGCGCAGGGTCTTTGACTATTCCAAATTCTTCCGCTGGCTGCTCAAAAAGGTTTGAGTGCCAGACCGCCTAGGTAAAAACAGGACCGAAACGTATTAAAACATACGCGAGGACCTGTTTTTGCCACAGCAACGCCGCAATCGGGCCTTTTTCAGCAGACAGCTAGCCTGCGACGCTGGCGAGGCGTTCCTTCAATTGGGTGAGCTTGGCCAGCTCTTCGTCCATTTCGGCCAACTTGGCCTTTTCCTTTTCGACCACGGCTTCGGGCGCGTTGTTCACAAAACCGGGGTTGCCCAGCTTCTTTTCGACGCCGACCCGGGTCTTCTCGATCTTGACGATGTTCTTTTCCAAACGCGCCAGCTCGGCGTCGAAATCCACGACCCCTTCCAACGGCACGTAAATCTCGTTCCCCTGCACCACGGTGGAACCGGACGCCTTCGGCCCTTTCACGTCCGCGCCTATGGTCACGTTCTCGAGACGGCCCAGCGACTTGATCAGGTCGATGTTGGCCTCGAGCACGACCTTGTCGGCCTCGGACACGGTACGGACGAGCAGATCCAGCTTACGGGCGGGCTCGATGAGCAACTCGGTACGGATGTTGCGAACGCCGGAAACAACACCCATGAACAACTCCATCTCGGCCAGTGCATCCGGATTGCGCAGCTCGGGGCGCATCTCCGGGAAGGCCAGGGTGGCGATGTCGTCGCTGCGGTCGTCGCCTTCCGGACGCGGTAGCGCGGACCAGATTTCCTGGGTAATGAATGGCGTGGTCGGATGCAGCAGGATCAGGGTTTCGGACAACACGGTCCAGAGCACCTTCCGGGTAGTATTCTTGGCCGCCTCGTCTTCGCCATACAGGGCGGGTTTGACCATCTCCAGGTACCAGTCGCAGAACTCGGACCAGACGAACTTGTAGAGGGTCTGGGCGATCTCGTTGAAACGATATCCTTCGGTAGCGACCTTGACCTGCTCCTTCACCTCTTCCAGACGATGAAGAATCCATTTGTCGGCCAGACTTTCGGCCTTGGAAAGCTCCACGGCGGGAATGGTGTCCGGCAGATTCATGAGCGCAAAGCGGGCCGCGTTCCAAATCTTGTTCATGAAATGCCTGTAGCCTTCGATGCGCTGCTCGGAAAGCTTGATGTCCCGGCCCATGGCCGCAAAGGAAGCCAGGGTGAACCGCAGGGCGTCCGCGCCGTACTTCTTGATCATGTCCAGCGGGTCGATGACGTTGCCCGTGGACTTGGACATCTTTTTGCCGTGCTCGTCGCGGACAAGGGCGTGGATGTACACGTGATGGAACGGCACTTCCTGCTTGAAGTGCAGGCCCATCATCATCATGCGCGCCACCCAGAAGAACAGGATGTCGAAACCGGTGACAAGGCAGGAAGTCGGGTAATACTTGGCCAGTTCCTTGCTGTCGTCCGGCCAGCCCATGGTGGAGAAAGGCCACAGCGCCGAGGAAAACCAGGTGTCCAATACATCCTCGTCCTGAATCAGCTTGGAGCCGCCGCACTTGGTGCAGGAGGTCGGGTCTTCCTTGGCCACGATGAGTTCGCCACAGTCCTCGCAGGTCCAGGCCGGGATGCGATGCCCCCACCAGATCTGGCGGGAAATGCACCAGTCGCGAATCTCGTCCAGCCACTTGTAGTAGGTCTTGGTCCAATGCTCCGGGAAGATCTGGGTCTTTTCGGGCACTGCGGCGCGGGCCTTTTCGGCCAAGGGCTTCATGGACACGAACCATTGGGTGGAAACATGCGGCTCGATGACCGACTTGCACCGGTAACAGACGCCGACCTTGTGGTCGTGATCTTCCACCAGCACAACGCGACCTTCGGCTTCCAGGTCGTCCATGACGGCCTTGCGCGCGTCTTCCTTGAACATGCCGCGGTATTTCTCGGGCGCGTTCTCGTTGACGTAGCCCTGCTCGTCCAGGATGGCGATGACTTCAAGACCGTGTTTGCGCCCCAGTTCCCAGTCATTCATATCGTGGGCCGGGGTAACCTTGAGGCATCCGGTGCCGAACTCGATGTCCACGTAGGTGTCGCCGATGACCGGGATTTCACGCCCCACCAGCGGCACGGTCACGGTCTTGCCTATGAGGTGATTGAAGCGGTCGTCTTCCGGGTTCACGGCGATGGCCGTATCGGCCAGCATGGTCTCGGGACGGGTGGTGGCGATGATGACGTCGCCGGAACCGTCGGTCAGGGAATATCTGATGTGGTGCAGCTTGCCCGGCTTGGGTTCGTGCTCCACCTCATCGTCGGCCAGGGCGGTGTGGCAGCGGTTGCACCAGTTGATGATGTAGTCGCCCTTGTAGATGAGGCCGTCCTCGAAAAGCTTGACGAAGACTTCGCGCACGGCCTTGGCGCGCTGGTCGTCGAAGGTAAAGGCCTCGCGGGTCCAGTCCACGGAAGCGCCCATGCGGCGGATCTGGCTCAGGATGTGGTCGCCCTTTTCCTTTTTCCACTCCCAGACACGCTCGATGAACTTTTCACGCCCCAGGTCGTCACGGGTCTTGCCCTCTTCCTTGAGCCGGCGTTCGACGACGTTCTGGGTGGCGATGCCCGCATGGTCGGTGCCCGGAATCCAAAGGACGTTCTTACCCTGCTGACGGTTGAACCGACAGAGGATGTCCATGATGGTCAGGTTCAGGCCGTGCCCCATGTGCAGAACGCCGGTCACGTTGGGCGGCGGGATGACGATGGAATACGGGTCGCGCTCGTCCTCCACGTCCGGCGTGAAGGTCTTGTTCTCTTCCCAGTGCTTTTCCCATTTCTCTTCAACGTCCCAAGGCTCGTATCCCTTGGCCAGCGTCGGTCTGCTCATTCCGGTCTCCTTGAAATATCAATAAGGGACACCCCATACATGCGGTGTCCTGAAAATTCGAGTACTTAACCTTGCCACTGCGGGCGGGCCCTGATAGCGTGCGAAATACCCTCATTGAGAGAGCACGATATGTCAAGCATCCATATATATTGGGACGAATCGCACTTCTGGGGCCTGCTGATGCAGCGGGCGCTCAAGGCCTGGGGCATTTCCCACCGCCTCGTGCGCGCAGATGAGATAGCCCAAGGCGCGCTGGCTGGCAAGCTCGACGGCGAAGCACCCAAGGCGTTCATGGTCCCGGGCGGCCGGGCAAAAGGCAAGATGGACCGCCTCGGCAAGGCCGGACAGGAAGCCGTACGGCAATATGTCCGTGACGGCGGCACCTACCTGGGTTTCTGCGGCGGCGCAGGACTGGCCCTGTCCGGCACGGGCCTCGGCCTGTGCCCGTGGCAACGCAAGGGGTTCGAGACCCGACTCCAGCATTTCCTTTCCGGACACATCGACGTGCGGCTGCGGGGCGAACACCGGTTCATCCCCGAAGACTTGGGCGGCGAGGCGCTCATCCCTGTCTGGTGGCCCGGCCAGTTCGACCAGCAGAACAACGGCGTCACCGTACTGGCCACCTATGATTCTCCCGGCCCGGATTTCTGGGTGGCGGACCTGAACCTCAAAAATTTACCCAAAGGCACGCTCGGGGACTGGGAGGCTCTCTACGGCATCCGGCTCAGCCCGGACTTCCTCAAGGGCAAGCCGTGCGTCATCACCGGCGAATACGGCCAGGGCCGCTACATTCTCAGCTACGCCCACCTGGAAACCCCGGCTTCCCCCCAGGCAAACTTCTGGTTGGGTCATATGCTGGGCTCCATCCTGGAAACCGATCCGTTCTTCACCTCCATTCCGGCCTGGGACGTCTCCAGCACGTCCGTGTCGTGGCAGGATGAACACCTGCTCAAAGCCAAGGCGGACCTGGAGGACATCATCGAGACCGGCCGCCGTCATTTCCTGCTCTTCTGGCGCAATCCCTGGCTATTGGGCTGGCGGCGCGGCATTCCCGGTGCAGGGGTAAACAGCCTCTATTCCCTGATCTGCGAATCCCTTGCCTCTCCCGAAACCGAACGGGCCACGTCATTTTGGTCTGAAGTCTCACCCCGCTTTTCGGAGCTGTCGCAACTCATGCGTGAGGGAACCACCGGCTATCTGTTGGCCGAACGGCTGGCCATGACCGTACTTCATTCCGGCCCGTCGGCCATCGACCCTAAAGTTCTCAGGGAGCAACGGGCGGCGCTCTTTGGAAAACCTCCGGCCCCCGGAGGCATATATGCACAATTAGCGACCTATCTTGAAGAATTGTACTGGCGCCTGCACAGCGAACCCTAAAAGTTTTCCACAACACCCGACCTCGTTGCGCCAAAGCTATTGATTATGATAAAGAAGTTGCAAGACTGGAAAAGTATCATGTGACTTAGCTGGAATTGTGGAGTGCAGGCGGTAGTCGCCCTCGCACACAATCCTTCATCGACGGCAATGGTGGGCCCAATGGCGCAAGACGACACGTGCTCCCCCATAGGCGACCTGACCGAGAGCGACAGCTCCAACGACGCACGCTTCAGGTTCTGCATGTCCGAAGACGGCATGAAGCTCGGCGTCAGCCGCTATTTCCCTCCAAAGGGACATGGCGCGAAGCCCAGCGTCCAACTGATAAAGGATCAGGTTGAGGGCGCCGGCGTCCGGCTCCCCGTGGATGAGGAAGCCGCGGAAAAAATCCTGGCCAACCTGGAGGAAGCCCAGGATATCACCGGCATCACCCTGGTGCGCGGTATCGAGGTTCAGGAACCCGAGGACGCCCGCTTCGAAACCATCGGCGACCTCCAATTTCCGGTCTTCCCGGGCTACAAATTCGCAGCCAAGCATCCTCCGAAAAAGGCCCGCCAGGGCGAAACCATTGCCGGGCAAATCACCTCCCCCTCCTCCACCAAGGACCCCAAGGACATCAAGATCGAAGTGGGGGACAACTGCGACTTCGACGATGTCGAAGGCTCCTTCACCTCCCGGGTCTACGGGATGGCCCGGGTCAAGGAGGACAGAGTCTGGGTGGACCCGCTCCTGCGCGTCGCTCCGGACGAAATCAGCGTTTCCAGCACGATTTTCCATCAGGACTGCTTCGGCGCCCCCATTTCCGTATCGGCCCTCGAAAAAGAGTTGCTCGACCTTGGGGTGGCCATTGAAATCAACCCCGACAGCATCGACCGACTCATCCGCAAGGCCAGCGTGAGTCAGCAACCGCAACCCGACGCGGTCTTGGTGAGCGGGCGCTACCCGGTCAACGGCAAGGACGGCTGGCTGGAGTATTTGGTGAGCACCAGGGACGCCACCGGCACCGAGGACGACAGCGGTCGCGTCGACTTCAAGGACAGAGGGGCTTACCCCTCCGTGGAACCGGCGCAAACCATTGCACGCCTGCACCCCCCCACCAAGGGGCAGGGCGGCATAGACATCTACGGCAAGACGGTTCCGGCCAGCGAAGGCAGGGAAATGCACGTCCATGCGGGAGAGAACGTCGAACTCCAGGAGGACGACATCACCTTCGTCTCCAAGGGCGCCGGCGTCATGACCCTGGATCGCAACACCCTTTCCGTTTCCGAGTGCCTGGAACTTTCCGGACATGTGGACATGAACACGGGCAACGTCAAGGTGGAGACCGGCTCGGTCAAGATCATGGGCAATGTCATGGCCGGTTTCCGAGTGGAAGCCCCCAAAAATATCATCGTCATGGGCTCAATTGAAAGCGCAGAAGTCGAGGCCGGACACAACGTGGAAGTGGGAGGCGGCATCCTCATGCCGGACGGAGGCCTGGTCACGGCGAGCGGAGACGTCTCCGTCTCCTACATGAACAACGCCAATGTGCTGGCCCACGGCGACATATTGTTCCGCAACGAGGTATCCAACTCCAAAATCCAGGCAGCAGGATACATCAGGGCCGAAAAGGGCAAGGGTATCATCCAGGGCGGCACGGCCAGCTGCTCAAGAGGCATGGAGGTCAACGAACTGGGCTCGGACCTCGGTGTGGAAACCGTGGTGGCCATCAACCTGAGCACCAGCGACGACAAGGAAGCCATGGCCGAGCGTGAGCAACTGAGCCAGGAGATCAAGAAAATCGACAAAGCCCTGGGCAACGGCAACCCCAAGGAACTGCTCAAACGGATTCCCCCCGAACAACGCCCTGCCATCGTCAAAGTCCTCAAACACCGTATTGAGCTGGTCAAACGCTACAAGGAGGTGCTGGAGGAACTCAAGGAGAAGGCGACGATCCGCAGACGCGAACTCCATGGCGTCAGGATCAGGGTGCTCAGAAAAATCCACGGAGGCACGGTCATCAAGATGGCCGGACATACCGCACGTGTCAAAAGATCCATGGATCGTTCACAGATATACTGGAACGAGAACGAGCAGAAAATCGAATTCGGCACCCTGTAGAGGAGGGGTAAAAACGCCCGCAGGACTTTCATCAATATTTTTCTTGTAACCTGACGACTGTCAGGCCCGTCTACTATAGTAGGAGTGATTTATACTATAACACTTCTCTGAAAGCACCTTTCCACAAAGGTGCTTTCTTCGTATTCTCTCCTTCTCAGCACATCAGCTTGCCCATATTTCCTTCCGTAGAAATCCTTCGATTAAATTTTCAATATAAAGATTTTCTTTTGTTTGTAACCAAATCTAAATTTTGAACGACATTGTCTATGGTTAATCTTACTTTATCATTTCCCAAGCGTTTTTAATATTAAGTTTTATTATTCAAAAGTATTCAGAATGATTGAAATATAAATTTTTTTAAATTTTTCATGGATGTTTTTACACTACGCTTCGTATCTCTCTTTGAAAGAGACAACAAACTTCGCAATACTACAAGCATCGATTTGAAGCATGGTAAACAAAATAAATATTGAATCGTTCTTTGAAGAGAAGAACATCAAGAAAAATTGGGATGCGCTCGTGCAAGAATACGCATCATCCATATATGGATATCTGCATCATTACTGCAAGGCGCATATGAATGGCCTGAAAGAAGAAGACATCTGCGATATTACACAAAATGTATTTCTCAAGCTCGTAAAGGATGATTTCAGGCTTTTACGGCAGTACGACCCCAATAGAGGATCTTTCACAACCTGGCTGGCTGTCCTGACCCGATCCACGGCGCTGGATTTCCTGCGCGCAAGAGCGAGGAACCATGTCCCCCTGGAAGACTATCAAGACAAGCTCGAGGCCGAAGAAAAAGGACCGAGTCTCAAGGTGAATTACCCCGTGGGATTGCTCACCGAACGCCAACAAAGCGTCCTGCATCTCCTCTTCGAAAAAGATCTGGACCCGGCGGAAGTGGGCCAACTCATGGGGGTCAAGCCCCAGACTGTCCGAAGCATCAAGCATCAGGCCCTGGACCGCATCAGGACGCATTACGGTGTGACGGCGCAAACCAACACGGTTTTCGCCTGAACATATCAGGGACGGGAAGGAATCCCGCACTCACAGGAGGTATTCCATGGACGGAATCAAGCTCTTTGGCACCGGCTTCCCCGTAGCGGACACCGGAAGGGCCCGAAAGCAGGCCCCGGAAAACTCCCAGGCAAACGGCTTTGCCGGATGCCTGAACAAGGCCCTGGACCAGGCGCGGAATTGCGAAGCCGCACCAAACCGGCAAGCCGAGGAGATCCGCAACAGGGAACTGATGGAATTGAGGACCCGTTTCGACGGGCAGGCCGTACAAACCCCGACGCATGTCATCGAGCGCGCACAATCGCTGGTGAATGACGACGGGCAGGTGGCCGTCCACAAGTTCACGGTTTGATCCCGCCGCAAAGGGATCAATATTTCGGACAGGAACCACGCGAGTTCCCGTCCCTGGCGGGTCGGCCGCCTTCTGCGAACGGTTGTCTCTTTCAACACCGGCAGATGTCTGCCCTGTCCCGGGCATGGTGCCCGGGGCACAGGCACTGCCATGACCGAAGGAGACGACCGTTATGTATACCAGCACCACAAATTATCTGAACAACGTCTACACCTCGTCCACCACTTCCTGGGACACGGACACGTCCAATGACATGGGGCAGGACGAATTCCTGCAGCTCTTCGTGGCCCAGTTGGAGAATCAGGACCCGCTGAACCCGGTGGACAACAGCGAATCCATCGCCCAACTGGCCCAGTTCTCCAGCCTGGAACAGCTCACCAACATCAACTCCCAGCTCACCGAACTGATCTCGGCCATCAACACCCAGTCCATGAACACGGCCGTGGACTACATCGGCAAGAGCGTCACGGCCACAGGCTACACCCTGAGCAAGGAAGAGGGCTCCGTAAGCGACGTCACCTACACCGTGCCAGTTGACGTTGAAGACCTCACCGCACACATCGTCGACGAAAACGGATCCATCGTCTGCAGCGTCGACCTCGGAGGCCGGGACGCGGGCGAATACGAATTCACCTGGGACGGCACCGACACCGAAGGTAATGAACTGGCCGACGGCATCTACTCCATAGCCTTCACCGCAACGAACGCCGAAGGCGAATCCGTTTCCATCTCCACAATGGTCAGCGGCGTGGTGGAAGGGGTTTCCCAGCAGGGCGGCAAAACCTTGCTGACCCTGCAGGACGGCCGCGAAGTCTATCTGGAAAACGTCTGGGAAGTCACCGCCTAACGATTATGAAAACATCCGGGAGGATATCATGAGTCTCACAGGATCGCTTTACTCCGGCATCACGGGCCTCACCGCCCACAGCCAGGCCATTTCCGTTGTCGGCAACAACCTCGCCAACACCAGCACCATAGGCTTCAAAGGCTCCACGGTGCACTTCGAGGACCTTTTTTACTCCTACGTGCACACGGCCAGCGGCGTGGACCAGACAGGACACGGCGTAGCCACGGCGGCCATCATGACCGACTATTCCCAAGGGCCCTACGAGGCATCTTCCGAGGTCACGGACATGGCGCTGGGCGGCGAAGGCTTCTTCACTGTCAGGGACGCACTCACCGGCGATGAGTACTACACCCGTGCAGGCAACTTCCGGTTCGACAACGACGGCTACCTGGTCACCCCTGCCGGATACCGCGTACAGGGCTGGGAGGTCGTGGACGGCGAAAGCACCTCGACAGGACTGACCCAGATTACCGGCACCCCCGGCGACATCCGCCTGGAGAACTTCCAGTCTCCGCCCGAGGCCACCAGCGCGGTGAGCTTCGTACTCAACCTGGACTCGGACAGCGACGACAACGCCGCAGTGCCCACGGACCCGTTCTTCTCCATGTTCCAATATTGGGACGGCACCGAGGACACCCCCCTGGCCGACTCCCGCTACGCCTACCAGACAACCATCTCGGTCTATGACGAAAACGGCACCGCCACGGACCTGACCGTCTACTTCGATCCGGTGAACGACAGCACGGTCGCCAGCCAGGCCGGGGGGTTCCAGGTCTGGGAATACATGGTCACGGTCCCGCCCACTGCGGACGGAAGAACTCTGGACGGCCAGAGCATCGGCACCACCTCGGCGGGTGGCGTGCTCATGGTCGGCACCCTTACCTTCAACACTTCGGGCAATCTGGTGGGCCAGAGCGCCTTCACCCTGAACAGCGGCGCCAGCGGCGACATGAAGGACCTGAGCAACTGGAGCCTGGCCGAGTTCTCGGACGACGGGCTGCCTATCATGACCGCCAACTTCTCCGGCGCCTCCAACGCCAGCGCCACGAACCAGACCAGCGCCACCAGCTTCTCCATCGACTTCGGCCTGTCCACGGGTGATCCCCTGACCAACGGCGGATGGGCGACCGGCAGCGTGTCCAATGCTTCGCTCATCGGCAACACCTACTCCAGCCTGCCCAACATGGACGCCCTGGACATCGCCGCGGACGCGACCACTTCCTACGACACCAGCTCCACCACCCTGACCCAGTCGCAGGACGGCTATGCCGCAGGTTTTCTCCAGAGCTTGAGCGTGAACAGCGACGGAGTGATCACCGGAAATTACTCCAACGGACAGGTCCTGGACCTCTATGCGGTAACCCTTTCCCGCTTCGACAACCAGAACGGACTCGAGCATGAAGGCGGCAACCTGTTCTCGGCCACCCGGGATTCCGGCCAGGCCATCACCGGCACGGCCAACACCAGCACCTTCGGGTCCGTGGCCGCCAACACCCTGGAACAATCCAACGTGGACACGGCCACGGAAATGGTCCGGTTGATCACCCTGCAGCGCGGCTTCCAGTCCAACAGCAAGGTCATCACCACGGCCGACACCCTGCTCGGCGAAGTCATCGCGCTGAAGCGATAGCAACCGGAGGATGAAACCATGATCTCGGCCCTCTACTATTCCGGGATAACCTCCCTGCAGAATTTCCAGGGAGCCATTTCGGTCCACAGCAACAACATCGCCAACGTGGATACCGCCGGGTATACGCGCAGGACCGTGGACTTCACCACCCGCCCTTCGGTGCAGACCGCTGCGGGGCGGGTGGGAACCGGCGCAACCGTGGACAGGATCGCACGTCATCTGAACCAGTACCTGGAAAACCAGTACAACGAGAAGATGGGCGGCCTGTCCATGTGGGGCACGGCATCCCAATATCTGGCGGGCCTGGAAACCTTGTTCACCCAGAATGAAGAGAACGGGATCAGCGCAACCCTGGCAGACTTCTGGGCCGCCTGGGAGGATCTTTCCTCCGCGCCGGGTGAAACCACACAACGCACCGCGCTCATCTCCAATACCGAGACCCTGGTATCCCTTTTGGGCAGCACCATGGAAGACTTGGAGTACCAGGAACTCCAGATGAATCAGGCCATCATCCAGGAAGTGGACGAGATCAACGACATCATTGAGGACCTGGCCGCCCTCAACGCCCAGATACCGGGGCAGGCCGACAACCTGGAATTGCTGGACACCCGAGATTACCTGATCCGCTCCCTGGCCGAACGCGTGGACATCCGGACCATCGAGCACTCGGACGGACAGGTCACCGTGCTCACCGAAGAGGGACTCTCGTTGGTGGATGAGGACAAGGCCTACACCTTCAGTTACGAGAGCGCCCAATCATTCTCCTCGCTCTATCCCACCTCCGACTTTGACGGGGCCATCTACTTCGACGGCAGCTCCAACCAGGAATTCACCATCGAGGTGGTCTCGGGCGGATTCGCTTCGGGCGGCGGTTCGGCAGCCACCTTCAAGGTGTCTCTGGACGGCGGCCAGAGTTGGCTCAGCGACGACGACGGCAACCCCGTCATCTACACAGCAGGCGACACGGACGACCGCGTGGAGATAGGCGGAGTTGAAGTCTGGTTCGGCACGGCAACGGACGCCGGAACCACGGCGGCCACCGAACTGACGGCCGGCGACCAGTTCACTATTGTTCCCAAATCGGCTGTGTATTGGGAAAGCAACAGTTCGGGGAAGGTCAACGTGACCCCGCTGTCCGACGCGCTGGGAACCGGCAATAGGCTTTCAGGCGGTTCCCTGGCCGGGATGCTCGTCACCCGCGACAATTATCTGGGCGAATACAGCGACCGGCTCGACGCCTTCACCACATCCCTGATCTGGGAAGTGAACTACGCCCACAGCCAGGGCGCCGGCCTGGACCATTGGAACTACGTGCTGGGGTCCTACTCGGCGCAGTATACGGACCGTCCCATTGCCGAGAGCGGCCTGGACTTCGAAGACTTCATCCAGGAAGGAGCCTTTTCCCTGGCCGTCTATGACGAGGACACCGGAGAACTACTGAGCAACGCCTCCGTGGATTTCTCCTCCATCACTCCGGGCACTTCGTACTTCGACCCCACCCTGCACTCCCTGGAGGATGTGCGCGATGCCGTCGAAGCGACCTTCCCCGGCCAAATAGATGCGGACATCATCGACGGCAGACTCTCCTTGGAGGCATCTACAGGCGTCGAGTTCGAGTTCGCCGGTGACAGCTCCGGGCTGCTGGCAGGCTTGGGCATCAACACCTATTTCGACGGCCACGACGCTTCGTCCATCAGCATCAACAACTACATCGAGGCCGACCCGGAACGCGTCAACGCCGGGCATGTGAACGGCGCCGGCGAAGTGAACGAGGGCGACAACGTCACGGCCCTGGCCCTGGCCGAGCTGGCCACCAAGGAAGTGACCATAACCACCCTCCACGGCGCCGTGGAGGAGGACCTGCAATCCTATTTCGACGGCCTGATTTCCAAGGTGGGCGGCGACGCTTCCACCGTGACCACCAATGCGGCTTATTACAGCACGCTCGCATCGGACCTTTCCGACCAGCAGGAATCCATCTCGGGCGTGAACATCGACGAAGAACTGGCCACGCTCATGCGCTACCAGCAATCCTACGAGGCGGCGGCGAAGATGATCACCACGGCCGGCGAGCTTTTCGACATCGTGCTCGCTCTCAAGAGCTAGGAACAGCGGGAAAGGGCAAGGAGGGATACGACCATGCGCGTCACCCACAACATGATCTTCGGTTCATCCATAACCAACATCAACAGCGCCCTGTCCGACGTCATGCGGCTCAACGCCATGAACTCGGCACAGAAACAGATACTGAGTCCGTCCGACAATCCGGCCGGATACAATCAGATCCTGAACCTGAGGGCCTACACCACGTCCCTGAACCAGTACCAGGACAACATCGACACGGCGCGCGGCTGGCTCAATCTGGCGGACGAAATGCTGCTTCAGGCCAGCGAACTGATCACCAGCAGCCGAGAACTGGCCGAACAGGCCGCCACCGGCACCCTAACCGCGGACCAACGCGAATCCCTGGCTTCCCAGGCCCGCCAGAACCTGGCCAGCATGATCTCCATCGCCAACACCGAATACGTGGAGCAGTCCATCTTCGCCGGACACAAGATCGACGACAACGCATACGAACAGGCCTTGGGCGTGACGGTCAACGACGAGAACCTGACTGCGGGCGACATTGTCTCGGTGGTGGGCGAGGCGGAGCACACCATCCTCATCCAGACTCTGGACGCGGGCGTGGTGGGCACGGATACCATCGACTACAGGTACTCCACGGACGGAGGCGAAACCTGGACCCAGGCCACCTTGACCGCAGGCGATGCCGTGTTGGACTGCGGCACCGCCCAACTGGAGCTTGCGGCGGGAACCACAGTGCAGGCCGACGGAGACACCAGCTTTTACCTGCGTCCCACAGCGGTCTACCAGGGCGACACCAACGACGGAGTCAACATCACCAAGAACGGTGCGGCGGACATCAGCGCCTCGGCCGACGGAGTGTTCGCGGGGGACATCAACGTACGCATCGACAGCGGGACGGACATCAACGCGGCCGTGGAGTACTCCTACAGCCTGGACGGCGGCAACACTTGGGTGGAAGGCAATGTGACCTCCAATGCCCGGATGCCCCTGCCAGGCGGTTTTCTGAACCTGACTTCCGGGGCAGGCACGGCCATCGCCGCCGGGGACCAGTTCCGGATCACACCGTCCGACGCGGACATTTCCGTGAACATCAACCGCTACAGCGAAGTGGTGGTCAACAATGTGGGCCTGGACATCTTCGGAGGGCTCTACGACTCCGACGGTGACGGCACAGCCACTGAAGGCCTGCCCGACAGCCCCGAGGAAAACCTGTTCGAAGCCATGGGTGAACTCATCGGTTACCTGGAGGTCAACGATACGGACGGCATCGCCGAATGCCTGGAGAAGCTGAAGTCGGCCCATGAACGGCTGGAAACCTTTGCGGCCGACGTGGGCGCGCGCGAAAACAGACTGGATGCACAGGAAGACATCCTCGAGACCCAGAAGGGCAACGCCACGAGCCGGCTCGCCGGAATCGAAGACGCAGACCTGAGCACCCTCCTGGTTGAAATAGCCAAGGCGGAAAGCATTTACCAGTCCGTGCTCAATTCAGCGTCCAGAGTCATGCAGCTATCCCTTCTCAACTATCTTTAGGGAGGACGCATCATGAGCGATTATTCCTATGACTACATCAACAGCTATTACGAAGGCGTTTACGACACCACCCAATACACTTCGGGGCAGATCACCTTTTCCGGGGTGGCCACGGGCACGGACTTCGACACCCTCATCGAGGGGCTGGTCTCGACGGAAAGCTATACCCTGAACAATCTGGAGAACTGGAAGTACCAGTGGGAGTCGAAAAACAGCGCTCTGAGCAGCCTGAATTCCGCACTTCTCACCCTGCAATCCACTTTGGAGGAGATGGACACCCTGGATGAATTCTTCGCCAAGTCAGCGACGGTGACGGATACGGACGCCCTCTCCGTGAGCGTGGACGCGGATGCCCAGGAAACCTCGCACACCATCATCGTCAACCAGTTGGCCCAAAGCGACATATGGGTGAATACGGGTACCGGCTTCTCGGCCACGGACGAGGTGCTCACCTCCACTGCCGGTACCTTCGTACTCGAATACGCAGGTACGCAGTACACCATCAACGTGGAAGCGGGAACCACCGTGGAAACCTTCGTCAACCTCATCAACAGCGACGCGGACCTGGACGACGGAGTGCGGGCGTCACTCATCAACGACGGCAGCAGCTACCACCTGGAACTGCGCGGCATGGATCTGGGAGCGGACAACACCATATCCATCACCAGCTCCACCATCGCCTCCCTGGATCCGTCCAATTTCGAGCAGACCCAAACAGCCCAGGACTCCCAGATCAAGGTGGACGGCTACCCTACGGCAAGCGACGCCTGGATCGAACGCGACTCCAACTACCTCGACGATGTTCTGGACGGCATCGCCCTGACCCTGAAAGACACCACGGACAGCGACGGCACCACCATGACCGTTTCCGTGGACAATGATTCCATCGTGGAAAATGTCGAGGCCTTTGTGGATCAGTTCAACACGGTCATCTCCCTTATCCAGGAAATGACCAGTGTGGACTACGAATCGGACGAAGACGAACCTGAGGCCTCGGTCATGACCGGCAACTACGGGGTGAACATGGTCAGCCAGAACCTCAAGGACGTCATCTCCACCATCGGACTGGGCTTCGACCACTACGACAGCGGCACCGGAGAGGGCGACTATTATTCGACACTTTCGCAGCTGGGCATCTCCACGGATGCGGACCACAGCTCAGTGACCTTCGGACAACTCCTTTTCGACGAAGAGGAATTCCTGGAGGCCTTGGAAAACGACTCCGAGGGCGTAGCCATGGTCTTTTCCGCGGACGACGTGTTCGAATCCGATTCCACGGACTTCACAGTACTATCCATCGTGGACGGCAGTACCCAGCCCGGCAACTACGACGTGGAATACACGGTAAGCGGCGGCGTGATCACCAGCGCCACCATAGGAGGAGAGGATGCAAGCATCAGCGGCAACCAGATCACGGCCCTGTCCGGCGACCCCGTGGGCATGGCCATCCGGGTGGACGACCTGACGGACGGCACCTACACCGGAAGCGTAGCGGTCAAACGAGGAAAAATCCCCGAACTTGTTGAATCGATAGAAGAAATGACCGACTCACAAAATGGAATCTTGAACATCATTCAGGAAAATTATAACGACATCATCGACAGCATCGACGACAAGATCGACAAGGAGGAGGTCCGCCTGGACCAGTACGAAAGCAGACTCAGGGACAAATACAGCCGCCTGGAGACCACCCTCGGAGAGTACTACAATCTCCAGACGACACTGGAAAATCAGCTTGCACAACTTGAATAATATTTTTTATCCATCCCCTTGTAACCTGTTCGGCGCATGGAGCGACAAGCTCTATGAATCGCCATGGACGGCCAACTCATATTGGACCGAATACGTGAAAGAGACAGGGATGAAGGGGCATGACATTTCGCCGGATGTGGCGGTAGTTCAAGAGGTCTTGGAAGGCAATGTCGACGCTTTCGAGGCCTTGGTGAACCGGCATCAGGAACACGTGACGCGCATTGTGGGCAACCATGTCCCGCACCAGCGCGTGGACGAGGTGGTGCAATCGGCGTTCGTGAACGCCTACCGCTCTTTGAAGACCTTCCGGGGCGAAAAGCCGTTCCGGAACTGGATATCAAAGATCAGCGTCAGGTGCTGTTACGACTTCTGGCGCGAGGAGTACCGGTACCGGGAAACTCCAATCAGCGTGTTGAGCAATGAGACGTGGGACATGCTGGACAGGCTCACCGCCGACCAGGCGCAGGACGAATTTCTGCGGCAGGCCAAACAGGAGGAGGCCGTAAAACTACTGGATTGGGCGCTTGACCAACTGTCCCCCGAGGACAGAATGGTAGTGACTCTAACCGCTTTGGAGGAAAAAAGTGTGGCCGAAGCAGCAGGACTGCTCGGCTGGACATCAGTGAATGTAAAAGTCCGGGCGCACCGGGCAAGAAAAAAGCTAAAGAAAATCTTAAAACCGGCGATCTGAAATGGAGGGGAGACCATGATGCATCGCAAGCACAACATTATGGAAGCGCTTGGCGCCGTCCATCGGGCCAAACGTCGGCCACCGGCAAATCAGAACCTCGTGTACTCGATCATGGGGGAAATCCGTACGCTCGGCACAGAAACCGCGTGGGATTTTGTCCGCATTGCCTTCCCATTCTCCGCAGCAGCCGGCTTGGCGGCCGCTCTGCTGTTCATGATCGGGACAGGCACAAAAACAGGCATTGAGGATCTCATGCTTGCCATGGTAAACGGCGGCGCGTCCATAACAGGAATGCCAGGCCTCGGCCTGTAGCGTTCAGGAGTAAACGATGCTGAAAAGCGCACATTGGAAGGAATGGATTGCCGTATTGCTGCTTTTTGGAACCGGAGTCCTTGTGGGAGCCGGGGGCATGCAGCTGTACATGGAGAAAACGCGTCCACCCTTCCCGCCCCCACAGGAGATAAGGGGGAAGATCATTGAACGGCTTGACGAAGAATTACATCTCACCCAGGAGCAGTACGACGCCATCTCCGCAATCCTCATGGACAGTTTCCGGCGCTCCTGGGAAATCCGCCGTCCCATCGACAAAAAAATGAACGCTATGTTCGAAGAGCAGTTCAAGAAGATCAGCGCTGTGCTTCGTCCGGATCAGCAAAAAAAGTTCAAGGCGTTGAACGAGCGGCTCGACAGAAGGCGCAAGGAGCTTCATGGCCCGCCGCCACCGCCACCGCCGCCCTTGGGGAATTAATTGAAATAAAGTCGCCGGGTTTGTAACCGCAAGGTTCAACCCGGCGACCTTGTTATTGAGAGAAGGCAGTCAACCCAACTGCTTTTGCGAACCCACCCTAATCCCTTCTTCCCCGCAGCCCCGCTTCCCAGGCGGGGCTCACTTTTTGTGTAACTGTCTCCATCGCGGACCGGACTGTAATGGAGACACGATTACAACACACAAGGAGCGTGTAATGAAAAAAATCACCACCATCATCATCACCATCGTCTTCGTGGTCATGTCCATCGGCATGGCGTCCGCCATGAATGGGGACTTTCCAGGCGGCGCCCCGGGCGGACAGCCCGGCTTCAACAAAATGGGCAACCCGCCACGCGGCGGCGAAAGACCGGATCGCCCTCCTTTTGAGGCAATGCGAAAACAGCAGGACCCTGACGACATGCTGGCCATGGCCATGGAGCAACTGAACCTGGACCCGTCGCAGAAAACCAGGATCGCCAGGCTGTTCAAGGCTGATCGGGATGCGGCGAAGTCCGAACGCCAAGCCATGGATGCGGGCAGGGATGCCATGTCCCAGGCCCAATTCGAGGGCAATGTGGACGCGGTGCGCAGCCTGAGCAAGAAGATAGCCCAGAAAAAACAGGACAAAGACATGCGACGCGCCATCACCATGAACAAGGTCCGCAAAATCCTGACGCCCGAGCAAGCCGCAAAGCTGGATGCACTGCATCGGAAGTTCGCGGAACTGAGAAAAGGACATCGTCCACACAAGCCAGTCTCCATGGACTCCTGGATCCTCGAAAACATCTAACCCGCAAGACCATACCCGAAATAAAGGCGCGTTGTCCCGGCAACGCGCCTTTTTCATCCCTTCTTGCTGACCAGCCCCGTTCCCGGATCGGCATCAAGCATGCTTTCGAAATCTTCCGCAGCACTGTCGTAGAGATCAAGCAGCTGATTGCCCCTTTCCAGCTCCAACTCGGTCCTTGGGCCCGGCTTGCCGTAAATGGGATCGGTGATGGAGGCCTCGTTGATGATCAACGAGGAAACGCCCGCGTTGAACACGGTCTGGGTTTCCTCACTCCATCTCGTCAGCAGCCCGTCCTCCTCATCCAGGAGCAGGGACTTGGTGGCCTCGGCGTCTGCTCCAAGAGAGCGGTAGAAGTCGTCGTGGGAAAACCAGAGTGTCTTGTCCGCGCCGGTCTCCTGCAACCCGATGCCTTCCAGAGCCGCCGCATTGTCCGTAACGGCTTCACGCCATATTTCGGAAGTATCCTCACGCAGCAGGTCCAGATTCCCGACCAGCAGGGAGCGCAGGTCGTTGTAGGAAGTGACCACGTCCGAGAGGCGGTCCTGCATCACCTGAAGGGGCTCCACCACCGACATGGGGATGACCCCGGCGAAGCTCTCTTCGATCTCCACGTGCACCCGCCCCTGGTCCAGAGTGATGGGTCCTGCGGCACGTGTGTAGGTCTTGCCCTCGGTGGTTACCGAAGTGTCCGCCCCTGGTTGGGCGGTCTTCATGTTCAACTCGTCCAGGGGATAACCGGTGGTGAATTGGATTGAATGGGTTCCGCTGCCCGAATCCGTGATGGTCACGGCATTTCCGGCCAGGGCGTCGGCCTCGCTGAGGGCCAGCTGGATGAGCCGTTCCTCGTCACTCTTGATCACATAATAGGTGGTGTCCGCCGCCAGCGGGGAAGGCAGAGTGCCGTCCGAGGAAACCGTGAAGGGCGTGCCTGTGCCGACGGCGTCATACTGGTCCTGGGTGAGTTGTATATAATTGTCGCTCAGATCGGTGTTTATCGAAAACGTACCGTCACCCATGTGAATGCCGCCTGTGATGGACAAGCGCTCTCCCAACTTGGGCGAATTGGCCTCGAATTTGAGGGCGACGCCATCGATGTACAACAGCTGGTCTTCCACCTTGTCCGAAAGCAGCGGCCGCTCCACCACCTCGGCCGAAAACATGGTCTGGCTCCCTTCCACGGCGCCCGCCACTCTGTTGAGCAAGGTTTCCCAGGTGTCGTCCTCGGTCACGGAAAACTCGATGGAGCCGCTCTGTTCGCCCATGCTCCAGTCGAAGGAGTAGACACCTTCATTCAGGGTCGGGGTGGCGTTGGGGTCGAAGGTATCGGAAAAGAACTGGGTGGGCTTGCCTTCCTTGCCGCTGAAGAGCTGGTAATAATTCAATGAGGCTGGTTCGGTGGGCACGTTCACCGACGAAAATTCGAATTCGTCCAACAGGTGTCCCTTGGTTTCGGCAAGGGACAGATCCTGATCCTCGCTTCCGGCGTTGACCGCCAAAAGCAGAGCCGTGCCCGTGGCATTAAGGTCGGGCACCCGGAGCTTGGGAGTGAGTTGGCTGACCACTTCGGCCTGAACCTGAAGCGTGCTGCCGTTGATCGCGTCGGCAACGGCGTCGATGAGGTCGCCGTTCTTCCAGTCCGACTCCACGTCGATGGAGAATTCCTCGGTGTCGTCGCCGAGAGTCAGCTCGAACTTGTACTCGCCGGCACTCAGGTTGGTGTCCGACTCCTCGTTCAATCCACGCGAAAAATACTTGTAGTAGCGGACCGCCTCGCCTTCCTTGCTCACCACTGCGGATACATGTTCGGCGAAGTCCTCGTTCCCCACGATGAGCCGCCCGTTGAACAGTGGGTTCGATTTGGGCCACTGAAAGGAATCCAGGCTGTTCCTGAACTGGGTGAGAACATTTCCCAGGCGAGTGGCCAAGGAATCGCCGGTGCGCCGAAACTTGGCCGCAAGTTGCGCGTTGTCGAACCGTTCCTGCCAGACAGAGCCTTCAAAGGAGTTCTGAAATGTCCTTTGCAGAGTCAGACGGAGGCTGTCGGAATCGTTATCCGTCGCCCCCAAAGTCAGAATGGTCCTCAGGTCGCTCAACGCATCTCTCCTCGGCCATGGCCGGATATCGGACGTGCTCAAGACACAGCCCCTGAGCCGGGGCAGTGCCTGGCGCGGCGGTTCTATCCGCTTCGTCTAATATTGATCGGATGGTTTCGGAAGAAACTTTACCGCGTCCGGCCTCCACCAGGCAGCCCATGATGTTGCGGACCATCTGTTTGAGAAAGCCGTTCGCGGTGAAGCGCCAGACCGTCTCGTATTCGCCGACCCCGGGAAAACGCTTCAGTTGCGCCAAGGTCCGCACCGTGCTCTTCACGGGCGTGCCCACGTTCTGGAAGGCCGAGAAATCGTGCTCGCCCAGTAGTTCGGCGGCGGCCAGCTCCATGGCGTCCACGTCCACCGGCCCACACTGCCAGACAAAATTGCGGCGCTGGGGATGAATGAAATCGCGAGTGTGCCACAGGGTGTAGGCATAAGTCTTGGACACGGCGGAATAGCGGGAGTGAAACTGCGAATCCACGATTTCGCAGGAAAGCACGGAAATATCTTCGGGAAGCAGGCTGTTGAGCGCCCTGCGCCATGGCACTGTAGCCCTGGAATCGGGAACGTCAAAATGGCAGACTTGACCGAGGGCGTGCACACCGCTGTCGGTGCGGCCCGAACCGTGCACCCTCACCGGTGCGGTCACGATGCGGGAAACAGCCGCCTCCAGTTCTCCCTGCACGGTGCGATCCCTGGGTTGAAGCTGCCAACCGCGGAAGCCGGTGCCGTCGTAGGCCAGCGTCAAACGTATGCGGGGCACGGACTACTTGTCCTCAAAGGGAATCTGGAGCCTCGTCAGGGCCTCGGAGAACTGGGCAGCCTTCTTGGCCTCCACAAATGTCAGGATCTCGCCAGCAGTGCGGCCGCGCATGCCCGACAAAACCTTGACGGCCAGATCTTCGTCCATGTTCTCCAGAATTTTGGCGGCCTGCTTGGCCTTGGTGCTGGAAAGCATATCCACGAGTTGCTTGACCTTCTTGTCCTTGGTAGCCTTGGCCTCCTCAAGCATGCCCTTGATTTCGTCACGCAGCTTGGTCAGCCGTTTGGTCTCGGCTTCCACAAAGGCCTTGAGCTCTTCGTTGTTGCGGCGCTCGATGGCGATCTGTTCCTGTAGCTTCTTGAGAGCCTTCCAGTCGTCAGGCAGGTCCTCGGCACCGGAGGCCTTTGCCGCGGTGCCTTTGCCGTTTTTCTTGGCGGCAGAAGATTTTTCGGCCGACTTGTCAGCCTGCTTGGATTCAGCAGGCTTGTCCGACTGGGCCATGGCCTTGGTGGGGGTGGCAAGTTCGATGGCGGATTCGGGAAGCACGGCTTCCGCCACATCGAGTGTCACGGAATCGACGCTCAACAAACCGAACAAGGCAAGCTTCAGCAGGGCCAGAAAAACCAGACTCAGCAGGATTCTAGAAATCCTTACGTTCATACCGAATCGTTGCCATTTCGTCGTTTTCTTTCTGTTCCCGGAGGTTTTCCTCTTCATAGTGCTTCCTTGCCTGATTTTCCTTGAGCTTCTCCAACAGCTTCCGATCCCTGGAACGCCGAACCGCTTCCTCCCTGGCCTTATGCAACATCAAGGCCAACTCCCGCAAGCGTCCCCGCGCCACCGCCAGGTCCGTCTCCAGGGCGTCCTTGTACTGCCGCCACAGCCACATGTCGCCCGGAGACTTCGTGGCCTCCTGCTGCTTGGCCCTGTGGGCCTCCAGCCGACCTTCGACATCCTTCACGAGAGCTTCCTGCTCGCCATGGACCGCCTTGGCCCGCGCCAGGGCTCCCTTTGCCTGGTCCTCCAGTTGGCCCCGGTAGTCCAGCACCTTTTCAAGCTTGAATCGAAACGGGCTCATATCACTCTTCCCTCAGGATTTTCCAAAGAGCGCCAAACGTCGAAAGCGCTAGCCCTTATGGGCGGCCTGACCTGCCAGGCCACAGTACCCTTTCGACTTGGACTCGTCGGTCCAGCGCCACATCATACACTGTGTCACCAGGCAGGTTTTCATTTTGTCGTCACTGGTCTTCAGCATGGGGCAGAACTTGAACTTGGCTTCGTTTTCGGAAAGAACCATACACCCTCCCAAGGCGGTGGAGATTGAAAAGGGCGCGCCGGTCAGCCGACGCGCCCTGATTGTAGCAATATCCAGGCCGGTGTCTAGCCGCCCTTCTGGGGCTCCGCCTCTTCGGCCGAAGCTGCATCCGAAACCTCGGAAGGAGCCTCTTCCGGCGCCTTGACCAAGGTATCCTTATCCGTCAGCTGCGGTTCGGCCTCGGTCACGGACGTACCGCACATGTCCACATAAGTGTCCATGCCCAGCAGGCATTTGAGCTTCTGCAGCACCAGAATACCGATGCGTTGCTCGCGGTCCAGCACATTGGCATAACCGCCGTCGGCCAACACCTTCTGGAATTCGGACGTGTCCAGGGGCTCGGCATTCTTGTTCAGAGTCTCGAAAGTCCGGGCATAGACCTTGACCTTGGCGTCAATGACATCATCGGGCAAATCGCGGATGCCCTGGATCATACCCGCCAGCTCTCCGCTGGACGGAAGCTGGTCGGATTCCAGCACCTTCTTGAAACTTTCCGCAAAGCGCAGGCTTCCTTCATAGATGTGCTTGCGCTTGACCACGTTGAGTCCTGTCCAACCGGCCTTGAGCCATTTGAAAAGCACGTCGCGGGTCTTGTTTTCCGCATTTTCCACGAAGACCTGCACCGAGTAGGACGAATACATGTAGGTATCCATCCAGCTGATGAGTCCCTTGTCCAGGCCTTCGATACCGGAATAGAAGTAGACCCAGTTCTGATCGTCGAGGATTGCGCCCTTGCGACCCACGTCGGACTTGCCGTCCTGGTCGGTGACCGAGATAAGCACGTTCCTGCCGTTGTGCTTCATGAGCACCACCAACCGGAACATGTCATAAAAATAGTAGGCTCCGGCAAAGGAATCGGGCGTGTTGCTCTCGTATTCCTTGCCCCAGAGGACCACAGGCTTGTCCAGGCCGGGCAGATAGTCCCAGAGATTCTTTTTCAGGGAAAGAATGTCGCTCCCCTTTTCCCAGCCGCTCAGGCGCAGAACACTGGGCACGATGACGTAGTTGGGGATGGCCGGATTGTAGAGGTACTCCAGCACCCGCTTGAGTCCCACGTCCAAGTCCATGCGCATGACCGCCCCTCGGCCGCCTCGGCGCTTGGGTTCATAGTCTTTGGGGTCTTCGTCGCAGTTGGCGACAAAATCGATGATGGGAGCGACGGCGGCGGGATCAAAGGCGCCGCCCGGTTTCCTGACCAGATCGAAAAGATGTGTAAAGCCCGCTTCTATATCCTTGGAAAGCGGGGTGGATTCCTTTTTGAGCTTCACTTCACGCGGCTCGGCGTCAGCTATTCCGGGAAGAAACAGCCCGAAAACAAACAAAATCAATACTATTCCGGCCTGCCGGGGCAGCCGGGAAATCAAAGGACTGGACGGGCCAGCCGTCTTTTTCGCAATCATTTAGTATCCTTGTATTTTTTTACAGCTTCACCGCATAACGCATACAGATTTGAGAATAGGCATCATCCTTACCCTTGGCAAGAGACGAATGGCAAGGCTTTTTCGCCGACTCGCGCCTTTTTGCCTCGCAAAAAAAATATACCTCCGTCTTATTAGACGGTTCCGAACACCCAAAAGGTGACAAGCAACATATGAAAAGATTATTTTTTTCGAAATCCGAGCAATTCGGCCCGGGTCAAGGCACCCTTGCCGAACTTCTCCCTGATGGCGTCCACAGCCTTGTCCAGCTTGTCGGTCTCCTGCTTCTGGGACTCTTCCAACAAGGACATCTGCCGGGGCTTTTCCCCGAAATTGGAGACCCCCACTCCGATGAGGCGCACGGGTCGCCGCAGTTCCACTTCGGCCAACAACTGCACGGCCACGTCAAAAATGGCGGCGGTATTGTCCGTGGCCTGCTCCAGGCTGCGGCTACGAGTGATCTGTTTGAAATCCGAAAATTTAACCTTGAGGGTCACAGTGCGCCCCTTGAAACCGTGCCGCCGCAGGTCGGCCCCCACCCGCTCGGACTGGGCCAAAAGCCACTTCCGCAACAACATTCGGTCGCAAGTGTCCTCATGAAAGGTGTTTTCCGCACTGGTGGACTTGGTTTCGCTCACCGGTTCCACGGGATTGGGGTCGATGCCCCGAGCGCGATCAAAAAGAATTCCCCCATACCGTCCCAAGCGCCCTTCCCAATGGTCCCGACCATGGAGAAGCAGGTCTCCGGCCTTGCGAACGCCGAAGCGCTTCAGCCCCTCCTGCATCTTCTTACCCACACCCGGAATTTTGGCCACGGGGAGTTCGCACAGAAACTCCTTTACCTGTTCAGGGTAAATGATGCTCATCCCATCCGGCTTGTCCAGGTCCGATGCGATCTTGGCCAGGAAGCGTATGGGCGCCGCGCCCACCGAGCAGGTCAGCCCGGTTTCCTCTTTGACGCGGTTCTTGATCATGCGGCCGATCTTCCCGATGGGCCCGAAGAGCCGCTCCAGCCCGGTGGCGTCCAGGTAGGCCTCATCCACGCTGGCCTGCTCCACCACGGGAGAAAACTCGTGAAGCACGGCCATGACTTTTCGGGACAGCTCCTTGTATCGCCCCATGCGGCCCGGCACCAGAATCAGATCCGGGCAAAGCTGACGGGCCTTGACCACGCTGAGCGCAGAACGCACGCCGAACTTTCGGGCCTCGTAGGACGCGGCCGAACACACGCCGCGGTCGCTCGAACCGCCCACGGCCACGGGCTTTCCACGCAACTCGGGGTTGTCCAACTGTTCCACGGACGCAAAAAAAGCGTCCATATCGATGTGCATGATCCAGGTCTGCAAGAAATGCCTCCGGCAGCCAAGGAGCCTAAATAAAAGGTTTCTTGGGCTCTCCAAAATTCTTCAGCAATTGCTTCGCCATGTTTAGCATAATAAAACAGGAGACAGGCATCAAGAAAAGGAAGGGAAGAACGACGGATTATCTGGAAGCAAAGTCGACAAAAGACCGGGCGACATTCCCGCTGCCGAAATGCAGATGCACGTAGGAACCCAGCGTATTGCCGACCAGAAACCCCTCGGGAGTGTCGCGCGGCCCCTTTCGGTCCCGAAGGAAGTAGATGGCGTGCATGGCTTCCTGCGCAAGAGGCTCCTCGATGGCCGAATAGTGGAACTCGTGCCCCCGCGCCAGGGTGCCGACCGGACCCAACAGGGAGTCGGCCGAGGTCTCCACCGCACGATAGCCCAGAGCGCGAAAACGTTCGTTCATGATCGCCCGCACCGGAAAGAGCCCGGTCATGGCGAAACGGCCCTGCTCGCGGTTGACGATGTCGCGCATAAGATACATGAATCCGCCGCACTCGGCGTAGATGGGTCTGCCCGACTCGTGAAAGGCCCGAACCTGTTTCTTCATGCGCGTGTTCTGACTGAGTTCGAAGGCGTAGAGCTCCGGATAGCCGCCGCCATAGTAGAGGGCGTCCAGATCTTCGGGCAACTTCTTGTCCCGCATGGGAGAAAATTCCACCAGTTCGGCACCGGCCTGTCTGAGCAAGCGCAGATTCTCGGCATAGTAGAAACAGAACGCCTCGTCCCGGGCAACGCCCAGCCGGACCCGAGGTTCCGGCAGGTCCGGATCGTTTGGCGGGGCGATCTCAACCTCGGGAATGGCGCTGAGGAGAACGTTCAGGTCAAGGCAACCATCCACCCAGTCGGCCAACCGCTCGTAGCGGGACTCGTCTTCCTCTTCGTCCGCCGTGTGCAACCCGAGATGACGCGAAGAAAAACCGATCTCCTCCTCGCGCTTCAGACAGCCCAACACAGGGACATCCGGCAGGAGGCCCATGGCGTCGCGCAGAAGGCCGGCGTGGGATTCACTGCCCACCCGATTGAAAATGACCCCCGCCACCTGCACATCCGGATCGAAGCCGACATACCCGCCGACCAAAGCTGCTGCGGACCGGGCCATTGCCCGAGCATCCACCACCAGGACCACGGGCAGCCCGAGCTGCTTGGCCATATGGGCGGTGCTGCCATCTTCCCGCGTACCGGAATAACCGTCATGCAGCCCCATGACGCCTTCCACCAGCGCCAGGTCGCAACCGGCGGCATAGCGGTGGAAGATATCCCTGTTGATGCCGGGTGAAAGCATCCATCCGTCCAGATTGTGGCTGATGCGGCCACAAGCGCGGGTATGGTGCCCGGGATCGATAAAATCGGGACCGCACTTGTAGGGCTGGACCGTATTGCCCTGACGGCTCAAGGCGCGCATGAGCCCAAGGGACACCGAGGTCTTGCCGCAACCGCTGTGGGTCCCGGCTATGACGCAGGCCCGGATTTTCTTCATGCATCGGCCTTTGGTTTGAGCAACCCTCTTTTTTTGAGATAGGTCAGAATCTTAAGCCCCTCGGCGTGATCCGGCTTCAATTGCAGACATTTTGCCAAAGCCTTGCGCACGTCATCGTGATTCCCGCGCTCCAATTCAACGCGGGCAAGATTGTAGAAAAGATTCTCGTCATCCTGGGTCAGTTCCAGGGCGCGATTGTAATATTCCACGGACTCGTCGAACAGCTTGTTCTTACGCAGCTGAATGCCGTATTCATTGAACAAATGCTTGTGCTCGTCACCAAAGGCGGCATCAATCTCCAACACCCGCTCAAAAACTTCCTGGGCCTTGTCGGTCTCTCCTCGGGCCATGTAACAAATGCCCACGCCGAAATTGGCCCGCACATTCTGCTCGTCCAAGGAAAGGGCCTTGTTGTACTCGTATTCGGCGGTGAAGGTCTCGCCCCGCTTGCGGAACTTGTCCCCGCGGGCCACGGCCTTCTGGATTTCCCGCAACTTCTTCATGACCGCACTGTACCGGGACGGGTCCGGCAGGTAGTCGTTAAGCAGCTTTTCCTTGGAAATCCGTTCCTTGGGCCCAAAAGGAACATTATCCGCGTTGAGCCCCTGGATCTCCACCAGGTTGTCCCCCATCTGCCTGGCGTAATAGTATGCCTGCTGCTTGACGCGGCGGGCCGTGGTGCCCGCACCGATCTTGACGGTTCTTTCTATGGAGAAGACGCCTTCAATCTGCTCTTCGGCGCCGTTTTCGTGTTCGGTCATCTTCAACTCCGGAAAGGGATTCACTCACAATGCCCACCGAGCATATACCGGATGAAGGTGGATGAGAAGCGCCCAGATACCCATAACGGCGGGACGAAAATCCTCGACCGCCGGTCGGTCACCCCCCCACAGCGGCGTTGCCGGCCTGTTCCAGTATACACTCGACCTCGGCCGCCAACATGGGCTTGTGAAACAGGAACCCCTGGACGTAGCTGCAACCGGCCTTTTCAAGAAAACTAAGCTGGGCGTCACTCTCCACTCCTTCGGCAACGACCTTGAGATCCATGCTGTGCCCAAGATTGAAGATGGTGGAAACGATGGCCCGACTGTCCCTGTCGTCCTGTACTCGGGCGACAAAGGTACGGTCCACTTTGACCACATCGATGGGGAACTTCTGAAGGTAGGAAAAAGAGGAGTAGCCCGTGCCGAAATCGTCGATACAGATGTTCACTCCCAGGGCCTTGAGTTGCAGGAGCAACTCCTCTGCCATCGCCGGATGGGACACCAAAGCGCTTTCGGTCAATTCTATTGTCAGGCAATCGGGCCTGATTCCCGTGGTCTCGATGAGGTCCCCCACCTGACGCAACAGCTGGGTCCGTCCGAAATGCTTGCCCGAAATGTTGAAATTCAAGGTCAGGGGCGGACCGCTGTCGGCATCGGATCTTCTTTGCCATCTGAGCATGTTGCGGCAGGCCTCTTCCATGACCCGGTAGTCTATGGCGTGAATGAGCCCGGTGTCCTCGGCCACGGGGATGAAATCCCCGGGACTGACCAACCCGTGCTCGGGGTGTTCCCAACGCACCAAGGCCTCGAACCCGGCGATGCGGCGGGTACCCAGGTGCACGATGGGCTGATAGGCCACGGTCAGTTCCCGCTGGTCGATGGCCCGTCTGAGGTCGTTTTCCATCTCCATAAGCTGCAGCGCCTGATCATGCATCCTCTGGTTGAAGACCTTGAAACGCGACTTGCCCTGCTCCTTGGCCCTGTACATGGCCGTATCCGCATCACGCATGAGTGCCTCGGGCCGCTCATATCCATGGGTGTGAAGCACGATGCCGATGCTGGCCGAGGAAAACACTTCGTTGCCCCGGAGATTGAAAGGTTGGCGAATACCGGCCAGAATACGCTTGGCGACCCGGATCGCATCCCGGGAAGCCGCGACCTCCTCCAGCAGGATGGCGAACTCATCCCCGCCGAAACGAGCTACGGTATCCATGGACCGGGCGCAGTTCCTGAGCACCTTGGCCACGGCCTTGAGCAATTCGTCGCCTATGTCATGCCCCAGACTGTCGTTGATGACCTTGAACCGGTCGAGATCGAGATAGAGCACGGCGAACTTGTAGTCGCGGCGTTTTCCCCGTTCAATGGCCATCCTCAGATGGTCATGGAAAAGGGAACGGTTGGGCAAATTCGTCAGGGAGTCGTGGAAGGCCTGACGCCGGAGTTGATTCTCGGCTTTTTTGCGCAAGGTCACGTCCTCGACAGTCCCTTCGTAGTACAGGATATTTCCGTCGGGATCGTCCACCCGCCGGGCGCTTTCGGAAACCCAGATCAACTTGCCGTCCTTGCGGCGCACACGTGATTCGTAACTCTTGACCTCGCCCCGGGTCTTCAACCGTTCCAAGAAATCGTTGCGGTTCTCTCTGTCGGTGTAAAGCTGGGTCCGGCTGTCGTAAATGGACCCCATGAGCTCGTCCGGAGTGGGGAACCCGAACAACTTCGCCAGGGCCGGGTTGGCGCTGAGATACCGTCCTCCGGGCGACATCTGATAGATGCCCTCCACCGCATTCTCGAAAATGGTCCGGTATTTCCGCTCGGCCTTACGCAGGGCCTCGCCTATGACTTGGCGCTCGGCGATTTCGATTTTGAGCTGCGAGTTGGCCTGAAGCAATGCCTCCGTTCGTTCCTCGATCTTGAGTTCAAGCTCATCCCTGACTTCCCGCAACTGGAGTGTTTTGTCGTACACCCGTTCCTCCAGAGTGAGAACCTGCTCCGAGATCTCGACAGCCATGCCCCGCATGGCCCTGCCCAGATCGCCTATCTCGTCGTCTGCGGTTATTTCCAGGTCGTGGGAAAAATCATGCCTGGCCACACGCCCGGCGTACTCGTTGAGCACGTCCAGCGGTCTGGAAAGATTGCGAAAAAATACATAGGCCATGAAAATCGCGGCAATGAAGACGGCCAGGGTGATGCCTGACTGCTGCACCAGGGTGGAGGTGATCTCCTCCCGGATGGGGGTCTTGTCCATACCGATGTGCACCATGCCCGCCGGACCGGCGAGGATGCGCTTGGATACATGCAGAACACGCCGGTCGATCCCGAGAGACAAATCACGAACCACAAGTCCTGAATTGTGTTCATTCCAGGCCACCCGCACCAAATCGGAAATCGGAACCGGGATCGCCGGGGTAAAGGTGTGGGCAATGACCCGGCCGTCTCTGTCGCTGACCAGGACATAAGCAACGCCGTCTATGTCCAGATAGCGGTCGATGCGTTCCTGTAGGGCTGCGGCTTCCCGGTCGAGAATGAAGCCGATGTCCGACTGGGCCATGCTGGTCGCCAAAGCGACGGCCTTGCTTTCGTATTCATCCGTAAGCTTGCGGTCCAATACGCGACTGGAAGAAAACCCCATGGCCATGGCCATGATGCCGAAGACAGCGACCATGAAAACCAAGGGTTTATGGAACAGCCGGGGGATACGGATCTGCATTTGCGCCACCTTTCCACAATCCTGATGCCTTCATACCGTTCGTCTTCCGGCATGACGCACATGGATGCACAACACCGGTCCCGTCCCATGCCGAAACGCATGAGCGCCCACCCAAAGTGGAATAAATGGCATGGAAGGCCAATTTGTCACAGGAGGCTTCTCGCAGGGCCGCACGCCGGCCAGGAAAAGGACGTGAAAAAAAGTCGTCGCTCCCGAATGAGTGCAGTCGGGAATATTACGGGCGCGGTCGGACTTCAGCCCAAAAGTACGACAAGCACCACCATCGCCAAACCGGCCCCTCTCCACTTGAGACACTCTCCCTTATGATCCGGAATATGTGCCATCACTACACAAAAAAATCAACTACTCGAACAAAATATAACCGAATCGTAGCAAGATGCGGGAAGGGACGGAGGCGACGTACAGCTGGGGGGGCAACTATTTGTTTTTTCCTGCGAGCCAGCGAATCTGACGACAAATGCCCATGAGCAGATTGAACTCGTTGCGCCGCAGGTTCACCTTGGCCATGAAACGACGCACCGGCATCATCCAGTAGTCGGTGTTCTCGTCCCGCAGATAGTCGATATCCAGCAGGGCCTCACGGATGTTGCCGAAAAGCACTTCCTGCTCTTCCATGGTGATGAGCCGCTCCTCGGGCGGCCCCGCAGGCTTGAAGGGAGTGTCCAAGGCGTGTTTGAGACATTCGTAAAGCAGCACCAGCACGGCCTGGGAAAGGTTGAGGGAAGTGTTCTCCCGATGCGTCGGGATAGTCACCAGCCCGGTGCAGAGTTGAGTCTCGTCATTGGTCAGCCCTCGGTCTTCGGGACCAAAGACGATGGCCACCCGGCCGCCCATGCGCATTTTCTCATCCGCCACCTTGGCCATGGTGGCCGGGGTCATGATTCCCTTGCGCCATCCGCCGGTACGGGCCGTCGTGCCGTAGACCGCGTTGAACCCTTCGATGGCTTCCTCAAGAGTGTCCACGATGCGGGCTCTCTCCAGAATATGCCTGGCGTGCACCGTGGCCAGGGGCAGGGCCTTGTCCATGTCGAACATCTGCGGGGCAACGAGAATCAAGTTCTCGCAGCCCATGTTCAGACAGGCGCGGGCCGTGGAGCCGATGTTTTCCGGGTATTTGGGACTGAACAGAATGATGGCGAGATTCTCAAGCATGGGTCGTTCCTCATGAAAAAGGCCGTCCGAATATGGACGACCGGCTTTTAGCACAAGTCCCCGGAATGTCAAATGAGTCTACCTGATGTATTCTCCTCGCCTGGATTCAAGCACGAACTTGTCGAACATGCCGTTCTCCTTGAGTTTGTAAAGGCCACGGTTGAACACCTCTATGAAGTGCTCCCCTTTTTCAATCTCTTTGGAAATCATGAGATACAAAGGCGCCCCCGGGGTCAGAAACTTCGGGTGGTGTGCGATAAGGTCGCCCCCGGTCGGGCCGAACTTTGTACGCAGCAGGTAGTAACCGACTTCGATGTTACAGGGGAAAGCGTCGATACGGCCCATGAGCAGCTTGTTGAAATTGAGTTCGTCCGTGGACGCCGACTGAATCCGAAGATCGCCCTCCCGGACGCGCTCGTCGAACTCCTCGCCGTATGTGTAACCAAGGGTCACGCCGATGGCGTAACGGGCAAGGTCATCGTAGCTCTTCCAGTGGAAATCATTTTCTATGAAATAGAAGAAAACCTGCCTGGAGGTGTAAAGCTGGTCGCTGAACAGAAAATGCTCGGCACGCTCATCGGTTTTCTGCCAAGCCAAAGTGCCGTCCCACTCCCCGCTCCTGGCAAGGTCGTAAGCCCGCCTCCAAGGGAAGAAGCCGTACTCCACATCCACCCCTTCCATGGCGAAGGCCTCGAATACGATCCTGGAAAGCACGCCGTAGTGTTTGAGAGTCTTGGACTGATAAGGAGCGAACTCGCCGTTGGTCAGACGGATGGTCTCCCTCGCCTGCGCCGGGTAAACCACCGGCAGCGTCAGAAAAAGAATCATGAAGAGACGTCCAAACATGCACAGCCTCACTCTGAAGGAAAAAACAACCACACAATCACAAATAACGGTCCCACGAATCACCGGGTATTATTAATTCCGTCGCCCGCTCCCTCTTCGTAACGGTTCCCAACGTAAAAGCCCCGCTTTCGCGGGGCTTTTCTCATCAATCTTCCTTGGGAGCCTCTTCAGGCTCAGCCTTGGCCTTCTTCCCGGCCTCTTCCTTTGCGGGAGCGGCTTTGGCCTTTTTCTTGACCTTGGGCTTTGGCGGTTCGCCCTGCATGGAGATGGTCTCCCGCTCCACGGACGGCGGGCGGTGCTCGGCATGGAAGTGCAGACACTTGGCCGGGCAACTGTCCGCACAGATGCCGCAGAAAACGCAGGTGAACGGGTCGCAGACCCAGGTTCCTGCCGTTTTGTCCACCGTGATGCATTGGGTGGGACACTTGCGGGAACACATACCACAGAAGATGCAGTTGTCGATGTCGTTGTACAGCTCGCCGCGCACGCCGCTGAATTGCTCGCGCTTCACGAACGGGTACTTGCGTGTGGCGGGCTTGGCGGCCAGATTCTTGAGTATGTTTGGTGTAAACGTCAGCATAGCTCGCCTCCCTAACGTTCCGTGCAGCTGATGCACGGGTCGATGGACAGGACAATGACCGGCACGTCGGCCAGTTCGCACTCGGGCACCATGGTCAGAAGCGGCGGAATGTTGGCGAATGTCGGCGTGCGGATACGAACGCGATCCAGGAACTTGCTTCCGTTCCCCTTCACGTAATACAGGCACTCGCCTCGCGGCTGCTCCACACGCATGACCACTTCCCCTTCCGGATTACCCTTGACCTTGGCGGCCAGATCCCCTTCGGGAAGTGCCGCAGCGGCCTGGCGCACCAGGTCGATGGAACGGTAGACCTCGTGAAAGCGGACCCAGGAGCGGGCGTAGCTGTCGCCGTCCGGATGGACCACCGGTTCGAAGTCCAGATGCTTGTAAGCGCCGTAGCCGAGCATGCGGGCATCGCTCTTGAGACCCGAGCCGCGCCCCGTGGGACCGACAGCACCCAGTTCATACGCTTGATCGTAGGTCATGACACCGGCCCCCACGGTACGGGATTTCACCGTATAGTCATTGAGGATGGTGTTTTCCATGGCCTTGACTTCTTTCTCCACGATTTCCAGTTCGTCGAGAATCCAACGAAGCTGTTCCTGGGAAAGGTCGGCGCGGACGCCACCAATGACGTTCACCGAGACGATGACGCGGTTTCCTGCGGTGGCCTCGTTGATATCCATGATGCGCTCGCGCACCTTCCAGAACTGCATGAACAAGGCCTCGAAACCGAAGGCGTCGGCAAACAGCCCCAGCCAGAGAAGGTGGCTGTGCATGCGGTGCAGTTCGGACCAGATCACCCGCAGGAACTGGGCGCGCTCGGGCACCTCAATCTTCATCAGTTCCTCGATGGACTGGGAATAGCAAACCGCATGAATCATGGAGCAGATGCCGCAGACACGTTCGCAGACGTTGATCATCTGGTGGTAATCCCGCTTGGTGGCCAACATTTCCAGGCCGCGGTGCACGTATCCCAGGGCGGGTACGGCTTCCTTGACGATCTCGTCCTCCACCACCAACTTGAGATGGATCGGCTCCGGCAGAACAGGGTGCTGCGGGCCGAAGGGAATGACTGTTCTATTGGACATGCTCGCTCCTTATGCCTTCTTGTCCACGATCTTGACGTTGTTCACCAAAGGAACGGTCTCAACGCTGGGATCGAGGTACAGGGTACCGTTGTAGTCGAGCACCAGGCCCTCGAACTCGAGGCCGGCCAGGTCGCGCAACTCGTTTTCGGCCAAAAGGGCGGCAAAGTAGACGCCGGAGACGCTGGGCGCCTTCTCCCCTGTCGGGAGATTGAAGCGCAGGTGCGCCAGTTCCAGATCCTTGTCGAAATGGTACAGAATGTCCGTGGTGCCGTCTTCGAGTCCCACGGAGGACATGGTCACGAACCTGTACCCTTCGTTCTTCTTACGCATGACCTCGCTGACGAGGCTTTCCGCAGTGACGGGATGTTCGTTTGGAATCATGAATCAATCCTTGACGGGCTAGCCCGCTTGCTTCTGTTCAAACTTGGCCAGGGCCTGAACCACACCATCAATGATGGCCTCAGGCTTGGCCGGGCACCCCGGAACATAAACATCCACGGGGATGACCTTGTCCACGCCGCCCACCACATTGTAGCAGTCGCGGAACACGCCGCCGGACAGGCCGCAGGCGCCAATGGCGATGACGGCCTTGGGGTCGGGCATCTGGTCGTAGATGTTCTTGAGCACGGCTTTGTTGCGGTGGTTGACCGTCCCGGTCACCAGCAGCACGTCGGCGTGCTTGGGATTGCCCACGTTGATGATGCCGAAGCGCTCCACGTCGTAAAGCGGCGTCAGGCAGGCCAGGGTTTCGATGTCGCAGCCATTGCAGCTTCCGCAGTCGAAATGCATGATCCACGGAGACTTGGCGCGTGATTTTTTGATGAGTTTCTTGAACATGAATCTACCCCGCGTGCAGCCAGATGAAGTTGATGAACGTCAGGGCCAGGCCGATGCTCCAGACATACTTGAGCATCCAGCGCCAGGTCATGCGGGCCATGGTGTTGTCGATGACCAGCTCCGCAAAGTAGGTAGCTGCCAGCAACACGATCATCCAGAACCAGTTCGTTGCCCAGAACAGGGAACACACGGCCAGGATGAGTATGGTTTCATACCAGTGGGCCACTTCGATGATGGCCAGAGCCGGGCCCGAATATTCAGTAAGCACGCCCTTGACGATCTCCTGGTGCGCATGGTGCGAGGTGGAGAAGTCGAAGGGCGACTTGCGCAGTTTGATGGTCAGCGCATAGCTGAGCACGATGAACATGAGCGGCAGCTTTCTGAGTAACGGGGCGTCGTAGGCCATGATGTCGCCCACGTTGAAACTGCCCACTACCAGATAGATGCCCGCGAACACGAGGATCAGCAACGGCTCGTAGGTCAGGATCTGCACCAGCTCGCGCTGTGCCCCCACCTGACTGTACGGGCTCTTCACGGACAGCGCTCCCATGACCAGGAACACAGCTCCGGCGGCCTGCACAAAGAAGATGAGCAGCAGGTCGGCCTTGCCGAAAAACAGCCCCACGGACAGGGCCGCGGCGATAAGGTAGATCCAGCAGCACAGGACCTGCCAACGGTTGACCATGAGCCGTTCCTTTCCGAACAGCTTGAATACATCATAGAAGGCCTGCAGAATGGGTGGTCCCTGGCGGGACTGCATCCATGCGGTGACGCGGCGGTCGGTGCCGGCGAGCAGTCCGCCGGCCATGGGAGCGAGAATGATGCCCAGCAGGGCCAAGACGAGTCCTTCCATTACAACGCCCCTCCCAACATAAGAATGATCAGACCTCCGGCCGCGATGTTGAACCACGGCGTCAGTCGCAATTCACCGAACACTTCGCCCAGGTAGTAGTTGCTGGCCTGGTAAGGCACGGCCGTTTCCATGGGTCCCAGGAAGGAACCGTCCTCGATGTCGCCCACGTGGGCTCCGCCCAGATAGGGAGAAGTCCGGCGCACGTCCGAGCGCAGGGCGCGGTACATGGCGAACAGGGCCCCCACACCGATGAGCATGATGAACGGATAGATGGCGAAACCGCCGGTCGCGGCGTCCAGGATGTTGCCGTGCGATGCGGCGTGGGCCGCGGCGAACATGGGCACCAGGGCCTCCCGGTACAGGAACGGCGTCGCGAACGCGAACACCAGCGCTCCGGCACACAGGAGCATGAGCGGCCCGCGCGTGAACAGGGGCTGCTTCTCCGGAGTCGACTCGATGCGGCGGCCACCCATGAGCAAACCGGCCCAGCGGGCCCAGTAGACCACGGTCAGGGCGCTGCCCAGGGCCAGCATGACGATGACGAACAGGTGGTCCGCCGCGGCTTCCAGGGCCATCCACTTGCACAGCAGCACGCCGAAGGGCGGCAGGAGCATGGACAGGATACCGATGATGGTCACCACAGCGGTGCGGGGCATGCTCTTGAACAGCCCGCGCATGTTTTCGATGTCACGCGATCCGATGGCCTGCTCGATGGTTCCCACACAGAGGAAGAGCAGGGACTTGGATATGGCGTGGAAGATGATCAGCATGACCGCGGCAATGATGGCCAGCGGGGTGTTGATGCCCGCACAGGCTATGATCAGGCCCAGGTTGCTGACCGTGGAATAGGCCAGGATTTTCTTGCCGTTGCTCTGACCGATGGCCAGGGCCGCGCAGGCAAGGAAGGTGAACGCACCGCACAGGGCGATGCCGTGGCTCAGGAAGGTGCCTTCGTACATGGGCGAAAAACGCAAGACCATGTAGACGCCCGCCTTGACCATGGTGGACGAGTGCAGCAGTGCGGAGACCGGCGTGGGGGCGACCATGGCGCCCAACAGCCAGCTTTGGAACGGCAACTGCGCGGCCTTGACGAACCCGGCCAGACAGATGAGGCCCACGGCCACCAGCAGCGCACCGGCTGCAGGGCCGGCGGCCAACATTTCCACGATGCCCAGGGTGCCGGTCTGCAGATAGGCAAAGATTATGCCCAAGACCAGCGCTACGCCGCCGACGCTGTTCATCCACAGGGCGCGGGTGGCGTTTTTGGTGGCCACTTCGGTTCCGTCGTGCCCGATGAGCATGAAGGAACAGAAGGTGGTCACTTCAAAGAAGAAATAGAGCCACAGGATGTTGTTTGCCAGCACCAGCCCGTTCATGGCGCCTAAAAAGAGGACCAGGAACAGGAAGAACTGCGGCTGCTTGCTCTTCTTCAGGTTGAGGTGATGCTCGTGCTCCTTCATGTAGGGAATACCGAAGATGCAGATGAGCGAACCGATGATGGAGACGATGAGCACCATGACCAGGGCCAGGTTGTCTCCCATCAGGGCCGGGACCGATACGCCGTGGTCCAGCATGAACAGTTCAAAGAACCCCAAGAGAACGATCTGCGTCACCGTCAACACCTTGATGAGCAGATTCTTGAGCTTGAAACCGTAATACAGAACCACGAAAAGCAGCGCGAAATCGAGGACCGTGACCAGGCTTTCCCAGAGCCCGGATGCCTCGAAAACAAAGCTGCCCTGCCCGAGAAGGGCCAGGGACGCGGCTGTGAGCACCGCGCCTGTTGCTGTGACCGTAAGGGTCCGTACGGAGCTCGACCTGACAAAGTAGCAGACGAGCCCGGCTATTGCCGGAAGTACGATCAGCAATAACAGAAGGTTAGACATGCACACCCCTTTCAGTTTGGTATCCGTTTCCAAAGCGGTTCACGTACCCCTCCGTACGCGACCAACTGCAAAAACCGGATATCTTTTTACGAGGTAACCGAAGTAATTATGACAAATGAACCTTCAAATCAATTGGTTGGACAATCAATCTGCAAGTTTCTTTTTTCACAAGCCAAATCAAGAACCTGATTTGCAAAAATGTGCACAAATACCCCACTATTTCAGGGAGCGTTTTGCGATTGGAAACGGTGATGCCCTGCGTCGGCAGGAAAATGAAGCCAAGCAAGAAAAATCCGCACGTCAGCAAAGTTCTGACGCGGCAGACGAGCGCATCGGCTTTCCCGGTGCGCGGCGAAAAGTGCGAGGCTGTAACCGGGCGGGAAATGAAATAAAAATTTTTTCGTTAGAAATATCCCAAACTTGTCAATACGGCCATGTTCTTTTCCTTCTCACCGCTCCGGCCGGAACGTTCAGAGACGCCGTTGCCCTTTTCAGTGCACGGCCTGCATCCCAAGGAGCGGTAGCCCCGGTCATAGAGTTCGCAATGCGCAAGGTCGAACATGGTGTGAAAGGCCCAGATGTCGGTCTCGGTCCAATCCAGAATGGGGTTGACCATGGTGTGCGGCGGGGTGTGGCGCGGCTCAAGGTCCCGGCGGGCCGCCCTGTCCGGGTGTTCGTCCCGACGCAGGCCCGTGAGCAGAAAGGCGGTTTCGGTTGCCCCAATGGCCTTTTGCAGCGGTTTGACCTTGAGGTCCAGGCAGCAAGCGACCTTGTCCACGGCCAGGGGATAGGTGGCCAGGTCCACCTCGGGCCGCGCGACGAGCAGGTCCACACCCCATTCCCCGGCCATGCAGTCCCGAAAGGCCATGACCTCCGGAAACTTACAGCCCGTATCCAGCGAGATGGCCCGCGCCGGGCCGAGATCGTGGTGTTCCAGCACGGTCTTCCACAAAAAGAGGACCACCGTGGAGTCCTTGCCGCCTGTCCAGGCCACGCGGATGCTTGCCGGGTCGTGCTTCAAGAGCCCCAGCAGCAGCGCTTCCGTTGTTTCGATTTTGCTTTCCAATGTCGCCATGGCGGCACTATGCCGGCAGTTCCGACGATTGGAAACAGGTTGTCCGGCGCGCGGCTCAGGCAAAGGCAGCCCATTCACATAATTGGAGAACTTCTCGACACTCGCCTCATGCACCGCGTTTTCAGACAATTTTTCCCGCCGAAAGAGAGGACTTTCCCGACAGGCTGATGTACATAGATGGTTATGCTTGAAACCATCCGCACCCTGATCCACGAGAAGGACACCTGCGTTCTGGCGACCTGCGAGGGCGGACTGCCGCACACGTCGCTCATGGCCTATGTCGCCAGCGAGGACGCCTTCAATTTCTACTTTCTTTCGCGCATGAACACCCGCAAGGTCCGCAATCTGCGCTCCAACCCGGAGGTGAGCCTGCTCATCGACACCCGCGACGAGCATCAGGCGGATCTGCGGCACAAGTCCATGGCCCTGACCGTGACCGGAACCTACTCTCCCCCGCGCGACCGCGCCGAACTTCTGGAACTGAAAAAAATGTTCGTGTCCCGCCATCCGCCTCTGGCGGAATTCGCCGACTACGGCGACACCACGGTGCTGAAGGTGAAAGCCAGAAGCTTCCTGCTTCTGGTGGGCGTCGAGGAGCAGCATTACATCGACCTTGAGCAATTTCATAAAAAAAGTTCTTGACGCCGAAGCCTCGGCAGCATAAAAACACCCTTCGTTGCGCGCCCGTAGCTCAGCTGGATAGAGTGCCGGACTACGAATCCGTAGGTCAGAGGTTCGAATCCTCTCGGGCGCGCCACCTTGAAATCTCAAAGGGTTTCCAGGTCACTCGGAAGCCCTTTTTTTGTGACCACACACGTGACGCGGGGTGGAGCAGTATGGTAGCTCGTCGGGCTCATAACCCGAAGGTCGTAGGTTCAAATCCTGCCCCCGCTACCAATATTCAAAAGCCTTTTCGAGGGAACTCGGAAAGGCTTTTTGCTTTTCTTCTTTTAAAGCTTGACGGCGCTCTGCTCTGGGCGTAGGTACTCCCTTCTATTGTGCGCCCGTAGCTCAGCTGGATAGAGTGCCGGACTACGAATCCGTAGGTCAGAGGTTCGAATCCTCTCGGGCGCACCACTTGAAAACTCAAGGGTTTCCAAGCAACTCGGAAACCCTTTTTCATTGACACGATGTCGCGGGGTGGAGCAGTTGGTAGCTCGTCGGGCTCATAACCCGAAGGTCGTAGGTTCAAGTCCTGCCCCCGCTACCACATATTTGAAAAATGCCTCATGGAGAAATCCATGAGGCATTTTTGTTTGTTTAATTCAACTTGCGCTCTCGCGCTCAACAAACCAACCTTCATACATCCCACAAAATACAACGACCTCCAACCCACAAAGAGAGATGGATAAACGCATAGTTCGGCTCTTGCCAGGCGCAAGCCGCCAGAGTTCGGTGGAAACCTTGAATGCTGAGATTTTGATACCCCCGGCCAACTCTCTCATCATGAAAACGCACAGGCCTTGAGGTCAGAAAACAGCGGCGACCAACGGGAGCATTGCTGTTTTCTCCGAGCGGCCTGCAAGCGTTTCCTGATGAGAGAGTTGCGGGCTGGACGAGAGCAGGCGCAGTTTTCTGCCTCCTTTTTTTCTGCGCCAGCAAAAAAAGGAGGGCGCCCGAAGGGGCGAAACCAACCTATAACGATCCACTTCGGTTGGAGCCTGCGCGTCAGCGCACCCACCACTCAACACTCTTGCCAACCCTATAAACATCTTGATATCCTCTCCCCTTCACAATGCAGGCGAGCCGGTCCCATCTTGCGGACACCCCGCCCTGATGAAACCAACCCAATTGAGGGATGCATGAGAAAGAGAATAGTAGCGTAATCCGTCTGTGAACGGATGGTTGCCGTTGCAGGCGGAGGACTTCCTGTTGACCCATGCCCGGGCACACGCCCGGAATACGCAAACATCAACGAAAAGGAACCGTCCAATGACGCGACTCAATTACGACAAATCGAAACAATACACGGACCTGGACACCATATACGCGCAGTGCAGCGGCCCGGGCGGGCTGCGACTGAGCGACTTCATGGCCCGGAAGATGGGACTTCGCACCGGAGCCCGGCTGCTGGACATCGGCTGCAATCGAGGCTGGCAAACCTGCTTCCTGGCCAAGGAATACGGTGTACAGGCCACGGCCATCGACCCGTGGGACGACCGCATGCACGGCGACCCCATGATCGAACACGTACGCCGCAACGCCGAACAATGGGGCGTGGCCGACTCGGTGCTGGCCCAAAAGATCGGCGTGCCGGACACGCACTTCGCATCCGAATCCTTCGACTTCGCCCACTCCACCACGACCCTGGAAATGGTGCACGGCATGGAGGGCAAAGAGGGCTACATGGCCGCGCTGCGGGAAATCCTGCGCATCTTGCGGCCCGACGGCATCTTCGGCCTGGGCGAACCCATGCATTTGGACGTGGAACTGCCAGAAGACCTGTTGCCCCACGTCTCGCAGCCGGACTTCGCCTGGAAGGACTGCTTCCGGGACATCCACAGCACGGCGGAGGACATCCGCAACGCCGGATTCGAAATAGTCGAGGCGGACTACGCCCCCGACGCCCGGGACTGGTGGCTGGAATACGCGGCTCATGACCCGTTCTGCAAACAAGACCCGGACGGCGACCCCAAAACCCTGGCGGTCGACGCCGGACGATGGACCAGCTTCGGCTACATCATCGCCCGAAAACCCGAATAAATGAAAAGGCGGCCGTCGGAATTTCCGGCGGCCGCCCTCTTTTCACCACAAAGCAAACACCATGTCAGATCAATTCCCGCGTCATGGGGCCGACACTGACCGGCTCCACGCGCTCGAATTCCAGATCCCTGACAATGCTCATATCCTTCCACAACAGACCGTAGCCTCTCGTGAAACGATAGGTCCCGAATTTGGAATCGAACAGTTTCCGCTCTTCCGGCGTACACGAACGGCGCTTTCCGGCCCGTCCCACCAGCCGCAAACCGGGGAGCGAGGAAAAACGTCCGCGCGTGAGCGCCTTGAGCCAGAATAACATTCCACCTCGTCCGGCCAGAATGGAAAAACGACCGTCACGATCCAGATTTCCCCGCTGACCCTTTGGCAATTTCTCAAAGTAGATTCCCCGTCCCTCTTCGGTCAGGAACAAGGAGCCGATGGGGGCCACCCTCGGCGTACCATCGGCGTCCACCGTGGCCATTGCCAGCGAATCGTTCATGGAAACAATCCGTTCAGCATCCTTCCAATATTTCATTGTCGTCTCCTCCGGGGTAAACAAGCCGCACTCCCATAAGACCGTGGAGCCTGCGCATAAGTTCCTGCCTCGCCTCGCCGCAGACAGCCGGAAACAGGTGCCGCAGGCCGATCATGGCGGCAAGAACCAGGGTAGCCATATCCTCCGCCTGATCCGGATTGGGAAGCATGTCCTTCAACAGCTCCTCCAGATATTGCCTGCGCGACGCATCAACCTTTGCCTGATACTCGGCCGCCAACGGCGAATGCAGAGCCCAGGCGCGGATGGCCTTTTCCTGGTCGTGGGGCAGATTCGAGGCATAGTCCACAATCTGGGCATAGCGTTCCTCGGCAGAACCTTTTTGGTCCGCCAAGGCCTTTTTCGCCTCGGTGCTCCGCTCCATCCAATACTCCAGCAACGCGGCATGGAATTGCGACCGCCCCTGGAAATGATGGTAGAATGCCCCCTTGGTCAGTCCGAGCCTGGAGCACAGGCCATCCACGGTGAGCCCTTCGATGCCCTGTTTCGAAAGAATATCCAGCCCTCGTTGAAGCATCACCCGCCTCGTCTGTTTCCTTGCTTTCACGCATGTTCTCCTTACTAACATACCATACGGTATGGTATGTTTAAAAAACGAAAGGGCATGCTGTCAAGCAGTAGCCGTTCCCCCTTCCAAGCGACTCAGGACAATAGACCGGAAATATCCACGGCCGTGTAAACCAGCAACAGGGAGAGAAAGAGATTCACCCCGACCCTGACTTTTGAATGCCGCAGATGATTGTGAATGGCCGCGCCGCACAGGGCCCAAGTGGAAACGGAACAGAAGCTGAGAGTCGAGAAGAACACGGCGAATATGGCAAGCATGGCATACTGGCCGGCAAACGAAGCCAGAAAAGTGGAATACAGGGTCATGCCGTAGACGATGCCTTTGGGATTGAGCAGTTGCAAAAAGACCCCCTTGCCGAACCCCAGAGGAGGATGTCCACTGCTTTCAAATCCGTAGCTGGCCCTGATCGTCCCGTGGGCCAGCCAAAGAATGTAGGCGGCGCCGGCGATGCGCAGCACCGGCTCGGCTGCAGGCAATTCCCTGAGCAGCAGGCTGGACATGAACATGCTCAACACCTGGATGAGCAGAAAACCGGTTGCAATACCCGCCATGTAGCGGAACGATCGTCCGTACCCGTACAGGATGCCCATGGATGCGCTGGAGATGTTGTTCGGCCCCGGCGTGAAGGTGGTGACCAAAGCAAAGGAAAAGACTGGAATGATATCGCCACTCATGGCATGTCTCCCCAATAAACCAGACTGATTTGTTTATTATAACGTCCTTATGTACGCTATATAAAATCGAAACAATATAACGTCAAGGTGTACGCTATATGAAACGCCCCATGGAAGCCATCGCCCGCAACCTCAAAACCATGCGCGAAGGCCGCAACCTGAGCCTGGACCAGCTTTCCGAGCTGACGGCCGTCAGCAAAAGCATGCTGCGCCAAATTGAAACCGGCCAGTCCAACCCGACCATCGCCACCATATGGAAAATCGTCAACGGGCTGAAAGTTTCCTTCACCGCCCTGCTTGCCCCGCCCAGAACCGAGGCGAAGGTCAGATCCTTTACCAGCTCTCCGCCGCTCACGGCAGGGGGTGAGCATTACCGCATCCACCCCATGGTGCCGTTTGATCCCCAACAGTCGTTCGAGACCTACTATCTGGAGTTCGACCCCGGCCCCACCTTCGACGGTCAGCCGCACGGCGAAAACGTCTACGAATACATCTTTGTCCTCCAGGGCGTCCTGCAAGTCTTGGTCGATGGCGAGAAACATACGGTCAACGCCGACGAATTCCTGAAATTCCGAGCCGGAGGGCCGCATCAGTACACCTCGGTGGGCGATGAAACCGCACGGGCCATCATGCAGATCAGCTATCAATGACTGCCTGGCATATCGTCAAAACAAAAGCCCGGTACGCAATGCATACCGGGCTTCCTCATAGTATGTCGGGAAGGAGGGACTATTTACTGTTCATTCGCTGTTCCCACTCGAAATCCTTGCTGGTGACCACGTCTTCCATGCGGCGGATGCGGCGGTCCAGACTCTCGAACTTGCGCTTGATGCGCGACAAGGCACCGGCACGCGATTCCGTGTAGGAATCGTAGAATTCGCGGTCCTCTTCGCCGCGGAACGGCATGACCGGCTCTGGCTTCATGAACACGGCACCCAGGAGATAGAGCCCGACCACGGGCCAGAAGCCGGTGACGATGAAGAGCACGATAGCGGCGGCGCGCACCACGGTGACGGACACGCCGAAGTACTCAGCCAGCCCCCGACACACGCCAAGAATACGGCCGTTACGGGAGCGGTAGAGCCCCTGGCCACCACCCGAGCGGGGACCGAAACCGAACGGGCCGGCTCCATAGGAACCGTGGCAATCACGGCCCGGGCCGCACCGGCCGCTTCGTCTATTCTTCCAATGGGATGACCTCATTATTTCTTCTCCTTGTCCAGAAGGATGGTCTCCAGGGATTCCACCCGCTCTTCCATGCGGCTCATGGAGTTGTATATTTCCTGGATCATGCGCGCCTCTTCATCGGTCTCGCCACCTTTGCCGGCGCTCTTGAATACCTTGATCAGGCCTATGAATACGGCCCCAACCAGGGCGATACCGGCCAGAATGAACATGAATACGGCGCCGAAAAAGTGGCCCATGTGAAAAACTCCTTGATCAATGAATACGTGACCGATCATTTCCGAGTCCCCTCGCGGGCAGAAAGATCAATCCCAGGAATACGGCGGCCACCAAGGCCACTCCGACCAGAACCGATATCAACACGACTTCGACAGGCCCCATACTCATACACCTGCATATTGCCGACGATCCGAGCATAGCGCACTGCGCAGCCATGGACAAACCGTTTCCGCCGCTTCCCAAGCATTATTTCTTGTCTTTGGATTCGGTTTCGGCCTTGGTCCCGGACGTAGCCTTTTTCAATGCCTCCAGTTCGGCGTCGATCTGATCACCGCCTTCCAGCAGAGAGAACTCGTCCTCGAGACTACGGTTCTTACTCGGCCCGGCCAATTCGGCTTCGGCCTCAAGGCGTTCCACACGAGCCTCGAAGCGGTCGAAACGCATCATGACGTTGTTGGACTGGGAGCGGCCGATGTCATTGCGGGCGCGAACACGCTCACCGGCGCGGATATGGCGCTTGACCAGGCTGCGCTGGCGCTCGCGGGCGCTCTCCAGCTTTTCTTCGAGCTGATCAAGGTCTTCGCGGGACTGGTCGATGAGGGCATCAAAACGATTCTGCTCGTTTTCCAGACCGGAGACCATATCCACCAGGCGGTGCTTTTCCAGCAAAGCTTCTCGGGCCAAATCCTCGCGCCCCTTGTCCACGGCCAGTTTGGCGCGGCCTTCCCATATTTCGATACGCGAAAGCATCTCGTCGCGCTCGCGGCTGATGCGCTTGCGATCGGCCATGAGCCCGGCGCAACCGGCCTTGAGTTCCACGAGGGTCTCTTCCATTTCCTGGATCATGAGCCGAATCATCTTTTCCGGATCTTCGGCACGGTCCAACATGGAATTAAGATTGGAACTGATAATATCCTTGAATCGAGTGAAGACGCCCATAGTTTCCTCCTTGGCGTGAATAACAACGTATTGCCCACCTTAGAGCACAGGACGTGCCAAGACAAAAAATAAATATAACCCTTTTGAATAACTAAATCTTTTTATTTGACCGACCATATCCACCGTGGTATAAATTACCAACAATTAGTGAATTAACCCATATTTTAGTAAAATGAACCACAACACATACACTCCTCCCAGCGAAGCCGTGGGGCAGTCGGATTCTTTCCTGAAATTTCAGGAACAACTGTCTCTGGCCGCCCGCGCGGATCGGCCGGTGCTCATCATCGGCGAACGCGGCACAGGCAAAGAACTGGCCGCCGCAAAACTCCATTATCTTTCCCACCGCTGGGACGGCCCCTTCATTCCGCTCAATTGCGCGGCTCTGGCAAAGTCCCTGCTGGATTCCGAACTCTTCGGCCACGAGGCCGGCGCTTTCACGGGCGCCGCGGCCAGGCGCAAAGGGCGTTTCGAGTCCGCGCACAACGGCACGCTCTTTTTGGACGAAATCGCCAACCTTGCTGACGAGGCCCAGGAAAAAATCCTGCGGGCCGTGGAGTACGGCGTATTCGAACGGGTGGGCGGCGTTGCGCCCGTGGGTGTGAATGTACGTGTGGTGGGAGCCACCAACCTGGACCTGCCGTCAAGGGCGCAAGAGGGGAAATTCAAGCAGGACCTGTTGGACCGGCTCAGTTTCGAAGTGCTCACACTTCCCCCCTTGCGGAAGCGCGAAGGCGACGTGGAGCTGTTGGCCTACCACTTTGCCGCGCGAATGGCCGTGGAAATGGGCTTTGACGGTGTGCCCGAATTCTCGGAGCACGCCATGAACACCCTGCTGACCCATTCGTGGCCCGGCAACATCCGCGAGCTCAAGAACGCCGTAGAGCGGGCCGTATATCGCTGCGATGGCGAACTGGTGGACGACATCGTGCTCGACCCGTTCGTTTCCCCCTTCCGACCGCCTGCCGAGCAGCTTGAAACGGCCCGTAGCCATCCTCTTCCCTCTTCGCCCCAAACGCAGACTTCCATCGACCTTTCCGCTCCGCTCAAAGACGCCGTCTGCGCGCTGGAAGTCAAATATCTTCGGGAAGCCATGTCCAAAACCGCCCACAACCAACGCCGAGCCGCCGACCTCATGGGCATGACCTACCACCAGTTCCGGGGCCTGTACCGCAAGCACGCGGACAAATTGAAAAAAACATAAAATGCCCAACGAGGCACAGCCGTTCACGCGTGTACTTCTTTTTTTCACTGTGTTAAGGAAAAAACATGAAATGCCCCAAGTGTGAGAAAACCATCAAACGCCAGACCCTCCAGTGCCCGCACTGCGGCTTTCTCATTCCGCGCGGGAAAAGTGCGAAGGCGGCCGCCAAGATACTCATGGAACCCAAGTTGTGCTTGGCGGTGGGGCTGCTCCTGGCCTTCATCGGGCTGGTTCTGCTCATCAGCGACGCCAACTATTATTCCATGTTCCCCATCGGTCTCGGGGCGGCGCTCCTGTTCCTAGGCAAAAAAATGAAATCCTGACCGAACCGCCGGCCAGGATTTCCTTTACGCTCTCGTATCGCCGATTCTCAGCTGCGCACGAAATGCAGCAACATCTTCATGCCGCAGGTTTCATACCCCTCGGGCAAATCCGTCTTGAGCTCCCAGCCGCGCCCGCCGAGGAAATCAACAGCCTCGCGCACCGGATAAAAACATTCCCCATCCATGTTCTCGGTGGGAAACAGCTCGCAAAACTCCTGTGGGGTCTTGTGAAAATGTTTCCGAGCCTTGCACACCGGCTTGAGAGAAATGATCAACTCTTTGGCGGCCCAGTTCTCCATGATCTTGATGAACGTGTGCATCTGGCCGTTGCCTATGGTGGTGTTGCCGATAATGTCGAACATCATGGCCACGTCGAACTTTTCCTCCGGGGGGGAATTGAAGTCACAGACCATGAACTCCACGTTGTCCACACCTTCCTGAACGGCCAGGATCTCGGCGCAGCGCACCAGGTTGGAATCGATATCGATGCCCGCGGCCTTACGGGCGCCGAGCCTGGCTGCACGACAGACAAAGGTGCCCACATTGCAGCCCAGATCCACCACGCTCTTGCCGGAAAAATCGATGTGCTCAGGTGGAGCCTCGGGCAGACTTTCGGCGTCGTGCCCCGCCCCCTCCACCAGCATGTTGCCGTCATCATCGCAAATGGGACGCCAGATATTGCCGGGCCCTATGGCTTCCACCAGTCGTCGCAGCTCTTCGCTTCGTGTCATCTTCATACCTAAGCCTGTTTGACGCCGAAGTACCGCGGCATGGCCATAAACGGGCACCAATCGGTAACGGCGGATTGCAAAAGATTGAGCCCCACGAACAAGGTCGGCACCAGCCGATTTCCGTGATGGTTCATGAACAAAGTCAAGCTCGCCGGAATCATGAAACCGGCCACTCCCCGAACGATTCTTTCAACCGTCATCATTCACCTCCTCGATACATTATACCACAAAACCGATACAATATGCGGGGAGGATGGCGCGTTATTGCGACTTTTCTCTTTCGGTCTCCCGAGGCGTGGAGGCCTGCCCCTCCGGCGGGCTCTTCCTTTCCTCTTCCTCTCTGAGCCACCTGGCGATATCGAGGTCCATGGCCATGATATGGTCGAGAAGCCAACCCTTGAGGAAATCCCGGATTTCCTCGGGCATTACATCACGCCTTTTATAGATCTCCCGCTGGTATCGCTTGATCTGCCTGACAAGCTGCATGTGGGCGACCTGATGCTCACCTCGTGACGGGTAACGGATCTGCTCCATGAAGTTCTCTTCGTCGTGGAAATGCTGCACAGAGTATTCCCGCAGCCGGGCTACGGTTTCCTGAATGGCTTCGTCAGCCATGCCGACCTGGACGACACGGATGAACTCGTTGCAGATATCCACAAGATACTGATGCTGATCGTCGATGGCCCTGATCCCGAGATTGAGGCTTTTGCTCCATTTGATTTTCAACATATCCCCCTCCGAATGGCCACTGGAATCCATTCGATCCTAACCCAAGCCATGCGACAGGTCCATATGCCGGGGCATTTTGACGGCCCGTCCCAAAAAAGAGACCCGGGCAAACCGGGTCTCTCCAATAATCTCAACATAATGTCGGGGGTCAATCCTTCATGGCCAGAATCAGGTCGCGCAGTTCCCTGGCCTGCCCCTCAAGCTGTTGCACGGCGCTGCTGGAAACCACCATTGCTTCCATGGTGTGGCTTGATATCTCATCGATCTCGGATGTACCCCGGCTGATCTCCTCGGACGCTGCGGACTGCTGTTCCGCCGCCGTGGCGATGGCGGCCACTTCCGTGGAAGTGCTCTCCACGACATCCAGAATCTCCTTGAGCACCTCACCGGACTGCCAGGTGAGATCCGTACTTACGCCGATGGACTCGGTGGCCTGTTCCGTATCGCGGACCGCGTCGGCGGTTCCCTCCTGGATCCTGCCGATGACCTCGCCTACCTCTTTGGTGGCGTTGACCGTCTTTTCGGCCAACTTGCGCACCTCGTCGGCCACCACTGCAAACCCTCGGCCTGCGTCGCCGGCCCGGGCCGCCTCGATGGCCGCATTCAGGGCCAGCAGATTGGTTTGGTCGGCAATGTCGTTGATGACTTGGAGCACCTGGCCGATTTCCCCGGCCTGGTCCCCCAGACTGCGCATGACCGAGTTCAGGCTCTCAGCCTGCCCCTTGACCTGGTTGATGGACGCCACGGCCCTTTCAACCACCTGTGCGCCTGCGCGGGCCTTGTCGCTGGCCAGAGTTGCATTTTCCGAGGCGGTGCTTGCGTTGCGGGCAACCTCCAGAACAGTGGCGTTCATCTCTTCCATGGCCGTGGCGTTTTCTCCAGTACGGTCCTTTTGGACCTCCGCACCCCGTCTGGAATCCTCCAACTGTTCTGAAAGCGAGTTGGCCGAAGAAGTCAGACGCTGGGATATCTCGTTGGCCTGTTCAGCTGCGGCGGCTATGCGCTCATTGTGACGCTGGATGCTCGCCTCGGCGGCTCGTATGGAAGTCATGTCGTAGAAAATGGAAAAGACACCGATGAGCTTGCCGTCCAGGTTGTATATGGGGGTGGCGCTGACATCCAGAATGACTTCGCGTCCGTCCTCCATATGCACGACGCGCTCCTCGCGCACAAGCTGCTCCTCTTCAAGGGCCTTGTTGGCCAATGCCCGCTGCCCGGAGTCACCGTACATGGCGGTGTCCTGGCAGACTCCGAGGTACTCATCGGGCGAGCCGGATTTTCCGAAAAGATCCAGGAAATCCTGGTTCAGGTAGGTCATGCACCCTTTGGTATCCATGACCACACAGGGCAGAATGACGCCGTCCAGCACCCCCTGCACGAACCCGAACTTCTCCTTGAGCTCGTTGCTCATGGTATCCAGGTGCGAGGCAAGCTCTGCCAGTTCGTATTTGAAACCGCCCTGCAACTCGGCATGAAAATTACCGTCCGCGATGTGGTTGGCATAGTCGATGATCTGCCGGATGGGCCTGCCGACCTTGCGACGAAAACCCCAGGCGATGAGCACGATGACCAGAACCAGGCCGATGGCGCCGGCTGCGAGGATTACCACACGCTGGGTTGTGGCCACCGAGGTCAGGTCGTCCATGTACACGGTGATGCTGATGAGCCAGCCGGTTCTGGGCTCGGCCCGGAAGGTCTGAACCTTGTCGCGGCCCTTGTAGTTGTAGAAAAGGGTGTCGGACTTACCATCCTTCTTCACCACCAGCAGCCGATCGATGACACTGGAGCGCTTGCCCAAAACCTTGGAGTTGGGATGGTCGATGATGGTCCCCTCTCCGGTCATCATGTAGGCATAGCCGTCACTGCCCACGCTCATGGTCTTGATGAACCGATCGGTGAAGGTGTTGAAGTCGATGCCGATGACCACACCGCCGGCATCGAGAACCCTGTATGCCATGTAAAAGACATTGCCGCCGTCACCCGGAACAGGACGGATGGAAATAAAGGACCTTGCACCGCCTTCCACGAGACTCTTGAAATAGGGCTTCCCGGAAACGTCGGAACCGGTCAGGTTCTTGCCGCCGTTGCCCCACCCGGTGAGCACCTTGCCGTCGGCCTTGAAGACTGCCGCGGAAACGATCCCGTCATCAGCTTTGACCACTTTTTGAACAAACCCCTTGGCGCGTCCGGCGTTGCCGTAGGACAAGGCCGTGATCACGGACGGATTGGCCGCCAGGGTCTGCGCCAGAATCTCGTAACGCGAAAGATATTCCTCAAGAGCATAGAGCGCGCTCAGGTTGAGCTGACGCATGTCCTTGAGCTGTGCGTCCTTGACCATGGTGTAGCTGGTGCCGTTGATGTAGAAGACCAATGCGGTGACGAGAACGATGAGCAACAGGGCGATCGTGGCGCAAAACTCAGTGGCCACGCTCCTCACTTTGAGCAAACGAAACATAGAAAACCTTCCAACAGGCTTAAGGTTATGAACCCCACTCAAGAGTTCAAGCATTGCTCCCCATGCAATACTTACCGTCATCTGTAGGATATCAAAAGAAAATTGGCAAAGGGATATTTCCCGCGGCCCACAGCAAAAGGACTTTGCACCGAAAAAAAGACGTGCAATGATCGTTTGGGACGGATGCACAGCTCTCTTCAAACTACCAAAAAAACGGGACGACCATGAGCGACATGAAGGTCAGACACCTTTCCGAAAGTTGGGAAATGATGCTCTACTGCAAAGAGGTCCTCGGGGCCACCGAGCTGCAGAAGATATTCTCCAGGGGACACACCCAGATAAACCGGTACTGCATGAATCCGAAATTCGAGGATTCCCAGCGCAACCCGTTGGACCGGCTGCGAACCCTGTTCGAAATGATGGCGAGACAGGGCGAGCACGAGCTGGTACGCGCGGCTCTCAACTATCTGGCCGCACCGCACGGCAGCCGGGTGCAGCCCTTGGCGGAGGCGGTGCCGGACAAGGACACCATCGAAGAGGAATGCCTGGACGATTTCCCGGAATTGGTGGAGTTGGACCGGCTCATCAACATGCGCAAACACCCGGATGTGGTGCGCAGGCAGGCCGAGCAGGTCATCCGCGAGATCGAGGAGACCTGCACGCTCTACGACAAGCTCTGGAACAAAGAGTAAACCAGACAGACTGTTCAAGGCATACGAGTGCAAGACGCAAAAAAAGCCAAGCCCTTAGCGTATGAAACAATACGTGAGGGGTTGGCTTTTCAGCGGCAACACTGCAATCGAACATTGATGGAAGCCGCTAATTTACATGGCCTGCCCCATTGTACTGGGCCATTCTTGACGACGAAAAGGTCATGCTGCCCAACTCGCCGAACGTGGTGGCTTGGCGTACAACCAACTTGATGTCGCCATCCGGCGAAACCCTGAACCGGTCGCCCGGCTGAAGCGGCACATCGTTGGCGGCAGTGACAAGCTTGTCGTTCGGGCCGTTGCTCCAGGCCTCCTCCAGGGTATACTCGCCTTCGGGCAGCCGGTAGAGCCCATTTTTGTTCCAGGGAATAAGCAATGATTGTCCGCCGGCGTCGGCCAAACGCAGGGCGTGAACCATGCGAGGCTCGATGTCCACAAAGAAACTGGCTCTCTTTTCCCCCGGGGTCTCTCTCACCACCTTGAAACGTACGCCTGCCTTCCTGTCGGATTTCATGGCGTAGCGGCCCAGGAAATTGTCGGGGTCGAGAATGATTTCCCAGCCCAGGTCCTGGCCATTGTTATTCCAGGGGATAGCTACAAAGCCCTTCAGATTGACGATTTCCTGCTTACGGCTTCCCCAGACCCCCTCCAGGATGAGCTGGTCGCCCAGTACGGCATGCAACACCTCGCCGGTGCGAACGAATTTGGGGGTGCCGTTGAGCCAGCAGACAAACACCGGCGCGTCCTCGTTGGGACTTTTGGGCAGGGAGCCGGTCCACTGCACCTTGGCGCGGGCGACACGGCTGCCGTCCACCCTGAGCTCCAGCTGGGAAAAGGGTTCCAGCACCATACGCCGGGCTTCAATAAGATTCACGCCCGGGCGATCCGAGGCGAACAAGGCCACAGAAGGTTCGAACTCGCTCAGCCCCTCTTTCACCGGCTCCACAGACAAAGTGCCTCCGGGGGCAAGCCGGATGGTGCTCCCGTTGCTGAGGGGCCGGCCGTTGACCTTCACTTGCACGCTTTTGCGCGCATAGGCCCGGATGTCGGCGGCCGAGAATTCGGGCAGCACCACATCCACACCGAAATGGGACAGAAGCATGGTCGTGGCATGCAGTTGCTGACGTACCTTCCAATCCAGCTGAATGATGTCCTTGCTCACCTCCACGGCGATGGCCGGTATGTTGTGTTCGGCCAGGGCGTAGCAGGTCAGGGACTTGCGCATCTCAGGATAACTGGTGGCCGTCTCAAAAGTCTTGGTGTTGAACAGTTTGAATTTGTAGTCTTTGGAAAGAATGCCCGAATTGATGCGTTTGAGCACATCGTTCACGGTACGGCCGAGGTCGATGCTGTCCTTGGCTCCCTTCCAGACCAGGGTGTCCACGATGATGGACTGCCCGTAGCGCTTGGGGTTACGCAGGCTGTCTATGTAAGTGGGATTGTAGAAGCCACTGCCTTCGTGCAGATGGATGAAGGCGTCGCTCTTGGCCAAAAAACAGCGGATGACACGGGCCACGCGATCTTCATAGAACCGGTTGTAGTTCCGGTCGAAACGCCGGTTCATGTCCACATTTATCTGCCGCTTGCGCAGATTGATGGACGGTACGTTGGCGCGCGGGAGCACGATGAGGTTGCCCCGAACGACCCGGGCCTTGGAAAGCAGCTGGGCAGTGATGAACCCCGAGGTCTCGTCGCCCTGTATGCCCCCCTGAACCATGACAGTGGGACCGGGGAGATCGCCTCGGATGGAAACGACTTTGAGAGGATACTGGGTTCCCTTGAAAAAGACGTATTCCCAGGACTGGGCAAAAGCCGGTCCTGCGACGGACAACACCAGAAACAGGCTAAGCCATGATGTCGTAAAGAGGGAACGTCTCCAAGAAGATGATTTTGCCATCGTTGTCCCTGATCCCCAACCTGATCCCGAAGATATCCTCCACCTTCAAGCCTCCGGGCATGGTGAAGGCGGTCCGAATACGCTTGAAGCGCTGTATCTGGAAGGTCAGGTCGTTTTTGTTGGTTTTGAGATCCACCACGGTACCGTTTCTCTTTACGAGAGCGATGTCCACAACTCCGGCCATGGATTTGGTGGTCTGCATGTTGTTCAGTTCAAAACTGAGGGAGACCTTGGAGCCGGAAGTGCGCGCCTGGAGATTTTCCACTCCGACCTGACGCGTGTCGACCCGGGTGAATATCTTTTTCAGATTTATTTCAGGCTTGGGCTCTTCCTTGGCTTCGGGCTGGGTGGTCGCGGAAGTGAGAAGCGCCTGCAGTTCCTTGGGGTCATAAGACTGGAGTATCTTTTCCATGTTACCGAGTCGCTCCAGCCGAACCTCGGCATCCACGAGGCGCTGTTCCAGCTTCTTCTTCTGGGCCAGAAGTTCGGCGTTTTGCCACCAGCCCCGCAGCCCCATGTACATGCCGCCGACAGCGCATAACAGAAAAAACATCTGGGAAAAAAAGAAGAGGCGCAGCCAGAACGGACTCAGGCGGAAACGTCTGACGTCCGTATCATCCCGCATGAAGAGAACACTGTATTTCGAGTTGGTCATTAAAGCTTTCTCCACTCCTCACTCTGAATCTTCCAATCGTCACCTCTGGGCGCGAGTACCAGAGTCTTCATGCCCCGGTCGGCATAGCCTGCCGCATCTTCGTATTCCTGCACAAAAGCGACACGCACCCCTTTGGGATCGGAAAAAACCTTCAAATCGCCAACACTTACTTTAGCAGGAGGCTTTTCCTCCCACAATGCCTTTTTGTAATTCCTGATGTCATCGAATCCCCTGTGGCTTCCCTGAACGGCTTTCCTGCCGTAGCAGGCCATATAGGCATCCACGTCGCCGGCCTGCCAAGCGGCCCTCCAGCGGGAAATCACTGCGCCCACCTTTGCGGTGGCGTCGGCAAGATAGGCCGGGAAGAGATCCGTGGAAGCGCGGGTGTATTCCCGAGCCACAACATGCCACCGGTTTTCAGCATCCCGCTGCCAGTAAAGACGCTTGCCCACGGTCTGGGACAGGCTCGGAGAACGGTAGTATTGGTCGAACCAGGTCACCCAATAGTCGGGGCCCTGAATGACGTGGATGTTGTCCACCATGACTCTGATCCACGGAGTCCGACGGAATATCCGCTCCTTGTTTGCTTTGTAGTGGGCAAAGTCGCCGCTTCCCGACAAGGAGAAGGAGACGGGGTCGAAATAGTTGAAAAAGGATTCGCTGCGGGCCTGCCAGGCAGCTCCCCATGCACGAACCTTCTTGACCAGCAGCATGGCGGTTTCGGCGTCATTACCGGGTTCGGTCTTCCAGGAGACGTCCTTGGCGACCATGACCGGGGTCCCCTTGGCCAGGCCGTCCCCCAGGGACCTGAGATCCGGGACCTTGAGGGCGATGCACCCGCGGGTGTCCCGCGGGGAAAGAGCCTTGCCCCTGCCGTGCAGCCAGATTCCGGAACCGGTTTTGCCCTTGATGCGGTCGACCGGGTTGGGATAGTTCAACGAATAGGCGAGATTGCCGTATAGCTCCCAACCCAGGTGCCGCCGAATTTTCGCGCCCAGGAAATAGACACCTTCAGGAGTGCGCAGATCGCCACGCACCTTCTTGTCTCCCTCGGCCTGCCCCGTGGTGCAGGGCAACTCGCGCACAGCCCGAAACGGACTCTTGTGCTCCAGCAGGAACAGAGTCTGATCATCCTTGTCAATGGCAAGGATGCGTTCGGGCGCCCATTCATGGGAGCTGAGCGTCGGGGACCAGCCCTCGGCGCAGGCGACTCCCACCCAGGCCACAATGAAAACAGTTGCCAGTAGTACCCTCATCGAACCACTTTGCGTAAAGGTTCCCGGGCGTGAAAGCCCGGGAAGTCGTTATTTTGCAGCTTCAAGCAGCTCGCCACGCGTGAAGATGGCATCCAGTTCGAGACCGGCTTTGGCCAGGTTCTCGCGTCCGCCCTCCTCGCGGTCCAGAACGGTCAGGACTGCGGCGATTTCCAGGCCCGCCTCCCGGACCCGTTCTGCGGCGGTCACCAACGTCCCCCCCGTGGTGACGACATCTTCCAGCAGGGCGACCTTGGCGCCCGGTTCAAAATTCTGCAAGCCTTCAAGAAATTGGTTGGTCCCGTGTCCCTTGGCCTTCTTTCGGATGATGAAGCCGGGCAGGGAGCGACCCTCCACGTGGGAAAGCACGGTCACGGAAGAGACCAGGGGGTCGGCCCCCAAAGTCATGCCGCCCACGCCTTTCACGTCCTTGTAGCCCTTGAGCAGGTCCAGGAAGCACATGCCGATCAGCCAGCTTCCCTCGGGATGCAGGGCGGTTTGCTTGCAGTCAAAGTAGTAATCGCTCTTTTTGCCCGAAGTCAGCGTCACCTCTCCTTCCCGATAGGAAAGGGTCATAAGCAGGCGGGCAAGCCGTTTCTTGAAATCGTTCATTTATTCGCTCTTTCCGAAAACGCGGTTGAATATCGCGTCTTCATATCGTTTGTAATAATTGGGGTCAAAGGCCTCGTCAAGCTGATTAGAAATAAGATGCTCATTGATTTCAGCATCCTTACGCACCTGGATCTCGAACTGGATCTTGTTTTCCCAACACTCCATGGCCACCTTCTGGACCATCTCGTAGGCGGTCTGACGACGCAGTCCGGTGTCGATGAGCTTGTTCAGCACACGCTGTGAATAGAAAAGCCCATATGAACCCAACAGATTGCGTTCAATATTGTCCTTCTTGACCACCAGGCGTTCCAGGACACCGCTCATGCGATGCAGCATATAATCCATAAGCGTGGTGCTGTCGGGCATGATCATGCGTTCCACCGAAGAATGGCTGATGTCACGCTCGTGCCACAGGGCTTGATTCTCCATGGCCGCCAGGGAGTTGGAACGGATCACACGGGACAGGCCACAAAGGTTTTCCGCGGAAATGGGATTTTTCTTGTGCGGCATGGCCGAGGACCCCTTCTGCCCCTTGGTGAACCCTTCCTCCACTTCCAGAACCTCGGTGCGTTGCAGATGGCGCAGCTCCAGACCCAGGCGTTCGATGCCTCCGGCCATCATGGCCAGCGCCGTGAAAAACTGGGCATAGCGGTCGCGCTGTACGATCTGAGTGGAATGCGGGTCCGAGGTCAGGCCGAGTTTGGCGCAGGTCTTTTCCTCCAACTCGGGGCTCAAGTGAGCGAAGGTACCCACAGCTCCGGAGAGCTTGCCCACGCCGATGCTCTTGCGGGCCGCTTCGAAACGCTCGCGATGACGCTGGAATTCAGCGTGAAAACCGGCGAATTTCAGGCCGTAGGTGGTGGGTTCGGCATGGATGCCGTGGGTACGGCCCATGCAAATGAGCCCTTTGTGCTCGAAAGCCTGCTTTTCCAAAACGTCCAGCAGTCGATCGATGCCCTGGGCGATGATGGCCGCCGAACGCGACAGCAGTACGCCGTTGGCGGTATCCACTATGTCGGACGAAGTGCATCCGAGGTGAATGTAACGAGACCTGGGGCCCACCTTTTCCTCCACTGCCGTGAGGAAGGCGATGACGTCGTGCTTGGTGGTCTTCTCAATTTCGAGAATACGGTCCAACTCGAAATCGGCCTTTTCTTTGATCTCGGCCAGGGCGTCATCGGAAATGCGCCCCAGTTCGTTCCAGGCCTCACAGACGGCCAGTTCCACTTCCAGCCAGACCCTGAACTTGTTTTCAAGGGTCCAGAGTGCGGCCATTTCCGGCCTTGAATAACGCTCCAACATGCCCCTGCTCCGTTTGCTAATTTAGTTAGAAGGCTAAAAATAAAAAAAAGGCAGCCTATTCTGGCTGCCTCATATTGTCGGCAAAGTCAATTTCACCGGGCACCTTCATCCTTAGGATGCGGTTCCCGTTGAAGCCGAATCCGCGCCGGATTTCGATTCCGAACCCTTGGTTTCGGATTTACCGGCATCGGCAGTGCTCGAGGCGTCCGAACCATTGCCGTTTCCGTTGTCGCCGTTTCCGCCGTCCTTACCGGAGGACGGGTTCTTTCCGGCGTAATCGGTCACGTACCATCCGGAACCCTTGAGCACGAAAGAAGTATTGGAAATCAGACGCTTGGAATTCCCCTGACACTCGGGGCACGGCAACTCCTGTTCCTCAAAACCGGATTGCCATTCCTCGAAAACGTTTCCGCATTTTTCACACTGGTATTCGTAGATGGGCACTGTCAGTCTCCTGAAAAACGGACACACCAGACCGCCCGAAAACAAGACGCTTCCGGGAGATCACACGTATCCGGACTTCAACAACTACTTCGCTGCAGCCGCTGCGGCCTTGGCTTCCTTGACACGGGCCTTCATGCGCTTTTCGCGGCGCTGACGACGACGATCCAGTTCCTTTTTACGCTCATGTTTCTTATGGGCCATAATATATCTCCTTTTATGACGCCCTGACGGGCAAATATTATCTGCGAGCCGGTTTCCTTACCGCAGACCATGGCGCTTTGTCCAGCCCCGCTGCCGAGAATTAACGGGACTTGACGTGGCCAAGTTTCATGACCATAGTCCCCCTTCAAAGTTTTTCCAGGAGGAGCCGACCATGAAGAGCCTGAGCCTGAAAGGAGCCGTCAGGGACACCGTACGGATATTCCAGTTCGAGAACTGGGTCCGTTTCTACTATATCCAGACCGAGGGCGAAAACATGTCCGTGGTGATCCCGGACGAGATGCTGCAGCGCATCGAAAAGGAATACCCCGCCCTGCACAAACTGGCCGAGACCATGTGCGGCAGCATCGACTACCAGAAATCGCACGACATCGTCTGCGCCCATGTGGCTTCCCATCTGGACGGTTCCAAGTACGACTCCTCCGTCATGCCCAAGGTCTTCGACGCCCCACAGTTCAAGATCGAGATGTACGTCTTCAATATGTGGATGAAGATGCACGAACCCTACCTGGATGAGAAGCCCTTGTTCTTCTCGGACTGGGAGGAGATGTGGGAGGAATGGAACAAGCTGGACGAAGTCAAGCAGTACCGGGAAAAACTGGTCCAGAGCGGCCAGGACCCGCAGTCACCAACCTGCGCGGCAGTCCAGTAGCCCTGCCAGCATACGATTTTCAAGCCCCCGCCCGGGAATCTCCGGGCGGGGGCTTTTGTCGTCCGTCCATTGACAGCTCTCGTGGGCGCTCTTAATATTAATAAAGATTACTTTTACCATTACAGAGAAGGAGGGGGTGATCCGCATGACCTCGAAAATCGCGCTTTACGTCACTGTCGCCCTGCTCTTTTTGCTGACTGCCGGGGTATGCCTGGCTGAATCAATTGAGACCAAGGAGCCGACCATGACAGCTCAAGGAACACAAATCGCCACTGTTGCCGGCGGCTGCTTCTGGTGTGTGGAATCAGACATGGAAAAGCTCACCGGCGTCCTCAAAGTCGTGTCCGGCTATGCGGGAGGCGTTGAGGAAAATCCGTCCTATGAGCTTGTATCCAGTGGCACGACCGAACACCGTGAGGCCGTGCAGGTTCACTTCAATCCCGCCGTGATCAGCTACAGGGAAGTTATAGAACACTTTGTCATGGGATACGATCCCACCGACGAGGGCGGCTCCTTCGGCGACCGCGGCCTCCAGTACACTTCGGCCATTTTCCATCACGACAAAAAACAGAAGGAGACCGCCGAAGCCGTGCTGAAAAAGCTGAACGAATCAGGCCGATTCGACAAGCCTGTCGTCACGCCGGTGATCCCGTTCACCACCTTCTATCCTGCGGAAGAATATCATCAGGACTACTACAAGAAGAATCCGGTTCGATACAAGACCTACCGCTTCTTCTCCGGTCGTGACCGGTTCATCGACAGCCATTGGGACAAGGAGGCCGGAAGCGAAAAACAGGCTGGCGAAACCGGCGCCGCTGAAGGTGCGCAAAACGGGCGCTATTCCAAACCCGACGACGCGACCCTGAGGCGAGCCCTGACCGATCTGCAGTACGACGTCACCCGGAAGGAGGGAACCGAGCCTCCCTTCGACAATGAATACTGGGACAACCACGCGGAAGGCATCTACGTGGACATCGTCTCCGGTGAGCCCCTGTTCAGCTCCATGGACAAGTTCGAATCCGGCACGGGCTGGCCGAGTTTCACCCGCCCGCTGGAGCCCGGGAACATCGTGGAAAGGAATGACCGCAAACTGTTCATAACCCGCATTGAGGTCCGATCAAGATACGGCGACTCCCACCTGGGACATGTCTTTGAGGACGGTCCGCCGCCCACGGGTCTGCGCTATTGCATCAACTCCGCCGCCCTGCGTTTCATTCCCAAGGAGCAGTTGAAGGAAAAAGGGTATGGTGAGTACACGCGTCTCTTTCATTGACTATACGAAACCGGAGACATCTTCCATCCGCCTGGAGTCTCGGCCGCATTCCCGGCCGGGACTTTTTCACTACCCGAATCCATGATTCTAATGTTGCGGACTCCCCGCTGGTGTTAGCCTGGAAAGGTGACCAAAAATACGTGGGGAAATGGAATGGGACTTCGCCGATACATCGTGCTTCTTGCCGCCGCCCTGCTGTTTCAACCCGGGTACGCGGCGCGCGCCCTGGATGTGGATAGCCTGGAAATCTATACCGAGGAATACCCCCCTTACAATTTCATGGACGGACCGGTCGTCAAGGGGATCGCCACGGAAAAGGTTCTCAGAGTCCTCAAGCGCCTCGGCTCCAAGATCAAACGCAGCGACATTCGTCTTGGCCCGTGGGCACGTGGGTACAATGCCGTGCTGAGGAACAAGAATGCCGTCATTTACTCAATGTCGTACGCGCGGCACAGGATACCGTTCTTCAAATGGGTCTGTCCCGTGGGGTCGACACGGATAGGCCTGCTCGGACTCAGGGAAAGGAACATCACCATCCGCAGCGGCGACGATCTGCCACAGTACCGCATAGGCACGGTGCGCGAGGACATCGGGCACGAGCTCATCAAGAAAATCGTCCCGGGAAAATCCCTGGACATCGCCAATTCATCGGTGCTGAACATCCGCAAGCTCCAGTCCGGACGCATCGACCTGTTCGCTTACGACTTCAATGTGGCCTATATCCTTTTGCGACGCCTGCAACTCGACCCCGCGGACTATGAAGAGGTCTACGTCCTGGAGGAACTCCCCCTGTGCATCGGCTTCAACAAGGAGGCCGACGACGAGCTCGTGGCGGCATTCCAATGGGAACTGGACGCCGTCAACGCCGAAGAGGAAAACGGTCAACAGTGAAAAACCGCTCAGTGGGAGGTCTTTCAGGCCATGCTTGACAAGATGAACGCAGAAAGGACGGCGGGCCAATCAAAGAAGGCCCCGTTGTCTTCGGAGCGGCCCCTGCCGGTCGAAAAATGAACCTACTGCCTGGGGTGGGGACGGGAGCGGTCATGCGGCCTTTCTTCTCCGGGCTGGAAAGAGGAACCACCCCGGCGCTCCACGTCGGTGATCTTTCCCCCTTTGCCGCGAATGATCAGCGACGGGCGTTGCCGCCCAGGGCTTTCGAAGCGTTCGCCGTTGGCCGGAGGGCGTTGCCCCCCTTGCTCGGGCCGCCTTTGTTGCGCCGACGCCATGTTCCAGCCCAATGCAGTCAGAAGCAGGGCGGCGCACAATACCGTTAAAACTATCTTCATATGCTCTTTTTATCCCCTCACTGCCAAAGCATCAAGCAACGACCGTGCCGAACCGGGACGTCCCCGTCAGTCCTGAATTTCCCGTTCCCCCTCTCCGGGCGAAGCTCCGAAAGTGGACGGCTTTTGCGCACAGGAGCGCAGGAACGGAAGGACCGCGCAACCTTGCCAAGGCTTTGCCGCTCCTGTCAACGACTCCGGAAAACAGGAATAAAAAACTGTTCCCATTTGCAAAAAAAAACTATATTACGCGCGTTCCGGTTCCACCGGTCTGCGTTTGCCCTCCCCGGACGCCGCGGAAATTCATCTTGATAAGGGGGCCGTATGACGGGAGATAATCCAATCATTCGGTTGCGGAACCTCGCAATGAGGTTTGACGACACCGATATTCTCGAGGACATCAACCTCGACATCCGAAATGGCGAATTCCTGACCTTGCTCGGTCCAAGCGGCTGCGGCAAGACGACCATCCTGCGCCTGATTGCCGGCTTCGAGACGCCCACCGCCGGACAGGTCATCATCGACGGCAAAGCGGTGAACGATCTGCCCGCAAACCAGCGGCGTGTCAACACCGTGTTCCAGAGCTATGCGCTTTTCCCGCACATGAACGTCTACGACAACCTGGCCTTCGGGCTCAGGATGTCCGGCACACCCAAGGCCGAGATCGACAAACGCGTACGCGAGGCTTTGGAAATGGTCGACCTGAAAAACATGGCCGGACGCATGCCCGCGCGCCTTTCCGGAGGCCAGCAGCAGCGCGTGGCCATTGCCAGGGCCGTCATCAACAAACCCCTGGCCCTGCTCCTGGACGAGCCCCTGTCGGCCCTGGACGCCAAGCTTCGCAAGCGTATGCAGGTCCAGCTCAAGGAGCTGTGCAGGGAGCTGGGTATCACTTTTGTGTTCGTGACCCACGACCAGGAAGAGGCGTTCGCCATGTCCGACCGTGTGGTGGTCATGAACGAGGGACGCATCCAGCAGACCGGCAAGCCGGAAGAAGTCTACGAGGAGCCGGTCAACCTCTACGTGGCCAAATTCGTGGGTGAAACCTGCATCCTCGACGGCGTGGCCGGGTTCAAGGACCGGGAAACCCTGCACGCCATGGTGGAGGGTAGTCCCTGCAAACTGGTGACCGGCCGCGATTTCGAAGCCGACAGCCCCATCAGGGTGGTGCTGCGCCCCGAGGACATCGTGGTGGAAGCCACCCCGCCCGAGGGACACGAAGACCAACTCTGGCTGCCGGGCACCGTGCGCGACACCGTGTACAAGGGCAGCACCTGGGACATGATCGTGGACCTTGACTGCGGAAAGGAAGTGCTGGTCACGGAATTCTTCAACGAGGATGACGACCGCATCTGGCAGAAGCCGGGCGATAAGGTCGTGGTCAGTTGGTTCAAGGGCTGGGAGGTCGTGCTGCCGGATGAGCAACTCTAGGCTGTTTCGACGCATTTCCATCGGCAGTGCGGCCGTCTGGCTGACGCTCTTCGCACTGGCGCCCAACCTGCTGGTGCTCAGCGCAAGCTTCCTGACGCGTGATGAGGCCCAGCTCATTGCTCCCCTGCTGACGCTGGACAACTACAAGGCCATTCTCGACCCGCTCTTTATGCGCGTGCTGGCCAAGTCCCTGTATCTGGCGGCCGGAGCCACCCTCATCTGCCTGGTGGCCGGTTACCCGTTCGCCTATACCCTGGCCCGCATGAAAACCCGGTTCAAACCGCTGCTGCTCATGCTGGTCATGATCCCGTTCTGGACCAACTCGCTGCTCCGCACCTATGCGCTCATCTTCCTCCTCAAGGCCAAGGGGCTGATTTCCCTGTGCCTCCTCTGGCTGGGAATCATCGATAAACCCGTTTCCTTCATGTACACGGAGACGGCCGTGTTCATCGGCATGACCTACACCCTGCTGCCGTTCATGATCCTGCCCCTGTATTCTTCCGTGGAAAAGCTGGACCTCAGACTGCTGGAAGCCGCGGGCGACCTGGGCGCGAGCAAATTCAAAATATTCCGGCACATCACCCTGCCCCTGACCATGCCGGGCATCATCGCCGGGTGCATGATGGTCTTTCTGCCCGCGCTGGGCATGTTCTACATTCCGGACCTGCTGGGCGGCGGCAAAAACCTGTTGGTAGGCAACTTCATCAAGAACCAGTTCCTCGTCTCCCGCAACTGGCCCATGGGCGCTGCGGCAAGCATCGTGCTGACCCTGCTCATGCTCGTACTCGTGTGGGCCTACCATTCGAGCGCCAAACGTCTGGGCAAAAAGACCGAGGGAACGGCGCTATGAGAATATTCTGGATCGCCTGCCGGTTGCTGCCGGTCTATGTTTTCCTGTACCTGCCCCTGGCCGTGCTGATCACGTTCAGCTTCAACAGCTCCAAGTATTCCACGGCCTGGAAGGGATTCACCTGGAAATGGTACGCCAAGCTGGCCGCCAACACCCAGCTGGTGGAGGCCGCACTCAATTCCCTGACCATCGCCACCCTGGCCGCGTCCATTGCTTCGGCTCTGGGCGTGCTCCTGGCCGTGGCTCTGTTCCGATACCGGTTCAAGGGCCGTGACCTCATGCAGGCCGGGCTGTTCGTACTTATGATGAGCCCGGACATCGTCATGGGCGTGTCCCTGCTGCTGCTCTTCGTGGCCATGGGGCTCAATCCCGGTTTCTGGCCGCTGCTCACGGCGCACGTGACCTTCTGCATCCCGTTCGTGGCCGCCACGGTCTATTCCCGACTCAAAGGATTCGACCCCAACCTCATCGAGGCGGCCGAGGACCTGGGCGCGGGCGAGTTCCGCACCTTCCGGCACGTCATCCTGCCCATAATCATGCCTGCGGTGCTGGCCGGATGGCTTTTATCATTCACCCTGTCCATGGACGACGTCATCATCAGCTTCTTCGTGACGGGACCGGATTTTGAAATTTTGCCGTTGCGCATCTTCGCAATGGTCAAAATGGGCGTGAAACCAGATGTAAACGCGCTCAGTGCAATCATGGTCGGCATCACCGTATGCTGTGTGTTTGTATCCCACTTACTCATGAGGAAACGAAAGTGAAAAGAACCCTTCTCATCGTCTTCGCGCTTGCCTGCGCAGTCTTCGCCGCAGGTGCCGCGCGAGCTGGGTCCGGCGTGGTGTACGTTTACAACTGGACGGAATACATCCCCGAAGGCGTCATCGAACAATTCTCGGAGGAGACCGGCATCAAGGTGGTCTACGCCACTTATGAAAGCAACGAGGCCATGTACGCCAAGCTCAAAATGCTCGGCAACAAAGGCTTCGACGTCATCGTCCCTTCTTCTTATTTCGTGAGCAAGATGGCCCGCGAAGGCATGCTGCACGAAATCGACAAGAGCAAACTCCCCAACTTCAAGAACCTTGACGCAGCCTATCTGGACCAACCATTCGACAAAGACAACAAGTACTCCGTACCCTATACCTGGGGCGGCACCGGCATCCTGGCCAATCCCGGCAAACTGGGAACCATGCCCACCAAATGGGCCGACTTGTGGAAACCGGAGTACAACGGGGTCCTGCTGGTGCAGGACGACCTGCGTGAAGTCTTCGGCATGGCGCTGAAGGCCAAGGGATACTCCCTCAACGACACCGATCCCAAGCACATTGAAGAGGCTTACAAGTACCTCAAAAAACTCATGCCCTCCATCCGCACCTTCAACTCGGACAGTCCCAAGGTGCCCTTCATGAATGAGGAAGTGGACGCGGGCATGATCTGGAACGGCGAGGCCTACGTGGCCATGGGCGAGGTCCCGGCCCTCAACTTCGTCTGGCCCGAGGAAGGCGGCATCCTGTGGATGGACTGCATGGCCATTCCGGCGGGAGCCAAGAACCTGGACGAAGCCCACGCCTTCATCAACTTCATCCTGCGGCCCGACATCGCCAAGAAAATGGTCGAAGAATGGGGTTACGCCACCCCCAACAAGGCGGCCATGGCCCTGCTGGACGACGACATGCGCACCAGCCGGGTCATTTTCCCGGACAAGGCAACCATGGCCAAATCCGAGTTCCAGGACGACATCGGCGACGCCATCGTCATCTACGAAAAGTACTGGAACCTGCTCAAGGGCGAGCAGTAGAGACTGATAAGAATCGGGGGAAGGGAACTTTAAAAAGTTCCCTTCCCCCGAGCCCCCTACCCTCAAATTTTCCGGCGAATCCGCCCCGGCAGCTGACGCACCCGGGGCGGTTTTTATGTGCGCCACAACTTCGAACGGTCAGAAAATTAACATGTCTGAGCTGGCAAAAAAGCCCGCTCTACGTTAACGACAGTCCGTCATGCAAAACAATTCCACACACATCCGTTGGGGCATCGCCGGACTCGGCAAAGTGGCTCACCGCTTTGCCGCAGACCTGACGAACTTCGTGAACAACGCAACACTCCATGCGGTTGCGGCCAGAGACAGCGGGAAAGCCGACGAATTCGCCCAGCAACACGGGTGTCCGTCCTCATACGGTTCCTATGAGGAGCTGGCCCGGGACAATGACGTCGATGTAGTCTATGTGGCCGTCATCCACCCCTTCCACAGACAGTTGGTGGAACTGTTCCTGACCCATGGCAAACACGTGCTCGTGGAAAAACCAGCGTTCACCAACCTCAAGGATTGGGACGACATGGCTGCGCTTGCCGCCGACAAGGGCCTGCTTCTGACCGAAGCCATGAAATTCGCGGCTTTCCCGGCTTACCGGAAACTTTCCGAATTCATTGCCGAAAAAGACATCACGTTTCATTCCATCAAAGCGTCCTTCGGAGAACTGAACGAATTCGACATCCGATCCCCGCTCTTCAGCAGAGAGCTCTGCGGCGGAGCCACGCTGGATGTGGGTGTGTATGGCCTGTGGCTCTACCACGACCTTTGCAGGCTGGCTGAACTACCGGTCGACGGCCCGGCCGACGCCACCCTGCAGGAACACCCGAAATCGAGCGTGGACCAGAGCGCTGTGTTCTCGTACTGCGGGCCGGTCAAAGGCCTCGTTTCCGCCTCCATCGTAGAGGACCTGAACCGCGAAGCGCTCATTCTGGGGGAAGATCTGGAAATCCGCATACGGGAAAAATGGTGGAACCCGAAGACCGTCTATATCACCTGGAAGGGCGAACAGCACACCATCCATCACCCGGGAGCGGGCGGCGGATTCGAACACGAGATCGAACATGTTTCCAGGCTGATCCGGAACAAGGCGTCATGCTCTCCCATTCTACGGCACGACGTCAGCCGACAGGTCATCCGGGCCATGGAAGCCGGCCTGTCCCGAAACGGCTTCGAACACCTGCTGCGGGCATGCTAGCTCCCTCCGTCAACACGGATTCGGTTAAACTCAGCGAACGCTGAAGCTCTGGGACTTCAATGGGGATTATCCCCTTTGTCCGCCGGAAGCCTTTTTCGCTTTCCGAGCCTTTTTCACGCGTTCCCGCCAGCGGTACACCCCGCCCAGAATCAGCAGCAGGACTACCGCAGCTCCCCCGGCCATGACCAGCCGTAAAGACGGCATGTATTCGAAAAACACCCTGTACTCCGACTTGACCCGCTCATAAGTATCCCGGAGCAGAACCTCGAAGCCGGGCATTTCCTCGCGCTCCAGTACGATGTTGTCCAGGGCCTCGCGCACGGCATAGCTGCGCGGGCTGTCGACGGGAAAGACAAAGACGAATTCCCAGTAACGGTCGGAAGCGAAGTAGGTGTACAAGGCAACGCGCTCGTAATCGCTGATGTCGAAGACCTCGCGAATGAGCCGTTTCCCGGGGAAGGCGTCCACACGGATGAATGGGGTGCCGTGGATGTCGAAATGCCTGGATTGTTCGAATCGCCGTTTTCGTGCATAACGTGTCAATTCGCGGAAGTCGTACCGACTCAGGTACATGGGTTCTGCATACTCGCCCACGTTGACCAGAATGAGCGGCGAAAAAAAACGCCGGTGCCCCACCAACTGATAAAAAGCTACCATGGGGTGAGTGGCGTTTTCCTTGTGACCGTGCAGCTTGCGGAACGGAGCCACCACCGGCTCGGGCAACTGCTCCCAGGCATTCGGCAGGGTCAGAGTGTAGCCGTACTCAGGGTTGCGAAAGGTCTGATCCGCAAAGGCGACCACCGGAAAAAACATCACGGCGGAGAGCAGAACCGTTCGCATCCACATACCGTCCCCCTATTTGTAGGCCTTGAGGTACTTCCGCTTTGCCAGGTGCCTGCCCACTGAAAACTGCCCTTTGTTCATCCTGGCTTCCCGATCTTCCCGGCCGAAACGCCTGGGTATCCCGTTACGTTCCTTGACCGGCCCCGCCTTGGGTTGCACGGGCTTGCGAACCTGCTTGACCGCTTTGTTCCCGGAATTTTCATTGTGGACAAAAAACACCGAATCCTCTTCCTGCCGTCGAGGCTTCACGGAAGCGGCTTTCTTCTTCACCTTTGCCTCCACTTCCCTGAGTGCTTCCCAGCCGGACTTTTTCGGAGCGCTCCGCTGCCCCACTTCGCTGCCGACCGACCTGAACCACTTCCTGACCTTGAAAAAAAGTATCCCCCCACAAGGACAGCAACAATCCAATCCCCCATATCCGCAATCTCCCAAAACCAATGTTTATTTCCGACAAAGGCCACTTCGTCATCCAACTTCAGCGAGGCGACGAACGGACGGGTACCGACAATTCGCGGGGAGCCCCTGTCCCGAAGTGTAACATAGACATAGCCGGTGGAGGTAAAGAAATAATATTTATGGAGTTCATACCCGCATCCGAATAGAGATCCGTGCTCAACCAGCTGCCTTCTCCATGGCCCGACCAAGGCGCTGCAGTCCCTCGCCGGTGGTCTCACGGGAATGGGCTGCAAAATTGAGGCGCATGAAGGATTCGCCTTGGGCCGGGTAGGGATAGACCCTGGGGCCGGGCGTGAAATCCACCCTTTCCTTCAGAGCGTATTTGCGCAATTCCGTACAGGACACACCTTCGGGGAGTTCCATCCAGCAGGCCAGCCCGCCAGTACATGGGGCGATCTTGACCCCGGAAAGATGCCGTTTCGCCCCTTCGAGCATGGCGTCTCTGCGCACCCGATAAATCTGGCGGGATTTTCGCAGATATGCGGCATAGCGACCCACCGAAACATACTCATGCACGGCGCATTGCAGCAGGCTGGAGGTCGCCAGCGAATGGACACGTTTGATCTCGGCGAGGGCGTCGTAGGCTGGTCCATCAGCCACCAGGTAGCCCACACGGAGTCCAGGCATGAGCATTTTGGAAAAGGAACTGCCGTAAAGAACGTTGCCGCAGGTGTCCAAAGACTTGAGGGTCGGCTGGGCAAGACCTTCGTAACGCAGGTCGCCCACGTAATCGTCCTCGAAAACGGGTATCCCGTGTTGTGCTGCCAGGGCGACCAGCCTCCGGCGGCGCGGCCCGCTCATGCATGCCCCGGTGGGGTTCTGGAAGTTCGGTATGGTGTAGATGAGCTTGGGAGCATGTTCCCGAAACAACGCCTCCAGGCGCCCCACCTGCATGCCGTGTTCATCCATGGGCACGGGCGCCAGTTTCACCCCCATGGAGCGGAACATGTCCAGCGCCCCCGCGTAGGTAGGCGACTCCACCACCACCGTGTCGCCCGCCCGCAAAAGGGCGATGGCCGCAAAGGAAAGAGATTGCTGGGTGCCCGAGGTGATCAGGATGTTTCCCGCGCCGACCTGAACCCCCTGGCTGCCCAGAATTGAAGCAATGTTCCTCCGCAACGGTTCATGGCCGCGCACGTCACCGGACTCCAGCGCCTCGGTTCCCTGGCGGCGCAAAACATCCCGCATGACCTTGCGGAACTCATCCATGGGGAAAAATCGGGAATCGCCCAGGCCGCTGTTGAACCGGACAACCTCCGGATCGCTTTCAAGATCGGGAAAAGAAAGCCCGGACATGTGTTCTCTGAGCATTCCTTGCCAATCCGGCCATATTCTTCGCGCCGGGCAGATCTCCGACTGCACATAGGAGGGAAGCACGAACGTGCCGCTGCCCACCCGCATATCCACCAGGCCCTCGGCCTCCAGCTCGGCGTAGGCGGTCTCCACGGTGATGCGGTTGACCCCAAGATCGCGGGACAGGGCCCGCACGGCCGGAAGCCGCGACTCCGGGACCAATGAACCGGCAAGAATTCCCCGGCGGATGTATCCGCTGATCTGCCGGTACAACGGCTGTCCGTCTTCTCTGTCCAATGGTATGCGCATGGCTGACTCCTGGAAATTGGCCTGGTCGATTTTATATAAAAACGACCCTTTCTACAATGCCATTATGCCGCCTATGCTCCAGACATGAGATTGCAACGGCCCTCCCCCATGAAAGGCACTGGTTTGGCCCTGATGAGTTCGGCCATCATTTCCCAGACCGGCATCTTCGTGCGCTTTCTCACGGATACTTACGGACTGGCCGCCCTGGACCTGGTCTTCTGGCGCAACGCGTTGGTCTGCGCCAGCCTGCTGTGCACAACGACCTTCACAGGTCGACCCCGTCTGATCGTCGCGCCGAAAAACCTGCTGTTCCTGGCCGCCTACGGCCTGATCCTGGCGGTGTTCAACGGGGTCTGGACCACGGCGGTAATCTGCAGCGGTGCGGCCGTGTCCACTGTGCTGGCCTACTGCTCGGTAGGCTATACCGCCCTGCTCGGCGCATGGTTGTTCGACGAACGGTTGAACCAACTCCAGCAACTGGCCGTGTGCCTTTCCCTGGCCGGATGCCTGCTCGTGTCCAACGCGCTGGTACCCGAGGCATGGAACGGCAACGCCACCGGTATCGTCACAGGCATCCTCTCGGGCCTGCTCTACGCCGGGTACAGCCTCATGGGTCGTGAAGCGGCACGCAGGGGCGTCAATGCCTGGACCACAATCTTCCACATTTTCACTTTCGCCGCCCTCTTCCAGATGGCTGCCATCGTCCTGTTCGGGGAAAAAATTCCCATACTCACGGCAGGCCCGGGCAAACTCCTGTGTCTCAATTCCCATCCGGACAGCTGGCTCTGGCTGTTGCTCTATGCGGTGGGCCCCACCCTGGTGGGCTTCGGGCTCTATGCCAAAAGCCTCAACTACCTGCCTGCGGCCATGGCCAATATCATCGTCACTCTGGAGCTGGTCTTCACAGGCATTACCGCCTACCTGCTCTTCGGCGAAACCTTCCAGCTGCTCCAATGGGCGGGATGCATGCTCATCGTGGCGGCCATCCTGCTTTTGAATCTGTCCATCCGAAAACAGCAAAAAACACCACCCCCCAACGCCAAGGAGAACTGCAATGCATATAAACATCCATGAGTTGGAGCGCCTTGTTCACGAAGAAATCAGAAAAAACAAATATGCCGACAAGGTGCATGTCCCGCAGAAAAAAACGGAAGGCAAACTGGGAAAGATGGTGCGCCTTCTCTGCCTGGCCCTGCTCTTCTTCGCCCTGGGACGGTTCTCCGCGTGAACCTGAAAGTATAATGGCTTAAAGATTCAACACATCGCACAATAAGACATGCCCTTTGCGCGAAGACTGCTCACTGTCATCCTCTTCACCGCCTTGTTGTGGATGGGAATGCTGCCTCCAGCTCCCCTGCTGGCCAAGGAAACCGTCGTCATTTCCACGGGCGAATGGGCGCCATGGTGCGGTTCGAAGCTACATAACAAAGGGGCCATCCTGGACATCGTGACCCGGGCCTTCGCCCGCAGAGGCTACAACACACAATTCAAATTCTACGTCTGGCGGCGGGCCTTCAAACTCATGGCCGCCGGTGACGTGCAGGCCTCGGCCTATTGGTATCATCGCGAAAAATACGAAAAGGTGGCCTTGTTCAGCGAGCCCCTCAACACGGAGGAGCACGTCTTCATCCACCTGAAATCGACACACATTCGTCCTTGGAAAACACTGACGGACCTGAAGGGATACCGCATCGGCGCGACCGGAGGATTTTCCTATTCGGACGAATTCTGGAGGCTGGCGAAAGAAAAAGTGCTCACGGTGGAAGTTGTCCAGAACGACGACCTGAACATGAAAAAACTCCTTGCGGGCAGGATAGACATGTTTCCGACGACCCGGAGAGTAGGCTATAATGTCCTCACCCGGGGCAAATATCAGCACGAGAGCGACAGAGTGACCATAACCGAGCAGGTCTACCGAAGGGCCACCGGGCATCTCCTTTTTCCCAAAAACAGGCCGGAATCGGAAAAGCTGCTTACGGAATTCAACGCGGGCCTCAGGGAAATCATCCAAGACGGCACCGTGGAAAACATCATGCGAAAACTGGAGGGCGGCTACTACGACCCCCGGTAGAAAAAACCGCCGACCCAGGAAGCTCTTTCAACCACTCCGTCCCCAAAAGTCACCCTGGTTTGCACGATCAATGAGGGTGATCTTCCTCGTCCGAAGGAAAATCGGTCAACCACACGCCGACAAGCACCAGCAGGGCCATGGCGTAGATGATCCAGACATTGCGTGCGGACGAAGCCCCCGGTTCCGAATCGTCCGTCCTTTCCGGCTCGTAGAGCAGCCAATCGTGCAGGGTGATGCTGCGAAAGGCCCTGTCCACGGCAGGAATCAAAAGCATGGACCGCTGGTCGAAAAAGGCACGGAACACGTACACGCCGTTGCTGGTGAAAACGTAATGGATGCGGAAAAGCATGCCGCCGGGTTCGGCGGAGATGGTGAAGGTCCAGTTGTCCCGGTCAAATTTGGAGCCGGCGATGTCGTCCGCGCTCCCAGCCGGGTGATAGACCTTGGAATTCAGAAGTGTTCCCACCCTTTCCAATGCGTGCTTGTTGAACGCCTCGATTTTGTCGGCCGGAACCTTGCCGCCGCCCTCGGTCCCGACCACGATAAAGGGATAGACCAACTGTTGCCCCACGGGCCGATAGCCTGCCTTCACTTCCAGGTCGGTGCCGCGAACGCCCCCTCCCAGGAATTGAGCCATATAGTTGTTGAGGGCCTTGATCTGTGCGGAATTCATGGTGGTCCAGCCGTCGGGAATGGCCATCCGGTACCCCAGTTCGGAGTTTTCGACGATGGATGCGGCCCGCGCCATGGGAGTAAGCATGACGGATGCGGACAACAACACCGCGATGAAAAAAACGACCCTGCGCATGACGACCTCCCGTGCTGAAGAGAGGGATTTCCCTATACTGTAAGATACATCCCTTGCACCCTGTTGGCAAATTCCCGGCATCATTGCGCGTATGATAATAATACCACTCATGCATTCTGCGATGCTCAGAAAAGTTGGCCCCGTAACGGTATTTTGCCGTTATACTGCTTTAAGTCTTTTCAAAAACAATAAAAAAGGGGTATAAATGACATGACCCGGCAGAACGGCACCCTTGCTCTGAAACGATGAAACAAGGCGATGACATGAATCCACCGGACACCAGGATATTCGAACGCCACGCCCGCCTCTGCGTCCTCCTGTGTCCGGCAATGCTGAAATACGCACCCGTTCTCTCTGAAATCCTTGGTAAAACCATGGAGGCCGGACGTGCCTGACAGACAATATTACCGCTCCCTGCACCGCAGCATGGCCTTCACCGTAGTCCTGGTATCGCTCATGCCCCTGGCGCTGATCACCCTTATCGGGGGCTACCAGTACACGGAGATATACAAGGGCAGGGTCATGGCCCACCTGGAGGAGATCGTGCACAAGCACGAGCAGAATATCGATACCTACCTGTTGGAAAAGGTAGGCGAAATTCGTGTTCTGGCAGATAACATGGGCGTGGACTGCTTCCTGGACGAGGGAAAATTGGAAAACCTGCACAAATCCCTCATGAAACGCCACGGAGGCGGCTTCGTGGACCTGGGGCTGGTCAACAGCTACGGCATACAGGTGGCCTATTCCGGCCCCTTCCGTCTGGGCCTGGCGGACTACTCCCAGTCCGTATGGTTCAGGGAAGTCCAAAAGCGCACAGTCTACGTTTCGGACGTCTTCCTCGGATTGCGCGGAGTGCCCCACTTCATCATTGCGGTCCAGTTCGAAAGTGAAGGCAAGAAGTGGGTACTACGCACCACCATCGACTTCGTCGCCTTCAACCAGTTGGTGGAAAACATCCACATAGGCCGAACGGGGCTGGCCTTCATCATCAACCGGCGCGGCGAATTCCAGACCAAACCACGCATCGACCTGAGCGCCGAGGTCCCCTTCCTGCGCGAGTTGCTGCAAAAGGCCACGACCGACGCCAGAGAGGAAGGCTCATTCGCACTCAAAAAGGCCCGGGACATGGTGGTTTCCACCATTGCGCCCAATCCTCTCACGGGCCGCGAGACGATCTTCCTGAGCACCCCGCTCAAACAGGGCGACTGGCTGCTGGTCTACCAGCAGGACTCGGCCGACGCCTTTTCCGACCTGGCCCAGACCCGCAACCTGGCCCTGGTGGTCCTGCTCATCGGCGTGATAGCCATCACCTTCGTGGCCTTTTACCTTTCCAAGCGCATGGTCAAGCGTATCATAGCCGCGGACAAGGAAAAGGAAATGATGAACGAGCAGGTCATCGAGGCAGGCCGACTGGCCTCCCTGGGCGAATTGGCCGCGGGCATCGCCCACGAAATCAACAACCCGGTGGCCATCATGGTGGAAGAAGCCGGATGGGTGCAGGACCTGCTTGCCGAAGGAATCGACAAAAACGGCAACACGGACGAGACCAAGCGGGCTCTGACCCAGATCAGGACCCAGGGAGCGCGCTGCCGGGAGATCACCCACAAGCTGCTTTCCTTCGCCCGCATGATCGACCCGACCACCATGGAACTTCAGCTCAACGAGCTTGTGGAGGAAATCATCGGCCTGAGCAACCAGCGCACCAAATACGCCAACGTGCAGGTGGAGACCGAACTGGCCCGGGACCTGCCCACCATCGCGGCCAGTCCTTCGGAAATGCAGCAGGTGCTCCTGAACCTGGTCAACAACGCCGTGGACGCCATGGAAAAGGAAGGCGGCACCCTGACCATCACCACCAAGCGCGACAAGGACGACGTACTCATGACTGTGGCGGACACGGGGTGCGGCATCCCCAGGGCCAACATGCAGCGCCTGTTCGACCCGTTCTTCACCACCAAACCAGTAGGCAAGGGAACCGGGCTGGGCCTGTCCATCATCTACGGCATCGTCAACAAGATGAAAGGGGAGATTTCCGTGAACAGCGCTGTGGACGTGGGCACGGCCTTCACCGTACGCATCCCCTCGGCCGCCAAGACCGGGGTGCCTTCTGACGAAAACGCGGAGGAGAGGGGATAACCCATGCGCATGAGGACGCTGCTCATAGACGACGAACAGGATTTCGCCTGGGCCGTGGCACGGCGGCTCGCCAAGCGCGGTGTGGAGGTGGCCCTGGCATTCGACGGGAAGAGTGGACTGGAAAAGCTGGCGGACGAGCCCTTCGACGTGGTGGTCCTGGACATCAGGATGCCCGGCATGAGTGGCCTGGAGGTGCTGCCCCGCATCAAGGAGAACCACCCGCTCATCGAGGTGGTGCTGCTCACGGCCCACGCAAGCATGGAGTCGGCCCGCGCAGGCATGCGCCTCGGAGCCTTCGACTACCTGCTCAAGCCCTGCGATTTCGACACGCTGCTCGGCAAAATCCGCGAGGCGGCCCGCCGCAAGATGAAACAGGAACAGAGAATACAGCAGGCCCATTCCCGAAGGGACGACATCGCGGCCGGAGGAGAAAATTCATAAATGAGCGAGATGGATATCAAAGTTCTGCTGGTGGACGATGAAATCGGTTTCACCGATGTCATGGCCAAAAGGCTGTCCAAGCGCGGCATGACGGTCAAGGTGGCTGGGGGAGGAACCGAGGCCATTCAGGCCTTGCGTGGAGACGACTACGACGTGGCCCTGCTGGACCTGAAGATGGAGGACATGAGCGGCATCGAGGTGCTGCAGATTTTCAAGAAAATGGTGCCGAATCTGCCGGTGATCATGCTCACGGGACACGGCTCGGAGGAAGCCGCGCGTGAAGGCATGCAGCACGGCGCGTTCGACTACCTGCTCAAGCCCTGCGAATTCGAAAAGCTTCTGGAAAAAATCCTGGCCGCAGTGAAACGAAGTGAATAGCAGTCAGTAGGTATGTGAATAAATGCAAGAGATGAAAGTTCTGCTCGTGGATGACGAAGTCGATTTCACGTCCGCCATACAAAAACGGCTGGCCAGACGTGGACTGACCGTCAAAGTGGCTCAGTCAGGCGAGGAATGCCTGTCCAGCCTGGAGAAATTTCCCGCGGACGTGGTGGTCCTGGATATGAAGATGCCCGGCATGGACGGTCTTCATACGCTTCGGGAGATCAAACGCCGGCATCCGCTGGTGGAGGTTATCATGCTTACGGGCCACGCCAGCATGGAGTCGGCGGTGGAGGGCATGGACCAAGGAGCATTCCATTACCTCATGAAACCGGCGGACCTGGACGAACTCGTCTACAAACTGGAAGACGCCTGCAAGCGAAAGGAAATTCGGGAACGGAAAATCAGGTCCACGGACAACGGAGAGGAATCCTGACGATAAAAGCACGCTTTCGGACGTCGGGTCATTACAATCGCTACTCAAGAGGGGGGCGCATGAACACAGCGAGACGGCTCTACGAAACCATGCTGCTGGCGGCACAGGCCCACGCCAGATGGGACCTGGAGGTTTCACGAAACATCCTGGCAAGCCGGAAGCGGCTGATCCTGCTCCTCGTCCTCGCTGTTCCGGCAATCCTGGTCTCGGTGGGCATGGCCGCGGACCTGCCGCTGCCGGAAATCCTGGGCGGCAAGAAAGCATACAGCCCGGCCTTTTACACGCCGGAAATATTTCTCGTTTCCATCGCCATCGGCCTGTGCGCCGGACTCATCACCGGCTGCATCGGCGCGGGCGGCGGCTTCATCATCACCCCGGCTCTCATGAGCGCAGGCATCAAGGGCATCCTGGCCGTGGGCACCGACCTCTTCCACATCTTCGCCAAGGCCATCATGGGTACGGCGGTGCACAGGAAGCTCGGCAACGTCTCCGTGGCGCTGGCCCTGGCCTTCCTGGTGGGCTCGGGAGTGGGCGTCACCGGCGGCGGAGTCATCAACCGCTGGATATACGAACTCAATCCGGTACTCTCGGACACCTTCATCAGTCTCATCTACGTGGTGCTGCTCGGCTTTCTCGGCATCTATGCCATGCTCGACTTCATCAGGCTGAGCAAGGCCGGCGGCGGAGTCGACGCGCACGGCGGCGAGAGCGGTGGCGGCGGGCTGCCAGAAAAGCTGCAAAAAACGGCCATCCCCCCCATGATCACCTTCGACACGGATCTGGTGCCGGGCGGCAAGCGCATTTCCGCCTGGTTCGTAGGGACATGCGGGGCCGTGGTGGGCTTCATGGCCGCCATCATGGGCGTGGGCGGCGGATTCCTGACCTTTCCCATGTTCGTGTACATTCTGGGAGTCAGTTCCTTCACAACCGTAGGCACGGACATCCTGCAGATCATCTTCACGGCCGGGTACGCCAGCATCTCCCAGTATGCAATCTACGGATTCATCTTCTATACCCTGGCCATGGGCATGCTGCTCGGGTCCCTGCTGGGCATCCAGGTGGGCGCCCTGACCACCAAGCTGGTTCCGGGCATCTACATCCGTGGCTTCTACGCCACGGCAATACTGGCAGGCTTCGCCAATCGGCTATTCGCCCTGCCCGGAAAGCTTGCGGCCATGAAAATCGCGAACATCCCGCCCTCGGTCTCCGCTTTCTGCGCCCAGGTGGGCAACTGGAGCTTCTTCATCTGCGTGGGGGTGTTCGGCGTCTGGGTCATCGGCACCTTCCTGATCAGAATCAATCAACTGAGGGGGGAATAGGCCATGCTGATTCGACACAGAACACACTTCTTCACGGGCCTGGGCCTGCTCGCCGTCTTCTTCTGCGTGCTGGCCTTCATGTTCTCCCCGAACTTCGGAGACATCAACGCCTTCCAAGCCTCGGACAACATGTTCAACTCCATCTCCAAGGGATCCACCTACTACATCCCTCAGGTAATCAAGGAGGCCAAACAGTTCAGGGGGCAGCAGTTCGACATCGTGATTGAGTCGGACAGTCCCGCCTTCACCGAGGCGGCCGCCAAGCTGCTCACCGTAAACGGCTTCAACCTTGAGCCCACCAAGGCCACGGAATTCAGGGTGCGCGGCGACCTGGGGCGGCTCATGGGCGTGGCGCTGCGCGACTCAGACGACATGTTCAAGAACAACGGCCCGGCCATGGAAAAGCGGTACGGCACGGCCCCCAAGCAGGCCATGTACGCATGGTGGCTCCTGCTCAAGAAGGTCAAGTTGGCTCTGGACCGACAAAAGAACTTCAAGCCCGCCACCTTCATCGACAAGCGAATCATCGCCCGCGGGATCGAGGTGGGTTACAATTATTTCGGCATCGAAGGGCGCAAGGCCGTCGATGAATGGGGCATGATAACCTTCGCTCTCCTCTTCTATGTCGTCTACACCATATGGTTCGGGTACGGCATTTTCTTCCTGTTTGAAGGTGTGGGGCTCCAGATGACCGCAGGCAAGAAAAAGGAAATGTAACCTTCTCAACGAATTGAACGGATACTGGCATGGGATTTGGAGATTGGTTCCCCTTCTTCGGCAGAAAGAAGGAACACCGAAATAATGCGGAAGAATTCCGGGCCTTGCTTGCGTCCCGCCATCACCATTTCAGGCAGCTGCTTTCGGCTGACGGCGAAAACCATGAAATCTTCACGGACATCGAGGAAGCCCTGCGCGGCGAACGCGTCTACGGCATGGCCTTTGTGCGCGCCGCCTGCACCAAGGCAGGGGCCGCCACCTACCGCATGATCCAGCACCTGGACAAGCTGGCGCCGGGCAAATACACCCGCCTGTACGAGGTCTTCGACGAAATCCGCCGGGAGATCGAGCCGTACATAGCGCGCAAGGAGTTCGAGCGTGGCGGCCCGCTGGTTCTGGATCTCTCGGATGTGAACCGGGAGCACACGGACCTGTGCGGTTCCAAGATGGCCACCCTGGGAGAAGCCGGACAACGCCTCGGACTTGACATCCCCGGCGGATTTGTCATCACCGCGGAAGCCTACCGCCACTTCATGGACCGGAACGACCTGCAAGGCACCATCGAGCATATGCTCCAATCAGTGGACAAGGAAGACCGGGACACCCTGTTCCAGCTCACCTCCCGGGTCATGCAGGTGATCATGACGGCCCCCCTGCCCGAGGACCTGGAGCGGGAGATTCTGGCCGCCCACACACGCCTCATGGAGACGGAGGGAGAAGAAGTCCGTGCGGCCCTGCGCTCCAGCGCCCTGGGCGAGGACACAGAACGCACCACCTTCGCGGGCCAGTACAGCTCCGTGCTCAACGTGGACCGCGACAGCCTGCTGGACGCCTATCGCGAGGTGGTGGCTTCCAAGTACTCCATGCAGGCCCTGACCTACCGCCTCAACAGAGGCATCCGACACGAGGACGTAGCCATGTGCGTGGGTTGCATGGCCATGGTGGAGGCCCGTTCCGGCGGAGTGGCCTACTCACGCAGTCCGGTGGACTCCCAGGACGATTCCATAACCGTCTACTCGGCCTGGGGGCTGCCCCGTGCAGTGGTGGACGGCTCCATAGAAACCGACATATTCACCTTGTCCCGGTCACCGCTGACCGTCAAAGACAAGACTGTGGCCCACAAGGCGGAGAAGTACGTCTGCCTGCCGATGGAAGGCACCTGCAGGATCGAAAACCAGGAAAACGAGGACGACCCGTCCCTCACGGATGAGCAGGCCCTGCAGGTAGCCCGCGCCGCCCTGGACATCGAAGCGCACTTCGGCCTGCCCCAGGACGTGGAATGGGCCATCACCGATGACGACGGGTTCAAGCTGCTGCAATGCCGCCCCCTGCCCCGGTCCGAAGGCGATGAAGGCCTTCGGACCGACCGGACGGTTATCGACAACCTGCCGGAACCGCTCATGAGCGGCGGCATTACGGCCAGCCCCGGCGTCGCCTTCGGACCGGTCTTCAAGGTCGGCAAGGACGCGGACGCCCTGCAGTTTCCCGAGGGGGCCGTGATGATCCTGGCACAGGCTCTGCCCCGGCGGGCCGCACTCCTGAGCCGGGCGGCAGCCGTCATTTCCGAACGCGGCGGTGCGGCCGGACACCTGGCCAACGTGGCCCGGGAGTTCGGAGTGCCCGCCCTGTTCAGCCTGCGCGGAGCCATGAACGCTCTGGAAAACGGACAAACGATCACTGTGGACGCAGACAACAGGTCGCTGTTCACGAACAAGGTGGAAGCCCTGATGGAGCAGGAACGCCCCCGCCACAATCCCATGCGCGGCAGCCCGGTGCGCTCGGCCCTGCGCAACGCGGCCCGACACATCATCCGTCTGCGGCTGCTGGACCCGGACAGCGCGGAATTCCGTCCCCGATATTGCAAGACATTCCACGACATCATGCGCTTCTGCCATGAAACCGCCGTGCGCGAGATGTTCGATTTCGGCATGAGCCAAGACTACGGCAAGAGCTCTTCGCGCCAGCTCATCTGCGACGTGCCCAAGCAATTCTGGGTGCTCAACCTGGACGACGGATTCAGCCCGGACGGTCAGGAGCGTACGGATTCCTGCGTGCTCATGTCCCAGGTGGAGTCCATTCCCATGCGCTCCCTGTGGGCGGGCATGATCGCCGTGCCATGGGAAGGGCCGCCCCCGGTCAATGCGCGCGGCTTCCTGTCGGTCATGTTCGAGGCCACCATGAACCCCAATCTGGCTGCGGGCCAAGCCTCGGACTTCTTAATGAAGAACTATTTCATCATCTCCAAGAACTACTGCAGCCTGCAGTCCCGCTTCGGCTTCCATTTCTGCAACGTGGAATCCCTGGTGGGCGACCGGCCCAGCGAGAACTATGCCCGTTTCAACTTCAAGGGCGGAGCCGCCAACCTGGAACGGCGAGTCCTTCGGGCCAAATTCCTGCAGGAAATACTGGAGTCCTACGACTTCCGGGTCAAAGTGCGCGAGGACAACCTGCTGGCTCGGCTGGAGGGGTACGGCCACTCCACCATGGCCCACAGGCTCAAGGTATTGGGCTACCTGATCATTCACACTCGCCAGTTGGACATGGTCATGGCCGACTCCCAGGCCGTGACCCGGTTGCGCAACAAGATTACGGAAGACCTGGCCCAATTCAAGACGGAGCAGGCGCCCGCGGCTCGGGAAAAGGCGGCCCGCGCATGATAATTTTTCTGGAATACTTGCGTATAGGATTACATCCCGTATAGTTATGGTAGGAGCCTACTAGAGTACGGAGGTATCGAATGAAGAGTTTGCATTGCATCGTCAAGGGGAAGGTTCAGGGGGGCAATTTCCAGGGCTGGCTGCAGAAGCAGGCCGAAGTCCTCGGGCTGACCGGTTGGGTGCGCAATATCGCGGACGGGGAGGCCGAGATTCTGGCGCAGGGGGATCCCGGAAAATTCGAGGACTTCGAGGAGATGATCCGCACCGAAGCCCCGCTTCCCGAAGTGGAGGACATCCGGTTCGAGGAGATCGACCATGACAAGGCCTACGACGTTTTCAAAATGAGGGGCTAGGCGGCTCTGTTGAGAATGGGCTGCCTCCTTTGCCGCCGCGGAGAAATAGATCTGCACACATGCCCTGTTTGAAATATGTGCAGAACTATTTCCCCTTGCGCCGTGTACCCGAACCATTTTAAACAGCCGCCGCTCTCTGCAAAGATTGCGCTTGGGGTTCGTGAATTGCACGCGTAACTGATTTCTTTTGCTGAACAAGTGTGAATTTTGTGGGCTGCGGCCCGGGCACGACTTTTGCTTCGATCCCGGGCTGTGGCCCGTTGCTTTCACGGCGGCGGCCCGGTATACAACCGACAGGAAAAGGATACCCGAACCGGAGTCACCCCGTGAGACTGTTCCCGAAAATGAGCATATCGGCCAGGATGCTCGCCTGGGCCCTGGCCATCACCGCCATCTTCTGCGCCACCACCGCTTACCTCGTCTACCAGATCAGAAACGAATCCGCCCTGACCCGCGAGATCGCCTCCACGCGTTACGAGATCGGCGTGGCCGTACAGCGGATGATGGAACGGCTGGAAAGCGTGCAGACCAACATCGCCCGATTCAAAGTACTGGAAGGCGACGAAACCGCAGCCCAGTTCATCGTGGACGACCTGGCTCGCTTCGGGGACATCCTTCGCGAAACCCTGGAACGGCACCCCGAGTACGCCAGGCAATGGGCTCCCCTCACCGCGGAATACACCATCAGCCTGACCGTGGCCGAAGACCCGGGACAGGCGTTCGACAACGACGCCACCATCCAGTCCTGGATGGCCATCCTGGCCGCCACCAGAAAGGAAAACCGCCAGGCCATCACCAAAGGACTGGCCCGGCTGCGAAAGAATAACATCCACGCCTATCAGGTCGGTTTCTACGGCCTCATCGTCTGCCTGCTGCTGGCCGTGCCGGGCAGCGCCCTGCTAACCTGGCGGCTCAGCACCCACCTGGGGAAGGTCCGTGGCGGCATCAGATCTCTGAGCAGCGGCGAGACACCGGCGCCGGTGCGTGTGGATTCCGGCGACGAACTGGAGGAACTGGCCGACGCCTTCAACGACATGGCCGACAAGCTGCGGCGCGAGGAGTGCATGCGTTCGGACTTCATATCCATGCTCAGCCACGAAATACGCACTCCCCTGACTTCCATCCGCGAATCCGTGGACATGATTGCGGACGGCGTGTTCGGAGAGGTGAACGAAAAACAGGAGCGTTTCCTGCGCATCGCCGAAAAAGAGACCGACCGACTGGCCGGGCTGCTGCGCAGACTCATGACCGTTTCCCGACTGGAGTCGGGGAAACTCGACCTGCGCCCGGCTGAAATGGACAGCGTAGAGTTGGTGCGTTCCACCATGGAGCGCCTGGAGTCCTCGGCTTTGGCCAAGAATATTTCCTTCAGAGCCCGTGTCCCCGATGAACCGGCCCTGCTTGTGGCCGACCGTGAACATCTCCGCCAGGTCCTCTTGAACCTGGGCGGTAACGCCATCAAATTCTCGCCCGAAAACAGCACGGTCACCTTTAGTCTGGACCAGGACGACAATGGCCTGATTTTCAGTGTGGACGACCAGGGGCCCGGCGTGCCCGAGTCCGAACGGGAACTGGTCTTCCAGAAATATTACCGGGCCGAGGGTGTGCGCTCGGACAAGGATGGCGCAGGCCTGGGCCTGGCTATCTCCCGCAAGATCGTGGAGGCCCACCAGGGGCGCATGTGGGTGGACTGCGGCACAGAGGGCGGCTGCGGTTTCAGATTCTTCATCCCGGACAGGCCTTGAAAATGACCAAACTCCTGCGCTGCGGACCGGCGCTCCCCTGTCCACGACGCCAATCTTTTGAAGATTCTCAAAAAAAGTTAAATAATGGAGAGCATATGAGCAGAAGCGACACGCCGGTCATCCTGGCCGTGGACGACGACGAAAACATCCTCACCGTGCTGGAGGCGCGCCTGGAGAGCGCTGGTTACGAAACCCTGCCGGCCGATTGCGCTGAAACCGCCCTGGAAATGCTGGCCGACAACCGTGTGGACCTGATCATCTCGGACGTAAAGATGCCCGGCATGGGAGGACAGGGGCTGCTGGAGGAAGTGCTCCGCTCCTGGCCGCACATCCCCATCATCATGCTCACGGCACACGGCACCATCCCGGATGCGGTCAATTCCATCCAGACCGGCGCCGCCGACTACATGACAAAACCGTTCGACGGACGGGATCTGCTGAAATGCATCGAAAAAAATCTCGCAACCGCTCCCACGCCCACCTCCCGGAAACAAACTCCCATAAACAGTGAAATCTGGGGCGGAGAAGCGCAGTCCATGAAGCATTTCTTTTCCCTCCTGGAACGGGTGGCCCCGGCCGAGGCCAACGTCCTGCTCTTGGGCGAATCCGGCACCGGCAAGGAAAAGGCGGCCAAAATCATCCACACCCACAGCCCGCGCGCCAAGGGGCCGCTGGTGGTGGTGGACTGCGGCTCCACCCAGCCCACCCTGCTGGAAAGCGAACTCTTCGGCCACGTCAAGGGCTCCTTCACTCATGCGATGAAAGACAAGAAGGGCCTCATCGAAGAGGCCGACGGCGGCACCCTGTTCCTGGACGAGATAGGCAACATTTCACCGGAAATGCAGACCCGCCTGCTGCGTTTCCTGCAGGAACGCACCATCCGCCGCGTGGGCGATACCAAGGAACGCAAGGTTTCCTGCCGGGTCATTTCGGCTACCAACGCCAGCCTACCGGACATGGTGCGGGAGGGATCGTTCCGCGAGGACCTCTACTACCGTCTCAAGGTGGTGGCCCTCACCATTCCTCCCCTGCGCAAGCGTGTGGAGGACATCCCGGTGCTGGCCCGAAAATTCGCAGAGATGTACTGCAAATCCCAGAACCGATCGATGGCCGATTTCACACCTGAAGCCATGAAGCTCATGCAGGAACACCCCTGGCCCGGCAACGTCCGCGAACTGCAGCACGCCGTTGAAGGGGCGCTGGTCTTCTGCCGGGGCGATCTCATCCGGCCTGAAGACCTGCAGCTGGAGCCGCAGGCTTCGCCCCTGCCCGATGAGGATTCCCTCTCTCTTGAGGACAACGAGCGCAAGGCCATCATCAAAGCCCTGGAGCACTGTAACGGGGTCAAGAAGGCCGCGGCCGACGAACTGGGCATCAGCCGTCGCGCCATCCATTACAAGATCAAGAAATACGGTATCGACGTACCGTCCTAGAAACACATCCAATTTCAAGGCACAGACAAGGTCCGGCAGGTGGTTTCCTCCTGCCGGATTTTGTTTTATAATTACCGGAAAGTCGATACCGGGCTCCGTGATTGCAATGCACTGACCGTCCGCCGCATCAACCGTACCGACAGCCGTTCAAGGAGACATCCCATGAGCATGAAACCCGTCCTGCCCGTGCGTAAACAGTTCAGGGCTCCGTTCATCAACACCAACCAGGTCATCCAGCACCAATTCGTGCATTATGACCATGATTTCGTCAGCAAAAAAGAAAAACGAGATCCGGAACTCGTCGAGATGGAAGAACACCTCAACGATCTCGAGCGCCAAGGGCATGAGATGATGATCTCGCGCCAGCTCTATTTCCGCGCCAAATGGTACGAGGAGTATACGGCCCACTTCCGGGAGTTCGACAAGGAGAAGGCGCTTTTCGAGGCAAGCCTTTTGGACAAGAACCAGCCCGAGCGACTCGAGCAGTGCGAGGAAGGGTATTGGGGCAAGTTCCTCAAACTCTATTTCCTCAAATTCGATCAGACCGTGGACGCCATCAACGAACTGAGCGAAACAACGGAGTCGCCCAAGTATCCCCTGACCTTCATGGAGCACCTCAACGACCCGGTGGTGCGCAACCGCTACCTCAAAAGCCTGCTGGTCTCGGACATCCCGGAAACCGGGGTGAACAACCGCGACGCCCTCAACGCCATGGCTTCGGGCCTGGCCCAATTCTGCTTCAAGAACCGGCTGAAAAAATACATCCGCAACTACACCCAGGGCTTCGATCTTACCGACGAATACGTGGAATCCTACAAGGAGTTCGTGGACTGGTGGCAGGACGAAACCACAGGCTACTGGGGGGCATGGTACAAAACCGACTTCGGCATGCTGCACACCACGGACCTGAGCATCACCTATCACATGATCGCCTACATCAGGAAAGCCAAAACCCTGCCCATCAACCACTGGCCCCAGATCATCAGGACCACCTTCGAGATCAAGAACCGACCCTATCCGTACGGCTGGATGCATGAAGGCCACATGAACAATCACAACAGCTACGACGTGGCCAAGATATTCAAATTCGGATGGGACGAAATGACCGACGGCCAGCGCACCCACGCCTCCCGGGAAATCCAGGAAATGCTCGACTACTGCCTGAACGTATCCTGGAACGACGCAGAGGGCTTTGTGGGCGATCCGAGCTTTTACAACTCCCTGAGCTCCGCCTACTACTTCGGTGTCTCCTTCCTGTGCATCATCGGCTATTTCAACAAGGACGAACGGTTCTGGACCGACCAGGACTTTCCCGAGGCGCCCGCCATGAAACAAAAGATACTGGACAAGATGGACGAACTGGACATGGACGACCGCATATCCGAAGCCGCCAGGGACCGGCTGACCAGTTGCTGACCATGAAGGCCCGGCTCTTTGCCGGGCCTCTTCATTCGTACAACTGAGTGCACGATTGCCTTTATTCCCGTCCCGGCGCGCTCCCGCCCCCCTCTAACAAGCTTGCTTGCTCATGACCCCTTAGTGTAAGGGAATAATTGGCAACCCAGCAAAAAATCTTCCCGGAGGGGCGAATGGTCAAAACCGACATCCTGCTCGAATCGGGCACCAACGAACTCGAAATCGTGGAGTTCTACATCGACGAGCAAGCCAGGAAAGACGAGGATCAAGACAAATACCGGGGTTTTTACGGCATCAACGTGGCCAAGGTCCTGGAGATCATCCGCATGCCAGAACTCACGGACATGCCCGAAGTTTCCCATCCGGCCGTACTCGGGGCCTTCAACTTGCGCAACCAGATCATTCCGCTCATCGATCTGGCCAAGTGGCTGGGAAAAAATCGCATTGAAAGCGAGGAACTCAAGGTTATCGTCACGGAATTCAACCTGACCCGAAGCGCTTTCCTGGTTTCCGGCGTGACCAGAATCCACCGCATCGGCTGGGACGAGGTGGAAGCGCCCACCAACTACGTCTCCGCCCTGACCGTCAACTCCATCACCGGAGTGGTCAAATTCTCCAACCGCATCGTTTTCATCCTGGACATGGAAAAGATCACTGCGGACCTGAACCCGGGTATGGGCGAGACCAAGGAGCCGGCTCCGCAGGTGGTACAGGAGGTGCGCACCAGGCACCTTCGCGCCCTGGTGGTGGACGACTCCAACATGGCTCGCAAGATGGTGACCGGCGTGCTGGAAAAGGCCGGTTTCGAGGTGGGCACGGCCGAAAACGGGGAACAGGCCTGGCAAAAGCTCATGGCCATCCGCAACAACGCGGAGCAGCAGAACAGACCCCTCAAGGACTTCATCGACGTCCTCGTATCCGACATCGAAATGCCGATCATGGATGGTCACAACCTGACCAAACGGGTCAAGGAGGACCACACCCTGCGCCACCTGCCGGTGGTTCTGTGCTCCTCCATCATCACCGACACCCTGCGTCACAAGGGCTCGGCAGTGGGAGCCGACGACCAGGTCTCCAAGGCGGAGTTGGGCGAGCTCGCGAGCAAAGTCATTCAATTGGTGGAACGATAGGAGCCGCCCCTGAACCATGAAAACGGGCATCATCAAACGTTACTTTTCTTATCTGGCCAAGGCCTTCCCCGTGCTGTGCGCGTCGGGGGACATCCCCTATCTGCCGGCGGCCGCAAAAGCCCACGATCTTTTGGACCGCCTGGAGGATTTTTCTCCAAGGACCATTGACCGCCACGTCGCCAAGATCACCTCATTCCTAAAGGACTTCGAGAAGATCGCCGACAGCAACATCGGTATCGGGAATGAACAGGGCAAGGCAATGGCCACCAATGCCCGGGGCGTACTCCTGGAATTTTCCGGGGCCGAATCCTGGCGCAAGGACCCATCCCTTTATCTCAAGACCGCCTTCACCGGAATTCATCACGCCCTGACGCTGCCGGCCAAGTCCGAAAAAGCCAGGGTGAAGCGAACCATGAAGCGACTGCGCGCCGTGCCCGGCTTCCTGGGACAGACAGAGGAAAACATCGTCATGGTGACGCCGGAGACCAAAGCCGTCTCCCAAACCATGATCCGGGATTGCGCCCGCTACCTGCAGGAGCTGGGACAATCCGGGCAGCTCAAATCCGACCCCAAAAGCGCCCAGAGTCTTCAGGACTGTCTCGATACCCTCAGGGAAGTGGACCGCCACATTCACACCCGATCCGTGGTGGACGAAGCCGAAGGGCCGGACATGGAAACGGTCCTGACCGAAGGGTTGGGCACGTCCAAAACCGTTCGCGAGATATTCGAAGCGGCCAATGCGGAATGGCATGGCGCCCTGGACTGCCTGCAGCACATCGCGTCAGACATGGGAGAGCCGGATTGGCGAAACATATACGAGGAATACACGGGCCCCGGCCGGGAGGATGCTTCCACCCTGACCCTGTTCAAGCAGGAGGTGGAACGGCTGCGCACTTTCTTCGGCGAGACCGCCTTTGGCGGCCAACTGCCGGACCTGCCTTTGTCCCTCGGGGAATCACCGTCCTACATGGCTTCCCTGCGCCGCGCCGCCCACTACTGCGCTCCGCTTTCCAAGACCGAGGGCGATTCGGCCAGGCTCCTGGTCATCCCCCATGCTTTTTCCGGACGCGGTTTCCGTGAAGATCCGGTGCGTCTGCAACGGGCTCGCAAGGAGCTGACATTCCTGGCCGCCCAGGAAACGATTCCGGGAAGCCACCTCATGGCCAGCCGCCGCCTGCTCTCCGACGACCCGATCATTTCCCAGCTCAGGAACCCGCTCGTGGCCGGCGGGTGGCGAGCCTTCGGCGAACACCTGCTTTTGGAGACCGGCTACCTGGAAACGCCCGCCGAACAGCTCATGTTCCAGCGCCGCCGCCTGTGCAGAGCTGCACGATGTGTGGTGGATACCGGCCTGTGCATCGGACACGCCGATCAGGATCGCAGCATGGAACTCATGGACCAGAGCGGCTTCTCCAAGAAGGAATCCCTGGAACAGCTTCGGGCCATACGCCTGACGCCGGGCAGCCACGTGGCTCCGGTGTTGGGAAATATGGAAATCAAGGCGTTACGCGAAATGGCCGAACTGGACATAACCGTTTTCTGCAAAGCGTTTCTGGACGGCGGAGAAACGCCTTTCAGCATGACCCATCTCAAACTCAAGGCCGGTCAACATTAGCGGGCTTTTTTTCTCCGACAGGGGAAAAATCAGATCAGGTTCAACTGTTCGATGCGGGAAAGAGCGGATTGGTCGTGAAGACTGATGGTATCGGCCATCTGCTCGATCTGCTGGACGTGGGCAATGAAAAATTCGACCAGTGCGGCATCCAGCTTGCCGTTGGCGGAATCCTCGGCCAGGATGTTCAGGGCCTCTTTCCTGGAAGCGGCTGGTTTGTAATGCCGCTCCTGGGTGATGGCGTCATAGATGTCCACGATGGCCATCATCCGGCTCTGAAGCAGGATATCCCCCTCCGTGAGTCCATCCGGATACCCGGACCCGTCCATGCGCTCATGATGTTGGCGTATGATGGTCAGCATGTTGCCGAGCCCTTCCCGCATGGGGATATGTTGCAGGATGCGTTCGCTCTCGGCCGGATGGCGTTGAATTTCCAGGCGCTCATCCGGGGTCAGGTTGCCGTAAGGCAGCATCAGGCAATCGCGCTCATCCTCGTGCAGCAGGGGATATTTGCTTCCATTGATGCGCCAGGACCGGCCTCCTATGCTTCGAACGAAATCGAGCTGTTCCTGGCTCGGACTCATGACCCGATTGATTTCATCGAGACGATCAAAGGCCTCCTGCCATTCGAATCCGGTGGTATGGCCGAAGAGTTCCAAACGCGCCCTAATCACTTCGATGAGCTTTGCCGGAAGCCTCGTGTCCTTGGTCAACACGTCTTCCTTGATGCCGATTTTACCGATGTCGTGCAGAATTCCCGCGTAATATATTTCCCGGATGTCGCTCTCGGAGAACCGTACGTGTGAAAAAACCGCATTGTCATTGCTCATGGCCAGGGCAAAGGCCACGGCAAGCTGGGCCACCCGTCTGGAATGACCGGCCGTGAACGGATCCCTGGAATCAATTGCCTCGGCCAACGCCTGGAGGATGGAATCCATGAGGGTCCGCGAACCTTCGAAATTGAAGGCATTGCTCACGGAAATGCCCGCCACCGAGGCCATGGTGGAAAGGCTCTTTTGATGGAAAGATTTGTAGACCCCTGGCTCCCCGGCCCCCAAAAGAAGAATCCCTTCACAGCGGTTGGGCGAGGCTATGGGAGCAATGAGCAAGGCGGACAGGCCGGCGACAGAACGATCCCAGCGTTCATCCAGGGAAAGGTCGTTGGCGATGTCGCCCTTGCAGTTCTCCACGGTTTCACGGAAGAGTATACTGTCCTTGATCCGGGCCAGAGTGTGAAGGTCGGGAAAGCCGAAGTGATCGGTGAGACGGAATTCCCCCGTGGCGGGATCGTTGAGAAAAACAGCTCCCATTTCGCCGGGATAGTCGCCGCGCCGACATTCGTTGAGCAGGGAACGAACAACATCGCGCAGGCTCAGGGAGGTGTTGAACTGGGACACGGAACGATGCAGCAGGGCCAGCTCCCTGTACTTGGCCAAAGCCTCGTCCGCGATGGAACGTCTGGCTGCCTCCATATCCATGAATCCCTGCAGGGTGAAGGCCATGAATTCCAGAATACGGTCCACCTGCTCGGAGTCAATGCCACTCAAGGCGGACACGCGAAGTGCAAGCTGCCCCACCGAGCCGTCTCCGGGCTCAAGGTCCATGACAAAAAGCCCGGGAGAACCGGGCGTGAAATCCATCAAATCGTCCGCGCCCGCGGCGGCAGCCACCTCGCCGTCCACAAGGACCGCAACGGCGCATCCCCTCCCCGCAAGCCTGCTGGCCTGGAGCAGGAAGTGACGCATCAGCCCGGGGCGAATGACCTTCTTCAGGCTCGTCATATTCCGTGCAAAGCTCCAGACAAGGTTACAGATTCAACATTTCCTTGGACACCTTGAGAATTTCATCGGGATCGAAAGGCTTGGTCATATACATTTTCGCTCCAAGCTCCAGTCCCTGCTTGCGATCCACTTCCTGTCCCTTGGCGGTGAGCAGGATGATCTTGATATGTTTGAGTTCGTCGTCTTCCATAACGGTCCGGCACACTTCATAGCCGTTCATTTTGGGCATCATGATGTCCAGAAAAACCAGGTCTGGTTTTTCCGAACGAATAAAATCCAGCCCTTCCTCGCCGTCGGACGCCGTGAACAATTCGACCTCGAAATCATCTTCCAACTCTTCCAGAGTCTGCTCCAAGAGCATTTTGATATGAACCTCGTCATCAACGATGAGTATTTTCTTGGGCATGATCGGCAGTCTCCTTCATATGCACGGTGTTCGGCGGGTGCATTTCTCGTTTCTTTGAAAAGCATAATGGAACAATTCCCTTGGAGCAAGGGTGCTATTTCTACTTATAATCAGTGGAAGCCTCCGGCAAAATAAGCACCTGCACCCCGGACTGCCTGCTCAGCCCCGCAAGGTCGAGTTCGTCCGCCAGTTCGTGAGGCATGAACACGAACCCCTTGAATCCTTCCTGCACATGATCCCAAATCTCATGAGGCGGGCAGAAAGTTATCCTGCTGGGGCAAAACACGGTCAGACCGTCGTCAAACTCAAAGTCGGCCCTTTCGCCCACCACGATGCAGGAACGGCTCACATCGTGATCGCGCAGCAGAATATTGGCTGTTTCCAGCAGGTGGTCCGCGTCAACCGGCTTGAGCAGCGCAACGTTTCCCCCGGTCTCTTCCGTATCGGACAAGGCAGTGACCACAAGGATGGGAATATGCCTGGTGAACGGATTGGAGCGCAGGCAGCGAATGGCGGTCTTGCCGTCCATTTCCGGCATCATGAGATCCATGGTGATCAGGTTGGGCAAATGTTTGCTCGCCATCTTCAAGGCCTGCCTGCCGTTTCGCGCCACCAAAACCCGGAAGCCCTCCTCCCGGAAGAGTTGTTTCAAATATTTTCCCAGGGACGGATCATCATCCACCACCAGGATAAGCGGCTGAATCTCCTGTCCCGTATCCATGGATTCCACCAACATGGCGCTCCCTTCCTGCCCCAGCGCGTCGTCTTCATCCCAACAGAAAATATCCTCATTTTCACCAGGCGCCGACCCATCGGCCTTGAAGTCCCTGGCGACAGGCAAAGTGAAGTGGAATGTGCTGCCCATACCCACTATGCTCTCCGCCCAGATTTCTCCCTTATGGCGGGTGACGATCTGCTTGCAGATGGGCAGGCCGAGTCCGGTCCCTTTGGGCTTTTCGGTCAGGGTGTCTCCCACCTGCTTGAACTTCTCGAAAATCAGAGGCAACTCGTCGGCCAGGATTCCGACGCCCTGGTCCGCGATGCTGGTGAGAATCGTATCACCGTGGCGACGCACCCGACAGACGATGACGCCCTCATCCATGAACTTGATGGCGTTGGAGAGCAGGTTGAGCACCACCTGCACCAAACGGCCCCGATCGCCGAAGACCATGGGCAGGTTTTTCTCGATTTCCGTTTCGATACGAAGGCCCTTTTCCCTGCACACGCCCTGTACGGAGCGCACCGAATGCTCCACCACGTCGGCCATGGACAGGAGCTTGTCGCGCCATTGGGCCTTGCCGGATTCCATCTTGGCAATATCCAGCACATCGTTGATCAACACGGTCAGCCGTTCGGCCTCGGATACGATGATGCCGATATTGTCCTCTACCTGCGTCACTGCCCTGACCGTTTTGTCGTCTCCACGATCCAGATGCGGAAATACATCCCGCTCCAGCTTCTTGTGGATGATCTTGGCAAAACCGAGCACCGAGGTCATGGGAGTACGCAATTCATGGGACACCGTGGAAATGAAATCCGTTTTGAGCCGGTCCAGAGCCTTTTCATGCGTGATGTCGCGCACCAGAATCACAGTACCCAGGCACTGCCCGTTGGCCTCCTCCAGCCAGATGGGCGAGGCCAGCGCCTTACCCGTGCGGTTGTCGCTCAGAGGAACCTCCGCAGTGACGGTTCCCCCTTCCTGAGGTTGAGCTGCGGCCACAAGCCGAGCCAATTCCGCGGGAAAATAGTGCTTTGCCTTCGTGCCGGTGCAGTCTATCCCCTGCAGAGCGTAGAATTCTCGCATGGCGGGATTAAGCAGGGTTATCCTGCCGTCTCGGTCGGTGACCAGCAGCCCATCGGCCAGGTTGTCGATGATGGCCGACTGGTAACTCAAGCTCGTGCGTACTTCCTTGGTGGCTTCGGCTACCTCTTCATGCATCTCGCTGAACAGCGCGGAAAGCTCGTGCGCCATGTTCTGCATGGTCCTGGCGAGCAGCCCCAGTTCGTCCTTGGAATCGATGGAAATCTCGCCGGAAAAATCGCGCTGGGCGAGCTGGGCGGCGTAATCGGAAAGTTCGGTAAGCGGCCGGGAAATCTTGCGAACCATGAAGTAGAGCAGCACCACGCAAACGGCAAAAACCACGCCCAGCACCAGTTGCATATTCCTGAACACCTTCCAGAAATAGGCATTCAGCAACCCGCGGTCCATGCCCACGTGCACATGGCCGCCCGCCCCCTCAAGAATGGGAGCGCTGATTTCCATGACCGAACCGATGGATTCCACGGTAATGTTGCGTACCGATATGTCGTACTCGCTGTGGGGATAGCCGTGCTGCAGGGACTCCGGCCGGGCAGGCACAAAAGTGTGGGCGAGGATGTCCTGGCGTGCATCCACCACATACACATAGACTACGCCTTCGATGTCCAGAAAATTATCGATGGTCGACTGCACCGTTGCGGCATCGCGGTGCAAAAGCACGTCCCAGCCGCCTTCGGCAATGCTCACGGCGATCGCCACTCCCTTGCTCCGGAATTCCTCGACCATCCGCTTGTACAGGAAGTAGGCGGCCATGCCTGACGTCAAAACCGCAATGACGCAAAAAACGCAGAAGACGAGAATGAACGTTCTCTTGAAAATTCCTGTCATGGGCCTCATCGTGACCATCGCCTCCATTCCTCCGGCTCAATGGGCACGATCCCGTCGTCGACAACAGTGGTGAAATAGACACGATTGAGCCCCTGGTGGCGCTCCGGGCCAAAGGAGATGGTGACGTCGATGCCCGCATCGAAATCCCGCACCCCTTCCACCACTTCGGCCAGAGGAGTTTCCGGCCGCGCATGATGCAGCCTGAGGATGTGCGTCATGACCACGGCGTTCAAATATCCCTCAAAGCTCACGAAACCGAATTCGAAGGGCTCGTACCCCGCGCCGAACGAATCAGGCGGTTTCGGCGGGTTCTTGATCATGAGCCGAGTATAAAGCCGCGCCGCAGGCAGGGTTCGGTCCATATAGTCAGGTACCACCTGGGTGAAAATCAGGTCCCTGGTGTAATCCTTATCCACGGAACTGCCCGCCTTGATCAGCAGCTTCAGCAAACTCTCGTTTCCGGAAAAGGAGAGATTGGCGATGGGAACGCGCACCCCGGCGTTCCGCGCATCCCGGATGAAGGCGGCGCAGGCTTCGTATGACCCGACGGCAATGATGGCTTCGGGTTGCTGCCGAGCTATGATATCCACCTGCTCGGCCATGGAAGCCTCAAAAGTCGCTCCGCGCCGGTAAGTGGCCTCGCCCACGAGATCCAACCGATGCGTCCGGAGAGCGCGGCGGACGCCGTCCCATACGCAGCGGCCATAGGCATCATTCTGGAAGAAGATCGCAATGCGCCTGCGTCCCACCAGACTGAATTCGTTGACCAGGGCCTGCATCTCCTGCCGATAGGAGGCGCGCAGGTTAAAAACCTTGGAAGTGTAAGGATATTTCCGCTGAGGCTGTGCACCGGTAAGAGGGAAGAAAAAAAGCTTTCCCCGGGCCTGCTCGGTATTCAGCAGAGGAAGCATACGCGTCACCGTCGAGGTTCCCACATAGTTGAACAGGCAGAACACATCCTTGTTTTTCAGCAACCGGAGGGTGTTCTTCACGGCCTGCGCAGGCTCATATGCATCGTCCAGGGCCAGGATGCGAATCTTGCGCCCGTCAATGCCCCCGTTGCGGTTGACAAAATCAAAATAGGCCATGGCTCCCCGATAGAGTTCAAGGCCAAGACCGCGGCTCGGACCGGTAAAAGCTGCAGACATGCCCAAGACGATATCCCGGGCCGTCCCCGTCCGGGGGGCCAAAACGGCGACACTGCAGGCCAGAGCGCAAAAAGCAGCGAATCGAAGGAATATACGCATGCCACAACCCTTTGTTTCGTCAACAAAAGAACAGTGCCACAACAATACCCGAAAGAAATTTTTAATAAAAGTATAATCGCGGAATGACCTGTCCGTCATCCCGAATGAGGCAAAGGAGGGTGATTTATTCGGACTCGCGGGTCACAGTGCCCGGAACAGACATGAACTGTACGACGCGGGACCGGCCGATACGGTCCAGGTCCACGCAGGAAGCGGCCCCGTCCGGCACCACCACGGCACCGGGGAACTCGTCGTCGAGCAACGTCAGCAACTCTTCCTCACTGCAGTACCGAATATTCCCGCCATCAATACAGGAATCCGCGAATTCCCGCACATTCAGCGCAAACACCGGACGATCCAGCGACCGCTCGCCCAGCAAGGCGCGGATCCTTTCCAGATACTGTGCCACATCTACCGGCTTGTTGATGACCGCGTCGGCCCCGGCCGTGCCGCACCGCTCGTCGACCGAGACGATGAGAATGGGGATGGAAGCCAATTCCTTGTCCGAGCGCAGCCGGGCGATGGCCTCCCGGCCGCTCACTCCGGGCATGAACAGGTCCATGGAAATGAGATCGGGCCGATGCTCGCGGGTCTTTTCCAAGGCCTCTTCACCGTCTCTGGCGCAAATCGTGCGATACCCTTCCCTGCCGAGAGCGGCCCCGAGCAGGTCGAGCATGGCCGGGTCATCGTCCACCACAAGGATCGTGGCGGAGAAAGAAGGATTCTTGCGGGGCGCGACGCAGGAAGACGGCAGCGCCACGGTCATGACCGTCCCCTCGCCCGGCGCTGATTCCGCCCATATATGTCCGTTATAGCGCTCCACGATGTGCTTGCAGATAGCCAGTCCCAGGCCGCTGCCGCCGGTGGCGGTCTTAAGGGTGTCGCCCTGGTTGGCCTGCTGGAACTTGTCGAAGATGCTCCCCAGACTTTCCTGGGAAATCCCCACGCCGGTATCACGCACCCGCACCACCACGTACCCCTGTCCGTTGCTCTCGCCTTCGATGGTCACAACCCCTTTTTCCGTAAACTTGGCCGCGTTGTTAAGCAGATTGATAAACACCTGGAGAATACGGTCCGGGTCGCCCTGGATATGGGGAAGGGACTCCACATCCCCCGTCACCAGCTCCACTCCCGGCTTCTGGGAAAACTCGCCGCTCACCGACCTGACCGCACTCCTGACCACCTCGCCCAGGTCCATGGTCTCGTCCCGCCACTCCACCCTGCCGGTTTCGATGCGGCTGAGATCGAGCACGTCGTTGATAAGCCGGGTCAGGCGTTTGCCTTCGTTGTTGATGATCTCCAGATTGCTCTGAATGCGCTCGCCGATGTGCCTTGACCGGGGATCATCGGCTCTGGGCATGAAGATGCGTGTGAAGTCACGATTGATGAGCTTGGAAAAACCGAGCAGGGAGGTGAGCGGAGTGCGCAGTTCATGGGAAACCGTGGACAGAAAAGTGGACTTCATTTCATCCAATTCCATGAGCCGCTGGTTGGCCTGCTGCAATTCGCGGGTCTTGGTCACCAGCACCTTGGTGCGTTCGCGCACAGCCTCTTCCAGGTCCGCATTGAGGGTGAAAAGTTCCTCTTCGGCCTTTTTGCGATGGGTAATATCCGAAACGACACTGGCGATCTCGCCCTTGTCGGTCTTGTATTCGCTCACCAGCAGGCAACGCCCGTCGGACAGACGCTGCTCAAAAGACCCCTGTGGCGCACGGTGCATGGTCATGCGGCCGAAAATCCATTCCTCTTCCCGGCCTATGGCGTCGCGATAAACTCCGGCATAGACCTTGGTGCGGATGATGGACTCAAAACTCTCTCCAGGCGAGAAGCACTCGGCACACAGGCGGTCGATTTCCTGATACTCGGTGTTGCACAGCACCAGATTGTCGTTCTCGTCATACAGGGCAAACCCGTCGGAAATGCTCTCAATGGCCTCCAGAAGCCTGTCGCTGGCCGTGGCGGCCTGCTCTTCCAGCCTGCCCACCAGACTGGTGATGCGTTCGGCCATGCCGTTGAAGGCGTCGGCCAGCTTGCCGAACTCGTCCTTGGTCCCGATGTGCGCCCGGGCGGACAGGTTGCCCAGGCTCAACTCCCTGGCGGCATTGGAAAGCACAAGAACATTCTTGCCCACTGCTGAATAAAGCAGGCGGAAAACGAAGACGGCCAGGACGGTGGCCACGAGCAGGGCCACTGAGACGCTTGCCACGGCAAAATGGGATGCTTCGTTTATGCCCGAGCGGATGCCCTGAACATCGTCGGTAATGGAGGCTGTCAGGTTGCCGACCAGGGGATCGATCTGCGCCAACAGACGGTCGATATTCTGCATCATCTCGGCCAGTTGCCTACCGGCTTCGAGGATACTCCCAATATCTTTGCGAGTGTCGGCAATATAGTCGAACAGGGCGGCCCTGGTTTCATCAGTCAGGAGCACATCATCTCTGACCACCTGCTGAAACTGCTCGACGAGGGCTATGGCCCGGACCAGGTGTTCCCTGTCCTTGGTCGCGATATACCGCGAGCCATGAAGCCTCGCCAGACGCAGCATGGCCAGCAGATCGTCGCGTCCGGCCTGTTGGAGCAACTTTTCGCCGGCATTTGCGGAATCGATCAACTTTTCCTGCAGGACCGTCACGGAGCCGACCATATCCACGGCTTCCCGGAAGGATGCGGCATATTGTCTGGTGATATCCGAAAGGCGTGTGGCGTCCACATCGAAGACGCCCTGTCCGATACCCGAGGCATGGGCGTCGCGCAGTGCGGACTGGAGATTTCCATTGACCAGGGAAGCCTTTTCCACCAGTTCGATACAGCGGACCGCGTAAGTGTCGCGCGCCTTTTCAAAGCCCGTGCTGGACCATTTGAGAAAGAAACTCTTTTCGGCCTGATGCGCCTGTTGCAGCTCGGACTCCAACTCCAGGGCCAGACGTTGGATATGCATGCTGCGACTCACCACGTCGTCAATCCGGCTGCGCACATTCTCGAGCGCAACCGAGGCCACAAGGCCCACGAATATTACCAGCGTCAGCATAAGGCCCAGCGTGATGGACAACTTGCCCACCACCCCAAGACCGTTCCAACGGTGCTGTAGTGCTCCCATCATACGTAATGTCTCTCCCGGCTCGCGTCCTCTCCGGCTCTCAGCCGTCCACGAATGCTCCTCTTCACACGCAAAGCCAAAAGGCCCATTATCCTTTTTAAAAATAAAAATCCACTTCAGGAAACCATTACGGCAACAATTCGTATTTTCAGAATATATTCAATTCATATGAAGATATGATCATATTATATTGTTCTTCATCCCCTTCATATTCCCACTTTTTTAGGAAAAATAGAACATGGACGTAGAATGCAGGTCGGAATTGACCGGCGCAGCCGTTCGGCGGCCTGTCGTCCAGGCACAATTCACTTGCCATCGCTGGGCTGGTACAGTAATTCCTCGTACACATAAAAAGAAAATGAAAAACGTGCATGATACACTTGTTCCGATTTTTCCCGCCAGCGCAACCATGATCTTCAAGACAGGAGAATATATATTATGTGTGGAATCGCCAGTTTCCTGAGCAACGGCTTTTGGCGCGAAACCGCGGACACCCAGTGGGTGTTCAAGCTCGCCGCTGAATTTTCCGACGCGGTCGAAAGCAGTGAACTGCTCGATGCGAACCCGCCCCTGGACGAACTTGCAGGCAACTTCGATGAACTCATGAGTTTCGGGTTGCACATGCAGCTCCTCAGCGATCCCGAAACCCTGCAGGCCCTCGAATCCATCCGGGAATCCATCCGCACCCTGCGCAACGCGGTGGCCGTACGCCTGGAAAAGGACGTACGCACCGATGCGCTGGAAGCCCTGCTGGAACGCCTGGAGGATTACCACTGGCAACTGGACCGGGAAGTGCTGTCCAACCTGGATCGCGTCCGGGCGCTGATGCCCTCGTCCCTGGCAACGGATACCGAAGCCCGCGATCGCCATTTCCTGGCCTGGGGCATGGAGCAGGTGCTGGAGTCCATCGACAAGCTTGAAGTGCGCGGTCGCGACTCCGCTGGCGTGGCAGTGACTTTCATCGTGCCCGAGGGAGTCGATCCCGAAGCCGCCCTGAGCAACGAACTCAGACGGGAACTGACCGAACGCACGGCCATCGAAAACGCCGACACCCGCCACGTGCTGGTGCGCAAGCTGGACGACGGCCGCACGGCCTGCCGTTTCCTGTACAAGGTGGCCCAGCTCGTGGGCCAGCTCGGCGACAACGGCGCGGCGCTGCGCAAATTCATCATGGAGGACTCCCTGCTCTGGCTCATGGCGGAAGGCCTGGACGTCCTGAACATCATCGCCCATACCCGCTGGGCCTCCAACGGCATCATTTCCGTGCCCAACTGCCACCCCGTGGACGGGCTGGTGGAGGGCGACGTGAGCACCGGCCTGGAAAAGACCATGTTCGTGCTCAACGGCGATGTGGACAACTACCGCACCCTGGTGGAACAGTGCGTGATCTCCAAGGGCGCGTATATCCCGCCCGCCATTTCCACAGACGCCAAGATCCTACCGGTGCTCTTCAACCTGGACGCCCCGGAAATCGAAGACTCGGAAATGCGCTTCCGCAGCGTGCTCAAACGCTGCGAAGGCTCGCTGGCCGTGGTCATGCAGAACCTGTCCGACTTCGACTCCCAATTCCTGGCCCAAAAGGGCAGCGGCCAGAGCTTCTACGTAGGCCGCACGCGGGACGGCTGGATCGTGGCTTCCGAAGCCTACGGCCTGGCCGCACGCTGCCGCTCCTCCTATCCCATGGCTGTGCACCGCCAGGGTGGAGTGAGCATCATCCTGAGCAGCAAGGACGACTCCTCCGTTCCGGTCGCCCGCTACCTGGACTCCGGCGAGGAAGTGGAACTGGCCGAGGAGAAAATCGAAATTTTCTCCCGCGACATTTTCCGCGGCAGCTATGAGCACTACATTGAAAAGGAAGTGCACGACGCATCAAACTCGGTGCGCAACACCCTGCACGGCAAATATCTCAAGGAAAACGGCCGCGTGAAGTTCCTGCCCGAAGGATTCGGCAACGGTCCGGCCCTGCGCGGACGCCTGCTGGACAAGACCCGGCCCATCACCCGCATCATCACCGTGGGCCAGGGGACCGCGGCCATCGCAGGCATGGGCATCGCCCACCTGCTGCGCCGCTCTCTGGCCGGAAGCGACCTGTCCATCGAAACCTACACAGGCTCCGAGCTGGTGGGTTTCATGGGCGACGAACGCATGGACGACGTCCTGCTCATCCCGGTCTCCCAATCCGGCACCACCACGGACACCAACCGCGTGGTGGACCTGTGCCGCGACCGCGGCGCCTGGGTCAACTGCATCGTGAACCGCCGCAACTCGCCCCTGGTGCAGAAGTCCGACTCCTACTGCTACACCAGCAACGGCCGCGATGTGGAAATGGCCGTGGCCTCCACCAAGGCCTTCTACTCCCAGATAGCTGCGGGAAAACTGCTCTCCCTGTGGCTGGCCGCCGAGTTGGGCACCATGGAGCAGCCTCAGTTGCTGGAGGACGTGGGGGCCCTGGAAGCCCTTCCCGACGCCATCGACACCGTGTTGGCGCACAAGGAGTCCATCGGCGAAGTGGCCACGCGTTTCGCGCCCGTGAACCGTTACTGGGCGCTGGTGGGCAACGGCGCCAACCGCATCGCCGCCGAGGAAGTGCGCATCAAGCTCTCGGAGCTGTGCTACAAATCCATTCCCAGCGACGTGACCGAAGACAAAAAACACATTGACCTGTCCACCGAGCCGCTGACCCTGGTCATGGCCTCGGACCTGCCCGAAATGGTGGTCATGGACACGGTCAAGGAAACCACCATATTCAAGGCCCACAACGGCCAGCCCATCGTCTTCTGCGGCGAGGGCGAAACCAGGTTCGACGGCATTGCGGAGGCCACCATCAAGGTGCCCCGCGTGGGTGGCGGCCTGGACTTCATTCCCGAAACCGTGGCCGGTCACTGGTGGGGCATCTCCGCCGCCAAGGCCATCGATTCCCATGCCGAGCCCTTCCGCAATGCTCGCATCGTGCTGGGCAACATGATCGAAAACCCCGGCACCTGGGACCGCAACAAGTTCCTGGCCCAACTCAACAAGGCCATGGACCGCTGCACCTCCGGGGCAACGGATTCGGCCCTGCCCGCGCGCGTGTCCGCCTCCCTGGGCAACTACATGCTCTGGCTGTACACCCAACCCGCCAGCATCCCGGCAGCAGAGGCGCGCCTGGACGACATTCTCAACATCCTGAACAAGGCCATCGAGGAAATGACCAGGCCCATCGACACCATACGTCACCAGGCCAAGACCGTCACGGTCGGCATCTCCAGGCCGCAGGAATAGACAGATGTGGGTGAGTAATAAAATTTTTCAGTAAGTAATAAAGCTGTTAAGTGAGGCCGCTTCATGGAGATATCCATGAAGCGGCCTTTTTTGTGACGAAAAACAACGCT